>CAVYLN010000001.1:0-1112864 GCA_963769435.1 uncultured Actinomycetota bacterium
GCCAGGTCCAGGCGGACCGCAGGATGAGGGCCAGAAGGATCAGTTCCAGTGCGACCCCGAGGCCGTAGAAGAGCAGCCAGGACTCGCCCGCCACGTTGAACACCGTGACGGGGACGTAGAGCGCGGCCACGATGAGGTTCGCCAGGCGGCTCATCCGTGCTGGCAGCGTCACCGACAGCACGATCATGAGGATCGGGATGGCCATCAGGGTCAGAGCCGAGGTCGAGAAGGTCTGCGAGAGAGCGAACTCGAACACCCTCCCGTCGAGGATGTCGCTGATAGTGCCGGGCGTGTAGAAATTGAGAATGTCCACGTAGGCGTACAGGAACATGAAGCTCGTCCACGCCGCGGCGAGTTTCACTCTCACTGGGATCGGCTGGTCTTCCAGCGTGGTGGCGGTTTGACGTGTGCTCATCATGGGCTCCGTTGTTGTTGTGAGGATCGGTAGTTCCACGATCGCTGGGCCGCGCCTCGGGCGTATCCACCCGGAGGCTCGAATTCGCCTGGCCCATGGCACGATCTGCGGCTAGTTCTTTAGGCGGGTACGCCGAGGCGGTCCGATCCCTAGGCTGGACCCGTGATCACTGTCCGGCGCTCCATCTGGGATGAGCCGCGGCCTGCCGACGCCCCACCCATCGGTCGTCTCGACTGGCTGCTGGTAGGCGTGTTCGCGGCCGCCGCCTTGCTCGAGGGCATCGTTCGGCCGGACCTGGCCTGGCGACCGCTCGTGGTGGTGCTCGCCCTGGCGCTGCTCCCTGCGCTGCTCTGGCGGCGAAGCCGCCCTCTGCTCGCTGCCCTGGTGGGGTGGGGCGCCGCCGGGCTGCTCTCGGTGCTCCAGCTGACCGCGAACACCGGAGACCTTGGCCTCCTCTCCATGATGGCCGTCCTGATCCTGCTCTACTCCCTGGTGCGGTGGGGATCGGGACGGGAGATGGTCCTGGGGACTACCTTCGTGACAGTCGTCGTCGTGCTGGGGATGTACGCGTCCTCCGCCGGCTGGGCCGAAGTCCTTGGCGCCACCGCGCTCTTACTCATGATCGTCGCCCTCGCGGCGGTGTTCAGATACCGCGCGGACCTGTGGCAGCGCCAACAGCGCGAGATCCGCAACGAGGAGCGGGTGGCGCTGGCGCGCGAGCTGCACGACACCGTTGCCCACCACGTCTCGGCCATCGCAGTGCAGGCGCAGGCCGGTGGCGTGGTCGCCGGCACCCAGCCCGAGAAGGCTGCCGAGGTCCTGGCCGCCATCGAGTCCGAAGCGTCCCGAACCCTGGCGGAGATGAGATCCATGGTGCGGGTGCTGCGGGAGGACGAAGCCGTCGCCTACTCCCCGCAATTGGGTGTCGCGGACCTGCCTGCTCTGGCACGCGCCGACGCGACGCCCGCCGTCGAGGTCTCCGTGAACGGTTCCTTGAACCGGCTGGCACCACCCGTGGATACCGCGCTCTACCGGCTCGCGCAGGAGTCGCTCACCAACGCGGTACGGCATGCAAAGGGCGCGACCCGGGTCGCCATCGACGTACGCCGGGAGGGCGATGCCGTGAGGCTGCGTGTCAGCGACGATGGACAGACGGAGGCGGGGCCGACCCCGGAGCCCGGATTCGGCCTGCTGGGCATGGCCGAACGCGTCCAGCTCCTCGGCGGATCATTCTCCGCGGGGCCAGGGCCCGCGGGTGGCTGGGTGGTCGAGGCCTTGCTGCCGGTGGAGGCGCTGGCATGAGCACCCGTGTTGTCGTGGCTGACGACCAGGACCTGGTCCGGACCGGGCTGGTGATGATCCTCGGCGCTCAACCCGACATCGAGGTCGTGGGTGAGGCAGCAGACGGGCTCGCAGCGCTCGACCTGGCGACCCGGCTGCGTCCCGATGTCCTACTCGTCGACATCCGGATGCCGGGGCTCGACGGCATCGAGGTGACGCGGCGCCTGGCGGGGCCAGACGTGACGGACCCGATGGCGGTCGTCGTGATCACCACCTTCGACCTCGATGAGTACGTCCTCGGCGCCCTACGCGCCGGCGCCCGCGGGTTCCTGCTCAAAGACGCGGGGCCGGAGCTCCTCGTGCAGGCCATACACGCGGCGGCCAACGGGGACGCCCTGATCGCCCCCAACGTCACCCGCCGGCTGCTGGCGACCTTCGCCGACCAGGCGCCTGTCGTACCGGTCCAGCCCATCGACCCGCTCACCGAGCGCGAGGAGGAGGTGCTCGCGCTGGTGGCACGGGGCCGGACCAACGCCGAGATCGCCACCGACCTCTTCATCGGCCTGAGCACGGTCAAGACCCACGTCGCATCTTTGATGACCAAGCTCGGCGCCCGCAACCGCGTCGAGATCGCGATGTGGGCATACGACACCAGGCGCGTGAGAGCCGATTAGAGCGTCCCGACCCCGGATCACGTGTGAGGCGGACCTCGCGCTGGTCGTGAGTTGCACCTCGAGGCCGCGGGCCGGGATGGCAGCGTCACCCACCACCCGCTGACCTACGGAAGGCCCCGCCAAACGCGCCACGGGCGAAGATGCTGACGAGCAAGGTCAGACCCGCCTCCTGAGGCTCAACACGACCACCAGTAGCGATAGGGATCGCACCAGGGCGAAACACGTGGAGCGGGCGAACTCGCGGGCGGCGGCGGCCACTGGACTGTCTTGATCATCGGATAGGCGGCTCGCGAACCTGAGGCTTGGCGCGGGGCCCGGATGACCACGTCGTCCTCACTGAGCCAAACCGGGGACCACGATCCCCCGATCTCGCGCTGTCCCGCGCCAACCGAGACCCGTGTCGAATGTCGAAATATTCACCAGCCGATTGCTGGCGAGCTCCTTGACCAGAACGTTGCGGCAATTGAGATCTGCGAAGGGAACCACGTCGGTCCAGCATCCTTTGGGTGAGCCGAGGAGGAAGGCGATCCGCTTCCCGGAAGGCGCGAAGGTATAGCCGGTCACCACCGGTGAGCCCGGAAGTCGGATCGTTTTTGAAACCAGCCGTCGTCGCGTTCCGGTGGCAAGTCGCTTGACGAATACCGTGCCGTCCGCGCTGCGGAATGCCAACACCTTCGAGGTGGGCGCCCACTGGACGATCGGCTCGGTGAGATCGAGATTGTCCGAGGCGGTGCTCAATCGTGTCACTGCACCCGAGATGAGGTTCTTGACCATGATCCGGGAGAAACGTCCTCGCGCACTCAGGAATGCCACCCTGTGGGAGTCCGGGGACCAGACCGCCGCCCACGAAGCGCCCTTGACGGGTCGGCCCCCTGCGGTCGTGTGGAGAACCGCCATCTTCGCCGTTTCCACGTCGGCGAGGTAGAGCGACCGGCGGTCGATCCCCCGATGCAGCGGGTCCTCGCGCGACTCGAAGAGCAGCGAACGTCCATCGGGCGCCAGAGTCCACCTCTCGACCCGGTGGGCGACCGGCACCAGACGGCGTATACGCCCGGTCGTCAGATCCTGCACGCCGATGCCACAGTGACGCGCTGTGCGGCAAACCGACATGACCAGATGGTCGCTGTCGGCCCAGGCCACGGGCACAGATCGGGGCGTAGCGACCGTCACATCTCCGGTCTCGAGATCCTTCACATGGATGGCTGGCGTCGCAGCATCCGTCCGGAAGGCGATGCGTCGGGAGTCCGGTGACCACTCGATCCCGCCCGCCGCATCGTGAGCCAGTCTCGTGACAACGCCGGTCGAAAGTTCCCGCACGAACAGCCCCCCGCTCTCATCGGGACCCAACAGGTCGGGGTCGCGTGAGATGAAGGCCAGCCGGGTGCGATCCGGGGAAGGCACGAGGTTCCCGGCGGTGGCGGGTTCGCCGTCGGCGCCGCGCGCCACCGGAGTCAGGACTCCTGGACGCGACGTTTCGTCCTTGCGGTAGTGGACGCGGACGACGTCCCCCCGCTCGGCTGCGAACCGTCGAATACGCGCTGTCGAAGGCGTCCCAACCACGATGGGCGAGGGCACGATGGTCACCTGTCCGGTGCGGACCCGAACCGTCCGAGAGTCACTGACTCGAACCGTGTGCACACCGGCCCGATCGTGGACACGCAGTGTGGCACTCTGTCCTGCGAGGCGACCGGTCACGACGATCCGGATGGCCACTGCGCCGTCACTGTCCGCGAGCGCGGGGTTGGATCCCGTTGCGAGCAGGCCGACGCAGACCGCGACGACCAGCACAATCCTGCGGCCCACCCAACACCTCCTGTGACACGGCCAGCCCAGCATAGGCGTGCGACGAGGCACGAACCCACGATTCGAACCCGCATCACCGCATGGCATGACAAGATGCTCACACCCATCGCCCGACTGACAGGAGGCACGATGCTGGTTCGCGTCGCTGCATTGGCACTGGGCCTGCTCGTCTCACCCGGTGTCGCCCTGGCCCACACCGTGCCCGTCGATCCGGGCCCGGTGGGCAAGGGCCGACCCATTGTCGGCAGCACCCAGAACCTCCCCTCTCTGGATGCCAATGAGCCGTACGATGCCGGACCTGGCTTCGCCCCCCAGTTGCGGCGGATCTACGAGGACGGCACCATCGGCAACCTGCAGAGGGACGTGGCCGACCAGGCGCGCAAGACGCTACGCGCGTGGAAGCGGCAGCACCCGGACGCCGCCAGGCCCGCGGTCATCTTCGACGTGGACGACACGATGCTCAACAACTATGTGGAGTACTCGACGAATGATCCGGCGTTCTCCTACAACCCCGAGAGGGACACACAGTTCGTAGTGGACTGCAAGGCTCCCGCGAACATTCCGGTGCGCCGTCTGTACCGTCAACTGCAGTCCGCCGGATTCCGGATAGGCATCATCACCGGCCGTCCACAGGGTCAACGATCGGCCACCCGTGATTGCCTGCGCCAGCGCGGATACCCGCAGTGGAACAAACTCATAACACGCACCGATGCCACCGCGGCCCTGAGTTCGGCGCGGTTCAAGGCGAAGGCAAGGAAGTCCCTTCAGGACAACGGGTGGACCATCGTCGCGAGTGTCGGGGATCAGGTCAGCGACATGTCCTACGGGCGCATGAAGTACGGCTTCCTCATGCCCAATCCGATGTACTACCTGCCGTAGCGTGCCGCGAGCTGGTTGCGCACCGGGGCCACGCCCTGCAGACACAAGCACGCGCGGGTCACGGCCATTGGTTGCGACCCGCGCCTGCCCGGTCTACTTGCGCGGCTTGCCGATGTACTGCTTCACCTTGTCCTTGTTGGAGGGCTTGACCGAGATGTTGCCCAGGAACTGGACTGTCACCTTCACCTTGCCCTTGCGCCCCACCTTGGACCACTTCTTGGGCAGGGAGATCTTGCGCGTGCCGTCCTTGGGCAGGTTCACGGAGGTGTAGCGCAACACCGCTTTCGTGCTCACCGCCCGCACACCGATACGGCCGGTCTTCGGGCCCTTGGTCGTGACCTTGACCTTGAGCCGGATCCGCTTACCCGCCTTGATGGTCGCCGGGCTCAGCAGCTTGGCGCGGATCTTGGACTTGACGGAGGCACCGAGCGGCTGAAGTGTCGTGAACTCCCGCATGACCGGTGGCGCCTGACTCAACAGGGTCGCCGACAGCATGTTCGCGTACTCCTGCTGGCCCACGTCGTTCGGGTGGAATCCGGCACCAGTGCCTTTCGTGGCGGTCGTGTTGATGATGTAGTCGGTCAGGTTGGTGACCCACCGGTTCGCGGAGCACACGCCGTACGGGTGGCTCGAGCGATACATCGAGAAGGCGGTGTTCCAGCCGTAGGTCGCACCGTTGCTCTCGATCTGGGCGACCAGACCGTTCACGGGTACCTCGATGCGGTTGTCCAGGCGGGTGTTGGGCGCTCCCAGCGGCGGATCAGTGGCCGGATTGAACGGCCCGAACCCGGTCACGACCGGACTCAGTGCGGGCACATTGCTCGGGAACGATGTGTTCTGCGGAATCGCGATCACGTCGTGCCCGGCCTGGCCCTCGTACAGCGTGTTGTACGCCCATGCGTTGCCGATCTGGTTGAGCGGTGACATCAACGGGTTGGTGAGGATCTGCTCAGGAGTCGGGAAGTTGATGTTGTCCGGTTCCGGCAGACCAGCGGGGTTCTTCAGCGTCAACTGCCCACCCCAGGGCTGCGTCGGATCCTGCTGGACGCCGCAGAACTCCGTGTTGCCGGGAGTGCCCTTCTGCGTGAGGTCGGGATACATGGCCTGCGTCAGGTTCCCGATCTTGCTGTACCGAACCGGCTCGGACGCGGTGAAGCCGGGCTGCGGCACCCCGTTGACCAGCTTCTGGGTCGTGCACTCGGCAGCGCCCCCGGTCGCACCGAGGCACGGCGCGAGTTTCGCGTACTCCTGTTGCAGGACCTGAAGGTTGTTGAAGACCGCCTCCTCCAGTTCCGGGTTGTCCTGGACCGGGTCGGTGGCCGAAGCGTCCGAAGTCAGGCAGCGGTACCCTCCGTCAGAACCGGGAGTGATCAGGTTCATGTTGCTCACCAGGGTGAGCAACCCGAACGGGTCCTTGAAGGAAGCGCTGGGTCCATTGGACTCACACGTGAACGTGATGTCCTGAATGTTGGAGAAGTCCAACTTGCCGGATACCTGCGCAGCGTCCTGACAGTTGGGAAAACCCTGGACCGCGGACTTCAGCGAACCCGAAATGCCGCTGTCCGGGAACCCGTTGATGACCACCGGCAGGACGTCGGTCGTGGCGCAACTGATGATGATCGGGGACAGCCCGGCGTCATTGCCGCCGATGGACAGCAGCCCGGCGTCGTAGGTCTGGCCGGCTGCGATAGCCGCCAACTGGTCGATCTGCGGGGGCATGTAGTCGCCGGGGCCGGTGTTGCTCTGCTGTGAGGGCTGCTTGATCTTCTTCTGCGGTGACAACAGGCCCCCGGTCGCTGAGACCGCCGGGTTGTTCTCCTGCTCAAGGATCTCGCCGCCGGAACAGGCCACGTCCACCACCGTCACGTTGGAGCGGGGATCCGACTGCTCCAGGGCGAGTGCGGATCGCACGAACCCACTCCAGCGTGACCTGTCACAGGCAGGCTCATCCCAGTCGATCGTCCCGTCGGGGTTGCGGAACGGCGGGAAGCCCTCACCCGACGCGTACGAGTCGCCGAGAATGCTCATCAGCGTGTTGCGAACCGTGATGCTGCTCGACACGGTCTTCGTCACTGACTTCTTCGTGTCTGTGACGGCCAACTGCAGCGGGAAGGTGCCCTCCGGGAGCATCGCGTTCAAGCGGGGTGCTGCAGGGCTGACCGGCGTAGGTGGTCACGGGAGTGGTGGATATGGTCCAGGTGCACTGCAAGCGGCTCTTCGACCCGCCGCTGACCGTCGACGCGCCGGCATCGAGGACGCACTTCGAAGAGCCCATTGCCCGGCAGCGGACCGTACAGCGCATTCCCAGCCGCCTGATAGCCGGGTACCGGTTGCATCGGCTCGTCGGGGATGCCCGGATATTGGTCGTTGTCCGTCATCGAGGCGGGCATCGACCAGTCCCACTGCACGTTGATCCGGCCCCAGTCGGCAGCGGCCTTCGTGTTCTGGTTCTGTCCGATATCCGCCGCCGCAATCCCTGGCGTCAGTAGGGCAGTCAAGGCGATCGCTGTCAAGGCCGCGGAAGTTCTGCCAAGTCTCACGGGAGCTCACTTTCCTGGGCGAGGTCTTCGGGCAATGGATCTGATGCTAGTTACACGCAGCAAGCTATCGCCCGTTCACGGCAAAGACGGGGCGGCAGCGCATATTCAGGGCGCCAGTGAAGGTCGGGGCCGGATGTCATCCGCCGTGGATCTCGATGTCGCCGAATCGCCGTGGTGGCCTTTCTCCCGGAATTCTGAGTCTTCGCAGTCATGGCGGTAGCGTCTATCCCGGCGCCCAATGCGCCCTGACCACGTTTGGGATCCAGCCATGACTGCAACGCCAGACCGCCACGACTCCGATGCCGAGGCTGTCACCACGAGGGGCGTTGGCGTCGTGGTGGCCTGCGGAATCGCCGCGTTCCTGGTGTACGTCGACTTCTTCTCAGTGCAGGTTGCGCTGCCTCAGATGGCCAACGATCTGGGCGCGACCGTAGCCGACCTGCAGTGGGTGATCAGTGCCTACATGTTGTCGTTGGCGTCATTTCTAATCGTGGGTGGCAGGCTGGCCGACATCTTGGGCCGCAAGACCTGGTTGGCAATCGGGGTCCTTGTCTTTGCGACGGCCTCGCTGTTCGGTGGCCTGGGGACGAGCGCGGAATTCGTGATCTTCATGCGCGTTCTGCAGGGCCTCGGGGCGGCCGTCATCATGCCTGTGAGCATGGCGATCGTCACCAATGCCTTCCCAGCGAACCGAGTACAGCGTGCGGTGGGCTACGTGCTGGGGATCGCCGCGGTTGGACAAGCTCTCGGCCCTGTGATCGGGGGCTTGTTCACCGAGTACCTGTCATGGCGGTGGGTGCTCTGGATCAACGTCCCGCTGTCGGCAGTAGCGCTCATCGCGATGGCTGTCTCGGTGAAGCAGAGCTACGACAAGACAGCGGGTCGACGGGTCGACTGGACGGGTCTTGTTCTTGTCGTCACAGCCGTCGGCGTGTTCACGATGGGAATCGACCAGGCCGCCAACTGGGGCTGGGGGGACTGGCGAACGCTCGGCCTGATCGTCGCCGGACTGGTGGGGATCGGAGTGTTCATCAAGTGGGAGGGCTCCTATCGACAGCCGCTGCTGGATCTGACCCTGTTCCGGAATCGGGAATTCTCCGTGATGACGCTGGCCGGGGCGGCGGGCAACATGGCCCTCGTCGCTTCGATCTTCCTTTCGGTGCTGTTGTTCCAGACGCAGTACGACTACTCGGTCATCCACTCGGCCTACTTGTTGTTGGCGCTGTCGCTGGGGCTGACGATCGCTGCTCAGATCGCGGGGCGGCTTGAACGCTTCGGGTCCTGGAACGTCATGACCGCAGCGCTCCTTCTCGGAGGGATCGGAGTCATCGTGATGGGCAGCACAACAAACAACGTCCCGGCATTCTTGCTGGCGTCGGTAGTCGGCGGCTTCGGAACCGGGATCGCCTGGAACTTCGCAAGTGTGGTGACCCAGTCGATCGTGGACCCAAGCAAGGCCGGCTCTGCCTCCGGCGCCGTGCTGACAGTCCTGATCGGACTCGGCGGAGTGGCCACTGCGACCGCGGCCTCCCTCGCCGCAGGCGCGGCATCCGCAGAGAACGGCGGCTCAGGATCCATCGGCGCGGTTCTGATCGGCTTCGGCGCCTTTGCTTTGCTGGCAACGATTCCGGTCGCGCTATCCGCTCGGGGACGGTCAACCCAGCGAGTGTGAGGGCGGACCGATCCTGGCTCCTCACGACAGGGCACTGGCCCCGATCTGGTCACCGACCCCCTGCCTGAGGTTCGGACGCACTCAGGCTTCAGACGGCTGCAGGTGTATCCACAGCTACTTTCCGCGTACGTATCTTGTCGCACCCTCGTACTAGCGTTCTAGGTGAGGGGAGGTGATCATGACAACCACGCAGATGCCAGTCGATGCGGGCGAGGTGCGGGCGCTGGCCCCGGACGATCCCGTCAGACTGCTTGCGAATTTGCAGGCGGCTGCGGCCGCCCTGTTGGCCGCAGATCCGGCCGAATGGTGTCTGGAAGAGTTGCAGAACGCGATCCCGGCGTTGCACCGGTTGGCCAACCAGACCGATGCGGTGCAGATGAAGGTGTTGGCGTCGTTCGATGCCCGGGGTGGGGCGCAGATCGCTGGGCACCGGTCCACCGGTGACTGGCTGGCCAAGGCCACCGGTCTGTCGCCCAGTCACGCCGGGTGGCAGGTGCACACCGCCCGGGCGCTGCGGGATCACCTGCCGGCGTCTGCCACGGCGCTGGCCGACGGGGACATCACCGTCGATCACGTGCGGGCGATTCGGGGCGCACGCCGAGAGTTGGGCGACATCTTCGATGTCTGCGAGGAACAGATCGCCGCATTCGCCCGGACTCATTGCGTGCGTGACTTGCGCGGGTTCCTGGACCTGTTGATCCAGAACTACGCGCCCGACCGCCACGACCAGAAGCTCGAGAACGACCGGGATCGGCGCCGGGCCGACCTGTCACCAGGGTTGGAGGGCTGGTGGCACCTCAGCGGGTTCCTTGACCCGGCCACCGGTGCGGCTCTGGCCGCGGCCTTGGAGATCTACGCGGCCCCGACCGGCCCGGATGATGCCCGCAGCGCCGGCAACCGGACCGCCGATGCGCTGGCTGAGATCGCCACCCGTGCCCTCGACACCGTCGACCGACCCACTGGCCTGGGGCACATCACTTTGACGATGACCCCTGAGCAGTTGACCTCCGGGATGGGCGTGGCATGGCCCACCGGAATGCTCGCCTCCCACACCGACATCCGCACCGCATCCTGCTCGGCGAAAGTCACCTATGTGGTGGGGATCCCCGTGGACGGGGTGCACTGGAAACCGCTTGCCGTGGGGTTCGCCGAAAGATACGCAACCAAGGCACAACGGGCCGCTCTGGCAGTCCGCGACGGGTCCGGGTGTGTGCACCCGGGCTGCACAGTGCCCGCGCACCGCTGCATCGCCCACCACATCCGGCACTGGGACGCCGGTGGTCCCACCGACCTGTCGAACCTGGTCCTGATTTGCGTGTTTCACCACCGACGCGTCCACCACGGCCGCCTCTCGATCGTCCGGACTCCTGACGGACGGTGTACCACCACAACCAACCGCGCCCCACCATTGCCCGACCCGGGGTAGAGCGCACAGCGAGGGACGGGTCACAGGCGAAGCGGTGCGCGGGCCGAAGGCTGCCCCTCTCACCCACGCGACAGCCGCTGTCCTTGAAGGGTCTCGAAGCGCCGACCATGGGGAGCGCCGAAGAAGGCCGATCGAAAGGGCCATGGTCGCGGCGTCGGCCCGGGCGTAGGTTCAGACGGTGAAGACCCCACGGATGTTGTTGGCGACAGCGCTGCTAGTGCTCATTGCCACGCCTGCCTCAAGTCCTGCGATTGCAGCGTCGGACAACACGCCGAAGGTGATCGTGATGGGTGAGGGCGATGAGCCAGTCGCCGAGTTCACCACGGCGAAATGTCGCAAGTCCCGTGGCAGTTTCACCGCGCTCACCCCGAGGGTAGGTGGGTACCGGATGTTCGTGAGCATCGATGACTTCAGCGGCTTCCACACCTACGAGCTCGAGCGGGGCAGGAACGCCGACCCATACGTTTCGATCACACTGAACGGTGAGGCTGCGTTCAGCACCTTGTATGTCCCGCCCTTCCCGGTGCCGGGATACGGACAGGTCAGATTCAGCCGGAAGGGCAAACTCATGGGGGTGGGCTTCCAGCCCATGTTCAACGAAGCCGGCACCGACGGTGTGGTGTTCGCGGGTGGACTGCAGTGTCGCTACAAGAAGAAGTCCAAATAGGCCTAGCCAGTCGCTGAGAAGCGGGAGAACCCAGTCCCTCTGTCTGCATGGCAGCCGTCCCCGAAGGACAGTCCGATATTGCCGCTGGTGCGAGTGGCCTTGCGGTTGACGATGGCCGTGATGAACACACCGATCTGCCGGTCAACGGTCAACTGGTCGGACTCCGAGAAGTAGACACTGGTCCGCTTCCGGGGGTTGAAGGGATTGGGCCCCTTCTCGACATCCATCCTGCCGACGGTGCCACTGATGCGCCCGCTCGGCGTCGCACCGAAGCAGGTGAAGCTCACTCGCTTGAACTTGAAACTCTTGACCCGGAACGGATCGCCCCCGACACGCTGAATCTTGATGATCAC
This sequence comes from uncultured Actinomycetota bacterium, assembly GCA_963769435.1. Lineage (GTDB taxonomy): Bacteria > Actinomycetota > Actinomycetes > S36-B12 > UBA10799 > JADKAV01. The sequence goes on from CAVYLN010000001.1 coordinate 11,711, forward strand.
CTTCGAGCCGGGATTGTCCACGATCGTCCCTGTCAGGATGCGGGTCTCAGCGTGTGCCGCCGGCGCGGTGGCCAGCGACGCCAGCATGACCGCCCCGATCATGGGCATGGCGTACTTCCTCATGTCCGTTCCTTCCGCGTTCCGACGGGTGTGGTGCGCCCGCAACATGACGGCGCGCAGGCGACCGTGTGCGCGAGCGTACGCGGGTCGCCCGGGGAGCGCTCGGTGAGTGCTGCATTTTGTAGCTCCGAAAGCCGGTCTGATTGGCCCGTCAACCCGAGGAGAACCCCGGCGCGTAGTAGTCGTAACATCCCACGGCTCCACCATCGGCGCCGTCGGCGAATGCCGTGAGACGCTCCTCCGCGGTGCCGTGCGCCTGTGGATCGTTCCAGGGCACCCCTTCCGGGTCGGCCACGGAAACCACCGCATCGGCCGCCTGGTCCGCGGCGTCGCGGCCGAGAAGACCCTGTTCATCGGCCCAAGCGGCCCAAGCCCCCGCGAAGCAGTCCGCCTGCAATTCGGCCTCGATTGTCAGGGGGAACTGTTCGCTGAGGCCGAGCCGGGCCTGAGCGCCGTGGCCGAACTCGTGGGCGAGGATGACGGCGTTTGCCATGTCGCCGAACTGTTCGTAGAACGGAAGCATCAGGCCGGGCTCGTCCCAGGCGATGAAGTCGCTGTCGCCCTGGTAGCAGTACACCGCGTTCTCGGCGCCCACCGGCTCTCCCCCGCACTCCGGGCCTTCCTGCTCCGGGGGGTAGTACGCGATGAACTCGTCCGGTTGCACCCACTCGATACCGAACTCGTACGGCAGAGTCTCGATCCAGTACTCACTGATCGCGCCGAGAGCGAGATCCATGGAGTCGTCGTAGGCGGCGAAGTCGATTCCCCCATCATCACCGGCCTGTGCGGTGAAGGAGAACGACGTGCCGCTGGGTGCGCTCGTGGCAACCTCGCCGGTGCGCTCCCCACTAGGCGGCGCCGAGAAGGATTCCGACGAACTCGCAACTTCCGTCGGCGAAATGGTGGTGGTCTCACCGCAACCGGCCAGGAGCAGCACGGCGACTGAGAAACAGCCGACTGAAACGACCCGAAGACGTCTATACCGGCGATTCATCCCCGAACCGTACACGCGCACTCGAAGTCAGCGCGTCATCCGAACGGCCGGCCAATCCGGTCATCCGACGACAACGGGAAGCATGCGCGCGGGCCGTCTGCTCGGGGAACTCCTCGTGAACGAAGAGTTTGCCGCCGTCGATGACGTGCAAGCGCGCCTGGCCGCTGAAGCCCGACATCATCTCCTTGGTCCAATCCAGCGGGAAGAAGGGGTCGTCTTCGCCCCAGATGAGCTGGACCGGCGCGGTCATCCGCGCGTGCACCGCACCAAGACCCTTCAAGGCGCCGAGATCGAAGTTGCGCGCGAATTCCCCCGTGGCCCATTGCCGGTCCGGGTCGTTCTCGAGCGGGGTCAGGAAGAACTCGGCGAACTCCCCGTCGATCAGCGAACGGTCGCGGAAGGCGTCCCCGAGGATGAATTTGTTCCTGCGAAGTCGGGGCCGGTTCACCAATCCGGCCAAGACCTTCTCGAACCCCGGCAGGTACCTGATGGCCAGGAACGACGAGAAGCGCCAATGCGCACCCTGCGGCTGTTCGGTGTCCACCAAAGCCCACGAGCGAACCCGCGGGTCATCGGCGAGGGCGTACCTCGCAATCATCCCTCCACTGTCGTGACCCACGACCGCCACGTCTGAGAGTTCGAGTTCGTCCACCACCCGGCGAACCGCTTCGGCGTGCGCCTCGATGCTGATGTGGACCGACCTGTCGAACCGGCTGTCCCCAGCGCCCACCAGGTCCAGAACGTGACACTTCATGTGTGGCGATAGATGCGGGAGCAGGCCCCGGTAGGTGGCCCCACTGGCCGGCCAGCCATGCACGAACAGCACATCGGGTCCCGTTCCGACCGTGCGGTAGGCGACTTCTCCGTTGCCCACGTCGATCCACCGCTCGGGAGCATCACGGAACAACGCGGTCGCTTCGGATCTGGTCAGGGTTGTCACGGCTCGGACCTCATCTCGTGATGATTCGCAGGGATTCCGTTGCAGATACTTCCCGCAGAGATCCGTGGTCGCAATGACCTGTCCGGGTAAGTGCCCGGTCACGATTCAGCACTTACGCTGGGGAGATGGCGCCAGCGAGTACGAGTGTCTGAGACCGATCGCACGGCCGGGCTCTTCCCCGCCCTGCTCAAGCACTGGCGCGGCAAGAGTGGACTCAGCCAACTCGACCTTGCCCTTGCAGCTGACGTGTCGAGCCGCCACATCAGTTTCCTCGAGACCGGCCGATCGAGCCCGAGCGCGGAGATGGTACTGCGCCTGGCAGCAACCCTGGACGTTCCTCTGCGGCACAGGAACGCCATGCTTCGAGCCGCCGGACATGCGGCCATCTACCCCGAGCCCGCCCCCGGCGACCCTCTGCCGCCGCAGGTGCAGTCGGCGATCGATCTGCTCAAGACCCACCATGAACCCTTCCCCCTGATCGTGATGGACCGGAGCTACAACGTCGTCGACGCGAACAACGGCGCCTCGGGCCTGTTGGCCTCTCTGCTGCCCCCGGACGAGAACATCGCTGTCGAGGGGCTGAACCTGGCGCGCTTCACTTTCGCCCCGCACGGTGGGTCCGAGGTGATCGAGAACTTCAGCGAGGTCGGACGCGAACTGCTGTGGCGGATGCAGCGAGAGGTGCTCGCCGAGCCGGATCAGGGGCCTCTACGAGAGTTGCTCGACGAGGTGTTGAGCATGGATACGATCGCGGCGGACTGGCGGCAGTCCGACCCCACCGCACCCTCCGAACCCTCGGTTGAGATTCGTTTGCGGGTGGCGCAGCAGACCTGGTCGTTCACGCTGCTGATCACGGCAATGCAGGCCCCCCTGACAGTCGCGCTCGACGAACTGCGGGTGGAGATGTGGTTCCCATCCGATGAGGTCACAGCTGAAGGCTGTCGTGCGCTCGCGCACGGCCCCGAAGCCCCGCGATAGGGGCACCGATCGCCTTGCCCCCCAACGGTCCGAGGTTGGAGGTTGTGCACCAGGTTGGAGAAGCCACGCGTGGGTTCTCCAACCTCGTGAACGTTCTCCAACGTCGCGGCACCGGGGACAGCACCGACGATCCGAGCCGCATGTTCGAGGCGGGTCGCTGGGCAGATTCCCACTCATCCGGCACACTCCTGACTGTATGGACAGTCCGGCAGCAGCCTGCGTCTCGAACTGGCCGCCGCGATGCGTATGCGCGACATCCAAGTGGTGGCCGCACTTCGATCGGCACTGTCCGCTCTTGCCAATGCGGAAGCCGTCGCCGGATCATCCGAAACGGATACCACCGCGGTCGGATCGGTCCATTTCGCCGGCGCCGAGTCCGGGCTGGGCGCCGCGGAGATTGAGCGCCTGTCGCTGACCGAGGAGCAGGAACTCACGATCCTGAGCCGCGAGGTGGCGGAGTTGTCGGCCCACGTCGAACGCTTGCGTCGCCTGTGCCGTTTCGACGAGGCGGATGCCACCCAGCGTGCACTCGAGGTACTGACCCGGGTCATTGACCCGGACGAGACGTAGTCCAGCAACCGTCGTGGGGGCCCGAGCTGAACTCAGAGCCGGGATCGAATACATGAACCCAGGTTCGCCCTGAAGCGAGGTTGGAGGTTGTGCACGAGGTTGGAGAAGCCACGCGTGTGTTCGCCAACCTCGTGGACGTTCTCCAACCTCGCGTCGACAGAAGGGGCGCAGGATTGGTCGGCGACAAGCGATAACAGACATGTTGTCCAACTCTGTACGCGGTCCAGAATTGTGGTGTAGCGTAGCGGCCATGCCAGATCCCGCGTCCTTGCTGCGAGAGCACGGGCTGCAGGTCACGGCGCAGCGCTTGGCCGTCCTGCGCGCGGTGGCGGCCCAGCCGCACGTGACGGCGGACGGCGTCGCCGAGACGGCCCGGGGCGAGATCGGCGCCATCTCCCGCCAGTCGGTGTACGACGCCCTGACCGTCCTGGTCGAGAAGGGACTGATCAGGCGCATCCAGCCGATCGGTTCCCCGGCCCGCTATGAGAACCGCGTCGGCGACAACCATCACCACCTTGTCTGCCGAACCTGCGGAAACCTCGCAGATGTCGATTGCGCCGTCGACTACACGCCCTGTCTGACCCCCAGCGACAACCAGGGGTACGAAGTCGACGAGGCGGAGGTCATCTACTGGGGCCGTTGTCCCGACGTGCACCGCAGACTCCCCTGCTACACAACGAACCACCACCGCCAGAAACGCACACTAGGAGGAAACCTTGTCAGAACCGACCATGGACAGCGAAGGCCAGTGCCCGGTCATCCACCACCGGCCCACCGCACGCACCAACCGGGAGTGGTGGCCGGAGGCCATCGACATCAGTTCGCTGCAGGCCAACCCGCGCGAACTCGATCCGATGGGCGAGGACTTCGACTACGCCGAAGCCTTCAAGAGCCTCGACTACGACGCGCTCAAGCAGGATCTGCGCCAACTCATGACGGACTCACAGGATTGGTGGCCCGCGGATTACGGTCACTACGGTCCGTTGTTCATCCGGATGTCGTGGCACGCCGCCGGAACCTACCGGATCAGCGATGGCCGCGGGGGCGCCGGCGCCGGTGAGCAGCGCTTCGCGCCGCTGAACAGTTGGCCGGACAACACGAACCTCGACAAGGCTCGCCGACTGCTGTGGCCGATCAAGAAGAAGTACGGCAAGAAGATCTCATGGGCCGACCTGCTGGTCCTCGCGGGCAACGTGGCCATGGAATCGATGGGCTTCGAGACATTCGGTTTCGCGGGTGGCCGCGAGGACGTCTGGCAACCGGAGGAGGTCAACTGGGGCAACGAGGACGAGTGGCTCGGCGACGAGCGTTACAGCGGTGACCGCGAACTGTCCAACCCCCTGGCCGCCGTTCAGATGGGGCTCATCTACGTCAACCCGGAAGGACCCAACGGGAACCCCAGCGCACTGGCCGCTGCCCGAGACATCCGCGAGACCTTCGCACGTATGGCGATGAACGACGAAGAGACCGTCGCGCTGATCGCCGGTGGTCACACGTTCGGCAAGACCCACGGCGCTGCCGTGCCCGAGGGCCACATCGGTCCTGAGCCGGAGGCCGCACCCCTGCAGGAGATGGGCCTCGGCTGGAGCAACAGCTACGGAACCGGTAGTGGTGACGACACCATCACCAGCGGTCTGGAAGGTGCGTGGACACCGACGCCGATCACATGGGACAACAGCTACTTCGAGACCTTGTTCGGCTACGAGTGGGACCTCGAGAAGAGCCCCGCGGGTGCGTGGCAGTGGGTGCCGACCGACCCGGCGGCGTCCACGACTGTTCCGGACCCGCACGACCCGAGCAAGACCCATGCCCCGGTGATGCTCACCACCGACCTGGCACTGCGCATGGACCCGATCTACGAGCCCATCTCGCGCCGATTCCTGGAGAACCCGCAGGAGTTCGCCGACGCGTTCGCCCGGGCGTGGTTCAAACTGCTGCACCGTGACATGGGCCCGGTGTCCCGCTACCTGGGGCCGGAGGTCCCGTCCGAGACGCTCATCTGGCAGGACCCCGTCCCGCCGGTGAGTGGCGAACTGATCGACGACGCTGACATCGCCTCCCTGAAGGCCACCATCCTGGACTCGGAACTGTCCGTCTCCCAGTTGGTGTCCGCAGCCTGGGCATCGGCATCGACGTTCCGCAACAGCGACAAGCGAGGCGGTGCCAACGGAGCCCGCGTGCGACTGGCGCCGCAGATCGAGTGGGACGCCAACAACCCGGCGTCGCTGTCCCAGGTTCTACGCGTCCTGGAAGGTGTCCAGCAGGACTTCAACAGCGGGACCAAGCAGGTCTCGCTCGCGGACCTGATCGTGCTGGGCGGATGCGCGGCGGTGGAGCAGGCCGCACGCAACGCCGGGGTGGACATCCAGGTGCCGTTCACGCCTGGTCGCACCGATGCGTCCCAGGAGCAGACCGACGTGGAATCCTTCGCCGTGCTCGAGCCGACGGTCGACGGTTTCCGCAACTACGTCGGGAAGGGCCTCAACGGCCCGGCGGAGCATCATTTCGTCGACAAGGCCCAGTTGCTGACTCTGACGGCGCCGGAGATGACTGTCCTGGTCGCAGGGATGCGGGTGCTGAACGCGAACTACAACGGATCCTCGCTCGGCGTTCTTCACGGACAAGCAGGACACGTTGAGCACCGACTTCTTCGTGAACCTGCTGGACATGGACACGCGGTGGGAGCCCACCAGCGAGGAGGCCGACACCTACGAGGGCAAGGACCGCGCGACAGGTGAACCGAAATGGACCGCCAGCCGCATCGACCTCGTCTTCGGTGCCAACTCCCAGTTGCGGGCGCTCTGCGAGGTCTACGCAGCCGACGACGCACAGGAGAAGTTCGTGCGGGACTTCGTGGCCGCATGGGACAAGGTCATGATGCTGGACCGGTTCGAACTGGCGTGAACCTCCGACGGTGCACCGTGTGGGCTTCGGCTCGCACGGTGCATCGTTGTTTCAACCGGCCGGGATGGCCCGCGGGTCAGGACCGGCCGAGGATCTCCACTTCCAGATCCGAGAAGCCCTCTGTGAGCAGTCCCGACAGGCGGTCGATGTCCGGGATCAGCGTCGCGTCGGTGATGAGGCCCACGACGACGGACCCGCGGTAGGAGAACATCGAAACGCCCAGCCCTACGTTGCCGGCACCCGGCACCCATCCGATGATCCCCGCGATCTCGGTTCCTGCGAGCCTGATCGCCGAGGTCGGTCCCGGCACGTTGCTGACTGTTGCCACCACTTTGCCTGAGAACAGCCTGGTGGACACATCCTCCACCGGTTTCGGCATGTACCCGATCGCCACCAGTGTCAGGTATGCGACGACCGCTTCCGGTGAGTCCTTCAACTCCTCGGTGGTGTCGTGCATCCTCAGCAGCCGTTCCCGAGGTGACAGATCCGAGGTCGGGAGGGTCACGATGTACTCCCCGAACACGTTCCCGAGGTCCTCCGCCAGCGGTCGGTCCAGCGGTCGCAAGTTGACTGGGACCATCACACGCACGCTGTCCAACGGGGTCTCCTCCGCCCGCAGGTAGCGGCCCAACGCATCGGCGAGAACCGACAGCAGAACGTCGTTGACCGTGACTCCTGCGGAACGGGCCATGGACTTGACCGTGTCCAGGGGCCACGGCTGCGTCCATGTGACCTGCTTGTCGCGGCCCACGACTCCGGACAATGCACTGCGTGGCTTCTGTGGAATCGTGGCGAGATGCAGCAGGCGGCGGGCGCCCCTGTACGAGACTGTCAACGCCGTCACCGCGCGCTTCGGCTCACGAACAGTGCGCAGACCTTGTTCCACGACTCCACGGGACAGTGCAAACGCTTGCTGGATGGGGCCACGGTCTGCTTCGGTCGCGGTGAATCCTGACTCCTCGTCCCCGGTCAGCGACAGCAGAACACGCGTCAGGGTGATCCCGTCCGCGATGCTGTGATGCATCCGGAAGAGCACAGCCGAACCAGACCCGAAGCCGTCGATGCAGTGCACCTCCCACGGGGGATGCTGCGCGTCCAAAGCGACATGGATCTGTCGCGAGATGTACCGCTCCAGGCCGCGCTGGTCGCCGGGCGCGTCGAGCGTGTGCATCACGATGTGACGATCCAGATCGAAGTCGGGATCGTCACCCCACGCTGCGCGGGCGAACGGCAGATCGGTAGGGACCGCCCGCTGCCGGAACTTCGGGAAGCGCATCAGCATCCGCCGCGCCACCTCATCGCGCAGCACGTCCCAGTCAAGGGGTTGGTCGGTCCACATGATCGCGTGCACCATCATGAGGTTCGCCGGGGAATCCATGCGGTACCAGGCGTGATCCACCGGTGACATGGCACGTGATCCCATGAGACGCCTCCTCCCCGCCGATCACGCTACTCGTTGGGATGCTCATCCTCAGGACAACGCTGAGACCCTGGTCTTCTGCTGGCGACGGACGAATCGCGACGCCTCCGAAGTGGACGGACGTGCAACCGTGATCCTGCGCAGATCGACAGAAGGCTGGCTCTGCATGCATTCCCACCTCTGCGCGTCACCATCGGAGCAGAGCTGACGTCCGGTGGCGCACGTGGCCTCCTTCAGCAACCCGCGGGTCACGTGATGGGACTAAAGTCCTTCACAGGCACCCACAAGGAGAACAATGACCCCGGAACAGGCGCAGTACTTCTCGCAGCGCTTCGAGGCCGTCGTGGCCAACGTGGAGCGATTCATCCAGGGCAAGGATGACGTGGTGCGACTGGCGCTGATCGCACTGCTGGCCGAGGGTCATCTGCTCATGGAGGACGTCCCCGGTGTTGGGAAGACGTCCCTGGCCCGCTCGATCTCGGCCTCCCTCGGTCTGACCGGCAGCCGCATCCAGTTCACCCCCGACCTGCTCCCTTCGGACGTGACCGGTGTCACGGTGTTCCACCAGTCCAAGGACAGTTTCGAGTTCCACCCCGGTCCGGTCTTCGCCAACGTGGTGCTGGCCGACGAGATCAACCGGGCCTCCCCCAAGACCCAATCGGCCATGCTGGAGGTCATGGCTGAGCGGACCGTGACAGTCGATGGTCGCAGCCACCCGGTGCCCCGACCGTTCCTGGTCCTGGCCACCCAGAATCCGGTCGACATGGACGGAACGTATCCACTGCCCGAGGCGCAACTCGACAGGTTCATGATGCGCATCTCCGTCGGCTACCCGAACCCTGCGGCCGAGACCCAGATCCTGAAGAACGCCCATGAGGGCCGGCGCCTCGAGGACCTGCGGGCGGTGTCCAACATCGAGGAGATCGCAGGCATGATCAAAGCCGCGGCGGGAGTCCACATCGCGGACAGCGTGATGACCTACATCGTCGGCCTGACCACCGCCACCCGCATATCACCCGGCGTCCGGCTCGGTTCGAGTCCGCGCGGTGGTCTGGCGCTGATGGGCACCGCACGTGTGCGGGCCGCCTCCCGTGGCCGTCACTACGTGACCCCCGAGGACGTTGCCGCGCTGATCCAGCCGGTGCTCGCTCACCGTCTGGTCCTCGCCCCGGAGGCGATCGCCGGTGGCGCCACCGCGGAGCAGGTGCTCGGCGAGGCCACCCGCGGGGTACCGGTGCCGCAGGCCTGATCATGGCCACGACCAACGACGAGCCGCTGCTCGTCAGCGCGAACGACGAGGAACCCGAATCCGTTCGGGAGATCTCCAGCCGCACGAAAGGGCTGTTGATCGCAGTCCCCGTGATGCTGGCGCTCGGATTCGTCCTCGGGTACCCCGTCGTGGTCGCACTTGCGCTCGCACCCTTGCTGTTGGTGGGTTTGGGCCTGTTCATGGTCGGCAGGCGTCCCGGAGGAAACCTGCGGCGTGCGGTCGAGCCCTCCCAGTTGACCCGCGGGGAGACTGCGACCGCACTGATCACCAGTGTGAACAACCGTGTGACCCCCACCGGGGTGGTCGAGGCCCTCGACCGGATCGCGGGCCAGCCGGTGGATGTCCTGATACCACCTGTGCCTCCCCGCCGTGAGATCACAGTGAGTTATCGGTTCGTCCCGCTCAAACGCGGAGAACTGCATCTCGGACCGGTCACGCTCGAACGCCGCGACCCATGGGGCCTGTTCGTGCGCAGAGCGACCTCGTCGGCGGAACTGACGGTCCTGGTGCATCCGCGTGTCCTCCCGGTGGAGGTGACACTGGCGGGCAATCGGATCGGGCAGGAGGGAGGCACCGCGGATCGGGATGTGCTCGGGTCGAATCAGTTCCACACCCTGCGGGAGTACGTGATCGGCGACGAATTGCGCCAGATCCACTGGCGCAGTTCAGCCCGGGTGGGCAAGCTGATGGTCAAGCAGTTGGTGGACAACCCGCTTCCGCGCGCACTGGTCGTCCTCGACAACGACATCCGCTCCTACAACTCCCCCGGCGACTTCGAGGAGGCCGTCGACGCCGCAGCCTCCATCGGCAGTGCCATAGTGCGGGCTGGGCTACCGGTGGCGCTGCGGGCCACGGCCGACGACGTGGCCGTGGAGATCCTGCGCGTGGAGGATCTGACCCGTCTCCTGGATGCTCTGGCGCTGACCGACCCCAGAGTCCCCAAGGTGTCGCCTCCAGCCTTGCGCCAACTGCTTCTCGCCACCAAGTCCACGTCGTACTTCCTCGTGACGGGACCCAAGACCGGCTTGTTGCCCAGCGCGATCGCGGCGCTCGGCCTGGTCGGCGAAGGCACCGTGGTCAGGATGGGGCAAACGGGCGGCACGAGTCGGCCCCGGAGGGGGCTCGTGTTCCGCGACGCGCTCACGTGCCGCGATCTGGTGCCCGCGCACCCGGGGGCCGGGCCATGACCCGCATCGACGTGGTCCGGCGGACGGTGGCGGTCGGGATCATGTGTCTGGGCGCGTCCGCGGTGTTCATCCGGCTCTTCGGGTACGGCCCGGTGTTCGCGCGCCTGTACCCCGTCATCATCTTGTGCTGCGTCGGATACGCACTCGGCACCGCCGGTGGACAGCGGGTCGCGCGGGGGCTCGGCGCACTCGTGGGACTGATCACGACGCTGATCGCGCACCATCGTGCTGGGTGCGATGACGATCCCCAACGAGGCCGGGAATGTCAGCGTCTCAAGCTTCTTCGGGGGCCTGGTCGAGGGATTCGGCATCATCGTCCGGGCGGTGGTGCCTGCTCCGGTGAATGCCGAGACCATCACCGCGGCGATCCTGCTCACGGCCTACGGGACCCTCGTAGCGTGCCTTCTGGTCACTACTTTCGTTCCCGCGGCAAGTCTTGTGCCGGCGGTGGTGATCTTCGTTGTGGGGCTCATGCTGTCCCAGGGGTCGGCGCTGTCGGCTCTGCCGTTCGGAGCCGTGTTCGCGGCGTCGGTCGTTGTGGCGCTGGCTCTGATGCCTGCCGCGAAACAACAGAACCGCATCGAGGACGGCGCGGAGTTCGCCTCGGTGGAGTCCGCGCCGAGACCGGGCCGACCGCTGCGGGTCGTGATGGTCACCCTCAGCGCCGTCATGGTGGCGGTGCTCGCCATGGCCCTCGGCCCTCTGACACAACTGGGCACACTCAGGCCGCCCTTCGACCCGCACCAGCGTGACAACTTCCGTCCGGACACCAGCCTCGACGGCGACGACGTGGTGTCGCTGGCCACCAAGTGGCAGACGCTGCGGCGAGAGGAACCGTTCGACGTGTTCACGGTGAGCGGACCGACCATTCCGAGCGCGGTCAACTGGGCGATCAATGCCAAGTTCGACGGCGTGGCGTGGAGCAGCCTCACCACTTTCGACCAGGTCGACGAGGACGGCATCCCGTACGAGGGCGCCCGCCCGCGGTTCACGATCGACGGCAGTACCTCCTTCGAGACCGGACCCCTCCTTCCGGGTCCATGGCTGCCGGCCACGTACCGCCCCACCAATGTCTCTGGCACTCCAGCCCGCGCCGATTCGGAGGCGACAGTCGTCGCGGCCGATGACAAAGGGGCGGAGAAGACCTACGACGTGGAGTTCCGGGCGTTGGCCATGAGGTCCTTGGCCCCGCTGGCACGGGTGCGAGCCGTGCAGCAACCGGAGTTCGGAACGCTGCGCGAATTGCCGACCGACTTCCCCGAGGAACTGCGCATCTTCGCCGCCAGTGCCATGTCGACCGGCACCACCCCGTACGAACGGCTGCAGGCACTGGCCGACACGTTGTCGTCTCCGCCCTACCAGGAGAAGGTGGATTCGATCCAGAACTCCCTGGACTCAGCGGCGCTCACCGACTTGGTCCTGGTGTCCCAGAGCGGCACCGAGGCACAGTTCGCGACAGCGTTCGCACTGATGGCGCGCAGTCAGGGTTTCCCCACCCGAATGGTGGTGGGCTACTCGACGCAAGGAAAGGGAAAATCCCGCACCGTGAAGTCGACGGACGTGATCATCTACCCCGAGGTGCAGTTGACGAGGGTGGGCTGGGTGCCGTTCGCGCCGGGTCCGCGAGACGATGCCCGAGGGGTGCCCGTAATCCAGAAGTTCACGCCTCCGAAGGACGACACTCCGCCCGAGCCCACACAGACCCCGACTCCCACCCCCAGCGAGACGCCGGAACCCTCGCCGACACCCGAGCCCGAGCCGCAGACGTCCAGCCGGAACCTGACGCCGATCCTGATCGGGGTGCTGGCACTCCTGCTGCTGATCTCGTGGCCCGTCCTTGTCGCCTGGCGCCGGGGACGCGGTCGCTCCCGCTTGGACCGTGGAAGCCCCGATCAGCGGGTCGCCGGCGCATGGCAATACGTCCGATCGTGCAGGCGACGACTGGGACAACCCCTGGATGACACCGCCTCCCCTGCGGGCTATGCCATACAACCGGGAGAACCCAAGCTGGCCGCCCTGGCGGCACTGGCCGAACGCGCGATGTACGCACCTGAACAGGTCGCCGAGGCCGATGTGTCACACGCCTGGCAGTTCGCAGACGAGGTGGTGACCGCGTCGTTGCGGCGAAGCAGTTGGCCCCGCAGACTGGCCTGGTGGCTGCGTACCGCGGAAGGTTTAGCGCTCTGGCGGCAACCGTCGGGCCCGCATACCCTGGAGCCATGCACGCTGCCCCCGCGAATGACCCAAGGCCGTTCCCAAAAGCACAGGACGAAGAACAGTGGCGCGTGCAACTGAACCCCCAGGAGTACCACGTGCTTCGTGAGGCCGGTACCGAGCCGGCCTTCACAGGGCAGTACACCGACACCGAGACGACTGGGGTCTACTCCTGCCGGGCCTGTGGCAACGAACTGTTCCGCTCCGATGAGAAGTTCCACTCCGGCTGCGGCTGGCCGTCGTTCTTCTCTCCGCTGGCAGGGGACCGGATACTCGAGATCGAGGACCGATCCCTCGGGATGGTCCGCACCGAGGTCCGGTGCGCCGCATGTGGTTCCCACTTGGGCCATGTTTTCGCCGGTGAGGGCTACGGGACACCGACGGACCTCCGGTACTGCATCAACTCGGTCTCACTGCGACTGGACCGCGAGGAATGACGCCGGGCTGCCAGCAGCGATGAGGCGGTGATCCAGGAACACTAAACCGGGGGACGCCTCAATCTCGTGCTACGGCAGCCTTTCGAGCAACTCCGGAAGGTCCCAGCGCCGTCCGGTGTAGAACGGGATCTCCTCCCGGACGTGAAGACGCGCCCTGGACGCCCGCAGGTGGCGCATGAGGTCGACGATGCGGTGCAGTTGTTCCGCCTCGAATGCGAGCAACCATTCGTAGTCGGACAGCGCGAACGACGCCACGGTGTTCGCCCGGACATCCGCGTACCCCCGGGCCATCGCCCCGTGCTCGGCAAGAAGCTCCCGGCGCTCGGCGTCATCGAGCAGATACCACTCGAAACTTCGGACGAACGGGTACACGCACACGTAGTCGAGCGCGCGCTCGTCGGCCATGAAGGCCGGGATGTGCGACTTGTTGAACTCTGCCGGCCGGTGCAGTGCCTGGACCGACCAGACCGGGCGCAGGTGGTTGCCGAAGGGCGTCGCTCGCAGTGCGTGATAGGCCGACTGAAGGGTCTCACTCTCGTCGCTGTGCCACCAGACCATGATGTCCGCATCGGCTCGCAAACCGCCGATGTCGTACCAGCCGCGGGTGACGAGATCCCCCTTCACCGCGCCCAGCGCCCGCTCAACACCCTCGACCAGGTCACCCCGCGGTGGGCCGAGCGGCCTTTCCACAGCGAACACCGATATCTGCATGTACCGGATCGTGTCGTTGATGCGGCGAGCGGCGGCCGCCTTGGTTTCAGCCATGAGCCCATTCTCGCCGTTCGGCCAATTGCTGCATCACGGTGCTGACGGCGGCCTGCGCCGAACCGATGCACGCGGGGATGCCGACTCCCTCATATGCCGCCCCACACACCGCCAGCCCGGGGGTGTTGAGCAGCCATTCGCGCACTTCCGCCACCCGCGTGCGGTGTCCCACCGCGTACTGCGGCAGACCCTGCTCGCCATCTGGTCACGGAATGGATCGCCGGTCGCCGGGGTAGGCCGATCAACCCGGCGATGTCATCAGCGGCCAGCCGGACGAGTTCGTCGTCGCTGGACTGTGTGGCCACGGGATCTCCTGCCCTGCCCACGGAAGCACGCAGGATCACCAGCCCATCGGGCGCTGCACTTCGTGCGTGCCGGGAGACCCAACTCCACTTGGAGCTCGAGAAGGTCACTCCCTTGACCGCTCTGCCTTCGACCGGCGGGACCAGGAATCCGCTGCCGTGCAGGAGTCGTGCCTCGCTGGCCGGGTAGCCCAGAGTCACGACCGCCGTGTCCGCGTACTCGATCGAACGCAGCTCGTCGGCGGCAGCCTGGTTGACCTCGTCGAGCAGTCCGGCGGTGGATGTCGCCGGCGTCGCGAAGAGCACCGCGTCCGCTGTGTGGGTCCGGTACTTCCCGCGGCCGTCTCCCACGACAACATCCCAGCGGTCGGCGCGCTTGCGCACCTGCTGGGCCACTGCGCCGGTCCGCAGATCGGCACCCTCCGACCTCAGCGCCTGGACGAGGGCCGTCGGGAGCCGGCCCACGCCGCCCTCGAGACCGACGAAGATCGGGCCTCTGCGCGGACCCATGGTGTTGCGCCCCTCCGCGAGTACGGACGCAGCAGCATCGAGGGCTGATCGGCGCTGGGTGGCCGCGCGGTAGAGCGCAGGTACGGTCATCTGCAGACTGAGCGAGTCCGCGCGACCGGCATAGACGCCTCCCAGCATCGGCTCGACCAGCCTGGCGGTGACCTCCGATCCCAGCCGCGTGGTGACGAAGTCCCCGACCGAGATGTCCCCGTGCAGCACGGTGCGCGGCAGGAGGTGGTCAAGCGGTATCCGAAGCAGCCCCGGGATGGACACGATCCCGCTGGCCGCCAGTGCACGCAAGTCCGTCGGAACCCCTGTCAGCAGACCCTTCGGTATCGGCCGAAGTCGCCCTCGGCTGTAAATCGATGCCTGTGTCGTGGCGGCCGGAACGGTCTCCAGTCCCAGTTCCCGGCACAGTGCCACTGCCTCGGGCCGCAACGCCAACATCGACTCCGCCCCGGTGTCCAGGTCCAGACCGCCGAACGACCGAACCTGCAGCTTGCCGCCGAATTCGGACCCCGCCTCCAGCACCGTGACCGACGCCCGCTGACCCCGTGTCAGGAACCATGCTGCGGCGAGGCCACTGATTCCCCCTCCCACGACCACCACGTGCGGGCGGGACGCATCCGTCACCCGATTCATGACGACTCCTCCCCGAACCCCGGGCCGTACCGCCTGACCGCGTCGACGGCCGCAGTCACCATTTCGGCTCGCGTGTCGGGCAGGACGCCGTGGCCCAGATTGAAAACGTGCCCCCGCAGTCCCCGGCCGGCCGTCCAGGACACGGCGCACCTCCTTCTCGATCGTCGGTACGTCCGTGAGCAGGACGGTGGGGTCGAGATTTCCCTGCAGGGGCATGCGGGAGCGGATCTGCGGATCTACCTCGGAGAGCTCGACCCGGAAGTCGACGCCGAGTACGTCGCAGCCCACATCCGCCATCGCCGGCGCAAGGTGGTTCGCCCCGACGCCGAAATGCACGGACGGAACACCGAGATCGGCGATCGCGGAGAAGACCGAACGGCTGTGGGGGGCGACATGCTCTGCGTAGAGACGCTCCGGGAGCGCCCCGACCCAGGAGTCGAACAGTTGGAAGGCGCTCGCTCCGGCAAGCACTTGTGTGCGCAGGAAGGCTGCGGCGAGTTCGGCGAGACGTGACAGCAGTTCGCCGAACAGGGCCGGATCCCGCAGAAGGAGGGCCTTCGTCCTCGGCAGGTCGCGCGACGGCCCACCCTCGATCAGGTAGGACGCGACAGTGAACGGTGCTCCGGCGAAGCCGATCAGTGGGGTCGCACCCAGACCGTTCACCGTGCGCCGTACACCGGCGGTGATCGCGTCGAACATGCCGTCCTCAGGTCTCGGGATCCGGTCGAGATCCGCGGCCGTCGCGAAGGGTTCTGCCACTACCGGACCCACCCCGGGGGTGATCACGACATCGACCCCCGCGGCTTTCAGGGGCACCACGATGTCACTGAAGAAGATGGCCGCGTCGACCCCGTGCCGACGCACCGGCTGCAGTGTGATCTCGGCAGCCATCTCGGGGTCGAGGCATGCATCGAGCATCGCGGTGCCCTCGCGCAGCTCGCGATACTCGGGTAGTGACCGGCCGGCCTGCCGCATGAACCACACAGGGGGCCGGTCCACGGGCTCCGCGTGCATCGCCCGGACCAGTCGGCTGTCGGCGGTTCCGGCGGCGTTCCAGGGATGACTGACAGGAAGACTCACCCCTTGATCGTGGCACGTTCATGCAACGATCGCTGCCACCCCTCCCAGCGCTAGCGCGACTCCGACGTACTGGATGGGCTTGAGCCTCTCTCCGAGCACCTGCCAGGCCAGCAGAACGGTGACCACCGGGTAGCGGGAACCGAGTACTGAGACCAGCGACAGCACACCCAGGACACTGGCCATCCCTACTGCACCAGAGGCCATGGCCACATAGAACAGGCCCAGGCCGGTGAACCCGGACACGCCACCCCTACCACGAAGAATGCCGGGTAGAGCTTGCTCGCTTGGCCCCCGATGAAGTCCGCCGTGCCCCACGCAAGACTGCTGACGAGCCCGAGACGCGTGGCCATGGCACGACACGCTATCCGTGTCGGGCCCGGCCCAACCGCCCGGACGGAACCTAGAGTGGGGCCGTGAGTGTGCACGAGTTCACCGACGCGGTGGAGTCCCTTGCGTCGCTGCAGGTGCGCCCTGACATCGTCGTGAGCGAAGCTCCCGCCCCGTCCAGATTGGCGCCGCACGCCCACGCGGTCACTGCCGAGATAGGGCTCGACCCGTCGATCGGATCGGGACGCTTCGTGCTGCTGCACGACCCGTCACGCCCGGCCGCCTGGGAGGCCGACACCCGCCTGGTGGTCTACGTGGAGGCCGACATCGACCCGGAGATGGCCGAGGATCAACTCCTGACCGACGTCGGCTGGACGTGGCTGCAGGAGTGTCTGCAAGAGGCCGGGGTCCCGATCGTCGCGTTGGGTGGGACAGTCACCGCCGTGCGCTCGACCTCGTTCGAAGCGCTGTCCGCGCGTGGACACGAGACCAGCATCCAGATCCGCGCCTCCTGGTCGGCAGCGGGCCTGCATGAGATGGACGCACACTTCACCGCGTGGCTCTCGCTGATGGAAGTCGCATCGGGATTACCCCCTTACCACCCCGATGTCGCTCGAATAGGTGACATCTCCTAGCTGGGGGGCCTGATATTCAAGGATCGGGGTGCTGGCGACGATGACCTGAGCAGGAGGTCATCGTGGTGGATCCCGTGGTCGTGCTAACCGGAACGAGAAGTCCGGCACCCACGCATGCAGCCAGCCTGATGCTGTGCGTGGACAAGCAGCGCGCCCCGCAGGTCGAGGCCGCTGGTGAATCCCTCGGCGCGAAGACACAGTGCATGTCCTCTGCTGCCGAGATCCGTGCGTATGCGGACACCCATACGCCTCCGGACGTCTGCGCGATCGTCACGCCGCTCAGCGACGGACCGGTGCTTCCGCTCATCCGCATCCTCCGCACCCGCGGCTGGTCCAATGTCGCTGTCCTCAGTTCAAGGGCAGATGCCCGCGCCGTCCACTCTGCGCTTCTCAGCGGGGTACGAGCAGTTGTCGTACGCACCTCCGAGGCCTCCGCACCCCAGCCGCCGACCCGGCCACGCGGGAAGGTGCCGCTCAGCGACCGGGAACTCGAGGTCCTGCGCATGGTGGCTGACGGCCGCTCGAACCGGGACGTGGGGGAACAACTGGGACTGTCCGGACTGACCGTGAAGTCCCATCTCGCCCGCATCGCACGCAAACTCGGCTCGGGTGACCGGGCACATCTGGTGGCCACGTCCATCCGAAACGGCTACATCCGCTGACGGCGCGTCAACCGCTCCGCGATCGGCCAATCCCGGCAAACCACCTTGGGCCACCGTAGGTTACTGGCGTGAGCGAGTTGCTGAAACTGACGTCCGCTCTACCGGACGTGGTGGATTCCGCGGCCGCGCTGCATGATGCGGTCCAGGCGATCAAGGAGGCCACGGGACCGATCGCGGTCGATGCCGAGCGAGCTGGCAGTTATCGGTACTCACAGCGCGCCTATCTGGTGCAGGTCTATCGAAGGGGCGCGCCGGTCCTGCTGCTGGATCCCATCACAGTCACCGACTTCAACGAACTCGCGGACGTGCTGGCCGGCGACGAGTGGGTGATGCAGGCCGCACACAACGATCTGGAGTGCCTCGAGGAGATCGGCCTACGCCCGACATCGCTGTTCGACACCGAGATCGCCGCCCAGTTGCTCGGTCTTGAGAAGGTGGGTCTCGCCTCCTTGGTGGAGTCGCAGTTGGGCTACGAGATGCGCAAGTCCCACGGGCAGGCCGATTGGTCCAAGCGACCATTGCGCCGCAGCTGGCTCGAGTACGCAGCTTTGGACGTGTGCGCGCTGCCCGATCTGCAGGACGCCCTCGCCGAGAGCCTTGAGGACGAGGGCAAGACCGAATGGGCGCGTCAGGAGTTCGGTCACCAGATGACCCGGCGGCAGGTCTCCGATCCCGAGAACCGCTGGCGCCGGACCAACAGCGCCGGTCGACTGCGGACGGATGCACAGCGAGGCGCCCTGTACCGGCTCTGGGTACATCGGGATGCCCTGGCCCGGGAGCGAGACGTCGCGTGGCACCGGATCCTGCGTGATCAGGTCATGGTGGAGATCGCGAAGCAGTTGCCTACGACCCTCGAGGAACTCACTTCCGTGGAGAAGGTACCCAGAACCGTCCTGCAGCAGGGGCAGAGATGGCTTGAGGTCATCGCCCAGGGCGCTGCAGAACCCGTGCGACCCCTCGAGCGGGTTGATGGTCCGCCCGCCCGATCCATGCGGGCCTGGGAGCAACGTGATCCGGCCGCCGCAGCGCGCTGGGTCGCGCTCCGGCAGGCCCTTGCTGAACGTGCCGAAGGGTTGAACGTGTGGGTGCAGACACTGCTGGCGCCGGACATCGTCGCTGACCTGGCCTGGGCACCGCCAGACGATGCGGCCGCCAGGATGACGCTTCTAGGGGCACGTCCCTGGCAGGTGGAGAACACCCGCGACATTTTCGAGGCCCGATCCGACGCCTGAAACACTGGCGGTCGCAGGGCTCCCGCCCTGGTCCAGGGACCCGGACCACCGGTCTGGGTGCAGCCCTGCTCATGGGAATTCCTACTCGTGAGTAACATAGGGTGCACCACTGGCACATTCCCTGGAGGTCGCTATGCCACAGGCAGGTCGTAACGTTGTTCTGGTCGACGGGGCGCGAACCCCGTTCGGCAAGGCTGGCCCGAAGGGCCTGTACGCCGAAACCCGCGCAGACGATCTTGTGGTCAGGGTCCTGCGCGAGCTGTTGCGACGCAATCCGAACCTGCCACCCGAGCGCGTCGACGAGGTCGCCATCGCCGCCACCACCCAGATCGGAGACCAGGGCCTGACCCTGGGGCGTAGCGCCGCGATGCTGGCCGGACTACCCAAGTCGGTTCCCGGCTTCTCGATCGACCGCATGTGCGCCGGCGCGATGACCGCAGCGACAACGGTCGCATCCGGCATCGGGGTCGGGGCCTACGACGTGGCACTGGCAGCAGGCGTGGAGCACATGGGCCGCCACCCGATGGGTGAGGGGGTCGATCCCAACCCCCGTTTCCTGGCCGAGAAGATCGTGGACCCAGAAGCGCTGCTCATGGGCAAGACCGCGGAGAACCTGCACGACCGGCTTCCACACCTGACCAAGGAACGGGCTGACGCCTATGCCGTCGCCTCGCAGGAGAAGACGGCCAAGGCGTATGCGGACGGCAAGATCCAGCCCGACCTGGTACCCGTGGCGCTGCGCTCTGCCGAACTCGGATACGGTCTGGCGACTGCCGACGAGCCACCCCGTCCAGGCACCTCGATGGACTCGCTGGCGGGCCTGAAGACGCCGTTCCGTCCCCATGGACGTGTCACGGCGGGCAACGCCGCCGGGCTGAACGATGGAGCAACCGGTGCGATTCTGGCCGCGGAGGACGTGGCTGACGAACTCGGGCTGACCAAGAAGCTCCGGATGGTCTCGTTCGCATTCGCCGGCGTCGAGCCCGAGGTCATGGGTTACGGACCGGTCCCGAGCACGGAGAAGGCTCTGGCCAAGGCCGGGCTGAGCATCGACGACATCGGCCTGTTCGAGGTCAACGAAGCCTTCGCCATTCAGGTCCTCAGCCTGCTCGACTACTACGGCATCGCAGACGACGATCCACGCGTCAACCCGATGGGCGGGGCCATCGCCGTCGGTCACCCGCTGGCGTCCAGCGGAATCCGCCTCATGACCTATCTGGCCCGGGACTTCGTGGATCACCCCGAGGTTCGCTACGGCATCACCACGATGTGTATCGGCCTGGGAATGGGCGGCACCGTCATCTGGGAAAACCCGAACTACACGCAGGAGGCCTGAACCATGAATGACAGCATCTCTTCAGAGGTTCCCACCTCGGATTCCGATCTGGCGATCGACGAGTCCATCCAGTTCGCCGACGAGGTCGTGACGCACGCCAAACTGCGCACCGTCGAACTGCCGCTCGGTGCGGGCACAGCCGCTCTGATCACGTTGGACAACGGCTTCGACCACACCAAGCCGAACACTTTCGGTCCCGGGCGGTCTGCTGGAGTTCAAGAAGGCGATCGAAGAGGCACAGAAGGTGCCGGGCGTCGCCGCCATTTGTGTGACCGGGAAGCCTTTCATCTTCGCGGTGGGTGCCGACCTCACAGGGGTACCGCGACTCACCGACCGCGGTCAGGCGGCGGCCATCGGGCACCTGGGACACCAGGTGCTCGGGATGCTCGGCACCGCCTCGGTTCCCACATTCGCTTTCGTGAACGGCGCAGCGATGGGCGGTGGCGTGGAGGTCGCACTGCACTGCACGTACCGCACCATCTCGTCAGGGGCGGCTGCATTCTCACTGCCTGAGGTCTTCCTCGGTCTCATCCCCGGCTGGGGCGGAGCCTACTTGCTGCCCAACCTGATCGGACCCGCGAAGGCCGCCAAGGTCATCATCGACAATCCGATGGCCCAGAACCGGCAACTGAAGCCGGCGCAGGTACTGGACCTCGGAATCGCCGACGCGATGTTCGAGCCCGCCGACTTCCTCGAGGAATCCCTGCAGTGGGCAGCCCAAGTCCTCACCGGAGAGGTCTCGGTGGAGCGCGAGGAGATCGACCGAGGACCCGCCTGGGACGAGGCGGTGGCAAAGGTGAGGGCCTCGGTCGACGCCCGTCTGAAGGGTGCGACACCAGCGCCGTACCGGGCCCTCGACCTCATCGCGCTGGCCAAGACTGCCAACCGCACCGAGGGCTTCGCTGCGGAGGACGAGGCTCTCGCCGATCTGATCATGGGCGACGACCTGCGCGCCGGGCTCTACTCGTTCGACCTGGTGCAGAAGCGGGCCAAACGACCAGTCGGCGCCCCGGACAAGAAGTTGGCCCGTCCCGTGACCAAGGTGGGCGTCGTGGGGGCCGGCCTGATGGCCAGCCAGATGGCCCTGCTGTTCTCCCAGCGTCTGCAGGTGCCCGTCGTCATGACCGACCTGGACCAAGCGCGCGTGGACAAGGGCCTCGCCTACGCCCACGCCGAGATCGACAA
This sequence comes from uncultured Actinomycetota bacterium, assembly GCA_963769435.1. Classification (GTDB taxonomy): domain Bacteria; phylum Actinomycetota; class Actinomycetes; order S36-B12; family UBA10799; genus JADKAV01. The sequence continues at coordinate 33,421 of CAVYLN010000001.1, forward strand.
GATGGCGGCGAAGGGGCGGATCAACGGCGACAAGGCCAACCGGCTCAAGGGTCTGATCACGGGTTCGGTGACCAAGGACGCCTTCGCGGACGCCGACTTCGTGATCGAAGCCGTGTTCGAGGACATGAAGGTCAAGCAGCAGGTCTTCGCTGAGGTGGAGGCCGTTCGTGCGCGAGGACTGCATCCTTGCGACCAACACCTCGTCGCTGTCCGTGACCGAGATGGCCAGTGGTCTCAAGCACCCCGAGCGCGTGGTCGGATTCCACTTCTTCAACCCGGTGGCCGTGATGCCACTTCTGGAGATCGTCCGCGCTGAGAAGACCGACGACCCGACACTGGCCACGGCCTTCGTCGTGGGCAAGACCCTCAAGAAGTCCTGCGTATTGGTCAAGGACGCCCCCGCGTTCGTCGTGAACCGTCTGCTGACCAGGTTCCTCGGCGAGGTCACGAAGAGCGTGGACGAGGGCACCCCGTTCGAGGTTGCCGACAAGGCTCTGGACCCACTCGGGCTTCCGATGTCACCGTTCACGCTGCTGCAGTTGGTCGGACCCGCGGTCGCGTTCCACGTCTCCGAGACGATGCACGAGGCCTACCCGGATCGCTTCTACGTCTCCGAGAACCTGAAGAAGGTCGTCGAGGCCGGCAAGTCGGCCATCTGGACCTACGAGAGCGGAAGCCCGGAGATCGACCCCGAGGTCGCCGCGTTGTTCGATCAGGGTGACGCACCCCTGTCCGAGGAGCAGGTACGCGATCGCGCCCTTTCGGCCCTGGCCGAGGAGACCAAGCTGATGCTCGATGAGGGCGTCGTGGCCGAGGCCCAGGACATCGATCTGTGCATGCTGCTCGGTGCGGGCTGGCCGTTCCACCTCGGGGGGATCACCCCGTACCTCGATCGTGCCGGGATCAGCGAGAAGGTCAATGGGGATAGGTTCCTGCCCGCCGGGGTGGCAAGCCTCCCGTAGCCGGAATCGACCGTCACATGAGGGGCGGCCGACGTCGGGCCAAGACCCGCGTCGCCGCCCCTCATGGTTTGTCGGGGCCCGGCCGTACGGGTTGGGCACCCGCATACCGGCGGGGGCGTCAGGACAGGTTCACAACGACGTCTGGCACGCGGCCGGAAACGACGGCCGGGCTGTGTAGGAACCCCTGCGCAGCATCGCACCCGAGGATCCGCAGGGCTTGGATCTGTTCCTGGGATTCCACACCGGTGGCGATCACGGTGCGGCCAAGATCATGAGCGACTCGCACGATCGCTTCGACGATCACCTGATCCTCACGTGCGGCGGCGATACTCTTGATGAGCGATCGGTCGAGCTTCAAGTAGTCAGCCGGTATCCGTCGCAGTGACTCCAACCCCGAGTGTCCTCCGCCAAAGCCGTCGATACCGACGTGGAATCCATGCGATCGCAAGTCCCACAGCGTCTGGACAACCTCCTCGGAGCCGGCGGGCGTGATCGAATCGCTGACCTCGAAGCAAAGGTAGCCGGATGGAACGTCGTCACCAACTGCCGCAAGACATCTGTCGGCGAAACCAGGATCGATCAGTTGAGATTTCGAGACATTCAGATGTACCCGTGTCGAGGCACCCGTCAGTGCGCCACCGGCGCAGATCGCTGACTACCCGATCGAGCACCTGCTCTCCCAGCGACTGGATCAACCCCGTCCGTTCAGCGGTCTCGATGAAAGCAGTGGCCTCGACGCCATCGGGATTCGGGATTCGGACCAGCGCCTCCACCGAACTCACCCCGGAGCCATCGAGCGACACGATCGGCTGGTACCGCACCCCGACCAGTTCGAGTGCCAGTGCCCGACGCAGGTGCCCCTCCACCCGCATCCTGCCGATGACGGCGGCTTCCAGGGCAGGAACGTAACTCTCGACCCGGTTCCGGCCGTTCTCCTTTGCGCGATACATCGCAAGGTCGGCCTGCCTCAGCAGGTCTTCGTCGCTTGTGGTCGGATCATCAGTGAGAGTCAGACCCACTGAGATCCCCAGACCCACACGCCGGCCCTCAACATCGAAGGGATCGCTGATCGCGCGACACAGGTCCTCTGCTACGCCGATCGCCTGCTGCTCATCGGCCATGCCGTGCGTGATCACCACGAACTCGTCACCGCCGAGCCTGGCTACCACATCGCCGTCATCAACTGTCATACGCAGTCGACGGGCGACCTCGATGAGAACCTGGTCTCCGGCACGATGACTGAGGGTGTCATTCAGCGTCTTGAACCCATCGAGATCGCAGAACATCACTGCCAGGCAGCCGTGTCCCTCCCGGAGTCCTCGCACGCTCTGCTTCAGGCCTTCCTGAAGGGCGTAGCGGTTGGGAAGCCCCGTCAGTGCGTCATGGTGCGCCTGGCGTCTGAGTCCGCTCTGGGCTTCATGTCGACTGGTCACATCTTCCAGTACGGCAAGGGCGAAGCTTTCGTCGTCGCCGTCGCCGTCCACTTCGTTGATGCTCAGCGCCACCCATATGTTCTGCCCGTCCGCCCTGTGCATGCGAAGTTCCACGGACCCGGCGCCGGCGACCGGGAACTCCTGGCCGTGCTCGAGGAAGGGCGCCAGATGACGGCCCCTGAGCCGCTGCGCCGGAAGCCCCAGCAAACGGCTCAGCGCATCGTTGGGATCGAGGATGGCACCCGAGGCAGCCAGCCTGGCCATCGGGACCGGTGAGAGGTCGAACGTCAGTCGCATCAACCGATCGCGGCGCCGATGATCGGTGATATCCAGCGCCACCATGGCAACGTCGCTGGCTCCCTTGCGGTGCACCGGGAACTTCGTTGTCATCAGTGTCCGCCGATGACCACGGGCCCCCATCCTCGTCACGGAGGTCCTGGAGCAACCCGCGGCAAGGACCTCCCGGTCCTCATGCCCGGCGGCCTTTCCCGCCACATCGCCGAGTACCTCCCCCCAAGACCTACCCACCACCTGCTCCTCAGCAACCCCGAGCAGTTGCAGGAACGCAGGACTCGCCAGCGCGATCTCACCTCCGGGCTGACGGTATGAGGTCACAGCAACGACGGCAGGACTGTTGGTGAGCAGAGATTCCAGGACACGGTGATCCTCCGCGAGGAGACCCCTCGCCGCCCGCGCGCCGAGCCCACCAGACTCCGCACACGAACGCGAGGAGCCCGATGAGCGCAGTGAGCAGAACGGCCTGCGCCATGCAACTGAGAGTATTCGCGCGACTACTCTTAGTGCTCCATCAAGAACCGGCGTGTCACTCGGAACGTTCGCTCTGACCGCGAAGTTGTGAGTCGTCCGGCTGATCGGAGGCCGCGCTCATCCATCCGATGACCTTGTGGCCGATGTGCTGGGCCGTTAGCGAAGTCTCCTCGAGCAACTGGGCTCTGGTGCCGTGGGGCAGGAAGTCCTGAGGTATGCCAATGGTCCGGACCTCCGCCCGGCAGTCCGTCTCGCGCAGACGCGCCCGCGATCGCCGCGCCCACTCCCCCGACCACACCGTTGTCCTCAAGCGTCACGACCAGGCGATGACGTCGGGCCAGTTCGACGATCTCGTCGGGCACGGGCTTCACCCATCTGGGGTCCACCACGGTGGCACCGATCTCCTGAGCCGCCAGGCGGCCGGCCACGTCTATCCCGGTGCCGGCCATGGATCCGACCGCGACCAGCAGAACGTCCGGATTCCCCTGCTCAGCGAGCACGTCAACGGCTCCATGGGCCCGAAGTGCCGGTACGTCCGGCGGGACCGAACCTTTCGGGAATCGCACCACGGTGGGAGCGTCGGAAACGGTCACCGCTTCCTGGAGGTTGTCGCGCAGGCGGCGCCCGTCACGCGGAGCAGCGAGTCGCAGGCCCGGGACCACCTGCAGGATCGACATGTCCCACATGCCGTTGTGACTGGCCCCATCGTCGCCGGTCAGCCCCGCGCGGTCGAGAACGATCGTCACTCCTGCCTTGTGCAGTGCCGCGTCCATGAGGACCTGGTCGAACGCTCTGTTCAGGAACGTGGCGTACACCGCGACCACCGGGTGCAGTCCGCCCATCGCCATGCCGACTGCCGAGGTCACGGCATGCTGTTCGGCGATGCCCACGTCGAAAACCCGCTCGGGGAACTGCTTCTTCATGGCCGCAAGTCCCGTGGGCCCCAGCATCGCGGCGGTGATCGCCACGACATCAGGCCTCTGGGCCGCCAGAGCACACATCTCCTCGGAGAACACAGAGGTCCACGACGCAGCCGACTTGGAGGTCGGCCGGCCCGTGACGGGGTCGATCACGCCCACACCGTGGAATCGATCCGCCTCGTCCTGCTCGGCGGGAGGGTAACCTCGCCCCTTCTGTGTCAGCACATGCACGAGTACCGGCCCGGGGAAACCCTTGGCCCGTCGCAGCACCTGCTCCACGGCCTCCAGATCGTGGCCGGGCACCGGCCCAAGGTACTTCAGGCCCAGGTCCTCGAACATCCCCTGCGGCGCCACCATGTCCTTGACGCCCTTCTTCAACCCGTGCAGGGTTTCGAAGGCCGGTCGCCCCACCACAGGTGTGCGATCGAGCACACGACGGCCCCACTCCAGGAAGCGTTCGTAGCCACGTGTCGTGCGCAGCGTCGATAGATGGTTGGCCAGCCCGCCGACCGTCGGATCGTAACTGCGTTCGTTGTCATTGACCACGATCACCATCGGCCGGTCCGAGCCGGCAATGTTGTTGAGCGCCTCCCAGGCCATACCCCCTGTCAGCGCACCATCCCCGATCACCGCCACAACGTGCCTGGAGCCGAGCAGTCCTCGTGCCTGCCAGGCCTTCGCCAAGCCATCCGCGTACGACAGCGACGTACTGGCATGCGAGTTCTCGATCCAGTCGTGCTCGCTCTCGGCGCGACTGGGGTATCCGGACAGCCCGCCCTTCTGCCGCAGCGTGTCGAAATCGGCAGCTCTGCCCGTGAGGATCTTGTGGACGTACGCCTGGTGACCGGTGTCCCACAGCAGCGCGTCCCGGGGGGAGTCGAAGACCCTGTGCAGGGCGAGGGTCAGTTCGACGACTCCGAGGTTGGGGCCCAGATGACCGCCTGTGCGCGCGACCTTCTCGACCAGGAACTCTCGGATCTCCAGGGCCAACTGCTCGAGTTCGGCCGCGTCCAGTGAGCGCACGTCGGCCGGGCCATTGATCGACTCGAGCACAGACACCTCCCCAGTGTACGGGGCAGAGGCAGATTCGCCCTGCGATGACGGGCTCACAGTCGCGGCTTCCACACGTGCCCGCGGAGCGCTTGTTCCACCATGCCCACCTCTCGGACGGTGCGGCTGAATTGCGCTGCGAGCGCCTCCAGGCTGCGCAGCCCGGCATCGATCTGCGACGGGTCCACATAATCGCGCAACTGCGCGCGAAGGTCCCGATACACCTCCCGCGTTCCCTCCAGCGTGGCGCGGGCGTGCTGGTGTGCGGCCATCGCAAGGATCACAGGTTGGTGTCTCAGACCCGAGGTCCGGTATTCGGGAGGCAGGCGGTCCAGCAGCCATCCCTGAACCTGCTCCTCGAATCCGTAGCCGACCGGACTCAGATCGTCAGGCCAGCCCGGTGGAACGCCTCGTGTCACGAATCCAGCAGTGACCGGAGCACATACTGCAGGATTCCGCCGTTGCGGAAGTAGTCGGCCTCACCAGGGGTGTCGATGCGCACCGGCGCCTCGAACTCCACCACGCCCTGCGGGGAGGTCGCCCGGACAACGACCGTCGACGGGATGGTTCCGGCGTTGAGTTCCGTGACGCCCTCCACGTCGAAGACCTCCGCCCCCGTGAGTCCGAGCGAATCGGCCGTCTGGCCGACCGGGTACTGCAGTGGCAGAACCCCCATCCCGATCAGGTTGGACCGGTGGATCCTCTCGAACGACTCCGCGATGACGACCTTGACGCCCAGCAGCGAAGTGCCCTTCGCCGCCCAGTCCCGTGAGGAGCCGGACCCGTACTCCTTGCCGGCCAGGATCACCAGCGGAATCCCTTGCTCGGCGTACGCCTGCGCCGCGTCGTAGATCGTGGTCTGCGGCGAGTCGGGTGCTGTGAAATCGACGGTGAAGCCACCCTCCACACCGGGGACCAGTTGGTTGCGCAGGCGGATGTTCGCGAAGGTTCCGCGGATCATCACCTCGTGGTTGCCGCGTCGGGATCCGTAGGAGTTGAAGTCCTTCGGGCCGACCCCGTGCTCGGCCAAGTACCGCCCGGCTGGCGAGTCCGCCTTGATCGCACCCGCCGGCGAGATGTGGTCTGTCGTCACCGAGTCACCGAGCTTCGCCAACACCCTGGCGCCATGCACGTCGGCGACAGGTGCCGGCACCTGGCTCATGCCCTCGAAGTACGGGGGCTTGCGCACGTAGGTCGAGTCTGCATCCCAGTCGAACTCCGAACCCGCAGGAGTGGGCAGGTTCTGCCACGTCTGGTCGCCAGCGAAGACATCTGCGTATCGGCGGGCGAACATGTCCTCGTCGATGGCCTGGCCGATGACCTCCGACACCTCCGCGTCCGTGGGCCAGATGTCCCGCAAGTACACCGGGCTTCCGTCCGTGCCGGTTCCCAGCGGCTCGTTCACGATGTCGACGTCCATGCGCCCGAGCAGCGCGTACGCCACCACCAGGGGCGGCGACGCCAGGTAGTTCATCTTCACATCCGGGTTGATGCGCCCCTCGAAGTTGCGGTTTCCGGACAGCACGGCCGCTGCCGCGAGGTCCGCGCCCTGGATGGCTGCACTCAACTCGGTGGGCAACGGCCCGGAGTTGCCGATGCAGGTCGTGCAGCCGTACCCCACGACGTCGAAGCCGAGTTTCTCCAGGTACGGCAGCAGACCGGATTTTTCGTAGTAGTCGGTCACGACCTGCGACCCGGGAGCCAACGTCGTCTTCACCCAGGGTTTGCGCGTGAGACCGGCCTCCACCGCCTTCTTCGCGAGCAGTGCAGCACCGATCATCACCGACGGGTTTGAGGTGTTCGTACACGATGTGATGGCCGCGATCACCACCGCGCCATGTCCGATCGTGACCTCCTGACCCTCAAGCGTCAGGGTCGCGGTGGCCGCCGGATCGTCGGTGTAGGTCGGGAGATCCCGCGCGAAAGCGTTCGCGGCCTGGTCGAGGGTGATGCGGTCCTGGGGCCGCTTCGGGCCTGCGAGACTGGGAACCACCGTGGCCAGATCCAGTTCCATGTACTCCGAATAGACGGGTTCATGGCCGGGGTCGTGCCACAGCCCCTGCGTTTGCGCGTATGCCTTGACGGTGTCGATCTGCTGCTCGCTGCGTCCGGTCATGCGCAGGTACTTGAGGGTCTCGTCGTCGATGGGGAAGATCGCCACGGTCGAGCCGTACTCGGGGCTCATGTTCCCGATCGTGGCGCGGTTGGCCAGCGGCACGGCGGCCACGCCGTCACCGTAGAACTCCACGAACTTGCCGACCACCCCGTGCTCACGGAGCATCTCGGTGATGGTCAGCACCAGGTCGGTGGCGGTCGCGCCGGCAGGCAGGGACCCGGTCAGCTTGAAGCCGACGACCCGTGGGATCAGCATGCTCACCGGTTGCCCGAGCATCGCTGCTTCGGCCTCGATCCCGCCGACTCCCCAACCCAACACACCGAGGCCGTTGACCATGGTGGTGTGTGAGTCGGTTCCCACACACGTGTCCGGATACGCCTGTCCGTTGCGCACCATCACCACACGCGCCAGGTGCTCGATGTTGACCTGATGCACAATGCCGGTGCCCGGGGGCACGACGCGGAACTCGTTGAACGCGGTCTGTCCCCAGCGCAGGAACTGGTAGCGCTCGAAGTTCCGCTCGTACTCCAGCGCCACGTTGAGCTGCAGCGCCTGTCGAGTCCCGAAGTAGTCGGCGATGACGCTGTGGTCGATGACCAACTCGGCCGGGGCGAGCGGATTGATCCGGTTCGGATCACCGCCCATCGCAGCGAACGCCTCACGCATGGTTGCGAGATCCACCACGCAGGGGACCCCTGTGAAGTCCTGCATGATGACACGCGCAGGGGTGAACTGGATCTCCTGGCTCGGCTCCGCGCTCGCGTCCCAGGCTGCCAGCGTACGAATCTGCTCGGCGGTCACATTCGCGCCGTCCTCGGTGCGCAGCAGGTTCTCCAGCAGCACCCGATGGGTGTATGGCAATCTCAATTCGCCCAACGCGTCGAGCCGGAAGATCTCGTACGACTCCTCCCCCACCTGCAACTGCGACTTGGCACCGAAACTGTCGAGGCTGGCCACGCACATCTCCCATCGCTCATCCGAGGCTTCCAGCCTAGTTGCTCCACGGCACAGGGCTCGACGGGTAGCGTGTGTGCGGCCGGTGGGTGGTGGCTGGACCCGTGGCCCGCATCAGGAGGACTCCTTGACCACCGCTCGACATGGGGTCCCCTCCACGCCCCGGATCTTCAGGGGAAAGGCCTCAAGCCACAGACGTCCCGGTCCCGATGGCACCGAGGTTCACGAGCCCCTCGAGGATCAGAACCCCCGCCTCACACAGGATCACGTTCACCTCGTAGTTGCGTGTGATGCGTGACTCGACCCCAACCGAGTCGATGGCGACCATGCGAACGCCGCTCTCGTGGGCCAACCACCGTGCCGCATCGACCGACAGCCCCGGACGAGACCGCGGGTCCAACGCCTGTGTCCGGATCAACTCCTCCATGTGCCCTGAGCGCAGCAGCAGGATGCGGCCGTCGAGACTGCGTCCACCAAGAGCTGCCCGCAGATCCTCGAGCCCGGTGTCCACGCCATCGGCCGCAATGTCCACCAGGACGGCCTCCCCCTCGAACCGGGACAGATCGAACGAATCGATGGTCGCGCCGTCGCCGAGGAAGTAGCGCGGACCCTGCACATGTGTGCCCGCCTGAGTCGGCGTCGACAGGTGGTGCACGTGCTCTGGGTTGCTCCCGCTGACGAAGTTGAAAGGTCCGGTCACCTCCACCGGCGAATCGCCGGGAAACGTGAAGTCGTCCATCCACATGGACACGTCGATCAACCGGTGGGTCATGACCTCAGTCTGGTCCACGCCTCGATCCCGGTGACCGTCCGTGCGCGCGGACAGCGACGGTGTAGCGAGGTGGGCGACCTCGCCCATCCCTAGGCTGGGCCACGTGACCGACATGCGCCTGTCCCTACGCCCCGCGACCGCCGATGATGCGGCGTTTCTCGCCTGGGGCCTCAATGACCGCCTCGGGTGGCCTCTTCGAAGACCTTCTGGGACGCAAGGCGCTACACGATCCTGACCACCCTGGCCGCGGAACCCACACACGAGTACTCGTTCCAGCATTCGGTGATCGCCCAGATCCAGGGTCGTGAGCTCGGGTTCTGCGCAGGCTTCCCTTATGGAACCCCTGACGGCGACGACGCGTTCGCCCGTGCGGCAGGTGTCCGGGCAGTCCGGGCCGGGGCACTGCAGTTGCTGGGCAGGCCCGTGTTCACCGCTCTGAGCCACCGCGAGCCCGGTCAGTGGTACTTGCAGGCCATCGCCGTGCTGCCCGAGGCACGGGGGGCAGGCGTCGGGCGAGCTCTCATGGACGACGCCTTCGCCCGTGCGAGCGCCGCCGACTGCACCGCACTGGTCCTCGATGTCGATGCGTCGAACCTTGGCGCGCGCAGACTCTACGAGCGGTTGGGGCTGAAGGTCGTATCGACGTCGGGGCGGGCCGTTCTGCTCGGGGGCGCTCAGGTGCACAGGATGGCTGTCGACTTGCCGAACGTGGCCGACTGATTCGGCAGGATCACCTCCGACGCAGCCTCACCACCGTCTCGATGTGAGCCGTACCCGGGAAGATGTCGAATCCCCGTATGTCCTCGGGGGTGTAGCCGTGAACTGCGAGGTACTTCAGGTCCCGGGCCAGCGTCGATGGATCGCAGGAGACGTAGACGATCGTGCGAGCACCCGTCGCTGCGATCCCCTCGACCACCTTGCGTCCGGCTCCCGCACGCGGCGGGTCCAGGACGACCACATCGGCAGGTCGCGGCCGTCGCGCCCAGGCCTGCACGTCGCGTGTCAGGACACGCACACGCGGGTCCTCGTCCGCATTGACAGCGGCGAAGCCGGCCGCCACGCGGTCACCCTCCACCAACACCACGGATCCCGGTTGGCAGTGGTCCAGCAGCACCAATCCGAAGAGACCCACCCCCGAGTACAGGTCCAGCAGGCGATCGCCGGATCCGACCCCCGCCACGTCCAGGACATGACCGGTGAGCACGTCGGCCGCCTCCCGGTGAGACTGCCAGAAGCCGCCCGCGGCGGACCTGAACCGCCGGCCCCGCACGTGGTGAACGTGCTCGTCCGGGCCGGTCGCCGTCACCCCGTCGGCGCTTCGAACGATCACCGATCGGCCCGCCTCGCTGACGCTGATGTGGACCGTGGCACCTGGCGGCCACGGCGTGGCCAGCAGGCCGGGCAGCTCGATTCGGGGGTCGGCCTGAAGGCAATCGCCCACGTGTACGACGTCGTGGGTGCGGGTGCGATGGAAACCCGCCCGGCCCGCCTCGTCCACGTGCAACGTGACACGGGTACGCCAGCCCGACGTGGGGAGCAGGGGTTCAACCTCGACGTCCCAGGTGACACCCCCCAGCCGTTGCAGGGTGTCGGAGAGTACCTGCGCCTTGATCGACAACTGCGTCGACGGATCAGCGTGCAACCAGGCACAGCCGCCGCACAGTCCCGGTCCGAACCAGGGGCAGGGCGGTGCCACGCGAGCTGCCGACGGCGTTCCGATGACCTCGACGGTCTCGGCCCGCCAGAACCGGGCATCCTCACCGCCTTGCACGACCTCAGCCGACACCGTCTCCCCCGGCAGGCTGTGCGTGCAGAAGACCACGCGCCCGTCTGCGCGCCCGACGCACGTCCCACCGTTGGCAGGCGAGTCCACATCCAGAACGATGGGCTGCAAAGTTCTAGTCCGGTTTCTGCGCCGGAATGCCCCGCTGCAACGCGCCGGGCGCCTCTGCCTCGGCCTTGTCCGCCACCCGATCGCTGGACTCCAGTCGCCAGGGTACGCTCACCACCATCACGCCGGGGGTGAACAACAGCCTGCTCTTGAGCCGCAAGGCACTCTGGTTGTGCAAGAGATGTTCCCACCAGTGACCCACCACGTACTCGGGGACGTAGACCGTTACCAGATCCCGCGGACTCTCCCGCCTTATGCTGCGCACGTAGTCGAGGATCGGCTTGGTGATCTCCCGGTACGGACTCTCCAACACCTTGAGCGTCACCGGGATCCCGCGTCGGTCCCATTCCTCGATGACCGACTCCGAGTCACCAGGTGACACTTCCACCATCAACGCCTCGAGCGTGGAGGGCCGGGTGGCTCTCGCGTAGCTGAGCGCCCGCAGAGTGGGCTTGTGGATCTTCGCGATCAGCACCACGGCGTGAACCCGGGCCGGCAGCAGGAAGCGCTCGTCGTCCTCGGGAGTCAGTTCGATCGACACATTCTCGTAGTGGCGCTGGATTGACTTCATGATCAGGAAGAGCACCGGGATCGCGATGCAGACGATCCACGCCCCCCGCGTGAACTTGGTCGCCAGCACGATCATCAGCACAGTGCCGGTCATCATGAATCCGATGCCGTTGACGACCCGCCGCTGCACATAAGACCGACGCAGCGAGGGGTCCGCCTCCGTGCGCAGCAGCCGTGTCCAGTGCCTGATCATCCCCAATTGGCTCAGCGTGAAACTGATGAACACTCCGACGATGTAGAGCTGGATCAGCGAGGTCACGCTGGCCTCGAAGATGTAGACCAGCACGATCGCCATGAATGCCAACGTGACGATCCCGTTGCTGAAGGCCAGACGGTCGCCGCGGTTGTGGAGCTGTCGAGGCAAGAAGTTGTCCTGGGCAAGGATGGATCCGAGCACCGGAAACCCGTTGAAGGCCGTGTTGGCGGCCAGCACCAGGATCAGGGCGGTGACCGCCGAGACGTAGATGAACATGGGTGGGAAGTCGCTGAAGACGGCCTGTGCCACCTGCGCGATGACTGTCTTCTGCTCCTGACCCGGAGGCAAGCCGACGAGGTCCCTGTCGAACTCGGTCACCTTCACCTTGGTCACCAGGGCCAGGACCGTGATCGACATGAACATGGTGATGCTCAGCGCGCCGAGCATCACCAAGGTGGTGGCCGCGTTCTTGGACTTCGGCTTGCGGAACGCCGGCACCCCGTTCGAGATGGCCTCCACACCGGTCAGCGCCGTGGATCCCGACGAGAAGGCACGGGCGAGCAGGAAGACCAGCGCCAAGCCGGTGAAGGTGCCCTCCGGGGTGATCTCGTAGCCGGCTGATTCGGCGAGCATCTCGTCGCCGGCCGCGTAGCGGAACGCAGCAGTCAGGATCATCGCGAAGATCCCCAGGATGAAGGCGTATGTGGGGATCGCGAACAGGGTGCCCGACTCACGCACACCCCGCAGGTTCAGGAGGGTGATGAGGACGATCAGACCGATCGCCAGGGCGACCAGATGCTGGCCGAACCAGGGGAATGCCGATGCCACGTTCGCTGATGCCGCTGAGATCGAGACAGCCACCGTCAGCACGTAGTCGACCAGCAGTGCGCTGGCCACGGTCAACCCGGCGTTGGGCCCCAGGTTCTTGGTCGCGACCTCGTAGTCGCCACCTCCGCTCGGGTAGGCCTGAACGTTCTGCCGATACGAGGCCACGACGACGACCATGACCGCAACAACCGCCAGGGCGATCCAGGGCGAGAAGTGGAAGAAGGCCAGGCCGCCCAGGGAGAGGACCAGCAGGATCTCCTCGGTTGCGTAGGACACCGAAGACAGCGCGTCGGAGGCGAAGACCGGCAGTGCGATGCGCTTGGGCAGCAGGGTCGAGTGCAGCCGATCGCTGCGCTGGGCCCTGCCGAGCAGAAGCTCCTTGGGGGTGAGCACGTCTTGATCGTAGGACCCCCGCTCCCGCAATCGCGCGCAAGGCGGGCCATCCGCAGCGCGCCAGGTCCGCCGCGAGTAACGTTTGCCCCGTGCACTTCGTGGTGATGGGTTGTGGCCGTGTCGGTTCCCGGCTGGCGCGCACCCTGGACGAGATCGGGCATTCCGTCGCGGTGATCGATCAGGAGTCGGCGTCGTTCAGTCGACTCGGCCCATCCTTCGAGGGCGTCACGGTGCGGGGCATCGGCTTCGACCGCGACGCGCTGCTCACCGCGGGCATCGAACGGGCACAGGCCTTCGCGGCCGTGAGCAGCGGTGACAACTCCAACATCGTGGCCGCAAGGGTCGCACGGGAGAAGTTCGAGGTCGAGCGGGTCGTGGCCAGGATCTACGACCCTCGTCGAGCCGCGATCTACGCCCGGCTGGGCATTCCGACCGTCGCGACCGTGGCCTGGAGCACCGAGCAGATCATGCGGCACCTCCTGCCCGGCGACCCTGAGCAGATGTGGACCGACGACACCGGTGCGGTGGTCATGCACCACGTCAACCTGGATCGGTCCTGGTACGGCCGGCGTGCGGAGGACCTCGTGTTCGGACTGCCCACGCGGGTGGCGATGATCTACCGGGAGGGCGGAGTGGTGATTCCTACCGCCTCCAGTGTCTTGCAGGAGGGCGACGATCCGGTACTCCTGACTGCCAAGGAGTCGGTCGAAGACGTCAACGAACACTGTGCTGCGAAGGCGGTGGACCCGGAATGAAGGTCGCGATCGCAGGTGCCGGCAAGGTCGGCAAATCCATCGCGCGCGAACTCGTCGGCATCGGCCACGACGTCCTGCTCATCGATCGGGATGGCGAACTCGTGGAGCGCTCGAAGATCGAGGGCGTGGACATCGTCAAGGCCGATGCGTGCGAGATGGCCTCATTGGAGCAGGTGGGGCTGGAACAGTGTCAGGTCGTCGTGGCTGCGACCGGCGACGACAAGGTGAACCTCGTGGTCTCGCTGCTCGCCAAGACCGAGTACGGGGTGCCCAGGGTCGTGGCCCGGGTGAACCACCCCAAGAACGAGTGGCTGTTCGATGAGATGTGGGGGGTGGATGTGGCTGTCTCCACCCCACGCCTGCTCAGTGCCCTGGTCGAAGAGGCTGTCGCCGTCGGCGACCTCGTGCGCTTGATGACGTTCCGGCAGAGCAAGACGAACCTGGTGGAGATGACCCTGCCGCACGACTCCAACGTGATCGGTCGGGCGGTCGGCGACGTCGAGTGGCCCCTGGACACGGCCCTGGTCGCCATATTGCGCGAGGACCGCGTGATCGCCGCCAGTCCCGACGACCCGCTCGAGGTCGGGGATGAGCTCCTGTTCGTCGCCACCGAGGAGCAGGAGACTGCCCTGTCGGATCTTCTGCACTGACCCCGACCCGCGCCCGGGAGCCCGCCCCAGGAGAGTTTGGTGATATTCGGTCACATAGTGACCGGATATCACCAAACTCTGCAGCGCCCGGAGCCCTACCGCACGGACGCGCAGGGCCTCGGCCCCCGCACCGGCAGTCCGCCGAGTGCCCCCAACTCCCCCGCGATCGCCTGGCCCGCTGCCCACCCCGATGCACGCACGTTTCCGTACGTCAGCACCCGTTGCCGGGCGCGGCTGCTCAGCGCCGCATACGGCGAACCGGTCGCCACCCAGACATCCGTGGCACCCGGTGGCGAGGCCTGGACGACCACCCGAGTGGGACCGCTGCCGACTCCCGCGGCACGCAGGCCCTGGCGTACTCCTGCGGCAACGGGACCGGAGCCGATCACGGTCGCGCCCTTGCCGACCTGCCGCTCGCACGATCCCAGCACGGTGATCCCTGCTGCCGCGGCGTCCCGCGCCACTTTCTTGGAGGCCCGCACAGACGGAGCCTTCGGGTAGGTCGGCGCCTCGTTCAGCAACCCGAGACGTTCCTTTGCCTGCAAGACGTGCATGACGGCGTTCTTCACCCTGGAACTGGGAAGGGCCGAAGACCCGGTGGCCCGTTTCACCTGAGCCACCGCTGCCCCCGGGTTGTTGGGCATCAGCAGCACGTCGACGCCGGCCGCGAGCACCTCCACCGCCAGGCGGGGTCGCGAAGCCACAGCGGCCATGCCGAGCGAGTCGCTGACGACGAGACCGTCGAAGCCCATCCGGTTGCGAAGAATCCCGGTCACCACCGGCTTCGAGACCGTCGCCGGCCTCCGGTCGTAGGCGGGAACCGTCACATGGGCCACCATGATCGCGGGCACGTCCGCGTCCACCGCCGCCTGGAACGGTGGCAGATCGATCTTCGCCAGCTTCTTGCGGGAGTGGGTGACCTTGGCCAGCCCCAGGTGGCTGTCGGTGGCGGTGTCGCCGTGGCCAGGGAAGTGTTTTGCGGTGGAAAGCACACCGGCACGCTCGAATCCCTGGACCTGACCGACCACCGCGTCCCCGACGACCGAGGGGAAGGCCCCCGGAGACCTGATCCCGATGATCGGGTTGCTGGGTCGCACGTTGACGTCGGCAACGGGTGCGAAGTCAATGTTCACCCCCCCGGAACGCAGCCAGTCACCGGTGAGTTCAGCCGTGTCGGCGGCGACGTCACGCCCACGGTCCGCATCGCCGGCCACTGCGGCACCCAGCACCATCGCGCCAGGCAACGTGACCGGCATCCGCATGCGCCGTACGAGCGTGCCGTTCTCCTGATCGGCCCCGATCAGCAGCGGCGGGAGCCCGAGCCTGCGCGCCTCACTCTGCGCGGCGCGCACGACTGCTCGCCATTGACGCGCAGTTCCAGGAGCCATGATGATCAGGCCCCCCGGTCTGGTCGATCGAACGACGGCGCGCGCGGCCGACGGGTCCAGGGAGCCGATCGGGACCATGAGCAGTTGCCTGACCCTTTGTGTCCGATTGAGTTCCCGGTAGGCCGTGGTCGCCGCAGACGGGGAGGTGACCGTCGGCTCGGTTTCCACAAGTGCTGCCGACTCGCCAGGCGTTGTGGAAGAACAAGCCCCCAACGCGAGAGCCAGGAGCCCGATAACGATCGCACGCACCACCCCAGCCTAAGCGAGGCCGATACGACCGCCCTCTCGATGCCGAGACTTGTTCGCCGCGACGGCCCCCGCTCGGATCGTGTCCCGAGCGCGTCACGAACCCTGCCGTGACCGGCCCGCCGCTGCATCGCCCGACCGATCGCGTTGCCACCCGGGTTCGCCCCCGAATAGGGTCGGACGGGATCGGTCACCGGAGGCTGCGATGCACGACAAGAACATCAACCACGGCTTCCTGGACCCTGTTCTGGCAGGTCGTCAGGTCGATGTGTACTACCACTTCGGCGTCTCCAGCGAGGACCCGATCATGGACGTCATGCGGGACGTGCGGGCCGTCATTCTGGCCGGATCGGGGGGCCGGATCGACAGCTTCGCCAACACGTGGAGCCGCATACACGGCGACGCCGAGATCGTGGCGTTCCCCAAGGAGGAGCGCTTCGTCACGCGGTATTGCCATGGCGTGCTGTTCGCCTCCCACGGGATGGGAATGCCCAGCGCATCCATCGCACTGCAGGAACTCATGAGGATGATGTACTACCTCAAGCGTGGGGACCTCGATGCCCTCGACGACATCTTCTGGGCTCGGGTGGGGACCAGCGGCGGGGTCGGGCTGGAGGGTGGCACGGTCGTGGTCACCACCGAAGCCCTCATGGCGGATCTGCGTCCCTACCGGGTCCTCAACGGCGGGATGGGTGAGTACTGGTTCGACAGCGGCTTCCCGGCCGATGTCGCCGATGCCATCGTGGCCGCCAACGCGTCGAGTGGGTTGCATCTAGTGACCGGCAAGACCGTGGCGGGAAACGAGTTCTTCCTCGAACAGTTCCGTCTGGACGGCGCCATCTGCATGGAGACCCCGTCGACCAAGATGGCCTGGCTGGAGTGGGTGTACGACAACGGCGTGCGGAACATCGAGATGGAGGGCGCGATGCTCGCCGGCTACCTGAACCACTGGGGCTTCAGCAAGTTCGCAATGATCTGCGCAACCCTGCTCAACCGCCTCGAGGGCGATCAGGTGACAGCCACACCCGCTCAACTACACCAGTTCAGCGAGGACTCGGGGACCGCCATCCTGAACTACCTGACGGCGACGCTTTCGTAGCCCGAAGCCGGCTCAGTTGAAGACCCACCGGCGGACGACCTGCTCCAGAGTGTCCTTCGACACTGGCTTGGTGACGAAATCGTCCATCCCCGCAAGCGCGCATTCCTGCCGTGTCTGCTCGAGCACATTGGCTGTGAGCGCCACCACCACCACCGCGCGTCTGCCCTCCTCGGCCTCCATGAGTCGCAGTCTGCGGGTGGCCTCGAGGCCGTCCATACCCGGCATGTGCACGTCCATGAAGACCAGGTCGAAGGGGTGGGCGGCGACCGCCTCAAGCGCTGTCGGACCGTCTGCTGCGACCTCCACCTCGCACCCGATGCGCTCCAGCATGGAGCGGGCGACGAGTTGGTTCACCGCGTTGTCCTCCACCAGGAGGACCCGGCAGACTCCCATCTCGGCTTCGGCCCGATCCTGCACGGGCGTGACCGGCGCGGCTGCCGCCGAGGCCGCCAGTGGGACGGTGACGAAGAAGGTGGTGCCGCGGCCCGGCTCGCTGACCGCGTGAATGGAGCCCGACATCCCCTCAAGCATCCGGCGACAAATGGCCAGGCCGAGCCCCGTGCCCCCGAACCGCCGGGAGGTGGAGGCGTCGGCCTGCACGAAGGCGTCGAAAAGTGTCGGCAGCACGGAGGCGGGGACACCGATTCCGGTGTCGCTGACCGCGAAGTCCAGCGCGAAACGGCCATCCTCCATCCAACGGCCTGCGACCTGCAGGCCGACTGAACCCGATGGCGTGAACTTCAGAGCATTGCTCAACAGGTTCGTGACGATCTGACGCAGCCGAACAGCATCTCCCACAAGCACCGCCGGTACCTCGTCGGCGACCGTGACCCGGAACTGCAGACCCTTGGCCTCGAACTGGTTGCGCAGCAGTCCGGCGGCATCGTGGAACTCCTCGCGAGGGTCGAACGGCGATGCCTCGAATTCGACCCTCCCCGACTCCAGGCGGGAGAGATCCAGAACCCCCTTGATGACCGCCATGAGCGCTTCGGCGGACTCGTTGGCCAGATCGACCTGCTGCTCCTGTTGGGCAGAGAGGGGCGAATCCTTGAGCAACTGGAGCATGCCCACCACCCCGTTGAGGGGGGTGCGGATCTCGTGGCTCATCGTGGCCAGGAATTCGCTCTTGGCCCGGCTGGCCGCCTCCGCCTTCTCCCGGGCCTCTTGCGCAGATGTCACATCCACATGGATCCCGACCATCCGGGCGGGCTTTCCCCGGGCATCGCGCAGGATGCTCGCCCTCGCCATGATCCAGACGTAGTGCCCGTCTCGGTGCCGCAGGCGGTGGATGTTCTCGTAAACCGCATCGGGACCGTCGAGTGCCTCCTGGACCCGCTTCATGGAGTCCTCGAGGTCGTCAGGATGGATCCTGCTCTCCCATTCCTGGAAACTGTGCCCGATCTCATCGTCTGCGTACCCCAGCATCTGCTTCCAGCGCGGCGAATAGAAGACCTGCGAATCGCCGATCCGCCAGTCCCAGAGCCCCGCGGAACTCCCTTCGAGGGCCAGTTCGAGCCGCTGCTGCTCCAGGGCCAACTCCCCCACCTGGGACTCGATCCGAGCCTTGTCCCAGCGAGCCTGCAGGAGCGTCCCGATCTGATGGGCCAGCAGCGAGAAGGACCCCATGTGCTCGCGCTCCAGTGCGGCGTAGAACCGCCCGCTCTCATCGCGCGTACCGACAACGAGCATCGCCGGGTTGATTCCCTCGGCGCCCCCGCACAGGGCCGCCGCGACCTGCCGGAAGCCTGGGCCCAGATGACTACGTGTCTGCTCCTCATCCCACAGCAGCGCACGTCGGCGCTCCTGCTCGGCCATGTCGCGCAGCACCGTGAAGCGCTCAGCATCCAGGCCAGACACGTCTCCCTGAGAGGCCACGATCTCCCCTGCAGGGCGCCCGGGCCATTCCTGAGCGACCAGCGCGACCACCTCGACCTCGAAGATCTGGCACACCACCTCGACGCTCATCCTCGCCAGGTCGTCCTCGTCCGAAGCGGCGAGCGCGTGGGCGTAGAACTCGTGCATCTCCGCGAATCTTGCGATCTCCCGATCGAGCCTGTCGCGAGTGGCGATCAACTCCTGCTGCTGCCGGGAGAGACGGGCGACCTGCTCCTGCAAGTGGCCGTTCGAGTCACCCTGGGCAGCGATCATTTCAGGCGTCCGATCTTGAGCCCTGCTGCGTACAGCAGCATCCATCAGAGGCTACCTCACCAGCGCGTAGATCGCGGTGGTGTAGTTGTGGTACTCGTTCTTGCCGCCAAGGCGTGCGAACTCCCCGAATCCGTACATCCCCAACCAGGGCGGCGGGGACCCGTCACGGGACAGCGGGTACTGCATGCGGCTGACCAGTTCATCCTTCATCACCCGGTCGAACAGGAACCGCCCACGAGCCAGGCAGTCGGCGTGGAAAACGGCAACCACGGTTCCCGTGCCGATCCGGTCGACCATCTGGCCCATCATGCGATCCATGTCGTTGAAGATGCGCTCTTCGTCACGGACCGTGAGCCACAACTGGGTGCCCTCTTCGATCGTGGTCGGGTAGTGCATCGTGCCGTCCGGTTCGTAGCTGGTGACCACGCGCAGGATGTGAGCGTTCCCGTATTCGTCGGCCAGATCCTGGGGCAACGCCTCGGCCAGCGCGCCGATCGGGATCGTGTCCCCACATGTGGCGTTGGGTTCGAGAGCCAAACGGGCCGTGTAGGTCTGCCACGCGGGACGGCCGTCGAGTTCGATGATCCGGTTGCCCTGCGACCGCGTGACTGTCATCGGCTCACCCACGGCGACAAAACCGTGTGTGGCCTGGGTGACCACTCGCAGCGAGGGGTCGGCGAAACCCACCGCCCACGCTCCGTGCTCGGTGACCCTGCCGTCTGCCATCTGGAAACTGGCAAGGCCCTTCATGTTGTCCGCCGATGTGGCGCCCACGATCGTCACCTCGGGCCCGAGCACCGATTCCATACCGCGGATGACCTCGTCGTTGGCGATGTCGATGCCGGAACCCAGGTACTGCACGATGTTCGTTTCGGGCTTGTCTGCCAGAAGTGAGGTGGCCAACTCCACGCCGCGGTCGAAACTGTTGTGCGCGTAGATCCCATCGAGGGACGCGACCGCCACCTCAGCGCCTCGGACCGCCATGATCGCCACGTCGTGCATGGACTCACTCACGCCCTCGCAGCCCACCACGCCGCAGCACGACGAGCCGACGATTCGCGCGCTGGGGGCCAGTCGCGCCGCCTCGTCGATGAGCGCCTGGAAGTCATGACCCATCGAGGCGTTGATGACCAGGACGTCACAGTCCGTGTCCCCCTCGCCCAGCGCTGCCTCCAAGCACTCCACGATGGCTCGTCGTGAATTGACCATCCGAACACTGGCCGATGCGAACTCCAACATGTCCCCGCCTCCCTCTCAAGGTCCAAACGTCCCGCAGGACCCTCAGGCGACGGTCAGGTCTTCCTCAAGAATGGCTCAAGAGCCGTGCCGCCGACCTCCGCCGCAGCACACCGTATAGCCCGACTTGCACAGACGCTCGAACTCCTCGGCCCGGCGCTGCTGGGCGCGAGTCGGCGGATCGACCCGCCGCTCTGGGCCAGCCTGCCCCGCGGCCGCCTCCTTGGAGGAGAGGTCGGTCATCGCCCGTCGGCCGGGACGGTGACCACCTGCGGCTTCTGGGCAGCGCGCAGGATCATGGCGGCGACCAGCCCGAGGATGGCGGCGTCGTCGGCGATCCCCAGCGGACCGGCGATGATCTCGGGGATGAAGTCGAACGGTGACACAACGTACAGGAGGGCGACGATGATCAAGCCCACCTGCGTCTTCGAAAGTCTGTTCATGTTTCCATTCTGAACGCAGATGTGTACTTTGACAACACCATTGATCGCGTCACTTGATAATCTCGCAGAATCCGTAGCGATTACCGCGGTCCCAGGCAGCTTTCCCCGGCACGTAGTAGGTCCGCAGGGTCCACGCCTTTCGCTTCTTGGCAAGCTTGCGGCACGCCTTCTGAGTCTTCTTCAGCATCCTTTTGGTCCCGGGATAGGACTGGGCGTAGCCGGTGGGGATCCACACCTGGTTCGTCAGCCGGACGGCGTCCGGCTTGCTGCACTTCATCCCGCGCCACCCGCGCGGGTTCAGGCACACGTACGGCTTGAGGCCGCGGCCCGCGACCGAGCCGGTCCGTGTCTGCGCCTGCGTGAGGCCGGTGTTGCGACTCTGTCCCAGACATGTGGCCCAACGCTGTCCAGTGTCCCACTCGGCCGTGGAGGGGAACTGCACGTTGAGCCGCGCGCTGCGGGGCATCACATAGGTCGACTTCGGGAACTTGGGCTTCGGCTTGGTCCATGCGTAGGCCACCGCCAGCGGCTGGCAGGCCCGGACCGCCCAGCCCTTGGCCTCCGGGGAGCCGTACCCGGTGGCCGCGATGTCCGATGGGACGTACACGGTCCCGAGCACTTCCCCGTTGTGGGCCGTGGCACAGTCGGCCAGGGCCGCGCTGAAAGGAGTCTGCAGCCACTGTTCGGCGGAGTAGGAGAAGCAGGTGCCGGCGGCCGGGGGTTCAGCGGCTGCCGGCCCTGCCAACCCGACCACGATCGCCGACGCGGCCACCAACACCGAGAACCTCATCCGCTGTCCCGCGACATCCAGGTGAACAACCGCTCTACCCCGGCTGGCGTGCGAGCGCGCTTGCACAACACGTCGTAGTCCCGTTTGGTGTCCCACCACTGCGCGACCAGGATGGGGCCACCCTGTACCGACGAGACCTTGCACATGCGGCGCCCGTCGGAGATGTCCGTGTTGGACCACGGGTGCCCGCCCGCGGTGCGCCACTCGGGCAGTCCGTAACGAGCTGTGCCGATGATGTCGCGCCACGGCGTGGGCGAGGTGTAGAAGCCCACCTCCATCCCGGCCTCGCGATACCCCCGGAGGACCCCGTCGAGCACCGCCTTGTTCCGCTTGCGGTTCGACGTCCAGGGTGCGACCGGATAGGGCTCTACATCAACCCACATGAAAGGTGTGTCGAGGCCCACACGCTGCATGGTCGCCAGGTTGAAGCGCGCCTGGGCATAGCCGGTGTTCCGCAGGCGTTTGCGCAGCGACGTGGGTTGCCACGGGCCCTCGCCCCCGTACTGCTTGATCTGTTTGCGTTTCGGATACGTCGTCATCGCGTAGGTGCCGACATAGATACCGCGCTTCTTCGCCCACTTCACTTGACGGGCGATGCACGGGTTCGGATAGAAGCCCGGGCCGTTGGTCAGTCCGAGGATCACGAACCGTGCGTTCGCCTTCGGCATCGGCAGTCCCAGGGTCTTCCTCGACGGAATCCCCATTCCCTTCGGGCAGTTCGGCCACGAGGCGTCGCCGCCCCGGCGAGGCACGTCATCGACGGCAGTGGCCGGGCTCGCAATCGGGGACAAAAGGACACCTGCAGCGGCCACCAGGGCCATCAACCACTTCACGTAAACCTCCACAGCACTTCCCGAAAGGGTAATACACGTGCGAAGCACGGTTTACGTCGCCGGATTCCGCACTACGGTGGAAGACATGTATGCGGGCATAGAGACCGGCGGAACGAAGACGGTGTGTGCAGTGGGATCCGATGGCCTCGTCGGGGCCCGGACACAGTTCCCCACGGGTACGGACCCGCAGGCGCTGGCCGACAAATGCGCCGAGTTCTTCGCCGACCACCCAGTCCTAGGACTGGGACTCGGCACTTTCGGGCCCTGCGACCCGGATCCGGACTCCCCCACCTACGGCCACATACTCGCGACGCCCAAGCCCGGTTGGGCGGACACAGACCTGGTCGGCCTCCTGCAAGAACGCATCGGTGTACCGATCACGATGACCACCGATGTCAACGCCGCCGCCCTCGGCGAGCTCCGGTTCGGCGCAGGACGCGGCAAACACAGCCTCGTCTACATCACCATCGGGACCGGGATCGGCGGTGGGGCGGTAGTGCACGGACGTCTGCTGCAGGGCGGGGAGCACCCGGAGATGGGTCACATGCTGCTGCCGCAGTCCTCGGGGCCCGGCGTGTGCCCGTACCACCAGAACTGCTGGGAGGGTCTGGCCTCGGGGCCCGGCATGCAGGCACGCACGGGAAGGCCCGCGCAAGACATCGCCGACGACGACCCCGCGTGGGATGAGGAGGCGGCCATCGTCGCTTCCGCGCTGCACAACATCACCTGTGTCCTGGGCCCGCAGCGGATCATCGTCGGCGGTGGCGTGGGCAGTCGCAGGGCACTGCATGAACGTCTGCCGGCACTGCTGTCGGAGTCGCTGGCCGACTACCGGCGCAGCCCGTCGATCCGGGTTCCGGAACTCGGCCCAGACGCAGGGGTGGTGGGTGCTATCACCCTGGCGCAGTACTACAGCCAGGGCTGATGCCACCCTCCCCAGTGGCGGGTCAGATTCTGCGCTGAGTCAGGGCCCCAGGAGCCCGGCTCGTACGGCTCGACCGGTGGTGGCGCATCCAGCAGGGGTTGCACGATCCGCCAAGTCTCCTCCACCGCATCCTGCCTCGTGAAGTTCGACCGGTCGCCGCGCAGCGCCGCTGACAACAACTCCTCGTATGGGGTGGGCCCGGCGCCCCCTTCGTCGTCGAAGTCCATGTCCAGGTGGATCTCCCGCACCCCCCCGTCGTCGGCGTCCCGCGCGTGCAGCAGTATCGACGCGCCGGCGTTCGGATCGATCCGCAGCACCAACTGATTGGGGGCGAGGTGGTTCTTGTTCTTGGCGAACATGAGCTTGGGTGCCCGCTGGAACACCAACCTCACCTCCGTCACCTTCTCCGGGAGGCATTTGCCGGTCCGCAGGAAGAAGGGCACACCCTGCCAGCGCCAGTTGTCGATCCCCAACCTCAGCGCGACGTAGGTCTCCGTCGTCGAGTCGGGGCTGACACCGGCGACGTCGCGGTATCCGGTGTACTGACCTCGGACGTAGTGGGCCGGATCGGCCGCCGGCATCGAATGGAACACGTCCCACTTGCGGTCGTTGAGGATGTCCAGATCCGGTCCGGCGGGGGGCTCCATGGCAACCATGCTCAGCACCTGAAGCAAGTGGTTCTGCACGACGTCGCGAAGCGCACCGACCGGATCGTAGAAGGACCCCCGGTCCGCCACATCGAGATCCTCAGCCATCGAGATCTGAACGCACGACACGTACTTGCGGTTCCACACCGGCTCCAGCAACGCGTTGGCGAAACGCAGGTAGATGATGTCCTCGACCGACATCTTGCCCAGGAAGTGATCGATGCGGTAGATCTGCGATTCGTCGAGGTAGCCGTGCAGCGTCTCGTTGAGGGCACGGGCACTGTCGAGGTCGTGGCCGAACGGCTTCTCGATCACCACACGGGCCGCTTGCGTGAGCCCGGCATCGTGCAGACCGTGGACGACCATTGCGAACAGGCTCGGCGGCACCTCCAGGTAGAACGTGGGTCGCGAGGCTCCCGACATCGCTTCCTTCAAAGCGTTGTAGGTCCGTGCATCGGCGAAGTCCCCCGCGACGTACGACAGGCGGGCAGCGAAGCGAGCGAAGACCGTCTCATCGATCGTCACTCCCGCGGCCGTGATGCTCTTGTGCGCGTGATCGCGCAGTTGGTCCACGGTCCAGTCGTCCCCGGCGACACCGACCACCGGCACCGTGAGTACACCTCGTTCCTCCAGCAGGTACAGAGACTTCAGAGTCATCAACTTCGCGAGGTCGCCGGTGATGCCGAACACGACCAGCACATCGGAGTCACTCATGAGCAGCGGCCCTCTGGCATCAATTCACGGCCTGCTGCACCGGCTGGGTGGGGAATCAGGATTCGGATCATGGATGCCAGGCTAACGACCACCTGGGGTGTCGTGCCCGGCAGAGAATCGGCCTCACTGCTGGCCCACACCGCCTTGGGCGACCTCCACCCGGGCCGAGCCGTGTGCGCTAATTGATCCATGTTGGTCCGCCCAGCCACAGAATCCGATGTGCCGGTGATGCTGGCACTCGTCCGCGAACTCGCGGAGTACGAAAGAGAGCCCGACGCGGTTTCCATGACCCCCGGACAACTGGCCTCGGCTCTCTTCGCAGCCGAGCCCCATCTGTTCGCCCATGTCGCCGAGGTCGACGACGAAGTGATCGGGATGGCCATCTGGTTCCTCAACTTCTCGACGTGGGAGGGGCGGCACGGAATCTACTTGGAGGACCTGTACGTCACGCCGGCCGCACGCGGCCTCGGTGCGGGTAGAAGGCTGCTGGAGACGCTGGCCGGTATCTGCCTGGCGAACGGCTACGCCCGGCTGGAACTGTCGGTGCTCGACTGGAACACCCCTGCTATCGGCTTCTACCGATCCATCGGTGCCGTCGGGATGGATGATTGGACCGTCCAGCGTGTCAGCGGTGACGCCCTCACCAGTCTCGGTGGGAGCTGACGACCAAGCGATCACACCTCCGGAAGCGGCCGGGAAGGCGTAGCCCGCGGAGCCGGTCGGCCCGCGATCGCAGCCGCCACGCGCGTCGCATGATCGTGACAGTTCTCGATGAAGACCTGGAACCGGTCCTGCGTGCCGGCGATCGCGGTCCCGACCACGAACACGTCCGGGGCACTCGACCGCATGGTCCGGGGGTCCACCCCAGGCGCCCCGTCCGGACCGCCTCGGCGCAGTCCGAGCAGCTCGAACAGGGACGTGTCCTGCACATAGCCGATCTGCAGGACAACATCATCGACCTCCAACGACTCACCCGAGACCAAGTGGACGGCCTCCGGCGTGATCCTTGCGACCGCATCCGGCATGTGGGCGATGATGCGGCCCTCGTCCATCAGTGACTCGACCTCGGGCTTGAGCCAGAACTTGACTCGGTCGTGGATGTTCGGACCGCGATGGCACAGGTGCACCGTCGCTCCGACCCGGTAGCAGCGCAGCGCCGACTCCGCTGCGGAATTGCGTCCGCCGACGATCAGGACCCGTCGCCCCGCGTAACGGTGCGGGTCGCCCAGGTGGTGGCGCACGTGCGGAAGGTCCTCACCTTCCACGCCCAGTCTTCGCGGTTCGCTCGTGCCTCCGGTGGCGAGCACCAGCCACCGGGCCCGGTACACGCGTTCCACGCCGGCCAGTGTCCTGGCCGTTACGACAACCGGATCGAGGCTCCCGGCCGTGACCTGGGTGAAGGTGTCCACCTCGATCCCGACCGACGCGACGTAAGCACGCAGATAGGCCAAGTACTCCTCGCCGGTGAGCTTCTCCTGGTCGAGCGGCGAGATCGCCGATCCCCGCAGTTGCAGGCGCTCCGGTGACGTGAAGAACCTCGTCCGGGGCGGAAACGTTCTGGCGATGGTGGCGCCCACCGGCCCCTCGTCGACCACACGGACCGCGTGCCCGTCCGACATCAGCGCGGCGGCCACCTCAAGGCCTATGGGCCCGGCGCCGACCACAAGTACGTCGCACTGCACGTCTGCCACAGATCGCAACGATACTCGCGGGTAATCGACCGAACGGACCGTTACCGACCGGTAAGACTTGGCAGGTCCTACGCACTGTGAACAGATGGGGGTGAGCAGTTGACGACTTCAGGAGGACCCCATGACCCCGCCCACCCCCCCGGCAGTGTTCGATCTCGGCACCGACGAGTTGGCCACGAGCAGTGAACTCGACCACGTGGTCGATGGCGTCGAGCAGTTCGGGCACGCCTCGGACTGACTGAACCGTCCGTCGGTTCGCGCTAAGGAGCCGCCGCGGCACGTGCTGCCTCACGGCGCACCCACGGGGTGGCCAGTGTGTCCGCAAAACGTGCCAGAACCGGCCCGCTGACTGCCAGCAGCAGGACGTAGGCGGTCGTGAGCGTGCCGACCTCACCAAAACCCGCCTCGACCGCAAGCCCGGCGATGACGATGCTGAACTCTCCCCGTGCGACAAGCACGGTGCCGGCCCGCATCCTTCCTCGTGGTGCTGCGGCCTGGCGGGCGGCGGCGTACCACCCCGTGACGACCTTCGTCAGCGCTGTCACCGCTGCGAGCAGCAGCGCCTCCGGGAACACACCCGGGATGCTGCTCAGGTCGGTCTTGGAGGCGAAGGCCAGGAAGAACACCGCGGCGAACAGATCCCGCAGCGGCTCGAGGACTCTGCGGGCCCGACGAGCGGCCGTGTTGGGTATTGCCAGCCCGACCAGGAACGCCCCCACCGCCGATGACACCCCGAGCAGTTCGGCCAGGCCCGCCACCAGCAGGGTCAGGCCGAGGACTCGCAGGAGGACCTGCTCGTCGTCCTCGTGGTTGATGAGTCGCTCAGCGACCGACTCCGCCCGGTGGGCGAGCAGAACCACGCCCACGACCACGGCCAGCGCGATCCCGGCACCCAGGCTTCCGGCAAGCAGACCACCGCCCACCAGGAGCACCCCCACGAGGGGCAGGTAGGCGGCCATGGCGATGTCCTCGAGCACGAGGATGGACAGGACCGCCGGGAGTCTCGCGGTTGCCCAACCGGTTCAGATCGCCGAGCACCTTGGCGACAATGCCGGACGAGGAGATCCAGGTGATTCCGGCCAGTGCTACGGAGGCGGCCAGACCCCAGCCGAGCAGCAGGCCCGCGATGAACCCCGGTGTCGCGTTCATCACGAAGTCCACGACGCCGCTCGGCGCGTGTCGTTTCATGGACGTTGCGAACTCCTCGGTGGAGAACTCCAGTCCCAGGGCCAGCAGCAGCAACACCACCCCCACGGACGCGGCGGCGTCGAGGAACGGCCGGGCGCTGGTCAGACTGATCGGACCGCCCTCGGCGATCAGCAGCCCCGCGAGCAGGAACAGCGGCGCTGTCGACAGACCGACGCGCAATGCGAGCGCCCCTGCGGCGCCGAGCAGGATGAGGAGGAATCCCAGCTCGACCAGGAACGTCGCGTCACCCTTCACGGCATTTCGCTGGCTTCCAGAAGGGCGTGCACCTTGCGCACGCCGGATGCGGTGCCGATAGCCACCAACAGGTCGTTGGCGAGCAACAACTGATCGGGCGCCGGTGAGGTGATCACGTCCTCACCGCGGACGATCGCCACGATGCTGGCACCGGTCAACGTCCGGCAGTGTGTCTGGCCAAGGGTCTTGCCGACGTAGGCCGACGTGGAGGGCAACCGGATGGGCTCGGACTGAAGACCGGGGATCTCGCGGGTGAGATCGGCGAGTTTGCGTGCGAACCGGGGAGCCCCCAGGATCTCCGCGATCGCCTCGCCCTCGTCCTCATCGAGTTCGACCAGTGTTGTGCAGGCGTCGGGATCATCCTTGGCGTAGCTGACTATCTCGGAGTTCCCGTCGCGGTACACGATGACGCCGATCCGTTGATGGGAGGTGGTCTCGAACTCGTAGCGTATGCCGACTCCCGGCAAGAGCGTCTCAGAAACGTCCATGACCTCATCGTGCCGCACCCCGTGTCCCGCGTGCGAGTGGACGGCTCGGCTCAACTGACATCACTTAGGTGCCGATGTGCCAAATGTCACAACTCTTCGGTTGCCTCGGCACCGAAGCCCCGCTAACGTCACGCCACGTGGAGCGCCAAATGTCAGCGATCGGCCTTGCTGCGGTCATGATGGCTGTGGCCGTCGGCCCGGCGGTCGCTGATGAACCGCCGGAGACACCCACGGCGCAGACCTCCGTGAAGAGGCAGCCCACTTCATTGAAGGGGTTCAAGGCAGTCGTTCGCACGAGCACCGACGGTGCGGTGCACAAGAACCGCTTGCGGGTGTTCGGCGGGGTGCCGCGGAAGGTCCGACTTCAATACAGCAGTGACGGCAGCACCTGGGTGACGGTGAAGAAGAAGCGCACCGACGCTACGGGCCGCGTCAAGGTCAAGATGATCCTCGCCCCGGACCGAAACCGCTGGCGGGTGCGGGTGCCACGCACCGACGCCCACCGCCGGGTCACATCCCCGGTCAAGACCTTCGCGGTCCAGCAGGCCGAGGCGGACTCGACGGCGGTTCCGTTCCCGACCGTGACGGCCTCGCAGATCGAAGCCAGCAAGGCCTACGCCCGGATGTACATCCTGAACACGTACGGGTGGGGCGACGATCAGTGGTTCGCACTCGAGAAGTTGTGGACCAGGGAGTCCGGCTGGAACCACTTGGCCGTGAATCCCACGTCGGGTGCCACCGGTATCCCACAGTCGCTGCCCGGGGACAAGATGGCGTCGGCCGGCGCGGACTGGAAGACCAACCCGCAGACCCAGATCCGGTGGGGCGCGTCGTACATCAAGGGCCGCTACGGCGATCCGCTCGGCGCCTGGGCCCACTTCACGGCGAAGAACTGGTACTGACCTTCTTCGCCGGCGCCTTCGCCCGGCTCGGAAGGGTGACCGTGTCTCCGGCATAGTCCACTCGCACCCGCGTCACTGTGCGGGGGGCGACGAAGCGGAACCGTCCGTCCCGGCGTGCGTAGGTATGGCCCAGCGCCCGCCAGGTTCCCTTGCGTAATCCGCTGATCGCCAACGGTCCCCGAGCCCGATCCGACATCCCCGCAGTGACCGCTCCCTTGACCCGGACCGAGGACGCCTTCACCCGCGCAGATGAGATCGTGGTCTCCGTGGCACGGCGGGTCACAACAAAACCCACCGTGAATTGGTTCTGTGTCAGGAGTACCCGACTGTCGACCGTGGCGGTCCACTCGCCGCTGCCGTCGGCCGGACACACGAGCAAGGTGCCGGCGGTCGTGGTCGGGCCGCGCCCCGCGAAACCGATTGTGTCCAGTCGAGAGGCGGTCGACGTGCCGGCGACGACTGCGACCGTCCAACCGGCCAGGGGTGCCACATCCACTGTCACGATCACTTCGGTGTTGGTGCACGCGTACCCGCCGAGTTCCACATCGGCCACGTTCACCGTGATGCCGCCGACCGTGGTCTGCGCGGCCTGGGCCGGGGTCACACCTGCGACCACGGCTCCGGTGAGCACCAACGCGGACCAGCGCACGAGACGAACACTAGCGAATCGCTACAGTTCGGGACCCTGCTCAGCCACACTTCGCACCGATTGCATCGCGTCACGCAACTCCTGCAACCACGCAGCCTCGTGTTTACCCACCAATCGCACACACCAGGCCAAGGCCTCGGATCGCGACTTCGCCACCGATGCCTGCACCAGCGTGTCCAGCACTGCACGCTCCTCCTGCTTGAGCCGAGTCATCACCGGAACGCTCAGGCGGGTGAACACCTGGGTCACGTCCAGGCAACGGGCACCCCAGGCGACCTTCTTGCCCGTGGCGTGTTCCAGTTCCCGTGCAACGCCGATCCGCTGTTCTCTCGTCTGCTCCCGGAAGCGGCGGATCCGCCCGGCCGCCGCGGTCTCGTCAGAGACCTGATCGGCGGAGAGCCTGCCGACGATCGTGATCTCCTCCCGGTCGACGGTGACCTCGAAGTCCTCGAACCAGTCGTCCATCCGACCGGACAACCACGCGTGGATCTGTTCTGTTGTAAGCATGTAATCATCATTACGTCTAGGACCCGCGCTGTCACCCCCCTTTCGCCGTGGGAAGAATCCAGACCATGCGGACCAACCGGAATCGGATCGAGATCGAGGACCGGGTGATCCGTCGCTTTCCACTTCAGTCGCGCGACCAGCGCGATCTACCCCTGATCGCGGCCCGTCATGAGGCGGCGCGTCACGCTGGGTTACCGGTGCCCGCGGTCCTCGCGGTACACGCCTCCGGCCGGACACCTCACCTGGTCATGGAACGCGCCGACGGGACCCCGCTCATGGAGACCGAGCTCGACGAAGCGGCGCAGGCGAAACTCGGTGAGGAACTCGCCCGTCTCCTGGCGACGATGCGCGGTGTCCACTCGTGGTTGGACGACCACACGCCCGCCTGGGCGACGCTCTGGTCGGTCCTGGCCGATGTGGTGGACTCCCCCGAATGTGTTCTCGCCGCAGATACCGCCCGAACCGTACGGACCTGCCTTGTGCACGGCGACCTGAGCGCGGGCAACCTCATGGTTGCTGGTGACGGGTCCCTGGAGGCGGTCATCGACTGGGACGGTGCGGCTCTGGCGGATCCCGCGATGGATTGGGCGGCCCTTTGCGCGAACTGCTCGGCCATCACTGTCGCCGCCATGCGGCACAACACGCCCGAGGCCGACGACCTCGACCGCAGGGCTGGCATCTACCTCGACACGTGGCCGATCCAGCACGATCTCTGGGCCACAGGTCGGCACCCGTGGCTATCCGGGGATGTGCCCGTCGCCGAACCACGTGTGTGAGGAGCGCATGGGGTGTTCCGCCCCGCGAGGGATGTCGTCCCAGGCGCGCGGATCCTCCAGCGGCTCGATGTGGATGCTGACCACGGTCTCGGGCAGGACGCGGTCGATCTGCTCCTCGATGTCGACCGCGAGGTCGTGGGCGGAGCGCACGCTGTCAGCTCCGGGTACCAGCATGTGCACCGACACGAAACGCTGTCGGCCGGAAGCGCGACTCTGCAGTGCGTGGAAGTGGATCTGATCGCTCTGGTGGCTCTCGAGCACCGCCACGACCTCTGCGATCTCGGCGTCCGACAGCCTCCGGTCCAGCAGACCGGACACCGAGTCCCGCAGTAGGCCCCATCCGGTCCAAAGGATGTTCGCCCCGACCGCCAGGGCGATGATCGGATCCAGCCGATCCCACCCGCTGATGGCGACCGCGGCCACACCCACGACGACCCCCGCTGAGGTCCACACGTCGGTCAGCAGGTGTTTGCCATCGGCTATCAGCACCATGGAGCGGTGCTGACGGCCCACCCGCAGCAGCAGGTAGCCGACCGCGCCATTGAGCACGGACGCGACCACCGAGATGACCAGACCGATGCCGACCTGTTCCAGCGGCTGTGGGTTGACCAGTCGGTTCACCGCGGTGGCGATGATGGCCGCGGAGGCCGTCAGGATCAGGAAACCCTCCACCATCGCGGAGAGGTACTCGGCCTTTCCGTGGCCGAAGTGGTGCTCGGCGTCTGGCGGCCGGTTGGCGGCACGCAGCGCGAAGACGGCCACCAGGGCCGCCCCGATGTTGACCGTCGACTCCAGTGCGTCGGACAGCAGTCCCACGGAGTCCGTGATCTGCCATGCGGCGAGTTTCAGGGCGAGAACGACGAAACCGGTGGCCAGCGACAGCCACGCGTAGCGCTCGAGACGTCTACCGGGCGTCACGGCGCCACCGCATGCAGAACCGACACAGGGACGCTGCGGGGCACACGCCGACGCAACGCGCGATCCGATGTCACCACCACCTCGCTGAGACTACGCGCTCGTGTGGCGATCGTGTCGTCCGCGGAGCCGGGAGCTCGCACGATGCGCACGAGGCTGTCGAGCGCCACGTCGGGAACGGCCCTGGCCCTACCCTCCACAACGACCTCCACACCGCCCAGCAGCACGTTCTCCCCCTCGAAATCGATCACCCGACCGGCGACCGATTCCAGACGGCCCAGCAGTCGTTCGGTGGCGGCTGCGGGGTCGTGCCACCACCCGTCCGGGCGGCTTCCGACGACGTTGGCCGCATCCACGATGAACGTGACCACCGGAAGCAGCAGATCTGGCACGGAACGGGCGAAACCCGGGTGCAGATCCCACGTGCCCAGCGACCGCACGTCGACCCACTCGAGGGCGACACTCTCGGCGTGCTCGCTGACTTCGGGCCTCATCGTCGCAGTCGCGATCACCGTGTCGTAGCGCCAGTCGGGGTGCTGCATACGGTGCGTACCTACGATCTCGACCAGCCCGGGATCGAGTGCGGTCTCCTCCTGCGCCTCCCGCAACGCCCCCGCGATCACCGATTCGTGGGAATCCCGCGCACCCCCCGGGATCGCCCACGTCCCACCCTGGTGCGCCCATTTCGGGCGCAGTTGCACAAGGACCTGGTCCTGCACCACCAGGAAGAGCCCGGCGGCCCCGTGTGTCCCCCAGTGCCGGAGGCCACACCGACAGTCCACCCACCCGTTGCCGTCGCGCTCCATCACGTGCCTACTCGAAAGCTGCTCGACACGCGGGAAGTGCCGACTCCAGGGTGACCGCGGCTTGTTCAGCCCCGGATTCGATATCGGGACCGGCGTGGATCTGCGACAGCGCCTTGATCCCCGCCGCCGAACAGGTCTGCGCATTCCGCAACTGGGCCTCTGCCGCCGCCTGCCGGGCGCGCGCCTTCTGCACCTGGGAATCGGCACGCGAGACGGCCCTCTGGGCCGCCTTCTGAGCCGCCACCTGGCGTGCCACGTCGGCGTCTGCGACAGACAACTGCTTCTTGGTCAGGGACAGTCGGGTCACCAGTTCCGAGAGTCGCTCGTTGGATGCCGACAACTGGGTCAGGAGCTGCTCGTTGCGGGCAGCGAGGTCCGCATTGTCGGTCGTCAGACGCTCGGCCGCGGTCACGGCCTCCGCCTTCGCCTCGACGGCTTCGTCGACCCGTGCCCTGAGCACGAAGTTGATGATCAGCAAGGCCGTCGCAACCACTCCCAGTAACAGCGCCGCGGCCTGCCACCGGTTGACCCTGGGCGCGCCCGGGGGGCCGGAATCATCGCGCCCGTCGCTCATTGGGCACACCTCCGTCGTCGGTCAGCGACAACGCTAGTCCCTGACACCGCAAGCTCGGCACCACCTGTGCGCGTGGCGCGGTCTCAGGCGCCGCCGATCAGCCGCTCGCAGCGGCTGACCAGGTACACGACGGCCGGCCCGAACGGCGCGAACGCCGGATTGCTGGTCTGCCCCTTGCGGTACCGGTACCAGATCTGCTGGGCGATGCCCGGCCAGCCGGAACAGCCCGTAAACCTCGTAGAACAGCCAGTCGGGCCGTGGGCGACCGGCGAGTTGGCAGTAGCGGTCCACGAACTCGTCGCGCGTCGGCATCCCCGGTGCGTTGCTCGGCTGCCGCCGGAACGCCTGCATCGGCTCGTCGTCGTCGGCCTGGACCCAATACGCAAGCGCGGAGCCGAGGTCCATGAACGGATCCCCCACCGTTGCCAGTTCCCAGTCGAGGACCGCACGGATGCTGGACAGATCCCCGGGGTCGAGCACGAGGTTGTCGAATCGCCAGTCGTTGTGGATCACGCAGGCCCCGACGTCATCCGGCTGATTGCGATCCAGCCACTCCATCACGGGTTGCCCGTCGGGGACGTCGTCGGTCAGTGCCTGTTGATACCGCCGGGACCACCCTTCGACCTGTCGCCGAACGTAGCCCCTCCCCTTGTTGAAGCGCGCCAGTTCGTCGCCGGACGTGTCCACACGGTGAAGATCCACCAGGGCCTCCACGAACGTCTCCGCCATCGCGGCCACAGGCGCGCCCTCCGGCATGTCGGCGCGGAGGATCTCCCCCTGCACGTACTGGCTGACGAAGGCGGGCCGCCCGATGGGCGAGTCCGCGTCGGCCACAGCCAGCACCTGCGGCACCAGCGGGAAGTGCGGTCGCAGCGCCCGCAGCAGCCGCGCCTCACGGACCATGTCGTGTGCTGAGGCGGCTTTGCGGCCCGACGGGGAGGTGCGCAGCACCACCGATTCGTTGGCGCAGCCGACGAGGAACGTCAGGTTGGACGCACCACCGGCGAACTGCCGGACGAGTTCGATGTCTCCGAGACCTGGGACGCTGGCTCTGAGCCATCGTCCGAAAGCGTCGATGTCGAAGGCGTCCTGCTCACGGACCCGGACCTCAACCATCGAGGTGGGCCTTGAGTTCCAGCCGCCCAACATCACGCAGGTGGACCTCGTCAGGGCCGTCCGCGAGCCGTAGTGTGCGAAGCCCCGCCCACATCTCCGCCAGAGGGGTGACCTGGCTGACGCCGGCACCGCCATAGGTCTGGATCGCCCGATCGACAACGTCCAGTGCCATCTGCGGTACCACCGCCTTGATCCCGGCGATCTGCTGGCGCGCGGCCTTGGCCCCCTGGTTGTCGATGACCCACGCGGTATGCAGTACCAGCAAGCGGGCCTGATCGATGGCGAGCCTGGAACGCGCGATCCATTCCCGGACGACACCCTGCGCAGCCAGCGGGCGGTGAAAGGCCACACGACCCAGTGCCCGATCGCACATCATGTCCAGAGCCCGCTCCGCCATGCCGATGGCACGCATGCAGTGGTGGACTCGACCTGGCCCCAACCGGGCCTGTGCTATCGCGAAACCCATCCCCTCCTCGGCAAGCAGGTTGCTGCGGGGTACGCGCACGTCGGTGAAGGAGATCTCGGCGTGGCCGGGCTGCTCGGTGTATCCGAAGACGGTCAGGTTGCGCTCGATCGTCACCCCAGGGGTGTCCATGGGCACCAGGACCATGCTCTGCTGACGGTGCACCTCCGCTCCCGGATCGGTCTTGCCCATGAGGATCAGAATCTTGCAGCGTGGATCCATCGCCCCGGTCGTCCACCACTTGCGGCCATTGATCACGTATTCGTCGCCGTCGGTGTCGATGCTGGTCTCGATGTTGGTCGCATCCGATGACGCCACCGCCGGCTCGGTCATCGCGAATCCGCTGCGGATGCGGCCGGCCAGCAGAGGTTCCAGCCAGTCCCGCTTCTGGGCCTGCGTGCCGAACATGTGCAGAACCTCCATGTTCCCGGTGTCCGGCGCCGAGCAGTTGAGGGCTTCCGGGGCCAGGTGCGGGCTACGCCCGGTCAACTCGGCCAGCGGTGCGTAGTCCGTGACCGAAAGCCCTGACTCGTCGGGCAGGAAGAGGTTCCACAGGCCGGCCTGTCGTGCGCGGCTCTTCAACTCCTCGACGACCGGAGGAAGTCCATGGCCCCGGCCCCCACGTGTCTGTTCTTGCATCTGCTGCTCGTACACGGCCTCGGCCGGATACACATCGCTGTCCATGAATGACGACAGACGCCGCAGGTAGTCTTCGGCTTTTGCGCTCGGTTGGAAGTCCACAAACCCGATCCTATGCCCGGGCAGCGAGGCTCCCAGTGACCTCGACGCGCCCTGTCGGTGCTGCAACATCGTCGGTACGTCTTCGGCCCATCGGCTGGATCACCGCGCACGCCTGTGGGATTTTCGACAAGATGTGATGTAACGAACCCGCTTGGAGGAACCGTGTCAGACCCCCGCATGGACTGGGCCGACGCCGTGATGTTCGGGGTGGAGGAAGACCCCGTACTCCGATCCGTGATCACGCTGGTGATCCTGCTCGATCGGGAGCCGGACCAGGAGGTGGTCCGCGAGCGGATCGACCGGATGACCCGCGCCATTCCGAAATTGCGGCAGAGGGCCGTCGGTAACCCCTTGAGTCTGGCACCACCACGCTGGGAGATCGATCCCAACTTCGACATGGGCTACCACCTGCGATGGGTCAAGGCCCCCAACCCCGACGGGACCATGCGGCCGGTCTTCACGCTCGCCGAGCAGATGGCGGAGGGCGACTTCGACCGCGCCCGGCCGCTGTGGGAGATGCTTCTGGTCACCGGTCTCAAGGACGGACAGGCCGCGTTCATCACCAAGATCCACCACTCGGTGACAGACGGCATCGGCGGGCTGCAGATGGCGGCGATGCTTTTCGACCTCGACCGGACCGGTGCCGATCTCGGGCCGATGCCGGACGCGCCCGTCGGCGCCACCGCCGGCTTGCGGGGACGCCTGCGGCAAGGGGTGTCGTTCGAGGCTCGAACCACGGTCTGCAGATGTCCGGGGAGCGCTCGGCGCGGGCACCGACTTCGTGAAGGAAGCCGTCACCGACCCCATCGGTGTCGCCACCTCCGCCGGCGAGATGGCAGCGTCGCTGTCCCGCATGCTGGCCCCCGCGTCAGAGCCGCTGTCGACCGTGTTCGGAGAACGATCGCTGTCGGTGTACTTCGACCTGATCGACGTCCCACTGGACGATTTGAAGAAGGCCGGCAAGGTGGGTCGTGGAACTCTCAACGACGCATTCGTGGCCGGTGTCGCGGGGGGTCTGCGGCGCTATCACGAGCGCCACGGCACGATTCCCGACGCCCTGCGCGTCAACATGCCGGTGAACCTGCGCAGCCCTGCTGACGCGGGCAAGGCGGGCAACTCATGGGTTCCCGCCCGATTCCCGGTACCCATGAATGAGGCAGATCCCGCCAAGCGGATCCAGCAACTGCACCCGGTCCTGCGACAGGCGCGCACCGAACCCGCCGCTGTACTGACCGATCAGGTCTTCCGCCTGCTCACCATGCTCCCTCGCAGCATCGCCACGACTGTTGCGGGAGGTTTGATGAAGGGCACGGACTTCGTCGCCACGAACGTGCCGGGGCCACCCATCCCGGTGTACTTCGCGGGCAGCCAGATCCTGCGGATGCTGCCTTACGCACCGAAGGCAGGTGCGGCGGTGAACTGTGCGCTGATGTCCTACAACGGCGTGGCGCAGGTGGGCGTCAACATCGACACCGTGGCCGTCCCCGATCCCGCCGAACTGGTCGACGACCTGCGCGCCGGTCTCGAGGAGATCACCGCGCTTGCTCACCCCGACGAACGGCCGGCCGCAGTGACCACGCAGCCGAAGTCGGCAGCGGAACCGGCCAAGAAGGCCCCCGCCAAGAAGACCCCCGCCAAGAAGACCCCCGCCAAGAAGACCCCCGCCAAGAAGACCCCCGCCAAGAAGACCCCGGCCAAGAAGACCCCGGCCAAGAAGGCCCCGGCCAAGAAAGCCCCAGCGGACCAGTAGGGCGAGGGCTCCCCTCGGCGACCTGAATGTTGTTGGTGGAGAACGCCCGCAGACTCAGCGCCCGGGCGGCAATTCGTCGCGTTTACGCGCTCCCGAAAGCCGGAAACGGGCTTTGAACTCGTCGACGAACACGGTCCGGATCGATTCGATGTCGCTCAGGTCGCCAGCCACGAGGTACTTCTCGAGCACTGCCACCCAGGCCCAGCCCATGGCCGTCGTCATGCTCGCCGCGACCGTACCCGAGATCACCATGGCTGCGGGTTGCCCTCCGGGTACGACCCGCAGCAGGGACGAGACCATCCACCTGCCGGCGGTGGTCGCGCCGCTGGAGAGCATGAGGGACCCGACCAGCGAAGCCAGTTGCGCGGAGGCCAGCCGACTGCCGTAGGCGGCGGTCAGACGTGCAATCATTCCGATCTGCAGGGGAACTAGGATCGCCGCGTCGGAAAACGGAATCGGCGTGGCGCCGGTGGCCAGGGCAGACGACGCGCTCGCTGTAATGATCTTCTTAGCAGCCTGTCTTTTACGCCCCCAGTCGAGCTGCTGAGCAGCCGACAGCGCTGCCACCGCAGCCTCGGGGATGGTGTCAAACGTGGCGTCCAAGAGTTCCTGCAGGCCGAATACCACCGTGCTTAGGAATGGATCCGCCTTCGCGTTCGTGAGGAAGATCCGGCCCCCCGCCGCGAGCGGCAGCCCCAGCCCGGCCAGGAAGTGCGCGAACTCGATGGCTTCGTCGTGAATCTCGCCGCTGGTGTTCGCCGGCACCTGGGTGAGCACGAACAGTACCGGGAGACCCAGTTCGTGCAGTCGGCGCACGAAACCGGCCTGGTGGTCCTCGAACCGCCGGTCACTCCACCGCAGCGTGTACCAGGCCGCGTGGATCTGTTCGGTGGCATCCGCACGCTGCGTGGACGTCACCACCTCCTCAAGGGCGGCGAGGATCCGGTCCCCAGCCTCCCCCGTCTCGAACCCGCGCGAGTCGTAGACACCCAGCACGCCGTTGGGATGTACGTAGTAGTCAAGGCCGGTCGTCACCGGTCGCCCGGTGCCGACCGCCGCAACGTCCTCGCCGAAGATGGCGTTGACCAGAGTGCTCTTGCCCGTGCCCGTCTTCCCGAAGATCGCGAGGTTGAATCGTCCCAGGGCGTTGAGCGCCTGCGCGTACTCCTGTCTGTACAACCGCGTGATGTCGGTGGAGTCGGGGTCCTTCACAGCACAAGGCTAGGCGGTCAGCAGCCGGACCGGGCGATCAGAAGGGCCACACCCAGTCCCGCACCTCCGGCAGATCCTCCCCGCGCTGCCGGATGTGGTGCCTGTGCTCGAGTCGCCGATCGACCATCGCCTGCCGCAGCCCGGCAGCGTTCGCACCCAGG
The DNA here is from genome assembly GCA_963769435.1 of uncultured Actinomycetota bacterium. Classification (GTDB taxonomy): domain Bacteria; phylum Actinomycetota; class Actinomycetes; order S36-B12; family UBA10799; genus JADKAV01. The sequence goes on from CAVYLN010000001.1 coordinate 72,342, forward strand.
CCGGGGACACGGTCGATGACATCGATCACGAGGTGGAACCGGTCTATGTCATTCATGACGCACATGTCGAAAGGAGTGGTGGTCGTCCCCTCCTCCTTGTAGCCGCGCACATGGATGTTGTCGTGCCCGTTGCGGGCGTATGTGAGTCTGTGGATGAGCCACGGGTAGCCGTGGTAGTTGAAAATGACCGGCTTATCCGTGGTGAACAATGCGTCGAACTCAGTGTCCCGCAACCCGTGTGGGTGTTCGGTATGCGGTAGCAGGCGCATGAGATCCACCACATTGACCACCCTCACCCGCAGTTCGGGAAGGTGTTCGCGCAGGATCGCGGTCGCTGCGAGGATCTCCAACGTCGGGACGTCGCCGGCGCACCCCAGTACGACATCGGGTTCGGCGCCACCGTCCGAACTGGCCCATTCGAAGATGCCGATGCCTCGGGAGCAATGCAGTCGGGCCTGCTCCGCGTCGAGCAGGTCCAGGCCGGGCTGCTTGCCGGCGACGACAACGTTCACGTAGTTGCGGCTACTCAGACAGTGGTCCATGGTCGACAGCAGCGTGTTGGTGTCCGGGGGCAGGTAGACGCGGATGACGTCCGGCTTCTTGTTGACCACATGATCGATGAAGCCGGGGTCCTGATGAGAGAACCCGTTGTGATCCTGCCGCCACACGTGGGAGGTGAGCAGGTAGTTCAGGGACGCGATCGGAGCCCGCCACCCGATGTCCCTGGTGGTCTTCAGCCACTTGGCGTGCTGGTTGAACATGGAGTCCACGATGTGGATGAACGCCTCGTAGCACGAGAACAGACCATGTCGGCCGGTGAGCAGATAGCCCTCCAGCCATCCCTGGCAGGTGTGCTCGCTGAGGATCTCCATGACGCGGCCGTCCCTGCTGAGCATCGAGTCCCACTCCTCCGGCAGGATCTCGGCCTCCCAGGTCTTACCCGTCACCTGCATCAGTTCGGAGAGCCGGTTCGACTCGGTCTCGTCGGGGCCGACTATCCGGAAGTTGGCCGTGGTCTCGTTCTGTGCCATGACCTCGCGCAGGAATCCCCCGAGGACTCGGGTCGGTTCGTGGTGGGTCGTGGCCGGCTTGGCCACTTCGACGCAGTAGTCCATCCAATCCGGCGTCGACAGCCTCTGGAGCAGGCGTCCCCCGTTGGCGTACGGCTGCGCCGACATCCGATGGTCACCGTCCGGCGCCATTTCCTGCAGGTCCGGTTTGGGGCACCCGTCCCCGTCGAACAACTCCGACGGGCGGTACGACTTCAGCCACTGCTCGAGAGCGCGCGCATGCGCAGGATTCGTGTGGGTGTCGTGCAACGGGACCTGATGGCTTCGCCACGTTCCCTCCACCTGCTTGCCGTCGACCACCTTGGGGCCGGTCCAGCCCTTGGGGCTGCGAAGGACGATCATCGGCCACTGTGGTCTGGTCGTCTTGCCCTCCTCCCGCGCGGCGCGCTGGATCTCCGCGATCTCGGACAGGGCAGTGTCCAGGGTCGCGGCCATCAGTTGGTGCATCCGTTCGGGGTCACTGCCTTCCACGAAGTGCGGCTTCCACCCGTAGCCGACCAGCAGCGAGGTCAACTCCTCGTGCGGAATCCTCGCAAGCACGGTCGGGTTGGCGATCTTGTAGCCGTTGAGGTGCAGGATCGGCAGGACCGCGCCGTCGCGCTCCGGATTCAGGAATTTGTTGCTGTGCCAGGACGTGGCCAGTGGACCGGTCTCGGCCTCGCCGTCCCCGACCACACAGGCGACCACGAGGTCGGGGTTGTCGAAAGCCGCCCCGAACGCGTGGGAAAGCGAGTACCCGAGTTCGCCGCCCTCATGGATCGAGCCGGGCGTCTCTGGTGCCACGTGCGAGGGCACACCCCCCGGGAAGGAGAACTGCTTGAACAGTGTCCGCATCCCGGACTCCGTCTGTGGAACGTCCGGGTAGTACTGCGAGTAGGTACCCTCCAGCCACGCGTTGGCCACCATGGCGGGTCCTCCGTGCCCGGGGCCGGCGATGTAGATCATGTCGGTCCCGTCACGCCTGATGACCCGGTTGAGGTGGGCGTAGACGAAGTTCAGGCCCGGAGTGGTACCCCAGTGCCCGAGCAGTCGCGGCTTGATGTCGGACGCCTTCAACGGACGCTTGAGCAGGGGGTTGTCCAGAAGGTAGATCTGCCCGACCGACAGGTAGTTGGCGGCCCGGAACCAGCGGTCCAACGCCTCGATCTCCGCCGCGTCCAGGGTGCCCGGCGACACCTTGACCCGACTGCGGGACGGGTTGGCACGTTTTGTCTTGGAAGCCATGCCTCCAACCCTGTCAAGGCGTCGACCGGATTACCAGCCCTCCGCGGCGACGTACCCTGCGACGACACCTCGATTTCGCCACTGGCGTCGGTTCGCCACTTGGGTGCGCCGGGATCCTGTGTTCAGATGGAGTCATGAGTGACAACGACGACATCGAGCGGCTGCTTCGGGAGATCGACGCCACCACGTCGGGAAGTGCGGCACAGCCTCCGGCGCCTCGGCAGGAGTCCAGCCCGGCCACCACACCTCAGAAGACGCCCGAGAAGTCCAAGGGCAGCGGTACCGGATTGGCCGTATCCGCCGTGATCGGTGTCGTCGGGCTGATCCTGGGATCGATCCTGGGCTTCCTGCCCTACATCAACGGCATCTCACTGGGGCTAGGCGGATTCCTCGGGGCGTACATCGCCTGGACCCTCGGCCGCCGCTTCGGCTAGACGCCTCTTGGCGAAGACCGGGCTAAGCAATCGGTAGGTCACGTAGGCCGCGAACAGGAACAGCGGCCAGCCCATGACGATGCGCGCCACCCCCAGTGCCCCCACCCATCCGGCCAGGTACAAGGGGACCTGGACGAGGATGCGGCCACCGAACACGAAGACCCATACCCAGGTCGCGGCGGCGAAGGTGCGCCGCAGTTCGAGATCTGAGCGCCATCCGGTCGGATCACCGGTGATTGCCCCCACCACGACCCCCATCAGGGGCCATCGAACGGCCAGGGAGATCAGGAACGCCGACCCGTAGGCGACGTTGACGATCAGGCCCCATAGGAAGAAGTCGCGGGCCTCACCTGTGCGGGAACTCACATATGCGGAGATCGCGACACCTGCGAAACCGGCGAGCACCTGGGTCAGGGGCTGGCGCCGCAGCAGCCGCCACACGAGTATGACGACCCCGGTTGCGAGCGCGGCGATGAGTGCTGGTTGCAGCACCCGGCCGTCGACCAGGTACACGGTCACGAACACGACTGCGGGCAGGCCCGAGTCCAGCATGCCGCGCCAGCCGCCGATGGCGCGCTCGAGCAGCACCGCCTCCGGGTGCGCCTGGGACTCGGTCACCCGGCGCTCGGGATCGTCAGTTCGTACTCCGGGTTGAAGATCACTTTTCTGCCGTCCCGGATCGCGACCCGGCCCCGGGCGATGATCTGGCGGCTGGGCACGATCCCCGTGAGCCTGCGGCGCCCGAGCCAAACGAGGTGGACGATGCCGGTCTCGTCGGAGATGTCCGCTTCGAAGGACTCCACTCCCCCACTCGGGTGCAGCGTCACGCTGTGGACGGTGCCCGCCACTTCGACGACGTCACCGACCGAAGCGTTGCACATCAGGACGTGCTGACACCTCTGCCCGGTGCTGGTGCGGGCGCGCCACGTGGTCTCAGCAGTCACTGCTCCAGAGTAGACGCCACACGGGAGCGTCACAATGTAGGGCGTGACGACGTGGATCCTGCTGCACGGCGCCGGGTCGACCCCGGAGTTCGTCCGCCGCACGTTCGGTCCGGCGGCCGAGCGGGCCGGGGCGACCCTGCAGGCACCGGACATGGCCGGCGCCACCATGGCGGACATGGTCGAGACGATCGCGCAGTGCGCGCCCGGACCGACCGATCTGATCGGGGGTGTGTCCCTCGGGGCTCATGCAGCGGCCGCGTTCGCCGCCGACACCGGATGGTCCGGACGGCTGTATGCCGTCATGCCGGCGTGGGTCGGGCCGCCAGAGCAGGTGGCTGCGCTCACCGCACGCACCGCGGACCAGGTCGAGACCATTGGGGTGGAGGACACCCTCGCCGACATCGCGTCCGCGGCAGCACCTGGCGATTGGATCTACGCCGAACTGCATCGGGCCTGGCGCGCCATGTCGCGGGAAACACTGGTGCGAGCGCTACGCGTGGCCGCAGTCCAGAGCGCCCCCACTGCGCAGACCCTGTCCAGAGTGCGCGGCAGGGCGCGAATCGTGGCCTTGGCCGACGACCCGACACATCCATTGGCTGTGGCCCGGGTCTGGGCCGAGTCGATCGCGCATGCTCAACTGCACGTGCTCGACCGGGATCTTGGCGGGGCGGACACGACTGAACTCGCATCCCGGCTGCAATCGTTCCGGGCTGAGGCCTGAGGCGCGACGGACCTCGCAACGCCTGTGCGCCTCAGTGCGCCTCAGTGCGTCTCAGTGATCTCCGGACCCCGCTCGAACGGCTCCAGGTCCTCGTAGGCCTCGGCCGGTTCCTCTTCTTCCTCCTCGGTCTCGAGTCCCTCCGGCGGGCTCAGCTGGATCAGATCACCAGGTGCCATCGGTCGTTCGCCGCGATTGACCACGCAGCCGGCCAGGATGTCCTCGAAGAACTCTCCCCAGGCCGGACTCGTTGCAGCGGCCCCCATGAACATCCCCCGCACGAACCACCGATTGCCTTCGGCGCCGACGAAGCGGGCCGTCTGCAGGCCCTGGTTGCCCTCGGCGTCCTGAGCCGGCACCTCGCCGGTCAGTTCCGGGCCGAACCGGCCCTCAGCGCGGGTCATGGTGCCCCCGGCCTGCACGATCTCGGCCTCCAACTCGTCCATGACCTCGTTCCACAGGCCACCCGATCGTGGCGCTGCCACGGCCATGAGCTGCAGCGCCGCACCCTGCTCCTCGAGCACGACCACGGCGAGCGCGAAGGTGTTGGTCTCCTCGTTGTGGCCCTCGAGGTGGAGTTGCATGTTCTCCACGATCGGGATCTGCAGGCCCCCCAGATCCACGCGTGCGATCTCGTCATCGGGCATGTCATTGATGTCGAACGGGCCTTCGCCGGCCTGCGCGGATGACCCGGACGCCGGCTCGGGTGTCGAGGCCTGCTCGGATTCCACCTCGGTCACCGACTCGGGCTCTGCGTCCCCGGTGTCCTCTACTGGGCCGGACTTGCGTCGCTTGAACACTGTCACTCCTCGTTTCGGTCGCTCCCACCGTAACGTGCCCCGCGAGATCACTGCGAGTCGCGATGTCCCCCTGTGGAGCCGAATCCGCCCACGTCGCGCGCCGAACCGGGCAGGGTGTGAACCTCCATGACCGTGACCTGCGGGAGCTGCTGGACGACCAGTTGTGCCACGCGGTCGCCGCGGTTGAACACGACTTCCTCGCGAGGATCGAGGTTGATCAGGCAGACCTTGATCTCGCCGCGGTAGCCCGCATCGATGGTGCCCGGGCCGTTGACAACGCCGATCCCGTTGCGGACCGCGAGTCCGCTGCGGGGGTGCACGAACGCCGCGTAGCCGGCGGGCAGCGCGATCGCGACTCCGGTCGGCAGCAGTACGCGTTCCCCCGGCGCCACGACCGCATCGATGCGCGTGTGGAGGTCTAGGCCGGCATCGCCGGGATGGGCGTACGACGGGAGCGGGAGATCGGGATCCAACCGGTGAACGAGCAGATTCACGGGTTGACCTCGAGTCCGTTGCCGGGCGCGGTCCGCTCGGCGGCCGCCGCCCGAACCTCGTCGGCCCTGCCGTGCTCGCTGAAGTGCTCCAGCCGGACCTGGAGGAAGAGCGCACTCGCCGTCAGTGCGACGGGACCGTCGGCGCCCAGACGGCCCACCGCGCGGGTGTAGACCTTCCTGCCCGACTGCCCGACGATCTGGGCATCGATGTGCAGGATCGACCCGACCGGGACCGGGCGCCGGAAATCCACCTCGAGCCGGGCAGTGACGGCCGGCACGAGCAACAACCAGTTCAGCGCCCCCAACGCCTCGTCGAATGCGGTACCGAGCAGACCCCCATGGGCCAGGCCGGGGGCGCCCTGCTGCATGTCCGTCACTTCGAACACCGCGTGTACCCCCAGGTCGCCGGCGATCACGCGCATGTGCAGTCCGGCGGGGTGCTGCGAACCACAGCCGTAGCAACGCTCGTAGTGGCTGGGGATCTCCTGACCAGGCGCGATCGCGTCGGGATGCCGCTCTGGCATCACCGCTGTCTCCGGCGGCGCAGTCGGACTGTCGGGCCACGTGATCTCGTCGGTCGCCACGACTCGATCCTATGACCGGGGGACGACGCGCCCGGGGGACGTTGGACAATCGAGGGTATGAGGTATCGCGAGGTTCTGAGAGCGCCATGGTGGACGTACGCCGTCTTCGCGGGTCTGGACGCACTGCTGTCATTCACGTTCGCCGCAGTCGTGGGTGTTCCCAGCGCAATCGTGGTCTTCGTGGTGGTGCTGGCGCTCGGGCTGGACGTTCAACTGGCGCCGTGGACTGGAGCTGCGCGTCGACGACCGCAGCCTGAGGGTCGGATCCCAGCAGTTGCCGTTGGTCGATATCGCTGCGGTCACCCCGCTGGACGAGGCTGCTCTGCGCGACTTCGCCGGGCGGAACGCGGACACCAGAGCCCACCTCGTTCTGCGCAACCTCAGCACCAAGACCGGCGTGAAGATCGACCTCACCTCGGGGAACATCCCCTATTGGCTGGTGAGTTCGGGCCGCCCCGAGGCTCTGGCCGAGTCGCTGAGCCGCACATAGCGAGATAACCCACCTGCGGGCACCACGGACTATAGGATCGATCTACGACACCGGGAGGTCTCGATTGAATCCGCGACTTGTGACACCGTTGGTCGCCGCTGGAGCGGCCTGGGCGACCCGCAAGACCTTGAATGCCGCCTACGCCGCGCGCCATGACGGACAAGTGCCCAATCGCGACGACACGCAGGTTCCGTTCCGACGGGTCCTGCTCTGGACCCTGACCACCGCCGTCGTGGTGGCACTGGTCGACGTGGCGGTGCAGCAGTCCATCGCTCGGCTGGCCGACAGGCAATCGCAATCCGAGGTCGGACCCGCCTGACTCCTGACGTGGACCTCGTCAGCCAGCGCACTCCGTGCAGATGTAGATGCCGTTCTTCTCACTGGCCAACTGGCTGCGGTGGTGCACGAGGAAGCATGAGGAGCAGGTGAATTCGTCCTCTTGCTTGGGGACCACCTGGACCGTCAGGGCTTCATTCGAGAGATCGGCCCCGGGCAGTTCGAGGCTCTCGGCGATCTCCGTCTCGTCCTCGTCCACACCCCCGGTCTTGGTCTTGACACGCCCCTGCAACTCCTCCAGGGAATCCTCGGACATCTCTTCATCAGTCTTACGAGGCGCGTCGTAGTCGGTAGCCATGCCCTCTCCTGCTCACGTTTCGGATGTCTATGCAACACCAGCGAGGGCATTCTTATGCCCGAATCCCGGTTCCGATGCGGATGTTGCCACATCCGAGGCCCGTATGTGACCCCGGGGTCCCGGAATGGGCCACGAACGCCTGCCACGCCCCTGCTCTCCGTGCCGCCCGCCGGCGCGGCGGGACTTGCACGCCGCGCCGAACGCCGATGAGATGGCCTCATGCCCATCTACGCCCTCGGGGACAAGACCCCCTCGATCGATCCGACGGCATTCGTCCACCCGGACGCCGTGATCATCGGTGACGTCACCATCGGCCCCGAATCCTCGGTATGGCCGACCGCGGTGCTGCGCGGCGACCACGGGGCCATCCGGATCGGCGCCGCGACCTCGATCCAGGACGGCACGATCGTGCACTGCACGAAGAGCCTCGACACCATCGTCGGCGACCGGTGCGTGGTGGGCCACAACGTGCACCTCGAGGGATGCACGATCGAGGACGACTGCCTGATCGGCTCCGGGTCCGTGGTCCTGCACCGGGTGATGATCAGAACCGGGGCCCTGGTCGCGGCGCAGGCGATGGTGACCAACGGCACCGAGGTGCCGTCGAGGGCGATGGCCCTCGGCGTGCCTGCGAAGATCAAGCACGATGCCGTCGCCGCCGGGGACTTCGAAGACGCGGTGGCGGTCTACGTGGGTAACGCCCACTGGTACAACGCCGACCTGCGCCGGATCGAGTGACTGCGCGGGATCAGCCGAGCCCGGCACCGACGAGGCTGCCCAGCACGTAGGTCACCGCGGCTGCACCACCACCGACCAGCACCTGCCGCAGCGCCGAGCGTGTGACGCCCAGTCCGGACAACCTGCCCACTGTGCCGCCGACGACGATCATGGCCAGGACCGCCAGTGTGATGGCCAGCACGACGGCGGCCATGCCACTGAGGAACAGATACGGGATCACCGGCACGCTCGCGCCCACTGCGAACGCGGCGAAGCTGGACACCGCCACGCGACGTGAGTCGCCGAGATCGTCCGGGTCGAGCCCCAGTTCCTCACGCGCGAGGGTGTCCAGTGCCGTCTCCGGGTCGGCCATGATGCGTTCGGCGGTGGTGCGCGCGGTCTGTGGGTCCAGTCCCTTCGCGCGGTACAGCAACTCGAGTTCACGCTGCTCCTCCAGCGGCTTCTCCTCGAGTTCCCTGGCCTCCAGCGCGAGTTCCCTGCGGTAGAGGTCCGTCTGACTGGCCACGCTCACGTACTCGCCGGCCGCCATCGAGAAGGCCCCTGCCAACAATCCGGCGAAGCCTGCGAAGAGCACCGTCGGTCCGCCCACCCCGGTACCGGCGAAACCCATGACCAGTGCTGTGTTCGAGACCAGCCCGTCGCTGACCCCGAAGATGGCGGCGCGCAGGGCACCGGATTTGTCCGTGCGGTGCCAGGGCTCGGCCCGGTTCAACCGTTCCCGGACATCCCCGGACGCCGGCTCCTCGGTGGGCATGAGACCGGCCAGCACTTCGGCGTGCTCACGCTCGTCCGTGGACATCCCGGGCAGCGCATCCGGCTCCGCGTCGTACATCCCGGCGCCGTCGCGCTCGGCCTGCTCGAGTTCGCCCAGCACAGCGCCGATGCCCATACGTCGGGCACGGCGCACGACATCTTCATCGTCGGGCGACAACTCGCCGGTGTCCTCCGGGATCGCGACACCCGCGGTGTGCAGCAGCGCCATCCAGTGTGCGGCAATGGCGGTCCTCGATCGCCGCGAGTTCCAGAAGGGCCTCCCTGCGGTCACCGGTGGTCATCGTGGCCAGCGCGCGGTACATCCGTGCAGAGGCCCGCTCGGCTGCCAGGTACCGCAGATACCGATCTGTCTTGCTCATCTGCGCTCCCCTGCCTCGGCGATCTGGTCACGCAGCAGTCGGAACAGCACAGGATTGGCCGCGATCGTCATCTCATCGGTCGCCTCACCACCATCGATCCCGCCCACCAAGGCGCCGGCGGCCTGACCGATCACCGTCCCGGCGGCCCGGTCCCAGACATGTGTCCCGCGCTCGTAGTAGGCGTCCAGGATGCCCTGCGCCACCCAGCACAGGTCCACGGCGGCAGCACCCGCCCGGCGGATGTCGCGCACCCTCGGCAGCAGCGAGGCCACCAGCGCACCCTGCTCGGCGCGGACTTCGGACTGATAGCCGAATCCAGTGCCGACCAACGCGTCCTCGAGCCGCTGGCAGCCCGAGGCCTTGATCGGACTGCCGTTCACGAGGGCCATGGTCACATCCTCCGAGACCACGCCGGTCCAGACGCTCTGAAGGCCAGGTGCGCGCGACCACCCCGACGACGGGCCGGTCGTCCACGAGCACGCCGACACTCACCGCCCACACCGGCAGTCCGTACAGATAGTTGACCGTTCCGTCGAGAGGGTCGATCACCCACGTGACGTTGGACCTCCCGTCCCGCTGGCCGCCCTCCTCCCCCACGATCGCGTCGTCAGGGCGTGTCCGGCGGATGGCCGCGACCAGGAGATTCTCACTTCCGCGATCCATCTGGGTCACGACGTCGGTGCCCGAACTCTTCGTGGAGACGACCTGACGTCCCGACCAACCATCGACGAGGAAGTCCGCGGCCTGTGCAGCGGCATCTGTCGCGAGTTCCAGCAGGTCAAGGGGGCCGACGTCATCGGTCGCGAGTCCGGGGGTCACGCGGGCTCTCCGCACAACGCGGGCCGCGGTCCGCGCGGATTCGGACAACACCGCGCCAGACAGGGCGTGGGCAACGGACCGCCGAACGCCGTGGCCGGAGGCTCCCCGCGTCGCACAGCTGCGCACCCAGTCCGCCAGCCCGGACACGAAGGCAGGATGAACACCCACCGTGGGCACCCGCCGGAACTCCAGCCCCAGCCGCGCCGCGGTCCCGGCCGCCTCGGTGTCGAGGTCCTGGACGACTTCCATGTGATCGCTGACGAAACCGATGGGAGCCACCACCACGCTCCGTACCCCACGTCCAGCGAGGTCTTCGAGATGATCGTTGATGTCGGGCTCGAGCCAGGGCACCTGCGGTGGTCCCGACCGTGACTGGTACACCAGCTCCCAGGGATACTCCTGACCGGTGCTTGCGGAGATGCGCGCCACCAACTCACCCGCGAGTTCCCGGTGCTGCGCGGCGTACCGGCCGCCGCCCGGGCCGGAATCCGCGTCCATCACCACGGGTATCGAGTGAGTCGTGAAGACCACATGTGTGTCCGGCGGCGCCTCCGAGAGCGCGGCGGCGAGATTGTCGAGGTTCGCCTGCACGAAACCGGGCGAATTGAAATAGGCCGGAATCTTGACGACCTCGAGATCGGGAGCGGCCTGGGCCGCGTCGGCGAGATTCTCCCGGTACTGCCGGCACCCCGAGTACGACGAGTAGGCACTGGTGAATACGGCGATCGCACGTGTCACCCCCGCCGTCGGCCATCGCGCTGAAGGCTTCGGGCAGCCACGGCTCGCTGTTCCGGTTGCCCCAGAACACCGGTAGCCCGTCGGGGACCAGCGCTTCGGTCAGGGCAGCGAGCAACTCGCGGTTCTGTGCGTTGATCGGCGACACGCCGCCACGGTCGTAGTAGTGCTCGGCCACGGCCTTCAGCCGTTCCTCGGGGACGTTGCGGCCCGCGGTCACCCGCCGCAGGAAGGGCATCACGTCGTCATTGGATTCAGGTCCCCCGAACGAGACCAGCAGCACGGCATCCATGTCACCATCGTGCCCACATCACAACGAGCGCGCACGCCTGGCTAGATTTGCGTCGTGTTCGGTCCCTACGGTCGCGTCCTGCGTACCCCGGGGGCCCCCGCATTCACCACAGCAGGGTTCGTCGGGCGACTGCCCCTGTCGATGATCGGGCTCGGGATCGTCCTGCTCGAGACATCCAAAGGCGTCTCCTACGCCGTCGCCGGGACCATCGCGGCCAGTTTCGCGGTGGCCGCGGCCATCGGGGGTCCGATCGTCAGCGGGTTCGTCGATCGCCACGGGCAACACCGGATACTCCCCTGGGCGGTGCTGACCTACTCGCTGTTCATGGTGGCTCTGCTGGTGGCCCTGGACAACGGTGCCGCCCTGTTCGCGGTGATCCTGCTCGCGGCCGGCGCCGGGATGACCATGCCGAACCTCGGGTCGTTGGTGCGGGCGCGCTGGGCCCACGTCCTACCCGGGTCCTCGGGCATCCACGTCGCCTACGCGTGGGAGAGCATCCTCGATGAGATGGTCTTCGTGATCGGACCACCTCTGGCCACGGTCCTTGCACTGCAGGTACACCCTGCCGCGGCACTCATCGCCTGCGTCATCCTGGTCTTTCTCGGCGCCGGAGCACTGGTGCCGCAGCGGCGAACCGAACCTCCGGCCCACGGGAAGGCGCGACGGGCGGGACAGCTTGCGGTCCGCAACCCGGGGATGCCGTTCCTCTTCGCGGCGTTCGTGGCCGTCGGCGGGATCTTCGGATCGTTCGAGGTCGTGACCGTGGCCTTCGCTGCGGAACAGGATGCCACCGGCTCGACGGGCCTTCTGCTGGCCCTGTACGCGTTCGGCTCCCTGCTCGCCGGTTTCACGTACGGGGCATTGCGCTCACCGGAGTATCACGGCCGTCGGATGACCCTGATGCTGACCGTGATGGCGGTGGTCACGCTCGGTTTCCCGCTGGCGCCGAACGTGATGGTGCTCGGTCCGGTGGCCTTCCTCGCCGGGCTATCCGTCTCCCCGGTGCTGATCTCGGGTACCGCCCTGGTCGAGCGGATCGTGCCCGCCGCACAACTGACCGAGGGGATCACGTGGACCAGCACCGGCCTGGCCCTGGGACTGGCGCTGTCAGTGCCCGTCTCCGGAGTGATCATCGATTCCCGCGGGGCGCATGTCGCATACCTGGTCACGGCGGGTTGCGCCGTTGTGGCCTGCGCCGTGAGTTGGGCCGGATCCTCAACGGTGCACCGGGCAGAGGTGCGAGCGCTGGACATCATCGCCGGCAAGCTCGTGACTGGACAGGGCTGACGGGGTCCCACCATGGCGTCCGCGCGGCAGGACACGCCGCACGCCGCCGATCGACCTCGTCAACCCGCCCATCTGAGACACTGACATCGGCCATCACGACACCTTGGGGGTTGGCGCAGAATGCGGGAATTGCAGTTCGAGCGACTGTCCGACGACGGATCGCACTTCGTCCTCGTTGACAGCCGGGGCGTTCAGTACCAGCTGCCCGTCGACGAGGACCTGGCCGCCGCCGCAAGGCGCGGCTTGCAGCGCTCCTCGGCCAAGGCGCCGACCGGCACGATCACACCCCGTGACATCCAGTCCCTGATACGCACAGGCATAAGTATCGATCAGGTGGTCGACCAGACAGGTTTGAGCCAGGACTTCGTGCAGAGGTTCGCGGAGCCCGTCCTGGCGGAGATGGATTTCGTGATCCAGCGCGCCCGCCGCCTTGCGATCTACACCGCCGGGCAGCAGATTCCCGTGGAGGAGATCGTCGATCGCGCTGCACGAGCGGCAGATGTTCCCACCGACGAGTTGGTGTGGTCCTGCCGGAAGGTCGAGGATGCGACGTGGCGTATCGACGCGGCCGCCGACGGCTCCGATGTCCTCGGCCTCATCTTCCGTGTCAGCGAAGGCACCCTGACCCCCGCGGACGCGCAGACCGCCGGCCTGCTGAAGCAGACGACGGAGGGTCGTCGACCTCACGGAGGGCGGGACCTCGACGCTACCGAGGCACTGGGATGCGCAACACCCGGCGGCGAAGGCGGCCGTGGCCGCGAGGTCGTCCCACGGCAGTGATCAGGATGCACCACCCAGCGACGACCCCAGCCGGATCTTCTAGGCGTCCGCGGGCACCCTCACCCGGAGGTGACCGCGATCAGCGAGGCCGCGAAACGCAGAGTGGCACGCACCACGTCATCGCCATCGGCGGCTCGCGACACCCGCAAACTCCAGTCGTCCATGGCGAGGGCACCGGTGTACCCGTGATCCGCTTCGCATTGGGGGTCGCCGCAGGTGGCGGGTTCTAGATCGATCCTGCTCAGACTCCCCCAATTCACCGTGAGCACCACCTCGGAGGGAAGGTCACCGGGACGGAAGTGTGCCGGGTTGTCAACGACCCGCTGGACGACCACCGGACCGATCCGCTTCAGGGGAACCGACTCGGACGCCGAGGTCGCCTGGATGTTCCCCATCGGTTGGCCGTCCGAGTGCTCGTCCACATGGACCACCAGCAGCCTCGTGCCCGTGAGGAGCAGGACCGTGATGTGGCGCCGGATCTCGTCGGCCCGATCGAAGGTCGTCTCGTGCTGGACGATGAAGTCTGCGACCGCCTCACCGACCAGAGCGTTGTCCAGCGCGTCCTGCACCACGTCCGGGTAGTAACCGGTTCGTTCGATCGCTTCGGCCAGAGTGGGTTGGGCCGGTGCCGGTGTCGCCATGCGACCCATTTTGACATCTGCCGCCCGTCAGCAGGATCCGTGCGGCACTTATCCCCACATCAGCCTGGAAGACGCCTTGCCTCGAGATCGGCCCGGATCAGGGCCGGGCCACACCATGCCGCACCTCCGACGACGGAAAGGCTGCGTCCGGACACGATGATCGGGTTCAGTTCCAGCCGGGTGATCTCGGGCAGATCGTCGGCGAGTTGCCCGACCCTGTGGATGAGCCCGGCGAGTAGTTCGATGTCGACCGGAGGCGAGTCCCGGTAGCCGAACAGCAGGGGCGCCGCCTTGGGCGCCTTGATCAGGTCGTCCACGTCCCGGTCAGTCAGCGGCGGGATCCGGTAGCCGCGGTCTCCCAACAACCGCGTCACTTCACCGGCGATGCCGAAGGAGACGACCGGCCCGAACAGCGCGTCCTCGCGCTTCTCCACCACACAGGCAACACCCGCGGGCGCCTGCCGCTGCAGGACCAGTCGCTTCTGTGCTTCAGGTGGCAAAGTGGCGATCATCGACAGGTAGGAGGTGCGCACGGCCGCCTCGTTCTCGAGTTGATCCGCACACCGCCCAGATCCGGACGGTGGGCCAGGCCGGGATGTGCGGTCTTCAGCACGATCGGATAGCCGACTTCCCGCGCCACCGACACCGCCTGGGACTCACTGCCCACGAGGTGGGACTCCCACAAGTGGATTCCGTAGCAGTCCAACACCTGGCGCAGGTCGTCATTGTCCACCGGCACCAGCGACTGCTGACCATGCGCGGCGATGGCACGGTCGCGGATCCCCTGCATCACCGCGTGTGCCCTGCGTGGCGACACGTCGGGCAGGTCCGGGACCGAACCTCGTGGGGTCTCCAGCCAGCGGGCGTACCTGACCAGGGTGGACAGCGACTTCACGGCGGACTCCACCTCGTGGAAGACCGGGACCGATCCACGTCCCGGCAGTCCGTGGGGACCATCGATCGCGATCACTCGTCGGTCATGGTCCTCGGCCATCAGCACCGCCACCAACGGCTTGGTGGAGTTCTCCGCCAACTCCCGTAGGGCTTCTCGTACGTCCTCACTGCCGCCGCGGATCACGGGTACGTGCAGCACGATCACAGCATCGGAGTCCGGATCGGCGATGGCCGTTCCGACGGCCGACTCCAGTTGACCCAGATCTGTCGTGTGATCCAGCAGGACCGGGTCCCCCACCACGTCCAGGCCGTTGGCCTCGCACGCATCAGCGGTGAGCACTCCCAGTGCGTCGCTGTTGCCGATGACCGCGACCCTGCGACCTTTCGGCAGTGGCTGAAACGTCAGCATTCCGGCGACGTCGAACAGGTCGGACAGCGAGTCAACCTGCATCACGCCGGCCTGCTCGAACATCGCATCGATCGCCTCAGTGGGCAGCGCCGTACGCCGCACCGTGTGGCCGAGCGGCAACGACTGGGTACTGCGCCCGGATCGCACTGCGACGATCGGCTTGCGGGCTCCCAGGCGTCGGGCCACGCGCGCGAACTTGCGCGGGTTTCCGATGCTCTCCAGATACAACAACACCAGGGAGGTTGAGTCGTCGTCCTCCCAGTACTGCAGAAGGTCGTTGGCACTGACGTCGGCGCGGTTCCCGGCAGACACGAACGTTGACACGCCGAGGCCGCGTTCGTTGGCCTGCATCAGCAGGGATGCGCCGAGTGCCCCTGACTGGGCGAAGAATCCGATGCGTCCGCGTGGCACCTTGGCCGGAATCAAAGAGGCGTTGAGCTGCACCCGCGGGTCGGTGTTGATGATCCCCAGAGCGTTCGGCCCGATGATCCGCATCCCGTTGACACGCGCGTGCTGGAGCAGTCGCTGTTGAAGGTGGCGGCCCTGTTCACCGGCCTCGGCGAAACCCGCACTCACAACCACCGCACCGAGCACCCCCGCCCGCCCACAGTCGGTGATCGCGTCCAGGACCTGCTCGGCCGGCAGTGCGATCACGACCAGGTCGATCGGCGAGGGCGCGCTGGCAAGCGTCGGGAAACACGGAACGCCGTCGATCATCTCGGCCTCCGGATGAATGCCCACGAGTGGCCCTGTGAAATCGGCCCGACGCAGATTCTGCAGGAGGGCGTGCCCGACCGTTCCCTCTCGCCGGCTGGCCCCCATGAGTGCAACCGACCTGGGAGCCAGGAGGGAGGCCACGGAGCGCGCTTCCGCCCGGTGCTCGCGGGCTTGCATGACCTCGCGGGAGCTTTGTGTGGGACTGATGTCGAAATGGAGTTTCACGACGCCCTCGTCCATCGACTGGGTCGGCCGATAGCCTGCCTCCTCGAACGTGGCCAGCATTCTGCGATTGGTGGGCAGCACCTCCGCGACGAACCTGGTGATACCCCGCTCCCGCGCCGCCACCGCGATGTGCTCGAGCAGGATGGACCCCAAGCCGCGGCCCTGGTGGTAGTCGCTGATCACGAACGCGACCTCAGCCTCCGCACGGTCGATCCGGTCGTAGCGGCCGACACCGATGATCTGGCCTCCGGCCACTGCCACCAGCGCAACCCGGTCCACGTAGTCGACCTGTGTGAACCGGTCCAGGTCCTTCTCGCTGAGTTTCGGGTACGGGGCGAAGAAGCGGTAGTACACCGTCTCCGCCGAGAGGCCTTCGTGGAACGCGGCGAGGGCATCGTGATCAGCGGCCCGGATCGGGCGGATATGGCACACCCGACCATCGCGCAGGATGACGTCGGCCTCCCAGTGCTGCGGATACTCCGGCGGCAGGTCCTGCGAGGTCATGGGACCACCGTATCGATGCCGGCCGAGCAGCACCCGGCATCGCGACACGCAGGGGGGTGGATGGGCGGCGTATCAGCCTGACGACCCGCTACAATTCTTCCGTTTGCACCAAAATTCGCTAATGACTATGTTGTCAACGGCCGATACTCCGGTCGTGGGACACCTGAACAAGCCCACCTACACGCATCCTGGAGGTGCCTGATGACCGCCGACTTGGGCATTCTTACCCAGCGGGCCCAGCTACTCAGCGCACGCATCGAGAACACTGTCGATCCAGAACTGCGCGACAACCTCATGAGCGACCGCGAGAAGATCCTGGCTCAGATCGAGTCCCTGCAAGAGTCCGCTGCCTGACGCGCAGAACGGTCAAGCACCCCTGCACACTTCTGAGCGTGTGCTGAGTGACAATGAGGCCCATGGCCTCTGGAACGCTGCTACCCCCTGACGAGGGGCACGTGACGGATATCGACGTCTCCGAGGAGATGAAGTCCAGTTTCCTCACGTACGCCTATTCGGTCATCTACTCCAGAGCGCTCCCAGACGCGCGGGACGGCCTCAAGCCGGTGCAGCGTCGGATCCTGTATCAGATGGGCCAGATGGGCCTGTCCCACGATCGCGGTCACGTGAAGAGCGCCCGAGTGGTCGGCGAAGTGATGGGCCGTCTACACCCGCACGGGGAATCGGCCATCTACGACGCCCTGGTGCGCATGGCCCAACCCTTCTCCATGCGCCTGCCTTTCGTGGACGGTCACGGCAACTTCGGCTCCCCCGACGACGGGCCGGCAGCCATGCGCTACACGGAGTGCCGACTGGCCGCGGCCGCAGCGCCGATGCTCGAAGGCATCGACGAGGACGTCGTCGACTTCGGCCCCAACTATGACGGCCGCGAGATCCAGCCCGAGGTGTTGCCGGCTGCAGTTCCCGCCCTGCTCGTCAACGGGACCACCGGGATCGCGGTCGGCATGGCCACGAACATGGCACCGCACAACCTCGGCGAGGTCGTCGCCGCGGCCCGTCATCTGCTCAAGCACCCCCGCGCCACGCTCGAGACGCTCATGCGGTTCGTCCCTGGCCCGGATCTGCCGACCGGTGGACAGATCATCGGGCTCGAAGGACTGCGCGACGCCTACGAGGGCGGCCGTGGATCCTTCAAGATCCGGGCCACCGCCGAGGTGGAGTCCCTTACCCCGCGCAAGCGAGGCATCGTCATCACCGAGTTGCCATACAACGTCGGCGCCGAGCGGATCATCGAAAAGATCAAGGAACTGCACGACGCCAAGAAGATCACCGGTGTCTCAGCGGTGACCGACCTGTCGGATGGGGAGCAGGGCATCCGGCTGGTGATCGAGGTGAAGAGCGGCTTCAACCCCGACGCGGTCCTCTCGGACCTCTACCGGCTCACCCCGCTGGAGGACAACTTCACCATCAACGCCGTCGCCCTCGTGGACGGTGCGCCGAAGACCCTGGGCCTGCGGGAGTTGCTCCAGGTGTTCCTCGATCACCGCACGGTGGTCATCCGCCGCCGCAGCGCCTTCCGTCTGAAGAAGGCCCAGGCCCGCCTCCACCTCGTCGAGGGGCTGCTCATTGCGATCCTGGACATCGACGAGGTCATTCAGGTCATCCGCGGCAGCGACGACACGGCCGCCGCCCGCGAGCGGCTCATGAGCATCTTCGATCTGAGCCTGGAACAGACCAACTACATCCTTGAGATGCCGTTGCGGCGGCTTACGAAGTTCTCGAGGATCGAACTGGAAGCCGAACGTGACCAGTTGCACGCCACCATCGCAAGCCTCGAGGAACTTCTCCGCAGCGAAGAGGTCCTCAAGAACACGCTCGACCAGGAACTCGCCGCGGTGGCCGAATCGTTCGGGACACCGCGCCGTACTGTTCTGCTGGATTCCGCTGGACCAACCGTTTCCCCCGAGTCACTCGAGATCCCAGACGAGCAGTGCCAGGTTCTGGTCTCGGCCACCGGGATGGCAGCTCGCACGCCGTCCACGGTCACGGTCAACGCGGGAGCCAAACGGATGCCACACGATGCGCTCAGAAACATCATCGCCTCCACCACCCGATCCCAGGTAGCGGTCATCACGTCGGACGCCAGGGTCCTGCCGCTGGACGTCGTCGACCTGCCAAGCCTTCCCGACACAGCGGACTCCCCTTCGCTCAAGGCGACCGTCGCGATCCGTGACTACCTTCACCTTCCCGCCGACGCCAATGTGGTCGGTGTGGTCGACTCGGGCGCGACGATCGCGCTGGTCACCGCGCAAGGGCGTGTCAAGCGGCTAGTCGTGGAGCCGGGCATGAAGCAACTCATGGCCCTCGAGGACAAGGACGCCCTCGTAGCCGCGTTCGCCTGCGAGCCGTCTCAGGACATCGTGTTCATCAGTTCCACCGGGCAGCTGCTCCGTACGGGCATCGACACCGTTCCGGTCCAGGGTGCCGGCGCGCGCGGCGTGGCGGGCATGAAACTCAAAGACGGGGCTCTTGTGGTGGCGGCGGGCGCGGGCGGCCCCCGTTCGACAGTGGTCACGGTCGCTGGCAGCGGATCTTCTGCCAGCAGCATCAAGGTCACCGGCTTGGAGGCCTTCCCCCGCACCGGCCGGGATGGCGTGGGAGTCCGCTGCCACCGCCTGCTGGCCGCCGAGTCGGCGTTGATCGCCGGCTGGATCGGTGAAACCCCGCTGGCATCTTCGCCCGCAGGCAAACCGCTCCCGCTGCCCGAGCCGGACGACCGCCGGGACGCCTCTGGGTCGACCAGCCCGGCGGCGAAGATCGTGATCGGATCGGCGGCTCCTTCGCGGGAGTCGACGGACTCAGGGCTGCTGTTCGATTAACCCTGGTGGGTACGGCCTCCAACAGGAGGCCCCAGACGGCTTCGGCGTAGTCTAGGCACTGGGTTTTTGCCGCGTGATCGCCGCACAGCTGTGAATCCTGGAGTGACGGCGACCGTCGCGGGAAGACCCCGCGGAGGGAGTCACGATGCACACCAGTCCGGCAAGCGAACCTCGGTCAATACGACCCACATCACCACTACTGGTGTTGGTGAGCGTTCTGATCGCGGCAGCGACCGTCCTGTTGCCCGGTACAGCACTCGCTGCGCCCACCGACACCCCACCACCGTCGTCCCCGCTGGAGCAGGTCCAGGCACTCGTACAGCCGACGGTCGTTTACGAACAGATCACCTGGACCGGGTACGTGTACGACGAGACCAATGACGGCTACTTCACCCAGGAGCCGTTCACGACCTCGTTCCAGTGCACCGGCTTCGTGGTCAACCCCGATGGGTACGTTGCCACGGCAGGTCACTGCGTGGACTACGACCAGACTGTGCAGGACGCGATCTTGAGCCAAGTCGTGCAGTGGGCGTTCGACAACGAGTACTACGCTGCGAAGCCGTCCAAGTCGACCATCGCAACGTTCGCCCGCAACTGGCGCATCGACGGGGCGAGCACCGAGGGCAGGCCGGACCTCGATGTGTCGGTCGCATACGGGGTGAGCGTTTCCGGGGAGCCCAGCGGCAAGGCCCTCCCCGCGCGAGTCGTGAATGTGCGCCCAGTCGGGCAGGGGGATGTTGCACTGCTCAAGATCGAGGCCCGCGATCTCACGGTGGCACCCCTGTCCGACAACGCCACGACCGGCGTGGGGACCGAGGTCGTCTCCATCGGCTACCCGGCGTCGGTCGATCTGGTGACCGACGTCGATTTCAACCCCAGTTTCAAAGAGGGCACGATCAGCGCTGAGAAGACCACCGACGCGGGTCTGCTCCAGGTGTACGAGATCAGCGCGGCGGTGTCGGGAGGGATGAGCGGAGGTCCCACGGTCGGTCTCGACGGGGATGTCATCGGTGTCAACAGTTTCAAGATCTCCGGTGAGACACAGCCATTCAACTTCGTCCAACCCTCACAGACGCTCGAGGAACTGATGCGCGGTGAGGGTGTCGACAACACCCCCGGCGAGGTCACGGAGAAGTACCGGGCGGGTCTTCAGGCATACTTCGCGGGCGATGGGCAGGCAGCCGTCTCCGACTTCGAGGAAGTCCTGCAGCGCGTCCCCAGCCACCAGTTCGCCCAGGAGTACCTGCGCAAGGCCCAGGAGTTGCCCGGCTCGTCCTCTCTACCCCTGGTGTGGATCGCATTGGGCCTCGCGGTTCTCGTGCTCATCGTGGTGGTCATCGTGGTCGTCGCGCGAACGCGCCGGGGCAGCCCGTCCGCGCCGACAGCGGGCACCGTCCCCGGCCCCGGTCGTCCAGCCTGCCGCCGAGGTCGAGCCCGCAGCCCCGCCGAGCGAAGTCCAGCCTGCCGCCGAGCAGGCTGTGGAGACAGTGCCCGAACCACCATCCACCGAACCACCATCGGACGGCGGCGAGGACCTGTTCTGCTCCCAGTGCGGCCGGCCGCACGGACCGGATGACCGCTTCTGTCCGCGATGCGGGCATCAGCTTCAGCCGTAGCAGTCCCACGTCGACGGCGAACTACGAACAGACGGGCACTGTTTCCAGTCGATATCCGCGCGCACGCCAGCGAGGCAGCATCTCCGAGACCGCCGCGACAGTTGTGGCATGCGTGTCGTGCATCAGGATCACCGCACCCGGGCGGGTTGCCCGGCGCAGGCGTTCGACGGTCCAGGCCTTGTTGTGCGGCACCCAGTCCTCGATGTGCGCGGTCCACAGCACCGGCTGGAATCCGGCCTTGATCGACGCCGTTGCGACGCGCCGGTCGACCAATCCGTACGGCGGCCGCATGCAGTCACCCATGGCGGAGCCGACGGTCCTGCGCGTGCGACGCAGTTCACTGCGCACGGCGGCAGTCGGGATCCTAGTCAAGCGGGGGTGACCCCACGTGTGGTTTCCGAGGGCGTGGCCCTGCCGCGCGATCCGGCGGATCAGACCTGGCCGGGAACGGGCGGCCGCACCGGTGACGAAGAAGGTTGCTTCGGCCTGGTGCCTGCGCAGGCCCGCCAGCAGCGAGGCCGTGTGGCTGGAGGGCCCGTCGTCGAACGTCAGGTACAGCACCTTGTCCGAGCGACGTGGGCCCACTGCAGCCCGGTACCACCCGGGCGGATTCGGTAGGCCCTGATCCATCTGCGCCGGGCCACTGCCCCTGTTCCACCGGACGCGCACCTCTGGCAGGTCGTCTCGCTGATCGACGATGCCCGGCGCCCCGGTACTCGCGCTTCCCCCCAGGTCGAGGGAGCCGAGTGCGGAGGCGGAGGCGGAAGGCAGACCCGCTGCGGTCAGCCCGGCCAGCGCGAAGGCGACCGCACTCGCACGCACCGACATGTAACCCATTGTGCCACCGCGCGCGAAGACGCTTCTGTGTGAGCGGGCTTCGGTCACGGCCTGCGACGGCCCCGTCGCCGACTAAACTGGTGCGTATGGCGCTGCAGTCAGCAATGGTCCCCCTCGGAACGCCACTTCCCGCAGTGAGCCTGCCCGACGTGGACGGTCAGCATCTCGACCTGCAGGCATACCGGGGCGAACAGCCACTGTTGGTCGTTTTCGCGTGCAACCACTGCCCGTACGTCCGGCACGTCGAGCAGCTCCTTGGGCAGATGGTGAACACCGCGCCTCGGCTGCGGACTGTGGCGATCAATCCCAACGACCCCGTCTCCCACCCCGAGGACGGGCCGGAAGGCATGCGTGAGCAGATTCTGCGGGCCGGCTGGACGTTCCCCTACCTCATCGATGCCACGCAGGACGTGGCACGGGAGTTCGGCGCGGTCTGCACGCCCGACTTCTTCCTGTACGACGACGGAGGGCGGCTGTCGTATCGCGGAGCCTTCGACACCAGCACTCCGAAGAACGGCGAGAAACTCGACGGCCACCTGCTGGACGAGGCGATCGAGGCGGTGATCGCGGGTCGACCGGCACCCGAACCGCAACGACCCTCGATGGGTTGCGGCGTCAAGTGGCAGACGTGAACCTGTCCACCGACATGCTCATCGTGGGCGCCGGGCCAGTAGGCCTGTATGCGGCCTACTATGCGGGGTTCCGAGGTTTCAGCACTGTCGTCTGCGACACGTTGCCCGAGATCGGCGGCCAGATTTCGGCCATGTACCCGGAGAAACTCATCTTCGATGTGGCGGGGTTTCCCGAGATCCGTGGTCGTGATCTCGTGGACGGGCTAGCGGCGCAGGCACAGGCCTACACCCCGCGCTACATACTCGGGGAGCAGGCGGTACAACTCGAGCAGCACGAAGAAGGCCTCACCGTCACGACTAGCAGTGGCACGACGATCATTGCGAAGGTCCTTCTGATCACCGGCGGCATCGGCGCCTTTCGGCCCCGGCCGTTGCCTGCGGCTGACGAGTTCGCCGGAGAGGGCCTTGTCTTCTTCGTGCCCAGACTCGCCGTGCACGCCGACAAGGACGTCGTCATCGTCGGCGGCGGGGACTCCGCGTTCGACTGGGCACTCTCCCTGCACCCCATCGCCCGCAGCGTGACGCTCGTGCACCGACGCGAGGCGTTCCGCGCCCACGCCGGCACGGTGGACAAGGTGCGGTCGCTGGGCGTGCGCCTGGTCACCTCCAGCGAAGTGACCGCCATCGAGGGTGACGAGCGGGTCACCGGTGTGCAGGTCACCCACAAGGTGAGCGGAGAGCAGCAACGACTGTCCGCCGACACAGTGGTCGCAGCGCTGGGATTCATCGCCTCGATCGGCCCGCTTGCCGACTGGGGACTCGCACTGGAGAAGCGGCACCTGCTGGTCGACACCACCATGGCCACCAACGCGCCACGCGTCTTCGCCGCAGGCGACATCGCAACGTACGCCGGGAAGGTGCCTCTGATCTCGATCGGATTCGGGGAGGCCGCCCTGGCGGTGAACAACGCGGCACCGCTGATCGATCCCACCCATGGGGTATTCCCAGGTCACTCGTCGGGGGAATCAGCCCCCTAGATACGCTCGGAACACCATGACAGATCCGAGATTCGCCGATGTGATCGCGGGCAACCGTGAGTTCGTCGAGACTTACCACGAACCCGGCATGACCGGCCGCGCCGCCAAGCACCTGGCACTGATCACCTGCATGGATTCCCGGATCGACCCCCTGCGTGCCCTCGGCATGGGTGCCGGCGACATGAAGATCCTGCGAAACGCCGGCGCCAGGGTCACCGACGATGTGCTGCGCACCCTGGTGCTCGCCACGTACCTGCTCGAGGTGAACCGGATCATCGTGATGCCACACACGGACTGCCGCATGGCCAAGAGCACCGAGACCCAGGTCCACGAGACGATCTTCGAGAAGTCGGGCGTGGACACCCGGTCGCTGGAGTT
Source organism: uncultured Actinomycetota bacterium (assembly GCA_963769435.1). Classification (GTDB taxonomy): domain Bacteria; phylum Actinomycetota; class Actinomycetes; order S36-B12; family UBA10799; genus JADKAV01. The sequence continues at coordinate 96,185 of CAVYLN010000001.1, forward strand.
CCGCACCATCGACGACCCGCTGCAGGCCCTGGCCGCCGACGTGCAGCGCATCCGGTCGTTCCCGTTCATCCGCGACGACGTGGCCGTCGCCGGCGGCATGTACGACGTGGAGACCGGGGAACTCACGCTGTACGACTTCTAGCCCTCGACCTCTAGACGTCGAGCAGGTTCCTGTCCAGCTCCTCGGACGATTCGACGATGAAACCACGCCGGGGTGCGACCTCGCTGCCCATGAGCAGCCCGAACACGTCGTTCGAAGCCGATGCGTCTGAGACCGTCACGCGCCGCAACTGCCGCTTCGAGGGATCCATGGTGGTCTCCCGGAGTTGGCTGGCGTCCATCTCGCCCAGCCCCTTGTACCGCTGGATCGGGTCCTTGACGCGCAGGCCCTTCTTCTCCAGGTCGGCGACCAGTTTGTTCATCTCCTCATCGGAGTAGGTGTACCGCACCTCGTTCTTGGTGCCGGGACGCACGATCTCCAGTCGGTGCAACGGCGGCACGGCCGCGAAGACCCGACCGGCCTCGAGCAGTGGCGTCATGTATCGATGGATCAATGTGAGCAGCAGGATCCGGATGTGGGCGCCGTCCACGTCGGCGTCGGTCATCAGGATGATCCTGCCGTACCGCACCTGGTCGAGGTCGAAGCTGCGTCCGGTCCCACCGCCGATGACCTGCAGGATCGATGCGCACTCGGCGTTCTTGAGCATGTCGGCCATGGAGGCCTTCTGCACGTTGAGGATCTTGCCGCGGATCGGCAGCAACGCCTGGAACTCCGAGTTCCGCGCCGACTTCGCCGTACCCAGTGCGCTGTCGCCCTCCACGATGAACAGTTCCGTGCTGTCGGTGGCGTTGCTCCGGCAGTCAGCGAGTTTCGCAGGCAGCGCGGACGACTCCAGCGCGTTCTTCCGGCGCTGAACGTCACGGGTCTGTCGCGCCGCCAGTCTCGCCCGCGCGGCGTTCGCCACCTTGTCCAGGGCGGCCTTGGCGTTCGCCTTCTCCCCCCGTGGTGGTTTGCTGAACCACGCGGTGAGCGTCTTGGCCACCACCCGGGACACGATCCCGGACACCTGTGGTGTTCCCAAGACCTCCTTGGTCTGACCTTCGAACTGCGGTTCCGCCAGACGCACGGTAACGACCGCGGTCAGGCCTTCCGTGATGTCGTCCTTGGCCACGGAATCCTCGCTGGCCCGTAGCACCCGCGCCGCCCGCAACTGCTCGTTGACCGTCTTGGTCAGAGCGCGCTCGAACCCCGTCACGTGCGTCCCACCCTTGGGGGTCGCGATGACGTTGACGAACGAACGGATGACCGAGTCGTAGCCGCTTCCCCACCGCATCGCCACCGACACCGTGCACGTGCGTTCCACGTCCTGGGTACTCAGATGACCTTTGCCGTCGAGCACGGGCACATGCTCGGTGAAGTGACCCTCGCCCTCCAGTCGGATGATGCCGGTGACCGGTTCGTCGTCGGCGAGGTAGTCGACGTACTCCGCGATCCCACCCTTGAAACGGAATGTCTCCTCGAGATGGTCGTATTCGTGGCGCAGGTCACGAACCGTCAGTGCCAGATTCGGCACCAGGAAGGCGGTCTGCCTGGCACGGTCCCACAGCGCATTGCGGTCGAAGGTCGTGTCCTTGGTGAAGATCTGCGGATCCGGCCAGAAGCGGATCCTGGTCCCGGAGCGCGTCTTCGGCACCGACCCCCGCTGATGCAGTCCGGTCTTGCGCGAGAACGCCGCGTCCGGGCCATCACCGTCGAAGATGCCCGGCACACCTCGCCGGAAGGACATCCCGTAGGTCTTGCCGGCGCGGTCGACCTCGACGTCCATCCGTGCGGACAGTGCATTCACGACCGACGCACCCACACCGTGCAAGCCGCCCGCCGCCCCGTAGGACCCGCCCCCGAACTTGCCGCCGGCGTGCAGTTTGGTCATCACCAGCTCGACACCTGTCAAACGGGTCTTCTTCTGCACGTCGACCGGGATGCCCCGCCCGTTGTCGTGCACCTCCACGCTGCCGTCCGGAAGCACCGAGACGGTCACCACATCGCAGTGGCCCGACAGGGCCTCATCCACGGCGTTGTCGATGATCTCCCAGACACAGTGCATCAGTCCGCGGGAATCCGTCGACCCGATGTACATGCCGGGGCGCTTGCGCACCGCGTCAAGACCCTCGAGCACCGTCAGGGCATCGGCGGAGTACGCCGCGGTCTTCGTGGGCATTGTTCAACAGTAGAGCCAGGTACCGACAACAGCGTGTAACCACCCTGGCACCGGGAACTATTCGCTTGCGGCGAAACGCCCAATCACTGCGTGCGGGAATCCCAACCCCCTGCCACAGTGTTGAGTACGGTGTAGGCCAACGACGTAAACTGTGTGAAGGAGGTGGTTCCAGTGGTAACCACACTGTCCCCGAGCCCCCTGACAGCCAGCGACCGCTGCGATCGCTGCGGAGCGCAGGCATACGTCCGCGTAACGCTGACCAAGGGTGGGGAACTTCTGTTCTGCGCCCATCACGCACGCAAGCACCTGCCCGCCCTCGAGTCACTGGCGGCGCACATCCAGGACGAGAGCCACGCTCTCGACGAGGACAAGTTCAGCGACGCGAATTAGGGCCCTTTCGCCCGAATCGTCTGACCTCTGTCTTTCGGCATGCCCATTGGCCGCGGGGTCTGTGCACGAGGTTCGAGCGAGGTTGGCGACCAGCCGCGAGGTTGGAGTTTGTGCACGAGGTTGGAGAAGACGACGCGTGCGTTCTCCAACCTCGTGCAGCTGTCTCCAACGCCGCTGACCGCGGCCAAGGCCGGGGCCCAGCGGCCCTAGTGCCCCCGGAACTGCGGCGGTCTGCGCTCCCCGAAGGCTTTGATCCCCTCAGCCAGGTCCTGACTGGTCCAGGCGCGGGCCACTGTCTCATCGACCCGATGTGCCACCTCCGGCGGAAGATGGGCATCGGAGAGTTCGGCCAGTGCCGCCTTGGTCGCTGCGATGGTCAGTGGCGCGTTGCGGATGATCTTCTCCGCCAAGGAGCGGGCGGTCGGCTCCAGATCACCGACTTGCCCCACGACCTGAGTCACCGCTCCGAGTTCGTAGGCGGTCTGCATGGTGATGGGCTCAGCGGTCAGGAACATCCTCGCAACCAGTTGCGCGGGCAGACACGCCAGGAATCGGGCGACCCCGGAAGGCGGATAGCCGACCCCCAGTTTCGCCGGGGTCACCGCCATCCGAGTGTCCGCGGTGGCCACGATCAGGTCACAACTGAGTACCAGTTCACAGGCGCCACCCCACACATCCCCACCGACCTCGGCGATGGTGGCGATGGGCAGTCGCCGGAAGTACTCGAGGAACCCCTCCAGCGGGTTGGCCCAGGTGTGTTCGGTGACCTCGGAGGGGATCTCACTGATGTCGTGGCCACTCGACCAGGTCCCCTTCACGGGTTCGGCTCGCAGGATGACCACGCGAACCCCATCGAGAACGGCCTTGGTCAGCAGACCCCGCGCCTCCTCCAGCATCGGGGTCGTCAGCCGGTTGCGACTCGCCGGATCACAGAAAGACATCCGCATAACGACGCCATCGGTCTCACAAGTCCACTCGCTCACGTTCACAGAGTCTAGGGACAGCCGTTTCGTACCACCCACGCGGAGCACATCGACGCCTTCGGCATCAAGATGCATGCGGATCGTGCCGAAGTGGAGGACGTGGGAGTAGACGACCGGCCATCGGCGTGGGCGCTCCTGCGACGTCTAATCGTCGTGGTGGTGGCTGCGCTACTGGCGGCCGGGCTGATGACACCGGTTTCGGCCGGAACCCGCTCCATTGGCGAACCGAAGCCGCTGCGGCCCGGGAACCGTGCGGTGCTCAACGACCCGCAGTTCCAGTGGAAACCCGTGCGCGGAGCCATCACCTACCGGCTCGAGGTCTCCCTGGACCACCGGTTCACCGAGATCGTCCACACCATCGACACTTCGGCCACACGCTACATGGATACGGCCGCTTGGCCGGCCGCATCGTACTGGTGGCGGGTCAAGGTCGTCGCCCCGTCGGAGGGCCCCTACTCCAACGTTCGCAGTTTCACGCGTCGGTGGGTGGGACCGGACGGGGGCGGAGGCGACTCGCCAGAGGTCGCACGCCCGGATGACGTGACTGTGGAGGACTTCGCCCAGGACCCCGGTATCCAGGTGCCGGGCAATGCGCTGAAGATCAGCTGGGATCCCGTGCCGGGGGCCTCCCACTACGAGATCCAGTTCGACGGCCGCACCGACGCCATCTGCACCACCCCCCACACGGTTCTCACGCCCTACCAGAGCGGTTCCCTCGGAAAGGACAAAGGGGGCACCGTGTGCGATCCGGAACTCGAACAGGGTGACCACTGGGTGAGGGTGCGCGCCGTCGACGAGACCCTCGCGGAGGACGGGGCGCTCTACAGCCTCTGGTCCGACGAGGCTCGCGACGTTGACGCCGAGGTGCCCGCGCCGGTGGTCTTCGCCCTGGGCCCGAACCTCTCCGGCCCCGACACCCTGCAACCCGCCCAACTCACCAAGCCGCGCAACGGAACCGTGTTCCTGGATATCCCGACGTTCGAGTGGAATCCGGTGGCGTGGGCCAGCCAGTACGAGTTGGTGATCGCCATGGACCGCGATTTCACGAACGTCCTCGGCCGTTTCCGCACCACGAACACTCGCCTGACCCCGCAGGGCCGACTGCCCGAACACACCGCGGTCCGCTCGTACTACTGGTACGTGGTGCCGTGCCTCGAAGGGGACAACAAGTCTGCGACCTGTCTCAACGAGAACCGCGCCGTCAACCGCGAAGGGCGCTTCCGCTCGTTCAAGAAGCAATCCGTACTGGTCAAACAGCGGGGCGTGGTGCAGCGGAAGACCCCCTGGATCGAGTTCGTGTGGGAGGCGTATGAGACCACGATGAACCGTTTCGCGCGTCGTACCGGAACCCCGGGTTCGTCCATGGGCGGCTTCAAGTGGTACGAGATCCAGCTGAAGCCGAGGACGGCTCGCTGGGACGCTGCCCGGACTTTCACTTCGGACCTGCCGGGGATCCTCCCGACCGACTTGGCCTTCGGGGCACGGTACGCCTGGCGGGTGCGGCCGGTGGACGAGACCGGGAGCGCTCGACCATGGAGCCAGGTGCGGTACGTCCGCACAGAGCGTGCGGTCCCCGCCCGGCCCGTCGCCTTGAAGGCTGTGCGGAGCCCGACCCGCGTGACGTTGCTGTGGCGCACGCCGAAGGCTCGGTACTTCCCGGTCACGAGCTACTCGGTCTACTACTCGACCCGGGGGAAGCGATGGAAGCCGCTGACCCAGGTCGTGCGCAACCGAGCCGCGTTCCGCGTGCGCAAGGGCGCCCGGTACTGGTTCATGGTGACGGCCAACAACACCGCCGGCGAGGGCGCGCCGCGTCGGGTGTTCGTGGGCCGATGAGAGGACGGGCAGGCACATGAAACCACGCTGGTTCGCGGCATTGCTGGTGGCAGCCGCCTTCGTCCTTGCCCTACTGCCGATGAGCGCAAATGCAGCCGCGCTTCCTGCACCCACCCCGTTGACTCCGTCGACGGACGCGACGGTGGACCAGCCGTTGTTCTCCTGGACACCGGTTGTCGGGGCGGCGCGGTACGAGATCGAGGTCGCCCTCGACGATCAATTCGTCACGGTGACCGATCCTGGCGATGAGTTAGCGCCGAGAAGCGTGTTCGGCACCACATACGTACCCACGTTCAGTTACACCGCCAAGGCTCACTACTGGCACGTGCGCGCCATCGCCGCCGATGGAACCGAGGGCCAGTGGAGCCAGGCGCGGGAGTTCACGCGGCGCTGGACCAATGACGACGAGGCAACCGGGGTGGAGCAGGGCACCCCGTCGTCCCGCGTCGAGAACGTGCGCCTGGTTGGCGGGGCCGGCAACCCGGCGGTCAACGAGATCGCCGTGGCGTGGGACCCGGTCCCCGGAGCCTCGCACTACCAGGTCGAGATCGACACGACGAGTACGTTCAATCAGCCGCTGACCGGGGAATGCAGGACACCACACACCTTCCTGGCCCCCTACAGCGCCGGCGCCTACGTCCGCAGAGTTCCGATCGGGGAGTTCGCCTGCGAGACAACACCCGATCTGCAGGTGGGAGTGGACTACTACGTGAGAGTGCGGGCCGCGGACCTCCCGTCCACTGTGGACTACCCGGTGACGGACCTCGAAACGGCCGGGCTGGTCTACGGCCTATGGTCCGACCAGCGCGACGGCAGCGGCGACCCGGCTCCCGGACCCTTGTCCTTCACTCCCACCGCGAAGACGGGCGCGACTCCGGCCGGCCAGGCGTCCGAGCCGACAACACTGTCGTCGACCGGTGCGGACGTTCCACTACTTGCGTGGGAGCCCTCGTCTGCGGCCGACTCCTACAAGGTGGTCATCGCACTCGACCGCGATTTCACAAACCGGGTTGGCACATATGGCGCCTTCGGTGCCTACCTCGATGCCCGCCGAGACCTACGACGACAATCTGGCCGGACGTTCGTACTACTGGTTCGCGTTGCCGTGTACCGGGACGCTTCCCCTGGAGGATTGCGACACCGCCGACCGGACCGCGGTGAACGACGACACCTACGTCGGAACCTTCACCAAGACCAGCGTTCCAGTGGGCCAGACCGCTGTGATTTCAGCCGATGATGGGGCCAACGTCCGGCTGTCCTACCAGGAGGCGCTGACAGCGGTGCAACTGATAGATCCGGCAGATTCCCCCGGCGGAGTCGCCGGCTACGAAATCCAATTCACCACGGGCAACTGGTCACAGGCGAGCAGTGTCTTCACCGACAACCTCGCCTACAGCACCGCCCTGGCACCGCTGCCCTCGGGCGACTACCGGTGGCGCGTGCGTCCGCTGGACGGCCAGGCAGTCCCGCTGGCCTGGGCCTACGGAGCGGACTTCACCATCACCGGCAGCGTGGAACCCGGCGTGTCTCCATCGCCGACGCCCACCTCCACCTCACCTTCGCCGACGCCGACCTCGACGACCACCACGCCTGCCGGTCCTCCGCCCAACTACCAGGCACCGACACCAGACGAAGGGTCCGCGACGCCGATGGTGCCTGAGAAGCCCGGCAAGCCGACTGTCACCCGCGTCGGGAAGCGCAAGTTGCGGGTGCGCTGGCGGGAGTCTGAAGAGCTGGGCGAGCCGGTCTCGGCCTACCTGGTCTACCGCTCGACCAACGGGACCAAGTTCAAGAAGGTGCGCACGACGACCGCTCAGAAGGTGCGGCTCAAGGCGAAAGCCCGGAAGACCTACTGGTTCAGGATCGTCGCCGACTCCGATGTCGGCCAGAGCGATCCGAGTCCCTCGACCCGCTTCAGGATGAAGCGCTGACGCTGCCGTCCTCCCGTATCGTCGGCTCCCAGGCCCACTCAAGGTTCAGGCACCCGCTCGCGCCCGGCCTTGGACTGCGCGTCCGGCGGCAAGCGGTCTGGCCGAGGAGCGCGCAGCCGTGGCGGTGTCCGTCAGCCACCGCAAGGACACCAAGAAGGCCTTTGCGCCGTCGGGCCAGCGCCTGACCGAGGGGAATTGCTGGGAGCGTCAGTCGAGGTAGTCGCGCAGAACCTGGCTGCGCGAGGGGTGGCGCAGTTTGCTCATGGTCTTGGACTCGATCTGGCGGATGCGCTCTCGGGTCACGCCGTACACCTTCCCGATCTCGTCGAGCGTCTTCGGCTGCCCGTCGGACAGTCCGAACCGCATTCGCACCACGCCGGCCTCGCGCTCGCTCAACGTGTCGAGGACGGACTCCAACTGCTCCTGGAGAAGTGTGAATGAGACCGCATCCGCGGGAACGATCGCCTCGGAGTCCTCGATCAGGTCGCCGAACTCGCTGTCGCCGTCCTCACCGAGCGGTGTCGAAAGTGAGATCGGCTCGCGACCGTACTTCTGCACCTCGACGACCTTGTCCGGCGTCATGTCGAGCTCGGCGGCAAGTTCCTCCGGGGTGGGCTCACGCCCGAGGTCCTGCAGCATCTGACGCTGCACCCTTGCGAGTTTGTTGATGACCTCGACCATGTGCACCGGGATGCGGATGGTGCGAGCCTGGTCGGCCATCGCACGGGTGATCGCTTGGCGAATCCACCACGTGGCGTAGGTCGAGAACTTGTAGCCCTTGGTGTAGTCGAACTTCTCCACGGCGCGGATCAGACCCAGGTTGCCCTCCTGGATCAGGTCGAGGAAGAGCATGCCGCGGCCGGTGTACCGCTTCGCGAGACTGACCACGAGCCGCAGGTTGGCCTCCAGCAGGTGGTTCTTGGCCCTACGCCCGTCCTCGGAGATCCACTCCAGCTTGATCCGGGTCTCGGTATCGAGATCGGGGTTCTCCGCCAGTTTCTCCTCGGCGAAGAGCCCTGCCTCGATCCGCTTGGCCAGCTCAACCTCTTGTTCGGCGTTGAGCAGAGGCACCTTCCCGATCTGCTTCAGGTAATCCTTGACCGGGTCGGCAGTGGCGCCCGCCTGGGTCACCTGAGCCACCGGCTCGTCGGACTCATCGGTGTCCGAAAGAGTGAACGTCGCCGCCTCTTTCTCGTCCTCGAGTTTCTTCAGATCCTTCTTCAGGTCCGTTTCCAGATCCTGCTCGAGCTCGGCCGCCTCTTTCAGTTCATTGGAACCGACGGTCTCCTTTGCGGACGCCTTTTTGGCCGCGGTCTTCCGCGTGGTCGTCTTCTTGGCGGGCGCCTTGCTGGCCGGGGCAGTGCTGGCCGAGGCCTTCTTCACCGGTGCTTTCTTGGCCGCCTTCGCCTGGCGCCTTCTTGGCCGGCGCCTTCTTCGCTGCGGGTGCCGCGGGCTGACTCTTGGTCGCGGCCTTGGCAGGGGCCTTCTTCACCGCAGCCTTCTTGGCCGTGGTCTTCGCCGGTGCCTTGGCGGCCGTTTTGGCCTTGGCGGTGGTCTTCTTCGCGGTCTCCGCAGCCACCGGGGCCTTCTTCGACTTAACAGTCGGCACGTAACAACCTCTCGTCGAGGATCGGGTCTTTGTGGCACTCGCAGCATCAGTTCTGCTACGCCCAGTACAACATTCTGTCACGTCCGCCCTATTCCCCCGGTAGTCGCCCGATCCGTGTCTTCGCGCATTGCGGTCATGCACTGCGCCGGACCTGGCCCCGCAGCACCTCCATCGGAATGCCGTCGGTGAGCGAGGTCCACGTATCCGGCGGTAGCCCGTGCGACAGCGCGTCGGCCACCAGCGGGGCCAGGGTGTTGCGCGAATCCAGTTCCATGGCACGCTCTGCGGCCACCAAAGCCGAAGCGCCGTCCCCGTCGGCCCAGGCAGCCAGCGCCAGCGTGGCGGCGACGGGCCCGGCATGAGTGTCGGGCAGATGGCGCAACGCGTACAGCAGCCGTGTTCGCACCTGGCGCAAGGGCTGTGCCAGAAGCGACTGCGGGCTCAGCACTATCGCCAACAGCGGGTCGCGCACGTGACAATCGCTGCATGCGAGTGCCAGGCAGACCACATCCGCCGGTGTGAGATCCTCACTCCCCTGCAGTACGTCCACCGCACTTCGCTCTAGCAGGTCCCGGGACCGTTCATAGTCGCCCTCGTGGGGTATCCCCCTGCGCAACTGCAGAAGTACGTGCGACGAGACCGCATCGGATGCGGGCTCGAACTGGGCGAGCAACTCGTCGCGGTTGGCCAGGCAGGTCATCCCCTCCGCGACACACTGCGCGACGATCGGGTGGTCACGGACCTCCCGCATGTCGATCTCGTGCTCGTACGCCATGTCGTCAACGGCCAGAGTGCGTGCGGAAGCAGGTCCGATGATCAGCGAGGCGGCCACCTCAGTCACCGGAGTGAGCACCTTCGTCAACCAGGCGGACAGCTGCTTCACCAACTCCTCGGAAACGGAATCCGCGTATGCCAGAAGCAGCACGGTGGGTGGTGCGGGGTCCGGGATACCGTTGATGATGCTCTGCATCCAACCGATCTCCGGGTACTGCGGCAGATCGACCCGGAGCACGAGGCTGCGGACCTCATCCCCGCCGCTGAACAGCAGGACCATCGAGTTCGTCGGAGTGAAACCGATCAGATAGGGCGTCGCAGCGATGGCAGCCTCGGGCGACGTGATGGAGATTCGCATGGACTCAGCCTCATCCGCACCGACCACGCCCACCAGATGCCCGACCACATCTGTGGATGGGCCGAACCTTCATCCAGAGGCGTAGTCGGCGGTGGCGATGGCCTCCGCACTCTGCGCGGCATCGAAGTCCTCAGACCCGGCGATGAGCGGCACGAACCCGACAAGCATCCCGTCGGCGAGAACCTGCGCCTCGAGCCCGGCCGCGGCATCTGCGTCCCATATCGCCTCCCGACCTCCGGGGAGCACCACGCGGATCGCACTGTTCTGCAGACCGGTGGGCTGCACATGGGCCATGATCCGCCTGCGACGAAGCAGTTCCACGATCTCCTCGGCGTCTGCGGGCTGCATCTCACTCCTGGCGCGGCGGTCGTCCGAAGATGGGGCAATCGTGCTGGCACGCTGGCCCCCCACGGAATGTCTGATAGGACAAAGGTATGCGTAGACCCGTCATCGCGCTCACGCTGCTGGCACTTGTCGCCGGCGTGTCGCCCGCGATCGCCGTGACCGGCTCGCCCTCCCCCGAGCCGGTGGCACCGGCCAGCAGCGCCGATGCTCGCATCGCCGCCCCCACGGATTCCGCCAGCCCCACGGATTCCGCCAGCCCCACGGATTCCGCCAGCCCCACGGATTCCACCAGCCCCACGGAGACGTCCTCCTCGACGCCATCCGCGTCCACCTCACCGACCCCCACAGAGAGTCCGTTCGCCGGACCGTACGGGATTCCCATGCGACAGAACATCCGGGAGGACGCTTGGTGCCGGTTGCTGATCCCCAACAAGAAGGGGGACGCGGCTGAAGCAGACTCGATCATGGACGACAACATCGTCGACCTGGGCCAATACGGCTACTACCGACTCTCGAAGAATCCCAACTGGAAACCCCAGCGCACGCTCGACTCCTCCGGCAATACCCACGTCAACGGTCTGTACTGGGCGACTCCGCTGCTCTACACCGGTGCCAGGCGCGGAGACACGCCGATGGTCAAACGGTTCTTCAGCCTCATCGGCGACTGGTTGGGCGACCACAAGAAGAAGAAGACCCGGACCTGGTCGGTCACCCAGCCGATCATCGCCGGTGAGAGGCTCTGGACGCTCACCTGCGCGTCAGACATCAGCAACGGGTCCCGCTTCGTGAAAGCCACACGCAAGGAGGCGAACACCCAGATCAAGGCCTTCAAACTCGGTGGTGGCGTCAACAACACCGCGATCCACTCGCAGGGATCCGCCCTGGCCGCCTTCTGCTACCTCGGGGACCAGGAGAAGCGGGACCGCGCCGCCAACAACCTCAACCGACTGGCCGATTACCTGATCCTGGCCGACGGCAGCGACCGCGAGGGGTCTCCCTGGTACGCGTACTACACGCTGCGGCTACTGGAGAACCTCGCCCCGATCTACGCGCGCTGTGGGGTTTCGTACGACCAGATCTATGCGGCCACGAAACGCCTCGAACACTTCCTGGCGGCTGCGGTCGACCCGAACTTCTACCTGGTGATGAAGGGCGACACCCATCGCGCACGGCTCACCCAGAAGTGGTTCGCGCCCGACTCCGAGGCCCGTTGGGCGGCGACACAGGGCGCAGAGGGCCAGCCCCCCGCCAACCTCTATGAGGTCTTCTCCGGGGGCTACGTCTTCGGCCGCAACAGTTGGACAGACGTGGATGGTCATCGCCCGTCGTTCTTCTCCGTTCGTGTCTCCAGGCCATATGTGACCGCGCACGTGCACAGCGATCTCGGCTCGGTCACGTTCAACAGCTATGGCGCGGAGTTCATCGGCGACCCGGGGCCCTACCGCTACGACAACTCCGCCATACGCGACTACATGGTCAGCCGATCCGGACACAGCGTGATCCGCGTGATCGAGAAACCCAAGAAGAAGCCGAAGAAGGTCAAGAGGTCGAGCCTGGGTCTCGCGTCGTCACCCATGGCCGCTTCAGCCGCCGCCTCCTCGGTGCTGTCAACGACCAGCGACCCCTACAACCGCACGTGTCTGAGAGACCGGACCTACACCGCAGCGGTGATCAAGCGGTGCGTCTACTACGACACGGCCATCGACGGACTCGTGGTCGTCGACTCGGTGCGCGCCAAGAAGCGCATCCGGTTCGACCAGCGCTGGCAGATCCCCAATGGAGTGAAAGTGAAGCGCGCCAAACGGGGCGCGATCCTGACCGCCGGCACTGCTCAGGCGCGGGTGAGGTTCAAGGGGGGCGGCGTCGTGCGAAAGTACCGGCCGAAAGGAAAGCGGCCCGATGGGTGGTTCACCAACGGATACGGGGAACTGGTCAAGGGCACGGTGCTGCAGCGAGGCAGGCTGCTCGCAAAGGGCAAGAAGCGCTCGTGGGTCACGGTGGTCGCAGCGGGCACGTCGACTCCGGGCATATCGGTGAAGGACTCAGCGGTCGCGGTGACCCGTGGGACCACGACCACCACCTTCCCGCTGCCCTGAGGGCTATCCCCGTCGGTCACCACGGGCGTCTTTGGCCGCCATGGTCGCCAGCCCCATCAGCAGTTGGATCGCCACGTCGACGGGCACTTCGTTGACCTCTGCGTCCTCGGGACCCGGCGCCGCGGGCACGATCAGGTCCTCGAGGTCACCCTGGATCGACACCCCGGAGTCACGAATGCGTCCGATCGTCTCCCGGGTTCTCTCGTCGACTCGGCTCAGCGCCCACTGCGGGGTCCGGATGGCATGCTCATCCACGCCGGGCTGGCGTCCGTCGACCAGACCCCACAGTGCTCCGCGCCGGATCCACTGGTGGTACTGCTGTGCCGGCATCGGGACCTTCTGTTCGATCTCGACGAGCCATTGCCGGACCAGCGCAGCTTCCTCATAACTCAAGGACCGATTGGTCTTCGTCACCACCCTGTGCAGGGTGTCTGGTTCGAGGCCGATGACCCGTTCGGCATCCCGCAGGATCCGCAGTGGATCGGAGGAGTCCACCACGATCACGGTGACTCGATCCGGGCCCACGATCGAAGCCCAGCGATCGATCAGCCCCGCATAGTCGAAACGTCCCCAGAAAGTGGAGTTCTTGCCCTCCAGCGTCTCGCGCAGCCACGTGTCATACGGCTTGACCACGCGCGACTTCGCGTGGCGCAACGGCCCCGGTAGCGGTTTCGGGGCACCGGACTTCAGCGACTGCTGCCAGGAACTGGGCAGGATCAGGGCAAGGGGGCGCAGCGTCAGCAGGACGCGGACTGTCTGCCGCCCCCCGAGGTCCGCCACGATCTTGGCGGCGAGGTCGGGCTCTGCGTCGGCGAACTGTTCGCTGGAAACGACCGCACGGTCCTTGCGACGTGCGACGCGGGCTGTGAACTTCTCCCACACCTCCGGTGGAACCGGCGGGTCGGACGGATGGGCGGTGGTGGAGATGCCCAGCGCCGAGCAGGAGGGGGTCCAGTGCGAAAACTTCTTGCCCGGGTACAGGACGCCTTGTGACTTCATCGACGACCTGGCCGCCGCCATGGACTGCTGCAAAGCTGTGGTCCCGGTCTTGGGGGGGCCGATGTGCAGCAGGACCTCACCGGATTGCAGCGTTGGATTCACTGTTCATTCCCTGATCTCGGCTCCACCGGGAAACAGACTCTGGTCCTCGGCAGATCGACCTCTGGACCGTCCAGGTAACTCTCCCAGGGGTCCCCGCTCACCAGGAGGCCGTGTCGGGCGACCCACTCCATCACCGCATGGAACGCCTCCGGGAGTGCGTCATACGAACCCACGTGCACGGTGGACGCCACCTGCCCGGCCGGCAGGTCCCCCGACTCGAGGCGTCCAACAGCAGTCACCGAGCCCTGGAAGGGGACGCCCGCGGTCACCCGGAAGGTCTCCCCCTCGACCCGGTACCGCGCAAAGGGGGGGCCGGAGGCCATGATCCCCTGCGTCGCCAGGGCTTCGAAGATCTCCGCATAGGCTCCCCCGAGGAAACCCGGCACCGCGTCCCGGGCAAGGGTCTCCCGGATCACCGCGGCGTTCTGGGCATCCACTTGCTCGAGAATCACCTCATAGTCCACCACAACACTGTGCCAGGTATGTGATGCATGCGGGCCAAGGGCCCACGAGATCTCAGCGTCCGGCAGACAGACGGGAGCCCCACCCACCAGCACTGCAGTGGGTACCGGAGCGTACAAAGCCTGTGGGGTCCTCCACCTCGAGGTGAAGGACCCCACAGATTGCTCGGGAGAGTGTTCGACTAGCTGCAACCGCTGGTCGAGCCGCAGCCCTCGCAGACATAGCAGGAACCAGCCGGACGCATCTTGATCCCGCAGGTCATGCACAGCGGCGCATCCGCCGTCTTGCCGGTGATCGCCTCCAGCAACTCCGCGGAGGAATGGACGGACGAAGGAACGCTGATGACACCTGCCTCATGAACCCTGGTGGGGGTGTCGAGGTCCTCCGGCTCGATCGGGGCGGCGGTCGGTGAGTCAGAGCCATGTCCGGCCGACTCGTCGAGCTGCCCCGCCCTCTCGTCCGCGGTGAAGATCCCCAGACCTGCCCGCTTCTCGTAGGGCAGATGATCAAGGGCCAGGCGCCGGAAGATGTAGTCCATCATGGACTGCGCCATCCGGATGTCCGGGTCGTCGGTCATTCCTGAGGGTTCGAACCGCATGTTCACGAACTTCGACACGTACGCCTCGAGCGGCACGCCGTACTGCAGGGCGATGCTGATGGCGATCGAGAACGCGTCCATCACCCCGGCCAGAGTGGATCCCTGCTTGCCGAGCTTCAGGAAGACTTCCCCGAGCCCGTCATCGGGGTACGACCCAGCGGTCATGTAGCCCTCAGCGCCACCGACGCTGAACGAGATGGTCTGGCTCGGACGGACCTTCGGCAGTCGCTTGCGGACGGGCCGGTGTTCGACCTCTGCCTCCACCACCGCCTGCTTCTTCTCGGCCTTGCCGTCGGACAGCGGCTGCCCGACCTTGCAGTTGTCGCGGTAGATGGCCAGCGCCTTCAGACCGGTCTTCCAGCCCTGGTAGTAGATCTCTTCCACTTCTTCGATGCTGGCGGACTCCGGCATGTTCACCGTCTTGGAGATCGCACCTGACAGGAAGGGCTGCACGGCTGCCATCATGCGCACGTGTCCCATCGGGCTGATGGCACGCTCACCCATCGCACAGTCGAACACCGAGTAGTGCTCCGGCTTCAGACCGGGTGCGTCGACCACGTGCCCGTGCTCGGCGATGTACTCGACGATCGCCTCGATGGTCTCCTCGGCGTAGCCGAGTTTGGCAAGTGCGCGCGGGATCGTCTGGTTGACGATCTGCATCGAGCCACCGCCGACGAGTTTCTTGAACTTGACCAGCGAGAAGTCCGGCTCGATACCCGTGGTGTCGCAGTCCATCATGAAGCCGATGGTGCCGGTGGGCGCGAGGACGCTGGCCTGCGCGTTGCGCCACCCGTTCTTCTCACCGATGGCATTGCCTTCCTGCCACGCAGCCGACGCCAACCGAAGCACATCCGCATCCAGGCTGGACACCGAACGCACGCTGTCTGTGGCTGCGGCATGCTTGCGCATGACCCGGGCGTGCGCCGTCGCGTTGCGACCGAATCCCTGATACGGACCCACCACGCCCGCCAGTTCCGCTGAACGCTTGTAGGCAGCGCCGGTCATGAGGCTCGTGATCGACCCGGCGAGTGCCCGGCCGGCGTCGGAGTCGTAGGCCAGACCACATGCCATCAGCAACGCGCCGAGGTTGGCGTACCCGATCCCGAGCTGACGGTAGTCCCGCGTGGTCTTCCCGATCGCTTCGGTCGGGAAGTCGGCGAAACAGATGGAGATGTCCATCGCCGTGATGATCATCTGCACTGCCTTGCTGAACTTCTCCGCGTCGAAGGATCCGTCGTCCTGCAGGAACTTGAGCAGGTTCAGTGAGGCAAGGTTGCAGGAACTGTTGTCCAGCGACATGTACTCCGAGCACGGGTTGGATGCCGTGATCCGGCCGGTCTCGGGATTTGTGTGCCAGTCGTTGATCGTGTCGTCGTACTGGATACCCGGGTCGGCGCAGGCCCACGCCGCCTCGGACATCTTGCGGAACAGTTTCTTCGCGTCGACGGTCTCGATCACTTCGCCTGTGGTGCGCGAGCGCAGCCCGAACTCCTCACTGGACTCGACCGCACGCATGAACTCGTCAGACACCCGCACCGAGTTGTTCGCGTTCTGGTACTGAACACTGTTGATGTCTTTGCCGCCGAGGTCCATGTCGAAGCCGGCGTCCCGGAGGACCCGGATCTTCTCCTCTTCCCGGACCTTCGTCTCGATGAACTCCTCTACGTCCGGGTGGTCGACGTCGAGTACGACCATCTTTGCGGCCCGACGGGTCGCCCCACCCGACTTGATCGTCCCCGCCGACGCGTCGGCGCCCCGCATGAAGGACACGGGACCGGACGCGGTCCCTCCAGAGGATCGCAACAACTCCTTGCTGGATCGGATGCGGGAGATGTTGAGCCCCGCGCCGGAGCCACCCTTGAAGATGAGCCCCTCCTCGCGGTACCAGTTGAGGATCGAGTCCATGGTGTCGTCGACGGAGAGGATGAAGCACGCACTCACCTGCTGCGGTGCGGTCGTACCCACGTTGAACCACACCGGGGAGTTGAACGAGAACACCTGGTGCAACAGCATCCAGGTCAACTCCCGCTCGAAGACGTCGGCGTCCTTCTCGGTGGCGAAGTAGCCGTTCTCCTTACCCGACTTGACGTAGGTGAGCACGACCCGATCGATGAGCTGCTTGAGACTCCACTCGCGCTGATCGGTGCCCAGCGCCCCGCGGAAGTACTTGGTGGTGACGATGGTCGACGCGTTGATCGACCAGAACGCGGGGTATTCGACACCACGCTGCTCGAAGACCACCTCATCGGTCTTCCAATTCGTCTGGACCACATCGCGACGTTCCCACTCGACCTCGTCGTACGGGTGCACACCGGGCGTGGTGAACAGCGGTTCGATCGTCAAACCTGTCGTCTGCACGGTCACCTCGGCCCCTTTCGCGCCCGCCGTTCGCGCCTTGGGAATGGACTGTTCGGTCATGTGCCCTCCTTATGGACAACAGTTGCGAGGGGCCGTTTGTGCCCTTCAGTGATGTCGATCGGTACTTCTTCCTGACGCCCGGCCTCAATGCGACTGGCTTTCAGCAAAGCGATTTCGTGTTCGAAGTCGGCCAGCGAATCGAACGATCGGTACACGGACGCGAATCGCAGATATGCCACCTCGTCCAGGTCCCGCAACGGCCCGAGGATGGTCAAGCCGATCTCGTGGGCCGGCACTTCCGCGCACCCCGAGTCGCGCAGTGAATCCTCGACCTGCTGCGCGAGCACGGCCAACTCGTCGTCGGTCACGGGGCGGCCCTGACAGGCCTTGCGCACCCCACTGACGATCTTCGACCTGCGGAACGGTTCGACCACCCCTGAGCGCTTCACCACGTTCAGCGCCGCCACCTCGATGGTGGTGAATCGACGACTGCAGTGCGCGCACTGGCGTCGTCTGCGTACTGCCGCGCCGTCGTCGGCGAGCCGGCTGTCGACGACTCGGGAGTCGTCGCCGCGGCAGAACGGGCAGTGCATCACAACCTCCACAACGGGCAGGGAATTGCAGCGAATTGCACATCCTGTGGACGAATCGGCGGACTACCTGGGGACAACCTGTGCCGAAACAACCACAATCTGTGGATGAATAACAACGGTGTAACTACTACATGTGGTGGTAACCGTATGCGTCGCGTGCAGAGTGCGCAAGCACTTTGGGCACAGTGTCGGCAAATGCGTGTCGCCGGACCCGGGTCACGCCGTCAGACGGTCGGCAGCTGGAGTACATCCCCGACCTGGAGCACATGGTGGGCGTCGAGCCCGTTGAGGGTGCGCAGCACCTCCACGGTCGCCCGCGGGTCCGCGTCCGGCACCGTGGCCCGGGCGATGCTCCACAGCGTGTCTCCGGGCGCGACGGTCCACGCCGGATACGCCGCACTCTCCGCCACAGCACTGGCGGGCGCAACGGGCGCGGTCGCCGCCACGACCTGGCTGGCCGCCCGTGCCCCGAGCCCCGAAAAGAGCCAGTGCGAGCACGAACAGGAGGACTCCGGCGCCCACCAGTCGCCACGACGCGGGCACAGTCCAGTGACCGCGGTCGTCGAACGGCACGTCGGCCTGGGAGGTGTCCCGCACCGGCCGCACGCCGGTGACCCTGATGGACCCTTCGAGGGAACCGACCACTACGCGGGGGAAGCGCTGATGGTAGCCATGACTGCTCCTTCTCAAACATGATCGTCATCGCGATCTCGAACACACGTTCTCATGAACGCATGTTCGATGTCTACCCCATGGGTGCGACACGTTTTCCACGGAATCGAACACATGTTTGAGTTGCGGCGCGATTCTCGGTATGGTGAGCCCACATCGATCTGGGAGGACAGCATGGCGACGTCGACATCATCATCGGCCGGAACGCACGAGCCACGAGGCGGATCGGCATCCGGTGAAGTGGTCGAACTGCCCGACACCGCGCCCGGCAGGGACGGCCTGACCGAGCGGCAGCGGATCATCCTCAACGAGATCCGGCGGACCGTAGCGGCCCGCGGCTATCCCCCGTCGGTGCGTGAGATCGGTGAGGTGGTCGGTCTCACCAGCCCCTCGAGCGTCAACTACCAACTCAAGGCCCTTGAGCGCAAGGGCTACATCAGGCGCGATCCGCACCGCCCGCGCGCCCTCGAGGTCCTTCTGCCCGACGAGTTGGACGCCACGGACAGCGGCGACGACCGACCAACTCCGCGGTACGTGCCATTGGTCGGGCGGATCGCGGCCGGGGGTCCGATCCTGGCCGAGGAGGCGGTCGAGACGGTCTTCCCGCTCCCGGCCGAGTTGGTCGGCGACGGCGAACTGTTCCTCCTGAACGTGGTCGGCGAGTCCATGGTGGAGGCTGCCATCTGTGACGGTGACTGGGTTGTGGTGCGCCGCCAGCCCGATGCGAACAACGGCGACATCGTTGCGGCCCTGCTCGACGACGAGGCGACCGTCAAGACCTTCAAGCGCAAGGACGGGCACGTCTGGCTGCTGCCCCACAACCCCGCCTTCGAGCCCATCGATGGCGATCACTGCCAGATCCTGGGCGTCGTGGTGGCCGTCCTGCGACGGGTCTAGCGGTAGGACGCGTCAAGTCGCGCCAAAGCCTCCCGCACCTTCACAAGGTCGGTCATGAACGTGAACGGGGGCAGACTGCGTCTCAGGTAGCCCCCGTAGCGACGATTGGCGAGCCGGCTGTCCAGGATCGCCACGACACCCCGATCGCTGTCCGTGCGGATGAGGCGGCCTGCGCCCTGGGCCAGGGTGACAGCGGCCTGGGGCAGTGACACCTGCATCCAGCCCGAACCCCCGTGTGCGTCGATCGCCGCCTGCCGAGCGCTGACCACGGGGTCACTGGGCGGCGGGAACGGGAGTTTGTCGATGACGACGAGCGTGCACGAGTCCCCAGGCACGTCCACGCCCTGCCATAGGCCCAGCGTCCCGACGAGCACGCTGTCCGCCCTTTCCGAGAAGGCACGTATCAGCCCGGCGGTCGGTTCCGACTTCCGCTGCACCAGCACATCGCCGGGGGCGATCGCCTCCAACGCTGTGGCCATGGCCTCAACCCCGGCCCACGACGCCATCAGGACCAACGCCCGTCCCCCGGCCGCCTGGACCAGCTCCGCGGCCATGCCCAGGGCTTGTGGCGTCGGCCAGTCCGGGCCCGGTGGCGCCAGTCGGTCGGGCACGAACAGAATGGCCTGCGATTCGTAGTCGAACGGACTTCCCACGTCCTCCGAGACCCATTGCCCGGGCGCAAGCCCCAACTGTTCGGCGACCGTAGTGAACGACCCACCGAGTTGCAGCGTTGCCGACGTGAACACCGCTGCACGCTCGCCGATGATGCCCTCCCGCACCACCCCCGAGACGTCCAGCGGAAGGACCACCAGCCGGTCCCGTCTGCGCCACATCACCCTCGTCTCATCGACCGAGAGCAGTTCCCCCGCCGCAGTGTTCACATCCTCGACGGCCGCCAATGCCCGTTGTCGCGCTGACGGGTCGGTCTCGGATGCTCGCCGCAGGGAGGCCGAGGCGATTCCACAGGCCTCCCGGACCGTGACGAGCACCTGTCCGACCGCGTCGGCCAAGATGGCGAGTCTGCGACCTTCGGGCGCGTCCCACACCAACAGGGCGTTCTCGAACGCGTCGGCGGCGTCCTGCAGTCGTTCTGCCTCCTCGGCCGATCCTGCCGCTTTCGTGCGACGCGCCGCACGATGGATGGATTCCACCGTCAACTCGTTGGTCGCCGCCCGCTGCAGCGCGGACGGCACGGCGTGCGCCTCATCGACGATGACCAAGTCGTGTTCGCCGATGATGCCGTCCTGGACCGCATTCAGCGCCAGCAGGGTGTGGTTCGTGATGACGATGTCGGAATTGCGCGCCCGGGCGATCGCCTTCTCCGCCCAGCACTCCTCGACGAATGCGCACCCCGACCCCCTGGCGCATTCCTGGGACGTCACGGAGAACGCCGACCAGACCAGTCCCGAGACGTCCTGGAGTTCGTCGCGGTCGCCTGAGTCGGTCGTCTGTGACCACTGCGTGACTCGCGCCGCCTGCTCCTCGAGCGCCGTACGATCCAGCGTCTGTTGGTCCGGATCCTCCACCCCCGACACTCGGGCCAGACACAGGTAGTTGCTGCGCCCCTTCAGCGTCGAGAAGCTCAGTTGTCGCGGCAGGTCGTCGGCGAGAGCGTCGAGCATCCGTGGCAGGTCCCGCTCGACGAGTTGATGCTGCAGCGCCAGAGTCGCCGTCGCGACGACCACGCGGGATTCCCCCTGGTTCACGTGCGCAGCGTGACTCACGGCCGGCAGGAGGTAGCCCACCGATTTCCCCGTTCCGGTGCCGGCCTGGATCAGCACCGTCGACCGTTTCTCGATCGCCTCGTCGACGAGTGCGACCATGCGGCGCTGTCCGGGCCGATCCGATCCGTTGAGGTCGGCGACGACCACGTCCAGATAGTGCGGCGGGGTGGGTTTCACGACTCGATTCTGGCAGCCCTACCCGCCGACCGGACCCCCGCCGCGAGTGCTGTGGGTCCTAGTGACCAATCCGGAGGGCTCGGCCACCGCGATCGTGCGCCTTGGGCCAGGCTCGGTCCCGACGCGCTACTCCCCCGGATCAGCCTCAACGGCCCCCTCGATCGCTGCCGCGAGATCGGCCGGTACCAGCGCCTGCACGTGGGTTCCCCGCGCCCGGTGCTCGACCGACACCTGCGTCCCGGCGGCGTAGACCCGGGACACCAGATCACCACGGTCGAACGGAACCACCGCATCGATGTTGACCCGGGGATCGGGTAGCAAGTCATCGAGGCGCGCCAGGAAGGCGTCCATGCCCTGACCGTCGCGCGCAGAGATCTCGAGGGATTCGGGTAGTTCCCTCCGGATGGCCGCCAACGTGTCCGGATCAGCGATGTCCGACTTGTTCACGACGACCAACTCGGCGGCATGAACATCCCGGGAATCCCGCATCGCCTCCCGCACAGCCTGCAACTGCCCGAACGGATCGGTGTCCGTGCCATCGAGCACAACCACCACCAGGTCCGCCGCGCCGACTTCCTCCAACGTCGATCTGAACGCCTCCACGAGTTCGTGCGGGAGGTGTCTGACGAAACCCACGGTGTCGGTCACGGTGAACCGCCTGCCGGACGCGGTGCGGCCGCGGCGCACGGTCGGGTCCAGGGTCGCGAACAGCGCATCGTCGACCAGCAGGCCCGCACCCGTGATGCGGTTCAGGAGGCTCGACTTTCCCGCGTTCGTGTAGCCCGCCAGGACGATCGACGGCTCATCGGAGTCGCGACGACGGGCGGACTTCGACGACCGGACCCGGTCCAGGGCCCGGAGTTGGCGACGCAACCGGGTCATCTGCGCTCGGATGCGCCGCCGGTCGGTCTCGATCTTGGTCTCGCCCGGGCCCCTGGTGCCGATCCCGGCACCCTGCTGGCTCAGCGCCTCGCCCCACCCACGCAGGCGCGGCAACATGTACTCCATCTGCGCCAGCGCCACCTGCGCCTTGCCCTCCTTGCTGCGGGCGTGCTGGGCGAAGATGTCCAGGATCAGCCAGGTTCTATCCACCACCTTGACCTGCACCACGGCCTCGAGTTTGCGCAGTTGACCCGGCGTGAGCTCACCATCGCAGATGACGGTGTCGGCGCCGGTCGCACTCACGATGTCGCGCAGTTCCTTCGCCTTGCCAGACCCGACATAGGTGGCCGGGTCGGGAACGGACCTGCGCTGAACCACTCCCTCAAGGACGACTGAACCGGCCGTCTGCGCCAGGCGCGCCAACTCCTGCAACGACCGCGCCGCGTCCTGCGCGCTCCCGTGCGTCCAGACCCCGACCAGCACGACCTGTTCGAGCCGCACCTGGCGGTACTCGACCTCGTGGATGTCCTCGAGTTCAGTGGACAGACCAGGTACCCGGCGCAACGCCTCCCGGTCGGACAGTTGCTCCTCGATCCGGGCGTCCGCCTCAGGCATGGAACACCTCCGACAACCTGGGCGACAGATGACCCTCGGCGACGAGTTCGGCCGGCCCAGTCAACACCAGCGTGGCCTGCGCCGTACGTTCCACGTGCACGGTTCCCCCGGGCACGTCCACCCGAATCCTGGCGGGGCCGACCACACCCGCACGTTCGAAGGCGCGGTCAGCGACCGCGCACACCCCGGTGCCACAGGACAGCGTTTCGCCCACACCTCTCTCATGGACCCGCATCCGCACAAGACGCCCCGGTTCCACAACGTTCACGAACTCCACATTCACACCATCCTTGAACGCTTGCGACTCCACCACCGGTGGGTCCTGCAGGGAGCCGGGCTGTTCCAGATCGTCCACGAAAACCACCGCGTGCGGGTTGGGCATGAAGACAGCCTCCGCGTCCCAACGGTGGGTGTTGCTGCTCACCGTCACCGGGGTATCCACCACCTGTGGCACACCCATGTCGATACTGATCCCCCCATCACCGATTCGTACCAGCCGATCTCCCCCGCGGGTCCCGATGGTGAATTCCTCGTCATCGACCCAGCCCCGTGCGCGCAGCAGGGCGGCGAACACCCGTGCGCCGTTGCCACACATCTCCCCGATCGAGCCGTCAGCATTGTGGTAGTCCATGAACCACGTCCGGGACCCCGCCGGCCTCACCACCCGGATCAGCCCGTCGCCGCCGATCCCGAAACGCCGGTCGCAGACAGCTCGCACCCCTGGGGGTGTGACGACAAGACGATCCTCCGGATCAGGGATCAACACGAAATCGTTGCCCGTTCCGTGTCCCTTGGTGAACTCCACCGGTGTGGTCATGTCCCTAGGGTGCCAAGGATCTCGGTGATCTGCGACGGGGTATCCACCCACCGCACCCGCGGATCCCGCCGGAACCATGTGCGCTGGCGCCTGGCGAGTCGGCGGGTGGCGACGACTGTGGGCTCTTTCGCGGCATCCGGATCCGTCCCCGAGACCAGAGCTTCGAGGATCTGCCGGTAGCCCACGGCACGAGAAGCCGTGCGTGCTGACTCCAGGGCGGGCCGAAGTGCTCTCACTTCGTCCACGAAACCCGCGGCCCACATGGACTCCACCCGCGCGGTGATCGCAGCATCCACCACGTCTCGACCCGGATCCCACCCGATCCGGACCGCGTCGATCCACGGGCGGGCCCCGGCCATAGTGGCCGCGAATGGTGCGCCCGTCATCTCGTTGACCTCCAGCGCTCGCACGATGCGTCGACCGTTGCTGGGCAGGATCTGGGCGGCCGCGGCCGGATCGACCTCCTGGAGTCGGGCGTGCAGCGCGGCGGGACCACGGTCGGCCAGTTCCGCCTCCAGTCGCGTGCGCAGTTGGGGATCTGTGCCCGGGAACTGAAGATCGTCGAGGACCGCCTGCACGTAGAGACCCGACCCACCGGTGAGCAACGCGGTGGTACCACGACCAGCGATCTCCGAGATCACCTCCCGGGCTGCGGTCTGGTACCAGGCGACGTCCACCGACTCACTGACCTCGTGTGTGTCGATCAGGTGGTGTGGCACGAGACGTCGGTCCGACGCGGAAGGTTTGGCAGTGCCGATGTCCATGCCGCGATAAAGGCAGAAGGCGTCCGCGTTGACGATCTCCATGCGGTAGCGCGACGCCAGCTCCATCGCCAGCGCCGACTTCCCGGACGCGGTCGGTCCCACCAGGGCAACCACGTGGCCGTCAGCGTTCGACACCCCTCGATTGTGATCCCTATCCTGGGAGCCCGGAGCGGGCGGTAGGCGAGGAGAGACTGTGAGCACGTTCGATGAGCTGAAGAAAAAGGCCGACGAACTGGTCGACAAGGCAAAGACCACCGTCGGGGACGTGGCCGATCAGAGCGGCGACCGGGTCGCGGGCGTGGTCGACAAGGTCACGGACACGGTGGATGACAAAACGGGCGGCACCGCATCCGCGATGACCGCAAAAGTCGACGAAGCTGTGGCCGGCGCCCTGGACCTGGCCCAGAACGCCACCACCACAGTGACCCAGAAAGCGTCGGAGGCGACCAACGCGGCCAAGAACGCGGTCAAGCGGACATCGGACGACACCTGAACGCCACGCGGATCGTCTTCCTGCCGATCACACCTGCATTGATTCCCGAGATCGCCGGCGGAACGGCGGCCGAACTCGACGCTCTTCGCGCAACTGCACGGCAGGCCACCGATTGGGCATGCGCGGATGCTGTCTCGGTGGGCGTGCTTGTGCCCGGGACGGCACCTACCACCGGTCCGCAGTGGTCGTTGCAGGGTTACGGGATCACGGTCGGTGATGGCCCTCCCGTGCCCCTTGCGGTGGGTGTGGCTCGGTGGCTGTTGGACGGTCGACCCGCCGACGTGCACGGTTCCGATACCGACACGGCAGGCCTGCGCGGGCACGATGCGCTGCTCGTGATGGGCGACGGAAGCGCGAGCCGCACGGACAAATCCCCTGGGCACTTGCATCCAGGCGCACTCGACTTCGACGCGCGGGTTCTGAGCGCTATCGACGACGGCGATGCCAAGGCGCTGGCCGATCTGGATCTATCCCAGGCCGCGGACGTCCTCGCTGCCGGGGCGCCAGCCTGGCAATGCTTGGGGCGAGCAGTGGGACAGGTTTCGTCCAGCGCGGTTGAGTTTCGGGACGATCGCTACGGGGTGCTCTACTTCGTCGCTAGGTGGACCGCAGCGTGGGCAGTCCCAGCATGACTCCGGCCGGCGCGGGTGCAGTCGCCGCGGCGTGAGCATCCCCACCCCGCGTACGCTCGACAGCGATCACCCCAGAATCGGCCACCAGGTGGTGTGGGGCGGCGTAGGTGATCCGCGTGCTCACGATGTCGCCGGGTCGCGCCGGTTCCCCGTCATCGGGGCCGGATGAAGGCCGATCCAGGAAGTGCACCAGACGCCCGTCCGCCGCACGTCCCGTACGGCGCGAAGTCGCGTCGTCCTTGCGCCCCTCGCCGACCGAGACCAGCACCTCGACCTGTGTGCCCACCAGGGCCTTGTTCTGCTCCCACGCCAACGAATCGACCGCCTTCACAAGGCGCTCGTAGCGTTCCCGCACGACGTCCGCGGGCACCTGATCCGGATAGCCTGCGGCGGGAGTACCTGGCCGCGGGGAGTACTGGAAGGTGAACGCACCGGCGAACCGCGACTGTTCCACCACGTCGAGGGTGGCCTGGAAATCCTCTTCTGTCTCCCCGGGGAATCCGACGATGATGTCGGTCGTGATGGCAGCCTCCGGCATGGCCGCGCGAACCCGGTCCAGAATGCCCAGGTATCGCTGCGCCCGGTAACTCCTGCGCATCCGGCGCAGCACGTCGTCGCTGCCCGACTGCAGCGGCATGTGCAACTGCGGCATCACATTGGGGGTCCGCGCCATCGCGTCGATGACGTCGTCGGTGAAATCGCGGGGGTGGGGGCTGGTGAAACGCACGCGGTGGAGGCCGTCGATCTCCCCGCACGCTCGAAGCAGATCGGCGAAGCCATGCCGGCCGCCGTAGCGGTAGGCATTGACGTTCTGCCCCAGCAGCGTGACTTCGACGACTCCATCGGACACCAGATCCCGTACCTCGGCCAGGATCTCCTCGGGGGATCGGTCCTGTTCCGTGCCCCGCAACGACGGCACGATGCAGAAGGTGCACGTGTTGTTGCAGCCGACACTGATCGCCACCCAACCGCTGAACGCCGACTCGCGCCGGCTCGGGAGGTTGGAGGGAAATGCATCGAGCTGCTCGAGAATCTCCACCTGCGCCTCATTGCGGACCTTCGCCCTGTCCAGCAGTGAGGGCAACGAGCCCAGGTTGTGCGTCCCGAAGACGACATCCACCCACGGGGCCCTCTCGACGATGGTCTCCCGATCCTTCTGTGCCAGACAGCCACCCACGGCGATCTGCAGGTCGGGGTTACGGGTCTTCAACGGCCGCAGGTGCCCGAGATTGCCGTACAGGCGGTTGTCGGCGTTTTCCCGCACCGCACAGGTGTTGAACACGATCAGATCCGGAGTCTCGCCGGTCGGCACCGCGTCGTAGCCGGCGTCCTCGAGCAGCCCTGCCAGACGTTCCGAGTCATGGACATTCATCTGGCAGCCGTAGGTGCGGACTTCATAGGTGCGGGACATGATCTACCCAGGGTACGTTCGCTAGTGGTCGGCGCCGGCCACCGGATCGCAGACCTCGTCCACGGCGACTTTCAGAATCTCGTGAGCCGCCTGTGCCGAGTGTCCCCGCCGCATCAGGTAGGCGAGCAGTCTGCGTTCGTCCTTGATCGACAACGGCAGTTCACATCGGGCAACACGACCCCGGACCTGGCGTACCGCTGCCTGTTGCGTGTCCTCGATATCGATCTGCTCCAGTACCTCCGCGATGATCTCGTCTGGCACTTTTCGCATCCGCAGCTCGCGGCGCAACGAACTCACGCCCAGCCCACGGGAGCGTATTCGAGACTCCACCCACAACTTGGCGTACGCCCGGTCGTCGAGCAATCCGACCTCTACGTACCGACCAACGAGTTCATCGGCCACCTCCTGCGGGATGCCCCGATCACACAACCTGTCACGCAGTTCGCTCACCGTTCGGGGCTTCACCTCGAGCAGGCGCAAGGCGATCAGTCGCCCGACCTCGTAGGGGTCGGACGCTGGCTCCTCGGAAGCCGTCACAGATCCAGCGGGCCGGGCTCGGGAATCCCGGTCAGGTCGACGGTCTCGTCGGCGGGGGCATCGAGTCTGGCGCCGATCCCCAACTTCTCCTTGAGGCGCTTCTCCAACTCGTCGGTGAGGTCGGGGTTGTCTAGCAGGAAAGCCCGCGCATTCTCCTTACCCTGCCCGAGCTGATCACCCTCGTAGGTGTACCAAGCCCCCGACTTGCGGACCAGTCCCTGCTCCACTCCGACATCGATCAGCCCACCCTCGCGTGAGATTCCGGTCCCGTAGAGGATGTCGAACTCGGCCTGCTTGAACGGCGGGGCCACCTTGTTCTTGACCACCTTGACCCGGGTGCGGTTTCCGACCGGGTCCGTGCCGTCCTTGAGCGTCTCGATCCGACGGACGTCGAGGCGGATTGAGGAGTAGAACTTGAGGGCGCGGCCACCGGTCGTGGTCTCCGGCGAACCGAACATCACGCCGATCTTCTCGCGCAACTGGTTGATGAAGATGGCCGTGGTACCGGTCCCCTTGAGGGCACCGGTCATCTTCCGCAAGGCCTGACTCATCAGTCGGGCCTGTAGGCCGACATGGCTGTCGCCCATCTCGCCCTCGATCTCGGCACGTGGCACCAGGGCGGCCACCGAGTCGATCACGATGATGTCGATCGCGCTCGAGCGCACCAGCATGTCCGCGATCTCCAGCGCCTGCTCCCCGGTGTCCGGCTGGCTGACCAGCAGAGCATCGATGTCGACGCCAAGCCGAGCGGCATACTCGGGATCGAGAGCGTGTTCGGCATCGATGAACGCCGCGATCCCGCCGGCCTTCTGTGCGCTGGCTATCGCATGCAGCGCGACGGTCGTCTTACCGCTGGACTCCGGGCCATAGATCTCCACGACCCTGCCGCGGGGCAGACCTCCGATACCCAGGGCCAGGTCCAGGGTGATCGCCCCTGTGGGGATCACCTCGATCGGCACCCTGCCCTCGTCGCCGAGTCGCATGACCGACCCCTTGCCGAACTGTTTGTCGATCTGCGCAATGGCCTGTTCCAACGCCTTGTCGCGTTCGGGGGCCTTCTTGTTCGTCACCTGAGCCATGGGGCGATCCTTCCCGATCTGTGCCGCTTCTCACGACGTGTCGACGCTACCGAGGCGGTACGACATAGTGGCGCTGACGCATCCAACCTGTGGATCAACACTACCGAACGAGTGTTCGATGTGGAAGCCGACACGCCAGTTTCATCGGTAGGTCGCAGGCAGTTCCAAGGTGGCTACTACCGCGCGCCACACCGCCTTCGCGTCCTCACCGTCGCGCAGGGCCTGATCCACCGTTCGCCCACCGAGGTTCGACAGCACGTGGTCCTTGGACCAAGAGGCGTAGTAGTCCGGACCCAGGACCTGCTCCATCCGCTGCCAGAAGTCGGTGAGTCGCACGACCTCAGTGTGACATCCCGGCACGACGGTGCGATCCGCTGCGCCGACCTCACGATCCAACACTCGCGGGCAGGCACAATGGCCCTGTGCCAGCCGAGTCCGCCCCGCCCCCGGGCCCGTCCATGGGCTGGGCCACTCGTACCTGGTTCGGCGAGGCGTTCCCCGCACCCACCGAGGTCCAGACGTCGGCGTGGGAGGCCATCGGCACGGGCGTCGACACCCTGGTCGTCTCCCCCACCGGCTCGGGAAAGACGCTGGCCGCGTTCCTGTGGGCTCTGGACGGGCTGTTCGCCGAGCCCGAGGGATCGGGCTGCAAGGTCTTGTACATCTCGCCCCTGCGCGCCTTGGCCACCGACGTGGAGCGGAACCTGCGGGCGCCCCTGGTCGGGATCGAGAGGGTGGCGGCGGCGTCCGGTCACCCCACACGTGCCGTACGGACCGCGATCCGTACGTCCGACACGCCACCGGCCGAGCGCGCAAGAATGGCCCGCAGACCACCGGACATCCTCATCACCACACCCGAGTCGCTGTTCCTGTTGCTGACGTCGCAGGCCGGGAGGTTCCTGTCGGATGTACGGACGGTCATCGTCGATGAGATCCACTCGGTGGCGGGCAGCAAACGCGGTTCGCACCTGAGTCTCTCCCTCGAGCGGCTGGACCTGTTGACCGGACGACCCGCACAACGTATCGGCTTGTCCGCGACGGTCACACCGGTCGCGGAGGTGGCCGAGTTCCTGCACTCCGGCCATGAAGTGCAGATCGTGGCACCGCCGATCACCAAGGACATCGAACTGCGACTGCAGGTCCCCCTGCCCGACATGACCGCTCTCGAGGAACCGCTGCCTGGTCAAGCCCGACGTGCGTCCATCTGGCCTGCTGTCGAGTCCACGATCCTGGACCTGATCGAGGATCACACCTCCACCATCGTGTTCACGAACTCCCGACGTGTGTGCGAGAGACTGTCGAGCCGGCTGAACGAACTCGGCTCCGACGAGTCGGCCACCGACGAGCTCCCGGCCCAGGTCATGGCCACGGCCGGGGTGGCCCACAACCCCTCCGCGACCGTCGCCCGCGCACACCACGGTTCGGTGAGCAAGTCGGAAAGGGCCGGCATCGAGGACGACCTCAAGTCGGGACGACTGCCCGCGGTGGTGGCGACGAGCAGTCTCGAACTCGGCATCGACATGGGCAGCATCGACCTGATGATCCAGGTCGGCTGTCCGCCGTCGGTCGCCTCCGGCCTGCAAAGACTCGGGCGGGCGGGACACCGCATGGATGTCGTCAGCAAAGGAGTCTTCTTCCCGACCCATCGCGGCGACCTCCTGGCCACCACCGTCGCGCTGGAACTGATGCGGGCCGCGACGATCGAGCCCACGAAGATCCCCCGCCATCCGCTGGATGTCCTGAGTCAGCAGATCGTTGCCATGGTGGCCATGTCCGACTGGCACGTCGACGAACTCTTCGACGTCGTGCGCAGGGCCGCGGGCTACCGCGATCTGCCCCGCCCCGCCTACGAGGCCGTACTCGACATGCTCTCCGGCAGGTATCCCTCGGACGACTTCGCCCAGTTGAGACCTCGAATCACGTGGGACCGCACGACCGACATGCTCACCGGCCGGAGCGGAGCCCAGCGCATCGCCGTCATCTCGGGCGGGACCATCCCCGACCGCGGCCTGTTCCCGGTGTTCATCGTCGGCACCAAGGACGGCCGGGTCGGAGAACTCGACGAGGAGATGGTCTACGAATCCCGCGTCGGCGATGTCATCTCGCTGGGCGCCTCCTCCTGGCGCGTGGAGGAGATCACCCACGACCGGGTGCTCGTGACCCCGGCGCCGGGACGACCCGGCAAGCTGCCGTTCTGGCACGCGGACGCCCAGGGACGCTCCTTCGAGATGGGGGCGGCGATCGGGTCCTTCCTGCGGGAGGTGGAGAGAGTCGGCCCGAAACGCGCCGCACAGTTGCACACCCTCGATGACCACGCTGCCGCCAATCTGGTCGCGTACCTCACCGAGCAACTGGAATCGACCGGGGTGTTGCCCACTGACCGGCGGATCGTGATCGAGCGCTTCCGCGACGAGATCGGCGACTGGAGGGTGGTCGTGCATGCACCGTGGGGCGCGAGGGTCAACGCCCCCTGGGCTCTACTGATCTCGGCCGAACTCTCCGCGCGCCTCGGGATCGACGCGCAGGTCATGGCCACCGACGACGGCCTCGTCATGCGACTGCTGGACACCGAACAGGACGAGCAGTGGTGGGCCACGATCGAGGACGCCCTGCTGGCCGACCCCGACGATCTCACCCGACTGCTCAGCCAGGAGATCACCCGCAGCGCGGTGTTCGCGGCCAAGTTCCGGGAGTGTTCCAGCCGGGCCCTGCTGCTGACCCGCAATGCTCCGGGCAAGCGGACCCCGCTGTGGCAGCAGCGGCAGCGGTCTGCCCAGTTGTTGACGGTGGCGGGGTCGTACCCGAGCTTCCCCATGGTGCTGGAAGCAGTCCGCGAGTGTCTCGACGACGTGTATGACGTTCCGGCCCTGCGCGGTGTTCTGCGCTCTCTGCGCGACGGGACCATCACGCTGGACGCGGTCGAGACGACCAGCGCCAGCCCGATGGCGCACACACAACTGTTCTCGTACATCTCGGTCTTCATGTACGAGGCGGACAATCCCCTAGGGCAGCAGGCCTCCGCGCTCGAACTCGATCATGCGCTGCTGGCCGACCTGCTCTCCGACGCCGACCTGCGATCGATCATTCCGCAGGAAGCCATCGAGGGCGTCGAGGCCGACCTGCAGTGGCGGCATCCGGATCGGATCCGCAGCGCGGACGACCTCGCCGATCTGCTGAGAACGGTGGGCTTCCACACCTTCGACCAACTGCTCGATCTCGGGGTGGACGGCGAAACGGTCGAGGCCTTGGTCTCCGCCCGCCGCGCGTTTCGGGTGCGGGTCGGCGGCCAACCCGTGCTGGCCGCGGTGGAGGACATGTCGAGGCTGCGCGACGCGCTCGGCGTGGTGCTGCCCCCCGAGGTCCCGGACGCGTTCATCGAAGCGGTGGCCGATCCGGTGGGTGACCTGCTGAGCCGATACGCCCGCACACATGGCCCCTTCGCGACACGGGAGGTGGCCGACCACCTCGGCCTGGGCACCAGCGTGGTCGAGGCGCTGCTGCAACAGCGCAAGGCGGCCGGACGATTGCGCTGGGGCCGGTTCTCAGCGACTGGTCAGGACGGCGAATGGGTCGACCCAGACGTCCTGCAGAGGATCCGGCGCCGGGCGAGCGCGATGCTGCGCGGAGCCCAAGAACCTGTTCCCGCACAGAGATTGTGCGGCTTCCTCCCACGCTGGCAGGCTCTCACCGCCCCCTCCCGGGGACCCGGGGCTCTGCTCGCCGCCATCGAACGCCTCGCGGGGTACGTGGCTGCGGCCAGCGTCTGGGAGCAGGACCTGCTGCCGGCACGGGTCGTGGGCTACGCTCCGCACGAACTTGATCGTCTGACCGCCGCCGGGGATGTCACCTGGACCGGGGCCGGGCGGCTCGGATCGCGCGATGCCCTCATCACGATGGTGCCGGCGGGCGCCGAGGATCTGCTCATCACCCCGGATGACGCCGACCTCGATGAAGCCTCGGCGATGTTGTGGGACGTCATGTCACCCGGCGGCGGTTGGTTCTTCCGCGACCTGTCAGCCCGCCTGGATCTGGGCGATGACGTGCTCGAATCGGCCCTATGGGATCTCTTGTGGCGGGCAATGATCACCAACGACACCCTGGAACCGCTGCGCCACATGCGCACCCCCAGCAAGCGCCACAGTCGCTCCAGGACACCACGTGCACCCATGCCCGGTCGGTGGTCCGCGGTGCGACGTCCCCTGGCTGCCGACCGCGGCCTGCTCTGGGCGCAGACGCTGCTGGACAGGTACGGGTTGGTCGATCGCAGCGTGGTCGGCAACGAGAACGTGCCGGGGGGCTTCCACGGACTGTTCCCGGTCCTGCGCCGGATGGACGATGCCGGCCGCTGCCAGCAGGTGTACGCCGTCGAAGGCCTGGGCGGGGCGCAGTTCGCCCTCCCGTCCGCCTTGGAACGACTACGTCAGGATCGCGATCCTGACGAGTTGGTCATGATGGCGGCCACGGACCCGGCCAATCCTCTAGGTGTGACGGTGGCCTGGCCGGACTCCCCGGGCAGACCGTTGCGCAAGGCCGGGAGCCTGGTGTGGTTGGCGGCCGAGGGACCGGCGTTCTACCTCGACGCGGCCGGGCGGACGCTGCTCGCCTGGGGTGAACCCACTGCAGGCCGGGTGGGCAGACTGTCCGAAGGGATCGTGGCAGCAGGGCGTCGTGCGATCATTCGCCGAATCAATGGCGAGGAGGTGTTCTCCTCGCCGTGGGCCTCTCCTTTGCAGGAGGCGGGATTCGTCCTTACCCCATCGGGTCTGCGCGCAGGTCGCCGTTGACCGTGCGGGCGTCAGTTCCCAGCCCGGGCCACACCGTCGCTCACCGACCGCATCACCTCTGACAGCGGTACCTCCAATGCCCCGCAGATGGCGGCGAGCAACTCGCTGGAGGCTTCCTTCTGGCCGCGCTCGACCTCAGACAGATAACCGAGTGACACCCGCGCGGAGGTCGAAACATCGCGCAGCGTGCGGCCCTGATCCATCCGCCGACGACGCAACTCGTCGCCGACGACCTGCCGGAGAACGACCATCCCTGCTCCTTTTCTTGGCTCGACTGTACGCGAACCATGCGTCACCGGCATCTTCTGTCCGATGCTGTTAACGACACATTTACTCCAACGAAACACCCGTCGAGGTCTATTCCAGAAGACGGTGGAAAAGACTCAGCGCCTGCTCACAGGTCTGCTGCCGAATGCTCTGACGGTCGCCGGTCAGCACCAGTCGCCGCTGCTCCCGGCGAGGCCCATCGACCGCTACGAACACGGTTCCGACCGGTTGGCCCTCTTGAGTGGCCGGGCCGGCGACGCCTGTGGTCGCGACGGCCCAAGAAGCCCCGAAGATCTCCCGCGCGCGGCGGGCCAACGCCTCTGCGGCCTGCCCGGACACCGCGCCATATTCCGAGAGCACTGCGTGGTCAACTCCGACGACGTCGTGCTTGACGTCCATCGTGTACGCCACGATGCCGCCCAGAACGACGGCTGAGGCACCTGGCACCTCGGTGAGTCCGGCACACAGCAGACCGCCGGTCAGCGACTCGACCGTGCAGACCGTCTCACCCCTGCGGGCGAGCTCAGCGATGACCTCACTGCTCGCCGGCACGCCGGGCCTTCTTCATGGCGGTGCGTTCGCTGTTGCTCCGCAGGTTGACGGCCCGCACCACATAGTCGATCCCGGTCAACACCGTGAGGACCACGGCGACGAACATCACCGGGGCGCGCAGGTCGGCAACCAGACCGGACACCGGCACGATGTACAGCAAGATGGCCAGCATCTGACTCACGGTCTTGGCCTTGCCCCCACGACTTGCGGGGATCACGCCGTGCCGGATCACGATGAAACGCACCAACGTGATGCTGATCTCCCGGCCGAGTATCACGATCGTCACCCACCAGGACAGTTCGCCCAGGAGGCTGAGGCCCAGAAGCGCCACCCCGGTGAGTGCCTTGTCGGCGATCGGATCGGCGACCTTTCCGAAGGTGGTCACCAGATTGCGGGCCCGGGCCACCGCACCGTCGACGAGATCCGTGAAACTCGCGACCACGAAGACCAGTGCGGCCCACCAACGAGCCGTGTCGGACTGACCGGAATCGACCATGAGCAGGTATCCGAAGACAGGGACCAACAGCAGACGCAGCATGGTCAACGCGTTCGGCAGATTCCACAGGCGGGACGGACTGGGCGGATCGGCCATGGGGTCGGGCCTGCCCCAGGTGCGCTTCGACTCGCTCACGCAAGAACCTCCGCGGTCAGATCAGCCCCGTCGGATGCGATCACACGCGCGTCGACAACCGGAGCCGCCACCACACCCACCAGAACAGTCGAGCCGTCCTCAGGACCCTGGAACTGCGTCTTGCCGGCATCCGCCACCACACGCACGGTCTCCCCCACCCGCATCGCAGCACGCTGCGACATGACCTCCTCGGCCACCGAGGCCAGCAGATCGACCCGCAGCGCGATCTCGTCCTCGTCCAGATGGTCCTCGAACCGCACAGCCTCGGTCCCTTCCTCATCGGAGTAGCCGAACACGCCGATCGCATCGAGTCGCGCGCGGTTGAGGAAATCGATCAAGGTGTCGACGTCGGCCGTCGTCTCCCCAGGGAATCCGACGATGAAGTTGGAACGTATCGCGGCGGCCGGGTTGACCTCACGGATCCGGTCGACGAGCGCCAAGAAGTCCTCGGACCCCCCGAAGCGCCGCATGCGCCGCAGAACAGGTGCGCTCGCGTGCTGGAACGACAGATCGAAATAGGGGGCGACACCAGGCGTGGACCCGATGATCGAGATCAGGTCCGATCGCATCTCAGCAGGCTGCAAGTAGGCGACCCGCACCCGCTCCAGCGACGCTGTGTCCGCCAGATCTACCAGCAGGCTCTCGAGCAGGCGCAGGTCGCCCAGGTCCTTTCCGTACGAAGTCGAGTTCTCGCTGACCAGATTGACCTCGACAACACCTTGTGCGGCGAGCCATGCCACCTCGTTCACCACGTCCGTCGGACGCCGGGACACGAACGAGCCCCGGAAACTGGGTATCGCGCAGAAGGTGCACCGACGGTCGCAGCCCGATGCGAGTTTCACCGATGCGATCGCACCGTCGGACAGCCGCCTGCGCATCCCCACATGACCTGGCAGCACGGCAAGGTTCGCAGACCTGTCCGCTGGCGCCGACGGTTGCAGCCTGCGACGGTCCTTCGGTGTGTGGGAATCGACATGCCCACCGGCCAGCAACTTTCGCAGCGTGCCCGGAAGTTCGGGGTACTCGTCGAATCCGAGCACGGCGTCCGCCTCCGGCAGCGACTGCGCCAGCTCGGAACCGTAGCGCTCAGCCATGCAACCGACCGCGACGACCTTGCCCGGCAATTCCCCGGCTGACAGGACCGTGTCGATCGAATCGCGTTTCGCCGCATCGATGAAACCGCACGTGTTGACCAGCACCGTGTCGGCCTGCTCGGGATCGTCAACGAGGTCCCAGCCGTCCTCGGCGAGTCCAGCTGCCAGCTCCTCGGAGTCGACCTCATTGCGAGCACAGCCGAGCGTGATGATCGATACCGAGGGCCGGGTCACTGTCAGGCGCCGTCCACCCCGCGCAGATCCGCAATCACCGCCGGCAGATCGTCAGCGGAAACCAGCACGTCGCGAGCCTTCGAACCCTCGCTGGGCCCCACGACGCCGCGCACCTCGAGCAGATCCATCAGACGACCGGCCTTGGCGAACCCGACACGCAACTTCCTCTGCAGCATCGAGGTGGAGCCGAACTGCGTGCTCACGATCAACTCTGCGGCCTGGCAGACGAGTTCCAGGTCATCGCCTATGTCGTCGTCGATGATCGCCCGCGATCCGGCGGCCTGCTCGATGTCGTCGCGATAGGCCGGCGCCATCTGCGCCTTGCAGTGCGCCACGACGCTGCGGATCTCGTGCTCGGGGACGAACGCTCCCTGTAGCCGGATCGGCTTGCTCGCGCCCATGGGGAGAAACAACCCGTCGCCCTGGCCGATGAGTTTCTCGGCGCCCGGTTGGTCGAGGATCACCCTGCTGTCGGTCTGGCTCGACGTCGAGAAGGCCAGCCGGGAGGGAACGTTGGCCTTGATCAGGCCCGTCACCACGTCGACGCTGGGCCGCTGCGTGGCGAGCACGAGATGGATCCCCGCCGCGCGGGCGAGTTGTGTGATGCGCACGATCGCGTCCTCCACGTCGCGCGGCGCCACCATCATCAGGTCGGCGAGTTCGTCGACGATGATCAGCAGGTACGGATAGGGCTGCAGCGTGCGGGACGTCCCGGGCGGCGGAACCACGGTTCCCGCGGCCACCGCCTTGTTGAAGTCATCGATGTGCCGGAAGCCGTAGGCCGCGAGGTCGTCGTAGCGGGTCTCCATCTCCTTGACGACCCACTGCAGGATGTCAGCGGCCTTCTTCGGGTCGGTGACGATCGGCGTGATCAGGTGCGGGATGCCTTCGTAGATGCTCAGTTCGACACGCTTCGGGTCGATCAGCACCATCCGCACCTCGTCGGGGGTGGCGCGCGACAGTACCGAGGTGATCAACGTGTTGATGCACACCGACTTTCCGGCTCCCGTGGCGCCGGCCACGAGAAGATGCGGCATCTTCGCCAGGTTGCCGCACACGTAGCCGCCCTCGACATCCTTACCCAGACCGATGAGCATCGGGTGCGAATCCGACTGTGCGAC
Organism: uncultured Actinomycetota bacterium; assembly: GCA_963769435.1. Lineage (GTDB taxonomy): Bacteria > Actinomycetota > Actinomycetes > S36-B12 > UBA10799 > JADKAV01. Next base: position 133,221 of record CAVYLN010000001.1, read on the forward strand.
CCTGCTGCGCAGAACATCCGAGAGACTGACGTTCTCCCGGTCGGTGTTCGGGATCTCGATCCCGATGGCGGACTTGCCCGGGAATGGGCGACAGGATGCGCACCTCGGGGCTCTTGACCGCATACGAGATGTTCTTGCTGAGCGCGGTGACGCGTTCGACCTTCACGGCAGGCCCGAGTTCGACCTCGTAACGGGTCACGGTCGGACCCCGGCTGAACCCGGTGACCCGGGCGTCGACCTCGAACTGGTCCAGAACGCCGGTCAGGGCGGCGACCACCTGATCGTTGGCGGCGGTCGCGGCCTTGTGAGGAGGGCCTGGCTTCAGCAGATCCAGCGGTGGCAGCCGATAGACGACATCCCCCGACAGGAGCAGTTGCTCGGCCATCCGCAGATCCAGCGCATCCATGTCCGCCGGATCGACCTCCACGGTCAGGTCCTGCGCCAGCGGCATCGAGGTGAGGTCGATCTGCTGGGTCGTGTCATCCTCGTCGTCCTCGGAGGTGGCTTCTGCGGAATCCGTGCGCACCGGGCTGACGAACGCCTCGTCGCCGACCAGGTCCTCGGGGACGTCCCGCGGTTGCGACGGGCGTCCCAGCCGCTGCTTGATCCTGCGAGTCGCAGCCGCCGTGTCCACCGCCGCTGCGTGGCGACGCAGATCGGCCACGGTAGTTCCTGTGGCGATGAGGGCACCGGCCACGACGAGCAGGGCCAGGATCAGTCCAGTCAGCCAGGGGCCGAGCAATGACAGGAACGGCGTCGTCGCGATCCAGCCGGCCCAACCTCCGCCGGAACGCATCGCGGCCTGACCATCGATGGGCTGGGCGGCGCCACCGACGACGTGCGACGAAACCGGCCGCGGCCAGCAGCACCAACAATCCACCGAGCAACTGGTGCGCGGCGAAGCGACGCTGCGGGTGCCGCAACGTGCGCCAGGCCATCCAGGCCAGGAAGACCGGCACGAGCACGTCCAAGGAACCCACGGCTCCGCTGACCAGGAAACTGACGGCCGGCTCGAGTCCGCCGGTTCCGCCACCCCAGACCACGGCACCCACGAGCACGGCCAACAACGCGTAGACGAGCCCGAGACCGTCGTGGCGCAGGGCCGGATCCAGGTCTCTGGCGCCATGACCGATACGGCGTACCGCGCCGCCCAGGAAATGCGCGGTACCGAACCAGGCCGCGACCAAGGCCCGCAGCACGCTCCGGACGAACGCGGCGAACCCACCCTTTCCGGCGTTCTTCTTCGCAGCCGGCTTCTTGGCGCCCGAGGACCTCGAGGACGACTTCTTCGCGGGCGGTCTCGAGCGCGAGGAGCCGGTTTTGCCCGTGCCCCTGCCGGAGCCGCGGGTGGAGGTACGTGATGCCATGCGCACCAGACTATCGGCCAATCCGGTGCAGCCCGGGTCCCCAACGGCCGCGACGGCGACCGTGTCGCGCGATCGGCGCTAGTGGCAGGACCCCCTCATGGGTGCGCTGATCGGCGATCGGGAGCCCGCATCCGGCAGCGTCCCCGGCCTTCCCGGACGCCAAAGGCGCGACGCCCGCTTCGCCGAACACCCCACAGGTATCCCCGGGGCGTGCACCGCTTCGGCGGCTCAGCCCTCGATCACCACGGGGACGATCATGGGCCGCCGACGGTGCTGGGCATTGACCCAACGGCCGAGGGTGCGCCTGACGATCTGGGCGAGAGCGTGCTGGTCGGTGACTCCGTCCTTGAGTGCGGCGATCAGTTTCTGCTCGATCGTCGGCACGACCTCGTCGAAGACTGCGTCGGAGTCCGCAAAGCCACGGGCGTGGATCTCCGGGCCCGCGAGGATCTTCGCCTCCACGTGATCGACGACGACCACGACCGAGATGAAGCCCTCCTCCCCCAGGATCCTCCGGTCCTTCAACGAACCCTCGGTGATGTCTCCGACGCTGGCGCCGTCGACGTAGACGTACCCGCACGGCACCTGCCCGACGATGGACGCCTTGCCATCGATCAGATCCACCACAGTGCCATCCTGCGCGATGATGATCCGTTCGGGATCCACACCGGTCTTCTCGGCCAGCCGAGCGTTGGCGTGCAGATGACGCACCTCGCCGTGGACCGGCATCACGTTCGCCGGCGTGACCACGTTGTAGAGGTAGAGCAACTCGCCTGCGGCGGCATGACCGGAAACGTGGACGAGGGCGTTGCCTTTGTGGACCACCCGTGCCCCAGTGCCGGTGAGGCCGTTGATCACCCGGTTGACGGCGTTCTCGTTGCCCGGGATCAACGAGGAGGCCAGAACCACCGTGTCCCCGGGGCCGACGCGAATCTCGTGATCATGCGCGGCGATCCGGGACAGCACCGCCATCGGCTCACCCTGGGAGCCCGTGCAGATCAGGACGACCTGATCATCGGGCAGTTCCGCGATGCGGTCGGCGCTGACGAGCATGTCCGCGGGCACCTGCAGGTAGCCCAACTCGCGGGCCACACCCATGTTGCGCACCATGGACCTACCCACCAGTGCGACCTTGCGCCCGTTGTGGGCAGCGACGTCGATCACCTGCTGGATGCGGTGGACGTGACTCGCGAAACTAGCCACGATCACCCGTTTCGGAGTCGTGGCCATGACCTGCTCGAGAGCGGGCAGGATCTCCGACTCGGATGTGACGAAACCACCGACCTCGGCGTTCGTGGAGTCGACCAGGAGCAGGTCGACGCCCTCCTGCCCGAGCGTCGCCAGTGCCCGCAGATCGGTGATGCGGCCGTCGAGGGGCAACTGGTCCATCTTGAAGTCGCCGGTGTGCACCACCCGTCCCGCGGTGGTGTCGATACACACTGCGAGGGCATCGGGGATCGAATGGTTCACCGCGAGGAAACCGACCCGGAAGGCCCCGAGCCACTCGGTGTCCCCCTCCTTGACGATGTTCAGCGGCGGCTTCTGACGGCGCTCCCGAAGTTTGGCCTCCAGCAGTGCCAGGGTGAGACGGGACCCGTAGATCGGGATGTCGGGCCGCTCCCGCAACAGGAAGGTGACCGCGCCGATGTGGTCCTCATGGCCGTGGGTCAGCACCAGCGCGACCACATCGTCGAGGCGGGAGCGCAGATAGTCGAAGTCGGGGAGGATGAGGTCGACCCCCGGCTGGGCCTCCTCCGGGAACAGGACGCCGCAGTCGACGATGAGCAACTGCCCGTCGCACTCGAACACCGTCATGTTGCGACCGATCTCGCCCAGCCCTCCGAGCGCGACGATACGTAGCCCGCCGTCGGGAAGTGCGGGAAGCACGTCAGCCACTGCTGGCCTCCAGCGCCGTGATCACGGCATCGACCTGTTCGGGAGTGGGTTCGATCAGCGGGGCGCGCACCACGCCGGCCGGCAGGCCCTGGCGGCGCAACGCCCCCTTCACCGTCATGGCCGCCTGGGTGGTGAACACCGCGTCGATGGTCGGCAGCGTGGAGAAATGCAGTCGCCTCGCTGTGTCCAGGTCGCCACTGAGGAAAGCGTCACGCATGGCCACCAGCGCAGGAGCGAGGAAGTGCCCGATCACCGAGACGAACCCTGTCGCGCCGAGGGACAGCATCGGCAGGTTCAGTGCGTCGTCGCCGGAGTACCAGGCCAAGTCGCTGCCGGCGAGCACACGAGCCGACGCGGCGAGATCGGCCTTGGCGTCCTTCACAGCCACGATGTTCGGGTGTCCGGCCAGCGCGATCAGGGTCGGTGTGGCGATCTCCGCCGCCGACCGGCCGGGGATGTCGTAGAGCATCACCGGCAGATCAGTGGTGTCAGCCACCGCACGGAAGTGCTGCAGGATCCCCGCCTGCGGCGGCTTGTTGTAGTAGGGCGTGACAGCTAGAAGTCCCTCGGCCCCGGCAGCGGCGGCCTGCCGGGCCAACTCCACACTGTGCGCGGTGTCGTTGGTGCCCACACCGGCGATCACCATGGCCCGGTCCCCGACCGCCGACACCACAGCCCGCACCGCCTGGGACTTCTCCTCGTCGGTGGTCGTCGACGCCTCACCCGTCGTGCCGTTGACGACCAGCGCGTCGTTGCCGATGTCGATCAGATGCGAGGCCAACTGCTCGAGACCCGCCACATCCAGGGCACCGTCGTCGCCGAAGGGCGTGACCATCGCTGTGACGACGGAACCGAAAGGCTGCTGCATGACGTCCACGCTACCCGCACATGCTCGTGCTACGGGGCGACCCGGCCGTTGTGCTCGAACGCAGCGTGCGTCAATGGCATGAGTTCGGCCCAGTACGACTCCATCTGCTCCGCAACCATCTCGATCTCGCGCTGCGGGAAGGACGGGAACGCGGAGTCCTCACGTTTGGTCCGCAGCGAGAGGAAGTTCATCAGGGCCCTGGCGTTCATCGTGACGTACATGGAACTGTAGGTCGCCACCGGCAACACGCCCCGGGCAACCTCGCGTGCGACCCCGGCGTCGAGCATCGTCTGGTAGGCCTCGTACGCGCGAACACAGGAACTCCTGGTCTGTTCCACCACGATGGCATACTGCTCTTCGGTGCCCTCGACGAACTCGTAGGAGCCGGTCTTGCCCTGCTGAACCAGCCGGCGTTCCACCCCGGGCACGTAGAAGACGGGCCGGAGCTCCCGATAGCGGCCGCTCTCCTCGTTGTAGGAGGCCATACGGTGCCGCATGAACTCCCGGAAGACGAAGATCGGGGCGCTGACGAAGAACGTCATGGAGTTGTGCTCGAACGGCGAACCGTGCCGATCCCGCATCAGGTAGTTGATCAGCCCCTGGGACCGGCCGGCGTCGGAGTCCACGTCCTCCAGGGATTGATCTCCCTTGGTGGACACCCTCGCGGCGAAGAGCACGTCCGCATCCTGCGCGGCCGCCCGCACCAACTCGACGGTCATGTCGCTTCGGAATTCCACGTCTGACACAGACCACACTCTAGGCCGGTGACCGACGTTCACCCCCGAAGGGCGCGCTGACCGGGACGGATCAGGCCTGTTGCTTCGCGACCTCGGCACGCACGTGGTCCATGTCCAACTTCTTGACCTGGTCGATCAGATCGGCCAAGGCCGGCTCGGGCAGCGCACCGGGCTGCGCGTACAGCAGGATGCCGTCACGGAACGCCATCAAGGTCGGGATGGAACTGATCTGGGCCTGAGCCGCCAGCGCCTGCTCGGCCTCGGTGTCAACCTTGCCGAAGACGATGTCGGGGTGCTCCTCCGACAACTTCTCGAACACCGGAGCGAACATCCGGCACGGTCCGCACCATGCCGCCCAGAAGTCGACGAGCACGATCCCGTTCTCCTCGACGGTGGTGGCGAAGGTCTCCGCGGTCAGGTCTGTGGTAGCCAATTTTCTCTCCTATACCCTCTACGGGTATCTTCAACCGAACCGTGCAGCCAAGTATTCCCAGGTGCCGTCAGTTGATGGAACGCAGCCAGTTGCCCAGCAGCGCGATCCCGGCGTCACCCGATTTCTCCGGGTGGAACTGGGTTGCCATCAGAGGACCGTTCTCCACCGCACTGATGAACGGCTCGCCGTATTCGGTCCAGGTGAGAGCCGGGGGGTTCAGAGCGACCGTCCCGGCCTCCGGGACCACCAAGGACTTCGCCGCGTACGAGTGCACGAAGTAGAACCGCTCGTCCTCGATTCCGGCGAAGAGCACGGACTCCGAAGGTGGGGCCACCGTGTTCCAGCCCATGTGAGGCAAGATCTCGGCATCCAGCCGCTCGACCCGCCCTGGCCATTGCGCCAGTCCGGCACTGACCAGGCCGTGCTCCTGACCCGCCTCGAACATGATCTGCATCCCCACGCAGATGCCCAGCACCGGTCGCCCGCCCGCCAGTCGCCGATCGATCATGCGCTGTCCGCCGACCGCGTGCAGGCCCCGTACGCACGCCTCGAAGGCACCCACCCCAGGCACCACCAGACCGTCACATCCGGCCGCCAGGTCCGGGTCCGCGCTCACCTGCACTCGCGCCCCGGCAGCCTCCAGAGCACGTTGTGCGGAGCGCAGATTCCCGGAGCCGTAGTCCAGGATCACCACCGACGTCATGAACCCAGGGTCCCCTTTGTCGACGGGATCCCGGTCAGTCGCGGATCGAACGCGGCCGCTTGACGCAGGGCGCGGGCGAAGGCCTTGAACTGGGACTCAACGATGTGATGGGCATTGCGACCCGTCTGCACTCTGACGTGCAGGGTGATGTTCGCCGTGGCCACGATCGATTCGAAGATGTGCCTCGTGAGCGTGGTGTCGTAGGTGCCGATCAGCTCGACGAGCTCCGGCTCCTCGTGGACGAGGTACGGCCGGCCGGACAGGTCCACCACACACAATGTGAGTGCCTCGTCGAGCGGGATCATGGCGTTGCCGTAGCGGGACACACCAGCCTTGTCCCCGAGCGCCTCTCGCAGGGCCTGACCCAGCGCCAGCGAGGTGTCCTCGACGGTGTGATGGGCGTCCACCTCGAGATCGCCGCGCGTGCGCACCGTCAGATCGAGCCCGCCGTGACGGGCGACCTGGTCGAGCATGTGGTCGAAGAAGGGCACCCCGGTGTCCACCTCGGATCGCCCGGTCCCGTCGATCTCCAGTTCGACAAGGACCTCGCTCTCCTTCGTGGCCCGTTGCACACGAGCAGATCGGCTCATGATGTCTCCCTCAACTCGTCGAGTGTCGCCAGTGCATCCACAAGCGCCGTCATCTGCTCGTCGGTCCCGATCGTGACGCGCAACCATGGCGGCAGCCCGACGTCGCGGACCAGGATTCCCCGGTCCAGCAGCCGTTGCCACGCCAGGCCCGTGTCCGTGAACGGGCCGAGCAGCACGAAATTCGCGTCCGAGGGGGCGCATCGCCATCCCATCGACGTCACGCGTCGCACGAACTCGTCGCGGGTGGTGCACAGGTGGCGGATCTGATCACCGAGCCTTGTCGCGTGCTCCACGGCCACGATGGCGGCGCTCTGGGTCAGGCTGGAGAGGTGGTAGGGCAGACGGACCAGGTGCAGCGCCTCGACCACCGCGGGATCGGCGGCCAGGTACCCCACCCTGGCGCCCGCGAACGCGAACGCCTTACTCATCGTGCGGGTGACGATCAGTCTGGGGCGGTCCTGCAGCAACGTCACCGCACTGCGCACACCCGCGAACTCCGCATAGGCCTCGTCGACGACGACGATGCCGGTCTGTGTCCTCGCCACCTCTTCGTAGGCCGACGCGATCACGTCCGGGGACAGCGATTCACCCGTGGGGTTGTTGGGACTGCACAGGAACAGCACATCGGGCCGGTACTCGCGTATGGCCGCGACGATCTCCTCGGCGCCCAACTGCAGGTCACGCGGTACGCCGATGAAACGGGTCCCGGTGCCCCGACTGATGAGTTCATGCATGGTGTAGCCGGGCCGGAAGCCCACAGCGGTGCGATCCGGCCCACCGAACGCCTGCAGGATCTGCTGAAGGATCTCGTTGGATCCGTTGGCGGCCCACACCTGCTCGGTCTCCAGGTGCACCCCAGTCTGCTCGGCGAGGTAACCGGCAAGGGCGGCGCGCAGAGCCAGCGCGTCCCGGTCGGGGTAGCGGTTGAGACCGTTGTCGATTCGTGCGGCGATGTCCGCGATCATCTCCGGTGGCGGTGGGTACGGATTCTCGTTCGTGTTCAGCCGGATCGGGACATCGATCTGCGGGGCACCGTAGGCACGCGCACCCACGAGTTCGGGCCGCAACGGCAGATCGCTCACCGGTCGTCCCGGATGGTCACGGCGCGTGCGTGTGATGGAAGGTCCTCGGCCAGGGCCAGGGCCTCGATCTGCTCGCTCAGGCCACCCAAGGCGGCACGGTCGTACTCCACGACCTGAACGCTGCGCAGGAAGGTGGTCACATTCAGTCCACTGGAGTGGCACGCGCAACCGGCGGTCGGCAGGACATGGTTCGACCCCGCCAAGTAGTCACCCAGCGATACCGGACTGTAGGGACCCACGAAGATGGCACCCGCGTTGCGGATGGCGGCGGCATGGGCAGACGCGTCCTGCGTGTGGATCTCGAGATGTTCGGCCGCGTAGGCGTCGGCGACCGCGAGCGCCTGCTGGATGTCCGCGGTGAGCACCGTCGCGCTCTGCCGGCCGGTGAGCGCCTGCCTGATCCTGTCGCTGTGCTTGGCCTGCGGGACCTGGATCGCCAATTGTTCGTCGACAGCGTCCGCCAACTGCTCGGAATCGGTGATGAGCACGGAAGCGGCCACCACGTCGTGTTCGGCCTGCGAGATCAGGTCGGCAGCGACGAATGCGGCATCCGCTCCGTCGTCGGCCACGATCGCGATTTCGGTCGGCCCCGCCTCACTGTCGATCCCCACCGTGCCACGCAGCAACCGCTTGGCCTCGGTCACGTAGATGTTTCCGGGACCGGTGATGACGTTCACCGGCTCGACGCCTTCGACTCCCAGCGCGAGCATCGCCACAGCCTGCGCTCCACCTGCGGCGTACACCTCATCGATGCCCAGCAGCGAACACGCAGCGAGGATGGTCGGATGCGGCCAGCCGTCGTTGTCCACCTGCGGCGGGCTCGCAACGGCCATGGACTCCACGCCGGCCACACGTGCGGGAACCACGTTCATGACCACACTGGACGGATACACCGCCCTGCCCCCGGGCACGTAGAGCCCGACCCTGCGTACCGGACGCCAGGTCTGATGCACTGACGCGCCGGGCCCGAGCGTGGTCACCGCCGGACGCGGCACTTGGTCACGGTGGACGCGCGTCGTCCTCTCGATCGCGGTCAGAAGAGCGGCGCGAACCGCGGGGTCCAGACCCTCCTGCGCCTTGGCCAGTTCCTCCACCGGCACCCTCAACGACGGCGGCCGGACCCCGTCGAACCGCTCCCCGGCGTCCAACACCGCCTCTGCGCCGCCGCTGCGGACCTCGTCGATGATGTGGGCGACCGCTGCGGCTTGACCCTCCGGGAGGGCCCGGGGCACGTCGAAGACGTCATCGGTGCGAAGGTCGATGCGGCGCAGCATGGCTCCATCGTACGAAGCGGGCCCCCGGCCGCAGAGTGTGCGGCCGCCAATCCGCCCTGGGACCGGCCGTCCCGCAGCCCCCGCGGCTGAGGCTCGCTCAGGCCCGTACGCCTGGACAGGCGCCGGCCGCACCGGCTCGACGCCCGCAGTCGCAGCACCTGACGGTGCCTGTGCGTGCCACAGGTGGCCGCGGCACCGCGGTGCCGATACCTTCGATCCGTGGCCGCCAAGCACAGCAAGAAGCGCAAGGGAACCTCCGCCACTCCGGCGATGGCCGCGCTGCAGGCGATGGGCACGCCGTTCGCGGTGCACGAGTACAAGCACGACCCCGATACGACCGCGTACGGCCAGGAGGCCGCTGAGGCATTGAAACTTGATCCGGACCGGGTGTTCAAGACACTGGTCGCCGATGCCGACGGTGAGTTGGTCGTGGCGTGCGTGCCGGTCAGCGGGCAGTTGAGCCTCAAGGCGCTCGCGTCGGCCGTCGGGGCCAAACGTGCCTCGATGGCCGAGCCCAAGACTGTGGAGAAGGTCACCGGATACGTGCTCGGCGGGGTCTCACCGATCGGTCAGCGCAGGTCTCTGCCCACGATCCTGGACGCCTCCGCGCTGGACCATTCGACGATCCTCGTGTCAGGCGGCCGCCGCGGCACGGACATCGAACTGCGCCCCGAACACCTCATCGAGGCCACGAAGGCGCGGACGGCCCCGATCCAGGCCTAGCTGCTCGTTGCCACCGGCTCACGGGCGAAGGCGGCGTAGAACACGATCACCAGCAGGGCCGAGAAGACCCCGAGCAGCAGCACGCCATCGGCTCCCACTGTGAGGGGTAACTCGAATGCCCCCTCCTCCCCAGACGTTGCCCTGCCTGCCAGCCACCAGCCGACCACCCGGGCCACGGCGGCGCACATCCCGGCCGACGCCATGGCGCCGACGACCTGGGCCCACCCTCGGTCGAAGCCTGTGCGCCGCAATCGGATGGCCGCAGTGAGGCCGATGGCACCTCCGAACACCAGCAACAGCGACCCCAACGTCAGATCCGCCGCTGCGAAGCCCTGCGGATACTGCTCGGCGAACGTGGCGGGGTCCAGGGATGTGGCCAGCACCCGAGGCGCAAGAACAACCCACAGCACCGCGACGGGGACACCGAGCGCCGCGCCCAGCACGATGTAGCGGGCGATCACCCCGAGCGGATGGAGTCCGGCCCGGCGGGGCCGCACCGGCGGTGCGCCGGTCACGATCCCGGCAGGCAGTTCGGCCCCAGCAGCGCCTTGAGATCGGCGCCCAGTGACGGCGTCGCGGAGACCCGGAAGCCCTCGTCGAGCCGCAGCACCGTGGTGCGGGTGCCGGTGGCCATCCGCAGGTGGACCTCGGTACCTCCCGGATGCGCGGTGAGCACCGATTTGAGCCGATCCACGGTGTCCGGGGTGCACTGTTGCGCCGCCACGGTGACCACGAACGGGGTGTTCCGGTCGAGTGACAGGTCTGGGACCTTGACCTCCATGGCCATCAGTCGCGGCGAGTCCTCACTGACGTCCAGGCGTCCCTTGACCACAAGGATGGCGTCGGTGTGGCAGTACGGGGAGACGGCCTCGTACACCTTGGGGAAGACCATGACCTGAATCTCTCCGGTGAGATCCTCCACCACCATCTGGGCGTACGGCTTTCCGCCCTTCGTGACGCGCCGGGCCACGGTGGTCACCAGCCCCGCCACGTTGACGATCCGCCCGTCGGCTTTGTCCAGACCCGCCAGGTCGGCGATGTTCCCGTCGGACAAAGTGCGCAGCTGGGCTTCGAGGCCCAGCAGCGGATGGTCGGAGACGTAGAGGCCCAGCATCTCGCGCTCGTGTGCCAGCAGGAGCGCTTTGTCCCACTCCCCGACCGGAATCTGCAGCGAGGCCGCCTGTTCGGCGCCTTCCTCGTCGGGCATGTCCCCGAAGAGGTCGAACTGGCCGATCGATTCCGCCCGCTTGGTGGTCAGCGCCTCGTCGACCGCGGGCTCATGGATACTGATCAGCCCTCGCCGGGTGTGACCCAGGGAGTCGAAGGCACCGGCCTTGATCAAGGATTCGACGACGCGTTTGTTGCATGCCGAGGCCTCCACCTTGGACAGGTAGTCGTGGAAGTCGGAGAATCTCCCCTTGGCCGTTCGCGACTCGACGATGGAATCCACCACCGCTTCACCCACGTTGCGGACCGCCGAGAGACCGAACCTGATCGTGTCCCCGACCGCCGTGAACCGAGACTGTGAGTCGTTGACGTCGGGCGGAAGGACCTTGACTCCCATGTGCCGGCACTCCGCGAGGTAGATCGCGCTCTTGTCCTTGTTGTCCTTCACCGATTCCAGCAGCGCGGCCATGTACTCCGTCGGATAGTTGGCCTTCAGGTAGGCGGTCCAGTATGAGACGAGACCGTAACCGGCCGAGTGCGCTTTGTTGAACGCGTAGTCCGCGAACGGGACCAGGATCTCCCACAGCGTGTTGATTGCGGCGTCGCTGAAACCGTTGGCGCGCATGCCTTCGGCGAAGGGCCCGAACTCCTTGTCCAGGATCTCCTTCTTCTTCTTGCCCATCGCGCGCCGCAACAGATCCGCTTGACCCAGGCTGTACCCGGCGACGCGCTGCGCGATCGTCATGACCTGTTCCTGATAGACGATGACGCCGTAGGTCTCGGACAGGATGTCCTCGAGCGGCTCCGCCAACTCGGGGTGGATCGGGGTCACCGGCTTCCGATTGTTCTTGCGGTCGGCGTAGTCGTTGTGTGCGTTGGCACCCATCGGACCCGGCCGGTAGAGGGCGAGCACGGCGCTGATGTCGTCGAAGGAGTCCGGTTTCATCGAACGCAGCAATGCCCGCATCGGCCCGCCGTCGAGCTGGAAGACCCCGAGGGTATCGCCGCGTGCGAGCAGCCGGTACGCCTCCGGATTGTCCAGTGGAAGTTCCTCGAGGACGACCTGCTCGCCCTTGTTGCGCTCGATGTTCTCGAGGCAGTCGTCCAGGACCGTCAGGTTGCGCAGGCCCAGGAAGTCCATCTTGAGCAGCCCGAGCTTCTCGCACGCGTCCATGTCGAACTGAGTGATGATCGAGCCGTCGTCGCGCATCCACAGGGGCACGACATCCAGAAGTTTCGCCCGGGACAGGATCACGCCGGCGGCATGGACGCCGGGCTGCCGCTTGAGCCCCTCGAGCCCTCGCGCCGTGGCCACGACCTGCTGAACCTGCGGATCGTCGTCGTGCAGCGAGCGGAAATCCCCCGCCTCGGCGAAACGCGGGTGTTTGGGATCGAAGATGCCCGACAGCGGGATGTCCTTGCCCATCACCGGATCCGGCATCGCCTTGGTGATCTGGTCGGACAGCGCGTACGGCAGTCCGAGCGCCCGCGCGGAGTCCTTGATCGCGGCCTTGGCCTTGATGGACGAGTACGTGACGATCTGGGCCACTTGGTCATCGCCGTACTTCTCCGTGGCGTACCGGATCATCTCGCCGCGCCGACGCTCGTCGAAGTCCATGTCGATGTCGGGCATCGACACCCGGTCGGGGTTCAGGAAACGCTCGAAGATGAGTCCGTGTTCGAGCGGGTCCAGTTCGGTGATGCCCATCGCCCAAGCGATCAGCGCGCCTGCCGCCGACCCACGGCCCGGTCCGACCCGGATGCCGTTGGCCTTCGCGTAGCGCACCAGGTCGGCGGTCACCAGGAAGTAGCTGGAGTAACCCATCTGTGCGATGACCGACAGCTCGAAGTCGGCCTGCTTCATGTGGGTCTCGGGCACCGGGTGCGGCGCGAAACGCTCGGCCAGACCCCTGTGCACCTCCTTGGCCATCCAGGAGTCCTCGGTCTCCCCCTCGGGCACGTCGAAGCGCGGCATCAGGTTGGCCGAGTCGTCGAACTCGACGTTGCAGCGCTCCGCGATCAGCAAGGTGTTGTCACAGGCCTCCGGCAACTCCGACCAGATACTCCGCATCTGCTCAGCTGGCTTGAGGAAGTAACCGCTGCCGTTGAACCGGAAGCGCTTCTCGTCGTTGACCGTTGCCCGGGTGCCGATGCACAGAAGCACATCGTGGGCCTCGGCATCCTCCTCGCGTACGTAGTGAAGGTCGTTGGTGGCCACCAGCGGCAGGTCCAATTCCTTCGCGATACGCAGCAGGTCAGCGCGATGGCGGGTCTCGATGTCCAGCCCGTGGTCCATCAGTTCCACGAAGAAGTTGCCCGATCCGAGGATGTCCCGGAAGTCCGCGGCGGCGGCCAGCGCCCGATCGTACTGACCGGCCCGCAGCCACATGTTGACCTCGCCGCTCGGACATCCGGTCGTGGCGATCAGGCCCTTGCCGTAGCGGTCGAGCAGTTCCCGGTCGAACCGCGGCTTGCGGTAGTAACCCTCGATGCTGGCCATGCTGGAAAGGCGGAACAGATTGTGCATGCCCTCGGTGGTCTCGGCGAGCACGGTCATGTGCGTGTACGCCTGCTTGCCCTTCATGGTCGGCGTGCCGTCCTCGCCGACCTCGTCACCGGGCACATCGCCGAAGTCGTACGGGGCCCGTGTGTGCCGGCCCTGCGGCGCGTAGTACCCCTCGATGCCGATGATCGGCTTGACCCCGTGGCTGAGCCCCTTCTTGTAGAACTCGTAGGCCCCGAACACGTTCCCGTGGTCGGTCATGGCGATCGCCGGCATCTCCAGCCGGGCCGCCTCGCTGAAGAGGTCGTCGAGGCGGGCGGCACCATCCAGCATCGAGTACTCGGTGTGCACGTGCAGGTGCACGAACGAGTCCGACATGGGGCTCCCTTGCGGCTGGTGCGGATGGGTCTCCAGACTAAGCCGATCCCCCGACACCTGTGGGCCCGACGCGCCATCGCCTGACACCCCGTCCGTGCAACTGGGCGGGTGGCCCCGACGACTCCCCTCCATCTTCGCGCGCACCGGCGAAGCCTCGTTCAGGAGTCCGCTGAAAGATGGAGGAGGTCATGCCCGAAATGTGGACTAACGCGGCTTTTGCGCCTCCAACTACGCGCGTGTCGGGCCGAAGCGTGCGGAGAGTTGGAGGCTCAGCGTCACAGCGCTCACCCCGCCCGGACCACTGCGAGGGCGTGCTGTAGATCCTGGGGGTACTCGCTCACGAAGCTGACCTCAGCCCCGGTCGCCGGATGCCGGATGGTCAGGCGCACCGCATGCAGCCACTGCCGGCTCAGCCCGAGGCGTTCTGACAGGACCGGATCGGCGCCGTACGTCACATCCCCACAGCACGGGTGCCGGATCGCAGCCATGTGAACGCGGATCTGGTGGGTGCGGCCGGTCTCCAGGCCGAGTTCGAGCAAGGAGGCGTAGCGGTGGTTCTCCAGGGTCGTGTAGTGGGTGATGCTCGGCCGCCCCTCTGCCGTGACTGCGAAGCGGTGGGAATGCCGGGGATCCCGTCCGATCGGCGCGTCCACCGTCCCGGTGGGCGGATCAGGTCGTCCCTGCACGAGCGCGTGGTAGGTCTTCCCCACCTCGCGGTTCTTGAAGTCCCGCTTCAGCGCCGAATAGGCACGGGCCGACTTGGCCACGACCATGACACCGCTGGTACCGACGTCCAGCCGGTGCACGACTCCGTACCGCTCGTCGGACCCGATCTGCGCGACCTGGTAGCCGGCACGCGCCAATGCCGCCACCACCGTCGGGCCATCCCATCCGGGACTTGCGTGCACAGCCATGCCGACCGGCTTGTCCACGACGATGATGTCGTCGTCGGCGTACAGCACAGGCAGTTCCATGATCCGCGCCACCGGTGCGGGGGGGTCCAGTTCCCGCACGGTCACAGTCTGATCGGCGCCGACGCGGGCCGACTTCGGCAACAGTTCGCCGTCCACCGTCACCAACGCACGATCGACCATGTCGGCCGCACGACTGCGTGAAAGGCCCAGCATCCGCGAGAGCGCCTGGTCGAGGCGCTGACCGTCCAGGCCGTCGGGCACCGGGTACGTTCGTTCGTTCATGCACTCTGGCTGTCGGCGGGCTCGTGGCGGGGGCGGTCGTAAGGCACGTTCAGCAGACTCAGCGCCACGATCATGACCGCGGCCGCCACCAGCGACATGTCGGCCACGTTGAAGACCGGCCAGTTCGGCAGCCTCAAGAAGTCGACCACATGGCCTTGCAGCGGCGAGGGCTCACGGAAGATCCGGTCGATCAAGTTGCCCAGTGCGCCACCGAGCATGAGGCCCAGGGCGACCGCCCACCACATCGACACGAGTCTGGTGGACATCCGGAAGAGCACGACCGCGACAATGACCGCGACCAGGCTGAACACGATCGTGGCGCCGCCACCGAGGCCGAAAGCCGCGCCAGGATTGCGTACGAAGCTGAACCGCAGGAGTTCGCCGACGATCTCACGGTCGGGCTGCCCCTCGAGTGTGGCCACGGCCCACCATTTGCTGAGTTGGTCGACGACGAGGACGGCAGCAGCCGTGAACCACGCGACCAGAACCGCTGGGTGCCTCATTCACACCACCGTAGACAGCAATCGCGCCCATCTCTGCGCCAGGTCCACGGGAGGTCGCTCGATCACGATCCGCTTGCCCCTCGAGTGCTCGCCGGACACGATCCGGACCTGGGAGGCGCGGACTCCGATCGACGCTGCGAGCGCGGCCACCACTGCCTTGTTGGCCTGCCCGCCCGCTGCCGGTTTGGAGACCCGGACGACCAGCGCCGGCGGCTCGCCATGGGCCCCTCCGACTGCGGTGCGGCGGGATCCGGGCTTGACCCAGAGCGATCCCGCGAACGATGAGGTCGACATCACCACCCACTCTAGGTCGAGGACGGCCGGTGGGCGGGGAGCGCACCTCGATACCCTCTAGGAGTCCTGCGATGAAGGAGTGGAATGTACCGCTCGGTGCCACCGAAGATCGACCTACCTGCCATGGAGCGCGAGATCATCGACTTCTGGGCGGCCAACGACGTGTTCCACCGGTCATTGCGGCAGACCGAGGGGGGTCCGCAGTGGACCTTCTACGAGGGGCCACCCACGGCGAACGGCACACCCGGCGTGCATCACGTCGAAGCCCGGGTGTTCAAGGATCTGTATCCCCGCTATCGCACGATGAAGGGCTACCACGTCCCACGCAAGGCCGGCTGGGACTGCCACGGACTGCCCGTGGAACTGGCCGTCGAGCGGGAACTGGGATTCAACGGCAAGCCCGACATCGAGGCGTTCGGCATCGCTGAGTTCAACGAGAAGTGCAGGGAATCCGTGCTCCGGCACGTCGATGCCTTCTCCCAGATGACCGCCCGGATGGGCTACTGGGTGGACATGGACGAGGCCTACTGGACCATGTCCGCGGACTACATCGACAGCGTCTGGTGGTCGCTGAAGACCATCTTCGATGCCGGACTGCTGGAGCAGGACCACCGCGTGTCACCGTACTGTCCGCGCTGCGGCACCACCTTGAGCGACCATGAATTGGCTCAGGGGTACGAGACGGTCATCGACCCGTCGGTGTTCGTCACGTGCCCGGTGATCGGCGGGGAACTCGCCGAGCGTTTCCCGGGCCTCGCGCTGCTGGTGTGGACCACCACGCCCTGGACCCTGGTCTCCAACACTGCGGTCGCGGTGGCACCGGATGCCTCCTACGTGGTCGCCCGAACCGGCGACCAGCTGTTCGTGGTTGCGGAGGAACTGCTCGCCGCGACGCTGGGCGACGACGCCGAGATCCTGCACACCATGCAGGGCCGGGAGCTTGAGGGCGTGCGCTACCAGCGCCCGTTCGATCTCGTCGAGATCCCGGACTCCCACTACGTGATCCCCGGGGACTTCGTCACGACCACGGACGGATCCGGCATCGTGCACCTGGCACCGGCGTTCGGCGCGGATGACCTCGCGGTGTGCCGCGAATACGGACTGCCGGTGGTGAATCCGGTGCAGGCCGACGGGCATTTCGGGCCCGATCTGCCACTCGTGGGGGGCCAGTTCTTCAAGCACGCGGATGAGGCGCTGGTCGCGGACATGTCGGCGCGAGGACTGCTGTTCAAGCGGGTTCCGTACGAGCACGCCTATCCCCACTGCTGGCGTTGCCACACGCCGTTGATCTACTACGCGTTGCCGTCGTGGTACATCCGCACCACGGCGGCGAAGGACCAACTGCTGGCACAGAACGAGGCCACCAACTGGTTCCCCGAGACCATCAAGTGGGGCCGATACGGTGACTGGCTGCGCAACAACATCGACTGGGCTTTGTCCCGCTCGCGCTACTGGGGTACCCCCCTTCCCATCTGGAGGTGCGACGAGGGGCACCTGACCGCGGTCGCCTCGCGCTCGGAATTGTCCGACCTCGCCGGACACGACGTCTCGCAGATCGACCCCCACCGGCCCTACGTCGACGACATCGTCTTCCCCTGCCCGCAGTGTGACGCTACAGCGACGCGGGTCCCCGAGGTCATCGACTGCTGGTACGACTCCGGTGCCATGCCGTTCGCTCAGTTCGGCTATCCGAACCAGAACGCTGACGAGTTCGAACGGTCCTATCCCGCGGACTTCATCTGTGAGGCGATCGACCAGACACGCGGATGGTTCTACACGCTCATGGCGGTCGGGACCCTGGTGACCGGTCAGTCGTCGTACCGCAACGTGCTGTGTCTGGGCCACATCCTGGACGCCGAGGGCCGCAAGATGAGCAAACACCTGGGCAACGTGCTCGAGCCCATCCCGCTGATGGACGCCCACGGGGCCGACGCTCTGCGCTGGTTCATGCTGGCCTCCGGCTCCCCGTGGCAGGCCCGGCGGGTCGGGGCCGAAGCGCTCCAGGAGGTGGTGAGCAAGGTCCTGTCCACGCTGTGGAGCACCGCCTCGTTCCAGGGGCTGTACGGCAGCCTTTCGCAGTGGGAGCCGGGCCAGGACGCCGAGCCCACGATGATGGACCGCTGGGCCCTCTCCCGGGTCAACGCCACGGTCCGCGACGTCGATGCCGCTCTGCAGCAGTTCGACTCGCAGACCGCAGGACGGCTCATCGCGGAGATCATCGACGACCTGTCCAACTGGTACGTCCGCCGCTCACGCAGGCGGTTCTGGGAGGGCGACCCAGCGGCTCTGCAGACCCTCCACCGCTGTCTGCGGGACGTCCTGCTGATCATGGCCGGTTTCACGCCGTTCATCACCGAACGCCTCTGGCAGGACCTCTTCGCGCAGTCGGAGGGCATCGACAGCATCCATCTCGCCTCCTGGCCTGCGGTGGACGAGAGCGCCATCGATCCTGAACTCGAGGCGGACATGGCGCTGGTCCGACGGCTCGTCGAACTCGGGCGCGCCGCCCGCGCCGAGTCCGGCGTCAAGATCCGGCAGCCACTGTCCCGCGCGCTGGTTGCCGCGCCGCGCTGGCAGGAGCTCGGTGAGGACGCCCGGGCGCAGGTCGCGGAGGAACTCAACGTGGTCTCGCTGGCATCGCTGGCCGATGCCGGTGCACTGGTCCGGGTCAGCGTCAAACCGAACTTCCGGAGCCTCGGGAAGCGTTTCGGGAAGCGAACTCCCTTGGTCGCCGCAGCGGTGGTGGCCGCGGACCCCGCGAGCCTCGTCGCCGATGTGCGAGAGTCTGAAGGTCGGGTTGAGGTTGAAGGTGAGGTGATCACTCTCACCGAGGACGATCTGGTCATCACCGAGGTGCCCGAAGAAGGCTGGACGGTGGCCAGCGCCGGCGGCGAGTCCGTAGCCCTCGATCTCCACCTCACTGAGGAGTTGCTCGTGCTCGGGATGGCTCGGGACGTGGTGCGCACACTGCAGCAGGCACGCAAGGACTCCGGCTTCGCGGTGACCGACCGGGTCCTGCTGCTGTGGCAGTCCGACGATCCCCGGGTGACTGCGGCCTTCGAGCAGCACGGCGACCTGATCGCGCGGGAGGTCCTGGCCGAGGAGATCGTGTCTGCCGCGGCGCCGGCCGCGATGCGGATCGACGAGCCGCACATGCGGGTGGCCCTGCGCCGCGCCTGAAAGGTTGCGGCTCAGAACCGTGCGATGACTGCGATCAGGATCTGCAGTCCGATGAAAAGGACCAGGAACGCGATGTCCAACGAGATCCCGCCGAATCTCAGTGGCGGGATGATCCGACGCAGCGCCTGCAGTGGTGGGTCGGTGAGGGTGTAGATGATCTCCGCGATCACGAGCACGAAGCCCTTGGGCTTCCAGTCGCGTGCCAGCATCTGGACGATGTCGAAGACCAGCCGACCGATGAGGACGAGCAGATACAGCCAGAGGACGTTGACGATCACACTCGCGACAGGGCTCATGTCCCCCGCCTAGGAGATCAGGCTGGAGCGCACCGAGTTGGCGAGTTCCACACCCTTCGGGGTCAGCAGGAAGACCTTGCCGCCAAGTCGCTCGATGCTGCCGTGCAGCCCGAACGTCAGACCCGAGGCGAAGTCGATCATCCTCTTGGCGTCGTCGGGAGTCAGACCCGAGAGATCCATCGAGATCACGTCCCCGGCGCGGAAACCCTCGCCGATGGCGCGGACGTCCGCGTAGGCCGACGGACTCATCCGCACGACGTCGTAGGCGGCCTCGATCCGGCGCGGGCCGCTCGGCGCGAACGTCGCGGTG
The DNA here is from genome assembly GCA_963769435.1 of uncultured Actinomycetota bacterium. Lineage (GTDB taxonomy): Bacteria > Actinomycetota > Actinomycetes > S36-B12 > UBA10799 > JADKAV01. The sequence goes on from CAVYLN010000001.1 coordinate 152,721, forward strand.
TCGTTCTGATCCACCGCCGACCCCGGTCGCCCCACGGCTTCCCGCAGTGTGCCCTTCCCGGTCGTGCCGCTCGTCGTACTCGAAGCCATAGTCTTCCTCGGTCAGACCGAGGTAAACGGCAACCTTCTGGCGCAAGGTGCTCACTGCGCATCTCCTTCGTTGAACTTCCCGCCCTTAGTAGGACGGTACCTGACGTCTGGGCGACTGCCCATGACAGCCGTGCCGATACGCAGGTGTGTCGCGCCATACGCCACGGCGATTTCCAGATCTGAACTCATCCCCGCCGAAATGATCTGTGCGTCGGGCACCAGATCGCGCACTCTGCCGGAGGTCTTCCGCAGTTCTTCGAACGCGGCAGCAGCGTCGCCGCCGAGTGGGGCCACCCCCATGACTCCGCGCAGACGCAACCCCTCGCTGGCCACGATCCGGGCCAGCAGATCCGGAACCTCGCCCGGCACTGCCCCACCTCGCTGCTCGCGTGGTTGCGGGTCCAGGTTGACCTGGATCAGCACGTCCTGCCTCTTGCCGACCCCGAGCGCGGCCTTGTCGAGCGCACGCATCACGCTGGGCCGGTCGACGGTGTGGACCAGGTCGGCGTACCGCACCACGGACTTGGCCTTGTTCGACTGCAACTGCCCGATGAAATGCCATGTGAGGGGCAGGTCCTCACAGGCGGCGTGCTTCGCCGCTGCCTCCTGGTCCCGGTTCTCTCCGACGTCGGTAACCCCTAGTCGGGCCAGCCGATGGACGTCGTCGGGACCGAAGAACTTGGTGACGACGATCAACTCGGCGGGTGGCCGCCCGGCGCGCTCGCACGCCAAGGAGATGCGGGCTCGCACATCTGCGAGATTTGCGGCGAGTTCCGACGTGCGAGTGTCCGAGGTCATCGCGTCCCTCGCATGACCGCGATCGCCTGACGACCTGTCACACCGTCACGGCGGTAGGAGAACAGATCGGGGTCCTCCCGGGTGCAGCGCTCATCGACGGTGGCGTGCACGCCGTAGCCCCCCAACTGCGTCAGGACACCTGCCCGCAGGTCGATCACGGCCGACCCGCCACGCTCGGCCGACCGCGGCGGGGAGGACCCGGCAGACGGTGTCCGCCCGCGCATCGTCGACCGGGTAGCAGTCCGGGCAGATACTCGGACCCAGACGGGCCACTGCCCCATCGATATCGGCACCTGAGTCGACCAGTGCTGCCACAGTCTGTGCGACCACACCCTCGACCAGTCCTTTCCAGCCACAATGCACCGCCGCGACCCACCCGTTCGCGGTTGCCAGAGCTACCATGACGCAGTCCGCACCCTGGGCTGCGATCGCGAGGCCGGGACGATCGGTGATCAACGCATCGACGCCCTGGACGTCGTCGACGATCTCATCCACATGGGCGACCCGCGCGGAGTGGGCGGCGCGGGTGAAGACCACGCCCTGGGCACCCAGTTCCCGTGCCAGCATCGCCCGGTTGAGGGCCACCGCCGCGGGATCGTCACCGACGTGTACGGCGAGATTGCCCAAGGCGAACGCCCCCTGGCTCGCCCCGACGGTGCGGTCGGTGACGAGCCAGGAGGCGTCGTGGATCGTGCCTGCGATCACTTCAGGAAGTCGGGGACGTCCAGGTCGTCGGCGTCCTTGCTCGCCGTGCTGTCCTCGAACGAGACTGCCCTGGTCGCCGGGGTCAGCGGCCGCCCGACCTCTTCGCTCCGGCCGGACAGGTCGATCGACTCCCGCTCCACCGGAAGTGTCTCGCTGGGCAGGAAACCCTCGGTGATGCCGGCGCGGTTGGGTGTCGACAGGCGTGGCAGCGGAGCCCCGCCGTCGAATCCGGCCGCGATGACGGTGACCCGAACCTCGTCGCCGAGGGTGTCGTCGATGACCGTGCCGAAGATGATGTTCGCCTCCGGGTGCGCGGCATCGGAGACCAGTCGGGCAGCTTCGGTGATCTCGTGCAGACCCAGGTCCGCCCCACCGGCAACGCTGAGGAGCACGCCGTGCGCTCCTTCGATGCTGGCCTCGAGCAGCGGAGAGGAGATCGCCATCTCGGCGGCCACTTCTGCGCGCTCGTCGCCACGAGCCGAACCAATGCCCATGAGTGCCGATCCGGCTCCGGCCATGACGCTCTTGACGTCGGCGAAGTCGAGGTTGATCAGACCCGGGGTCGTGATCAGGTCCGTGATCCCGGACACGCCCTGCAGCAGAACCTGGTCGGCCTGCTTGAACGCATCGATCATCGAGATGGTGCGGTCGGCCAGCGCCAGCAGGCGGTCGTTCGGGATCACGATGAGGGTGTCGACCTCTTCGCGCAGGGAGTCGATGCCGCTCTCGGCCTGCGTGGCACGACGACGGCCCTCGAACATGAACGGCCGGGTCACCACACCGATGGTCAGGGCTCCGAGTTCCCGGGCGATCCGGGCCACGACCGGCGCGCCGCCCGTGCCGGTACCGCCACCCTCACCGGCGGTGACGAAGACCATGTCTGCGCCTCGCAGGACCTCGGCGATCTCCTCCTCGTGGTCCTCAGCAGCCTTGCGGCCCACCTCCGGGTCGGCGCCAGCACCGAGACCACGGGTCAGTTCACGCCCGATGTCGAGTTTGACATCGGCGTCCGACATCAACAGGGCCTGCGCATCGGTGTTCACGGCGATGAACTCGACGCCCTTGAGTCCGAACTCGATCATGCGGTTGACGGCGTTGACGCCGCCCCCGCCGATACCGACAACTTTGATAACTGCGAGGTAGTTCTGGGGAGCGGCCACCAGAGATCCTTTCTAGGTCAGAAAATTCAGGCTCCACCTAAGGTTCAGGGCGAACCCAAAGTGGCAACCCCGACCGAGCCGGCGGCACGGCGGATTGATGCTGATGCTGTTCCGGTCCTCACAGACCGATGGGGGAAGTAGCCGCTCAGATCGCCTTCAACCTCTACTTGAGGCTTAACCGACTCCCTTGCGGGCTCTGAGAAGCAGAGTAGTACGGACATCTCGCGACGCAAGCAACTCTCCCGAACTGGGGGCAAGATTTCTGGAAATCCACACCTCTACAACCCATCACCACACGTTCCGGCCCGCGAACCAGGGCAAGTCTCACCTTGAAGATGACAATGAGGTTCGGCCTCGCTCCGAGGCGTCCGGGTATTCAGACTGTGCCGGTGCCTGCCCACCGACAGGTGGCCAACACCAACCAGGTTGTTCGCGCCTGAGGCTTCCTCGCCCGTGTGCGGCCCGCTGAGCCGCCGCACAGCCCACACCCCCGATCTCAGAACCGGGCGATCAGTCCGGCACCACTCCGACCGGCACCTCCCCCTGCGTGACCTCGCTGGGCGTTGGAGTCGGCGTTGGGGTCGGGGTCACCGCCGCGCTGGGTTCGACCGTCGGGGCCACCTCCGCTCCCGGGCCGGTCCTGGGCGTTGTGACCGGTGGCGCGTCCGCGGTGGACGGGGTGTTCGGGTTGGAGACGTCGTACCACCCGGCGTCTGTGGACAACAGGACCGCGAGCACCTCGGACTTCTCCTGCGATCCGTCCGCCGAACCCCACTTGACCACTGCGCCGGACTTCCGCAGTACCAGTTCGATGGACGCGGGGGACTCCGCAGAGATCTCAGCCACCCTCGCTCGGATCTCCGGGGACATGCTGGCCAGGGCGCTCGTCATGGCAGTGTTGGTCATCTCGTCAGCTGACGGTTGCAGAATCGGCAGATCCTTGGGCCGTTTGGCGCTGACGACGAACGCGACCCCGTTGGCATCCACGAGGTCCCAGCCCCCGTTGCCCTTCTTCGCTGCCACGGCTGCCCGTTCAGACACCGACAGGACTACTGTCCGGGGCCACTCCCGGACGACGTCCACGGAAGCCAGTTGTGGTAGATCGGACAGACGTGAGGTGGCCGCGCGAACATCCACCCGCATCATTGGGGTCCCCTCCACAATGCCGGCGGTCTGGATGAGCTGTTCGGCGCTCGTGACAGTCACTCCCCGTACCTCGATCGTGTCGACCCCCATCAGGGACGTCCATCCGGTCGCGTATACCGCGCCCGCGACCACGACGGCTGCTGTCGCGCCGGCGAAGATCAGGCGACGATGGGACTTCGGCGGCGAGCCGGCCGGTTCGGTCTGCACCTCCGGTTCGGTGATCGTCACGGTTCCACCCCGTCGAATCGGTGGGCGAGCAGGTCGAGCACCTCTGGAATCAGCAGTGAGATGTCCCCGGCACCCAACGTCATGATGATGTCGCCGGGTGACGCACCTGCTGCCAGATGTGCTGCCACCGCTGACCAGGAGGGCTCGAACACCACCTGCTCTCGCGGCAGTGGCACCGCGTCGGCCATTCCTTGACCGCTGGCTCCCGGGATCGGCTCCTCACCGGGGGCGAAGACCTCCAAGACGACGACGAAGTCCGCGAGGCCCAGCGCCTGCCCGAACTCCTTGAGATACATGGCGGTGCGGTAGTAGTGGTGGGCTTGGAACGCCACCCGGATCCGGCCCTCACCGACCACGTCCCGCGCTGCCCGCAAGGTCGCGGCGATCTCTGTCGGATGGTGAGCGTAGTCGTCGAAGACCCGGACCCCGGCGACCTCTCCGCGGTATTCGAAGCGGCGACGGGTGCCCGTGAACTGTGCCACCGCCTCGGCGACCTCGCCTGCCGGCAGTCCCAGTCCGGCGGCCGCGATCATCGCGGCTGTGGCGTTGAGGACGTTGTGCTGCCCGGCCACCCGGATGTGTGCATCGACGGCGAGCAGCGGCCCGTCCACACGGAAGTCCGAACCCTCGGCGGTCAGCGACCCGAGCGTGATCCGATAGTCGCTGTCGGTGGCCAACCCGTAGGTACGGACGTCGACGCCGGCATCCCGCAGCACCTCGGCCAGTCGTGCGGAGCCCGCATCGTCCTGGCACATCACCACGTAGCCACCGCGTTCGCCGATCGCAACGGCGAAGTCGTGGAAACCCGCTTCCATCGCCTCTGCCGTGCCCCAGTAGTTGAGGTGATCGGGTTCGATGTTCGTGATGATGCCGACCTGCGCGTCCAGATTCAAGAAGGACCCGTCACTCTCGTCGGCCTCCACCACGAACGCGTCCCCAGTACCCAGATGGGCGTTGGAGCCGGAATCGTGTAGTTCACTGCCGATGGCGAAGGACGGGTCCACTCCGCAGGCCTGCAGAATGACCGTCAGCATCGAGGTGGTCGTCGTCTTGCCGTGCGTACCCGCGACCGCCAGGACGTCCTTGCCCACGGTGGTCAATGCCAGCGCGACGGATCGGTGCAGCACCGGGATCCCTCGTTGCCTGGCAGTGGTCAGTTCCACGTTCGAATCGGCGATGGCGGTGGACACGACCACCGCCCCCACGTCCGCCACGTTGGCAGGATCGTGGCCGACGTCGCACTTGGCCCCAAGCGCCCGTAGCGCGTCCAGTCGCCGCGAGTCCTTGGCATCGGATCCGCTGACCCGCACACCTCGCGCCAGCAGGAGCCTGGCCAGCGCACTCATCCCCGCCCCGCCGATGCCGATGACGTGCACGGACTCGGGGATGTCCTGGATCTCGTCTACGTTCACTTCTCACCCTTCGCCGCTGCTGCCATCACCATGTCCGCCAGGCGAGCGGCAGCGTCACGGACCCCATGACTGGCGGCGTTCTCGGACATCGACTCCAGTCTGCCCCGGTCCGTGATCGCCCCGAGCACCGAGTCCACCAGCACCGGGCCGGTCAGCGCCCCGTCTTCGATCAGCAGACCGCCACCTGCTTCCACAACCGGTGCGGCGTTGAACAGCTGCTCGCCGTTGCCGATCGGCAGGGGGACATAAAGGGCGGGCAGGCCCACGGCGGCGAGTTCGGCGCAGGTCATCGCACCGGCGCGGCACACGGCCATGTCGGCGGCAGCATACGCGTCGTCCATCCCGTCGATGTAGTCGACCGCGTGATAGCCGCGCAGTTCCGCGAGTGCGGCGACCTGGTCCGAGTTCTTGGGACCGTAGGCGTGGAGGATCTGCACCCCCGCCTCGATCAGCGCAGGTGCGGCGGCAACCGTCGCGGCGTTCAGGGACCGTGCTCCTTGGGAACCCCCGAACACCAGCAGACACGCTTGGTCGGGGTCGAGACCCCAGCGATCCCTGGCCTGCGGACGACGACCGGCACGGTCCAGGTTCGCCATGGTGCTGCGCAGTGGAATGCCTATGCGCACGGCGCCGGGCAGACTGCCCGAGGTCGCCTCCGCGACGAACGGGGTGAAGCGCCGTGCCCATCTTGTTGGCCAGCCCCGCCTTGGCGTTCGCCTCATGAACGACGATCGGCACACGTCCGCGGGCCGCAAGGTAGGCAGGTAGCGCCACATAACCCCCGAACCCCACCAGGACGTCCGCCTGCCGGTGCTCGAGCACCTCCCGACACCGCATGACGGCGTGGCGCAGCCTGTTGGGCAAGGTCAGCAGATCCATCGACGGCTTGCGCGGAAGTGGCACTCGCGGGATCAGGTCGAGTTCATAGCCACGCGCCGGGACCAACCGGGTCTCAAGGCCCTCGGCGGTCCCGATCGCCGTGACCACCGCAGACGGCTCCGCGTCGCGGACGGCATCGGCAAGGTTCAGCGCAGGCTCCACGTGCCCAGCGGTACCGCCACCGGCCACCACCACCCGCAGCACCATGGTCAGTGACGCACCCGGGGTGTGATCAGGCGCGTTCGTGCGTCCGTTCGTCGGGCGCGCAGTGCGGCGGCGGTCTTGGGCTCACTGCGTGCGAACGCAAGCAGCACGCCGATCGCACACAGGCACATGAGCAGTGACGAACCACCGTACGACACCATCGGCAGGGGCAGACCCGTGATCGGCAGCAGACCGATGACAGCACCGATGTTGATCAGCGCCTGACCCACGATCCAGGCCAGGATGCCCCCGACCACCAACCGCACGAACACGTCATCGGAGTTGCGTGCCACGCGGACGGCCACGATCGCAATGATGGCGAACATGGCGAGTACGCTCAGCGTTCCGATAAGTCCCAGTTCCTCACCGATAACGGCGAAGATGAAGTCGGTGTGTGCCTCGGGCAGTCCGCCCCACTTCTCCCTACTCGCACCGAGGCCGGTACCCGCGAGCCCGCCGGTGGCCAGCCCGTACTGACCGTGGATCACCTGGTAGCCGGCTCCGCTCGGGTCGGACGCGGGGTCCAGCCAGGTCCGGAAACGCTGCATCCGGTAGGCGACAGTGACCGATGCCAGTCCCACCAGAACCAGCAGTCCACCGAAAGCGGCGCCGAACACCCGTGCTGGAGCCCCGATGACGAACAGCAGGCTGGCCATGATCGGGAACATGACGATCGTCGTCCCCAGGTCACCCTCCAGCACGATCAGCACGACGATCGCCGCCCATACGGGGATCAGCGGGATCAGCAGGTGGCGCCACTCGTGGATCACCGCCCGCTTGCGGGCCAAGAGATCGGCCCCCCAGACGATGATCGCCAGTTTCGCCAGTTCACTCGGCTGGAACTGGAAAGGACCCCCGAGGTTGATCCAGTTCCGCTGCCCGTACACCGACACACCGATGCCCGGTACGAAGACCAGGAACAGACCCACGAAGGCGGCCAGCAGCAGGTACGGCGCGGCCCGCCGGATACCCGCGACGGACGCTCGCGAGATCAGCACCATCGCGGCCAGGCCCACGCCCGCGAACATCAACTGCTTCTGGGTCACTGTGAGCCCGACGCCCTCGCCCGCTGCGTAGGTCACCACGTTGCTGGCCGAGAACACCATCACGATGCCCAGCACCAGCAGCAGCATCGTCGTGCTCAGCAGAAGTGCGTAGTTGGCAAGGGGATGGTTCCACCAGCGGCGCAACGTCTCCCCGCCGGGCAGCACGTGCCACATCAGGAGGTCTCCAGTCCGCCCACGGCGGCCGCGAACTCCCGTCCGCGGTGCGCGTAGTCGCTGAACATGTCCCAGGAGGCGCATCCAGGCGCCAGCAGCACCGTGTCCCCCGCCTGCGCCAGGCCCGCGGCCCGCCTCACCACCTCGTGCATTGCTCCAGTGTCGGTGGCCGTGACCACTTCCACGGGCACATCGGGCGCGTGTCGCCGCAGCGCTTCCAGGATCAGGTCCCGATCCTCTCCCAGCAGCACCACTGCCCGCAGTCGTTGTGCGTGGCGCTGTCACCAGGTCGTCGAAGGACTGGCCCTTCGCCAGGCCCCCCGCGATCCACACGACCGGGTCGTACGCCCGCAGGGACATGTCGGCAGCATGAGCGTTGGTGGCCTTCGAGTCGTCGATGTACAACACGTCACCCACCCGACCCACCTCGGCGATCCGATGGCCCGCCGGCTCGAACTGACGCAGACCCATCCCGATATGCCTGGGCTCGACGCCGAAGGATCGGGCCAGGGCCGCCGCGGCCAGCGCGTTGGCGACCTGATGCGGGACCGGGGGCCGGACGTCGGTGAGTGTTGCCAGTTCCAGGGCGTGGGTCTCGCGTTCTTCCAGGAACGCCCGATCGGCCAGGATGTCGTCCACGAGGCCCACCTCGGAGCGCCCGGGGATGCCGAGGGTGAATCCGATTGCGCGGCAACCTTCCACGACCGTCGCCTGCTCCACCATGTCGATCGTCGCAGGATCCTGGCTGTTGTAGACGCAGGCCACCTGTGTGCGCTCGTACACTCTGGCCTTCGCGTCCCGGTAGGCCTGGAACGAGCCGAAGAAGTCGACGTGGTCCTCCGCGACGTTCAGACATGCCGCCGAGTACGGGGAGACGGTGTGCACGAAGGGCAGTTGTGGGGCCCCCACCTCGACCGCGAGCACGTCGTAGGGCCGCGGGTCCAGGACCGTTGCCACCAGACTGACGCCGATGTTCCCGACCGCGTCGGTGTTCAGGCCGCCGGCGCGCAGCATCGAGGCGAGCATCAGCGTCGTGGTCGTCTTTCCATTCGTCCCGGTGACGAACAGCCACGGCGCCGACTCCGGGTGCCGCACCCGCCAGGCGAGTTCCAGCTCACCCCAGACCGGCATACCCTGCTCCTGCGCGCTGCGGATCACCGGCGCGGACGGCGGCAGACCCGGGGACACCACCAACAGGTCCGCGTCGGGCAATGTCTGCCCGTCCCCGAGACGCACCGTCGCCCCGAGCACCTCCAGGATCTGGGCCTTGTTCCGCTGTTCGAGCCCCTCCTTGTCGTCGATGACCACCACCTCGGCACCACGCTGGAGCAGGGCGTCGGCGCAGGAGAACCCGGCGATCCCGATCCCCGCCACGACCGCCCGCAGGCCCGTCCAGTCCTGCGTCCCGGGCTCGGGCAACTGCGTCATAGTCGCACCCATTCCGCGTAGAACAGCGACAGCGCCGCTGAGACGAACAAGGCCTGCACGATCCAGAAGCGCACGACGATCGTGACCTCCGCCCATCCCTTCATCTCGAAGTGGTGGTGCAGTGGTGCCATCCGGAACATTCGTTTGCCCGTGAGTTTGAAACTACCCACCTGGCCGATCACGGACAGCGTGATGATCAGGAACAGACCCCCCATGAGCGGCAGCAGCAGTTCTGTGCGGCTCATGATCGCCAACGCAGCGATGCCGCCGCCGAGGCCCAACGAGCCGGTGTCGCCCATGAAGATCCGGGCTGGGGACGTGTTCCACCACAAGAAGCCGACACACGCACCTGCCATGGCCGCCGCGACGACGGCCAGATCGAGCGGATCGCGCACGTCGTAACATCGCTCGAATCGTCCGAACGAGCAGTTCTGGCCGTACTGCCAGACGCCCAGAAGTGTGTAGGCCATGAACGTGATCGCACTGGCACCCACTGCCAGCCCATCGAGGCCGTCGGTGAGGTTGACCGCGTTGGTGGAGGCCGTGATGAGCAACCAGATCCACAGGATGAGCAGCACGGTGGGCAGCACGATCGGGGTATCCCGCACCAGGGACACTGCGTTCGACGCCGGGGTACGGCCGTATTCGTCGGGCCACAACGTCGTGCCGTAGGCGAAGGTCACCGCCACGAAGGCCTGCCCGATGAGTTTCGTGCGCGCGCGGATTCCCGTCGATCGCTGTTTGAAGATCTTCAGGTAGTCGTCGGCCATCCCCACCAGACCCAACCCCAGGACCAGGTAGATGGCGAGCAGGCCGGACGCGGTGGGCGACTGCCACGCATACAGGTGCGAGAGGCTGTAGCCGATGACCAGGGCGATGAGGATTGCCAGGCCCCCCATCGACGGAGTGCCGCGCTTGTCCTCGTGCTCGGGATACGGAACACCGTCGGTGGACACGCGGATCGCCTGCGAATACCCGTGCCGCTGAAGGAACCGGATGAGCAGCGGCGTGCCCAGAAGGGTGACGATCAATGCGATCAGTCCCGCGATCACGACCAGTTTCATGACCCATCCCCCAACAACGCTTCCGCGACGCGTTCGAGGCCCACCGCACGCGAGGCCTTCACCAGTACCACGTCCCCGGGGGCGACTTCCCGGTTGAGGATGTCGATCGCCTCATCCACGTTGTCCACCGCCTGGGACTCATCCCCCCAGGAGCCCTCGTGCGCCGCGCCCATGTGGATGGGGCGGGCGCCGGGGCCGACCGCGATCAGACGGGAGATGTTGAGGCGCACGCACAACCGCCCGATCGTGTCGTGTTCCTTGGCAGAGGTCGGGCCGAGTTCGCGCATCTCACCCAGCACCGCCCACGTGCGAGCACCACGACCCATGGTCGCCAGGGCCCGCAACCCGGCCGCGGTCGACTCCGGGTTCGCGTTGTAGGCGTCGTTGATCACAACGACGCCTGCGGGGCTGGTCGCCACCTCCATACGCCACCTGCTGTCCAGGCGAACACCCTGCAGGGAGCGGGCGGCCGCACCGAAGTCGAGGCCGAGGGCCACCGCCGCAGCGACCGCGGCGGCGATGTTGAAACCCTGGTGCTCGCCATAGAGCGCCGGGCGGATCACCTCCTGCTGTCCCTCGTGTTCCAGGGTGATGACGGGCCGACCCTCCTCGACCGCCAATGCCGAGATCCGGACGTCCGATGCCGCCGACTGCCCGAAGGTCACGACGCGGCCCGGGGCCTTCGAGGCCATGCCCATGATCCGGTCGTCGTCGGCGTTGAGAACGGCCACACCGTCGGCCCTCAGCGCGGAGATGATCTCCGACTTCGCGTCCGCGATGGCCTCCTGGCTGCCGAACTCGCTGAGGTGTGCCTGCCCCACGTTGAGTGCGAGACTCACATCCGGCGGCGCGATCGTGCACAGATACTCGATATGGCCCTTACCTCTGGCCCCCATCTCGGCGACCAGGTACCGGGTGGCCGCGGTGACCTCGAAGACGGTCCGCGGCAGGCCGAGCTCGTTGTTGAAGGAGCCCTGGGGCGCGATCGTCGGCGCGAACGACGACAGCGCCACTCGCAACAGATCCTTCGTGCTGGTCTTGCCGGAGGACCCCGTCAATGCGACCACTCGCAGATCCGGACACCGGTCGATCACAGCCCTGGCGAGAAGGCCGGCCGCTACTACCGTGTCCTGCACGAGGATGTGAGGTCCTGGGACCGGCCGGCTGACCAATGCCGCCACACAACCCTGCGTCATGGCGTCCTGCACGTGGTCGTGGCCGTCGTGGTTCTCGCCCACGATCGCCACGAACAGGCCGCCGAGTCCGCTCGCCCTGGAGTCGGTGACAACGCTGTCGAACGTGGTGTCCGGGTCTGCTGCCACCAGTTCGCCGGACACTGCGTCGGACGCCTCGGCCAGGGTCATGGTGATCATGGGCGACTGTCCAGCGCTTGTCGTGCGACGAGCCGGTCGTCGAAGTCGAACACCCGGCCGTCGATCTCCTGGCCGGTCTCGTGCCCCTTGCCCAGCAGCATGACCGTGTCGCCCGGGGCCGCCGCGTGAACCGCCGTGAGGATCGCCTCCTGACGGTCGCCGATCTCTCGGGGATCGGCACCCCGCACCTCGCGGGCCCCGTCGAGCACGGACGCCCGGATGATCGCCGGGTCCTCGGAGCGTGGGTTGTCGTCGGTCACGATGACCTGATCGGACAAGTGCGCAGCGATCCTGCCCATCGCCGGTCTCTTCGAGGCGTCCCGGTCTCCACCACAACCCAACACACACCAAATCTTGCCTTGTGTCAGAGGGCGGACGGTCATCAAGGCTCCTTCGACCGCATCCGGGGTGTGTGCGTAGTCCACGATGACCACCGGATGCCTGTTCCCGGGGTGCGAGGCGCGCACAACCTCCATCCGCCCCGGCACTCCGCGGAAGGAGGCCATAGCCGCGGCCGCCTCCGGCACCGGGAAGCCCGCCTCTGCCAGCATCGCGACCGCCGCCAGGGCGTTCGCAACGTTGAAACGACCCGGTGCGCCCACGTGCACGGGGTGGGCCGTGTCGCCATGCACGACCCGGAAGTCCGAACCTTCGGCGCTCGACACCACGTCCTCGGCGGTCCAGTCAGCGCTCGCGAGGCCATAGGTCACGTGTGGGATCGGGGACTGCGAGGCGAGTCTGCGGCCCCAGGAGTCATCCACGTTGACCACGCCCAGCGCACTGCGCGCCGGCGTGAAGAGTCCCGCCTTGGCCGCAAAGTAGTCATCCATGTCGCGGTGGAAATCCATGTGGTCGGGGCTGAGGTTGGTGAACGCGCTGATGTCGAACCGCATGCCGTCGACACGTCCGAGGACCATGGCATGACTGGAGACCTCCATGGCCACCGCGTGCATGCCGGAGTCCACCATCAGTGCCAGGATCGCCTGCACATCCGGAGCCTCCGGCGTCGTGCGCACCGTGGCCAGTCGGTCGTCACCGATCCACGTCCCGGTGGTACCTATCAATCCGGTCGGTACCCCAAGGGCGCGCAGAACAGCCGCCACCATGTACGTCACGGTTGTCTTCCCGTTGGTGCCCGTAACCGCGAAGGTCCGTAGGCGCCTGGCCGGGTGCCCGTAGACCAGCGCGCTGACATCTCCGAGGACCGACCGCGGGTCGGCCACGACCAGCGTGGGCACGGACACATCACCGGCCAGTTCACTGCCCGCACGGTCCGTCAGGATGCCCGCGGCCCCGGAGGCGTACCGCTTGCGCGGCGAACCTGGCGCCGTGCGTCTTCTCACCGGGAAGGGCCGCGTACAGATCCCCGGGCATCACGGCCCGGGAGTCGAGTGTCACCCCGGTGACGGCGCCCGCCATCCGGGGTATGTCCAATGTGGTGCACACCTGCGACAGGGCCAGTGGTGCGGCCGGCTTGCGTGTGTACTGCACGCCGGATTCTGACACGAACCGATCACTGCCCGAGGTCGGTGGAGAAGATCGCCATCTCCGGTGATTTCTTGCCGCTCGGGGGCACGTTCAACGCCTGCAACCCGTGCACCATCACTTCCCTGAAGATCGGCCCACCGGTGAGCCCGCCGTACCGGGACAGTTTCGGGTTCTGCACGATGACACCGACCGCGAGCACGGGATCGTCTGCCGGTGCGACACCGATGAACGATGCGGTGACAGAGTTGTCATAACACCCGCAAGCGTCGTTGATCCGGTAGGCGGTGCCGGTCTTGCCCGCCACCCGGTAGCCGGGGATCGCGGCCATCTGCGCGGTTCCCTGTTCGCCGACCACTTGTTCCATCATCCGCATGGTCTGGCGCGCCGCCTTCTCATCGACCACCCGGATACCCTCGGGCGGCTGAGCCTGCTGCACCCGGCCGTCGGGGCTGATGTAGCTCTTGATCAGGGTGGACGGCATTCGGACACCGCCGTTGGCGACGGTGGCGAAGACCGAGGTGGCCTGGATGGCGTTGACCGACAGTCCCTGTCCGAAAGCGATCGTGGGGAACGACGTTGCCGACCATTCCGACGGCGGCGGGACGTACCCGTCGGATTCACCGGGGAACTGCAGTCCCGTCGGCTCGCCGACACCGAATTTCTTGATGTACTCGTAGAGTTTGTCCCCGCCGATCAGTTCAGCCGCTTCGATGGTGCCGGTGTTGGCGGACTTGGCAAGGATGCCGGCCAGCGTGAGTTGGTAGGTGGGATGGGCGTCGTGGTTGCGGAAGGTGCTCCCACCACGGGTGAAGCTGTAGGGGACGGTGAAGACCGTCTTGGGCGTGGCGGCCCGCTCGTTCAGAACCGCGGCCATGGTCATCACCTTGCTGGTGGAACCAGGTTCGAAGACCTCTGTCAACGCGCGGTTGTTCCGGTTGGCGTCGTTGGCCTGGCCCGGGTAGTTCGGGTTCATGGTCGGCACCGAGGCCAGCGCCTTGAGCTCTCCGGTCTTGACGTCGATCACGACCACAGTGCCGCTGTCGGCGTCCACCTCCTTGACCCGCTGTTCAATGGCCCGCTGGGCCACCCACTGAAGGTCGCGGTTGATGGTCAACTGCACCGAGGTACCCGGCACCGGCTCCCGCTCGCGCTCGGATCCGGTCGGGATCTGTCGGCCGCCGATGCCGCTTTCGAAGATCTTCTGTCCGTCCTGCCCGCGCAGTTCGGCGTCCAGACCGTATTCGAGACCGGCGCCGGCCTCACCGTCCTCCCGTACGTACCCCACAACGTTCGCGCCGAGTTCTCCGGCGGGGTAGAACCGCTTGGTCGTGCGCTGCCCGAAGATGCCGCGCAGGTCCAACGACGAGATCGCGTCCCAGACCTCCGGCGTCACCTGCTTGGCCACGTAGGCGAAGTGTTTGTCCGTGGTCAGCGACGCAACGATCTGCTCCTTGGGCAGGTTCAGGATCGGCGCCAGGTAGTCGGCGGTGGCCTCTTTGTCCGTGACAAGTCTCGGGTCTGCCGTCACATCCACGGCGACCACGGACTCGGCCAACGGGTTCATCGCGTCGTCGTAAATGGTCCCCCGCGGCGCGGGCAGCGAGACCACGGCCGTGCGGTCGGCGACCGCCGCTTCCGCGCGCGGCGTTCGGTTGAGCAATTGCAGGTCGACCAGTCGCGCCGCGAAGATTGTCAGCACGAACGCGACCATGAGGGCCAGCAGTCGCAACCGCTTCGAAGGATCGGCCGGCTGGTAGGTCCGTACCGGCCCGGAACCGCCGCCGTCAACCCGTCCACCCGTGCCACGAGGTGGTCTAGTCGATGTGCTCACTGCAGTCCCTGTCGTCAGTCGCTGTTCATACCCTCGCCGTGGGAGGGCTAGTCGCCGGTTATTCCCAAGGGTTGCTCGGTTGTGGTTCCCGGCGCGGTAGCCACGCCGGGAGATGGTGCCGATTCCACGGGCTCGACCGGCTCAGCCGGGGCGGGCGGCGCGGTCGCGGGGTCATCCACGGCGGCGTCGGGCGCTGCTGCGCCCGGTACCCCGGCAGAGGTCTGGGGTTCGCCGGTGGCGGGGTCCAGCGGCAGCCCCGCCGCATATGGCACGCCGAGGATCTTGCCGTCGGACAGTCGGATGAAGACCGGGGTGGTCGCCGGGACCAGGCCCAGTTCCTTAGCGCGCTTGGACAAGGTCACCGGCGAGGACGCCTGCTGTATCTGGGTCCGTAGCGCCTGCTCCCGCTGCGCGAGGTCGGCGGTCTGCACACGCAGTTCGTGCGCTCGGAAACTCCCCTTGGCCAGCGCGGTGTTCAGCACAAGCAGAACCAGCAGTCCCAGGCTCATGACCGCCAGCGCACCGATCGCGAATGTGCTCGAGCTCATCACGCCGGTGCGGGTTCCGCGGTGAGCGGGCAAAGACCTGTTCAGCACCGTACGGCGCGAACCCGCGTGGGGTACGACCGTCATGATGCCTCCCGCAACTTCTCAGCGGCGCGCAGACGGACCGAACGTGCCCGTGGATTCGCCGCAATTTCCTGATCCGACGCTACCTCCGAACCGCGAGTTATCAGGCGAAGCCAGGGCCGCGAGTCGGGCGGAACCACTGGCATGTCCGGCGGCGCGGACTCCTGAGCCCCGACCCGCAGTGCTCGCTTGACCATCTTGTCCTCCAAGGAGTGGTAACTGAGGGCGATGAATCTGCCTCCCGGCCGGAGGCGATGAAGTGCGATCGGCAGTGCCCGCTCGAGACTCTGCAGTTCCTCGTTGACTTCGATCCGCACCGCCTGGAACGTCCGTTTGGCGGGATGACCCTTGCGACGCGCGGCCGCGGGGACTGCCGCGTCCACACAGGCGACGAGGTCGTCGCTGGTGCGAAGCGGCCGGTCGGCCACGATCCGCCGGGCGATCCTACGAGCGAACCTCTCCTCGCCGTACTGCCACAGGATCCGGGCGAGATCGGATTGCGAGTAGTTGTTGAGGACCTGCTCGGCCGTCAGGGTGGCTGTGGTGTCCATCCGCATGTCCAGCGGCGCGGATCTGGCGTAGGCGAATCCGCGATGCTGCTCGTCGATCTGCATCGACGAGACTCCTAGGTCGAACAGAATGGCATCGACCTTGGCCAACCCCTCGCTGTCGAGGACCGCGGCGAGTTCGTCGTACCGTGCGTGATGGATCCGGACCCTGTCACCGAACTCTGCAAGCCGCAGCGTCGCGGCGGCCACCGCCTGCGGGTCCCGGTCCACGCCGATCACCCGGGCCCGAGGGAAGCGCGAGAGCACCGCGGCACTGTGGCCCCCGAGACCCGCGGTGGCGTCGACCATCACCGGCGTGGAGTCGCTGACGTCGAGCACCGGCTCGAGCAACTGCAGGACACGCGGCAGCGCCACGGGAACGTGTCGCGTGTCGGTGTCCAAGGTCATCTCCTCTCGTGGGGCTTTGTCGGGAACCCATGCACTCCGGTCCCCGTCCGCGCGATGCGGATGGGGCCACCTTGGGTCCGGGGAAGTGATCCAAGGTGATCGGTGGTCGAGGACCACCGGTGCTGCGTCGGCCGGGGGCCGCAGCCCATGGGTGTGGCTGGTGCTCAGAACAGTCCGGGAACCACCTCCTCGGAAAGTCCTGCGAATTGGTCGTCCTGGGTCTGCAGGTACTCACTCCACGCCTGCTCGTCCCAGATCTCGAGCGTGCTGTGGTTGCCGACCACGACGCACTCACGGTCGAGTCCGGCGTACTCACGCAGAGCGGGCGGCACCGTTATCCGTCCCTGCTTGTCGGGAATCTGATCGAAGGCGCTGGAGAACAGCACCCGGGAGTAGGCCCGAACTGCTGCATTCGATTGCGACGCCTCGCGCACGCGGGCAGCCGCCTCACCGAACTCCGCGATCGGCCAAAGGACCAGCGAGCGGTCCTGGCCCTTGGTGATCACGACGCCGTCGGCAAGTCCGGGCCGGAACTTAGCAGGCAGGATGATGCGCCCCTTGTCGTCCACCTTCGGTGTGTGGGTACCGAGGAACATGGGCACACCTCCCTCCGAACCACGACATCTTGGAGCCCCACCGTACTCCATTTCCCTCCACAAAGCACCACCATGCCCCCATTCGTGGGAACCAGCACCCCAGGCACCCCCGATAGCGCCCACGTGCGGTGGGGAAGGCCGAACGGGTTTCCCGCCCCGGGCACCAATCTGCGACGTTGGGGAGGGCCGATCTACGAGATCTGGACGACCTGGTCGCGTCCCGCCTGCTTCGCCAGGTACATCGCACGGTCCGCGCGAGCGACGAGGGTGTCGACATCATCGCCGTCCACGGCCAGGGTGACCCCGATGCTGATCGACGTGGAGATCTCTTGTCCGTCTATCTGCAGGGGCATCTTGACCGCCGCCCTCACCTTCTCGGCGATGAGCATCGCGTCGTCCAGCGTGCGCACACCGGGGAGCATCAGGAGGATCTCGTCGCCACCCACGCGCGCGACGACATCCGCCGACCGCACGCAGGCGCCGATCCGCTGGGCGACCGCCAGCAACAGACGGTCCCCCACCGCGTGGCCCCTGGAGTCGTTGATCGCCTTGAAACCGTCGATATCGCAGAAGGCGACAGCGATCCGGGTGCCCTCCGGGGAGTCCAGCGCCTCATCGAGCTGGGCAAGCACCTCCCGCCTGTTCACCAGTCCGGTCAGGTCGTCGGTCCGGACGCGGGCGTTCAGCGCCTCCTGCGCATCGACCTCGGCCTGAACGTCGCGCCACCCCCCGACGATGGCGACCGGCGCACCACTGTCATCGAAAACCGGGTGCAGCGTGGCCTCGATCCAGCGAACATCACGGTTGCGGGTGTACACCCGGAACCGCGCACTGGTGCGGCGTCCGGTCAGTGCCTCCTGCGTGACCTCCGCGATTTGCCCGTGGTCTTCCTCGACCACTATGTCGAATCCCGATGTTCCGATCACCTCCTCCGGCGTCAGCCCGAGGATTTCCTCGACCCCGTCCGAGATCCACTGCGTCGTACCGTCGACGGAGACCTGGTAGGCCACGTCCGTGGCGTGTTCGGCGAGCAGGCGGTAGCGCGCCTCGGAGGCCGTCAACGCCCGCTGCGCCTCCACCTGCTCCTGGATGTCCCGGGTGACCACCACCATCGAGACAGCTTGCCCTTCCGGGCCACGGACGGCACGGGCGGTGGACTCCATCCATCGATAGGACCCGTCGCGGTGCAACAACCGTGCCCGAGCTGTGACCGAGTCGGCGCCATCGACCAGCCTGCGGGTGATGTCCAGCATCCCGGGCAGGTCGTCCGGGTGCACGAGATCTCGCCGTGATTCCCCTATGACTTTGTCGACTGGCCAACCGAGCAAACGCTCGAACGCCGGAGAGACCCACTCCACGTTGCCGGCGAGGTCGTGAAACGTGACGATGTCGCTGATCTGCTCGAAAAGCACCCGGTAGTGATCCTCGGACGCGGCCAGTTCGCGCTCGCGCTCGTAGCGCTGCGTGCTGTCGCGCCAGGTGATGGCAAGTCCGTCGTCCACCGGCACCGCCCGGACGTCGAAACGCGACATCCGCCCGTCCCGAAGATGTTGTGAAAGGTCGTTGACCACCACAGCGCGGCCCGCATCGAGACCTTCGAGGAACCGATCGACCTCCTCAGAGCCCGGGAACGCGGGATCCACCCCCGACACCGTCCGTCCGAGCAGTGCGTCGCGTTCGAGCCCGATGAATCGACACGCGGCCACGTTCACCTCGAGGAACCGGAAGTCGACCACCTCGTCCGTGGCATCCCGAACGGCCTCGACCAGGACCAAAGGGTCGATTTGGGAGTCGATGGTGGCGCGCAGCAGCAGTCGCTCTCCCTCAGCCACGCGATGCGCCCGCACGACTTCATCGACGTCGCGCCATCCGACGATGCTGCCCGTGACCGAACCTTCCTCACCGGTGGCAGGACGCGCCGTGGTCGAGATGAATCGCACGTTCCCATCGAGGGTTCGCATCCTCAAGACAACGCCAGACACCGACTCACCCGTGAGGACCCGCATGTGGATGCCTTCGGCCACACTCCGGTCCTGATCGACCAGGAGGTCCGTGGCCGGGGTGCCGAGCAGGCCCGAGGGCTTCCAGCCCGCCGCTTTCTCGATGGAGTCCGAGACCCAGAGGATCTTGCCGGATCGGTCGGTCTCGAGCAGAACGTCGGCGGCACCCTCGGCAACCGCCTGGTAGCGATGGTCCGGAGCCGACGACGAGTCCCGCGGCGCGATTCGGCACAGTCCGCCATGCAGGACGACCGCTCCGTCCGATCTGCGAACGGTGCGGGCGACTTGATGGGTCCACACGGACGTCCGGTCCTTGGTCATGAACCGCACGTCTATCGTGGTCACTTCACCCAGCGGTGCGTTGAACGACGCAAGCATGATTCCGCGGTCTCGCGGGTCGACCGCACGCAACCACAGCAGAGGCTGCGCCAAGTACTGCTCGGCGGTGTAGCCGGTGAAGTCGACGACGGAGTCGGAGACCTGCTCCAACCGCATCGTGGGGTGCAACTGCAGGACATAGGACACGTCCAGAACCGATACCTGGTCCTCCGGGCGAGTCCACACTGCCTGCTCCTCTCCCCCGTCGCAGTGCCGTGATCATACGACAGACTCTGGGCGTATATACGGGAATAGCACGAAACGCACCCGATGTTCACTCGAAAGCGTTGGATGGTTCGCTTATCCCTACGAATCCCGTAGCAATCTCCTGATCAATGGGCACCCACTCACGACATGGTCGCGCGCACGCTCACGATCCAGCACCCGCGGAAACACCGCACAAGGAAGAACCGACTGGCCGAAGGAGCGTGATGTTATGGGGTCAGGAATCCCGGCCGTCGCGCCGGTTGCGATCCTGCCAGCGTTGTTCGAAACGGGCCATGAGGCCGGACTGGCCCTTGGCCGGCTTCTGCGTGGGAGACCCTGCGGCAGGCGGGGCCTGCGAGTCGTCGGTGGTTTGCTTGGCCGGTCCGTGCCGCAGACCGGAGACGATCAGGAACACAGCCGCGAGCATGACGATGAAGCCGAATACACCCAGTGGCGGGAGGCTCGTGGAGACCCCTGCGATAAGCAGTCCCATCCCGGCCAGCGCCCCGACCACACCGCCTACGATGCGACGACGGTCGGCACCGGACGAGCCATGACGCAATGACGTGGCGAACTTCGGGTCCTCAGCCATGAGGGCCCGCTCCATCTGCTCGAGCAGTCGCTGCTCATGCTCTGAGAGGGGCACGTTGCATCCTCCGTACTCGACGTTCCGGTAGTCGATATTGGTAACGATACGTGTAGAGGCCCCGGATGGAAACCCGAGAGGTCCCGGAAGTTGCCAGCAGCGGGTCGCGATCACTGCGGATCATCCGAACGGCCCATGTCGAGAAGGCTCGCGGGACGCACCACGCCGTCACCGAAACGGGCGACGGCTCGGTCCACCGCGGTCTCCGCCTCCCGCCACCCGGCAACTGGTTCTTCCAGTGCGATCTGGTGACTGGCCGACTCCGTCGGCATCAGCTTCTCCGCACGCACACCCACCAGACGCAGGCGCGCACGCTGCAGCCCGAGTGCGTCGTAGAGGCCGCCGGCCTGGGCGTAGATCTCGCGGCCCACATCGGTGGATTCGGGAAGGGTCCGGGATCTGGTGATCGTGGTGAAGTCAGCGAATCGGACTTTCAGCGAGATCGTCCGGGCGACCCATCCGGCCGACCGGAGGCGGGCGGCAACGTGATCTGAGAGTCGCAGCAACTGCCGATGTATGACCTCGGGATCGTCCACGTCGCCGGCGAACGTGTGCTCCGAACCGACGCTGCGCTCCCTGGTCCCGGTGCTCACCTGACGCTGATCACGACCCCACGCCAGGTCCGCGAGGTGGTCCCCGGCGGCCGCACCCAGGGCGCGCCGGAGCACCGGGCGTGGAAGATGTGCGACGTCCGCGACCGTGCGCACCCCGAGACCGTGCAGTTGTTCCTCCGTGCGGGGCCCGACCCCCCAGAGCGCGCCCACGGGCAACGGGTGCAGGAAAGCGAGGATGGACTCCGCGGGGATCATGAGCATTCCGTCGGGTTTGGCATGAGCACTGGCCACCTTCGCCACGAACTTGTTGGGTGCGCCCCCGACCGAACAGGTGATTCCCTGCTCGTCGAACACCCGCGCCCGCAACGTCTCGGCGATCGCCGTCGGGCTGGGATGGGCGCGCAGGGCACCACTGATGTCGAGGAATGCCTCATCCATCGACACCGGTTCCACATGGGCGGCGATGGAGGCGAAGATCTCCATGACTCCCGCACTCACGCGGGCATACCGTCGATGGTCCGGTGAGATCACGTGGGCGTCCGGGCACAATCGCCGGGCACGTCCCATCGACATCGCCGCCCGGACGCCGAACGCACGCGCCTCGTACGTCGCTGACAGCACCACCCCGCGGGACCCGGATCCACCGACGATCACCGGCGTGCCCCGCAACATCGGTCGGCTGAGCAGTTCGACCGATGCGTAGAAAGCGTCCATGTCGACGTGCAGGATCGTGCAGGTCGAGTCGTCGCGGGGGGCCGGGAAGTCCAACTTGCCCGTGGTCCGCCTACTCATCACCCACCATCCTCACCCTCACCCGCACTTCTAGCCAGCACTACCAGGACTTGCATGCCACAACTTCGACGGCGGTGGCTGCTTGCCGGAGGAACCCGCCGGACGAACATCGGCGTACGGTGACTGCCGGAACCCGCTGGCGTGCACCAGCACCCTGCGGACCCCCGGATCCGAATCCCCCGTGGCCTGCGTGGGATCCTCCAGCCGGTCCGGACCACTGTTCATCTCCACCGGAGCGTTGATCATCTCGTAGACACCTGCCACCCCGCCGGTCCGCCATGCCGTATGTACATCGGGCAACGACCAGCAGCCGGTGGCCCTGACCGATATCCCCCGACGTCCGGTCCGCCGGACCACACCGGTGGCCAGCAACAGCCACGCATGGAAGACGGTGTGCGCGTAGGGCCCCTGCGCATCCTCGAAGAACGTGAGGTCGATCGGGCCCGTGGAATCATCCAAAGACAAGAAGACGACCCGGCGGCCGCTACGGATCGGTGGGGTCTGGGTGGCCACCTTGATCCCCGCCACCATGACCCGGGATTCGGACCTATGGGTCAGCAGATCTTTCGCCCGGACGACTCCCAACTCGGTGAGCATCGTCTCGTAGAACGAGATCGCGTGGCGAGTCACATCCAGGCCCAGAATCTCCATCTCGGCCTGCACCCGGTCGGCGGTGGACATCTCCGGTAATCCGGTGGCGGCCTCCGTCTGTGCGATGGGCAGTGCCAGTTGGGCGGCATCAGGCAGCCGGGCCTTCGGCGCCTTGGACTGTGCCGCCACTCTGTCGGCCAGACCGGTCCCAGCACGCTGGGGTGACATCCGCGAGGCCCGCACCCGGCGCCGACCGCCCGAGCGATGCAGATCGGCGACCTGCAACAACAGATCACGGCGGGTGAGATGGCCGATCCGGCGGACCCCGCTGATGTCGTGCAGCGTGTCGAACCCCCCAGCACGTACAAGACGTTCCACGACCGGCCGGGCGACCGCCGTCCGGGACCAGAAGTCACTGAGATCGACGAAGGGCTGTGCAGTCTCGATCTGACGGACCTCCGCCTCGCTGATTCCCTTGACGTCCGCCAGTGACAGCCTGATGCCGTAGTCGTGGCCGACCTTCTCCACCCGGTACTGTCCGGTCGACTTGTTGACATCCAACGGCAGAACCGCGACTCCGCTGTTGCGCGCCTCGTCGAGGATCAGTCGCTTCGGGTACATACCCGGGTCGTGGGTCAGCACCCCGGCCAGGAAAGCTGCCGGGTGGTGCCTCTTCAACCATGCGGAGTGGTACGTGGGCAGAGCGAACGCGGCGGCATGGGCCTTGCAGAAGCCGAAACTGGCGAATGCCCGCAGGACTTCCCAGACCTTCTCGACGGTGGCCAGGTCGTACCCCTTCTTCAGCGCCGCCGGGATGAACCAGGTCCGCACCTGCACCTGCCCATCGGGGGTGCCCAGTTGTCGACGCACCTCGTCGGCCTCCGCCAGCGAACAACCGCTCATCACCGACACCAGGCGCAGGACCTGCTCGTGGAAGACCACCACCCCGTGGGTCTCCCGCAGGGCCGGCTCGAGGTCCGGGTGCAGGTGAAGAGGCTCGCGCCATCCGTGGCGGGCGGACAGGAACGGCGTGATCATGTCACTTTTCACCGGCCCGGGCCGGAACAGCGAGATGTCGATGATCAGATCGTTGAAGTCGCGCGGGCCGAATTTGCCGATCAACTCCCGTTGACCCGGCGACTCGATCTGGAAACACCCCAGGGTCTTGGCCTTGCCGATGAGATCGAACGTG
Organism: uncultured Actinomycetota bacterium; assembly: GCA_963769435.1. Lineage (GTDB taxonomy): Bacteria > Actinomycetota > Actinomycetes > S36-B12 > UBA10799 > JADKAV01. Next base: position 176,287 of record CAVYLN010000001.1, read on the forward strand.
TCCTGGTCGTCGAACGGCAGATTCTCGAGGTCGACGTCCACCTCGTCGACCCGCCGGATCTCGGTGATCGCGTGGGCCATGGCCGACTGCATCCGGATGCCAAGAACGTCCAGCTTGAGGAAACCCATCGTCTCCACATCGTCCTTGTCGAACTGGCTCATCGGGAATCCCATCCAGCTGGCCTCCACCGGGGTCCGGTCCAGCAGCGATGAGTCCGACAACAACACTCCGCAGGGATGCAACGCGATGTGTCGGGGCAGGCCGTCCAGGGATTCCACGAAGTGTAGGAATCCGTCCAGCAGTCCGCGGTCGGCGAGCCTGCCCACCACTGAAGTGCGCAATTCCGGGAGTTCGGCCAGTGCTGCACGAGCGTCGCGGGCGCGGATGTGTGGAAAGGCTTTCGCGAAATCGTCGATCTCACCGGCCGGGAATCCGAGGGCCGCACCGACGTCACGTACGGCGTGCCGGACCTTGTACGTGTCGCGCATGCTCACACACGCGCTTCGATGGGCGCCGAAACGGTCGACGATACGTCGGTAGATGTCGGTGCGCCGGGCGGATTCGACATCGATGTCGATATCGGGCAACATCCGGCGCAGCGGCGACAAGAACCGCTCCATGAGCAGGTCGTGCCGGATCGGATCCACTCCTGAGATACCGAGCAGGTAGTTCACCACACTTCCGGCACCCGACCCCCGGGCCGCCACTCGAACCCGCATCTGACGGATGAGGTCCACCACCTCCGTCACAGTCAGGAAGTACCCGGCGAACCCGAGAGTGGCGATGACACCGAGTTCGTCATCGAGACGGACTGATGCCTGCTTGACCTCGGAGGCCTTGAAGCGGGTGTGCAGGGTCGCCTCGCAGCGGGCACGCAACAGGGCGTCGGCACGCACTGCCTCCTCCCGGCGCTGATCGTGGCGATGGCGTCGTGCGGCGTATCCGGCCATGACCGGCCCGGTCGGCTCAGCCGGTGCCCGGCCGGACAACAGGACATCGAGTTCCGGGACGTGGATATCCCCGATCCCGAAGTCGGCCACCGGGTCCAGCACACACTGTTCCGCAAGGTCTGCGGTGGCCGCGAGCAGCCCACCGGCGTCCGGGCCGGCCACCTGCTCGGCGATCCCGCGCATATGTCCGGTAGGAGCCAGGAAGCCCCCGGAGTTCTCACGATCGAGATGACGGGAGTCCAGCGGTACGAGACGACGGATGGCATCGAGCAGATCCGCGGTCGCCGCCTGCCGGGGATGGCAGTAGCGCACGGCGTTGGTGAGCACCGCCGGGATCCTGCGCTCCCTGGAGTACTGCCACATCCGTTTGGCCATCGCGGTGGACAGATCCGGGCCGGGGCGGTGTTCCCCCGATGCTCTGGGCGCTGCACGATGGTTGACGATCTCCAGGTGGACATGCCCATCGGCCACCTGGCGCCAACGGTGCAGCAACACATCGGCGAGGTCGAAACGGTGCCGGCTGATGGCCCGTCCCACTGCCGAATCGGGCCCGAGCAGCACATGTAGATCCCCCGGGACGACGAACTCCTCGAGCAATTCCCACCCGAGCATCGGACTACCCCGCTCGCCGGCGATATGGGCCGCTGAGACCAGGCGGCTCAAGGCCGACCAACCTCGGCCTCCGCGTGCCAGGAGCACCACCCGCGGTTCACGCTGATCGCGCCATGCGCCACCCCGAACCGGGCTGCGTTCCCGCGCGGGTCGTGGCACAGGATCACAGTCGGGCATGGCGAGGTCGGCGCCCAGGATCCCGGCCATCCCGCTGTTCATACACGCCTGCATGAACCGCACCGCCCCGTACAGACCATCCCGGTCGGTCAGTGCGACGGCGGGCTGGCCCAGTTCGGCGGCGCGCTCCACCAACTCCTGCGGTGAGCACACACCGTGGCGCAAGGAGTAGTAGGACGCCGTGTGCAGGTGGGAGAACATCACTATCCCGCAGTACGCCACGATGAGGGGATCGGGAGCCCGACCCCGAGGATCCCGGCGATCTGCTCGGCGAACGCCTCCGCATCCCGCATCAGGTCATCGGCCTGCCGCTGGGTCACGTGTTCGCGACCGATCTCGACGAAGATCCGGCGCCGACCGATGACCTCGAAGTAGGCACACCACTCCTGCAGTTCCGGAGCGATCACCGGCACCATCTGCCAGACACTGCGGATCCGTGAGGACCGGGTGGGTTTGGCCCGGGTGGCCAGTAGCGCCGCCCCGGCACGAAGCGCCGCGACGTGAGCCGCCACATACCGGTCAGCCGCGGTCGGCGCCTGATACGCATCGTCCAGTGCGATCAACGCGGTGCGCAGCAGATCCTTCCCGGCACGGGTGAGAGCAGCCATGTCACGCCCCCCTCAATCGAAGGTCCGCAGCAGGTACCACTGCCCGGACCGGGGATCGAAACCGAGTTCGTAGACACCTTCGGTGTCGTAGCGCCCGGCGGACGCCTCGACCCGCCAGGTCCGGTGGTCCCGGCCGGTCGGCGTGGTCCGCACATCCTTCCACCAGACCACGGACCGGTCCCACTGCTGCAGTACCTGGTTGACCCGGTACAAACGGCCCCGCCAGACGAACTGCTCGGGTGCCCCCGCAGGTGCGGAACACTTGACATCGATGGCCGCGTCCACGCCACCGTATGAACGACTCATGTGCTCATCTCCCATCTGAATCGAACCTGTGTTCGACTTCCAGGAGAACACTGACACATGCCTACGTCAAGACATTTTCGAACATCCGTTCGTATGGCTTGGAGCCGTCCCGTCCGGCGGTCCGCCGACCCGGAGATCCTCCTCGCACGTCGATGCGCGGTCGGCCCCGACTCCGCGGCGATGGACCGACCAGCAGCGATACCGTGCACATGGATACGGCGCGGTTGGAGGCACGATGACCCAGAACAGTCCGCCCCTCACCTCCGATCTGCGCACCCTGCCCCCGAGTGGGCTGAGCCCCCGGGTCTGGCTGGGGCTCATCGTCATCGGTCTGGTGGGCCAGATCGCGTGGGCGGTCGAGAACCTCTATCTCAACGTGTTCGTCTACGACACGATCACCGACAACCCCAACGCCATCGCGGCCATGGTGGCACTGAGCGCCATCGCCGCAACCGGGGCCGCCTTCTTCGTCGGACCCCTGTCGGACCGCCTCGGCAAACGTCGGATGTTCATCGTCAGCGGGTACATCCTCTGGGGCATCTCGACCATGCTCTTCGGGTTCATCACCGTCGATTCCGTGGCCGCCGTCGTGCCCATCGCCAGTGCGGTCGCCGCCGCCACCGGGGCAGTGATCCTGTTGGACTGCGTGATGAGTTTCCTGGGCGCCAGCGCCAACGACGCCGCCTTCAACGCATGGGTCACCGATGTGACCTCGCCGGACAACCGGGGACGCGTGGAGTCCGTGCTGGCGATGCTTCCGCTGCTCGCCATGCTGCTGGTGTTCGGAGGCCTGGACGGCCTCACCAAGAACGGCGACTGGCAGATGTTCTTCATCGTGGTGGGCGCCCTCATGATCGCCTCCGGACTGCTCGCCCTCGCGCTGATCAGGGATGTCCCCGGCGAACCCGTGCAGCGTGACAGCCTGTGGCGGTCCATCATCCACGGACTGCAGCCGGCGTCCATCCGGGGCAATCCTCCGCTGTACTGGTCGCTGGCGGCACTGGCGGCGCTGGGGGTCTCGACACAGGTCTTCCTGCCCTACCTGATCATCTACGTGCAGCGCTACCTGCGCATCGACGCCTACCCCCTGGTACTCGCGGTGGTCCTCAGCGGCGCCGCCGTCATCAGCGTCCTGGGTGGACGGGTGATCGACCGGATCGGGAAGATCGCCGCGATGCTGCCCGTGGTGGCCGTGTATGTGGTCGGTCTGGTGCTGATGACGTTCGCCCGTGGCCTGCTGCCGATCATCCTCGCCGGGCTCGTGACGATGTCGGGGATGATGCTCACCACGGCGGCGGTGGGGGCGGCGATCCGCGACTACTCACCCGCCGACCGGGTGGGCATGGTCCAAGGGCTGCGCATGATCGCCTACGTGTTGGTCCCAATGGTGATCGGACCGTTCATCGGTGCCGCGGTGATCTCCGGCGCAGACGAGTACTACGAGGACCTCGGCCAACTCAAGCAGGTGCCGACCCCTGGGATCTTCGTCGCAGCGGCCGTGGTGATCGTGCTGATCCTGATCCCGATCCGGGCACTGCGGAAGTCCCGACCATGAAGTCCGACCAGCGGGTTCTGCTGACGCCCTGGGGCGAGCAACTCGATCGGGAGCAACCGCTGCCGGAGTACCCCCGTCCGCAGATGTGCAGGGATTCCTACGTCAATCTCAACGGACCGTGGGAATACGCGTTCCGCATCTCGTCGAAGGAGCCTGCGGACTGGGACGGCCACATCATCGTGCCCTTCTCACCGGAGTCGCCGCTGTCCGGGGTGGGCCGGCAGCTCAAACCCGGCGAGAACCTGCACTACCGACGGATGTTCCCGACCCCGGCACACGCCGGCTCCGAGCGGGTGCTGCTGCACTTCGGCGCGGTCGACCAGTGGTGCCGACTGCGGGTGAACGGTCGCCTCGTCGGCGAACATGAGGGCGGCTACCTGCCCTTCACGTTCGACATCACACAGTTCCTTCATGACACCGACAGCGCCGAGAACAGCGTGCACCTTCTCGTGACGGACCCGACCGACACCGGTGTGGGCGCCCGCGGCAAACAGAGGCTGCGACCCGGCGGCATCTGGTACACCGCACAGTCGGGGATCTGGCAGACCGTGTGGCTCGAGGTGGTACCCGACGTGCACGTGTCCGCCCTGCGGATCCAACCGGACCTCGACCGGATCGACGTGACGGTGGCGGTCAGCGACGAGCTCTCCTCGCAGTGCCGGGTCGAGGTGTTCTGCGGCGGAGTCGCCGTGGCCGCTGGTGAGGGCCCACCAGGATCCACGATCACGATCCCGGTCCCCGATGGCCATCCCTGGTCCCCCGCGGATCCGTTCCTGTACGACCTGCGGATCGTCGCCGGGGAGGATGAGGTCCGCTCGTACTGCGGTTTGCGACGGTTCGGGATCGCGCCGGACGAGAACGGCTTCCCGCGCCTGCAACTCAACGGCGAACCGTACTTCCACGCCGGCGTGCTGGACCAGGGTTACTGGTCCGACGGGCTCTACACCGCCCCCAGCGACTCCGCAATGGTCCACGACATCGCCATGATGAAGCAGATGGGCTTCACGATGCTGCGCAAGCACATCAAGATCGAGCCGCTGCGCTGGTACTACCACTGCGATCGTCTGGGCATGCTGGTGTGGCAGGACATGGTCAACGGCGGGGGTCACTACCGCCGACGTGTGGTCGAGGTCCCCGCGGTCGCCCCGCTGCACCTGCGCGACGGCCGCTACCGCCTGTTCGCACGCGCCGACGGGGCCGGCCGCCGGCAGTGGCTCGAGGAGATGGCGGCCACAGTGGACCTGCTGCGCAACTGCACCGCTCTGGCGGTCTGGGTGCCGTTCAACGAGGGTTGGGGACAGTTCGATGCGAATGGGGCCGCCGAGACGATCAGGCGCCTGGATCCCACCCGACAGGTCGACCATGCCAGCGGCTGGCACGATCAGGGTGGCGGCGACTTCACCAGCCTGCACGTCTACTTCCGACCGTTCCGGGTGCCCCGCCGGAAGACCGGTCGGGTGTTGGCACTCAGCGAGTACGGCGGATACAGCCTCCACCTCGACGACCACAGCGTCAGCGACACGGAGTTCGGGTACCGCCGCTACGGGTCCGTCGCGATGCTCACCGAAGCCTTTCGCCGGTTACACACCGATCAGATCATCCCCGCACTCGGACGAGGTCTCGCGGCCACGGTCTACACGCAGTTGTCCGACGTCGAGGACGAGACGAACGGCCTGCTCACCTACGATCGGCGGGTCGTGAAGATCCCGCCCGACGAGGTCCGTGCCGTGATCTGCAGGCTCCGCTACGACGGCTGAACACTCGGTGTCCCTCAACGCAAGGCGGGCAGCACCTCGCGGGCGAACCGCATGTCCATCTGCAGACGCGAAGTGATGGACGCATCGAGCCCACCGCCCACGACGATGATGTGATCGAGCCCGAGGTCCATGAGGACTCGCAGCCGCTCGGCACACTCCCGCGGCTCCCCGATCACACAGAACCGGTCGATGAAATCGGGCGGCAGATCCTCGGCCTGCTTGGAGCCGCGCTCCGAGTGGCCGTACAACTCGTAGTCGTGGTCCACAGCCTCGACGACCGCACGGTCAGCGGCCGGCAGTACCCCTGGCGCCCCTCGCCGGAAGTGGGTCGAGATACTCGCGTTGCCCCGCACGTATTCCCGCAACTCCTCCCGGTCGGTTCCCGTGGCAGCGACGATCAAGGCACCCACCGGGACCGTGGGATTCACCGCCCGCACCTGCCGGACGCCCCATGCGATCTGGTCGGGTTCCGCACCCAACGACATGGTGACGGCGTCACCGAGTCGCGCGGCGAGAGCGAGGTTCTTGGGTCCTGAGGCGAACAGGTTGACCGGGACGTCGGGGGGCGACTGCGGATCGAGCCACGCGATCCTGCTGCTGACCTGTCCGATGGTCACGTCCTGCCCGCTCAGATAGCCGCGCACCTGACCGACCAGCTCGGCGAACTGCGACATGTGAGGTGGTTCCCGCCCGATCAGGCGCAGGGCCGTGTCGCCGCGCGCCAACCCCAGCATCGCCCGGCCGTCGCTGACCAGATCGAGCGTGGCGAACGCGCCGGCGACCACAGCGGGGTCCCGGGTCACCAGGTTGGTCACCGCGGTCCCGATCGTCAGGTTCTGCGTGGCGCGGGCGGCCATCGTCAGCGCCACGATCAGGTCCGGGGAAAGGTTCTGGCTGTCCTGCAGCATCAGCCCGTCCCAGCCGGCCTGCTCGGCCTGGTCTGCGACCACTTCGATCGCCTGCGGGAAGGAGTACGTGCGGAGGAAGAACCGGGTCATCTCATCATCATCCCAACCAGTCGGCGAGCACGGCGGCCGCCTCCTCCCCTGCATCGTCCTGCCAGAAGTGTCCGGCACCGACCAGCAGATGATCCCTGCGGTTGGTCAGAATCTGCTGCCAGCCCCGCCGCTCACCACTGCGGAATGCGACGTCTGCGTCCGCCCAGAACAACAGGCTGGGAAGACCCCGGATCGTCTCCAGTCGCTGCTCGAGGTCCCGCAGGAACGGCCGGGCGGTGCGAATCTCACGGGGAAGCACGCGGGCCGGCAGCCGGGACTGCGGGGTCGGGAACGGTCCGGCGTACATCGCCTTCTCGCCGTCTGTAAGGCTGCGCCTTCGCATCATCCGGGGCAGCATCACCGTGACCATGATGTTCAGTCGCTGGTTCAGCAGGTCGCCGGTCACAGGACCGCCCATGACCTGCCCGAAGGCCCTCGTCCACAGGTTGCTCGGCCACGCCCAGGTGTTACCGATGACCAGACGTGAGTAGCGCTGTGGATCCCGGACCGCGGCCCCTAGACCGATCGGTCCGCCCCAATCCTGCACCAACACGGTGACCTCCTGCAGGTCCAGTGCCGACACGAACGACTCGATCACCGTGGAATGCTCAGCGGCGGTGTACCCGTAGCCCGGTGCGGCGCGGGACAGTCCGAAGCCGGGGAGGTCGGGCGCCACACAACGAAACCGGCCGGACAGCCTGTCGATCATCCGTCGGTACAGGAAGCTCCACGTCGGGTTGCCGTGCAGCATGAGCAGCGTCGGACCGGTCCCGACATCGAGGTAGTGCATGTCGTGCCCGTCCACGGTGATCCACGACGACCGGTGGGGCAGCAGATCGGAGTCGAACCACGCGGGACGCTCATGCACGCGGACACTCTAGTCCACACACGACAGGCCGACGCCGACGCCGACGCGCCCCTATCACGCCTCCGGAATCATCACGATCGCCCCGGAGGGGCACTCGCTGACACAGATCCCGCAGCCCTTGCAGTAGTCGAGGTCGAAGGCGTAGTCCCGACCGCTGTCACCTTCGGCGGAACCCCGGGGAAGCTTCAAGACCGCGTTGTCCGGGCATACGCCGAAGCAGTTGTCGCACCCGAAGCAGTTGCCGCAGGACAGGCAACGCCTTGCTTCGTACACGGCCGTCTGTTCGTCCAGCCCCTGCTTCACCTCGTCGAACGTGGAGATGCGCCGCGCGGCGTCCAGTGTGGGTCGCACCGTCTTCGGGGCATCGGTGTAGTACCAGGTGTTCAGACGGTCGAACGTCGCCAGCGGCGGCCGGGGAGCATGCTCGAACGGGATGCCCCGCAGCCAGCCGTCGATGGTCCGGGCCGCTTGTTTGCCGTGTCCAACGGCAACAGTCACCGTGCGTTCGCTGGGCACCATGTCACCGCCGGCGAAAATCCCCTCCACGCCTGTCATCATCCGCTCGTCCACCTGCACGACCCCGTCCTCGATCTCGATGCCGGGAACGTCCTGCATGAGCGAGAGGTCGGTGTCCTGCCCGAGCGCGAGAACCAGCGAGTCGGCCTCCAACTCCTCGAACTCGCCGGTCGGCTGCGGGAAGCCACTGTCGTCGAGTTCCATGCGCTCCACTGTCATCGATCCGGCCTCGACGTTCTTGATCGTGGACAGCCACCGGATCAGGACGCCCTCCTCCAACGCCTCATCGACCTCGATGTCGTGGGCGGGCATCCGGTCGCGCGTCCGCCGGTACACCACGATCGCCTCCTCGGCGCCCAGGCGTTTGGCCGTTCGCGCCGCATCCATCGCCGTGTTCCCGCCGCCGTAGATGACCACCCGGCGGCCGAGCAGGGGCGGCTCCTCACCTTCCATGTCGCGCAGCAGCGAGACGGCGTCCAGAATCTTGGCGGACTCCCCCGCCGGTACGTAGGCCCGTTTGCCCACCTGGGCGCCGACTGCCACGAAGACCGCGTCGTAGCCGCCGTCCGTCTTCGCCTGCATCACGTCGGTGACAGGTGACTCGAGCTGAAGTTCGACCCCGGCGGCCAGAATCCTGTCGATCTCGGCGTCGAGGATGTCCCGGGGCAGCCGGTAGCTCGGAATCCCGAAGCGCATCATCCCGCCGGACTTCGGGCCCGCATCACGGATCACGACTTCGTGCCCGGCCCGGCGCAAGTGGTAGGCCGCCGACAGTCCCGACGGCCCAGCGCCCACCACCAGCACCCGCTTGCCACTGTCCACGGCATCGATGGGCAACTGCCACCCCTCCTGGAGCGCGACATCACCGAGGAAGCGCTCAACCGAGTTGATGCCGACCGGCTGGTCGAGCTGTGCACGGTTGCACGCGGTCTGGCAGGGGTGGTAGCAGACACGCCCCATGATCGCCGGGAACGGGTTGTCGGCGACCAGCAACTGCCACGCCCGGTGATACCGGCCCTCCTCGGCCTCGTACAGCCAGCCCTGGATGTTCTCGCCGGCCGGACATGCGTCGTTGCACGGAGGCAGCGAGTTCAGGTACAGCGGACGCTCAGTACGCCAGGATCCCGTCTTGTTCGCAAGGCTGGATCCGACGTCGAGTGTGATGGCGAAGGGCTTGTCCATCTAGACGTTCACCTCCGGGATGTCGTAGCGGCGGATGTTCCGGTCGGCCTGCGCCTGGATCCGCTCGATGGTCTCGGTGTCCGGATCGGCCCCGAACAGGTGCGCGTAGCGTTTCTGTCGTTGCAGGTACTCGGTCACCGGCACCCGTCGACGCACCGGCAGCACCGACGTGACCTCTCCGAACTCGGCTTCGAACACGGGGAACAGGCCGGACTCGTGCGCCAGCCGGGCGAGCAGGATGGTGTCCTTCGAGGCCGAACCCCAGCCCAGCGGGCACGGCACCAGGACGTGGATGTAGCGGGCCCCACGCACCTGCATGGCCTTCTCCACCTTGATCTCGAGATCGCGGAGATCGGCGACCGTGGCGGTGGCCACGTAGGGGATCTCGTGCGCCATCGCAATGCGCGGCAGGTCCTTGCCCTGCCCGAACTCGTTGCCCGGGTGGTCTCCTACCGCCTGCGTGGTCGCGGTCCGCGCCGCCGGCGGGGTCGCACCGGAGCGCTGCACGCCGGTGTTCATGTAGGCCTCGTTGTCGTAGCAGATGAACAGCACGTCGTCGTTGCGTTCGAACATGCCCGACAGGGGGCCCATCCCGATGTCGACGGTCCCCCCGTCCCCCGCCTGCGCCACGACCCGGGTCTGCCGGTTCTTGACCCGCATCGCCGCGGCCACCCCGGTGGCCACGGGTGCGGCGTTGCCGAACAGGGAGTGCAGCCACGGAATCTGCCAACTGGTCTCCGGGTAGGGGGTCGAGAACACCTCGAGGCACCCGGTGGCGTTGACCGCCACCAGATCACCGGAGGTCTCCCGCATCGCGGCATCCAGGGCGTACCGCGCACCCAGTGCCTCACCGCAGCCCTGACACGCACGGTGACCGCTGTTGATCGAGTTCGGGCGGTTGGGATCCGACTGTGCCGAACGTTCCGTGATGTCCAGCAAACGGTTGCCGACCGCGAACGAGCCGACCTGGTAGAACTTGACGGGTTCCGCGCTCATCGTGGCATCCTCACCGAGTGCGGGTCCCCCACCGCACCCACGTCCCTGAGCAGATTCTCCGCGGTCGGACCGGACCTGCGGGTCGTTCGATTGCGATCAAGCTCTCGCTCCACGAGTTCCGTGCGCAGGTCGAGGAAGGTCAGTTCCTCGAGGTCGCCGGCGCCCCGCACCATGGCGGCCAGGGAGTCGACCAGGATCGGGCGGCCACCAAGACCGGCGATGACGGTGCGCACCGGGATCGTCAACCCGGCCAACGCGGTGCGCACGTTGTTGGTCGCGATGCCGCCGATTCCCACCGCGAGGGCCTTCTCCAGCACGATCACGGAACTCGCCGATTCCAGGGCTGATCGGACGGAGTCCAGGGGGAAGGGACGGAAGGATGTGATGCCCAGAACACCAACCTTGAGGCCCTCCTCACGTAGCAGGTCGGCGGTGTCCTGCAGCGTGCCGAGCACGGAGCCCAGCGCGACCACGACGATCTCGGCGTCGTCGAGCCGGTAGTGCGAGACCAAGCCGTCACGCATCCTGCCAGTCAGTCGCCCGTACTCCTCGGCGATCCGCGGGATCACATCCAGAGCGTCCATCTGCCGGCGGTGCGCGAGGTAGCGGACCTCCATGAACGCCTCCGGGCCGACCATCGCGCCGATGGAGACCGGATCCGAGGGATCAAGCACCTGGCGCGGCTCGAAGGGGGGCAGGAACTCGTCGACGGTCTGCTGATCGGGCACCTCCACCTCCTCCACCGCGTGGGTGAGGATGAATCCGTCCATGCACACCATCACCGGCAAGGACACCTCCTCGGCGAGTTTGAACGCCTGGATGTGCAGATCGAGCGCTTCCTGGTTGTCCTGCGCGAACAACTGGATCCATCCGGAATCGCGCTGACTCATCGAGTCGCTGTGGTCGTTCCAGATGTTGATCGGCGCCCCGATCGCCCGATTGGCCACCGTCATCACGATGGGAAGCCCTAGCCCGGAGGCGTTGTACACGGCCTCCACCATGAACAGCAGACCCTGACTGGCCGTAGCCGTATAGGCGCGGGCCCCGGCGGCACTGGCCCCGATCGCCACGCTCATGGCTGAGAACTCGCTCTCGACGTTCACGTACTCACAGGGCTGCAGTTCACCGGACTTCACGATCGCGGACAGCGCCTCGACGATGTGGGTCTGCGGCGAGATCGGATACGCGCAGATCACCTCCGGTCTGGCCAGGGCGACTGCTTCGGCCACCGCCCTGGAACCCTCGATCTGCTTACGCATCCGCACCCTTCCTGTCCATCTCGGGACCACCCGCGGCAGTCACCACGTCGAACGCCTCCTGAGCAGCCGCGCAGTTGCCCTCGAGCACCTTCCCGCTGAACCGCTCGGCAGCCGCAGCCTCCACGTCGGCCAGTCCGACGAGCCCGGTCAGCGCCGAGAATGCTCCGAGCAGCACCAGGTTGGGTAGCGGACGACCCAGATGACGCATCGCGATACCGGTCGCCGGCACCGTGATGACATGCCCCGGATCACGACCGGCGATGAAATCCGCGATCCCGAGTTCGTGCACGTCGACCGCCGCATTGATCACGATGTAGCCGTCGTCGGAGAGCCCCGCGAAGACGTCGGTCTGCTGGAGCAGGGTGGAGTCCTGGATGATCAGGGCATCGGGCACGACCACCGGTTCTCGGGACCGGATGGGGCGATCGTCGATCCTGCAGTAGGAGACCACCGGCGCCCCGGTGCGCTCGGAGCCGAAACTGGGGAACGCCTGCGCATGCCGGCCAGCGCGGAACGCGGCCACGCTCAGCAGTTCGGCAGCTGTGACGACACCCTGCCCTCCTCTGCCATGGAATCGGGTCTGGAACACGGTCCAACGGTAGTCCTGCACCGGCAGGCTCCCGTGCCTGGGCCGCGAGTGCCCCCGCAGGCAATAGGGTGACCGGTATGCAGGACTATCCCGCGCAGGTGCGAAAGGTGCAGTCAGCCCTCACCGGCCTGGGAATCCAAGATCGCGTGCGACAACTGCCCGATTCCGCCGCCACCGCCGCCAGCGCCGCGCAGGCTCTCGGCGTGGACAAGGGGGCAATCGCGAACTCGTTGATCTTCGAGGCCGACGGCGAACCCCTGCTGGTGATCATCTCCGGGGCACACCGCGCCGACCTGCTCAAACTCGCCTCGCTGACGGACAGTCGCAGAGTCAATCGCGCCGACGCGTCGTTTGTGCGTCTACACACCGGCCAGCCCATCGGCGGTGTCTCACCGCTGGGCCATCCCCGCCCCATCCCCACGCTGGTGGACGTCACGCTGTCACGGCTGCGCGGCGTGTGGGCCAGTGCCGGCCACCCCCAATACGTGTTCAACACCACCTACGACGAGCTCCTCCGCGTGACCGCGGGTACCGCCGGTGAGGTCGGTGAGGCACCCGCGGAATGACGATCCATCTCGACGTCTGGAAGATCCGGCGCTCGGCCATCGGCGGCGCTCTGTGGCGCATGGCACTCGACCCCTACGTCCTGCGTGGGATCCCGGGCCTGCAGTTCCACAAGTCCCTCGGCACCGGCGCGGGCCGGCGGTTCACCGCGGCCGACGCCGACCTGCGGCAGTGGGCCCTGCTCACCAGCTGGTCCGGCAGCGACCTCGCCGCCGTGCCGACGCTGCGGCGATGGCAGCGCTTGGCCGTGACCCACACGAGGTTCACCCTCGCCACCATCAGCAGCCACGGTCGGTGGGCCGGTCAGGAACCCTTCGTCGCCGACCCGTCGCTGAAGGGCTGGTCCGGGCGGGTGGCTGCCATCACCAGGGCACGGGTGCGCATCGATCAATGGCGGCACTTCCAGGCCGCAGTGCCACCGGTCGCGCAGGCACTTGACGATCAACGGGGTCTGCTCTACCGGATCGGGATCGGTGAGGCACCCGTCGGCCTACAGGGGACCTTCAGCGTGTGGCAGGACTCCGCGGCCGTGCGAGATTTCGCCTATGCCCTGCCCGCACACCGCGCGGTGATCGAGCAAACACGTGCCCGGGACTGGTACTCCGAGGAGTTGTTCGCCCGGTTCGCGGTGCTGGACATCAGCGGGGACCAGCCATGGTGACCGACGTGCGACGCCCCACGTCGCTGCGTTGGCTGCCCTTCGTCATCGTTGCGGCCAGCATCCTGGCGCAGATCAGTTGGATCCTCGTCCCCGGCGGCGACAGGCAAGCCGTCACGACTGCAGTCGTACTGCTCTTCTCCGCGGCGAGCCTGACTCACAGCGTCCTGGAGAACGGCACCCGATGGACGATCGGCTTCGCTGCGATCTCGACCGGGTTCGGGCTCGGCATCGAAGTGCTCGGCCACACCACCGGTCTCCCGTTCGGCGTCTACGCCTACACCGAGGAACTCCAGCCGCACGTTCTCGGCGTTCCGATCATCGTCCCCCTGGCCTGGATGATGATGGCCTACCCGTCACTACTGCTCGCCCGTTCCCTGACGCGGCGCTGGGTCGTTCCTCTGGCCGCTGCCGGATTGACCACATGGGACCTCTTCCTCGATCCGCAGATGGTCGGTGAGGGGTACTGGGTCTGGGAGACGACCACGCCGGCGCTCCCCGGCATCCCCGGCATACCACTGCAGAACTACGCCGGCTGGCTGGTCGGGACACTGGTGCTGATGGCCCTGCTGGACCGACTGCCCCGCCACGACGTGGATCTCGGGGTGCCGCTGCTGCTGTATTGCTGGATGTGGATCGGCGGGGTCATCGCGAACGCGGTGTTCCTCGACCGTCCCGCTGTCGCCGTGATCGGCGGCGTGGGAATGGCTGTGCTGGGACTCCCGTCGGTGCTCGCTTGGTGGCGCAAGCGATGAGGAATCTGCTCCGTAGGGCGGTCGCCTCCGCCACCGTACTGAGCGCGGCAGCCACCGCGCTGAGCCTGCTGAATCTGCGCCACCTGCGACGCCCCCCGGCGTGTGGCAGCACCGATCGGATCAGCGTGCTCGTGCCCGCCCGGGACGAGGCGGCCCGGATCGGTCCCACCCTGGACAGCCTTCGCGGACTAGTCGGTGTCGCGGAGGTGCTGGTACTCGACGACAACTCCTCTGACGGCACGGCTGATCTGGTGCGTGCGGCGGGCTTGCCCGTGATCGAGTCCACCGACGAGCCACCGGACGGCTGGCTGGGCAAACCGTGGGCGTGTCAGCGGCTCGCCGAGGCTGCCACCGGCGACGTACTGGTCTTCCTCGACGCGGACGTGCAGTTGTCGCCGGACGCTGCCACCAGGGCCGCTGCGATGCTCGACCAGGTCGATCTGGTGTGCCCCTACCCACGACAGATCACATCGGGCTGGTTGCAGAGTCTGGTACAGCCGCTGCTGCAGTGGTCGTGGCTCACCTTCCTGCCACTGGCCATCGCGGAGCGCAGTACGCATCCCATGTTGTCGGCGGGGAACGGCCAGTTCCTGGTCGTGCGCCGGGCGGCCTACTTCGATGCCGGGGGCCACGCGGCGGTCCGGGCGGAGGTCCTCGAGGATCTCGCGCTGGTGCGGCGTTTCAAGGCCGCGGGTCACACCACGGCGATGGCAGATGGCACCCATATCGCCACCTGCCGCATGTACTCCGGTCAACGCGATCTCGTGGAGGGCTACACGAAGTCCCTGCACGCCGCCTTCGGCGGCGGGACCGTCGCGCTGCTGGGATGGATGTACGTGCTGCCGGCCGCGGCGGCACTCAGTCACCGATCGGCGTACCAGAATGCTGGCTGCGACCGGGTACCTGACCGCCGTGGCCGGACGGGTCGCGGTCGCGCTGCGCACGGGTCAGGGCCCGTGGGGTGCCGTCGCACATCCGCTGTCCATCGTGGCACTGGGAGCACTGTGGGCCCGTTCGGTGATCGCGGACAGGCGCGGGAGCATCACATGGCGCGGGCGCCCAGTGCGTTCTCAGACGCCCCGATCCTGATTCGGGCGGGCGTGACCGAAGAGCACCGGCCGCCCCGTGACCGCCGCCCAGTACCGGGTTCCATACTCCCAGTGCCACCACTCCTGCGGGTGCTGCACGAATCCCGCCCGCGACATCACCGACGCCAGTAGTCGGCGGAGATCGCGCTCGAGCGTGGGACCACCGGTTTCCAGAGCGTCGGAGGCCGCCGCTGGGACGAAGGCGTCGAACGTCGTGCCCAGCGACAACGCGTGGCCGCGCCAGGTCAGTGTGAGATCCACAGTGCCACCGGACGCGTGCGGCGGACACCGGCGCGGGTCCGGATCCGGGTATGCGACGAACCCGGGTGCCACATCCCCGTCCCGGTAGACACGGTCGTGCAGGAGTGTCTGCAGTTGTGGGTCCCGCCAGGCATCCCACACGGCCAGGCCGAACGGCGCAGGCAGCAGATCAACGGCGGACAGCAGTCGGGCACCCGCTTGCGGCCTCAGCCATGCGCCCGGTACCGCGTGCGGCCAGCCCTCGTGCCAGTACGCACCCAGCACCCGGATCCGAGGATGTGCGACAGCAACGAGCACGGCCTCGCGATCAGGCGACGGGGCGTCGGGTAGGTCGGTCACTTCACGGGCCTGCGCGATCGGGGACAGACCCTCGGCCCAAGGGCGGGACCCGGCCAACCCGATTCCCCCCGGATCACAACTGGCCCAGGCGTAGTCGGGAAGCTCCTCGGGGACGGCTTGCACATGACCATCCAAGCGCGCCGATAGCCTTTTGGCGTGGCGAGAATCGCGGTGGTGGGGGCCGGCATGGGTGGCCTGGCGGTCGCAGCCCGCCTATCCGCGCACCGGACACGACGTGACCGTGTACGAGCGCGGTCCCGGACCGGGTGGCAAGAACGCCGGGTTCTCCCACGACGGGTTCACTTTCGATCTGGGTCCGAGCACCTTGACGCTGCCGGCGGTCTACCGGGATCTGTTCCTGAAGACCGGCCGGAGCCTCGAGGACTCCGTGGATCTTCGTGAGGTCGATCCGGCGTTCGGCTACCACTTCCCGGACGGCTCGTCGGTGACGCTGCCGGGTGCCGGTGTGGGTGCCTGCGCGAACGCGATGCAGGACGCTTTCGGAGGTGACACGGGTCGCGAATGGCGTGACCTCCTGCGCCGCGCCGGAGACATCTGGGCCCTTACCCGCCGGGACGTGCTGGGTCGCGCGCTCGACGGTCTTCGGGGATCTGTTGCCCCTGGCCCGCTCCCCGAGGAGCCTTCGCACCGTGGCACCGTGGCGGACCATGCGGGACATGGGTGGGGCGGCGCTCAGCGATCCCCGCGCACGCATGATCCTCGACAGGTACGCGACCTACACCGGGTCGGATCCACGCCGGTCGCCGGCCGCGCTGGTCACGATCCCGTTCGTCGAGCAGACCTTCGGGGTCTGGCATGTCGGCGGTGGACTGCACACCCTGTCCGAGGCGCTGTACCAGCGCTGCCTGCAGCTCGGGACCCGGTTCGCCTTCGACTCCCCGGTCGCAAGGATCGTCACCGATGAGACGGGGGTCACCGGCCTGCGGGTGTCCGGCCGGACCGTCGATACCGATGTGGTGGTGGCTGACGCCGATGCGAGCACCGTGTACGGCGATCTGTTGGACGATCCTCGCAGTAGGGGTCCACTACGGCGCCTCGCCCGGATGCAGCAGTCTTTCTCCGGGTTCGTGCTCCTGTTGGCCGTCGAGGGGCCGAACCCCGGGCATCCGTCATCACAATGTGTGGTTCCCCGCCGACTACGACGCCGAGTTCGACCAACTCTTCGCGGTCGCCGCACAACCGGTGGTGGATCCGACGATCTACGCCTGCGTGCCGGACGACGACTCGATGCACCCGGCCGGTGCGGAGTCGTGGTTCATCCTCGTCAACGCCCCGGCGCACAACCCCCCGCAGATGGACTGGGCGCAATCGGGCGAGCAGTACGCCGACCACGTCCTGGCGGTCCTCGCACGCCGTGGTGTCGATCTGCGTGAGCGAATCCGGTGGCGCCGGATCCGAACCCCGAAGACGCTGGCTGAAGCGACCGCTTCCCCCGGGGGCAGTATCTACGGCATGTCCAGCAACGGTCGCCTCTCCACCGCGTTGCGCCCCGCCAACCGCTCCCCCGTGCCCGGGCTGTTCCTGGTCGGCGGGTCGGCCCACCCGGGCGGCGGCCTGCCGCTCGTGGGGATGGGCGCCGAGATCGTTGCTACCGAGATCGGTCGGGCGTAGGAACACACCGGGCCGTGGCGACCCGCCCGGTCAGCGCTACAGGTCCTCGGAGACGCCCAGCCGGCTCCGTACCGCCCACATCACCTGCCCGAACCCCAGCAGCGCGACCAGCAGTGCCGCCCAGCCCCCGATCTGGGCCCATATCTGACCCGCGGTTCCGGTCGCGATCAGGAACATGCCGGCGATGAGGACCCGGGTGGGACGTTCGGACAGACTGATCACGCCGATCTCGGTGAAGCCGACACCAGCCGCCCGCGCTCGGGTGTACTCCTGCAGGAACGCCAGGCAGGCCGCGGCCACCGCGGGCCACGGATTGGCCGCCGCCAGAGCCAAACCCACGAGCAGCGCGGCATCCCCGACCCGGTCCGCGACGCTGTCCAGGACGTATCCGAAGTCCGACGATCGCCCTGTCATGATCGCGACCGCGCCGTCGAGGTTGTCGATCACTCCCGCGACCAGGGCCGCCACCCCTGCCAGCAGGAATCGATCGGTCAGCACCAGGTAGGGAACGGTCAGTGCCACCAGCATGCCCAGCACGGTCACGGCGTTCGGCGACAGACGCAGCCAGGCCAGCGGACGGGCCAGGCCGTAGGTGACGGTCAACCACGCCTGGACCGGGATCGATGTCCGCGGGTCGAGACCGCCGTGCAGAACCGCCCAACGCTCGAAGTACTCGCCACGCGTCACGCCATCAAGCCTAGATCCCGGTACACGCGCAACGTGGAGAACGAACGGTTCAAGGTGTAGAAATGCAGGCCAGGAGCGCCGGCACTCAGCAGTTCGGCGGACATGGCGGAGGCGATCTCGACGCCGAGTTCCACCACCGCCGCGGGATCGTCCGCGATCCGCTCGAAACGCTCGACCATGGGCGCGGGAAGAGGGGTTCCCGACAGTTGCGCGAATCGCTGCAATTGCGCCACGTTGGTGACCGGCATGATGCCGGGGATGATCGGCATGGTCACTCCCACTGCGGATGCGCGGTCCACGAGACGTTGGTAGGAGTCAACGTCGAAGAAGAACTGCGTCATCGCGAAATCGGCGCCACGCTCCTGCTTGTGCAGCAGGACTTTCGCATCGAAGTCCAGGGAGTCCGAGCCGGGATGCCCGTCCGGGAAGGCTGCCACCCCGACGCTGAAGGTCCCCAGCCTGGAGATGAGTTCGACCAGTTCGTCGGCGTGCTGCAGCCCGCCTGGGGTGGACACCCAGGGTGCCTGCGGGCCGCCCTGCGGATCTCCCCGCAGCGCCAGCACATGGTGCACGCCGGCATCGGCGTACGCGGCGATGACGCTGCGCAGTTCCGGCACGGTCGACCCGACGCAGGTCAGGTGCCCCATAGGGGTCAGCGTCGTCTCATGGGCGATCTGTTGCGTGATCCCGACAGTGGAGTCCCGCGTGGTCCCGCCGGCCCCGTACGTCACGGAGACGAGCGTCGGGTCCAGCGGCTCCAATCGGCGGATGGCGTCCCAGAGGTGCTTGCTGCCCTCCGGTGTCTTGGGCGGGAAGAACTCGAAGGAGAACGACCTCCCGCCGGCGTCGATGCGCTCACGCACGGAAGAGCGGGTCGCGGGCATGCCCGGATTCTAAGAGGTCACGTGTGCGACGAACCCGGCGGTCCTCCCCTGCCGCGGATGCTCCTGCCCGGACGAACCCGTAGATTTGCAGACATGCAGACAACCACCGACATCGATGTGCACCTGCGGGGCCTCCGCGCGGATTTCGGAGAGATCGTCTCGCGTTTCGTCCGCGAGCAGGTCGATGTCATGACCTCCATCAGCGCGGATCTGCTGCCACTGATCGACACCCTGGAAGGACTGCTCGACGGGGGCAAGCGACTACGTCCGACGTTCGCCTACTGGGGGTGGCGCAGTGCCGGCGGGGATCCCGAAGGGCCGATCCTGCGGGCTGCGGCCGCCCTGGAGTTCCTGCAGGCCTGTGCGCTGATCCATGACGACGTCATGGACGGCTCAGACACCCGTCGGGGCACAACCGGCGGCCCACCGTCGGCTGGCGTCGATGCACCGCTCCCACGGTTACCTCGGGTCGTCCGAGGACTTCGGAGTCGGTTCCGCGATCCTGCTCGGAGATCTGTGCCTGAGTTGGTCGGATGAGTTGCTGATGTCGAGCGGTCTGACGGATGCTCAACTCGCCGCGGCGAAGCCGATCTTCGACGAGATGCGAACCGAGTTGATGGCCGGCCAGTACCTCGACCTGCTGGAACAAGTCCGCGGACAGTTCGACCTCGACAGCGCTCTGAAGGTCGCGCGATACAAGTCCGCGAAGTACACCGTGGAGCGCCCTTTGCAGATCGGTGCCGCTGCGGCGGGTGCGGATGACGCACACCTCGGCCTCCTCACCGCGTTCGGCGTCCCGCTCGGCGAAGCCTTCCAGCTGCGCGATGACCTACTCGGCGTGTTCGGAGACCCGCAGGAGACCGGCAAGCCGGCCGGGGACGACCTGCGGGAGGGCAAGCGCACCGCATTGGTCGCGATCGCATGGGCCAATGCGGACGCTCTGCAGCGCGACGTACTGCGACGTCACCTCGGCGATCCGGCGATCACAGCAGGGATGGTGGACGAACTGCGCACAGTCATCACGGACACCGGGGCTCGATCGACCGTGGAGCAGATGATCGACGAGCGGTTCAGCACCTGCTCGGACGTCGTGCAGCAGATGTCCCTCGACCCCCAGACCAGACTCGCATTCGACCGACTGACCGTACTCGCGACCCGCAGGAGCGCCTGATGTTCACCGTGCAAGGACCCACCGACCGTGTCGTCGTGGTGGGCGCAGGGCTGGCCGGTCTGTCGGCGGCCATGCGGCTGGCCGGGGCCGGGCGGGAGGTCGTGGTCCTCGAGCGTGAGCAGCGGCCCGGAGGCCGCGCCGGCCGGTTGGAGATCGACGGCTTCCGGTTCGACACCGGACCGACCGTACTGACGATGCCGGACCTGATCGACGACGCTTTCGCGGCACTGGGTGAGGACTATCGCGATTGGCTCGATCTGGTGCCCCTCGACCCCGCCTACCGCGCGTTCTATCCGGACGGCTCGCAGTTGGACGTGTTCGCCGACCCGGAGCGGATGGCCGTCGAGATCGAGCAGCACATCGGCCCCGCGGAGGCAGACGGCTACCGCCGGTTCGTCGACTACGTCGCCACCATGTACCGACTGGAGATCCGCGACTTCATCGACCGCAATCTGGACAGCCCTCTCGACCTGCTGTCGGGCAACCTCGTGCGCCTGCTCGCCAAGGGCGGCTTCGGCCGTCTCCAGCCGCGCGTGAACTCGTTCCTCAAGGATCCCCGAACCCAGCGCCTGTTCTCGTTCCAGGCGATGTACGCGGGGCTGTCGCCGTACAAGGCCTTGGCTCTGTACTCGGTGATCTCGTACATGGACTCGGTCGCTGGGGTGTACCTGCCAAAGGGCGGCATGCATGCGCTCCCGCAAGCGATGGCGGACGCCGCGACCAAGCATGGCGTGACCATCCACTACGGGGTGACCGTCGATGCGGTCGAGACGATCGGGGACCGTGCCACCGCGGTCACCACGGTCGACGGGAACCGGTTCGCCGCCGATGCAGTGGTACTGAACCCCGATCTCCCGATCGCCCACCGCGACCTGCTCGGCCTCGACGGCTCCCGACTTGAATCGCTGGACTACTCGCCGAGTTGTTGGCTCATGCTGGCGGGTTCCTCAGCCTCGTACTCACGAATCGCCCATCACAACATCCACTTCGGCGCAGCCTGGCGTCGCTCGTTCGACGAGGTGCTCTCGGGCGACCTGATGTCCGATCCCAGTTTCCTGGTCACCAATCCGACCCACACCGACCCGTCACTGGCGCCCGAGGGCAAGCAGAGTTACTACGTGCTGTTCATCACGCCCAACACCCGCGGCAACGTCGCCTGGCCGAACCCCCGGTTCCGCGATGACGCCCTGCGCGTCATGGAGCAGCGCGGCTACGTCGGCTTCGGCGACGCGATCGAGGTGGAGAACATCACCGATCCCGCGGGCTGGCAGGCCCGCGGCATGGAGGCCGGGGCTCCCTTCAGCGCAGCGCACTCACTGTTCCAGACCGGACCCTTCCGCTCGTCGAACCACTGGGGACGCAACGTCGTGTTCACCGGCTCCGGCACGCAGCCGGGAGTGGGTGTACCCATGGTGCTGATCAGCGGGCGCCTTGCCGCGGAACGCATCGTGGGCGTCGATCCGTCGTACCGCTCTGCCGCGTGGCGCTGAGCGGACTCGCCGTCGACCGCAAGGGGCCCGACCGCAGGACACCTAGCGCTGGATGATCATCTGGTCGAATCGGGCCTGCGCCGGGCGATCGTCCGGGACCAGGCCGGGGTCGCCCCGGTCACCGAGCAGAAGTACCCGCTCACGCGGCGACATCCACACGATGACGGCCAGCAGCGCCGCCACCAGCAGCAGGCCCAGGCCGTCGCCGAACTCGAAGAGGGCGTCGCTGGTCGCCGAGGTGCCGGCGACGCCGTGCAGTGTGAGAACGGCGGTGAGCAGCAGGGTCACGTGTAGCCATCTCGCTGCCATGCCCGCGGCCACCAGCAACGGCAGCGACCACAACAGGTACCACGGCTGGACCACCGGCCCCAGCACCACGACGGTGAGAAGTGCAAGGCCCGCGCCGCGAAGCGCCGACCGGCCCCTGGGCTTGAGCACCAGCCAGGCGAGGACGACCACAGCCACAACGGTCGCGATGCCGCGGAACACGGCGACAGCCAAATCCATGTGATCGCCCAGCCCGATGCCGCGCAGAAGACCGCTGACGATCATGCCCATCGCGGTGGGCGGGGAGAGCCAGGTCCGGATGGTCCCGGGCGTCGACAGTGCGGCGATCCAGCCGAGGCCCGTGCCCGAGACCATCCCCAGACCGATCACGACGACCGCTGCCAGACCCCCGGAAAGCGCCCACGCCCTGATCCGTTCCCACCACCCGGCGTTGACCCCGGCCCAGATCAGCCCGAGGAACGGCAGTGCGACCAGCGCGATCGGTTTGATCGCGATCGCCACGGCCAGCGCCAGCGTCCCCGCGACGGGCCGGTACTCGACCGCCCACAGGAACGCCAGGACGACCGCCGCGGTCATCAGCGCATCGTTGTGGGCGCCCGCGACGAAGTGCATGATGACCAACGGGTTGAGAACCGCGAGCCACAGTGCTTTGGGCGCGCTGATCCCGTGCCGGGAGGCCAGTGCGGGGACGGCCACCGCCATCAGGGCGACCGCCAGGACCGCCCACATGCGAAAAGCGATCGCAGCCCAGACCGGGTGCGGCCCCACGAATTCGGCCACACCCCGCTCTATCAGCAGGAACAGCGGGCCATAGGGGGTGGGAGACTCCGCCCACAACGGATCAGCGCCGTCGTTGAACCAGCCGGACTCGGCTGCGACCCCCACGTCATACGGATTGAGACCCTCGATCAGCAGCTTGCCCTGCGTGAAGTAGGCGTATGCGTCGCGGCTGAACAGCGGCGGCGTCAGTAGCAGCGGCAGACTCCAGGCAGCCAGCGTCCACCAGAGCGGCACGCAGTTCGGTGACCCGGCCCCGCAAGACGTCGTAGCCCAGCACCAGCCAGGCCTGCAGGATCAGCGCCATCCCGACGATCACGCAGAAACGCGCGAGAGCCACCCCCACCCCCGGCGTGCGCAGCGCCATCACCACCGGGTTGTCGTACAACGACGTGTTCACGGGCAGCCAGCCCACGCCCAGTGCACCGATCGCGACCAGGAGAGATCCGACCAGTCCCACGACCACGTAGTGGACGAAGAAGGAGTGCTGGCGGCCGGTGTCCGTCACGGGATCCACAGCCACCCCCGTGCTGGCAGGGCGTGGCTGTAGCCGCACGCGACGCCTGGTTGCATATGTCCTCCGGCGCTCATCCTGTCACGGATGAGTCCCCTGTCGACACGGCTGTTCGGCGACCGAACGGCCACCCGCAAGAATGAGGGCATGTCCACCCGCGAACTGCTGGCCGCCGGCATCACCGACCCCGGCCTCCAGGCCTCGTACCGGCGGTGTCGCCAGCTCAACGCCGAACATGGGAAGACCTACTTCCTGGCGACCAGGCTGCTACCGGCGGACAAACGGCCCTTCGTCCACGCCCTGTACGGCCTGGCACGCTACGCCGACGAGATCGTGGACCGCATCGATCCAGGATTCACCGCACAGCAGCGGGCGCGGGCCCTCGACGACTGGTCGCTGAGGTTCATGGACGACCTGCGGCGCGGACACAGTGACGACCCGGTTGCGGCCGCAGCGGTGGACACCGCTGTGCGCTGGTCGATCCCCCCGGAACACTTCGAGGCCTTCTTCCACTCGATGCGCATGGACCTGACTGTCGAGCACTATTCGACCTACGACGACCTGTACGAGTACGTCTACGGTTCGGCTGCCGTGATCGGCCTTCAGATGGTCCCGATCCTGCAGCCGCGCTCCGAGCGTGCCTACGCTCACGCCCGCGACCTCGGGGTGGCCTTCCAGTTGGCGAACTTCATCCGCGATGTCGGAGAGGACCTCGAACGCGGACGCATCTACCTGCCACTGGAGGAACTCGCGGAGCACGGGGTCACGGCCGAGGATGTCCGAGCCCGGCGGGTGGACGACAACTGGAGAGAGGCCCTCGCCGATCAGATCGGTCGCGTTCGCAGGCTCCAGGCCACGGCGAATCCCGGCATCGGCATGCTGGATCCGGCCGCCCAGCCCTGCATCGCTGCGGCCAGTGAGCTGTACTGCGGGATCGTCGACGAGGTCGAGGCCAACGACTACGACGTGTTCACGAAGAGGGCCAGTGTCCCGATCCGCCGACGTCTGGCGGTGGCCGGTCCGGCCGCGGTCCGGGCGATGAGGGCACGCCGCTGACCCGCCATCCCGAGCAGCGGGATGCCTTCACGGCCACCCCGCCACCCGCGGATCGCCGTTCCGCTCAGGACTTGGTGGCCCAGATCGGAGGACCGGAACGCGGCTCACGGTCGATCCCGCGGCGCCCCCAGAAGATCCACAGTGTCTGGGACCACAGCACCATCGAGAAGCCGAACAGCAGATCCTCCACGGGGGCGAACGCGAGTCGACCGTCCCCGATGAAGGGTGGCCGGCCGGACTCCGGGCTGGAGGAGCCGAAGATCATGGCGCCGTCGTAGTGCACGGTCCCGCTGCCGGTCAGCACACCGTTGGACACCAGTTGGAAGAACACGATGATCGCGTACGAGACCCAGAAGACCTTCCTGGTCACCAGGCGCGTGCGGAGCACAAGATCCATGACGACCGCGAAGGTGACCGCCACCAGCGCGAGTTGTGTGTACGTCACGACGCCTCGTCCCCGGCCGGCCATCGTCGGACAGCCCGCACCGCTTCCAGGCTGAGGATGCCCGCGATCGGAACCACGATGAAGAAGAGCAACTCCTCGAGCGGCAGGACGCCGATCTGCAAGCCCGTCATCTTGTGGAAGTGCCAGTGCCCGTTGACGATGGCGTACCAGTCCCACAGGACCAGTGGAACCAGGGTGCCTGCCAGCGTCAGGAGCAGACGGCGCCAGCGCCGGAACACCCGGGTCCGGACCGCGATCTCCAGCCAGGCGCTGGCCAGGAAGATGCCAGCCAGGACTGCGACGTAGATCACGGACGGGCCATCTTCCTGTGGTCCCAGGAAACGATCCGCTCCAGCGGCAGGCGCATTGCCACCTGCTTGGGGGCACGCTCCCGGTAGGCGGCTTCGAGTGCGGGAATGTGTTCGGGGTCGACGCCCTCGTACTTGACCATGAGCCGTGCGGCCACCCAGCAGATCCGGTCGACGTCCTCGACGACCTCCAGATCGCCGGTGATCTGGACGCCACGCAGTTCCAGGTAGCGATCACCGGTCTCGATCAGCGCGCAGCATCGTGGATCGCGACGGGCGTTGACCACCTTCTGACTCTTGCCGTACGTGCGCATCCACAGTGTGTCGCCGTCGATGACGAACCACATGGGCGTTATGTCCGGATATCCATCCGGTCCGAGCAGTGCCAGTTGCACCGTTCCACCCGAGGGGAGGAAGTCGGCGATCTCGTCGGTCGACATGGCGATCTCACTGCGTTGTTTGGCCATGACAACCATCATGTCCGGGCAATGCGATTACCGACACAGGGGGCGACCGTACAATTCCTAGCGTGCGCACGACTTCCGATCTCTGCGGCCGCGTTCTCGACGCGCGCTACCGCGTGGACCGAGTTGTGGCCACCGGCGGCATGGGCACCGTCTACGAGGGCTTCGACTCCCGGCTCGAGCGGGTGGTCGCTGTCAAGGTCATGAATGACGACCTGGTCTACGAACCCGGCTTCACCGATCGGTTCGTGACCGAAGCACGCGCTGCCGCCCGCCTGTCGGATCCGCACGTGGTGGCCGTGTACGACCGCGGACGCACCGCCGATGCGGTGTATCTGGTGATGGAATACGTGCCCGGTCGTACGTTGCGCAAGGAACTGACCTTCGGCGGGCGGTTGCCGGTGGCGCGTACCCTCGACATCCTCACGGCGGTACTCAAGGGCCTGGCCGCGGCTCACGCGGCGGGGTTCGTGCACGGGGACATCAAGCCGGAGAACGTTCTGATCGCCGACCGCGGGGACATCAAGGTCACCGATTTCGGGCTGGCGAGGGCCATCGAGGCCGGGGACCACCGCGCCTCGCTGCTGCTCGGTACAGCCGCCTACCTGGCGCCCGAGCAGACCTCGGACCGCACACCCGACCCGCGCAGCGACCTGTACAGCTGCGGCATCCTCGCGTTCGAGATGCTGACCGGCCACGTGCCCTTCCGGGCGGATTCCGCAGACGACGTGCTGGACCTCCACCGCACCCAGCGTGTGCCCGATCCCAGTGCCTTCGTCGACGTCGACGGCGACCTGGACGCACTGTGTTCGCGTGCGACCGCCAAGGATCCGTCCGACCGTTTCCAGACCGCAGCGGAGATGTTGGCAGTCGTCACACAGCTGCGCCGACACGCCGATCCCCACGCGGGGGCGCCCGCGGCGAGGCCCTCCGCGGCAGTGGTCGTCGAACCGCCCACTGCGGTGACACCTGAGACGCTGGTGGTGCAGACCACCTGGGAGCCCAAGCCGCCTGACACCGAGGATGGCCCCCTGGTTGCAGATGCCGGCGCTCTCCCACCCGAGGCTCCGGCACCTGCGGTGGCGGTGGTCGGCACCCCCATGCCAAGGCAGGGATCCTCCTCGCCCGGACCCCGCAAGCGCCGTCGAGGGCGCAAGGTCTTCGGGCTGGCGCTACTGGCAGCGATCGCCACTCTGGTGGGCTACTTCGCCTGGCAGGTCGGGACCACCGAGACTGTCAACACACCCAAACTGGCCGGAATGACCCGTTCCGAGGCACTGTCCGCACTCAACGACGTGGGCCTGACCATGCGGGTCTCGGAGGAGAAGTACTCCGAGCGCCGCGAGGCGGGCACCATCATCCGCAGCGACCCCCGCCCGGGCGAGAAGGTCGCGGCCGACGGGACTGTTTCGGTGGTGATGTCGAAGGGGCCCGAACGCTACCGCGTGCCGAACGTTCGAGGCATGAGTCAGGCCGGAGCCAGCCAGGCCCTGGCAGCCGTGAATCTGAAGGCCGGACAGATCCTGCAGGACTACAGCCGCAAGGTTCCGGAGGGCCAGGTGATCCGCACCGACCCCAAGATCGCCACGCCGTTGAAGCCGGACACCACCGTCGCCCTCACGGTCTCCCTGGGTCCGGAACCGGTGGTGGTTCCCGATGTCCGGGGGATGACTGTCGACC
The DNA here is from genome assembly GCA_963769435.1 of uncultured Actinomycetota bacterium. Classification (GTDB taxonomy): domain Bacteria; phylum Actinomycetota; class Actinomycetes; order S36-B12; family UBA10799; genus JADKAV01. Next base: position 203,721 of record CAVYLN010000001.1, read on the forward strand.
AGGCGCAGGCGGCGCTGACCGGTGGTGGCCTCAAACCCCGCACGACGGAACGTTTCGACGAGTCCGTGCCGTTCGGCAGAGTCATCGGCACTGAGCCGGCCAACGGTACTACCGCCTATCGGGGCGACAAGGTCCGAGTGATCGTCTCCAAGGGCTCGCAATTCGTGAGTGTGCCCAGCGTCGTCGGGATGACCATCGAGTCGGCCACGTCCACGTTGGAGGATGCCGGGTTCCGGGTATCCACACGTGAGCAGTTCGGGGTCACTGTCGCCAACCGGGTGATCTCGCAGGACCCATCCGGCGGTTCCCAGGCCAGCCGCGGAACGCTGGTCACCCTCACCGTCACCTGAGGCGGCGCAGGGCAGCGGTCAGCGCAACTCTTCGAGGCGCTGCGCCACCTCGAAGGCCAGTTCCAGGCTCTGCACCCGGTTGAGTCTGGGGTCGCACGCCGTCTCATAGCGATACGGAAGATCCTGCTCCTGCGGTCCGTCTATGCCGCCGAGGCACTCTGTGACGTCATCGCCGGTGAGCTCGATGTGCAGGCCGCCCGGATGGGTGCCGAGACTGCGGTGGACCTCGAAGAAGCCATGGACCTCAGCCGAGACGTCCTCGAACTGCCGCGTCTTGACACCACCGCTGGTCTCACGAGTGTTGCCGTGCATCGGGTCGCAGACCCACACCACCGAGTGGCCGTCGGCCTCCACCTTCTCCACGATGGGCGGCAGAGCGTCGGCGACCTTGCCCGCCCCCATCCGTGTGATGAAGGTCAAGCGGCCCGGGATCCGCTCGGGGTTGAGGGTCTGTGCCAGGCTCACCGCCTCTTCGGGTGTCGCGGTCGGTCCGAGTTTCACACCCACCGGGTTCTTGATCCTGGACGCGAACTGGATGTGCGCCGAGTCGAGGTCACGGGTTCGCTCGCCCACCCAGAGGAAGTGCCCGGAGACCGAGTACGGATCGCCCGTGCGGGAGTCGATGCGCACAAGGGGGCGCTCGTAGTCCAACACCAGCGCCTCGTGGCCTGCGTAGAAATCGACCCGGCGGAACTCCTCGGGATCGGCGCCACACGCCTTCATGAAGGCGAGGGCGTTGTCGATCTCCCGGGCGAGCCGCTCGTACCTTATGCCCGCTTGTGACTCTCGTACGAAGTCCTGGTTCCAGGCGTGGACCTGATGAAGGTCCGCGTACCCGCCCTGGGTGAACGCCCGCACGAGGTTCAGTGCGGCGCTCGACGCATGGTAGGCATCAAGCAGGCGACGTGGGTCGAGCCTGCGCCCCGCCTCGTCGAACGCCTGGCTGTTGACGCCGTCACCGAAGTACGAGGGCAGCGTGATCCCGCCCTGCGTTTCGAGTGGCTTCGATCGAGGCTTGAAGTACTGACCTGCCATCCGCCCGATCTTCACCACAGGCATCCGGGACCCGTAAGTGAGCACCACCGCCATCTGCAGAACTGTCTTGAGCCGGGCCCGGATCGAGTCCGCGGTGTTCGCGGCGAACGTCTCGGCGCAGTCGCCACCCATCAGCACGAACGCTTCGCCGCGGGCGGCCTGTCCCAACTGTTCGACGAGTTGATCGCACTCCCCCGCGAACACCAGCGGCGGCAGGGTCGCCAGCGAATCGGTCACGTCGGCCAACTCGGCCGCATCGGGCCAGAGCGGCTGTTGGGCGGCAGGCAGATCCGGCCAGGCAATCACACCGTGGGAAGCGAGGTCAGACACTCCCCAAGGTTATCTCACGCCCAGGATCCGCGATTCCGGGTGAGGGTTCAGGTGCGAACGCCTCAGACGGCCTGCGCAGCGGCCGCGGCCTGCACGGATTCGCCCTCGGCGATGACCTCCTTGGCCCGCGACGCGTACAGGTCCACGTACTCCTGACCCGAGAGTTCCATGAGTTCGTACATGATCTCGTCGGCCATTGAACGCAATACGAAGCGGTCGTTCTGCATACCGTCGTACCTGGAGAAGTCCAACGGCTGGCCGATCTTGATCCCGACCCGGCGGATGTTGGGGATCTTCTGACCCGCCGGCTGGATCTCGCGGGTACCGATCATCGCGACCGGGATGACGGGAACACCCGCCTCCAGTGCCATACGTGCGACGCCGGTCTTGCCCCGGTAGAGCCGCCCGTCCGGCGAGCGCGTCCCCTCCGGGTAGATGCCCAGCAACTCGTCCTCACCGAGGACTCGCAGTGCGGTGTTCAGCGCGGCGTCGCCTCCGCCGGACCGGTCGATCGGGACCTGGCCGACACCCTTCATGAACGCCTTGGTGAGCCAACCCTTGATGCCCCTGCCGGTGAAGTACTCGGCCTTGGCCAGGAACGTGATGTGCCGCTTGCACACCAGCGGCAGGAAGATCGAATCGGAGAAGCTCAGATGGTTGCTCGCCAGAATCGCCGGGCCTTCGTCCGGAATGTTCTCCAGCCCTTCGACCTGTGGGCGGTAGAGCAGGCGCAGCCAAGGACCTAGCAGGATGTACTTGAACATCCAATACAACACCGACTGCCTCCCGAAAACGTTCCCAAGTTCCGACCCTACGGCCCGCATCCGGGCTTGGGCAACGGCAACCCGACAACGAGTGGGCAAAGGGACCATTCCGTGATCTTCCGGTGGACTCGGCCGCTCGACTGGTGTACAAGACGTGCGACCATTGGGCGTTGCCCGTCGCAGGTGTCGGGCGTGATCCGGACTACGTGCGAGCAACCGAAAGGGACACACCGTGCCGCTCACCGACGGCGCCGAACCGTTCACGGCCCGGGGCGACCGACTCGGCATCCTGGTCCTGCACGGCTTCCGTGGTTCGCCGGTGGCCGTGCGTGGATGGGCGCGATACCTCGCGGCCGCCGGACACACGGTCGCCGCGCCACGCCTGCCCGGCCACGGCACCCGCTGGCAGGATCTGAACCGCACGACTTGGAGGGACTGGTACACGGAGGCCGAGCGCAACGCCGAGTGGCTCGCGTCGCGCAGCGATACCGTCGTGGTCATGGGACTGTCCAACGGCGCGACGTTGGGTCTACGACTCGCCCAGCAGCGTCGCGATGTCGCGGGTCTGGTCTGCGTGAACCCCCAGGTCCACAGCGAACGTCGGGATCGGCATCTGCTCGGTGCCCTCGCCCAGGTCGTGCCGGGTGTGCCGGCCGGCGTGAACGACATCAAGAAGCCCGGTGTCGACGAGGGCGCGTACGACCGGCTTCCATTGCGAGCCGCCCGATCGCTGACCTCGCTCTGGGCGGTCGTGAAGTCCGACATCCACCAAGTCTCAGCACCTCTGCTGCTGATCCGCAGCGCGGATGATCACGTAGTGGAACCGTCCAACGCCATGTGGATCATGGCCAATGTCGCGAGTCCGGATGTGCGCGAAATCGTGCTCGAGGATTCCTACCATGTGGCGACGCTCGACAACGATGCCGAGCGGGTGTTCGAAGCCAGTCTGGACTTCGCCCGCGAGGTGGCACGCACGTGAGCGGCGCCGACGACCGTGTCCCCTACGACGAGAGCGCCTGGGAGCGCATCGTCGCCGACCTGGGTGAGGACATGCCGAACGAGGCTGAACTGTCCGGCGCGCCCGCTGCCGCGCCGAAGCCTCCCCCCTCGGATCCGGAGGAGGCCTTCGAACCACCTGAGCCGCCCCCTCTGCCGAAACTGGATCTGATCTCCCGACTCGCCTGGGCAGGGGCTCTGGGCGGACCACTGCTGCTCTTCGCCGGGGTGCTCGCACCCGGACTCGTCGGCCCAGCGGCGGTCACCGCTGGAATCCTGGCGTTCGTCGCCGGGTTTCTGACGCTCGTGCTCCGGTCGCCACATGAACCCCCCGACGGATGGGACGACGGGTCGATCGTGTGATCGCGCCGATCCGGGTATCGGCGTGACAGGATTGCGGCCATGACGATCACCGAAGTGGTGCAGATGCAGGGCCACCTCATCGATTCCGGCACGCTGAGCAGGGCACTTGACGACATCCTCGAAGCGGGGGCCGACTACGAGATCCAGGACCTCGTGTTCGGGAAGACCAAGAACGACGAGTCCACTGCGCGCATCTACATCAGCCATCCCGACCCGACGGCGATGAACGACCTGCTGGTCCGCTTGCAGAACCATGGCGTCAACCCGGTCGAGACCAGTGATGCCGAACTCGTGCCGGCCCCCATGGATGGCGTCTTCCCGGAGGGCTTCCACTCGAGCACCAACTTCGAGACCCATGTCCGTCTCGACGGCGACTGGATCGAGGTCCAGAACCCTGAGATGGACTGTGGATTGGTGGTGCGTGACGGCGGCGTCACGACGGTGCCGATGTCGGACGTGGTGGCCGGGGAGCCGGTCGTGATCGGGTTCCTGGGGGTCAAGGTGACCGTACCCCCGCCACCGAGACCGGCGTCGGAATCAATCTTCGAGTTCATGAACTCCGTGGTCTCCAGCGAGAAGCCACAGGCCCTGCAGGTCAGGCAGATCGCCGACCAGATGCGCGAGTGCAAGCAGAGCGGAAAGCGGATCCTGTGGGTCGGCGGGCCCGCCATCGTTCATACCGGCGGGGCCCCGGCGCTTTCGGCCCTGGTCGAGGCCGGATACGTGGACGTGCTGTTCGGCGGCAACGCACTTGCCACCCACGACATCGAGTCCAACATGTACGGCACGTCGTTGGGGGTCGATCTCAGCAAGGGTTCCGGCGTCGACCACGGGCACGAGAACCACATCCGGGCGATCAACCGCGTCCGCGCTCACAAAACCATCGCCGGCGCGGTCGAGGCCGGCGTGATCACGGGCGGGCTCATGCACTCACTCGTCAAGGCCGGCAAACCGTTCGTGCTGGTCGGCTCCGTACGCGATGACGGACCCCTTCCGGACGTGTACACCGATGTGATCGAAGGGCAGCGCGCCATGCGTGCCGAGCTCAAGGACGTGGGTTTCGCGATCATGGTCGCGACGATGCTGCACGCGATCGCCACGGGCAACATCCTGCCCGCGTCGGTACCGCTGGTGTGTGTCGACATCAACCCCTCCACAGTGACCAAACTCGCCGACCGTGGCAGCGCTCAGGCGCAGGGGGTCGTCACGGACATCGGGCTCTTCCTCGAGCAGTTGGCGCTGGAGTTGGTCGGCAGGTAGGGCGCCGCTGGTTGGGGTTCGTGCAGTTGGTCAGCGGTATCTCGCGAGGTCCGCAGCCCCCACCAGCCCGGCTGCGTTGCCCAGTTTCGCGACCTTGACCTTGGACACAGGGCGGTACTCCCTGCCGGACACCGACTCGGTGAAGGCGCGCACCGTGGATGCCAGAAGGACATCACCGGCCTCGCTCACGCCGCCGCCGATCACGAAGCACTCCGGATCGAGCACGGCCGCGATGTCCGCCATCCCCTGGCCGAGCCACCTGGCCACGAAGTCGAACGCCGCCAGAGCGACCGGATCCCCCTCTCGGGCGGCGGCGGTGACGTGCAGACCCTGCACACCCTCGGGAGTCCCATCACCGAGATCCAGCAGAACCTCGGCTTCCGTCCTACGCTCGGATGCCAGGTAGCGGGCCTCCCGGACCAAGGCGTTTCCGCTGGCGTACTGCTCCCAGCACCCCCGCTTGCCGCACGCGCAGGGCCGTCCGCCGGGGTCCACCGTCAAGTGCCCGAACTCCGCCGCCGCCCCCCAGCGCCCCCGGTACAGTTCGCCGTCGAGGACGATCCCGGCGCCGATCCCGGTACCGACGGTGATCGTCACCACGTAGTCGCTGCCGACTCCAGCGCCGAAGCGGCACTCGGCCCAGCCCGCAGCATTCGCATCGTTCTCGACCACGACCGGAATACCGACCTCGGCCTCCACTGCGGCGCGCAGGGGCTCGTCCTTCCACCCCAGGTTGGGGGCGAAGATGACTCGGGAGCGCTTCTCGTCGACGAAACCGGCAGCGCCGATGCCCACCGCTTCAATGTCGAAATCCCGCTGGAGTCGCTGCACGAGTTCGGCGACGGTCTGCTCGACCGTCTCCGCGTCCCGCCCGGCGGTGGCCACCCGGTGTCGAGCCTGAATCCGTCCCTGCTCGTCCACCACCCCGGCCGCGATCTTCGTCCCACCGATGTCGATGCCAACTGTCAGCGCCATGGCCCCAACGCTAGTGATCCGGCTGGTCTTTGGCCTGCTCGTCGCCACCGGTAGCGTTGAGAGCCGCGGACAGCAGGGCGTTCACCTGCGCCAGTGCCGAGCGCGCGGTCTGGGACCATTGCGGATTGGTCCTGTCCAGGGCATCGAGGCCCTGACAGACCGGGCAGTCCGAACAGCGCACCGTGTGCTCGACCGTCGCCGGTTCCTGCTCGGCCGCGGGCTCGCCGCCGACCTGCGAGAGATACGCGGACGCGCTGCTGGCCGCGGTCTGGGTCAGGTCAGCCACCGCAGCGACCGCGCCCGACTCCACCGCCCAATCACGCAGCGCCGATGCCAGTCGAAGCCCCTCGACCAAGACCGAATCCACCTCCGGACCCTGCGGGGAACTGTGCCACCACGGTGGTTGCTGAGGCGATCCGCCAGTGGTGGGTCGGTCCCCGGCGCCGGCCGCTCCCGGCAACTCCTCCTCGCCGCCTTCGGCGCTCATTGCTCCACTCTTCTCTTCAGACCCTTGAGAGCTGTGTCGACGATCGCCTTCTCCGCCTTGCGCTTGATGGTCCCGATGATGGGTATCGTCAGGTCGACCATGAGCCGGTACGTCACATCACTGGTCCCGTCTCCTCGATCGCGGACCAGGTACGTGCCGTCAAGGTCACGCAGGACCGTCGATTCCGACAGTTGCCAGTTGACCTCCCGGTCCCCGTGCCACTGGTATCGGATGGTGTAGGTGTCCTTGATCGGTCCGCTGTCGATGGTCATCTCGACCTCGCGGGGCCTGCCGTCGGGGAATTCCGCCAACACCTTCGTTTCCTTGACACCGGCCCATTCGGGATACGTACCCAGATCGGCGATCACCGCCATCACAGCCTGCGCGGACGCGTTGATGACGATGTTCGACTCGGTCTGTTGGGCCACGACCCGCCCTTTCCCTCAGGTGCGCCGGTCCTGGATTCGCACTCTTCGTCCAGAGTAGTCCGAGCGCCCCTCGGGCCTGGTCGATGTGTCCTGCGCGACTGTTCCCCCGCTCGCCTTCCTCAGGCGACCACTCGGGGTCTTCACGCGTGCCCTGGTAGGACGTTCGGGCGCCACACCGGCCGGCCGGTCACCCTCCAACGCCTGCTTGAGGGCCCACACGCTGCGCTTCCAGGCGGTCGCCCGCTTGGCCCTTTCCCTCGAGGCCGCCCGCCATCCGGCGACCGTGTCCGGCCACGGGGAAGCGGTGCGGCCGTCGTCGGTGGGTTCGCCCCGCAAGTAGTGGTGAAGGATGCACCCGTCGGCGAACGGTTCGATCCAGATCTCCAGAGAACCCACCAGGGCCCCGGTCATGGACCACCGTTGGCCGGCCAACCCGCGGTCCATGAACACGGTCAGTTCCAGGTCGGGCCACCATCGTCGCCAGTGCGCCGGGTCGGCCACGATCCCGGCGACCACTTCGACGGGCGCGACCACGAAGGTCTCGTCGACGAGATCCACCGCGGCCACGTCCCGATCATGCCGTACGTTCGTCACCGCCCCGTCGAGACCACTGGTCACTTGCCCGCTGCGGACAGGCGACAAGGATCGCCCGATCCGTGACTCACCGGGCGGAGATCCGGCGGGTCCACTGTCGCAATTGCCAGAATTGCGGGAACAATGACCCTCAACACCCGACCGGTTTTTCCGGTAGTAGACATGATGGATCACGAAATGGAGCCCCAATGAAAGAGGCATCGGTAGCTGCCCTAGTCCCCCCGATCACGTCCGGCAGCGTCACGGACAAGGTGGTGGAGCACTCCGAGAGCAGCCCGAGCAGAGTCGCTCTGCGCAGACGTACCGACGCCGGATGGCAGGACGTCACGGCAGCGCAGTTCCGCGACCAGGTGCAATCCCTGGCCAAGGGCCTCATCGCAGCCGGGATCGAGCACGGCGACCGCATCGCGATCATGAGCGCAACCCGGTACGAGTGGACACTGGCCGACTACGCCGGATGGTTCGTGGGCGCCACGGTCGTGCCGATCTACGAGACCTCGTCGGCCGAGCAGGTGGAATGGATCCTCAGCGACTCCGACTGCGTGGGGGTGTTCCTCGAGAGTGACAAGCACCGGGCGGTGTTCGACCAGGTGGCCGACCGGGTCCCCACCAAGCACGTGTGGGTGTTCGAGGACGGGGCGGTCGACGAACTCGTCGCTGCCGGCAGCGGGGTGGATGACGACACCGTGCTCTCCCGCCGGGCGGCGGTGGGGCCCGACGACATCGCCACCATCATCTACACCTCCGGCACCACGGGCAGGCCCAAGGGGTGCGTGCTCACGCACAAGAACATCCGCTTCGAGACCGACAACGTGGTCGGCGCCATGCCGGACCTGTTCGACGCGCACGGTTCGACCCTGCTGTTCATCCCCCTGGCGCACGTGTTCGGGCGCGTGATCGAGATCGGCTGCATCGAGTCCGGTACCGTGCTCGGCCACAGCGCGGACGTGAAGAACATCGTGAACGACCTCGGGGAGTTCCAGCCAACCTTCCTGCTGTCGGTGCCCCGGGTGTTCGAGAAGGTCTTCAACTCCGCGCAGATGAAGGCCACGGCCGAGGGCAAGGGCCGGATCTTCGACATGGCGGCGTCGACCGCCATCGACTACTCCAAGGCGCAGGACACCGGCGGACCGGGCCTTCCGCTGAAGGTCAAGCACTTCATCTTCGACAAACTGGTCTACGGCAAACTCCGCGCAGCCCTCGGCGGCAAGGTCGAATACGCGGTGTCCGGCGGGGCCCCCCTCGGCGGCCGGCTCGGGCACTTCTTCCGCGGCATCGGCGTCACCATCCTGGAGGGCTACGGACTCACGGAGACGAGCGCGGCAACCACCATCAACCTGCCTGACGCCATCCGAATCGGCACGGTCGGCCGCCCGATGCCCGGGGCCTCCGTGCGCATCGCCGACGACGGCGAGATCCTGCTCAAGGGCGGCCAGATCTTCCAGGGCTACTGGAAGAACAAGAAGGCCACGGACGAGGTGCTCGAGGACAACGGTTGGTTCCACACTGGCGACATCGGGGAACTCGACAGCGAAGGCTTCCTCAAGATCACCGGCCGCAAGAAGGAGTTGATCGTCACCGCGGGCGGGAAGAACGTGGCGCCGGCGGTTCTGGAGGACCGCATCCGCGCGAACTGGCTGGTCAGCCAGTGCATGGTGGTCGGGGACAACAAGCCGTTCATCGCCGCGCTGATCACGCTGGACGTGGAAGCGCTGCCGGCGTGGCTGGAGCAGAAGGGGCGCCCGGCGGACACTCCCCTGGCGGACCTGGCCCAGGACCCCGAGATCCTGGCCGAGGTGCAAGCGGCCGTTGACGAGGGAAACAAGGCGGTCAGCCAGGCCGAGGCCATCAAGAAGTTCCACGTCCTCAAGGTCGACTGGACCGAGGAGGGCGGCCAACTCACCCCGTCGATGAAACTGAAGCGCAACGTCGTCATGGGCGAGTTCGAGGAAGAGGTCGAGGCGCTCTACGCCTGACCGGGTGACACGGTCCGGGCGTTTCGTGAAGCACGCGGACCGTCAACCGTGGTGGAATCGTCGGCGTGGGAACCGTTGTCGCCCTGGCAGTGTTCGCGGCAGGCCTTGTGGGCCTGGTCGCGTGGACGCTGCTGGGGCGGCGGCGGCGCCGTCAGCGTGAGGAGTACCGCGCCGCCCACCGCTTGCTGAGTCGGCTGCAACTCGTGTCCCGCCAGTTGCCCGCCGGTCTTGACGAGGTGGCACTGGCCCAACAAACCCTCGACATCCTTGCCCGGGACGTCCCGTCGCAGCGTTCGACGCTGTTCGTCGCTCAGGACGGCCAACTCGTCCCGTACGCCGTCAGAGGAGCCGACCGCAGTCCGTTCCCGCCGCTGACCGTGTCCGACATGAACTCGCTGAGCAGTGGGCGCCCCCAGTCCGGGGTCGGACTCGTCTCCCACGACAGCTGCCAGGAGGCGTTGATCCCCCTGGTGTTCGACTCCCGCCTGGTCGGGCTCGCGGCCCTTCAGAACGACAGCACCGCCTTCGATCCGAATGCGCTCAAGCAGGCCGCCAACCATGCCCAGGACGCCGCTCTGCGTCTGGACAGCGGCCGCCTGTTCGCCGATGTCCGAACGGCCGCGACCAGCGAGGAGCGCCGACGGCTCGCCAGGGAGATCCACGACGGGATCGCGCAGGAACTGGCCAGTGTCGGGTACGCCCTCGACGTGCTTGTCGCGGATCTACAGGGGATGGAGGGCCAGAGCCTTGCCGACGAGATCCGTTCGGAGGTCAGACGCATCGTGAGCGAGTTACGTCTGAGCGTCTTCGACCTCCGCGCGGACATCCAGCCCGGAGTAGGTCTGGGCTCGGCCCTCACGGGGTACGTACAACGGGTGGGCACCGCCGCGGGACTGACCGTCCACCTCGTGATGGACGAAGCACAGGATCGTCTCGCACTGGTGCAGGAGACGGAGTTGCTGCGGATCGCCCAGGAGGCGGTGACGAACGTACGGCGGCACGCCAACGCGGAGAACGTCTGGGTCACCTGCCGCGTGGACCCTCCCTACGCCTTCCTCCGAGTCGCCGACGACGGCACCGGCATGGTCTCACCGCGCAACGACAGCTTCGGGTTGGACATCATGCAGGAGCGAGCGGACCGCATAGGCGCGGAGCTGACCTGGCACCCGCGCGACGGAGGTGGCACTGTGTTGGAGGTTGTGCTCCAACCCGCCGCAGCAGAGAGGGAGGAGTAGTCCGATGACGATCTCGGTGCTGCTCATCGACGATCACGAGTTGATCAGGCAGGGATTGCGCCGCTCCTTCGAGCGGGACGGCGAGTTCGAGGTGATCGGGGAGGCGGGTTCGGTGGCCGACGCCGAACGGCTGCTGCGGATCACCCGCCCGGACGTGGTGGTCCTCGACGTCCGGCTCCCCGACGGTTCCGGGCTCAAACTCGCCGCGAGTGCCCGCGAGAGGTACCCGCAACTCGGCATCGTCATCCTCACCATGTACGCCGGCGATGAACAACTCTTCGCCGCACTGGAGGCCGGAGCATCCGCATTCGTTCCCAAGAACGCCCCCTCCGACGACGTCGTGGCAGCCGCTCGACACGCCGCCACGACCCCGCAGTCCTTCACCGCGAAGGATCTCGCGGATGCGATGAAGCGCAAACTCAGCCCGAGTGGACCGCAGTTGAGCCCCCGTGAGCGAGAGGTGCTGCAACTGCTCGCAGATGGCCTCGGCGTGGCACAGATCTCCAGGCGGCTGTTCATCAGCGAGTCGACCACGAAGACCCACATCTCGAAACTCTACGAGAAACTCGGCGCCGGTAACCGTGCCCAGGCACTGATGACGGCCCTGAAACTCGGTCTGCTGCGTCAGTCGGACCCGACGGTCTGACCTGCGATACTGTCCGGGACCACCCGAACAGGTCGGGGCGCAGGGAACGGAGCAGCGGTGCCGAGATCGGCGACCTCGTCGCGCTGGTGGATGGGACCCACAGCAGCATTCGCGCTCACCCGCGTCTGGTTGCTGCTGATCCCCTTCGGGGTGATCCCGTATCTGGGCGGGACACTGGTGATCAACGACGTGACGCTGTACGCGCAGTGGGCGCAGTTGCTCACCACAGGTCAGTTCCCGGTCGGCGACGAGATGTGGCAATACCCGCCGCTGGTCGGGCCGATGCTCGCGCTCGGATCCCTGATCCCACCCAACCCCACGTGGGGTCTTGTCATCCTCATGCTGGCCGCTGACACGGCGACGTTCGTGGTCCTGATGCGCAACGTCGCCCGTGGGGGTGCGATCGAAGGAGCATGGGCCTGGGTCGCTTCGGCGATGCTCATCGGCCCGGTCTGGCTCACCCGCTTCGACGTGGTGCCTGCGCTGTTCGCGGTGCTGGCACTGCTGGCGATCAACCGCCCAGCCCGTTCGGCGGTGTTCATGGCGATCGGAGCCATGCTGAAGATCTGGCCCGGCCTGTTGCTGCTCAGCGTGCCCCGCCGGAGGTTCGGCACTGCTGTGGCCGTCTTCCTGGCGACCTCGCTTGGCATCCTGCTCACGCTGATGCTCACGATGCAGGGGGCGGCCTCGTTCGCGTCCGAGCAGCGCGCCCGCGGTCTGCAGATCGAATCCCTGCCCGCGTGGCTGTTCCTGATCGGTCATCATGTGGGGGTCGACCGGGACTTCATCTATCGCTTCGGCGCGATGGAGGTGCAGGCCCCGGGGACGACCACCGTGGCGGCGGTGATCACCGTCATCACGGCCGCCGGCCTGGCATTGCTCGCCTGGGCGCGGCTGACCGGTCGACTCGACCATGCCCGTCCAGCGGACATCGCACTGGTCGTCGTACTGTTCTCGATGGTGACCTCCAGAGTCCTGTCCCCGCAGTACCTGGTCTGGGTGGCGGCGGTCGCCTCGGTGTGTCTGCTCGATCAACGCACTCGCATGCGGCCCGTGATCGTCACACTGATGCCGGTGGCGGCACTCGGTCAGATCCTGTACCCGATGCACTACGACTGGCTGCTCTCCGACGGGCTGTCCGGGCTGGCCCTGCAGACCCTGCGACTCATGCTGCTGGTGGCAGCCACCGCCTGGGGTGGCTGGAGGCTCTTCTCAATGCCCAGCGACCCGGTCCGGGTCGATCCCGTCGAGCAGGTCCGTCAGGCGGCCTGACACCTTGGGCCAGGTCCACTGCTCCTCCACCCACTGCCGCCCCCGCCGCCCCATGGCCGTCGCCGCCTCAGGATCGCGGAGGAGCCGACCCACCCGAGAGGCCACCTGCTCAAGGCTGCGACCGTCCACCACGAACCCGGTTTCGCCATCCAGCACGGCGTCCGGTGCGCCACCGGAATCGCCGGCGACCACCGGCAGGCCTATCGCGCCCGCCTCGAGGTACACGATTCCCAGACCCTCGACGTCCCACCCACGATTGCGCGTGCGACACGGCATGGCGAAGACGTCCCCGGCGGCGTAGTGGGCGGGCAAGGCCTCCCATGGGACGGTCCCGGTCATCACCACGCTGCCGGCCAAGTGCATCTCCGACACCAGCGAATCCAGGCGGGACCGGTACGGACCGCCGCCGACGATAAGTAGCGCGGCATCCGGCACCTGCTTCTGCACCAGGGGCCAGGCCCGGATCAGGGTGTCCTGACCCTTGCGTGGCATCAACCGGGAGACACACACCACCACGGGTCGGTCAGCGAGCCCGAGTTCCGATCGCAGAGCCCCGCCGTCGGCGCGCACCCGGGGATGGAAGAGTTCGGCGTCCACTCCCGGGACCAGGCGACGCATCCGGGCGGCGGCCGCTGGTCGCAGTGCGGCGGCGATCCGGCTGCGCGTGTACTCGCCCAGATACGTGACGGTATCCACGGAATCACCGATCGAGCGCAGCACTGAGCGGGCCCCGGGGGTGCTGGCCCACGCCGCCTCATGGCCGTGGGTCATCGCGACGATGGGCGCCATCCCGCGAGACCGAAGCCGCGGCGCCAGCAACCCCAGTGGTGCTGCAGCGCCGAACAGGACACGATCGCACCCGTACTCCGAGGCGATCTGCCTGGCCCGGTTAAGAACCAGGGGTTCGGGCAGCATCAACGACGTCCGGTGCCGCACCACGGGGAAAGGCTGCGCGGCGTCGAACGACTCCGAACGTTTCCAGGCCGGGGCGTAGACGACCACCGAATCCGCGGGTTGGTGCGTCAGCACCCCGTGCACGAACGCCTGGATACCCCCGGCTCGCGGCGGGAAATCGTTGGTGACGACCAGCGTCCTGTTCACCTGGCCGCGTCAGACCTTGGGCCGACCGGCACCGGCGAACTCGGCCATCCATTCGTTCGTGAAGAGTTTCTCGTACACCACTCCGTCGCGCGGTCCCTTGGCGTGGACGAAGTAGCCGTCGCCGGTGTAGATGCCGACGTGCTCGTCGGTGCCGTAGATGAACACGATGTCCCCCGGCGCCAACTGTGTGACGTCAACCCGTTCGGTCTTGTCGTACTGCCCTTGCACCGAGTGCGGCAGTTCGACCCCCGCCTGCTCCCAGGCCGCCTTGACCAGCCCCGAGGAGTCGAACGCGTCCGGACCTGTGGCGCCCGCCTCGAACTTCTTTCCGGCCTGTTTGACCGCATACTTGACGACCGGTTTCGTGGTCGAGTCCGGCAGTTCTGAGATGCTGTCGACCGCATCATTGGCCTGTTCCTGCTGCTGTTGCTGCTGCTGGGCCAGCTCTTCGGCGAGTTGCCGCTGCTGTTCTGCCTGCAACTGCGAGAGCAGGGCCGTGGATTCCTGGACGCGGGCATCGATGGCCGCCTTGGCATCGAGGAGTTCGTCGCGTGCCCGCTCCGCCCTCTTCTCCGCCTTCTGCAGTGCCGCCTCGTCGCGCACCAACTGTTGCTCTGCCACCTGTGTGCGTGTCAACGCGGAGTTCTGCTCACCGGCGATGATGCGGGCCGTATCCAGGGTGGCCAGCCAATCGGAGGGGGCATCGGAGGCCAGTACCAGCAATGTCGGATCGATCCCACCGTTGCGGTAGATCTGACTGACGACCTGGTTGAGCGTGTTCTGGCTGTCCGTGACCGATTGCTGGGTCGCAACCAGCTCAGCCTGCTTGTCGGCGACCGCCTGTTGTGCCTGCTGCCACTCAAGTGTCGCGGTATTGGCCTCCTCGGCCGCTGCCGAAGCCTGCCTCTGCAGCGCCGACAACTCCGACTGCACACGCGCGATGTCCTGCTCCACGTCGCCTTGAGCCGGTGTCAGGATCAGGGCGAGCGACATCCCCGCGGCAGCCAGTGCCGGGAAGAACCGATACGTCCCCATAACACCATTGTGCACCCATGTCCGACGACTTGCCCGCACGTCAAACGGCGCGCACGAAGCGTAACGGAGCGACCAGCCCCGACGCGGCGAGCACATCCATCGCGGCGACCTCGTCGTCGGTGAGCTTTCCCTCTGCCGGACCATCCAGCAGTGCGGTCACCACACAGTCCGCACAAGCGGTCGGTCGGGCGGTGCACGAACCACAATCGATCAGCATCCGGTGCCTCCTCATCTCGTGGTGGCGAGGTTAGGGGCACCCTCTGACAAAACGGCTCCCCCACGGGTACCTGACGACGCCTGATCCGGATCGGGCGTAAGTTCAACCCTCGCCGAGGCCCGGCGCCCGCAGCGGCGTGGCATCGTCGGGCCGGTGCCACGGCAGCGCCGCGAACACCTCGTGGGAAGAGCCGTCAGCCGCGGTCACCCGGCGCATGACGCGACGCTGCATGTTCGGGTGTGACATCGCCTCGGCCAGCGTCAGCGCCGGGCCGACACAGGTGTCCGCATGGGCGAGCAGGTCCAGCCAGTGGGATCGCGGGAGTTGCCTGAACGCGCTCGAGATCGCATTCTTCAACCCATCCTGCTTGGCCGGGTCGTACTGGAACTGCTTCCAGTCCCCGAGGTCGAGTGCGTCGAGGATGGCCCCGAAGAACTTCGGCTCGAGTGCTCCGACCGTCAGCCACAACCCGTCGGCGCACTCGTACAGCGAATAGCAGGCCCATCTGCCCGTCAGATCGCCGGGCACAGCTGGCGAATCCCCGGTCGCCAGCCACCCCCCGAGTGGCAGTTGTGCCAGGGACAACGCGGCGTCGACCATCGCCACCTCCGACCGGACGAACTCCCCACGGGCACTCAGGCGCAGTCCTGCCAGCACGGCCAGTGCTGCATGCAGTCCCGCCGCCAGGTCGGCCATCTGCACCGGCGGCAGGTGTGGCTGCCCGCCGAGTGTCAGGATCCCGGCGTACCCCAGCGCGTTCAGGTCGTGCCCAGGCACCTGTTCGAGGTCCGCTCCCGACCCGTACGCGTCGATCGTCACGTGCACGAGGTTGGGCCGCAGGGCGCGCAACCGCTGCTCGTCGAACCCGAGTCGGTCCAGCACCTTCGGACGGAACGAGTCCACGAGCACGTCGCTGTCGGCCAACAACCCGGCGAACTCCTGCTTGCCCGCGGGGTCCTTGAGATCGATCACACGACTGGATTTCCCTCGGTTGAGCTGCAGGAAGGCCCCTGACTCACCGGACGTCATGTGGGGTGCGACCCAACGGGTACCGTCGCCCTCCGGCGCCTCGACCTTGATCACTTCCGCGCCGAGTTCAACCAGCGTGACGGTGGCGTAGTTGCCTGGCAGGAGTCTGGTCATGTCCACGACCCGGACCCCTGCCAGCGGACTACCGGTCATCGCCGGCCCTCGGAATCAGTTCGACGGCGTCTGCGGCGCCACACCAGCGGCACGTCACCGTCTCGATCTCGTCGCGCATCGACTCCTGGTCCTCGATGGTCACCTCACCGCCGAGGTCGAAGTGCCAGTACTGTTTGGCCCTCGTCGAGCGCACGACATCAAATCGGGTCAGGTTGCCGCAGCGCGCACAGCGCCACCTCGTCGTCTCGTCAGGAGCAGTGATCGCCACGCGAACCAGCCTAGATGGACCGCCGGAACCGCTCACCGGGTGCACCTGCGGCCCCAACGACGCGGCCGCGGCGATGCCCGGAATTGTCACAACCGTCTCCTAGCGTGTGGAACATGTCCGTCGCCCCTGTGCCTCCCCTGCCAGGGGTGCGGCAGCTCGACCTGGACTTCGACGGAACCCCTTTGGCCGAGACCACCTTCTGCGTCGTGGACCTCGAGACCACCGGCGGCAGCCCGACGGACGGCAGGATCACCGAGATCGGGGCGGTCAGAGTACGCGGTGGCGAGGTGCTGGGCGAGTTCCGGACCTTCGTGGATCCCGGGCAGCCGCTGCCCGCGTTCATCACGGCGCTGACCGGCATCACCCCCCGCATGCTCGAACGGGCACCGACCGAGGCCGTGGCGGTGCCGATGCTGCTGGATTTCCTGGGCGACGGTGTGTTCGTGGCGCACAACGCGCCCTACGACACCGGATTCCTCAAGGCGGCCGCCGCCCGGCTGTCGATCGCCTGGCCACGGCCCCATGTCATAGACACCGCGCGGCTCTCGCGTGCGGTACTGGGCCGGGACGAAGTGGCGAACCATAAATTGGCGACCCTCTCCCGCTTCTTCCAGACGCAGGTCCAGCCGACCCACCGCGCGCTCGACGACGCCAGGGCCACGGTGGACGTCCTGCACGGGTTGATCGAGCGACTCGGCGCGGTAGGAGTGCTCACTCTCGAGGAACTGACAACCAGTACCCGAAAGGTGCCCCATCAGCGTCGCAGCAAACGGCATCTTGCGGATCGGCTTCCGGAGGCGGCGGGGGTCTACACGTTCCGGGACGCGGCCGACCGACCGCTGTACGTCGGGGTTTCCAAGGACATCCGGCGGCGGGTGCGTTCGTACTTCACCAGCGCTGAGCAGCGACCGCGGATGACGGAGATGGTCGGCATCGCGAGCCACGTGACGGCCATCGTCTGCGCGACGGACCTCGAGGCCCGGATCCGCGAACTCCGGCTGATCGCGCAGTGGAAGCCTCCCTACAACCGCCGGTCCCGCCACCCCGAGAAGAGCGTCTGGCTCAAACTGACCACCGAGACGTACCCGAGGCTGTCGGTCGTTCGGTCGGTCGCGGATGACGAGCAGCACGGGGCCGTCTACGTGGGACCCTTCAACTCGCGGCAACTGGCGCAGGCGGCAGCGGCAGCACTCACGGAGGCGACCGGGCTGCGCGCCTGCACCCAACGACTGCGTGAAGGGGTTGCCAGTCCCGGCTGCGTGCTCGGTGAACTGGGCAAATGCCCCGCTCCATGCTCCGCCGGGTTGACCATCGGCGAGTACGCCGCGCCGGTCGCGCGTGCGCGCGGGGCCATGCTGGGCCTCGACCGGGAGCTGGAGCGCACGCTCACCGAGCGCATGGCGGGTCTGTCGGGCCAGCAGCGCTTCGAGATGGCCGCTGCGTGGCGCGACCGCCTCGATGCCGCGCTCGACGGCCGGCGGTCAGCATCGGAGCTGCGGGCGTTCGGGCAGATCGGCCGCATCGTTGCGGCGGCCAGCGTCCCCGGCGGCTGGGACATCCACGTCGTGAAGCACGGACGACTGGCGGGCGCGGCTCACTGCCCCGTGGGGGTCGATCCGCGCCGGGTGGTGGATACGACGCTGGCGGCGTCCGAACATGTCGAACGACCCGCTCCTCCGGACACTTCCGCACTGGTGGCCGAGAGCCGATTGTTGCTGCGATGGCTCGACAGCGCCCGCCTCGTGGACATCGACGGTCCGTGGACCCAGCCGCTCAGGCGCGCAACTCCGCCGTGACGTCCACCCAGCGGGCGAGGAGCCCGGCCGCCGCGCCGGAGTCGATGGCACGCGTGACCCGCTCGACCCCTTCTGCGATGCGAGCCGACAGTTCCTGATCCGGGGCGGTCACCGCCGCCCAGGCCGCCCAGGCGGCCGCAGCGTTGGCGATGACGACGTCGCGCACCGCTCCCCCGCCACCGGCCAGGACCTCCCGCGCGAGCTCGGCGTTGCGAACCGCGTCCCCCCCTCGCAGTGCCGAGATCGGGGACCTGGCCACGGAGAACGTCTCCGGCGTGAACTGCGAGGTCACGACCCGGGGACCGGTGGCATCCCATACTGCTGTCGGTCCTTCCGTGCTGATCTCGTCGAGGCCGTCGAGCCCCCTCACGACCAGCGCCTTCACACCCTGCCGGTGCAGCACGTCAGCCATCACGGGGGCCATCGGTTCGAATGCGCAGCCCACCAGTGCTGCCGCCGGTCGGGCCGGATTGGCCAGCGGGCCCAGGATGTTGAAGAACGTGGGGATGCCCAACTCCCGGCGCGGATCGGCGGCGAAACGCAGAGCGGGGTGGAACAGGGGCGCGAAGCAGAAGGCTATGCCCACCTGCTCCAGGCACGGAGCCACACGCTCGGCGGGAAGATCCACCGCCACCCCCAGCGCCGCCAGGACGTCGGCTGATCCCGAACGCGACGAGGCGGCCCGGTTGCCGTGCTTGACCACACGGGCCCCTGCAGCTGCGACCACGATCGCGGACATCGTCGAGACGTTCACCGTGTGCGCCCGATCGCCCCCGGTACCGACCACGTCCAGAACCGGCCCGGCCACCGTGACCGACGCGGCATGACCGAGCATCACCGCGAGCAGGTCCTCGATCTCTTCCGGAGTCTCGTCCTTCGCCCGCATCAGGACGCTGAACGCGGCGATCTGCGCGCCCGTGGCGCGGCCTTCCAGGATCTCGCCCATGGCCCACTGCGTCTGCTCAGGCTGGAGCTGGCGCCGGGCCAGCAGGGCGGTGAGGATCTGGGGCCACTCGGTCATGCCCTGAGACTATCCGTCCCCGGGAGGGTGATTGTCGACCGCTCCGGGGCGTCAGTGGCTGTCGAGGGCCACCCGGGGCAGCAGGAGTTCGGTGACCACAGCGGCCATGTGCATGGGGTCGATGGGGTGCGAGACCACGCCGTCCGCGCGTGACCAGGTCGCCAGCCAGGCGTCCTGCGGCCGGCCCACCACCACCAGGATCGGCGGAGTCTTGTACAACTCGTCCTTGAGTTGCCTGCAGACCCCCATCCCCCCGGCAGGCGCTGCCTCTCCGTCGAGGATCAGAAGATCGAGGTCTCCAGCATCCGCGGTCCGGATCACCACCGGCTCGGTGGCGACTTCCACGTATTCCACCTCGGGCAGCTCGCGCGACGGTCTGCGGCCGAGCGCCAGCATGATCTGTTGCCGGGTGTCGGCGTTGTCGCTGTACACCATGACTCTCAGTGGGCTCGGCATGTGGCACCTCCACGCCCGATGGTAGTGGCCCGCGGTCGCTGTCAGCACGCGGAGTCCGGGGGCCGCCCCGTGCAATTACGGCATCCGAATTCCGGCTCCGGCGTCCCAACCAGCGCGGTGAGACCCCGTGAATCCGGAAATATGCCACCGATTCGGGGGGTCGTTCGGTTTGGAGGACGTAAACCTGCCAGAATCGGCCCGTGGCTAATGCATCTGCTGTGACAACCCGGTTGGCCCCGGCGGGTCATGTCGACCGGCCCAACAACGTGGCCATCGGCACCATGATCTGGCTGGCGAGCGAGTTGATGTTCTTCGCGGCCCTGTTCGCGATGTACTTCACCCTCCGCTCGGTGAACCCCGAGATCTGGGCCGTCGACACCCAACTGCTCAACGTCCCGTTCGCGACCGTCAACACGACAATCCTGGTGCTGAGTTCGGTGACGTGCCAGATGGGTGTGTTCGCGGCCGAGCGCGGCGACGTGAAGAACCTGCGCAAATGGTTCATCATCACGTTCATCATGGGCGCGATCTTCATCGGCGGGCAGGTGACGGAGTACGCCGAACTGGTGCACGAGGGCCTGACCCTCTCGTCGTCGCCCTACGGTTCGGTGTTCTACCTGACCACCGGGTTCCACGGTCTGCACGTCACCGGCGGTCTCATCGCATTCCTGTTCGTGCTCGGTAGGACCTACGTCGCGAAGAGGTTCACCCATGAACAGGCAACCTCGGCGATCGTCGTGTCCTACTACTGGCACTTCGTCGACGTGGTCTGGATCGCCCTGTTCGCAACCATTTACCTGGTCAAGTGATGCGAGGTTCCATGAAGAAGCGCAGAAGCCGGCGTTCACTGGCCGCCGGGGTCCTTATGGGCAGTTCCCTGATCCTGGTGGGTACCGGCTACGCGGTGGTTTCCGCGGAGACCACCCCGGAACCGCAGCCTGCGGTCGCCGCCGGGTCGGTGGAGCAGATCCAGTTGGGCCGACAGTTGTTCCTCGAGGGCTGCTCCTCGTGCCACGGGCTCGAGGGTGAAGGACTTGCCGCCGACAACGCGTCCGGTGGGAACGGTGGCCCGAGCCTCATCGGCGTGGGTGAGGCAGCCGTCGACTTCCAGGTGAGTACCGGCCGCATGCCGCTGGCCGTGCCGGAAGCGCAGGCTCCCCGCAAGGACGTCATCTACTCCCAGGATGAGATCGCTGCGATGGCGGCCTACGTGGCCACCCTCGGCCCCGGTCCCAGCAATCCCACCGAGGAGCAGCTGAACCTCGAGGAGGCCAACATCGCCGAAGGTGGTGAGATCTTCCGGACCAACTGCACGCAGTGTCACAACTTCGCGGGCAGTGGTGGCGCGCTGACCAACGGGCAGTACGCGCCCAGCCTGATGGACGCGACCCCCGAGCAGATCTGGCAGGCCATGGTCACCGGACCCCAGCAGATGCCGGTCTTCAGCAACGAGACCATCAACGACGAGGACAAGAAGAACCTCATCGCCTACGTGGAGGCGCTCAAGGTGGAACCGAACCCGGGTGGCCTGGATCTCGGCCGGATCGGGCCCGTCGCAGAGGGTCTGTTCCTGTGGACTGCCGGTCTGCTGTCCCTGATCGCAGCCGCCGTATGGATCGGAGCGAAGGTCCGATGAGCACACACGACAACCTGCCGGCCACCACCGAGGCCGAGGCGATCGAACGCGCAGCCGCAGCGCTGCCCGCCCACAGGCCTCGCCGCACGGACGTGGACCCCAAGGCGGCACGTCGCGCCGAGCGTCAGGTCGCGATGATGTTCCTCGGCTCGGCACTGATGACTGTGCTGTTCGTCGTGGCCTTCGTGGCCATCCCCGTGGACCAGACCGTCTACATCTGGGGCTTCGGCACCGTCAGCGCCAGCAACATCGCCCTGGGCGTCACCTTCGGGCTGGCCATCTTCCTCATCGGCGCCGGTGCCATCCACTGGTCCAAGAAGTTGATGAACGAGAAGGAAGAGATCCAACTGCGCCACCCGTTGCGTTCCACCGATGAGGAGCGCGAACAGGCGGTCGATGCTTTCCAGGACTACTCGGCGGACTCGGGCTTCACACAGCGCCCCATCATCCGTCGCTCCTTGCTCACGGCCATGGTGCTGTTCCCCATCCCCATGGTGGTGCTCCTGCGCGACCTGGGGCCGCTGCCCGGCGAAGCGCTGCGAGAGACGCTCTGGAAGGCCGGTTCACGCATCGTCATCGATCCCACCGGTCGCCCAGTGCGCCCGACGGACCTGGCGATCGGCGGCCTGATCTCCGCGATGCCCGCCGACCTGCCGTTGGTGCAGGAGGAGGAGGGCAACCTCAACGCGCGGGCGAAGGCTGCGATCATCCTGGTCCGCATGGAGCCGCAGGAGATCATCTCCCAGCAGGGGGACAACTGGGACTACGGCGGGATCCTCGCCTTCTCGAAGATCTGCACCCACGTGGGGTGTCCGATTGCGCTCTACGAGCAACGGACGCATCATTTGTTGTGTCCCTGTCACCAGTCGACGTTCGATCTGGCTGACTCCGGCAACGTCGTTTTCGGGCCTGCGGCGCGCCGGTTACCGCAACTACCGATAACGATCGATCCAGAAGGGTTCCTCGTCGCCACAGACGGCTTCGCGGAACCTGTGGGTCCGAGCTTCTGGGAGCGTGGCGACGCATGAGCGCGACGGAAAAAGTAGCAGGCAAGACCGCTGGCTGGGTCGACGACCGCTTCACCTCGAGCAACTTCCTCAAACGCAACATCGGCAAGGTGTTCCCCGAGCACTGGTCGTTCATGCTCGGGGAGATCGCTCTGTACAGCTTCATCGTCGTGATGCTGTCCGGGGTGTACCTCACGCTGTTCTTCAAGCCCTCCATGATCGAGATCGCCTACAACGGGTCGTACGTGCCCCTCAAGGGCGTCGAGATGTCGGAGGCGTACGCATCCACCCTGGACATCTCGTTCGACATCCGTGGTGGCCTGCTGATGCGGCAGATCCACCACTGGTCGGCGCTGTTCTTCATCGCCGCGATCTCGGTGCACCTGTGCCGGGTCTTCTTCACGGGCGCCTTCCGCAAGCCGCGCGAACTCAACTGGGTCATCGGCGTCGGACTGCTCACCATGGCACTCCTGGCCGGCTTCGCGGGCTACTCGCTCCCCGACGACCTGCTGTCCGGGACCGGTCTTCGGATCGCACAGGGCATCATGCTCTCGATCCCGCTGGTGGGGACCTACCTGAGTTTCTTCGTCTTCGGCGGGGAGTTCCCAGGGACCGACTTCATCAGCCGTCTGTACGCGGTGCACATCCTGGTGGTGCCGGGCATCATCCTGGCGCTGCTCACCGCCCACCTGATGATGGTCTGGTACCAGAAACACACCCAGTTCCCCGGGCCCGGCCGCACCAACGAGAACGTGGTCGGCTACCGAGTGCTGCCGATCTACATGGCAAAAGCCGGCGGGTTCTTCTTCGTCGTCTTCGGAGTGATCACGCTGATCTCCGGTCTCGTGACGATCAACCCGATCTGGTTGTACGGGCCATACACCCCCGACCAAGTGACCGCAGGCTCGCAGCCCGACTGGTACATCGGTTGGCTCGAGGGCGCCCTGCGGATGATGCCCAATGTCGAGTGGGTGATCTTCGGATACAACATCAGTTGGAACATCCTGGTGCCTGCTGTGATCATCCCCGGCCTTGTATTCACCGTCATGGGTCTGTACCCGTGGATCGAGCAGTGGGCCACCGGCGACAAGCGGGAACACCACCTGCTCGACCGGCCGCGCAACGCGCCCGTCCGCACTTCCCTGGGTGCCATGGCACTGTCGTTCTACATCCTGTTGTGGATCGGTGGCGGCAACGACCTGATCGCGAGTTTCTTCGACACTTCGATCAACTCGATCACGTGGTTCCTGCGCTTCGCGATCTTCGTGATTCCGCCGCTGGTGTTCGTGGCCACGAAGCGGATCTGCCTGGGCCTGCAACGCCGGGATCGGGACAAACTGCTGCACGGCATGGAGACCGGCAACATCCTGCGCCTCCCCCACGGCGAGTTCATCGAGATCCACGCGCCCATCTCCGAGGAGGAGAAGGCGGTCCTGATGTCGAAGCCGGAACGTCTCCCCCTGCCGATGCCCGAAGAGGTCGACGAGAACGGGGTGGCCCTGCCCGGGGCCCGTATGGCCAGGCTGCGTGCCAAGCTGTCGAACTTCTTCTACGCAGACAACATCGCACTGCCGACGCGAGACGAACTCGAAGCGGCGGAGGCTCACCTGCGGCACGAGGTCGAGGAGTCAGCACCTGCGCTCGAGGAGGACAGGCGACTGGTGCCGGCGCGCGACGGTGCGGTGCTGCACGACCCGACCACCGACAAATAGGAGCCCTCAGAGGCCCAACAGAGACCCTCTCCCCCGTTCGCCAGGGGCGAGGGTCTCTGTGTGTGGTGTCGGTGCCCGTAGGCTCTGTGTGGTGTCTGAGATGCGTGACAGGATGCGCGCGGGATTGCCGTACCGAGCCGACGATCCGCAGCTGAGGGCCGACTACCTCGCGGCTCAACGGCTATTGACGCAGTTCAACGCCAGCGATCCCGCGGCGACCGACGAACGCCGGGACCTGCTCGGGGAACTGTTCGGCTCGTGCGGTCCCGGAGTGACGGTGGTCCCCCCGCTGCGGATTGACTACGGCCAGTACACCCATGTCGGGGCCGACACCTTCCTGAACTACGACTGTGTCCTCCTCGACGTCGTCGAGGTCCGCATCGGCGAGCGGTGCCAACTGGGGCCCCGCGTCCAGATCCTGACTGCGACCCACCCCCTGGACCCGGCGCAGCGCGCCGGCGGCTGGGAAGCCGGTCGGCCTGTTCGGATCGGCGATGACGTCTGGATAGGTGCCGGGGCGATCATCCTGCCCGGTGTGAGCATCGGCAACGACAGCGTTGTCGGCGCCGGCAGCGTGGTGACCCACGATGTCCCACCCGCTGTGGTCGTCGCGGGAAACCCGGCGAGGGTCCTGCGCACACTCCCCTGATCGTCAGCCTGTGGGGACTGATCTGGATGTTCGGCTACCTCGCGGGGTTGACACCGACTGAGCGTTCGCAAGGGGCGCACGATCGTGATCGACGAACGTCGCAACCGCGAAGGCGCGCTCCCCCTGCGAACGCCAGAACGCCCCGATCCCCGCAGGGACCAGGGCGTTCCAGGAGTTCTCAGGCGGACGGAGTGGTGCTCTCCGTGACCACCGGACCGGTCTTCGATTTCTTCAACCAGTCCTTCCAGGAGACGTTCCACTCGGTGATGCCGTTGCCCAGGTCCTGGACCCGGCCTGTGTTGCGGACATCGATGAGGTCCCCGACCCGGGAGTTCTGGAACAGCCAGTAGGCGTTGTCGGTGCTGAGGCCGACACAACCGTGGCTCACGTTGCTGTAGCCTTGCGAGCCCACCGACCACGGAGCCGCGTGCACGAACTCACCGGAGTTGGTGATCCGCATGGCCCAGTTGACGTCCAACCGGTAGTACTCGGGGTCGTCCTCGGAGGTACCGCCGGTGGCCGCATCCATCACGACGAAGTCGAGCTTCTCGGTGATCACCTTGACCCCGGAGCGCGTCTCGAATCCCGGCTTGCCGCTCGTGGCGGGGAAGGTCTTGACGACCTTGCCGTTCTTCTTGACCTTCAGCACATGCTTGCTCGCGTCGTAGATCGAGACCATGGAGTCACCGGTCTTGTAGGTGATGTCCTGGTTGTCAGCGCCATAGGCACCGGGGCCGGTCTTGATGCCCTTGAGTGGCATGACGACCTCGATGGTCGTGTTGGCGGGCCAGTACTTCTTGGGCCGGAAGACCACGACAGTGTCCGACTCCCAGCTCCACGCGCCCTTCACGGGCTTGGAGGTCTTGACCTGCAGTTGCTCCTCGACCGCGCGCTTGTTCTTCACCGGGGCGTCGAAGGTGACCCGCACCGGCATGCCCACACCGACCGTGACGTCGTCGGCGACGCTGACCGAGCTGATCTGGACGAGGGTCTGCGGGTTCACGGTCTTGATCGTCTGATCGATCGTCGTCGGCACACCGGCATCGTTCGTGGCGGTGGCCTCTACGGCGTACTTGGCGCCGAAATCGAGTTCCTGGGCCTTGGAGGTCCAGGTGTTCCGTTCGTCGTTGTACGTGCCCTTCATGAGCCCCTTGGGACCCTTCACGGTCACGTCGGCCAGGGACCCGTCCTCGGCCACGACCACGATCGGCTGATTCACCGGCGCCTTGCGCTCCATCGAGGGGACGATCTGCATGGAGACCGTCGATGACTCGGGAGCCTGACTGCGCGCGATCAGCGTCGGGCCGCAACCTGTGGCCAGCAGGGCGGTCGCTGCCGCCCCGGCTATGGCGATGTTCCGTCTGGCAACTGTCATCTGATCCAACCTCACAACGGTATGCTGTCGATACTTACGTATGGAACGGCGTTGTCCTGGCAAACACGCCGACAACACCAGTCTCCCACGCTGACGGCACTTTCTAAACATCTGCCACAGCGCTCATGAGGTGATCCCCGACACGTCATCACGACGCAGATGAGGATGATTCAGACAAACTGCGCGACCCAGGCGGTCGCCACAGGGGTCAGTGCGCGAAGTCTCCGCGGTAGTACTCGAACACCAGACCGATCGTGCTGATCATCAAGAAGATGATGCCGGCGAGCATCAGCCAGGTGGCGAAGATCAGGCCGAACGCGATCAGCATGGCGCTGGCACCCATCGGCAGGGGCCACCACGAGTGCGGGCTGTAGAACCCGTAGTCCGGAGCCGCCTCGTCCTGGTTGGCCAGCATGTTGTCCTCAGGACGGTCGTCCAGCCTCTTGGCGGTGTAGAGGATGTAGAAGCCTGTCAGGGCGGTCATGAGGCCGGTGAAGATCAGCGCTGTCGTGCCAGCCCAGTCCCGCGACCAGAATCCGTAGATCGTGCCCACAACGCCGAAGAAGACGGCGCCTGCGGCGAAGAGGTAGCCGGCGTACTTCACTTCTCCACTCCCTTCTGGGAGCCGGAACCGGCTCCGACGAGGTTGTCCACGACGCTCTCCGAGAGAAGACCCTCGAGCTCGGGGTGGTGCAGATCGAACGCCGGGCGCTCAGAGCGGATCGGAGGCAGCGACACGAAGTTGTGGCGCGGCGGCGGGCAACTCGTGGCCCACTCCAACGAGGCCCCCCAGCCCCACGGGTCGTCGACCGTCACGTTCGGTGCGAAGCGCCAGGTCTTGTACACGTTGTAGAGGAAGAACAACGTCGAGACGCCCAGGATCAGCGCTCCGAAGGACGAGATCTGGTTCAGCAACGTGAAGCCCTCATCCGGCAGGTAGTCCGCGTAGCGGCGCGGCATTCCCTGGGTGCCGAGCCAGTGCTGGACCAGGAAGGTGATCTGGAAGCCCCAGAAGAGCAGCCAGAAGTGGATCTTCCCGAGCCGTTCGTCGAGCATCTTGCCGGTCATCTTCGGCCACCAGAAGTAGAACCCGGCGAACATGACGAACACGACGGTGCCGAAGACGGTGTAGTGGAAGTGAGCCACCACGAAGTAGCTGTCGGACAACTGGAAGTCCAGGGGCGGCGAGGCCAGCATGATGCCGGTCAGGCCACCGAACAGGAACGTCACGAGGAAGCCCAATGTCCACAACATCGGCGTCTCGAACGTGATCGAGCCACCCCACATGGTTCCCACCCAGTTGAAGAACTTCACCCCCGTGGGCACCGCGATGAGCATGGTCATGAAGGCGAAGAAGGGAAGCAGCACGGCGCCGGTCACGTACATGTGGTGCGCCCAGACGGCCATCGACAGGCCCGCGATGGCCAGCGTCGCGAACACCAGTCCCTTGTAGCCGAAGATCGGCTTGCGGCTGAACACCGGCAGGATCTCGCTGACGATGCCGAAGAACGGCAGGGCCAGGATGTAGACCTCGGGGTGCCCGAAGAACCAGAACAGGTGCTGCCAGAGGATGGCTCCCCCGTTCTCCGCGGCGAACACCACTGTGCCGAACTTGCGGTCGATCTCCACCACCAACAGAGCCGCCGCAAGCACCGGGAAGACCATCAGCACGAGCACCGAGGTGCTGAGCACCGTCCACGTGAAGATGGGCATCCGGAACATGGTCATACCCGGGGCCCGCATCGTGAAGATGGTGGTCAGGAAGTTCACGGCTCCGAGGATCGTGCCCAAACCACCCATCGCCAGGCCCAGCAGCCAGAGGTCGGCGCCGGCGCTCGGGGTGAACACCTCGTTGTGCAGCGGTGCGTACGCGAACCACCCGAAGTCGGCTGCACCACTCGGGCGTCAGGAAACCGGCGGCCGCGGTGATTCCGCCGAAGAAGAAGAGCCAGTAGGAGAACATGTTCAGCCGCGGGAAGGCCACGTCAGGTGCGCCGATCTGCAGCGGCATGACCACGTTGCCGAAGCCGACGAACAGCGGCGTAGCGAAAAGGAAGAGCATGATCGTGCCGTGCATGGTGAACATCTGGTTGTACTGCGCGTTCGAGACCAGTTGCATGCCGGGCTCGGCCAACTCGGCGCGGATCACCAAGGCCATGAGGCCGGCGAGCAGGAAGTAGGAGAAGGACGTGATCAGGTACAACTGTCCGATGATTTTGTGATCAGTGGACGTCAGCCACTTGATCACCGTCTGCCCGAATCCCTGGCGTCGGTGATCCTTCCGGGCCTGCTTGTTCGCCAACTTCGCCGAGGCGATCTCGGCGTCCGATGTCGGGTGGATGGGTTCGTCGAGGATTGCCACGTCAGACTCCTTGTGCCGCTTCGGTCGCCCTACCGCTTGTCAGTTGGCCGAATTGCCCCTTCTGGCGCAACTCCTGCATGTGTTGATCGAACTCCTGCTGCGAGACCACCTTGACCGTGAACAACATCCGTGAGTGGTCTACCCCGCACAACTCTGCGCACTTGCCGAGGAAGGTCCCCTCCTTGTTCGGGGTCACCTCGAACTGGTTCGTACGGCCGGGGACCACGTCCATCTTGAACAGGAACGCCGGCACCCAGAAGGAGTGGATCACGTCCGGGGAGGTCAGCTCGAACTTCACCTTCTGGTCCACCGGAAGGTACAGCACGGGGTCCTCTCCGGGGGTACCGATGTCATAGGTGTTCTGGTCGACGTAGTTGAAGGTCCACGACCAGCGGAAACCCACCACGTTGACGGTCAGATCCTGGTTGTCCTCGACCTTGGTCAGCTCGATCTGGTCGCGGGCGGTGAAGAAGAAGAGCCCCCCGATCATGATCAGCGGGATGACGGTGTACATCAGCTCGATCGGCAGGTTGTACCGGAACTGAACCGGGGCTCCGGTGTCGTGCTTGCGACGGCGGTACACGATGATCGACCAGATGATCAATCCCCAGACGAGGAAACCGACGCCCAGCGCCGCGATCCACGAGCCCGTCCAGAGGTTGAGCATCGTCGGGCCCTCTTCGGTCGCGGGTGCCGGATAGCCGGCCCGCTTCCAGTCCTCGACCGTGCTCTCGGAGCACCCCGCCAGCACCAGTGCGGAGATGCTGCCCAGAGCGACAAGAGCACCACGCCGAACGCGCCCACCCGCTGTTTCTCGACTCATCGAACCCTTCCCAGCCACATATCGCCACGCACCAACGCGCAAGGTTTGAAATGACACTAGCGCAACGACCCCGCGTGTAAAGGCGCGAGGGGCGCTACGTTCGTAGACATGTCGCGATTCGTTCTGGATTGCGCCGTTTTGCGCCCGGCGAGCCCCCAGACCGGGCAGTGGCTGGCCGCCTCGGCGCAACGTGCCTGGGCGAGTCCGGCCGCCGGCTACCACGAGGGCAAGGTCAGTCAATCGCTGCTCTCGGAGAGCGCCGCGACGATGGCTCGCCTGTTCGCGGCCGCATCAACCCGGTTCGAGCCCAGTCCCGGAATCGCCGTCCGTTCAGCGGTGATGGATCTCGCCGACAGCGGACGCTTCTCGGCGCTGGCCACCTCGGCCGTCGACGCGGAGGTCGTACAGCTGACCGTCACGGGACTGCGCCGACCGTTTGGGAATGCCGCACGTGACTCTGCCCGTGGACTCGGCGGGCCGCATCGATGAAGGCTCCCTGGCCGCGCTGGACCGACCGACGATCCTGGTGACCAACCTCGGCAACCAGGAGATCGGCACGCTGCAGACCGACCTGGAACCCTGGGCGACCGCGACAGGGGCGGCGGTGGTGCTCGACGCGAGGTGCGCGCTGGGCTGGACCGATCTCCCGGGGTACTGGCACAGCCTGATCGCCGACCCCCGGGCCTGGGGTGGTCCCGGCGGCGCGTGCGCGGTTCTGAGGCACTCCGGGGATTCACCCAACCACCACGGGGACCCGTTCGACAACGTCCCGGCCGCCGTCGCCGCTGGCCTTTCGGCCGAGCAGTGGATGGCGGTGGCCGACCAGGCCCGGGAGCCGGCTCGAGAACAGGTGTCGACCATCCTCGCCAGACTGCGAGAGGGTGTGACGGACATCGAGACGCACGGTGGCGGCCCCGGCACCCTTCCCCACATCCTGAGCATCTCGGTGCTCCATGTGGACGCGGAGGCCGTGCAGAGCGCCCTGGACAAGCGCGGTTTCGGTGTGGGCAGCGGTTCGGCCTGCGCGTCGAGGTCGGGTCAACCCAGCCATGTGCTGGCCGCGATCGGCGGGCTGACCAGCGGCAACATCCGGATCGGACTTCCCCCCGGCCTCGAGAAGAGCACGATCGAGAGGTTCGCCGATGCGGTGATCGAGGTCGTGGCAGAGGTCCGGGAACAGATGGGTACCACGTGGCTGTGAGCGACGAAATCCTCGTCGATGCCAGGGGCACCCGGTGCCCCTATCCGGTGATCGAACTGGCGCGCGCGGCCGCGTCCTCCCACTCAGCGCGGCTGGTGCTGCTCGCCGACGATCCCGTGGCCCTGACCGATGTGCCCGCGTGGTGCCGCATGCGCGATGCCGAGCTGCTCGGGGTCGAGGAGCGCGAGGACCACTGGCGCTTCGTGGTGCTCACCAGACGTCCGGCCGGTCGATGACCCGGGCCAGCCGCCGCAGATACTGCCTCGCGGGGCACCTCTCGCACGCCGAGGGAAGCCAGATGGTCGGTGCACCACTGTGTGTCGAGCAACACCGGCTGCTGACGATCGCGCAATCGCTCCACGAGTGCGACGAGGGCGACCTTCGATGCGTCGCGGGCGTGGTGGAACATCGACTCCCCCGAAACGAATCCCCCAAGGTTCACCACAAAGAGTCCTCCCACGAGCAGCCCGCGCTCGTCGCGGGTCTCCACGCTGTGCGCGTGGCCGGCCCGGTGCAGATCCTGGTAGGCGGATTCCAGCCCGGGGTCGATCCATCCGCCCTGCCTGCGCGGATCGGCGCACTGCGCGAGCACGTCGGCGAATGCCTGGTCGAAGCTGACGGAATAGCGCGCCACGCTCTTGCGCAGGCTGCGGGTGACCCGCAGACCGTCCAGCGGCAGAATCCCGCGTGGGTCAGGTGACCACCATTGGTACAAGGGAGCCCGATACGACATCGCGAACGCGCCGGCGCGGTAACCGGCCAGCATGGTCTGCGCACTGATGCCCCGGGAGAACCCGAGTAGTTCGGGATTCCTGGTGGCCATGTGAACTGCGGATCAGGCCGCAGGAATGGTCAGTGGAACGAGTCACCACAGGCGCACGAACCTGTGGCATTGGGGTTGTCGATCGTGAACCCCTGCTTGTCGATCTGGTCCACGAAGTCGATCGTCGCGCCGCCGAGATAGGGCCCGCTCATCCGGTCGACCACCACGGTGACGCCGTTGAAGTCGATCCGCTGGTCGCCGTCAAGGGACCTTTCGTCGAAGAAGAGTTGGTACCGCAGTCCGGAGCACCCGCCCGGCTGCACTGCGATGCGAAGGGCCAGGTCGTCACGGCCTTCTTGCGCGAGCAGAGCGGCCACCTTGCTGGAAGCCGTATCGGTCAGCGTGACGCCGGTCGGCTGGGAGGTCTCCGGGGTGGTTGTCTCAGCGCTCATCAAGTGGGTCCTTTCACTGTTCGCCCTGGTCAACAGCCCCGACACCCGGGGCTATTCCCATACTGCCATATTCGGGGTAAGGCGCCCCTTACCGCCGCGAAGACTGTGGATGCGCGCGGGCGTGGGCCGCGTGACACCATGGAAGCGTGACGAACACATTCACCGAGCCGGAGCCCTCTGCGCTGCTGCTTCTGCTGGGAGAGCAGTCGGACCCCCGCAGTGAGCGCGGGGTGGACTGCCCCGGCGATCTGCCCGCACCCAGTGACCCTGATCTGGTCGAGCGGGCGTGGGCCGCGAAGAAGGCCCTCGGCGACCGGGTGTTCGTGTTGGGGCACCACTACCAGCGCGACGAGGTCATCCAGTTCGCGGACGTGACCGGGGACTCCTTCAAGCTGGCCCAACAGGCAGCGGCTCGCCCCGACAGTGAGTTCATCGTCTTCTGCGGGGTGCACTTCATGGCGGAAAGCGCCGACATCCTCACCTCCGACGACCAGATCGTCGTCCTGCCGGACATGGCCGCCGGGTGCTCCATGGCGGACATGGCCGCCGCCGACCAGGTGGCCGCCGCGTGGCGGACGCTCGAGGCCGCGGGAGTGGCAGATGTGACCATTCCTGTGACCTACATGAACTCGACCGCGGCCATCAAGGCCTTCACGGGCGAACACGGCGGCACCATCTGCACGTCGAGCAACGCCCGGCAGTCGCTGGAGTGGGCATTCGGTCAGGGCGAGAAGGTGTTGTTCCTTCCCGACCAGCACCTTGGACGTAACACGGCAGTGCTCGAGTTGGGCATGAGCCTCGACGACTGCGTCGTCTTCGACCCCCACAAGCCGGCCGGCGGGTTGACCGAGGAACAACTGCGCGAGGCCCGAATGATCCTCTGGCGCGGCCACTGCAGTGTGCATGGACGCTTCACGCCCGACAGCGTGGATGAAATCAGGACAAAAGTACCCGATGTGAACGTTCTAGTTCACCCTGAGTGTCAGCATGAAGTGGTGCTCAAGGCCGACTACGTCGGTTCCACCGAGTACATCATCAAGACGCTGGCCGCCGCCGAAGCCGGCACGTCGTGGGCGATCGGCACCGAGTTGAACCTCGTCCGCAGGCTGGCGACCCAACACCCGGACAAGCAGATCATGTTCCTGGACCGCACCGTGTGTTACTGCTCCACGATGAACCGTATCGACCTCCCGCACCTCGTATGGGCGCTGGAGAGCCTGGCCGCGGACCGAGTGGTCAATCAGATCGTGGTGGACCCCAGAACCCAGTCCCAGGCGCAGGTCGCGCTCGAGCGGATGCTGGCCCTGCCCGGAGTCGGGGCGACCCCGGTCGACTGAGACTCAGTCGCCGATGCCGGGCGCACCCCAGACCGGGAACCAGCGGCCCATGTCCGCCTCGATGGTCATGTCGTCGGACAACAGGTCACGCAACTGCAGTTCCAGGATGTTGTCCCGACGTGGTTCACCCAGAGGCGCGAACGGGTAGAACGTCCCCCGCTTGTACAGGTACACAAGGGCGAAATCCTGCCCACCGCGGCGAAAGCCGACCAGTGAGCACAGCAACTGCGGCCCGAATCCGGCGTCCTGCAACGACACGTTGACCGCGTGTAACCCGTTGACCAGATCTGCCACGTCGCTGGCCGAGATCGTCAACCACGTGTAGCCGAACGAGTCCTGGCTCACCGCGAGGTCGGGACTCGACGTCGCCGTGAGCAACTGCTCGACCTCTGCTATCACGTCCGCGAACGCCTTGCCCTCCGGCGCCCTGAAGGCGACCGAACCGCGACCCGTCGGCACCACATCCAGCGCCGCCTGCAAAGTGATCGCCGCCGACGGGATGGCGAACAACTGGTCGAGGTTCGGCCGCGCCGGCTTGCTGCGACCCATGATCGAGTCGAAGAAGCCCATCAGGAGCCCAACTGGCTGGAGATCTTGGCCAACTGCTCGAGGCGCTTCTCCAGCGGCGGGTGGGTCGCGAACAGTGCTGCAAGGCTCTGTCCGCCCGACAGCGCCGGCGCGAAGTAGAACGCGTTGAACGGCTCCGCCTTGCGCAGGTCTCGCGTGGGTATCGCGGCCATGTCCCCCGAGA
Organism: uncultured Actinomycetota bacterium; assembly: GCA_963769435.1. GTDB lineage: Bacteria > Actinomycetota > Actinomycetes > S36-B12 > UBA10799 > JADKAV01. Next base: position 237,537 of record CAVYLN010000001.1, read on the forward strand.
CCTTCTGCAGCGCGGTGGCCAGAGCGGTCGGCCGCCCGGTGAGCAGCGCTCCAGCCCGATCGGCGCTGAGCTCGCGGTACCGCGACAGCATCCGGGTGAGCAGGAAACTCACGGCGTACACGAGGACCGACACCGCCAGGACTGCCAGTCCGACCAGTGCGGTGTTCTGGTCACGCCGGTTCCCGAGCCCTCCCCACAACGCCATCCTCGTGAGGAACCCGGCCGCGACACCGGCCACCGACGCCACGGTCATCACCAGCACGTCGCGGTGCGCCACGTGCGACAACTCATGGGAAAGGACACCCTCGAGTTCATCCTCGTCGAGCCGCCTGAGCAGGCCGGTCGTCACGCACACCACTGCACGGTGAGGGCTGCGGCCGGTCGCAAACGCATTGGGCATGTCCACGTCCGCGATGGCGACCCGCGGCTTGGGCATCTCCGCCATCGCACACAAGCGGTCCACGATGCCGTGCAGTTGCGGGGCCTGTTCCGGTGAGACCTCGCGCGCTCCCATCGAGTGCAGGGCGATGCTGTCGGAGAAGTACCACTGTGCGAACAGTAGGCCCGCCGCGAACACCAGAACGATGGCGGCGTTCAACCCGATCGCGATCAGAACTGCGATGAAGACGACATACAACAGACCGAGCAGGAACATCGTCCCCGTCATACGGGCGGTCAGACCCTTGTCGGATGCATACCGGGATTTCATGACTTCATTGTCCCATGCAAGCACCGGTTGCCCCAGCGCACTGATCTACGCGCTGGGCTGAACCGGGCGGGCACTAGTCGGGAATAAGACCCTCGTCGGTGAGCAACGCCCGCACCTCGGCCGCAGATGCCTCCGCAGCGGGCAGGACGACGTCGGAGGTGACAAGTTCCTCGTCGGCGAGCCGGGACCCGCTTGCACGGACACTGTCCAGCAGCGCGGTCAGCGCCGCGGGGAAACCCTGCTCGTCGTCGAGCGCGGCCTCGAGCGCGTCGTCGAACTCATTGAGGCGCTCCATGGACTCGTCGGGCACCTCGAACTGTCCTTCGCCCATGATCCTGACGATCATCGCCGTTCTCCTCAGTTGTCGCCGGCCGGCTTGGGTGTGGTGTCCGCCGAACCCGACTCGACCGCCGGAGTCGGTGGCGCCTGGGTCACCTCGGGGGTGGGTCCACCCGTGAGTTCGGCCTTCATCGCCGCCAGCGTGTCTTCGACCTCGCTGGTGCTGGCCATCCGCTCGAGTTCGACGGTTATCGAGTCCTTGCTGGTGCCGGTGGCGTCCTCCAGAGCACCGGAGGCGACGAGTTCGTCGATGGCGCCGGCCCGTGCCTGCATGGCCTGGGTCTTGTCCTCGGCGCGCTGAATCGCCATCCCGACGTCACCGAGCTCCTCGGAGATGCCGGAGAACGCCTCGTTGATCTTGGTCTGTGCCTCGGCCGCCGAGTAGGTCGCCTTGATCGTCTCCTTCTTGGTGCGGAAGGCGTCGACCTTGGCCTGCAGCCGCTGGGAGGCCGATGTGAGCTTCTCCTCCTGGTCCTGCAAGGTCGCCAGTTGTGTGTGCAGGTCGTTGAGTTGGGTGGTGAGACCACTGCGGCGGGTCAGCGCCTCGCGGGCGAGGTCCTCTCGCCCTCCGGCCAGGGCCGCCTTCGCCTGGTTCTCCAACTTGGCGGACTGCTGATCCAACTGGCCGATCTGCAGTTCCAAGCGCTTTCGCGATGTGGCGACGTCTGCGACCCCGCGCCGCACCTTCTGCAACAGGTCCAACTGCTTCTCGTACGAGTAGTCCAGGGTCTCGCGAGGGTCTTCGGCCCGGTCGAGGGCCTTGTTGGCCTTGGACTTGAAGATCATCGTGAAGCGTTGCCACATGCCCATCGGAGATTCCTTCCCTAGACGGCTCTGACGCCAGCCTAGGGGGTAACTCCCGACGAGCGCATCCGTCGTACAGTTCATGCATGTTCGGATTGGGAAAGAAGGCCGCCGACGACTCAACGACCGAGTCGGCGCCCAGCCCCGTCGCGCCCGCCGACTCCCCCGCGGCCACAGTTGGCAAAGGGCGTCCGACGCCGACCCGCAAAGAGGCCGAGGAGGCGCGCCGCCAGGCGCTGAAGGGGCCCACCGACGCCAAGACCCGTCGCAAGCTCGAGCGCGAGCACGCGCGGGCGCAGCGGATCGCGGCCCGCGAGGCCCTCATGGCAGGAGATGAACGGGCCCTTCCCGCACGGGATGCGGGCCCCGTACGCAGGTTCGTGCGCGACTACATCGACGGGCGCCGGACACTGGCTGAGTACTTCATCCCGCTGGCTGTCGTGGTGCTGATCATCGGCTTCTTCCGCAGCCCCAACATCCAGGTGATCGTGTCGTTCGTGTGGTTCCTCATGCTCGCGCTGCTCGTGGTGGACATGACCGTCCTGCTCGTGCGTCTGCGCAACGCCTTGGCCAAGCAGTTCCCGGACCCTGCCGAGCGCAAGGGCTCGATCTTCTACGGGGCGATGCGGGCGTTGCAGATCCGGCGACTGCGGCTGCCTCCGCCTAATGTGAAGGCGGGCGGCAAACCCGTGGTCCGCAAGCAGAAGTAGTACCCGACTGCCCCAGCGGATCACCGGGCGGACCCTTCCGTGGCGGCAATCAGATGGGAGCGGTGATGGAACATCGGTATCTCGGCACTAGCGGACTTGTGGTCAGCGAGATGGCCTTCGGGAACTGGCTGACCCACGCGAACCAGGTCGAGCAGGACGCGGCCGTCGCCTGTGTGCACGCCGCGCTCGATGCCGGCATCACGACGTTCGACACCGCTGATGTCTACGCCGCGACCAAGGCCGAAGAAGTGCTGGGGACCGCGCTCCGGGGACAGCGCCGGGAGGGGCTGGAGATCTTCACGAAGGTCTACTGGCCCACCGGGCCGGGCAAGAACGACAGAGGGCTGTCCCGCAAACACATCATCGAGGCGTGCCACGGGTCGCTCAGGCGCCTGGGCGTCGACTACCTCGATCTGTATCAGGCGCACCGCTTCGACTACGAGACACCGCTGGAGGAGACTCTGCGCGCTTTCGACGACCTCGTGCGGTCCGGCAAGGTGCTGTACGTGGGCGTCTCCGAGTGGCGTGCCGAAGAGATCGAAGCCGCCGTGGAACTGGCCCGACAGATGGGTCTCGACCGGATCATCTCGAACCAACCGCAGTACAACATGCTCTATCGGGTGATCGAGACCGAGGTGATTCCCGCCTGCGAGACCCACGGCATCGGGCAGATCGTCTGGTCACCGCTGGCACAAGGGGTGCTCACCGGTAAGTACCGGCCCGGACAGCCGCACCCCCCGGGCTCACGCGCCACGGACCCCCAGGGGGCGGCGTTCATCAAACGTCTGATGAGTGACGAGATCCTGAATGCGGTGGCCGGACTCGAGCCGATCGCCGCCGACCATGGGTTGACCATGGCGCAATTGGCGCTCGCCTGGGTCCTCCAGAACCCCTCAGTCTCCGCTGCGATCATCGGGGCCACCCGGCCCCAGCAGGTCACGGACAATGTCAAGGCCTCCGGCGTCACCCTCGAGCCCGACACGATGGCGGCGATCGACGCAGTTCTCGACGGCGTCGTCTTCCGAGATCCCTCGCTGACCCGGTCCCCGGAGGTCCGTCCATGAACTACCGATGGCGCTTCCCCAACGACGAACTGTCCGTGGCGTTCCCGACACAGGCCGATGCGGAGACCTGGATCGGTGAGGTGTGGCAGGATCTGCTGGCCGACGGCGTGGACGAGGCGACTCTCCTGGAGGAGCAACGCATCGTCTACGGACCCATGAGTCTGCGGCCACACAACTGACGAGCACGCGCGGGGCTGCCTGACGCCCCGGCGGGAGACCGTCGTGCCCGCCTGCTTTACTTGCGTTGGGGCACCCGCCCCGAGCGTTACCGAGTGAATCCAGGGGAAGTCCGGTGAGAGTCCGGCGCTGTCCCGCAACCGTGTTCCTCCCCCGGGAGGAGAGTCGGAGCACCTGGCACTTGGAAGCGGCCCGATTCTGTCGAGGTTACGGACGGCTGCCGATGCACGCGAGTCGTGTGCCTTCGGTCCGTGCGGACCGCTTTGGAGGACACGCGTGTTCACGAAATCACTGTTCACCGCGACGGCCGTGGGCGGCCTGTTGCTGGCCGCCAGCCCGGCTTCGGCCGACGACGCCGGGCTCTACGGAGCTGCGGACCCCACCTACGACGGCGGCTACCGGCAGGCCCTCTCCATCCTCGCCCTGCGATCGGTGGATCAGGCCGTGCCCAAGTCGGCCGTCCGTTGGCTGAAGAAACAGCAGTGCGCCGACGGCGGATTCATGGCCTACCGCGCCGATACGGCCGCCGACTGCCAGGCCCCGGATTCGGAGAACTTCTCGGGGCAGGACAGCAACACGACGGCCATGGCCGTCGCGGCCCTGCTTCAGACGGGCAACAGGAAGCCCGCGCGCAAAGCGGCGACCTGGCTGGTGAAGCACCGCAACGACGACGGCGGATGGGCCTACTACCCGGCCCCCGGGGCGGTCTCCGACACCAACTCGACCGCGCTGGCCAATGCCGCTGTCGCGGCCGTGCGCGGCAAGCAGAAGGACGGCTATCTGCGGTCGGTCCAGCAGCGCTGCTCGGCGCCGAAATCCAACCGCGGCGGGCTGGCCTTCGACACGTCGTTGCCCGAGGTGAACGACAACGCGACCGCGCAGGCCGCCTGGACGCTCGGAGGCGGGCTGACCCTCCCGTCCGCTGGGAAGATCTCAAGATCTGTGCCCGCACTGAAGTGCGCCGGGAAGAAGCGGAACCGGGCCTCGACAAAGACCGCCGCACTCGGCTACCTGGGCGCACGAATGCTGGCCGTGAAGGGTGACCTGCCGTATGGGGGCGGCTACCCCGGCACGGACTACGCGGGGGCGGCGTCAGCCACTCTGGCACTGGCCAACGCGAAGGTCGCCCGCAAGTCGGTCAACGTCTCGACGAGGTTCCTCGAGCGGTCGACGAAGACGTGGGTCACCGCGGGCGGTGACGACGCACCCGGCTCGCTGGCGATGCTGATCCTGGTGGCCGGGGCGACCGGCGAGAACCCGAAGGACTTCGGTGGCATGAACCTCATCAAACGATTGGCGAAGACACAGACATCATGATCAAACGCGTGGTCGCGGGGATCGGCGCGACGGTGTGCACCGCCGTCGTGCTGATCCCTGCGGTCGCCCACGCCACGACCTATCGCTACTGGTCCTACTGGACCGGTGGCGACTCCTGGAGCTACTCGAGTCGCGGTCCGGGGTTCGGGGTCCCGGCCGACGGTGGTGTCGAGGGCTGGCGGTTCGTGCTGTCCCCCGCCGACGGCTCGCAGGCCGCGGCTCCGTCCACAGCGAGTTCCTTCGAACAACTGTGCCCCGGACAGCCACCCGCCCCGGCCGGTCGGAAACGGGTCGCGGTGGTGATCGACTTCGGCCCCGCGGGTATCGCGCCGGTGGGCGAGGCACCGCCGGCGACCTCGACGTCGTGCGTCACGGTGCCCAGTGCGGCGACCGGTCTGCAGGTGCTGCAGGAGGTGACCGAGACACGCTTCCACAGCAGTGGCCTCATCTGCGGGATCGGGGGCTTCCCCGCCCGGGAGTGCCCGGGCCAGAGCGCTGACGTCGTCGCAGAACCTGATCCAACCGGACAGCCCACCAACCAGGCCCCGTCAGTGGCTGAAGTGCCCTCCATCGCACCGACGGACAATGCGGCCGTGGTTCCCTCCGCACCCGAGCCCTCACCCACGGGCAGTCCCCCGCCCACGCCCGCAAGAACCTCCGCGCCGACCGATCAGCCCACCGCCATGGCGCTGACAGCGCCCGCGGAGCCGGTCTCCGCACAGCCGACCCAACCGCCGGCCTGGATCGCCGCCATCGGCGCCACGATGATCGCCGTTCTGCTCGGCGTCGCCGCCTTGATCCGACGGGGCCGGCAATGACCCCGCTGGGTGTGATGCTGCAGCCGGCCACCACCAGTCGGTGGCTGCATCCGGGCGCATGGTGGCTGTGGGCGCTGGGACTCGGGGCCGCGGCCACCCGCACCACCAACCCCGTGGTCCTAGGCCTGATCGTCGCGGTGGCCACGCTGGTGGTCAGCGCTCGCCGACCCCAGGCGCAGTGGGCGGGGGCCTTCGGCGTGTTCGTCCGGGTGGCCGTGATCGTGGTCGTCATCCGCGTGTTCTTCGCCGCCATCTTCGGAGTCCAGGTCGGCACGACCGAACTCTTCACCCTGCCCACCGTCGGGCTGCCGTCCTGGATGGCCGGTGTCACCCTGGGAGGCCCATTCACCGCCGAGATGCTGGCCATCGCACTCATCCAAGGGGCGCAACTGGCGACCCTGCTGATCTGTGTCGGTGCGGCGAACTCGCTGGCCAGCCCGGTGCGATTGCTCAAGGCATTGCCGTCCGGGCTCTACCACGTGGGGGTCGCCTGTATCGTCGCGCTGTCGTTGGCGCCTCGGATCATGATCAATGTGAGAAGAGTCATGCACGCCAGGCGCATGCGCGGGCGGCCGACTCGTGGACTGCGTGCCGCGGCGGAATCCGCGGTCCCTGTGCTCGAGTCCTCCCTGGACGACGCCATCAACCTGGCTGCTGCCATGGACACCCGAGGGTACGGACGCTCCACGGCCACTGTCCCCGGCGAACGCGCGCTGCAGGCCGTCCTGCTTCTCGGTGGACTCGTGGGTATCGCCCTGGGACTGTTCGGGCTGCTAGGAGCCACGGGGTGGGGATGGGTCATCCTCGCCGCGGGCCTGGCCCTCGCGGTGGCGGGAATCGGATTGGCCGGCCGCCGGGTCCCCCGCACCCGCTACCGGCCCGACCCATGGGGCTGGCAGGAATCCCTCACAGCGGCTTCCGGGATCGGCGCCGCCGTCATCGTGTCCGCCACCGCCGCGGGCAGCCTCACCGTGCCCCTGACGTGGCCCACGCTGACGCCGTTGGCGCTCTTGAGCGTTCTTGCCGCCGCTGCCCCCTCGATAATCACCCCGACGCCGCCGCAACCCTGGGCGGCCGCATGATCACGTTCGAAGACGTCAGTTTCACCCACGAGGGTGCTTCCAGCCCATTGCTGCGCGCGATCGACCTCACCATTCCGGAGGGCGACCTGACTCTGGTCATCGGCCGGACCGGGACCGGCAAGTCCACCTTCCTGAACCTCATCAACGGCTTGGTCCCGCACTTCACGGGTGGCACCATGCACGGCCGGGTGGCGGTCGCGGGGATGGACACCCGCACACACCCACCGCGCGACCTCGCCGGAACCGTCGGGACGGTGGGACAGAACCCCCGCGCCGGGTTCACCACCGACACCGTCGAGGACGAACTCGCCTACACCATGGAATCCCTGGGCTACTCCCCCGACGTGATGCGCCGCCGCGTCGAGGAGACCCTGGATCTGCTGGGTCTGGCAGGTCTACGACAGCGATCGCTCGACACCCTTTCCGGCGGTGAACAACAACGGGTCGCGATCGGTGCTGCCCTCACGGCCGGGCCACGGGTCCTTGTCCTGGACGAGCCGACCAGTGCCCTCGATCCGGCCGCAGCCGAAGAGGTACTGGCCGCCGTCGCCCGCCTCGTGCACGACCTTGCGATCACCGTCGTGATGGCCGAGCACCGACTGGAACGGGTCATCGAGTTCGCCGACCACGTCGTGCGACTCGATGGGACGCTGACGCTGGAGGACCCGACAGCGGCCATGGCCGGTCATGGACTGCAACCGCCGGTGGTCCGACTCGGCCACGCACTCGGGTGGGAGCCGGTCCCGCTGTCCGTGCGGGCCGCCCGGCGACTGGCCCCCGAACTCAGGTCGGCGCATTTCGAGCCCGCACAGCGTCGCCAGGGTGGGGAGGCCGTGGCGGCTGTCAGACGCGCGGGCGTCACGTACGGGAGACGGCCGGCTCTGTCCGACGTCGGGATCACCCTGAGGACCAACGAGGTCACGGCCCTGATGGGCCGCAACGGTGCGGGCAAGTCCACACTGATCTCACTGCTCGCCGGATCCCGCCGCCCCGATCGAGGGACCGTGCGGGTCGCGGATGTGGACCCGGCCGAGCTACGCGGCGCCGACCTGCTGCGGCGGATCGCGTACGTCCCACAGGATCCGACTGATCTCTTCTACACCGATACCGTCCAGCGTGAGTGCGCCGAGGCCGACACTGACACCTCGATGCCGGAAGGGTCGGCTTGGAGCCGACTCTGTGAGTTGGTGGAAACCGTCGACCCCCGGACCCACCCACGCGACCTGTCGGCCGGCCAGCAACTGGCCCTGGCGCTGGCGATCCAGTTGTCGTCCACCACGGACGTGGTTCTCCTGGACGAACCCACCCGGGGTCTGGACTATCCGGGCAAGGTCGCGTTCGGTGGATGGCTGGACCGGCTGGCCGAGGCGGGCAGCAGCGTACTGGTCGCCACTCACGACGTGGAGCTGGTCGCGGTGATCGCCGATCGCGTGATCGTGCTCGCCGACGGCGAGGTGGTCACCGACACGGACGCCCGGACCGCACTCACATCATCGCCGTCGTTCGCGCCGCAGGTCCAGAAGGTGCTCGCTCCACTGCCCGTACTCACGGTGGAGGAAGCATGCTCGCTGTGAGGCAACTGCACGCGATCCCCCTGAGATGGCGCACGGTCGGCACGCTGGCCGGGGTGAGCGCGGTCGGCCTGATCGCCTTCTTCTGGCCGTTCTTCGTCGCCCCCACCAGCGTCGCCGCGGACCACGCCGCCGACGCCCCCTGGTTCTTCGCGATCCTGCTGCCGCTGGTCGTCGCGGTGCTGCTCGCGGAGGTCAGTGGCGGGGGCATGGACGCCAAGGGCGTGGCCATGCTGGCAGTGCTGGCCGCGGTCGCCACCGCAGTGCGCCCACTCGGCGCCGGCGTGGCAGGGCTCGAGCCGATGTTCGTGATCTTGCTGCTCGGGGGACGGGCACTGGGCCCGGCGTTCGGCTTCGCCCTGGGCAGCCTGTCGCTGTTCACCTCCGCCCTGCTGACCGCAGGAGTGGGACCATGGCTGCCCTTCCAGATGATCGCCGCCGGATGGTTCGCCATGGTGGCCGGCCTGTTGCCACAGATCCGGGGCAGAGCCGAGATCGGGATGCTCGCCGCCTACGGCGCGGTCGCCTCGGTGGCCTACGGCTTCCTCATGAACCTGTCGTTCTGGCCGTGGGCGCTGGGACAGACCAGCGAACTGTCCTTCGTCCCTGGCGCACCGCTGACAGAGAACCTGGGCCGCTGGTTCGCGTTCAACGTGGCGACGTCACTCGGCTGGGACATCCCACGTGCCGTGCTCACCGCGACTTTGACCGTACTGGCCGGCCCGGTGCTCCTGCGCGCGGTCCGCCGTGCCACACGACGAGCATCGTTCGACGTGCCCGTGCGGTTCGAGACAGTTCCCACGAGCGCTCGCGCGGCGCAGGCGGACGGACCGCCGGTCCGCAGCTGAGACCCGGCGGTGCCGGCAAGCGCTCAAGCCCGGGTTTCGCAGGCCACCCGGTTGCGGTTCGGGTCCAGTTGGGTCCTCACCTGCTTGTAGACACGCGGGCACACGATGGGGGTGCGGTAGCCCTTGCGCACGATCTTCTTCTTGGCCTTCGCAGTCTTGGCGATGCCCCCCGGGTACTCCGCCCGCAGTTGCTTGCACGACTTGAAGGCCTTGGTCGGCATGGGCTCGGCGGCCGCCGGCGCGACGCCGGTCAGTGCGAAGCCTGCGGTCACAGCGGTACACACGAGGAGAGTGAGTCTGTTCATGTTCATGCATTCGGGGCCGGGCCGTCCCCGGATTGGTCGTGATCGCGCTAGAAGCGACCAGCCGACGCGATCATCCTGTCGATCACCAGATCCACCGTCTGCGGCCGCAGGCCCATGCCCAGATGTGATCCCGGCACCTCGACGTTCTCGGCCCCGGGTACCACGCACGCCCGCCAGTCGACGATGCCGTCGGAGGTCGTGTAGTAGCTGATCAACTCCACGTTCTCCGGGAATGGTCGATGCGTGGCCAGCATGTAGGGGCAGGTGCACTCCCTGGTGACGCACTTGCGCTCCCGCAACTCCGGATCTCGATGGTGAACCACCTTCAGCACATCCACCATCGGCCTGGGGATCTCGTAGAAGGCGAACTCGTCGTTCAGCGGCGCTCCCAGACTGACCACCGTGCTGACCAGTTCCGGGTGCCTGGCACCAAGACCCCGCGCCAGCATCCCGCCCCGGCTGTGACCCACGACCATGAGTCGTTGCCCGTGGTCGGCCTCCACGGCGGCCCTGGCCACCTCCGCCAACCGATCCACGGCCCGGTCCGAACACCTCACGTTCGCCAGGATCTCCGAACGCACCACTCGGAATCCGGCACGCTTCGCGGCCACCTGCATAGGCAATGTGGCGGGGTCCCCGAAGCCGAACCCGGGCACCACCAGCACCTGTCGATCGATGGGGCTCCGGACCTCGCGTGGGTGCAGGACTGCCTTCTCGAACTCGAGGATCTCTCCGGCGAACCGGCTTTCGGAGGCTGCTCTCGCCACCCAGCCCGGGCAGCGACTTCCACCTCCCGGGCAGCCCGCGAGGGGCCCAATGCAGGTCGGGCAGATGCATTTCTCGCCAATCGACCATGGGGAACCTCCTGCTGCGGTGATGGGATCCTCGGACCTGCGAGGCAGACTACATACATGGCCAGCACTGTCACCGAACGCACCGAACACGCCCGCGCCCTCGTGCGCTCAATGCGCGTGACGCAACCCTCCGTTCCCCGTCCCCCGGGTCCCAACGGCGTTCGGGCGATGCTGACCATGATGGCCGGCAGGCGGGCACCGCACGAGTTCTTCGAGGGGCTCTCGGACAGGCATCAGCCAGTGGTCCACGTCGCGCTCGCCGGCGAGCACGTCCATGTGCTGTTCTCCCCGGAGGCGATCTGGGACGTCTTCGTCACGAACGGCCGGCACACGCGCAAGAGCCGTGGACTCATCCTGACCCGACCCCTGCTCGGCGACGGGCTGCTGACCGCGGACGGCGCCACCCACCTGCGCCATCGGCGGGCCATCCAACCGCTCTTCCACAACAAGCGGATCGATGGCTACGTCGGTCAGATGGTCGCGGCCAGCGCCACGACCAGCAGATCGTGGCGCGACGGAGCACCGGATCGACCTGACCCAGGCCATGTCCGAACTCACGCTGGATGTGATCGGGCGAACGATCTTCGGGCTCGATCTCAGGTCCGAGGCCCAGGGGATGGCGCAGGCACTGAACACGGTCCTGGAGGGCTTCGCCCACGGGATCGGACCGCTGGCCTCGCCCCTCTCGCGGGTCCCCACGGCCAGGCGTCAGCGCGAGATCGAGGCGATCCAGGATCTCGATGGGATCGTCGACGACATGATCGCGGCCCGCATCGAGGCGATCGAACAGGGCCACGTGGGCAGTGACCTGCTCACCATGCTGCTGACGTCGACCGACGACGAGGGCCAACCGTCCTTCACCGCCCAGGAGGTCAGGGACGAAGCCATGACTCTGGTACTGGCCGGCCACGAGACAACCGCATTGACGCTGACCTGGACATGGCATCTGCTGTCGTCGAATCCGCAGTGGCGGGCGTGGGTCGAAGACGAGGTGGACGCACTCGGCGACGAGCCGGTTCAGGCCGACGACCTTCCCCGGCTACCCAGAACCCATGCGGTCATCGCTGAGTCGATGCGCCTGCATCCCCCGGCGTGGATCATCGGCCGATGGCTCGACACCGACCTGCGGGTCGGCGGCTGGGACCTGCCGCGAGGCAGCGTGGTGCTCGCCTCGCAGTACGCGATGCACCGCGACCGGCGGTTCTGGCCGCATGCTGACGCAGTTCCGGCCGGATCGCTGGTTGCGTGAGGGGCGTTTCGACGAACGGGCACCGCGGGTGCCCCGCGGGGTCTGGTTCCCATTCGGCTTCGGAACCCGTCGCTGCATCGGCGAGCATTTCGCGTGGACGGAAGCCGTGGTGTTGTTGGCGTCGCTCGCGCGCAAGTGGCGTCTGGACGTCGACGTGCCGCCGAATCCGCCGATGATGTCGGCGATCACGCTGCGGCCCGATGTCCCGATGCCGACTGTCGTCAGGGCCCGTTGAGTGGACCCGCATCTGGAATGGTGGCGTTCGGTCGGCGACGGCGACGAGCCGCACGATCCGATCCTCGTGATGGTCGTCGCCGACGACCCGGACGCGGTGTCGGCCCTGCCGGTGGACCACGGATCCCGCTGGCGCGAGCGGACTCGGGCCGGGAAGACGGCCACCGCGCGTGTCGCCGAGCATCTTGGCGTCCCGATCCACTTCGCCGACACCGATGAACTCCCCACCGGACACGACCTGATCCTGCTCGGCGAGGTGGGCCGCGGCATGACGTCCCTGGCCTCACAGGTCGCCTGTACCCACCTCAACGCGGAGCCGCAGACGGTGGTGGGTTTCGGCAGCGGCATCTCCGACATCGAATGGATGCGCAAGGTGTCCGCGGTTCGGGACCGGTGCCTACTCCGGCCTTGGAGCTACCGGGCATCCCCGCCCCGGTCGCACGGATGGCAGCCCTGCTGACGGCCGCCGCTGACGCGGGTCTGCCCGTACTGATGGACGGGTCGGTCAGCGCAGCGGGCGCGATCGTGGCCGAACGTCGCCCATCCGTGCAGGCCGCGGTCCTCGGAGACGAGCCGGCTCAGCGCATGCTGCTGGACCATCTGGACGTCGGCCCGTGGGGTGCCGGCGGCATCGGACCCGGTCAGGGGCTGGGAGCACTGTGCGGGCTGGCGATGCTGCGGCTCGCCCTGCTAGCCGCGGACGTGTGACGGCACGAACGGGGGCTTGACCACCTCTGCGGCCAGGCGCCGGCCCCGGACCTCGATCTCGACGGTGTCGCCCGGCGAGACCCCCGAGTCCAGCCGCGCCAGCGCGATGCCTGTGCGCAAGGTGGGCGAGAAGGTTCCGCTCGTGGTCCGGCCAACTGCCAGGTCCCCCGCGAAGACGTCCATGTCCGCCCGCGGAATCCCGCGGTCGATCATCCTCAGCCCCAGGATCCGGTGACCCGTCGGGTGTGGCCAGATAGGCGTCCCTGCCAGGGAAGTCCCCTTTGTCCGTGACCACCGCCCACCCGACCGACGACCACCGAGCGGGCACCGATTCGGACAACTCGTGTCCGTGCAACGCATACCCCATCTCGGTGCGCAGGGTGTCACGAGCGCCGAGACCGCACGGCTGGGCGCCCTGCTCGACAACGGCATCCCAGACGTGCCCGGCCGATTCGGCATCGACCAACAACTCCACCCCACGTTCTCCGGTGTAGCCGGTCCGGCACACAGTGGCGGGCACCGACGCCACTGTCGCAGTGGTGAAGGACATGTAGTCGAGATCCGGCACCCCGAGAGCCGCGACCAGCGCATCGGAGTCAGGCCCCTGGACTGCGATGACGGCCGTCGTGCGAGTGATGTCCTCGACCGAGAGACCTGCTCCGGACACCGCTTCGTGCGACCGCAGCGCAGTTGGCGGCGTTGGGCACGAGCAGGAACTCGCTGTCGGCGGCACGGTAGACGATCAGGTCGTCGACCACGGTACCGGTCGGGGTGAGCAGAAGGGTGTACTGCGCCTCACCGTCGCGAATGCGGGTGAGGTCGTTGCTCAGCACTGCGTTGAGCCGCGGCAGCGCACCGGACACCGAGAGCGTCCCGAGATGGGACACGTCGAAAACTCCGACCTTCTCGCGCACCGCCGTGTGCTCTGCGATGACCCCTTCGTACTCCAGGGGCATCGACCACCCGGCGAAGTCAGCGAACTTGGCTCCGGCCGTCACGTGCCGGTCGTGCAGCGGAGAGATGAGCGATTCTGTCGTGGACACGTGCCCACGCTATCCCGACCTCGAGCCGTAGAGTTGGCGCGAGGCGAGGAGGTCCCCGTGACAACACTTCGGATCAGTGACGCAGATGTCACCGCAACCCGGGCGCAGGCCCTTGTGGTGGGAGTCGCGAAGAACGACGAGCTGCGGATCGTGAGTGGTGCACTGCCGGCGAACGTTCGCCGGAGCATTCTGCGGGACCTGACGCGGATCGGATGTGATGCCACGGTCGGCCAGACCTGGCGGATCCCCGCCCCGGCCACCCTGGTGGCCGACTCCGTGATCGCAGTCGGCACCGTGGGGAAGCCCGATGTGGGCGAGCTGCGCGAGGCGGCGGGCGCGGCCGTGCGAAGTGCCGGCGCGGTGAAGATCGTCGCCGTGGCGCTGCCCAGCACCAACCAGCAGTCGCTGTCCGCTGTGTGCGAGGGCGCCCTGCTGGGAGCACACGTGCCGTTGCGCGTCAGCGGCAAGCAACCGACCGAGGCGCCCGGCACGATCATCGTCGCGACGACGGCCCCCCGCTCCGTGCGCACCGCGACGAAGCGCAACGCGGTGGCCGACGTGAAGGCGACGGCGTTGGCTCGCGACCTCGTCAACGAACCCCCGGTGCGGCTGACCCCCGCTGCGTTCGCGACCACCGCCAAGAAGCAACTCAAGGGCCTGCCGGTGAAGGTCACGGTGTGGGATCCGGAACGCCTGGCGAAGGAGTCGATGGGGGGCATCGTGGGCGTGGGACAGGGTTCGGCGAACCCGCCGCGGCTCATCCACCTCGAGTACACCCCCAAGGACGCCTCCGGACACCTGGCCTTCGTGGGCAAGGGCATCACCTTCGACTCGGGCGGCCTCTCACTCAAACCCGCCAAGGCGATGGAGACCATGAAATGCGACATGGCCGGGGCAGCCGCGGTGCTCGCCGCAACGAAGACGATCGCCGAACTCGGACTGCCGGTGCGGATCAGCGCGTATCTTGCGTGCGCGGAGAACATGCCAAGCGGCACCGCCCAACGGCCGGGGGACGTCATCACGATGCGCGACGGCACCACCGTCGAGGTGCTCAACACCGACGCGGAGGGGCGCTTGGTGATGGCTGACGCCATCGTGCTCGCCGCCGAGGGACGACCCGATGCGATCATCGACGTCGCGACCCTCACAGGAGCCCAGATGATCGCGCTCGGCACGCACGTCGCCGCGGTCATGGCCAACGATGACTCGCTGTCCGAGCGAGTGCGCACATCAGGTGAGTCGGTGGGTGAGCGCTTCTGGCCGATGCCTCTGCCGGAGGCGCTGCGCGCCGGACTGAAGTCACGCGTGGCCGACCTGAAGAACATCGGCGAGCCGATGGGCGGAATGCTCATCGCCGGCCTGTTCCTGAAGGCGTTCGTTCCCGACGAGCAGCCCTGGGCGCATCTGGACATCGCGGGACCGGCATGGAACGACTCCAGCGCCCATGGCTTCACTCCCGCTGGTGGTACCGGCTTCGCGGCCCGGACCCTGATCGCGCTGGCGCGCTCAGGGGGTACGGTCTGAGGACTCGGGCTTCTGTCAAGTGCCCGGCGACGCCGACGCCGTTGCCAACTGCGGAGCACGTCCAACGACGCGGGCTTGAGCGGAGTTGGCACAGGTGGAGACGATACGAAAGAATCTCGGGTAGCCCCCGGCCCGCATCTGCTGAGAGGATGCGGAAGGTTACGACTAGAGGAGAAACGTGTCCGAGGACCTGTTCGACATAGTGATTCTGGGCGGCGGCAGCGGGGGCTATGCGTGCGCACTGCGCGCGTCGCAACTCGGCAAGAAGGTCGCTCTGATCGAGGAGGACAAACTCGGGGGTACCTGTCTGCACCGGGGGTGCATCCCGACCAAGGCACTCCTGCACGCCGCGGAGGTCGCCGACTCCACCAGGGAGAGTGCGAGTTTCGGAGTCCAGGCGACGCTGCAGGGCATCGACATGCCCGCCGTCAACAAGTACAAGGAATCAGTCGTCAGCCGTCTCTACAAAGGCCTGCAGGGACTGGTGAAGAGCCGGGCGGTCACGTATGTCACGGGCACCGGGAAGTTGGTGGCGCAAGGACGCGGTGGAGGTGGGTGGACAGACCTACCGTGGCAAAGCGGTGGTGCTGGCCACCGGATCGTACGCGCGATCGCTGCCCGGTCTGGACATCGGTGGCCGCATCATGACCAGCGACCAGGCGCTGCAGATGGACTGGGTCCCGGACAGCGCGATCGTGCTCGGGGGCGGAGTCATCGGAGTCGAATTCGCGAGCGTCTGGAAGTCCTTCGGGACCGACGTGACGATCGTCGAGGCCCTGCCCCACCTGGTGCCCGCAGAGGACGAAGCCTGTTCGAAGGCGCTGGAGCGTGCGTTCCGCAAGCGCAAGATCACGTTCCACACCGGAGTTCGCTTCACCTCCGCGACGCAGAACGACGACGCAGTGACGGTCACCCTCGAGGACGGCAAGTCGATAACCGCTGACGTGCTGCTCGTCGCGGTCGGTCGTGGCCCGCGCACCAGTGACATCGGGTACGAGGAGAACGGTGTCACGCTCGACCGCGGGTTCGTACCGGTCGACCAGAACCTGCAGACCAACGTCCCCGGCGTCTACGCCGTCGGTGACATCGTCCCCGGCCTGCAGTTGGCGCATCGCGGCTTCGGACAGGGCATCTACCTCGCCGAACACCTGGCCGGACTCAACCCCGCCCCGATCGACGAGGCCGGCATCCCACGGGTCACCTACTGCGAACCGGAGGTCGCCTCGGTCGGGTACACCGAGGCGGAGGCCAAGGCCAAGTTCGGCGAGATCGAGGCCTACGAGTACAACCTCGGAGGCAACGGCAAGAGCCAGATCCTCGCGACGGCCGGCTTCATCAAACTGGTGCGCCAGAAGGACGGCCCCGTCGTGGGCGTGCACATGGTGGGCAGCCGCGTGGGCGAACTCATCGGTGAGGGCCAGTTGATCTACAACTGGGAGGCCTACCCGGAGGACGTGGCCGCACTGGTCCATGCGCACCCGACGCAGAACGAGGCGATGGGCGAGGCCCACCTCGCGCTCGCCGGCAAACCCCTTCACGCGCACGCCTGACCCCAAGGAGACAACATGGCGACGTCGGTCACGATGCCCCAACTCGGTGAGAGTGTCACCGAAGGTACGGTCACCCGGTGGCTCAAGCAGGTCGGAGACGAAGTCGCCGCTGACGAGCCCTTGCTGGAGGTGAGCACGGACAAGGTCGACACCGAGATCCCCTCCCCCGCCAGCGGAGTCCTGACCGAGATCAAGGCCGGCGAGGACGATGTGGTGGAAGTCGGCGGCGAACTCGCGGTCATCGCGGACGCGTCGGAATCCGCGGCGCCCGCTTCCTCCCCGCAGGCCGCGCCGGAGGCAGCGCCTTCCCCCGAGACCGCCGCAACGCCCCCGCCGGTTGCCGAACCGGCGCCGACCCCGGCACCCGCCCCCGACGGCAGGCCCCGCCGGTGGCACACAGGTTGAGCTGCCCGCGCTGGGCGAGAGTGTCACCGAGGGCACCGTCACCCGCTGGCTCAAGCACGTCGGCGATGAGGTCGCCGTCGATGAGCCGCTGCTGGAGGTGAGCACGGACAAGGTCGACACCGAGATTCCCTCCCCTGTCGCTGGCGTGCTCTCGGAGATCCGAGTCAACGAGGACGAGACGGTGGAGGTGGGGTCCGTGCTGGCCGTGATCGGCTCGGCTGGTGGTTCCCCAGCAGCGGCACCCGCGCCGGAACAGCCGGAGCCGCCACAGGCGGCGGCGCCCGCCTCGGAGCCTGCCGCACCGCAGGCCGAACCCGCCCCCGTGGCACAGGACAGCGCGACCACCACTCCCGCGGCCGAAGGGGTCTACGTGACACCCATCGTCCGGAAACTGGCCAACGAGAAAGGCGTGGACCTGTCCACCCTCAGTGGGTCCGGCGTCGGCGGCCGCATCCGCAAGCAGGACGTTCTGGCGGCCGCAGCGGCCAAGAGCCAGACTCCTGCCGCGGCACCGGCGCAGACCAGCACACCTGCTCCTCCGAAGGCCAGTGCACCCGCACCGCAGCAGCACCTCCGGGGACGCACCGAGCCCATGAGCCGCCTGCGCAAGGTCATCGCCACCCGCATGGTGGAGTCACTGTCCATCTCGGCGCAACTGACCACCGTGCTGGAGGTCGACATGACACGGATCGCCGTCCTGCGGACCCGGGTGAAGGACGACTTCCTCGCGCGCGAGGGCGTGAAGTTGTCGTACATGCCGTTCTTCGCCAAGGCCACCTGTGAGGCACTCAAGGCCTTCCCCAACGTCAATGCGTCGATGGACATGGAGGCGGGCACGGTCACCTACCACGACGGTGAGCATCTCGGAGTGGCGGTCGACACCGAACGGGGACTGTTGGTACCGGTCATCCGCAACGCGGGCGACCTGAACATCGCGGGCCTGGCACGTAAGATCGCCGACCTCGCCGAGCGCACGCGCACCAATCGGGTCAGTCCGGACGAACTGTCCGGTGGCACCTTCACACTGACCAACACCGGGAGCCGAGGGGCCCTGTTCGACACCCCCATCATCAACCAGCCGCAGGTGGGGATCCTAGGGACCGGGGCGGTTGTCAAGCGTCCGGTCGTGGTGACCGACGACCTCGGCAACGGACACGATCGCGGTCCGCAACATGGTGTTCCTGGCCCTGACCTATGACCACCGTCTCGTCGACGGGGCTGACGCGGCCAGGTTCCTGGCCCTCATCAAGGACCGTTTGGAGGGTGGCGACTTCGAGGCCGATCTGTAGGGCCCGGGTCCTGGTTGCAGAACACCGCCGGTCCGACAGACTGGACACATGCGGGTAGGGATAACGGGCGCGTCGGGACTCATCGGTTCGGCGTTGGCCGCGGAGTTGACTCGCCGCGGTGACGAGATCGTACGGTTCGTCCGCCGTCCCACGAGCGCGTCGGACGAGATCACATGGGCCCCGGGCGAGACTCTGGATCCTGCCGCGCTCTCGGGCCTGGACGCAGTCGTACACCTGGCCGGCGCCGGGGTCGGCGACAAGCGCTGGACCGACGAGTACAAGCGGATCATTCTGCGCAGCCGGGTCGACGGCACCAGGACGATCGCGACCGCCATGGCCGACAGCTGCACCGAACGGACCGGGGATCCTGGTGTGCGGGTCCGCCATCGGCTACTACGGAGACACCGGCGACCGACTCACCGATGAGAACGGACGCCGCGGCGCGGGATTCCTCGCCGGCGTGGTCGAGAACTGGGAAGCGGCCGCCCAACCGGCGGTCGAAGCCGGGATCAGGGTCGCCTTCGCCCGCACCGGCCTGGTCGTCTCCTCCAAGGGAGGCGCCTGGCAGAAACTCTTCCCGATATTCAAAGCGGGAATCGGCGGGAAGCTCGGATCGGGTCGTCAGTACTGGTCGGCGATCTCCCTGACCGACGAGGTCAGGGCGTTGTGCTGGCTGCTCGACCACGACATCAGCGGGGTCGTCAACCTGGTCGGGCCGCAACCTGTGACCAACGCGGCGGTCACGAAGGCGATGGGCGAGATCCTGCACCGACCGGCAGTTCTGCCGGTTCCGGCGTTCGCGCTCAAAGTGGTCCTCGGGGAGTTCGCCGAAGACACCCTGGCCAGCCAGCGGATCGTGCCGTCGGTCCTCACGGATTCCGGGTTCATCTGGAGACACCCGCACATCGCGGACATGATCCAGGCGGCACGCACCTGAGGCATGCGACCCTGCCACCCCTAACCCACCATGGACTCGCAGTACATGAAGTCGGCCGTCATGTCGGCCAGTTGCAGAAGGTCCCCCTGCTGACGCCAGGCGATCCGCAGATCGCTTGCGCCCCGGGTCGACGGGTGACCGCGGAACGGGTCGTCGAGGTCCCACCGCCGATCCCAAGTCGGTCAGAACGACCCTGCCTCGTGCGTCGAGTCCGAGTGCGGATCTGAGATCACCGACCCACAACCCGGCAGCGTGCACCGCCCCGACAGCCTCACCCACGCCACCGCAGTACGCAGGACAAGGTCCGGGGTCCCCGTGGTGCAGGGCGATCCGGGAACGGCGGAACGCCACGGCCAGCAGCGGACGGAGGTGGCTGTGGCGCACCGGCAACAGCATCTGCAGAAGTCGATGGACGCGGGGGTCGGACGTGATGGTTTCGGCCATGTCCCCAGACTGCCCCCGATGCCGGCCCCCGCCCTGGTTGTCCACACCCGACGACGGGCGATGGACAGCCGGGCATGCGTACCCTGGAGTGTGTCGTTGTCATCCCTGGCCGGTCCCCTGCAGGTGCGCCACCTGGGTCGGGTCCCGTTCCTGGAGGCCTGGGAGTTGCAGCGCGAGATCCACAGCGCGGTCGCCGCCGGGGACATGCCCGACACGCTGCTGCTGCTGGAGCACGAATCCGTGTACACGGCCGGGCGACGCACGCAGCCAGAGGACCGGCCCATCGACGGGACGCCGGTGATCGAGGTGGACCGTGGCGGAAGGATCACCTGGCACGGTCCCGGGCAACTCGTCGGTTACCCGATCCTGCATCTTCCCGAACCCATGGATGTCGTAGGCCACGTGCGCCGACTCGAGCAGATGCTCATCGACACGTGCACACATTTCGGCGTCGACGGTCAGCGCATCAGCGGTCGCAGCGGCGTGTGGGTGCACCACACCCCCGACCGCAAGATCGCGGCCATAGGGGTGCGAGTCGCCCGCGGTGTGACGATGCACGGTTTCGCCCTGAACGTCGACTGCGACCTGTCGGCGTACGACCGCATCGTCCCGTGCGGGATCTCCGACGCCTCCGTCACTTCACTGTCCAACGAGACCGGACGGCCGACCGACATCACCACTGTCGCCGAGACGATCTCACTGCTCGCCCCACACCTGATCGCGGCCGACGCCGGCGTGAGGGCCTTCGGGATCGTCGCCGCGACCGGCGTGTGGGTGCTCTGCTGGCTCGTGGCTCCGGCGTCGTGGTGGCTCAACGAGCGGATTCTGGACGAGGCGGCCTTCGCGGCCTCCATGCAGGAGGTCCTGCAGATCGAACAGGTCGACACCGAGATCACGAACCGGACCACCGCCCAGGTCTTGGACGATGCACGAGCGTTCGTGGACCGCACCGTTCCTCTTCTCTCCGGACAGGCCGACACCCTTCTGGATCGCGCCGAGCCGGCGGTCGCGGGTCTGGTCAACAAGGCCGTGAACTCCCAGCCGGGCGAACGGGCCATGCTCGGCCTCGCGACTCAGGCCCACAACATCTTCCTGGCATGGCTGGATGAGGACGCGCTGGGCCGGCCCAGGTCTGCAGGCCGACCTCGACGAGGGGCGCGCCACGTTCGACGTGGACCTGCTGGTCGCAGGTCAGTCCGCGACACTCGGCCCGGTCACCATCCCCCTGGACGCCCTCGATCTGCCCGGACTGACGGTGCCCGTGCCCCTGCCGCCGGACTGGATGCGGGTGCCCATCAATCTGCTGCGCTCGGCGCTGCTGCCCGCCGTGATCGGCATCGCCCTCACGGGGATCGCCCTCATCGCGCTCGACCGTGGCAGGGTACGGGCGCTGGCGACGGCCTCGGCGATCACCGCCGCCGGATGTGCTGGGACGATCCTTCTGATCCGGACCTCCTGGACACTCAGCGGCGCGGACTCCGCCGACTGGACCATCACACGAGCGATCGGTGAACTCATGGTGCGGCCGTGGATCACCGCCTACGTGTGGGTGATCGTCGGCATGGTCGCTCTTGCCGCGCTGGGCTTCGTGGCCGACCGTCACCGTCTGGTCGGTCGGCGCCCCGGCGCGTAGGCTGGCGACATGGCGACTCCCTCCCCCGACGGCCGACGGCTGCTGCGCTTGGAGGTCCGCAACGCCCAGACGCCGATCGAGCGCAAGCCTCCGTGGATCAAGACCCGCGCGGTGATGGGACCGCAGTACCACGAACTGCGCAGGACCGTCGCCGACGGCGGCCTGCACACCGTCTGCCAGGAGGCCGGCTGCCCGAACATCTACGAGTGCTGGGAGGACCGGGAGGCGACCTTCCTCATCGGTGGCGACCAGTGCACCCGGCGCTGCGATTTCTGTCAGATCGACACGGGCCGCCCGGAGCCGCTCGACCTCGAGGAACCGGCGAAGGTCGCCGCGACCGTGGCAAGGATGGGCCTTCGCTACGCCACGGTGACGGGTGTGGCGCGCGACGACCTGGAGGACCAGGGCGTGTGGCTCTACGCCCAGACCGTGCGGGAGATCCATGCAACGGTCGCGGGGTGCGGCGTGGAGGTGCTGATCCCGGACTTCAACGGTGAGCCCTCGCTTCTGGCCGAGGTCTTCGCGTCGGCTCCGGAGGTCCTGGCCCACAACGTGGAGACGGTGCCGCGACTGATGAAACGGATCCGGCCGGCCTTCCGCTACGAGCGCTCCTTGGACGTCCTGACACAAGCGCGAGACGCGGGTCTGGTGACCAAGTCCAACCTGATCCTGGGCATGGGAGAGACCATTGACGAGGTGCGCGCGACGATGGTCGACCTGCGGGATGCGGGATGCGATCTGCTGACCATCACCCAGTACCTGCGGCCCAGCACCCGCCACCACCCGGTCGAGAGGTGGGTCGAACCCGGTGAGTTCGACGACCTCGCCCGGGACGCCGAGGAGATCGGATTCCTCGGTGTCATGAGCGGGCCCCTGGTCCGGTCGAGCTACCGTGCCGGGCGGCTCTACCGACAGGCAACCGCCGCGCGCGTCGGGGCGGCGGCGAGCACGACGTAGGCTTGCCCCATGGCACGCAAGGACGGTAAACCCGGGCGTCTGGCTCAGATCCGCCAGACCTATCAGATGACCAAGGCTTCCGATCCCCGGATCGCATGGATTCTGCTGGGCTGGTTCGTCCTGCCCGTGGCCATCTCCGTGATCGTGAGTCTGCTGCTGAACAACTGGTGGCTGGTCCCGCTGGGCGTCACGACGGGCCTGCTGGTCGCCTCCATCATCCTGGGACGCCGGGCCGAACGCGCTGCGTACAGCCAGATCGAGGGCCAGCCGGGTGCCGCCGCCGCCGTGCTGAACACGCTGGGCAAGGGCTGGTTCGTGACGCCCGCCGTGGCCGTCACGAAGAACCAGGACATCGTCCACCGGGTGATCGGGCGGCCGGGGGTGATCCTCGTCGGTGAGGGCAGTGGTTCCCGGGTCACCCACGCGCTGCGCAGCGAGCGGCAGCGGGAGTCCCGCTTCGTGCCCGACGTGGAGTTCCACGAGATCGTCATGGGCCGTGACGAGGGTCAGGTCCCGATCGGCTCCATCGTGAAGACGGTGCGGAAGATGGACAAGACCCTGGCCCCCAGCCAGGTGACCGAGGTGCGTCGCCGTCTCGAGGCGCTGAGCAACTCCCCCCTTCCGATGCCCAAGGGCCCCATCCCGAAGTCCACGCGGGCCATGCGCCCGCCACGCAAGTAGCGCCGGGAGCACGGGCCGCCCGCTTTCCCGGTGTGTCGAGGGGCTCCCGCGGGCCTCAGGGTGCGACCAGACGCCCCATCCGGACGGCCACAGAACCGGCTGCCTTGTCGTGCAGACCGCGCTGATCGCGGTCGAACACCAGGGGCGGGACGACCAGGCACAGCAACAGCGTCCGCAACGCGCTGCGCGCCGGGTCCAGTCGACCCTGCGCAAGGCTCACCACCCTGATACCGAGGATGCGTTGGCCGAAACTCGACCCCAGCAGCGCGGTCAGCAGGGAGACCTCCGCGAAGAAGATGATCAGCGGCAGGAACGCAGGGGGTTGCCCGGAACTGATGAGGTTCGCCACAAGGACGCAGGCCAGCCAATCGATGCTGAGGGCGACGAAGCGGCGACCGAACCCGGCGACAGAGCCCGGCCCGGACTCCGGGAGGCCAAGTCGTTGACCCTTGTACCCGAAGTCGTACCCCTGGTCCTCCAGACTCGCCTTCGGACCGTCGAGCCATCCAGCCACGTCCCGCCGGCTGAACTCCTTGTTGTCACCCACGACGTCACCGTAACCCGAGATGTTGCCAAGGGCAGCACGTACTGGGCATCGGCGGACAATCGCCGCCTCGAGCGCAAGCGAAGCCGGACGATGTGACCCGACGACCCGCCTGATATCCCCAGCAACGCTGAATTAGTTGAGAAGAATCTGCTGAACAACGTTTTCCGCAGCCTATTCGGCATGTACTATCACGAAATGGTCCCAGGCACAGGACAAGGAGATCAGCCGATGGTTGCAGGCCAATGGATCGCCGGTCACGCGGTGGCGGGTTCGGGGGAACCCCTGGACATCCTCAACCCGGCGACGGGCGAGGTCATCGAGACGGTCAACCTCGCTACCGCCGACGATGTCGGCTCTGCTGTGGCGGCCGCTTCTGCTGCCTTCCCCGGGTGGTCCACAGCCACCCCCGCGGAGCGCAGCACAGTCCTTCACGACCTCGCCGCCCGGATGGGATCGCGGGCCGAGGAGTACGCGCAGGTCGAATCCGCCCAGGCCGGCAAGCCGATCCGGCTCACTCGCGAGTTCGACGTGCCCGGCTCGATCGACAACGCGGTCTTCTTCGCTGGGGCCGCCCGGCACCTTCAGGGATCGGCGGCCGCCGAGTGGGACGGCACCCACACCTCCACGATCCGGCGGGAGGCGGTCGGCGTGGTGGGTTCCATCGCGCCGTGGAACTACCCGCTGCAGATGGCCATGTGGAAGATGCTCCCCGCGGTGGCGGCCGGGAACACCATCGTGCTCAAACCCAGTGAACTCACCCCGCTCACCAGCCTGATGCTCGCCGAGGACGCGACCGCGGCGGGGATGCCCGACGGGGTCTTCAACGTGATCACGGGCACAGGCCCGGTCGCCGGAGAGGCGCTCATCGGCCACCCGGACATCCGGATGATCTCGTTCACCGGCTCCACCCGCGTCGGACACCGCGTGGCCGAGGTCGCGACCGCCGGACTGAAGCGGTTGCATCTCGAACTGGGTGGCAAGGCGCCCTTCGTGGTGTTCGAGGACGCCGACCTGGATGCTGCTGTGCAGGGAGCGGTGGCCGCCAGCCTGATCAACACCGGGCAGGACTGCACCGCAGCCACCCGTGCCTACGTGCACCGCAACCTGTACGACCGATTCGTCGCCGAGGTGGCTGCGGTGATGAACAGGGTGGTCCTGGGCGACACGTCCAAGGACAGCACCGACATCGGCCCGCTCATCAGCCCGGCCCAGCAGGAGAAGGTCGCGGCGATGGTGCAGCGGGCCGTGGCCGACGGAGCGACGGTCGCCTGTGGTGGCCTGCATCCCGGAGGGGGCCGGCGCCTTCTACGCCCCGACGCTGCTCACTCACGCGGCGCAGGATTCCGAGATCGTGCAAGAAGAGGTGTTCGGTCCGGTCCTGGTGGCTCTCCCCTTCGATGACGACGACGAGGCCATCCGCTTGGCCAACGACACCCCTTACGGCTTGGCGGCCTCCGCGTGGACCACCGACGTGGTACGAGCCCACCGTGCCAGCCGCGAGATCCAGGCCGGGTGTGTCTGGATCAACGACCACATCCCGATCGTCTCCGAAATGCCGCACGGCGGATTCAAGCAGTCCGGGTTCGGCAAGGACATGAGCGCCTACTCGTTCGAGGAGTACACCCAGATCAAACATGTCTCGTTCGACATCACCGGAGACAGCCACAAACCGTGGCATAGGACAATTTTCGCCGATCAGTAAGTCAGAACCACTAGGGTAATGCCCATCGACCAGAGGGAGAACGACCAGTGAGCGCCAAGCACCCAGACCCCAAGATCGAATTCCTGCGTCAAGCCATGTCGCGCCGAGGGTTCCTCGGCGCCGTCGGCGCGACCGGTGCCGCAGCCGCCCTGGCCGCGTGTGGCACGGGTGGTTCGACCTCCGGTGACTCCGGCGGCGACAGCGGTGGAGGTGACAACAAGACCATCACCTGGGCCAACTGGACGCTGTACCTGGACTACGACGAGGAATCGCGGACCTTCCCGACCCTCGTGGCCTTCGAGGAGGAGACCGGCTACACGGTCGAATAC
The DNA here is from genome assembly GCA_963769435.1 of uncultured Actinomycetota bacterium. GTDB lineage: Bacteria > Actinomycetota > Actinomycetes > S36-B12 > UBA10799 > JADKAV01. The sequence goes on from CAVYLN010000001.1 coordinate 263,367, forward strand.
CGCGAGGACATCGACGACAACGTCACCTTCAACGGCAAGGTCGCACCGCAGTTGGCCAACGGCCAGAACATCGGCTACGACCTCGTGACGCCGACCGACTGGCTGGTGGCCGAGTGGATCTCGAAGGGCTTCGCCGCCGAGATCGACGCGGCGAACGTCCCGAACAAGACGAACATCCTGCCCACTCTCAACGACGTCGAGTTCGACCCCGGCCGCAAGTACTCCCTCACCTGGCAGTCAGGCTTCGGTGGCCTTGCCTGGAACAAGGAACGTATCCCCAACGGACTGAAGACCGTGGACGACCTCTGGGCGCCGGAACTGAAGGGCAAGGTCGTCGTGCTGTCGGAGATGCGCGACACCGTCGGCCTGATCATGATGAGCCAGGGGGTGGCCATCGACCAGCCGTTCACCGAGGAGCAGTTCAACGCCGCGCTCGCCGTGCTGGAGCAGCAGGTCGACTCCGGCCAGGTCAAGCAGGTCAAGGGCAACTCCTACAAGGAGGACCTGATCAACGAGCAGGCCTGGGCAGCGATCGGGTGGTCGGGCGACATCTTCCAGATCAACGCCGAAGAGGGCGACAAGTGGGACTTCGCGCTGCCCGAGACCGGTGGCACCCTCTGGTCGGACAACCTTCTGATCCCGAAGACCGCCACCAACAAGGCCGGCGCCGAGGCACTGATGGACTACTACTACCGCCCAGAGGTCGCCGCCGAGGTCGCCGCCTACGTGAACTACGTATGCCCGGTGCAGGGGGCACAGGAGGAGATGCAGAAGATCGATCCGGAGCTGGCCAAGAGCGAGTGGATCTTCCCCACGGACGCGATCCTCAGCAACTCCCAGGTATTCAGGCCCCTCACCCCCGAGGAACAGGCGGCCTACTCCGAAGCCTTCGGCCGAGTGATCCAGGGCTAGGACATGGCCAAGCACGACATCACACAGGCAGAGGGCGACCTGTACCTCGAGAACCTCACCAAGTCCTTCGGCGACTTCAAAGCGGTGAACGATCTGTCGCTGCAGGTGCCGCAGGGGTCGTTCTTCGCCCTGCTGGGCCCGTCCGGGTGCGGCAAGACGACCACGCTGCGCATGGTGGCCGGCCTCGAGGACCCGACAGCGGGCCACATCCGCATCGGGGAGTCGGACATCACCTACACCAAGCCCTACGCGCGGCCGGTGAACACCGTGTTCCAGAACTATGCGCTGTTCCCGCACATGGACATCTTCGAGAACGTCGCATTCGGTTTGAAGCGACGTGGCGTCAAGGACACCCAGAAGCAGGTCGAGGACGCCCTCGAGCTGATCCAACTGTCGGCGGTGGCCAAGCGGAAGCCGACACAACTGTCCGGTGGCCAGCAACAACGTGTCGCGCTGGCGCGGGCCATTGTGAACCGGCCGGCGGTGCTCCTGCTCGACGAACCACTCGGCGCGCTCGACCTGAAACTGCGCCGGCAGATGCAGCTGGAGCTCAAGCGGATCCAGACCGAGGTCGGGCTGACCTTCATCCATGTGACCCACGACCAGGAGGAGGCCATGACCATGGCCGACACCGTGGCCGTGATGAACGAGGGTGTCATCGAGCAGATGGGCCCGCCGACCGAACTCTACGAGTCCCCCAAGACCGCCTTCGTGGCGAACTTCCTGGGTCAGTCGAACCTGTTCCCGGCCAAGGTCGTCGAACTCAGCGGCGAGGACCTGATCCTGGAGGACTCGGACGGCCGATTCGTCATGCCGAACTCGCGCGTGTCCGACCGGGTGACCACGACCGCGGGAACCGAGGTCCTCGTCGGGGTCCGCCCCGAGAAGATCTCGGTCCAGCGGCTTGCGGAAGCCGGGGAGCCACCCACCCACGGGAACTTCGTCGACGGCAACATCACGTCGATGAGCTTCATGGGTGTGAGTACGCAGTACGAGGTCAGGACGAAGGGCGGGGACATGATCAACGTCTTCGCGCAGAACCTGGACGTGCACAACGTCCTGCCCTCCGGCACCGAGGTGCGCCTCTCCTGGCACCCGATCCACGGTTTCGTGCTGGGCGGCGGCGAGGACATCCACGCCGGTATGGAACAGGACAGCTGATGTCGGTCGCAGCGGCAATCGGCGACACGCTGAACGAAGAGCACAAGCCGGAGCCTCCGCAGCGCAAAGGACGATTCGTCCCCTACCTGCTGATGCTGCCCGGGCTTCTCTGGTTGGGAATCTTCTTCGTCGTCCCGATCGCCTCGCTGTTCCTGACCAGCCTGCAGACCCCGGTCCCTGGCGGACAGGTCGGGGAGTTCGAGCAGACCTTCAACTTCGCCAACTACATCGACACCCTCACCGACAGCACGTACTACGTACCGCTGCTGCGCTCATTCCTCTACTCGGGGATCGCCACCCTGCTGGCTCTGGCGATCGGGTATCCGTTGGCCTACGCGATCGCCTTCAAGTCGGGCAAGAACCGGAACCTGCTCCTGGTGATGGTGATCGCTCCGTTCTTCGTCTCCTTCATCCTGCGGACCATCGCCTGGCGGCAGATCCTGGCCGACGAGGGTCCGGTCGTCGCAATTCTGCGAACACTGGGCCTCGTGGGCGAGACCGCGGGTGTGTACCCCTCCGCCTTCGCGGTGATCATGGGTCTGACCTACAACTTCCTGCCCTTCATGACACTGCCGATCTACGCGAGTCTCGAGCGGGTGGACCCGCGCCTGATCGAGGCGGCCGGAGATCTGTACGCGCACCCGTTCACGGGCTTCCGCAAGGTCACCTTCCCGCTGTCGATGCCCGGCGTCGTGGCAGGCACCCTGCTGACCTTCATCCCGGCGGCCGGCGACTACGTCAACGCCGCACTGCTGGGCAGACCCTCGAACACCATGATCGGTAACCGCATCGAATTCACATTCCTGAGCGTCAACGACTACCCGACGGCTGCTGTGCTGTCGTTCATCCTCATGGCATGCATCCTGGCCATGGTGCTGGTGTACGTCCGCCGCGTCGGGACGGAGGACCTGGTATGAGTACGACCACATCCGCCAAGCCACCGCTCGGATTCCGGATCCGCACGTGGATCGGGGACAACGCCCTGCGGTTCTACGCCGTGATCGCGTTCATCTACCTGCTGTTGCCGGTTGCGTACACGTTCGCCTTCTCGTTCAACGACGCCGGCCGGACGAACCTGGTGTGGAACAGTTTCACGCTGGACAACTGGTTGAACCCCTGTGGCGCACCGCAGGTGTGCCCATCGGTGGTGAACTCCATCACGGTCGCAGTGATCGTGACGGTGGTCTCCACGATCCTGGGCACACTGATCGCCTTCTCGTTGGTGCGCTACCGCTTCCGCGGCCGGGCAACCACGAACCTGCTGATCTTCCTTCCGATGGCGACCCCCGAGGTCGTCCTCGGTTCGTCGCTGCTGGCACTGTTCCTCAACCTGTTCGTTCCGTTGGGCTTCAGCACCGTGGTCATCGCCCACATCATGTTCTGCATCAGCTTCGTGGTGGTCACGGTGAAGGCGAGGCTGGCCAGTCTGGACCCGCGGCTGGAACAGGCGGCCATGGACCTGTACGCCAGTGAACGGGAGGCCTTCCGCAGGATCACCCTGCCGCTGGTCGCACCGGGTATCGCGGCGGCGGGACTGCTGGCGTTCTCGCTGAGCTTCGACGACTTCATCATCACGAACTTCAACTCCGGTCAGTTCACCACCTTCCCGAAGTTCGTGTACGTGTCCGCCACCCGCGGCATCCCACCACAGGCCAACGTGATCGCCTCGGCGATGTTCTTCATCGCGCTGGCGATCGTGCTGATCTCGCAGTTCACCGGACGTAGGCGCAAGGTGGTCTGATGCCGTTCGCCCAGACGGCGGGCGACCGAGCCAGGGATGCGCTCACCGGCGCCCGCCATGAGCCCTACTGGTTGGCCCAACCGGGACGCCCGTCTGCTCGGCCATCGCTGGAGGGCGCTGCCAGCGCCGACCTCGTGGTTGTGGGCGCGGGGCTGTCCGGGTTGTGGACAGCAGTGCGTGCCAAGCAGAGACGGCCCGAACTCGACGTCGTGCTGCTCGAAGGCGGGCGTATCGCCGGCAGTGCGTCGGGCCGCAACGGCGGCTTCGTCGCCGCCTCCATCACCCATGGCCACCTCAACGGCATCGAGAGGTGGCCCGACGAGTTCGGCGAACTGCATCGCATGGGACTGGAGAATCTGCGCGGTATCGAGCAGACCATCGCGGACTACGGCATCGACTGCGGCTTCCGGCCCGCGGGCGAGTTGCAGGTGGTCACCGAGCAGTACCAACTCGAGCATGCCGCCGATCACGTGCGTCTGGCGCGGGAGTACGGCGTCGACTTGGAATTGTGGGATGGCGAGCGGACCCGCGCCGAGGTCAACTCCCCCACCTACCTCGGAGCGATCCACGATCCCGACGTGGCCATCGTGGACCCCGCGCGCCTGTCGTGGGGCCTGGCACGTGTGGCCGAGACGCTCGGTGTCCGCATCCATGAGCACAGCGGGGTCGAAGCGCTGCAACCGTCGGACTCCGGGATGACCGTGCGCACGTTCGGCGGCAGGGTCGACGCGAAGATGGTGGCTCTGACCACCGCCGCCCACACCCCCCTTCTCAAGCGGCTCTCCGCTTTCGTGGTGCCGGTCTTCGACCACGTCGTGATGACCGCTCCCCTGCCCGACGAGGTGCTGCGCCAGATCGGGTGGTCCGGTCGGCAGGGCATCGGCGACTCCGGCAACCAGTTCCACTACTACCGACTCACCGAGGACAACCGGATCCTGTACGGCGGCTACGACGCGGTGTACGAAGCCGGCGAACGGCCGGGATCACACCTCGAACGCGACGATGCGCTCACCGCACGGCTCGTTCAGCACCTGCACGACACATTCCCGGCGGTCGTGGGGATACCGATCGAATTCGCGTGGGCCGGGGCGATCGACACCTGCTCGCGGTTCAGTGCGTTCTGGGGTTCGGCGTACAAGGGCCGCGTCGCGTACGTGGTCGGCTTCACCGGTCTGGGGGTGGGGGCCTCCCGCTTCGGCGCGGATGTCGTGCTGGACAAACTGCTCGGCGAGCAGACCGAACGGACCCGCCTGAAGATGGTCCGCAGCAAGCCCCTTCCGTTCCCGCCGGAGCCTGCGCGACAATTGGTTATCGACATGACCCGTCGATCCCTGGCGAAAGCCGACGCCGAACAGGGCCGCCGCGATCTTTGGTTGCGGACCCTCGACCGCCTCGGACTCGGTTTCGACAGTTAGCACGACCGGTCCGTCGCGGACCGGCCAACACAGGAGAGATAGCAATGGCAACGTCCATCACCCACTGGATCGACGGACGCGAATGGGACGGACCCGCGCAGCGACATGGGGACGTGTACGACCCCGCCACCGGAGAGATCACCAAGACCGTGGACTTCGCGTCGGTCGACGACGTCAACGCCGCGGTGGCATCGGCCAAGACCGCATTCGCCACGTGGGGCCGCTCCACGCTGGCCAAGCGTATGGAGATCCTCTTCAAGTTCCGGGAGTTGCTCAACGCCAACAAGCAGGAACTCGCCGAGATCATCACCGCAGAGCACGGCAAGGTCGTCTCCGACGCCCTCGGCGAGGTGAGCCGCGGCCAGGAGGTCGTCGAGTTCGCCTGCGGAAACGCCCACCTGCTCAAGGGCGCCTACTCCGAGCAGGTGACCACCGGCGTCGACGTGTACAGCCTCCGTCAGCCGCTGGGCGTGGTGGGGATCATCTCACCGTTCAACTTCCCCGCCATGGTGCCCATGTGGTTCTTCCCGATCGCGATCGCCGCGGGGAACACGGTGGTACTCAAACCCTCCGAGAAGGACCCCTCGGCCGCCATGTTCATGGCTGATCTGTGGAAGCAGGCGGGGCTACCCGACGGTGTGTTCAACGTGGTCCACGGCGACAAGGTCGCGGTCGACACCCTGCTGACGCACCCGGACGTCGCGTCGATCTCCTTCGTCGGATCCACCCCGATCGCGCAGTACGTGTACGAGACCGGCACCTCCCACGGCAAGCGGGTACAGGCACTCGGCGGCGCGAAGAACCACATGCTGGTGCTCCCCGACGCAGACCTCGAACTCACCGCCGACTCCGCGGTGAACGCCGGATTCGGTTCCGCGGGCGAGCGCTGCATGGCGATCTCGGTGATCGTCGCGGTCGAGCCGGTCGCCGACGATCTGATCAAGGCGATCCAGACCCGTATGGCGGGGCTGCGTACCGGTGACGGTCGCCGCGGCTGCGACATGGGTCCGCTGGTGACCGGTGCGCACCGGGACAAGGTGGCCGGCTACGTCGATGCCGGAGTCACGGAAGGCGCGACCCTGGTGGTGGACGGCCGGGACGTCCAGCCCGACGGAGAGCCTGGCGGCTTCTGGCTCGGGCCGACGCTGTTCGACAACGTCACCTCGGACATGAGCATCTACACCGACGAGATCTTCGGGCCGGTGCTGTCGGTGGTCCGGGTCGAGTCGTACGAAGAGGCGATGGAGCTCATCAACTCCCACCCGTACGGCAACGGCACCGCGATCTTCACCTGCGACGGCGGAGCCGCACGCAAGTTCCAGAACGAGGTGCAGGTCGGAATGATCGGCATCAACGTGCCGATCCCGGTGCCCATGGCCTACTTCTCGTTCGGCGGCTGGAAGGCCTCGCTGCTCGGCGACACGCACGCCCACGGCGTGGAGGGCTTCCACTTCTTCACCCGCGGCAAGGTCGTGACCAGTCGTTGGCCGGACCCCGTACATGGCGGGATCAACCTCGGTTTCCCGACGAACGCCTGACGAATTGGTCGTCGCTGCCGCCCATGTGGACGGCGGCGACGACCGACTCACGGATTCGCTACCAGTAGACGGCAAACCCATGAGCCGAGAACTCAGTAGACGACAATTCATGGCAGCGCTGGCGGCAACGGCCGGTCTGGCAGGCTGCGGCACCCGCGGAGCCGGCCCCACGCCCTCCATCTCAGTGAGCCAGGATCCCAACGACAAGAGCATCGTGTGGGCCAACTGGACGCTCTATCTGGACTACAACCGCAAGAAGCGCACCTACCCCACGCTCGAGGCCTTCGAGGAGCAGACCGGCTACACCGTCGAATACCGCGAGGACATCGACGACAACGTCTCGTTCAACGGCAAGGTGGCCCCACAACTGGCCCGCGGCATGGACATCGGCTACGACCTGGTGACCCCGTCCGACTCTCTGATCGCTCCCTGGATCAAGAAGGGCTGGGCGGCGCCACTGGACAAGGCCAACATCCCCAACGCGAAGAACCTCCTGCCCGAACTCGAGGATGTTCCTTTCGATCCCGGTCGCGTGTACTCGATGACCTACCAGTCCGGGTTCGGAGGACTGGCCTGGAACAAGGAACGCGTGCCGAACGGCCTGCGCACCATGGACGATCTGTGGGACCCGGCGCTCAAAGGCAAAGTTGTCGTGCTCTCCGAGGTCCAGGACACCGTCGGACTGGTCATGCTCGACCAGGGCGTGGACATCACCGGCGACTTCACGGCCGACCAGTTCCTCAGCGCCCTCGATGTCGTCGAGGAACAGGTACAGTCCGGTCAGATCAAGCAGATCAAGGGCAACTCCTACAAGGAAGACCTCATCAACGAGCAGGCCTGGGCGGCGATCGGGTGGTCCGGAGATATCTTCCAGATCAACGCCGAAGAGGGCGACAAGTGGGACTTCGCGCTGCCCGAGAGCGGCGGGACGCTGTGGTCGGACAACTTCGTCATCCCCTACACCGCGACCAACAAGGCTGGAGCGGAGGCGATCATCAACTACTACTACGACCCGGTTGTCGCCGCCGAGGTGGCCGCCTGGGTGAACTACGTGTGCCCGGTCGACGGCGCGCGTGAGGAACTGGCCAAGACCGACCCGGAACTGGCTGAGAGCGAATGGATCTTCCCGACACCGGAACTCCTGGACCAGGCCTACGTCTTCCGCGACTTCACCGCCGAGGAGGAACGCGAGTACACCGCCGCGTTCGGGCGGGTCATCCAGTCGTAGACCTTGCCTAGGATGTGAGGGTGCCGACCGCCCCCACTGAACGCTCGACGGCAGAGGCTCTCGACGCCGCGGATCCCCTCGCGGAGTTCCGCGGCCGCTTCCACATCAGCGATCCAGACATGTGTTACCTCGATGGCAACTCGCTCGGCCGGCTGCCGCTGGCAACCGTTGCAGCTGTCACGGACCTGCTGACACAGGAATGGGGCGGCGAACTGGTCGACGGGTGGGCGCACTGGATCGACGAGGCCCGGAGCACCGGTGACCTGCTCGGGCGAGCGACTCTCGGCGCCGCGGCTGGGCAGACCTTGGTCCAGGACACGACCTCCGCGAACTTCTACCAGTTGTGCATGGCCGCCGTTGCCGCTCGACCCGGCCGGCGTCGGTTGATCATCGATTCGGCCAACTTCCCCACGGACCGCTACATCCTGGCCGGCATCGCGCGATCGATGGATCTGGATCTTGTCACTTTGGACAACGACGGCTCCGGCGGCCCGGGAGCGGTGCCGGTCAGGTCCGAGCACGAGCGGATCAGCCCCGAGGAACTGTCCACCCACCTCGATGACGAGGTCGCACTCGTCACCCTGCAAGTCGTGCAGTACCGCTCGGGCGCGCGGCAGGACGTGCCGGGCATCACGGAGTTGGTGCGGTCCAAAGGGGCACTGACGGTGTGGGATGCCTCGCATGCGGCCGGCAGCGTCGACCTGCGACTCGACGAGTGGGGCGTCGACCTGGCGGTCGGTTGTACCTACAAGTACGGTAACGCCGGGCCAGGTGCGCCCGCCTGGCTCTACGTCAACACCTCCCTGCAGGAGCAGTTGCGGGTACCGATCCAGGGCTGGTTCGCCGATCGCGAGCAGTTCGAGATGGGACCCTACTTCGATCCGGCCGACGGAATCCGCCGCTTCCAGGTCGCCACTCCCCCGGTGATCGGTCTGCGCGCGGTGCAGGTGGCGTATCGGATGATCGAGGAAGCCGGGATGGCCTCGATCAGTGACAAAGCGCGGGAGGGCACCCAACTCATGATCGCCCTGTTCGACGCCTGGTTGGCGCCGCTCGGGTTCTCGCTACTCACCCCACGGAATCCGGAGCACCGCGGCGCGCACATCACGATCGCTCATCCGGATGCCAAACAGATCGCCGCGGCAATGCGCGTGCTCACCAAGACCATCCCCGACTACCGGGTGCCCGACAGCATTCGCCTGGCGATCTCGCCCCTTCCCACCAGCTACACCGAGGTGTGGGACGGGTTGGACCGGCTGCGAGACCTGGTGGCCAGCGGGCGTTATCAATCGGTCTCAACCAGCGGCAGTCGGGTCACGTGACCGCGCACTTTCGGTGCGCGTCAGGCTCGCGCGTCAGCCGGCCAGTTGCTCGACGGCCGCGCGGAACAGCTGCGTATGGAGGTCCACGTCAGCGGCCGTGGTGTCAGGGCACATCAGCGCCATGTTGTGGAAAGGTGTGATGAGCACCCCACGGTTCGACAGGTAGAGGTGCAGGTACTCCTCGATCTCGTCGTCATGCGCAGCAGCCGACTCGGTGCCCGGTGCGCGGTGCCGGGCGAGCAGAACCGGTATTCCGCGCGCGCTCCGAGTTGTGCGATCGACCAGGGCGACGTCGTACTGCTCCAACACCGCCTCCACACCTTCCCGGAAGCGGGTCGCCAAGTCGATCATGTGCTCGAAGTTCGCCGCAGTCAGCACCTCGCCGAGGGTTGCCCGCATGGCGGACGTGGACAGAGCGTTGCCCGCCAAAGTGCCACCCACTCCTCCGACGTCCACCAGGTCGGCCTCGGGGTGGTTGCGCACCGCTTCGGCCACCGCTTCCGTGATGCCATAGGCCCCGCTGGGAATCCCGCCGCCGATGCTCTTACCGATGACGAAGATGTCCGGCTGCAATCCCCACGCCGCTGTGCACCCGCCAGGACCGGCCGAGATCGTGTGGGTCTCATCGATGAGCAGCAGCGTGCCGTACTTCGTGCACAGGTCGCGGCAGCCCTGCAGGAAGCCCGCCTCGGGAAGCACGATGCCGATGTTCGTCAGTGCCGGTTCCATGATCAGCACCGCGACGTCCCCGTGTGCCAGACCCGCCTCGACGCTGTCCAGGTCGTTGAACTCAGCGACTCTGGTCGACTCCGCGACCGGGTACGCAGGACCGACGTTCCCGCCACGGGGGGCGGTCCCGCCATCGGGGCCCGTGATCACGAACGTCTCGTCCACGGAGCCGTGGTAGCAGTACGAGAACGCCATGACCTTCGGGCGACCGGTCACCATCCGCGCCACCCGCAGGGCCCACCGGTTGGCATCGGTCGCGGTGAGGCTGAAGGACCACAGCGGAAGACCGAACCGAGCGGTGAGGTCTGCCGCCACCCACTCCGCGTCCTCCGTCGGCATCATCGTCGTGATGCCACCGAGTTCACCGATCCGTGCGGTTGACCGCCGCCACCGTCGCCGCAGGCGAGTGCCCGGCCATGGCTCCCGTGTCACCGAGCGCGAAGTCCACGTATTCGTGGCCGTCGAGGTCGGTCACCCGGTTCCCGTGAGCGGTCGCGAGGTAGAGGGGGTAGCCTCCGGACCACTTGTTCATCCAGGTCATGGGCACCCGGCCGAAGAGGTGGTCTGCCGCGTCGAAGGCCGCCCGGGATCGCTCTGTGCGTCCGCGGTGGGTCTCGCGCTCGGCCTCCAGAAGGTCGTCGAGTCGGTTGCGGTCAATGGGCATGAGTCTCCTCCTACTTCGGTCCTGCAATCTCGAGATACCGGCCGACCAGCGGCACGTAACTCGACGACAGCGGTTTGAACGGAATCCGCGGGTGCGGCATCTCGGCGAACGCGGGCGGTGGGGCCTGACCGGTCACAACCTGGCCCAGGCGGTGCCCGAGCCATCCGTTCAGGCTCACGCCGGTGCCGTTGCAACCGGTGGCGTACCAGGCACCGTTCACGGTGCCGACGTGCGGGAGGCGGTCCAGCGTCATCGCCACGTACCCGGTCCAGGCGTAGTCGACGGCGACCCCGCGCAACTGCGGGTGGATCCGGACCATGTTGTCGTACAGGAAGTCCCGAGCCACGGGAACGTCCACGGGATCGAGCCGATTGCGCCCCCCGAACGCCATCCGCCCGTCAGGGGTCAACCTCCAGTAGAACAAGAGGTTCTTGGTGTCCACCATCATCTGAGCACCGATGGTGTCGCGCTGTTCGACGGATAAGGGCTCGGTGGCGATGATGTAGGAGTTGATGGGAAGCACGCGCCGGGCCAGTTCCGGCACCGCGGCGTCGACGTAGGCGTTCGTGGCGATCACCACCTGACGGGCACGGATGGCACCGCGTGTCGTGTCGACCACGAAGCCGCCGGTCCCACTGCGTACCCCGGACACGCCCGTTCGGTCGTGGATGTCGGCACCTGCGGAAAGCGCCTGCTCGGCCATTCCGGCGTGCAGTCTGGCCGGGTGCAACCCGCCGACGCGCTCGTAGTGGATAGCGGAGTCGAAGGCCTCACTGCCGATCGCTGCACGAACCTCGTCGCGGGTCATGAACCGGACAGGCTGGCCGGACCTCTGCAACTCCCCCGCGAGGTCGCGTAGGTGCGGCGTGTGGTGCGGCGTGTGTGCAAGGTAGAACTGACCGGTGCGCCGGTAGTCGCAATCGATCTCGGCGGCCAGAGCCTCGGTGTGGTCGAACGCCTGCTCGACCTCCGCATAGAGCCGGTGGCCGAGCGGTCCCAACTTCTTGGCCAGCTTCTCCGGACCCGCCTTGAGCTCCGGGATGACCATTCCACCGTTGCGGCTGGACGCTCCCCATCCCAACGGCTCCTTGTCGAGGACCACCACCGATGCGCCGGCACGTGCGGCGGACCGCGCCGCACCGAGACCGCAGTACCCGGCCCCGACCACGACCACATCCGCGCTGTCCGGAAGGTCTACGACCGCCCGCGGCTCCCGCGGCACCTGCTGCTGCCACATGCACAGCTCGCGGTAGTCGGCGGAGAGCACGGCAGGCATGGCCAGACTGTACTTCAGAAGCATCCTCGCTGTGCTGTTTCCGCAGCACATCTCCCCTTTCCGAGGAGCAAACCGTACCCTTGTGTGCATGGCTGATTCCGATTCCGTCGCTACTGGCAATTCCGAGGCCTTCGACCTCGACCGCGCACACGTCTTTCACTCATGGAGTGCCCAAGGGGCGCTCAAGCCCCTGGTCTTCGAATCCGGTTCCGGGAGCCGACTGTGGGACTTCGAGGGCAACTCCTTCCTGGACTTCTCAAGCCAGCTGGTGAACCTGAACATCGGCCACCAGCATCCGAAGGTTGTGCAGGCGATCCAGGAGCAGGCCGCCGTGCAGGCCACTCTCGCCCCCCAGCACGCATCGCTCGTGCGCGGCCGGACCGCCAAGGCGATCAGCGAGGTCGCTCCGCCCGGGCACAACAAGGTCTTCTTCACCAACGGCGGTGCCGACGCCGCAGAGAACGCCATCCGCATGGCACGACTGCACACCGGTAAGCACAAGGTGCTCAGCTTCTACCGCAGCTACCACGGAAACACCGGAGCCGCGATCAACGCGACCGGAGATCCGCGCCGGTGGCCCAACGAGTTCGCGTACGGTCATGTGCACTTCTTCGGGCCCTACCTGTACCGCACCTCCTTCTGGTCGGCCGACGAACAGCAGGAGACCGAACGGGCGCTGGCCCACCTCGAACAGGTCATCACGTTCGAGGGCCCGAACACCGTCGCCGCAGTGATCATCGAATCGGTGGTGGGCACCGCCGGTGTCCTCGTGCCCGCCACCCGGCTATCTCGAGGGCGTTCGCGCGCTGTGCGACAAGTACGGGATCGTCTACATCGCCGATGAGGTGATGGCCGGATTCGGCCGGACCGGCGCCTGGCTGGCGATCGACCACTGGGGTGTCGACCCGGATCTGATCATCTTCGCGAAGGGATCCAACTCCGGGCTACGTGCCCCTCGGTGGGGTCATCATCAGCGACGAGATCGCCGCGACGTTCGACGAGCGGGTGTTCCCCGGCGGGCTCACCTACAGCGGCCACCCGTTGGCGTGCGCATCGTCGCTGGCCACGATCGAGGTCATGCGCGAGGAGGGCATCGTCGAGCACGCCAAGAAACTCGGTGAAACCGTCATCGGGCCCGCGACTGCGCGAGCTGGCGCAGAAACACCCGGTGATCGGCGAGGTCCGGGGACTGGGGGTCTTCTGGGCCCTGGACCTGGTCACCGACCGCGCCACCCGTGCGCCCCTGGCCCCCTACGGCGGGACCAGCGAGGCCATGGGAGTGCTCACGAAGGCGTGCGTGTCCCGCGGCCTGCTCCCGTTCACCAACTTCAACCGCATGCACATCGTCCCGCCGTGCAACATCACGCAGGACGAGGTGCGCGAGGGCCTGGCCATCGTCGACGAGGCGCTCGGCGAGGTCGACAAGTACTACGAAGGCTGACGGGGCAGCCAACGCACGAACCGGTTGGCGAAACCCCTGATGCCCGCCTCCCCAACCAGTTCGTGCGTTGAACCTGGGCCTTTCGCCCCTTTTGCACCTTTGTGGCCGCAGGAAGTGGTTGAGGTCTGGCCCGACTCAACCAGTTCCCGCGGACCCGACCGTGTTACATCCCCGAAACAACCGGGTGACGGACGGGAAACGCAAGACTCGTATGGTCGGACCAGACGCACGCCGATGGCGAGCGCACAAACCGGGTGGGGGCCGCCCCACCATCCGACTACTAGGGAGTCCGATGTTCAGTAATCCTGACGAGGTAATGCGGTACATCCAGGAAGAGGACGTGAAGTTCATCGACGTCCGGTTCTGCGATCTGCCGGGCGTCATGCAGCACTTCAATGTGCCGGCCAAGAGCGTCGACGAGGACTTCTTCGCCAACGGTCAGATGTTCGACGGCTCATCGATCCGCGGGTTCCAGGCCATCCACGAGTCGGACATGAAACTCACGCCCGATCTCGGCAGCGCCTACCTGGACCCCTTCCGCGCTGAGAAGACGCTGATCATCAACATGTCGATCCGTGACCCGTTCACCGATGAGCTGTACAGCCGCGACCCTCGCAACATCGCCGCCAAGGCCGAGGCCTACCTGCAGTCCACCGGCATCGCCGACACCGCCTACTTCGCACCGGAGGCTGAGTTCTACATCTTCGACTCGGTGCGGTTCGAGACCAAGCAGAATGCCGGCTACTACTTCATCGACTCGATCGAGGGCAAGTGGAACTCCGGCCGTGAGCACGAGTTGGACGGCGACCCGAACCGTGGATACAAGACCCCCTACAAGGGTGGCTACTTCCCGGTGCCCCCGGTCGACCACTACGCCGACCTGCGCGACCAGATGACCAAGACCCTCGACGAGGTCGGCCTGAGCGTGGAGCGCGCCCACCACGAGGTCGGCACCGCGGGTCAGGCGGAGATCAACTACCGCTTCGACACGCTCGCGAAGGCCGCGGACGACGTCATGAAGTTCAAGTACGTCATCAAGAACGTCGGCTGGGCCGCGGGCAAGTCCGTGACCTTCATGCCGAAGCCGATCTTCGGTGACAACGGCTCCGGCATGCACTGCCACCAGTCGCTGTGGAAGGACGGCGTGCCGCTGTTCTACGACGAGCTCGGATACGCGGGCCTGTCGGACATGGCCCGCTGGTACATCGGCGGTCTGCTGAAGCACGCGCCCGGCGGTGCTGGCGTTCACGAACCCGACGGTGAACTCCTACCACCGTCTGGTGCCCGGCTTCGAGGCCCCGGTCAACCTGGTGTACTCGCAGCGCAACCGCTCGGCCTGCATCCGCATCCCGATCACGGGCAACAACCCGAAGGCCAAGCGCATCGAGTTCCGCGTGCCGGACCCCTCGAGCAACCCGTATCTGGCCTTCTCGGCGATGCTGATGGCCGGAATCGACGGCATCAAGAACAAGATCGAGCCGGTGGAGCCGGTCGACAAGGACCTGTACGAGTTGCCGCCGGACGAGGCAGCCAACATCCCGCAGGTGCCCGGGCACGCTGTCCGACGTGCTCGACGCGCTCGAAGCCGACCACGACTTCCTCACCGAGGGCAACGTCTTCACCGACGACC
Source organism: uncultured Actinomycetota bacterium (assembly GCA_963769435.1). Taxonomy (GTDB): domain Bacteria; phylum Actinomycetota; class Actinomycetes; order S36-B12; family UBA10799; genus JADKAV01. Next base: position 278,424 of record CAVYLN010000001.1, read on the forward strand.
TCATCGAGACGTGGATCGACTACAAGCGGACCAACGAGGTGGACCCGATCCGCCTGCGCCCGCACCCGCACGAGTTCGAGATGTACTACGACATCTAGGCCGTCCAAGACATTCGGCCCCGAACCTGCGTCCTGCAGGTTCGGGGCCGAATTCGTTGTGCCGCGCGAGTGTCCGGATTTGCATGATGATCATCGAAGAAGCAGACCTGTCCTGCGGGACGGGAACAACTCCCCCATGATCATCATGCAAATCCGGACATGCAGGACGTCGGCCGAGGGGGGCGCACCTCGCCACCCACACCGGACCCGGACCGGGGGCTAGGCCGACTGCGACAGCGCGTCCGTCAACATCCCCACAAGCGCCTCGAGTTGCACATCCGCCGAGGAGGTCGACTCCTCGTCCGAACCGTCGAGTGCCCGGGCCGCGAGACCGGCTTTGCTGTCGATGAGTTCCGCGACTCTGGTGTCGATCGTCTGCGCGGCGATGATGCGCCATGCCGTGACCGGCTCCTCCTGACCGATTCGGTGGATGCGGTCGATCGCCTGCCTTTGCTGGGCATCGGTCCACGGGAGTTCGGCGAGCACCATGTTCGAGGCGACCTGCAGGTTCAGGCCCACGCCTGCCGCGGTGATGGAGCAGACCGCCACGGCGACGTCCGGATCCTTCACGAAGGCGTCGATGTTCTTCTGGCGCACCTTCGGGGTCTGATCACCACGGATCGACGAGTAGCCGATCCCGCGCATGGCGAAGGACTGTTCGGCAAGATCCATCACGTCGACGTGCTTGGCGAAGAAGACGACCTTTCCGACGTTGCGCACCAGTTGTGCCGTGTAGTCGGCAGCCGGTCCGGCCTTGGCCTGCCCGATACGCCTGAGCAGGGCGAACACGTTCTCACCGGACTTCGTCGACTTGTCGTCGCGAACCGACGTGGCGACGCGTCGCACGAGGTCATGGTCGATGCCGTCCTGCGCCGGTCCCGAGGCACGGGTGGCCAGGGCGGTCTCGTACCGGGACACAAGGCGTCGCACGAGCTCACGCTCGGCCTCCCTGATCGAGCGCCCGGCCTCATCGTCGAGTTCGACCGGGAGGTCGGCGACGCGTCGCGCCGGAATGCTCGCGGCGACGTCGACCTTCCGACGCCTGACGATGCCGAGGTCGATCACACTCTGGCGCGCGGAACGGTAGAACCCCGGGTCGACCGGCGTCAGGCCGGTCCGCTCGAGGGAATCCATCAACTCGGCGCCTGGCTTCTTGTCATCGATCCATCCGAGGAACTGCCAGATCGCACGGAAATCCTCGATGTCGTTGATCAGCGGGGTGCCGGTGAGGGCCATCAGCAGGGGACGTACGGTGCGTGCGCGGATTCGCTCTGACAGTTGCAGCACGTGCTGGGAACGCTGGGACTTCTTGTTCTTGATGAAGTGGGCCTCGTCCACGACCATGCCACGAAGCCCCAGATCACCGAGCCACCCGACGTGGCGGTCGAGGACCTCGTAGTTGACGATCACGATGTCGGCGAACCCGTCGATCGAATCGCCGTCACCGTGGATGACCGTCGCGGGGTGGTTGGGCGTCCACAGTGCAGCCTCGCGCGCCCAGTTGGTCTTCACCACGTTCGGTACGACCGCGAGCAGCGGATAGGCGTTGGCGGCCTTGGCGGCGAGCAGTGCCTGCGCGGTCTTGCCCAGGCCGGGTTCGTCGGCGAGCAGGAAGGTGCGGTGGCCGGCTTCGGCGGCGGCGACCACCCGGGCCTGGTGCGGCATGAGTTCCAGAGCACCGGGCACGCGCACGGCTGACGGCTCGGGCAGATCCATACACGCCGGGGCTGAGCCACCGGCCTCCTCGAACGACCGGAACAGCGGCTCGAGCAATTCCCATCCGGCCAGGCGGTGCGCGCGGGTCGGGGTCTGCTCGGCCGAAGAGAAGTCGGGGGCGAGGAAGGGGTTGGCCAGTTGCCGGGAGACGACCGATTGTGGGACCACCGCGTGCCGAGTCGGTGCCTCGGCGGGGTCCTCGGGGGGCTCCTCCTCGGGCTCAGGTTCGATTCCCGCCTCGATCAGCATCTCTCGCTTCAGCGACTTGGCCGCCTCCGACACCACCGCGTCGTCGGTGAGCAACGTGAGCAACGAGGTGTCGCGGGCAGCCGTCTTCGCGAGGATCATCGCGATGCCATCGAGTCGCTTGAGCTGACCCGCCCGATAGGTCTCACTGCTGGTCGTGTCCAGCATCACTTGGGCACGCTCATCGCGGACCAGTAGAGCCACGACCTGGAACTTCGTACGCACCGAACGTTTCGCAGGACCGCGCTGGACCGCTGACTCGACTTCACGCACAGCGCGGGCGAGCACGGGGATGATGCCCTCGTTGTCGAGGTCGCGGACAGAACGCCGGTTCCGGTTCCCGGAGCGGCGAGCACCTGCCCTACGCTGACCTCGTTTGGCCACGATCTCCTCCTCTGGCACGCACCGGCGGTGGCGCTGTTCGCCCCCCGGGTGCAGGCCTGCCGCCCCGGCCCTGAACTCCGCGACGGTTGCCCGACAACGCGCGAGGCACAGACCCACCGCCCGTCGACGGGCATCGCCGACACCTCATTGTCCGCGCACGAGGCGGAGTTCTCAATCTACGACGCGAGGCACTTCCACACTAGACAGGAGTCCGGCCGGCCCAGCACGCGCGTCCCAGACCTGGCACAACCCGAGTCGCAAACCCGTGCCGGCGGACGTCACCTTTGGGGCTCCCGACCACACAACGGGTGCTTAACTGTCTGCCATGCCGCCCGCCGATCTGGTCATCACCGGGGCCCGCAACTGGGGCACCACCACCCAAGCGATCGGGGTCACCGCAGATCGGATCGTCCCTGCTGAGATCGGCCCCCGGACCCGTGTGATCGAAGCCGCGGGGAAGACACTTCTGCCCGGCTTCCAGGACGCCCACGTCCACGCGCCCTTCGCCGGGCTCAACCGCCTCCGGATATGGCTCAACGACGCCGACGGCAAGGACGACTACCTGCGCATCGTGGCCGATCGTGCTCGCACCGGTCCGAGGACCGGCTGGCTCACCGGTGGCGGGTGGTCGATGACCGCTTTCCCCGGCGGCATCCCCGACAAGCGCGATCTCGACGCCATCGTGCCCGACCGGCCCGTGTTCCTGTTCAACCGCGACGTGCACGGCGCCTGGGTCAACTCGCGCGCCCTTGAACTGGCCGGGATCACCGCGCACACACCCGACCCCCCAGATGGTCGGATCGAACGTGACCCGCTGACCGGTGAACCGACCGGCACCCTGCACGAAGGCGCGGCGTACTGGATGAACGAACACGTGGTCCCCGCGCCCACCCAGGCGCAGTGGGAGGCGGCGATCCTCAACGGACAGGAGCACCTGCACTCCCTGGGAATCACGGCCTGGCAGGACGCCTGGGTCACCCCGGCCACCCAGGCTGCATACCTGAGCCTCGCCGGCGACGGCCGCCTGAGCGCCCGGGTCGTGGGTGCACTCTGGTGGGATCGGCATCGCGGCCTGGAACAGATCGACGACTTGCTCGAGCGACGCACTCAAGGCGCGGGCGGCTTCCACCCGAGTTCGGTGAAACTGATGCTCGACGGGGTTCTTGAGAACTACACGGGGGCGCTGCTGGAGCCGTACTGCGACGGGTGCGGTGGCCATACCGACAACTCCGGCCTGTCCTACATCGATCCGGAGTTGCTCAACCGTGCCGTGGTCCGTCTGGATGCCGAAGGACTACAGGTACACATGCACGCCATCGGGGACCGTGCGGTGCGGATGGGCCTGGACGCCGTGCAGGAGGCCCGGAAGCACAACGGCACCACCGACAACCGCCACCACATAGCTCACCTGCAGATCGTGGACCCCGAGGACATCCCGAGGTTCTCAGCGCTCGGGGTGGTGGCGAACTGTCAGATGTACTGGGCCTCCAGCGATCCGCAGATGGACGAACTCACGATCCCGTTCCTCGGCCCGGAACGTTCACAGCGGCAGTACCCCTTCGCGTCACTGCGGCGGGCGGGCACACGACTGGCCGCGGGCAGCGACTGGTCGGTGTCGACCGCCAATCCTCTGGCGCAGATCGAGGTGGGCGCCACCCGGGTGGATCCCTGCGACCGCGACGGCCCGCCCTTTCTGGCCACCGAGTCAGTCGACGTGCACACCGGTGTCGAGGCTTTCACTCGCGGATCGGCCCACGTCAACCATGACGACGACGCGGGTTCTCTGGAGGTCGGCCGACGGGCGGACCTCGTGCTCCTGGGAGCCGACATCACTCTCGGCGAACTGGCCACCGGCCGCGGCCTGGCCGACGTCCCCATCGAAGTCACCCTCGCCTCCGGCCGGGTCGTCCACGACATCCTGACGTGAGGCCACCGTCGTTCGCGGGACCGGTCGGCGCCGCGGTGGGTGCGGCCCTGAGCGTCGCACCCTCGTTGGTCCCCCGGTCCGCCCCCATCCAGGGCCTGCTCATGGGGGTGTTGGCAGCCTTGGCCTACGGGGTCGCGACGCTACTGGGCTGGGTCCTCCGCCGCATCCGCCACGACCCGCACTGGCGTTCGGACAGGACCACCCGACGCCTCGTCGGTGGCGCTGGCATTCTGCTCGTCGGCGCCGCCCTGGCCACTGGTTGGACCTGGCAGACCGAGCTCGCCCGCGTGACGGGCACCGCCACACCTTCCTGGTGGTGGGGCCCGGTGTCACTGCTGGTCGGTGCGATCGTGCTCGTCGCCCTGATCGGGATCGGGCGCGGGGTCCGATGGCTCATCGGGCGCCTGGATGCCGGGCTGCGACGGATCAGCCCGCCGCGGGTGGCGACGGCATCGGCGGTGACAGTGGGGCTCCTGGTGGGGGTGGTGACCGTCGACCGGCTCCCCGAGGTGATGGTCTCGGCGCTGGACCCGCTGTTCCGCGCTCAGAACGCGGCGACTCCGACCGGGGTGCGACCCCCCACAAGCCCCGTGGTCTCCGGGGGCCCCTCATCGAAGATCGCATGGTCGGCGCTGGGATCTCAGGGCAGGGCCTTCGTCTCCGCGGTCACCCCCAGCGGAGAACTCAGCAGGTTCTCCGGCAAGCCTGCGCGCGACCCGATCCGGGTGTTCGTCGGCGTCGACTCCGCCACCAGCGCGCAGCGACGGGCCGACCTGGCGGTCGAGGAACTCGAGCGTTTCGGCGCTTTCGATCGCTCGGTGATCGCGGTGGGCACCAGCGCGGGTTCCGGGACAGTGGACCCTGGCGAGGTCACGCCGTTGGAGTACCTGCTCAACGGGAATGTCGCAACCGTGTCGACGCAGTACTCGATACTGCCCAGTTTTCTGTCCTTCCTCGTCGACCGCCCCAATTCGGTCGCCGAGTCCAAGGCCCTGATCACGGCGGTCAGGGCGCGGGCGGCCACTGTCCGCGCCGACCGACGCCCAAGGATTGTCGTGTTCGGGGAGAGCCTGGGGGCGTACGGTTCGAGCGGCGCCTTCCAGGATCTTCCGGAACTGCTACGGACGACCGACGGGGCGATGTTCCAGGGACCGCCGAATGCCAGCACCCTCTGGCGTCGATACACCGACGCGCGCGATCCCGGCTCGCCGGAGCGCCTGCCCACCTACGACCAAGGGCGACATCTGCGGTGGGCCAACCTGCCGCCGGACCTGCAGTCCCCCACCACGCCGTTCGTAGCACCGCGTGCGGTCTTCCTTCAGAACGCCTCGGATCCGGTGGTGTGGTGGTCCCCGCAGGTCGCATGGCGCAGGCCGGACTGGCTGGCGCAGCCCCGGGGCCCGGGGGTGATGGACTGGCCGTGGATACCCCTGGTCACGTTCGCCGGTCTGACCGGAGACATGCTGAACAGTCAGGGCGTCCCTCCCGGCCACGGGCACGTGTACGGCACGGATCCGGTGTATGCCTGGGCGGACATCCTGCGCCCGCAGGAGTGGACCCGCGCAGACACCCGACGCCTTGCCGAGGAACTGCAGGGCTGACGACTCTCACTGGCCGGGGGTGGCCGGGCGGTTGTGCATCAGCAGCGACAGCAGGTCCTCGGGGGGGCCGACCACATAGGCGTCGTCACCGGCCTGCAGTGTGGTCTTGCTGCGGGGCAGGTGCTCGAGTCCCCCTTCCCTGGTCAGCGCGATGACGCGGGCCCGCATCGGCAGGTCCAGCATGGAACTGCCCGCCAGACCACCGTCGGCTCGCACCGTGAGACGTCCGGCGATGAACGGGTCCTGGTCCACCGTGAACGTCGCGATCACCTCGAGTCCGAGGGCCGCCGCCACGAACCACGGTGCCGCGACGGCCGAGACGCTGCGCACGTGATGGAAGGACAGCCGATGTTCGAGCATCTCGGCCAGCCGACGGTCGAAGACCCGCATGACCACCGGTACATCCCTTGATCGTTCCCCGAGACTGTCGCGCACAGCAAGGCCGGATTCGATGTTCCCGTACTCGTCGGAGGTGAGGATCGCGACCGCTTTGGCCGCCGGAAGATTGGCCAGAAGCATCGTCTGCGCCTGTGTTGCGTCCTGCGCGATCACCGGCACACTGAGCGCTCGCGCACGGCCGATGTGGCGGTTGTTCGGGTCCCGCTCCACCACGACCACCTGCTGGCCCGTGGCCACCAGTCTCTCGACGACCGAGATTCCCAGCGAACCGAGCCCCACCACGATCACATGGTCGGTCATCCCCGTGACACGCTGAAGGCCGAACGTGGCCGCGATGCGGCGGCTCACCAGATACTCGGTGACCAGCGCGTACAGGATGGCCATCAGGCAGACAGTCGTGATCATCACCACGATCGCGATGATCCGCAGATAGCCGGGCTGGTCGTCGAACGCGAAATCGCCGTACCCGACGGTGGCCAGTGTCTCAACGGAGAAGTAGACGGCATCCAGCAGATCCATCCGGTCGTTGGCCGTGTCGACGTAGCCGAACATCAGCAGGACCGCGAAGACCGTCCCCAGCGCGACGAGCCCGCCAACGGTCCACTTGAGGGCACTGTTCGCGCCGTACGACAGGTTGCGGGCGATGGCCTGCAGCGGGCGCGGGCGCCCGCTTCGCACCCGTCCGGGCTCGCCCAGGGGCTGGGCGGGCACCCCGTCGAGGTTCATCAGTTCGGATTCCAGACCGACCAGGGCGACCCTGGCGCCTCTGTGCACCTCACTGGTCCGGCTGGGGCACACCGCACTCGATCCGTCCTCGTCGAACACGACGATCGGGGCGAGGTCACCGAACAGGTTCTGCAGCGGCCCGGACGCCGTCACCGCCATCTCCCGCACCACGAAATCGTCACCGGCGATGCTCATCCGGTGGATTCGTTCATCGAGGATGGATTCGATGAACGTCGGCGCGGCGAGGTCTGCCGGGTTCACCACCAGGCCCCCGGGAATCGCATTGCCGACGGCACGGCCGACCGCGGGGTTCGACTGGCTCACGATGACGCGGGTACCGGGGGCCAGATCCTGCACGAGCAGGGCTGCTTCGAGACACCGAAGATCGTCGTCCTCCGCACACACGACGCTCAGGGCGCCGGCGAGCCCGGCCGCCCACAGGCTTTCAGGGTTGCGCGGGCTGCCCTCGACTCGGGGCACACGAAGTGTCTGGACCACACGCAAGTGCTGGTCCTCGGCGGCGATGCCCACGATGACCACGCGGATCCCCGCCGACTGCAACAACTCGACCACCCGGACGCCGAGCCCCTGCAGCCCGCACACGATCACGTGGCCGACCCAGAGGCGGGGATCCGATGTGTTCATAGCGATTCGCAGGTTACCGATCGCCGGGCCCTGATGGGCGCGCCGGGACGCGTGCGGCACCACCTCACTCGACGTGCACCGGCCCTGGCACTGCGCGTACCGTCAGGATCGACGAAGACGACGGGAGCGGGCATGCGCCAGCGGGTGGGAGAGATCCTGGTCGGGTGGGGGGCCATCAGTGCCGAGGAGTTGCGGCACTGCCTCGTCGTCCAGTCCCAGGAGCCTCCACGTCGGCGCCGCCGGATCGGCAGGATCCTGCTCGACGAGGAGAGGGTCACCGAGATCACGCTGGCGGCCGCCCTCGCCGAGGCACACGGGCTCGCCGCGGTGGATCTTTCCTTGGAGGAGATCGACCCGGACGTCGCCCGCTCGATTCCGCAGATGGTGGCGATGAAGTCACTGGTCGTGCCCATCTCCCTCAAAGACAAGCGGCTGCGCGTGGCTGCCGCCGACCCGGTCGATGTCGTGGGTCTCGATGACGTCCGCATGCACCTGCAGCACAAGCACCCGGGCGTGGCGCTGGACGTCGTCGTCGCCCCCGAGTCCCAGATCCGCCGACGACTGGCGGCCACTTGGAGTGAGGCGACTGCCGTCGACGCGCTCGAGGGTTTCGACGAGCTGGACAACGTACAGCGCGTCGATGACGACAAGGCCGACGACGCCGGGGCGGTTTCCGCCGTCCACCAGATTCTGGTGAGCGCGATCCGGATGGGCGCCAGTGACATCCACATCGAACCCCTGGCCGACGAGGTACGGGTGCGGATGCGCGTCGACGGCACCCTGCGCAAGGTCATGACGCTGCCCCGGTCCGGCCAGGCACCCCTGACCTCGCGTGTGAAGATCATGGCCAACCTGGACATCGCGAAGAAGCGGGTGCCGCAGGACGGGCGCGCACGCATCCGCCTCGACGGTGTCGGAAGGAACATCCGGGTATCCACCTTGCCCACCCTGCACGGTGAGACTGTGGTGATCCGATTGCTCGCCGATATCGGCGAACTCCCCGCGCTCACCGCGCTGGGCATCCCCCAGAACGATCTGGCCACCGTGCACCGCGCACTGCGCAGTACCCAGGGGCTGGTGCTCATCACGGGACCGACCGGGTCGGGCAAGACCACCACCTTGTACTCGGCGATCCATGAGGTGGTCACCGGCGAACGCAACCTGATCACCCTCGAGGAGCCCGTCGAGATCGAGTTGCCGGGTGTCAGCCAGGTCCAGATCGATGAGAAGGTCGGGATGACGTTCGCCGCAGGACTGCGCTCCGTCCTGCGTCAGGACCCGGACATCATCATGGTCGGGGAGATCCGCGACAAGGTCACCGCCGACCTCGCGATCCGGGCCGCGCTGACCGGCCACCTCGTCCTGGCCACCGTGCACACCGTGGACGCTCCCTCGGCGGTCATTCGACTGGTGGACATGGGTGTTCCGCGTTATCTCATCGCCTCTTCGCTGATCCTCGTGATCGCCCAGCGCCTGCTGCGCCGGCCGTGCACTTCATGTCTCGAGCCGGACATCCCGGACCAGGAGACGCAGCAACGGCTGCACCTGACGCAGGCCCAGGCGGCAGCCATGGTGAAGGGCCGGGGTTGCGAACGATGTGAGGCACACGGCTACCGGGGCCGGGTCGGGGTCTTCGAGGTACTCCCGGTCACCAAGGCCGTCCGTGCGGCCCTGACCTCCGGCGGAGACGAGCAGGTGCTGGCCAAGGCCGCCACGCCAGAGGGCTGGAAACCGCTGCTCGCGGCAGGCGTGGAGGTCGCTGCCCGCAAGCAGACCACCACGGCGGAACTCCTCCGCGTGCTCCTGTCAGGAGCTCAGTGATCCAAGGGTCGCGTCAGAGACCCGGAACGGCGACCGGCAGCAGGGATCCCAACCGGTCACCAGTGCCGAGTTGTCCCTGGTCGTTCGAACCCCAGCACTGCACCCCTACCCCGGCCACCGCGCACGAGTGGTAGGCCCCCGCCGCGATCGAGCGGGCGGAGGTCATGGCGTTGCGCACCGGGGTGGCGCGGTCGATCTGCGTCCCATCACCGAGCCGGCCCGCGCTGTTGCGTCCCCAGCAGCGCATCGCCGATCCTGTCACCGCGCATGAGTGGTACGCGCCGACCACGACCTGCGAAGCCGACGGCAGGTTCACCGTCGTCGGGGACGGGCGCTCCGACAGCGTCCCGTCGCCGAGTTGTCCGTACGAGTTGTCCCCCCAGCACTCGACGCTCTGGTCGGTCAGCAACGCACACGTGTGGAACACACCCGCGGTGATGGATCGGACAGACCCGATCTGGGGACGAACCGGCGTGGACGATTCGGCCGTGGTGCCGTTGCCCAGTTGACCGTGGTCGTTCCCGCCCCAGCAGCGCGCCGAACCACTGGCGAGGACGGCACAAGTGTGGGCATATCCCGCAGTGACCGCGACTGCGTTTCCGATGCCCGGGACGGGCAGCGGTTCGGCCCGGGCATCCGACGCCGGCACTCCGAGCTGGCCCGCGTCGTTGCGACCCCAGCACTGCACCGACCCGTCGGACAGCACCGCGCAGGTGTGGGCATGACCCGCGGCGACGTCGGTCACGTCCGGCAGATCGACGGCCACTGGGCGGGTCCGGTCCGCACCCGGCTGTCCGACCTGGCCGTAGGCATTGGCACCCCAGCACAGCAGCGCACCGCTGTCCTGGCGCGCACACGTGTGGTCACCACCTGCCACGACCTGAATCACGCCGGTGGCGCCCACCTCAGCAGGATCCCGGGCATCCACGGTCGTGCCGTCACCGATCTGACCGTGTTCGTTGTCGCCCCAGCACTCGACGCCACCCACGGACGTGGTGGGGGCACTGGTGGCGGACGCCTCATCGCGAACCAGCGCACAGGTGTGGGCCGTGCCCGCCGTGACGGCCTCCGCCTCGCCCAGCGTGCGTGCCGTCACCGTCACCGGCCTGCTCGCATTGCCCGCGACATCCACCATGAACACGCTGTAGCTGTAGGTCGTGTGTGGCCTGAGCCCGGTGTCGACCACGGCGGAGGCGAACCGCTCGGTCTCCACGACTCGGCCGTCGTCCAGGGACTGCGCGGGGGATGCACCCTGCTTGCGGCGCACAGCCACCCCCTGCAGATCGGGTGCGGATCCGTTCGCCCACCGCAGACTCAGCGCAGAGGTCGAGCGTTGTGTGACTTCCAGGCCGCTGGCCGCGCTGGGTGGATAACTGTCGTTGCGGGGGTTCCAGGTGTATTGCAGCCGAAGTGTCTTGGACTTACGCTTGCCGACCTTCACGCGCACCGGCAGGTCCGGGACCGCCGCAGTCCCTCCGTCGGCCACTATCGGCGCGGCCCACACCCGGTACTTGCCTGGCCGGAGGTTGCGCAGCTTCCCGGCGCGCGGCAACTTCTTGCGGTACTTCTTGCCCGCCACGGTGATCTTCGCGGAACGGCCCTGCGGGATTCCCTGGGCCACCACCCGCAGGCTGCCCTTCTTCTTCTTCCGACTCTTGCTCTTCGTCGTCTTCTTCGGCTTCTTCTTGGCAACCACGACCATCCCCGAAGGCGCTGGCACAGACGCCTCGCTCGGGGCTCCCACGAGCAGCGAGAAACCCACGGCTGTCGCCGCGACCGCCACCGCCGATCTTTTCATCGTGTCACCCAAACGTCTTCCAGCGTTCATCCCAAAGTAGTCGCTCGACCGGCCACGGGCTCACTTGCCGGTCTTCGAATCGCCCTTCGGTTGATTCGTGCGGGTGGTGATGAAGTACCCGATTCCCGCGCCCGCACCTGCCGCGACCGCTACTTGCGACAGCGTTTCACTATCGAGGAGCCTGCCCAGGACCGTCACGATGAGTGCACATCCGACTGCCACGAGCACGGAGATGAGAATGGACCTACCCATCGTTCGAGGGTAGTCCACGTGCCGGGTCGTGCCCGCACCCCCGACCCGGGGGGCGACGTGTCGCCGATCCGGCTGTAACTCTGTCACACCTGCGTGACGCTGCGGAAACCCCGCAGCCGCAGGCTGTTGAGCACCACGAATACCGACGAGAACGCCATGGCGGCACCGGCCACCATGGGCGTGAGAAGACCTGCCATGGCCAGTGGGATCGCCGCGCTGTTGTACGCGAACGCCCAGAACAGGTTCTGCTTGATCGTGCGCAGGGTGCGTCGGCTCAACCGGATCGCGTCCACGATGCCCAAAGGATCGCTGCGCACCAGTGTGATGTCACTGGCGGCGATCGCCACGTCGGCTCCCGCCCCCATGGAGATGCCCAGATCGGCCTGGGCGAGCGCCGCGGAATCGTTGATCCCGTCACCCACCATCGCCACGCGGGCACCCCGCTGCTGCAGATCCGCCACTGCTGCTTGCTTGTCCAGAGGTTTCACGTCGGCGATGACGTCCTCGATACCTACCTGTCTGGCGACCGGTGCCGCGGCCGCGGCGGAGTCACCGGTGAGCAGGACCGTTCGCAGTCCCAGTTCGTGCAGGCGGCTGACGGCCGCTGCACTCGAAGGCCTGATCGTGTCACTGACCGTGATGCGACCCTGGACCTCCCCGTCCCAGGCCACGAGCACATTGGCACGCTCCCCATCGACCGGCAGTCCGAGTTCCGCCAGCCACGCAGGTGTGCCGGCCACCACACGCTGGCCATCGACCGTGCCGGAGACGCCGCGACCGGGGACCGCCCGAAAACCCTCCAGATGTCCGCGTTCGGGCAAGGCCGAGGCGATCGCCCTGCCTATCGGGTGTTCGCTTGCCGCCTCGAGAGTCCCGACCAGACGCTCGAACTCCGGCGCCTCGGACTGCACGGACACCGCGATGTCCCCCTGGGTGAGGGTCCCGGTCTTGTCCAGCACGACAGTGTCGATCGCGCGGGTCCGTTCGAGTATCTCGGGTCCGGAGATGAGCACGCCGAGTTGGGCGCCCTTGCCGGTACCCACAAGGATCGCGGTCGGGGTCGCGAGACCGAGTGCGCAGGGGCACGCGATGATGAGGACCGCGACCGCGGCCGTGAAGGCGTCCGACCACCCGGCACCCGCGACGAGCCAGCCGATCGCAGTCAGCATCGACAGCACCAGCACGACTGGCACGAACACCGACGAGACCCGGTCAGCGAGCCTCTGGACAGGGGCTTTGCCGGTCTGCGCACGCTCGACCGCCGCGGCGATCTGTGCCAACTCGGTGTCGCCGCCCACTCGCTGCGCCCTTGCGATCAACCGGCCGGTCTGGTTGACCGCCGCGCCGATGAGGCCGTCACCGGGACCCACCTCGACCGGGACCGACTCCCCTGTGATCAACGAGTTGTCCACCGACGAATCACCCGAGACGACGACCGAGTCGGTGGCGACCCGCTCGCCGGGGCGTACGACGAACTCGTCGCCGACGATCAATTCCGAGATGGGGATCCGCACCTCGACGCCGTCACGGAGGACCGTGGCCTCCTTGGCGCCCATCTTGAGCAACTCCGTGACGGCTTCGCCGGCACGCCGTTTGGCCCGGGCTTCGGCATAGCGACCCGCCAACAGGAAGGTGGTCACAGTGACCGCCACCTCGAAATAGATGTGCCCGCCGGTGAACAAGGCGACGATCGACCAACTGTATGCGGCCAGAACGCCAAGGCTGACCAGCGTGTCCATGGTGGTCCCACCGTGCCGGGCAGCGTTGAAGGCAGCCCGATGGAACGGCCAGGCCGACCATAGGACCACCGGGGTCGCAAGAACCGCGATCAGCCACATGACAGCGTGGGATTCCGTCATCGCCATCGAAAGGACGACCACCGGGACCGCGAGCACCGCCGCCACGATCAGGCGGCGCAGAAGGGTGGGGTCGCCGTGCTCGTGCTCTACCTCGGGTTTGTGTTCCACAGCCCCGTAGCCCGCCTTCTCGACCGCCGCGACACAGTCTGCGACGGTGACGTCGCCGGGCAGATCCACGCGGACCGAGTGCGTCGCGAAGTTGACATTCGCGGATACTCCGGGCAGCGCGTTGAGCTTCTTCTCGATGCGGGCGGCACACGAGGCACACGTCATGCCCTCGAGGTCCAGATCCACCGGGCTGCTCACGGCAGGTGTAACACGCTGCAGCACCGGGGACATTCCCGCAGCGACAGAACTCGCCTCGAAGTGTCAGGCGTTTCGGACGAAAAGGCCGAGCACCGCGGCCAGTGAGAGCACTGACCGGGGTTCGTAGGCCGCCCGCCACAGACCTCCGTGGTTGGCGGCGTCGGCGAACAGGTCCATGGGGTTGTGCAGATCCCGGCCGGGGTTTGATGCGGACTGCGGGTCGTGCAGATCACGCACCAGCAGCGCCGCCATCAGCGTATTGGCCGTCGACGGCGCGAACACCTCGATCCCGAACCGGCTGGCACCGGCGTAGGCCGCCGCCAGCGCCCGGTTCTTGACCACCGACCGGGTCCGGGTGGCCGGAGCGACGTTCAGGGACACGAGTTGTCCTGCGTTGCGAGCGGCGATCGCCCGCCACCTCTGGAGTCTTTTGGCCAGCGCATAGTTCGGACCCTGCTGCGGCACCAGGCAGTCGGCGATCCCCACCTCCGTGCCGGAGTCGTCGATGACGGTGTCGCGATAGGCGGGCTCGAACAGGTTGGCCAGTTGCAGCGGCGCCTGCATGAGGCGCCGCGTGCGCCGCTGGTCCCACTTGAGCCGGGCCATGGCCACCGCGTCCTCGGGGACCGCGAACACGTCGGTCGGCGTGGCCAGGTATGCCAGGGACACGTCCGGGTTGTCCCTGGACAACAGGACGCTCAGGGCATCTATCGCCATCGAGACCCGGACATGGATCCCCCCGTCGGCGTACGCGTAGTTACCCAACGTGAAGGGTCCATCGATCTCGCGCAGCCACGACAGAGCCGCGTCCGTCTGCGCCAGCACATCAAGTCCCGCGAGTTCCGCGATGCGTGAATCCGGTGCGCTGTCCAAATACACCGAACCGCGCGGGACCGGGGCGGCCAGACGTCCTGCAGAAGCCTTTGGCGGTGGCCAGGATCCGCTCCCATGTCGCCGGGTTCGGTAGATCCAGCGCGTAGACGGTCGCCCCCCAGTCGAGCAACTGGCGCAACGGACCCATCTCCGCGCCCGCTCCCACTACCGCGACCTGGGTTCCGCTGAGGTCCAGCCACTCCGGGTTGGCCATGACGGCACGGACGGCATCGGCGAAAGTCGGTTCGGCGATGCCTCGGGCCACCCAGTCGTCGAGTTGGCGATGCAGGTCACCGCCGGCCAGTCGTCGGCCCTGGTAGGGCACTGAGAACTCCGTGCGACGCTCGCCGCGCCCGATGACCTCGAACGTGTCCATCCCTTCGTGCGACGTGCTCGCCAGAGCCGGCAGCAAGGGTCGGTCGTCACCATGCTCGGTCCAGACGAACCGTTCGTGCAACGACTCGAGCCCATCAGAAGCGACCCGGCCCGCGGCCTGCGGATTCGCCGCGGCCACCACCACGAGTTCCCTGATCGCGGGCAGATAGCCCGATCGCCAGTCCTTGATGGCCTCGACCCGGCGGGCTGCTGCCGGGTCGACACCGCGCAACGCATCCGCGATCACGGCGCGTCCAGTGGCGGTGGTGCTGCGAGTTCCAGTGCTGGCAGCCGGGAAGTCTACGGAGTGCATGGTGGATCAATGTACTCTTCGGGACCGCCGTGGACCCGGCGATGCGCGCACCGCCGACGTCAGTCGATGCCGTAGAAGAGGCGCTCCATGACGTGTCGCGCCCGCCGGGTCAGACGCCGGTAGTCCTCGGGCATGGCCCCCCGGTTCTCCGGCGGATAGCCCAACAGGTGGGCGACCCGGCTCAAAGTCCGGTAATCCGTGGGCACCGAGTCACCCGGCCGGCCGGAACTGAGCATGATCGCATCGCGGATCGCCGATGCCAGCCGCCACGCATCGAGCAGTCGTTGACAATCCGTCTGGTCCATCAAGCCGGCCTCAACAGCCCGCTCGAGCGCCGGTACCGTCCGAGTGGTCCGCAGTGTCGGATGATCGTGCCCGTGCCGCAGTTGCACGAGCTGAGCAACCCACTCAACGTCGGTCAGCCCGCCTCGTCCGAGTTTGACGTGCAGAGCAGGATCGGCACCGCGGGGCAGGCGTTCGGCCTCCATGCGAGCCTTCAACTTACGCATCTCCAGCAGGTCCGCAGCTGAGATGTCGGCTGTGGGATAGCGGATCGGGTCGATCAGGGCGAGGAAGGCGTCCTGCAGCGCAGGCGATCCGGCCACGGGCCGGGCTCGCAGCAGGGCTTGCGCTTCCCACGCCGACGACCAGCGCTGGTAGTAGGCCTCGTACGACGGCAGCGACCGCACGAGTGCACCGTTTCGTCCCTCCGGTCGCAGATCGGCATCCATGTCGATCGGCGGGTCGGCACTGGGCAGTGCCAGCAGCCGCCGCAGTTCGTTGGCCACGGCCAGTGCCGCGCTGGACGCGACATCCTCGGCGACCCCTTGCCGAGTCCTGTAGACGAACATGACATCGGCGTCCGAGCCGAAGCCCAGTTCCTGCCCGCCGTATCTGCCCATGCCGATGACGACGAACTCGATGAGGTCCTCAGCCGGCCGATCGTCGGTGCGCACGGCCTGGGTGGCGACCGCCAGCGCCGCCTGGATGGTGGCATCGGCAACATCCGATAAGGCCTGCCCCACCGCGTCGATGGTCAACTTGCCGAGGGCATCCGCCGCCGAGATGCGGAACAACTCCCGGCGACGGGTCGCGCGGATCGCGGCGATCGCGGCCTCCGGCTCCTGTTGCCGCAGGCCCGCGGCCAATGCCTCCGCGGCGATGTCGGGTGCTGGGCGCGGTACGAGTTCGGCGTCGTCGGCAAGGATCTGTACGGCCTCGGGTGCCCGCATCAGCAGATCGGTCGCGAATCGGGATGAGGCCAGCAAATGCGCCATGTTCTCGGCACTCTGCGACTCGTCCCTGAGCAGCCGCAGGTACCAGGGCGTGGAGCCGAGCGCGTCGGACACACGCCGGAATCCCAGCAGACCAGCATCGGGGTCGGGACAGGCGGCGAACCATCCCAGCATCACCGGCAGCAGGGTCCGCTGGATCGCGGCGCGGCGGCTGACACCACTGGTCAGGGCCTCGAGATGCCGCAACGCGCCCTTCGGATCCTGATACCCCAGTGCCCATAGCCGCTGCTCGGCGGCCTGCGGGGTCAGTCTCGCTTCGCCGGAATCCAGACGCGCCACCGCGTTGAGCAACGGCCGGTAGAAGAGTTTCTCGTGCAACCGGCGCACCTGCCGGACCTGCTTGGCGAAGGCCGCCTCGATCTCGGCCACGGGATCCGTGCGCATTCCCATCGAGCGGGCCACGATCCGCAACTCCTGCTCCCGTTCCGGGAACAGGTGCGTCCGACGCATCTGTCGCAGTTGCACCCGGTGTTCCAGGATCCGCAGGAAACGGTAGGCGGCCCCCAGCCCGGCGGCGTCCTCACGGCCGACGTATCCCCACGTAGCCAGGGCCTCGAGCGCACTGAGCGTGTTGGCCGACCGCAGCGTGACGTCGCTGCGCCCGTGCACGAGTTGCAGCATCTGCACCGCGAACTCGACATCGCGCAATCCGCCGCGGCCCAGTTTGATCTCCCGGGCCGCCTGCTTCTCAGGGATGTGCTCCTCGACCCGCCGACGCATCGCCTGTACCTCGTCGACGAAGTGGTCGCGGTCGGCCGCACTCCAGACGAAGTCGGAGACCTCGTCGACGTACCGCACGCCCAGTGCCAGATCACCGGCCGCGGGCCGGGCCTTCAGCAGCGCCTGGTACTCCCAGGTCTTGGCCCACTTGGTGTAGTAGGCGACATAGGAATCGACGGTGCGGACCAGCGCCCCGGCTTTGCCCTCCGGGCGAAGTGCGGCGTCCACCTCCCAGATGGATCCCTCGGACGTGGCCGCGTTCGCGATCTGCATCACCTTGCCGGCTATCTGTTGCCCAACTCGCATGGCGGTGTCGCGGGAGACGTCCGGGCCGCTGGGTTCGGCCACGAAGATCACGTCGATGTCGGAGATGTAGTTCAACTCGCCGGCCCCGCACTTGCCCATGGCCACGATCGCGAGGGTCACCTGCGCGGCGGGCTCTCCCACCTCACGCACCGCCAACTCGTAGCACCCTTGCAGTGCGGCGTCGGCCAGCGCCGTCAACTGCGCCATCGTCGTCTCCAGCGATGCCTCGCCGGCGAGGTCGCGGGCCGCGACCCCCAGCAACTCTCGCCGGTAGGCGACACGCAAGGACACCATCGGGTTGTCCCCGACCAGTGCCAGGATCCGCTCGCGCGCACCGGTGATGTCATCGTCACCGACCGCGTCGACCAGGTCCGGATGCCGCTGCAGGAAACCTCCGAGACTCTCCGATGCGCCCAACAGTGAGAGCAGCCGGGTCTTGTGGTCCGGGTCGGCCAACACCGAGGCACATGCGGCATTACCCGGCGCGATCTCGGCCAGGACCTCCAGAGCACGGTCCGGGTCCGCGGACAGCGCGAAATCGGCCGGCTCGAGATCACCGAACCCGGCGTCGGCGAGTTCGGTCAGGCGGCCACCCGCTCGGTCGACATCAGCGAATCCGATCCGGACGAGTTCGGTGTGCTGGCTGGCCCGGCGTGGACTCATAACGACAGGTACCGCTCCATCTCGAACCGGGTCACGTGTTTGCGGTACTCGGCCCATTCGGCCTTCTTGTTGCGCAGGAAGAAGTCGAAGACGTGCTCACCGAGGGTCTCCGCCACGAGTTCCGAGTTCTCCATCGCGGTGATCGCCTGCGACAGGCTGCCCGGCAGTGGTTGCAGTCCCAGTGCCCGCCGCTCACCGTCGGTGAGCGACCACACGTCGTCCTCGGTGGCAGGCGGCAGTTCGTAGCGCTCTTCGATCCCCTTCAGGCCTGCGGCGAGGATCAGCGCATAGGCCAGGTACGGGTTCGCGGCACTGTCCAGCGACCGGAACTCGACCCGCGTGGACTGCCCCTTGGCCGGCTTGTACATGGGCACCCGCACCAACGCCGATCGGTTGTTGTGCCCCCAGCAGATGTAACTCGGAGCCTCTCCGCCTCCGGCGAGGCGCTTGTACGAGTTGATCCACTGGTTCGTGACGGCGGTGATCTCGGGCGCGTGGTGCAGCAGACCCGCGATGAACTGCCGCGCCAGCACGGACAACTGCATGTCGGCCCCGGGCTCGAAGAATGCGTTGGAGTCTCCTTCGAAGAGGCTCACGTGGGTGTGCATGCCTGATCCCGGATGACTCGTGAAGGGTTTCGGCATGAAGGAGGCGACCACCCCGTGCTCCAGCGCCACCTCCTTGACGACCAGCCTGAAGGTCATGATGTTGTCGGCCGTGGTCAGAGCATCGGCGTAGCGCAGGTCGATCTCCTGCTGTCCGGGGCCACCCTCGTGGTGGGAGTACTCCACGGAGATCCCCATGTGCTCCAACGTCGAGATCGCCTGACGCCGGAAGTCCTGACCGGCTGGGTGGGGGCTGTGGTCGAAGTAGCCGACGTTGTCCACCGGCACCGGGTCGCTGCCGTCGTCGGGTGTCTCGTTGAACAGGAAGAACTCGATCTCGGGGTGGGTGTAGAACGTGAAGCCCTGCTGAGCCGCCTTGGCCAACTGCCGCTTCAGTACCCACCGCGGATCCGCATAGGACGGCGAGCCGTCGGGCAGCAGGATGTCGCAGAAGATCCTGCCCACGGGCATCTCGTCGCCGCGCCAGGGAAGGATCTGGAAACTGGACGGGTCGGGCTTGGCGAGCATGTCGGACTCGGTGACCCGGGAGAAGCCCTCGATCGCGGAGCCGTCGAAACCGATGCCCTCGGCGAAAGCACCTTCCAGTTCGGCGGGAGCGATCGACACGGACTTGAGAATCCCCAGTACGTCCGTGAACCACAGCCGGATGAAACGGATGTCCCGTTCCTCGATAGTGCGCAGAACGTACTCTGTCTGCTTGTCCATGAACCCCATCCTGCCGCATGGCCACGATGGCCCGTGCGATGTGGCGCCATTGGGGCCGCCCGGCTTGGGTTCGCCCCGCACACCCCCACGCCGGCCGCCCACAGGAGCCGAACGCGGCCACTCTCCGGGTGACAGTCGCCGGGCGCGATCCGAGGTTTGCCAGACTGGGGTCCATGGCGCATATCCGTATCGCACTGGCACAGGTCAATCCGGTGGTCGGGGATCTGCTCGCGAACAGGGCGCTGGTCATCGAGACGACGGCGAAGGCCGCGGCCAGCGGCGCCGGCCTGGTCGCGTTCCCCGAGATGATGCTCACCGGATACCCAGTCGAGGACCTGGCGCTGCGACCGAGTTTCCAACGGGCGTGCGACCGGTCTCTGCGGACTCTGGCCGAGGATCTCGATGCCGCCGGTCTTGGCGGCATCGTCGTGGTGGTGGGGCACCTGGCGCCCACCCCGGCCGGCGCCTCCGACCGACGGGGGTACAACGCCGCCGCCGTGTTGCACGCCGGACACGTGGTCGCCGACTACGCGAAGCACCACCTGCCGAACTACGGCGTCTTCGACGAACAGCGCTACTTCCGGCCCGGGGATCGGCCGTGCCGGCTGCGGATCGGCGACGTCGACGTCGCCCTCGCGATCTGCGAGGACATCTGGGTCAGCGCGGGCCCTCTGTCCGACCTGGCGCAGAGTCCACCCGGGGTGCTGCTGGTTCTCAACGGAAGCCCGTACGAGCGCAACAAGGACGACGTGCGGTTCGACCTGTGCGCTCGTCGTGCACGGGAGATCGGCAGCGTGTTGGCCTATGTGAACATGTGGGGCGGTCAGGATGAACTCGTCTTCGACGGCGATTCGATGGTCGTTGGCGCGCAAGGAGAACTGATCGCGCGCGCCCCGCAGTTCGTGGACCACGTGCTGGTTGTGGACATCGACGCACCATCGGCAACCGAACCGGATCCCGACGTGGTCCTGCCGGGCACACCGGATCACGCCACGGTGACGCCGACAGTGGCCGAGCCGCTCAGCGACGCCCGTGAGGTGTACCTGGCGCTCGTCACAGGGCTGCGCGACTACGTGCACAAGAACGGATTCAGTTCCGTCGTCCTGGGCATGTCCGGCGGCATCGACTCGGCTCTCGTCGCGGCGATCGCCTGCGACGCGCTCGGTGCGAGCAACGTCCACGGCGTGCGAATGCCCAGTGAGTACTCCTCCGAGCACTCGCTCGCCGACGCGGCGGAGTCGGCCGCGCTCACCGGCATGAACCTGCGGACTGTCCCGATCAACGAGATGGTGCACGCCTACCAGCACAACCTGGGCCTGACCGGACTTGCCGCCGAGAACCTGCAGGCCCGGGTGCGGGGAGCGATCCTCATGGCCATCAGTAACTCCGAGGGACAGTTGGTCCTGGCCACGGGCAACAAGAGCGAACTGGCCGTCGGCTACTCCACGATCTACGGCGATGCGGTGGGTGGCTTCGCCCCGATCAAGGACGTCCCCAAGACGCTGGTGTGGGAGATGGCCCGGTGGCGCAACGCGAGTGCGCAACGCGTGGGAACCCCCGGCCCGATCCCCGCCAACAGCATCGAGAAGCCACCGTCGGCGGAACTGCGTCCAGATCAACTCGACTCCGACTCACTGCCCGACTACGTGGAACTGGACCGCGTACTCGAGGACTACGTGGGCGGCGACATGGGTGCCGTGGAACTCGTGGACAAGGGCTACGACCCGCAGTTGGTCGCGAGGATCGTGCAGCTCACCGACGCGGCCGAGTGGAAGCGCCGGCAGTATCCGCCCGGCACCAAAATCACTTTCCGCGCGTTCGGCCGCGATCGCCGGTTGCCGATCACGAACCGGTGGCGCGAGCATCTCGAGTGACCAGGCCCTGCAACACCACGTCGACGACGTCCCCGATGGCCACGGCCCCCGCCGGATGGCCGCGGGCCCGGTGCATCCCGACCAGGATCGCCGGTCCACTGAGGACTGCGAGCGCCACGTCGAGGTCCACCGCGGAGTCGATCAGTCCGTCGGCGCGCCCCTTGAGCAGCACATCCCGCAAAGCATCGCGTCTGGGTTTGACGACCTTGTCCATGTAGATGTCCCGGACCTGGGGCATCTGTTGCATGGCCAGCAGCCAGGTCGGAGTCATGCCGCCCGCGTGCGCACCGGAGATCCACTCCAGCAGCCGGACGAGGGCCTCGCGCAGTGGCAGTCCCGCCGACGTTGGGCATCGTCTGGTTGACCGCCGTGAACCCGGCCTCCACGAGTTCCTCACGGGATCGGTAGCGGCGATAGATGGCTGCCTTGCCGACGCCCGAGCGGGCCGCCAGTTCATCGACGGAGAACCCGTCGGGGCCGCACTCCGCGAGCAGCGACACAAGATGTTCGGTGAGGGCCTCGTCGACTCTCGGATCCCGCGGCCGCCCGCCCTTGGACCTCGCCATCACGTGGACGAACCCGGCGATCGTGGTGCGGCGGGAGCGGCGGTGTCCGGTCCCTCGGCGCCGGCCTCACCTTCGAAGGCATCCGGGAGGATTTCCGCGTCGGCCTGCGCATCCCCGGCGTGACCGCCCCACGCGGCATGCTCCGCCTCAGCAGGCAGTCGCCACAGCAACACGACGAGAGCGATCAGTATCAGCAGGCCCGATCCGAGCGCCGCGAGATGGAAGGCGTTCATGAACGAGTCCACCGCCGCCGATTGGATCGCCGCCGCCTGGTCCGGAGCCATCGCACCCGCGGCGACAGCCCGCTCGGTGACCTCGTAGGCCCCGCCGATGGAGTCGGTAACAGCACCCTGCAGTGGCGCCGGGAGATTGCTCGATCCCCGGCGTGCCCTCGATCGAGTTCGTGTAGGCCACCGCCACGACCGACGAAAGGACCGCGATCCCCATGGCGGCGGCGACCTGTCGCACGGTGTTCTGGACGGCGGACCCGGCACCGGACTTCTCCGGGGGCACCGCCAGCGTCATCCTGGTGGTCGCCGGAGCGATCACGTTGCCGAGACCGAACCCGAGGAAGAACCACGTCACCAGCAGCACCCAGGCCGGGGTCTGTGGCTCGAGCAGCACGAAGGAGATGAAGACACCGCCAGCGAGGATCAAGCCGAAACCGATCACCTTGCGAGCTCCGAACCGTTCCACCATCTTCGCGCTGCGCGGGGCGGCCAGCAGTTGTCCCACGGCGACCGGCAGCGTGAAGGCCCCGGCCTGCAGTGGGCTGTACCCGCGGACCAACTGCATGTAGAACGCCAGGAAGAGCAGCGAACCGGTCATGGCCGCGAACGTCAGGGACACCGTGGTCAGCGAGGCGGAGAACGACTTGATCCGGAACAGGGACATGTCCAGAGAGGGGTGGTCACTGCGCCACTCGAGCCACAGGAACGCGACGAGGATCGCAGTTCCGGCCACGATCGCCCCGGCGACGCCCACGCTGAACCAGTCCTGGCTGTCACCGCCGTGCTGAATGCCGTACACCAGTAGCAGAAGTCCCGTGATACTCATCAGCAGGCCCAACGGATCCAGTCGTCCCGGGTTCGGATTCCGGGACTCGGGAACCAGCAGCAGGATGCCTGCGACCCCTGCGATGACGATCGGAACGTTGATCAGGAACACCGATCCCCACCAGAAGTGCTCCAGGAGGAATCCCCCGAGTAGGGGCCCGATCGCCACCGCACCGCCGACGGCCGCCGCCCACAGGCCGATCGCCTTGCCCCGCTCGTGTGGGGGGAAGACGACGGTGATGATGGCCAGGGTCACGGGGAGGACGGACGCACCGCCGACCCCCATGAAGGCCCGGGCGAGGATGAGTTGCATCGGATCGGTGGCGAAGGCACTGAGGGCGGAGGCCAGTCCGAAGAGCAGCATCCCGATGACCAGGATCTTCTTCCTGCCGTAGCGGTCGCCCAGCACGCCCCAGGTGAACAGCAACGCGGCGAAGACCAGTGTGTACGAGTTGATCGCCCACACGATCTCGGTCTGAGTCGCCTCGAGTTCCTGCTGGATGGTCTTGAGCGCCACGTTGAGCACCGTGTTGTCGAGGACCACCACCAGCAGGCTGACTAGCAGCACTGCCAGGATCTGCCAGCGACGCGGGTGGCCGGTGTGGTGCGCGGGTGCGTTCATCTGGCCCACTCTCATTGCGGAACGATTCCGTTCCGTATCTTAGGGCCGCGTGGCGGACACCACAAGGCACGCGACTTGAGGGGGCTGGTCGGCGGCTGTCGTTTGTGCCACCATGGAGAGGTCCGGGGACTCACCGTGAGCCTCGAGGCTGGAGGTTACTCCCATGTCCGAATCCCTCTACGGCCCCGCCACCGGTCGGCGCATCACGACCAAGGACCTCGCCGCTGCCAAGGAGCGGGGTGAGAAATGGCCGATGATCACCGCGTACGACGCCCTCACCGCAGGACTGTTCGATGCAGCCGGTATCCCCGTGATGCTCGTCGGCGACTCCGCGGCGATGGTGGTCTACGGACACGATTCGACCATCCCGGTCACCGTGGACGAACTCATCCCGCTCGTGGCCGCGGTCGTGCGGGGCTCGCAGCGTGCGATGGTCGTCGCCGACCTGCCGTTCGGTTCCTACCAGGAGTCCCCGCAGCAGGCCCTTGCCACGGCCACCCGCTTCATGAAGGAATCCGGCGCCCACGCGGTCAAACTCGAAGGCGGTGAGCGAGTGCTGCCGCACGTCGAGCTGCTGTCCAGCGCCGGAATCCCGGTGATGGCACATCTCGGGCTCACTCCGCAGTCCGTGCACCAGTTCGGTGGCTACAAGGTGCAGGGCCGCGGAGAGGCCGGGCAGCGGCTCATCCTCGACGCAAAGCACATGGAGAAGGCAGGCGCGTTCGCCACGGTGCTGGAGGTCGTGCCCGCAGACCTCGCCGCCGCGGTGACCGCCGCGGTCTCGATCCCCACGATCGGGATCGGTGCCGGATCCGGCACGGACGCCCAGGTACTGGTGTGGCAGGACATGGCCGGGCTGACTCCCGGCAAACCACCGAAGTTCGTCAAGCAGTACGCGGATCTGCGTTCCGTCTTGACCGCCGCGGTGAAGGATTGGGCCGGCGAGGTGGTCTCGGGCGCATACCCCGGACCGGAGCACGAGTACCACTAGAACGCCGGTGTCTGCCCTTCTGCGCCCCACAGGTGCAGCGGTACAAGACCCGCAACGTCGTCACGTCGCGCCATAGGGTTGGTTCAACGCCAACTTCTGCAGAGGTGAACCGAATGACCCAGACGGTCTCGGAACGACTCGTGTACACCCAGAGCGCCGAGAGTGTGGTTACTGCTCTGGGGACCAGCGCCACGGACGGCCTCAGCGCCATCGACGCGGAGCAGCGACTCGACCGTTACGGCCCCAACGTCCTGCCCCGCTCCCCTGCACCCACCGCTTGGCGGATCGCGGTTCGTCAGTGGAGTGAGCCGATGAACGTGATGCTGACGGTCGTAGCTGTCGTGTCCGTGCTCATCGCACAGGAGGAGACCGCGCTGCTGGTGGGCTTCCTGGTGGCGCTCAACGTCGTGCTCGGCTCGCGCCAGGAGCTCAAGGCCCAGGCCAGTGTCGCCGCCTTGGCCTCGTTGCAGGTCCCCATCGCCCGGGTACTGCGCTCCGGAACGACGGTCGAGGTTCCCGCCGAACAGCTCGTACCCGGCGACGTGGTCATGGTCGAGGCCGGGGATCTCATCCCGGCCGACGGCCGCATCGTCACCTCAGCATCGCTGGAGGTGGCCGAGAGTGCGTTGACCGGGGAGAGCGCACCGGTCGGCAAGGACTCGCGGGCCCTGCACGACCCGGGTGCCGCGCTCGGCGATCGCTCCAACATGGTGTTCCAGAACACGTCGGTAACGCGAGGTACGGCAACCTTCGTCGTGACCGGGACCGGGGCCAGCACCGAGATGGGCAAGATCGCCGACATGCTCAATGCCGTGGAGCCGGTGGCCTCACCGCTGCAGAAGGAGATGCGCAGCCTGTCCGTGCGCTTGATGTGGGTCGCGTGGGTGGCGGTGGCCATCATCGTGGGCCTCGGCCTGCTGCGCGGCGCGGATCTCAGCGCCATCGTCCTGCTGGGGATCACCACAGCGATCGCAGCCATCCCCTCGGGCCTGCCGACCTTCCTGACGGCCATGCTCTCGTACGGCGCTCAACGTCTGGCCAAGGCCAAAGCCGTGGTCAAGAACCTCAATGACGTCGAAACGCTCGGGGCCACCAGCGCCATCAACAGCGACAAGACCGGCACGCTGACCATGGACATGATGACCGCGACCCGGATGTTCGCCTTCGATCAGTGGTTCACCATCGAAGGCAGCGGATACGCCAAGTCCGGGGCGATCCTGCACGCGGCCGGGCGCCCCCAGCCCGACTTCGACGCGCTGGGCTACGGGTTGGCCCTGTCCGGGGACGCGACGGTGGACGATGCCGGACACGTGGTCGGCGACCCGACCGAGGCCGCCCTGGTCGTCCTGGCTGCCAAGATGGGCGTTGATGCGCAGACCTCACGGCGTGAATACCCCCGGCAGGCAGAGGTCCCCTTCGACTCCAGCTACAAGTTCATGGCGACGTTCCACCTGGCCCCGATGGACGACCAGACCGAACTGATCGGCTTGGTGAAAGGCGCACCCGACGTGGTGCTGGACAAGTGCTCGAGTGCCTATCTGGGTGACGAGGTGGTGCCCGTCGAGCAGGTGCGAGCACACGTCCTGGAAGCGAACGAGGAGCTGGCCGGCGAGGGTCTGCGAGTCATGTCCTTCGCTATCAGACGCCTGCCGGTGGATGGCCTCGACACCGTGCGTGACGATCCGATGGCGGCGGTGACCGACCTGACGTTCGTGGCCCTGGTGGGCATCATCGACCCACTGCGGCCCTCGGCCGGACAGGCCGTGGCGACCGCGCTGGGAGCGGGCATCGACGTGCGCATGATCACCGGTGACCATGCGGTCACCGCCCGCGCCATCGGCTCCGAACTCGGTCTGGGGCCGGGGGTCATCACGGGCCCGGAGTTCCAGTCGCTCTCAGACGCGCAGATCTACGATCGACTCCCGGAACTGCACGTCTTCGGACGCGTGGCCCCGGAGGACAAACTGCGACTGGTGTCTGTCATGCAGGACCGCGGCGAGATCGTGGCGATGACCGGCGACGCCGTCAACGACGCCGCAGCACTGAAGAAGGCCGACGTCGGGGTGGCCATGGGTAGCGGCAGCGAGGTGTCCAAGGAGTCGGCCAAGATGATCCTGACCGACAACAACTTCGCGACTCTGGTCCACGCCATCGAACTCGGCCGTGACATCTACGGCAAGATCACCGCGCAGATCAGATACGTCCTGATCGGCCTGTTCGGGTTCGTGGGCGTCATGCTGCTCGGCAGCATCCTCAACCTCAATTCCGGCTCGGTCCTGACCCCGCTGCAGTTGCTGTTCGTCTCCTTCCTGATCGGCCTTTTCCCCGCGCTGGGCATCTCCACCGACAGCACCGAGCCGGGCATCATGGCCGCGCCCCCGCGCGACCCCGGCGTCACCATCCTGAACTCGACCACCGCGCCGCGGTGGCTGGCCTTCGGACTCGTGCAGTCGGCGGTGTGTCTGCTCCCGTTCGTGTGGCAGCAGGACCTGGGAGCCCAGCGCACACAGACGATGACCTTCGCGATCCTCGCGATCAGCACCGTCTTCCTCGCGATCTCGGCCCGCCGTGACCTGCTGCCGGCCACGGCCGGGCCCTACTACCCGTACTTCGTGTGGATGGCGGTCCCGGCGGCGTTGACGCTGATGGCCGTGGAAATGCCGTTCTTCCAGAGAATGCTCGACACGGCCTCACTCACCGGCTCCAACTGGCTGGCCGTCCTCGGCCTCGCGCTGGTCGTTCCGGCGGTGATGGAGGCGTCGAAGGCCTTCCGCCGCTGGCGGCGGACAGTCAGGACCGGGGAGCCTGCTGTTCCTGCAGACGAAGTCGCAGATTGACCGCGGCGAGCCCCACGTTGGTGCCCGCCCCGTACGCGGTCGCACCGGAGAGCACCGTCGCGGCAAGGATGCCGAGCACTCCCGCCGCAGCGCGCTGCCAGGATGTTCCACCGGCCACGAATTGCACCGCAACCACGACTATGCCGATCAGGCCCAGCGCCAGCATCAGCCAGCCCAGCCTGGTCAGAAGACGCTCCGCGGCGAACGCTCGCTCCATGCGACCGTACAAGTCGTCTTCGGGCAACGGCCGGAACATGGCCACACCCTAGGGCAGATCGGTCACCCTTATCCCGGCGTGGATCTTGTAGCGGCGGTTGACCGAGATCAGGTTCGCGGTCAGCGCCTCGACCTGACCTGCGTTGCGCAACCTGCCCGCGAACACTCCACGCATCCCGGGGACACGGTCGGCCAGGGCGATCACCTCTTCGGCGGCCTCGCGGTCGTCGCCGAGCACGAGGATGTCGATATCCAGTTCGTGCTCGGGGTCCAGCAGGAGCACCGAACTGACGTGGTGGAAGGCCGCCACCACTCTCGCCCCAGGCGCCAGCGCGGCGGCCTGCTGCGCTGCGGAGCCCTCCGGCACCTCGAGTGAGTATGCGCCCTGCTTGTCGAAGCCGAGCGGATTCACACAGTCGATCAGGATCTTGCCGTGGACCGCCTGCTCGACCTCGGCGATCGTGTCCGCGTGGCCCGCATAGGGCACGGCCACCAGGACTATGTCCGCCTCACCAGCGGCGTCCGCATTGCCCGCACCACGCACCCCGTTCCCGATCTCCGCGGCAGCGTCACGTGCCCGCTGCGGATCCCGCGATCCCAGCACCACGTCGATTCCAACACCCGCCCAACGGACCGCGAGTCCTCGGCCCTGCGGACCCGTACCGCCCAGAACAGCCACTGTGGTCATGCCAGCCAGTCTGCCAGGGTGCTCCGGGAGTCCTGATGGGCCTAGCCGGTCCGGAGCCGGGAAGGCCCCAAACCCAGAGCTCGGGACCCGCGGATGGGGACCCCGAGGAACGCTAGTCCAGGTCCTCGCCGACTCCCGGCTTACCTTTGCCCCACTCGTCGTCGCCGGCGTCCCACTCCTCGTTGCGCTTGCGAGCGATCTCGAAAGCGTGAGAAGCCTGCTCCTCGGAGTCGTAGGGCCCCAGTCGTTCCGAGTTCGCGCAGCCCTTCTCACCCTCGACGCGGTTGTGAACCAAGCAGTAGTACCACTTCATGTCATCCTCCGAAACTGGGTCTGCTCCGATCTTGGCACCTAGACTGCTGCCATGTCTCTTGCCCCTGGCCGCCTGTCGCCCCTACGCACGGTGCCGGTCGACATCGAGCGCCCCGAATATGTCGGACGCCCCATGCCCACGCCCTACCTGGGACCCGAGGTCAAGGATGCGGAGACGATCGCCGCGATGCGGATCGCAGGACGGATCGCCGCACAGGCGCTGCAGGAGGTCGGTAGGCACGTCGAACCCGGCGTGACAACCGACCGGCTCGACCAGATCGGCCACGAGTTCATGTGCGACCACGGGGCGTATCCGTCGACCCTGGGGTACCGCGGGTTCCCGAAATCGCTGTGCACGTCGCTCAACGAGGTGATCTGCCACGGCATCCCCGACTCGACGGTGGTATCCGACGGCGACATCGTGAACATCGACATCACCGCGTACATCGGGGGCGTCCACGGTGACACCAATGCCACGTTCCTGGCCGGCGAAGTGGACTCGGAATCGCGTCTGCTGGTCGAGCGGACCCGTGAGGCCACGCTGCGGTCGATCAGGGCGGTGGCGCCGGGGCGCACGCTCAATGTCGTCGGGCGGGTGATCGAGTCCTACGCCAAGCGCTTCGGCTACGGGGTTGTCCGTGACTTCACCGGTCACGGCATCGGAACCGCTTTCCACTCCGGGCTGATCGTGCCGCATTACGACGACCCTTCGGCGGACATGATCCTGGAAACAGGCATGACCTTCACGATTGAGCCTATGCTCACGCTCGGAACCATCGACTACGAGATCTGGGACGACGGCTGGACGGTTGTCACCCGGGATCGCAAGCGGACCGCGCAGTTCGAGCACACGATCCTGGTCACCGACACCGGCTCCGAGATTCTCACGACACCGGAGGGTTGACATGACCGACAGTCCGCACGCCACGACGATCTGGCCACCCGATGTCCTCACACTCGCGATCGATGTCGGAGGCTCAGGGCTCAAGGCATCCGTTCTGGACGTCAACGGTCAGATGATCGCTGAGCGTGTGCGGATCGAGACCCCCTACCCGTGTCCACCCACTCTTCTGGTGAAGAAGCTCACCGAGTTGAAGAACCAGTTGCCCGCGGCCAGTCGCGCGTCCGTGGGATTCCCGGGCCTGGTCCGTTCGGGAAGGGTGCTGAACATCCCCTCGCTGTCCCGGCTGGAATACGGCGGGCCGCGCGATGAGGCGATGGCGACCGCGTGGCACAACTACGACCTCGCCAGTGCGCTGGCCGACGAGTTCGACATCCCGGTCAAGGTCGCCAACGACGCCGACGTCCAGGGTTGCGCCGTCGTCGAGGGCTCGGGGTTCGAGTTCGTGATGACCCTCGGCACCGGGTGCGGGACAGCAGTGTTCCACGAGGGCCGACTGCTGCCCCACATGGAGCTGTCGCACGCACCCACGGGCTTCGACGGCGACTTCGACGACTATGTCGGGAACGCCGCCCGCAAACAGATCGGCAAGAAGGAGTGGCGCAAGCGCGTGATCAAAGCCATGCAGATCTTCGACGAGTTCCTCTTCTACGACAAGATCTACGTCGGCGGGGGCAACGCGAAGCACCTGTCCACGGTGGATCTGGGCCCGAAGGCCAAGATCGTGGCGAACACCGCCGGGATTCTGGGCGGGATCCGTATCTGGGAACTCGAGAAGTAGCCGCCTACTGCCCGAGCGCGTCGATGAGTTTCTGGTTGATCCGACCGAACTCGGCGAACTCCTCCGGGGTGAGCACGTCGACCATGCGGCGGCGCACACTCTCCACATGCACCGGCGCGGCCGCGACCAGCACGTCGTAGCCGGCGTCGGTCAGCACGGCGAAGTAGCCGCGACGGTCATCCGTGCACTCCTGCCGGTCCACCTGACCGGCCCGCTGCATGCGATCGATCTGGTGAGACAGGCGACTGCGACTCGACAGTGTCACGTCGGCCAGTTCACTCATCCGCAGCCGGCGATCGGGCGCCTCCGACAGACGCACCAGGATCTCGTAGTCGGCCAGCGTGAGTCCGGTCTCTTCCTGCAGGTCACGGCCGAGTCGATCCGGCAGCAGGAGATTGGCCGAGATCCAGGAACGCCAATACACCTGTTCGTCCTGGGACAGCCAGCGTGTCATGCACGCGAAGCCTAGCGAAAGCCGACCTGGGTCATGGCGAGGATACGAACGGCACAAGGAGGTTCGCTTGGCGGCACTGCCACGGCTCGGCTCCCGCGGCCAGGGCTGGGTGTGGGGCCAGTTCCTGCTCGCCGCGGTCGTTGTGATCACCGCCGCGATCGGCCCCCGCTGGTCTTGGCCCGGTATGGCGCTGCTCGGTGTCGGACTCATCGTGCTGGGTGGCGGTCTCGGGCTCTGGTCGTTGGCGACGCTGGGCGGCTCGCTGAGCCCATACCCGAAGCCGAGGCGATCGGGCGAACTCGTGGAGCACGGGCCCTACCGCATCGTCAGGCATCCGATCTACTCGTCGCTGCTGGTGGCACTGCTCGGTGTATGCCTCGTGGGATCCGGATGGGCGCTGGCGCCGCTGGCGGTACTGCTGGCCTGGTGGCTGGGAAAGGCCCGCGTCGAAGAGGCGTGGCTGTGCGACCACTACCCCGGGTACCCCGCCTACTGCAAACGTGTGCGTGCCCGCATCATCCCCGAGATCCTGTGACCAGATCGAACCTGATCACCTCGCTGGCGTAGTCGCCCTGCAGCCACAACCGGATACCCCGATGCATGAGGTACTCCCCGGATGCCTCACGTTCCTGCCAGTCGTGCCTGAAGCGATAGCGGGCGTGCGGGTCCAGTCCCCGCAGCCTCACCGTCGTGGGCTTGTGGCCCAGCCGGCTCTGCGGGAGGAACGCGAACAGCACGGCTCCCTGCGGCGACGAGTACTGGAACAGGCGATAGTCGTTCGGGGACGGGTTCTCCAGACGATGGAAGCGATCCATCAGGGGCCGGAGTTGCTTGTACTGCTCGACGTACCCGGCCGACTCCGTCAGCTGCTCATCGGTCATCTTCGTGAGGTCGCAGCCGATACCCAGACTGCCGAACATGGCGGCGTGGAAACGGAAACGCAGAGGGATGGTGCGTTGCGACAAGAAGTTGGGAACGTCGGTGACCCAGGCCCGCATGGCCTGCGGCGGATAGACCAACGAGTAGGCACGCTGAATCTCGAGGCGGTCGAGCGCATCCGTGTTGTCACTGGTCCAGAAGTCGTCGAAGACACTCAGCGCGCCGAAGTCGATCCTGCCGCCGCCGGATGCGCACGCCTCGATCAGCACCCCCGGGTGCCTGCGTTTGACCTCGGCCACGATCTCGTAGAGGGCCTCGATGTGTCGCACCCACACGTCGCGATCGGCGCCGACCTGCGACATGGGTCGATTCGCATCCCATTTGACGTAGACGACATCGTTGTCAGCGAGCAGTCCGTCCAGCATCGTCGTGATGAACTCCCGGACCGGCTCCAGCGTGAGGTTCAGGACGTACTGCCCTCGGGCGGCGTCGACCGCTCGACCCGGTTCGGAGTAGATCCACTCGGGGTGCGCTGCATAGAGATCCGAGTCGGGGTTGACCATCTCCGGCTCCACCCAGATCCCGAAACCCATGCCCAGCGCACGGACCTCGTCGATCAGTGGGGTCAGCCCGTCGGGGAACTTCTCCGGGTCCACCCACCAGTCCCCCAGCCCGTCGTGGATCCCACCGGTGGCGTCGGGGTTGCGCCGGCCGAACCATCCGTCGTCGACGACGAACAGTTCCGCTCCCACCTTCGCTGCGCGCCGCGCCAGCGCGATCTGGCCGTCGCAGGTGACCGCGAAGTTGGTCGCCTCCCAGGAGTTGTACAGCACGGGCCGGGGGCCCGGGCGCATGAGGCTCCGGCCGTACTCGTGGAACCGGTGACTGACCCCCTCCAGACCCTGGTCGGTGTGGATCGCGATGACCGGGGGCGTCTGGAACGACTGCCCCGCGTCGAGCGCGATCTCGAGGTCGAAGTCGTTGACCCCGAGCTGCAACAGTGTTTCGCCGTACTGTGTCTGCTCCACGACGGTCTTCGTGTTGCCGCTGAAGGCCAAGGCGGCGCCCCAGACCCGACCCTGTGTCTGCGTCGCATCCCGGCTCAGCACCGCATAGGGGCTGTGGTGGTGGTTGGAGATCCCCCGCCGGGATTCCAGGACGACCTTGCCGGATACCGTCTGCACCATCTCCTGCTGCTCGGCCCCCCAATGCCCCTGCACGTTGTGCAGGGTGAGATCGCGGAAGGGCACGTGGAACTGCGCGGAGGCCACCGATTCCACCATCAGCCCGTCCACTTGACTGGTCACCGTCGCCCATCGCACGATCGCGTCGATGCCCGGCAGTACCCGGTAGTGCAGCCGCACAATCAAGCCCTTGGGATCACGCAGCGAGACGGACAGTTCGTCCACTGCGGCCACATGACTTTCGTAGGCGAGATCGACTTCGCGACCCCCGTCGGGGAAACGCACGACCAGGCATTGTTCGTTGTATCGGAACCTGCCGTGGGGTGGGTACTCCTGAGGCGTGATGTCCTGGATCAAGTCGTTGGTCGACAGCTCCCAGAGCGGCTCGACGATGACGTCGGTCACGGGGATGGATGCGCCCCAGTGCAGGTGACGCAACAGCCCACTCTCGGTGACCGCGAACACGTACGACGTCGAGTCCGTATTCAGCGAAAAGACGGGGTGCTCACCGGCGATGACCTCGACTGCTGCCATGCCGCAGAGACTAGGCCAGCCGACCACCCCCGTGCCTGTTCGGCGCCGTTGCCGGACGACAGACCCCGAGCCATCTTCTGCGACCCACGCCTGTCCAGATGGTGCCCCTGGGTAGATTCGGCTCGTGCAGAACACCCGGCAGACCCGGCAGTTGAACGCCATGTCTCTCGGCTTCGGCATCGGGTCCCTGTTGTTCGCCCTCGGCGCGCTGATGGCGGTAGAGCAACTGAACCTGGTGGTGAACAGCGTGGTGTACGCCGTCGGCGCGGTCTGTTTCACAGCGGCCGCCGTGGTACAACTGCGCGCCGCCGCCGATCATCCGGCACCTTCGCGCCTGCGGGATCCCGACTGGATGAGTGCTGCCATTCAACTTGCCGGCACCCTGTTCTTCAACGTCATGACGATCAGGGCGCTGGCGTTGGCGCTCGACTCGCCCCACGCCACCTACGACAAGGTGTGGAAGCCGGACATCTTCGGGTCGCTGCTGTTCCTGATCTCCAGCTGGATCGCATGGCACCCCGTGGCCAGGCGACAGCGCCACCACCTGCTGGCGGGCCGCTCACGGCTCATCTGCTGGTCGAACATGCTCGGCTCTGTCTTCTTCGGGCTCTCGGCCGTCGGTGCCGTCATGCTGCCCGACGGCACACTGCGTAACGAGGGGTGGGACAACTGGGGCACGTTCCTGGGCGCGGTGGGCTTCTTCGTAGCGGCTATGGCGCTGCGACCGACGAGACCTGAGCGGGGGTCCGCGGTCGCGACCGCGCGCTCGGGCTAGCCCTTGTCCCAGTCCTTGCCACCTGGTTTGGGGTTGCGTTGTGGATCGTGGTCGCGTTCGAGCTGCTTCTGGGGATCGACATCCGGGTGCAGGTCGGCCGGCCCCCAGACCACAAGCATGGCCTTCTTGAGGCGGTACTTGGTCTCGGACCACAGGCTCATGGTGTGCCGCCATCGCTCGAGACCGGGACCAGCCTCACGCCGTCGGTCGGCGCTTCCACGATCACGTCGGCAGCCGGCCGGGCTTGCCTTCGGCTCAGCCAGAACCCCACGCCGGCGGCTAGGCACAGCAGCAGAATCCCGACGATTGGTCTCTTCTTCATTGCTCCTCCTGACCCGGGGGCGGCTGGGTCTCGTCTTCACGTGCGCTGGTCTGAACGGGTGCGTCCGATGCCTGACTCACATGACCCACGCGACGCCTCCCCTTCGGATTCGGGGAGGTCGGCGGTGCCAGTTCCGGGCGTAGTTCCTTGCGCTCCACAGCCGGTACATGCGTCGCTGGACCCCGAGGAGTCGCTCCGCCTTCGGACACCCAGCGGTCCGTCTCGTCTGCGTTCGGTCGCGTCATGACACCTCCCTCTACTCCTGGTGCTACTGCCCCGAAAGCACGTGACTATCCCCTACCGAGCGGTCCGACCCGTGTTGCATGGATCACACATATGACTCGCGACGCCGAGGTCTAGCCTCGGGCGCGTCGGGTAGGAGTCCCCTGCAAACCAAGAGAAGGGAAACCGCCCATGGGATTCACTGACAGGGCCAAGGACACCGCCGGGGACATCGCCGAGAAGGCGCGGGATGCGGCGGACACCATCAAGGACAAGGCCAAAGAGGTCGGTGACGAACTGTCGGACAAGAGCCAGGAGGCCGGCGAGAGGATCTCCGACCGCGCCGAGGACGCCAGGGACACTGCCGGCGACAAGGTCGACGAGGCACAACGCAAGCTCGACTGAATGCACGCGAGGACGCCGCCCTTCACTATCGCGGGCGGCGTCCTCGCGTGCATCCCATCGGCGGACGGCAGGCTCGCGGAATACGTCAACCGACCGGCATCAGCGTGCTCAGAAATCGACGGGAGCCACGCACGGAATCCGGACCGAACACACCGCAGTGCTCGAGACCCCGCACGAAGAAGTCGCCCGCGGACGACCTCGCCCGCTGTAGCGCCTCCTCGAGTGTTCCGGCGGATCCCTCGACACGCAGCGAGTCGAGCATCGGCTGGTGCCTGGCATCCTCCAGGTCCGAACCGCCCAGCAGGGCTTTGGCCACGTCGTCCAATTCCACTTGTAGACGTCCGGGCAACACAGCCAACCCCATCACCTCGATGAGTCCGATGTTCTCCCTCTTCACGGGGTGGATCTCGGCATGCGGGTGGAAGATGCCATCGGGGTGGTCGGGACTGGTGCGGTTGTTGCGCAGCACCAGGTCGAGCCGCAGACAGGCCGGCCACCCGCCGCGCGATGGGCGTGATCGTGTTGTGGGGAACTCCGTCACTGTGTGGCACGATCCCGAATTCGTCGTCGCGGTACTCCCGCCATGCGGACAACACCGACGAGGCCGTCGACAGCACCTCGCCGGTCGGGTCCGAGCAGCCGGATCACGGCCAGCGGCCAGTGCAGGATCTCGACCGTCACCTCACCTACCCGGGTCGACCACAGTGTCCGTGCCCGGTCCATCGCGAACTCGTACCGGCCCCCCTGGAAATGGTCGTGGCTGAGGATCGAGCCACCGACGATCGGAAGATCCGCGTTCGAGCCGATCAGGTAGTGCGGGAAGAGCGTCGTGAAACCCGCCAGTCGCGCCAACGTGTCGTCGTCGATGCGCATGGGCCGGTGCTCCTGGCTCAGCACGATGCAGTGTTCGTTGTAGTAGCGGTACGGCGAGTACTGCAGGTACCAGGGCTGTCCGACCAGGTCCATCGGTATCAGGCGCAGGTTCTGGCGGGCCGGATGATCGGCGCGACCGGCGTAACCCTCGTTCTCGCGGCACAGCAGACACAGGGGATACCCATGTGACTGCGCATGGGATGCCGCGATGATGTCGCGGGGATCCTTCTCCGGTTTGGAGATGTTGATCGTCATGTCCATGACGCCGTAGTCGGTGTGCTGTTTCCAGGTCGTGTTGCGGTCGGTGCGTCCCACCCGGATGTAGTTGCTGGCCACACCAAGGCCGTGGAAGCGATCGGTCGCAAGGACGGGATCATCGGCGTGGTCCTGCCAGAAGGTTCGGGTCACCGACGCCGGCCGATCCACGAGCGCACCCATGATGGCGGTGTCCCAGAGGTCCCGCTGGTTGAGCGTGTCCGGCTCGATCAGCCCGCGGGCAGCCGCGTCGTCGAGCAACGGGCGCAGCAGCGCGTCGACGTCGCCGGGCGGTTCCAGCGCGGCTTCGCCCGGCGCCGGCGCCGTGTAGTCGGAAAGCCGCAGGACCTCCAAGACCCGGTTGCGCGCGAACGAGACATCATCCTGCTCGATCAGACCCGCACCTAGGGCATAGCGGATGAGAGCGTCGATGTCCGCCGAGATCATGCCGGCACCTCGCGCGCCCCGTCCGCGCTGGACACGCGGTAGAAGGTGCGGTTCGCGGCCGCTGCGGCGCGCGTACTCACCACCCACATACTGTTCGAAATCGTCCACCGCCGCGGGGTCCACAAGGTTGACCGTGCAGCCGCCGAATCCGGCTCCGGTCATCCTGGCTCCGACCACCCCCGGCGCGTCCCATGCCGCCTCGACCATCGCGTCGAGTGCGGCGCCGGTGACCGCGAAGTCGTCCCGGAGCGACTCGTGGGAGGCACGCATCAACTCCCCCGCCTGCTGGAGATTCCCTCCGGCCAGTGCACGCGCGAACGCGTGGACCCTGGCCTGCTCCGTGATCACGTGCCGGGCGGGCGGTCCGAGGTCCGCCGGAAGTTCTTCCACCACCTCCGCCGCGCGCTCCCCCGGGACATCCACGAGGCGCACACCGAGCAGCGCCTCGGCCCGCTCGCATGCCGCCCGCCGCTGGTTGTAGGCACTGGACGACAGTTCCCTGCGGTGGTTCGTGTTGGCCACGACCACCGTCAGGTCCTCGGGGAACGGCACGGCAGTGACGTCCAGTGTCGAACAATCGATCAACAGCGCGTGGCCGGCCATACCGGTGGCGATGGCCATCTGGTCCATGATCCCGCAGGCCACTCCGATGAAATCGTTCTCCGCCGATTGTCCGGCCACCGCCATCTCGGCCGGGGTCAACTCGGCACCCGCGAGCCGGTCGAAGGCCACCGCCATGGCCAACTCCAGGGACGCCGACGAGGACAGACCGGCACCGTTCGGAATGTCCCCGTGGACGCGCACGTCGACCCCTGGTAGGTCGATCCCCCGACGCTGGAGCGCGAACGCCACCGCGACCAGGTAGTTGACCCAGGCCCAACTCGGCTCCGGGCGTGCGGCGTCCAGGTCGGCGACCACTTCACCCACGCTCTGGGAAGTTGTCGGAGACCGCCACGATCCGGCGATCCGGTCTCGGCCGCACCCACAGATCCGTTCCGCGGTCGATCGCCATCGGCAGGACCGTTCCCCCCATGTAGTCGATGTGGTCGCCGATGAGGTTCACCCGCCCGGGGGCGTGGAACTTGCGCATGATGTCTTTCCTAACCCACAGACGGCTCGCGTGGCCCGACGAGTCGACATCCGCGCGGCCGTTGGGCCAGATTTGGATCATGAGCCTCAGAGAGTTCGGCGACAACTTCCTGTGGGGAGTCGCCACAGCGGCATATCAGATCGAGGGTTCCCCGGACGCCGATGGGAAGGGCCCGTCGATCTGGGACACGTTCACCCACAAGCCGGGCACGATCGCCGACGGGTCGAACGGGGATGTCGCGACCGATTCGTACCGCCGGTTCCCCGAGGATGTGGCGCTGGTGCACTCCCTGGGGTTCGACGCGTACCGGTTCTCCTTGTCCTGGCCACGCATCCAGCCCGACGGCAGGACGGTGAATCAGAAGGGCCTCGACCACTACAAACGGATGGTGGACTCGTGCCTCGGGGCGGGCATCGAGCCGTGGATCACGCTCTACCACTGGGATCTCCCGCAGGACCTCGAGGACGAGGGCGGATGGACGAACCGCGAGATCATCGACGTCTTCAGCGACTACGTCACAGTGGTCGGGGATGCGCTCGGCGATCGCGTGGACAACTGGATGATCTTCAACGAGCCCCTGAGCTTCACGATGCTGGGCTACATGCTCGGCGAGCACGCACCCGGCCGCAGAGGACTCAACAACTTCTTCCCGGCGATGCACCACGTCAACCTCGCCACCGCCGAGGGTTTCCGCGCCCTGCGGGCGGTCGCCCCCGAGGCCACCATCGGCAACACCCAGTACCTGTCCCCCACCCTCGGGTCCGGCCCCGGGCCGCATCTCGCGCAGCGCGCCGAGCGCGCCGCCAACGCAATGCTCAACCGCGCGTTCCTGGAGCCGGGACTGGGCCTTGGATACCCGGTCGACGACGCGCCCATCCTGCGGATGATGCGGCGCTACATCCAGGACGGCGACCTCGAGCGCTGCGAGGTCGACCTCGACTTCCTGGGAGTGCAGTACTACACCCGACTGCGGGCGCCCTTCCGGCCGATCCCGGGTCTGTGGACCATCCCGGGCTTCGGCGACGACCCGGACCTCGAGAAGACATCGATGGGCTGGGAGATCCGACCAGAGGGTCTCGGGATGGTGCTGGACATGGTCCACGCATACGGCAGGTACCCGCGGATCGTGGTCACGGAGGGCGGCGCGTCGTTCCCCGACGAGGTCGCGCACCACCGCGTGCATGACGACCGCCGGATCGCCTACTACGAGTCGCACCTCGCACAGGTCCGGGCCGCCCGGGACCGTGGAGTGCCGGTCGACGGCTACTTCTGCTGGTCACTGATGGACAACTTCGAGTGGGCGGCCGGCTACGAGCCGCGATTCGGCCTGGTCTACGTCGACTACGACACGCAGCAGCGGGTCATCAAGGACAGCGGCTACTGGTTCGCGGAGCAGTTGGGCGGAGTGGCGACGGCACCGGCCTGATCCCGGTTGGAACCCCACCTATGCGAAGTGGGAATCATTTTCAATAAGTGCTAGAGTCTTGCCATGCACAGAACCGGAATCGCAGTGGTCATGGCCGTCGGCGTCCTTCTCCTGGCCGGCTGCGGCGGTGAAGAGACCCCCGCGAGCGGCGGCGATAACGCAACGCAGGTCGTGGCGTCCCACTACCCCGTCGAGTTCCTGGTCGACCGCGTGGGCGGGGACCTGGTCGAAGTGGAGACCCTCACCGCCCCCGGCGCGGAGCCACACGACCTGGAACTGAGCCCGCAGCAGGTGGCAGGGGTGCAGCAAGCGAGTGCGGTGTTCTACCTCGGAGGCTTCCAGCCGGCTGTCGACGATGCCGTGCCGGAGGCCGACGGAACGGTGGTGGACCTGACGGAGGGCCTTGCACTGCGCGACTCGGACGAGGGCGAGGGCAAGGATCCTCACGTGTGGCTCGACCCTGTCCTGATGAGCCAGATGGCCGTCACGGTCGCGGACACCCTCAGCGCCGCCGATCCGGGGAATCGCAGCACCTATGAGGAGAACGCGCAGGCCCTCGAAGCCGAACTGGCGGAGCTGAACGACCAGTGGTCCGCCGGAACCTCGCAGTGTGAGATCCGC
Organism: uncultured Actinomycetota bacterium; assembly: GCA_963769435.1. GTDB lineage: Bacteria > Actinomycetota > Actinomycetes > S36-B12 > UBA10799 > JADKAV01. The sequence continues at coordinate 318,408 of CAVYLN010000001.1, forward strand.
ACCATGGTGGTCAGCCACGAGGCCTTCGGGTACATGGCCGACCAGTACGGCTTCGCGCAGAAGGGCATCTCCGGGCTGAGTCCGGAAACCGAGCCGAGTGCACAGGCGATCGCCGAGCTCACTCGCTTCGTGCAGGACAATGGCATCACCACGATCTACACGGAGACCCTGGTGGATCCCGCGGTCGCCGACACCATCGCCGCAGAGGCGGGTGTCGAGACAGCCACCCTCGACCCGCTTGAAGGCCCGCCGGCCACCGGCGACTACATCTCCGCCATGCGTGAGAATCTGGCCACCCTCGAGGCGGGACAATCCTGTTCGTGAAGCCGATCCGTACCGAAGACCTGAGCGTGAGCTTCGGCGGTCAACCCGTACTGCGAGACGTGTCCGTGTCGGTCGAGGCCGGCGAGTTCGTGGCGCTGATGGGTGCGAACGGAACCGGGAAGACCACACTCGTGCGGGCGATGCTGGGGCTGATCCGCCCGGCTTCAGGGCGGGCATGGCTGTTCGACACCCCGACCGAGTCCTTCCGCGACTGGCAGCGGGTGGCCTACGTGCCCCAGCACCTCGTCGCGGCCAGTGCTGTGCCGCTCAGCGTGGAGGAGGCGGTGCGCAGCGCCCTGGCAACCCCCCGGCAGCGCCTGCGACCCCTGTCTCGGGAGCAGCGGACATCGATCCACGAGGCGCTGGAACGGGTCGGGCTGGGCACCCGCAGCCGGGAGCGACTCGACCACCTGTCGGGCGGGCAACAGCGCCGGGTCATGATCGCCCGGGCGCTGGTGACCGGAGCAGATCTGCTGCTGATGGACGAACCGACCGCCGGCGTGGACCAAGGCGAGCAGAGCCGCCTGGCCGACCATATCCGGGACCTGCACAAGGACGGCGCCACGATCATGCTCATCACCCACGACCTGGGACCGGTGGCCAGTCTGGCGACGCGGGCGATAGTCCTCGGACAGCCCTCGGCGGAGTCGGTGCGCTACGACGGACCGACTCCTCCCCCGGCTCGGTGGACCGAGCACGTATGGCACCACAGCCCCGACGATGAGCCCGGCCCCAGCCTCCTGGAGGGGCCATGAACCTACTCGATTTCGACTTCATGCGTCGCGCGCTGCTGGCCGCGGTCGTCGTGGGGATGATCGCCCCGGCGATCGGGGTGTTCCTCGTCCAACGGCGGCTCGCGCTGCTCGGCGACGGAATGGGCCATGTCGCACTGACTGGCGTCGGGCTGGCCTTCCTCACCGGCAGCGCACCGATCCCCACCGCGCTGGTCGTCGTGGTCGCCGGGGCGATCGGGATCGAGGTCCTGCGCGGTCGCAGCCGCTCGGCGGGGGACGTGATCCTGGCGCTGGTGTTCTACGGCGGCATCGCCGGCGGTGTTCTGCTGACCTACCTGGCCGGCAACCGGGCCGCGTCGTCGCTGAACCAGTACCTGTTCGGTGCCATCACAACCGTGTCGTCGACCGATCTCGTGTGGCTGACCGCCGCCGCGCTCGCCCTGCTGGCCATCATGGCCGTGTTCGGACGGGAGATGTTCGCGGTGTCGTTCGATCCGGAGGTGGCCCGCACACAAGGCATCCGCACGGGGTTCATCGGTGTTCTGATCACCATCCTTGCCGCGGTCACGGTCGTCATCGGGATGCGCACCGTCGGACTGCTGCTCGTCAGCGCGATCATGATCGTTCCGATCGCCGCCGCGCAGCAACTGACCCGCAGCTTCCGCGGGACGGCAGGGGTCGGGGTCCTGATCGGGCTGGCGAGCGCGGTCGGCGGGGTCGTGGCCAGCTACTACCTCGATGTGCCCTCGGGCGCGACCATCGTGCTGATCGCCCTCGCGTTCTTCGTCGGCGCGTTGGGGCTCGCGGCGACGGGGATCCGGAGGTCCACATGACTTCGCCGAAACGACGCACCCGCCAGCGGGCGGCAGTCGAGGATCTGCTGTCCGGCATCGACGGTTTCCGGACCGCTCAGCAGATCCACACGCTGCTGCAGGAGTCCGGGCGAACACGTGGGGCTCACCACGGTCTATCGCAGTCTCGCACTGATGGCCGAGGCCGGACAGGTGGACGTTCTGCTCGCCGAGGACGGTGAGGCGCGCTACCGGGCGTGCAGTTCCGGGCACCACCACCACCTTGTATGCCGGAAGTGCGGGTTCACCGTGGAGGTGACCGCTGCCCCGGTGGAGCGGTGGGCGCGAGCCACCGCGGAGGAACACGGGTTCACCGACGTCACTCACACCGTGGAGATCCAGGGCTTGTGTGACGCCTGCTCCCGGTGAATGTCCACCCGGGGCGCGCTTTGTAGGGTGTCTTCGGACCTCACCGAAGGAGAGAGATGACCAACAAACTCGCCGCCGAATTCATCGGTACGTTCCTGCTCGTGTTCCTCGCAGTGGGTGCCGCCGTGAGCGGTATCCAGAGCGTGGGCATGCTGGGCGTCGCGCTGGCGTTCGGGGTCGTGCTGGCAGCGCTGGCCTACGCGATCGGCCCGACTTCGGGTTGCCACGTGAACCCGGCAGTGACACTGGCCTTCTGGCTGTCCAAACGGCAGGAGGGCCGGGAAGCGGCCCTGTACATGGTCATGCAGTTCCTGGGCGCCGCGGTCGGTGGGTTCGTACTCTGGGTGCTCGTCAACTCCGGCGGTGTGACCGACCAGACCGGTGGGCTGGGCGCCAACGCGTTCGGCGGAGACGGACCGAATGCGCTCGGTGCGTTCCTCGCGGAGGCCCTGCTGACCGCCGCGTTCGTCGGCGTGATCCTGCTGGTCACCGACCACGCGGCAGCACCAGGTTTCGCCGGGCTCGCGATCGGAGCGGCACTGGCCGCCGTGCACCTGGTGGGGATCCCGCTGACCGGCACCTCGGTCAACCCCGCGCGCTCGCTCGGACCGGCATTGTTCGCCGGTGGTGATTCGCTGCAGCAGGTGTGGCTGTTCCTGATCGCACCGCTGGTCGGTGGCGCGCTGGCAGTCGTGGTGTGGAAGATCACCCGCCCCGCCGAGGCGGTGCATGGGCGACGAGGGCCAGGAGGCCTACGAGCGCGAGAACGCCTGACGACCAGCGGATGCTGGCCCGTGGGCTAACTGCGGACCAGCATCCGCCAGCGCTGCGTGTATCTGCGGGGACCCATCACGATCCGGGGGTTGGCTGCGGGGTCGAGCCATCGCAGTGTGCGTTTCATCCGGGCCCGAGAGATCGCGACACATCCTGCCGTGGGACGGTTCTTCGTCACATGCAGGAAGATCCCGCCACCCTTGTCCGTACGGACCGGGCTGCTCGTCCGTCGCTCCCCGGTGCGGCGGTCCACGTACGTGCTCTTGGGCAGGTTGTACCCGATCACGGCCGCCCAGCGGTACTGGGCGCCGTAGTCGCGCAAACGCTCCGACCATTGCCCGTCGTCGCGCCAGCGCGCGGACCTGCTCCGCTTGGTCTGCAGCACGTTGTACGTGCGCGGGTCGCGCGGGTCGTACGGCCAGTAGGAAGCGGCGGTGATCCGGTGGTAGGGCAACCCGATCCGGGACCCGGAACCGCGTCCGAACGCCGCCGGGAACACTGAAGACACCTGCGGGCGTGGTTCCTGTGTTCTGGGCGCGGATGCGCGCGGGGGCGAAACCGTTGACCCCCACCCATGCCCGCGTGGGCCTTCCTACGCGTTTCCATCCGCTGTCCCACACGAAGCGTCGCAGCGTGGCCCGCTGACTGGACCAACGAGCCGACGTCACGACGATCACCTGGCGCGCCGGCGCGGGATCCTCCGTCACTGCCGGAGCGACGAGGCCCAGCAGAAGTAGCGCCGATGACACGATCAGCAGTCTACGTCGGGGCGCCTTTCGCCTATCCCGGCCACAGCATCGGGGTTAGGGCCACCACCAGCACGACAGTGGTGATCGTGAGCGGAAGGCCCAGCCTCGAGTAGTCCCCGAAGTGGTAACCGCCGGGGCCGTAGACCATCGTGTTGGTCTGGTATCCGATCGGCGTGAGGAACGACGCGGAGGCACTGACTGCGATCGCGATCGCGACACCGCGTGGGTCGAGACCCGTCTGCGCGGCGACCGTGAGCCCGATGGGCAGCATCAGCAGCGCGGCGGCGTTGTTCGTGACCATCTCCGTCAGGACGATCGTCGCCAGCACCAGCCCGAGTAGGACACCACGGTCCCCCCATGTGTCGAAGGCGCCGGTGAGGGTGTTCGCCACGCTCAGTGCCAGCCCGGAGACCTGCATCGCGGCGGCGAGGCCGAAGGCCGCAGCGATCACGACGATCACCTCGATGTCGACCGCCCGGCGGGCGTCGGTGGCCGACAGGACCCCCGCCGCTACCACCACCATCGCGCCGATCAACGATCCCACCACGATCGGCACCAGCCCCGTCGCTGACAGGATCACGATCGCGAGCAGCACCACTACCGGGATCCATGCCCGCGAGGTCGCGCTCGGCGGCGACCCGTCCATCGGCGCGACGAGCAGGAAGTCCGCACGGTCTCGCCATCGGTCCTGGAAGCCCGGATCAGACACCAGGATCAGGGTGTCGCCGACACGGATCGGCACCGATCCCAGCTTGGCGTCCAGCAGTTGTCCCGACCGATGGATCCCAACCACCGCAGCCTGGTAGCGCGACCGGAATCCGATATCCCGCAACGTCTCGCCGACCAGGGGCGAGCGCGAGCCAACGACCGCCTCGAAGTACCCGACTCGGGGGTCCTTCAGCTCGGCCACGTGGTTGAGTTCGGCCGAGCGCAGTCCCCGGCGGTCCTGCAGGTCGATGACCTTGCCCGCCTGCCCGACGAAACGCAGGCGGTTGCCGCCACGCAGGACCGTGTCCGGACGCACTGGCGCGATCACTGTGTCGCCACGGTCCACCGAGGTGAGGAAGACACCCTGCAGATCCCTGAGCCGGGCCTCCTCCACGGTCTTGCCGTCGACCGGACCGCCGGCGACGACCAGCATCTCCACGGTGAACCGACGGACCTCCTCCTCCAGTTCGGCCTTCACCGAGCGCCGTGCGGGAAGCACGAGCGGGGCGATCATGATGATGAGCACCAGGCCGATCACCGCGATCGGTAGGCCGAGACGACCGATCTCGAAGAAGCCCATCGGCTCCAGCCCGGACTGTTCCATCTTCCCGGCGACCACGAGGTTGGTGGAAGTTCCGATGACGGTGAGGGTCCCGCCGAGGATGGTCGCGAAGGACAACGGCATCAGCAACTGCGAGACCGAGATCCGGCGACGGTCCGCCCACGCGGTCACCTGCGGGATCAGCATCGCCATGATCGGTGTGTTGTTCAGGAAGGCGGACGCCGCCGCGGATGGCACCATCACTCTGGCCAGCGGTCGTCGCAGCCAGCCCGTTTTCCCCGATGAATCGCTGGAGTAGAGGCGTGAGCGCTCCTGTGCGCTCGACCCCGGCAGCCACCACGTAGAGCGCGGCGACGGTGATCGGGGCCGGATTGGCGAATCCGCTGAACGCCTCCTCGGTGTCGATCACTCCGAGCGCCAGCAGTATCACCGTCCCGCCGAACACCGCCAGTGCCGGCGAGAGATTGCTGCGCACCAGCGCCACGAGCACGCCGACGATCACCGCCAGGGTGATCCACGCGTCAACGCTCATGGGCCCGCTCCATGGCAGGAAGCATGTCAGACGTCGGCGGGCAGTGGAGTTGCCACACCGACGGTCCGCAGCAGTTCGGCACGTTCGGGGCACGGCCCCCACGGCAAACGGGAACCAGTGCTGTCAACTGTGTCGGCCAGACGCCCTCTCCAGCAAGGCAACGACCTCGTGATCGGGCACCTGGCTGAAGTCCCGGTACGCCTCGCCGACCGCCAAGAAGTACCGCGGGACGCTCAGACACACCACGTCGTCGGCCACCGAACCCAGATCTGCGATGGTGTCCGCGGCACCGACCGGCACCGCGAGCACCACCCTGAAGGCGCCGTGAGCGCGTGCCACCTCACACGCCGCCCGTGTTGTGGCGCCGGTGGCGACTCCGTCGTCCACGATGATCGCGGTGCGACCCGTCAACGGTTGCGGCCGAGAAGTGCCACGCAGGCGTCCCGCTCGGTCGATCACTTCGTCACGTTGGCTGGCGACCGCTCCGGCGAATTCCGCCTCGGACACGTCGACAACGCCAAGCACGTCCTCGTTGGCGACCAGGACCCCATCCTCACCTACGGCTCCCATCGCCACCTCCGGACGTCCCGGAACACCCAGTTTGCGCACGATGATCACATCCAGGGGCAACTCCAACTCGGATGCCACGCAAAACGCCACGGGCACCCCTCCCCTGGGGATGCCGAGAACCACGGCGTCGGTGCCGCGGTAGTCGTTCAGCTCCCGCGCCAACTGAACGCCGGCGTCCTCGCGATCCTTGAATCGCTTCATGTGCCCCCTGTCTGACTGCTTTTCGGGCTGCCACTGCGCACGGATGGGTCTCCCCCTAGGGAACGTGCAGCGTCCTCGAGGGTCCCGCCGATGCTTCCAGCAGTTCGGACCGTGACAGCGTGTACGGTCCGCAGTCGCACCACGCCGGCAATCCGTCATCGCTCAGCGCGTCGCCGACGAGGAGATCCACGTATTCGGTGCCACTGGGTGTGCCGTGGTGACCGGTGTCCACGCGGTCTCGCGAACCGTGGGCATGAGGACCCTCGATGGCGTAGTAGACGAGACCGGCGTCGGTCATGTACACCGCGGCCAGATGGTGGCTGCGCGGGCATTGCACGCTCAACTTCTGATGCTCACTTCGCTGCACCGCCGAGTGCTGCCAGCGCATCTGCGGCTGCCTGCCGCCTGGACTCCGGGCTAACCGAGGGGGTCACATCGCTTCCGTCCATATCTCCACTGTGTACCCGACCACCGGGTTGCGTCCAGGCTCCCGCGGCGCGTCGGCGAAGGCACCGGTCGATCCTCCAGTCCTGCGACGGCGGAACCGAGACCAGGACGATACTGGATGGTGTGATCACGCGGCGGTTCGGGCGCACGGAACTCGCGATGCCGGTCTTCAGTTGCGGGGGCATGCGCTTCCAGCAGAGCTGGACAGACAACGGACAACCCATCCGAAGCGGATTCTCAAGCGCGACTGGAGGCGACCGTGCGCTCCGGCCTCGAACGTGGCATCACCCACGTGGAGACCGCTCGCGGCTACGGAACCTCGGAACGTCAACTGGGCCTGTTGCTGCCTCACCTGGACCGGGATGGGCTCATCCTGCAGACCAAGGTCCCACCGAGTCCGGACCCTGACAGGTTCGAAGCGCACGTGCGCCGATCGCTGGAACGACTGCAGGTCGACCGTGTGGACCTGCTGGCCCTGCACGGGGTGAATTCGTACGAGAAACTCTGGTGGTCCCTGCGTCCGGGCGGATGCTTGGAGGTCGCCCGCAGACTCCAGCGGGAGGGCAAGGTCGGGCATGTCGGACTGTCCACCCACGGCTCGCTGGATCTGATCCTCGCAGCGATCGAGCATCCGCACCACGACGGCTTCGACTACATCAATCTGCATTGGTACTTCATCAATCAGGGCAACTGGCCCGCCATCGAGGCCGCGACCGCAGCCGACATGGGCGTGTTCATCATCAGCCCGTCGGACAAGGGTGGCAGGCTGTACGACCCGCCGGAGCGTCTCACCGAATTGTGCGCGCCCTTGCCTCCGCTGGTCTTCAACGCCCTGTTCTGCCTGAGCAGGCCGGAGGTTCACACCCTCAGCATCGGGGCAGCCGGCCCCAGCGACTTCGACCTGGCGCTGACGACTCTCGACCATCTACCGCAGGCCAAGCAGATACTTTCAGCACCGGAGCAACGCCTCGAGGCCGCGATGGCCGAGGCGCTCGGAGCCGATGTGTGGCCGCGGCTCACCGAAGGGATACCCACCTGGGATCACTGCCCCGGCATGATCAACGTCTCGGTCATTATCCGGTTGCGGGCGCTCTCACTCGGCTGGGGTATGCAGGACTACGCCAGATGGCGCTACAACATGCTCGGCAACGCATCCGACTGGTTCCCGGGGATGGACGCGCGCGACGCCACCGACCAAGACTTCAGCAATGCCCTGACCGACTCCGCGTTCCGGGCTCAGATACCGGACTGGCTCATTGAGGCGCACGAGATGCTCTCGGGTGAGAAGCAGCAACGATTGGGTGCTGGCTGAGGGCCCGCGGTCACAACTCGCGGACCATGATGCCGTTGTAGTCCGCGAAACCCAGTTGTGCCCAGTACCGGCTCAGTCCTGCGGCGGCCGCAGCGCGTTCCTCGAGATCGACCACCCCGGGACGCATTGGGAACAGTGCGGCGAGATCAGCGCACCTGCCGAGTTCCTGAACACCCAGTTCGGCAGCGCGCAGTCCGTAGCCGGCACCCCGCCATTCGGGCTCGATCTCCACGCTGTCGACGATCAACGCGCGCTCGTGAACCACGTCGTAGGCCGTACGCAACTCCGAGAGGTCGAACGCCTCGCCGAGCAACGCCTCACCAACCAGGCCCAGATCGAGGCTTCGGCCCGCGAGTTCCTGCCAGCAACTGGGCGCGACAAGATCCGCGACGACGAAACGACCACGGCCCACAGGAACGGCCAGCACGTCCGGCAACTGCTTGTCCAGCTCGGGCAGATAGGTCTCGGTGTCGACATCGGTCAGCACCGACAACACCTTCAGATCGACGTCCGGGCCGTCATCGGGAGACCACTGGATCTGAATCAGCGCGGAATACTCCTGAACCGCCGACGGCCCGGGTTGCCGAAGGTCCGTTCGCAGCGTCACGAAAAGTGTTGGGGCCAGCGCCTTCACGACCGCTGATCTATCCGCCTCCTGGATCTCCACACCTCGAGTGTGATGGCTCGAGGAACGGGACTCCCGCCCAGGACCCTCGAGCCGACTTGTCAGCCAGTGAAATGCTGGACTCGGGACGGCCCGGGAATCGAGGATCAATCTGCTCATGACCTCTGCGCGGCGTCTACTGGTGGCGTCTGGGACGAGCGTGGCAATCGCGGTCGCCCTCGTCGTGGTCGACCGTGGCTTGAAGGGCCGCTTCGGCAAGCCCCCGCGACGCGTCACCGCATGCGAGCCGGACACACTGCGTGACTACTTGGACATCGAGATTCGTGCAGTCGACGGTTCGACCCTGCGCGGATGGCTGCATGAGTCATCCGGGACAGACGCGACCGCATCAGCGCTGGTGGTTCACGGGTGGGGTGGCAATGCGCTTGACATGCTCCCGGTCTCCGAGGTGCTGGCAGGTCTGGGAATGAACGTGCTGCTGCTCGACGCCCGAGGTCACGGACGCAGTGACGACGCTGCGGTCTCGTCGATGCCGGCGTTCGCCGACGACGTGCGAGCGGCCCTGGCGTGGATGCGTTCCACCGGCCGCGTGGACCCCTCCCCGGTAGTGCTGGTCGGGCATTCGGTCGGGGCCGGAGCATGTCTGTACGTCGCCTCGGACGACGAACGGATCGGCGCGGTCGTGTCCCTGGCTTCGATGGCCGACCCGCGTGACCTAATGACACGACTAATGCGCCAGCGACTTCCCCTGTTTCTCACACGTCTGGCACTGCGCTATGTGGAACACGCCATCGGACATCGGTTCCGCGAGTTCGCACCGATCTACACGATCGGGCGTTCTGACACGCCTGTTCTGTTGTTACACGGTGCGCTGGACGGCACCGTCCCCGTAGACGATGCGTACAGGCTGCACGCCCAAGCGCCGACAACCAGCACCCTCGTGATCGTCCCGGATGGTGATCATTTCAGCATCGAGGCTCTGGACTCGGCCAGACCAGAACTCATTGAGTTCCTCGGCAAGTCAGGTCTCCTCTAGTCCTCTGCCCTGCCGCTAGGCGGTTTTGGCTGGTGGTGCGCGGGTGGTGGTGGGTGTGATGTGGGGGACGCCTTGGTTCGTGGTGATGGTGTACCGGCCGTGGTGGAGGTCGTGGTGGCATCTGGAGCAGAGCAGGGTGAATCGCCCCGGGGCGATTCCGTCAGCGAAACCCGCGGGTGGGCCGAATGCCTCGCCCCACGTACGAACCAGACCACAACATCGCCCGCCGTTGGCCACGGTTACCGTTGATCATGATCTCCTCGTCACTCATCCCCCGGCCCGACGTGGACCCCCTGATTCGGGAGACGCGGTCCATCTACCGCAGCCTGCTGGGTGGGGGTTTCGCGGACCTGCGCCGAATGCCGTCCGAGGTGATCTTCGATGCGGACAAGTGCACGGTGCACCGCTACGAGCCGACTACCGAGCAGAGCGGATCGGCCCTGCCTGTACTGCTGATCCCGCCCATGGCCGCCACGCCGGTCTGCTTCGACCTGCGCAGAGGTTGCTCGCTCGTTGAATACCTCCTCGATGAGGGCAGGCCCACCTATCTGGTCGACTACGGCGACATCAGCTCCTTGCGGGACCAGGACCTGGGACTTGAGCACTGGATCGATGAGGTCCTTCCGACGGCGATCGAGAGGGTGCTGGCGGATTCCGGTGCTCCGGGCGTGCACCTGGTCGGGTGGTGCCTGGGTGGCATTCTGGAGATGTTCACAGCGGCGGCCCATCCGGGACTGCCGATCGTGACCGTGACCACGGTCGCGAGCCCCTTCGACTTCAGCACGGTCCGTGTCTTGGGTCCGGTTCGACTGCTCGAGGACATCACCGGCGGGTTGTTGACCACCGGCCTCGTGCGGACCCTGGGCGGGATTCCGGGACGGCTGAACGGCCTGATCTACCGTTGGCTCGACCCCGTGAAACAGATCAAGAAACCTCTCATCCAGTTGCAGAGCCGGGACGACCCCGACACCCTCGCCCAGATCGAGGCTGTCGACGTGCTGATGGACACGATGGAGGCCTACCCGGGCCGCAGCATCTCGCAGATCTACCACTCCCTGATCCGCACAAACCGCATGTCGGAGGGACAACTGCATCTCAGGCATGGCCGCGTCATCGAACTCGACGCGGTCGAAGTCCCTGTCATGGCGATCGCCGGCACCGGCGATCTCTTCTTCGCTCCCCCCGCATCTGCTCACCACGTCGCGACCCTCCTGACAAATAGCCCGCAGGTGAGGCTCGAGACCGCACCGGGGGGCCATCTCGGTGTCCTGACGGGCCGGACTGCTCGCGATACGACATGGACCTACATCAGGGAGTTCCTGGAAGAACACGATTCCGACTGACCCCAGAGTCGCCCATCACGAGGCTGGCAGGAGTCGTAACGTGGGGTAATCCACGATCAGGAGGCCAGCATGCCAAGCACCGCCCTGCACATCTGCCCGTTGTGCGAGGCCACTTGTGGGCTTCAGATCTCGCTCGAGGGTGGGCAAGTGGCATCAGTGCGCGGAGACGCGGACGACGTCTTCAGTCATGGTTTCGTCTGCCCCAAAGGAGTGGCGATCGGCGACCTGCACGAGGACCCGGCAAGGCTGCGCTCCCCCCTGATCCGCGAGAACGGCTCGCTGCGTGCCGCCACTTGGGACGAGGCCTTCGACCGCATCCGGGAGGGCCTCGCCGACGTTCTCACGTCTGGACCCGATGCAGTTGCCGTCTACCTGGGGAACCCGAACGCCCACAACGTGACGAGTACTTTCTACCTGCCCGCGTTGGTGCGGGCGATCGGCACGAAGTACCGCTTCTCGGCCAGCACCGTCGACCAGATGCCACAGCAAGTGGCTCTGGGCCTGATGTATGGAACAGAGCTGTCGGTGCCCGTCCCGGACATCGACAACACCGACCTGTTCGTCGTGATCGGCGGGAACCCCCTGGTGTCCAACGGTTCGATGATGACAGTTCCGGACATGCCCGGAAAACTGCGTGCCCTTCGGGCACGGGGGGGCCGGATGGTCGTCGTCGATCCCGTGCGCACCCGCACCGCCGCAGCGGCCGACGAACACATCCCGATCCGCCCAGGAACCGACGTGCTGCTCGTGGCCGGCCTTGTGCATACCTTGTTCGACGAGGACCTCATCGACCTCGGGGATCCGCCGCACAGTGGATCGATGCGGATGCCGTCAACGATGTCGAGCACGTCGTGACCCCCTTCTCCCCTGAAGCCGTGGCGTCGTACACGGGCGTCCCCGCGGCCACCATCAGACGCCTCGCACGCGACATCGCGGCGGCACCCTCGGCGGCGGTGTACGGACGTATGGGAACGTCCACGTCGGGGCTGACTGTGGACGGGCACCCGGTGTCCTTCGGCACTCTGGCCTCCTGGCTGATCGCGGTGACCAACGTGCTCACGGGGAATCTGGACCGACCGGGCGGCGTCATGTTCCCGTTGCCGGCGGCTGGGGGACCAACTACGTACGGGGACCCGGGGCAGGGGCGTGGAGTGCGCATCCCGGGCAGCCAGCGCTCTCGGGTGAGCGGGCTGCCCAGCGTTCTGGGCGAGTTCCCGGTGGCTGCCCTCGCCGAGGAGATCGACACGCCGGATCCCGAAACCGGGGACCGGGTACGTGCACTCATCACCGTGGCCGGCAACCCTGTGGTCTCAACGCCCGACGCCAACCGTCTGGAGCGGGCGCTGAGCAGTCTCGACCTTCTCGTCTGCGTCGACGCGTACATCACCGAAACCAGCCGCCACGCCGACGTGATTCTGCCCGCACCGCCTCCTCTGGCGCGTAGTCACTTCGACGTCGTGTTCGCCTCCCTGTCGGTGCGGAACACAGCGCGGTGGTCGCAGCCGGTACTGCCGCTGGGCGACGACGAGCGCGACGAAGGTGAGGTGCTCCTGACGCTGGCCGGCATCGCCGCGACAGCCGCCAACGGTGGCCAAGCACCGACAGCCGAGCAACTCGACGATCTCGTAGCCTTCGAGGTCGCTCGCCGGGTCAGTTCCGGAGCGGCCAGCAGGGCGTACGGCCGCGAGCCGGCTGAGTTGCTCGCCGCTGTGGCTCCCAGACGAGGGGTGGAGCGCCTGCTCGACCTATCGCTGCGCGCGGGACCCTACGGCGACGGATTCGGCACACATCCCGACGGTCTCTCGCTGGCCGTCCTCGAGGCCAACCCGTCCGGAATCGATCTCGGACCACTGCAACCCCGCCTGCCCGAAGTCCTGCGCACGCCATCGGGCCGGATCGAGCTGCTGCCGGATCCGATCGCTGCCGAAGCGCGCCGTCTGGCCGAAGTCCTGGACACTGTGTCGGTTCCCGATCTCGTCCTTGTCGGCCGACGCCAATTGCGGACCAACAACTCGTGGTTGCGGACCCTGCCCAGACTCGTCGGCGGCTCGAGCCGGTCCACCTTGCAGGTCCACCCGCGCGACGCCGAAGCGGCGAAGGTCGGGCATTCCGAGCCCGCCAGGCTGACATCGGAAACCGGCACGGTCGAGGTTGTGGTCGAAGTCACCGACACGGTGATGCCGGGCGTGGTGTGCCTGCCGCACGGCTGGGCCCCCGCGGACGACGCGACCTGGGGGGACGACGCGACGTCGGGCAGCAACGCCAACGTCCTGACTCCCAGCACCGGGATCGACGCGCTGGCCGGTACCGCGGTGCTCAACGCCATCCCGGTCCGGCTGGCCCCGGCCTGAGGCCGCTGCGACCCACTCAACCGGAGGGGCGGTGCTCCCCCGGGACGACGTCGACGAGCAGGTCGTCGATCTCGCCGGCAGCGGTGGCCGACAGCACCTCGCGCTCACCGAGTTTGACCACCACGACCCCGCCGAGCACCAGCAGCGCCCCCAGCAACTGCAGCGGACGCGGCTGTTGCGCGAGCAGCACCCAGGCGAACCCCAGCCCGGCCGCCACCTCGGTCAGAGCTACGAAGGAGGCGAGTCGCGATCCGAGGTGGCGGGCCGCAGCGATGCCGGTGACGTAGGCGAGGGCCGCGGTCACGAGGCCCAGCGCCATGACTGGCACCCACCACGGCACAGTGCCGACAGTGAACGTGACCGGAGCGGTCGACACGGCGATCGGGAGCACGCCGACGGCAGCGGCGACCCAGAACACCACCGAGGCGAACACGAGTCCACCGGCGGCCAGCGTGATGGGAGGCAACCCGCTGGTGTCGTCGGCGGAGATCACGAAGTAGGTCGCCGCACCGACCATGGCCCCGAGGGCGAAGAGAACACCCACCGCATCCACGTAGGCGCCACTGAGGACGTCCAGCAGAAGAACCAGACCCACGGCCGCGATGGCAGCGCCGACAAAGGTCAACGGGCCCGGTCGCTGACCGCGTACCGCCCACATCCAGAGCACGACCGCCACAGGTGCCGTGTACTCGATGAGCAGCGCCACCCCGACATCGAGGCGAGCCACGGCCAGGAAGTACATCAGTTGCGCTCCGGCCACGGCCAGCAGGCCGTAGACGGCGATGGTGCCGAAGTTGCTCACGAGCAATCGAGTCCGACCACGCACGGCCATCACACCCGGCACCACCAGCACGACGGCTGCGATCGTCACACGCATGGCCACGGCAGCAGCCGGCGACCAGCCGGCGTCCATCAGGGCGCGCGCCAACGATCCCGATAGCCCGAAGGAGACCGCCGACGCGAGGGCCAGCAGGATGCCGGTGCCAGTACTGCGCGCAGGGACCGGGACAACCGGGGTGTCATGAGTGTTATGGCTCATGGGTCATGACATTACGCCCACATAGGATAAGGTGTCAATGTGGTTTTCACTCCTGACACCGAAGCTGCTCTCGGCGCCGCCGTGGCGTTGGCCAACTCTGCAGAACCACCCGACACCCTGACCCGTCTCGACGAGTTGCTCGCCCTCTACGACGAGTGGGGCTACACCGGTTCACGACCGGATGCAGCAGAACTCGCGGCGGTCCGGGCCGTCCGCCCCCGTGTGCGCGCCCTGCTCACGGCCGACCGGGACGCAGCGGTCGTGCTCATCAACGAGATCCTGAGCCAGCAGCGGGCTGTGCCGCAACTCGTCCGCCACGACCACCTGGACTGGCACATCCATGCCGTTTCCGAGGAGCAACCCATGCACGAACGTGTCCTCGTCGAGACCGCGATGGCGATGATCGACGTCGTCCGAGCCGACGAGATGCGCCGGCTCCAGGTGTGCTCGGCGCAGGACTGCGACGGAATCGTGCTGGACCTCTCCCGCAACCGGTCCCGGCGCTTCTGCAGCACGACCTGTGGGAACCGTGAAGCACAGGCGGCTTTCCGCGCACGGCAGTCGGCGACCGGTCCGCGTCAGTGATATGGCGCCCTGCGGCCCGCTTGGTCACGGAGGTCCATCATCGATTCGGGCGGTCCTGCGCCTAGGCTTGCTCAGGTGGCACCTCGCGTAGCCGCCTGCGGGCTCACCACGCTCGACCTGGTGCAGTACGTCGACCACCTACCCGGACCCGACGAGAAGGTGCAGGCACTGCAGGCTCGGATCGAGTTCGGCGGGCCAGCGGCCAACGCTGCTTTCACCGCCGGTGCACTGGGCCTACGAAGCCGACTGCTCACCTGCATAGGTCGTTCCGCGTTGAGTTCGGCACTGCTCGAGGCCCTGCACACCGCTCCGATGGAGACGGTCGACGCCGCCGAGCACCGGGATTGGCAACCTCCTGTGTCCTCGGTCGCAGTCACCGGTACACAGCGTGCGGTCATCTCGCTCAACGCGGCGTCACGACCGCTGGCAACGTTGCCCTCCGGCAGCCTCGACGGCTGCTCGGCACTTCTCGTCGACGGGCACCATCTGTCGCTGTGCATCGCTGCCGCGTCACAGGCTCGAACGGCAGGCGTGCCGGTGCTGCTCGACGGCGGGTCCTGGAAGCCAGGCCTGGAACGGCTCATCCCACTCGTGGACGCCGCCGTTCTGTCAGCCGACTTCGCCGCGCCCGAGCCGATCGACTGGCATGACAGGCCCGTGGCCATCACCGATGGTGCTCACCCCATCCGGTACCAGATCGGCAGCAGGACGGGCAGTGTCCCGGTCGATACCGTCGATGCCGTGGACACTCTCGGCGCCGGCGATGTGTTCCACGGGGCATGGCTGGCACACGTCGGGAGGTTGGGCCTCGACGACTTCGAGCAGGGGCTCCGTTTCGCCGCACGGATCGCGGGATTGTCGTGCCGCTACCCGGGAGCGCACGCCTGGGCCGAGCACCTCTGAGGCACCCGGCGGTCGCGACGTGCCTACGGCCCGGGCCAGCCCCGACTGACTTCCTCCGCCTCCGCGAGACCTGCCCGGACCGAGTCCAGACTCATCGTGAGGTCCGACAGGATCTGACCCGCGGGATCACCCTCGAACGCCGAGGTCCCCATCGCCACCAGCTCACCGGTCCGCGCGGCGAGCCCCTCCATGTCGAGCGCGGCGGTCTGAGCACGCGCGAGCAGGGTCTCCCGCAGCCTGGCCAATCGCGCCAGAGAGGCCGACTGTGCTGTCACCGCCTCCAACGTGCGCTCCCTTTCGGCACGCAGTTGCGGATCGGTCTCCGCCGACACCAGCGCCCGCAACCGCGCCGCCTCCTGTTCCACCTGCAGCGGGATTGGCCGACTGCAGCGCACCGTCCACCAGGGTCACCCGGCCGGCGAGTTCTCGCAGTGCGTCGACGACGGTGCCCGCCTCGTCGTCGACCTGCGCGACCTCGGACCGCAGACCCGGATCCGCCGGGCGGTCGGCCATGGCGTGGATCTGCTGAGCGGCGAGGCGGGCGCGATGCACGAGCTGTCCCTGCGGCGACTGCCTGGGCGCCTCGGGCAACCGGTCGCGCCGTTGCCGGGGCTCCCGCGCCGGCGACCGTGCAGCACCCGATCGCGACCTTGCTGCCCAGCACGACCGCCCCTATCGCCGCGCCGACCGGGATCGCAGCCGGCCCCAGCGGTGCTGCCAGGGCACCGCCCAACCCAGCCCCCCGGTGATCCCGGCCACGAGCCAGCCCCAGGGGTCCTTGAGTTCTTCGGAGACGGACACATCGCTCAGTCTGCCGCAGAGCCGGATCAGAAGTTCGACAGCACGCTGGTCATGATCTTCTCGATGCTGGCCGGGTCCGTCGCCTCGTAGTACTTGCCTGCGGGACGCCTCGGCGATGCCCACGAGCGCCTCGGTGTCGGCTGACCCGCCGTAACCGATGGTGAACACCCGTACCGTGGTGTCCACGCTCTCGCCGTTCAACTGCCGCAGCAGGCCATCGAGGTCTGTGTCATCGGGGTACTCGTTGCGCCCGTCGCTCAGCAGCACGATCGCGTTGATCCGGTCCGGTGGCAGGTCCTTCAGCATCCGGGACTGGGCGTTGCGCAACGTCGCGTACAGACCAGTGCCACCGTCGGCGATGAGCCGGTCGATGTCGCGCTGCATGATCGGGACCGTGTTCCGGGCCGGGCCGATCGGCACCAGCTCGACGAAGGGTTCGCCTGACCGACCGAGACCCGTGGAGAACACCCACAGACCCACTTCGTCATCCGGGGCGAACTGCTCCAACGCACCGATGGCGGCCTGCTTGGCCAGCGTGATCTTGTCGGCCCCCGCGTCGGGAACAGGCTCGGACATCGAGCCGGACACATCCATCACCAGTAGGACGTGTGCTCGCTTGCGCAACTCCGCCCAACTGTCCTCGATCGCTGCGAGGACCGCGGGTGACGGCGGGGTCAGCACGTTCGTGGCACCAGCGGGCAGCATTCCGTTGGCCTGCGTCACGACCGAGCCGGGCTCACCCTCGAAGGTGCGGAAACCGGCGTCGGTGAAGGCCCGTTGCTGGTCCGGTTCCTGCAACCAGGCAAGGAAGTCCGTCGCGGCCTGCTGTTTGGTCGCATCCACCCACGGGGCGTCGAGCACGATCCACGGATTGTCGGAGACCAGCGTTCCGTCCTCCGGGTAGAACGCGACGAGCGGAATCTGCGGCGGTGGCGACTGGCCTGCCTTGGCGGGGTCACCGGTGGGGTTGCCCTGGTTGTAGTCCAGGACGGACTTCTCCTCGACGGTCACCGCGGAGACGTAGGTGAGGCCCTTGCCGGCCGCCGCCTCGTTGGCCATGTTCTCGAGGAAGGTCAGCGTGGTGTCGCCGTAGTGCACGACCGACGACTCCAGTTGCTCTGACGAAGTCGCGGGTCTGCTCATCACGGACGTTCTTCAGAGTGAGGTCACTGGACAGGCCGGTGGCTGCGAAGTACGACGCGATGGTGGCGTTGAGCCCGGACGTCGAGTAGTTCGGGTTCGTCTTGCCGAGTTTGAACTTCCCCCACTCGGGGTGTCCAGCTTCTCCCCAACCCTTGGGGGACTTGGCCAGTTCCGCGAGGTCGGACCATCCGATCTGCTCATCCGGCCAGCCCAGGGCTTCCGCCATCGGCTTGGGCATGGCGATCACCAACGGGGTCTGTACCAGCGAAGGCCGTTCAGCGGGCATGGGAGACGGGTTGTCCTCCTGCGCCGACACCTGATCGACCAGGACGGCCCAGGAGGACGAGGCGGGGGTCCACACGTCTGGGCGCGGCCCATCGACCTCCTCGTCCCAACCGCGCGCCAGCGCCTGCGCGGCGCCACCCGAGGCCTTCGAGGTCACCTCCACGGTCACGCAGCGATCGTCAACACGCGGATCGGTCGAGTTGTACTCCTCCGCGAGGTCACCGAGCAGTGCGGCCTTCTCACTGGACGCGACGACCTGCACCGGCAGACAGTCAGACCGGTCACCGCCGGACGACGTGCCGTTCCCGCTGTTCGACGACCCGCCTCCGCCCCCCAGCAGAACCCTGGCCCCGATGATCAGGACGACGCCGATGACCGCCGCGATGATCAACGGCACGACGGATCGCCTGGTCGTACTCACGGCTGCCACCTGCCCCTCATGCACTCAGGATCGACGGTACCTCCTGGGACCGACAAGTTGCGCTCGCCTGATCACTACACCAGGCGCACCGGTTTGCTCCTGCTACCGGCACATCCGTGATTCGCGGGCACGACGACGCGGTACCGACCCTTCGGCATGCTCACTGTGCGGGGTCTCGGCCTTCCCGACGGGTGCGCACACCCTCTTGGCCGCCTTCCACGTACGCCGGTCCCGGGTTCGTGTTGCCCAACGCCTGGGACGCCGGATCCGCGCGCATCCTGGAAGGGGTCGGCTTCCCCGCCATCGCCACCACCAGCGCTGGCATCGCCTGGTCGTGCGGAGTCCCCGACGGGGAATCACTGGATCGCGACACCATGCTCGAACACATCGGACGGATCGTGGCCGCAGTGGAGGTGCCGGTGACCGCCGACCTCGAAGCGGGACACGGCGACACCCCGGAGGCAGTCGGTCGCACCGTTGCCCGGGCAGTGGATGTCGGGGCGGTGGGAGGCAACCTCGAGGACGCCGGGAAGGACGGACTGTTCGCCATCGAGGAGGCCGCCGAGCGCTTCGCGGCTGCCCGGGCCGCGGCCCCGCCGGGCACCTTCGTGCTGAATGCCCGCACCGACACCTACTTCGCCGGTACGCCGGGTGACGTGTTCGCCGAGACGGTCGAGCGGGCGATCCGTTACCTCGATGTCGGGGCCGACTGCGTCTTCGTGCCCGGCGTCGTCGAGGCGGACACTGTCCGCCGTCTCGTCGCAGGCCATCCCCGGCCCGCTGAACATCGTGGCCGGGCTGGCGAATGTCATCGATGCTCCTACCTGCTTCTCGCTCGGGGGTCAAGCGGGTCAGCCTCGGCGGCAGCCTGGCCCGGGCATCGCTGAGCATGCTCGAGCGGGCCGGACGGGAGTTGCTCGACTCGGGAACGCTCGGCTTCCTCGACGGCGCGATCCCCTACGCCGACCTCCAGCGACGCTTCGAGGTTTGATGGTCCAGTTCCGGAAGGCGCGGAGCCAGCAGTCCTGGCTCGGCCCGCTCCCCGCCAAGCTCATGGATCGTCGAGATCGGTTGTGTAACTGCGCCCACGCGGGCTGGTCCACTGCAGCCCACCACCGGCCAGTCGCCGCACCTGCCAATTGCCGTGGGTCTTCAAACGGTGGTGGTAGCGGCACAAGGGCGCCAGATTGTCAGCGCTGGTGCTGCCCGCCGGGTAGGCGACAACATGGTCGAGGTCGCACTGCGCCGCTGGCCGGCGGCATCCCGGGAACCGGCAGTGCCGGTGGGTCGCACGCACCCAGCGGGCCAGGGCGGGTGCGGGCCGGTACCCGGCAGAAGGCCCGGGCGGCACCGTCAGGTCGATGACTGCGGCGCCCGCGCGCAGTTTCGCGGCGTGCCCCGGGCTGATCGGACCATACCCGGCGATCTCATCACGGGAGCCGGCCCTCAGCACGGTGACCGGCACCGGGGCCCCAACGACCATTCCGGTCAGCAGCGCCACGAACGCATCGGCGTTGGCCGCGTCCAACTTCTCATCGATGACGGACGCTGCGGCGCGCAATGCGCCCCACACCGCCTGGGCCTCTTCGGCGGTCAGATACGCCGAGATCGTCGCCATTCCATCGGACTCCGGCAGCAGCCTCACACACCGCTTCGCCGTCTCCTTGCGATGCTTGCGGTCGGCGGCCTCGGGATCGATCTGCGCGATCTGTCGGGCCAGCCACGCCCGTAACTGCCCGCGGGTGTGCTCGGCGGCGTAACCGACCGCCCGCTCGGCGAGCCGACCCCGGACGTCGGGGGCCAGTTCGCAGGTGCAGTGGGCGATCTCCCGCGACTTGCCCAGATCGATCAGCCCGGTGTCCAAGGCATCGAAGACAACCGGGAGGTCCTCGATCAGGCTGGTCGCCAGGTCCACCCGGTCCTGCGCAGCGCGAGTCGACCAGGTGAGTGCAGCGGCCGCCTCCGCCGGCGCAGAGGCGATCAGTCGCCCCGTCTCATCGAGAAACGCCGGCTCCGCCCGCTCCAGGTCGTGAAGGGCATGCAACAACTGCGCATCCGCCCAGGCCTTGATCGTCTCGGCGGCCGCGGCGACATCGACAGGATCGCCGTTGCCCGAACGCAACAGGTCCAGCGCCGTGAGAACCTTCTCTTCCATATCCCTATCATCGAACATGGGTACGACAAGTCCAATGGGTCCGCAGATCTGTGGACAACGTCGCCTTCCGGCCCGCTCGCGGGAGCCGCACGTCGCGTTGACACGTGGGAGTCATCCACGCCGAATGATCAACTTGGCGACGCCGCGGGCGATATTCTGCGCTTCTCAACGAGTCTGGAGCGACCAATGATCCGTAGTGTTGCTGTGATCGCTGTGTTGTCCATCGCGACCGCAGTCGCCCCGGGAACAGCCGTACCGGCCACCGCACCTTCCGGGGTGTCGACCGAGGCCTCACCCGCATCGTCGACGCGCACCGCCGGCTACCCGCCTCAGTGGATCCAGTACCCGTACCTGTCGGGTGGCAACAAGGGCAAGCTCACCGTGGTGTCGAAGATCTTCGTCGACGCCAAACGCACACGCGCTCGCAAAGGGGTACGGCAGGACCGGCTACGGATGCGCGTGGCCGTCGCGAAGAAGCGGTTCAGCAAGGTGAACCGGCCGCGATCGATCGAGGTCCTGACCGACGACGCCCTACTGACCCGGGCGGATACTTCCCGAAAGGTCACCAAGAGCGGCGTGATGACCCTCAAGGTGACCCTGTCGAAGAAGGTCTCCAACAAGCTGCGCAACCGCGGGTTCAAAGGACGCAGGGCTGCCATCTCGGTGTCGGTGGCACACAGCAAGGACATCCAGAGGGGTGGCTCCCCGCATGAGGTGACTCAGATCGGCGTGGGCCCTCTGGTGAAGGGGAAGTGGTCGAAGAGCAAGATCGAGCGAACCACGGCCGGCGCAAGAAACAGCGCCGCCAACTGCGACGATCCGCGGCACTCGGAACCGAACTGGCCGGTGCGACCCTCACGTCCGACATCAACGAGGACACGCCCTTCTTCAACAACATCAACGTCGTCAACAACTCGCCGTTCCAGCAGCAGATCACGTTCCAGCCCGTGATCCAGTGCATGTATGCGGCTACTGCCTTCGACCCCACCCCCGGCGGCCACGGTGACGGCGAACGCGGGCGACACGGTGATGTTCACATACGCCCGGCAGCCCAACTGGAAGAACGGGAAGTCACGAGGAGACCCCCACCCCGAACGATCCGCCACTGGGGCTGTACGGAGTGGAGAAGGGCCTCAATGCCCCGGGAACACAAGCCACACTGACCACCGACCTGGTCAACTCCGCGAACGCCGCAGGGCAGAACGCCGTGGATTCCGCGTTCAACGGAAGCACCTACACGGACGGCGGGATGGTCGGAGCAATAGCCGCGGCGAGCGTAAGGTTCGTTGTCTCATTCCTCACGGGTCTCAAGGTGGACACGTGCACGGAGACGTCCCAGTATCCGCAGCTGTTCGGGATGAGCACGGTAGTGACCGGCTACGGGACGAATGGCGTATCGGACCCGACCCAGGCGAAGTGGACGGCGACGAACACCTGGGCAGGCAATCCGGCAGCGGGGAATCAGGGGGCGTTCACGGACGCGCCCAGCAACGGGTTCGTCAACGGGACGCTGCAGCAGGCGCTGGGAGCGCAGACGAACGTCGTGTACTACTGGAACGGCGGAGCGCCTGCTCCGATGGTCTCGCCGAACGCCTCGTCGGGGGCGTACACGGGCGGCTCGGCGACTTTCCAGGATGGCCTGATCCAGTACGTGGGACCCAGCCCGGGATTCCCCGACGGGACTGCGGTCTGCTCGGAAACCAGGTGGATGTGGGGCCGTACTACTGCAACTACGGGGGGACGAACGAGCCAGGGTTCGGTGAGATGAACATCCAGCTGAGCTACCTGACGAATCCGCAGTACAGCGCAGGCCTGCTGAACGACGGCAATGCGCCGATGATGACCGTGAGCGTGGACTCGACCGGCAACTACACGCTGAGTTGCGATCTGTCTCAGATGGCCGCCTCGCTGACAACGCCGTTCGGAGACGGTGTGCCGACCACTGTCGAACAGAGCACGTTGGCGACTACTGCGACGAACGGATCAGGGCAACTCCCAGAACGCGGACTGGTTGGTCAACTTCTACGGCGTGAACGCGGACGGCCAGCCGGTGTACATCGAGGAATCGGTGACCAACACCACGAACGGCGTCAACACGCCCTATCTGGCTCCGAACGCAGCGAACCAACCGGTCTCGATCCAGGCGGCCTCCGCGGGCGGTAGCCAAGCGGTGGCCCTCGGCACCGTGACTCCGGCGAACCTGCAGGACATGGTCACGCTGGACGGCACTCCGTCGGTACCAACGCAGTTCGGGTGCACCGCGTCGCCGACCATCAGCCTGCCCGGACTGAAGGTCAACGCGCAGACCGGCAGTTCGATCGCCAGCGCGTACGGGAACAACTGGCCAGTACCCACCACGATGGGAGCCTCTGGCGGCTGGCCCGCCGGCTACTACAAGACAGCCAACTTGGGGTTCCCGTACAGCAGTTCCGACCCGTTCGACTACAAGTGGCAATCGGCCGTGTCGAGGCTGAACGTGACGTTCCAAGGGCCACCCCTGCGGGACATCACGGATGTGCCGCAGGGGTGAGCCCTGCGCATCAGCCGAGTCGGGCTTCCACCGTTCACCGAGGCTTGTCGAACTCGAGGCAGTAGAACCAGCCCCGCCAGAGGTCCGAGAGCACGACGTCTTCCATGCCGGGCGGCACCGCCTCGACCGGGGCGCTGACCAGGGCACGCGGCGTGGCGAACGAACTCTCGAAGCCAGGCAGAGTGCGTTCGTAGGCCTTGGCCGCCCGCTCCTTCTCGTCCACGATCACCACGTGCGCACCCGGCTTGGCCACTCTGACCATCTCCGCGATCGCACGGGCCTTGTCATTGAAGAAGTTGATGCCACCGACGTGCAACACAGTGTCGAAGCAGTCGTCCCGGAACGGCAGGGCCTCAGCGGTCGCCAAGTAGAGGGGCACCGACCACCCCCGTCGTCGCACTAGGGCACGGCAGCGTCGAAGTTGTCCGATCGAGATGTCCAGGCCGTGAACCTCGCCGACGTCGCCACGATCGAGCAGGTACGGCAGGTTGGGCCCAGAGCCGATGGAGACCTCAAGCACACTGCCACCGCAGGGGGTGAGCCGGTCAAGCAAATCCGGCCGCGACTGCCACGACTGCCACGGCAACCAGTCCGGCGCGCAACTTCATCGCGCGCCTCCCACTCCCCTGTCATGGCTACATGTCTGAACCTTGGGGAAGCGTACGCCGAGGGCAAACCGTGAGGGGCATCTCCGTCCTGTGGTGGCTCAACCGAATCGCTCGTCTTGCCCGCCCGCAGCGGTGGCGTCCACCCTGCCCGGACAAGACGTTCACCTCGCGGCAGTACCGGAGACGCAGACCAGATCAGGATCAGCCGAGCCTTCGTGCGGGGCGCTGGTCGAGGGGACGACCGTAGCTGCGGTACGACGCTGTCCTCGGGGCGGTTCGCCACGACGCTCAGATGCGCGGACCCACCAAAGCGCTGACAACCTCGTTGTCGATGTCCGCGGCCAGAAGCCTGGCAACTTCGCCTGCTCCCGAGACGCCCAGCCCCGCCGCGTGCACAAGTGACCGCACCGTCATCTCACGCATCGCTGTACGGGAAGAGAGGACGTACATCGCATCAGCCCATTCGCGCACGTCCGGGTGGTCGTGGCGACGACCGAGGCCGCACTGGGCATCCAGGATGTGGGCATCCAGCCAGACGTACGGATCCGCCAACCGGTTGCACCGGACCCGGGCATCGACCAATAGGTGGAAAGCCCGGTTCGTGTCGCCGTTCGCCTCAGCCACCATGGCCAGGCCCCTGGCCGAGATCCCCTCCCAGCACGGATCACCGATCTGACAGGCACGGGCGAAGGCCTGCTCGAGCAGCAGTCGAGCCGGTCCAGGCCTTCCAGCGGCGATCTCGACCTCACCCCGCAACGCTTGCGGCCAGGGGAGGAAAGCCAACCAGCGTTCCCGCTCCGCCTGCCGGATCGACGCATCCAGCAACTCAGCGGCGACCTCCAACCGACCGCACAGCAGATGGATCCGGCCCACCATCGCGGTCGCATACGCCTCACGCCGGAGGTCACCAGCGGTGTGCGCACGATCAATGGCCTCCTCCAGCAGCGACAGTGCCTTCGGGTAGTCAGCACGGTCGCTCTCCACGCTGCCCAGGTAGCTGGCGGCCTTTGCTGAGACCTGCGGTGCGCCGTCAGCCAATTCGAGAGCCTCGTTGAGCCATAGCGCAGCGCGATCGTAACGAGCCCGCAGGAAGTCCACGTATCCGAGCTCAGCGCGGATCTCAGCCTGCAGGCCGCGCTGTCCGTGAGCCGCGGCGATCTCATCAGCCGCGAACAACGCGCCCACACCCTCCTCGTCCATACCACGCAGCGAGTGAATGAGAGCCTCGGCGACCACGAGCCGCGAAGAGACTCGCAGTCGGTCATCCGGGGCCTGATCAGCAAGCGCGACACCGGAGCGCAACGAGGCAAGTCCAGCCTCCGTCGCCCCTGCCGCCACTGCGGCAGATCCCGATTCAAGGATCGCGTCGACCGAGGCACTGCCTGTCGGTGGGTCCGGCGTGCCGATCTGAACCCGAGCAGCCGACTGGACGGCTGGGCCCGGGGTCAAGCCCAGTTCAGACGCGAAGAGCCGAGTGCACTCGCGCACCTGGCGTGCGGCAGCCTCCGGGGCGTCCATTCTGCGGTAAATGCTGATGAGCAGCGCCTGATTGTTCTCATCGAGCGGGCTCATCCGCACCGCCAACTCGGCACAGCGGACGGCCTCAGACAGCTCACCGCGCGCCACGAGAGCCGCAGCCGCCTCATGCAGGACGGCCTCGGACGCGGCCGCCAGACGCTGCCGCTCGCTGATGAGCCACGACTCGAATCCTGCGGCCCCCCGGACATCGATCCCCTCGAGAAACTCCTCGCCCAGTTCGGGCACCAGCACGGCATCCGCCCAGTGACCGCCTGTCACCCGGTCGACATCGAGGCGGAAGTCCCTGGGCAGTTCCAGGACGACTGGATCCCCTTCCAGGCGTGCACCGCCCCCGAGGCCGCGCCGGACCTCGGCGAGGTTCCAGCGCAGGGACCGCAGCGGGTCATCGGCGGCGTCGAAGAGGAGACCAGCCAGGGCGGCCCTGGACGGCGGTCGTTCTGCCATGAGCAGGAACGCGAGAACGGCCCAGCTCTTCAAACTCCGGAAGCGATAGGCCGGTTCCTGATCCAACTCGATCGTGGGGCGACCGAGCAGATTGATGGCCAGTGTCATTGAGCTCATGGTCGCACGTCATCGCCGATCAACCCGCCCGCTCGGCAGCCGCCGATGGCCCCGTGTCCCCAGCCCGAGACTCTCACTCGTGCTCTGACACCTGGTAGATCTCATCAGCGACCAGCCCATGCGCATCGCGATGCACGGAGTTCGCCGCTTCCGCGTCAGGCGCCTCGACGAGGCAGAAGATCTTCCCGGCCTCCTCGTCGACCCAGTAGCGCAGATATTTCACGTCGCGCCCCTGCTGCGTGGCCAGGTCGGCCTTGTGAGCACCAGCGACGTCATCGGCGGTTACCCCGCCCTCGATGTTGTGAACGTCCATGAAAAGTGCCATGTCTACTCCTCGTTGGGTGTCCGCCGTGAAGCGGTGTCCTCGATGGACGAGCCCAGCGAACCGCTTGGGCGTGTGACAGGGCGTTTGACAGCGCTGCTCGACATCGATGGCCGGGCGGACAAACGTGGGCCAGTCAAGCGGTGATCATGGCCAGGCACTGTGTTGCCAAGGACTGAGTCCGACAAACGCGAAAACACCGGGCAACAGCCAGGGAACTCACCACTTGCCGGACGAGGCAACGCTGCAGCCGGACACCGCTGCTACGGCCGCAGGATCCAGGAGCGCTTCCAGGTGTCCGCCTTCCAGGTGTCCTTGTACTTCGGCTTGGGCTTCGCAGTGATCCACACGGTGACCTTCACCTTGCGGTAGCCGAAGATCCTGACCTTCACCGCGCCCTTCTTCGTGACCTTGGTCCGGCAGTAACTGACGTCACCGGCAGCCGACCTGTGCAGTGGGCGGCACCTGGTGCGGTACTTCAGGGTCCCCCGCTTGTTGGTCTTCGACTTCTTCACAACTGTGCAGGTCTTGCCCTTGCACTTCTTGACCGGATCGACCTTGATCGGCAGGACCGACCTGACCCTCACGGTGGCCTGCGCCTGCGCCGAGACATCGGGGCCGACGATCTGGCCAGCATCCCATGGCGAACCGAGGGCGGTCACTGTGTTCGTGGTGTCACGCGTCAGCGACGTGGTGCAGGTGTACACCCAGGTCTCGTCGGGGTATCCATCACCGCTCTCCGAGTTCGTCAGCAGTCCGTCGCCGTTGTCGTCACCGGAGACGTACGACACCGGCGAACACTTGTTGTCGCTGACCCGGACGTTGGCCAGCGGCATCGTGCCGGCGTTGGTGACGTTGTAGGTGTAGGTGACCTTGCCACCCTTGTCCACGACCGTGGCCGAGGGTGACTTCGTCACCGCGATGACCGGGTTCAGCCGGCCACCGATGACAAGAACGGTCACCGAGGTCGAATCCGTGACCTTCCCGCCGCTCGGTGTCGTACCCGTCGCCTCGGCGATGTTGGTGACATCCGTCTGCAGTGCGCTGACGCACTCGTATGTCCACTCGTCACCGGGCTTCATGATCCCGCCGCCGGTGTTGCCGGACCTGTAGAGCACGGGTGCGCACTTGTCGTCGGTGACCCTGAGGTCCTTCAAGTCCACCGTGCCGTTGTTGAGCACGGTGTACGTGTAGGTGACCGACGTGCCCTTCGTCACCAGTTCCGCGCTCGGCGACTTCTTGATCGCGATGCTGCCCTGGTAGCTGGTGACCGTCGCCTGGTCGTCATCGGTCACCACGGCCCCGAGGATGGGCTCCACCGCGGTGACGACCACCGTGTTGGTCACCGTCGCGACCCCGGTCACGGTCTTCTTGCACGTGTAGATCCAGGTCTCCCCAGGATCGACAAGGCCGTTGTCGTTGGTGTCGCCGGACTGGTACTCCGCCGGCGCGCACTTGTCGTCGGTGACATCGGCCACCCGCATGGGCGTGGTCGCAACCCCGGAGGTGACGTCGTAGGTGTAGGTGACCTCGGTGCCGACGGGCACCAGCAACACACCGTCCTTCATGACTCCACCTGGCGCCGATGGAGTCTTGGTGATGGTGATGTCGGGAGTGATGACATCCACCTGTGCGGTGTCCGTGGCCTCGAGTTCCGGCCCGGTCTGCTTGCCCGCACCGCTGCCGGCGAACGGCGTGCCCGTGAACGTGCCGGTGTTCTGTGTATCGACGCTGAGGGTGGCGCTGCACGTGTAGGTCCAGGACTCGCCGACGTTCATGATCGAGTCGTCACCGGTGTCGCCGCTGACGTAGGTCACCGGCGAGCACTTGTCGTCGGTCATCCAGTCATCACGAGTCGTCGCACCCTGCGGCGCCTCGAACGGTGCGGTACCCGTGTTGGTGGCGACATAGGTGTACGTCACCTCGGTGTCGGCGTAGATGATCGGCTGGTCCACCGTCTTGACCAGGTCGAGCTCCGGGACCAGGACGTCCACGGTCGCGGTGTCGGTGGCGGTCACACGATCGTCGAACTCGTCCTTCATCGTGGCATCGGCCATGTTGGTGACGGTCGGCGGCGAACCGATCGACGCGACCGTGCACGTGAACGTCCACTCGTCACCGGGCGCCATCGTGGGCGGCGTGCCGCCGCTGTCGTACTCCACCGGGCCGCACTTGTCGTCCCCGACGACGTCATTCAGGTCACCCACCGGGGTCAAGTCCACATTGCCCGTGTTCTTGAGCACGTAGGTGTAGGCCACCGGTTGTCCCTCCAGCGCCACGGTGCGGTCCGCAGACTTGGTCAAGGTGATCTGCGGGTTGTAGTCGAAGAAGTCGACGAAAGTACAGATGACATCCTCGCCTGCACCCAGCGCCACCGTCGCGCCGTTCTCCAGGGTGTAGTCGACACCGCTGGCCCCGACGCAGACCGGGTGCTCGCCCTCCGGGCCGTCGAGGTACCAGTCGGTCGGGATGTCCACCTCTTGCACCGTGTAGTCGCCGGGGCTCAGTCCCTGCGCGGTGCGGCTCTGCTGATCCGCCAACTGGAAGGTGGCCGGCGTCGCGCTCCACTCGAAGTCGAAGTCCTGCGTCGGATCGTCCGGCGCATCCTTGACGACGGTGAGCGTCGCGTCCTCGTAGTTGCTGAAGGTGCAGGTCACACTGTCACCCGGGGCGATCTCCACATCGACCTTGCCGGCAGGCAGATCAACCGTGCCGGCCGGTGTGCCGTTGTCGAAGCACGTGATGCTGTCCAGGTTCCAGTCGGTGGGCAGAGTTTCTTCGATGAAGGTGAACGTCTCGCCGCCGGATGCCGGATAGACCTCAAAGGTCCTGTCCGCGGTACCACCGTCCGGCGCGAGTGAGAACGAGTAGTCCGCCGGCATGACACCGCCGTCGGCGCCTTCGGCGGTGAAATCGAACTCGGTGCCGTCGGCCGGGTCGGCCGATTTGACGATCTGCACCGTCGCACTAGGGACTTTGGCGTCCTTGAACGTGCAGTCGACATCCTCGCCGGCGCCGATCTCGACCGTCGCGGTGGCCCCCACGATCTCTGCCGGAGTCCCGCTTCCATCGCATTTGATGCTGGACAGCGTCCATCGGTCGGGTGCGGCGGTCGGGACGTCCTCGGTGATCGAAACCTCGCTACCCGCTGGGATGTCCTGGTAGACCTGCGGTGTGCCGCCGCCGATGAGCTCGAAGGAGGTCGGAGTGACGCCAGTCGCCGTGAAGGGGAACGGGAAGCTCGAAACCACATCCGTGACCTTGTCGACGCTCAACGTCCCGAGCTTCTGGTTGTCGTAGACACAGACGGCCACCTCACCCTGCAGGAGCGGAACATTCACGACGCCGGTGTCCAGGTCTCCCGGGATGATCGTCTCCGGATCGGTGCTCACCACACAGTCCAGTTCGGTGCGTTTCCAGCCGGCCTTGTCGGCCTCGGTCACGGTGTAGGTCTTGCCGGGCGTGAATCCGGGATCGACCTCGAAGCCGGTGAAGTCGCCGCTGCCGAGGCTGAACGACTCATCGAGACTCGGCGGCTGGAGGTTCTCGCCGATCGCGGTGAAGTCGAACGTCCCCGTGGCATCCTGGGGGTCGGTGAGCTTCAGGACGAACAGATAGGCCTTGTCCGGCACCTTGGTGTTCACGTAGGTGCAGACGACGTCGTCGGCGTAGGTCAGGCCGCTGGACCCCACCTGGCGGTTGAGGATGTCCGTGGTGACCGCGCCGCTGCCCTGCCCGCTGCATTCCAGCGAGGTCAGCGTCCACTCGGCGAGCCCGGCCTCAGTCACATCGAAGGACGAACCCGGGGCAAGACCCGCGAACACCTCGGTGTTGTCGCTGTTCTGGAGAGTGAACGAATCCGGGTTCAGGCCCGTCGCGCTGAAACCGAACTCCGTGTCGTCACCCGGATCCCCAGGATTCACCGCGTTCTTCACGATCGTCAACCGTGGCAACTGCTGGTTCCGATAGGAACAGACCGCCGAGTCGCCGGGCTGCAGAGGCACCTCGACCACACCGCTGCTGGTGCTCCCGGTCACTGGAGTGGTTCCGTTCACCAGACAATCGAGGCTCGTCAAGCGGAAGCCACTCTGCCCTGTCGGCGGGGTCGGCTGGGCCTGCTCGGTGATCGTGTAGGTGTCGCCCGCGGTCGCCGGACGCACCGAGTACGACGTCGAATCGCCCAGACCCAGCGTGAAGTCATCGCTGCCGGGCTGACCCGGCTGGACCAAACCGGTCCCCGAGACCGTGAAATCGAAGTCCGGATCCCACGTCGCCGGCTCGTCATCCTTGACGATGGTCAGGTTCGCCGGGGCAAGTTCGCCGTTGAAGTACGTGCACACGACCTCGTCGCCGTAGTCGAGTTCGATGGAGATCTCGTCGCCGATCCGACTGAAGGTCTTGGGCCCACAGTCGATGTCGTCGAGGTCCCAGCCCGCCGGCACCGTCTCCGCGACGGTGAAGTCACCGGGGGTGATGTCGGAGAAGGTCCGGCTCTGCCCGTCAGTGAGCGTGAACGGGGTCGGGCTCAGGTCGGTGATCGTGAACGCGAACTCCTGCGACGAGCCGGTCGGGTTCGTGTGCTTGGCGATCGTCAGCGAGGGTTTGCGCTGGTTCGTGAAGGAACACGTGACGTTCTCCTCGGGCAGGATCGTCACTTTGATCTCACCGTTACTGGCGGAGTCGGGGGTCTTGCTGCAGTCGAGAGCGGTGATGTCCCAACCGCCCACCCCGGTCTCGGTGATCGTGTACTGACTGCCCCCGCCATCCGGACCGTCGAGTGTGAGGTTGCGGCTCGCGGCGGTGCCCGGACCCGCACCCGTGTTCAGGTTGAAGGACTGGTCAGCCGGCGCAACTCCGGGCCCGGACACGGTGAAGCCGAAGTCCTGGTCCACCGCACCGGGGTTCGTCATCTTCACCACGCGCAGGTTGGCCGCTCGGGTGATGTTGATGGTCATCCGGGCAGATGCGGTGACCGGGCCGTTGTTCTGGGACTTGCTCTCGGGGTTGGACCAGGTCGAGGTCACCGTCGCGGTATTCGTGATCGACGACACCGAGCTCGGCGGATTCAGTGTCTTCGTGCACTCGTACGATCCAGGTCTCGGTCAGACCCAGCTTCTGATCGTCGCCGACGTCGCCACTGACGTACTCCACGGGGCTGCACGTGTCGTCGGTGACGGCGCTCGCGCGCACCAGGTTCAGCACATCGTTGCCCGTGTTGGTGACGG
Source organism: uncultured Actinomycetota bacterium (assembly GCA_963769435.1). Taxonomy (GTDB): domain Bacteria; phylum Actinomycetota; class Actinomycetes; order S36-B12; family UBA10799; genus JADKAV01. Next base: position 350,013 of record CAVYLN010000001.1, read on the forward strand.
TGTAGACATACGTGACACGGGTGCCCGCCGGCACAGTGCCACCGTCGGGGATCGGGGTGTCGGTGCCAGCCTTCTTCGCGGTCTTCACGATGTTGATCCGCGGGGTCTTGATGTCGACTGTCGCCTGTGCAGTCCTCGTCACTTTGGTGCCGTTCGGGTCGATGCCGCTCACGGTCACCGTGTTGGTCTTGGACAGCGGCGTGGTGACCGTTCCCACCGGCCCGATCTTCGCCGCGCAGGTGTACTCCCAGGCATCACCAGGCTGGAGTTTGCCGGTTGCCGAACCTGGTCCGGTGGGCCCGGTGATCGATGAGCACTGCGGGTCCACGGGCTTGGTCAGGGTCAGGGCCGCGTTCCCGGTATTCGTCACCGTGAACGTGTACTCCTCGTTCCAGCCGTCCGCGTTGCCGCGCACAGGGTTGTCCCGTGGCACCTTGGCCACGGTCATGTTCGGCGCGTAGTTGAAGTCGTTGTACAGCTTGCAGGTCGCCACGTCCGAAGGGTTCATGTCGAACTGGAACGAGGGATCCGCGTTGCTCAGCGTGCCGCTGACCGTCGTCGAGGTGCCGTCGGTCTTCTTGACCTCGCAACTCCAGCGATCCGCGGTGAATTCGTTCTTCACCGTCTCCGTGACCTTGACCGAGGCCGTCTGGCTGGCGACCTTCGGTTTCCATTGGAACGCGGCCGTTCCCTGCGCCCCCGAGGTGGCGCGGGTCTGCGCACTGTTGTCCGGGCCGACCGGGTCGACCCACGAGAAGCCGCCGGTCAGCGTGGGCTGCACAGTGACATCCCATCCGGAGGTGGGCTGATACGCACCATCGCTGCTGGACTGCGCGAGTTTCTGCACGGTCACGCTGTTGCCGCACAGGGACGTGACCACCGAGCGCAGGAAGGTCCCGAGGGCGGCGAAGTCGCTGAAGGCCACGGCATCGACGTCGTTGATGGTCTTGCCGACCAAGGCGGTGGGAGTCGTGGCGAGAACCGGGCCGGAGATCTTCTTGAGCCGCTCTTTTGAGGCGCTGCTCGTCAGGCCGTTTCCGACACCGACCACGAGCATGCGAGTGCCGGCAGCCTTCACGACGTTGGCTTCACTGATCGCCTTGTCGATCGAAGACCCGCTCGAACTGTTGCTTATGTCGATCCGCTTCGCGCTGGTGTTGTAGGCGTTCGGATCACCGTCGGTCATGAAGATGGCCAATTCAGGGCGGTCGATGGCTTGGATGCCGTCCTGCCAGTTGGTGGCCGTCAGTGTTCTATTGGACAGCCGACCATTGTTGTAGATACTCACATCGGACGGTCGTTGCGGCGGTGGCGTGTAGTACTTCGAAATCGCCGTGGCCAACTGTCCCGCAGCCGTGGTCGCGTTGACGGGCACCCGAGGGCTGAGTTCACCGTGGCCCACCGCCGTGTTCCCAAGCGTCGCGAACTGGGTGATCCGCAGGGTCGAGTTCGTGTCCTTGAGTGCCGCGACAAGGTCCTTGGACGCGCTACGAACCGTATTGACCGCGCGTGCCGAGTTGATGGAGCCAGACGCGTCCAGGGTCAGGGTCGCATCGAGCCCGCAGGTCTCGTCGATGATCGGGTTCGGTCCCGGAGTCACCGCCTGCACCGTGGTGTCGTTGGCGGGTTCCACCGCCAGGGCCGGCGGCGCGGTCAAACCCGCCGCCATCAACGACACGACTCCGGCACCTACCCACAGACTCCGCATGACCCCGCCTCCCCGCGTGCTGATACCGAATGTGGCAATCGCGGTCCTGTGGTGGCGCGCTAAGCCGTTCGGGTGACAGATTCTGCGGGAAAACGACTACCCACCGTAGTGAAGCGGCGAGGCGTCGAAGTCGACTCTGGCTCGGTCCCGGGCTTCAAGGATGGCCTCGACGAGGAACTCCGGATTCTCGCGTCCGCCTGCGCGCGACAGGTCATGCGGTCAGCAGCGAGCCGGCACGCGCGAGCGCCTCCGTGCGGGAGTGGACGTCAAGTCGGGCCCACATGTTCTCCAGGCGTTAGCGCACCGTTGCCTCCGAAAGGCCCAGGTCCCGCGCGAACTGCCGATTGGTGCACCCGCTGGACAGGCGACGGAGCAACTCGAGCTGACGCGGGATGGCTGCTCAAGGTCATGGGCATCGACAAGCAGATTCGAGCTTCGCCTCCGACGGGGGTCGCTGGGCTCCCCCACCGCGACGCTCCGGCGCCACTCGCGAACATGGCTGCGGCGTCCGGACGGTCCGTATCAGTGCCCTGCCGCAGCGGGAACCGAATCGTGCGTATGCCGTCTTCGGGACCACACGAAGATCACCAAGCAGACGCCGGTGAACGCAGCGCCACTCACCCCGTGCATGCGCAGGCCGTCGACCATCGCCTCGCGCTGCGCGTCCGCGATCTGTTCGACCTGCTGGACCGGAACCGCGTAGTTGGCCGCCACCTGTTCGGACGTGATCCCCTCGCGGACACTCTCGGCGATCTGGACCGACTGCTGCGAATCCAGGCCCTCGCTCTCGAGCGAACTGGCCAGGGACGCGGAGAAGGCGCTGAAGACGATCGTGGACATGACAATCACCCCAACAGCGCCGCCGATGTTGGATGCAGCGCTGCGGAACGCGGAGGCGCTGCCGTCCTCGCCCGGGGGCGCGAGATCCATGATGGCATTGGTCAGGGGGATGCCCGCCCCTACTGAGGCAACCGCGTAGAAGCAGGTCACCAGAACCGGCACCCACATCGGAGATCCTGTGCTGATCAGAGTGCTGAGGAGCAGGCTCACTGCGAGACCCAAGAGCATGACGGAGCCAGCGACGGTTATCCCCCACTTCCGAAGCAGCCAGCGGGTGATCACCGCGCCGAAGATCGCCGCCGTCTGAGCAGGAAGCAGCGCCACGGCCGTACCCAGAGCGTCGAGCCCGTACAGGTACTGAAGTCCGACGGTCATGTAGAACCACAGGTTCGCGAATGACATGAGGATGACGATGATCAGCAGCAGATACATCCCGCCCTGTCCCAGAGCCGCCAACGACAGCGAAGGGTGCTCTGCTCGCCGCCAGGCCCAGACCAGGGCGGCGAAAGCAAGGACCCCGATGGCCAGGCGTACCAGCGCGCTGATCGATACCAGCCCATCCCGGTTCACAGAGTTCAGCGTCTGTACGGCCGCCACCATCAGCACGCCCGCCAGCAGGGGTGTCAGCAGTTCCCGGGTGTCCTGCGGACCCTCCGCAGCTGGAAGGAACGCGCGCGACGCCACCAGTATGACCACTCCGCTCAAAGACCATACGGCCGCCACGAGTCGCCAGCTGCTGTTGTCGAGAAGAGCCCCTGCCAGCAATGGCATGACGAGGTAAACGACGGGACCGACAGTCGCATACGTGGAGAAGGCGGACGCGCGGCCCTTCTCGTCCGACACCCGGGAACTGAGAAGGGCCAGCGCGACCACGATGAACCCCGAGGCTCCGATGCTCTCGAGCACGAGGCCGACCACCGCAACTCCCATGACGGGGGCCACCGCGACTACGGCATTTCCGACCGTGAAGAGGACTCCGCACCGGGTGATGAAACGACGTTCTCCCCAGCGGCGACCGAGAATGCCTGCGAGGAAGATGACGAGCAGTCCAGCAATGCTGGGAAGTTCGCGCAGCAGCGAGCCCTGCTCCTCGCTTGCTCCGAGTCCCTCCAGCATCGGCACGACCACGAAGTTGTAGCTGGCCGGAACCGTGCTGGCCGCGCCCACCACGATGCAGACGCCCGCGAGCAGGCGTCGCTGTTCGCGGTTGAGCAGATCACGTCCCGACGGCTCGGAGGGGCTACCCGCGTGCCTGAGGACGAGACGGCGAGCTCTCACGACGCGCCTCCCCCTTCATGCGGCTGGACTGGCGGACCAGCCCAGCAGCGCCCATCTCTCACGGGTTCCGGGGCGCATCTCGCGATGATCCCAGCGGTCCAAACGTATCCCCACCGTTTTTCGTCCATTCGCAGACAGCCGCCAACCGTGGTCTCGCCTAGAACGGTGTCGGGATGTGGTGCAGGGGCATCTCCGGCTCGGCGTACCCGTCGGCCGTGGGCCTCTTCGGCATCTTGATGTCCTGGCGTGGCAGGGGGGTATACGGAATCCGGGACAGCAAGTGGGAGATGATGTTCAGCCGACCGCGCTTCTTGTCGTCGTTGTCCACGACGAACCACGGCGCCCACGAAGTGTCCGTGGCAGCGAACATGGCGTCGCGGGCTTTGCAGTATTCGAAGTGACGGCTATAGGACTTCAGATCCGTCGGGGACAACTTCCAGATCTTGCGAGGATCCTTGATGCGGTTCTGGAGCCGCCGGGTCTGCTCGTCGACGCTGACGTTGAGCCAGTACTTGAGCAGGATGATCCCGTTGTCGACCATGGCCTTCTCGACGGCGGGGGCCATGTCCAGGAACCTCTGGTGCTCCTCCGGGGTGCAGTAGCCCATGACGGGCTCAACGCCCGCCCTGTTGTACCAGCTGCGGTCGAAGATGGCGACTTCGCCGGCTGCGGGGAAATGAGCCATGTAGCGCTGGATGTACATCTGAGATTTCTCGCGCTCGGTCGGTGCCGGCAAGGCGATGTGCTTGAAGACCCGGGGGCTCGTGCGCTCCGTGATCCGCCGGATGGTTCCACCTTTTCCGGCCGAGTCGAGACCCTCGAACACGATGCAGATCTTGGCGCCAGTGGCCTTGACCCATTCCTGCATGGCCACCAACTCGCCCTGCAAGTGACGCATCTGCGTCTCGTATTCCTTGGTCGTCATTTTCGGCTTGCCCGTGTGCGCCGGGTCCATCGCGGGCCGGACCCCCCTGCTCTTCTTCTTGGTCTTCTTTCCCATCGGCTCATCCCTTTCGAGACGTCGGTCGTGCTCACAGCGGGCACTCAGATCCGCCGCTCGCGGCACTCGTCGGCGCCTGCTGAGTTGGACACTCGCCAGCCAGCCGATCGAGGTCACCAGTGGACCCGGGCTCCGCCACCGCCATTCTGACGCAGGTGCCAGTCGGGATGCCGGTCTCGGCGCCTCTGCAGCGACCGGCGTGGTTCGCTACCTGGGCTGGGAACGCGCCTCAGTGCACGGCGGTTCCGTGCTCAGCCGCAACCTCGCCGGGGGGTGAACCGACATCGCCTTCCATCGGAGAGGGGATGGCCGGTCTCGTGCTGTTACCGTCGGTCGCGACGACGGCCGCTCGGCTGCGCGTGAAACTGAGAGGTGACCGCATGCGGACACTCTTTGCCAAGTTGTCTGGCGGGCTTGCGGCCACCCTCATGCTCACAACTCTTCCCAGCATCGCACCGGCATTCTCCGCGGCCGACCCTCCCGATCCGTCCACCACGCTGGGTCCCAGTGTCGCGAGCGTCAGTGTTCCGGTCCGCGACCTGGGCGCGAACTCATCCCCTGATTCAACGCCCGGCACTATCAGCCCCCGCGTGAATCCGCTGCCCGAACGACGCGGCGACGCGGGACCCTCGACGCAAGATCCCTCACGACGCACCCCCAAGCCGTCGAGCGTCGCCAAAGGACTCTCCCCTGCGCCGGATCTGGTGTTCGACGGCACAGGCAACCCCGCGGCGTGCGCCGGATGCACACCTCCGGACCCCACCGGGGACGTGGGGCCCAATCACTACATCCAGATGGTCAACGCCACCAAGGTGGCCATCTTCAACAAGAGCGGGGTACTGCAGACCCCCGCGTTCAACCTCAGCGCCCTTTTCACCAGCGGTGCGTGCAGCACCGGAGATCGCGGGGATCCCCAGGTCGTGTACGACCCCCTTGCCGACCGTTGGGTCCTCAGCCAATTCCAGGATGCTCCGAATACCCTGTGTTTCGCGGTGTCGACCACCCCTGACCCCCTGGGGGCTTACTACCTGTACTCGTTCACCACCCCGGAGTTCCCGGACTACTTCAAGCTGGGTGTGTGGCCGTCCGGCTATTACGTCGGCACCAACGAGTCCACATATGCGGCGTATGCGTTCGATCGCAGCAAGATGCTCCTCGGCCTGCCCGCGACTTCGATCCGATTCGGCGGCGAGACCAACTTCCTGATGCCCGCGGATGTCGACGGGACCCTGACTCCGAGTGCCGTCGGTGGCCTGTTCTACACCTTCAAGGACAACGTGTTCCACGGCGGGACTGACCCCGACCGGCTCGAGGTGTTCGCGTTCACCCCTGACTTCGCCACCCCTGGGAGCAGCACGTTCGCCAAGATCACGACGATCCCGATCGAACCCTTCCAATACACGGTGTGCGGCTTCTTCATCCTGAACTGTGTGCCGCAGCGGGACACGGGGCAGAAGGTCGACCCGGTTAGCGAATGGCCCATGCAGCGATTCGCGTACCGCCGACTGGCAGACCGCCAGGCGCTGGTCGGCAACTTCACCGTGGGCGGCGGATCCGGCAGTGCGGGGGCCGCGATCAGGTGGTTCGAACTCGCAGACACCGGTTCCGGGTGGAGTCTCAAACAGGAGGGGACGCACGACCCCGGCGACGGTCTCGATCGGTGGATGGGATCGATTGCGATGGACGCCAACGGCAGCATCGCGTTGGGCTACTCGGCATCAAGCCCCACGGAATTCCCCAGCCTTCGCTACGCCACGAGGACGCAGTCGGATCCGCCCGGAACATTGCAGGCGGAACGGGTGATGCGCGCGGGCGGGGGTTCGCAGACGGGCTCCAACCGGTGGGGCGATTACTCGGCGATGTCGGTCGACCCGTCCAACGAGCGCGCCTTCTGGTACACCGGCGAGTACTACGCCACCACATCGTTCACCACATGGAGCACCTCGATCGGCACCTTCACCGTGCTCTTGCCGCAGGAGATCACCTTCCCGCAGCCGGCCGATGTCTCGCTGGATGCCGGGACCGTGACCCTGACTGCCACAGGTGGCCCCTCGGGCAATCCGGTGCAGTTCGCCTCCACCACCCCCGCGGTCTGCACCACGAGCGGGCCGAACGGGGCAACAGTGACCCTGGTGGCCGCAGGGACATGCGCCATCACCGCAGATCAGTCCGGAAACGCCAACTACGAGCAGGCGCCACAGATTCAGCGGTCCTTCCAGGTGACACAAGGAACACAGGCCATCACCTTCCCGCAACCACCTGATGTACGCCTGGACGCGGGACCCGTCACCCTGAATGCCACGGGTGGGCCCTCGGGCAACCCCGTGCAGTTCGCCTCCACCACCCCGGCGGTATGCACCACAGGTGGGCCGAACGGGGCAACACTTACCCTGGTGGCCGCAGGGACATGCGCCATCACCGCAGATCAGGCCGGAAACGCCAACTACGCCGCAGCTGCGGCTGTACAACGATCCTTCGCAGTGACCACCGTTGTCCCGATCAGGCAACGGCCACTCGACAAGTGCGTGGTCGTACCGAAGCGGATTCCACCGCGCGGCAAGACGAAGGTGCTCAAGAAGCGGTGCCTGACCAACGCGGGCCAACGCGTGCGCGTCTCAGTGAAGGGCTCGTTGACGCGTTCCAAAGGGTCTCCTGTTCGCGCCTACTACCGCGTCATACGCAAGGCCAACGGCGCGGTGTTCGTGCAGACCCGGGGCTATCCTCTGCGCCTGAGGATCCGTTGGTCGGCCCCGGCCAAGGGCGACTACCTCGCGTACAAGCGCCTCGCGAAGTACAGGACCGGTGGCAAGCGGTAGAGGCGGATTGTTACCCCTCATGCCGTAGGGCAGGGAGTAGGGCACACATGTCCTCGCCGAAGTCGCACGTCCGCGCATTGAACAGGTGGTGCACGAGGCGCGGAGGCGTCAGCCTGCTGCGTGGCCGCCATCGGGTGTCTGCGTGGGCGAGAGCGCGGCCAGCACGCGACCCACGGACTGAAGGCGGCGGCGCGTCATGGGCACCCTGTCCCAGTGCCGGTGAAGCCACCTCCCGTCGGCACGGTGTTCAACGCCTCGCCGACAGGCGTGCCGTCCGCACTGTTACGTCCGACGACGAAGTTCTGCACATCGGTGTTGCTGTTCGTCGCCTGCGCGTAGCCGGGTAAGCGGATCGTCGTCGCTTGGCGCTGACGCAGCCGGAAGTCGAAGTCCGAACCGGGCGCCGACCCCTCCTTGCCACTACTGGAGATGGCGTTGGCCAGGCTCCCCGCACCACCGATCACAGCGCACGCGGTGTAGTTGTCGCCGGGCACCGTCCCGATGTTGAAGTGGATACCGTTCTTCGGGAACACGGCCTTTCCCGGTGTGTCACCAGGCTGCGTGATCGTGTTTCCAGTGATGGTGGTGTTGAGGTTGCCGGACTGGGGGGTGGCGCCGCCACCGGCCAGCACTTCGATGCCGTGGTCGTTGTAGCCCCTGATCTGGTTGTTGGTCACACCCCAGGTCATCGTCCCTTGGCCCAGGCTCTGCAACTTCAGCCCTGATCCCTCCGCGGATCCGGAGTTCGAGACGCCAGAGACTCCGATCGTGTTGTTCGAGAACGTTCCCGTCTGAGTCGAGGTTCCGGCCGTCTTGACGATGAGGACGCCGGTGCCCACGGCATCACGGAAGGTGTTGCTCGTGATGTCGAACGTGGTGTTGCCGCCTGTGCCGCTACTCGACAGGGACAGCCCAACGCCGCCCGTGACGATCCCTGGGTGGTTGTTCGAGAAACTGCTGTTGCTGATGAACCAGGTCACCGGATCCCGTGCCGTTGTGGCTGTAGTCGACGAGGTCGCCGCGAGCACCGGTGAATGTGGTGTCCTGGATCGTCGCCTTGAGCGCGCCCGCGGTGGACTGGGACTCGAGGTGGATGCCGTCGTTACCTTCGCTGACACTGTTCAACCCGATGTTCACCCTGGTGAGGGTTATCCGATCAAGCGTCCCGCTGGAGTTCGTGACGGACATATTGTCCTCGCGGCCGCCGCTCACGACGGTGTCGGTGATGGCGGCTGAACCAGTCAGGTTGACGAACTTGACCGCGGAGTCGTCGAACGGTGTCGTGCTTCGTCGTCACCAGGAACCGTGTCGGCGACAGGCGATTCTCGCTCAGCTCGCCTGCGGTCCCAAATACGCGGCAAAGAAGAAGTGGTGGCGAGTCGGTCTGTAACCCTGATTAGCGCCCCGCATGGGGGCGGGCGGAACGGCGCGTCTGTCTGAGCACAGATGGTGCCGTTCCGTCCGAACTGTGGCGGGTGGTTATGCAGGGTTTTGGGGACAACGGGGGGACAACCGGGGGGTGGCTTTCGGCTCGCAGCCGGAGGGGCTGCTCCACGCCCCATAGCTTCGTCGTCCAGTCGTGGGGCTGCGAGCCGACACGGGTTGGGGCATCGGTTGGGAATGGCATGCAGCGCGGAACCGCGGTCTCTGGGGCCGGAGAGCCGACGACACGGCGCTGGCCGGATCGGACGAAAAGGCAAGGGCGGCAAGCTGTGTGCAGCTGCCGCCCATGCCTGATCGTGCTGAACCTACTACAGGTCCACCGTCACACCACCGGACAACATCGAGTCATGGAGGCGGATCTCGGTCGGCTGAACCTTCTTCGGAACGTCGAAGACCATGGTGACGTTCACCGCGTTGCCGGGGTTGATCTCCTCGATCCACGCATTCTGGTCCATGTACAAGGCGGCTTCACTGTCGAAGGAGAACTCACGGCCTTGGGCATCCAGCAGCACATTGTTATCCCCGAACAGCGTCTGCGCCTGGTCGCCTGTGTTCTTGACCTTGATGTCGACGAGCACGAAACGGCCCTGCGCTTCCGTGCCCAGGTACTCGTCCCCAACGAAGGTGCCGCCGTCGCGGACACCGGTCACCACAAAGGTGAACTTGCCGTCGGCGGCCTTGTCACCGACGCCGGGAAGACCCGGATCCGCTTCGGGCTGGGCAAGCGGCTTCGCTTCCGGCTTCGCTTCTGACTTCGTCTCTGACTTCGTGTCTGTGGCGTCCTGGGAAACGCTGGTGCTGCTGGCGGTGTCCTCGCCGGATCCTGTAGCCATTCCCATCCCGATCAGTAGTGCAAGCGCGATGCCACCACCGATGAGCACCTTCTTACCGGTACTGGACTTCTTTGGTGACTGCGGCTGAGCTGTGGAGGTGTTCGCCACCCACTCGGTTCCGTTCCAGATCCAATAGCCATCTTCGGAGATCTGGCCGGCGGGGCTTTGCACTGACTGTGACACTGAGTTTCCCTTCCTGGAAACGATTTCTTGGACACCGTTTACATGCCCTTTACGACCCACTGAGCAAACGTGACTGCCATCACAAGCCCACCGACGCACGGCGACGAGTCAGTGTCGAACCGAACACAGGAGGCGGTTCGCAGTGCCTCGATCCTGGTCAAGCGCCTCAACAAGAGTCACGGATGTCCAAGCGCGAACACTCTTTCTATCCAAGGGGGATCCATGATGAGAAGTCTGCTCACCGCTGTTGCCGTCGCCGCCAGGGGACAACGGGCCTCCAACACCCCCGCCTGAAGCGCCACTCCCACACAGACCCAAACCGAAGGTGGCGAGTCGGTCTGTAAGCCGGATTCTGTGCCGGGTCTCCCCGGCGACGACCATCTGTCTGGGGCCACCGTTGCCGATGACCTCAATGCGGCCCACCTGCAGACATTGAACGGGCCGTTCGTCTGCACAGGCGCCGAAACGCCCTCTTGGCCTTGCTCCGGACGGGGTTTACCTAGCCGTCGACGTCACCGCCGGCGCTGGTGGTCTCTTACACCACCGTTTCACCCTTACCGATCCGAGGATCGGCGGTCTGCTTTCTGTTGCACTTTCCCGCGGGTCACCCCGGGTGGGTGTTACCCACCGTCCTGCCCTGTGGAGTCCGGACTTTCCTCGACTGCTCGCGCAGCCGCGGCCGCCCGACCGACTCGCCATCTCCGAGTGTACGGGCTCCCGGTTCCGACGCGCCGCGACTTAGGTCAACCTCAGCAATTCGAGACGACCGATAGCGAATAGCCTGGTCACAGAACCCGTGGGGGGTATCTGAACTGATGAGAGGAACCGTCACATGATCGTCCTGAATCGTCCTGCGGCCGCACTCGGAGCCACACTGCTCGCCCTTGGCGCACTTACGGCGTGCTCCTCCGACGACACGACCGCGTCCGACACTGCGACGCAGGCTGCGGCTGACTGCGCCCTGACCGTGACCGACCCCTGGGTCAAGGCCACGGATGAGGAGATGACCGGGGCGTTCGGCATGGTCGAGAACTCGACCGACGCGGACATCACGATCACATCCGCATCGAGCCCGGCGGCCGGGAAGATGGAGATCCACGAGGTCGTGGACAAGGACGGCGCGATGGTGATGCAGCCCAAGGAAGGCGGCCTGGTGGTGCCCGCGGGCGGATCCGCAATGCTGCAGCCCGGGGGTGATCACCTCATGCTGATGGCTCTGCCCGCGCCGATCGAGGCCGGCGACGAGGTCGAGATCACGGCCGTGTGCGACACCGGCGGATCGCTGTCCTGGACCAGCGTTGCCAAGCCGTTCGAGGGTGGCGCGGAACCGTACGTGCCGAGCGAGGGCGCCATGGAGAGCGAAGGCAGCATGGAGATGGAATCCATGGAGCCCAGCGCGTCAGCGAGCTGATCGGAACGCTGGTGGGCGACCCTTCGCACGACTCCGGCATGACCCGGCGCGGACTGCTGGGCGGTCTCGCGCTGGGCGCCGGAGGCCTTGCTGTTGGCGGGGTGGCCGGGTATGCCGTGGCCTCCGAGCCCACCGCCGAACAGGCGACCACTGCACTCGGCCAAACCACTGAGGACTGCTACGGCGCCCATCAAGCGGGGATCGACACACCACGGCAGGCGAACGCCACCTTCGTGGGACTGGACCTCCGCCCCGAGGTCGATCGGGAAGCGCTCGGCCGGCTCATGCGCCTGCTCACCGACGACATCGTCCGGCTCACGCAAGGCCGTGCCGCCCTGGCCGATCCGCAGGCCGAACTTGCGGACGTCCCCGCCCGGCTGACGGTGACCGTCGGCTTCGGGCGGGGATTCCTCAGCGCTGCCGACAAGGCGGACGAGGCCCCTGCCTGGCTCGTCGCCGGCCTGCCCAAGTTCTCGATCGACGAACTCGAGCCGGCGTGGTCCGGTGGCGACCTGCTGCTACAGGTCGCGGCCGAGGACGCGGTCACCGTCTCGCATGCGGTCCGGGTGCTGCTCACCGACGCCCGCCCGTTCGCGACCGTGCGCTGGATGCAATCGGGCTTCCACCGCCCCGCGAACACAGCGCCTGCGACGTCGACCGGCCGCAACCTCATGGGCCAGATCGATGGCACCGTGAACCCGGAGGCCGGATCCGAGGACCTGGGGCGGGTGGTGTGGGTGCCGCAGGACGGAACCCCGCGATGGCTGCGTGGCGGGACCGCCGTCGTGATCCGGCGGATCGCCATGGACCTCAAGACCTGGGGCGGTATGGATCAGACGGCCAAAGAGGAGGCGATCGGTCGCAGGCTCGCGGATGGTGCCCCCCTGACCGGCGGCACCGAGTTCACCGCGCCCGATTTCGACGCCGTCGACGCCAACGGATTCGAGGTCATCCCGCCGACCTCGCACGTGCGTCTGGCGCACGCCCAGCAGTCCACGGACCGGATCCTGCGGCGGCCCTACAACTACGACGACGGCCTGGATCGCAACGGCGATCCCGAGACCGGACTGCTCTTCGTGGCCTACATGGCCGATCCGCTGGAACAGTTCGTTCCCATCCAGAGCCGACTTTCCGAAGCCGACGTCCTCAACGTCTGGACCACCCCGATCGGCTCGGCCCTGTTCGCGATCCCACCGGGGTTCTCCGAGGGTGAGTATCTGGGGCAGACGCTGCTCGGCTGAAACCGACCGGCGGTTTGGTCGGATACGGCCACTGCGTGGCGTGCTACGTCCAGAGTCCCCCGCCGCACCCAAAGGTTGAGGGGCTCCTCTCAGTATGGGTGAGAGGAGCCCCTCAGGACGTTCTGCATCAGTCCGGCGTGAGTGTCCGCTGTCTGCGATCTTTTGTCGCCTATCGCCTGTGCGATGTCGTGGACCCTCTGTGGATGTCTAGGCCTTGTCGGTTGGATTTCTCCTCAGTTGGTGAGCCCTTTTGCTCTTACCTCGTTGTGACTTCGGCTTCGAACTGGTCCTGCCATCCTTCCTGCTGAACGTGTACCACTGTTGTAGTCCCGCCCCTGCAGGGTCGCAACAGGCAGAGGACACAATCATCCGTTCGTTCCGCCGCGTCATCCGATCGTCGGGGACAAACCCGGCGATTCTTCGCACGCGGTTCACCGGCTGTGACCGACTTCCAGTCGCGACTACCCGACCGTCGTGAACGCCACGACCGTGGCCTCGTCAGGAGTTTCGTAGTGCACTTGCACCGGACCCAATTGGCCCAGGGATGTGACGTGGGTGCCACCACATGCGATCCGGAACGTCCCCTCCGGTACGTGGCAGCACCAGTGACCGCATGTCCGTCAGGTGTGGGCCCTCGGTCTCGATCTCGACGGTGCTGTCTGCGTCGATCCAGAGCCGGATCTGCTCGTTGACCTTCCCGGCGATCGCGTCGAGTTCCTCACGAAAACCCGCGGTGTCGAACCCCTTCTTCCGCAGCGACTTCCCCAGCCGGTAGGTGTCACGTGCCTGGTCGGGCACCATCCGCGATTCGGTGAGCGCAATCCTGTCGAAGTCGGGGTTGCCGATCCCGTCACGCGCCACGTCCTTGCGCCACAAGCCCGGCGACCACCGCATTCAGGGCCAGCGCCGACACATGGCAGGCGGTGTGCGCACGGCTCAGCGCCGCCCGCCGTTCGGCATCCACCTCGAGGTCCACGACCTCCCCCACCTCAGGTGCGTCCCCGGGCGCCATCACGTGAACGACGACCCAGGTGTGGTCGGGATCCCCCCGGCGCACGCTGATGGTCTCCCCCACCGTCAATGCGCCGGCACCGTCGATCGCCCCCACGCGTGTGTCGACCACGGGCGCGCCGGCGAGTCTTCCGAGGTCTGCTGGCTGATCCGGCCAGCTGGGATCGACGGGGTGGAACGGCGTGCGATCCACGATCACCGCGACGCCGTCGGCCAGGGGCTCGACCCGCTGCACCGTTGCGCTGCCGGACACCGCACCGGCGGGGAAGTCCACCAGGGTGGCGCTCATAGTCCAGACTCCGAGGTCCGCACCATGATGGCCCCGCACTCATCGCACCGGACGACCTCGTCGGGCGCAGCACCCCGGACGCGATCGAGGTCGGAGGAACTCAGGACCAGCTGGCACACGCCGCAGCGCCCGTGCCGCAGCAGCCCCGCCCCCTGACCACTGCGCTCACGGATCTTCTCGTAGAGGGCGACGAGGTCGGCGGGGAGTTCGGCGACGACACCGGCCCTGCGCTCCTCGAGCGCGACCGTCTCACTGGCGATCTCATCCTGTCGTCGGTCCCAGGCGGCGGCGGTCTCGTCGGCATCACTGCGAGCCTGTGCCATCGTCTGCTCGGCCTGCGCCAACACGGCCGTCTCCTGCTCCAGTCGCTCCATGATCTCGATCTCGACGTCCTCGAGTTCGGCCTGGCGCCGGGCGAGGCTGGTCAGTTCGTGCTGGATGTCGGTGAGCTGTTTCGGTGTGGCGGCACCGGAGTCGAGGGTCTTCTGGTCCCGGTCCACGCGCGACCGCACGGTCTGCACGTCCTGTTCCGCACGGGAGATCTCCCGCTCCAGATCCTTGATCCGGGTACGTGTCTCCACCAACTGCTCCTCGGCAGACACCAGAGCAGCCCGCGCCTGTGTCGCACGGGACATCAACTCCGAGGTGGCCCGTTCCCTGGCCAGTTTGGCCAGCCCCTGATCCACCTCCGGAAGTTCCAACAGCAACTCCTGAGCCTGTCGATCGGCCTTCATCTGGTTCCTCCTCGGTGACCGCTCCATGGGTCGGTGACCTGTTCGCTGACAAATGTCCGCAACCCGAGCGCCGCCAAGCGATCCGCGGTCTGTGCGCACCATGGCCATTCGCTGGCCCAGTGTGCAACATCCACGACGGCGCATCCGCCCTCAGCCCTGTGCTCATCAACAGTGTGGTGCTTCAGATCGGCGGTCACGAGGACATCCGCGACGCGTGAGGCCGCCGCCAGTTCGGATCCACCCGAGCCTCCGACGACCGCCACCGTCCGGATCCGGTCCGCGGGATCGCCCGCGAATCGAACACCGGCAGCCGTCGACGGAAGCGCACCTGCCACCGTGTCGGCGAACTCTGCCAGCGTCTGCTCGGACACGCTGCCGACCCTGCCCAGTCCGATGTCCGGGTCCACTCGCTGGACCTCGGTGAAGTCGTAAGCGGGCTCCTCGTACGGGTGGGCAGCCAACAACGCCGCGGCGACTGCGGCTCGCGAGCGCACCGGGAGCACCATCTCGAGTCGGTCCTCGGCCACCTGCTCGACGCGGCCGACCTCGCCGATGTGCGGGTCGGCACCGTCACGGGGCCGGAACGTTCCCGAGCCGGAAGTGACGTAGGCACAGCGCTCGTAGTCCCCGATGCTGCCTGCCCCCGCAGCGGCCAGGGCATCCACGAGTCGGTCCCGGTCCTGACCCGGAACGTAGACCGTGAGGCGCAGCCACGTGCTGCTGCGCGACTCCAGAGGTGTGACGTCCTGCAGACCGATCGCAGCGGCCAGAGCGTCGTTCACTCCCGGACATGCCCGATCGGCATTCGTGTGGGCGTTGAACAGGCCGACGCCGGCTCGGATGAGTCGTTGCGCCAACCGGCCCTTGGCACCATGCAGTCCCGTGACACCCGAGAGCCACAGTGGGTGGTGGGTGAGGAGAAGATCCACGCCTCGGTCAAGGGCTTCCGCCCCGACCGCGGCGGTCGGGTCCACAGCCAGGAGCACGGAGCCGATCTCGGCATCGGGATCCCCGAAGGTCAAGCCCACCGAGTCCCAGGGTTCCGCCAGTTCGGGCGGGAACCACGCGTCGAGCGTCATCACCACGTCAGCCAGCCGCACGTGGGCCCGGCCGGACTCGAACCGACGACCTTCCCGGTGTAAACGGGGCGCGCTACCAGCTGCGCTACGGGCCCAGTACAGGGTACCCAGATGCCCAGGGCGGCGGTGCGTCCCCGTCCGGGCCTGGCGACAACGCACCACCGTGTTCATATCGTCATCCCGATCCTGGGAACGCGCATTCGCAGGCCGGCACGGGCAAAGCGCATGGCGAACCTTGGACCACAGACGAACCACGTCTTGTGCACTGCCCACACAATTTGTCCGAACCGACTTGCATGTCGGCCCGGAGTTGTGTGGACTTGCCTTGTGTTCGGCCCATCCGGAGAATCCGCGCGACGCCCATGAGTACCCAAACCTTCGACCAACTGCCGTTGGGCCTGAACCAGGGGCAGGTCGTGATGGAGATCGGTTTCGACTCCGACTGCGACGACACGATCCGCCAGGCGTTCGCCGCGGCGATCGGACAAGAACTCCTCGACGAGGACACCGACGAGATCGTCGAGGCGGTCCTGCTGTGGTGGCGTGACGACGACGGGGATCTCGTCGACGGCCTGATGGACGCCCTCGGCCCCTTGGCCGACAACGGGATCATCTGGTTGCTCACCCCCAAGGCCGGCCGTGAGGGACATCTCGATCCGGCGGACATCGCGGAAGCCGCCCCCACCGTGGGACTGCAGCCGACCCGGACCATCAGTGCCAGCCGTTCGTGGCAGGGCACGCGTCTGGTGCCGCCGCGCTCGCCACGTCGCTGAGCGGTTCGCGGACGGTCCGGCAGGTGTGATCGCGGGCCTTCGAGCTGGACCGGAACGCCAGAACTGTCCTCCGGCCCGATCCGCGACTACTGTCGATCTCGAGCGAACAGAAGGCGGTGGACGGTGAAACCAGGTGGTATCCCGACGCAGTACGTGGACTCCGATCCCGAGGAGAGCCGGGAGTGGATCGACTCACTCGACGCAACGATCGATGCCGCGGGGCCGACCCGTGCCCGGTATCTGGTCCGGGAACTCCTGCGCCGTGCCGCGGAACGCGACATCGGGATGGCCGACCTGCGGCAGACCGACTACATCAACACGATCCACCCCGAGGACGAACCCGAGTTCCCCGGTGACGAGGAGATCGAACACCGGATCCGGGCCTACTGCCGCTGGAACGCGGCGATCATGGTCCACCGTGCGCAGCGACCGGGAGTGGCGGTCGGCGGCCACATCAGTTCCTACGCCTCATCCGCCTCGATGTACGAGGTCGGTTTCAACCACTTCTTCAACGGCCCCGAGGTCGATGGTGGCGACCAGATCTACTACCAGGGCCACGCCTGCACCGGCATCTATGCCAGGGCGTTCCTGGAAGGCCGTCTCACCGAGGACCGGATGGACGGCTTCCGCCAGGAGTTGAGCCACGGCGGTCTCGGGCACGGCCTGCCCAGTTACCCGCACCCGCGGCTGATGGGCAACTTCTGGCAGTTCCCCACCGTGTCCATGGGCCTCGGCCCGGATGCGGCGATCTACCAGGCCCGCTTCAACCGCTACCTGCACAACCGCGGCATCAAGGACACCTCACGCCAGCACGTCTGGGCCTTCCTCGGCGACGGGGAGACCGACGAGCCCGAGGCGCTCGGCCACCTCGACCAGGCCGCTCGCGAGGGCCTGGACAACCTCACCTTCGTGGTCAACTGCAACCTGCAGCGTCTCGACGGCCCGGTCCGCGGCAACGGCAAGATCATCCAGGAACTGGAGTCGGTATTCCGCGGAGCGGGCTGGAACGTGATCAAGGTCGTGTGGGGCCGCGAGTGGGACCCGCTGCTCGCGCAGGACGCAGAAGGGGCGCTCGTTCAACTCATGAACCAGACGCTCGACGGCGACTACCAGACGTTCAAGGGCGAATCGGGCGCGTACGTCCGGGAGCACTTCTTCAACAAGGACCCACGTGTCGCCGCTCTGGTCGCCGACTACTCAGACGACCAGATCTGGAAACTCAAGCGCGGCGGCCACGACTACCTCAAGCTGTACGCGGCGTACAAGGCCGCGCTCGAGCACAAGGGTCAGCCGACGGTGATCCTGGCGAAGACCGTCAAGGGGTGGACGTTGGGCTCGCACTTCGAGTCGCGCAACAGCACCCACCAGATGAAGAAGCTGACGCTCGAGGACCTCCTCGCGTTCCGGGACCGCCTGCAGATTCCGATCCCGGACTCCGAGATGGACGAGAAACTCCCGCCCTACTACCACCCGGGACCGCAGGACCCGACGATCCAGTACATGCTCGACCGCAGGCGCGACCTCGGCGGTTCGCTGCCGTACCGCGAGCAGCGGTCCCGCCCCCTCACCCTGCCCGGTGACAAGCCCTATGACGTGGTCAAGCGCGGATCGGGGACGCAGGAGGTCGCCACGACGATGGCCTTCGTGCGACTGCTCAAGGAACTGCTGAAGGATCCCGAGATCGGCAAGCGGTTCGTGCCGATCATCCCGGACGAGGCACGCACGTTCGGCATGGACGCGATGTTCCCGATCCAGAAGATCTACAACCCCGCCGGACAGCAGTACCAGGCGGTGGACCGGGAGTTGTTCCTTTCGTACAACGAGGCCGTCGACGGCCAGATCCTGCACGAGGGCATCAACGAGGCGGGCTCGGCGTCGTCGTTCCAGGCAGCCGGTTCCTCCTACTCGACCCACGACGAACCCATGATCCCGGTCTACATCTTCTACTCGATGTTCGGTTTCCAGCGGACCGGCGACCAGTTCTGGGCGTGCATGGACCAGAAGGTGCGCGGCTTCCTGCTGGGCGCGACGGCGGGCCGCACGACGCTCAACGGTGAGGGCCTGCAGCACGAGGACGGACACTCGCACTTGCTGGCCTCGACGAACCCCGGCGTGGTGGCTTACGACCCTGCGTTCGCGTTCGAGATCGGCCACATCGTCAAGGACGGCCTGCGCCGGATGTACGGCGAGAACTCCGAGGACGTCTTCTACTACCTCACCGTCTACAACGAGCCGATCGTGCAGCCGGCCGAACCCGAGGGTGTCGACGTCGAGGGGATCCTCAAGGGCATGTACCTGTGGTCGCGCGGGGAAGGCGACGGCCCGCGGGTTCAGTTGCTCGCCTCCGGGGTGGCCGTGCCCGTGGGCGATGCGTGCTCAGGAGCTGCTGGCCTCCGACTGGGGTGTGATCGCCGACGTATGGTCTGTCACCTCGTGGACGGAGCTGCGTCGCGACGCCATGGCGGCCGAACGCGAGGCACTGCTCAACCCGGGTGCACAGCCGCGCGTTCCACATGTCACACAGGTGCTCGGTGACGTGGAAGGGCCGATCGTGGCCGTCAGCGACTACATGCGGGCTGTTCAGGACCAGATCAGGCCGTTCGTGCCCGGCGAGTTCATCTCCCTGGGCACCGATGGTTGGGGCATGTCCGACACCCGTGGCGCGCTGCGCCGCCACTTCCTGGTGGACGCCGAGTCCATCACCACCCAGGCTCTGGCGATGCTGGCCAAGCAGGGGAAGGTGGACCCGGACGCTGCGGCACAGGCGGCCGCCCGCTACCAACTCAGTGACCCCGGCGCCGCGGACGCCGGCAACACGGAGGGCAGCGGCTGAGGGCGCCCGGGCGACCTGCCTTCCTTGGAGGTCGCTTTCGGCGCTGACCCCGAATACGGCTAGCCGCGACCCTGCGCCTTGGCCGCATCCCACAAGGCATCCCGGGCGTCCGGGTGCGCGGCGTGTTCGATCAACTGCCGCACCTGCTCGCGTTCCTCGTTGCCGAAGATCTGCGCCAATCCGTACTCGGTGACGACCGACGAGTGCTGGAACGAGGTGACCGGGCCCCTCGATCAGCGGGACGATCGTCGACACCTGAGCTCGCGGGTGCCAGGACGGCAGCGCGATGAACGCGTGGCCCCCCTGAGAATGCAGAGCACCCACGATGAAGTCGGTGGACCCGCCGAACCCGGAGTAGATGCGCCCCTTGATACGGGAGGCGTTCGCCTGCCCGTACAGATCGACCTGCAACGCCGAGTTCACGCTGATCATGGACGGCGTTCGACTGATCCGGCCCGGGTTGTTGGTCGTCTCGGTGCGGCGCATCCGCACCCGGCGGTTGCCGTCGAGCCAGTCGTAGAGGCGCTGACTGCCGAAGACGAAGGAGGCGGTCAGCGGCACATCGGTGTCGAAGCACCCCAACTCGTGCAGTGGCAGCACGCCGTCGGAGAACATCTCCGACCAGATCTTCAACCCTCGCCGACCGGTCAGCGCGGACAGCACCGCGTCCGGTACAGCTCCGATGCCCAGCTGCAGGGTCGCACCATCGGGGATTTTGCTGTAGATCCGGCCCGCGATGGCTTTGGCCACCTCGTCGGGATCTCCCGGCGTCAGCGACATCAGGGGCTCTTCGACCTCGATGCAGTAGTCGATGTCGTCCACGTGGACGACGGCGTCGCCGTAGGTGTGCGGCATCTTGGGGTTCACCTGCGCGATGACCAGGCCGCCACGATCACGCACGGCCTCGAGCACCGACGGGAGGATGTTGACCTCGAGGCCCATCGACACCACCCCGTCGCGCGGAGTGGACGTGTGTAGCAGAAGCACGTCGACCGGCAGGGACTGCCTCAGGATCACCGGCGTGAGACTCAGTCGGCAGGGGTAGTACATCAGTGAGGGGCTGCGACGCATCCCAGGGCCGACGAACGTGGTCTCGTGTGTGACACCGGGGCGAGTCGGGATCTCCCCCTGGGCGTTGAGCATGTGCAGCGTGTAACTGGGGACCGCCTGATCCACCAGTCGCAGCAACTCCTGTGGCGTGGCGAAGTTCCCGGGCGCGACGATCCGCGGGTGGGGCCGCAGCGCCTCGAGTCGACTCGCGAGGTTCTCCGGTCGAAGTCGTTTCACAGTGTGGGCTCCATCTCGCCCCCGCCTTCGAGTACACGTTCGATCCAGTCCAGAAGTGCGCCTGGATCGAACGGCTTCGGCAGGAACACGTTGGCCCCCGCACTCCACCCGGCCCAGGTCGTGGCGTCGTCGGAGGCCGCCGTCAGAAGGATGACCGGCAGCTCACTGGTCGCCGTACGAGCTCGCAGTTCAGTGAGGACGTCCAGCCCGCTGATACCGGGCATCATGATGTCCAGGACCACGCAGTCGGGTAGTTCGTCGCCTGCCAGCGCCTCGAGTGCCGAAGGTCCGTCGATCGCCTCGATCACCACGTGATCCTCCAACTCCAGCGTGTCACGGATCACGTCGCGCACACTGGGCTCGTCGTCGACGATCAGGATCGTGGCCATCAGTCCCCTTGTGGTTGCGGCTGGAGCTGCAGAATGAATGTCGAGCCTTCTCCCGGACTCGAAATCAGCCTAACGTCGCCGCCCATCGCCCGTGCAAGCTGGCGGGCGATGTGCAGACCGAGCCCGCTGCCACCCGTGCGCATGGTCATCGGATCCTCGATGCGGTAGAACCGCTGGAACACCCGTTCCTGCTCATCGACGGCGATGCCGGGCCCGTGGTCCCGCACGATCACCTCCACCGCGTCCTCGGATTGGGAGAACGTGACCTCGATCGGGGAGTCCACCGGTGTGTACTTGATCGCATTGCCCACCAGGTTGCTGACGACCTGTGAGGCCCGTGTCCGATCCGCCCTCACCCACAGCGGTGGCGAATCCGCGATGGACACCCGCCCGTCAGTCTCGGTGAAGCCGGCCACGGCTTCCCTGACGACGTCGACGAGATCCAGCCGCTGCATGTCCACGCTGAGTTTCGTGTCAGCGCTCGTCCTCGCCGCGACCAGCAGGTCATCGACCAGGTGGGTCAGGTGATCGGCGCGTTCCTTGATGGTCTCCAGCACCCCGGCTCGCTTCTCCTCGGACATCCGGTCCCAGCGGCGACTGAGCAGGTCGGCGTACCCACGGATGGGCGTGATCGGCGTGCGCAGTTCGTGGGAGATGGTGGCGATGAAGTCCGACTTGAGCTTCTCCGCCCGGCGTTCCCGGGTCATGTCCCTGATCGTCAGCACGCTGGTATCCGACGCGACCACGTTCACCCGTGTGACATGAAGGGCCAGACTCTGCCCATCGCTGCGGTCGAACTCCAGCTCCACACCCATCGGATCCGCCGGAACCGAGACGATCCGCGTGACGATGTCCGGGGTCTCGACCGCGAGATGCGGGTCGCGGACACCGGTGATCGCCGCCGCGGCGGGACTCCACAGCACCACGTCCCCGGCGTCGTCCACGACGCAGATACCGTCCGTCGCGTGATCGACCACGGCCTGCAGTTTCGCGGTCTCCGCGGTCAGCGCAGCCAGTGTCTGGCCGGCTCGCACCGAACTGCCGACCGCGGCGGTCAGCGCGACCAGCGCGGGCTTGTCGGTATCCGGCAGGGACCAGCTGCGGGCCCATGGCAGGTTTCGTGTGGCCCACTCCTGTTGGCGATGGCTGCCGATCGCGAGTACCCCTCCCCCGGACTGCTCGTCGATCCGCACTGCGACACCCGCGTTCCAGTGATCGGGCAGTTGCTCGTCGGTGAGCACCAGGACCTGCCGGGGCATCACGTCGGGGGGCTGCCACCCGGGATCGATGCCGAAACGCAGGCCCGAGCGCAGCACCACGCTGTACTCGTCTGCGGCGTACACCCGACGCAGAGCATCCGCGGCGCGGGGAATGACGACTTCGGGATCACCGGGGGTCGCGACCGTCTGCCCGAGTTGCACCAGCCAGCGACTGCGTTCGCGGGCCTGCGCGTGAGCGGCACTGGCCCGGTAGGCGTACCAGAGGGCCACGGCGGGCAGGGCGGCGAACGGGGTCAGCGCCGGGTCGTTCTGCTCGATCGACAGCGCAACCGTGGCGACGCCGACCGACCCCACTGCCATCCCGAGACTCATCCCCCACTGCTCGGCGAGCAACTCCCTGGGCGGGACCTCCTCGGCCGCCAGCAGGATGAGCGACAGCATGAAGAGGTTGAGGGCCGTGAACACGATGGCGCCGACCAGCAGTGCGAACACCGATCGCAGGCTGAACTGCTCGGCGTCCCCGACGATCGCCAGATAGGCGATCATCAGCGCCGCCCCGGAGATCGCGTAGGAACCGAGATTGAACAACGACTTGACCGCCGGGCGCCGAAGAAGCAGGGCCACGATCGCGAAACCCACAAGTGCAGTGGCCAGCGCCGGGAAGGGGGGCAGGATCAGGACGCCCCAGATGATCACGACTTCGACGAACGTGAGTTCCTCCCAGGCGTCACCGTGACGCACCGGCACATAGACCACGTCGGACACCGCCGCCAGCGCGACGAAGAGTCCCAGCAGCCACAGGGGAGCCTGCTGGTTCACGTGTGCGGGCAGATCGACCGCTGTCGGCAGCCACGCGAGGACTGACAGGCTGAAGACCCCGGCCAGCACCGCGAAGGACACCACGAAACCCACGGAAAGCCAGGGGGGCCTGAGCGGACGCAGGCCCTCGCGGACCTGCGTCATGGCGGCTCCTTCGGGGCTGCTAGGACGTTACCAACCCAGGGTGGCCCAACGCCTGCCGCTCCATTCCTCCGTGGCCCAGCGACGACCGTCGAACGAGAAGTCTGCCCAGCGACGACCGGTCCATTCACCGGTGGCCCAGCGCCGGCCGTCCCACGTGTAGTCCGCCCAGCGGCGTCCGTCCCAGGCGTCGGAGGCCCACCGGCGTCCGACCCAGTCGAAGGCTGCCCAGCGACGTCCGGCCCAGCGGCGTCCGTCCCACTGCTCGTCGAGCCAGAGATCCTGCATCTCCGGGTCGTCGGCGGCCTCCCGCAGCGACCAGGCGAAGGCGAGCCAGTCACTGGCTGCCCAGCGACGTCCGGCCCAGCGACGTCCGTCCCAGACCTCGGACAGCCACTGCTCGTCGGCCCAGCGACGCCCGACCCACTCGTCGGTCGCCCACCGGCGTCCGTTCCAGTCCTCGGTCGCCCAGCGGCGTCCGGCCCACCGACGCCCGTCGAAGGTGTCGTCGTCGGCCTGCAGGGCCCGCATCAGTGCGGCCATGGACCACGCGTTGGCCGCCCACTTCCGGGTCTGGGGGCTCAATGCCACCCAGGCCTTGGCGACTGCCCGCAGGTCACCGGACTCCCAGCCCTGTGCGAAGTCCGCCCACGCCTGGGCATCCTCCTCCGAGGGGCCGAACCGGGTCGGGTCCGAGGTCTCCTGCTCCAGTGGCGGGACCGAGGTGAGTGGGGTGCTCAGCGCGGCTGCGAGGTCCAGTGCCCCAGCACCGCCGCCCTTGCTGGCCTTGAGTTGCGGGGTACGGTTCGCGGTGCCGATCAGCAGCCGCTTGCTCTGGTCTGGTGTGAGTTGGGTCCGCTGCCCGACGAGGGTCGCGACCGCACCGGCAGTGACAGCGGCTGACATGGACGTCCCGGTCCCCTTCAGGAAGCCATCACCGACCCGCGAATCGGGGTTCTCGAGGTACGCGGCGCTTGTCAGCGAAGATGTCGAGATGAGCGAGACACCAGGGGCGACGAGATCGGGCCGCTTCTCACCGAAAGCTTTGCCGAACGACGAGAAATCGGCGACCGTATCGTCGGTGAGGGAGGCGGTGTCGGCCTCGTCCTGCGCGCCGACGACGAGCAGAACCGGGTCGGTCGCCGGCGAGGGAACCTCACCAGCGCCGTCGTTACCGGCGGCCACCACGACCGTCACACCCCGCGCCCACAGCCTGTCGAGGCCCCGGGTCAGCGGGTCGATCCACGGCGGCAGTGGGCTGTCGGTGCTCAGGGCCAGCATCGCGACCTGCAACGAAGGATCTCCCTCACGCTGGTCGGCGACTGCCTGCAGGCCGGCCAGAACCGTCGACAGGTTCGTGCTGCCGTCCTGATCCGCGACCTGTACGTCGATGATCTGCGCGCCTGGTGCAACGCCTCCGAACTGATCGTCATCACCGGCGACCAGACCGGCCATGAAAGTGCCGTGTCCCAGGCCGTCCCCGGCGGGGCCATCGCTGACATTCACGCGCTCGGAGACGTCGATGTCCGCCGCGGGGTCAACGCCAGTGTCGACCACCGCCACCTTCACACCGGATCCGTTCGCGGCATCAGCCGCCCCGATCGTCTGCCGGAAGGTGTTGACGTCGTCGCTGGTGGCCGTGGCGGCCGGCAGCGGAGTTGAAGCGCATCGCCAGGTCGGGGACCACGAACGAGCCCTGCGGTGCGGTCACACCCTGGGGGAGGTCGGCAAGAAGGGACTCTGCGACTTCGTACGTCTGAACGACCTGACCACCCGCGGCCGTGACGGCATCTGCGAGATGAGCTGGTCGGACCGCTACTGCTGAGCAACACTCGCTGGGTCGGCGCAACCGACGAATCGGCCCAGACCCCCATGCTCATTGGCACGGAGAGGGCACACGCGAGACCAACTGCGACGATTGCTCGTGGGGACACGGAATTGGCGGATGCCTCAGGCATGGTCCACCTCCTTGGGCTTCCCTTTAAGGATCGCCCCGCGAGGGACTGGTCTTTTCCGCCAAACGGGTGAACGTTCCAGGCGCTCGCCGGCACGTCACTCTATCGGCCCAACAGAATCCGGTGCCCGGCGCCGATGTCACCCCTTCGTGTGAAATTCCTCATACGTCCGGATCGGCCGCATTAGGCCGAACGGGTGACACTCGCGCGGCATGCAAGCGACGATCCTGGCTCATCCCACCCGGGTGAGCCAGCGGACACCGGCGTCGCATGCCATCCGGAAGGGTTCGAGTTCGTCGTCCCACGGCTGTCCCAGCAGGCTCTGAAGACCCTGCTCGACATCGGGGGCCGACAGCAGTGCCCGCAGCCGCTGCTCACCCACGACGATGTCACCCTCGGGACCGATGGCGGCCCGGAACATCCCCAAGTTGGGGGTGAAGCAGAACCGCTCACCGAGGCCCCCGGCCGACTCCTCGGTCACCTCGAATCGCAGGTTCGGGAAACCGCGCAGGGCGCTGGCCATCTGTGCACCGGCCCCCGTTGGCCCGAACCACGTCATCTCACAGCGCGACATCGCCGTCAGGATGGGTTGCACGTCCCACTCGAAGGGGTGTGTCCGGTCGACCGCCCGCTGCACCGCCCACTCGACATGGGGCATCAGGGCACGCGGACATGAATGGATGAAAACGACTCCCCGGGCCGCTGGCTCGGCAGTACGCATAAGGCCCTCCTTCGTCTCGGTTCGCCTTCCCCAGCGTCGAGACCACACGAGGTACCAAGTGCCACCATACCCAGTTGAGCCCCGTCGACCAAGCAACCGGGCCCGGGTGTCGCGCCGAGCACCCCGGGATTCGGTCGGTCCCGCACGTCCGGGATCACCGGAACGGAGCAACGTTGTGAAGAGGGCGCGGCCAGCACCCGATAGGCCATCAGGAGGTGATGACCGTGTACACCCAGTTGGCCGGACCCGTGACAGCGCCGGAGACGACCGCCGAGGCGGACCTGAGCATCACCGAGATCATTAGGCCCGCCGCGATCGTCCCTGAGCAAGCCACACGGGCGATACTCGTCGAGCTCGCACTCCGCGACATCAACAACGGAGGGCTGTGGTCGGCGGACCCCGCCCGTTGGGCGCGTTACGACATGCCTTGGCGCACCCCTGAGGATCCCGGCGGGGCGCGACTGATCGGCACCATCCAGATCGCCTACGGCACCCCCACCCGCTACGAGATCACCATCTACTGCGCCACGATCACAGCCCACGCCTCTCATTTGGGCTGGACGGTCGTGTCGTTGTGCGACGCGGCACTGTCGCTGGGCGGGATGACGCTCGAGTCCTGCCCTCGCGCACAACTGCCCCGCCCGCCCAAACCCTTCTCCGCCTGACCTGACGCGCTCACCCGGCGGGGGTCGCCCACCCGCGGTAGGCGGACAGGTCGTCGGGGGTGTTGCGCGCCGCGGCGATCACGGCCTCCGCCTCAGCCGGTGACAACTCGGCCACCGCGCGCACCGTGGTGCGGATGGAGAAGACGATCACGTCCGCCACCGGCACGAGGCACTGGCGCTCGACCCGCAGATAGGAGTCCGGACCCGGGTGATGGGTCCTGCCCTCCGGGGAAGCCGGCTGGAACAACTCCGGGTCGTCGACGATTGTGGCGTTGATGCGCCATCTCGCGGCGTGTCCGGAGACCGCGGAGAAGGCCTTGACGGTGGGCGCCTCCAACCGCGCGCGGTACCCGGGCACGGGATCGTGGATCGTGACCACGTCCTTGCCGAGTTTCTCCGACAGCCGCCAACGGGACGGGAAACACACCACACCGGCGACCAGCGACCACCGGTCGTCGCGTCGCGCGATCACACACAGATCGTCACGGACGAGCAGTGCCGCCTCGATCAGCGGGTGGTCCTGGCCGACCAGCGGAACACCGACCCAGCGTGATACTTCCCTCGCGACCGCCGCACAGGCATCGTCACTACCCGGCAATGCTGCGAAGACCTCGTCGCGCCGCTGCTCGATCAGCCGTCGGCGTTCGCCGCGCTGCGGGTCGTCGGGATCCGGGTCCAGCCATGTCGACATGTCGAGGGGCCGCAGCCCCATCGAGACCTTGTGCGGCTTTCCCGAGAACACCTCGGGTGGGATGTCGTCGGGCGTCACGGGGATGGCTGCAGGATCAGCGTGTCCCGCCCGGCCTGCTCGACCGCCTGCCTGCTGAAGGCCCACGGGTACTGCTCGCCGGTGACCCATGCCTCGGTCTGGTCCCGATAGGTCGCGTCGAAGGCGTGTCCGCTCGCCCCTGTGAGGTTGACCCAGGTCGACTCATCGAGGTTCGCCATGTCCACCACCTGTCGCATACTGGGCACCCAGTTGACCTCGTAGCCCTCCTGGGGTTCCCATCCGTTCGCCTGCACGATGCTCCCGCCACCGCCGACGTTGTACGGCCCGCGGTTGAACAGCCACTCGATCGGCCCTATCCCGCTCTCCCCCAACGAGGCGTTCCGCAGTTCCAGCGTGTGCAGATCTCCCCACTGCCACGACGCCGGATCCCCACCGAGAAGCTCGTCGAGTTCGGCGGCGGCTGCGTTGAGGCTGTCGGTGACGGTCTGATCCCGGTCCTCGGTTCCAGGAGTGTTCACGTCGTCCCACCATGGGTTGTCCGGCTCCTCCCACAAGCGGTAGATGACCTCCCAGTACCGGTCTCCCCCGTTGGCGTAGGTCTCCGAGGAGTCGAGTACGTCGTTGAACACACGCTGCACGAGTTGCCGCCACACCGCGTTGAAGTACGCCCCCGGGGCGGAGTCCCGCTGCTGCTGGAAGTCCCAGCCGTCCAGCAGGTCGAGCGCGGGCTGGGCCCGGCCGTCGACGGGAAACTCCTGCAACCTCGGTGCCAGGAAGGCGGCCAACTCGTTGTGGGCGTCCATCTGGATGTCCGCCATCTCCTGACCGGTCATCAGATCGTCGTCGGAGATCTCTTGCTCGACCAGGTCGAAGATGCGCTGTGAGCGTGCTCCGTAGGACCAGTCATCGGTGATGAAGTACTCGTAGTCCGGACCGATCACGGCCTGGTTCGCGGTCACGATGTATCCGTCATCGGGATCGGAGACCACTGGCAGCTCCTCGAAGGGGATCTGGCCGGTCCAGGCGTACTGCGACGACCAGCCCGGCACGGGCCATTTGCCGTCGTACCCCTTGCGGATCGGGATCACCCCGGGCGCCTGATATCCGATCCGGCCTCGGGTGTCGGCGTAGACCAGGTTCTGCGACGGAACGGCCACCAACGACGCCGCCTCCCGGAAGTCCTCCCAGGTGCTGGCCGTGTTGATCAGGTCGAAGGCGTCGAACGTGGGTCGCGGCGTCAGGGCGGTCCACTTGAGGGCGACCGCGTAGCCCGGACCCCGCTCCGGTGCCGCGGCCACGTCCGGGCTCTGGCCCGGCGCCGGCACGGGTGCGTCCTGCCCCGTCATCTCGGTCGACTCCAGAACATCGGACATGATCGGGCCGTTCGGCGTGGATCGAACCGTGATCGTGACGTCCTCGCCACCCGCGACCTTGATGGTCTCCTCGCGGGTGCTCAGCGGCCGTTTCCTGCCGTCGATCTCGTAGCTGTCGCCGTCGATCTTCTCCAGTACCAGGTCCGTGACGTCGGGGCCGAGGTTGGTGAACCCCCAGGCGATCGTGGCGTTGTGACCGATGAACACCCCCGGCAGGCCGGACATGGTCCAGCCGGCGACGTCGTACCCACACTGCGCGGAAATGGTCCGGCAGTGCAGGCCCGCCTGGTACCACAGTGACGGCATGGCGGGCGCGAGGTGTGGGTCGTTGGCCAGTAGCGGCTTGCCGGTCACCGTCTTGGACCCGGACACGACCCAACTGTTGGAGCCGATCCCTTCACCCACCGGGCCGAGCGCGGTCCGGAGAGTCTCGAAGGCGGCATGCGTCGCCTTGAGAGCTGGGGTTGCCGGGAGGTAGGCGGCGGCCTGGGACACAGAAGGATTCGCGTTCTGGTCGAACCTCCCGTCGACCACCGCACCCTTGTCGACGATGGGGCGATGACGGTCGTAGGGATAGGGCGGGTACAACTCCTGGGTGCGCTTCACACCAACTTCGGCCGCGGCGACCGCTCGCTGGATCTCGTCGTCCATGTTGCCCCGCAGGTCCCAGGCCAACGCCTTGAGCCAGGCCACGGAATCGACCGGGGTCCACGGTTCGATCTCGTAGTCGGAGTTGATCAATCCGAGTACCGAGTACTCGAGACTCAACTCGGCCTCCGACCGATCGGAGATGTAGGCGTTGACACCTTTCGCGTAGGCCTCGAGGATCTGCCTGGACTTCGGCGACAACAGACCGAGCTCCTCTTCGGCGACCCGGCGCCACCCCATGGTCCTGATCACCTTGTCGGTGTCGACCTGGCTCTCACCGAACATCTCGGACAGCCGACCCGCGGTGACGTGGCGTCGGAAGTCCATCTCCCAGAACCGGTCCTGCGCGTGCACGTAGCCCTGCGCGAAGAACAGGTCGTCGATGGAGTCGGCGTAGATCTGCGGGATGCCGAGGTCGTCGCGGATGACCTCGACGGACGACTCGAGCCCTGGCACCTCGACCTGGCCGTTCAACTGCGGGAAGGGTCGGTGCACCGTCCATGCCCCGAAGGAGACGAACACCACCGCCAGCACCAGCACGACGATCCCGACGATCCCGATGACCTTGCCGAACGTGCGCATGGTGGTCAGGCTACCGATTCAGGGCAGGGGTCTGCGGATGGGCTGTGGGGCTGCTTGTGCGCGCCGACGGATGACCCGCTCAGCCGTTGGCGTAGGCGTGTAGGTAACCCGTGTGGTTCAGCGCCCCGTAGCGGGCCAGTCGGCCCCCGGTGTCCATCTTCAAGCGATACGAACCGCTGCGGCTGGCGTTCTGCTCGACGAATGTCACCACCCCGGCTGACACTGCAGAGACGACCGCGACGTGCCCGTACCCGGAACTCCCCCCGGACCACACGATGATGTCGCCGGGCACCGGAACGTATCCGTCACCGGCCTTGTGCTTGGCGAACGCGTCGCGGGGAGCCTTGTCCAGGATCTGGTGCGCGTTGCCGAGGATGTTGCTGGTCACCCAGCCCTGCGTACGGACGAAGCGGTTCACCAACTCAACACATTGGTACTTGGTCCCGTACGTTCCGCGTACCGCGCAACCTGACGCGCATCCGTTGCCGCCGTTACTGCGCACGTCGACACCGCGACCGGCGAACCAGTCGGTGCCTTTGATCAGTGTCGAGCCGAAAGGCGCCCACCCATAGGCGGCGGCGAGGCCGGACACCGGAGCCGAGGCGGGGCGCCCGAGCGTCGGCACAGATGCCGGAGTGGCGGCTGAGGTCGTCACATTGAAGGAGCCCCAGCGGGACTTGGACCTCGTGACCTTGTTGTGGCACTTGACACGCAGACGCCACTGCCCCGAGGCGCTACCTGCCTGCTGCGTCCAGGGAAACTGCATGAATCCCGAGGTCGCTTTGGACCGCGGTCCCTTCCAGACGCCACCAGCGGCATCGCGGACCACAAGGCGGCAACGGTTGCCCCGCGGGACGAACGCCCCGACCGAGCCGTCCGAACCTGCGGGCACGGTGGCGGGTACGTCGACGAGTTCCAGTCGCACCGGATCGAGTTCGAGCGCCGACGCCGGCGCCACCATCACGCCGAGCATCCCGAGGGATACGACCGACACGGCAATGCGTTTCACAGCGGCTCTGCTTCCGGTCGACGATCCTGAATGCCTCGCGTGAAGTTATCGGCGTGTAAATCCGGGCGTCAAGTGGCATAACGGACATTTCGACCGCCAAAATTGCACGTGTCCGATAAACGAACGCCGACTGATCGGGCTAGCAGACCCCGTCTGGGACTACTTCGAGTCGCTGAAAGCGACTTCCCACTGGTCGTACTGGCGGTTGACAACACACTGCGCGAGACGCGCAGTCACTTTCTCGAGATACTCCGAGCCCAAAGATGTGGCCTCTGCAGCCTCCTTGGACTCCCAGAAACTCACCGTCTGTGCTTGGTGGTGCTGGTGATCGATGTAGACCGCGGTACTGATGTATCCGGGCTGCTCGCGGACCACCGGCACGATCTCCTCGCGAAAGATCCGGATGGCCTGCTCCGTTCGACCCGGGACCAGATCGGCGACGATGGTGCGTACATACATGACAGCAACCCTTCTCCCCCCTCTTCCCACCGTACGCCGCCCGGAGTGGCCGTCACCTGTAATCGGACGCACCGGGCACGCCGCAAACGTCGCATACTGCGACCGCAGGTTGGTACCTTTCGCCATGGCCTTCTTCCTGACGCCGTGGATTTTGACATTCGCCGGTTGGGGCGTCCATGTCGCCGTGGACCGCAGCGCCGAGGCCCGAACCCCACGACGTGTGGTGGAACTGCTCCTGCTGTGGGTGCTCGTACTGGGCGGCGCGTGGGCCCTCCTGGGCGCTTCAGGCCACCTCGGACCCAACTCCGGGCAGATCGCCGAAGGCATCGGCTACGCCCCGTCGATGTTCCAATGGGAAGTCGGGTGGGCCGACGTCGCCGTCGGGGTCCTGGGCATCGGCTGTGCCTGGCGCCGCGACGGGTGGCTGACCGCGGCAGTGGTCGTGCTCGCGATCTGCTACTGGGGGGACGCTATCGGTCACGTCATGCAGTACACCGTGCATGACAACACCGCGCCGAACAACGTCTGGGCAATACCCAGCGACATCCTCGGACCACTGCTGGCCGTGGTGCTGCTGGTCGCCTACCGCCGGATGTCACCGAAGACGCGCAACGTCGAGCCGGTGGGCGTCTGAACGAACGGTCGCGCCCAGCGCGGCAACCCTCACCGGGTGACCCGGAATCCCGGAGAGCACAACTCTTCGCGTTGACCGCCGTCGCGGATCGTGGGGCGACCGGGGCTTGAACCCGGAACCAACGGATTATGAGTCCGGCGCTCTAACCGATTGAGCTATCGCCCCTCGACGGTGAGTCTAACCGGCCATTCCCACCGCACCGCGGTGCGGATCCTGCGATGCGTCGGGAAAGCCGAATGCCTGCGTAGCACGGACTGACCACCGCAACGCGGACGCAGCGAGGGGCGGCCCGTTGTCCGGACCGCCCCTCGCCTGCGAAGTGCGGAGTGCCTACTTCTTCACCTTGATGTTGATCTTGCCCAGCGTCGCGCCGCTCGGGACCGAGCCCGCCGGGAGGCCCAGCACGGTGGCGATCAGGTCGGCCGGGTCCTGCTTGGAGCCCAGCGCGGTCACACTCTTGGCCAGCGTGACTTTGCCGTTCTTCCAGGTGCCGTTCTTCTTGATCTTGTTCTTGCCACCCTTGATGACCAGAACGTTCTTGATCTCCAGCGGCTCCGGGGTCACCGGGTTGCCGATCTGGGCGGTCGCCTTGCCCTTCTTCCAGTTGATGGCGATGTCCTCGAGGGACACGAAACCGGCCGCGGCGGTGAGCTTCAGGCCACCCTTGTGCGTGATGGTCTTGCCCTTGAGCTTGGCGGGGAAGCTGATCGATCCGCCCTTGATCTTGGCCGGCTTGACCGCCGAGGGGGCGACGTCTGCCGCACCGAGCAGCGCGAGGAAACGGGTGTCCAGCTTCAGGGTGGTGGTGTTTTGCTTCGCCATGGCCGGAGCGGCGGCGAAGGCGGTACCCACCAGAGCCAGACCCGCGGCGGTGGCGGTGATACGACGAACGATCATGTGATTCCCTTTCGAATAGTTCAGGTTGCCTCACCATAACGAAGGGGGACAATCTTGACATCTCGAATACTGTCGGCTCACTTGCTCGTTGCCGAACTGCAACCTCGATGGCGCGAGACTGTACGAAGGGACCAAGCCGTCGCCAGATCCGCTGGTCGACAGCCCCTCCGGTACTGAGCCGGGCGAGGCCTCGGTACGCTAGAGGTCATTCCCGCGTAGCTCAATTGGCAGAGCATCCGACTGTTAATCGGACGGTTACTGGTTCGAGTCCAGTCGCGGGAGCCAGTATCCGCGGTCAGGCCATCACGCAGCGGTCACGACCGGAGTTCTTCGCGGTGTACAGCGCACCGTCGGCAAGACCGATCAGGTCCTCCTGGGTGGACACCGCCTGATCCGGCATCCCCGCCCCACCGATGCTCACGGTGACCTGGATCCGCTGGTCGGCCTCGGTGATCTCTGAGTCGGCGACCGCGCGCCGGACACGCTCTGCCATCTTCATCCGGTCCTCGTGACCGGCGCCTGGCAGCACGATGAGGAACTCCTCCCCTCCGTACCGAACGATCACATCGCCCTCGCGCACGACCTGTCGCGCCACCCGAACCACCGCCTGGAGCACTCGATCGCCCGACCAGGTGCCCGTACGTGTCGTTGATGTATCTTGAAATGGTCCAGGTCGAACATCAGAAGACCGAGCGGATCACCGGAGCGAACCGATCGACCGATCTCTTCTTTCAATCGCTGCAACCCGAACCGCCTATTGAGCACCCCCGTCAGCGGATCCAGAGCTGCGACCCTCTGCAGGTCCTGATGGCTCATCGCGTTGTTCAGAGCCACCGCCAGCCCGGGCATCGTTGAGTCCAGAACCGCGCTGGCCTCCTGACCACTCGGTTGTGCAAAGGCGACCACGAGCACACCGACTGTCAGCGACGCCGTACAGAACGGGGAGCACCCGGACCTCCTGCGGCACGAAGTCGACCACCGCACCGCTGACCACGAGATCCGGTGGCAGTTGCAGGACAGTGGGCTGGCGCGTGCGGACCGTGGACTGCACGACCTCCGCCGACAGAAGACGATCGCTGTCTCGGATGCCGAGGGCGCCGGCGAGCTCGATCCTACCGTTGCTCACGACCATCAACGCCGCTGCCGAACCGCCGGTCCGGGTCGTCAACTCCTGCAGCGTGGACTCCGCGAGTGCCTCGAGTTCAAGATGCGAGGCCAGCGCCTCACCCATCGCCGTGACACCGTCGTTCACGCGATGACTCGCCGCTAGGCCCGCAACCAAGCGGTTGAAGGAGACGGCGACCTCACCCAGATCGTCGGTGGAGTCGACCGGGACCATGCAGGACGTCGGGTCGCACGACTCCCAGTCGCCGCTGTACGTGGCGTCGACCAGTGTGTGCTCCACTCGCTGCATACCGGTGGCCAGTGCGCGCAGTCGGACCCCGACGACGGCCTGGGCCAGCAGTTGGTTGACCGCTCCGACCAGAATTCCGGCGAGACAGCGTTGCGCCGAAGAAGGCGGGTCGCAGCGCCGTGTCACTGGACACCCCCAGCATCACTAGGACGAAGGGGAAAACAAGACCGATGACCAGCCCGAACGCCATCATCCAGATCCTGAGGTCAGACATCACCCCATTCGTCAGACGCGGCAGCCACGAGCGATAACTCGATGCGCTGGGCGACGTACTGCTCACAGCCACCATCATTCTCGCCCGAACACAGGGAGTCTCGGTGGAGCGTCCGACGGATGTCAGAAGCGCGGTGAATGCGCTGCGTTTTCGTGCGTCGGATGTCGGATTTGGAGACTGGACCGTCTACTGGTTCGCGTCCGGTTGCGGGAGCCAGTTGCCGTCGGCCTCGTCGTCGAGCGGCGCCTTCCTGCATCTGTCGGGGAGTTTCACTTTCCCGGCCTTCTTCTTGAAGGTGTCCATCTCGAACCACTCATCCAGCGAGGGCGCGAACTTGTTCTGGACACCGAAGTGCAGCACCTGCCAAAAGGTGCTGGAGTCGTCGCGATCGACGTAGAAGTCCGCACTGACCAGCGGCGCTCGATCGTAGTTGCCCGGCGGGAGGGCCGGCACGACCACCACACCCCGGAAGTGGTTCACCTCCCGTCTCTGCTTGCCGAGCAGGATCTCCTTGCCGACATACTGCGATTGCCCGAGCCACCAGTTGAAGAAGTCGAGGCTGAAGTTGTCACTGAGCTTTACGCACTCACCCTGCTCGTCCTTCGACAGACCGGGCCACTTGTAGGTCAGCGTGTAGAGGCTGTCGTTGTGGATGAGGTTCGTGAAGTGGATCGGGTCGGACTTACTGCCCGCGATCATCTGGACGTCGCCCTTCCTGCCGCGCCACTTGAAGCCGACCTTGAGCCTCATGTCCTTGACGATGTAGGTCCCCTTGCCACGGAAGTTGTTGGGCAGCTTCGGCACGGACGGCGGCGCCTTCTTCACCGCCGGAGCACTTGATGCGACCGCAGTCGGTGGGAGCACAGCATCCCCCCGCGAGCATGGCCAGGCCGAGCAATCCAGCGGCCATCCTTCGGCTCGGTGCAAGACGATTCCGGGGGTACTCGGTCATGTCAGACTCTCCAACTCCCTGTTGCGGACCCCCGCAGGGATGGACTCGTCAGTCTTACACGCAGCAGCGCAGGGTGGCACCGGATCGAGGCTTCCGATGCGCCGGCAACCCACGCGTCCAAGTGCCCTGCCCCCTGCAAAGAGTCGATCGACCCTTCGCCGACCGTAGTCCTCGAAGTGGCTCCAGCCACCCGCCCGTGCGCCGAGTCCACGTCGGGCGTACACGCCCGCGGTCCAGGACGGTCGACCGCCACTAGCCTGACCTCATGGACCGCGGCACAGCCCCCGTACTGCCCCGCGGCTATCTCGTGGCCGAGATCGTCCTGGTGCTCGGGCTGTCCCTGGGACGCTCCGGCGTGTACGCGATCGTCAACCTGCTCGCGGACCTGACCAGCGGCGTTCCACTGGCCGAACAGACCGTCACTCTCAACGCGTCGCAGTCCGCAACGGCCGGGGCTGGATCTGACGCTGCAACTGCTGCGCATCGGATTCGCGTTGGTCATCGTGGGCTTGGTCGCCTATCTGCTTCGCCGCTCCGGCGAGAGCCTGCGCACTCTGGGCGTGGACGCCACCCAACCCGCCCGGGACACCCGCCGCGGATTCGCCCTTGCCGCGATCGTCGGGCTGACCGGGATCGCCTGGTACCTGATCGCCTACCGCGCCGGAATCAATCTCACGGTCGCCGCGCAGGGCCTGCCGGAGGTGTGGTGGCGAACCCCCGTGCTCGTCCTCGGCGCTCTGGAGAACGCGGTGGTCGAGGAGGTGGTGGTGCTGGGATTCGTGCTCCATCGGTTGCGCCAGATCGGCTGGGGATGGCCGGCGGCCATCTGGACCAGCGCACTGATCCGGGGGTCGTACCACCTGTACCAAGGCGTCGGTGGCTTCGTCGGGAACGTCGTCATGGGACTGTTGTTCGGCTGGTTGTTCCGCCGCTGGGGCCGGGTGATGCCGATGATCATCGCGCACGCGCTCATCGACTCTGTCGCGTTCATCGGTTACGCGGTACTGGCGGGCAGGGTGTCGTGGCTGCCCTGAGCCGCCTCGGTCCCTGACAGCGCCGTCCGCGCTCCGCCCGCCGCACCGCCGCCGCCGCCCGCCGCTCCCGCGCCGCCGCGACTTTTGTGAAGAAGTTGCGCCGACACGCCGGTGTTTACGGGCAACTTCTTCACAAAAGGTCGGCGCCAAGGCAAGGTCGGCGCAAGGGGTCGGCGCCAAGGGGTGGGCGGCCGGGGCGGGCAGCCACGGGACGTCAGCAGATGCGCGGCAGTTGCTCGGCGAGCGGCAGATCCACGACCCGGGTGCCGCCGATCCCGGTCTTCGCGACCACGACCCCGGGGTGATCGACGACGACCTCCCCGATCAGGGCCGCTCCGGACCCGGCGGGGTGGGCGCGCAGACTCTCCAGCGCACGATCCGCATCGTCGGCGCGCACGAAGACCACGACGCGACCCTCGTTGGCCACCAGCATGGGGTCGAGGCCGAGGAAGGCGCACGCCGCGCGCACGTCGTCCGGAACCGGCACAGCGCCCTCAACGATCCGAACGCCGCAGCCACTGGCCGCACGCGATCTCGTTGAGCGTGGCCGCCACCCCGCCGCGCGTCGGGTCGCGCATCATCGACACCTGCGCACCGGAGTCGAGCAGGGCCCCGATCAGCCCGTTCAAGCGGCTGGCTGTCGGTGACGATCTCGGAGCCGAACTCGAGTCCCTCGCGCACACTCAGCACAGCGATCCCATGAGCGGCGATCGGTCCGGACACGAGGATCCTGTCGCCCGGTCGCACTTGATCGGGCCCGAGCTCGAGCCCGGGCCGGACCAGCCCGATACCGGCGGTGTTGATGTAGACGCCGTCCCCGTGACCCGCGTCGACCACCTTCGTGTCCCCGGTGACGATCGAGACCCCGGCAGCACGTGCGGCATCCCCCATGGTCTGGGTGATCACCCCGAGTTCGTCGAGCGGCATCCCTTCCTCGAGGATCAGCCCGACAGAGAGCGCCAACGGCACCGCGCCGCTGACCGACAGGTCGTTGACGGTTCCGTTGACCGCGAGATCGCCCGACATTGCCGCCGGGGAAGAAGCGCGGCCGCACGACGTACGAGTCGGTCGTGAATGCGAGTCGCGCGCCGGCCAGATCCAGCACCGCCGAATCGCCGAGTTGCTCCAGCGCACCGGCCAGCGCTGTCCCGCCGAAGGCCGGCAGAAAGAGGTGCTCCACGAGTTCCGACGACAGCCGACCGCCGCCGCCGTGGCCCATGACGATCGACGTCTGGTCGCGCAGTGGCAGCGGGCACGTCCAGTTCTCCAGGTCCGGACGGTCGGTCACGCCGGAACCTCGAGCCGGCGGAACTGGTAGTACGCCGCGCAGGCGCCCTCGCTGGACACCATGGGGGCACCCAGGGGTGAACGTGGCGTGCACTCCTTGCCGAATGCGGAGCACTCGTTGGGTTTGATCAGTCCTTGCAGCACCTCACCCGAGCGGCACAGGGGGGACTCCACGGTGGTGATGCCGAGAACCTCGAAGCGCTTCTCCGCGTCGTAGTCCGCGTAGTCGGCGTTGAGACGCCAGCCCGATTGCGGGATCATCCCGATCCCCCGCCAACTCCGGTCACAGGTCTCGAAGACCTCGCGCACGACTTGCTGCGCCACCGGGTTGCCCTGCGGCTGAACCGCTCTGGGGTATGCGTTGTCCAGTTCGGCGACACCGTTCTCCAACTGCATGACGACCCGCCGGATCCCCTCGAGGACATCCAGCGGTTCGAAGCCGGTGGCGACGATC
The DNA here is from genome assembly GCA_963769435.1 of uncultured Actinomycetota bacterium. Lineage (GTDB taxonomy): Bacteria > Actinomycetota > Actinomycetes > S36-B12 > UBA10799 > JADKAV01. The sequence continues at coordinate 388,369 of CAVYLN010000001.1, forward strand.
GGGACCTGGTACTGCTCGACCAACGGCTCGTACTCCCCCAGGCCCATGACTGTGCAGACATGGCCCGCGGCAAGGAACCCCTGCACCCGGGCGGTCGGCGAATCCATGATCGCCCGGATGGCCGGCGGGACCAGGACATGCGACACCAGCAGCGAGAAGTTGCCGATCCCCTGCTGCTTGGCCAGCTTCACCGTCATGGCGTTGGCCGGAGCGGTGGTCTCGAAGCCGACGCCGAAGAAGACCACCTGCTTGTCGGGGTTCTCCTGCGCGATCTTCACCGCGTCCAGCGGCGAGTACACGATCCGGACGTCCCCACCGCGGCTCTTGATCCGGAACAGGTCGTCGGACGATCCGGGAACCCTGATCATGTCCCCGAACGAGCAGAAGATCACATCCGGGCGGGCGGCGATGGCCAGCGCCCGGTCGATGGTCTCCAGTGGAGTCACGCACACCGGACAACCGGGACCGTGGATGAGTTCGATCTGGTCGGGCAGCAACTGGTCGATGCCGTTGCGGATGATCGTGTGCGTCTGGCCGCCGCACACCTCCATGAGGGCCCACCGCTTCGTGGTGGTGGCAGCGATGTCGTCGAGCAGGCGCTTGGCCAGTTCCGCGTCCCCGAACTCGTCGAGGTACTTCATCGCGGGTCCACGGTGATCCCGAGCTCCTCGTCGAGCAGGCCGACACTCTTGAACAACTCGAGGGTCTCCAGTGCGCTCGCTTCATCGAGTTTGGTCAGCGCGAAACCGACGTGCACGATCGTGTAGTCGCCGATCTGCACGTCCGGCACGTACGCCAGACACACGTCTTTGCGAACGCCACCGAAGTCCACAGTCGCCATGCGGGTGCCTTCGGCCTCCCACACCTTCTCCACCTTGCCCGGAACGCCCAAACACATGTCGATCACCCTACCTTCGATGGACCACTACGGCAGCAACTGAAATCTGACCCAGGGCGAGACCCCCGTCGTTCGGTGGGACCACGCGATGGGTGAGGACCTCGAACCCGGCCGACAGCAGTCGCACCAGGCAAGCCTCGGTCAGGATCGCGTTGGCGAAGACCCCTCCGGTCAGCCCCACGGTGCCGACCCCGGTGCGGTCACGGACCTCCCTGGCCGCCCGTGTGACCGCATCAGCCAGACCAAGGTGAAACGCGATCGCGGAGTGCTGCACCGGAATCCCCGCCCGGTGATCGACCACCGCCCGGGAGATCCAGCCGGCAGGATCGATGAGCACCGCGCCGTCGTCGACGTGAACGTGGACCGGCCAGGCCTCTGCGCTGCCGACACTGCCCAGCGACTCGAGTTCGATCGCGGCCTGCGCCTCGTACTCCACGGCGTGCCGCACATCGAGCAGGGACGCCACCGCATCGAACAGGCGGCCGACGCTGGTCGTCGGGGTGCAGTGTGTCCCGGTCGTCAGCATCTGCTGAACCAGGCGCCTGTCCACGGGCGACATGGCTTCGGCCGGTGCTGTCCCATCCATCGGCAGCCCCGCCGCCCGTAGGTGCGACGCAGCCACCCGCGCAGGATGACGGATGGCCGCGTCCCCACCGGGCAGTTGCACGGGAGCCAGGTGGCCCACCCGCTCCACCCCCTGGTAGGAGCCGAGCAGCAGTTCCCCGCCCCAGATCGTGCCGTCCGTGCCGTAGCCGGTCCCGTCGAAGACAAACCCAAGCACCGGGTGGTCCAGCGGCACGCGGTGCTCGGCCAGCAGCGACGCGAGGTGCGCGTGGTGATGCTGCACACTCAGGTGCTCGATACCCTGCGCGGCTGCGTAATCGGCGGCCCAGCGTCGCGACATGTAGCCGGGGTGCATGTCGCTGACCACCAGTTCCGGGTGCGATGCGTTGCAGGTCGGCCAGAATCCCGATCGAGCGCTCGAGCATCGCCAGCGTCTCCAAGTTCTCGACATCGCCAATGTGCTGCGTCAGCCAGGCGCGTCCGCCCGCGGAGACCGCCGCGGTGGCCTTGATCTCACCGCCCACCGCCACCATCGCGGGGCCATCCACCGGCAGCGGCAGAGGCGTCGGAACATGCCCTCGGCTGCGCCGCACGGGCTGCGACGTCGCCGTGCACCACGCTGACCACCGAGTCGTCGCATGCCACCTGGATGCGGCGATCGTGGTGGCAGAAACTGTCGGCGATACCGGACAGCCGCTCCTGCGCCTGTGCCGCATCGATACAGATCGGCTCGTCGGAGAGGTTCCCGCTGGTCATGACCAGAACGTCCGGGGCACCGGCGTCGAAGAGCAGATGGTGCAACGGCGTGTAGGCGAGCATGACGCCGAGCTGATGATTGCCCGGCGCCACCAGGGCCTGCAGATCCGCGTTCCGGGATGGCGCCAGGACGATCGGCCGGGCAGCCCCGGTCAACAGCTCGCTGGCCGGCCCGTTCAACTCCACGCACTGGGCAGCATGCTCCAGATCGGCGACCATGACCGCGAAGGGCTTGTCGCCGCGGCGCTTGCGTTCGCGAAGTCGCGCCACCACCTCCGGGGCGGTGGCATCACAGGCCAGGTGGTAGCCCCCGATCCCCTTGATCGCGACGATCTGCCCGGCGTGCAGAGCGGCCGCGAGTTCGGGAACGCTCATGGACAGCCGTGGACCGCAGTCCCAGCATGCCGTCGGCTGCGCGTGGTAGCGGCGGCTGTGCGGGTCGGTGTACTCCGCCATACACGCCCGACACAGGTCGAAGTCCGCCATCGACGTGTTGGAGCGGTCGTACGGCAGGCCGGTGACCATCGTGAACCTGGGACCGCAGTTGGTGCAGGCGATGAACGGGTACCCGAGCCGGCGGTCCGATGGGTCGCGCATCTCGCGAAGGCAGTCCGAACACACCGCGGTATCAGGCGGGATCGAGGTCACCGCGCCCGGCGAGGATGCGGCGCTGGCGACGATCTCGAAGCCGATCTGCTCCTGCACCGGCACGTCACGGGTCTCCACCGATTCGATACTCGCCAGCGGTGGGGCCTCTGCGACGAGGCGTCTGAGGAACTCCTGCACACTCGCGCCCTGCACCTCGATGAAGACACCCTCCACGTCGTTGCCGACATGGCCGGCGAGTCCGAGTTCGTCGGCGAGGCCGTGTACGAAGGGCCGGAAGCCCACCCCCTGCACGGTCCCGGTCACCCGCACCGCACAGCGCCGCATCAGTCGACGCTCCAGAACATGACACGGTTGTTGCCGGAGTCCGCGATGGCCAGGGTGTCGCCGGCCAGGCTCAGTCCGTAGGGCCAGCACAGGGAGTCGTCGGCGACCGCGGTCCACCGGTTCTCACCGTTCGCGTCGAGGTCCGACTGCGCGAGCACGGTGTCCGCTTCCAGTCCCGCGCCCTCGCGCGGAAGACCGTGCCAGATCAGGACACGGTTGTTGGATGTGTCGGCCACGATCAGCCGCCGGTCGTCGTTGACCACCGCGTACGGGAAACGCAGGCGCTGAGGTCCCTGGGGCCGGTTCTTGAACTCGTCGGACACGGTCGGCGCTGCTCTGGCCGAGGACCACCGACGCGGTGTCGCTGCTGGCCGGGAAACCCAGGATCCGGTGATCGCCGGCATCCGCGACGTACATCGTGGTCCTCGTCGCCGGCGATCGCGTGCGGCCAGCGGAAGGTGCCATCCCCCAGCGCGCCGCTGTTGTCCTCACGCGAGCCCGGATCGGTCTGGCCCAGCAGGATGTCCGCGGGGCGGCCATCGATGGGCACGCCCCCGCTCCAGCCCAGGACCCTGCGGTTGCCGGTGTCGGCCACCCAGAAGACACCGGCCACGAGCGCGAAGCCGAACGGCCAGTAGAACGTGGACAGGTCGGGGTCGCCACCCCGGTTGGCCGCCACGTTGCTGAAGTCCTCCTGACCGATCACCGCGGCCGGGGCCGACGAAGCAGTCCTGCGGGATGCCGTCCCACACCAGCAGACGGTGGTGCCAGGCATCCGCCACGACGAGGTCGCCCGCGACGACCGCCACACCAGTCGGCAGGTAAAGGCCCCGACGGGTGTCCCCCGCGCCCGCAGCCGGGCCCTCGGAGGTGAAGTCCGGCTGACCGAGTACGACGTCGGCTGGCGCACCGTCGTGCTCGGGGAACCCGTGCCAGATGAGCACACGATGGTTGCCGGAGTCCGCCACGATCACTCGCTCGCCGTCGGTCCAAACACCGCGCGGGGAGTACATGTGCGATTCGGTCGGACTGGCATCGGGCAGCGCGAGACCGCCGGGGGCGGCGGCACCGAGCCGGCGGATGGGACGCGCCCTGGTACCGCTGGTCGAGTACGCGTGGATCACGCCGGTGGACCCACCCGGATCGTGTCGACCGCGACGAACGCCGACGACGGCTCCTCCGCCACCTCCACCACGTCACGCAGGCCGGTCACACGCTGCCGGATGATCCCCATGATCTCGTCCTTGGTGGGCTGGTCCGCAGCGCTGCAGCCGGCCGCGAACTTGACGTAGGCGACGTCGTCGCGGACCTCTTCCACGCTCATCTCGATCGAACTGGCGATCAGGTGCGGCCGGATCTGTTCGTACACCTGCAGGACGTCCAGCGTCCGGTCCGAGCGGATGATCCCGTGCGACACGAACAGCGCCATGACCTCCGGGCGTTCCACGGACTCGTACAGGATCTCTCCGGCCCGCTCGTCCTCGCGCATCATGTGCACCAGCGTGATCAGGCCCTGCCGGTTGAACTCGGTGATGGCGTCGAGGTGTCTGCTGCAGCAGTGCGCGCACGGACTCGTCGCTGTGGTTGACCTGATCGCGCAGTTCATCGACCCGGGCTGCGAGTTCGTCGAAGGATGCGGTGTCCACTGTCGGCCTCCTAGGAGTAGATCTGTTGCTGCGCGATGACCTGGGCAGTCTGCACGGCGAGTACGTCTGCGAAAGCCGCGCGGGCCAGCCGTGCCAGCACTTCGGCACCTGATCCGCCCGGGTCGCCGGGCAGCGTCCGGCGTTCGAGCGCCTCGAGGACGAAACAACTGCCGGCTGTGTCCTCCAGCAGGTTCTCGGCGAAGAAGGCGTTGACGAAGTCGGTCATCCCGACGCCCTCCGGGTCGTCACGAAGTGCGGCCACCGCCGGGTCCGGACCTCCCGCACGGTGCACACAGCGCTCCGCGAAGTTCCCGGCCGCCTCCCGCAGCAGCACGTCGAATTGCTGCGCGCGCGAACATCTCCATCAGGTCATGCTCCCGGTCGCGGCCTGCTCGAGACTGGTAAGGATGCCCGTGCACGGTCTGGGCTGCGTCGGGGTCACCGGCCGAGTCGAACATGTCCCGAGCGCGTTCGAGTCGTTGCTTGGCGTCGGCGAACACACCCAGATGACCGAGGGCGTTGCCCTGGTTGGACAGGATCCGTGCGTAGCCCAGGGGGTCGAGTTGTGGATCACGGTACTGCAGGACCTCTTCGTACAACTGAACGGCCTCGTCCAGGTTCTGCTCCTGGTGGACGCTGGGCAGGTACTGCAGGGCGTTGGCCAGGTTCGTCTGGGTACTCGCCCATTGTGCGGGATGGGTCTGCGGCGTGTAGATCCGCAGCGCGGCCCGAAGGGCGTTCACGGCGACGCCGAGGCGAAGTCGGTCGCCCTGGTCCGACATCGGCATCACGAGGTAGGCGACCGCCAGGTGCTGGTTGCAGACTGCGAACAGTTCCGGGTGGGTCTCCTCGCGGAACACCTTCGTCGCCTCGGTGAGGTCGCCCACCACGGCCAGCAGAGCCCCTCGGTCGTCCCCTGCGAGTTGCTGGCGGGCCAGTGCACGCGTGACCTGAAGGTGGGCTCGCAACTCCCGGTCAGCGGTCATCGGCAGCCGCTGCAGAGCCGCGTCCGCCTCCAGCGCGGCGCCCGAGGGGTCTCCGGTATCGGCGAGCACCTGCGCCAGAGTGAGCCGCAGCGATGCCGCCAGGATCGGACTCGGCGCCTCGGCGGCGGCCGTCACCGCCGCCCGGAGATCGGTCACCGCGCCATGGGCATCGCGGCGCTCCAACGCGGCCGAGGCACGGGCGCTGAGAACCATCGCGGCCACTTCCCCGTGCAATCCGTCGGCGGCCGGTGGGTCGTCGATCTGACCCACGGAGAACCGTGCCATCCCCACCAGAGCTGCCAGCGGCCCGGTGGTCTCGGCGGCGAGTTGTTCCCACACCCCGTCGCCGCCGACGAGCACGGCACGGTTGTAGCGGCTGACGCGGATCGTCCCCGGGTACCAGCGCGGCAGCCTCCGTCGGGTCGCCGGTCAGTGCCGCTTCGTAGTAGCGCAGCGACTCCGGCCAGACCTCGGGTGGCGCTCCCTCGACGATGGCCTGCGCGGCCTCGTCGGCCCCGGGAACCGCGGGGATCAGCAGCATTCCGGCCGGCCAGGGCAGGACGCCGAGCGGCTGGGGTTTCGGGCCGGGCAGATCCATGGTCACCTCAGGTCGTCTCGCGGGGCGGGCTGGGGATGAAACGCCGTGCGTTGCGTTCGATGATGCGTGCAGCCTGTTCGGCGCGGCGCTGGTCGTGGTATTCGCCGACCCGTCGGCGCACGGCACCCGACTCCAGCACCACATCGAGGTATACGATCCAGCGTCCGGACTCGGGCACCGCGACCGCGTCGGCCGAGAGTGCCTGCTCCAGCCGGGGCCGGGGGTCTCCGGCGGTCACTCACGACACCACCGCGACGTCTGCGACGATCGCGTCGGCGACGCGCTCCACGGCCGCCTGCACGGCCGGGGTCAGCGGTTCCCCCGCCTCGAAGGATTCCCCCTCCACCAGCCACACGGTGACCTCCGGCGGGTACTCGTCCTTGAGCAGCCACTGCGCAAAGCCGAGCGCCTGATCCCAGCGGAACCTGTGCAGGTTGGACTCGGGGGGACGCAGATCGGTCAGGTGCTCGCCGGGCACGCGATGCACGGTACCCGGGTCGACACCCACCCGGGAGGCGTCCACCACGATCGCGCGCTGTGCCCCGCGCAGGGCGAATCCCACGTCCATACCCGCGGTTCCGGCGTCGATGAGCCGCACCCCTTCCGGCAGATCCCGATCCGCGAGCAACCGGACGAGCACCGGCCCGGCCGCATCGTCGCCGCGGATCAGATTGCCGCACCCCACGATGACCGTGTGGGCGCTTCCGGTCGGCAGCGACAAGCGATCAGCCTCCGCCCATGCGGAACTGCGACAACTGCTTGCCGGTCTTGCCGTCGTAGGCGTGCACCGTGCACACCAGGCAGGAGTCATAGCTGTGGGCGACCTGGCCGAGTTCCACCGGGAAGTCGGGATTCTCGATCGGGGTCCCGATGAACGACTTCTCCATGGGGCCGATGTTGTCGTTGCCGTCGCGCGGACCGATGTTCCAGGCCGTGGGCGTGACCACCTGGTAGTTGGCGATCTTGCCCTCCTCCAGCACGATCCAGTCGCAGAGCGCCCCGCGGGCCGCTTCCGTGGCTCCGAAACCTTTGCCGGACGCCGGCTCGGTGGGCTTGACGTAGAACTCACCGTGCAGGTCGAGTTCCTTGAGCCAGCGCTGGACGTTGCGGAAGTACTTCGGCGCCTCGTGCACGCGTGCCAGCACCCGGGTCATGACACTCGGTCCGAGTTCGTCGATCACGTTCTTGATCAGCGGGTCGGCGTCCTGGAAGTCGGCCGCGTCGGGGCGCCCTGCCATCATCTGGCGGGCCAGCGGTCCGACCTCCAGCGGCACGTAGCCGAGATCGGGCACGTCGTAGCGTGGCGCCTTGGCCCAGGTGTACTTGCCCTGCTTGGCGCCCTCGGCGGGGTCGATCGGTTCGGTGACCCCTTCCCACGGGTGGCGTGAGCCGGTTCCCTGGTAGTAGGCGTGGGTCACGTCTTCGGTGACCCGCATCTGATCGAAGTCGAAGTACTTGCCATCGGCGTAGATCCCGGAGCGCGCCTGCAGCGCGGCGTTGCGGCCGTCCACCGTCGGATTGGTGTACAGGTCGGGGTTCAAGAACGTGCCCGTTGCCAGGTAGTTGCCGTAGCCCTGACCGTAGGAGTCGAGACCGATCTCCTGCGCCCAACGAAGGAACAGGGCCAGGTCGCTGTTGGCCTGCGACTCGTTCTCGGTCATCCACGCCTGGATGTCACTCCAGGTCTTGTTCTCCAGCCAGCGGTCCACCGAACATCCCAGCCACAGGCCCTCGAGCCATTCGCGGCCCCAGTTCTCGAGGATGGAGGTGGAGCGGGTGAGGTCGGACAGTGTCGGCGCGCTCATCACGCCGCCGGGGATCATGAACGACGAGTGCGGCCACTGCCCACCGAAGATCGCGTAGATCTCCACCGGGTGCTGCGACATGGTCACACCTGTCTGGTAACTGGTGCCCACGTACGGTGCGAACCTGCGCGCGACCTCCTCGTAGGACGGGAACGAGGAGTACTGTGCGGCGGTCAGGTCCGGCCCCATGATCGCGTAGAACCAGCGCGGGATGCTCTGCAGCGTCTCGCACGCCTGGGCGATGTTGCGCACCCGGGTGGCGTTGGGGGGAACATAGGTACCCCACGCCGTGTCGAGTGCGTAGCAGGCCTTGTACAGGTGGCTGCCGCCGCAGATGCCGCAGATGCGTGGGGTCATGATCAGACCCGCCTGCGGATCCTTGCCCTTCAGGATGATCTCGAAGCCGCGGAACATCGCGGCCTCGGTCCAGGCGTCCGTGACGACCCCGTCGGTGATCGCGACCCTCACATCGAGGTCGCCCTCCACCTGGCCGAGCGGGCTGACATTGAGTTCCATTGTTGTCATCAGTTCTCTCCTGCGCTCAGACCACGAACATGTCTTCTTTGGACCACTTCGGTGCCACTGCCCGGGACAGGCCCGCCAGTGCCATGTACGAACCGCTGTCCATCCCGGCCGGCTCGTCCTTGGGGATGACCCCGGCGACCTTCTGGGTCTTGAACACGGTCCCCTTCTCCAGATCCCCGAACGGGAAGCCGGGCTCCGTGCACCCCGTGCAGGGATGTCCGGCGCGGGTCTTGGAGGACTGGCGGTTCCACAGGATGCGGTTGCACGGCGAGTGGGTCATGGGGCCGCGGCACCCGAACTCGTAGAAGAGACAACCGGTGCGCATGCCCTCGCCGAAACTGGGCGGATCCTGCTTGTAGGTGTAGAACTGCACGCGCGTGCACCCGGTCTGGGTGAACGAGGTGAAGAAGGTCTTCGGCCGCTGGAACTCATCGAGCGAGAGGTCGGCGGCGCGACCGGCGGCGAGCGCCACGATGATCTGCGAGATCCAGTCCGGGTGCGCCGGGCAGCCAGGGATGTTGATCACGGGGAGCCCGGCCTTGCTCACGAAGTCCGGGCCGAGATAGCCGCCGCGCTTGCCGCCGCGGTCGAACTGCAGACCCGCGGGAGTCCGACGGGTTGGGCGGCACGGCGGGCAGCCCACCATAGGTGGCGCAGTCCCCGATCGCGACGACGATCCCGGCCTTCGGCGCGATGTCGTCGACCCAGTCCTTCATGGGTCTGCCGGCGAACATGTCGAACCGGCCGGATCCCGAGGGGCCTTCGATGACCGTCCCCTCGTACACGAAGATGTCGATCTCCTTCTCGCCCTTGGCGTAGGCCCAGAAGATGTCCTGTGCGGCCTTGCCGATCTCCATCGACAACGTCGGGTGGTAGACGATCTCGAGGCCGAAGTCCACGATGAGGTCCACCACGGACGGTTCGGCGGCGTTGATGAACGACATGGTGTTGCCGCTGCACGCCCCTCCCTGGAACCAAAGCACTGACGTCATGTCGCCTCCTGCAGTTGGACGGATGGTTGTCGGTCGGAATCCCCGGAATCGAGGAGGATGTCGAGCAGGGCGTGGACACCAGCACCGGTGCGCGCCGACGTTTCGACGATCGTGGCCTCCGGCGCGATGCGGCGGATGGCCGACAGAGCCTCTTCCCGGTTCCATTCGACCGCGTCGGCGATGTCGGTCTTGGTCACGACGACCACGTCGGCGGAGTTGAACAGTTGCGGGTACTTCAGCGGTTTGTCCTCACCCTCGGTGACCGACAGCAGCGCGACCCGGGTGTCCTCCCCGAGGTCGTAGCCGGTCGGGCAGACGAGGTTGCCCACGTTCTCGATCACCAACAGATCCAGTTCGGCCATCTCCCAGCCGTCCAGATGCGCCGAGATCATGTCGGACTCGAGGTGGCACATGCCGTCCGTGATGATCTGCCGGACCTTCGCACCGGAACGCGCCAGCCGCTTGGCGTCGTTGTCGGTGGCGCAGTCCCCCACCAGTGCCGCCGGCGAGAGACCGCGGTCGATGGCGGCGCCCAGCAGCGACTCGAGCAGTGCGGTCTTGCCGCTGCCCGGGCTCGACACCCAGTTGCTCACGTTGACGTCGTTGACGGTGAACCATCCGCGCAGCCCGTCGGCGAGCAGATCGTTCTTGGCCAGCACGCCTTCCCGGATGTGATCGACCGGGCTGGTGTCGTCGAAGGTCACCTCGGCGACCTCGAGCTCCTTGCCCGCGATCACGTCACCGCAGGGAACACCGCAGATCGGACATGTGAAGTCGCGGATCCCGGACAGTTCCTGGGGTCCGCAGGTGGCACATCGGATCACCACCGGCATGTCCTCGATGCGCAGCACCGAGCCCGCCAGAGGGGGTGTCGGCGGTCGCCACGTCGTAGGCGAAATGCAGCGCCTGCGGAACGACTCCGGACAGCCTGCCGATGCGCAGGCTCACCTCGGTGACGCGGGGCTTGGATTCGGGCAGCGCCTGCAGGACGGTCGAGACCACGGCGTGCGCGATGGACAGTTCGTGCATCGAGTCAGCCGCTCCGCTGACGTGCGCCGAACACCTTCGCGAACGCCAGCAGGAAACTCAGCGTCTCCTGCACGTCGGCGTTCTTGAGTTGCCGCATCAGGGAGAACACTCCTCCGGAGTCGACCTGCCGGCCCTTGGTCTGACGGTCGGCCTCGAGCGCCGCCTCGCCCAGGTTCCCGACCACGTCGACGATCTCGGGCCGCAGGATGGGCGAGTCCAGGAAACCCTGAATGGTGTCCTTGCGCTCGGCCAGTGTGCTGGTCAGGGGCGCCAGTTCGCTGAGTGCCTTGACAGCGTCGCGGACGTTGGCAGCGTCGTGGGAGTCCTCGGTGGTCTCGCGCAGCTGCCTGACGACTTCGTTGATGTTGTCGGTGAGTTCGGGCCCACGCTGCAGGAGTGCGGTCGACATGGAGGCCAGCGCTGCCAGCGCGGGAGCATTCGCCAGAATCACCGCCAGGGACTCCCGGATCTCCGGGTCCTCGAGCATCGCGGCCAGTGCATCGGTGTCCGTGGGGATGTCTGCGGTCACGACATGCTCCCCGGTCCGGGAGTGATCTCATCGGCATGCTCCTCGGGTGGCGGCCCTGAATGGGGTACACGATGACCCACCGCGCCCCAGCCGTGTCCAGACAAATCGCGAGACGGGGCGGCGTTTTTTCACCCCCGTCGGACGAGCGGTCCGGTTTGATCCGGTTTGGGGGGCGAGGGCTCAGCGCAGCCTTACCTGTCTTGCCCAGTACTTGACGTTGTGCTGGGCGCGCGCTTACACGCGATCGTTCCACGATGAGCGCATGGACAACACAAAGAAGAAACAGATCAACCGTCCACTTGCCGCATCGGCGGTGGCCCTCATGGGTACCGGCCTCGTGGTGGCGGGACAGCCCGCACAGGCCGCCCCCGCGGCCGAACCCGTCACGGCGGCACCGGTGTCGCAGGCACCGATCCAGCAGTACGTGCGCACGTCGGCCGGCAGCCCGCTGATCGTGTACCGGTCCGGCGTCGCAGCCGGGTCCGCATCGATCAGCGCCGCGCCGAAGGTCCACCCCACGAAGAAGAAGAAAAAGAAGGTCAAGAAGAAGTACCGTTCCCGCCGCTCCTGAACCGGCACATTGGCAGGGGCGCCCCCACCTCGGGCGGCGCCCCTGGTCCGGCCCCGATCGTTCGAGTCCGAGCTGCATTCTCCGCAACACTCACCCGGCAGAACGGGTTCACCGGGCGGAGGTCAGCGTCGTCGTCCTCCTTCTCCGCGCGGTCATCGGAAGAGGACTCGCCGGACCGTTGGTTCGAACTCGGCGTCCAGGACTGGGTCGAAGAGGTTCCGGTCTGGGCAGTGGTCGCGGTCCCGTTCTGATTGGCCGGGGCGGGCGCGGGAACGTAGACGATCTTGGTCTTGGCCGGCTTGCGGACGATCTTCGTCCTCGTCCTCGTCTTCACCACCGTGGGTGCCGGTCTGGGCGTGAACACCGACTCGCGGTAGCCGGTCGCCGACCCCTGCAGGCTTGTGGAGTACAGAGCCACCCCCAGCAACACACTCACCGCGCCGAGCGCTGTCCACACGATGAAGGCCTTCATCCCGGACCCCTTCCGTCCACTAAAGTGTCGGCGCGGCGGCGGGTCCGATGTAGACAAGGCCACGTCAAGTCCACGTTAAGTGTTGGTGCGCCTGAACTTGACCCAGCGCTGGCAACGGGTTGCCGCCAGCGGCAGGCACCCTGGACCTGTGAGCGAATCCGCAGTGACGAGCGTCCGTGTGGACACGTGGAAGACGACGTTGTGGTTGTCGGCAAGGGCAGGAACCACGCCGACTCTTCACCGGTGGTTGAGGTCACTTCTCCACGACGAGGTCGCCGCGCTCGATCGCCTCGCCAGCCGATTCCGGGCCGACTCCGAGTTATCGGCCGTCAACATGGCCGCGGGCCAATGGACAGATGTTTCATGGGACTTCGTGACAGTGCTCAGTGCAAGTCTCAACGCGGCCAGCGCTACTGGCGGGCTGGTGGATCCCCTGCTGGGACGGCATCTCGTGGCCGCGGGGTACGACCGGTGGGCCGGACAGGACTCAGGGTCGTGGCGGCTATCGGCGAAGGCCAGCGGCCGCTACCGGTGGCGCGGCCTGGGAGTCCATCGAGATCCGTCCCGGGGGCCACCAGGCGCAGGTGCGCATCCCGCGGGGTACCGCACTCGACCTGGGGGCGGTGGCCAAGGGATGGCTGGCCGACCGGATCGCGCGGATCGCGCACACCTCCACCGGCTTCGATGTCGTGGCCAACATGGGTGGGGACCTCCGGGTGATCAGCCCGGGTGAACCGTGGACCGTGGCTGCGGACCCCGACCTCCCCGGGGTGGAGGCGTTCGCGATGGACGTCCACGACGCGGGACTGGCCACCAGTTCGGTGAGCCATAGGGCGTGGGCCGGTGGCCACCACATCATCGATCCGCGCACCGGAAGTCCGGCAGAAACCCGCTGGGAATCAGTCAGCGTGCTCGCCGCCGAAGCCGCTGGCGCGAACGCTGCGTCCACGGCGTCGGTGATCCTCTCGCAGGAAGGACCGGCGTGGTTGGAGGGCATGGGACTCGACGGCTGGTTCGTCTCACGCACTTGCTCACGAACCGTCGGCGCGTGGCCCGTGGAACGCGAGCATCACGCGGTGCGGGCGTAGGCTGCCGAGCATGGTCCACGTGCTCCTGATCGAGGACGATCCCGGCATCCGCACAGCGGTGACCAGGGCACTGCTCGCCCGTGGCCACGCAGTGGACAGCGCACCCGATGGGCTCACCGGTCTGCAGTCCCTGCTGACACAGAATCCCGAGACCGTGATCCTGGATCTCGGTCTGCCCGATATCTCCGGTGACCGTCTGCTCAGCATGATCCGGGCCGCGAGCCAGGTTCCGGTGATCGTGGCCACCGCGCGTGACGATGAGGGCCTCATCGTGCAACTACTGGACGCGGGCGCCGACGACTACGTGGTCAAACCCTACGATCCGGCCCACCTGGAGGCGCGTATCCGAGCGGTGCTGCGCAGAGCAGGCAGCCACGCCGATGATGAGGCGGGCCGCGCCCGCATCCGGGTCGGCGGATTGAGCGTGGATCCCGCGCGCAGGACCGCCGAGATCGACGGACGCCTGCTGGATCTCACCAGGCTGGAATTCGACGTGCTGGCCTATCTGGCTGCGAATCCCGGCCGGGTGGTCAGCCGCAAGGAGTTGCTGCGCGAGGTCTGGCAGCGCACCGACAGCGCACGCACGGTGGACGTTCACCTGTCATGGCTGCGGCGCAAACTCGGCGACGACGTCGACGCGCCCCGCTTCCTGCACGTTCATCGCGGGGTGGGGATCATGCTCGAGGATGCGCAGGCTGACGACTCAGAGCAGCACTGATGTACCGGCGACTCATCATCTTCGGCCTCGCCGTGTGCGCATCGGCGCTGGTGGCGATGCTGGTTCCGCTGGCCCTCTCCGCCCGCGACATCGTGGTGGCCAATCATCTCAGTGAGGGTGCCGCCCAGGCACGTGCGTACGCCAACGAATGGCAGCAGCAGGGCGGGGATCACGGAGAGACTCTCATCCCGGTGCCGCCGCCGGACTCCGATGGCAGCGTGACGCTGTTCGGACCCAAGGGAGAAGTGGTCGGGCCGAATCCCCCGCAGGCCGCACGCGTTGTCGAGGCCGCGTTCCGGGGGGCGACGGCCTCCGACGTCGTCGACTCCTGGGGTTACGTGACCGCCCCCGCGTACTTCGACGACGACTTCGGCGTGGTTCTGGTTTCGCTGACACCGCAGGAACTGCGCGAGGGCCTGGTCGCCAGACTTGCCGCACTGGCGGGAGTGTCCGTACTACTGCTCAGCATCGCGGGTGGAACGGCCTGGTGGTTGGCCCGACGCACAGTCGCGCCACTGCGGGCACTCGAGCAGACCGCCGACTCGGTGGCCGGCGGTGACCTCACCGCGCGTGCACCCTCATCGTCGATCACGGAGATCGAACACGTCGGGGTGGCACTGAACCGGCTGACGCTGCGCGTACAGGAGTTGCTCAACGAAGAGCGCGAGTACACCGCCGAGCTGGCTCATCAGATGCGCACCCCCTTGACAGTGCTGTCGGTCGACGTCGATGGGGTTGCGGACCCGGTCGTCAGAGAACGACTCCAGGACGACCTGTCCGCCGTGCATCGAATGGTCGACGAGATCATCAACACCGCGCGCCGTTCCACGCGCGAGGGCCTCGTGGCCAGTTGCGATGTCGCCGAGGTCGTCCGTGAGCGGGGAGCCTTCTGGAAGGTTCTCGCCGAGGACCAGCATCGGCGGTTCCAGCAGTCCGTGCCGGAGGGACCGTTGCCCGCCAGACTCACCACCGACGACCTGACTTCGGCCTTGGACATCTTGTTCCAGAACGTCTTCCTGCACACCGACGAAGGCGTCGACTTCGGTGTCGACGTGACGCAGGAGGACGGACTCATCGATGTGACGGTCTGGGACTCTGGTCCCGGTTTCACCACATCCGAGCCGGAGCAGGACACGGTGGGTTCCACCCGCTTGGGCCTGTCCATCGCCCGCAAGATCGCGCAGGCGTCCGGCGGAGTGATGGAGATCCGTCACCGTGCGCAGGGTGGCGCCGAGGTCACCCTCAGATTGGGACCGCCGCGGGGCTGACCGCACTAGGCTGCCTGCATGACCAACGTGGTGCGTGCCCGGTGGGTCCTGCCTGTCGAGCCCTGGCAGGTGATCGACGACGGGGCGGTCGCCTTCGACGACGACGGGATCCGGGCGATCGGCACGGCGCAGGATGTCCTCGACAGGTACCCGGATGTGCCCGTCGAGTCCCTGGCCGATCATGTGCTGATGCCGGGCATGGTCAACGCCCACACCCACGCCGCCATGACCCTGCTCCGGGGGCACGGAGACGACCTCCCCCTGATGTCGTGGCTCAACGACCGGATCTGGCCCACCGAGCAGCGTTGGGTGGATCCGGACTTCGTGGCCGACGGGACCCGGTTGGCAGCAGCCGAGATGCTGGCGGGCGGCGTGACCTGCTTCTCCGACATGTACTTCTTTCCCGACGTGGCCATCGAGGTGGCACAACGCAGTGGCATCCGCATCATGTCTGGCCAGGTCGTGGTGGACGGCCGCACCAACTACGCGGATGGTGCCGCGGAACACATCGACAAGGGCCTTGCGGTGATCGAGAGACACCAGGGCACGCAGGGGGTCCATTTCGCTGTCGCCCCGCACGCGCCATACACGGTGTCCGACGAGGTCTTCGGTGAACTCCTCGACATCTGCGAACGTCTCGACCTGCCGATGCACACCCACGTGCACGAGACCCTCGCCGAGGTTCAGCAGGGAATCGACGAGTACGGGATCCGCCCGATAGCCAGGCTCGACCGTCTCGGCGTGATCGGTCCTCGCCTGATCGCGGCCCACGCGGTACACCTCACCGACGACGAGATCGCCCTGTTCTCGGACCGGGGTGCAGCCCTTGTGCACTGCCCGATCTCCAACCTCAAACTGGCCTCCGGTATCGCACGGTTGACCCAATGGCTCGGCGCAGGCATCCGCACCGGTCTGGGCACCGACGGGGTGGCCAGCAACAACCGACTCGACGTGTTCGGCGACATGCGAATGGCGGCGCTGCTCGCGAAAGGCACTTCCGGGGACGCGGCTGCGGTGGCAGCCCCCGCGGCACTACATCTTGCGACTCTCGGCAGTGCGACGGCCATGGGGCTCGAGGACCAGATCGGATCGCTGACGCCGGGCAAGTCCGCGGACATGATCGCCGTGAACATGTCGGGCTTCGAACTCGCGCCGCTCTACGACGTCGGCTCACACCTGGTCAACTGCGTCGGGAGGAACGACGTCACGGATGTGTGGGTCGCCGGAAATCGGCGCAAGCGCGATGGGACTCTGACCAGCGAAGACCCGTCCGAACTCATCGCCCTGGCCAGGTCCTGGCAACAGCGGATCGGCTGACCCCGTCACGGCCCCGGGGCGCCGCACCCCGGACCGCCACACCCACGGACCGCCGCACCCACGGACCGCCGCACCCACGGACCGCCACACTTTTGTGAAGAAGTTGCCGCCAACTCCCGGCGTGTCGCGACAACTTCTTCACAAAACCCCGCCGAACCGTCCGCGCGTTTCACAAAACCCCGCCGAACCCGCCGCGCGCTTCACAAAACCCCGCCGAACCCTCGGCGCGCTTCACAACCCGGCGAACCCCGCGCGAGTCTGCCACCCCTGCTCACCTCCGCCGCCTTCGCCGGACGGCGGCCGGCAACGCCCGCAGCATCCGAAGGATCGAACGGTCGGGACGCCCGTTCACCGCGTCCACCAACCCATCGATCATGCCCAGGGACACCTTCCCCTGCGAGAACAGGGCGATCCCGCGCAAGGGCATCTCGTCGACGGAGCGCTCGATCATGATCGCGGTCACCGGATCCTCCGCGGAGTCATGCCCGCTGACCCGCAACACCACCCTGCGAACGAGTCGGCCGATCGGATTGCCCGAGATCTCCCCGATGGTTGATACCCGTGTGTAGGGCCGGACTGGCCTGGGCACCGGGATCGGCCGCTGCAGAAGCGCGGCGAACTCGGCGTCGGATTCCCCCGCCATGGCCCGTTGCCTGCGGCCGGTGAAACCGCCTCGCACCCGCAGCATCGCCGTGCGAACGATGTCAACACTCGACCACCCGAGCTCGATGGCGTACTCACCTTCCGGGATGAGCCAGTCCGCTTCGTCGACGTCGTAGAAGGCGAAAGCACGTGGTTCGATCTGGATTTGCACGGTCCGGCTCTCATCCGGGGCCAACTCAACCGTCGCGAAACCGGCCAGTTCGCGTCGCGGCCGGGCCACGAGTCCGGTGCGATCCTGCAAATACACCTGCACGACGGTGCGTCCGGTCCGGGTTCCGGTGTTGACCACCGCCACCGACACGGTGACGGGCTCGCCGGCGTCCAGCGTCGCAGCGACCGTGGGCTCCCCCATTTCGAAGGTTGTGTAGCCCAAGCCGTGTCCGAAGGCGAACATGGGTTCCACACCAGCGGTCGCGAAATGGCGGTACCCGACCCGCAGCCCTTCGCGGTATTCAACCTGGTGCGGTTCCCCGGGGAACCACCTGTCGCTGGCAAGGTCTTGCTGCTTGAGTGGGAACGTCTCGGCCAGCCGTCCTCCAGGCTCGACATCGCCGTACAGGACGTCCACGAGCGCACCTCCGCTGGCCTGGCCACCGAGGTAGGACTCCAGAATGGCCGCCGGGCCGTTGCGCCAGGGCATGACAACAGCGGATCCGTTCGAGAGCGCCACGACGGTTCGTGGGTTCGCCCGGCAGACCGCCTCGATCAGGTCTTCCTGCTGGCGAGGCAAGTGGAGATCGGTCCGGTCGAACCCCTCGCTCTCGTACGACCCCGGCAATCCGGCCATCAGCACGACCACATCCGCCTGTGCGGCCACCGCGACCGCCTCGTCGATCAGGCGCCGATCCGGGCGCGACGTCACCGGGTCGTACCCGGACGCGTAGTCCACGGTGATCCCGCGCTGGGCGAAGGCGGCAAGTGCAGTCGTGACTCTGACTGGATTGACCTGGGAGCTGCCCGAGCCCTGGAACCGGGGCTGTCCGGCGAATCCGCCGATGAGTGCCACCTTCTGGTCGGCCGCGAGCGGGAGCAGTCCGTCGTTGACCAGCAGGACGGTGCTCTGGGCGGCCGCCCGGCGCGCCAACCGGTCGTGGGCGTCCAGGTCCGCCTCCGGGGCGCCCTCCTTGCTGCCATGCTCAGCGACGAGCGCGAGCACCCGGTCGGCACAGGCCGCAACGTCCGCAGGTTTCAGGCGTCCGTCCGCAACGGCGTGCGCCACGGCGTCGTCGAAGGCACCGCCACTGCCTGGCATCTCGAGATCCATTCCTGCGAGAACCCCGGCCACCCGGTCGTTGGTCGCCCCCCAATCGCTCATCACGAGTCCCTCGAACCCCCATTGCTCTCGCAGGATCCGCGTGAGCAGATACGGATCATCGCAGCAGTAGGCACCATTGACCTTGTTGTAGGCCGCCATGACCGTTTGGGGTCGGGACCGTGTCACCACGTGTTCGAAGCCGGCGAGGTAGATCTCCCGCAGCGTACGTTCGTCGACGACGACATCCACCACCAGCCGGTGTGACTCCTGGTTGTTCACCGCGAAGTGTTTGACACATGCCGCCACCCCCTGGCCCTGAATCCCGTCCACCATCGCCGCGGCCAGTCGCCCGCTGAGCAACGGGTCCTCCGAGAGGTACTCGAAATTGCGTCCGCACAGAGGGTGTCTCTTGATGTTCAGGCCCGGCCCGAGCACCACATCCACGCCCAACGCACGCGCCTCGGCACCCACCGCCCTCCCGATCTGCTCGACAAGTCCGACGTCCCAGGAACTCGCGATCGTGGCTGCGGTCGGGAAGCACGTGGCGGGGATGCTGCCCTGCAGGCCCAGATGTTCACCGTCGCCGTCCTGCGCGCGCAGACCGTGTGGTCCGTCGCTGAGCTTCACGGCCGCAATCCCGTGTGCGGGTAGCGGCTCGGTGAGCCAGAACGTGCTGCCTGAAAGAAGGCTGATCTGATCCTTCAGGTCGAGTTCGGTGGCGCGCATAGCCTCATCCTTGCCCAGGACCGGCCAGTTCCATCCCCTGGCAGCCGTTCGGGACGAATCCCATCGACCGGTAGAGCGGGAGCCCCGGGGGGTCTGCGAACAGGGTCACCCACGGAGTCCCGGGGGCCGACTCGTGGATGCGATCGAGGAGGTCCTGCAGGATCGCGCGGCCGATGCCACGACGCTGGAACCCCGGAAGGGTGGCCATGTCCGCGATGTGGAAGTACCAGCCACCGTCACCGATCACCCGTCCCATCCCCACGGTCTGGTCGTCGACGCGGGCGTGGACCCAGGCCCATGAGTTGGACAAGGCGGCCCGGGCTTCGAGCGAACTCCTGGGAATGAGCCCGGATTCCCTCCTCAGCCGCAGGTAGTCCTCCAGTGCGGGTGGGTCACGTCGCAGATCCATGCGCGGAAGTGTATTCGGGAGCGCTGCGCCGAGGCCCTATGCCCAAGCCGCACGGGCCTCCGCCGCTCCCCCACCTGAGCCGTTCCGAACTGGTTGGAGGGATGGTCTGGCCAACCAGTTCGGAACGCAGGCCGCTAATCCGTGCTGCTGGTGACCACGACGACCTGGCCGTCCGGGCCGGCCTTGCGGATCCTGCGCGAGGCCCAGATCCCGAACAGCGCTGTGATGAGCAGGCCCACGCCGATCACCCTGACCAGCACGGTCACCGTCGCCGAGGGCCACAGGATGACCAGTCCGGCAAGTGCCAGTTGCAGGATTCCGAAGAAGAGGTAGAAGCTACGACTGGCCGACTGCTTGTTGCGCAGCCCGACGATCAGGTACGCCAGTCCGTTGGCGAGCCACCCGATCACCACGAACAGCACGAGGATTCGTACCGAGGCATCTCCGTTGACGATGCAGATCCCACCGATGATCAACGACAGCACACCACCGAGCCCCAACAGCGCACGCAAGAAACCGTTCGCGCGTGAGCCGATCGCCTGCACCAGCATGATCACTCCGGAGATCAGCAGCCAGAACCCGAAGAGGATCGCGACCACCCGAACCGTCGCGCCGGGCCAGAACAGCATGATCGCGCCGAAGACACCGGTGATCACCGACAGGGTCAGCACCGCGTTGCCGATGATCCGGCCCGCATCGACGGTAGCCACTTGTGGGTCGATCCACTCCTGCTCGTAGTCGCCGCCGCCTTGCTGGGGTGGCACCGGTTCGGGCAGGTTCTCCATCGGGTCCTGTGTCATGGACTCGATGGTAGGGCGCTCAGAGCCCGATCGCGGCGCGCAACTCCGTCAAGGCGTCCTCGGCGGCGGCCTGCAGGCCGGGATCTGTCGAATCCAGCCCGGCGTCGTAGGTGACCCGCCATGTGATCGCGGTCCCCCCGGGCGCCCGCCGCGCGACCAGGCGGACCCCCTTGTCGCCGACGAGAGCCACGTGCTGCTGCACCACGACGCTGGCCTTCACGCGCTCGTTGACGACCTCCGGAACATTGCCGGGTTCCTCGAGCACGAGTCGCACGGTCTCGCCGGGGATCTGGATCTCCATGACCGGGTCGTCCCACGCGGCCCGGACGACCTGCTCCCAGGGCACGGGATCCCGATCGGGCAGCAGCAGCCGGTCATGGGTCGCGACGACCCAGCCTCCACCGCAGGCGGCCCAGGCCAGTGGACGCGCGCCGTCGACCTGAGCGCTGACCTCGTCGGGGACCCGTCGCCGCTTCACACTTCCTCCACAAGGACTTCTCGCAGGTCACGTCGGTACTGCTCGAGGGCGAGGACGTCTGCGAACAGTCGTCGGTACTCGGTATCGGACTCGATCGGGTTGATGCGCTGCAGCTTCGACTTGACCTCGCTCAGTCGGCGCCCGGCGTCCAGTTCGAGCAGCCGGGACAGCACGTTGACAGCGAATCGCCGATCGACTGCCACCTGATCCCCACCGAACAGCGCACGCGGCAGTTCCACCGTGAGGGCCCGTACCGTCGCCCGTACGGAGTCGTCGGGGCAGTGCTCGAGCACCTGCGGGATCCAGTGGTCGTCCGGGTGCTCCGGGGGCCCTCCGGCGGCGACGATCGCGGCGAACACCCGGGAGTAGAGATCCCCAGTGAATGCGGCGGGCTCGACGCTGGCGTACCAACTGTGGACCAGGTCCGGGGATTGCAGCATGAGTTTCAAGGATTCCCGTTCCACCAGGCCCGCGGGGTCCCGCTCATCCGGCGGCTGCGCGCTGCGACGGGCGGCGGGTTTGGCGCCGGGACCCGCCGTGCGCACGGCCTCCGACACCAGCGACTGGTCGACCCCGGTCCAGCCCGCCATCCTTCTGACGTATTCGGAGCGGAGTATGCGATCCGGGATCGACCCGATGACCGGGGCAGCGGCCCGCAGCGCGTTGGTGCGGCCCTCGGCGCTGTCGAGGTCGAAGCCGTCGATCTTCGACCGGATGACGAACTCGACCAGCGGGATCCGGCTGCTGACGAGGTCGCGGACCGCCTCGTCCCCCGATTCGATGCGCAGGTCGCAGGGGTCCAATCCCTGCCCCGTGACGGCGACGAACGTCTGTCCCACGAACTTCTGGTCCACATCGAACGCCCGCAACGCCGCCTTGCGCCCGGCCTCGTCGGAATCGAACGTGAAGATGACCTCCCCGCGATGCTCGTCCTGGTCGAGCAGCAGACGCCGCAGCACCTTGACGTGTTCCTCCCCGAAGGCGGTGCCACACGTGGCCACGGCGGTGTCGACACCGGCCAGGTGGCACGCCATGACATCGGTGTAGCCCTCCACGATGACCACCTGCTGGCTGCGGGCGATCTGCTTGCGTGCCAGATCGACACCGTAGAGCACCTGCGACTTGTGGTAGACGGGGGTCTCCGGGGTGTTCAGGTACTTCGGCCCGTCATCGTCGGGCATGATCCGGCGCGCCCCGAATCCGACCACCTCGCCGGACAGGTCGCGGATGGGCCAGATGATGCGGCCACGGAAACGGTCGTACGGACCCCGGTTGCCGCGTAGCGCGAGACCTGCGGTCACCATTTCGTCGTCACTGAAACCGGCACCGCGCAGGTGTTTGACCAGGTTGTCCCAACCCGGCAGCGCGAAACCGACGGTGAATTGTGCGGCGCCCGAGTCCAGACCACGGTCGGAGAGGAACTGCCTGGCCGGCGCCGCGGGCGCAGCGTCGAGATTGGCACGGAAGAACTCGGCCGCTTTCGTGTTGGCCTCGATGAGCCGGGTCCGCTGGCCCTGCTGTCCACCCCGCGCGGGTCCGCCTTCCGCGTAGCGCAACGTCACGCCGTATCGGGTGGCGAGCTTCTCCACCGCTTCCGCGAACGTCACCATGTCGGTCTTCATCACGAAGTCGATGACGTCGCCGCCGGCCTGACAGCCGAAGCAGTGGTACAGGCCCTTGGCCGGCGTCACGTGGAAGGACGGGCTGCGCTCGTCGTGGAACGGGCACAGCCCCTTCAGCGAACCACCCCCGGCGGGCTTGAGCGTGACCTGCTCTGAGATCACCTCGTCGATACGCGCACGATCGCGCACCAACGCGATGTCTTCGGCCAGGATTCGCCCCACGTCCCGATCGTACGTCCCTTGTGTAAGAGCGGTGTCAGACTCACGACCCTGTGCAGAACTCGCCGGTTCGCGACGGATCCCGTGGGTACATTCGCGGGCATGAAGAAATCACTAATGGGCGCCGGGGTGACACTCGGCGCCACTGCATTGATCCTGCCGGTGGCGGCCCACGCCGAGACCTCCCCGCCCCCTTCATCAACGGAGATCACCCACGACCTCGGCGTCACCCACGACGTCCGCGTCACCCACGACCCCGGCGTGCACGTCCACCATCGCCAACGACCTCAACAACGACGGGGTCGCCGACACGGTGATCGCCCAGCCCAAGGCCAACGTGCGAACGGTGCAGGGCGCCGGCGCGGTGGACGTCAGAGTGTCCAACGGGGCATCCTTCCGCCTGACGACCGCCTCCGTGGGCGCGGGCGCCAACACTGCAGGGATCCGGTTCGGTCAGTCGGTGGCGATCGGTGACCTGAATGCCGACTGCTACGCCGACATCCTGATCGGCATGCCGCGCGCCAACGGATCGTCCGGACAGGTGGTGTTCGTCCCCGGCAGCGCAACCGGCGTGACGCAGTCCGCCTCCAAGGTCATCTCGATCAACAACACCAAGAGCAGCGACCGGTTCGGCCACGCCGTGGCCATCGGCAACAACACCGCCTACATCTCCGCGCCGTTCTACGACAAGAACGGGGTCAAGAACGTCGGCCAGATACACGTGTTCTCCCTCGAGAACGAGAAATTCGTCGAATCCGCCACCCTCGAACAGGGGTCCGGCGTGATCAAGGACACGCCCGAGGCGGGGGATCACTTCGGTGAGGTACTCGCCATGGAAGGGTCGACGCTCGGCGTAGGCATGCCGAAGGAGAACATCGATGGTGCTGTGGACGCTGGAGCGGTACATCTGATCACGTTCGCTTCTACCGATCCCGGCAAGCCGGAGTCGGACGTCTTCCTCTCCCAGAACAGCCCGGGAGTTCCGGGCGGCGCTGAGAAGGACGACAACTTCGGAGCGGCCATCGACGGTCAGCTGCTGGCCATCGGGGTTCCCGGCGAAGACCTCAAATCGACCGTGGACGCCGGCGGCATCATCACGCAGGTCCCCAGCGCCCTGACACCGACCCCGGCTCTGCGATGGGTGTCCCAATCCACCTCCGGCATCCCCGGCAAGTCGAAGCCCGGAGACCGTTTCGGAAGTGCTCTGAGCAGCGGTCAGGGTTTCCTGTGCGACGGGCAGACCGGAATCGCGGTGGGTATCCCCTACAAGAGGTTGGGCAAGAAGACCAACGCAGGGATGGTCACTGTCGTTTCGCAGGGCAGCGCCGACTGCGGCTCCCTCAGGGGCCGCAAGACAACCCAGGACAGCCCCGGGATCGCGGGCAAGGTCGTCCGGGGTAACCGCTTCGGCTACTCATTGATCAGCGTGCCGGGTGCTGAACGCGACGCCGCGCTCGTCGGGGTGCCCGGCGCGAATCTGGACGACAAGAAGAACACCGGTCGGGTCGTCAACGGCGTGAACCTGCCGACGACGAGCCTGCTGGCCCTCGGCGGCCTGCAGGCGCAGACCAACTACGGGAACATCGGCACTGGTAGGTAGTCGCCGATGCGTGTGCCGGGCCCGCTGACGTGAGCAGCGTGGTCCGGCACGCGCACGGGTGGAGCGGGTGGTTTCAGCGAACCAGTTCGTCTCGCCAACGCACGATCGACAGGTCGGTCAGCGAGGCGACCTGATCCACCACGATGCGAAGCCGTCGGTCGGGGTCCTCCGAGGCGTCCCATTCCAGCTGGAACGGCGGATGCAAGCCGTGACGACCCGACAGCAGACCTTCGACGACGTCTTGGATCACCGTGCGCTCCCAGGCGTAGCGCCGGTCGTTGCCCCGCATGACATGAACGTGCGTGATGGCCTTGAGCACCGCGACCTCGGCCCGAGCCCCGACCGGGACGACGAGGTCGGCGAGGTACCGCCGCAGTGGGCCCTCGCCGTAGGCCTGCCGGGTCGCCGACTGGGCCTCGTTGCAGAACCGCCGGATGAGCCGCGACGTCATGTTCTTCAGGCCGGCCAGGGACCGCGGGGAGTGGTCGAATCCCGCCGGCCAGTAGTCCAGTGCCACGATCCGCTGCGCCGCACTGCCGAGATCCTCAGCCCCGATCTCGGGTGCGTACTGTGCGGCGGCGACTTGCACGACATCTTCGGCCACCGTCCTATCCAGCAGTGCCGCCGGATCGAAGGCACCGGAGACGATGGCGTCTTCGAGGTCATGGACGCAGTAGGCGACGTCATCGGCCCAGTCCATGATCTGGGCCTCGAAGCAGCGTCGTTGGTTCGGCGCCGGCAGGCGCAGCCACTCGAAGATCTCGCTGTCGTCGGAGTAGGCGTTGAACTTCGGAGTCCCCGTCCGCCGGAACCACGGGTACTTGACCACCGCATCGAGAGTCGCGCGGGTGAGGTTCAGGCCGAGACTGCGCCGGTCGTCGAAGACCTTGAACTCCAACCTCGTGAGCACTCGCAGACTCTGGGCGTTTCCCTCGAAACCCCCGATGTCGCTGCTCACCTCGGCCAGCGTGTCCTCCCCGTTGTGACCGAAGGGTGGGTGGCCCAGGTCGTGGGCGAGGCCGGCTGTGTCGACGATGTCGGGATCCGCCCCCAACGAGGCTCCGAGTTCCCGGCTGATCTGTGCCACTTCCAGCGTGTGGGTCAGCCGGGTGCGCGGGAAATCGTCCTGCCCGGCCATCAGGACCTGGGTCTTGGCGGCCAGCCGCCGGAGCGCCGAACTGTGCAGCACCCTCGCCCGATCCCTGGCGAAGTCGCTGCGCCCGGGATACGCGGGCTCGGCGGCGAAACGTTCGTGATCCTGTGCCCCGTAGTCCTGTGGCATGTCAGTCGAGCAGGGTCGGGGTGTCCCACTGCTGAACGACCTGGAATGCGAGAAGACCTGCGGTCTCCCGGCTGACATAGCCCGCGGTGAGCGTCGTCCCGTCACCGTCCCGCGTCGGGCTCAGGTGGGTCTGGAAACCAAGCCGTTGCGCGATGGCCTCGACGCGGGCCATGTGGGCCGGATCGGACACCAGGGTGACGTTGTTCCATCCCTCGCGCTTGGCCATTCGCGCCACCGCTGTCAAGCTCTGCTTGGTGTCGTGCCCGACAGCCACAGCCGAGATGTCGGCGGCGGGTATCCCCTTGCGATTCAGGTAACGCAGCCCTGCGCTCGCCTCGGTGAAGCGGTCGCCGGGCTGTTTGCCGCCCACTGTGACGATCCGCGGCGCGACCGACTGCTGATAGAGGACCTTGGCATGGTCGAGGCGAGAACTGAACACCGGGGAAGGCTTGCCGTTGTACTGCGCCGCACCCAGCACGACGATCGCGTCGGTGGCCCGACGATCATCCACGTTGCCATCGGAGATCACCCGCCAGCCGGCCCACAGCGGCAGCAGGACAGCCGCCAACACGCCCAGGAGCATGAGCGCCACCAACAGGCCCACGAAGCGCGAGCGCTTGGTGGGCCGCGGCCGGGTCCGCGCGCGCACAGATGCGCGTTGCGGAGCAGTGGCGGTGGACATACGGCAAGTGTGTCAGATGAATCGGGCAACTCGGACGAGGATTGTGTACGAGTTGCGTTGGAATCCACAGGTCGGGAATCCGGGTCCGGAGTTCAGCCTCCGCTGACCGACAGTTCCGCCTCCCGGACCACGGCCCGGTCCCGGGAATCGACCTCACGGCTGTCCAGCCATCCATCGGGCAGGGCAACCCGTTTGAGCTGTGACGTGCGACCGCGCGGGGCGGCCAGCACCTCGCGTGGTGGCACCTGGTCGGGGTGATGATCCGCGACGATCGCGAGCAGGTCCTCCAGTTCCGCCAGCGTGCTCGCATGTGCCATGGCCAGTCGCAGATGCTGGCGGACCGAGTACCCCTTGAAGTACCAGGCGATGTGCTTGCGGATCTCCTGACAGCCCTTGTGTTCCCCGAAGGCCTCGACCAGCAGGCCGGCGTGGCGACGCACGATGGTGCAGACCTCCGAGGCCGTCGGGTCCGGCACCGGAGGTCCGGACCCGAGTTCATGGGCGAGTTGGCCGAACAGCCAGGGCCTCCCCAGGCATCCTCGTCCGATCACCACCCCGGCACAGCCGGTCTCTGCCAGCATGTCCGCGGCATCTCGGGCGGTCCAGATGTCGCCGTTACCCAGCACCGGCAAGGGATGCAGATCCACTACCAACTGCCGGATGGCGTCGCGCCTGGCCGTGCCGGAGTACATCTGCGCAGCGGTCCGGGCATGCAGGGCCACCCACTGAACACCCTCATCGGCGGCGATCCGCCCGGCGTCGCGGTAGGTGAGGTGATCGTCGTCGATCCCCATCCGCATCTTGACGGTCACCGGACGGCCGCCGGCGTTCCCCACCGCCGCCCGGACGATGGCCCGGAACAGGTCGAGCTTCCAAGGCAGGGCGGCACCACCACCCTTGCGGGTCACCTTGGGCACCGGACAGCCCATGTTGAGATCGATGTGGTCGGCCATGTCGTTGTCGGCCACGATCCGCACCGCGCGTGCCATGACCTCCGGGTCCACCCCGTAGAGCTGCACCGAACGGGGCGATTCGTCTGCCTCGAAACTGCACATGTCCAGGGTCTTCTGGTTGCCTTCGACCAACGCCCGCGAGGTCACCATCTCGCTGACGTACAGACCCGCCCCGTACTCCCGGCACATCCGCCGGAAGGCCCGGTTGGTGACCCCCGCCATCGGCGCGAGCACAACCGGGACCTCGACCAGGTGGTCCCCCACCGCCAGTGGGGTCAGCACGCCGGCAGGCGCTCCACCAGCCACGACTCCACCGAATCGATGCCGATACGTTCCTGGGCCATGGAATCGCGCTCGCGCACGGTCACCGCATCATCGTCGAGGGTGTCGAAGTCCACCGTGACGCAGAAGGGGGTGCCGATCTCGTCCTGGCGCCGGTAGCGACGTCCGATCTGCCCGGCGTCGTCGAAGTCGACGTTCCAGCGCTTCCGGAGTTGCGTCGCCAGGTCCCGTGCCTTCGGAGACAGTGCCTCGTTGCGGCTCAGTGGGAGCACCGCGGCCTTGACCGGCGCGAGCCGCGGGTCGAACCTCAGCACGGTCCGCTTGTCCACCCCGCCCTTGGTGTTCGGCGCCTCGTCCTCGGCGTACGCGTCGAGGAGGAAGGCGAGGACACACCGGGTCAGCCCGGCGGCGGGCTCGACCACATACGGAACCCAGCGCTCACCGGTTGCCTGGTCGAAGTAGGACAGATCGGTCCCGGAGTGCTCCGAGTGGGTCCTGAGGTCGAAGTCGGTCCGGTTGGCGATCCCCTCGAGTTCGGCCCACTCCGAGCCCGCGAACTCGAACCGGTACTCGATGTCGACGGTTCGCTTGGAGTAGTGCGACAGTTTGTCCTGCGGGTGTTCGTAGAAGCGCAGGTTCTCCGGGTTGATCCCGAGGTCGACGTACCAGTCCCACCGGTTCTTCATCCAGTACTCGTGCCACTGCTCGTCCTCACCGGGCTTGACGAAGAACTCCATCTCCATCTGCTCGAACTCGCGGGTGCGGAAGATGAAGTTGCCGGGCGTGATCTCGTTGCGGAAACTCTTGCCCGTCTGCCCGATGCCGAACGGCGGCTTGCGCCTGGCGGCATTCATCACGTTGAGGTAGTTCACGAAGATCCCCTGCGCAGTCTCGGGGCGCAGGAAGTGCTCGGCCGCGGCGTCCTCGACGGGACCGACCATCGTGCGCAACAGACCGTTGAAGTCGCGCGGTTCGGTGAACTGTCCACGAGTCCCGCAGTTCGGGCACACGATGTCGGTCAGACCGTTCTCGGGAGCCCGACCGTGCTTCTGTTCGTACGCTTCGATCAGCTGGTCGGCGCGCCAGCGGTTGTGGCACTGCTTGCACTCCGTCAGTGGGTCCACGAAGGCCGAGGTGTGACCCGATGCCTCCCAGACCTGCGGTGCCAGGATCACCGATGAATCGAGGCCCACCACGTCGTCGCGGCCGCGCACGACGGACTGCCACCACTGCCGGCGGATGTTCTCCTTGAGCTCGACCCCCAGGGGGCCGTAGTCCCACGCCGAGCGGGTTCCTCCGTAGATCTCCGAGGACGGGAATACGAATCCGCGACGTTTGCTCAGGTTGACGACGGAATCCACACGATTGGTAGGCACGCCTCCCAGGGTACCGAGCGCTCACCTACTGCTCGGCGGGACGGCCAGCAGGCGGCGGGTTCCCGCCCACCGCGATGCACTGGTGCCTTGCAGTGCGCCCACCTCACCCACGGACGATCCGGGTGCGTCACCATAGACACATGAGCAGCAGTCGTCCGCCGAGCAGATCCGAGGGCCGCACGAGGTTCGAGGATCTCAGTCGTGGTCCGTTGCAGGCCATGAACAAGGTTCCCCGACCGTTGATCGTGATCGGCCTCGCGGCGTTCCTGGTGGGTGGCCTGTTGGCACCCCCGGTCATCGGGGCTGTACTGCTGGTCGTGCTGGGGCTGTTCCTGGGATGGCTGGTAGCGCTCTCCTGGCCGATCCTGCCCACCGCCTCCCGGGCGATGCGCCTGATCACCGTCGGACTGGTGTTCGGGGCGGCATGGCTGCGGTCCACCGGCCGGGGATGATCGCCTCCCGTCTGCTGGTCGTGGCGCTGCTGGCCGCCTCGCTGACAGCGTGCACGCGCAACGTCGGCACGGCGACCGATCCGACGGCGTCCGCGGGCATCCCACCGGCGGTCACCGTCGCCGCGGTGGACTTCCCTTCGGCGTGGCTGGCCGAACGAGTGGGAGGAGACGGGGCCGAGGTTGAAATCATCACCTCCGATGAGGTCCCGGGCACAGAGGCCGACCTGTTCGTGTACGTCCCCGGCTTGGATCCCGTCGTGGATGCCGCCGCCGCCGATCTTCCCGAGGATCGCGTGGTCGACGTCACCGAGGAAGTCAACCGGGTGGCGAGTCCCCGCGATCCCGAGGTTCGCGACCCCTATGTGTGGTTCGACCCGATCACGATCGGCACTATGGCCGCAAGCGTGGCCGACAGGATGACGAAGGCGAGTCCCACACAGTTCGAGGCCTTCCAGTTCTACGGACTCCGGTCGCTTGCCGTGCAGAACGAATCCCTGCAGGTCGATCAGCGACTCCAGGAGATCTTCAACCCCTGCCGGATCCCGACACTTGTGGTCGAGGCACCGGTCCTGACGTATCTGGCGAAGGCCTACGCCTTCGATCAGGTCCCCCTCATCGCGTGGGAGCCACAAACCGATCCGGTACGCGCCGTCTACTACACACTCGACGCCCAGCCCGCGGTCGAGGAGGCCGCCGCCGCCAACGGTGTCGACGCGGTGCCGGTGGACACCTTCACCCGGTCCGCACCCGAGGATGACCTACTGCAGGGCCTGCTGGATCTCGGCGATGTCATCGCTGAACACCAGGACTGCCCGCTGGTCACACCGAGCAGCAGCGACCGGCCCGGCTGAACGGACCCACACCGGCTCTACGTCGGAGGGCGGGGGACCCCGCCGTACCGACGCTCCCGCGCCGCATAGAGCTCACACGCGTACCACAGATGCCGCCGGTCGAAGTCCGGCCACAAAGTGTCCAGGAACACCATCTCGGCGTAGGCGGCCTGCCAGACCAGGAAGTTGCTCGTGCGCTGCTCCCCGCTCGAGCGCACGAACAGATCGACGTCCGGCATCGCGGGTTGGTACATGTAGCGGGCAACGGTCTTCTCCGTCACCTTCTCGGGATCAAGCCGCCCCGCCCGGACATCCCTGGCCAGCGCGGCGGCAGCGTCGGCGATCTCCGCCCGGCCGCCGTAGTTCACGCACATCGTCAGGGTCAGGCGGTCGTTGTTCGCGGTCATGCGCTCGGCCACCTCGAGTTCCCGGATGACACTGCGCCACAGTTTCGGCCTGCGTCCGGCCCAGCGGATCCGCACGCCCATGGCGTTCATCTCGTCGCGCCTGCGTCGGATGACGTCGCGGTTGAATCCCATCAGGAACCGGACCTCGTCGGGTGAGCGACGCCAGTTCTCGGTGCTGAACGCATATGCCGACAACCACGAGATCCCCAGCTCGAGGGCACCATGAACGCAGTCGAGCAGGCTCGCTTCGCCCGCCTCGTGCCCGGCGGTCCGCGGCAACCCCCTTTCCTGCGCCCATCGGCCGTTGCCGTCCATGACGACCGCGACGTGTTGCGGCACCTGATCGGGGGTGAGCGCGGGAGGGCTGGCGCCGCTGCGATGCGGCGGCGGCGGAACTGTCACGCGACCACGTCCTCGTCGGAGTCCAGTCGCGTGGACAACTCCGACAGCCAGGCCCGGTCCGCGATCGGCAGGGACCGCAGATCCCGCTCCAGGTGCAGTTGCAGATAGGCGGCGACCACACCGGAGGCCGCCCGCCGTGCCGTCGTGTTGGCGAGGCTGGCGGACTCCCAGTCGCCGCTGAGCAGGTCACCGAGCAGCGTGGAGGTCCCGGAACTGATCGACACCGCTCCGGTGGGCCGGCATCGCTCGCACACAGCACCGCCGGATGCCAGATGGATCCAGCGGTGTGGACCGTCGGACCCACATTGGGCACAGTCGGAGAAACTGGGCGCCCATCCACCGGTGGCCAGCGAACGCAGCAGAAAGGCGTCGATGACCAGGCGTGGATCCCGCTCGTCGTCGGCCAGCGCGGCAAGACCGCTGACCAGGAGCCGGAAATGCGGGCGGGCCGGTTCCATCTCCTCGCTGACCAGACGCTCCGTGGCTTCGGCGAGCACGTGCCCGGCCGACCACCGGACGTAGTCACCGGCCATCTGGGAACCGAACAACCGGACGGAATCGACGCTGCTGACCGTCGCCAGATTCCGGCCCCGGTAGAGCATCACCTCGACCTGATTGAGGGGCTGCAGACGGGACCCGAACCGCGAAGAGGGCTTGCGGACCCCCTTGGCGACCGCGCGGACCAGTCCGTGTTCAGCGGTGAGCAGGCTGAGGATCCGGTCCGCCTCGCCGAGCGGGTAGGCGCGCAGAACCACAGCGGCGTCCTCGATCCGGGTGGTCACGCACCACATTGTGCCCCGAAAGAGCCGATCGGGGACACAGCGCGCCTGCCCGGCAAGCCGTGTGGCGTGGCTTAGCCTCAGCGCTATGACAGATCAGGGCCCAGACGCTCCGGACCGACCCAAGACCATCCAGGTTCAACTGGATCCCGGATGGGTCCGCAAGTCGACGATCGTTGTGCTCACCCTTTTCGCTTTCTACACGGTCTTCCTCTGGGCGTGGAAGTCGCTCGGAAGCTTCCTGTTCCTGCTCCTCCTGGCCTGGCTGTTCGGACTGGCGATCGACCCGATCGTCACGTACTTGCACAACCGTCTGGGCTGGCGGCGTGGCTTGGGAACGATGTTCGTGCTCCTCATGCTGTTCCTGGCCACCGCCGTGTTCTTCGTGGCGTTCGGCCAGTTGTTCGCAACGCAGATCGTGGCGCTGGTGCAGGCTGCCCCCGACATCGTGAAGAACGTGATCGACTTCCTGAACCAACGGTTCAACCTGGGACTCAATCAAGCCACGATCCTCGACCAGTTGAACCTCGGCACCTCGGACGTGGCCAAGGTGGCCCAGCAGGCCGCCGGGGGCGCGCTGGGCATTCTGAGTTCGGCGATCGGCGTCGTCTTCCAGCTCTTCACGATGTTGCTGTTCGCGTTCTACTTCGCTGCCGATGGCCCCCGCTTCCGGCGGACCGTGGCCGCGATGCTGCCCACCAAGTCGCAGGCGGTGTTCAACGACGTGTGGACGATCGCCACGGAGAAGGCCGGCGGCTTCGTGATCTCGCGGCTCGCGCTGGCGATCATCTCGGCGTTCTTCTCCGCGATCTTCTTCATCATCATCGACCTGCCGTTCTGGCTGCCGCTGGCGATGTGGATGGGCTTGATCAGCCAGTTCATCCCGACTGTCGGCACCTACCTCGCGATCGCGCTGCCCGCGCTGATCGCGGTGCTGTCCGACGACCCGTGGGATGCCGTGGCGGTGATCATCTTCGCGACCGTGTACCAACAGATCGAGAACTACTTCTTCTCGCCTCGGATCAGTTCCAAAACGATGGACATCCATCCAGCCGTCGCGTTCGGATCGGTCATCGCGGGTGCTGCGTTGTTCGGCCCGATCGGGGCTCTGATCGGTATCCCGGTCGCCGCCGCCGTCATCGCCTTCCTGCAGACGTACACCCGCCGGTACGAACTGATCCCGGAACTCAACGAGGCGGAGTGAGCGGCCGTGCTGTGCGACTTTCGGGCACGTCGTAGGGGCTCGTCTAGAAACCCAGGCGCCGCAACTGCTGGGGGTTGTTCTGCCAGTCCTTGGCGACCTTGACGTGCAGGTCCAGGTACACCCTCGTGCCCAGCAGCGCCTCGATCTTGGCTCGCGACTGTGCGCCGATCGCCTTCAGCAGCTCTCCCCGGCGGCCCAGCACGATCGGCTTCTGACTCGGGCGTTCCACGTACAGGACCGCGTAGATGTCCATCAAGGGGTCACTTTCGGGTCGGCCCTCGCGCATCCCCATCTCGTCGATGTCGACGGCGACCGAATGTGGCAACTCGTCACGGAGGCGTTCGAGGGCGGACTCCCGGATCAGTTCGGCGACCACCACCCGCTCGGGCTGGTCTGTCAGTTCGTCACCGAACAGGCGGGGCCCCTCGGGAAGAAGCTCGATGAGTACGTGCGACAACTCGTCGACGTTGTGCCCGTCGACTGCCGAGACCGGCACGAAGTCGCTGACGTCAAGTCCCTGCGACTTCATCAGGGCATCCGCCTCCATCAAGCGGGCCGCCAGGACATCACGGCCTACCGTGTCCGACTTCGTCAGCGCCACGACGATCTTCTGCCGGCGCAGCCCTTGCAGACGCTCCGCGATGAACTGGTCCCCCGGGCCGGTCTTCTGATCCGCGGGCAGGCAGACCACGATCACGTCAACCTCCGACATCGTCGTCATCACGAGGTCGTTGAGCCGTCGGCCCAGGAGGGTGCGCGGCCGGTGGATGCCCGGGGTGTCGACCAGCACGAGTTGGTCATCGCCCACGTTCAGAACCCCGCGGATCGTGTGCCGCGTGGTTTGTGGGCGTGATGAGGTGATCGCCACGGGCTGCCCCACCAGCGAATTGGTGAGTGTGGACTTGCCGACGTTCGGGCGGCCCACCAGGATCGCGAATCCGGACCTGCTCATGTGCTCAACTCCGCGATGACAGCACCCTTGCTGTCGCAGTGCCAGACAGGCACCCCCGGCCCGCCGAGTTCGGTGACCACGGTCAGGTCCGGGGTACCAGGACCGACGACGACAGCGGCCTCTATCCCGCGGGCTCCCGCTGCGAAGGCCGAGGCCACGGCGAACGCGAGAGCATCCAGCCGCAGCGACGGCAGCACGATGGTCGCGCCCGCATAGCTACGCCCGGTCTCGTCGCGGACGGCTGCACCCTGGACAGCCGCGATACGACCCCGGGCCCCGCGGGCCAGGGTGAGCAGTTTCTCGTCCTCCGGCGTCATTGCACTTCACTGTCCTCGAGCTTCTCCACCAGTACCGTGCCGATCCGGTTCCGGCGTCCGGCAGCCATCTCCGCGGTGAGGCGGTACCCGTCGATGTCGACATGGGTCCCCGGAATCGGCACCACGCCCAGCCGCCGGGCCAGGAGCCCGCCGACAGTGTCGACGTCTTCGGCCTCATTGCTGACCTGCACCGGCACCAACTGTGCAAGATCGTCCACCGACAGCCGGGCGCTGACCCGGTAGGCGCCCTCGGACAGTTCCGCGACCTCCGGGGACTCGGTGTCGTACTCGTCGGCGATCTCACCGACGATCTCCTCGAGGATGTCCTCGATGGTGACCAGGCCCGCGGTTCCGCCGTACTCGTCGACGACGATCGCCATGTGCACCCGGGCGGCCTGCAGGTCCTTGAGCAACTCGTCGGCGCGCTTGCTGTCAGGCACGAAGTGGGCCTCCCGCATCACGGTGTCCACCTGCTCACTGCGTTGTGAGCCGCGAGCCTCGAACGCACGCCGCGCGACATCCTTGAGGTACACCACACCGACCACGTCGTCGAGGTTCTCGCCGATGACGGGAATGCGGCTGAAACCCGATCGCAGACCCAGCGACAGCGCCTGCCGCAGGGACTTGTCGGCCTCGATCCACACCATCTCGGTGCGGGGAACCATCACCTCGCGGGCCAGGGTGTCGCCGAGTTCGAACACGGAATGGAGCATCTGGCGTTCGTCGTCCTCGATGACGCTGTCGGCGCCGGCCTGATCGAGAAGCTCGCGCAGTTCCGCCTGACTCACGAACGGGCCCTGCCGGTACCCCTTGCCCGGGGTGATCGCATTCCCCAGCAGGATCAGCAGAGAGGCCAATGGGTTCAGCAGGCCCGCGAGGAAACGTGCGGGCCCGGACGCGGCGAGCGCGATCGGTTCGGCATGCTGCTGCCCCAGTGTGCGGGGCGCCACGCCGGTGACGACGTAGCCGACGAACACCATCACCGCGACCGGAAGCGCGATCTGCACCCACACCGGGCCGCTCACCGTCTCGAGACCGATGAGCGCGGCGATCGCGATGGCGGTGGTCGTGCACACCAGGCGCAGGAACAGCAGAACGTTCACGTACCGGGGACGGTCCTCCACGATGGTCTGCAGGCCCTTGGCGCCTCGCACGCTCTGTTCCACCAGTTCCTCTGCGCGGGACTTGGACACCCGGGTCATGGCGACTTCGGCGGCAACCAGGAGCCCGGCCACCGCCACCAGCACGATGACCGCCACGACCTGGATCGCGATGTTCCCGTACCCCATCACGCACCAGCCGTACACGTGACCGGAGGCGGGCCCGCGCTCCCGGCGCGAGCCTCATGCCATCCGCCGTCCATCAGGCCTCGTCCTCGGACTGCCACTCCCCGAGCAGTCTGCGCTGCAGGCCGAACATGAGTCTCTCCTCGTCTGGTTCGGCGTGGTCGTACCCCAGAAGGTGCAGGATGCCGTGGGTCAGCAGGACGCCGAGTTCATGGCGGACGTCATGTCCCGCGCCCTGAGCCTGCCGAGCCGCCACCTCGGGACAGATCACCACATCTCCCAGCAGCCCCTCCGGTGGCTCCTCGTCGTCACGGGGCGGGGTCAGCTCGTCCATGGGGAAACTGAGCACATCGGTGGGTCCCGGCTCGTCCATCCAGCGCACATGAAGGTCCGTCATGGTCTCGGTGTCGACGAAGACCACCGAGAGTTCCGCGCCGGCGTGGATGCGCAGCCGATCCAGCAGGAACCGTGCCTGCGCACCGATCGACTCGATGTCGATCTCGGTCTCGGTCTCGTTGACGACGTCGACGCTCATCGGGACTGCTCGTAGCGGCCGTAGGCATCGACGATGTCGCCGACCAGTTTGTGCCGTACCACGTCCCGACTCGTCAACTCGCAGAACTGGACGTCGTCGATCCCGTCGAGGATCTTCTGGACGATGCGCAACCCACTGGTCGCGCCGGACGGGAGATCGACCTGCGTGACGTCACCGGTCACGACCATCGTCGACCCGAATCCCAGCCGAGTGAGGAACATCTTCATCTGCTCGGCGGTGGTGTTCTGAGCCTCGTCGAGGATGATGAACGCGTCGTTGAGCGTCCGTCCGCGCATGTATGCCAACGGTGCCACCTCGATGGTCCCGCTGGTCATGAGTTGCGGAATCCGATCGGGGTCGATCATGTCGTGCAGCGCGTCGTACAACGGTCGGAGGTAGGGGTCGATCTTCTCGCTCAGGGTGCCGGGGAGGAATCCGAGTCGCTCGCCGGCCTCGACCGCGGGACGGGTGAGGATGATCCGGTTGATCGTCTTCGACTGCAGTGCCTGCACCGCCTTCGCGACGGCCAGGTAGGTCTTGCCGGTACCTGCCGGGCCGATTCCGAAGACGATCGTGTTGGCGTCGATCGCGTCGACGTACCGTTTCTGGTTCAACGTCTTCGCCCGGATCGCCTTGCCCCGGGTGGACAGGATGTTGGCGGTCAGCAGTTGCGACGGTGACGCGGAACGGTCGGTGCGCAGCATCGCCACGGACCTCTCGACCGCGTCCGGGGTCAGGCCCTGACCGGTACGCAGGATCGAGAGCATCTCGGCGATGACCTGCTCGGCCAAACCGATCTCGGTGACATCGCCGGACAGGTGGATCTCGTTGCCCCGCACGAGGACGTCGACAGCCGGGAAGTCCTTCTCGAACTGCCGGAGGTTCTCGTCGTTGGCTCCCAGCAGGGAGACCATGGGGTGGGTGTTGGGTACGACGATCGTGCTCGTGACGACCGCATCAGCAGGGGCCGGTCGACTCATCCGGGGGGCCATTCCATCTGCCGGCCCCCGATGACGTGCGCATGGACGTGGTCGACCTCTTGACCACCGTGTGCACCGGTGTTGAACACCACGCGGAAACCCTCCGAGACCTCCTGGTCGGCCGCCACCTCGGCCACCACCGCGAGCAACTCAGCCGCCAACTGCGGGTCGGCTGCCAGTTCCACCAGATTCCGGTGGTGCTCACGCGGAATCACCAGGATGTGCACGGGTGCCACGGGATTGAGGTCCTGGAAGGCCACCACCCGCTCGGACTCATGCACGAGGGTCGCCGGAATGTCGCCGTCGGCGATCGCACAGAAGACGCAGGACATGTCAGCGATCATGTCATGTTTCCCCGCGCTGTTCGAAACCCCGCAGCCATACACAAGCCGCCGCACCTGCGGTAGACGTGCGCATGATCAGCGTGCCCAGATTCACCGGCGTGGCACCACGCTGTGTCAGCGTCAGCACCTCCTCGTCGGTCAGCCCGCCCTCCGGTCCCACCACCACCGTCACCGGACCTGTCGGTGCGGGCTCATCGAACAGGCAGGCGTGCGCCTGCTCATGCAGGACCAGCGTCGGCGAGTCGATCTCCGGCACACCGGTGAGCGACTGCTCCACAACCGGGATGTGGGCTCTGCGCGACTGCATCGCTGCTGCTGCCGCCACCCTTCGCCAGCGGTCGAGCTTGGCCTGTTCCTTGCCTCGCCAGTCGGCGACCGTGCGCTGCGACAGCCACGGCACTATCCGGCTGACACCGGTCTCGGTCAGCAGCTCGACGGCCAAGTCCGCTCTGTCCCCCTTCGGGACCGCCTGCACGACGGTGATCGGGCGCGGAGCGGGCTCAGTGACGGTGGCCACCACCTCCAGCGTCAATCCTGCGCGCCGATCCGAGGTCACCACTTCACAGGTCGCGATCGTGCCCGCGCCGTCGCCGACCCGGACCACCTCTCCGACCTGCAACCGCATTGCCGACACGGCGTGCCGGGCCTGCGACCCCTCGATCGAGACGGTCCCTGTACGAGGTACGGAATCCAGGTAGAACAGCGGAGCGGTCATTTGCCGCCGAACGCCTCCTTGATGCGCGAGAACAGTCCCGTCGGATGCTCGGTCACCGTCGGTTCCACGTGCTCCTCATCCCGCAGGACTGCGAGTTGTTCGATCAGCTCGCGTTGTGCAGCGTCGAGTTTGGTCGGGGTGACGACATCGATGTGGATGTGAAGGTCTCCCCGCCCCGAGCGCTGCAGCTTGGCGGCACCGAGCCCGCGCAGGGTCTGGACACTTCCACTCTGCGTGCCGGCCCGTACGTCGATCTTCTGCTCTCCGTCGAGCGTCTGCAGCGGGATCACGGTCCCAAGGGCGGCCGCCGTCATCGGGATGGCCAACTGAACGTGCAGGTCGTTGCCTTGCCGTTCGAAGACCGGGTGGGGCTTCTGCACTATCTCGACGTACACGTCGCCGGCCGGGCCATTGCCCGGGCCGACCTCTCCCTGACCCGACAGAAGCAGTCGGGTGCCAGTCTCGACCCCGGGCGGCACCTCCACCTTGATCGTCTGCCGGGTGCGGACCCGACCGTCGCCGGCACACTCCGGGCACGGGGCCGGATTCAGGTTCCCGTACCCCTGGCACTGCGGACACGCACGCGCCGTCATGACCTGACCGAGGAATGTGCGTTGCACGTTCTGCACTTCGCCGCGGCCGCGGCACATCGGGCAGGTCGTCAGTTGCGCGCCCTCTGCGGTCCCAGCCCCACGACAGGTGGGGCAGCCCACCGCGGTGTCCACGGTGATCTCCTTCTCGGTGCCGAACACGGCTTCAGCGAGATCGATCTCGATCCGGAGCAGGGCGTCCTGACCCCGGCGGGTGCGCGGCTTCGGGCCCGCGGGCGCTTCCTCCGCCACCACCGCCGAAGAACGAGTTCATGAGGTCTTCGAACAGACCCTCGGCCCCGAAACCGGCCGCACCGCCCCCCGCGGCCCCGGCCCTGGGATCGTGACCCAGGTCGTACATCTGACGCTTGCGCGGGTCCGAGAGCACCTCGTAGGCCGCCGTGACCTCCTTGAACTGGTCGTGCGTGGTCGTGTCCGGGTTCACATCCGGGTGCAGTTCGCGCGCGAGTTTGCGGTAAGCGCGCTTGATCTCCTCGGGCGTCGCATCGCGAGCGACCCCGAGTGTCTGGTAATAGTCGGCTGCCATCGCCTTCCTCACTGGCTCAGAATCCGGCCCAGGTAGCGCGCCACCGCGCGCACTGAACCCATGGTGCCCGGGTAGTCCATACGCGTCGGGCCGAGCACCCCGATGTGCGCGACGCTGTGTGAATGAGGTCCGTATCCGGTCGTGACGACCGCGGAGGTGGTCAGGCCGGCCACTTCGTTCTCCGAGCCGATCCGGACGGTCAGGTCGTCCTGACTGCCCACCTCCTGCAACAGGCGCAGCAGGACCACATGCTCCTCGAGAGCCTCAAGGACAGGCCCCATCGTCACCGAGTAGTCCTCCCCGAAGCGGGTCAGGTTCGCAGTGCCACCCATCACGATGCGATCCTCCTGCCGCTCGACGACGGTCTCGAGCAGGCTGGCCAGCACACTGGTGGCCAGGGGCCGGTAGTCCGCCGGTGTCTGCTCGGGGATCGTGCCCACAGCCTGCGCGACATCGGTGAAAGACCTTCCCACGACCGCCGCGTTCAGGCGGGATCGCAGGTCCAGAAGCGCCTCGTCGGTGATGTCGATCGGGCTCTCGACCGTTCGCTGCTCCACGCGTCCGGTGTCAGCGATCACGATCAGGAGCACCCGGCGGGTGCCCAGACCGACGATCTCGACATGCCTCACACCGCTGCGGGTCAACGTCGGGTACTGGACCAGGGCCACCTGATGTGTCAGTTGGGCCAGCAGGCGCACGGTGCGCTGCATGACGTCGTCGAGGTCCACCGCGGAGTCGAGGAACTGGTGGATGGCCCGGCGCTCTGCCGGCGACAGCGGCTTGATCTGCGCGATCCGGTCGACGAACAGACGGTAGCCCTTGTCGGTCGGCACCCGACCGGCGCTGGTGTGGGGAGAGACGATGTAGCCCTCCTCCTCCAGCACCGCCATGTCATTGCGCAGAGTCGCCGAACTGACCCCGAAGTTGTGTCGTTCCGCGAGTACCTTGGAACCCACGGGCTCCCGGGTGGCCACGTAGTCCTCCACGATCGCCCGCAAGACCTCGAGCTTGCGGTCGTCCATGTTCACCTCGATCTCGCCGGTTAGCACTCGCTGCGTCTGAGTGCCAGTGTACGTCCATCGGGCGAAGGCAGCCATGTGCGTCGAGTGCGCAGGGCCGCAATTCGGCGGGCACCCCACGGGACGCACTCGCTAGGCTGTGCGTCTGGGAGGACCTCCATGGCTGATGATCACGCAGGGTCCGGCGACGACGGATCGGACTACAGACCGAATCTCGGTCCACCCTTGCCCGGCAACTCCCAGCCGGAACCCGTATCTGGCGGGCCAGTACCCCCGCCACCGCCTGCGCCGCCGGCGTACCAGCCCCCGCAATATGGTCCTGGTTCGAACACCGCGCAGGATCCCAAGGCGGTGGGTGCCCTGGTCACGGGGGTTCTCAGCCTGATCTTCATCCTCTTCTGCGGGATTCTGAGCATTCCGCTGGGCATCGCGGCGATCGTGCTGGGCGTGCAGGCCCGCGGTCGGACCCGGGCAGCGGGCACCAGCAGCACGATGGCAACCGCGGGACTCGTCCTGGGCGCCGTCTCCTTGGTGGTGATGGTGGTCGGCGGTGTGGTCTTCGCCGTCATGAGTTCCGGGAGCTGAGTCGTCCATCCGCTCGCACGGGTACCGGGGACTCTCCTCCCGGCACCGCGGTTCGGTTGTCGGATTCGCCACCCCGTGCACTTCACAAATCCGACACTTGGCGCTCGGGCGGGACTATTCTTGCAGCGCTCGGCAATTCCCGTCCATCAGCAGATCACACATCCCCTAGACCGTAAGTGAGGAAGCAATGTCCGGGACCCCTCCCCCTCCACCACCCCCACCTCCCGCAACCGGCGGGTCGATGGACAGCCAGACCAGGGGCAACTACGCCAACTGGTTCCTACGTGTCATCGCGTACATCATCGACGTCATCCCGATCGCCATCCTGAACGGCATCGGCTGGCTGCTTGCGGCTCCGACACAGGAGACCACCACCACGGCCGGCGGCCTGACCATCACCACCACCAGCGGGCTGGGCGTCGCCTTCTGGCTGTTCTGGGCGCTGGGCATCGTCTGGTTCGTCTACAACAAGGGCTATCTCGAGGGCACCAAGACCCAGTCCATCGGCAAGAAGGCTCTGGGGATGCATACGGTCGGGCAACTGACCGGGCAACCTCTCGGCTTCGGCACTGCCTTCGGGCGACTGCTGCTGCTGTGGGTCGACTTCGCAATCTGCTACATCGGCGTCCTCTGGCCGATCTGGGACAAGGACCGTCAGTGTCTGGTCTCGGACAAAATCACCAAAGCCGTGGTCTACAAGGACTAGGAGAAGAACATGTCACAGTTCCCACCACCACCTCCCGGGGGCCAGCCTCCCGGAGGTCAGCAACCACCCGGAGGGATGCCTCCGCAACCGCCCGGCGGCTCCTCAGTACCCCCACCTCCTCCGCCTCCCGGCCCGCCCGGGGGTAACGCACCTCCTCCCCCGCCGCCGCCCCCGGGACCGCCGGGGGGGATGCCTCCTGGGGGCGGATACCCACCGGGCGGGATGCCTCCTGGCGGTGGATACCCGCCTGGTGGTGGCTACCCACCCGGCGGTGGTTACCCGCCTCCCGGCGGAATGCCCCCTGCGGGCGGGAAGCCCTTCTCCGTAGGTGACGCCTTCGGCTACGGGTGGAAGAAGTTCACCGAGAATCTCGGGCCCATCCTGATCGCCATGCTGGTGTTCCTGCTCATCGGCCTCGTTCTCTACGGAGTGCAGGTGCTCGTGCAGGCAGTCACCTCACCCGACACGACGGTGGTCACCGGTGAGAACGGATTTGTCATCACGCAGTCCGGTGGAGGGCTGCTCGGAGCGCTGGTCTCGATCCTGTTCAGCCTGATCACCTTCATCTGGGGCTACATCGTGCAGGCCGCGTTCGCCCGCGGTGGGCTTGCTCTGACCGAGGGACGCCCCCTCGTGCTCGGTGAGTTGTTGACGTTCAACAAGCTGGGTCGGATCATCCTGGCAGGAATCCTGCTGAGCATCATGACGTTCATCGGGTTCCTGCTGTGCATCATTCCCGGCTTGATCGTCGCGTTCTTCGGAGCATTCTTCGTGTACTTCATCCTGGATCAGGATCTGGGCGCTGTGGATTCACTGAAGGCGAGCTTCTCGTTCGTGAAGGACAACGTGGGCAACCTGTTGCTCCTGCTGATCCTGTCGTGGCTGGCGCTGTTCGCCGGTGCGCTGGTGTGCGGCATCGGGCTGTTCGTCGCCGTGCCCGTGGTCGTCATCGCGCACACCTACGCATACAAGGTGCTGCGAGGGCAACCAGTGGCCGCCTAGTCCCACCCGAGCAGGACGCGAACGACGGCGTCCGCCAGCATCCGGCCCTTGCGGGTCAGGCGCAGGCGGGCGCCGTCGGCGTTCTCGAGCAGACTCTCCTGCAGAAGACGGTTCACGCGTGCCGATGGGAACGCATCCCGCTCGATGCCCTCGGACAGCCGCACCGACAACATCACCGATTCGACGTGGCGGGCCTGCTCGTCCAAGGTCTCGCGTGCGGCCGCCGGGCTCTCCCCCGCAGCGAGCATCGCCTGGTACGCCGCCGGCCGCTTGACGTTCCACCACCGCACCCCGCCCACGTGTGAGTGGGCGCCGGGTCCGAAGCCCCACCAGTTGTCACTGCGCCAATAGCCCAGGTTGTGGGCGCACTGGCCGCCGGGTAGCGCCCAGTTGGAGATCTCGTACCATTCGAAGCCCTCCTGTTCGAGGATCCGGTCAGCCACCTCGTACTGGGACGCCGCGGCATCCGGATCGGGACCGGCGATCTCGCCGGAGCGGACGCGGCGATCCAGGGCGGTGCCACGTTCCACACCGAGCGCATAGGCCGAAACGTGATCCGGACCCGCCGCGAGTGCAGATCTCACGGTCGCTCGCCATGCGTCGTCCGGCTGGCCCGGAATTCCGTAGATGAGGTCCACGGACACGTGCTCGAATCCGACGTCATGAGCCATCCCCACCGCCGCTTCGGCGGCGCCCGGGGTATGGACCCGTTCCAGCAGCTGTAGCGCAGTCGGGTCCGCGCTCTGCATACCGAGGCTCAGACGGTTCACCCCCGCTCTCCGCCAGGCCGCCAGTGCCTGCGGGGTCACGTTCTCCGGATTCGCCTCCATCGTCACTTCCGCCCCCGGTTCTAGGCCGAAGGCAGAGCGCAGGGCATCGATCAGCACGGCCAGGTCCTGGGTCGGCAGAAGGGACGGCGTCCCGCCGCCGATGAACACCGATGCCAGGCGGCGTGGCTGTGCCACTCCCGCGGCCATGTCGACCTCCCTGCGCACTGCGGTCACATAGTCGTCGAACCGGAACCCGCCGAGTTCCCCCGCGGTGTAAGTGTTGAAGTCGCAATATCCGCACCTGGACGAGCAGAACGGCACGTGCAGGTAGGCCCGCAGGGGCTGGTCCCAGTCAAGACCATCGG
This sequence comes from uncultured Actinomycetota bacterium, assembly GCA_963769435.1. Taxonomy (GTDB): domain Bacteria; phylum Actinomycetota; class Actinomycetes; order S36-B12; family UBA10799; genus JADKAV01. The sequence continues at coordinate 432,198 of CAVYLN010000001.1, forward strand.
GAAGCGCCCCGTCGCGGGGTGCGGGATCGCCGGTGGGCAGGTTTGGCACGGCTCCAGTGTCGCAGGGGCCGCCGGATCGCCCCCTGTGGCGACCTCAACGGCCACCTCTCGGGGACTCTGCGACCTGTTGCCATGCGAAGCAAACCGGCAGGTCAGGGCGAGTGATTCGGGCCACTGTCCGCGAGCGAGGTGGACCTGAGCCGACCACCGCCGCCGGACACGAAAGAGGGGGCGGTGCCGACATGGCACCGCCCCCTCCTTGCTTCAGTTCTAGCTGTACATCGAGTCCAGGATGTCCCGGTACTTGGTCTCGACCGCCTTGCGCTTCACCTTGAGGCTCGGGGTCAACTCCCCCTCCTCGACGGTGAAGTCACGGTCCAGGATCTCGAACTTCTTGATGGTCTCCCACTTGTTGAGACGGGCGTTGAGCTCGTCGACCGACGCCTGCATCTCCTTGACCAACTCCGGGTCCTTGGCGATATCAGCCAGCGAGGCACCGGCCTTGCCGTGCTCCGCGGCCCACGCCGCCGCAGCATCGGGGTCCAGCGTGATCAGCGCGCTGGCGAAGTTGCGGTCATTGGCGTGGACCACCATGTTGCCCACGATCCCGCTGATCGCCTTGAACTGGCTCTCGATCGCCGACGGCGCGATGTACTTGCCACCCGAGGTCTTGACCAGGTCCTTCTTCCGGTCGGTGATCTTCACCCGGCCCATGTCGTCGATCTCGCCGATGTCACCGGTGGCGAACCACCCGTCACCCGGGAAGACCTCCGCGTTGGCGTCGGGCAGGTTGCGGTACCCACGCATGACGCCCGGCCCACGGATCAGGATCTCGCCGTCGCCGGCGATCTTGATCTCAGTGCCGGCAGCAGGCTCGCCAACGGTTCCGAACCTGATCCGGTCGGGACGCATGACGCATGTGGCGGCGCTGGTCTCGGTGAGTCCGTAGCCCTCCAGGATCGGCATACCGGCGGCGTAGAACCAGGTGGCGATGTCCTTGCTCAGCGCAGCCGAGCCGGAGATCATGTAGCGCATACGTCCGCCGAGACGCTCGCGGATCTTCGAGAACACCAACTTGTCGGCGATGTTCCGCTTCATGGCCAGCATTCCGCCGACGCTCTCGCCGTTGAGTTCCTTCTCCGCGGCCTCGGTGCCCACCTTGACGGCCCACGTGAAGATCTTGGCCTTCGCGCCGCCCTCGGACAGTGCGGTCTGCGCCACGCGGGCATAGACCTTCTCGTAGATGCGCGGAACCGCGGCCATGAACGTCGGCTTGACCACCGCCGAGGTTGTCCACGATGTTCGGGACGCGACCGTCGACGGCGGTCACGAAGCCGACCTGCAACTGCAGGGACAGCAGCACCTTGCCGAAGGAGTGAGCCAGAGGCAGCCAGAGGAACTGGACGTCATCGATAGCGATGATGTTCAGGCTCTCGACGAAGGCACCCTCGTAGGTCCAGTTGCTGTGAGTCAGTTCCACACCCTTGGGCTTGCCGGTCGTGCCCGAGGTGTAGATGAGGGTCGACAGGTTGTCGCCCTTGACCGCCTCGGCCACGGTCTTGACCGCGTCGGGGTTGTTCTTCAGATGTGCCTCACCCGCTGCCCGCAGGTCGTCGAGGGTGATGACCCAGTCACCGTCCCCGTCCCCGTCGAAGACGATGACCTTCTCGATGTTGAGTTCATCCTTGTGCTGCGGATCTTCTCGACCTGGCTCTCGTCCTCGGCGAACACGAATCGTGTGTTCGAGTCGCTGAGGATGTAGGCCACATCGGTTTCGCCGGTGCTCGGGTAGACCGTAGTGGTCGCCCCGCCGGCGAGCATGATCCCGTAGTCGGCAAGCATCCAGTCCGAGCGGGTGTTCGACGCGATCGACACCCGCTGCTCGGGCTCCAGGCCCAGGGACAGCAGTCCGGCCGCGATCTTCTCAGTGTCGTCGTAGGTCTGTTTCCAGGTCAGCGATCGCCAACTGGAATCGTCGGCTGTGGGCGCCCGGAACGCCTCGGCGTTCGGCGTCGCACTGACGCGGTCGAGGATCATGTGCGCAACTGACTCCGCAGTCTCCCCGAGTGTTTCGCGTCCTGTTGTCACGTTGGCCACGTTGATTAACCCTCCGCTTGAGCGCTAGGTGGATAGATACGCGCAACCTATTACGCGAAGGCCCACAGATGCACGTCGTTTAGCGGAATCCGTCTGCGTCCGTTCGGTGCAGCACCGCTCGCCGCACGCATCACGGGCAGTGGGACATACGAATGGGCTGATCGGCCTTCGGCGGCGAGGTCTGCCAGGACCGGCCAGTGCGGTCCTGTGGATCGGATCAGGCCGACTTGGCGGAGGCGACTGCCTTGTCCAGCGCGCTCTTCTTGTTGGCGGCCTGGTTGCGGTGGATGACGCCCTTGCTCACGGCCTTGTCGAGCTTGCGCCCCGCGTCGCGCGCGAGGCTCTCTGCACGGTCGACATCCCCGGCGGCGATGGCCTCACGCACGCGGCGGGAGGCCGTGCGCAGGGCGCTCTTGACCGCCTTGTTGCGCTCATGCGCCTTGTTGTTGGTCTTGATGCGCTTGATCTGGGACTTGATGTTCGCCACGGTGTCTTACTGTCCTTCGTTTGTTCGTCGGAGGGCGGAACGTGCCGTTGCTCCACATTCGACCTGTGAACAAGGCAGCGCAGAACCGCTACGTATCCAAGCATAACGTGGCGCGCCCGATCCCCACCCCGTGGGTGGGCGGCAGCGTGGAACTATAGGGACGTGACATCTACCCCGGGCTCTGCCCCGGCCCCGGGCCATACGGATTCCGAGGTCCTGCGCAACTTCTGCATCATCGCCCATATCGACCACGGGAAGTCCACCTTGGCCGACCGCATGCTGCAGTTGACCGGGGTGGTGGACGATCGGTCGATGCGCGCGCAGTACCTCGATCGGATGGACATCGAGCGCGAGCGGGGCATCACGATCAAGTCCCAAGCGGTTCGGCTGCCCTTCACCGCGGCCGACGACCGGACCTACGTCCTGAACCTGATCGACACCCCCGGTCACGTCGACTTCACCTACGAGGTCTCCCGCAGTCTCGCGGCCTGCGAGGGCGCGGTGCTGCTCGTGGACGCCGCCCAGGGGATCGAGGCCCAGACGCTGGCGAATCTGTGGTTGGCGCTCGAACACGATCTGGTCGTCATTCCCGTGCTCAACAAGATCGACCTCCCCGCGGCGCAGCCCGAGAAGTACGCCGCCGAACTCGCACACATCATCGGCTGCTCGCCATCGGACGTGCTCCAGGTCAGCGCGAAGACCGGAGCCGGGGTGGAGGAACTGCTCAACGAGGTGGTCGCCCAGATCCCGGCCCCGAAGGGAGATCCGGATGCCCCCGCACGGGCTCTCATCTTCGACTCCGTCTACGACACCTACCGCGGGGTCGTGACCTACGTCCGCGTCGTGGATGGCGCGCTGCACGCTCGTGAGCGGATCCGGATGATGTCAACGGCAGCGACGCACGAGACGCTCGAAGTGGGTGTGATATCCCCGGAGCCAATCGCGACGGACTCGATCGGCGCCGGGGAGGTGGGCTACCTGATCACCGGGGTGAAGGATGTCCGCCAGTCGCGGGTCGGGGACACGGTCACGAGCATGTCGCGAGCTGCGACCGAACCCCTGCTGGGGTACGAGGACCCCCGGCCGATGGTGTTCTCAGGCTTGTACCCCATCGACGGTTCCGACTATCCGGTACTGCGCGATGCGCTGGACAAACTGAAACTCAACGACGCTGCGCTCGTCTACGAGCCCGAGACCAGCGCCGCGCTCGGGTTCGGGTTCCGGTGCGGATTCCTGGGCCTGCTCCATCTCGAGATCGTGCGCGAACGACTCGAGCGCGAATTCGACCTCGATCTCATCTCCACCGCGCCCAACGTCGTCTACCGCGTGGTGATGGAGGACGGCACGGAGGTGATCGTGACCAACCCGAGCGAGTTCCCGGGGGGCAAGGTCGCGGAGGTCCACGAACCGATCGTGAGATCCACCATCCTGACCCCCAGCGAGTACGTGGGCACGGTCATGGAACTGTGCCAGAGCCGGCGCGGGATCCTGCTCGGCATGGACTACCTGTCCGAGGAGCGGGTCGAGATGCGCTACACCCTGCCCCTGGCGGAGATCGTCTACGACTTCTTCGACCAGTTGAAGTCGCGGACACGCGGTTATGCCTCGCTGGACTACGAACCCGACGGCGAGCAGGCAGCCAGCCTCGTGAAGGTGGACATCCTTCTGCAGGGGGAGACGGTCGACGCCTTCAGCGCGATCGTGCACAAGGACAAGGCCTATGCCTACGGGGTCATGATGACCGGCAAACTGCGCTCGCTGATCCCCCGGCAGCAGTTCGAAGTGCCGATCCAGGCCGCCATCGGATCACGCGTCATTGCGCGGGAGACGATCCGGGCGATCCGCAAGGACGTCCTTGCCAAGTGCTACGGCGGCGACATCACGCGAAAGCGCAAACTCCTGGAGAAGCAGAAGGAGGGCAAGAAGCGCATGAAGATGGTTGGACGGGTGGAGGTTCCGCAGGAAGCGTTCATCGCGGCCCTTTCCACCTCCGAGGAGCCCGGATGAGTCTGGTGCTGGTGACCGGCTCAGATCCGTTCCTGTCCGCGCGCGCGATCAGCGACACGGTCCGGGAGTGGCGCGCTGCCGACCCGGACCTGGTCGTGGAGGAGATCAACGGAACCGGAGCCGACGTGCGGATGCGGTTGGCGGAAGCCGGGGGTGAGGACCTCTTCGGCACCCGCAGCATCCTCGTGGTCTCCGATGTTGACGGGATGGGCGACGCGATCGAAGCGCTGATCGAGACCGCCGAGCACAGTCCGGTGATCGCTCACCACCGGGCCGGCCGGTCGGGTCAGGCGGGGCTGAAGCAACTCAAGAAGTCCGCTGACACCACCATCGAGTGCCAGCCGTTGAAGAAGGGCCGGGCGCTGACCGACTTCGCGGCCGGCGAGTTCCGACGCTACAAACGCCGGATCACCTCAGATGCTCTGGCCCTGCTGATCGAAGCTGTCGGAACCGACCTGGCCGACCTGAGTTCGGCCGCCCACCAACTGTCCTCCGACAGCGACCAGGACCCGATCGACGCGGAGGTGGTGGGCCGCTACTTCCGCGGGGTCGCCGAACTCTCGGGGTACCAGGTGGCCGACGCCGTCATGCTCGGGCACCCGACGGAGGTGCTACAGCGCCTCAGGCAGGCGCAGATAGCCGCAGATGGCGCACGCACAGGACCTGCGATTGTCGCCGCGGTGGCAGGTTCAGTGCGCCAACTCATCGCTCTTTCCGCATGTCCCCCCGGAATGTCGGATGCCGAAGTCGCGCGGCAGGTCGGGGCGCCGCCATGGAAGTTGCGCATCCTCCGGTCGCAGTCGCGACGGTGGCGGCCCGCGCAACTGGCGCAGGCGGTGACCTTGTTGGCCGATCTGGACGCCAGGGTCAAGGGCGGACTCCGCGAGGGTGAGCAACTCGACGCCGCACAGAAACTCCATGCATTGGAGCGCGACCTCATCTCCCTGGCAGTCGACTGACACCCGGTCATCGCGTCGCCTCCCGCAGTCCGCGCACGACCACGGTGCGGCTGTCGGTGACGGCGATGTCGCCGGTCAGTGATGTCGCGTAGACCGCGGCGCCGATCTGCTGCCAGGCAGCGACGGCGGACGGCGCGGGGTGGCCGAAGGTGTTGTCCTCACCCACCGAGATCAGGGCGATCCGGGGTCTCACGGCGCCAGGCAATTCCGGGAGGAACTGCGCGGAGCCGTGATGCGGCACCTTGACGACATCTGCTGAGACGTCCGCGCTGCGCAGGATCGCCATCTGCGCCTCGGGTTCGATGTCACCGAAGAACGCGACCTTTCCCTGCGGAGATTCCCATAGGAAACTCACCGACGCGTTGTTGGGCACAGACCCTGCGGAGATGATGCGTCCCGGCCACACGACCCGGACCGTCGCCGCACCCACCCGGTAGGTCTGGCCGGGTCCGGGCGTCCCGACGGTGAGCCCGGCCAACTCTTCGGAGGCCTCGGCGGACTGTTCCTCGGGGTCGGTGCAGGGACTCACCCAGACAGCGCCGATCGAACGCCCGGCGCGCACCCCCGCGAGCCCGTCCACATGGTCGGCATGGAAGTGCGTGAGCACGAGCAGGTCTATCCGTTGAACTCCCAGCCGATCCAGGCACGCGTCCACTCGACGTGGATCGGGACCGGTGTCCACAACCACGTGGTGGCCCGCGGACCGCACAACCAGGGCGTCGCCCTGGCCGACGTCGCAGGCCACGAGCCACCAATCGGCAGGCGGCCACCGATCGGCTGCCCGCGACGCGAGCCACACGGATCCGATCAGAATCACTGTGATGGACACGATCCGGGCGCGGCCGACGGTGAGAATGACCAGGGCGATCAGCGCGGCGAGCGCCACACCACCCCATCCCGGAACCCAGGACATGTTGGCGAGCACGGTCCACGAGGCGATCTCGAGCACCAGCGAACACAACCCTCGCCCTAGCGCTGCCACACCTGCACCCACCCCGGCCAACCAATGGAGTCCGGCGGATGCCAGCCCCATCAGTGGGATCACGACCGCCACCGGCGCCACGAGCACGTTGGCCAGTACCGTGCGTGGTCCCGCAGTCCCCCCGATCGCCAACAGGATCGGGAACGTGGCCACCTGTGCCGCTACAGTCGCGGCCAGTACCCCGCGTTCGACCAGGGCGATCAGCCCGGCTGTGGCCGCGATGGACAACATGAAACCCACCGAGTACGCGAGCCAAGGGTCGACGATGAGTAGCAGGACGGTGCTCATCTGCAGTACATGAGCGGCGGCACGGCGCCCTCCGACCAGAGCGGCGACCATGGCGAGCCCCGCCATTCCGGCCGCCCGAAGAACGCTCGGCTGCATGCCGACGGTCACGACGAACCCGACGAGCACCGCGCCCGCCACGAGCACACGCGGGTACCGAGGGACGTGTAGCCAGCCACTGAGCCAATGCACAACGAACAGCAGTACGGCGCAGTTCGCCCCCGAGACGGCCGTGAGGTGACTCAGACCTGCATCGCGCATGTCCTGCTGCGCGGGATCCGAGAGACCCTCATCCATCCCCAGCGACATTCCCGACAGCAGCCAGCCTGCATCCGAGTTGCCCGCCACCGCGCGCATTGCGGCTCGGGCGATCGACGGCGGACCTCTAGCCGGCTCTACAGACGGCGTCTGCTGCACCCACAGCTGGGCCGAGTCACCTCGGCGGCGTGGCGGGGCCACCTTCATCTCCCCGGCGATTCGGTCCCCCATCGCCGCTTGGAGCTGTGACCGCCCACTGACGGTGACTGTCGCAGGGCGAGCCCCCGCCACCACCCTGCCCCGGGCGGACCACCAAGAACCGGTGGCACTGTCGTGGCCGCGAGGCGCCGATTCCAACTCGATGACGAGGTGGTGGCTTTCCCCCGCGGCCAGATCGTCGTGGGGGAGCGTGGACGCATGCGAAAGGCCCATTACGGTTCCCGCGACCAGCGCGACAGAGGCGGTCGCCAGCCACCAGCGCCGACCAAGCGCGGCGCCGAGGGCCAGCAGCCCCGCGATCCACCAGAAGCCATCGACTCCGAGGCAGATCCCGGCCCACAGCCCAGCAACAACCCCGGTCAGCCACCAGCGCCGACGGTCACCATCGGCTGCATCTGTGCGAATGTCGCCTCCCCGATCCCCGAGACCTCTGTCAGTTGCTCCACCGTCTGGAATCCCCCGGTCTGCTCGCGGTACGTGATGATGCGTTGGGCCAGCACCGGGCCCACACCTGGAATCTGCTGGAGAGCATCGAGCGATGCGGTGTTCAGGTTGATCAGCCCTTGCGGCGCGCCCGGCGCGACCGTCGGGTTGGCCGCGGCGGGGCTGAGGCCGATTCGGATCTGTTCGCCGTCGACCAGCACTCGAGCGAGATTCTGATCGCTGGTGTCGGTGCCGGACTTAGGGCCACCAACGGCTTCCAGCGCGTCCTGCACCCGTGCGCCCTTCGGCAGGGTCACGACCGCTGGACGTCGGACCTTGCCGACGACCTCCACGACGACTTCCCCGCGAGTGGGCGACGGCGATGGCGCCGCACCCGCCATGGAGACGGGTGCGCCCGAGGTCAACGGCGTGCTCGCGATCGGCGGTAACGGCTGCGCGGTCTGGCCCCGACCCGTGAGGAACATGGTCACGACGACGGCGCCCACCAGCACAGCGGCCAATAGCGCGAGTGTCCTGCGGTCGAGTTCCAGGTTGTTCACGCACCAAGAGTGCGGGGACCTGACGACGAAACGGAACCGTCAACCGGACTTCTGTGGACGCGCGTTCACAGAGGGTCGCGGGTTGTGGAGGAGGATTCAGGTCAGGTGCACGAACTCGGCCAAGGATCGTGGCCCCACCGGATTTCTTTCACCCACCTGGCCGTTGCCGATTGCTCCGGTGAGACGCAATGCCAGTCAGGGGTCTGCCTGTGGCCTGTGCGACGGCGACAGGCCTCTCGACCGGTCAAAGACCGAACTGGGCGCGCATCCCCGCGACGAACTGTTCGTCCTGCTCGGACGAGTAGCGGTTGGCCAGCAGCGCGGTCGCCCCATCGCCGGAGATGTAGCGCAGGCGTGTCGTGCCGTCAGTCGCGGCGGTGTAGATAACCTCGGCGACGTCGTCGGGTTGCTGGTCCTCGCTGGAGGCTCCCGCCTCCAGCGCGGCGGACGCCATGTCGATGAGGGGCTGATAGTCAGCGAGTTCCGGATCAGTGGTGAAAACGAACGACCGACCGCTGAAGTCCGTGTTCACGCCCCCGGGTTCGACGATTTTCACGCGAATGCCCAACAGTGCGAGTTCGTAGTGCAGAGCCTCCGACAGGCCCTCGACTGCCCACTTCGATCCGTGGTAGGGCGTTCCGAGTGGGTAGGTGATCCGCCCGCCGATCGAGGAGACGTTCACGATCACCCCGCTGCGCTGCGCCCGCATGACCGGCAGGACGGCTTGGATGGTCTCGACCAGTCCGAAGACGTTGACGTCGAACTGGCGACGAATCACCGACATCGGAGTGGCCTCCAGCGGCCCGTAGGCGCCGTATCCGGCATTGTTCAGCAACACGTCTATCCCGCCGAAGCGTTCCAGTCCGGCTGCCACGGCCGCCTCGATGCTGGGACTGTCGAGCAGGTCGAGTGGGGTGACCAGCACGTTGTCGTGGCCAGCCAGTTCGGCTCCGTCATCCGGATCGCGCATGGTGGCGATGACATTCCACCCGCGATCAGCGAACAGGGACGCTGACGCCTTGCCGATACCGGAACTTGCGCCAGTGATCAGAACCGTCTGGGACATGCCATACCTCGGTCTCCGTGTGTCTGGTGGTCGGAGGCACAAATCTACGCCGGGATCTCGGATAGATCAGTGACAGGAGGCGCCAAAGAACCGACGGATCGCGCCATAGTTCGATGTGGGCGGCAGAGCTCAGCCGGCGCCGTCCCGAAACAGTTGCGGTGTCTGCCCAGTCCAGGTCTGAACAGCCCGGTAGAACGAGCGCGGATCGGCGTAGCCGACAAGGAAAGAGATCTCCCCCACCGACAGCTCGGATTCAGCGAGGTAGTGGCGGGCAAGCGATTCTCGGGTGGAATCCAGAATCTCTTGGAAGGTGGTGCTCTCGGCTCGGAGCCTGCGCTGCAGCGTCCGGGCACTCATGGTCAGGTGGTGAGCGACCGCGTGGATGGATCCGTCCCCGGCCGGTATCAGTTCGAGCAGCGATGCCCGAACCCTCGCGGCAACCGTCGACCCGGCCTCCAGCTCGGAGAGCCGGCGACGCAACTCTGGCTCGAAGAAGTCCCACATACGATCGTTGGCGGTCAAGAAGGGCCGCTGCGCGTCCTCGCCCGAGAACGCGACTGAGTACCCGGGTCCCTCCTGGACGGCCACCCCTAGGTACTCCCGATATGGTGCCGGGTCCCAGGGCAGCTGGGGTGAGGTCACCCGGACCGGACGAACAACCGCACGGGTGGTCAGACGGATGAGCGCGACCCAGAAGACCAATTCGGTCAGAGCCAACGACTGGGGAGGAACTACATCGGGAGGCCACTGGCACTCGAGCAGAGTCTCCGTCTCCGACTCGCTCACCGCCAGCGTCATTGGACCGATCAGCTTCTTGTGACGCGCCACTCGACGAGCGGCGACATTCAGGTTGGGGCTGCATGTGGCTGCGAACAGCGGAACGTCGAACGTCTCCATCGAGATGGCCCTGCCGACAGACAGCGGTAGACGAGGATCGCCGCTCTCCGCCTCCATGCCCTCCCAAAGCGCGAAGAACTGTTCGACCGTGATGCTCCGCTGATCACCATTGAGCAGGTCGCGCGGCAGTCCGGCCCGCCGAAGGACATCAGCGGCATTGATACCGGCGTTGGCCAACAGCCGGCCCCATCCGGGATTGACGACGTACTCCTTGTGATCGTGCACCCGTCGACTCCCTATCGCTCAGACCTCGGATCGTACCGGCCACCGGCCCCGCACATCAGCGACGAACAGCGCCAACCCACCGGCGCCCGGGCGTCCACGGCAGCGCGCTGGAAGAAACGGCCGTCACACACGAGGCTCGCCAGTGGGCCGGGATGCCATCAGATCACTCCCACCCGCGCCACACCGCCTGAAAGTCGGCCGGACCGAATCAACCACCGAGTCGATTGGCCAGCGCAGCTCGGATGTTGCTCTGGTGTCGAAGAACGACCAACCCGGCCATCGCACACGCGAAGACGATCTCGCTTCGTTCGGAATGCCAGACCAGCGAGGCGGGGATCAGCGTGAGCCCGGCGGAGACGCTGGCGATTCCCATCCGTCCGCTCAGTTTGAAGACGATGCCGAAGACAACCAGGACCGGGATCAACCACAAGGGCTCGACCGCGAGAATGGCTCCTCCGGAAGTGGCGACCCCCTTGCCGCCGCGCCCCTTAAGGAAGGGACTCGTGACATGCCCCAGAACGGCGGCGAAACCGGCGACCTCCGCAGCCGCGAGATCACCGCTCCAGTATCCGAACGCGAGCGCCGGCAGGAACCCCTTGAGGATGTCCAGGGCACCCACGGCTATTCCGGTCTTACGGCCGAGCGCCCGCCCTATGTTGGTGGCCCCCGGGTTACCGGACCCGACTGCGCGATAGTCGACCCCCCGGATGCGGGCGATGATCGCCGCCGGATTGATCGAGCCGACCGCGTAGCCGACGAGAGCAGCCAGCAGCAGCGTCATGGCGGATCCGACGGCACGACCGCGATGGCGACGAGTCCGGGCCCGACGTGGACGCCCATAACGGCGCCCACCTCGCAGATGAGGACCTCACAATGCAACTGGTCGGAAAGGCGTTCGGCCATGCCCTGCGCCCGCTCCGCTGCGTCCAAGTGCTGCACGGCGACCTTGACGGGACGTTCACCCGCCGCCTGTACCGCAAGGTCGGCGAGTCGCCCCAAAGCACGATTGGCAGTGCGCGCCTTCTCAAGGGGCGCAACCTCCCCGTCGAGCACATGCAACAGGGGCTTCACACGCAGAGCGCTACCGAGCATGGCCGAGGCCTTGCCGATACGACCGCCCCTGCGCAGGAACTCCAGAGTGTCGACGTAGAAGAGGACCTGACCGGCATCAGCGGTCCGGCGCGCGACGCGAGCGACCTCAGCGATGTCTTCACCGGCAGAAGCCGCAGAAGCAGCAGCCAGGGCGGCGAAGCCCAGCCCCATCGCGATCGTCCTGCTGTCCATCACCTCAACAGGAATCGGGGAATCCCGCGCAGCCAGGCGAGCAGCATCATAGGTTCCGCTCAGGGAGGCGGAGAGATGCACACTCAGGATGGCCTTCGCGCCCGCGTCAGCCGCCTGCGTGTAGACCTCCAGGAACTGTGATGCCGTGGGACGAGAGGTCGTGACCGACTTCCCACCTGACAAGGCGGCAGCGACTTCGTCGGACGTGATGTCCACTCCGTCGAGGAACGTCCGTCCATCGACGATCACGTGGATCGGGACGACGCGAACACCAGAACTGGCCACGAGTTCATCGGTCAGGCAGGCGGTGCTGTCGGTGACCACTGCGATAGACGGCATGCCACCATCCTTACCCACGAACGTTCGCCGTGTCCTCGATCAGGCAGGGACGATATTCACGAGTTTCGGCGGCCTCACGATGACCCTCCTGGGCGGTGTCCCGTCCAGCAATGCCGCGACTGCCGGATCGGCGAGAGCCAGACTCTGGAGTTCCTCCTCACCGATGTCGGGGGCAACCTCCAGACGGGCCTTCACCTTCCCCGCGATCTGGACCACGCAGGTCACACTGAGCGCCTTCACCAGTTCGGGGTCCACCTCGGGCCAGCCCGCCAAGGCGACGCAGGGTTCATGCCCGAGCCTGGCCCACATGTCCTCAGCCGTATAGGGAGCGACCAGCGACAGCAGTACGGCGACCGCCTCAGCAGCCTCTCGCACGGCTGGATCCTCGGGTCCAGGACCCGAGTCGATGGCCTTGCGGGTCGCATTGACGATCTCCATGATCTTTGCGACGGCGACGTTGAACCTGAACGAGGCCACGGCGGTGTCCGCGTCGGCGATCAGACGGTGCACGGTTCTGCGCAAACCCTTGTCACCCGTGGCGGGATCCACTCCCGGTCGGCTCGTCACATCACCACTGAGGCGCCATGCCCGCGTGAGGAAGCGGACACTGGCAGCAGGCGAGACATCCGACCAGTCGATGTCATCCTCCGGCGGCCCGGCGAACACCATGGTGAGCCGAACCGCATCCACCCCGTGCTCGGCGAGTTCGTCGGAGAGGCGCACCAGATTCCCGCGGGACTTGCTCATGGCCGAACCGTCCATGACGACCATGCCCTGGTTCAGCAGGCTGCTGAACGGTTCGATGAAGTCGACCATGCCCATGTCGTGCAGGACCTTGGTGAAGAACCTCGCGTACAGCAGGTGCAGGATCGCGTGCGTGACACCACCCACGTATTGGTCCACGGGCAGCCAGTCACGCGCCAACTGTGGATCGAACGCCGCGTCGGAGCGGTGCGGATCCAGGTAGCGCAGGAAGTACCACGAGGAGTCCACGAACGTGTCCATCGTGTCCGAGTCCCGAACGGCCGCGCCGCCGCACCGGGGGCACTTGACGTTCAACCACTCCGTAGCCGCACCCAGCGGCGAGGTGCCCTTCGGCTGCAGGTCGAGGCCGGCGGGATCCGGCAGCTCGACCGGCAACTCCTGCTCGGGGACCGGCACCTCACCACATGTAGGGCAATGGACGATCGGAATGGGCGTGCCCCAGTAGCGCTGCCGTGAGATCAGCCAGTCACGCAGGCGGTAGTTCACGGCGTGGCGGCCTCGCCCTGCTGCCTCCAGCTCCGCGATGACCCGTTCGACCGCAGCTTCGGTGCTGAGGCCGTCCAACGGTCCGGAGTTGACGTGGGGGCCATCGTCGGCCGTGGCCACCCATGTCTGTGCCGGATCGTCCTCGGAGTCCACCACCACCCGCACCGGCAGCCCGAAACGCTCTCGCGAAGTCCAGGTCCCGCTGGTCGTGCGCCGGAACAGCCATGATCGCGCCGGTCCCGTAGTCGGCCAGCACGTAGTCGGAGGCATAGATCGGCAGGCGTTCACCGTTGACCGGGTTGACCGCGTAGCGCTGCAGGAAGACCCCGGTCTTCTGCCGCTCGGCCGACATCCGGTCGATCTCGGAGACAGTCGAAACCTCCGCCAGGTACTCGGTGAACTCCTGCTCCACCCCCGACCCGGAAGCCAACTCCGCGGCGAGTTCCGAATCCACCGCCACGACGAAGAACGTCGCTCCGTAGAGCGTGTCGGGCCGCGTCGTGTACACCGTGACCGGCTCGTCGCGCCCCTCGATCTCGAACTCGACCTCCGCGCCCACGGACCGGCCGATCCAGTTGCGCTGCATGGTCAGCACCTTGTCCGGCCAGGCTCCCTCCAGCGGGCGCATGTCGTCCAGCAGCCTCTCCGCGTAGTCGGTGATCCGCAGGTACCACTGCGTCAACTTCTTCTTGATGACGACGGTGTCGCACCGTTCACAGCGACCGTTGACGACCTGCTCGTTGGCCAGGACCGTCTGATCGTTCGGACACCAGTTGACCGAACTCGCCTTCCGATACGCCAGGCCTCGCTCGAACATCTTCAGGAACAACCACTGGTTCCAGTGGTAATACTGCGGGTCGCAGGTGTTCAGCGTCCGGTCCCAGTCGAAAGAGCAGGCATATCGGCGCATGGAGTCACGCTGCTGGGCGATGTTCTCGTATGTCCACGTCTTCGGGTTCACACCCCGCCGGATTGCGGCGTTCTCCGCAGGCAGCCCGAACGCGTCCCAGCCGATGGGGTGCATGACGTTGTAGCCCTTCTGCACCCAGTACCGGGCGATCACATCACCGAGGGCGTATGCCTCCGCGTGGCCCATGTGCAGATCACCGCTGGGGTAGGGGAACATGTCGAGCACGTACTTGCGGGGCCTGGGGTCGTCGCTCCGCCCGGACCGGAAGGGCGCGAGGTCGTCCCAGACGGGCAGCCACCGATCCTGAATGGCGTCGACGTCGTATTCGACCTCGTCCACTGTTGTTCCTCTCAGCCCACGACCGCTCCTATCGGCGGTTCCCTCTCAGGGTAGCGACGCCGTACGCGCGGCTTCGGCGACCATCCCGCCGATCATCTCGTGGGTCCGCCATCCCCAGTGCATGCCGTCGGGGTTGACCCATCCCTCATCCAAGCCACGCTGCGCGACATCGCTGATGTCCACGAGAGTCACGGCGTTCTGATCGGCCCACACGCGGGCGGCCTCGACCGACGACCGGTAGAAGCGCAGTGTGGGATACAGGCGGGCCCGGTGTGGACTTGGGGTGAGTGCCACAATCGGAAGTTCGGGGTACCAGGTGCGGACAGCCTGGACGATACGCGTCAGGTAGTGGTCCGTCGCACGCTGCGGCAACTGCCGCAGCGGCCCCCCAGTGGCGGCTATGACCGCCGGGGACAGACCCAGATACGCCGAACGCACCCGTCGCCGCACCCAGCCCGGACGGATGTAGGAGATCCCTTGACGCAGGTACGTCGGGATCGCCGCTGGTAGAGCATCCATGCCTCCTACCGCCAGCACGAGCACGTCTGCTCGTGGCAGGTACTCCCCCCAGATCCGTGGATCGCGAGTCATGGCCCACCAGGCGTCTCTGGCGGTCCACCCAACACCCGCGGCAACGTCGGCCGTGGCGTCCGCGCCCAGACCTCTGGCCGCGACGTTGGGCCACAGCCGTGGGTCTGCGGGCGGGTGCGCGCGATCGGGCCCGTGGAACGTCAGAGAATCACCCAGCACAACCAGGTGTGTTGAGGGACCGTGACCCGCCGGATCGGGTCGGGGGCGGCCCGATTTCGCAGGGATGCTCGCACCACCCGATGTCCCCTCCGGCAACATGGCCCCCAGGGTAGTCGCCGGCGTGGACAACTCTGCGGCCGCGCGACCGTCAGGTGCCCGAGGCTTCGCGGGCCCGCCGCGACTCAGCAATGCCGCGCTCTAGGACCTCGGGCAAGGGGGCGGGGCGGCCTACGAGGTAACCCTGGACCAGATCCGCACCCATCCGCACGAGCGCCCCCCGAGTCCGTTCGTCCTCGACACCTTCGGCCACCACGCGGGCGCCCAAGGAGTGGGCGATGGCGATGCTCGCGGCGACGAACGTCTGTGCGCGGCTGTTGTCGTCCGTGGCCTTGATCACGAGGGACCGGTCGATCTTGACGATCTCGGGCTGCAGTCTCTCCAGCATCGCGAAGTTGGCGAACCCGGAACCAAAATCATCGATGGCGATCAACGCTCCCGCACGCTGCAGCTCCACAAGTGCCACCTCCGCGGTTGACCCCTCGCGCAGCGCGACCCCCTCGGTGATCTCGATCACGATCCGCAGGCGTGGTTCGGCCACGATCAGTGATCGCACGGCCTCGACCACCTCCGCAGCGGCGAGCTCCGGGGCCGAGAGGTTGATAGTCCAATGCCATGGCCGCACGGTCGCCGGAGTCTCGGGCAGGATCCTGCGCAGGAACTGGGCGGCGTACAACCCGATTTCCCGGATCTGACCTGTGGAGGCAGCGAACGGCAGGAAGTCGTTGGCCGCGAGGATCTCTCCGCCCCGATCCCAGCGGACCAGAGCCTCACAGCCCCAGGTGGCGCCCGTGAGGCCATCCTGGATCGGCTGGAACCACACAGTCAGTTCGCCGTGTGCAATCGCCTGCGCCAACTCGTGCCGGCGGTGAGCGTTCGCCTGCGCCCACGTCTCCATCTGCGGCTCGAAGATGGTGACACAACTGCGCCCCTGCGACTTGCCGACGTACATCGCCTCGTCCGCCCGCTGCAGGAGGGACTCGGCACGATCCGCATCCCGCGGGGCCGCGGCGACACCGAAGGTGGCCGACAGCATCGTCACCACCCCGTTGTGCGTGATCGGCTCCTCGATGACCGCCTTCAGCTCTTGTGCGATCTCGTAGCCACGCCGGACATCCGAGTCCGGGACCACCACGCCGAACTCGTCGCCTCCCAGCCGGCCGATCACCGCTCCCTGCCTGAGCCGTTCAGCGAGCCTGCGAGAGATCTCCGACAGGATCGCGTCACCCTGGCTGTGACCCAGCCGATCGTTGACCATCTTGAAGCCGTCGAGGTCGAGCCAGAGCGCGACCACGGGCCGCTGTCCGGTCAGCGTCATCTCGTGCTGCAGGATCGCCAGCAGTTCCTGCCGGCTCGCCAGACCCGTCAGGGGGTCGGTGCGGACCAGTCGCTCCAGGGCCCGGTCCAGTCGTGCCAACTGCCAGATCAACGCGCAGAGCAACAGCGTCGACGCCATGAAGACCATGAACAACTGCAGGTACCAGCCGTATTGATCGCGTTGCGTGGTGGTGGTGCTGATCAACGCATCTGCCAGGAGCATCAGCGACACCACGAACAGCCACCGCGCCAGAAAGGACCCCCGGCGCAAGTTCACGGTCGCGACCACCGCCACCCCGGTAGTGACCGCGATCTGGACGGCATTGACGACTCTCAGTGCGGTGGTCGGTCCGGCCGCGTCCCCGAGGTCGGGCAGAAGGTCCGGATATGCAGCAAGCAGTCCGAGCCCGAGGCCCACCAACAGACTCAGCGACGCCGCCGCCGGAATGGACCAGCCACCGTCACGTGACCTCCCTCGCCGCCGATCCCACATGAACTGGGATATCGCCCACAGCAGTGAGACGCCGAACGCGAGTCTCGCGAAGGCGAAGGTCCACTCTGCCGTCTGATCACCTCCGAAGAACCTTCGGCCGGGCAGCAGCGACATCGCGGGTGGCCAGCGCCCGGAGCACCAGTAGCGTCGCGACGAGCAGGTACCCCGAGGCCAGGACGATGTACCCCCGAGCGTGGTGCGCAGACACGTGGTTGTACAGCAAGTAGGACGTGAGGGCACAGATCAGCGCCAGTGCCGTCGGCTGGGTGAAGGCGAGGCTGGGCAGGTCCGGCAGCGGACGGTCGCCCCACGCGAACGCAGATGCGGTGAACGCGGTCAGCACCGCGACGACGAACCCGACCCCCGCGTAGTCGAGAGGACGCCAGACCCGGGAGCTGTCCAGGGAGAGATCCTGGAGGTAGTCGGGGGTTCCGAGCCTGGGCACGCGAACAGGGTGTCAGCAGATCGAAGGTCTTCGCCGGACGAACGTCCGATCGCTCGCGTCGCGGGAAACCCGAGCCCGTTCGTGACCTGGACTCGGGACCTTCGCAAGAGTGGAGCTATGGGGACTCGAACCCCAGACCCCTTGCCTGCCAGGCAAGTGCTCTACCAGCTGAGCTATAGCCCCTCGACCGTTCAA
Source organism: uncultured Actinomycetota bacterium (assembly GCA_963769435.1). Classification (GTDB taxonomy): domain Bacteria; phylum Actinomycetota; class Actinomycetes; order S36-B12; family UBA10799; genus JADKAV01. Next base: position 450,043 of record CAVYLN010000001.1, read on the forward strand.
CTGTACCCGACCGGGCAGACCGGCCATCACCAGCGTGTCCTATCGGGAGGTGACATCGGGACCCGTTTCACGGCACGATAGGACAACTGCTTCCGAAGGGACCCGATTCATGAAGATCTCGAGCATCTTGCAGGGCAAGGGCGACTTCGTCGCGACCGTCGACCCAGACGCCACGGTGACACAACTGCTGGATCTGCTGGCAGAACACCGGATCGGCGCGGTGGTCGTGAGCGACTCGCAGAGTCTTGTCGGCATCGTCTCCGAGCGCGACATCGCGAGGGCGGCGCACTCCAATGGCGCGGCCGCTCTGGAGCAACCCGTGCGGGCGATCATGACCACCTCGGTGCTGACGTGCGGGCCGGATGCCACCACTGCTGAACTCATGGGCGTGATGACGGACAAGCGTGTGCGGCACATCCCAGTGCTGGACGAGGGGCAACTCGTGGGCATCGTCAGCATCGGTGACATCGTGAAGGCCCGTCTGGCGGAGTTGGAGACCGAGCGCGACGCGCTGCAGGCCTACATCACCAACTGAGTCCCTCAGTCGTCGACTGCGGGCGGTTCCGGCAACGACCTGGCGTTGTACTCAAGGAGTTGCCAGGGGTGGTCCTCGTCGGAGGTCTCCAGGAATACACTCCAGGCCGCATTGCGCATCACCGCGAAGAAGCGGATCTGATCGAACGCGCGGTTCAACAGCGGCGCCAGGACAGCACGAGCAGCACCGCCGTGCGTGACGACGACTGCGGTCCTCCCCGCGGCGGTATCCCGCATCACATCGTCGATAGCGGCCATGACCCGCTCCCCGACCTGCTGGCGGCCCTCCCCATCGCCCCCTGGACGTACCGGCTCCCCCGCCAGCCACGCACGGTAGGTTTCGGGGTCCTCGACGAGCAACTCCTCCCGTCGCCTGCCCTCCCAAGTCCCGCCGTCGGTCTCCCGCAGTCGCACGTCCGTGGCCACCGACAGACCGGTGCGATCAGCAAGCGCCTGTGCGGTGTTGCGGGCCCGGCCCAGGTCACTGCTGACGATCAACTGCGGGCGTAGGGCCATCAGCAGTCCCGCCGCTGATTCGGCCTGCCGTACCCCCACTTCGTCGAGCGGGACGTCGGTCTGGCCCTGGAACCTGTGCTCCAGGTTCCAGGCGGTCCTCCCATGACGCCACAGGACCAGACGGCGCTGGTCACTCATCCGGCACCTCGATCACTGGACAGTCCTTCCAGAGCCGCTCCAAGTCGTAGAAGGCCCGCTCCTCGGCGTGCTGCACGTGGACCACGAAATCACCGAAATCCAGAAGCACCCATCGACCGGTGCCCTTCCCCTCACGCCGAACCGGCGGGCCCGCTATCCGGCGTTCCACCGCATCCACGATCGCGTCCACCTGCCGCTCGTTGTTCCCACTGCAGATCAGGAAGGCGTCGGTCAGGGCGAGATGATCGCTCACATCCAGCGCCACCAGGTCCGTGGCGAGTTTGTCGAGGGCGGCTCGAGCCGCCCAGACCACGCGCTCCCGCGTGCGTGGATCCACTGTCACGATGCCTCCTGGTTCTCGATTCCAACCCCGAGCGCGCCCTCACCTGCGACGTCGACCTGCGCTTGCGCCAACACGAGCGGTTCGGTCACCGGCGGCACCCCCAAGGCCTGCTGCAAGCCAACAACTTGCTCGGCCGGGACGCCGGGATCGACGGTCACGGTGGTGGTCGATGTGATGGCACGACCACCCCAAGCGGACTGCCATGACCGGGCGAGCAGTTGCGCCCGCACGGTAGCCACTGTGTCGGCTCGCACTTCAACGGTCTTGACGCGCGCGACGGGGTCTGGAGGCAGCGGGAAGTCGCGGAAGACCGCGGCCAGCTGCCCGGATGTCGCCGGTGCGTCGAGGGCGTACGCGCGACGCACCGACTGCGGTGGCCGGACCTGAATCCCGTTGTCCTCATCGAGGATCACCTGCGTCTGTTCGTAGGCGCCGGCCACCCGCAGGTCCCGCGCATCGGACATCATCAGCGCGAGTTCCTCAGCGGGCATCGTCACCTTGGACAGGGCTCCCAATGAGACAACGAGCGTGCGAGCCTTCTCGGAATCGGTCGGGAATCTGCGCAACACCTGGTCCCAGACCGCCTGAAACCTGGTCAACCTCACTTGCTCATCACGCAGCGACGCGTCGAGTACGTAGTCCGCGGCTTGCGCGCCGGACAACGTCTGTACGCCAGGGGACAGAACCGCGGGACGCTCCTGGTCGGTCAGGTAGATGGTCTGGTCAGTGATGTCCAAACGGACGCCACCGACAGCGTCCACCAACCCCGCGAATGCGAGACGGTCGAGGACCCAGGCGTCGTCGACCTCGACCTGCACCTGGTTCTGGATGGTCTCCATGACGAAGGGAACGGGCTTGCGGCCCAACTCAGCGCCGCTGACCTCCTCCTGGCCGATCTGATCGATCCACCACTCCGGCGTCCACCACAGTTGGTTCAGGCGCCGATCGTCCTCAATGCCCATGAGCACCGAACCGAGGGCGAGCAACGACGGATCCCGCACCTGAACCAGCATCGTCCGCGACGTCGTGGGATTGGGGGGCGGATCAGGTGGCGGTGGCGCTCCCTGCTGCCTGACCAGGATCGCCAACGTCGCGGCCACGACCACGACGAGTAGTACGACCGCCCCGACGGCTCGTTTGTGCATCAGCGATAGAGCCGGCGTTTGTGGATGTATTCGGCGACCGCGGCCGGGACCAGGTAGTCGATAGGTTCACCGCGCGCCACGCGCCGGCGACACATCGTGGACGAGATGTCCAGACTCGGAATCTCCATCAGCGTCACGCCGGACTTGGGCTTCTCGTCCAGAGCGTGACCCGGACGCGTGACACCCACCATGTGGGCCAACTCGAGCACGAGGTCGGCGTGCCTCCAGGTGTGCATCCCGGCCAGAGTGTCCGCACCGGTGATGAAGAAGAGTTCGGCCGGATCGTAGACATCGTGCAGTTCCCGCAGTGTGTCGGCCGTGAAGGTCGGGCCCTCGCGGTCGATGTCCACGCGGCTCACGCCGAAGTCCGAGCGGTCCGTGGCCAGGACGGTCATGATGTAGCGGTCCTCAGCAGAGCTGATGTCACGATCCTGCTTCTGCCACGGCTGCCCGGTCGGTACGAAGACGACGTGATCCAGCCCGAGCCGGTGAGAGACCTCGGAGGCCGCCACCAGATGACCGGTGTGGATCGGATCGAAGGTCCCTCCCATCACGCCGATCCTGCGGCGCGATACCGCCATGCTCAGCGGTCGATGTTCAGGCGTGTGGTCACGAACAGCAGGAGGAGCAGAGTGGCAAGTGCGACGGCACCGTAGAGATAAGGGGACGTGTTGGCGGCCTCCCCACCCTCTTCAGCGGTCTCGCTGGCCACGGCACTGACTAGAACGACTGCGCTGTTGAACATGGACAGACTCTACCCAGTAGGGGTGGCTCAGGCACGAACGTGCCCGTCACCTTCCACGACGAACTTGGTGGACGTCAACTCGGCCAGGCCCATCGGACCGCGCGCATGCAACTTCTGGGTGGAGATCCCGATCTCTGCCCCGAAACCGAGTTGCTCGCCGTCGGTGAATCGGGTGGAGGCGTTGATGATCACCGCCGCCGAGTCGATCCGATCGCTGAACTGGGCGGCGGCGGAGACCGAATCGGTGACGATCGCCTCCGTGTGACCGCTGCTCCACGTGCCTATGTGCCGGATCGCCGCGTCGAGATCCTCCACGATCCCGACGGCCATGTCGAGGCTGAGGTACTCCTCTGCCCAGTCCAGGTCCGTCACCGCGTGGGACGTGATGCCGGCCTCGTGGGCGTATCGCAGGGCCTTCGCGTCCGCGTGCACCGTGACCCCGGCCTGCTTCAATCCAGCAAGAACCGCGGGAAGCAGTCGGTCGGCGGCGTCCTGGTGCACCAGAAGCGTCTCCGCCGCGTTGCAGACGCTCACACGTTGCGCCTTGGAGTTCACCACGATGTCAACACTGCGCTCGACGGGCGCATCCGCGTGCAGATACACGTGGCAGTTGCCCACGCCGGTCTCGATAACCGGCACGAGTGCGTTGTTGACCACATTGCGGATCAGGCCCGCGCCGCCGCGGGGTATGACCACGTCCACAAGTCCACGCAATTGGATCACGTGCTTGACGCTGTCATGGGAGAGTCCGGGCACCTGCAGAACCGCGTCGGGCGGCACGGCACTGGCCGAAAGGGCCTCCTGCATTATCGAGACGAGGACCCGGTTGCTGTGGGCGGCGCTTGCCGACCCGCGCAGCAGCGCGGCATTCCCGCTCTTCAGGCACAGCACGGCGGCATCCACGGTCACGTTCGGGCGGGCCTCGTAGATCATGGCCACGACACCGAGTGGCACCCGCACCTGCCGTACCTTCAGTCCGTTCGCGAGCGTGTAGCCGCGCACTACGTCGCCAATGGGATCCGGCAGCGCGACCACCTGTCGTACCGCCTGTGCTATCGCGTGTATGCGCTGCTCGGTGAGTCGCAGGCGGTCGATCACCGCCGCTTCGGTCCCGGCGTCCTGGGCCGCCGACACATCCCTGGAGTTCGCCTCGATGATCTGATCGGTCGAGGCCACGAGCGCATCCGCGATGGCGCTCAATGCGGCGTCCTTGTCGTCGCGGGTGAGGCCGCGCAACACCTCTGCGGCACCTCTGGCCCGCCGCGCGACCGCGGTCACCTGTTCGACCGTTGCATGTGTCATGGACCCATTGTTCCAAGACCGGATGTCACGCGCGTCCGGGTCCCGGCATTCGCCGATATGCACATGTGCGGCCCCGAGGGCTCGCATCTGGCTAGAGCAGGACCAGGTCGTCCCGGTGCACGATCTCGCGTTCGTAGTCCGGGCCGAACTGCGCGATCAGTTCGGTGGTGGTCCGGCCCACCAGCCGTTCGAATTCGTCGGCGTCGTAGCCGACGAGACCGCGCGCGACGGCGACCCCGTGCGGGTCCACGATGTCCACCGGTTCCCCGGCCACGAAACTGCCTGAGACCTTCAGGACCCCCGCAGCCAGCAGCGACGCCTGGCGATCCCGCAACGCCCGCACGGCACCCTCGTCGATGTGCACGGCGCCCCTGGCCGTCGTCGCATGAGCCAGCCACATCTGCCGCGGCGACCGCCGCCTGCCGGAGGGTTCGAACACGGTACCGGTGGGTAGTCCGAGCAACGCCTGGGAAACCTGGTCGGCTCGGGTGAGCACCACCGGGATACCTGCCTCGCTGGCCATCAGGGCGGCCTGGGCCTTGGTGATCATGCCCCCGCGGCCGATGCCGGACCCCCGGCCCCCGACCGTGACCCCGGTCATGTCCGCCGCGGACCGCACGGTCTCGATGCGGCGGGCATCCGGACGGGTGGGGGGACGGTCGTACAGCCCGTCGATGTCGGTGAGCAGCACAAGACCGTCCGCTTGCACGACGTGGGCCACGAGTGCTGCGAGCCGGTCGTTGTCGCCGAAACGAATCTCATCGGTCGCGACAGTGTCGTTCTCATTCACGATCGGCAGCACCCCGAGTTCGAGCAACCGCCCCAAGGTGCGTTGAGCGTTGCGGTAATGGGTGCGCCGGATCAGGTCCTCGGCTGTCAACAGGACCTGTCCTACCCGGATGCCGTGCTGGCCGAACTGCTCCGAATAGTGGGCGACAAGGATGCCCTGGCCCACGCTCGCGGCGGCTTGCTGAGTCGCCAGATCCCTCGGCGGATTGCGTAACCCCAGAGCCGGCGTCCCGGCGGCGATGGAACCTGAGGAGACGAGGATCAGTTGCACCCCTGCCCGGACGTTGCGTACCAGGGCTCGGACCAACTCATCGAGGTGCTGCGAATGCAGCCCGCCGTCCGCGTCCGTCAGCGACGACGAACCGATCTTCACCACCAGCCGGGAAGCATCGGCTATACGGGCGCGCGCGTTCGTCACCGACCTGCCTCCCCCTCGACCTCCGTGGCCGTCCCGCCGGACTCGTCGTCGGTCTCGACCTCGGCGCCGTGTTCCACCGACGGCACCCAGTCGAACACCACCGCGTTCTCCTCCGGACCGATGATCACAGTCGAGCCCTCCACCGCGCCGAGTTCGGCCAAGCGTTGCTCGACCCCCAGTTTCGCCAGGCGATCGGCCAGGTAGCGGACGGCTTCCTCGTTGCCGAAGTCCGTCTGCCGGACCCAGCGCTGCGGTTTCGTGCCCAGCACCCGGAAGTGGTCACCCTGTCGCCGCACCTCGAAGTCCGGGGCATCGGTGGCCTTCGGACGCAGGACGATTCTGCTGGGCTCGGTCGGGCGGGACGCGCGATCAGCCAGCACCAGGCGCAGCATGGCGTAGCTGAGTTCCCGCAGACCCTCATGACTGACCGCTGAGATGGGGTACACGTCGAAGCCCCGCTCCCGCAGTTGCGCGGTGACCATGTCCGCCATCTCACGTCCGTCAGGAATGTCGATCTTGTTCAGAGCCACCAGCCTCGGCCGAGAGGCCAGGTCCGGGTCGAAGGCCACCAACTCCGACTCGATGACTTCAAGATCGGCCACCGGGTCCCGCTCGGTCTCAAAGGTCGCGCAATCGACGACGTGCACGAGGGCGCTGCAACGTTGCACGTGTCGCAGGAACTCGTGGCCCAGACCCTTGCCGGTGCTCGCTCCGGGAATCAGCCCCGGAACATCGGCCACAGTGAAGGTCGTGCCCGCGAGGGAGACGACACCGAGGTGAGGGGTGAGGGTGGTGAACGGATAGTCGGCGACCTTGGGTTTGGCCGCGGACAGGGCCGAGACGAGACTGGACTTGCCGGCGCTGGGAAAACCGATCAGTCCGATGTCCGCAACAGTCTTCAGTTCCAGTACGGCATCCACGTGCTCGCCCGGCTCCCCGAGCAGCGCGAACCCGGGCGCGCGCCGACGACGGGTCGCGAGCGCGGCGTTGCCGAGTCCGCCGTGTCCACCCTGTGCCAGAACAAACGTGTGCCCCGGTTCCACCAGATCGGCCAGAACATCCCCACGCGTGGATTGCACCACCGTCCCCGGCGGCACCGGGACCACGAGGTCCTGAGCGCCTGCTCCGTTGCGATTGCTGCCCTGTCCGGGCTGACCGCTACCAGCATTGCGGTGGGGGTGGTGGTGTAGATCCAGCAGACTGTTCACACCCGGATCCACGACGAGGACCACGTCCGCGCCGCGGCCGCCGTTCCCGCCGTCGGGTCCACCCATGGGCTTGAACTTCTCACGGTGGATCGAGGCGCACCCGTGGCCGCCGTCACCTGCACGGGCATGGATCAGAACGCGGTCAACGAACGAGGTCACCGCGGCTGGTCACAGATCAGAGAACGATGTTCACGACTCGGCGACCACGCTTGGTGCCGAAGTCAACAGTCCCGGCGGCCAGCGCGAACAAGGTGTCGTCCTTGCCGATACCGACGTTGGCGCCCGGGTGGAAGTGGGTTCCACGCTGACGCACGATGATCTCGCCGGCGTTGACCTGCTCGCCGCCGAATCGCTTGACGCCGAGGCGCTGGGCGTTCGAATCGCGGCCGTTCCTGGTGCTCGCAGCACCCTTCTTGTGTGCCATGGTTCAGGCCCCTAACTCGATACCGGTGACCTTGACGACGGTCTGCTCCTGCCGGTGACCCTGGCGGCGCATGTAGCCGGTCTTGTTCTTGTACTTCAGAATGTCGATCTTGGGTCCACGACGGTGTTCGAGCACCTCCGCGGTGACGGTCGCCGACGACAGAGCACCCGGGTCGGAGGTCACCGTCTCCCCGTCGACGACCAGCAGGACCGGGGCCAGCTCCACGGACGCGCCGGGCTGGGCGGCCAGTCGGTTCAACAGGACCTCATCGCCGACAGCCACCTTCTCCTGATGACCACTGGTCCGCACGATCGCGTACACCGCTTGCTCCTTAACGTTCATTGGTTGCCCACCGGCCCAAAGGCGCGGGGCAATGGCGCGCACAACGCGCTCCCCTCAAGGGTACGGGATGACCCCTCCGACCGGCAACGGCCCCCCGCGTGGGGAACCTGGGCCCGGCACGTGGAACCGATCACGTCACACACCGGCCGGCTCGTTGGTCGCGGACTTCGCCGCATCCTCGCCGCCGTCGGCCTCCTTGGCATCCTCGGACGGCTCGTCCGAGGAGGTGTTCGTGGGTGCACCGGGGATCGGGCCCGGAGGCCGGCGACGCCGTGATCCCACCGGCTCGCTCTGCACCCGGACGCCCCTGCCGTTGCAGTGCTCGCAGGGTTCGCTGAAGGTCTCCAGCAACCCCTGCCCCAGCCGCTTGCGGGTCAACTGGACAAGTCCCAGGGAGGTGATCTCGGCAACCTGGTGCTTCGTCCGGTCGCGGCCGAGGCACTCGACCAACCTGCGAACGACAAGGTCGCGGTTCGACTCGAGGACCATGTCGATGAAGTCGATCACGATGATCCCGCCGACGTCCCGCAGGCGCAGCTGGCGAACGATCTCCTCCGCGGCCTCGAGGTTGTTGCGTGTGACGGTCTCCTCCAGGTTCCCGCCCGAGCCGACGAACCTGCCGGTGTTCACGTCCACCACGGTCATCGCCTCGGTCCGGTCGATGACCAGCGACCCCCCGCTGGGAAGCAACACCTTGCGATCCAGCGCTTTGGTGATCTGCTCGTCGATCCGGTAGGCCGTGAAGACGTCGTCGGTCTTGGTCCAGCGCTTGATCCGGTCCGCGAGTTCCGGGGCCACCCACCCGACATACTCCTCGAGTGTGTCCTGCACCTGGGTGCCCGCCACGATCAGTTCTGCGAAGTCCTCGTTGAAGATGTCACGGACCACCCGGATCGCGAGATCCGGCTCGGAGTACAGCAGGGACGGGGCCTTCGCCGTCTCGGTCTTCGCGTTGATGCTGTCCCACTGGGCGGCGAGCCGCGACACGTCGGAGGCCAACTGCTCCTCGCTGGCGCCTTCGGCGGCGGTCCGCACGATCACCCCCGCGTCCTCGGGCAGCGCCGCGCGCAGAGCCTTCTTGAGGCGCGTGCGTTCCTTGTCCGGCAACTTGCGACTGATCCCGGTCATGCGTCCGTTGGGAACGTAGACGAGGTAGCGCCCCGGCAGCGAGATCTGACTGGTCAGACGCGCCCCCTTGTGGCCCACGGGATCCTTGGTCACCTGGACCAGCACACTGTCACCGGGCTGTAGAGCCAACTCGATCCGCTTCGGCTGACCCTCCAGCCCTGCGTTCTCCCAGTTGACCTCTCCTGCGTACAGCACGGCGTTGCGGCCTCTGCCGATGTCGATGAACGCCGCTTCCATGGACGGCAGCACGTTCTGGACCTTGCCCAGGTACACGTTGCCGATCATGCTGGCGTTGCGTTCACGCGTCACGTAGTGCTCGACCAGGATCTTGTCCTCGAGGACGGCGATCTGCGTGCGATCCTCGAGTCCGCGAACGACCATGACCCGCTCGACGCTCTCACGACGGGCCAGGAACTCCGCCTCGGACACGATCGGTGAGCGCCTGCGCCCCGCATCGCGACCCTCGCGGCGACGTTGGCGCTTCGCCTCCAGCCGCGTGGACCCCTTGACCGACGTGACCTCGTCCTTGCTCGCGGCCGAGCCATCCTCGGAGTCGTCTGCTCCCCCACCGCGACGGCGCCGACGGCGGCGACGTTTGCTGCTGGCGGACTCGGACTCCCCGTCCGACTCATCCTTGCTCTGCTTCGCGGAATCTCCGCCCTTGGCCGGACGGCCCGAATCGTCGGCGTCGTCCTGACCTGCGTCGGTCTTGCCCGCTTCGCCCTGCCCGGACCGCTGCTTCTTGCCCCGCTGCCGCGGCTTCGCCGGGGCCGGTTCGGTCTCCACCTCTTCGAGGTCGATCTCCGGCGCGAGGAAGAACGCGGTGGAGGTGATCGCCTCATCGGTGTCGAGTTCGAATCCCTCGTCCTCGGCCTGCTCGTCGACGACGAAGCCGACGTGGAAAGGATCGGTGGGGCTCACGGCCGGCACGATCGCTGTCTGTCGCTCGGACTTGTCCTGCGCCGTGATCGCCCGCTTCCGGGTCGCCGGCGGCTTCGCGGAGGCTTCGGGAGGCGCCACATGCGTGTCCGGCCCTACCTCGGCCGCGGGGGCGTCGTCAGCGGGGGCGTCACCGGCAGGTTCGTGCGGCTGATCTGCCTGCCCAGCGGCGGGGCTCTCGTCCGCGGGCTTCACCACCGGAGGCCCCGCGGGGCGGCCAGCCGCACGTCGGCGGGGCCGTCGAGGTGCTTGGCCCGCATCGCCACTGCCACTGCCTGCGTCCTGGACTTCGTCCATCGGGTACTCCCGATCCGGGTCGTCTCGAATCCCGCAGGCTCACCTGGCCGTTCACGGAGATCCTTCGGACCCACTCGTTGGTGACCGGCCGCAACCGATCACAAAGCTTCCAATCTGGCGGTGACCATGCCGCTCAACCTAGGGTGCGGTTCCCAGCACCCGGGCAGCACTTCCGTGTCACCGGTCGGCCGCCTGGTGGCACCCGACCTCTTGCAGTATCGCACAACGCACTGCGTGGCGTGGCGATTACACCGCGTAACCGTGTCGCGGAGCCGTTCGTGCGCGGCTCAGAAGGGTGGAAGAACTCCCCCGGCAACAGGTGCACCCTGCGCCAAGCGCGTGGCGAGAACGGGCACATCCGGCAGTTCCGGCGTCACGCTGCGGATGCCCGCCACCACCTCTGCCGGACGCGGGGTCGGCTCGGCGTGTCGAACCGTGACCTCAAGGGTCGTGGGGTTCGGGATTTCCAGGTCGGAGCACAACGCCCTGACGTCCAGGGTCCTGCGACCGGCCTTGGTCACACGCTCCACCTCCACGACCGCAGCCGCCTCGAACGCAGTCACGGCGTCCTGGACGCAACCGGCCACTCCAGGCGCCACCGGCTCGCGACCAACGCGTCGACGAGCGAGCCATCGGCTTCGACCATGCCCACCACGTCCAGGCCCGGCGGCAGTGCCTCGTCGAGGTCCTTGCGAAGCACGGCGGGGTCCACGACCTCGAGCAGCGAGATCTCGAGGAACTCCGCCTCGCTGGCCGCCCCGGTCGGAGCGGCACCGGCGTAGGAGATCTTGGGATGCGGCGAGAACCCGGCTGAATACGCCATCGGCACGCCCACCCGGCGCAGTGCTCGCTCCCATGCGCGCTGGAAGTCGCGGTGTGAAGCGAAGCGCATGCGACCACGTTTGGCGTAGCGCACCTGCAACGTCTGGACCGGAGGGACGTACTCGCGATCGGGGGTCCTTCTCGCCATCAGGACGTGACCGCGACGATCGGCAGTCCGTGGCCGTCCGACGGGCCGATCTGGATCTCGGTGCCCATCTGGTCGCAGACCCCGCAATCGAAGCACGGGGACCAACGGCAATCATCGACCTCGACCTCGTCGAGGGCGTCCTGCCAGTCCTGCCACAGCCACTCTTTGTCCAGGCCGGAGTCCAGGTGGTCCCACGGCAGGACCTCGCTGAGCTCACGTTCCCGGGTCGTGTACCAGTCGACATCGATGCCGGCCGCATGGGCCGCAGCCATCCACCTGTCGAAACTGAAGTACTCACTCCACCCGTCGAAGCGGCCACCGTCACGCCAGACCTGCTCGATCACCGCACCCACTCTGCGGTCTCCACGTGCAAGCAGTCCCTCGACGATCCCGGGGCGCCCGTCGTGATACCGGAACCCGATCGCCTTGCCGAGGTCACGGTCCGCGCGGATCTCGTTGCGCAGCAGTGCGAGCCGGGCGTCGGTCTGTTCCCAGCCCAGTTGTGGCGCCCACTGGAACGGGGTGTGCGGCTTCGGCACGAAGCCGCCGATGGACACCGTGCAGCGGATGTCCCTGCGTCCGGAGACCTCCCGGCCCGTCCGGATGACCTCCTTGGCCATCCGTGCGATCTGCAGCACGTCGTCGTCGGTCTCTGTGGGAAGACCGCACATGAAGTACAACTTCACCTGCCGCCAGCCCGCCCCGTAGGCAGCGGCGACCGTGCGGATCAGATCCTCCTCGCTGACCATCTTGTTGATGACCTTCCGGATCCGCTCACTCCCGCCCTCCGGGGCGAAGGTCAGGCCCGACCGGCGGCCGTTGCGCGACAACTCGTTGGCCAGATCGATGTTGAAGGCGTCGACGCGGGTGGACGGCAGGGACAGCCCGGTGTTGGTTCCCTCGTAGTGGTCGGCGAGGCCCTTGGTGATCTCGGCGATCTCGGAATGGTCCGCGCTGGACAGGCTCAACAGCCCGGCCTCCTCGAACCCAGTGGCATCCAGCGAGGTTCGGACCATCTGCTCGACAGTCGCTTTGGAGCGTTCGCGCACCGGGCGGGTGATCATGCCCGCCTGGCAGAAGCGGCATCCTCGCGTGCACCCGCGGAAGATCTCCACTGAGGCCCGTTCATGCACGGTCTCGGCCAGGGGGACCAGTGGCTGCTTGGGATAGGGCCACTCATCCAGGTCACTCACGGTGTGCTTGGACACGCGCCACGGGGTTCCGGAACCGGTCGGCGTGACCCGGTGGATCCGGCCATCGGGCAGGTAGCTCACGTCGTAGCGGGACGGGACGTAGGCGATACCAGAGGCCGCGATCCGGTCCAGAAGTTGCTCACGCGAAGAAACACCCTCCGCCTTCGCCTCGCGGATCAGGTCCGACAACGCCAGAACGGCTGTCTCCCCGTCCCCGATCACGGCCGCATCGATGAAGTCCGCGATCGGCTCCGGATTGAACGCCGCGTGCCCCCCGGCGAGCACCAGCGGATGCCCGTCCACGCGGTCGGCGGCATGCAGCGGGATCCCGGCGAGGTCGAGCGCGGTCAGCAGGTTGGTGTACCCGAGTTCCGTGGCGAAGGAGACACCCAGGATGTCGAAGGCCCCGACCGGCATGTGCGATTCCACGGTGAACTGCGGGATACCGTTCTCGCGCATCAGCGCTTCCATGTCCGGCCACACCGAATAGGTCCGTTCTGCCAGCACGTCGGGGCGTTCGTTGAGCACCTCGTACAGGATCTGCAGGCCCTGGTTGGGCAGGCCGACCTCGTAGGCGTCGGGGTACATCAGGGCCCAGCGCACAGCCGCGGAGTCCCAGGGCTTGGAGGCGGCGTTCAGTTCACCGCCGACGTACTGGATCGGCTTGCGCACCAACGGCAGGATGCGCTCGAGGTCGGGATACACGGACTGCACCAGCCCAGGGTACGCAACGCCCCTCAGTCGAACATCGGCTCCACGTCGCGCGAGCGCTTCAGCTCGAAGAAGCCAGGGGTTCCGGCAACCGCCAGTACCCCGTCCCACAGCCGTCCTGCGGCGTCGCCCTTCGGCGCCGGGGAGACCACAGGCCCGAAGAAGGCCACGATCTCGCCGTCCGGGCCGGGTACGTGGATCACCGGGGTTCCGACGTCCTGGCCGACCGGGTCCATGCCGCGGTGGTGAGAGGCGCGCAGCACCTCGTCCAGGTCGTCGGATTCTGCGGCGTCGGCGAGCCGGGCGGGCAGGCCGACCGCCGCGAGCGCCTTGTGGGCCGCCACCGTGTAGTCGGTCACCCCGGCGAGGTGGATCTGTTCGCCGAACGCCGTGTAGAGATCCGCGGTGACCTCTGGTCCGCGGGCCTGCTGTGCGGCGGTCACCACACGTACCGGACCCCAGGCGTTCGCCAGGAACTCCCGGTACTCCTCAGGCAGTTCCCGGCCCTCGTTGAGCACGGACAACGACATCACGTGCCAGGAGACCTCGACATCGCGCACCTTCTCGACCTCGAGCATCCATCGCGACGTCATCCAGGCCCATGGGCAGACGGGATCGAACCAGAAACCTACATTGGACATATCTCGATTGTCAGGCAGCCTTGACTGCCGCGCGAACGGGGCGTCAGTGCCTGGAGACACGCAGCAGAAGACCGACACCCATCCACGCCGCGATCACGCTGGACCCCCCGTAGGACACGAACGGCAAGGGCACACCGGTCACGGGCAGCAGCCCGAGGTTCATGCCCAGGTTCTCGAAACCCTGCGCACCCAGCCAGGTGACCACGCCGGTGGCCACCAGGGCACCGAACCGGTCGGCGTGGGTGGCCGCCGAGACACCCCGGACCAGCAGTGCCACGAACAGCCCGATCACCAGCAGTCCGCCGAACATCCCGAGTTCCTCGCCGACCGCCGAGAAGATGAAGTCCGTGTACTGGTAGGGCACGAACGCCCCCTGGGTATGCGCACCCTGCAACAGCCCCTGGCCGTCCACTCCCCCGGTGCCGATCGCGATCGCCGCCTGCGAAACGTTGTAACCGACCCCCTGTGGATCCGCCTGCGGGTCCAGGAAGGCCGTGAACCGCGCCACCTGGTAGGCGTCGAGCACCCCGAGCAGGTAGGCGCCGACACCAGTCGCGACCGCCCCCAGCACCAGCAGCAGCAGGAACCTGCGGCGCACCCCGGCGACGAACAGCACGCCCAGGACCGCCGCCGCGATCACAACGGCGGACCCCAGATCGGGCTGGAGCAAGAGCAGGGCGGCCACCAGACCGGTCGCGCCCAGCACCCCGAGAACCGCGCCCGGTTCTGGCGGCTGTTCCAGCCCACGCGGGCCGCTGCGGTCGGACAGCCAGACGGCAGCCAGCAGGACCACGAACACCTTGGCGAACTCCGCGGGCTGCAGTGTGAAGCCGCCCGGGAGGGTCAGCCAGGCACGAGTGCCGTTGATCGTGGTCCCGAGCGGACTGAGCACAGCCAGCAGCCCGACAAGACTGGCGGCATAGCCCACGAGGGCCAAGCGCAGCAGTGCGCTGCGATCCAGTCGGTACATGACCCACGCGGCGAGCCCACCCAGGACTACGAACAGCGCCTGACGGGTGGCGAAATAGGCGCCGGGATCGCCGTCGGCGACCAGGCGCACCCAAGTCGTCGAATAGACCATCGCGACCCCGAGCACGCTCAGGGAGACCGCACACACCAGTAGCCACGGATCGAATTTGCGGGCCAGAACGGTGCGGACGGGTTCGGTGAGCAGCGCCATCATCGCTCGATTCCGAAGACCTGCTCGTAGACCGCACGTGCGACCGGACCGGACGTCGCCGCACCCAGCCCGCCCTGGTCGACGTTGACGACCACGACGTACTGCGGATCGTCGGCCGGCGCGAAACTCGCGAACCACGAGGTCGACTGCTTGCCCGCCACTTCGGCGGTGCCGGTCTTCGCGGCCACCGGGTACTGCTCCAGGGGGAAACCCAGGAACGCGCCACTGGCCGTGCCGGTCACGGTGGTCGTGGCCAGGGCCTTGCGCACGTACGACAACGTGGCCCGATCGGCATCCGCCCGACCCTGCGGTGCCGGTTCGATGGCTGTCGTGCCATCACCGCGAAGTTGCACGCCGAGGTGCGGAGTGACCACGGTGCCGCCGTTGGCGATCGCCGCGTAGGCCGTCGCCATCTGCAATGGGGTGACCAGCGTGCGCCCCTGCCCGATGGCCGTGTTCAGCGCATCCCCGGCCCGATACTCGTAGCCGGAGCGACAGTACTCCTTGGCATAGGACTTCAGGAGTTTCGCCCTGGCCCGGTTGGACTCCTCCGGATAGCCGATCTTCGCCCGCCGACAGTAGTCGTCGCGCCTTTGCTCGTACTCGCTGAGCACCTGCGCTCGATCCGGGATGGAGCCACCGGCCTCGCCCGGGACGTCGATCCCGGTCGCCGAACCGAGGCCGAAACTGCGGGCGGTGCGCACCACGTCCTCTGCGGCATCGGCCCCGGCAAGGCCCCCGTCACGTTTCCACATCTGGTAGCCGAGCCGGTAGAAGACGCTGTCGCAGGAGACCGAAAGGGCTTGGGCCAGCGAGACCGGACCGTATGCCCTGCTCTCGTAGTTGCGGAAGACCTGCCCGCCGATGACCACCGAGGCCGGACAGTCGTAGGTCCCCTTGAGATCGAAGCCCGCGTTGCTGGCTGCGACCGTGGTGAGGGATTTGAAGGTGGATGCCGGCGGCGCGAGCGCCTGAGTGGGCCGGAACACCAGCGGTCTTCCGGACTCGTCCTCGGTCAGTGAGGCGTACTGGTCGTCGGTCAGGCCCCGCGCCCAGATGTTCGGATCGTAGGTCGGGTACGAAGCGAGCGCCCGCACGGCCCCCGTGTCCGCGTCCATGACCACGACCGACCCACCGGTGGCCTTGTAGCCCTCGGCGCGTGCCGACCGCACCGCTTTGCGCAGTGCACGTTCGGCCACACGCTGGGTGTCGATGTCCAACGACGTCACCAGCGTCTTCCCGGCTTCGGGCTGCACGACCACGTCGCGTTGGGGTTGGCCCTCGCGGGACATCTCCCGGCGTGCCTCACCCGGTGTTCCGCGCAACGAGTCGTCGTACTGCGCCTCGAGGCCGGCCTTGCCCTCATTCTCACCCAGGTAGCCGAGGACGTGAGCCGCGTTGGCCGCAGAGGGGTAGTCGCGTACCGCGACCTCCTGCACGCTCACCTCGGGAAGCCCGGCGTCCGAGATCGCCAGCGCCTGCGGGATCGGCACGTCGGTGAGCACGGGCACGGGTTCCCCGGGCAGCCCCCGGTAGCAGGTCCCGGGTTGTGCGTCCGGTTGCCCGCAAACCAACATCCTGGCCGAGAGTTCGTCCACGGGAACCCCGGCCAGCCGTGCAACCCGGTCCAGCACGTCCGAGTCCGCGGTCTGATCGACGACGACCTGGTAGGCGGTGCGGTTGCCGGCCAGAATCCTGCCGGTGCGGTCGAGGATGTCGCCTCGCGCTGCGGGTATGGCCACCACGTCCGTCTGGGCGATCTCCGCCTGCGCCTGGTACTGCGGGGCTTGGGCAGTCTGCATCCATAACATCCGCGCAGCGATGGTGAGCCCTACGACGAGGATCATGACGCGCAGCAACGCGAGCCTGCGCTGGGCGACGCTGCGCCGGGGCCTTCGGGTGCCCGACCTCGGCGGCCGCAGAGTCTGGGTCATCTCACCACCCCTGCGATCCATGCGCGCGCGGGCAACAGCCCGAGGGTGCACACCAGGGCTCCGACCCCGATCCACCAGAACGTGGCCGACCACCTCAGGCCGGTGCCTGCGAGAAGCGCGTCGAGCAGCGCATAGCCGCCTGCCGCTACCGCCGTGCAGGCCCACATCGGTCCCACCCCGGACCATATCCAGCGGTCCACCCGGATCCGTGCACCTATGACCCCCAGAAGGGTGCCTACCAACGCACCCAGGCCGAGGATTCCGACACCGGAGAGGTCGAGCAGGAGCCCTGCGGCGAACCCGGCCAGCGCACCTGCCCGGGGACCCAGGGTGATCGCCAGCAGGCAAACCGTCGCGAACGTGAGCGGAATAGCCGACGACAGTCCCACCGCGGGCAGGACAGACGTCTGCACGAGAACGGCGACAACGATCGCGGTGGCGCTCAGTGCGATCGCCCGCGGGGCGTAGACGTGGGTCGCGTCCTGTATCGCGCTCATCGCCGCCCCGTGAGGACCAGAACCGTGTCCAAGGAGGTCATCGAGGTGACGGGCTGTACCTGTGCAGAACGGCCCGAGGCGGGTGCCGGGTCCATGCCTGACACCACCCCGAGGGGGAGATCGGCGGGGATGCCGGCATCCTCGGCCGAGCCCAGGGACACGACCTGCTGGCCCACGGCGACGTCCGCGGCCGGGTTCAGGATCGCCAGCCTCAGTGTGTTCCCCATGCCCGCGCCGGTCGCGACCCCCATCTCCTCGCTGGGCAGCACGCGCGCACCGATGCTGCTGCGCGGATCGGTGACCAGTTGTACCGTCGCGGCACCCGACGAGACCATCGTGACCTGCCCCACGAGCCCTCCGGGGGCGAGGACCGCGTTCCCGCGCGCCAGGCCGTCCGCCCGCCCGACATCGATGGTCACCGACGCCCGGGTCCCCGAGATGTCGGCCGCGACCACTCGCCCCGCCGCCCCTGCCCAACCATCGGGCGCCACCAGCCCGATCTCCCCGGCCGACCGGGTACGTGCCACCGGATCGTTGAAGTCCTGCACCTGCCGCGCCCACGAACCCAGCGGCGCGAAGACGGCGGTAGCCGTTGCCTGCAGGGGCGTGATCACGTCCTGGGCCATGCGTCGCACGGTGGTGTCCGAGGCCCGCAGGTCCCACAGGATCAGCGCCAGGGAGGCGACGACCAGGAGCAGGACGGTGTTGCGGGTACGGGCCATCATCTAGAACGCGGGCTCGATCAGCAGGAGTTTGCGGACGGCGCCGATGTTGTCCGCACACCTGCCGGCACCATCCACGACACTCGTGCGCGGATCCGCGGCGAGCCGTACAGGCACTCCCAGGTCGTGTTCGAGACGCTCGGGCAGACCCCTGAGCAGCGCACCCCCGCCGGTCACCACCAGCCCCGTGCGGACCAGATCCCCCGCAGCTTCGGGGGGTGTGGTGTCGAGCACCCGACGCACTGCGGCGAGCAGCTCGTCAAGGGGTTTCTGCAGCGCCTTGCGCACGTGCACCGCAGACAGTTCGATGTGCTTCGGGAGGCCCGTGCGGGTGTCCTGGCCGGGCACATCCATCACTGGGACACCATCGATCGGAACCGCGGACCCGAGGCCGACCTTGATCTGCTCGGCCGTCACCTCACCGACTCGCATGTCGAAGTGTTCGGCCAGATAGCCGACGATCGCCGCATCGAGGTCCGCGCTGCCCTGGCGAAGACTGGTTCCCGAGACGACACCACCGAGCGCGATCACGGCGATCTCGGTGCAACCGGCCCCGATCGAGACCACGAAATGGCCGTAACTCTCGTGGATCGGCACGTCGGCGCCGATGGCGGCTGCCACCGCGGTCGGGACGAGATACACCTGACGGGCGCCTGCGGCGTACCCGGCGTCACGCACCGCGCGCTGTTCCACACCGGTCAGATGTGACGGCACGTTCACCACCAGCCGGGGCCTGCTGATCAGGGACCGTCCGGTCGCCTTCTGCACGAAGAACCGGAGCATGCGCTCGGCGGCGTCGTAGTCACGGATCACTGAGTGTTCGATCGGCTGCACCACATCGAACTCCCCGGGTGCCCGGCCCACCATCTCCTTGGCCTGCAGACCGACCGCGACGACCTCCCCGGCCCGGGTGGCGACCACGGAGGGTTCGTCCAGCACGATACCTGCGCCGCGGCTGTAGATGCGGGTGTTCGCGGTGCCGAGATCGATCGCGAGATCCCGACCGAGGTGGAGCCGACGCAGGGGGCGTGAGTCCGCCAGCATCGCCATCTATTGCCTCCCACCGGTGCTGCCCCATCGTACGTGGGACGCCCGCCGTGCCGTGGTGGTTTCGCCTATCGGACCTACAGTTGCGGGAAGAACAGGGCGATCTCCCGCGCGGCCGACTCCGGGGAGTCCGAGCCGTGCACGATGTTGCGGCCCATCTCGGTCGCCAGGTCGGCGCGGATGGATCCGGGGGTCGCCTCGACGGGTTTTGTGGCGCCCATCATGGTCCGCCACGCGGCGATCGCCTCCTCGCCCTCGATGACCCCGGCCACCAGAGGTCCGGAGGTGATGAACTCCACCAGATCGTCGAAGAAGGGCTTTCCCTCGTGCTCGCCGTAGTGAGCGCGGGCCGTGACCGCGTCCAAAGTGCGCAGTTCCAGGGCCACGATCGTGAAACCCTTGCGCTCGATGCGGCCGAGGACATCGCCCACCAGACCGCGTTCCACGCCATCGGGCTTGACCAGGATCAGAGTTCGTTCGTTCGCCATGCCACAAGGGTACGGTCGGGCCGACGCGCGGCCGGTCGCACCTGCCCGCTTTGGACGGTGCGTCCCGACGAACGGCTATGCGGCCCGCGCGGCGTCGGCGTCGTCGGCCTTGCGCCCGTAGTACACCGCCGTCGCCCACAGACCGGCGAAGATGAGCGCCAGCGGGATCGCGATCGGCGTGAAGAAGCTCGCCAGGACTGCGATCACCTGCGTGAGCGTCCCCACGATGATGTCCCCACGGCGGACGGTGAAGATCCCCACGATCGCCATCACGAGCAGCAGTCCGGCGACCCATCCACCGATCCCCGGCCGCAGTGCCGCGGACACAGGGATGGCGAGGGCGAAGACGATCGATTCGAAGATCAGAGTCGCAGCGCCCAGGACCCTCACTGGCTGGCTGCCCAACTGCGCGCCAACCCGGCGGTGACGACCGATCCGGTGGCCAGGACACACCCCGTCGGTCCCGAGATCGTGCGCCCGGCGACCATCGCCTTGTCAAAATCCGCGATCTCATGCACCGCGTCGGGACCCCAGAACCGCCGGGCATGATCGGCCAGTTCGGCGGCCGGGAGGCACCGCGGCGAGTCGTTGACGGTGATCACGACCTCGTCGACCACCGTCGCGAGTGTCTCGAGCATGGGTTCGATGTCCTTGTCACCCATGATCGCCAACACCGCCACCAGTTTGTCGTACGTGAACGACTCCGCAACCGCCACCGCGGCCGCCTGCACCCCATGCGGGTTGTGCGCGGCGTCGGCCAAGGTCAGCGGATGCCGGCCGATGACTTCCAGGCGTCCGGGAGAATGCACGTCGGCCAGCCCCTCTTCGACCAAGTCCGGCTCCGGAAGCCGTCCCAGAAGGGCATACACCGCGGCCACGGCCAGGGCGGCATTCTCCGCCTGATGCCGCCCGTGCAGGGCCAGGAAGACCTCCTCGTAGACGTGGTCGGCGACCCGGATGCTCACCACCTGCCCACCGACGGACAGTCCGCGCGAGGTCAACTCGTAGTCGACACCGGGCAGCAGCACGGGCGCCCCCGCGTCGTCGGCCGCCTGCACCAGAACCGCGAGGGCCTCCGGCTGCTGCGGCGCCAGAACGACCGTCGCCCCCTGCTTGATGATGCCGGCCTTCTCGGCGGCGATGGCGGCGAGTGTGTCGCCGAGGTAGTCGGTGTGATCCATCCCGATCGGGGTGATCACCGCCACCTGGGCACGGTTGACGTTGGTGGCGTCCCAGCTCCCACCCATCCCGGTCTCCACGACGGCGACGTCCACGGGGGCATCGGCGAAGCAGGCATAGCCCATAGCCGTGACCACCTCGAACATCGTCATCGGCGGGCCGCCCTCGGCCACCGACGCGGTGTCGACCAACTGCAGGTAGGGCTCGATCTGCCGATAGGTCTCCACGAACGTGTCCGAGGACACCGGCTCCCCGTCGAGTTCCAGTCTCTCGGTGAGATCGCGCAGCGCCGGGCTGGTCATCAGACCGGTGCGCAGGCCCATGGCCCGCAGCAGGGCCTCGATGATCCGGGCGACACTGGTCTTGCCGTTCGTTCCAGCCACGTGGACGACCGGCGAGGTCAGCTGCGGGTCGGCCAGAAGTTCGCAAAGGTTCTCGATGCGGCTGAGATCCGGGGCGATCTTGTGCTCGGGCCACCGGGCGAGCAGCGCGCGCTGCACCGCTTCGAACTCGGAGGCTGCGTGGTCGGTCGTCACCGCCCCAGGCTACGCGGGGGTGCCGGCCATCCCGACCAGCCCACCCGTGACGGGTGCGACCTCACGCGTGTCCGGATCTGCATGATGATCAAGCGCCGAACGGCCCACGCGTGGGGGCGGCGCCCCGGATCCGCATGATCATCATGCAGATCCGGACATGGCCAGGGACCGACCGTGGGCGTTCGCAGGGGCGGTCGGCCCCCGCCTAGACTCGGTAGACATGGACAACCCGCGGATACCCGACCGGCCGACCGTCGACGGGCTGGACGGCAAATGGGCCGCGCAATGGCATCACGACCAGTTGTACGGCTTCGACCGCACGCGCACCCGCGACGAGATCTACAGCATCGACACTCCCCCACCCACCGTCAGCGGTTCGCTGCACGTCGGCCACGTCTTCAGCTACACCCACACCGACTGCATCGCCCGCTACAAGCGGATGCGCGGGTACGAGGTCTTCTACCCGATGGGCTGGGACGACAACGGCCTGCCCACTGAGCGTCGCGTCCAGAACTACTTCGGCGTCCGCTGCGAACCGACCCTGCATTACGACCCTGATCTCGAGGTCCAGCCCGGGGGCAAGGAACAGACCCCGATCTCGCGCCGCAATTTCGTCGAGTTGTGCGAACGGCTCACCGAGGAGGACGAGAAGGCCTTCGAGGATCTCTGGCGGCGTCTGGGGCTCTCGGTCGACTGGAACCACACGTACCAGACGATCGACGAGCGGGCCCGCGCGGTTTCCCAGCGTGCCTTCCTGCGGAATCTGGCCCGCGGGGAGGCCTACCAGACGGAGGCTCCCACGCTGTGGGACGTCACATTCCGCACCGCTGTGGCACAGGCCGAACTCGAGGACCGGGAGCGGCCCGGGGCCTACCACCGAGTGGGATTCCACCACGGCGACGACCGTGTCTTCATCGAGACGACGAGGCCCGAACTGCTGCCCGCGTGCGTGGCACTGGTGGCGCACCCCGATGACGAGCGGTACCAGCCGTTGTTCGGACAGACCGTCACCACGCCGGTGTTCGGCGTGGAGGTACCGGTCGTCGCCCACGAACTCGCAGATCCCGAGAAGGGTTCCGGCATCGCCATGATCTGCACGTTCGGCGACACCACCGACGTGACCTGGTGGCGGGAGTTGCAGCTCGACACCCGGCCGATGGTGGGGTGGGACGGTCGAGTCATCCCGACGGTTCCCGACTGGATCACGTCTGAGACGGGCCGCGCAGCCTACGAACAACTGGCCGGTGCCACCATGTTCACCGCCAAGGAGCGCATGGCACAGATGCTGCGCGAGTCCGGGGACCTGGTCGGCGACGTCAAGCAGATCACCCACCCGGTGAAGTTCTTCGAGAAGGGCGACAAGCCGCTGGAGATCGTCACCACGAGGCAGTGGTACATCCGCAACGGTGGCCGTGACGACGCCCTGCGGCAGGCGTTGATCGCGCGCGGCGCCGAACTCGATTGGCACCCGCCGCACATGCAGGTGCGCTACCGCACGTGGGTCGAGGGGCTCAACGGCGACTGGCTGATCTCCCGGCAGAGGTTCTTCGGTGTCCCGATCCCGGTCTGGTACGCGGTCGACGCCGATGGCAACCCCGACTACTCCCAGGTCCTCACCCCGGACGAGTCGCTGCTGCCGGTGGACCCCGCCGATCAGGCACCCGACGGCTACAGCGAGGACCAGCGCGGCAAGCCCGGCGGCTTCGTCGCGGACCCGGACGTGATGGACACCTGGGCCACCAGTTCCCTGACCCCGCAGATCGCCGGCGGATGGGAGTACGACCCGGACCTGTGGCGCCGGGTGTATCCGATGGACCTTCGACCACAGGCCCACGAGATCATCCGCACGTGGCTGTTCTCCAGCGTTGTGCGCGCGCATCTCGAGGACGGCGGACTCCCGTGGAGGCACGCTGCGATCAGCGGGTGGATCCTGGATCCCGACCGCAAGAAGATGTCGAAGTCCAAGGGCAATGTGGTCACCCCGATGGGCCTGTTGGACCAGCACGGGGCGGACGCCGTCCGCTACTGGGCCGCCAGCGGACGACCGGGCACTGACACCGCCTACGACGAGGCACAGATGAAGGTCGGGCGACGCCTCGCGATCAAGATCCTCAATGCGTCCAAATTCGCCCTGTCCTTCGCCGGGGACCCGGACGCCCCGGTGACCGAGCCACTGGATCTTGCGATGCTGGCCGGGCTGCGGGACGTGGTCGAGCAAGCGACCGCCGCCTTCGAGGACTACAACTACGCCCGCGCGCTCGAACTCACCGAATCGTTCTTCTGGTCCTTCTGCGATGACTACATCGAACTGGTCAAGGAGCGCGCGCACGGCGCCAGGGGCGAGCAGGCCGCTGCTTCCGCGGGGGCGGCGCTGGCACAGGCACTGTCGGTCCAACTGCGTCTGTTCGCACCGATCCTGCCCTTCGTCACCGAGGAGGTCTGGTCGTGGTGGCAGCAGGGAAGTGTGCACACCGCCGGATGGCCGTCGGTGGACGAACTGCCGGCTCAGGGCGACCCCGCGGTGCTCACAGCGGCTGGTCAGGTGCTCTCGGCGATGCGCAAGGTGAAGAGCGACAACAAGGTCTCGATGCGCGCCCGTCTGGCGCACACCGTGGTCAAGGGCCCCGCCGACCAGATCGACCTGGTCAAATCGGCGATCCCCGACCTCGAAGCCGCCGGCGGATTGGACACCGCGCTTCGCGTCGAGCCGGCGTCCACTTTCGAGGTCATCGCGGACCTGGCAGGCTGACGGTGTGCGAAGCGTCCTGAAACCGGCCGGCTACCACGGTGCTGGGCGCCGGGCGAAGTACTTCGAGGGCTGGTACGTCAAACTCGTCGACAAAGACCGGGATGCTCGACTCGCTGTCATCCCCGGGGTCTTTCTGGCACCGGAGGCCGATGGCCCCCACGAGGCGTTCGTCCAGGTGCTGGACGGGGTCACGGGGCGCAGTTGGTACCAGCCGTACCCGATGTCGGAGTTCGTCGCGCACAGCGAAACGTTCGCCGTGCAGGTGGGTCCGAACCGCTTCTCCAGTGGGGGTGTCAGCTTGGACCTGCCCGAGGTCGGCCTGTCGGGGAGGGTCGACTTCGAGCAGCCGCTCGATCCATGGCCGGTCACGTGGCGGTCCCCCGGGGCGATGGGTTGGTATGCCTGGATGCCGTTCATGGAGTGCTACCACGGCGTGGTCTCCTTCGGCCACAGCCTCACGGGAACTCTGAGACTGGACGACCGGGAGCTGGACTTCACCGGCGGCCGCGGCTACATCGAGAAGGACTGGGGCCAAGCATTCCCATCCGGCTACGTGTGGATGCACTCCAACCACTTCAATGACCCGAGCGTGAGTCTGATGGCCTCGGTGGCCATCATCCCCTGGCTGCGGGGCAGTTTCCAGGGATTGTTGATCGGACTGCGCCATGGCGGTCGACTGCATCGCTTCGCGTCATACACAGGCGCGAAGGTGCGGGAATTGCGCATCGACGATGAGCACGTGTGGCTGACGGTGGTGGGCAGGGACGGTCTGACGCTGGACATCAAAGCCACCCGCCCGGGGGGTGCGTTCCTGCACGCGCCCATCCGCACCGAGATGCACAAGCGGGTGGAAGAGACACTCGATGCACAGGTGCACATCACGCTTGGGCACCGAACGGCCAGGTAGTGATCGATGACGATTGGGCACCTGCGGTGGACTCGAAGTCCACGGGGACACCGACGGGCTCATGCGGATGGGCGGCTGAGCAGGTTCCCAAGATGATCTTGTCGCACAGGGCGCATCGAGCGTACCGTCAGAAGACTGGAGCGATTCTTTCTGAAGTCGATGCTCGTGGGCTGCCTCGCTGCTGGCCTGGCCTGCTCGGAGCACTGTCCCCCGCCGCACAGGCCAGCCAAAGGCCAGTGCCCGTCGGGCCAAGGCTCCGGCACACGGTCGTGGTGAAATTCACCGGCGCGAAGCCCAGCAAGGCGAAGTTGACTGTCGCCGGCACGAAGGTACCGAGCTCACGCGGGCCGGGAAGAAGTGGCGGACCAAGAAGCTCTCCGCCCAGGAACTCACTGCCCTCACGGGCAAGAAGGTGAAGATCAAGGCGCAGATCGGGGCAAGACCCGCAAGTTCTCGGCGACGGTGAAGGGAACGACCACTCCGCCACTCCCGGCACGCACTCCCGACTACCCCAGCGTCCGACTCCCTGGGCCAGTCCCTGTTCGCCGCACCCGGCGTCGATCGAACCGGCGACGCGGCCTGGGAAGCGATCAAGGGCTACTTCGCTCGATTCGACGTTCACCGAACTGCCCGCGGGCTGGCCCAACTGCTTCAGCGAGGAGCGCTACGGGCACTTCGCGAGACTACACGCAGCGTGTACTGCCGGCTGATCCAGCGCTCCGGACGCGGACATCACCAACTCCGCGGGCACCATGTACGATCCTCGGGGCCGAGCAGAAGGCCAACGGCGCGTGGGGCGTCTACTACCACTTCGACTACGGTGACGGTCAGAACCGATCTACTACCTGGTTCGTGCAGCCGGATGGATCGCGACCGGACGCTACTGGTACAACGCGACCCGGATCTGAACCCACCCACCGAGGAGACTAGCTGGGCGCGCGGCGCGAAGGTCAGCTACTGGCCCCGGCGCGTCGGCGCACCACGGACTGTCAGCGACTGCGGGGCCGCAGCGTCTGGCGTGCGCGACGAGCGAGCTGGCAGGACGCACCTGTCACAGCCTCGACGCGAGTCCGGACCGCACAGCCCCAGATGACCTGCCGTCGCCTGAGGCGAGTTGGACTTCGGTCGGCCGACTCTCCCGCCGGCGTGGGCTCTTGCGGGGCACCAGGGTCGGGTTGACGTTGTCCTCGACCACCTCACGGGTGATCTTGACCGTTGCGATGTCGTCTCGGCTGGGAACGTCGTACATCACGTTCAGCAGGACCTCTTCCAGGATCGCCCGCAGACCGCGCGCCCCGGTACCACGCAGTAGTCCCTGGTCGGCGATCGCGGCGAGCGCCTCATCTTCGAACTCAAGTTCCACCCCGTCGAGTTCGAACAGGCGCTGATACTGCCTGGTGAGGGCGTTCTTCGGCTCTGTCAGAACCTTGATCATCGCCTCCCGGTCCAACTGGGTGACGGAGGTGAATACCGGCAGCCGACCGACGAATTCGGGGATCATCCCGAACTTGAGCAGATCCTCCGGAAGTACCTCGCTGAAGACGTCACCCGGGTTGGTGTTCACTTCCTCGAGGTCCGCGGTGAACCCGAGGGACTTCTTGCCGATGCGCGCCTCGATGATCTTGTCCAGGCCCGCGAAGGCGCCTCCCACGATGAACAGGACGTTCGTGGTGTCGATCTGGATGAACTCCTGATGGGGGTGTTTGCGCCCACCCTGCGGGGGCACGGAGGCCTGTGTGCCTTCCAGGATCTTCAGCAGTGCCTGCTGGACACCCTCTCCCGAGACGTCGCGAGTGATCGACGGGTTCTCGCTCTTGCGGGCGACCTTGTCGATCTCATCGATGTAGATGATGCCCGTCTCGGCCTTCTTGACGTCGTAGTCGGCCGCCTGGATGAGTTTCAGAAGGATGTTCTCGACGTCCTCGCCCACGTAGCCCGCCTCGGTGAGGGCGGTGGCATCGGCGATCGCGAAAGGCACGTTCAGCATGCGGGCCAGGGTCTGGGCGAGCAGGGTCTTGCCGGATCCGGTGGGACCCAGGAGCAGGATGTTGGACTTGGCCAACTCCACCCCGTCGTCGCGCCGCAGGCTCGGGGGGCCGGCCTGCACACGCTTGTAGTGGTTGTACACGGCAACGGCCAGCGACTTCTTGGCGGTCTGCTGACCCACCACATACTGCTCGAGGAACTCGAACATCTCTCGCGGCTTCGGGAGGTCTCCCAACTGCAGATCCGAGGTCTCCTGCAGTTCCTCTTCGATGATCTCGTTGCACAACTCGATGCACTCGTCACAGATGTAGACACCGGGACCCGCGATCAACTTCTTGACCTGCTTCTGACTCTTCCCGCAGAAAGAGCACTTGAGCAGATCCGCTCCTTCACCGATGCGAGCCACCAGTTGTCCCTTCCGCGGAGGATGAATCGACTACTTCTCGACGGTACCCCGACTCTGCGCCTAACGCGCCGCGTGGCGCGCACTTAGATCCGCGGATCGGCCGGATGACCGGATCAGCCCCCCGACTTGCGCGATGAGATGACCTGGTCGACCACTCCGTACTCCTTGGCCGCCTCGGCGGTGAGGATCTTGTCGCGTTCGATGTCACTCTGGATCTGCTCCACCGTGCGGCCGGTGTGATGGGCCAGTATGCCCTCCATCTCGGCACGCATACGCAGGATCTCGTTGGCCTGGATCTCGATGTCGGAGCCCTGGCCACCACCTTCGGTGTAGGGCTGGTGGATCAGGATCCGGGCATGCGGCAACGCGAACCGCTTACCCGGGGCACCTGCCGCGAGCAGCACAGCCGCCGCGGACGCCGCCTGACCGAGGCACACGGTGCCCACTTGCGGCTTGACGAACTGCATCGTGTCGTAGATGGCCGTCATCGCGGTGTACGAGCCGCCCGGGGAGTTGATGTAGATCTGGATGTCACGCTCGGTGTCCATGGACTCCAGCGTGAGCAGTTGCGCCATCACATCGTCGGCCGACGCATCGTCGATCTGCACCCCGAGGAAGATGATCCGTTCCTCGAACAGCTTCGTGTAAGGGTTGTGGATCCGCTCTCCGGTGGAGGTGCGCTCCCGGAACTCAGGCAGGATGTAGCGGCTCTGCGGCCCTTGCCGAAGGTATGAAGCATCCATCAGGCGGTCCCTCCGCTTCCGGTGACGTCCGAAGCCAACTGCACGACATGGTCGACGAATCCGTACTCCTTGGCCTCGTCGGCCGAGAACCAACGGTCACGGTCGGAATCGGCCTCGATCTGTTCGATCGTCTGGCCCGTCTGCTCGGCGATGAGCTGGGCCATCTGCTTCTTGATGTACAACATCTGCTCGGCCTGGATCTTGATGTCGGAGGCCGTACCCCCGATGCCGCCTGAAGGCTGGTGCATCATGATCCGGGCGTGCGGGAGGCTGTAGCGCTTCCCCGGCTGGCCGGAGCTCAGCAGGAACTGGCCCATCGAGGCGGCGAGGCCCATCGCCACGGTCGCCACATCGTTTCGCACGAACTGCATGGTGTCGTAGATGGCCATGCCTGCCGAGATGGAACCGCCTGGGGAGTTGATGTAGAGGTAGATGTCCCGGTCCGGGTCCTCGGCGGCCAGCAGCAGCATCTGAGCACAGATCAGGTTGGCCACCGTGTCTTCCACCGGCGATCCGAGGAAGATGATCCGCTCCTTGAGTAGGCGCTGGAACACCGAGTCGTCGTAGCCCATGGGTCCCGGCTGGGGACCTCGGGCGGTCGGGCTGAGGTCGTTCACTGCCACTGCCTCCGTGTTGTTGGGGTGTGTCTCATCGACCCTAACGCCCACCTGCGACAAGCCCATCCCGCAAAGGCGGTTTGTTCGCTGTAGGCGTGTGGACTACGCCTGGTCGGTCTCGGAACCCTCGGCCGCGGCGTCCGTCTGGTCGTCTTCCTCGAACTCGTCTTCCTCGAACTCTGCGGCCGACTCGTCGGCAGCCGACTCGTCGAGTGAGGAGAGGTCCACCGGGTTGCCCGAGGCATCGACGACCGTGGCCTGCTGGAGCACCAGTGACAGCGCCTTGCCGCGCCGCACGTCCGCGAGCGCGGTGCCGACCTGGCCCGCCTCGGCCAGTGCGTTCGCGAACTGGTCGGCGGACATGCCGTACCGGGGTGCCTGCTGGACCAGCCACTGGATCAGTTCGGCCTGCTCCACCCCGACCTGCTCGGCGTCGGCGATCCTGTCCAGGATGAGTTGGGTCTTCAGCGACGTGCGCGTGGTCTCCTCGATCTCGGCCCGGTGCTCATCGTCACCGTGGCCATCGTGGAAGTGCTCTTCGACCTGCGCCTTCACGGCACCTTCGGGCAGCGGGAACTCGACGATCTCCAGCAGCTTCTCGGCGATCTTGTCGCGCGCCTCGTAGCCCTGCTCGACGAGCCGGTTGCCCTGCAACTTGTCCTTGATGTCGGCGCGCAACTCGTCCATCGTGTCGAACTCGCTGGCCAGTTGTGCGAACTCGTCGTCGGCGTCGGGCAACGAGCGCTCGCGCACGCCCTTGACGTCGACGCTGATGGAGACGGGCTGTCCGGCGTAGGGGCCCTCGTCCGGGGTGTGCTCGAACGTGACGTCGTCACCCTCGGAAGCGCCCGTGACAGCCTCGGCGAAACCGTCGATCACGTCATCGCCGCCCACCTCGAAGGTCAGCGCGGTGCCCGCGAAGTCCTCCACCTCCTCGCCGTCGACCGCGCCGGTCACGTCGACCAGGACCAGGTCGCCGACGGCGGCGGGGCGCTCGACCGGGGTCACCGTCGCGAAACGCTTGCGCAGCTGTTCGATCTGCTCGTCGACATCGTCGTCGGAGACCACCGAGTCGGACACCTCGACCTCGAGACCGGAGTAGTCGGGAAGGTCGAACTCCGGGGTCACATCGACCTCGGCGGTGAACGCGATCATCTCCCCGTCCTCGATCGCGGTGACCTCGACGTCCGGCTGTCCCATGGGACGGATCTCGTTCTCGCGCACTGCATCGTCGTAGGCCGCGGGCACTGCCTTCTGGACGACCTCCTCGAGCACGACCGCTCGGCCGAAGCGCTGATCGATGATGCGGGCCGGCACCTTGCCTCGGCGGAATCCCGGCACGTTCACCTGGGACGCGATGTTCTTGTAGGCCTCGCTGATCGAATCGCTGAGATCCTCGAACGGGATCTCGACCGTGAGCTTGACGCGGGTCTCAGACAGGTTCTCGACGGTGCTCTTCACGCTTGACTCGAACTCCTTGTGGTGGGTATGCCGACGCGGTGCGGACACTGCACATCGTACGATCCGTGGACGATGCCCACAGGGCACGGGTGGTCGCCGTCGGGGCGGCGGGACTCGAACCCACGATCTCTTGCTCCCAAAGCAAGCGCGCTAGCCACTACGCTACGCCCCGCACAGCCCGTAGTAATCTGGTGATTCCTGCGGGTGTAGCTCAATGGTAGAGCCTCAGCCTTCCAAGCTGATGGTGCCGGTTCGATCCCGGTCACCCGCTCCACTGCAAGGGCCCTGGAATCCACCCCGGGGCCCTTGCCGCGTTCGGGGCCTCTCCCGCGCGACGACATGCCGGAGCGGAGCGTCCCACTCGAGGCACTCTGCGCAATCGCCGGTCGAATGTCAGAACTTGGAACTGGACTTCGCGAAGAACATCCCGTCCTTGAACATCGTCGTCTTGAGCGCCCCGTTGAGAAGGTCCGCCTTCCCGGACGCGACCATGAGCCGTGCGGTGACAGTCTTCTTGTTGACCTTTGTCCTGCTCAGGTCGAACACGTCCTCCACGACCCCTACGCCGGGCACCGTCACGTCGACGTTGCCAGCCTGAAGATCGAAGACGAAGTCGGTGGCAGTGAGACTGGCGTCGGCGCGCATCAGAACCAGACCACCCTCGTGATTGATGGTCTGTGCGTCCGTACGGCTCGCCGGGAACACGAACTTCACCTTGTTCCGCTTCTTGCCCGGTGCCACAGCGTCAACCTTGATGCCGTCCTTGGCCAACTTCGTCTTCACCGATTTGATGAGCTTGACCGACGTCGTGCCCTTGACCTTCGAAACCTTGTCGTCCGGCTTGCCCTTGGCCACGGCCGGGGCGACAGATCCCGCCGCTACAGCACTGACGACCATCATCGCCGCGATTCCTCGAACCACCATGACCTCGACCACCCTCATGAACCCCGATGTCAGGCTAGTCCTTCATGCCCGAGGTGGGGCGTTTCCATACCGCCGGCCGGGTGACCCCTTCACACGGCCGCGGCCACGAATCGCAGTCGCCAGTAGTCGATGTGCCATCCCCCGCCCGTGCGCAGGGAGGCACACCCCTGATCGATCATCCGTGCGAGTTCGGGATGCCGGTCCTCGGGAATCGTCTCCCACACGTCCGACCGGAACAGCCTCGTCCATCCCGCCGGCGTCTGCTGCACAGCCAGCCGAGTGGGGCGCGGGAACCACCACATGGAACGAATGACGAAGCCGGCCGCCTCGAGCAGGACGGCCTGCTCCGCGACCGATGGAAAGAACTTGCGGATCGGCGGGTGACCGAATCCCATGGCGGCCACTGCCTGCTCGAGGGCACCATCGACGATTGCGACGTTGTGCTGGCCGCCCATCTCGGCGACGAACGGTGCGCCAGCCTTGAGCACGGCACGGATCGAAGCCAGTGCCGCTGCCTGATCCACCATCCAGTGCAACGCGGCGTTGCTGATGGCGGCGTCGAAGGACCGGTCCAGACGCATCGTCTGCACGTCAGCCGCGACGAACTCGACTGCGGGGTGCAGCCGTGCTGCACGTGCCACCATCTCCGGGTCCAGATCGACGCCCACCACGTCGAACCCGCGCGCGACCAGGGCGGCCGCGTGTGACCCGGTCCCGCTGCCCACGTCGATGACCGACGCCGGTGGCTCGATGTCCAGCAACTCGAGCAGTTCGTCGCCGTAGTCGGTGACGAACCCGAAGTCATCGTCGTAGGTGCCTGCGTCCCAACGCACTAAAGCCCTTCGACGATCTCCACGTACTGCTGCTGCGCCTGTTCGGTGGTCAGCCCGGAAAGCGCTGCCCATGCGTCGTACTTGGCTCGGCCCACCGGATTCGTGAAGCCGGGCGCTTCCCGCTGACGTCTCCCTGGGTCGCCTGCTTGAAGAGTGCGTAGAGGCTCAGCTTCACGTCGTTGCCAGGATCTTCGGACAGGTCGGAGACGCGAGCGACAGCCGCGTCGAATGCTTCAGACATGCCCCGACGGTAGGGACTCGCGGTACCCGATGCAATAGTTGCGGACGCTCAGGCGGACAAGTGCTCGCGCCACGGGGCAGTATCGGGCAGCGTCACGACCAGACGGCCCGGTGGGACACTGGACACGAACTCCAGATTGGTGCCCTTGGTGTGCAGGTCGAGGCCCTCACGCTGCATGATCAGGACCCGCTGTCCGCTGGAGTAGAGCACGGCCTGTTCGGTGAGTGCCAGGACGCCGAGTCCGGGCAACGACTCACCTTCGCGGACCTCGGCGGATCGGCACTGCGCCGGCGCGATCAGCAGCGGTGGCCGACCGTGGAGTTCCTCAGCCAGGGCCTGCGTCGCGCGCGTCACGCGGCGCTGTGCGCGCGGCCGCCAGTAGAAGAAGCCGAACAGGACCGATGCGACCAGCGCGAGCAGCACCACCCCCAGCACGATCCAGATCCACGACATGCGAGCCTCCCGGACCCGAGCCTACGGTGACGAGCGCCGGTCAGCGATCAGCGACCTACTCCCGTGATGGTCTGGCGGGCGAGAATCAGAACGACCGCACCGAGGCCACGCCGTCCTCGATCTGCCCGACCAGCACCTCATCGGCCATCCCCACGAACAGTCCGTTCTCCAGCACCCCAGGGATGTTGTTGATCCGGGACTCCAACTCGGCCGGTTGCTCGATCCATGGGAACTTGGCGTCGACGACGAGGTTTCCCTGGTCGGTCACGACTGGGCCGGCCTTGCGAACCGCCATCCTCAGCTGTGGCTCCGAGCCCAGGTCACGTAGAGCGTCCATCACCTGGCGGTAGGCATCAGGGACGACTTCCACGGGCAGCGCGAAGTTGGCCCCGAGCCGGTCGCTCAGTTTGGTCGAGTCGACGACCACCACGAACCGGTCGGCCCTGCTGTCCACCAGCTTCTCCCGGGTATGGCACGCGCCACCGCCCTTGATCAGGTTCCTGCCCGGATCCACCTCATCGGCGCCGTCGATCGCGAGGTCGATGTGATCGATCTCGTTCAGCGAGATCAGCGGAATCCCGTACTGCGTTGCCAGTTGGGATGACTGAAAGGACGTGGGAACTCCGGTGATGCCCGTGAGTTCACCATCACGGCACCTGCGGCCAAGCCGCTCGATCAGGATCGCCGCCGTCGATCCCGAACCCAGGCCGAGCAACATCCCGGACTCGACCCTCTGCACAGCTGCGTCGGCGACGAGTTCCTTCATCTGAGTCTGCACATCCACGGTTGGCACCCTAGTGGGAAACCCCGTCCGGCAGCAGGCACGGCGCCGGGCCCCGGCGACGACCGGAGGGCTTCCGATGGCGGCGCTCCGGGCCACCGACTCCCCCGCCCGGCCCCGCCGACGTCGGATGGGCCGGAGAAGAGGTGGCCGAGCGGTGCCGGTACGCGGGCATCGGGCAGGATGGCAGGCATGCCAGGACAGAACCTCACCCGCGCTGAAGCCGCTGAGCGCTCCGCGGTCATCACCGACGTCGACTACTCGGTGGCGCTCGACCTCAGCGGTACTGCGGACACGTACGTGTCGCGGACCACCGTGAACTTCCACTGCACGGTGGCGGGGTCCTCAACTTGGCTCGACCTGATCGCACCGTCCGTACGCAGCATCACGCTCAACGGCCGCGAACTAGACCCGGCGACACACTTCGCGGACTCCCGGATCCAGTTGCCCGATGTGGATTCCAGCAACGTCGTTGAGGTCGTGGCCAACTGTGCCTACATGACCACCGGCGAAGGCCTGCACAGGTTCATCGATCCCGTGGATGACGAGCAGTACCTGTACACACAGTTCGAAGTGGCCGACGCCCGACGGGTGTACGCCTGCTTCGAGCAGCCAGACCTCAAGGCGCCCTGGCAACTCACCGTGGAGGGCCCGAGCCACTGGATCGTCACGTCCAACGCCCCCACTCCGGAGCCCACCCCGGTCCGCGAGGGAGTGAGCCGCTGGGAGTTCCCCGCGACCAAGCCCATCTCGACCTACATCACCGCACTGGTGGCCGGCCCGTACCACGTGGTACGCGACGTCTACTCCGGCCCGAACGGCGACTACCCGTTGGGGGTCTTCTGCCGGAAGTCCTTGGCCGAGCACCTCGACGTGGACGACATCCTGCTCATCACGCGACAGGGTTTCGAGTTCTTCGAGCGCATGTTCGAAGTGCCCTACGCCTTCGAGAAGTACGACCAGCTCTTCGTCCCGGAGTTCAACGCCGGTGCGATGGAGAACGCCGGGTGCGTCACGTTCCGCGAGGACTACGTGTTCCGTTCCCGGGTCACGGACGCCGCCTACGAGAACCGTGCGAACACGATCCTGCACGAAATGGCGCACATGTGGTTCGGCGACCTGGTCACGATGCGCTGGTGGGACGACCTGTGGCTCAACGAGTCGTTCGCAGAATGGGCCAGCCACTTCGCCAACACACACGCCACCCGTTTCACCGACGCCTGGGCGACGTTCGCGAACCAGCGCAAGGCGTGGGCCTACCGCCAGGACCAACTGCCCTCCACCCACCCGATCGCCGCGGACATGGTGGATCTGGAGGCGGTCTACGTGAACTTCGACGGGATCACCTACGCCAAGGGAGCCTCCGCGCTGCGGCAACTGGTGGCGTTCGTCGGCGAGGAGGACTTCCTCAAGGGGCTGCGCTCCTACTTCGCCCAGTACGCGTGGTCGAACACGTCCCTGAACGATCTGCTCAACGCCCTCGCCGACGCCAGTGGCCGGGATCTGAGCCATTGGACCGCACAGTGGCTTCAGACCTCCGGGGTGAACTTGCTGCGCGCTGAGATCACCCCCAGCCCTGACCGGTCCCTCGGCGAGGTGACGGTCGTGCAGGAACCGCCCGCCCTTCCAGACGGCGTCGCACCGACGCTGCGGGATCACCGGATCGCCGTCGGTCTGTACGAGTTGCGTGACGGAGGGCTCGAACGTACCGAACGAGTCGAGATCGACGTGACCGGCGCCCAGACCCCGGTCCCTGCCCTCTCGGGTCACCGTCGCCCTGACCTACTCCTGCTCAACGACGACGACTTGACCTTCGCGAAGATCCGGCTGGACCAGCACAGTCTGCAGACTGTGACGACCCACTTCGGCCTCGTCGCGAGTCCCTTGGCACGAGCCCTGCTCTGGGGTGCCATCTGGGACATGACCCGCGACGCGGAGATGAGCACCGGCGCATTCCTCGATTCGCTGTCCAGCGGTCTGGCCGACGAGACCGAGGTGGGCATGGTGCAGCAGGTGCTGCGGCAGGCCGAGAGCGCCGTCGCGCTGTATGCCGCCCCGGACAAGCGCGAGGTGTACGGATCGCGCATGGCGGGTCTGCTGGACGGGCTCACCCACGAGGCCGCCCCCGGCAGCGATCACCAACTGGCCTACGCCCGCGGTCTGATCGCCTTCGCGCACGAACCCGAACACTTGTCGGTCCTCTCGGGCCTCCTGGACGGAACCACCAGCATCGAGGGACTGAAGGTCGATACCGACATGCGCTGGACACTGCTTCGCAGGCTGGTCGTGATGGGACGGGCCGGCGCTGACGACATCGACGCCGAACTCGACCGCGACAACACGGCGGCCGGAAGACTGAACGCGGCGACCTGCCGGGCCGCAGTCCCCACCGCGCAGGCGAAGGCCGCGGCGTGGGACGCATGTCTTCGGGACACCTCGTTGCCCAACCACATGCTCAGCGCGACCATCGTCGGGATCACCATCCCGGAGCACAGGGAGTTGCTGCGCCCACACGTCGACGAGTACTTCGAGGCCCTGCCGGCCCTGTGGCGCGACCGGACCAACGAGATCGCACAGGACATCACGATGGGCCTCTACCCGCACGCGCTCGTCGAGGCCCAGACCGTCGAACGGACCGACGCCGCACTCAACGGCGTCGAGATCCCGCACGGCGCACGCCGACTGCTGTCCGAGGGCCGGGACGGGGTGCTGCGGTCCATGCGTTGCCAGCAGCGCGACGGCGCTTGACGACCGGTCCTGCCCGAGGCGTCCGTCCGGGTCGCGATCCGGCGACCGTCAGCGGCTGAGCGACCGGACCAGCGATCGTAGGTGCTCGGACATCGGCAGATCCTCGACCAGCACCGGGCGCCCCGTCTCATCGGTGAGCGGGACGCGCCAGTTCGGGTACTCGGTGTCCGTGCCCGGCTGGTTCTGGGTACGCAGATCACCGACGCCGTCGACCAACGAGACGCAGAGCAATCGACTCGGGGCACGCGACATCAAGCGGTGCATCGCAGCCGCGACCTGAACCGGCGTCGGCTCCTGATCGGACGACAACAGCCCTTCGGCCCGCAGCACCTCCACCCACGTGCGCAACTCACCCTCGTGTGCGGCGAGCGCCTCCTCCACCGGGCGATCGAGCAGGCCCAACTCATCCCAGAGCCTGATGTGGGAGCCGGCCAGGTACTGAGCGGTGGGCGGTAGATCGTGCACCGTCACCGACGCCAGGCACTCGGTGCGCCAGCCGTTCGGATCGTGGATCGAGTCGCCCTCCCTTTCGAAGAGCAACACCGTGGTGCCGAGGATGCCGCGGTCGGAGAGCACGTCCCTGGCCCAGGGCTCGACCGTTCCCAGATCCTCTCCGATCAGGGTCACCCCGGCACGGGCAGCCTCCAGGCACAGGATGTCGATCATCGCCTGATGGTCGTAGCGCACATAGGTCCCGTCGACGGCGGGCGCACCCGGTGGGATCCACCAGAGCCGGAACAGTCCGATCACATGGTCGATACGCAGGCCGCCGGCATGGCGCATCACGAAGCGCACGATGTCGCGGAACGGCCGGTACTCCGCCTCGGCCAGCGTGAGGGGGTTCCAGGGCGGCTGGGTCCAGTCCTGGCCCGCAGGGCTGAACATGTCCGGCGGGGCTCCCACCCGGAAACCCTGCGTCAGGAGGTCGCCCATCGCCCAGGTGTCGGCACCGTAGGGGTGAACACCGATGGCAAGATCCTGGATGATTCCGATCTTCATCCCGGCCCGCAGCAGTTCCCGCTGGGCATGGTCGAGCTGCTCATCGAAGATCCACTGCAGCCACGCGTAGAACTCGACACGGTGGGGATCTGGCACCTGTTCGGCAGCATCCTCGGGCCAGGTGTCCCAACTCGGTCCGTACTGCTCGGCGAGCACACACCACCTGGCATAGGCCTGCAGGTCTTCGCCCTCCTCGGCGAGGAAGGCGGCGAAGGCGACCTGCCTCGCCGGTGAGCGTGGAACGTCGAAGACCAGTTCGAGCGCGTGCTTCTTGCCCGCCCAGACCTCGTCGCGATCAATCAGATCGCCGGACTCGTTGTGGGCACGCAGGGAATCGGCGATGTCGGCCACCGTCGCCATGTCCGCACGGGACAGATAGGCGTATTCCTCGACCTTCTCGGGCCGGATGTACAGCGGGTGCCCGAAGCGGCGGGTGGAGGGCAGGTACGGGGAGTTCTCCATCGGGGTGACCAGCGCGGCGGCGTGCAACGGGTTGATGAGGATGAAATCCGCCCCGAGTTCGTCGGCGGCCCACACGCCGATGTCGGCAAGGTCCTCCAGGTCCCCGATGCCCCAGGAACGACGGGACCTGGTCGAGTACAACTGCACGGCCAGCCCCCAGCCGCGTGGCGCTTCGGCGAGCCTGCGCGGTGCGATCACCAGCGCGTTGTCGTGCCGGTCACCCTCCTCCTGCTGGATCCAGAGTCGGTGCCACCCCAGCGGCAGGTCGGGCGGAAGAAGGATCCGCGACTCGGTGAGCCGTTGGTCACCCAGCCGATGGGTCTCCACCGGTTCGCAGGGCAGATCGTAGCGACGCCCGCCGGTCTCCAACTCGACCCAGATCAGCGGCGGCCTGCCCTCCGCATGGTGCACCCACGGCCCGTTGGTGTCCTGCTCGCGCACGACCCACAGTGGCGGAAGAGTGCGCCTCCAGTGATCCTCTCGGCGTCGCGTCAGCGCTGCATCGAATTCGTCGTCGGAATCCCCCTCGACGCCCAGCGCCGCGAGTGTGGCCTTGACTGTGTTGTCTGGAACGATGCGCAGTTGCCCACCCAGGTCGTAGAACTCGGTGGCCACCCCCGACGACGTGGCCAGCCGATCCCGGGCGCTCACCAGGACTCCGGCTTGCGCGAGGCCCACGGGCGGGCCGACTCCAACTGAGCGGCCAGACGTATCAGCACGTCCTCGGCGAACATGTGTCCCACGAATTGCACTCCTATCGGTAGACCCTCCCGGGTGTTGTGCAGTGGGAGCGAGATCGCCGGCTGGCCGGTCATGTTGAACGCGGCGGTGTAGGCGGCCCACCGCTTCTGCAACTCGAAGTCGCGAGCAGGATCCTCAGGGTCGAGGATGTCGGCGACCAACGGCGCCGGACCGTTCACGGTCGGCGTCATGATGACGTCGAAATCGGACCACTGCGCGAGCACGGCCCTCGTCTGGATGCGCAGCAGGGACACGGCGGTGGCCAGTTCGATGCCGGACACACCCCGTCCGAGGTCGCGCAGGTACCGCGTCAATGGCTGCAGTCGCGGTTCGTCGTCCGGCGCCACGGGCGTCAATAGGGCCAGTGTGTGCCAGACCAGTTCGAACTGGGCCACCAGTTCCGGGCCGAAGGGACGCGGGGTCCGCTCCACACGGTGGCCGAGTTGCTCCAGAAGGCCTGCGGTGTCCTCGACCGCCTGCACGCTCTCGGGATCGACGGGCACGTCGGCGATGATCGGATCGGTGAAGAAGCCGATGCGCAGCGAGCCCACCTCCGACCGTGCGGCCTGGAGGAAACCCGTCGATCCGGGTGCGTGATACGGATCGCCCACGAAGGGCACCGACATCACGTCCAACAGCGCCGCGGCATCGGCGACGGTGCGCGCGATGGGCCCACTGTTGACCAGGTCGCCGACCGGGTCACGCAGCGGCCCGTTGCTGACCCGGCCGCGCGTCGGTTTGATCCCGACCAGACCGTTGGCCGAGGCCGGGATCCGGATCGAGCCGCCACCGTCCGAGCCGTGGGCGATCGGCGCCAGGCCCGCCGCGACCGCCACGGCGGCACCGCCCGACGACCCGCCTGCGGTGCGTTCCTGGTCCCACACGCAGCGGGCGGGCTCGGCCACCTGCGGGTCGGGCTCGGTGTAGCAGGGAAGACCGAACTCCGGGGTGTTGGTCTTGCCGGTGAACACCAGCCCGGCGTCCCGCATCGCCTTGACCACGTTGTCGTCGGAGTAGGAGGGGAAGTCGAACACCGCGGAACCCATCCGGCAGTTGGCACCCACCATGAAGTTGAGGTCCTTGACCGGGCACACGACACCGAACAGTGCGCCGTCCGCGGTGCCGTCGGCAACCGCCGCATCCGCCGCGCGCGCCTGCTCGAGTGCCACATCCGGGGTCAATACGACGAAGGCACCCGGCACCGACGAGCTGCGCTGAAGATAGTGCTCGGTCAGTTCGACGGCCGTGACCTCGCCGCTCTGGACGGCCGCGGCTTGTTCCAGCGCGGTCAGGTCGTGCAGACTCATCCGTCGGCAACCTTCCGAGCGGCCCGACGCCGCAGGTAGGACACCAGGTACGCCGCGATGACGCCCAGCAGGAACGTGCCGATGAGGATCCACACCAGTGGGATGCTCGCCGTCGTCACCACGAGGTTCACGTCGACCGTGTTCCGGTTCAGGAGGAAGAAGAGCACGGTGTAGACGACCAGGACGCCCAGCGCGACGATGCGGCTGATCCGCTTCCAGTCGCCTGTGCCCGGCGGCTTCCCGTAGACGTGATCCCGGCGATCGTCACCGGATCCGGATTGGAACGGAAGTTCTTCAGCCATGCTCCGATTCTGGTGGCAGACCCTCGGGTTACGCGAGCCAGGTCGTCGCACCCCCGAATCTCTTGCCACTGGGGGTCCACCAGCGTGCGGCGAGCCTATCCGGCCCGCGTCGTCCACAATGGCAAGGTGCCCGACGCGAAGAACCTCTGGGAGACCCTGCAGGGCGCCCCCCTGCAGATCCTGATCATCGTCCTGCTGGCGATCATCATCCGCTGGGTGTCTTTGCGGATCCTCAACCGCGTGATCAAGCGGATGGCCGCCCAGGGCAGACGCGAGCGGCTCGGCGAGACCCGTCGCGCCGAGCGGACAGCGGAACTCAGCGAGGTGCTGATGAGCCAGCGGCGTCAGCAGCGCTCGGAGGCCATGGGCGCGCTCCTGCGGTCGGTCATCACCGCCACCGTCGTGATCATCGCGTTGTTGCTCATCCTTCCGATCGTGGGGATCAACGTCGGACCCCTGCTGGCCAGCGCCGGGGTGCTGGGAGTTGCGCTCGGCTTCGGCGCGCAGAGCCTGGTCAAGGACTACCTCTCCGGAATGTTCCTGGTCATCGAGGACCAGTACGGGGTCGGCGACCTCGTCGACCTCGGGGAGGCAGTGGGGGTGGTCGAGGATGTGACGCTGCGGATCACGCGACTGCGGGACCTCGGCGGAGTCGTGTGGTACGTGCGCAACGGGGAGATACTTCGGGTGGCGAACCAGTCACAGGGCTGGGTGCTCGCCGCGGTGGACATCCCGGTCGCCTACGACGAGAACCTGGACAAGGTGCGGCAGGCACGTGGAGTCGGTGGCCGAGGACATGTACGGCGATCCGCTGTACGACGACATGCTCCTGGGACGCCCGACGTACGCGGGGGTCGAGTCCGTCAGTGGCGAGGCCGTGTTCATCAAGATCATCGCGAAGGCGGCACCGGAGAAGCAGATTCCGCTGACGCGGGCGATCCGCGCACGGGTCAAGGACGCTTTCGACCGCGCGGGGATCCGGGTTCCTGTCGTGCTGCGACCGTTGCCGCCCGGAGCGGCGGGCGGACAACCCCCGCCACAGTAGAGGAAGCTCCCCCGACCACTCCGAGCGCGGGACGAAGGTGGCTCCCGGGAACCGGACGCGCGGGGACTAGCCTGGGTGCCATGACGACGCCCTATGAGGAGTTCGGTGGCGAGGAGTTCTTCCAGGCCCTGGTCGCCGACTTCTACACCGGGGTCGCCGGGGATCCGGGCCTGCGCCCCATGTACCCCGAGGAGGATCTGGCGCCGGCCGAACGGCGGCTGCGGATGTTCCTCGAGCAGTACTGGGGCGGACCCCGCACGTACTCCGAAGAGCGCGGCCACCCGCGCCTGCGGATGCGCCACGCCCCCTTCGCGATCACCGAGCACCACCGTGAGCTCTGGCTGAAGCACATGCGTGCTGCGCTTGACAATCGTGGGCTGCCGCCGGAGTTGGACCAACAGATCTGGGACTACTTGGTCATGGCCGCGGACTCGATGATCAATCAACCGACCGGCGGCGTGCACGGGATGCTCCTGGACCCGCCCGGCTGACGTAGATTGGGCGGCCCTCACGTGGGCCCAGTGTCCGGATCTGCATGATGATCAAGGGCTTGGGCTGTGCTTCCTGGGGCGCTGCTCGACTCCGGGCATGATCATCATGCAGATCCGGACACCCGTGGGCAGAGAGCCCGCCGCCAATCCACAGCGAAGGGCTGAGCGGATGCGACAGCGGCGAGCGTGGGCGACACTGAGCGACATGCGCGTGCTCGTCACAGGGGCCACCGGATACATCGGCGGTCGACTCATCCCTGTTCTGCTGGATCATGGTCATCAGGTGCGGGTGATCGCTCGCCACCCCGACCGGCTCTCCGAACGGTCGTGGGTGGACCGGGTCGAGGTCTACGGCGGCGACGCGGCCGATCCTGCGGCACTGGCCGACGCGATGGAAGGTATGGACGGCGCGTACTACCTCATGCACTCGCTGCAGGCCGGACCGGGTTTCGAGACCCAGGAACGACACATGGCGACGATCTTCGGCCACGAGGCCAAACGTGCCGGGGTGCGACGCATCGTGTACCTCGGGGGCATGGTGCCGGACATGCCGGAGAAGAAGTTGTCCGCGCACCTTCGCAGTCGCGGAGAGGTCGGGCGGATCCTGCGCGCGAGCGGGGTCCCGACGATCGAACTGCGGGCCGGCGTCATCATCGGTTCCGGGTCGGCGTCCTTCGAGATGCTGCGCTACCTCACCGAGCGGCTGCCGATCATGGTGACGCCGCGATGGGTCAAGACCCGCACCCAGCCGATCGCCGTGCGCGACGTGCTCTACTACCTGGTCGGCGCCATGGAGGCTCCCGGAGACATCAACCGATCGTTCGACATCGGCGGGCCGGACATCACCACCTACGCCGGGATGATGCATGGATTCGCGTCCGTCGCGGGACTCCCCCGCCGCGTCCTCCTTCCCGTGAATGTGCTCTCCCCGAAACTGTCGAGCCACTGGGTCGGGCTGGTGACCCCGGTCCCGCGAGGTATCGCCCGCCCGCTGGTCGACTCGCTGAAGATGGAGGTCGTCGCCCGCGATCACGACATCGCCGACGTCGTGCCGGATCCGCCCGAGGGACTGCTGCCCTTCCGGGAAGCGGTGCGGTTGGCCATCAAACGGGTCCAGGACGCCGACGTCGCCACCCGATGGTCGAGCGCGTCGGTGGCCGGGGCCCCGAGCGATCCCCTTCCCGAGGACCCGGCCTGGTCGGGCGGCACGCTCTACACCGACGTCCGAGAGGTCCTGGTGGAGGCGGACATCACGCGGGTCTGGGACGTCGTCGAGGGGATCGGCGGCGAGCACGGCTGGTACAGCGCCAACTGGATGTGGCAGATCCGCGGCGCCATGGACCGGGTCGTCGGTGGCGTCGGGCTGCGCCGGGGCAGGCGGGATCCCGATCACGCCAGGGTCGGTGACGCGTTGGACTTCTGGCGGGTAGAGGCCCACCAACCCCCGGTACTGCTGCGCTTGCGCGCCGAGATGAAGTTGCCGGGGCGGGCGTGGATCGAGTGGCGCATGGAATCGCGGGGTACGCAGCAGACGTACCTGCGACAACGGGCCGTCTTCCACCCGCACGGCCTGGCCGGTCACGCCTACTGGTGGTCGGTCGCGCCGTTCCACGCCTTCGTCTTCCCGCCGATGATCAGGGGCATGGCCCGGCAGGCGGAACGCGAGCAGTCGCAGGCTCCGGTCGCAGAGGTCGAGCGCGTCGGCTGAACCTCAGCGCGTGAACCCCTCAAGGTGCTTGCGCAACGGTACGGGTACCGGGGTGGGACGCGATTCGCCGTCGATGCACACGATCACGGTCCGCGCCCGGGCGTAGACCACGTCATCGGTCTTCACCTCATGGCCGAAAGTGAAGGACGTGGTGCCGATGCGGTCGATCCAGGTGGGGACGTCCACGGGCTCGCGCCGATATGGCAGTGGCTTGCGGTAGTCCACTTCGTGGCGCGCCACCAGCAGCCCGGCATCACGCGGAACGCCGGCCGCGGCGGCATCGGCGAGGAACTCGATGCGCGCCTGCTCCAGGTACCGCAGGTACTCGGAGTTGTTGACATGACCGAGGGCGTCCATGTCGGACCACCGCAGGGCCACGCGGGCGACGTACATCAGCCCCTCGTGAGCTTTCGGTAGGTGGCACGGTGCGGGCGGGCCGCCTCCGGCCCGAGTCGCTCGACCTTGTTCTTCTCGTAGCCTTCGAAGTTGCCCTCGAACCAGAACCACTGCGAGTCGCCCTCGTAGGCGAGGATGTGTGTCGCGACACGATCCAGGAACCAGCGGTCGTGCGAGGTGATCACCGCGCAGCCCGGGAAGTCGAGAAGTGCGTTCTCCAGGCTGCCGAGCGTCTCCACGTCGAGGTCGTTGGTCGGCTCGTCGAGCAGCAGGACGTTGCCGCCCATCTTCAGGGTCAGGGCGAGATTGAGCCGGTTGCGCTCACCGCCGGAAAGCACCTTCGCCGGCTTCTGCTGGTCCGGGCCCTTGAAACCGAACGCGGACACGTATGCCCGCGACGGGACCTCCACCTTGCCGACGTTGATGTGGTCCAGGCCGTCGGAGACGACCTCCCACACCGTCTTGGTGGCGTCGAGGCCGGCACGGCTCTGGTCCACGTAGGACAGAAGCACTGTCTCCCCCACCCGGATGCTGCCTGCGTCCGGGGTCTCGTCGCTGAGGCCGCCGGCAGCGTTGACGATCATCTTGAACAAGGTCGTCTTTCCCACACCGTTGGGGCCGATGACTCCGACGATGCCGTTGCGCGGCAGGTCGAAACTCAGATCGTCCATCAGCAACTTGTCGCCGAATCCCTTCTCCACGTGTTCGGCGACCACGACCACGTTGCCCAGACGCGGACCGGGTGGAATCTGAATCTCCTCGAAGTCCAGCTTGCGGGTCCGGTCGGCTTCCGCAGCCATCTCCTCGTAGCGGTTCAGGCGGGACTTCGACTTGGCCTGCCGGGCCTTGGGGTTCGACCGCACCCACTCCAGTTCGTCAGTCAGCCGCTTGCGCATCTTCGCGTCCTTGGCACCCTCGACCTTCAACCGCGAGGCCTTCGTCTCCAGGTAGGTGGAGTAGTTGCCCTCGTAGGGGAAGCACCGGCCGCGGTCCATCTCCAGGATCCACTGTGCGACGTTGTCCAGGAAGTACCGGTCGTGGGTGATCGCCACCACCGTGCCGGGGTACTTCTCAAGGTGCTGTTCGAGCCACTGCACACTCTCCGCATCGAGGTGGTTGGTGGGCTCGTCCAGCAGTAGTAGATCCGGCTGCCGCAACAGCAACGCGCACAGCGCCACCCGGCGCCGCTCGCCGCCGGAGAGCACCGACACGTCGGCGTCACCGGGCGGGCAGCGCAGGGCGTCCATCGCCTGTTCGAGCTGGGCGTCGAGGT
The DNA here is from genome assembly GCA_963769435.1 of uncultured Actinomycetota bacterium. Classification (GTDB taxonomy): domain Bacteria; phylum Actinomycetota; class Actinomycetes; order S36-B12; family UBA10799; genus JADKAV01. The sequence continues at coordinate 494,982 of CAVYLN010000001.1, forward strand.
CCCAGGCGTTTCGGCGATCGAGTTCCTCCTGCAACTTGCCCATCTCGGCGAGCAACGAGTCGTAGTCGGCCTCCGGGTCGGCGAGCGCCTCGGAGATCTCGTTGAACCGCGCCATCAGCGCCTTGGTCTCAGCAACCCCGGTCTCGACGTTCTCCAGGACGTTCAGCGACTCGTCGAGCTGTGGCTCCTGCTCGAGGATTCCCACGGTGTAGCCGGGCGACAGGAGCGCGTCGCCATTGGACACGGTCTCGGTACCGGCCATGATCTTGAGCAGCGTCGACTTGCCGGCACCGTTCGGACCGACCACGCCGATCTTCGCACCGGGCAGGAAGGACAAGGTGACGTCATCGAGGATGACCTTGTCCCCATGTGCTTTACGGGCTTTGCGGAGGGTGAAGATGTATTCGGCCACCTAGCCAGGGTAGATGCCGGGTCCGCGGGGTTCGGTCTTACCCCAAGCGCTCGGCGATCAGGGCCCGAACCCGCTCCGCGAGTTCCACGGGCGTGCCGTCCGCGGGCACCGGCGCCAGCACCTCGACGCCGATCTCATGACGGCCCTGCAGGACGAAGCCGTGCTTGGGCAGGGCGTCGTGGGTCCCGGTGATGACCAGCGGCACGACCGGCACGCCGGTGGCGATGGCCAGTTCGAAGGCGCCGGTCTTGAAACGCTGCAATTCGCCGCTCTTGGATCGGGTGCCCTCCGGGAACATCATGATCGAGCTACCGTCGCGCAGGGTCCGCTCGCACCGGTCCATCATCTTGATCACGCTGTCACGATCGCCGCGCTGCAGCCGGATGTATCGGTTCATCGACATGTTCCACCCGATCAGCGGGACCTTGAAGATCTCCGCCTTCGAGACCCACTTGAAATCCCGGAACAGACGGAACAGCACGAGGATGTCCAGCAGCGAGAGGTGGTTGGCTGCCAGAACGTACGTAGTGCCGGGCCGGATGTGCTCGCGCCCAGTGATCCTTACCCGCCACAAAGGGTTCACCCACGTGTACAGCGATGCCCAGAAGCAGGTGAAGCGATGCAGGACCACGAGGCGGCGATCGAACAGCACGGTCGTCACCCAGATCAGCACCGCGAACGGGAACAGCACCAGAGAACTGACCACCACGAATGCCCAGAACATGAGCGACGCGACCCGTTTCACCCCGGCCACGCTAGTGGTTGCCCCTCGGACCGGTTGCTGCTGGGCGATCGTGGGCATGTTCGGTGGCGGTTAGGGCTCGCCGTGTTCGCCCGGCATGGCGAGCAACCGCCGCGGCACGACGACCGTGCGAGGTCGTCGCTCGCTGTAGCAGAATTGGCCCATGAGCACAGTCCTCTTCACCGGCTATCCAGGTTTCCTCGGCTCGGCATTGTTGCCGCTGGTGCTCGAGAAGCGACCGGATGCCAACGCCGTCTGTGTGGTGCAGGAGCGCTTCATGGCGCTGGCATCCAAACGGCTGGCCGAGCAACTCGCGGAACACCCTGCCCTCGACGGTCGCGTCGAACTGGTGGTCGGAGACATCACCGAACCCGGACTGGGACTGGAGCAGCCATACGACGACATCACCGAGGTGTTCCACCTGGCCGCCGTGTACGACCTTGCCGTGCCGGCCGAACTCGCCTACCGGGTCAACGTCGAGGGCACCCGACACGTGCTGGACCTGTGCCGATCCCAGCCGGGCCTGAAACGACTGCAGTACGTGAGCACCTGCTACGTGAGCGGCAGTCACCGGGGGCGGTACCTCGAAGACCAGTTGGACACCGGGCAGACCTTCCAGAACCACTACGAGCACACCAAGTTCGAGGCAGAACAACTGGTGCGCGACGCTATTGCCGAGGGCCTGCCCGCAACCATCTACCGGCCGGGCATCGTGGTGGGCGACTCCACGACCGGGGAGACCCAGAAGTTCGACGGACCGTACTTCGTCGCACAGTTCCTGATGAAACAGCCGAAGTTCGCCGTGGTGCCCCGCGTCGCCGATCCCGACGAGATCAAGTTCGGCCTCGTTCCCAGGGACTTCGTGATCGGCGCGATCGATCAACTCAGCACGATGGATGTGGCGGTCGGCAAGTGCTACGCGCTCGCGGACCCCGAGCCGCCGTCCGTTCGAGAACTCGTGGACACGTTCTGTTCGCTGCTGGACAAGGAACCGGTCTGGCTGCGGGTCCCGCTCAAGTTCACCCAAGTGCTGGTCGGGCTACCCGGCGTCGAGCGCCTTGTCGGCTTCCCCGAGGAATCCGTGGCCTACTTCGCCCACCCCACGGTCTACGACACCACCAATACCGTGACCGATCTCGAGGGCACCGGGGTCAGCTGCCCACGGTTCGCCGACTACGCCCCCATCATGATCGAGTTCGTCAAGATGCACCCGGACGTGTCGTCGGCTGCCATGGTCTGAGCACAGAGGAGTCACTCAGGCCGCGACAGTGCGGGACACCCGTTCGGGCACTGCGGTCGTGCGGTTGAGGTCGGACCCCACGGATGACGCTTCCACCTCGACATGCGTGACCGAGCGCCCGTTGCGGTTGACCGAACGGACTTTGAGCCGACCAGTGACCAGCACCGGATCCCCCCGCCGCAGACTGGCCGCGACGTTCTCAGCCAGCCTGCGCCAACACGTAACGGCCACGAAACTCGGCTCGCTGTTGACCCACGCATTGGTCCTGCGATCCAGACGACGGGTGGTCACGACGATCCGGAATCGGGCAAGGGCGACGCCATCGTCTGTGGTGGTGAGGTCGACATCGGTGGCCAGTGCCCCGATCAGGGTGACGGTGTTCTGCTGCATATCCAGAGCATGCCGCGATCCGGGTCGCCCGCGGCAGGTGGTGCTCTCCAACTGTGGAAACCTGGGGCCGGGATTCACAGATTCCCGCTGCACCGCGGCCGGCTTGCGCAGATTCCCCTTCACATGTGAAAGGGAATCTGCACGGGTTCGATCGACCGCCTACTCGCCCGAAGCCTCGTCGGGGTGGAACTGCGCGTAGAACTCCTGGAACGCCGAATACGCCCGCGGGGCGTAGATCGAGGCCGGTCCACCGCCCATCAGCAGGGTCACGCCGATGGCCTCGGCGGCCTCCTCCAGGGTGGCACCCTGCTTGGCCGCCGCTCGCGCATGGGAGGAGATGCAGCCGTCGCACTGGGTGTTCACGGAGATAGCCAGCGCGATGAGTTCCTTGGTCTTGGCATCCAGCACACCGTCGGCGAAGGCCGCCCCGTGCAGAGCAGCGAACCCCTTGTACACATCTGGGATCATGCGCCGCAATTCACGCGTCTGCGGGCGAAGCTCATCCTGAACGGATTGGCCGTACGTCATTGGGGTCCTCCTCGAGGTGGTACCAGCGACACGGACTGTCACCGGGGTCTTGCACAAGGATACCCCCCGGGGTATATTGATGCTACGTCACATACCCCCCCGGGTATGTCGAATCCATACCCTTCGGAGGTTTCCAGTCATGTGCAGTCCCGCCGTGTGCCACACCTGTCGCAAAGTCACCTACGCAGGCTGTGGCAACCACGCCGCCCAGGTGCTGGCCTCGGTACCCACACATCAGCGGTGCGAGTGCCGATGAGTCGGAAGCCGTCGTCCGCCGAGCCGGCCGACGCGACCCCGAAGCCCCCGATCACGTCGGTGGCCCACAAGGACCCCGTCAGCATCAGCAGCGACGACCTCACCTCGATCGTCAATCGGCTGCGCCGGGCGGAGGGCCAACTGGCCGCCGTGATCCGGATGCTCGAACAGGGTCGCGACTGCCGCGAGGTGGTGCCGCAGCTCGCCGCGGTCTCCAAGGCTCTGGACAAGGCGGGGTTCGCCGTCGTCGCCAGCAGCTTGCGTGAGTGCGTCACCCACCCCGATGCCAACGGTGGCACCGACCTCGCCGACCTCGAGAAGCTCTTCCTCGCCCTCGCCTGACCTTTGAAAGGAAACAATCCGTGATCGAACAGATCTCCGTGACAGATCTCAAGTCCCTGATGGACTCCGGCAAACCACGCATGATCGACGTCCGCGAGAAGTGGGAGTTCGACGGCGGCCACGTCCCCGGCGCCGACTGGATCCCGATGTCGCTGGTCCCGCTGCGCAAAGACGAATTCGCCGGCGACTCCCCCGCCTACGTGCTGTGTCGCACGGGGAACCGTTCCGGACAGGTCGTGATGTGGCTGGCCCAGCAGGGCATCAGCAGCGTCAACGTCCACGGCGGCACGGAAGCCTGGCAGCGCCAGGGCTACCCCATCGAAACCTCCCAACCGGCCGAAAGGATCCGCTAGACCATGGCACGACCAGAGATCGTCATCATCGAAACCCCCGACCTCGGGGACCGCTCCTACGTCGTCGGCCACGGGAAGACCGCAGTCATCGTCGACCCCCAACGCGACATCGACCGGGTCCACGCGGTCCTGGCCGAGCATGACTGGACAGTCACCCACGTGATCGAGACCCACGTCCACAACGACTACGTGTCCGGAGGGCTCGTGCTCGCCGACGAGCTGTCGGCGGACTACGTGGTGCCGGTCGGCCACGACTACTCCTTCGAGGCCCATGAGATGGGCGAAGGTGACACGTTCACTTCCGGGGACATGGCGTGGCGGGTGCTGCACACCCCTGGCCACACCCCGCATCACGTCTCCTACGCGGTCAACGTGGACGGCACGGACGAGGCGGTCTTCACCGGCGGTTCACTGCTGTTCGGCTCCGTCGGTCGTCCGGACCTCATCGGCCCCGACGCGACCGAGGGGCTCGCGCACGCCCAGTGGCACTCGGTGCGCAAACTCGTGGACGGCGTCGACGCCTCAGCGGCGGTCATGCCGACACACGGCTTCGGATCGTTCTGCAGCGCAACCGCGACGGTGGGCCTGGAGTCCACGATCGGACAGCAGGCGAGCACCAACCCGGCCGCCCTGCTCGACGAGCACGAGTTCGTGACCGAACTGCTGGAGGGCCTCGACGCCTTCCCCGCCTACTACAAACACATGGGCCCGGCCAACGAGTTGGGTGCCCGCGCGATCGACCTGAGCCCGGCGGACATGGCCGACCCGGCCGAACTGCGCCGCCGCATCGAGGCTGGCGAGTGGGTCATCGACCTGCGTCAGCGCCGCCTGTGGGCCGCCGAGCACCTGGCCGGCAGCCTCAGCTTCGACGCCGAAGGCAATGCGATCACCTACCTGGGATGGCTCATCCCGTGGGGCACGCCCATCACGCTGCTGGGAGCGACCCAGGAGCAGATCAGCGACGTTCCAACGGGCGATGGTCAGGATCGGCATCGACCGGCCGGCCGCTCAGAACGTTGGCGAGCCCCGGACCTGGGCGCGCACGCCTGAGGAACTGAGCACGGTGCGACGCGCCGATTTCGAGGAACTCGCCAAGGCCGTCGACGCGGACTCACAGTTGCTGCTGCTGGACGCCAGGCGCAAGACCGAGTGGCAGGAGGGGCACGTCGACGGCGCCCGGCACGTCCCGCTGCACGACTTCCCCGACAGCCTCGGGCAGATCAAGGCCTGGTCCGACTCGGCCAAGCACGCCGGAGCCGACCCGACGGTCTGGATCTCCTGCGGAAGCGGATTCCGCGCCATGGTCGGCGCCTCGCTGCTCGCCCGCGCCGGAGTTCCGGTGGTGGCAGTCGACGAGGACTTCGCCGCTGCTGCGAAGGCCGGACTGCCCATCGTCAAGACGACTCACGCCGCCATGCTCGGCAGCGCGTACACCGACTAGGAGCCCACAGTGGGACTGTTCGATCGATTCAAGGTACCGTCGGTGTCCGCCACCGAGGCGCGGGAACTGGTGCGGTCCGGGGCGCAACTCATCGATGTCCGGGAGACCGGGGAGTGGAACGCCGGGCACGCCCCGCAAGCGATCCACATCCCGACCAGCCAGGTGGACTCACGCCTGAACCGGTTCAAGAAGGACAAGGACATCGTGGTGGTCTGCCGCTCCGGGAACCGCTCCCGCGGGGTGACCTCGAAACTGCGCAAGCAGGGATACGAGGCGTTCAGCCTGTCGGGCGGCCTGCGCGCATGGCAATCCGTCGGCGGCCAACTCATGGATCGGCGGGGCCGACCGGGCAGGGTCGCCTGATAGCGGGTGGAGATTCTCGAGTTCATCCTCATCGGGATCGCCCTCGGACTGTCGCTGGGGCTGTTCGGCGGCGGCGGGGGGATCCTGGCGATCCCACTGCTGGTCGCTGCGGGGATCCCCACCGATGAGGCCGGCACCACCTCGCTGGTCGTCGTGGGCATCGGCGCGATCGGCGGCCTGATCCCGCATGCCCGTGCCGGTCGGGTGGCCTGGCGCGAAGGGGTTCTCTTCAGCGCGCTGGGCATTGTGGGAGCGCTGGCCGGATCGCGGCTCGCGCTGATCACCGACGACCACATCCAGTTGTGGGGCTTCGCCGTCGTACTGATCGTCGCGGGCGCGCTGATGCTGCGCAAAGCCCTGCGCTCCGGGACGGCGGAGGCGGGGCCACTGCCCACTCGCCACCGGCGCTCCTGGTGGCTGGTCGTGCCCACCGCCGCGGTCGTGGGTCTGTTCACCGGCTTCTTCGGGGTGGGCGGGGGCTTCCTGGTGGTGCCCGCGCTGGCACTGGTGATGGGCATGAGTATGTACCGGGCCACCGCCACCGCTCTGTTGGTGATCACGCTGAACTCGGCGGTTGCCCTGGTGCCCCGTGCCGGCGAGGCCCTCGATCTGACGGCGACGGTGGTCGTGGCGACGTTCGTGCTGATCAGCAGCGCAGTGGCTGCCCGCTGGTCCAACAGGTGGTCGGAGCGCAATCTCGGCATCGGGTTCGCCGGTCTGGTGCTCGCCATGTCGCTGCTGACGTTGGCACAGGCTTCCGCGGCCTGACGCCGGTCCCGCTCGCAACACGGCCCGGGATGGGCCACGCTGGAGCGCATGACCCTGACGCATGACCAGACCACACCGACGGTGGCCCCCACCGGCTCGGCGGTGACGGCGGCCCGCATCTACTGGGCGATCGTGGCCACCATCGGCACGGCATCGTTCGTGGTCAGTTGCGGGCTGGCGGTCACCCAGGAGGGCAATGGTGGCTGGCTGAACGGCCTGATCTTCACCTTGAGCTACTTCACGGTGTGGAGCAACATCCTGACGTTCATCATGAACTGGTCGCTGGTGGCCGACCCCACCCGTGACGGACGGGTGTTCCGGTGGTTGCGCATGACCAGCCTGGTGATGATCACGATCACCGGTCTCGTCTACGCGATCGTCCTGGCGGCGGACGCGAACCCGGTGGGCCTGGGCGTTTACACGAACATCGGGTACCACTACATCTCACCCTGGGCAACCGTCCTGGGTTTCCTTCTGTTCGGCCCACGGCCCCGTTTCCGGGTCAAGACGGTCTTCTACATGCTGGCGATTCCGTCGCTGTGGCTGATCTACACACTGCTGCGTGGACTGCTGCTCACGACTCCCCCACCGGAGCGGCCCGCCACCGAACTCGGGGCCCCGCAGAACTGGTATCCCTACCCGTTCATCGACGTCAACGACCCGTCACCGCTGATCCCCGGCCTGGAGTTCGGTGGCTATGCCGGCGTGGGGGCGAACATCGTGGTCATCGTGATCCTGGGCCTGGTGTTCGGATTCATCTTCCTGGGCCTCGACCGGGCTCTCAGCAAGGGGCGCAAAGCACTCCCGCTGACCTGAGACGGCCGTTGATCAGCCCTCTGCGGAGGGCACCCCGTCCAGGACCGGTGCGACCTTGCGGAAGTAGCGAGTGGGCACGTGCTTGCCCTTGTTCGAGACGTTCATCGCCACCACGGCCGTCGCCCCCGACGTGGGATTGTGCATGACCAGGACCGTGTGGCCGAAACCCTCCCCGGTGTGCCCGATCCAGCCCTCCAGGGTTCCGATGCCCTGGCCGTAGACGTCGTATTCGGGGCCTTCCTCGAGCGGTTCACCGTCGATCCGCGCCTGTTGGGTCGCGGAGTCCAACAGGGCGCCACTGCCCAGGGCATCGCCCCAGGCACACAGGTCGGTGAGCGTCGAGGTCATGGCCCCGGCTGGGCCGAAGACGGTGAAGTTGTTGGGCTGGGCCTCCGCAGACCCGTCGTCGCCGGGCTGGTAGCCGGTGGGATGCGGCCCGCTCCACCCGTCCGCCGTCGTCACGTACTCGGTACTCGACAGGCCCAGCGGCTGCAGGATCTGCTCACTGACGACCTCTTCGAAGGGTTGCCCGTATTCGGCCGTCACCACCTCGCCCAGCAGCAACGTGGAGGTGTTCACGTAGACCTTCTTTGCCCCGGGTGCGAACTGCGCCGGCTCGGCGATGGCGTATTCGATCAGCTCTGGGGTGGTGAACTCCCGGGAGGGGTCCGCGACGAAGTCCTCGATCCAGGCCTGCGTCGTGTACTCCGGCACTCCACTGCTCATCTCGGCCAGTTGCCGCAATGTGATCTCATCGCCGTTGGGAACCCCCGGCACCCACTGGTCGATCGTGTCGTCGAGGCTGATCTTCCCCTCGTCCACCAACTGCAGGATGAGCGTGACAGTGAACGACTTCGTGACGCTGCGGATCGGCCAGACGAGGTCCGCGGTCATAGGCTCACCGGTCTCGAGATCCGCGACGCCCTCGACGATGGCGGTGTTCTCGTAGCCGGGAACACACACCTCCACGGCCGCACCGGGGACCTCGTTGGCGGCCATCGTCTTGGTCAACTGAGCCTGCAGCGCTTCGACCACGTCGGCGGGCAGTGTGACTGCTGAAGGGGAGGGTGACGACTCGGCCGAGTCGTCGGCGCCGGAACAGGCAGCCAACGCGAGCATCACCACCGCAAGTGAGAGGACAAGCTTCCGCATCGCTCCAGACTAGGGTCACCGCGCTGTTCGGTGGGTGGCCGGAACGCCGACCCACCCCTCCAACTTCCCGCACTCACCTGAACCGCACTGCAGGTTTATGCGCGGACTTGGAGGATTGGGCGGGTGAAATGCCCGTTATGCGGCACCTGTGCCTCCAACTTCCCGCAAGGACAGCCTTCGTCCGCGCGCAGATGGAGGAGAAGGACGCCCCTTCTCCCGGTGGATCCGGCGGATGGCAGGCTGGGAGCGTGACGACCGGCGTGCCGACCTTCGCCCCGGAAGCGGGCGTGGTGGAGGTGCATGGCCTCTCGAAGCGGTTCGGTGCCGTCCGGGCCGTCGACGATCTGAGCTTCTCGGTGGCTCCCGGCCGGGTCACCGGATTCCTCGGGCCCAACGGTGCGGGCAAGACGACAACCCTGCGACTGATGCTCGGACTGGCCACACCGGACGCCGGCACGGCAACCATCGGCGGCCGGGACTATGCCCAGATCCCACAGCCGGCGCGTCACATCGGTGCGGCGCTGGAGTCCGCGTCGATCAACCCGGGGCGCACGGCGCGCGACCACCTGCGTGTCTACGCTCCGCAGATCGGCGTGGATGATCAGCGCTGCGACGAGGTGCTGGCAACCGTCGGACTGACCGAGGCCGCAGGCCGGCGCGCGGGCGGGTTCTCCATGGGGATGCGCCAGCGTCTGGCCCTGGCCACGACCTTGCTCGGCGATCCGCAGGTCCTGCTGCTCGATGAACCGGCGAACGGTCTGGATCCCGAAGGCATCGCATGGCTGCGCCAGTTCCTGCGGTACCTGGCCGGCCAGGGGCGGACCGTGCTGGTGTCCAGCCATGTGCTCTCCGAGGTCGAGCAGACCGTCGACGATGTTGTGATCATCGCGCGGGGGCGGCTCGTGAAAGCATGCCCGCTCGGCGAACTCGAGGCGATGGCCAGGCCGGCGGTACGGGTGAGCAGCCCGGATGCCGACGGCCTGACCGCGATGATCACGGAGGAGGGCTGGGGGGCCGTCACACACTTCGAGACCCCGACGACCGCCCTGATTCTGGACACCCGTTGTCCGCTGGTGGGTGACGCAGCCGCCGCCCGCGGCCTCACGCTGCACGAGCTCACGGCAGCCGGGACCAGCCTGGAGACCTTGTTCCTGCAATTGACCGCCGATCCCGATAGCGGGGCGGACACACCATGACCGCCGCGCTGCGTACCGAGTTCCGCAAACTCGCCACGACCCGGGTCTGGTGGCTCACCGCGGTGATCATGTTCGGGTACATGCTCGTGATGGGCATGATCATGGCGTTCTCGCTGGTGTCGGGAATGCGAGCCGCCGAAGAGGCCGGTCAGCCGACCGGCGGAGGGTTCGGGGAGACGATCCTGGACCCGACGTCGATCGTCACGTCCGTGTATACCCTGGCTGTCGCACTCGGCTACATCTTCCCCGCGATCCTCGGCGCGCTGACCATCACCGGAGAATTCAGGTACAAGACGATCACTCCCACGCTGCTCGCCGAACCCCGTCGCACCGTGGTCCTCGCCGCGAAACTCGCCGTGGTCGTGCCGTTCGCAGTGGCCGTCGCAGTGGCCGGCGTGGCCGGCACGGTGTTGGGCGGCGCCGCCACCCTGAGTCTCATGGGCGAGCCGACCCTGCTGGGCGACACTGCGATCCAGAGGACCATCCTGCTGTCCGTGGTCGCGCTCATCCTGTGGGCTTTGGTCGGCGTCGGTTTCGGCTCGGTGCTGACGAACCAGGTCGCGGCGATCGTGGTCCTGCTGGCCTTCACACAGTTCGTCGAACCCCTGTTGCGCCTTCTGCTGGCCCAGTTCGACGCCACAGAGGTCGTCAGCAAGTTCCTGCCGGGTGCGGCTGGCGAGGCGATCGCCGGATCGAGCCTGTACGTGAGTTCGGGGCTGGCCGATCTGCTCGCGCCGTGGGCGGGAACCCTTACGTTGCTCGGCTACGCAGTGGCCCTGGTGCTGATCGGTCGCTTCACGACGTTCCGCCGCGACATCGGGTAGCCCAGAGCCGCTAGCGGTACGAGGCACTCAGCCGCTCGAAGCCCTCGTCCAGTCCCACCTCGGGCGCCCACTGCAGGACCTGGCGGGTCTCCCGCAGGTCGAACCAGTGTGCCGTCCCGAGCTGCCCGGCAAGGAACCGGGTCATGGGCGGGTCGTCTTCGCGTCGCGCCGCTTTCCAGACGGTCTCCGCCACCGCTCCCCCGAGCCACGCAGCAGGTTTCGGAACCGACATCGACGGACCCGGCACCCCGGCTGCGGCACAGATGCGCGTCACCATCTCCTCGACCGTGCGCGGCTGACCGTTGGACACGATGAACGCGCGGCCATGACCAGCGTCGGCGTGGTCGGCAGCGGCGACCAGTGCGTCGGCGGCGTTGTCCACGTAGGTGGTGTCGATGAGTGCGCGACCCCCGGCCACGAGACCCAGTCGCCCATCCTTGGCACGCTCGACGATGCGGCCGACGAGTTGGGTGTCGCCCGGGCCCCACACCAGATGCGGCCGTACGGCGATGGTGGCGAATCCCGCGGCATCGGCGGCCAGCACCTCGGTTTCCGCCAGCGCCTTCGACCTGGAGTACTCCCCCTTGGCCCTTCGGGGGTCAGCGGGCTGCGCCGCCTGCCCGGCGATCGACGCGCCGGTGTGCGCGACCGACGGGGACGAGACGAACACGAAACGCCGGACGCCGGCGTCGCGCGCCGCTGACAGAACCGTGCGGGTGCCCACCACGTTGGTGGTGAAGAAGTCCGCACGCGAACCCACGACCCCGACGCGCGCCGCGAGGTGGATGACACAATCCGCCCCCGCCACGGCCTCAGCGACAGCGGCCGGATCAGTCACGTCCGCGAGGTGCTCCACGAGCCCGAGGTCCGCAGCGACGTCCGCGGGGCGTCGCTGCAGAGTGGCCACCGTGTCGCCGCGCTCGGTCAACCGTCGGACCGTCTGCGCACCAAGCAGGCTGCTCGCGCCGGTCAGCAGCACCTTCACGGCGACCCGATCCGGCCGCCGTCGAGCACGCGTTGTGCCCAACGACCGACACGCAGCCGGTCGATCTTCGAGTTGTGGCGGATGTCGACTGGAAGCGCGCGCACCGTGAGAACCGCGGCCACCTCGACACCCGTGGGGCGTACGACCTCCCGGATCGCGTCGCGCAAAGGTGCCGGTGCGATGCCATCGTTCGATGCGCCGAGTTCGACGACCATCACCACTTGCTGGGCGCCGCGCGGACCCACGCCAACTGCCGCCGCTCGATGTACCGCCGGCACCGTCTCAGCAAGGCGTTCGAGTCCTACCGGCGTCACCGGTCCGCCTGCAGTCACGACGACGTGCACGAGCCGGCCCTCGATCCACAACCGGCCGTGTTCATCGAAGTGTCCGACGTCGCCGGTCCGGTGCCAGCCCACATCCCGGCTCGCCGCGCGCTCGGTCACCCACAGCCGGTCGTACCGCTGCTTGATGTGACCGGCCCTCACACACACTTCGCCGGTCACGCCGACGGACGAGGCGATGTCACCGGTGGCTTCGCCGTCGGTATCGAGGGCGCTGATCGCCACGGTCACGCCCGGCACCGGTTTGCCGACACACACACCGTTGCCGGATCCGGCCGACTCGAGTTCGGCCAGGTCGATGTCGGCGACCGGCAGCACCTCGGTCATGCCGTAGGGGGTATGGGCGTGTGCGTTGGGCATCATTCGCAGAACCTCCCGCAACAACTCCGGAGGAACCGGCGCGCCGGTGGAGAGCAGCAGCCGTACACCCTCGAGAGCCGGCCGATGGGATGGCGCGACGTCGCCGGCGGTGCGGGCGACGTTCACCAGTGCCGCGGGCGACCCGAAGACGAGCGTGGCATCGACGGCGTCGACGGCCTCAGCGAGGTGTTCGGCGGTCAGGGTCGACGGAGCCGTGAGATCCATGTCCGGCACTGCCGAGGAGATGCCCAGGGCAGCCCCGAACAACGCGAACACCCCGAACGCGGCTACCAGCCGGTCGTCGTCGGTGATGCCGTACAACTGCGTCAGTGCGTCGCGCTGGGCCTGGAGTTGACGATGCAGATACAGCACACCTTTGGCGGGACCCGTCGCGCCGGAGGTGAACGCGATCGCAGCCTCCTGGTCGTCCGCCGGAGGATCGGGCAGCGGACTCTCCGAACCGAGCGCCTCGATCTGCGCCAGGGTCGCGTCGACCCCCAATGCTCGTCCGACGGTCTCCGGCACCTCCCCCACGCAGATATGCGTCGCTGCCAGACCCATCGTCCTGACCGCCGCGAGACCCTTGGGCACCGCCACGACGTACTGCGGTCCGGCACTGCGCAACGCGGTTCGGATCCCACGCAGGCCCAGACCGGCGTCAACCACGACCGCGATCGCGCCGCGGCGCCAGATGCCGTAGAGAACGGCGGTCAGGTCCGCCCCGGGCGGGACGAGCAACGCGATCCTGTCCCCCGGCGCCACACCGAACGCGGCGAGCCCGGCGGCGACGTCCTCGACCCGTGCGTTCATCTGCGAGAACGTGGTGACCGTCGGTCCACCGGCCGTCATCTCGGTGACCGCCGGCGTCTTGTCCCGCCGCCTGCGCTCCAGTGCTCCCCAGATCGGCGTTCCCTGCGGACCGGGCGCAGGTTCCTCAGCGGCGGAGCCCAGGTCATCGACCCAGCGCGCCACATCAGCGGCGTAGGTGGGTGCGTCCTCGGGCACGAAGTGACTCGAACCCTCGTAACGGTGCACGTCGGCATGCGGCATCCGGGCGATCAGATCCCGCAGGTAGATGTCGGAGAAGACCGGATCACGCGGTCCCCAGAGCAGCAGGACCGGGACCTCGGCCAGCTTGTCGAGACCCGCCGCGATCTCATCGAGCGCCTGCGCACTCGGGTGGTCCGGCTCCAGCGGGATGTCCTGCACGAACTCCTCGATGGCGGCACGCCGATCAGCAGTGCGATACGGCGCGTAGAAACCGGCCCGGATGTCGCGTGCGGGCAGCGGCCGCGAGAAGAACAGCCCGCCACGGATGAAGTTGCGGGTGCTCTTGGTGACCGCGGTCAGCACACCGGGGGTCCGGGCGGCGCGGATCACCGTGGGCGCCGGGGAGCCCTCCGGCTGGTGCACGCCGGTGTTGGACAGCACCACCCCGGCGAGTTGGTCGACGTGACGCAGCGCCCATCCCAGAGAGATCGGCCCTCCCCAGTCGTGCGCCACCGTGACGACCGGCCCAGTCAGGTTCAGCGCCTGCGTCAGCGAGTCCAGGTCGTCGACGCGCTGCGCCAGACGCCTCGACGGTCCCGGTGCGCTCTGAGAAGCCCATGTCGAGGTGGTCGATGGCGACGACCCGCCAGCCGGCCGGCGGCGCCGCCACGAGCCGGCGCCACAGATAGGACCAACTCGGGTTGCCGTGCACACACAGCAGAGTCCCCTTGTCCCCGTCGCCGGCCCCGGAGTCGAGAACGTGCCAGGTGCGGATCACACCCGTGGAATCCGGGCCACTCACTTGCCTGGACCACTCCGGATCCAGCCCGGTCAGTCCGGCCGGGGGAAGACTCACCAGCGGATCTCGGCGGCCATCGCGTTGATCCCGGAGCCCATTCCCATGACCAGCACCCGGTCGCCTCGCTCGATCTTGTCCTGGTGCATGGCCAGCGTGATCGGGATCGCCGCCGGGCCGATGTTGCCCAGCGTCGGGAACGTCAACGGCACCTTGGAGGCGTCGAGGCCCAAGCGCTTCACGAGCGCATCACAGTGGACCGTCGAGACCTGGTGGATGATGTAGTGATCCATGTTCTCCCAGTCGAACTCCTGGGTGGCCTCCTTCATCGCCACTTCAGCGACGTCGAGGCCGGCCAGCAGCAGACCTCGACTGTCGGTCACCATCCGGTCCATGTCACCGAGGCACAGTTGATTGTGCTCGGTGTGCGCACGGCTTACCCCACCGATCAGCGCGTGGCCCTCGGGGTGACGGTCCGCACGGCCGAGCACCATGCCCGCAGCGCCGGACCCCAAAGTGAGGGTCGCGAAGTCGGACAAGATGTCCGTGGCCTCGGTGGTCGTATCCTGCAGTCGCGCGATGGTGCGCTCCTGGATGGTCCGGCTGCCCTCCGCATCAACGATCAGGGCGTACTCGATCTGACCGGAATCGATCATGGAACCGGCCAGTTGCATGCCGTTGACGAAGCCGAGGCATGCGTTGGAGAGGTCGAAGTTCAGGCACGACGTAGGCAGGCCGAGTTCGTTGTGCACGAACACCGCCGACGACGGCTCAAGGCGTGCACGACACACAGAGGTGTCGATGAGCAGCCCGATCTTGTCCGGCGAGATGCCCGCCGCCTCCAGGGCTTTCGCCCCCGCCTGTGCTGCCGCCTCGGAGTACGTGACCTCCTCGGGCCACCACCGCCGCTCGTTGATCCCGGCGACCTGCTCCAGCATGCCGCGCCGCAGGCCGAGCCGTTCGAGGGTGGGTTCCAACTGGTCGTCGAAAGACGATGAGGTCACCACTTCGGGGGCTTCGAGCGCCTCTACCGAGAGAATGGCCGTGTTGGTGAAGCTGTAGACGCTGTTGCCGCTCACGCAGTCTCCTTCAGATAATCCCTACAATGGTCTCACGGGACATTTGGGGCAGCATGCGAAGCCCGCCAGCACGCCACTAGACGAATCCCCGGCGCGCAACGGACGGTCGGGCCAGATGCGGGCACCGATAGAATCGTTGGGTTCCCGGTTCTCGCGGCCGTGGAGCCCTGCGCCCGTAGCTCAACGGATAGAGCAACCGGTTTCTACCCGGTCGGTTGGGGGTTCGAATCCCTCCGGGCGCGCTTTGGTGGGGGTTGTGGCCCTTCGGGGCGGTCTCGGATCGGTATTGACGACAGTTCTGACGACAGTTGTGTACTCAACCGCTTTGCAGCCGGCCGAACACGTTGGAAACGACTTCAGTCGCCTTGAGCGCATCCGGGTCGTAGAGGTGTGCGTAGAGATCACTGGTGGTAGCCATGCGAAGGTGCCCGGCGAACCGAAACGGTTACAGCCTTCACGGAAGGCCAGGTCAGAGGGGTAGTTGCAGGGTGTCTGGCCGATGCACAGCGCAAATTCGCCTGACAGCCCAGGCGGATGCATCGCAGGCAGGCGCGCACGGGCATGTTGTCCTGGTGAAGTGACCGCGTGGGCGACCGGTGGTACTGGATGTCGCGGCACGGCCGCGCCACGCGCTTGCTGTGGTTGCTTCGGCAGGGGTTGGCACTCTGGACTCACGGTGTTGTGAAGGCTAGTCTCGACGGCGGGCCGACAGTCCCCGCAGAAGGGTTGGCCGTCATGGGCTTGAAGACACCGGCAGCAGTTCTGATTGGCATGGCGGTGGCGGTGGGGGTGTTGATCGCACCTGGAGCGGCCGCCGAGCCGTCGCCGGGTCGGGCCATGACCTGGGGCAACAATCTCGCCGGGCAGCTCGGGAACAACACCACCACCGACTCGGCAGTGCCGGTGACCGTGGACATCTCTGGGGTGCTGGCCGGCAAAACCGTCACCGCCATCGCTACCGGGGACTACCATTCGTGTGCGGTGGCCGACGGCAAGGCCTACTGCTGGGGCGGCAACGCCTTCGGGCAGCTCGGCAACAACACCACCACGAACTCGACCGAGCCGGTACGCGGTGGATACCTCGGGGGTACTGGCCGGCAAAACCATCACCGCCATCAGCACCGGGGACTACCACTCGTGTGCGGTCGCTGACGGCAAGGCCTACTGCTGGGGCCACAACATGTTCGGGCAGCTCGGGAACAACAGCACCACGAACTCGTCCGTGCCGGTCGCGGTGAACACTGCCGGGGTGCTGGCTGGCAGAACCATCACCGCCATCGCTACCGGGGACTCCCATTCGTGTGCGGTGGCCGACGGCAAGGCCTACTGCTGGGGCTACAACATCGACGGGCAGCTCGGGAACAACAGCATTTCGGACTCGGCCGGTGCCGGTCGCGGTGAACACTGCCGGGGTGCTGGCTGGCAGAACCATCACCGCCATCGCTACCGGGGACTCCCATTCGTGTGCGGTGGCCGATGGCAAGGCCTACTGCTGGGGCTACAACGTCTACGGGCGGCTCGGCAACAACACCACCACGAACTCGAAGGTACCGGTGGCGGTGAACACCGCCGGGGTGCTGGCCGGGAGGACGGTCACCGCGATCACCGCCGGGTACTCCCATTCGTGTGCGGTGGCCGAGGGTCGGGCCTCCTGCTGGGGCTACAACTTCGACGGGCAGCTCGGCAACAACAGCACCACCGGCTCGCCGGTGCCGGTGCGCGGTGAACACCGCCGGGGTGCTGGCCGGGAGGACGGTCACCAACATCGCCGCCGGGGAATACCACTCCTGTGCGGTGGCCGACGGCCGGGCCTCCTGCTGGGGCAACAACTTCTACGGGCAGCTCGGCAACAACACCACCACCAACTCGGCGGTGCCGGTGCCGGTGGACACCGGTGGGGTGCTGGCCGGCAAGACGGTCACCGCGATCACCGCCGGCAGATTTCACTCGGCGGTGCTGGCGGCGGCACCGCCGCAGCCGCCCACCGCGGTAGCCGCCATACCCGGGGATGGGGCGGCGACGGTGTCCTGGAACCCGCCAGCCGATGACGGCGGCTCCCCGGTCCTGGAGTACGTGGCCACCGCCGTCCCCGGCGCAGCCACCTGCACCGCCGCCGGCACCTCCTGCACAGTCCCCGGTTTGGCCAACGGCACCGCGTATACGTTCACCGTGACCGCCCGCAACGCCATCGGCACCTCCGTGCCATCGGCACCATCGGCCCCGGTCATCCCCGCAGCCGCCGCACCACCGGTGAAACCGCAGGTGCAACCGCCGGGGAAGGTGAAAGGCATCAAGGTCAAAGTCCGCACTGGCAAGGTCAAGGTCACCTGGAAACGCACCGCTCGCGCGACGTCGTACAAGGCCCGAATCTCCAAGCCGGGGGGCAAGAAGTACAAGAAGTGGAAGACCACCAGCAAGCGGGTGTTCAAAGCCAAAGTCCGTGAAGGCAAGAAGTACCGCGTCGCCATTCGCGCGGTCGGACCCGGCGGACGCGGACCGACAACCACCAAACGATTCAAAGGCAAGTAGTCGGGTGAAGCCCCGGGCTGATTCCGCCTCAGGGCCGTGGGCGGGCCCGTATTCGCCGGAATGTCTTGTCGCACAGCGCACCCCACTCCCCCTGGTGACGCACACCGACAGCGGGTGAACACCGGCGAAGATGCCGGGCCAAGTTTGACGACAGTTCAACCTGCAACGACCCGGTAAGCGCCGGTACGAAACCAGTACCTCCAAGCACGAAAACGGACGTACCAACACGCCTCGGGACGCATTCAACGAACCGGTCGGTTGGGCGTTCGAATCCCTCCGGGCGCGCTTCTCGCTCGTGCTTGCCATTCGATCGAGGACCAAGACCTTGGACAGCGACGCCATGCTGACTTCCGAGGCCGCGATTTTGCGGACACGTGCCCACGCGGCCTACTCCACGACCACAGTCGCCGCACTGCCCGCAGGACCGAAGACGGCCAGGTAGGCACCACCCGGCGCCTGTTTCGTCGCCGTAGCTCCCCCGCCGCTGTCGAGCATGGACAACGTGTCGTCGAACAGTTTCCAGTCGCTCTGGCCGGAGAGTGTCAGACTCGCAGCATTGGGGATTCGGTACCACTGGACGTAGCCGTTCGCACCGATGGTGACCACGTTGCTGCCCGACGACAGGCCTGGAACGCTCGCCGCGGGCCGCAGAACACTGCTGCTGAACGACAAGAACTCCTCCCCGCCCTGCATCGAGAAATCGAAGTCATACATGTCCCGACCGACCCCCGGAACCTCGATGAACATCGTGCCGACCGTGTCACTTGTCGTGGCATCGAAGGGCACGGACTGGACGAGAACGCCTTGCGCCAGCAGGTAACCGGAGACGCCCGGGATGGTCGCGAGCTCCACTGCGGGGGTGGCGAGGTCCCACCACAACGAACTCGGATTCTCGTTGGCCAACAACCACCTCTTCCCCACCCGTGCCTGCCAGGTCTGCGACAGCCGACCCCCCGGGCGGGTCCGCTGGCCGAACGGGACGTCGGAGAAGTACGTGCCCGTTCCGCCGATGTCGCGTCGCACCAGGTAGGTCCGGCCCCAGGCCCGGACCGACCGGAATGACGTTCCAGGGGTCCGGGTGTCCCAGAAGGCCCCACCCTTGCGAAACACAAGGCGGCCGGGTTGGTCCACCCACTTGCCGTCGGTCAACGCGGCAACCTGCAACGTCCTGTTCTTCGCTTTGGTCACCTTCAGGGTCACGTTCTGGGCCAGGTAGGTGCCGGTCATCCTCTCGATGTCCCGCGGTGTCGCCTTCTGCTTGGCCGGTGTGCGACCGATCTGTTTGGGCATCTTCTTGATGGCCCCGGTCTCGACAAGCGCGTTGAGCAGCACGGTTTGCGCGATTGTCTTCGCGCTCGCTGAACTGAAACTTGTGCCGGCGGTCTCAACGACGACCGCCAGTCCATGGTCGGGCGCGATCACGAACCCCGCGTGGTAGTCGGTGATGGAGTCACCGCCCTTGCTCCAGCCCAGCACACCGGCAGACGCCAGGGCCGGGTCCTTGACGGTGTCCCAGCCGAGGCCGTAGCGCAGGCCGCTGGGCGGTCCGACCCGCAAGGTGGTGGCGGTCTGATCGACGGCCATCTGTCGAACCGCAGAGCTGGACAGGATCCGCTTGCCCCCGACCACTCCGCCACCGGTGAAGACCCTCGCCAGTCGGGCCATGTCCCGCGAGGTCGACATCAGACCACCGGAAGCTGACAGGTTGGTGATCTCGATCGGCTGGACCTTCCCGCCTCGGATGACCGGTGCAACGGACCCCCGCCCCGGCATGGACGTCGCATAGGTCGAGTGCTTCATCCCCAGCGGTTCCAAGATGTTGCTGGTCACGTAGTCCTCGTAGGGCTTTCCCGAGACCCGCTCCACCACCAAGCCCGGCCAACGTGAAGCAGTCGTTGCAGTACACGACCATCGCCCCGGGAGTGGTCTTCAAATGCGAGGTGCGCAGACCAGCCAGGAAACGGTCGACGTAACTGGGGATCGGTTTGTGGCTGAAACTATCGGCAAAGTCGGTGCCGGGCAGTCCGGCCGAATGGTTCAGCAGCATCCGCACCGTGATCTGCCGGTACTGCGGCGAGGCCATCGAGAAGTCCGGCACGTAGCGCACCACCGGGGCGTCCAGCGAGACCTTCCCGGCGTCCACCAACTGCATCACCGCCATCGTGGTGATCATCTTGCTCACCGAACCGATCCCGTACATCGTCGTGGGAGACGGCTTCTTTCCGGCCTTGTTCACCCGACCGAACGTCTGAGTCCACACCGTCTTGCCACCGGCCACCAAAGCCACCGACGCCGACGTCGCCTTGGTCTGCCTCAGCGCGGACCGGACCGCTTTGCGACCCTCTTTGATCGTGGTGGTGAAAGTCGGCGTCGGTTGTTTCTGGGTGATCTCCGCAGCCTGGACGGCCGGCACACCCGCGATGATGGTCGCCGTGGCCACCGACGAGGTCAGAATCCCGAGGACGCGCATGAACGGCCTTCCTGCCACGCGGGGCCGCGGTGCGATGCACCGACAGTACGTGTTCGGGTTGGGGTTGTCGATCATTGGACCCCCTGGGGCTGTGGCGCGACCCGCGATCCTCCTCGCTCCCCGATCCGCGATGCACAACGGCGTGTGCGTCCACGCCCATGAAGCGTGCGAGCGGCGACTCGGAATCGGTCGGCGCGGCGATGTCGCAGTCCTCGCAGTAGACGCCGCCCATGCCCTCAAGCATCGGAGCGGTCGCGGCCCAGATGGAGGTGGCGGCTCCCTGCTCAGGCGTCTTGAATCCTTCCCGGACGTTGCCAAGCTCGTCCATCCATCCGAGCGCGATCATTTCCTCGCGCTGCATGTGGCGCTGCAGCGGGGTCATGATGCGATCAAATCGATCGATGTCCGAAATCCCATGATGATCAAGCAATCGGCGGCGAAGCCCCCATGCACTCACACTCAACGCGAGAATGACCCAGCAGATCCGGACACTGCAGCCCCCTCAACCAGCTGCACGAATTCGATAGCGCAGTGGAAGCGGGACCTTCGCCGCTAGGCCCTCCCGCCCCCCTCCCCAGGGCGCGAAGACCATCCCGGTTTTGTCGTACCCACCTCGTAGCGTTCAGGTATGGAGGAGTCGGTCAACGCCGCAGTGGAGGTCTTGCTGCTGCCCGGCGCCGACCCACTTGAGGTGGCCGCCGCATCCGAGGCCGTGATCGCGTGGGCGCATGCTCGTCAACTGGAAGCCCTGCACCAGGTAGCTTGCGAACAGCCGGAGGTCATAGACCCGACAGGCGCTCTCGTCGACCCGGCTCCTGCGGACGTGGCGACGACACTGCTGTGGTCGACCGGGACTGCCGCACGACGACTCCAACTGGCGGGGGACGTCTGCGCTGAGCTGCCTGATCTGCTGGTCGCTCTGCGCGGCAGCCGTGTGGATCTGCCGAAAGTCGAGGAAATCGCGCTCGGAACGTGCGAACTCGATCCGGCCGACCGGGTGCCCCTGGCACGTGAAGCCGTGGACTACGCGGACAGGCACACCCGCGCACAACTGCGCGCATGGCTGGCGCGCCGGGTCGCGGCGATCGATCCGGAGGCCGTGCAGCGGCGTCGCAAGAAGGCAATCCGCAAGCGCCGCGTCTGGATCGACCCCGAACGCGATGGCATGGCCACCATCGGGGCATACCTGACCGCGGAAGAGGCACAGGCCTGCTGGAACGCCCTGGCCGCGATGGCCGCCAACGTGGAAGGCGGTCGGGACGCCGCCCGAGCGGACGTGTTCGTAGCCCTGGTGACTGGCCTGGAGATGGGTCAGTCGGTCCCTGTGCAGGTGCTGATCACACCGGCCGGCCCTGAACTGGTCGGGCACGGTCCGCTGAGCCCGACCCACGCGGCGGAACTGTGTGACAGCGCGCCGCGCATCGACCTGACAACCCCACTCCTCGTCCCGGGGGTATCGGCCGGCACCCGCGCTCGCCCGGTGGGTGCGCGCCCGTGACCGCCACTGCCGGTTCCCGGGATGTCGCCGTCCCGCGACCATGTGCGACCTCGACCACGTGATCGCATACCCGACCGGCAGTACGGTCGAGGCCAACCTTGCCGCCCTATGCCGATACCACCACCGGTTGAAGACCCACACTTCGTGGGGTGTGCGGATGTTGTCCGGCGCGATCCTGGAATGGACCAGCCCCCGCGGCAGGGTCTTCCACACGAGCCTCGACGACCCGTAGCAGACCCCGCGCCACCCCGGTGGCCACTATCCGAACGGCGTAAGATTCCGACAGTCCCTAGCCCGTCGGAGTCTTGCGCGGTGAACTGCAACCAAGCCCTTGAGTCTCGGTCAGAACGGTCCCCACCATGTAGTCCACGAACTGGTCCGGCTGCTCCCACAACGGGCGGTGGCCGGAGGTCTCGAGGACCACCAGGTCCTTGATCGGGGCGT
Organism: uncultured Actinomycetota bacterium; assembly: GCA_963769435.1. Classification (GTDB taxonomy): domain Bacteria; phylum Actinomycetota; class Actinomycetes; order S36-B12; family UBA10799; genus JADKAV01. Next base: position 517,296 of record CAVYLN010000001.1, read on the forward strand.
CGATCATGGGGTACCACTGCTCGAACAGTTCCGCTCGCCCGTCGGCCTCATGGGCACCCTGGACGAAGAACATGGGCACCGAGAATTCGGTGGCGGTCTCGCGGAAGTCGACCTCCTGCAACTGCGGGTACAACGCCGCGAAAGTGTCCATGAACGCGCCGAGCACGTGGACCTGATCGATCAGGCTGTACTCCTCGACCAGCAGGTTCTCCGACATCTGACCGGCGCCCTCCGAGTTACCGCTGTGGTCGTAGGGGTACACGTCCTGCTCATGTGACAGCGCGGTCTCGTAGGGGAACATCGCCTCGTACGGCGGCGGGCCGGAGTCCCTCAGGCTCTCGACCAGACCGTCGTCGCCGATCGGTTCGGCCCATGCGAACGTGTCTTCGTAGAAGATCCGGTCGGTAGCCGACTGACTCACCATCTGACCGGTGCCGATGAACGCCCGGTACAGGTCGGGGCGCTCCTGCACGGCCATCACGCCCAGAGTCGTGCCCCAGGACTGTCCAAGCAGGTACACGTCTTCCTGCGCGAAACGCTCGCGCAGGTACTCGGTGACCGCGATCGTGTCGGCGACATACCCGTCCAGACTGACAGTGCTGGTGGGGTCGAGCTCTGAGTATGCGGTGCCCGCCCCACGCTGCTCCCAGGTGACGACGGTGAAGTACTGCTCCAGTTCCGGCAGGTGACGGCGCATGGCACCGAACTCCGAGCCGCCAGGTCCTCCGGCGAGGAAGAGCAGGACCGGATTATCAGTGCTGGTGCCGCGGATCAGCAGTGGCAGATCGTGGCCACCGGCCTCGAGTCGCGTCAACTCGGCCACCGAGCCTGGTACGGGCTGGCCGTTCGGCGCCGGTGATCGGCGCAGTGGTTGCGGGGCGGACCAGTCCCGCGACCAGTGTCAGCAGTGCCAGTCCCACAACGACAGCGCCGGTGCGACCAGGAGGCGCGACCACCGGCTGGAGGGCTGACCGTGCCGCGACCGCCACATGCCGGCCCCCACCGCCGCACCGAGGGCCATGGGGACCACGGTCAGCAGCGCCTGGAAGCCGCGACCGGTGACGAATGCGATGGCCCCGTAGAAGCTCGTGTGGAGCCCGTCGACCATGGGGCCGTCAACGGTGAGCCGTGCGAGCTCGAAGACAGTGACGAACACCACCGGTGCCACAAGCATCGCCCACCGACTGCGCAGCGCGTACCCGGCGAGGCCGCCCACAGTGAGGCTCATGACCATCGACACGATGGCCGCCACCGGTGTCAACGGTCCACGTGGCGTCCACCACCCTGCAGCCAGTCGCCCATAAGGCAAGGGTCATGACCGCCACCGTCACCGCGAAACGGCGGTCGGGCCAGAGGCTCTGCGCCGGACTGGACACCGTTGCAGTGCGTTGAACCTGATCGTTGATGCTCATGATGGTCTCCTCTCTGGTCGATCCACTTCTACGATCCGCCGCTCAAGACGCGCTGTGATCCCCCTGGGCGCTCGAGTTCGGGGTCCTCCGGCAGGGGGATGCGCCTACCCCCGCGGGAGGACGGCGGTCACCGCTTCCGGCGGTACTGTGAGGCAATGGCCAGTTGGACCCATGGCGACCGCAACACCAGCAGAGTCGCTGGTGGTTCGTCGCCGACGCGGTACTGGCGGGCCTGTTCACGTGGATCACAGTGGTCTCGCTGCGCAGCAATGCCTACGTCGATCAGTACGGTGCGGTCGAGGGCGCGGGCTGGCTGTTGGCGCTGGCCCCCAACGCGTTGCTGCTGATACGTCGTCTGGTTCCGGTAACCGCCCTGATGGCCGCCACTGCCTTCTATCTGGCCGCGAGCGCGACCCAGGGCGACAGCAACGCCCCGCTGGCGATTCCCTTCTTCGCCTACTCGGTGGCTCTGGCACCCGACCGACGCGGGTCTCCGGGGTGATCGTGGGAGGGGCGGCGCTGGCGCTGTCGACGACGACGTTCTACGGCCCTGGCGATCCGGATCCGCTGGTGATCGTCGTGTGGTTCCTGCTGTTCGGATTGGGCTGGTTGGTCGGGGTCAGCATCCGCGGCAATCGGGCGCGGGCCGAACAGCTCACTCGGACCGTGGACGACCTCGAGGCACACCAGGACGAGGTCGCAGCGGCTGCGATCGCCGACGAACGGATCCGCATCGCACGCGAACTGCACGACGCGGTGGGACATGCAGTCAACGTGATGGTTCTGCAGGCCGGTGCCGCCCGGCTGTCCAATCAGGCCGGACAAAGCATTCGATGCGCTCGCCGAGATCGAGACCCTCGGCCGCAACGCACTGACGGATCTGGATCAGATGCTCGGTCTGCTCGACGATTCCGGTGCCCCCGATCGCAGCCCGGCCAAGGGTGTCTCCGACATCGCCAGCCATGGTCGCTGAACTGCGCAGCGCTGGGGGCCGACATCGACTCTGCACGACACCTGCGACACGACCCGTCGGCCGGCATGTGGGCGCTGCGGCCTACCGGATCGCGCAGGAGGCCCTGACCAACGCACTCAAGTACGCGCGGGACGGCACATGTCGACGTCACCTTGTCCTGCACAGCGACCCAGCTCCACCTCAGCGTGGTCGATGACGGCGCCGGACGCCCGGTCGCAGCCGCAATGCCGGGACCGGGCGCGGTATCCCCGGGATGACCGAACGGGCGAAGGTGCTCGGCGGGCACTTGCAGGCGGGCCCGGACGACCGACGGCGGCTTCGCGGTACGGGCGACCCTCCCGCTGGGTCACGAGCAATCACCACAGAGCGCCGCCAACCGGGCGACGACATGACGATCACGGTGCTCATCGTCGACGATGACACGCTCGTGCGAGCGGGTCTGCGCATGATGATCGAGACGCAGGACGACTTGCGCGTGGTCGGCGAGGCGGACAACGGTGACGATGCGGTCGCGACTCGCGCAGGATCTGACTCCGGACATCGTGCTCATGGACATCCGGATGCCCGGCACCGATGGGCTGGAAGCCACTCGACGCATCACCAGCGGGACCACCGGCGACACACCGCGCGTCGTGATCCTGACCACGTTCGAACTCGACGACTACGTCTACGAAGCCGTGCGCGCCGGGGCCAGCGGCTTCCTGCTCAAACGCACTCGACCCGAGGAGCTACTGACCGGGATCCGTACGGTCGCGAACGGCGACGCACTCCTGTCCCCGTCGGTGACTCGCAGACTGATGCGGGAGTTCGCCCGGACCACGCAGCCTCGGGTGGCGGCCGACCTCAGCAGTCGAGAACTCGACCGGCTGACGCCGCGCGAGCGGGAGGTGCTCATCCACATGGGGCACGGACTGTCCAATCAGGAGATCGCACAGGAGATGTACCTCGCGGAGAGCACGGTGAAGACCCACGTCAAACGCATCCTGATGAAACTGGGGCTGCGCGACCGGGTCCACGCCGTCGTGTACGCCTACGAGGTGGGGCTGTTGTCCCCCGACCGGCCCGAGTCCTGAGCGGCCGGCACCTCAGTCCAGCGGCCAGCGTGTAATCCCGAAGGCCTCGAAGCCGACGTCGTAGGTTGCCACGGCCTCCACGTCGTTGTTGCGCATGACTGCGACGTGAAGTGCGTCTCGCACCGATCCTCCGGCGCCTCGCAGCAGATCGACACACGCGTCCGTGTCCGCGATCGTGACAGGCAGGACCTCAGCGCACAGTTGGACCACAAGGTCGTAGACATGGCGCGCGATCTCGGGATGTCCGAGCCGGTGATACCTGTGCAGGATCTCCTGCAGAACCTCAGTGCTGGTCACCGCATGCAGCTCGCCTCGCTGAGCCTGTGCCAGAAACCGCAGGCTCGGGTCTTTGTGCGGGTGTCGTCCTCCGGCGGCGTACATCGCGATGTTCGAGTCGACGAAGACTCTCACGCGTATCGCTCGTCGATCTCGGTGAGCATCTGGTCGATGTCGGCCGTCGGGGCATTGATCGCAGCCAGGGCCGCGACAGGGTCGGCCTCAACTATCCGTTCAGCGAGTGCTGCCTCAAGGACGCTTCTCACGAACTCCCCCTTCGAAACCCGGTCCCGTGCGGCTGCCTGCGACAGCGCCACATCCAGTTCCTCGGGGATGAGAACCTGCAGCCGATGACTCATATGCTCATATTAGCAACGTGGGTGGACACCTGGCCGCGATCAAGGGCCGCTGCCCCTGGTCGCCCCTGAGTCTCCGGTCATGTCGGTGACGGCGATGCGCCACTCATCGTCGCGCTGACACTGACTGCCCTGCGGTATCGTGAGCCGATCTCCGAGAAGGAGGATCATGCGCGCTCACATTGCGGCAGTCGTCGCCTTGGCCCTGGCCGCGATGCCAACGGCAGCATTCGCCGGGACGGCCACAGTGACCGATGACGTAGGTGAGATCAACTCGGGACCGGAGATCTCCGACATCCGTTCGGCAACCGTCACATATGGCCGCAAACGAATCACGATCCGAATGACCCACGTGGCATGGAGCTGGTACGTGGGCCACAGCCGTGCAGCTACCGGAGGGCGGATCACCTTCCGCAAGCGCGGTAGTTTCGTCATCCTGCCGAATGCGAACGGCCGCCGCGCCCTGCTCTACCGCAAGAAGGCGTTCCTGAACTGCCCGGACGGCAAATCCTGCACGCTGCCCTGCACCGGCTGGCGCTACGACGTCGATGCCGCAGCGCTCACGACCTCCGTCAGCGTCCCGGTTCGCTGCTTCGGGTTCGCCAGATCGCCGTCGCGCGTCAAGGTGCTACCCGTGCACGTGATGCCCGTTGAGGGTCAGCAACCCGTCGTCGACCCTCTGGACAGCACAGGCTGGATCACCCGCGGCTGACACCGCGCCAGGCCCCCATCACCGGCGCAGCGTACCGGTCTGTTGATCGCGCCCACGGTCGACAACCGCATGGCGTGCAGGTCACAGCCACCGGCCCAACCAGTCGAAGACGTGCTCCTGCGCCACCTGCGGTCCGATCGGCTGATCGTGCAGTTGTGCTCCCTCGGCCGCGGTGAGTTCCAGGAACTCCTTCTCCGCGGCGGGAAGGTTCAGAAACCCGAAGGCCTCCTTCGACTGACGGCCGAAGAACTCGTCTCCTTCGTTGGAGGTGATCATCGTCGGAATCGAGATCTGCTTGTAGTCCTCTCGGAAGTCGAAAGGAAGCATCGCCTTGAGCGCCCCGTAGTAGTCGCTTGGCACCCTGCCCGCCCGGGCGTCGTCCTGCATCCTCGGCGAGAAGATCTCACCGCGTTTGTAGATCGTGAATCTCGACAGCGGACTCAACGACGGCCAAGCCTCCTGGAACCCCTTGTTCAACTCCTCAGCGGCCCTCGCCTGCTCGGCCGCGGGCGCTTTCTGCACTGCACGGACGGCGTCGAGATCCTTCTGATCGCCCCACAGATCGGGAAAGCTGTATGCACCCGGTTCCAGCACCACCGCATCAACGCCCGGTGTGCGAGCGGCCACCCTGGCACAGAGCATCCCACCGAAGCTGATCCCGATGACGCCAACCGATGCGACGTCATCGCGCGCGCGTACTTGCCTGACGATCGGCGTGACCACCTCGTTCCAGTCCGGCGTGAACGGGATCTTCCTCCTGAACAGCAGGGACATCTGCCCGGGCCCCTCGAAGAGCACCACGTTGTAACCGCGCTCCAGTCCTGCCCGGACCCCGAACTGCATGGTCTCGACGTTCTGGCCGTCGCTGCCCTCACTGATGATGACCGTGGGTCGTGGCCGGGCTGGACCGCCCGGGCTGAAGAAGTAGCAGGGAATGCGGTGTCCGGCACCCGTGACGGAGAATCGCTGGACATCACCATCCCAGTTGTCGATCGCAGCCTGCCAGGCTGCGTCGCAGCGATCGAAATCTGCCTCCTCCTGCGAAGGGTCGCTGCCGCCGAGCACGAAGAACAGGGCCTGCGCGTCGTACATGCTGGCCCGCAGGTATCTAGCGGTGGCCGTCTGGCGGAAACCGTCTGCGGCAGCTCTGCCAGCCAGGCCTTCGAGCCTCGCTCCTGTCTTACGGAACTCATCCACGTAGACCGTGAAACTCTCTTGCGTGGGATTCAGCGGATTGCCGGTCCGGTCGATGATCGCCTGCGTGGTCATGAGGACCTCGCCCACCTCAGCCGTCTGGGCGGCCGCAGCGCCGAGCGCGAACAAGGCCTCGTCGTTGAACGCCGGAGCGGTGAAGGGCGCGAACGGCACGAGTGGGTTCGGATTAGCGGATCCCGATGGGGACGGTGAGGCCGCCGCGGACGAACCGTCGGTGCCGCGGGAGCAGGCAGCCAACATCCCGGCACCAACGCCCGCTGCTGCCGCCAACAGGCCCCGCCGGCTAAGCGAAGGCACCGAATCCATGCGGCCAGGGTAGGCCCGGCTCCCGCTGCGTTGCACCGGACGATCGTTGACGGCTACGCAACTGGCCTTGGACTCCAGCGAATCACGACGGGCCTGCGGGGGGCGCCAGGCACAGCACCCTCGTCCCCGGATCGGGCCGATGCCTGCGCGCGTCCCGGAGTGTGGCTTGACTGGCGATCGTGGCCCGACCATCGCCGTGCACGATGAACAGTGGTGTGGTGCCCTGCGGTATCTGCGATTCATCGGACTCGACCGGCAGCCACACGAGTTCACCCGCGCCGTTGAGCAGTTCGAGCAGTTGCGCGCGGGTCATGTGCGGGCCGAAAGCGATCCGTCGGTCGGGAGTCTGCGCTCGCCATCGGGCCTCGACACCCCTGGCCGAGTCCTTGGGCACGCTCGGAATGAGGTAGACGTTCCCGGCCCCGATGTCGGAGCCAACGATCGCCATCGCCACCAGGTCGCGCTCGCCGAGTCCGGTGCCGATCACGCCGGTACCGACGCCGACCTCATCCAGTGCCGCAGCCAACCCCGGGTCATCCAGACCATCGCTGAAGACGCTGTACGAGAGGTCGTCGCTGCCCGAATCCTCCCGCTTGCTTCCATCGACGACGAGCACCGGAACTCCCGCCTCTGACAGTGCCGCGGCCACGGGGTGGGCAGCCTCCTGGGGCATGAACAACGCGACCCCTTTCGGTTGCCCCTGGCCAACCTTGAGCGCCCGGGCCAGGGCCGGTGAGCCGAACCCGTACACGATGCCCGCACCGATGATCACCGCGAACGTGATGGGCACGATCTTGTCGGCCGACATCCCGTCGTTCGACAATGTGATGGCGTAGAAGGACACCGTGGATGCGGCCACGATGCCGCGGGGTGCCACCGAGGCGACGAACCAGCGCTCCCGCATGCCCAGGGCCGAGCGCCAGGTGGACGCGAAGGCGGCCAACGGCCGTGCGACCAGTACCAGCACCAGCAGCAGCAGCGCCGACGGCAGCAGCACGGACCGCAGTTGGTCCAGTTCGATGGTCGCTGCCAGCACGATGAAGAGAGTGGCGATCACCAAGGTGCCGATGCCCGCCTGGAAGCGCTGGATCCCGGCCACATACGCACGATCCTGGTTCGCCAGTACAAGTCCCATGGTGAGGGTCGCGAACAGGCCCGCTTCGGCGAACAACACGTTGGCGGTCGAGAAGGCGAGGACGGCGAACATGAAGGCGACTGGTACCTGCAGATCGTCGGGCATGAGGAAGTTCCTGACGGCGAAGATGAGCAGAAGCGCACAGGCGACGCCGATCGCAATCCCCGTCGCGGCCGTCAGCACGGTCAACACGATCGCTGTCCCAGGACGGGTGTCGGAGGTGATGGCCGTGAGGACCACGATGCCCAGCGTGGCGCCGATCGGGTCGAGCATCGCCCCCTCCCACTGAAGGATCTGCCTGGTCGCAACTTTCGGGCGGGAGGCCTGCAGAATCGGGCCGACCACCGTCGGCCCGGAGACCACCAGCACCGCACCGAGAAGCACCGCGACCCCGTGCGGCAGGTCGAAGATGAAACTGGCGGCGGTCGATCCCACGACCCAGGTGATCAACATCCCGACCGACACCAGCAGATAGACCACACGCCGGCCTTCGACCAGTTCCTTGAACTGCAGCGAGAAGCCGGTGTCGAACAACAGAAGCCCCACCGCCAGGGTGACAGCCGGATCCAGGGTGCTGCCCAGCAGTGCCTCCGGGTCGACCAAGCCCGTCACCGGCCCAGCGAGGATCCCGGCCAGCAGCAACAGCACGATCGAGGGGATACCCGTCTTGCGGCCGAACCATTGAGCCCCGACGCCGAACACCACGATGGTGCCCAACGCGATGGTCACCTCCGTCGCGTCCAAGGTCCCTCCTCACGCCTGCACCTTCCACGCTAGCCATCTGTTGGCTGGTGAGACGGGCTCAGATCAACGCCCGGTGGCTCTGACCGGCGATCTGGACCGACTCTGCAAGTACCCCAACCGCCCCTGGAGCTCGACACGGAGCCGCGCTCCCCGTCCGCTCGATCCCGCCAAAGGGCCCCCCTAGCACGTAGCCTGCCGACATGACGCCACCACCGGAATCCGACGGCGGGATGCGAGGAATCGTCCGCCGGGCCGCCGGTGGCGCGCGTGGTGTGGCGGACAACGCATTCGACGCCACGATCGGCCGGGTCGGACATTCGGTCGGGGAGGCAGCACTCGACGCCACCAACGCAACGGCACAACAGGTGATCGAGGACCTCGAGCCCTACCTGATCGAGGAGGCCATCCCCCGGATCGTCGAGGGCATCACGCCGTATCTCTCCGAAGAGGTGGTCCCAGAGGTCCTTGCCGGCGTCACCGATCATCTCACCACGGTGACCATTCCCGAGTTGGTCGATGGGGTTACCGGACATCTTGTGGAGGTGTCGGTGCCGGAGGTCGTCGCCGGCGTCACACCTCGTCTCGTGGACGACCTGCTGCCACGCCTGCTGACCGACCTCCAGCCCTACCTCGAGCAGCAACTCGTGCCACGAATCGTGGACGGCCTGGCCCCTTACCTGGAGCAGTCCATCGCACCCCAACTCGTCGACGCCCTCATGCCCAAGATCCGCGACCAAGTCGCCCCCGACCTACTCGACGCCCTCATGCCCCGCATCGAAACCGACATCGCACCCCAACTCGTCGACGCCCTCATGCCCAAGATCCGCGACCAAGTCGCCCCCGACCTACTCGACGCCCTCATGCCCCGCATCCAAACCGACATCGCACCCCAACTCGTCGACGCCCTCATGCCCAAGATCCGCGACCAAGTCGCCCCCGACCTACTCGACGCCCTCATGCCCCGCATCGAAACCGACATCGCACCCCAACTCGTCGACGCCCTCATGCCCAAGATCCGCGACCAAGTCGCCCCCGACCTACTCGACGCCCTCATGCCCCGCATCGAAACCGACATCGCACCCCAACTCGTCGACGCCCTCATGCCCAAGATCAGGCGCGAGGTGGTTCCCCAGATCCTGGACGACATCGTGGACGACCCACGCATCCGCGATCTCATCCGTGAACAGAGCCAGGGCCTGTTCCTCGACGCCCTCGAAGGATTCCGCGGGACCTTGGCTGACGTGGATTCCCTGGTGGATCGTGTAGGTAGGCGCCTGTTCCGACGGCCACCTCGTCCCAGGCCCGAGACCGCGCTGCAACTGGTGCTCGCCGACGTGTCGCCGGATGCCACCAAACCCCTGCGTCTGGCGATCGACGACCTGTCGAAGCAGCGGGCGACTTGGCGGGCGCTACCCGCTCCACCCGCACCGCCCGGACGCCAATTCACCTACGCGGGCGCCGCTACCCGCCTGCTGGGCCTGGGGATCGACCTCTTCGTGGTCGGCTACCTGAACACCCTTCTGTTCTCGACGCTCGCCAGTCTCATCGACTCGCTGTTCGGCGGGGAACCACCGACGTGGATCGCACTCACCCTCGTGGTCTTGGCCGTGTCGGTCATCCCCACCTACCTGGGTGTGACCGTTTGGGCCGTCGGTCGTTCCCTGGGGATGGGCGTCGTCGGCGTCCGGGTGTGCACGCCCGACGGACGTCGTCCCGGATTCGTCAGGGCGATGGTAAGAGCCTGGGTCGGGATGTTCGGGTTGGTCTTCTGGCTGATGACGGCGGCCATCTCATTCTTCGACTCCAAGCGACGCAGCCTGCTCGACCTGCTGATGCACACCGAGGTCCGCTACTCGGTGCCTGAGACCCAGCAACGCCGACATGTCCGTGACGCCGTCCAGGATCAGCGCCGCGAGGCTGGACCGACCTGATCCACAGGGCTGACCGCCGCGCTACTTGACCAGGCGCCGGGCCCGCGACGAACTACCGGGAAGCCCGTTGCCCGCGAAGACCCGCACCCGGTAGGTGCCCCGGCCCAGCGCCTCGGTCCGGACCGTCTTCTTCCCCGCAACGCGATAGGTTCCGGGCACGGACTGCCAGCCCCCCGACCGCCGCTTCTGGACGCGGAAACGCCAGGCCTTGCCCGGTTCGGGCCGCGGGGTGATCCGCACGCGCAACGCCCGGCGGTTGGCCGTCCGGCGCACCCACGCCGTAGGCTGGAGCCGGACGCGTCTGCAAGGCCTTCTCGCCGTTGCCGGAAATCGTCAAGGTGAAGTTCTTGTACTTGCTGCTGTCCGCGTTCCGTTGCACGACCAGACCCACGGTTCCATCCCGTAGCGCCCGGCTCTGATTCTCACTGAAACTCTCTTGCCAGGTCGTCGAGTCGAGCTCGCAGAGGCAGAACGGCTCTCCGATCTGCGGATTCGTGAAGACCCCGTTCACACGCATCTGCTGAACGCAGTCCGGGTTGGACGTGACCTTCGCCGCGGTGGTGTTGAGGGCGGCCGGCAAGTCGGAACCGGCGAACTGGACCGAATCCCCGGGCTGCAGCGTCTTGGTCACGAAGCGGTTCGCGATACCGATCTGCGCATTCAGCGTGCATGCCGACGAGTTGACGACCTTGACGTTCACCGCCCTGATCGACAGGGACGCTGCCGAGTCACCAGGCGCACCGGCGGCCTGGACCTCTCCGGCAATCCCCACGGACATGAGCATCGCGAACGCAATAGTCAAAGGTCTGTTGGTCATGTGGGTAGGTCTTCTTCCATCTGGACAGGTGAATCCGACCAAGGCATGATCCCTGTCACCGTACCCCCCTTTTCGGACGTGGGGTCACAACCCGGGCGTAGTGTGGATGTCGGCCCAGACTTCGAGAGGGACAACGGTGAACGCGTCGAGAACGACCGAGGCGATCGCCCGACTCACCGGGGTTGCCAAGACCTACGGGGAGGGCGAGGCCGCCGTCCACGCATTGCGTGGCATCGATCTGAGTCTCGATCCGGGCGAGGTGGTCGTTGTTCTGGGTCCCTCGGGCTCCGGCAAGACGACGCTGTTGAACATCATCGGTGGGATCGAGACGAGCACCGTCGGCGAGGTGACCATCGGCGGGACCACGCTCGCTGGCAAGGGCCCTGAGGAGCTTGCCACAATCCGTCGCGAGAACGTTTCGTTCATCTTCCAGTTCTTCAACTTGATCCAGACCCTCACGGCCGCTGAGAACGTTCAGGTGATCGCGGAACTGACCGAGCGGGTGGACCGTGGGCAGTTGTCCGACAGCGTTGCCAAGGTGCTGGCGGAAGTGGACCTGACTGACCGGGCCGACCACTTCCCCGGCCAGATGTCCGGAGGCCAGCAGCAAAGGGTGGCGATCGCTAGGGCCCTGGTCACCGGTCCAAGGTTGCTGCTGTGCGACGAGCCCACCGGGGCGCTCGACCTGGCGACCGGGCGCACCGTGCTCGAACTGCTCCAGCGGAGCGCGAAGGTCGACCAGCGTTGTGTCGTGATCGTCACGCACAACGAGGGGATCGCGACGATGGCGGACCGGATCCTGAGGGTCCACGAGGGCTCGATCGCCAGCGAGGTGCGGCAGAACGCCGGGTCAGCGCAGGACGTGTCGTGGTGATGGGAAGCCATCCGACACTTCGACGCAAGCTCCTCCGGGACATCCGGCGTACATGGCCGCTGTTCACCGCACTGGTCGTCATGGTCATGCTCGGCATAGCGCTGTACGTGGCCGCGGACAACTCCTACCGAAACCTGCAGGGTTCCTACGACAACGCCTTCACCGTGCAAGGCTTCCCGGACCTCTTCGTCACCGGCGGCGACGTGAAGGCCTTCGCCGCCGGCGCCACTGACGATCCAGCGGTCGTGGCCACCCGAACACGCGTGCAGGCCGACCTTCCGATGCAGGTCACCATGGACGGGGCGACCGACCGCTTCATGGGGCGGATCGTGGGCTACCCCACCAGTGGCACACCTGAGGTCGCCGCCCTCACTTCGTTGTCCGGCGCACCCAACCCTGCGCCTGGCAGCGTGCTGCTCGAGGAGCACATGGCGGGGACGTTCGGCCTGGTGCCCGGGGACTCCGTGTCGCTCACCACCGCGGTCGGCGAGGTCGACGTCACTGTGGCCGGGATCGTGTCCAGCGCCGAGTACCTCTGGCTGGCCCCCGACCGCCAGCAGATCATCGTGCCGCCCAGGTCCTTCGGAGTCATGTTCGTTTCCGAGGCCGACGCCCGATCCTGGTCCGGCGGACAGGACAACCAGGCCCTGGTGCTCCTCGACGATGCGGGGCGGGCCGACAAGCAGACCCTCAGCACGCTGGAGACCGAGGCGATCGCCAACGGCGCGGTCGAGGTGCTGGACCGGGCGGAACAACCCTCCAACGCATTGCTGCAGGAGGACATCTCCGGGTTCGAGCAGATGGCGGTCGCATTTCCAGCCTTGTTCCTGTCTGCCGCCGCGCTCGTGCTCTACGTCCTACTCACGCGGCGGGTCGCCGAGGAGCGGCAGGTCATCGGAACATTGCGAGCCCACGGCATGCGTGGCCGCACTCTGGCCTGGCACTACCTGTCCTACGGCCTCTTGGCCGGCATCGTCGGGGCACTGCTCGGGCTCCCGGTCGGGGCAGCCATGGCGGGGGCGATGTCGAGGCTGTACACCGACATCATCGGGCTGCCAGAGCAGCTGACCGTCTTCCGCGGATTCGGGGTCGAGACGTTCGTCGTGGGTCTGTCGTTCGCGGTCGCGGCCACGGCGCTGGCAGCCCTCGCCCCAGCCCGCCGGGCCGCGCGTACCGCCCCGGCCGAGGCGATGCGTGGTGAGGTCCCCGACGTCCACAACGCACGGACCTGGGCCGAGCGGATCATGCCCGCGATGGGCCACGCGTCCGCCACCTGGAAGATGATCGTCCGCGGGATCGGCCGGAACACCAGGAGGACCGTGTTCTCCGCATCCGGGGTGGCACTCGCCCTGATCCTGGTGCTCGCCTCGTGGGGGATGATCGACACGATGAACCACCTCATCTCGGTGCAGTTCGACGAGGTGAGCACGTCGAACGGGCAGGTCGAGTTCGCGGCGCCGGTGACGCGGGAGCAACTCGACCGGATCGAGGCCGTCGATGGGGTGACGAAAGTCGAGCCGGCGATCACGATGCCGGTGTCGGTGGGATTCGGCGGGCAGGTGTACTCGACCCAGGCGACCGGCTACGAGCCCGGCACCGTGATGCACGGCTTCATCGACTCCGCCGGCGACCCAGTCCCCTTGCCGTCGCGGGGGGTGCTGATCGACGAGTCGATCAGCGAGGTCATGCCCGACCTGCAGGCCGGCGACACGGTCTCGCTGACTCTGGGGACCGGAACGGCCACGACCACGGTCGACGCAGAGGTGGTCGACTTCACCTATCAGCCGCTCGGCACCTTCGTCTACGCCGACAAGGCATGGCTGGCACGAGAAGTACCCGGAGCCGGGGCCACGACCGCCTTGCTGACCACTGCGGATGGGGCCGATCCGGATGCGGTCCGGCGAGCGGTTTCGGACATACCCGGTGTGGTGGCATACGTGGACACCTCTGCCCTGGCCGACGTCTATGACACGTACTCCGGGCTCTTCTACGTCTTCATCGGGGCGATGCTCGCGCTCGGCGCTGCGATGGCGTTCGCGATCATCTTCACGACGATGAGCGTCAACATCGTCGAGCGAAGACGCGAGTTGGCGACCATGCGCGCGGCCGGCGTGCGCTACCGGGCCATCGCCGGCTTGGTCGGTGGCGAGAACACGCTGGTCGCAGCGTTGGGGGTCATCCCCGGGCTGATCCTCGGGGTGATCGCCGCAAGGGTCATGCTGCAGACCTACTCGAGCGACCAGTTCACCCTCGATCTCTACGTTCGACCTCTGACACTGCTGCTCGCTTCAGCGGCCATCATGGGCGTCGCTGCCCTGTCCCAGCTTCCCGGACTGCGCGCGGTCCGCCGGATGGACGTCGCCGAGGTCGTGCGAGAGCGGGCTGCGTAGGAGCAGTTGCCCGATGCACCGCGCTCGACGCGGATGAGCGTCAAGGTGCCGGCAGGTTCACAGAATCCCGGCGGTGATCGCGTGCGCCGCCGCACCGGTCCGCGACGTCTGTCCCGAGCTTGGCCAGGATATTGGCCACATGGCGGTGCACCGTGTGCTCACTGACCACGAGTTGTTCTGCGATCGCCTGGTTGCTCATACCCCGTGACACCAGGCGAAGCACGTCGATCTCCCTGGACGTCAGCGGGCCCGGAGCAGGCACTCCGACAGCGGCGGCCAGTCGGCGGGCCTCTGCCAGGTCGGCCGAGGCGCTCAGGCTCGTCAGGGACGCCGTTGCACGTTCGAGTTGCTCCCGCGCAGCGGCGGTGTCGCCGACGACCAGCAGCGCTGCGACAAGTTCCAGCCGGGTGTGTGCCTCGTCGTAGTCCAGCCCCGCGAGAGCGTACCGGCGCACCGCATCCGACAGAAGCGTGACCGCCTCGGTCGGCGGCGCCGTCGCCGCTTCGGCGGCCGAGGCCATCGCCCACATCGAATCCTGATCGGCCACCTGCGCAGTGGCACGCAACTCCGCCAACGCCAGCCTGGCGGCATCGGCATCACCGGCCGCCAAGGCGATCTGGATGGCTGGAAGGAGAAGTCCGGCCCGGATCAGACGACCGTCCGGAGGCAAGGATTCCAGGAGTCGTTGCATGGAGTTCCACGCACCGGCCGTGTCCCCTTGGGCGTACTTGATCTGCGCCCGCCCCGAGATCGCGACCGGCACGAACTCGGCCTGCGCGAACAGCGAGTCGGCTTCCGCGAGACGACCCTGTCGACGCCGCAACTCTCCGAGCCTGACCACCGCCTCCAACCGCGATGCCCGCCGAGAGCCCGACAGCCGGTCCATCGCCAGAGTCAATTCACGCTCGGCATCGGGCCATGCGCCGCGATCGATGAGAACTGAGGCGTACTGGATGCGGCATACGTTGAACAAGGGCGCGAGGTTCCGCTCGACGCAAATCGCTTCGACGCGACGGCACCAATCCTCGGCGCGCACCACGTCCTGTGTGTCGTGGCAGGCCGCGATGAGCCAGCAACACACCTTCCCCATCCACATCGGGTCCGAGACATCACCGGCCATCGCCGCGGCGACGGCCACATCCAACCCGGCCATCCCCGCGTCGACACTACCCATGGCGGTCAGCGCGAGGCCCTGCAGCGCCTGCCCCACAACTGTGAGGTCGTCGTGGTTCCCGCGGCGGCCGATACCAACCGCACGCTGAGCGGACGCGAGTGCCAGCTCGGGATCGTGCAAGACATCCAGACCCAACTCCGCCTCACGGACAGCAAGCCAACCATGCTCAGGGGACTCGGCCAGAGGACCGAGGAGGTCGCGGGCACGGCCCAGCCAACCCAGGGCCACAGCCTCACCGAGACCGAAGAGCAGCGTGTCCCAGGCCAACGATGTAGCGGCGCGGGCGGCACCCAGATCGTCTCCGAGGTCACGGTGCCGCCGGTACGCGTCCTCCCGCGAACTCACGCACGTCTGAGCGTCGTCAAGCCACCAAGCAGCCACCGCCAGACCCTCGTAGCACGCGGGGTCTGCGGTCTGCGCTGCCACGGACTCGAACGCACGGCGAGCCGCGTCCCACTCGCCGGCTTGGAGTGCCAGTTGCGCCGATTCGAGGGAGCTCATTGCGTTCAGTATGCACCTGGCCAGGGGATGACGGGCGCGCTCAAGGAGGCCCCGCCGTCTGACCGCGGGGCCCCCTCCAGGTTGCTCAGACGCCGGCGCCGGCCGCCAACGCCTTCACGTCCGCCGTCGTGAGCGCGCTTCCGGCGATTCCCCAGTCGCCGCTTTTGACCTCTTCGACGATGCACCATGTGACCGGGCGCATGTTCTCGCCCTCGATGCCCACCATGGCTTCGGTGAGTTGGCTCACGATCTGTTGCTTCTGCTCGTCAGTGAACACGTTTTCGATGACCTTGACCTGGATGAGTGGCATATCAGTTCCTTCCCGGACTGTGTCCCCACTGGGCGCGAGGACCTGCCCCAACCATCCGTCGAAGCCACTCTCGTGCGCTTCCACAGGAACGGCCATGTTCGGTCCCCCGGTCCGGCCCGAACGGGCCACGCGGGCAGCCCCTGCCACAGGCTTTGCCGGGGTTGCTCCGGCACGTGTCCGTCCGCGAATCCACTGGAGTCCCGACTACTCTGGAGAACCGACAGCCGACCAGCCATGGAGGCCAATCGTGGATTCCGATAGTGCGCCCGTCGACCCCCACCACCGTCGCCCCGAGGGTGTCACCGACGCGGACGTGAAGGCGCTCGGACTGCTCAGCGAGGCACTGGAGACCGTGGAACAGGCACGCGGCAATCTCTACGCCTTCCACCAACTGTCGGGGCGGGGCGACCTACAACTGCAGGACGCGGTCAAGGCCCTACGGACGGCCGGCCACACGCAGATCGCCGACCAGATCGCCGAAGAACTGGTGGGGCGAAACGTGCTCCACGGACGATGGACCTACCAAGTCGTGGAGGAGTACGACGACGGGTACTGGTCACTGTTCCGCGACCTGGAGAAGTCCGCGCGTGACCAGATCGCCGACGGCCGCCGGCACCTCCTGGAGGCGCAGATGAAAGCCGACGAACGCACCCCCGGCCTCTCCGGGCACGAGGCGTCACCGGCCGAGGGTGCTTGAGGCAGTAGCCGTCCAACCCACCTCGGCCGTGCCAGACTTCCGGCTATGGCATCGCGTTCATACCTCCCGCCCGCCAGTTTCGTGGCCGATGGTGGTCAGTGGCCTGCGGGGCCTTTCCGAGCGGACGCCGGACCCTACGTGACGGTCACGGCAGGACTGGTCCAGCGCCTCCAGACGGTGATGCGCGAACGCGGACTCTCCTTGCGGGCCGTCGCGGTCCCCGCCGGGATCGACCCGACGAGCCTGTCACGGCTCATCACGGGCAAGGTCGTTCCCGACCTCGCGACCATCGCGAACCTTGAACAGGCACTCGAGGTCGATCTCTGGCCCGGACGGACCTGAAGCAGGACTTCAGAAACTGCCCACGTCCAATACCCGCACGACCGCCTCGCCCTGCTCGTCACTGGCTGCGAGGTCGACCTCGGCGGCAATCCGCCAATCGCGGTCATCCTCAGGATCTTCGAAGACCTGCCGGACGAGCCACTTGCCCGGTTGCTGCTCGATCTGCAGGAACTGCGGGCCCCTCGCCGAAGCACCCGTCCCGATCGCCTCGTGCTCAACGAAGTAGTCCGCCATCGCCGCCCGCCACCGCGGCGCGTCCCAGCCCTGCGCACCATCCATCTCCCCCAACTCCTCCCACCGACCGAGACTGGCGAGTTCCACCCGCCGGAACATCGCGTTGCGGACCAGCACGCGGAATGCCCGGGTGTTGGCGGTGACCGGCGGCGGACCGGCGTCGACGACCTCGGCCGTGACGGGGGCGTCCGGATTCAGCAGTCGTTCCCATTCGTCGAGCAGGCTCGAATCCACCTGGCGCACCACCTCTCCGAGCCACGCCGTCAGGTCGTCGAACTCCTCGGTTCGTGCAGGTTCCGGAACCGTGCGCTGCGTGGCTTTGTAGGCATCGGCCAGGTACCGCAGCAACAGACCCTCCGAGGAGGCCAGTTTGTAGGCACTCACATATTCGGCGAATGTCATCGCCATCTCGAACATCTCCCGCGCCACGGACTTGGGTTTGACCTCGTACTCGACGACCCACGGATGGCCCTGTGCGTAGATGTCGTACGCAGTGTCCAGCAGGTCCGCCAGCGGGCGCGGCCAGGTGATCTCCTCCACGAGTTCCACGCGCTCTTCGTACTCGATCCCCTCCGCCTTCATCGCAGCGACAGCCTCGGCCCGCGCGCGGGACTGTTGTGCGTAGAGAACCTGCCGAGGGTTCTCAAGAGTCGACTCCAACACGGACAACACGTCGACCGCGTAGGTCTCGGACTCCCGGTCGAGCAGTTCCATGGCGGCCAGGGCGAACGTGGACAGAGGTTGATTCAAGGCGAAATCGTCGGCCACCTGATCGGTCACGTGCAGATCCTCGGTCAGCACGCCGGCGGCTACCAGTGACGCGGTGATCGCCTCGGCGCGTTCGGCGAGGGCTTCCTTGGACGCCGGATCCTCATCGTTGTCCACCAGCAGCGTCCGCAGCGCGTCCTGCGGATCGTGGGGCCGGTGCGCGACGTTGAGAACCATCGCGTGGGTGATGTCGAAGCGCGATTCCAGCGGCTCCGGCTCGGCGACCACGAGCCGGTCGAACGTCGCCCGGTTCCACGTCGGCACTCCCTCCGGCGCCTTCTTGCGGACCACTCGGCGGCGCTTCTTGGGGTCGTCCCCAGCCCTTGCCAGCAGTCGTTCGTTCTCGATCTCGTGCTCCGGGCCCTGCACCACGACGAAGCCGCTGGTGTCGAACCCAGGACGCCCCGCCCGTCCCGCGATCTGATGGAACTCCCTCGCGCGCAGCACCCTCATGCGGCGTCCGTCGAACTTCACCAGCGAGGTGATCAGGACCGTGCGGATCGGCACGTCGATGCCGACGCCGAGGGTGTCGGTGCCGCACACCACCTTGAGCAGGCCTTTCCTCGTCAACCGTTCGACGAGCCTGCGGTACCGCGGCAGCATGCCCGCGTGGTGCACCCCGATCCCGTGACGGACCAAGCGGCTCAGCGTGCGGCCGAACGCGGAGGTGAACCGGAAGCCCTGCAATTCATCGCCGATCGCCCGCTTCTCCTGCTTGCTGCAGACGTTGAGGCTCATGAGTGCCTGCGCCCGGTCCAGCGCCGCCGCCTGCGTCGGGTGGACGATGTAGACGGGAGCCCGATCGTGGTTCAACAGGACCTCGATGGTCTGGTGGATCGGCGTCATCGCGTACTCGAACGTCAGGGGCACCGGGCGCTCTCCGCCCGCGACGAGTGCCGCGGCACGGCCGGTTCGGCGGGTGAGATCTTCGCGGATCCGGGTGGTGTCGCCGAGCGTGGCCGACATGAGGAGGAACTGCGAGTCGGTCAGTTCGATCAGCGGGACCTGCCACGCCCAACCCCGATCGCGGTCGCCGTAGTAGTGGAACTCATCCATGCAGACCAGGCCGATGTCCACCGAGGGTCCCGTCCGGAGCGCTTGGTTGGCGAGCACCTCCGCTGTGGCACAGATGACCGGGGCGTCCGGATTCACCGCCGCGTCCCCGGTCAGCATCCCGACCCTCTGCGGACCGAGGACTTCACACAGATCGAAGAACTTCTCGGAGACCAGCGCCTTGATCGGCGCGGTGTAGCAGGAGCGGCGACCCTGGGACAGTGCGAGCACCATGCCGCCGAGAGCCACCAGACTCTTGCCGGAGCCGGTGGGGGTGGCGAGCACGACGTGTGCCCCCGCCGCCAACTCCAGCAGGGCCTCCTCCTGCGCCGGATACAACGGACGTCCGGTGTCCGCCGCCCATGACGCGAACCGCTCCAGCACGTCTTCGGGCTCTCCGGGCAGGGACAGCAGGTCGCCCAAGGCCGTGTCGGTCACACCTCGACCTTGCCATGCGGGGCGGACACTCGCGCAGGCCGTCCGGTGCGAGCGCCGAGCCCGGCCGGTGCCGGACCGTTCCCCTCCAACTTCGCGCGGACATCGGAAACCAGCTTCTGAAGTCCGCGCGAAGTTGGAGGCCTAGCGCCCGGTTTGTGACGGTTTGTGGCCGCCTAGCCATCCAACTGCGCGCAGCCGACGAGTTTGCGCGCGCCAACTTGGAGGCAGTCAGGGGGTGACCACCGTGATGGTGTGAGCCGCGGGATCGCCAGCAGCCGGTTCAGGGCCGCGCGGAACCGGACCTCGCTCAGGGGGTGGGCTGGACTGTCTGCCAGGTGACGTTGCCCTTGTCGTCGGTCTGAGTGACCTCGACGTCGATGGTGTCGCCATCCAGCTCAGCGGTGCAGGTGAAGACGTTGCCCGCCTCGATGGACACGGGGTCGGGGCAGGTCACGGTCGGCTCCGCGGGCAGATTCAGTTGCGTCTTCATCTCCGCGGCGACTGTGCTCTCGAGTTTGGGGATGTCCAGTTCCGTGGACGAACAACCGGTGAGGGCTGCGATGGCAAGGGCTCCGGCGCTGATGACGATTAGGGGTCGCATCCTGGCAGCCTAGCGACCTGGACCCGTCGAATCAAAGGTCCACGGTTGCCCCCGAGCCGTTCGGACGATGAACGGGGTGGGCCCGGCTCAGCCCTTGAGCGTTGGCAGCGTGAGTTTGACGCGCGAGAACTTCACTTTGCCGCCTTTGGGGAAGGTGTTGTAGGGGCCGCTCTGTGCCACGATCTGCAACTCGACCCTCTGCCCCTTGCGCAGGGACAGGCTCACGGCTTCGAGCGGGACGGTGGCCGTGCGCTTCTTCCCGTTCAACGTAAGTGGGAACGGCGTGATCTGGTTGCCGACGACCTTGCCCTTGTGGACCAGTTGTGCCAGCACCCGGACCTTCTTGTTCCTCGAAGTGCCCTTGTACGCCAGCCGCAGCTTCGGCGTTCCGACCACCACTGCGGAGCGCTTGGCACGTCACCTTGACACCGACCGATCGCTTGGCCGGAGCCGGGATCGTCGGCCGCAGCACCAGCGAGAACGTCGGCGAGATACCGGACGGCAACTTACCCGCGTAGGGACCCGACCCTCCGGCCTTCCTCAGCGCCAGAACGCCCTTGCTCTTGGCCCGCAGTTTGCCCGTGGGCTGACTGTAGGTCTGTTCGCTGCGGTACTTGCCACGCTGATCGATCCAGGTGAACCCCGGCCCGGTGTCGACGCTGGTATCACCCTTCAGGTACTTGTCCAGCCAGAGCCACGTCTGCTGCAACGGCAAGGTTGATTCGCCGCCTTTCGTGAGGCAGACCCCGTGCCCGCCGCAGAACCACACCATCTTCACCGGCACACCGTTGGCCTTCAGGACCTTGTAGTTCTCGATGGCCTCGGACGGCGGGAAGAGATTGTCGATCGTGCCCTGGAGGATCAGGGTCGGCGCGGTGACCTGGGAAAGGACCCTGTCCGGGCCGGCATCGCGCGCGAAGTCCACAACCTCCTTGCTGAAGGTCGTGCCCTTCCTGGCTTGCTCGCGGCCTTTCAGGATCGACGGGCTGAACGTGTTGCCCGGTCGGGTGGCACCTACGAGCAGCGCGTTCACCCAGGACGACTTGATCGTGTCGGCCTTGTACAGGCTCGTCTGCAAGGAGTGCCACGCGATCACAGGCACGATCGTGTCGATGCGCTTGTCGATGGCGGCGGTCGAGAACTGGATCCCGCCGCCGTACGACCCTCCAGTCATTCCCACCCGGGGGTCGCCGGCGGCGTCGAGCTTCGCCTCGGGACGTTCCGAGACCCAGGAGATCAGCGCGGACACATCCCGGCCCTCGAAGTCGGGATTGTTCAGTTGGGCCTCGCCGCCGGAGGGCGAGATGCCACGTGGGTTCCAGGTAAGCACGTTGTACCCGGCCCGTCGCAGGTCACCCACTCCGGGGATCGCGGAGCTGCTCGACGCATCGGGGTTGCTCTGCGCCTGGCCGCCGAATCCGGGACCCTGTAGGACCGTCGGGGCGGTCTGGCCGGGCGCGAGCCCGACGGCGGGGAACCAGTAGAAGGTGATGTTCGTACCGTCGAAGGAGGTGATCGAGTTGAGGTCCTCTGCGACTGCGGGACCTGCCCCGATCGCTCCTGCAGTCAGTGCCGTCGCTGCGGCGACCACCGTCGCGCGGAGCATCCGGGAGCCAGCACCGAGGGTGACGAGTTTCATGCGGGACCTTTCGACATATGGCGTTTCGTAACTACTCTTGCACGACCAGTGGATCGGGGCCCAGGGAACGCCCGCCGACAGCTCGATACCCACCGTGACAACGGATTCGGCGCCCCCAGCACCGACTGCACTCGGGACGGTCGTTGCAGTTGCATCGACGGGGCCCTCCGGACTGGACTGCCGGTGTGGAGGCAGTCCAGCAAATACCGGACCAGCAGCGTGCCGGTGGCGTGAGCGACGAACAGCATGTCACCTGGCTCGAGTTGTTCTTCGATCTGGTCTTCGTCGCCTGGATCTCCCTGGTCAACACCGAGTTGCTGGAGAACGAGACACCGAGCCTGCTGCTCGGCTTCGACGCCACCCTGGTCGCCTTCACGATCTGGATGATCGTGTCGGTGGTCAACAACCGGTGTCCCAGTGGCGGTTTCGTGCGAACCGGCACGATGGTCCTCATCATGCTGCTGGTGCTGGTGACGGCACTGACCATCCGGCCCGACGACGGCTTGCGCAACGCTCTCGGCGCCCTCCTGCTCGGCGTGGTGTATCTGTGCTGCACCGTGCTGCTGCTGGATGTGCGCCGACTGCAGCCGGACAGCCGCCTGAATGCGCCGATCGCGCTCACCGCCGCGGCCGGCGTCGTGTGCATCGTGGGGGCGCCGTCGGTCGGCGAGGACGTGGGCGGGCTCTACAGCCTGGCTGAGGTGGTCGTGCTCGGCACGGTATTCGCGATCGCAGCGCTGGTCCTGTTGTCCCGGGAGCGAGCCATGCCCGGCCCCATCCGTCCCGGCCACCTGGACGAGCGGTGGGGTCAGTTGGTGATCATCGTCCTCGGAGAAGGTTTCCTGGTACTGGCAGAGGTGCTGCTGGGAAGACCAGAGATCCCGAACCCGACACTGTTCGTCCTCATCTTCTTGTGCACGTTCGCGTTCTGGCGGCTGTACTTCGACAGCGCCATGCGGGTTCCCGTCCGCGAATCGGCGAGGGTCTTCGCCCTGCTGACGACCTGTCATCTGTTCCTCATCCTGGGACTGCTGACAGCCTTCGACTTCCTGGCCCAGGGCGTGGGCATCGAACTGGCGTTCCGCGACGACTACCTACTGGGCGGCGGCTCTTTGGCGATCGTGTTCACGATGCTCGCCGCCATCGGCTACGTGCGCCGTGGCCGCATGGAGAAGGTGATCACGGTCAATCTCCTGCTCGCACTGGCCTTCGTGGTGCTGGCAGTGATCGCCGACGGGGACTCCCTGCAGATGACCCACTTCATCGCCATCAGCATGGTGATGATCCTGGCCTACGCCCTGGTCGTCCGGTTCGTCGATCCACGTGCTCGCCCGCTGCGCGGCGACACCGCACTTGCCGCCAGCGACTCCGACTCGCCTACCGCTTCACCCGCACCGGGCGGGTGAAGCCACCGACGAGCCTGTTCTTGGGCTTGATGTGCACGCGGTAGCGGCCCTTGGGGACGTTGATGGTCCGCACCTCCTTCGGGCCCTTGGTGGTGTGCCGCCGGACCTTCTTCCACTTGTTCGTCTTCTTCTGGAATCGCTTCACCGTGAACTTCCAGTTCTTCCCCGGCTTGCGGTTGGGGTTGACGTTCACCCGGAGTTTGCTCTTGCCCTGGACCGCCTTGAGTGAGACCGTCGCCGCACCCTGAGCCATGTAGTCCTGCGGCATCATGCCCGTGTCACGACCGGCCACGAAAGCGCCCCTGTTGAAGATGGGAAGCTTCGTCAGCGGGTCTGTCACACCGTCGGGCACGTAGAAGTACTCAGTTCCGAACTGCTGGCACGCCTGGGTCGTGGGCTCCTCCTTGGGGATGACCGTCTCCGACGCCATGAGCGGTGCGGGAATCGCCCCCAGCCCCTTGTTGTACAGCGCGACATACGTGGGGAACCGGGGCCAGACCCGGTTGATGTGGACCTTGAAGATCCCGTAGTGGTAGCACTCGACCTTCTGAGACACCTGGGAACTCGTGTAGAACATCCTCCAGTTGTCGGAGATGCCCTTCCACCGGTCGCTCTTCGGGTTCAGGGAGCGAAGGTACGCACTCAGTTGGTTCTTGTCCGCCTTGGCGTCGAAGCCACCCGGCCCACCCACCAGGGACGCCATGTTCGGGAACGTGGGATCCGCCGGGTTTGCGACCTGGAGCGGCACCTTCCAGTTCTTCATCCCAGGCTGACTGTTGAGCGCAGCGAGGGCCTGATCGATCCCACTGCCCCCGCCGGGTTTGTAGCTCAGACGATCGCTGGTGCTCGGGATCCACATGATCGCGTTGTTGGTGGTCTTGGCCTGCTTCTTGCCCAGGTCGATGATCGCGTCCGAGGGGACCATGGGTGCCAGGTTCTTCACCTCGTCGGCAGTGTTCGACTCGTAGTCGTCGATGACCTGCTTGAGGTTGACGTCGTCCTTGAGCGCCCGGTAGTACTCGGCCTTCATCCAGGTGGCCAGCGCCTCCTGCTCGGCGTAGGCGGTGTACAGGTCGCGCAGGTCGATGGAATCCTGCGCGGTCAGGAAACGGTTGGTGTCCAGCAGGACCTTGCCCTTGTTGGCAAGCATCGATGTTGTCGCGCCGGGCAGCAGGTAGTTGTGGATCTTGGGTCCGAGCGAACTGTAGGTCGACTCCCCCAGCGTGTACTTGAGCACGAATGTGGCTTGGGCCTCCTCCAACTTCTGCTGCGCCAGGGCGACGTCTCCGCCGGACATCTTCGCCTCGCTCAACTCTTTGGCCCGTTCGACCATCGGCGAGAAGGAGAACTTGTAGAGGTCGGTGATTTCCGCACTCCAGTTCCGCAACTGCTTGATGTCGGTCTCGAGTCTCGTGTTGTCCAGGTCCGTGGTCAGTTCGTCGAGTTTCAGCGTGACGTAGTCCAACTGCTTCTTGATCTCGTCGAGTTTCGTGTTGATCTCGTTGAGCAGCGCCAACTGCTCCGCCGTGCCGGGCGCTCCGATGACGGCGTCGACGATCCAGTTGAACGCCTTGCCGACGGCCGCTCCGGCGATCTTCTCACCCAGCCATTTCGCGACCACGCCGGCCACCGCACCCTCTCCGGGGACGGCGCCGAGGTCCTGCGGAGCGGCCTGCGTCTGACGGTCGTCCGCAGCGATGGCCGGGCCGACGAGACCGATCCCCAGCGCGACCACCGTTCCACTGGCGATGCCGGTGGCCACGATGGACCGACTCTTGGATGTGCGGATGGGGGTACGGATCACGGCTTCTCCAGGTGGCCTTGGGGGGGTTCTCATGGACGACAGCGGCTATCCGATCCCCACCAACGTAGCAACTCAACCCACGAGGTCATCCCCCAGCGACCTGCAACACCGGCTACGCGAGGGGGTTCACGGCAGTTGTGTAACGTCAAGTCGCACCCCCCGGGTTCCCTGCCGGCCGGGGCGACCCGGCACGTGCTCAGCCCTGGATCAGTTCCTGGATGTACAGCCCACGATGCACGTCGAGTTCGTGGGAACGGCCGCTGCGAACCACCTCAGCGAACTCTTCGGCGATCGTCCGCCGGATCTGCTCACCCTCCCCGGGGTCGGCGCTCGGCGCACTGAGCACACCCTCCGGACCGAACACCGCACAGTCCCACACGTACCCGGGCACCACCGACGAGATGTAGGCCTGGCCGAC
The DNA here is from genome assembly GCA_963769435.1 of uncultured Actinomycetota bacterium. GTDB lineage: Bacteria > Actinomycetota > Actinomycetes > S36-B12 > UBA10799 > JADKAV01. The sequence goes on from CAVYLN010000001.1 coordinate 542,895, forward strand.
GGCGCCGCCCGCGTGCACCGTCGTGACCGATACACAATCCAGCGGGTCGCCGGTGAAGTCGATCGACTCGATCCGGCCCGCTACCGCATCGAGCAGGTCCAGGACGTGCGGACCCACATCGAGCACGGCGCCGTGTTGCAGCCGCCAGGCAGTGGCGAAGGGGCTGCCCGGCAGGAAAGCTCCGGAGATGAAGGAGGTCCGCGCGCCGTGCACGGGGAAGTCCTTCACCTGAGCCAGGAACTCGCGGATCCGCGAGGAGTATCTCTTGCTGAAGACCATCTGTGTGGGGACGCCCGCGGCATCGATCGCGGCGACCACGGACCTGGCCGCATCCAGGCTCAGCGCCAGTGGCTTCTCCAACAGCAACGGCTTGCCCGCAGCCGCGGCGACCGGCGCCAATCGCGCTTGGACATCAGGAGGCACAGCGAAGGTGACCGCGTCGCAATGGCCCAAGAACTCATCGAAGTCGTCGGTCGCGAACGCGCCGAAGGCCCCGGCGACCTCCACTGCCGCCTCGATGCGACGCCCGTACACCGCCGACAGCACCGTGTCCGGGCCCGCGGCCATCATGGGGGCGTGGAACGTGGCTGCCCAGTGCCCGGCTCCGACCACTCCGACTCGAATAGGATCCATGCCCCGGATTCTGCCCGATCCGGTGGCCTGTGACTGCCGATCGCCTTCAGCGCCCTTGTCAGGAATGGAGCACGCCGGACGACAAATGACCGTTCGCACCACAGAGTGTGAACCACAGAAGGATAGCCAAACCTAACTTTCGGGCGTACGTTGGCCACTGCCTGTTGCCCGACGGCGCAGGCACGCTCAAGTAGTGGAGGGCAAGACATGTTCAACAAGAACCAGAAGGTCGGTCTGTCACCGGCAGCAGCGGTAGTCGCAGTCCTGGCAGTAGTCGGCCTGGCCGTGGGAACGGCAGCGGCGGACTCCGGCTCAACCGCCCAATCGGTCTCGAAGAAGAGGGTCAAGACCATCGCCAAGAAGCAGGCGAACAAGGCGATCACCCAGCGCGCGCCGGGACTTTCGGTGCTCTCCGCGGAGACGGCCAAGCCCGTCGGTCCCGCGGGCGGCGACCTGACCGGCGAGTACCCGAATCCGACCATCGCAGACAACGCGGTGACCACCGCCAAGATCGCGGATCAGGCGGTCACGACGGCCAAACTCGCTGACCAAGCGGTCACGACGGCCAAACTCGCCGACAACGCGGTGACCTCGGCAAAGATCGCCGACAGCGCCGTGAAGGCCAGGGAACTCGGCCCGACGCAGTTGGTCACCAACACCATCGCGATCGCGGCCACCGGCAACGCGACGACAAGCGTGGCGTGCCCGGCGGGAACCCAGGTGGTCAGTGGCGGCGGCACGACCAACAGCTTCCTGGTCTTCAACGTGTCCTCGTTCCAGTCCGGAAACGGGTGGATCGTCGCCTACCGGAACACGGATGCTGCGGCTCACACGATCACGGCGGTAGCCACCTGTCTGGCGGCATGAGCGACCATGAAAGCGATTCGACGAATGCCCGCTCCCGCTGACAATCAGGAGCCTGAACGACTGGCGAGACCGTCAGCACACCCCAAGCGTCGCTGGGCTCTGATCGGCCTGGCTGCGACCGCCTCGTTGTCCCTGGGATCGACCGTCGTGGTGCTCGCTGCTGCCAACGACGCCGACGGGATCCCGCCAGCACCACCTGCGGCGGCAGCCACTGACGGCAAGGCCGAATCGGTGGCGAAGACACCGAACCGTCCTCCGACGCCACCCAAGGACAGCCAGGCATCGAATTCAAGCCCCGCCTCGGAGGAACCAGACACACCTCCGCAGCCCGACTGAGCGCCGAAGACCGACAGTCCACGCCGGCAGCGAACCGCGTTGCCGGCGTGGCTGCGGCGCCTCACGCGCGGTGGTCGGGCAGTCACTGCGGGCAGCAGGGGTGCGCGTCAGCCACCGAGTGACTTGAAGACCTCGTAGACCATGAAGGCCGGCCAGAAGATCCCCTGGAAGAAGGCCCAGACGTACTCCCAGAACGAATCCGCCTGCTGCCAGAAGTACACCCAGGCACCGAAGATCCCCAGTCCGTAGATGGCACCCCCACCGGCGGCACCGGCGTTGGAATTCTTGTTGCTCATCGAGAACACCTCCTGCCATCCCCAGGCTAGACCCGCACCCCGGGACTGGACCAGACACTCCTGACCGGTCGCCGGCCCGGCATGTGAGGGTTGACCCATGAGCACCGCACTGGTCACCGGCGCGACGTCGGGGATAGGAAGGCACTTCGCACAAAGACTGGCGGCCGACGGCTACGACCTGGTCATCGTCGCCCGCACGACCACCGCGCTGGAAGCGGTGGCCGGGGAACTGCGGACCGCACACGGCGTGCAGGTGGAGGTGCTGCCGGCCGACCTGTCCCGGCCCGCGGACTGCCGTCGCGTCGAGCGGCGGCTGGCGACCCGCGGCAAGCCCATCGACCTGTTGGTCAACAACGCCGGGTTCGGCATCTACGAGGGCGACTTCGCCCAGCACGACGTGGGCGAGGAGGACCAGCTCCTCATGGTGAACGTGAGGGCGGTGATGCGCCTCACCCACGCGGCGCTGGGTCCCATGCTCGAGGCCGGCCGCGGTGACATCATCAACGTGTCTTCGGTGGCCTCCTTCGCCCCCGACCCGATGTCGCCCACCTATGCCGCGAGCAAAGCGTGGGTGACCTCGTTCTCACAGGGTCTGCGCGAGCAACTGGCGGGCAGCGGGGTGACGGGTCTTGGCCCTTGCACCGGGCCTGGTGCCCACCTCGTTCCAGGACCGCGCCCGAGTCGAGGCCAACGTTCCAGGGGCGTTGTGGCTCGACCCGGACAAGGTCGTGGACGCAGCACTGGCGGATCTGCGGGGCGGTCACGGGATCAGCATTCCGGGACTGCCCTACCGTGCGGTGTCGCTCGCGATGCGATACACACCACGCAGCATCTACCTGCCCCTGGCGAACTCACTGCTGCGCAGGTTCACATAGGGGCTTATCAAATCCGCGCATGGCGCCGAATCAATAGGTGTTGGAGGAGGTCGTCATGGTGATCAGCCCGCAGATCGTTCTGTTCCTGGTGTTCATGCTGGTCGTCGTGCAGGCGACCCGACTCGACGAGATGCGGCAGCGCAAGCGTGAGGCGAACCTTCACGGAACTGCCCGGGCCACGGACCGACAACCCGCGCGGGTACCGCGCATCGCCACTGACCAGCGCCGGCACCCCACCCGCCGTCACCCAACTCGGTCTCGACCAGGTCCTTGCGCCAGCGATCTGGCCCGAACCTGGTCCGATCGTATGGTTGGCGGGCAAGTGGAGTGGATTGTTGCGAAAGACTTCCTTCGCGGCACCGATCAGGAGTAGCGTCTGCCTGGTCTCATAGCGCCTGGAGGAACCATGCCCACTCGCTCTCTTGCACTGCTGGCGGGAGCGGCGACCGCCGTCTCCATGATCCTCGTGGCACCCGGCGCATCGGCCAATGATCGGCCCGGCCCGGCCCCTGAGGTGACGTCGGCGGTGGCGCACGACACCTCTGCGCCTCTGCGGGATCTGGCCAAGTCGGCCCCCTCGTCGCCGGAGTCCTTGACCGACCGACCGGTCACCGTCAACCGGCCCGTTCCCGATGACCGGATCGACGTGATCAACGCCGGCAACCCGGGTCCCCCGTCATCCCGGATCCCACCGGACCGGGACCGGAGGACATGCCGGCCCTCGCTGGGAGTTTCGAGGGAATCCCCAACGTCAACGCCGTGTACCCGCCGGACACTGATGGTGACGTCGGGCCGAACCACTACGTGCAGATGGTGAACCTGTCCTTCCAGATCTTCAACAAGTCCGGTACCTCGCTGCTGGGCCCCCTCAACAACAACGCACTGTGGACCGGCTTCGGCGGCGACTGCGAGACGCAGAACGACGGCGACCCGATCGTGCAGTACGACCAGTACTCTGACCGTTGGTTGATGACGCAGTTCGCAGTCGGCGGAGCCACGTATCTCGAGTGCCTCGCGGTGTCGACGACCCCCGACCCGACGGGATCGTGGTACCGCTACGCGTTCTCCTACACCGACTTCCCGGACTACCCCAAGTTCGGGGTGTGGCCGGACGGGTACTACGTGTCCTACAACATGTTCGACAACCTCGGCTTCGCCGGCACGAAGGTGTGTGCCATGGACCGGGCGGCGATGCTCGCGGGCAACCCGGCGACGCAACAGTGCTTCGACCTCGCGCAGGAATGGTCGCTTGTTGCCCGTCAGACGCCAATGGTCCGACACCACCACCGACCGGTTCGCCGAACTACTTCGTCGGGGAGCACTGGGCGGACAACGACAAACTGACGATGTACAAGTTCCACGTCGACTGGGCGACACCAGGCAACACGACTCTGACCGGGCCGATCACGATGAACGTGAACCCGTTCACCTGGGCGTGCCTGAACGTCACCCGCGGTCGCTGCGTGCCTCAGAAGGACACGCCGTCAAACTGGAATCGCTGGGCGGCCGGACTATGTACCGCCTCGCGTACCGCAACTTCGGCGACCACGAGTCGCTGGTGGTCAACCACACAGTCGCGATGGACGGCAACATGGGCCTCACCAGCCAGACGGGGATCGGTTGGTACGAGATCCGTTCACCCAACGCGGCTACACCCAACGTCTACCAGGAGGGGACCACGGCCGATCCGAACGGATCGACCTTCCGCTTCATGGGATCGATCGCGCAGGACAAACAGGGCAACATGGCCCTCGGCTACAGCACCTCCAGCGCGACCACACATCCGGCATCGAGTACGTGGGCCGCACAATCTGGGATCCCCCGAACCAGTTGCCACAGGCCGCGGCGACGATCATCAACGGCACGGGTTCCCAGACCGGCAGCTCCGCACGGTGGGGCGACTACTCCTCGATGCAGATCGACCCGGTGGATGACTGCACGTTCTGGTACACCAACGAGTACCTGCAGACCACCAGTTTCAACTCCTGGCGGACACGCATCGCGAGTTTCAAGTTCCCGGGATGCGATGGCACGGTGCCGACAGCGCCTTCTTCAGTCGGCGCCGTCCCGGGTAACGCCAGCGCCACGGTGAGTTTCGGCCCCTCCTCGACCGGGCCGGATCTGCCGATACTTGCAGTACAAAGTGACGGCCTCGCCGGGCGGCGCCTCGTGCACCACAACCTCGACCAGTTGCACGCGTCGACCGGCCTCACAAACGGCGTGGCATACACGTTCGTCGCGAATGCCAGGAATGCCGCCGGTGACAGCACCAACAGTGCGCCGTCGGCGCCAGTCACCCCGCTTGGTGTTCCGGGTGCGCCGTTCGCGCCGTCCGCGGTGCCGGGCAACCAGGACGCGAGTGTGTCGTGGTCGCCGGCCGACAACGGTGGTGCTGCGATCACGAAGTACACGGTCACCTCCGCGCCGGGCGGTGCGACCTGCACCACCTCCGGCACCACCTGCACGGTGTCCGGCCTGACCAACGGCACGGCCTACACGTTCAGTGTCGTGGCGACGAACGTCGTGGGCGACGGGCCGCCCAGCACCACCGCGGCCGTGACCCCGACCAGTCAGGCGCAGACCGCCAAGGTGAAGACCCCGAAGAAGATCAAGCCCAAGGGCAAGACCGTGCTGCTGAAGAAGGCGGTGAAGACCAACGCCGGGCAGAAGGCCAAGGCGAAGGTCAAGGTCAAGCCCAAGGGCAAGAAGTACGCGAAGGTCAAGATCACCAAGTCCGGCAAGGTCACCATCCAGACCAAGGGCAAGAAGAAGCTCAAGGTGACTTTGACGCTCAAGGCGCCGGCCACTGATCGGTACAAGGCCTACAAGTACACGAAGACGTGGAAGGTCAAGAAGAAGAAGTAGTCGCAGGACGAGCGGGATTCCTGCCCCAGGAGTGCCGCTCGTCCACCCCGATGGGCCGTTCGTCCCGATGACCGTTCGAGTCCGGACCCCTGACGCCCGGACTCCGACAGACTTGTTCGGAGCCGGACACGGGAGCAGACATGGGATATCGGGACACCTACGCGCGCAGCCTGAACGACCCTGCGGGTTTCTGGAAGGAGGCCGCGGGTGCGATCGACTGGACTCGTGAGCCGACCCACATCCTCGACGATTCCGCGGCGCCCCTGTACCGCTGGTACCCCGACGGTGTGCTGAACACCTGCTTCAACGCCGTCGACCGACATGTGGCCGCCGGACGCGGCGATCAGCCGGCTCTTCACTACGTCAGTCCCGTCACGGGCACCGATGCGACCATTACCTACGACGAACTACTGGACGCCGTATCCCGGTTCGCGGGAGTGCTGACCGGCCTGGGAGTGTCCGCCGGCGATCGCGTCGTGCTCTCGATGCCGATGATCCCGGAGGCGGTCATCGCGATGTTGGCCTGCGCCCGCATCGGTGCGGTGCATTCAGTGGTGTTCGGCGGCTTCGCAGCCCACGAGCTGGCCGCCCGGATCGACGACGCCCAGCCCAAGGTCGTCCTGTCCGCTTCCTGCGGGATCGAGCCGAATCGGGTCGTGGCTTACAAACCCCTGCTGGACGATGCGCTGAGCCAGGCGGACGCACTCCCCCGACGCATGTGTGATCCTGCAACGCCCCCAGTTGCTGGCCGAGATGGGCGATCGCGATCACGACTGGGCCGAACTGGTCGTTGCCGCCGAACCCGTCGGGTGCACCGATGTGCTGGCGACCGATCCGCTGTACATCCTCTACACGTCCGGCACGACCGGGAAGCCCAAGGGTGTGGTGCGGGACAACGGCGGGCACGCGGTCGCGCTCGCATGGTCGATGGCGAACATCTACGACATCGGACCCGGCGACACCTGGTGGGCGGCCTCCGACGTGGGTTGGGTCGTGGGGCACTCCTACATCGTCTACGCGCCCCTGCTGGTGGGCGCGACCACGATCGTCTACGAGGGCAAGCCGGTGGGAACACCGGACGCAGGCGCCTTCTGGCGGGTGGTCGCCCAGCACGGCGTGAAGGCGATGTTCACCGCCCCCACCGCGATCCGGGCGATCCGCAAAGAGGACCCCGACGGAGCGCTGATCGCCGACCACGACATCTCGACACTCGAGGCGCTCTTCCTCGCCGGCGAACGACTGGATCCGGACACCTACCACTGGGCGACCGACACCCTGGCAATCCCGGTCGTCGACAACTGGTGGCAGACCGAGACCGGATGGCCGATCGCCGCGAACCCGCGCGGACTCGACCAGTTACCGATCAAGGAGGGTTCGCCGTCGGTCGCGGTTCCGGGGTACGACGTGCGCGTCGTCGACGGCGAGGGCACAGAGGTCCCCGCCGGCACCGAGGGCAGCATCGTGATCAAGCTCCCCCTGCCACCGGGCACCCTGCCCACGCTGTGGAACGCCGACCAGCGTTACGTCAACGGCTACTTGTCGGCCTTCCCCGGCTACTACACGACCGGAGACGGCGGGTACATCGACGATGACGGCTACCTGTACGTCATGGGTCGCACCGACGACGTGATCAATGTGGCCGGCCACCGCCTGTCCACCGGCGTGATCGAGGCCGCCATCGCCACCCACCCCGCAGTCGCCGAATGTGCGGTGATCGGTGTGCACGACGCCATGAAGGGCCAGGCGCCACGAGCGTTCATCGTCCTCAAGTCGGGCGTGGAGACCGACCCCGACGTCATCAGTGCCGAAGTTGTGGCCAAGGTCCGCGAACTCGTCGGACCGGTGGCCGCGATGAAGCAGGTCGTGGTCGTGCCCGGACTGCCCAAGACCCGCTCGGGAAAGATCCTGCGACGGACGATGCGTGGGATCGCCGACGGTCGCGAAGAGCCTGTTCCCTCGACGATCGAGGACGTGCGGGTGCTCGACGACATCACGCCGTTCCTCAAGGGCTGAGCAGGGGGTCGCAGCCGCCTCAACTGCGGACGGAGATCAGGATCTCGTCGAGCATGCCGGGGGTCAGTCGTCCGGTGTAGGTGTTGTGCGGGCTCACGTGGTAGCTGCCCACTAGGCGCACCGATCGCCCGTTGGAGGCCACAAGCTCCACCTGGACGGCATGCCCGAACCGCGGCTTGGGGGTGGGAACCCTCCAGTTGAGACCGCGGACCGCCGACAGTGTGGCGTCCCAGGCGAGCGCCCCGAGGCACACGATCGCCCGCAGGTCACCTGAGGCCAACTCGAGGTCGCGCTCCAACCATCCCGCACAGGTGGCACGCTCTGTCGGGGTCGGCTTGTTCTGAGGGGGCGCGCAGCGGACCGCTGCGAGAATCCGCATCCCCTGCAAGGCCTGTCCATCGCCGGCAGCGGTCGATTGGGGTTGTGTGGCCCAGCCGGTTCTGTGCAGAGCGGCGTAGAGGAAGTCCCCGGACGCATCCCCGGTGAACATCCGGCCGGTCCGGTTGGTGCCGTTGGCCGCCGGAGCCAAGCCGACCAGGAGGACCTGTGCATGCGGGTCTCCGAACGACGGTCCCGGGCGGCCCCAGTAGGGCTGCTGCGCGAAAGCGGCCCGCTTGCCGGTGCGCGCGACCGACTCCCGCCACTCGACCAGTCGCGGACAGGCCCTGCACACGGAGATGCTCGCCTGCAGGACTTCCACGTCCTGCGCCGAGGATGCGATTCTTCTGACTTCGTCCGCTGTCCCTGCAACCGGTGTGGACGCGTTCGCGGGGTCCCCCGGCCAGCCCGAGCCCGGCGGTACCGGCGATACGAATAGTCCCCCCGTCACCGGATGCGGCGCGGGCGCTTGTCCCGCTTCGGTCGGCATGGGTGAAACCTACCGGGGGGCTGTGGATTCCAGTCGGTTTTGTCGTACCCCCTCTCGACAATGGGTGTATGGACAACGAGGTGCGGGACGCAATCGTCCTGCTGCAGACCGCCCCCGCGGATGCACTCGAACTGGCCTCTGCCGCGGAGATCGTGAAGGCATGGGCCGACGCCCGCCAACTTCAAGCGCTGCGCACCCTCGCCGAGGAGCAGCCGGAGTTCCTGGACGACACAGGGCGACTCATCGACCCCGCAACCGCGGAAGCCGCCACAGCCCTCACCTGGTCCACGCGTGCCACCCGTGAACGTGTGGACCTGGCCCACGACCTTTGCGATGGACTGCCGGACGTATTGGCCGCGCTGCGGGCCGGTGTGATCGACCTGGGCAAGGCCCGCGAGATCAGCCACGGCACCTGCGAGCTCGAGTCCACCGTCCGCACGTCCCTCGCCAAGGACTCGATCGAATACGCAAGCGGTCACACGCGCGGACAACTACGGGCGTGGTTGGCCCGACGGATCGCCCGGATCGACCCGGAAGCTGCCGACCGCAAGCACCGACGCCAGGTCAAGAAACGGTGTGTGCGCCTGCTCCCGGAGGCCGACGGCATGGCCACCATCAGCGCGTATCTGAGCGCCGAAGAGGCACAAGCCGTGTGGGCGAGCCTGCGGGTCGCGGCCGCCGGCGTCGAGGGCGGTCTGGACGCGGCCAACGCCGACACGTTCGTCGCGCTGCTGACCGGCACCCGGATCGGAACCCCGGTACCGGTGACCGTGCTGCTCGCCAGCACTGGCGACGAGATCGCGGGATACGGCCCGATCAGCCAGGCGCATGCTGCGACCCTGTGCGACTCCCAGCCGGTCATTCACCTCGCGGCCCCCAGGCCCTCCGTCAGCTATCGGCCGGCACCTGCCATGGCGCGCTGGGTGCGTGCCATGCACCGGCACTGCCGGTTCCCCGGCTGCCGACGGCCCGCTGCGCAATGCGATCTCGACCATGTCACCGCGTGGCCCACCGGCAGCACGCACGCCGGCAACCTGGCTCCCTTGTGCCGGTACCACCACCGCCTCAAGACCCACGCCGACTGGCAGGTCCGTCTCCTACCGGGTGGAGACCTTCGATGGACCAGCCCCCGCGGGCGCACCTACACCACACACCTCCACGACCCGTGACCTAGTGCTCGCCGCGGGCCTTGCGGTAGATCAGGGTCCATGCGGTGAGCAGCCACCAGGCGATGACACCGATGGCCAGCCAGAAGAAGACCGAGGCCGGCGTGCCTTTGACGAAGAACGTGTTCACGGCTGCCAGCAGGAAGAGCACGACGCCGGCGATAAGCAGTACCAGGCTCGTGATGAGCCATCGGCCGACGTGACTGCCGAGGGTCCGGAAGTTCGCGGCGATGGCGTTGCGATGCCCGTCCATGGCCGCGATCGGCAGGAAGGGAGTCAACACTGCGACCAGCAGGACCACGCCCGGGTGGATCAGTGCCGCGAGGAACACGAGCAACCACTGCACGAGGGCCCACACGGTGAAGTTTCCGAGGTTCTCCCGCACGCGCGACATCACCGACGAGGTGTCGGGTCCCACGGCGTGCAACGCACAGGCGGTCAGCACCGCGTACAGCAGCATCGCCATGACAGCGGACACGATCAGGCCGATGAGGAACGGGGCGTTGAAGCCCGACTGGGCATCGAGGTACGTGAGGGCGGCCTGAACCACCATGTTGACCAGGATGAAGAGCAGCGCCGGGCCTGCCGCCCTCCACATCACGCGTAGCGCCTTCAGCAGTGCGGACACCCGGTAGGTCGCCGCGGTCGAAGTCTGAGTGCTCATCTGCTGCGCCGCCCGTTCTCGACGAGTACTTTCTCCACCTTGCCGTTGAAGATCTGGTCCTCCCCGACCGTGACGACCAACGAGACATCGGCCGGGGTGTATGCGCCGTATTCGGTCTTGGTGGCACCGAACTCGGCCAGTACCTCAGCCTCTGACGTGATCTTCTTTCCGTCGGTGGTGCTGCCTACACACAGGAACTTGGGGTCCTCGAACTCGCACACCGGAGCGACCTGGATGTCGACGTCCTGGTCCACCAGGATGTCGTTGGTGGCCGTGCGGACCGCACTGATCTGCCCGCCCGCGACGGGCTGCAGTTGTGCGGCCTGACTGCACCCGGTCAACGCAAGGCCGACCACCAGTGCCGCGGGGATCGCTATGCGCCGGCTCATCCGGTCACCCCCTGGGTGTTCTTCAGAACCGCGGCCTTGCGGGCCAGGGCTTCCCGTTCCAGCGATGTGTCGGTGATCTTGTCCATGTCGAACGGCGCGGGCAGGAGCATCTCGACGTTGCGGTCGAGGTCGGAGCCCATGAGCGCGAACGGTGTCGCTGTCCAGTCGTTGGAGGCGAACTCCCGGCTCAGGGACGCCATCCCCACCTGCGACAGATCACCCTGCGTCCATTGCGCCGGGGAGGCATGGTCGATCGTGATCGCGAAGATCGACAAAGTGCCGTCCCGGTTGTCCACGAGATCGATCAGTTGCTGCTGCTGCGGGTAGTCGATGCAGGACGCTGTCGTGACTTCCCAGAAGCCGCCGGTCCCATCGGCATTGGGGTGGGGCCGGATCGTGTTGGTGTGCGTGTGCCCGTTGACCCACATGATCATGTTCGGATACTTGACGAGCATCGCGATGAACTCGTCGGCATGGATCAGTGGCTCTCCCGGCTGGAACACGGATTCTGCGGTGTTCTCCAGGGTCAGGCTGTTCTGGTGACTCATGATGATGGCCAGCTTGTTCTGCTCGACACACGTCTTGAGCCCCGCCTCGAGCCAGTCGAACTGGTCCTTGGGAACCGCTCCGTCGGCTCCGACCACGCGGTTGCAGGTGTCCAGGCCGAACAAGCGGATGTGTTCACCGATGTCGGCCGTCCAGTAGGTGGTGTTGTCATCGAGGTTCTGACTCGTCCAGCCATGACCCACCGGACCCGGACCGCCACCGGTGTCCTCGAAGTGCGCCGCCATGAAGTCCTGCCCCAGCAACAACTTGCGATCCGGGTCGGACGAGACGCGCTTGAACCCACCGAGCAGGCCGAACTGCTGCCGGCCGTAGTCCAGGGCTCGTTGCAGCGGGCTGGGATCCAGCGACATGCCCGTGAACATGTCCAACGCCCAGGACTGGAACGACCAGTACTTCACGCCACCGGTGGCCAGCGACCGAAGCGAATCGTCCTGGCCCGCGAACCCGTTGAACAGCACATCGTGGTTTCCGAACACCGAATACCAGGGGGCGGGCATCCCCGGGCTGGTGACCTCCGTGGTGACCACCGCCTCGAGCAGGCCGGGAACACTGGGGAAGCCGTAGGGCCCCCACATGTCGCCGGTCGGATCGTCAGGGTGGTACGCGTATGTCGCCTCCGGCCACGCCTCCACACCCTCGTACACACCCGGAGTCCCGGAGTCGGCCATGACCGGAACGCCGTCCATGATCCGGATGTACCAACGGGTCTCGAGGTTGGAGATCTGGTCGGCCGAGTCGCCCGTGTTCAGAACCGCCGCCATCGGAGCGCCGGTCACAGGACTGTAGGCGGCATCGTTGAACGCCTGCACCATCTGCGCCTGGACGAACAGCGACATCGACTGCTGTGGCCGGCACGTGCCGGGGAACAACGTCGGGCTGAACGCATTCGTGGGCTCGAGCCGGGCCGGTGACTGCGTGTCCTGAACGTGGATGTCGGAGGTGTGTCCGAAGTACCCCAGGGATCGGCGTTGGCCGACGCGACCCGCCGACGGTGCGCTGGAGAGCAGGTCCACCCGCGGGATGAACGGCTCGCCGGCGGCGGTGCGCAGGGTGCGGTAGGCCTTGTTGCCGGTGGCGGACTGCCGGATGGTCTCCCGCAGGGTGGTCGGCACATCGGCAGGCCGGGTGGGCGCCGCGAGTGCGGGTGCCAGCACCTGCTTCGGCAGCCCCACCGACGCCGCCAAAGCCCCCGTGATGGCCATGAACGACCGCCGGCTCATACCCGTCATGAAGACACCCTCCCAGTTGGCCCTGCGGGAACGTCAGTCATCGTTGCACAGATCCGCCGCGTGTTGCCGGAACCACGTGTGGCCCCGACGTTCACGTCGCATGGTTGCCGTGCAGTCGGTCTCCGATCGCGTCACGACCGGATAACGCCGGTCGACACCGTCAGGAGGCTGACAGTAGGTTGGGCCGCACAGCCCTCGAGAGGAGTCCCAGTGCGTGGTCATCGAAAGGTCGCGGCTTCCGTGACCGCAGTCGCACTGCTCGGCACGAGCGTGGCCATGATGGTTCCCGCGCAAGCTGCCACCCCGACGGTCGCCGCGGCCAGCACGGTCGGAGCGAAGAAGCCGCCGAAGAACGCGCTCAAGGTCATGACCCTGAACCTGTACCTCGGCGGGTCGCTGAGCCCGGCGATCGAGGCCATCGTGACCGGCGGCGACTTCTACGGCGCCCTGCGTGATCTGTACGACACGGTGGAGGCGACAGACTTCCCGCTGCGGGCCAAGACGATCGCGCGCACCATCAAGAAACGCAACCCGGACATCATCACGCTGAACGAACTGAGCAACTGGACCGTCGTCAAGGACGGGTCGAACGACGGCCTGCCGAGCTACGACTATCTCAAGATCATGAAGAAGGAGTTGAAGCGCGCAGGCCTCAAGTTCAAGGTCGCGAGCCTGGTCGACAACGCCAAGATCCCCCCGTTCGGCGGGCTGCCCTACGTGAACCCGGAAGTGGGCTGCGACGAGCCGGCCAGTGCACTTTCGGCAAAGTGCTCGATCGCGTTCGCCGACCGCGACGCGATCCTCTACAACACCAAGTCCAAGAAGCTCAAGCCGCTGAAGTTCAAGGACCCGGGCAATTTCACGAAGCAGGTCGTCTACCAGTTGGCGGGATTGCCGGTCTCCTTCAACCGGGGATGGGCCTCTCGTGGCTTCTCCTATCGCGGCAAGAAGTTCACCATGATGACCTCGCACCTGGAGGTCGAGTCCGGGACACCCGGCACCACCGGCCTGGAGAACTGGCCGTCGCCGGTGCAGGTGGCCCAGGGCAAGCAACTGGTGAAGGTGGCCAAGAAGCAGGCCAAGAAGACCAATGGCCGGGTGATCGTCGCCGGTGACTTCAACTCGGATGCGAACGGCTACTACAGCCCGACATACCAGAACATGACCAAGTACTTCAAGGACTCCTACATCCAGGCAGGCGGCAAGTTCGGAGAGTCTGTGGGAGCGACTTGTTGTCAGTCCGGCGATCTCGACAGTGAGATCCCGCTCGACTCCGGCGACCCCATCGTGCCGACGCGCATCGACCTCGTGCTGAACCGCAAGGCGACGAGTTCATGGGCCGAGGTCATCGAGAACAAGTTCCAGAACACCCAGCCGATCTGGCAGTCCGACCACTACTTCTACGCCGCGGCCGTGCGTTTGAAGTAGCCGCGAGAGACCGGTCTCGACATGAACGGAACATGACCGGCCGGTTAACGGTAGTCTCGCCCGGGTGGGAAGTACGCACGCCGCCTCCGCCAAGGCGCCGGGACATCGTGGAGCGCGGGAGTTGTTCCGCGTGCCCAACGTCGTCGCCGGGCTCTCGGTGGGCGCGTACATCATCCCGCAGGCCATGGCCTACGGTTCGTTGGCCGGGGTGACCCCATCGGCGAGCCTGACCATATCCGTGGTCCCCCTCGTCGCCTACATGCTGCTGGGACGCAACCCCTACATGTCGCTGGGCCCGGAGTCCACCGTGGCACTGATGGCCGCCGCCGCCGTGGGTCCGGTCGCCGCGGCCCAAGGCATCCCGTGGACCTCCGCGCTGGCCATCACCACGGCGCTGGTGGGCATCATCCTGGGAGTGGGGTGGCTGATCAAGGCGTCCTTCCTCGCCGATCTGTTGTCCAACCCGATCCTCACCGGATACATGACCGGCGTGGCGATCCTGATGGTCATCTCGCAGCTGCCCAAGATCCTCGGCATCGAACTCGACACCGACACGGTCGGTGGGCTGATCAGTTCCCAATGGTCGGTTCCGAACCCGCAGACGGTGACCATCGCAACGATCGTGGTGGTCCTGTCACTGCTCTCCCGGCGCCTCTCCAACCGCCTTCCCGGACCCCTGATCGGCCTCGGCGTGGCGACCATCGTCAGCTTGTTCATGAGCGACATCGATCGTGTCGGCGAGGTGTCACTGTCCATGCCGGTGATCGGCCTGGAGGGGCTGTCGGTGGCCGTGGTCACCGCTTTGCTGCTGCCCGCACTGAGCATCGCGGTGGTGTCCTTCACCGACGTCATGGTCACGTCGAGGGCCTTCGCCGGCAAGGAGCGGCCGAATGCCTCGGTGGAGATGCGGGCGCTGGCGGGTACCCAGTTCGCCAGCGGCATGGCCGGCGGCTTCCCCATGTCCGCGTCCTCGTCGCGCACCGCGTTGGCCTTCGCATCGGGTTCAACCACACGGTTCTACTCGATCTTCGTCATCCTGTTCATCCTCGCCGGGCCACTGCTTCTGCCCGGTGTGATCGCCACGGTGCCGGTCTCCGCGCTCGCCGGCGTGATCGTCTACGCCGCCATCACGCTGGTCAACGTTGCCGAATGGTCGGCGTTGGCGCGCTTCCGCTTGGGCGAGGTGGCCATCGCGACCGCATGCACCCTCGCCGTCGTCCTGGTCGGCATCCTTCCGGGTGTGCTGATCGCGATCGCCCTGTCGATCGTAGAACTCCTCGCGCGACTGGCGCGCCCACACGACGGGGTGCTCGGGTTCGTGCCCAACATTGCAGGCATGCATGACGTCGACGACCACAAGCACACCGAGACACTCCCGGGGCTCGTCGTGTTCCGCTACGACGCACCCCTGTTCTTCATGAACGCCTACGACTTCTTCTACAAGGTGACCGGCGCCCTGGAGCCCGATACCCGCGTGGTCCTGCTCAACATGGAGGCGAACGTGGAGTTGGACACCACCGCGTTGAGCGTCCTTGAGGAGCTGCACGACACCCTTGCCGGCGACGGGATCGATCTCTGGCTCGCGCGGGTCAAGAACGATGTCCTCATCCCGATGCGCGACCACGGGGTCGCCGATGTCATCGGGGAGGACAACATGTATCCGACGCTGCCCGTGGCCGTCGACGAATACCGTCGGCAGTTCCTGTCCGCCTAGCAATCGGGCATCCCGGAAGACTGCGTGCAGATTCCGTTTCACATATGAAGGAGATCCTGCGGAAGTCTCGCGGACGCACCCTCAGATCCGCGCCACCCGCGCGAGGAAGCTCCGCAAGCCGTCGAGGAATACCGTCGGCAGTTCCTGTCCGCCTAGGAATCGGGCATCCCGCAAGACTGCGCGCAGATTCGGTTTCACATATGAAAGAGATCCTGCGGAAGTCTCGCGGACGCACCCTCAGATCCGCGCCACCCGCGCGAGGAAGCTCCGCGTCGTCTCGTGCTGCGGAGAACCGAACAACTGCGCGGGCGGCGCGTCCTCGAGGACCTTTCCGCCATCGAGGAAACACACGCGATCGGCCACCTCCTGCGCGAAGCCCATCTCGTGGGTGGCCATCACGATCGTCATCCCCTCCTGCTTCAACTCCCGGATCACGTCGAGCACCTCCCCCACGAGCAGCGGGTCGAGCGCAGAAGTCACCTCGTCGAAGAGCATCACCTGCGGTTTCATCGCAAGTGCACGTACGATCGCGACCCGCTGCTGCTGGCCGCCAGACAGTCGGTCCGGATAGTCGTCGGCCTTGTCGGCGAGCCCGAACCGGCCCAGCAACTCGCGCGCCGCCTCCTCAGCCTCAGCCCGAGGAGTCTTCAGCACCTTGCGCGGCGCCAGCGTCACGTTGTCCAGCACTGTCATGTGCGGGAAGAGGTTGAACTGCTGGAAGACGATCCCGACCCGCCGGCGCGCCTCGTCGAGGTCGACCCCGGCCGCAGTCACCTCGATGTCGCCGATCCGGATCTCGCCCGCGTCGACAGCCTCCAAGCCATTGATGCACCGCAACAACGTGGACTTGCCGGACCCGGAGGCGCCGATCAGGACGACAACTTCGTGCAGGTCGACTGCGAGGTCCATCCCCCGCAGCACGGCGAGGTCCCCGAAACCCTTGTGCACGTCTGTGACCCGCAGGAACGTCACAGCACACCTGCCATCCGGCGACGGGCGTCGCGGCGCTGCAGCCAGTCCGTCAGGCGGGTCAGGGGCAGCGTGATGGCGACGAACAGCAAGGCGGCAACCACGTATGCGGTGTAGTTGAAGTTGGAGGACGCGCTGATCTGAGCCGCGCGCAGCACTTCGATCGGCCCCAGCAGGGACACCAACGCCGTCTCCTTCTGCAGCGCGATGAAGTCGTTGAGCAATGGCGGGATGACACGGCGCACGGCCTGCGGCAGGACCACGTAACGAGTCGTCTGGATCGAGCTCAGCCCCAATGAGCGAGCAGCAGCCCGCTGCGACGGATGGATCGACTCGATGCCGGCGCGGTAGACCTCCGCGACATAGGCGGTGTAGCTGAGGATCAGGGCCACCGTCCCCCACACCACGGGCGAGTTCGTAACGCCCTTGAGTTGCAGAGCCGGAACCCCGAATCCCAGCAACAGGATCACCAGGATCGTCGGGACACCCCGGAAGAAGTCGACGTAGACCGTGCACATGATCCGGACCGGCAGCGCGACAGGCGCCCGCAGTCCCCGGCCCAGTGCGATCAGCAGCGACAGGATCAGGATGAAGAACTCGGCGACAAGGAAGATCTTGATGTTCAGCACGAACGCCTTGATCAAGGTGGGCCAGGCAGCGATCGCCTCGTCCAGGTTGAAGAAGGTCTCCTGGACCTTGGGCCAGCCGGGCGAGGCGGTGACCAGGTACGCCAGCACCGCGAACACGACCACCGTGGAGATGCTGGCGATCAGCCCGTCGCGCCTTGCCCGGGCGCGTGACCTCGACCGTCGGGCCGGGTCCACGTACGGAATCGTTGGCGCTTCCAGCGGCGCCTCAGCCGGGGTGGTCATGGCTACTCGGTGAAGTAGGGTGCGTCCTTACCCACCAGCCACTCGTCCTGGATGCTCTGCAGTTCCCCGGAGTCCTTCAGCGAGGTGAGCGCCTGGTTCACACACGTCACCAGTGGGCTGCCCTTGGCCATCAGCAGGCCGAACTGCTCGCCGCCGTCCTGCGCCGGGAACTGCCCGACGATCTTGGCGTTGTCGAACTCCACGGCGGTCACGTAGTAGGCGGTCGGCAGGTCCACCACGATGCCGTCGATCTGACCGGCCTCCAGCGCACTCTTGGCGTCGTTCGTGTCGTTGTAGACCAGCGGTTCCTGGGTCGGCTGGATGTCGTTGGTGATGAAGTCGAGGCTGGTCGTACCGACCTGCGCCCCGAGCTTCGCCTCCCGCAGTTCAGCCAAGGAGGTCGCATCGGCGATCGGCGAGTCCTCGAGGGCCACCACGGCCTGGTTCACGGTGTAGTAGCCGTCGGAGAAGTCGACGGCCTTCTGCCGCTTGGGCGTGATCGAGATCTGGTTGATGTCGAAGTCGAAGTCCTTGTCCCCCGGCGCGTAGGACTTGTTGAACGGCACTGTCACCCAGGTGACCTGGTCGGTGGTGAAGCCCAGCTCGTCAGCCACCGCGTACGCGACTGCCGACTCGAATCCCTTGCCGTTGCTCGGGTCGTCGTCCTCGAAGTACGGCGGGTAGGCCGGGGTGTCGGTTCCGATCGTCAGCGTGCCGGGGGTCAGCGTCTGCAGTGTCTCCGGGGAGCAGTCCTGACTCGCAGTCGGCGATGGGGATGCACTGGAGGTGGTGTCGGCCTCACTGGCACACCCGGCGAGGGCCAGCGCGGCCACGGCGGGCAGAGCAGCGGACAGCAGGAATGAACGACGCATGACTTTCCAATCAACTCAAGGTGTCACCATCGTGCCGCATCCGTGGTGACGGCCAGTGAGCACCCCGCCCGAAGAATCGCCCTCAAAGCCCCACATCTTCGGCTGGTGGCGCGAGGACCACGCAGTTACGGCCCCCCTGCTTGGCCTCGAGCAGCGCCGCATCCGCACGCCGCAACGCGCTGCGTGAAGTCTCACCGTCCACCATCAGTGCCGCCCCTATGCTCACGGAGACCGCGATCGGACCCCCCTCGAAGACGACAGTTCCGGAGACCCGGTCGCGGATCTTCTCCGCGACCGCCTCCAGCGCATGGGCCGAAGCCACACCGTCAAGGAGGACCACGAACTCGTCCCCACCCATCCGGCCCACGTCGTCAGTACCCCGAACCGCCGCCGACAGCCTGTTGGCCACGAATGTGAGGACCGCATCCCCGGCCAGGTGCCCGCGCCCGTCGTTGATCTGCTTCAGGCGGTCCACATCGCAGAACAGGACACCGATACCCTCCGGGCTCACCTGTTCGGTGCGGGACATCCGCTGTAGCCGCTCGATGAACCAACGCCGATTCGCCACCCCGGTGAGCGTGTCATGTGTGGCCAGATGGGTGAGTTCGGCACGAACCGCCCGTTCCTGTGTGATGTCTGAGAACAGATGGACCAGGTATGCCTGCTCGTGTTCCCTGGCAGGCACTTCGCGCACCTCGTGTTCGATCCACCGCGACTGCTCATCGACACCCAGCCGATGCTCATGGGACTCCCGGATCATCTGGCACGGACCTGCGCCCCCTTGCTGCAGAATCCACGTGATGGAGTTCCCGACTGCCTCGGTCTCAGTCAGTCCGATCAAGCGGCAGAACTCGTGATTCACATCGACCACCAGCCCGTCCACGTCCGTGATCACCAGGCCGTTCGGAGCAGCGTCGACGGCCATGCGGAGCCGCTGTTGGACCTTGAACAACGCTGCCCGGGCCTCGACTTCGTTCGTCACATCGCGCAGTCCGACGATCACGCTGGTGACCGTCTCGTCGTCCCCGGTGACAGGATGTGCCATGGCCGACATCCACCGCGTCTGTCCGGAGGCGGTCAGGAAGCCGAGATTCTCCCCACCCACGGAGAAGCCGGATCGGATCTGTTCACCCCGGATCTCGAGCAACTCCTCCTGCCCTGGCGCCATGATGGTCGGGGCAGCGACCCCCACTAGTTGGTCCGGGTCCCACCCCAGGACGTTCTGCACCGACGGCGAGATCCAGCGGATGACCCAGTCGGTTCCCATCTCGTAGACGACGTCGGACGCGTTCTCCGCCAACTGCCGAAACCGCCGCACGGTGGTCTCGAGAGCCTCCGCGTACTCGACCTCCGCGGTCACGTCCACCATCTGGGCGATGAAATGGTCGACGCTGCCGTCCTCACGTCGTGCCGCACCCACGGACAGGTCGACCCAGAGCACCTCGCCCCTGGCAGTCAGATACCGCTTGCGCAGCGACAGTTGCTGCACTGAGTCGTCGTCCTGGAACCGGGTCATGATCGCGCGGCTGGCGTCCGCGTCGTCGGGATGGGTGATCTCCCCGAACGACATGCCGGCCAGTTCGTCCTGGCTGTAGCGCAGCATCCGAGCCAGCGCCGGATTCACGTGTTCGAAGACTCCTTTGGTACTGGTGATGGCCATCCCGACAGCCGCCCGGTCGATGGACAACTGCAGACGCTGTGCCTTCTCCCGCTCTTCGTGTGCGAGTTGCTCCTGTTTGAGCAACTGCGTGACATCCCGCAGGCCGATGAGCAGTCCGCCGGTCCATTCCCCGTCACTGTCGAGGTCCCGACTCACCACCACACCCATGGGCACCGGATCACCGTGCTTGGCGAGGATATGGAAGACCTGCAGTTGTTCACGCTCCGGAGTCCACTCGCCCGAGTAGGCGCTCTCACGCCGTTCGGCATTGGCTGTGAACTCGTCCTCGGGCACGAAGTCGCGGACGGTATGCCCCACCAGTTCCTCGGGCTCCCAGCCGAGCACTCTGGTGACACTCGGGGAGACCCACACGATGACACCGTCAGCATCGGTCCGGTAGGCCATGTCCGTCGTGGCCTCGGCGAGGTTGCGGTACTTCTGTTCTGCCTCAGCCAGCGACTGCAACTGCCGGTGACGCTCTGTCACATCCCGCCACGTGTAAACCAGGCTGTCTCCCAACGCGACGCACCGGATGTCGAAATGGGTGTCCTCCCCTCCGCGCAGTTCCAGGGCGTAGACGAAGTCGTCGAGCACGAGCGGTTCGCCGGTCTCGATCACCGCGCGGTACTGGTCGAGCAGACCCGCGCTCTCGTGCCCGGGGAGGAACTGGAGCAGGCGCATGCCGATGAGTTCCTCGTACGCGAGCCCGTTGTACTCGCAGGCCGCAGCGTTCGCATCCGTGTACTCGAAGTCGACGATGTTGCCGGACGCATCGCGCACCGCGGTCAGCACGACGTGCGGATCGAGAAGGCTGTCCAGAGTTGCGCGCAGCCGCTGGGCCGCATCGCTATGGACGCCCTCCTGTGCGCTCACACCGCCATTATCCGCACAAACAGGCGGGAGTTGCCGATCTCACTGCAGGCGCATCCCGCACCGCGGACCGGAGACTACTCGGTCACCGTGATATTGAACTGCAATGCGTCCATACCGGCCGGGTCCTCCAACGTGACGGTCGCCTCACCGACACTGAGTGCCTTCGCGCCCGGATTGAACATCGCTCCGTCCCGCTCGCCACCCGCCTCGACCGAGACGACTGCTTCGTTGTCGGTACTGATCTCGTACTTGCCGGGGTCATCCCCCACGTCGAAGACGATGTCGCGACCGACGGTGGCCTCGACTTCGGTCTGGCCGGAGGAGACCATGATCGGGCCGATCATGGAAGCATCCGGACTGGCGGAAGTGGTCGTCGCAGTGGCTTCTGGGGCATTGTTCGTGTCCGATGATGAACAGCCGGCGAGCGCGAGTACCGCTACCGCACCGGCGGCGAGGGTCATTGACTTCATGCCACCGAACGTAGCCGCTTACAGCACCACCTTGCGCGTCGACAGGTATCGAATCCCCGGTTCGGCATCTCGAGTACTCGGCTGCGGAAGACTGTCCGGTGTGGAGACGGTGGAATGCCTCGTCGCGGGTGCGGGTGTCGTCGGCCTGGCGGTGGCCCGGCGTCTCGCGCTGTCCGGGCGGGAGGTGATGCTGGTCGAGGCGCAGGAGGCCATCGGTACAGGCATCAGCTCACGCAACAGCGAGGTCATCCATGCCGGGATCCACTATCCGCCGGGCTCGCTGAAGGCGACACTGTGTGTCAGGGGCAGGCAGGCGCTGTACGACTATTGCGCCAACAAGGGTGTCCCCCACCGACAGTGCGGCAAGTTGATCGTGGCCACGGACACGCACGAAGCCGGCAGGCTCGACGAGATCCGGGTAACGGCGGCCGGCAACGGAGTGGAACTGACCTTGCTGGAGTCCGCGCAGATCGAGGAGTTGGAGCCGGAGATACGCGCGCGGGCAGGACTGTTCTCCCCCACGACCGGCATCGTCGACAGTCACTCGCTGATGCGCAACCTGCAGCGTGACGCCGAACGTGCGGGCGCCGGGACCGTTCTCGCCTGTCCCGTGCTGGGGGGCCACTGCAGCGACGGAGGCTGGATCGTGCGACTCGGCGGCGACGAGGAGGTCGAGGTCAGGTCACGCTGGGTGATCAACGCAACCGGGCTGGGTGCCGTCGACCTCGCCCGCGGCCTCGGCCGGCATGGCGTGCCGGACCTGCACTTGGCCAAGGGCAACTACTTCACCGTTTCTGGCGCCCCGGCCTTCTCCCACTTGGTCTACCCCGTCCCCCAACAAGCGGGACTGGGGGTGCATCTGACACTGGATCTCACGGGGAACATCCGATTCGGCCCGGATGTCCAGTGGGTCGAGGAGGTCGAGTACTCCGTCGACGAGGCCCGGTCCGCGGACTTCTACGCCGCGATCCGTCGCTACTGGCCGGGCCTGCCGGACGATGCACTGCGTCCGGACTACGCGGGGATCCGGCCGAAACTGCAGGCGCCCGGCGAACCCGCGAGGGACTTCCTGATCGAGGGGCCCGAGAACCATGGGATCCCCGGCCTGGTCAACCTGCTGGGGATCGAGTCACCCGGGCTCACCGCCAGCCTCGCCATAGCCGATCACGTCGTGGGGCTTCTGAACTGAGTCCTCAGCGAACGATCGACCAGTTGAAGGATGCATCCCCGAACGTGGTCATCAACTGAAGCCACATGGGCATGAGCATCTCGACCCCACGTGCGGTGACGATGCCGCCGAGGTCGATGATCTGCTCCCAACCGAACGCGGCCAACAACTCACGCGACCTCCCGCTTGGCGTCCTGGTCGTCGCCGGACAGGAACACCGCGGATGGCGCGGACAAGCGACCCGGGTTCAGCATCAGTTCCGCGTTCATGGTGTTCAGCGTCTTGACCACCCGGGTCTCGGGGAACATCCGCTGGATCCGCTCTCCGAGCGAATCCGTCTCCTTGACGAACAGGGTGGGTGGGAAGCCATTCGAGAAGTCGAGCGGATTGGCGACGTCGATCAGGATCTTGCCGGCCAGGTTGTCGAACCCGGCGGCCTGCAGGGCCAGCATGCTCGCCTGGCCGTTGGTTGCGTTCACCACCAGGTCGGCATGTACGGCGCAGTCGGAGTACGCGGCCAACTGGACCGACGGATGGTCGGCCAGCCATTGCGACATCGGGGGGTTGCCGTACTGGTCCGAATCCGTCCGGCTCCGGTGGCTCCCGGGTCACGCGTGCCCAAACAGACGTCGTGGCCGGCTGCCGACAGTCCCCCCGCCAACGCACGCCCCACCGAACCGGTTCCCAGCATCGCAATCTTCATGGCTCGATCCTGCCCCCGATCACGTCCGGGCACCACCCCCGAACGGTGACCTCAGATCCCGGAGGGGGCAGGGGGCAGGTCCTCGAACACGGGTGCTCGCTTCTCCCCCTTGGCTGCGAAGGCCTCCATCATGTCGGCGGGCTGGAACGCCCCGCTCTGCCACGTCGCGATCTGGTGCAGCGAGTCGTTCACCGCGTGGTCACGCGCGTAGACCAGGGCTTCCTTCGCCCCCCACAGCGTCAACGGACTGTGCGCCGCGATCTCGGCCGCGATCTCCAGGACCCCCGCCACCAGCGATTCGTGATCGGGGAAGACCTCGTTGACCAGACCCACCTCGGCGGCGCGGGCGGCCGGCATGCGCCGCCCTGTGTACACAAGTTCCCTGGCGACACCGTCGGGGATGAGTTTGGGCAGGCGCTGCAGCGTCCCCACATCGGCGGTCATCCCGATGTTGGTCTCCTGCACGACGAAGTAGGCATCCGCGCTCGCGTAGCGCATGTCGGCGGCGCACACCATGTCCACCGCACCCCCGATGCACCCACCCTGGATCGCGGCGAGGACCGGCACCCGGGCCCGCTCGAGGGCGGTGAAGCTCTCCTGGAGGCGCTTGACCAGCAGTGACATCGTGGCGTTGCGCCGGCCGGGCTCGCCATCCATCGAAAGCCCGCTGCTGGTGAACACCGACAGATCCATGCCCGCACTGAAGTGTTTGCCGGTCGAGGAGATGACGATGGCCCGTACCTCACCGGAGTCGCTGAGTTGCGACACGAGGCCCGGCAACTCCGACCAGAAGGCCGGGATCATGGTGTTCAGCGCCTCAGGCCGGTTCAAGCGGACATGTGCCACCTTGTCCTCGGTCGTCACGTCGAAACATGTCAGTTCCATCTGCGCCCCAATCCTCGCCCTTCTCCCAGGATGTCACGGACCGGGTGCACTCCGGCCCCGGCCCGCGCCACCAGCGCCCCGCAGCCCCCAGGATCGGTGTCCACGCACCGCTTGGACGCACGGACACGGACTCCAACGGCGACTATCCTTGCCGCGTGGAACCAGGGAGAGCTCGGGAATGACCGAGTTCCTGTACCGAATCGGCCGCCGTTGCGCGGAGAACGGCTGGCGCGTGATCGGGATCTGGTTCCTCATCGCGTTCGTCGTGATGGGGGCCAATCGCCTCTTCGGCGGGGAGTCCGCCGACTCCTTCATCCTCAAGGGCACAGACTCGTCAGTGGCCCAGGACCTGCTCAACCGGGCCTTCCCCGGCGCCTCCGCGGAGGCGACCCCCATCGTCCTCTACGACCCCGGCCTCGACTTCGGGTCGCCCGCCGGCGAGCGACTCGTGGCTGATGTCGCCGACGGGGTGCGCGCGATCCCGCAGGTAACCACCGTCACCTCTCCCGAGGATCGGGCGGACCTGGTCAGCCCCGACGGGCACACCGCGATCGTGTCGATCGTGATCAACGAGCGCTCGGCCACCGACATCGCGGTCGGCGAGGAAGTTCTGCAGGCCGCTTCGGCCGCCGCGGGCAGCGAGGTCCAAGTGGCCATGGGCGGCTTCATGGGAAGGCAACTGTCCCAGCCGGAAACCCACCTCAGCGAGGCGCTCGGCCTGCTCTCCGCGGTATTCATCCTGTTCCTCACGCTGCGCCGGTGGGGTGCGACCTTCGTCCCTCTGATCAGCGCCCTGTTCTCCGTCGGCCTCGGACTTGCCTTGGTCGGGCTGTTGAGCAGGTTGGTGTTCATCCCCGACGTGGCTCCGACGTTGGGCACCATGCTCGGCCTCGGTGTCGGGATCGACTACGCCCTGTTCCTGCTCACCCGCCACCGCACCCTGCTCAACCAGGGGTTCGACGTGCCCGACGCGGTGGGACGCACCACGGGCACCGCGGGAGCCGGCATGGTCTTCGCCGGCAGCACGCTGATCGCCGCGGTGTGCGGCCTCGTGCTCACGGGGATCTCGTTCCTCGCGTGGCTCGGGTACGCGGCCGCCATCGTCGTGGCGATCGCCGTGATGGCCTCGATCACGTTGGTACCGGCGATCCTCGGGGTCATGAAGCACCGCGTCATGCCCAAGAAGGGCCTGAAGACGCATTCCGACGACGACCTCGACCACACCGGGTGGGGGCGCTTGGCCGACGCGGTCACGAGCCGTCCTTGGCGCTACGCGATCGCGTCGTCGGTGGTCCTGCTGATCATGGCCGCACCCACGCTCACCTTGACCCTGGGACACAGCGACGCCGGGATCCTGCCGGAGGACACCACTGCCCGACAGGCGTACGACCTCGTCGAAAGCGGCTTCGGCCCCGGCGAGAACGGCCCCTTCGCAGTCGTCACCCAGATGTACGCGATCGCGGAGGCACCCGAGGACGCCGACGCCGCCGAGGGCACCGACCCGCGCACACGGGATCCCCGACTGCAGCGCCTGCAGCGTGATCTGGCCGCCGCACCCGGGATCGCCTCGGCGGAGGAGCCCGTGGTCAGCCCTGACGGCGGGGTGGCGATCGTGCAGGTGGTTCCGCAGTGGGGTCCGTCCGACTCGCGAACCGAGGATCTCGTCCATCAACTGCGGGATACGACCCTGCCGGCCGCGGTGGACGGCACCGGTATGGGGGCGCACGTCGGGGGCGTGACCGCGGCCACGACCGACTTCTCGGAGATCATCGCCTCCAGGACTCCGTACTTCATCGCCGGTGTGGTGGCACTGTCCTTCTTCCTGCTGATGCTGGCCTATCGATCCCTGCTCATCCCGTTCAAGGCCGCGTGTATGAACCTCATCTCCATCGCCGCCGCATACGGCGTGGTGACGGTGGTCTTCCAGTGGGGATGGGGTGCGACATGGATAGGGCTGGAGGGTCCGGTACCGATCGAGTCGTACGTGCCGATGATGATGTTCGCCGTCCTCTTCGGGCTGTCCATGGACTACGAGGTCTTCCTGCTCACGGCCTTCCGCGAGCACTGGGAACGCACCGGCGACATGACCACAGCGGTGCGGCGGGGTTTGGCGGACACCGGCCGACTCGTGACGGCGGCGGCTCTGATCATGGTCGTCGTCTTCGGTAGTTTCCTGCTGTCCGAGAACGCGATCGTGAAGATGTTCGGCGTCGGTCTGGCGACCGCGGTGGCCGTCGACGCAACCATCGTCAGATGTCTACTCGTGCCCGCGATCATGGTCCTGGCACAGAAGGGCACATGGTGGCTGCCCGACTGGCTCGACCGGCTGCTTCCCCATCTGCACGTGGAAGGTGATCCCCGCGCCCTCGACGCCGCCGCCGCGAGCCAGACACAACGTGACAGCGGCCGGACACCCTTGGCCGTGTACCGACCCGCACCCGTGATCGGGGCCGTCGTCGGGGTCGGCCTGTCATGGGCCCTCACGTCCAGGCTGTCGATGATCCCCGCGTCAGCCTCGACAGCAGTAGCCATGAGCGCCGTGCTCGGTGCTGTTCTGGCCCTGCTGCCGAGGACGGTGGGTGGCGGCAAGGGCACCTACCTGCTGCGCACCGCCGGCTACGGGTTGGGCGTGATACTGGCGCTCGTGGTCGTGTCGATCATCGACGCTCTCGTGCCTCCGGCCAGCACCCCAAGTGCACCGGTCACTGCGTGGGCGATCGTGGGGACCGCGCTGCTGGCCGTACTGGCTGTGGGCCGCAGCTTTGCCCTGCCCATGGTCCTGGGGTCGGTCGCCATGGCCGTCGCCTACCTGTTGAGCGGCCCGGAGGCCTCCCTGGGGTCGCTGCTGGGGGCCACGCTGCTCCCGGCCGCCGTGACGATCCTGATAATCAGCGTGTTCGACAACCTTTTGCCACCCCGAGGCGACACGATGGAGCCTGATCGGGTGGAGGAGCCCGAGCCGATCCGAGTCGGGAGTCCCTGATGCGCCAACGACACCTGGTGGCCTGTGTGGCCGCCGGGGTCGCCACGGTGATGGGTTCGGCGCCAGCCCTGGCCGCGGACCCGGAACCCGCATTGGTCAACGAGGAACTGGTGGTCACGGAGGTCGACGCGTCGGGGCTGCCGGTGGAAGCGACCCT
Organism: uncultured Actinomycetota bacterium; assembly: GCA_963769435.1. GTDB lineage: Bacteria > Actinomycetota > Actinomycetes > S36-B12 > UBA10799 > JADKAV01. Next base: position 570,417 of record CAVYLN010000001.1, read on the forward strand.
GTACAGCCGTGTGGTCGCACGCGACTATCCGCAAGGACAGGTCCGAGACCCCTCCTCGACCACGGAGGTGGAGTACACCGACCGTCGCGGCGCTCCCGCGACCGACGGCGACGCGGTGTTGGTCGACATCGGGGGTAGCGGTGAGACCACGGTGACCACCCGGGCCGCGTTCGACAAGCCGCTGCCGGTGGCCCTGCACGCGGAGTACCGGCAGGGTACCGAGGTCCTGGCACCGGACAGCGTCGACCGGGCGACCGGCCAGATGCGTGTGATCTACACAGTCACCAACACCACGGCAAAGCGTCAGACCATCAGGTACCGCGACGCGGCCGGGCGCTGGACCGTGGACAAGCAGCCCGTGTTCGCGCCCTTCGTGGGAACCGTCACTGTCACGCTGCCCAAAGGTCTCGAACTGCTGCAGGCACCCAAAGCCCTGCGCTCCACCACCCCGGACGGCCAGACCCAGCTGAGCTGGAACCTGGTGCTGTACCCACCGATGGGCAACTACCAGCAGGATGTTCAGATGCTGGTCAGCGGCAGCCCACTGGCCGTTCCGGGACTGACCATGCAGGTGATGCCGGTGCAGTCGGGCCAGTCGCCGATGCTCGGTTTCAGCACCGATCTGCTGGCGGCCAGCGTCGACGGCAACGCCGAGCTGGCCGACGGACTGGTGGAACTGGACAAGTCCGCCGTCGCGCTGGCTCAAGGCGCCGCCGACCTGAACTCCGGATTGCGGCAACTCGGGGAGGGTACGTCGACGCTGTCCCGCGAGGTCAATCAGGCCCTGGTCCCCGGGTCGCAACAACTCGCCACCGGCGCCGACGAGCTCGCCTCCGCGCAGCGCGAGGCCGCCAAGGGTGCCAACAAACTCGCCGACGGCCAGAAGGAGGCGGCCAAGGGCACCCGGTCGGCGTACGACGCTGCCAAGGCGTTGCAGGACGGAACCTCCCAACTCGGGGAGGGACTGCTCAGTCTCAGTGACGGACTCCAGGAACTGCTCGCCCCCGATGCCCTGCCCGGCGCGCGGGACAGCACCGACCAACTCGCCCAGGCCGTGCTACGTCTGCGGGATGTGATCGGCACGCCGACCGATCCATCCGGCTCCTTCCCTCCCACCCAGGCCAGTTCGCTGATCGAAGCGGTGCGGGCCACGACCCAGGTGGCGGGTCTGACCCAGGTCGGGGCCACCGAGGTCAAGGGCAACCTCACCGACATCGCCCAGCGCCTCGGGGACCTGGCTGCGACCAGCACCCAGGTCGCACTCGCGGCCGGCAGCGCCGCATCGCAGGTACAACAGGTCTACCAGCAGGCATGTGTGGACGCGGTCATACTCAATCCCGCCCAGTGTTCAGCGCTCCAGCAGGCAGTCACAGACGCGGGACAAGCACAGGCCGACGCCGGAGTCGTCGCCGCGGGCGTGGGTACGCAGGCCACCAGGACCGCGGCCCAGGCCGCAGCGGTCGGGCTCATCGCGCTGTCACTGAAGGGGATCGCAGCGGCACTACTGGCTGTGGACGCGGCACTGACCCAGATCTCGGTCGCCCTGGTCAGCGGCAATACGGACGCACCCGGGGTATACGAGGGGCTGCAGGCGCTCACCGACGGGCTCACCGCCACCATCGACGGCCTGGTGAAACTCTCGAATGGAGCCGCCGAATCGACCGGTGGCGCCGACGAACTGGCCGACGGCACCCAGGAACTCTCCGAGGGTCTGGACGAACTGGCAGACGGGGCGCAGGACCTCTCGAAGGGCACGTCGGACCTGGCGCAGGGATCCAGCGATCTGGCCGAGGGCGGCAACGCACTGGCCGACGGCGCACAGCAGCAGGCGGCGGGCACCGCGGCCGTGGGGGATGCCATCGACGAGGTCGACTCCGGGGTGGACGACGCGGCAGGAGGCGCGGACGCTCTGGCCGACGGTGCGGGCCAACTGCAGTCGCAGGGGACCGCCGAGGTGCTGGCAGGCATCGTGAAGGCCTCCAAGGACCCCGCCTTCGCGAAGGCCTACCTGGCGGCCAGTGAGAAGCGTGCCGTGGACGCTTTGCCGTACGGCGCCCCGGAGGGGGCCGCCGGCCGCGTCGCCTACATCTACACGATGCCGGGTTCAGACGAGTCCGACAGCACCGCGAGCACGCTGGCGGGGTGGGGGTTGCTGGCGGTGATCGCAGCGGCGGTAGGTGCCGTGGCGTGGCGGCGTCTGCATCCGGTGTCTGCCGATCCGGGACCTGAGCAGCCGTTCGCCCCGCTGGAGGCCGTCCCGGCGGACCTGCCGCCGGGACTCGACGAGCCCCCGACCGGACCGCCGGTGGAGATCCAGGACAACTGGCCGTTCCGCCCGTAGGCCCGGGGCGAGTGCCGCTGGCCGGGATTCATCGCCCTCGCGCATGGGGCGGCGCGGTCCACTGGACTAGGCTGGCCCGGTGACGAACAACCCCGCGGATCGACTCGTATGGCTCGATTGTGAGATGACCGGCCTGGACCTCGAGCACGACGAACTGGTCGAGATCGCGTGTGTCGTCACGGAGGCCGATCTGACGCCCCTCGACGACGGCGTGTCCTTCGTGATCAAACCCTCGGATGCCGCACTGGCTCACATGCCGCAGATCGTGAACAGGATGCACACCGAATCCGGACTGCTGCCTGAGATCCCGCACGGCATCGGTGTCGACGAGGCGCAGGCCCGCGTCCTGGAATACGTGCGTTCCCACATCGCAACCCCCCGCAAGGCGCCGTTGTGCGGCTCGAGCATCTACGTCGACCGTGGTTTCCTGGCCAAGTACATGCCGGAACTCGATGCGTACCTGCACTACCGCGTGGTCGACGTCTCGTCCATCAAGGAACTCGTTCGGCGGTGGTACCCGAAGAGCTACTACACGGCGCCGGACAAGACCGGCAACCACCGGGCCCTGGGCGACACCCTGGACTCGATCGCCGAGTTGGCCTACTACCGCCGATCGGTCATGATCGGGGATCCGGAGTCCCAGTCCGACGACGCCTAGCGCGCCCGACCGAGAGGATCGACCCCGAGGATCCGATCGACAGGATCGACCCCGAGGATCCGATGGAGAGGATCGAACCGGCCGACCCTATCGACAGGATCGATCCGGACGACAGCAGTGACGCGGCACTTCCGGCCGAAAGGACGCTGAGGAAGGAGAGCACCGATCCGGCGGACAGTGCGGAGAGGACCGATCGGGTGCTACGCCAAGAGACTGTCGCGGACATGGTCAGAGCCTGTCAAGGTGCGAGGGTGTACGCAATGCGAAGGGCGCGCTCCGGCTGACCATCGCCGCGATGGTGCAGGTTTCCCGTGACGGTCTGCATAGCCGCCGAAGCAGTGGCAGATTCGGAGTATGGCCATCCTCGACACCTACTCGCCCGATCCAGAACGTTACGACGGCCGGATGCCGCAGCGTCGCTGCGGAGCCAGCGGCCTGACCCTGCCCGCCATCTCGTTGGGCTTCTGGCACAACTTCGGCGACGACACGCCGCTGTCGCGGCAGCGCTCGATCATGCGCACGGCGTTCGACGCCGGGATCACCCACTTCGATCTCGCGAACAACTACGGGCCTCCGTACGGCAGTGCGGAGTTGAACGTGGGAAGGATCCTTCGGGAGGACTTCCGCGGGCTGCGCGACGAGTTGATCATCTCCAGCAAGGCCGGGTGGGACATGTGGCCGGGGCCCTACGGCTTCCTCGGTTCGCGGAAGTACCTGCTGGCCAGCCTCGACCAGAGCCTGCAGCGTCTGGGCCTGGACTACGTGGACATCTTCTACAGCCACCGGGCCGACCCCGACACCCCCCTCGAGGAGACCATGGGAGCGCTGGCGTCCGCGGTCCAGCAGGGGAAGGCGCTGTACGTCGGCATCTCCTCCTACTCCCCCACCCGGACCGCCAGAGCCGCCGAGATCCTCGCCGGTCTCGGCACGCCCCTGCTGATCCACCAGCCCTCGTACTCGATGTTCAACCGCTGGATCGAGGATGGGCTACTGGACGTCCTGGCCGACGTCGGCGCCGGCTGCATCGGTTTCAGCCCCCTGGCCCAGGGCATGCTGACCACTCGCTACCTGGACGGCGTGCCCGAGGACTCCCGGGCGGCCGCCAACAAGTCGTTGAACCCGGTGTGGCTGACACCGGAGTACGTCGAGTCGGTCAAAGCACTCGCGCAGATCGCGCAGGCTCGGGGCCAGACGTTGCCCCAGATGGCGGTGGCCTGGACACTGCGGGATCCGAGGGTGACCTCGACAGTGGTGGGGGCAAGCAGTGCCGAACAACTGCGGGACACCGTCGGGGCGGTCCGCAACCTCGACTTCGACGACGAGGAACTGGCACAGATAGACCATTACGCCCGCGACATCGACATCAACATCTGGTCCGAACCGGCGGAACTCCCCTAGTCCCCGGGCCCGCAGACTTGCAGTCCGGGTGAGTCGCGGCCATCACCTTCCGCGGGGCACGGCTGGGCAGGATTACCGGGCGACGAATGGCCCGTCGGGGCTAGCCTTCGTGTGGAGGGCGAAACGGCTGGGGCACCGGTCGCGGGCCATGGTTGATGCGGCGTGCGCGGTGGACGTGTGCGGACGGGGGGACGGGAGGTAGCGTCATGCCCGCACCTTTGCTGCCTCGCCCGGTATCGGAAACCCCGCAGACGGCTCGCCAGCCAGCCCAGGACGAAAGCGCCGCCGAGGCAACTGAGTTGATGCCCCGGGCTCTCCCCGAGGGCCAGTTGCACGATGCGCTCGATGCCCTCCCGGAGGCATTCTTCATCTTCGAGGCCATGAGGAGTCCTCGCGGCGACATTGTCGACCTGCGCTACTGCTTCCTCAACGCGGCCGCCGAACGGTTGTATGCGAAGCCGTCCGGTGACGTCCTCGGGCACGGTCTGGTCGAACTGTTCCCCTCGGTCGTCGAGTTGGGGATCTTCGACTCCTTCACCGAACCGCTCCGGAGCGGGCTGCCGAGTGCCATGCGCGTGCCCGCGTTCGACGAGAACGGGGTACAGGGTGCCTTCGACGTCGCTGCCAGCCCGTTCGGCGACAGGGTGGTGGTCGCGGCACACGACGTCACCGACGAGGTCGCCGCCATCAGCGCTCTGGCGGAGTCCGAGGCGCTGTTCGGTGCGGTACTGGACAGCACCTCGGACGCGATCATGCAGTTCGGGCCGGACCTCCGCGTCAAGTACGTCAACCGGCGCCTGGTCGAGTTCACGCGAATCTCCGCCCGGGACTGGAAGGGCAAGACCTTCGCCGAGGCCGGCTATCCGCCGCACTTCGCGGTCCCCTGGGACGAACACAGCCGCCAGGTGTTCGCCACAGGCGAGCCCGTGCTCCACGAGTTCGAGATCGACCTACCGGTGGGGCATCGATGGTTCGAGACGCGAGTGGACCCGGTCATGGCAGCAGACGGCTCGGTCACCGATGTCATCACCACCAGTCGCGATGTCACCGAACGGAGGCAGGCCGTGGACCGGCTGCGTGCCTCCGAGGCCCTGCTGAGCGTGGTACTGGACGGGTCACGGGATGGCACCGCGATCTACGGACCGGACCTACGGTTCGAGTTCGTCAACCGGCGTGTCGCCGAACTGTCCGGGATGCCAGCCGCATCGTGGGTCGGCCGGCCAATGGAGGAGCTGGGCTATCCGGCGGAGTCGGTTGACTTCTGGACGACCCGCATCAGCGCAGTATTCGCCACTGGCGAGCCGATGACGATGGAGTACGAGGTCGACAACACCGAGGGCCACCGCTGGTACGAGGCGAGCCTGGCTCCGCAGTTGGCCGAGGACGGCTCGGTCGCTCATGTGATCTCGACGAACCGCGACATCACAGATCGGGTCCACGCCGAGCAAGCGCTTCAGGAACTCGCCACGCACGACCCGCTCACCGGGCTCGCCAACCGGGTCGCACTGCTCGACGAGATCACGCGTGCCCTCAGCACCGCAAGACGGACGACCAAGGTGATGGCAGCCCTGATGGTCGACCTCGACCGGTTCAAGAATGTCAACGACTCCCTGGGCCACTCGGTCGGCGACGCGCTCCTGCAGGCGGCATCACAACGACTGACGGGCCTGGTCCGAGAAGGTGACCTCGTCGGACGGACCGGGGGCGACGAGTTCATCGTCATCATGCGGGACCTGGACGATCCCGGCGACGCAGTCAAGGCGGCCTGGCGGCTGGTGGAAGCGTTCCGGGACCCGTTCCCCGGCGACTCCGGTGAACTCTTCTCGACCGCAAGCATCGGCGTGGCCGTCTCGACCGCCCACAGCCAGCCCGCCGACCTGATCCGCGAGGCCGACACCGCGATGTACGTCGCCAAGGCCGAAGGCCGGGACCGGGTGTCGGTGTTCAACGAGGACCTGCGTGCCATCGTCACGTCCCGTCTCGCCTTGGAAGGCGACCTGCGACGCGCGCTGCCAGGCGGGCAACTCGCAGTCTGGTACCAGCCCGAGGTCGATCTGAAGTCGGGCACGGTGATCGCCGCCGAGGCACTGCTGCGTTGGCACCACCCGAGCGGAGAGTTGTTCACCGCGGACCGCTTCATCGACGTAGCCGAGGACACCGGACTGATCCTCGACGTCGGCGACTGGGTTCTGCGCGAGGCCTGCACACACGCTGCCGCATGGAGCGCCCACCGCGACGATGGTCCCCTCACCGTCCGCGTCAACCTCTCGGCACTGCAGCTCGCCGAAGCCGGCCTGCTCGCCGCCCTCGATGACGCCCTTGCCGCCAGCGGCCTCGATCCGGGCCGCCTGTGTCTGGAGATAACCGAGACCACGCTGCTGCGGGAGACGGCCATCGCCCGGGACAAACCTCAACGGCATCCGTGACCGGGGCGTGCGGATCGCCATCGACGACTTCGGGACCGGCTACGCCTCGCTGACCTACCTGCGCCGCTACCCGATCGACGTCCTGAAGATCGACCGCAGTTTCATCATGGACATCACCGAGAACGACTACGACCACCGTCTTGTCGGCGGCCTCATCGCGCTGGCACGCCACCTCGGCCGGGCTGAGCGTCACCGCCGAGGGGGTCGAGACACCGGATCAGGCGGCCACGCTCAGGAGCCTGGGCTGTCCAGGAGCTCAGGGTTTTCTGTACTCACCCGCAGTGCCTGCCGACCAACTCGCCCTGATGCTGGACACTGTCTTCCCCCACGCCCCCAGCCAGTGATCCAACCCCCGCCCCTGGAGGACCTGGGGTCGCCGCTGGCCAGCTCCGGGTCGATCGGCACGACGCGGTTGCCCTCGGGGTTCTTGGGTCCACCGCGCTGGTAGCGCCCGTACCGGTCCGTGCGATACGAACTCTCTGGGGTGAGTGACGGGACTTGAACCCGCGACATCCGCGACCACAACGCGGCGCTCTACCAGCTGAGCTACACCCACCAGAAGGCACCCGCACCGGCGGGGCCTGTCCAAGTCTAGCGGTAGCGTGATCAGGTGGTCGAAGCCATCCGCAGCTACCACGCCCGACGTGGGCGACTTTCGCCGAATCAGCGGGACGCGCTGCAAAGGCTGGGGCCACGCCTGGACCTGGCTCTGGCCGCTGATCCGCTGGATCTCGATCTCGTGTTCGCCCGCAGATCCGAGCGGACACTGGAGATCGGTTCGGGCCTGGGTGACACCGCACTGGCCCTGGCGGCTGCGAATCCGGATCGCGACTACATCGCCGCGGACGTGCACACCAAGGGCATCGCACGCACGATGCTGCTGATCGAAGAGCGTGAGTTGCACAACCTCCGCGTACTTCACGCCGATGCGCTGGCTTTCCTTAATCGCCTGACCCCCGGCGCCTGCAGCGAGGTCCTGGTGTTCTTCCCCGATCCGTGGCCGAAGGCACGTCACCACAAGCGACGCCTCGTGCGACCGGACTTCGCGAACGCGGTGGCTCTCGCCGTGAAACCTGGCGGCACCCTGCACCTGGCCACCGACGACGTCGACTACGCCGAAGCGATGCGGGAAGTCATGAGCGGCCATCCGGCGTTCTGCGCGATCCACGACGGCGGGCGCGTTCCCGAGCGTCCCCGGACCAAGTACGAGTCCGCCGGGGAGCATGCGGGCCGGTGTGCCGTTGATCTTGTGTACCGAGTCGAGGCACCATCGAACACATGAGTGCGATCGATCTCAACGCCGACGTCGGCGAGATGGACGCCGCCCTGGACACGAGGATCCTGGAACTGGTGTCCAGCGTGAGCATCGCCTGCGGTGGACATGCCGGCGACGACGCGAGCATGCGGCGGGTCGCCGGCCAGGCCACGGCCCTCGGCGTGCGGATCGGGGCGCATCCCTCCTACGTCGATCCCGACGGATTCGGCAGGACCCGGCAACAGGTCTCCGCCGACGTGTTGCGCCGCCAGATCCGGGATCAGATCCTCCGGTTGGCCCACAACAGCCCCATGGTTCCCGAGTACGTGAAGCCGCACGGCGCGCTGTACCACGCCGCGGGCGCCGAGCCCGACATCGCAACGGTGCTGCTGGAGGCGGTCGTCCAGGCCGGTGATCAAATGGGCGCTCCCATGGCCGTCATGGGACAACACCACGCCCGCTACGTCGCAGTCGCCGAGCAGTGGGGTCTGACCACAGTCGCCGAAGGTTTCGCGGACCGCGCCTACGCCGAGGACGGGCGGCTCATCCCACGCGACGAGCCGCGTGCCGTGCTGACCGACGAGGTCCATGTGATTCGTCAGGTTGTCGGCCTGGCCCGCGGAACGGTCACGACCATCGACGGGACCATGATCAGTGTGAGGGCCGAGTCCGTGTGTGTGCACTCCGACACCCCAGGTGCGGCACGTCTGGCGGGACGCATCCGGCGCCACCTGGCGCGCACCGGCGTGGAAGTCAGGGCCTGGCCGTGAAGATCACCGCGTTCGGGGAGAACGCCTGGCTGGTCACCACCGACGATCCCATCGGGCTGTGGCAGAGGATCGATGCCACCCACCTGGAGGAGGTGGTTCCCGGCGCCGGCACCGTTCTGCTGCGAGGCGAGGAGCACCACGTCAGCGCCTCCTTGGCGCAGTTCGATTCCGCACCGCCCCGCAGACTGGACGTGTCGGTCGTGACGTTGGACGTCGTCTGGGACGGTCCAGACCTCGGCGACGTCGCGCGGGACAGCGGCATGTCGGCCGACGATGTGGTTGCAGCGTTGCGCCGCATCACGCTCACCGTCGAGTTCTGCGGGTTCGCGCCCGGCTTCGGCTACATGACCGGACTCCCTGAGCAACTACACCTTCCGCGCCGGCCCCGCCCGCGCCCGGCGGTGGCCCCTGGCTCCGTGGCGATCGCCGCGGGCTACTGCAGCGTGTATCCGACGGCCTCGCCCGGCGGCTGGCACCTGCTGGGAACCTGCGCCACCGTGCTCTTCGACCCAGGTGCGGACCAGCCCGCGCTGCTGGCTCCGGGCACCCGGGTGCGCTTGCGATGATCGAGGTGGCTCGCGTCATGGATCCGGGCGCGCTCACGATCGTCGAGGACGCCGGACGTGCCGGTTACGCCCACCTCGGGGTCCCGCGCGCGGGCGCTTTCGATCCCCGGTCGTGGCGACTGGCCAACCGGCTCGTGGGCAACCGCGACGACGCCGCGGGTCTGGAGTCGCTGGGAGGCGGGCTCACGTTGCAGATGCTGACATCACAGACCATCGCTGTGGCTGGCGCTGTGGGCACGCTGTTCGTGGACGGCCGCGGCCATGAGACGAACACCGTGGTGCACGTCCACCGGGGCGCACGGGTGACACTCGGCAGACCCAGAGCGGGCATCCGGTACTACGTGGCCCTCTCGGGCGGGGTGCACGCGGAGCGGGTGCTCGGGTCGGTGTCTTACGACTCCCTGGGGGGCCTGGGACCACCCCCGCTTCGCGCAGGGGACCTCATCAGGACATCGGTCGCGCGATACGCCCACCCCACGATCGACCACGCCGTGGCCGAGCCGGTCTCCAACACGTTCTCCGTGCTGCCCGGTCCGGACGCGTACGACGCGGCGATCGATGGACTTCTCGCGCAGGTGTGGGATCTCGACCCGCAGTCGGATCGGATCGGGATCCGCCTCGCCGGGCAGCCGCTTCCGGCACGATCGCACAGCCTGCCGAGCAAACCGATGGTCCTGGGGGCGGTGCAACTGCCACCCAACGGCCTCCCGATCATCCTCGGCCCCGACCACCCCACCACGGGGGGCTACCCGGTGATCGCCGTGGTGACAGGAGCGAGCATGTGTGATGTCGCGCAGTGGTCCGGAGGTCCACGTCGTTTCCGGCGTGCGTAGGTTGTTCCCGTGAGTATCTCCACCGACCCACGTACCGGCACCTCGCACTGGGTCGACATCGACGGCCCCACCCACTACCGGGACTACGGCGGACCCGAGGACGGTCCCTTGATCGTCTGCATCCACGGCCTGGGTGGCTCGGCGCTGAACTGGGACCTGATCGCCGCACACCTGACGGACCGTTGCCGGGTGGTGGCCCTCGACCTGCCCGGGCACGGCCTCACCGAGGCCGGGCGGCGCTCGACCAGCGTCCACGCGAATCAGCACGTCATCCACCGGTTCCTCACCGAGGTCACCGGCAGTCCGGCCGTCCTGATGGGAAACTCGATGGGCGGCCTGCTGGCCGTGGTGCAGGCGACCTCGGCTCCGGGCACGACGGCCGGAGTGGTGCTGATCTCACCCGCGCTGCCCGCATCCGGCGTGATGGTCGGCGATCTGCGGATGATCCTCGAGTTCGCCGTCCTGGCAACCCCCGGCGTCGGGTCGCTGATCGTCGGCCTGTGGACCCGACTGGCCTCTGCCGAGGCCCAGGTGGCGCGGATGCTTCGAGTCGTCAGTGTGGATCCGAGCAGCCTTCCCCGGGAGGTCTTCGAGGCCGCGGTGGCGCAGGCGGAGATTCGGCGACAGTTCAGCGGCACCGCCCGACATCTGGTGGAGGCCGCACGTTCGGTGGTCCTGATGAGCCAGAGCCGCAACTACGTGCGCAGACTGCGGGAACTGGCCACCCCCGTCCTGCTGATCCACGGTGGACGCGACCGTGTGGTCTCGGTGCGTTCGGCCCGAGCCGCCGCCGCCAGGCGCCCGGAATGGACGTTCCACCTCATCCAGGATGTCGGGCACGTGCCGCAGATCGAGCGGCCAGAAGCGACCGCTTCGACCATCTTGGCCTGGCTCGACGACTTTCCCGAAGTCGCGCAGGTAGCGGCCCTGGCGTGACATCGGCTGCGGGCCGGCCGCCACGCGTGAACTAGTCTGGCCGCAGCCAAGGAGGTTGCATGCCCGATCGTCTGAGTCCACTGGACACCACATTCCTGCTCCTGGAACGCGACGGCCAACCGATGCACATCGGCGGGCTGATGGTCTTCGAAGGTCCCGCGCCCGGATACGAGGAACTGTGCACGTACTTGGACTCACGCCTCGACCAGGTACCGCGCTACCGGCAGCGGGTGCAGTCCGTGCCGCTGCACATCGGGCAGCCGATCTGGGTCGACGACGAGAACTTCGAACTCGAGTTCCACGTGCGCCACACCGCAGTACCCAAGCCGGGGGGCACCGAACAGGTGGAGCGCCTCGCCAGCCGCCTGCTCTCCCAACGGCTCGACCTCGACCGGCCCCTGTGGGAGATGTGGCTCGTGGAGGGCCTGGCCAAGGGCCGTTGGGCGCTGATCAACAAGGCCCACCACGCGATGATCGACGGCCTGTCCGGCCACGACATCATGGAGGTCATCCTGGATCTGGACCCGGAGGGGCGGGACAACCCACCGAGCACCTGGGCGCCTGCACCCGGCCCGGGCAGCGTGGGGCTGGTGACCGACGCGGTCATCGATTCGGTCAAACGCCCGGGCGAACACCTGAGCCGGATCGTGAGCCGGGTGGCGAACCCGCGAGAACTCGCCGAGCATGTCACCGTCAGAGCGATGGGCAGTGCCTCGGTCGGCGGACGGTTGCTCAGCACGGAGTCGGCCATCGGTGGCCCGAGCGGCCCCCACCGGCGCTGGGGCTGGGTCGAAGGCGACCTGTCCACGCTCAAAGCGGTCAAGAACGCGTTCGGCGGCACTGTCAACGACGTCATCCTGACCGCGGTCACCGGCGGATTCCGCGCCCTGCTGGCCTCCCGCGGTGTCGACACCAGACCCTTGCAGATCCAGTCCATGATTCCGGTCTCCATGCGGGGACCCGATGATGCCAGCGGCGGCAACGAGGTATCCGCCATGTTCGCCCAACTGCCCATCGGCATCGACGACCCGGTGGAGCGCCTGCACGCGATGACCCGCCAGATGGACCGGGTGAAGAAGAGTGGCACTCCGCTGACCGTGGACTCGATCATCGGGTTGGCGGACTTCGTTCCCCCGGCACTTTTCGCAGCGGCCGGGCGCGTGGCCGGCCAGATCAACCAGCGCGCATTCGACACCGTCACGACGAACGTTCCGGGCCCGCAACTTCCTCTCTACCTGCTCGGACGCCGGCTTGAGACGCTCATCCCGTTCGTGCCACTGGCGATGGGCGTGCGCGTGGCCACGGCGATCGTCTCCTACAACGGAACCATCAACTTCGGCGTGACCGCGGACTACGACACCGTGCGGGACCTCGATGTATTCCTGTCCGGCATCGACACCACGCTGGACGCTCTGGGAAAGGCGGTCCTGGCGGAGATCGCCGGTAAGGGCAAGGACGATCCCGGCGACTAGTGTCGGCCGAACGCGTCTTGGCGCGCCCATCCGGCACAACATCTACACCTGAACAAGCACCCTGATACCCACGGCGATCAGCACGACCCCGAAGCCGGCACAGGTGACCAGCGTCAGAGCCCGGGATCGTTTCTCGATGCCGTGGTGGATCTCCGTGAGCACAGGCTTCGCGCGGTCGCCCATGATCGTGACCGCTAGCACAGGGCCGACCACGGCGATCTCCGTGATGGCGAACAACATCGCGAACACCAACGCTTTGACCACGACGTCCACCGACGACTGGGTGATCATGTGCAGCGCAGGTATGTACAGGGCAAGAGTGGTGGCGTTGACCGCGAGGCGCAGAGCCCCCAGGCCGAACAGGACGGGGGGCTTTGCGTCCACGACGCGCTCGAGCGCGGCATCGTGATGGGGCGGCCGGCGGTTGATGACCGCCGCCACGCCGAGAAGGGCCAGTCCGGCCAGCGATCAGGATGGCGGCCTGTGCGTAGGACGGCTGTCCGGACTGGAAATCCGGCAGCGCCGACAGCAGGGACAACCCCCCGAAGCTGATCAGCAGGAGCATGGTCATGCTGCCGGCCGCCAGCGACCATCCGCGCCGCAGGGAACCCGGTTCGCCGCTGGTGAGGACGATCACCTGCATCGCGAGGAAGGTGGGGCTCATCGCCGCACCGATGGCCAGCGGCAACACCTGTAGGAACAGGCCGACCACAGAGCTCACATCAATGCACGATAGCCACGGTGCACGCGCTGCGATGTATGACCTTGTGGCTGACCGAACCCAGCAGCAGCGACGCGAAGCCGCCCCGCCCCCGAGAGCCCAACACGAGCATTCCTGCATCGCGGCTTGCCTCGACGAGGACATTGGCGGCAGCGCCGCGCCGAAGGCGGACCTCGACCTCCACATCCGGGTACTTGGCCATGTGCCCGGCCAGCACCTCAGCACTCAGACGCGCCTCGGCATCCTTCACGTCGTCCAGGATCCCTCCGGCCGGATAGGTCGAAGCATCGACGTCGAATCCGATCACCGCAACGTCCCACGCGTGAAGCGCCTGCAGCGGCCAAGCGCGCCGGCTGGCCTCGTCGAACGCGAAGTCGAGGGCGCGGGCAGCCTGCGGTGAGTCGTCGATCCCCACGACGATCGACTGCGCGGGGGCACCATCGCGCACGACGATCGCGGGACATGCCGCATGTGTGGCGACCTGCCTGGACACGCCCCCGAGCAGGACGTCGGAGACCGCGTTGCGACCATGCGATGCGAGTACCACCAGATCCGCGGTTCTCGCCTGTTCCACGAGAGCCGCCGCGGCCGGTCCCGGAACGGCTGTCGACGATGCCGAGATGCCGGCCTCCCGAGCCAGGCGGGCCCCCTGTTCGGCAACCTCGGCGGCCTGCGCGGCCACCACCTTTGAGAGATCCGGGTCGATCGCGGCACCGGCCCCCATCCCCAGATCAACGGTCGGCTGGTCCCACGCGGTGAGCACCAAGAGGTCCAGACCTCGCATGCGCGCCTCGTCAACGGCGAAACGCACCGCGATCTCGGAGATGTCCGAACCGTCGTAGCCGACCACCACTGACATATCCACAACCTCCCGCTAGGCCACCTTAGCGCTGGGTTACAGTTTGAGGACTTTCACAGTCAGCCTTTGCCCGGGGGGGTCCGCGATGTCACTGGCTCAGCCGAGCAGCGCGCGCTCCGGCTCACAGGCCCGGGTCCGCATCCTGGGCGATCCGCCGCCACCACCCCACCGATCAACACACAGGGCGCTGATCTTCGCATGCCTGTTCGCCGCGGTGGTCGGATCGGGGCTGGTCATCGGGTGGCGCCAACTGCCCACCGGAAGTACCGCCGCGGTCGACCCGGTCCCCGTGAGGATCGGTGTCGCAGGCACGGTCGAGGAGTCCCCGACGATCACCGTCACGGCGCGCACACGGGGTCCTAGCCTTGAGTCCGCGATGCGGTCCATGATGTTGACCGGCTCCTACCGGCGTCTGCCCGGTGCGGCCCGACTGGCCGCCGCGTCCCGAAGCCCCGGTCGACCCACACAGTCACGCTCCGCCATACCGGCCGGTGGCGCCACCCCGATGTCCCAGGTGCCAGCGGCCCCAGTCCCTGCGGCACCCGCAAGCGGGCGGACGACGCGCGCGGAGAACCCGGCCGTGGGCCCTGAACTACCCCCCGACCCCACCAACCCGAACTCACAGATCGGCTCACCGTGAATACGAACAGTCGCCGGGGACTTCTGCCCGGGATCCTCAGTGTGGTGATCGTTCTCGCCGGCATGATTGTCGCGCCGGCGCAGGCAACGGGCACCGGCACCCTCGGAGTCACCGTCACCGGTCGGTACACGGCGGGCCACACCGCCCCCCTGACGGGCGCAACCGTGGTCGCGGAGAACCTGGACTCCGGGACTTCGATCCCGTTGGTGACATTCGGAGACCCCGCGGTGTCGGCCTACTACCAAGCACTCGCCGTACCCTTCGGTCGCTACCGCGTACGCATCGAGCGCCCGGGGTTCGCCACGACGTACTGGCCGCGGCAGTTGACTCCGGAATCGGCAGGCACCGTCTGGTTCGGCACGAGTCCCGGCTGCAATCCCAGCGACGCGGCACTATGCGACACTCATCTGCTCAGCCCCGAGGTTCCGCAATTGGTGTCGTTGTCGGGCGCCGTACGCCACCGTTCAGGCGCTACCGCGGCGGGCGCGCTGGTCACCGCCCAACACAGCGAGGAATCGACGTTCCGGCCCGCCGTCGTCACCGGGGTCAACGGCGGGTTCTCCCTGCAACTACCGCCCGGCACGTACTCACTGCACACCCCGAACGGGAACCGGACGAGTCAGACTTCGGTGACGGTGACTGGACCGACCGTGCGGGATCTGACGCTGCTGGACGTGCCCTCCGCGCCACTCATGGTGACCGCTGTGTCCGGCAGTCGACAGGCCACGCTCACCTGGCAGAGCCCCCTGGACGATGGCGGCACCCCCATCACCTCCTTCTCGGTGGCGTCCTCTCCGGGGTCATCGATCTGCACGACATCGGCGTTGAGTTGCAGCGTGCAGGGACTGGAGAACGGCCGCGAGTACCGGTTCACCGTCATCGCACACAACGCGGTGGGCAGCGGCCCTGCGACCACAACCTCAGTGTCCACGACCCCATCGGCGACCGTGCCGCTGCCGCCCGGCAACGTGAGCGTTGAGCCCGTGGATCGGGCACTCGCGGTCGGCTGGTCCCTCTCGGCCAGCGATGACGTCCTCGACTACACGGCCGTGGCCACCCCGGGCGGACGCAGTTGCTCCAGTGCCGCTGACACGTGCACGATTCCCGGCCTGCGCAACGGCAGGGCGTACTCCGTGTCCGTGACCGCCCGTTCTCAGGGTGGCACCAGCGCTCCCACCACATCGCCGCGGCGGGTGAAGCCGATGACGGTCCCCTCGGCGCCGCGCAACGTGCGCGTGCGCCCGAAGCCGTCAGCGTTGCGAGTGATCTGGGGCGCGCCTTCCGATGATGGCGGGAAGTCCATCCGCGAGTACGTGGCGACCGCGTGGCCCGGCGGCAAGACATGCCGGACGGATGCCGAGAAGTGTCTGATCCGCGGTCTGGATCCGGGGACCTCCTACAGCGTGACCGTGCGTGCAGGCAATGCCGGCGGACTCGGTGCCACATCCCCGGGATCCGCCCCCACCAGTCCCCGTCCGGGACGTGCAGCGCCCGGTGCCCGTTTCCGGGCTGCGGGTCAGCGTGCACGAGGGCCAGGCGAGAGTCACCTGGCGTGCGTCCAAGCGAGCCACCTCGTACCTCGTGCGGCTCACCGGCAGGGGACGCACCACCACTGGATGGTCGGTGGTCAGGCGACCGAAGGCCACATTCGCCGTGTCCGCGGGCGTCCACCGGGTCCAGGTGCGTGCCTCCGGCGAGTCCGGGGTGGGCACGATCCGCAGCCGGGTCTTCCGGAGCCGGTGAGACCACCCCGCGGCATTGTGCGCGACGATGTCGACGCTCGGTCGTGATTGCGGCTGTGGCTATCGGCCCTGTGTCAGTAACTGCGCAGCCTGGTAGGGATCCAATTCGCCGGCCAGTACCCGCTCGGCGAGTCCGGCAGAGTCGTGCAGATCCGCGCGGATCCGGTCGAAGGCGATCGCCTCGATCTCACGCATGATGCGGCCGAGGCGCCGCGCCCGGAGGTCCCCGGAGTCACGCGCCCAATCCCGATGCCGCTGCAGCACACTCACCAACTCATCGATCCCCTCCCCGCGGGTGGCCACGGTCGCGACGATCTCGGGGACCCAATCCTCGGGCCGACGTGAACCGAGCGCGATCATCGCGCGCAGTTCTCTGGTGGTGGCGCCGACCCCGTCGCGGTCGGCCTTGTTCACCACGAAGATGTCCGCGATCTCGAGGATCCCCGCCTTCGCCACCTGCACGGCGTCACCGGATCCGGGAGCGAGCAGGACCAGCACCGTGTCTGCCTGAGACATGACTTCGACCTCGGACTGCCCGACGCCGACCGTCTCCACGAGGACGACGTCGAAACCGCACGCGTCAAGTACTCGAAGCGCCTGCGGCGTGGCCGCCGACAGACCACCTAGATGCCCGCGTGACGCCATGGATCGGATGAAGACACCGCCATCGGTGGCATGGTGCTGCATGCGCACCCGATCTCCAAGCAGCGCACCCCCGGAGAAGGGGGAACTCGGGTCCACAGCGAGCACGGCGACTCGCTTGCCCTGTCCGCGCAGCACGTCCACCAGCGCGGACGTGGTCGTGGACTTCCCCACCCCGGGCGCGCCCGTGACACCGACGATGTGGGCGCCGCCGGTATGGCGCATGAGGTCGGCGCTCACCTCACGCAGATCGGGCGACCCGCTCTCGACCGCGGTCAGCAACCGGGCAAGCGCCCGGACATCCCCGGCGCGCGCCCGGTCGACCAAACGCACTACGGGACGCGAACGATCAGCGCGTCTCCCTGGCCGCCGCCGCCACACAGCGCCGCAGCACCCGTGCCTCCGCCGCGCCGTTTCAGTTCCAGAGCCAACGAGAGCACCAGACGGGCCCCGGACATCCCCAGCGGGTGTCCCAGGGCGATCGCGCCGCCGTTGACGTTGACAAGGTCCTCGGACACCCCGAGTTCGTCGGTGGAAGCCAGACCCACGGCCGCGAAGGCCTCGTTGATCTCCAGCAGGTCCAGATCGGTGGGGCTGATGCCCTGCTTGTCGCACGCGGCCTTGATGGCCTGCGCCGGCTGCAGGTGCAGTGACGCATCCGGGCCGGCCACCACGCCGTGGGCCCCGATTTCGGCCAGCCAGGTCAAACCCAGTTCCTCGGCCTTCTCCTTGGACATCACCACCACCGCGGCTGCACCGTCGGAGATCTGGGACGCGTTGCCGGCGGTGATCGTGCCGTCCTTGGCGAAGGCCGGCCGGAGTCTGCCGAGGCTCTCCGCCGTGGTGTCCGGCCGGACACCTTCGTCGGAGGCGAAGACCACCGGGTCACCCTTGCGCTGCGGGATCTCGATGGCCACGATCTCCTCGGCGAACGCGCCGTTCTTCTCAGCGATCGCGGCGAGTTGGTGCGAGCGTGCGGCGAACGCATCCTGGCGCTCACGGGTCAGTGCGGAGTACTTCTCGTTGTGGTTCTCGGTCGACTCGCCCATGGCGCACTGGTCGAAGGCGCAGGTCAGCCCGTCGAAGGCCATCGAGTCGATGACCTTCCAGTCGCCGTACTTGACCCCCTCGCGCGAGCCCATCAGCAGGTGAGGGGCGTTGGTCATCGACTCCATGCCTCCGGCCACCACGATCTCGAACTCGCCAGCGCGGACGAGTTGGTCGGCGAGCGCGATCGCGTCCAGGCCCGACAGACACACCTTGTTGATCGTCAGTGCCGGCACGTCCATGCCGATCCCCGCGTTCACGGCCGCTTGCCGCGCGGTGATCTGACCACCGCCTGCCTGCAGGACATGCCCCATGATCACGTAGTCGACCTGGTCCGGCGTGATCCCCGAGCGTTCCATGGCCGCCTTGATCGCGAATCCTCCGAGGTCTGCGGCTGAGAACCCCTTGAGCGATCCGAGCAAGCGCCCCATGGGGGTGCGAGCTCCTGCGACAATCACGTTTCCGGCCATAACAGACCTCCTGAATCGGTGGAACAACGCCTAGTGCCACGATAACGCCATGGGTTTTGTGACTGCTATCGACCATGTGGGACTGGCTGTGCGGGATCTGGACCAGGCCATCGCCTTCTACCAGGACGCCTTCGGCATGGAACTGGTCCATCAGGAGACCAACGAGGAACAAGGAGTGCGCGAGGCGATGATGGCGGTGGGCGACAGCGGTTCCTGCATCCAGTTGCTGGCCCCGCTGTCGGACGACTCGCCGATCGGGAAGTTCCTCGCGCGCAGCGGGGAGGGCATCCAGCAGGTCGCCTACCGCGTGTCCGACATCGAGGTGGCGGCCGACGAGTTGCGCGACGCCGGCGTCCGCATGCTCTACGAGTCGCCCAAACGTGGGACCGCCGGATCCCGGGTCAACTTCGCGCACCCCAAGGACTGCGGCGGCGTGCTCATCGAACTCGTGGAGCCCGGCGAGGGTCACTGACCCGCTCCCGCGGTGCCGGTGTCCGTCTGGGCACCGACACCGGCTGGTGAGAAGTTGCGGTCCTGGTGAGTGTGTCGCGGCTGCACACGGATTTCTGCTCACCAGGACGCGAGCCTCTCCCGGCTACGGCTTGACGATGTACGTCTCGCGCTGCTTGAAGGCCTTGTACTTTTGGTTACCCTTCGCAGTCTGGATCACGGTCACCTTGACCTTGCGCGACCCCAGCACCTTGACCTTCACCACATTCCCCTTGCGGGTCACCTTGCAGTAGGCGACCTCACCGAGGGCCCCCTTGCTGACGGGACGGCACAACACCCGCGTCCTCAACTTCTTGCCCTGGTCGGTCTTGCCCGACTTCACACGTGCAGGTGAGGCGGGCAGAGGTTTCGCAGTCTGCTCGATCCGGCTCACCCGGACCCCGGCAGACGAGGAGTTGTCGGCGGTGTTGCTCTCGTAGGACTCAGTCGACACCTCGGCCTTGTTGGTGACCCGTGGGGCACCGGACTTCACCTTGGTCGTCAGCGATACCACTGAGGTCGTCCCCTTCGGCAGGCCGTCATGGGTGCATGTGACCTTCTGCCCCGCTGCCGCGCAGGTCCAGCCGTCACCAGAGGCTGCAACGAAGGTCGAGCCCGTCGGCAACGTGTCCACCACAGTCGTCTTCCCGGCGTCGTCGATCCCTCCTACATTGCTCACCGACAGGTTCCACACCAGCCTGTCGCCCACGTTGACCGGACCGGTCGCCGCCTTGGTGATCGCGACATCCACCGGGGCCACACCGAACGTCGTCGACGAGGTGTTGTTCGCGGGGTTCGAGTCAGGCGTGGGTGAGGCGACCACGCCGGTCACTGTGTACGAGGCCACGCTGCCCGGCCGCGCCGTTGTCAGAGTCCACGACAAGGTCGCAACGGTGGCACCTGGCAACAGCACCGATCCGGGGAGGAACGCGGGCTGCGGCGCTGCCGGGGGCACCGGGGTCAGCGAACACTCGACGTCCTGATCCACCGACGAGCATGTCCACCCCTCACCGGACCCGGACACGAACGACGTGCCCGTCGGCAGCGTGCCCTTGACCGTGATCGGTCCAGTGGCCCCCGACGGCCCGTTGTTCTTCACCTCGAAGTCCACGATGGCCTGGGCACCCGGACTCACCACGTCGTAGGCCGGGACGTGCGAGGCGGTCAGTTCCAGGTCCGCGTCGTTGATGACGTCCACCGGGGCCTCCGCGTATCCGTAGTAGCCGTTGCTCGGACTCACCGACGGTGCTCTGACCGCGCAGGGGACTAGCGTGGCTGGGTTCACTCTCGAGTCCGCTTCCGGCGCCAAAAAGACCCCCCCGAGATAGGCGCAATTGACCAGCGTGGAGGGCCGCACCCACGAATCAGCAGTGGCGGTCACCAGGATCGTGGCGGTCTCGTACGGGTCCATCAACGCCGGACCGCAGGTGACGTAGGACGATTCCACGAGGCAGTTGGTGAACGTCGAACTCGTCGCGCCGGTGAGGGTCAAGCCTGGCGGCGCCAGGTCCTGCACTGCGACCTCCCACGGTTCCCCGTAGTTGTTCGTCACCGTGATGGTGAACTCGGTGCCACTACTGGAACCGGCCACGATCGGGTTAGCGCCGGTGCGCTCCTTGGTGATGGTGAACGGATCGGGCACTGCGCTGGCGGGCGCCGCGAAGGCGACTCCCGAGGCGACGAGTGCAGCGGCGGACAGACCGGCGAACAGACGAGACAAAAGCATGTGAACCCTCCCACCCAGAACGTAGCCAGGTCAGGCCACATAGCGCACGGAGAGCGGCTGCGACCCTCCTGCCGGTCACGCAGCGTAACCCGTTAGCGTGCAACTAGGTTCACGAATGGGAGACGCGAATGCAGAAGATTCTTGATGCCATCCTCACCGACGCACCCGCCGAGGAATTCGCGTCGATCGAGATTCCCGAGTCCTACAGGGCGATCACCGTCCACAAGGACGACGTGGACATGTTCGCGGATCTGCCCACTCGTGAGAAGGACCCGCGCAAGTCCCTGCATCTCGACGACGTGCCGGTGCCGGAACTCGGGCCAGGCGAGGCGCTCGTCGCGGTCATGGCCTCGTCGATCAACTACAACACCGTGTGGACGTCGATCTTCGAGCCGCTGCCGACATTCGGCTTCCTCGAGCGCTACGGCCGCACCCACGAGCTGGCCAAGCGCCACGACCTGCCGTACCACATCATCGGATCCGACCTGTCCGGCGTGGTTCTGCGTACGGGTCCCGGCGTCAACGCCTGGAACCCCGGCGACGAGGTGGTGGCACATTGCCTCAGCGTCGAACTGGAGAACCCGGCCGGCCACAACGACACGATGATGGACCCCGAGCAGCGGATCTGGGGCTTCGAGACCAACTTCGGCGGTCTGGCCGAGATCGCACTGGTGAAGTCCAACCAGTTGATGCCCAAGCCCGCGCACCTGACCTGGGAGGAGGCCGCGGCGCCCGGACTGGTCAACTCCACGGCCTACCGGCAGTTGGTCTCCCGCAACGGCGCGGGGATGAAGCAGGGCGATGTGGTCCTGATCTGGGGCGCCTCGGGTGGACTCGGCTCATACGCCACGCAGTACGCGCTCAACGGCGGCGCGATCCCGATCTGTGTCGTCTCCAGCCCGGAGAAGGCGGAGATCTGCCGGAAGATGGGCGCCGAATACATCATCGACCGCAACGCGGAGGGCTACCAGTTCTGGAAGGACGAGCACACCCAGAACCCGAAGGAATGGCAGCGCCTCGGCAAGAAGATCCGCGAGTTGACCGGCGGCGAGGACGTCGACATCGTGTACGAACACCCGGGCCGCGAGACGTTCGGCGCCAGTGTCTACGTCGCCAAGAAGGGCGGCACGATCGTCACCTGCGCATCCACCTCGGGCTACATGCATGAGTACGACAACCGTTATCTGTGGATGAACCTGAAGCGGATCATCGGCTCTCACTTCGCGAACTACAAGGAGTCGTACGAGGCGAACAGGCTCATCGACAAGGGCATGATCCACCCCACGTTGAGCAAGGCGTTCCCCCTCGAGCAGACCGGGCAGGCGGCCTACGAGGTGCACCGCAACCAGCACCAGGGCAAGGTCGGGGTGCTCTGCCTGGCTCCGGAGCAGGGACTCGGGGTCAAGGACCCGGAGAAGCGGGCGAAGTTCGAGTCCGAGATCAACCGGTTCCGGAACACCTGATGTTCGACGAGAAGGCCCAGGCGCTACTGGACAAGCCGAAGCAGTTCGCCACGATCTCCACGATCGAACCTGACGGCCAGACCGCAGAGCAGCGTGGTCTGGTACGAGCGCGACGGAGACGACTTGCTCATCTCCACGGTGGAGGGCCGGCGCAAGCACAGGAACCTCGTGCGTGACCCGCGGTGCACGGTGCTGGTGTACGACATGGACCAGCCGTACTCCTACGTGGAGGTGCGTGGACACGTCGAGATGACGACCGAGGGGGGCCGGGAACTGATCGACAAGTTCGCCGGCGCCTACCAGGGATGGGACCGCTACCCCGCCGACGACGGAACCGACAACGTAAGAGTGGTCGTCCGAGTCAAGCCGGACAAGGTCGTCAGCCGCTAGCCGCAGTGGGCCCCTAGTTGCGAGCGAAGAAGGCCGCCGCCCGCGCGTTCCAGAGCAGGTAGAGGATCAGTGCGGCGAAACCGGTCATCACCAGGGTGCCCCAGAAGTGTCCGGACCCCCACAGGACGACGAGCCCGAAGACCCCGAGCACGAACCGGAACACCATCAGCAGGCTGATCATCAGCCGGGCGAAGCCACTGCCGTGACCCAGCGCCGAGGCGAAGAGCGCGATCACCAAGCCGAGCACGATGCTGATCCAGCCCTGTAGCTCCGCGCTGCTGGGGGACACTCCGGCCTCGAGCAGGGATGCGTCGCTGGCGAACAGCAGCAGCACCCCGCCGATGATCGTGACGATCGCCACGAACCATGTCAGGACGACGACGAAGGAGACACTGGCCGGGCGTTTGGCGCCTTGATCGCTCATGGGGCCACCCTAGGGCACTCACACCACGGAATCGGCGACGTCGAGCCACCGTTCCTCGATCGCGCCGAGGTCCGATTCCGCGCGGCGCAGGGCGTCGCCGAGCTCCACCAGCCGGGTCGGGTCGGTCGCGGCTCCGGCCATCTCAAGGTGGATGTCCGCAACGAGCTTGTGCGCCTTCTCGAGATCGCGATCCAACCTGGCCAGTTCCTTGCGCGCCGCACGCGTGTCCGAACCCCCGGTCCGGGCAGTCGGCGCCGCTACCGGTTCGGGCGACGCCAGATACTCATCGACCCCACCCGGCAGGTGCCGCAACTGGCCATCCCCGATCGACCACACGTCGTCGCAGACCCGTTCCAGGAAGTACCGGTCGTGGGAAACGACGATGAGGCTGCCCGGCCAGCCGTCCAGAACATCCTCCAGGACGGTCAGGGTCTCGGTGTCGAGGTCGTTGGTCGGTTCATCGAGCATCAACAGGTTCGCGCCGGACAAGAATGTGCGCAGCAGATGCAGCCTGCGCAGCTCACCCCCCGAGAGATCCCCGAGCCGTTTCCATGGTGCGTCTCCGGTGAATCCGAAGCGTTCGAGCAACTGCGACGGCGTCACTTCGTCCCCGCCGGAGATTTCGACGTGATTACCGACCTCCTGCAACCAGGGCAGGACCCGGGCCTCCGGATCCACCAGCGGCAACTTCTGGTCCACCAGCGCCGGGACGACCGTCTTGCCCCGCTTGACCCGTCCCGATTGTGGGTCGAGGCGTCCGACGAGCATGCGAAGCATCGTCGTCTTGCCCGCACCGTTGCGACCGAGCAGGCCGATCCGGTCGCCCGGTCCGATACCCCACTGGGCATGGCTCAGAACCGGTGGGACACCCGCTGCGGGGCTCAGCGTGACATCCGTCAGGTCGATGACCTGTTTACCGAGCCTGTTCATGGCCACACGTTCCAGCGTGAGCCGGTCGCGGGGAGGCGGCTCGTCAGCGATCAGCGCGAGCGCTGCGTCCTGCCGGAATTTGGGCTTCGAGGTCCGCGCCGGCGGCCCCCGGCGCAGCCAGGCGAGTTCCTTGCGCAGCAGGTTGCGGCGACGCGCCTCGGTGGCGGCCTGTTGCTGCTCCCGCTCGGCCTTGGCCAGGACGTAGGACGCGTATCCACCCTCGTAGGCGGCCACCGCGCCGGCCCCGACCTCCCACGTGCGCGTGGTCACCTCGTCCAGGAACCATCGGTCGTGGGTGACGACCACGAGGGCACGCCGCGCCTTGGGCCACGAGCGCAGGTGTTCGGCCAACCAGCCGATGGCCTCGATGTCGAGATGGTTGGTCGGCTCGTCGAGCAGCAGTACGTCCGGTTGTGCGACCAGTGCGGCGGCCAGGGCCACACGCCGGGACTGTCCGCCGCTCAGGACATCGCAGCGTCGTTCCAGCCATTCGGTTTCCAGCAGCCCCGAGACGATGGCCCGGATCCGCGGGTCCGACGCCCACTCGTGTACGGGACCGTCGCCCAGGACGACCTGCGCAACGGTGCCCTCGGGCAGCGTGTCGCGCTGCGTCACGAGCCGGACTGTCGCGCCCCCGGCCAGCGTCACCCGCCCACCGTCCAGGACCTCCTGGCCCGCCAGCGCCCGCAGGAGTGTGGACTTCCCCGCCCCGTTGCGCCCGACCACTCCGATGCGGTCGCCGTCCGAAAGCCCGAGGGAGACCTCGCCAAGAATGGTCGCCGTCCCCTTGCGGATGGTGAGGGCGTCGGTCACGACCAGTGCTGGCACGCATCCAGACTAGGTCAGGCCCCCCACTCGGACAGAACGTCCAGGAACACGTCGTTGACCGCGCCGGGGTCCTCCACCGCGGTCAGGTGCCCCGCCGACGGAATCTCGCGCGCGATGGCCTGCGGCATCGCCTCCAACATGCGCTGCTGGTCGTCCACCGGCGAGATCACGTCTTCGCTTCCCCAGAGCACGATGGCGGGACCCTCGTATCTGCGCAGCGTGTCGATCGAGTCCGGCCGGCCGGCCATCGCTCGCTGGGCCGAGGCGACCGCCTCGGGCGGGGCCTGCTCGATCCATCGGCGCACCGTGTCCACCACCCCCGGACGCTGCGCCATGGTGGTGGCCCCCAGCAGATTCGGCAGCATCGCCCGGGCGAGCGCGGCGGTGTCGCCCGAGGCCACGACCTCGTCGGCGATCCGGAGCCGCTGTGCGCGGGCCTCGGGCGTGTCAGCGGTCGCCTTGGTGTCCATGAAGATGGCGCCTGTCACCATGTGCGGCGCCTGCCGGAGGATCTCCATCAGAAGGTAGCCGCCCATGGACAACCCCGCGAAGACCGCCGGCTGGTGGACATGCGCGAGCGCCTGCTCGGCCATCAGCGCCAGCGATGCCTCCTGGGGCAGACGGGACTCGCCGAAGCCGGCGAGGTCGGGTGCCAGCACCTTGATCCCCGCCTTCGTCAGGAACTCGACCTGCCCGTCGAACAGGTGCCGGTTGACCGGAAAGGCGTGGAGAAGGACGACCGTCATTCGCCCTCGACCTCGACCGCGTCGGCGGCGTCGGCCAAGTCACTGGCCTCGGACTCACCCTCGGCCTGCGCCACATCCCGCATGGTCGGCTCGGCATGCGGCTCCTCCACCTGCTCGAGCACATCCACCTCGGCGGCCGCGCGACCCGCCCGCGAGCGGCGCACCGCAACCGCCACAGCGACCCCCAGCCCCACGACCGCGAACCCGAGAGCAACTTTGGGAAATGCCCGCGTGCACGCGTTCATCCCGTGCTGCGCCCGCTCCAGCGTCGCGTCTGCGTGGGCGAGCACCTTGTCCGCCCCGACGACAGCACGGTCCGCGTCCCCCAGTGCCTGGTCGGCGTTGACGACCGCTTTGTCTATCACCGCCAGTGCTTCTTCGAGTGTGTCGATCCCGCCGCGCAACTTCTCGATTCCCTTGCCCATGGACCCAGAGTGTCCAATGCTCGCCGACTGCGGCAACTCGGGGGCCTACTCGGCGGTGTTCCAGGGCCGCCCCTGACGACCTCACGGCATGATCGTCAGGCCACCGTCGAGCACCAACTCCTGGCCGGTCATCAACGAGGACGCGTCCGAGGCCAGGAAGACCGCACCCGCGGCGACCTCCTCGGGACGCCCCCACCGCTGCATGGGCACCCGGGCCAGAACCCCGGCGCCGCCGTCCGGGGCGTCGCGCAGGAACTGCGTCAGATCGGTCTCGATCCATCCCGGCAGGAGCGTGTTCACCCGGACCCCCGCCCAGGCCCACTCGACGGCCACGCTGCGCGTCAGGGAGATCACCGCGGCCTTGGCAGCCCCGTAGTGGCTCATCATGGGAGCGCCGAACAGACCCGCGACGCTGGCCACGTTGATCACCGATCCGGACTTCTGCCCGAGCAACACCGGGCCGACCGCCTGCAAGACGTGGACCGCCGAGTCGACGTTGAGCCGTTGTGTCTTCTGCCACCCCGAGAAGCGCATCCCGACGATCGGCGATGAGAAGGAGTTCCCACCGGCATTGTTGACGACCACATCGACCCCGCCCAGTCCCTCGACCGCAGCCTCGATGGCAGCGGCGACCTGGGACTCGTCGGTCACGTCGGCCACCTGTACGACCGAACG
The DNA here is from genome assembly GCA_963769435.1 of uncultured Actinomycetota bacterium. Classification (GTDB taxonomy): domain Bacteria; phylum Actinomycetota; class Actinomycetes; order S36-B12; family UBA10799; genus JADKAV01. Next base: position 597,289 of record CAVYLN010000001.1, read on the forward strand.
CCGACCGAGATCGACGATCTCATCGGCGACCAGCTGCAGCAGATCCTCGCTGCGGGCGATCAAAGCGACGTCGGCGCCCTGTCTGGCGAATTCGATCGCGATGTGCCGACCGATCCCGCGGGAGGCTCCGGTGACGATCGCCTTCTTGCCTTCCAACTGGTTCATATGTCGCTCCATCTACTCATCGGGCCATCCCATTCGGACGGCAGGCGTGTGGGTCGGCCGGTGACTGCGCTGACCACCTCATCCAGCACGATGCTGGTGTACTTCTCCCCCACCCACAGGTGTTTGGCCCCTGGCACCGGGACGAATCGGGCCTGCGAGACGGTGGCGAAGCGGGGTTCCGCGCCGGCCGGTGGCAGGAAGTCGTCGAACTCGGGCACCATCACCACCAGCGGGCGGCCGTCTGCATCCCAGCGGGCCAGGTCGCCGTCGGTCGCATACCGCAGAGGCGGGCTCAGCAGGACTGCTCCCTGCACCGCGGGCAGGAGTCCGTGCCGGATCACGACGTCGGTGCCGAAACTCCAGCCCACGACCCAGATGTTCGGCAGTCCGGCTGCCCGCACGGCATCCACCGCGGCCCGCAGGTCGAGGCCCTCCCCAGCGCCGGCGTCGAACTGGCCCTGAGAGGTCCCCGCCGCGCTGCTGGTCCCGCGGGTGTTGAACCGCATCACGGCGATGTCGGCCAAGGCGGGCAGGCGCCACGCCGCCTTGCGGAAGAGATGTGAGTCCATCATCCCGCCGTGTGTGGGCAGGGGGTGGACACACACGATGCAGCCCACGGGGGCCTCGGATTCGGGAAGGGCCAGTTCGGCCACCAGATCCAAGCCGTCCTCGGTGCGCAGCGTCATCGGCTCGCGCCGGGCCGGCAGCACCGCATTGGCCGTGATCGATTGCACGCGCCTCAGCCTATCCGCGGGTCACCCCTGGACATCGCGGCGCCGCCAGCCGATCATGCCCACCACGAGCAACGCCACGGCCAGCAGACTCAGAGGCACGAGCCCGGTGAGGCTGGCACCGGGGCTCGGAAGCCCGGGCGAGTGCACGAACGGGGACAGATCCATGAGCCATTGCGGAGCCTCCCACAGCGGCCCGAGTTCCCCCACGATGACAGCGAACGCGAAAAGTCCCCAGATCACGCCCACGAGGCGGGGCCACCACCCGAAGACGAGCATCACCGCGGTGGTCATTACCCACGCCGCCGGTACCCGTGCGAGCGCGGCCACCACCATGGACGTGATCTGGCCTGCGTCCTCGGTCGCCACCCACGCACCGATGCCGATGGCCACCCCGGTCACCGTCATCACGGCAGCCACCCCGAGCAGTGCCATCATCATGTGGCTGATCGCCCATCGTTGCCTCGAGACCGGGGTGGACAGCAGCGCCTCCACGTGACCGCTGGACTCCTCGGAGCGCATCCGACTGGCCGCCTCGATCCCGTATCCGGCCACAATCACGCCCGCGATGCCCACTTCCGCGGCGAGGAACGCATCGCTGAGCGCCTCCGCTCCGCCGAGCCTCTGCAGGAACTCGGCGGCCTGCGGTGAATCGAGGAAGCCGGTGAGCGAGTCCGCGAGGGAACCCAGCAGGAATCCGAACCCCGCGAAACCCACCGCCCAGGCGAACAGCACGTTGCGCTGGAGTCGCCAGGCGAGCCCGAACACGCCGTCGATCGTGCCGACCGCAGGGCCGGGCCGATCCTTGAGCAGCCCAGCATCGAGATCCCGACGGCTGCGCAGGACCACCGCTACCGGGATGCAGACCGCGGCCATGGCTGTCGGGAGCAGCAGTACCCACCAACGGTCTCCGGCGTAGGCGCGGACCTGCTGCATCCAGCCGATCGGGGACAGCCACGACAGCCAGTTCGGACCACCCGAGGCGACGTCGCCGACCGCCCGCAGCCCGTACGCCACCGCGATGGCGATCAGCGCCAAGCCGCGGGCCGCACGAGCCCCGGTGGTGACCTGGGCGCACACGCCGGCCAGCGACGCGAACGCGATACCGGTGAAGGCCCAACCCATTCCGAAGGCGAACGACCCCTCGACGTCCAGACCAGCGGCGATCAAGAGCCACAGCACTGGCGGCTCCGAGCACGAGGCTCGCGCCGATCGCAACGATGAGTGCCGCGGCCAGGGGGGCGATCCGGCCCAGCGCGACCGAGCCCATCAGTTCGAGGCGTCCAGCCTCCTCCTCGGCCCGGGTGTGACGAACGACGACGAACACCATCAGCAGGGCCACGATCGCGGCCCCGAACGCCGTCAGCTTGAACAACGACAACGCTCCGATCGAGGTCGGATCGTAGATGGGCCCGTAGAGGGCGACCAACGAGGAGGTGGCGTTGACGAGTTCGGCCGCCTGCACTCGCTGCGCCTCATCGGGGTAGAGACCCACCGTGGCACTGGCCGACACGCCTGCCATCGCCGCGAACCCCAGGATCCAGGCCGACAGCAGGAAACGATCACGGCGCAGCGCCAGGCGCACCATCGCCGCAGTGCCGGTCAGACTCTCAGGCATCGGAACCATCCCGTTGCTGATAGTGCCGGAGAAAGACCTCCTCCAGGGTCGGCTGCTGGCTGACCAGGGACTCGGCGCCGGCCCGCGACAGGGCGTCGAGCAACCCCGCGATTCCGTGGGGATCCACCTCACAGGTCACTGTCCGGCCCTCCACGCCCAGACCGTGCACGCCCGGCAGCTGGGCCAGCCCCTCGGGAACCGTGCTCACCGTGGCGGTGACCCTGGTACGTGCCAGGTGCCGCAGTTCGGCCAGCGTCCCGCTCTCCATCACCGCACCGTTGCGGATGATCGTCACCCGGTCACTGAGCGCCTCGGCCTCGCTGAGGATGTGACTGCTCAGCAGGATCGTCCCCGAGTTGTCGCGGAACTCGTGAACGCATTGCCGGAACCGTGCGTCCATCAACGGATCCAGACCCGATGTCGGTTCGTCGAGCAGCAGCAGCGGCACATCACTGGCCAGCGCCGAGACCAGCGCGACCTTCTGCCGGTTGCCCTTGGAGTAGGTCCGGGACTTCTTCGTCGGATCGAGCTCGAACATCTCGATGTAGCGCTCGCGCCGCTTCGGGTCCAGTCCGCCGCGGAGCCGCCCGAGCATGTCGATCACCTCACCCCCGGACAGTTGCGGCCAGAGGTTGACCTCACCGGGCACGTAGGCCAGGCGACGGTGCAGGTCGACCGCATCCTTCCACGGGTCGCCCCCCAACAGCGTGATCGAACCCGCGTCGATCCTCAGCAGACCCAGCAGGATCCGCAGCGTGGTGGTCTTGCCCGCGCCGTTGGGGCCCAGGAAGGCATGGACCTCTCCGGGGCTGACCTCGAGGTCCAACCCGTCGAGGGCCACCGTGTTCCCGAACCTCTTGACCACACCGCTCATCTGGATGACTGGGGCCATACTTCGACGGTACTCCCGGTCCGGACGGCAGCGGCGAACGTCCGGTCAGTCGGCGACGCGATCCTGCTCGGGAGTGTGGGTGAGGTCTGGGCTCGGCCGTCTCCCATGGCAGCCCTGTGCCCACTATGGGCGCCTGCCCCCGGCGTGGGAGAGGCCCGGAGTCGTCGGAGACGAGGTTGCGACCCGCCTTCTTGCTGACGTACATGAGCCGGTCGGCACGGTCCAGCAACTCGTCGAACGTCTCGTCCGGACGAGCCATTGCGATCCCGGCCGAGATGGTCACCCGGATCTGCTGCTCACCGGCCTGGATCCAGGAGTGCTCCACGAGCATCCGCAACCGCTCCGCGCTGATCTCCAGCCCTTCGTCGGTGGCGCCGGGCAGGATCGCCAGAAACTCCTCCCCGCCCCAGCGGATGGGGTAGTCCGTGCTGCGCAGGCCATTCGCCAGGCTCTGTCCGACCATCCGCAGCACCGCGTCGCCGGTGGCATGTCCGTGTTCATCATTGACCGACTTGAAGTGGTCGATATCGATGAAGACGAGACCCAGACTGGTCACACCGCTGCTCACCGCAGCTATCACGGGTTCGACCTGCGCCAAGGCGTAGCGACGGTTCCCCAGATCCGTCAGCGGATCGATATAGGCGTCCTCCTGGCGCTCGCGCGGAGAGATCTGCGCGAACCTGGTCGACGGCCGGCGGTGGAACACCTCCACCGACCCGATGATCGAGCCGTCCGGGTCCCGGATGGCGCTGCCCTTCACGGCGACCGGCACCCGGTGACCCTGCTTGTGGTGCAGATACACCTGAGCGTCGCGGGACTTCCCGTCCTTCATGACACCGGCCAAGGGACACCCGGTCAGACACAACTGATGGCCGCTCTCGCTGACATGACGGAGGATCCCCTCGGAGCACGAGTGATTCAGGACTTCGTCGGCCGAGTACCCGGTGATGTGTTCGGCGCCCGCGTTCCAGTAGGTGATACGCCGGTCACGATCGACGAAGTAGACCCCGTCCTCCATCTGCTCGAGGATGGTCCGATAGACCTCCTCCTCCATTGGCCCTCCAACCCTGACCCCCCAACTCGCAGGCTAAGCCCGGGACGGCGCCCGGAGCGCGCCGAAGGACTTCGGCCCGGCCTACGGACACGGACTGCAACCAACCGGGTCTGGCTCTAGATTGGCGCCATGCCCAAAGTCACGATCACCCGCACCGCCCTCGGCTCGTACACCGCCTCCAACCAGGCCGGCGCGGCCATCCGGTTCGGGGAGGGCGAGGACGAGTTCACACCGGTCGAACTCCTGCTCGTGGCTCTCGGCGGCTGTACCGGGATGGATGTCGACTACCTGACCTCGCGCCGCGCTGAACCGGAGGGCTTCGAGATCGACGTGGACGCCGAGAAGGTGAAGGATCCGGAGGAAGGCAACCGCCTCGAGGATGTGACTGTCACATTCCGGTTGCGCTTCCCGGACGGCGAGGACGGCGATCGCGCCCGGACCGCCCTGCCCACGGCGGTCCAGCGTTCACACGAGCGCCTGTGCACCGTGGGAAGGTCACTGGAACTGCCGACACCGGTGCATCAATCACATCGAGTGACGCAGACGGGCGAAACACGGTGAGTGCCAGTGGCGGCGTGCGTCGGGGCCGTCCCGATCACTCCATGCGACCAGGTGCGCCACCCCGACGCCGATGTTCTGGTTGCACCCCGGGCACACGTACGTCTTGGTCGCCTGGGCCCCTGGCACGTTCTGGACGACGAAATCGCCCACACGCCGCCGCGAGGCGTAGCCCGCGGACAGCGGACGGACGTCGTCGACCCGACGCCGGTTGTGGCGGCCCATGCCCCCAAGGGTAGGACCGGCGCTCAGCGGTAGGCGCGGAAACCCCTGCCGGACTTGCGTCCCATGTAGCCGGCCTCGACCATCTGCTCGAGCAATCGCGCAGGCGCGAGCTCGGGCAGGCGGAACTCCGAGTGCAGAGTCTGCTCGATGGCCAGCGACACGTCGTTGCCCACCACATCGAGCAGCGCGAACGGGCCGAGCGGCAGGCCCGCACCCTTCGTCATGACCGTGTCGATCTCGTCGGCGGTCGCATAGTGTGACTCGAGCAGCAGGACCGCGTCGTTGAGGTAGGGGAACAGCAACGCGTTCACGATGAAGCCCGCGCGATCTCCGCACTTCACCGCGTGCTTGCCGATCTTGGAGCAGAGATCGACCACGGTGGCGGTGACATCGGCCCCGGTGGTCACGGGGCTGACCACCTCGACGAGTTTCATGATCGGTGCCGGGTTGAAGAAGTGCATCCCGACCACGTCCTGGGGCCGACCGGTGACGGCGGCCATCTCGACAACGGGCAGCGATGATGTGGTGGTCGCGAGGATCGCCCCCGGCTTGCAGATCCGGTCGAGGTCGCGGAAGAGGTCCAGCTTGACGTCGAGGTTCTCGACGATGGCCTCCACGACCAGGTCGACGTCGGCAAGCGCCTCGCGCTCGGTCGCCCCGGTGATCCTGCCCAGCACCTCGTCCCGGGCCTCTTCGGTCATCCGGCCCTTGGCAACGGCCTTGTCCAAGGACTTGGTCACGGCCGCGCGCACACCGGCGACCTTCTCGTCGCTGCGTGCCACGAAGACGACCTCGTAGCCGCTCTTCGCGAACACCTCGACGATGCCGGAGGCCATGGTCCCGGTGCCCACGACACCCACGGACGACACTGGACGCACCGCGGCGTCCGCGTCCTGCCTCGTTCGATGTCGGCCGAGTCACCACTGTGGTCGTAGAACCCCTTTCCGGCCTTCTCCCCCGTGAGCCCGGCCGCGATCATCTGCTTGAGGATCGGTGCGGGTGCGTGCAACCGGCGCCCGGTCGTCGCATACAGCGCGTCCAGCACGTCGTAGGCGGTGTCGATGCCGATCTTGTCGAGCAGGGCGAGCGGACCTATCGGGTAGCCGCAGCCGAAGCGCATGGCTGCGTCGATGTCATCACGACTGGCGTATCCGGACTCGTACATGGTCACGGCGTGATTGAGGTAGCCGAAGAGCAGCCCATTGGCGATGTAGCCGGGCTTGGATCGCACGACCGTCGCCTCCCGCCCCATGTCCTGCAGCAATTCCTGCACCGACTCCACGGCATCACCGTCGGCGAAGTCCGGTCGCACGAGTTCGACGTGGGTGCGTTGCCCATCGTGGGGCATCGCCAGGGCCAGTACACGGTTGGGCTTCCCAGTGCTCAGGGCGAGGTCGGTCACCGACAGCGCGGTGGCCGTCGTCACCAGGACCGCACCCTCATCAGCAAGGCCTCCGATCTCGCTGAAGACCCGGTGCTTGAGGTCGCCATCCTCCGGCAGACACTCGATGATTACCGAGGCCGGCACGATGTCCTGCAGCGACTCACCGACCTGCACGCCGGCACGTTGCGTCGCGGCCTGCGCCTGTGTCGCGTCCTTCTCGACACCGATGACCGTCCACCCCGCATCCCGCGCCAAACCCGCGATCTGCGATCCGACCGTACCCACCCCGACGATTGCCACCGTTTTCTCAGCCATGCCCCCAAGTCTGGCAAAGCGGGCCTCAGGGACAATAGGTGGGTGTGGCACGCGCGACCGCTGGATGATCCGGACATCGAGGATGTCGTCGCCATGGTCAACGAATGCGAGCGCGCGGACAGCGGCGAGGTGATGCTCGAAGCCGCGGACCTCGTGTCCGACCTGGCGTCTCTGGATCGTCAGCGCGACGCGGTGGTCGTGGTCCAGCGCGGCCGGATCGTCGGCTGGGGCATGGTGTGGCAGACCCGCAAGCGGTGGGCGGATGTTCATCCGGAGGCGCGGGGCCAGGGCATCGGGGAATGGCTGCTCAAGTGGTCGCAGTGGCGCGCGCAGGCGCTGCACGCCGACCGGATCGGCCAGACCATCGACGACGCCCGCACCGATGTCGCCGCCTGGTTGCAGGAGCACGGCTACACACCCCGTTACTCTGCATGGATCCTGAGCGCCCCCGCGCGATCCGGCGAATACACCGCGGCGCCGGCAACGTCACCGGAGATCCCTGCGGTCCTCGATCTGTTCGAGACCACGTTCGCCGAACATGCCGACCGAGCGCCGGTGAGCCGGGAGCAGTGGCGTGCCGCGACCGTGGAGCGGCCGGGATTCGCCGATGACGACCTGTTGGTGCTGCGCGCCGACGGTCGACCGGTGGCCGCGGCGTTCCTCATCGACTCCGACGAGGTGTGGATCGACAAGACTCGCGGTGGACCCCGCCTACCGGGGACGCGGATTCGCCCGCGAACTATTGATGGCCGCCCAGAGTCGCGCCGCCCACCTGGGACATTCGAGGGTGCGACTGTCCACGGACTCGAACGCCGGAGCACTCGAGGTCTACCAGCGCCTCGGGATGACCGTCGAGCGCTCCTTCACGCACTATGCGGTGGATCTGTAGGTCGCGTTCGGAGCCAGGTCGTGGCAGCGGCGCGGGTGCCAGAGTTGTGAATATCTGTCGGCTCAACGCCCAGATGTTTGCACGCTTGGGCCAGCTGGTGCACCCCGGCAACCTCGTCCTCAGAACAGCCGCGAGTCCACGTCGTCGTAGCCGCGCAGATGGTCGTAGTCGACCACCACACACCGGATCCCGCGGTCCTCGGCGAGCGTGCGGGCCTGCGGTTTGATGTCCTGGGCCGCGAACACGCCGGAAACCGGGGCCAGCAGGGGGTCACGGTTGAGCAACTCCACGTAGCGGGTCAGTTGTTCCACCCCACTGATCTCACCGCGCCGCTTGATCTCCACGGCGACCGCGGCGCCCGTGTCATCCCTGCACAGGAGGTCGACCGGCCCGATCGCCGTCGGGTACTCGCGCCGCACGAGGGTCCACCTGTCACCGAACGTGTGGACCTGCTCTGCGAGCAACTCCTGCAGGTGCGCCTCCACCCCGTCCTTGACCAATCCGGGGTCCTGGCCCAGGTTGCCCGACCAGTCGTGCTCCACCTCGCCGAGACGGATGATCAAGCGCTCGCCGGCCTTGTTGGTGACCTCCCACACGGTGTGCTCGCCGTCGAGACTCTCCTGCAGGCTGCACGGCGGACTCATCCAGTTCAGTGGCTTGTACGCACGGTCGTCCGCGTGGATCGAGACCGACCCGTCCGCCTTGAGCAGCAGCAGTCTGCGCGCCATCGGCAGGTGGGCGCTGAGCCGTCCGACGTAGTCCACCTGGCATTCCGCGACAACAAGCCGCATCAGACCAGCACCTTGAAGATGATCATCGCCAAACCCACTGCCGCGGTCCCCGCCGCCCACAGCAGATCCGACCACCGACCACCATCGATGCGGCTCGTCCCGACCCAGGTGTACGCGAAGAGCGCCACCAGCAGCACCGACATGGCGATCGTCACCAGGACTTCGAAATCCGCGACCAGGAAGGACCCAAGCCAGGCGGCCCCCGCCAGCAGCAGGCCCGGCAGGATCATCGTCGAACTGTGCACGGCCTCGTGACGCAACCACTCACGTCCGGGGGCGGTGCGCTCGGACATCCGGAATGCCAACGCCGAGGCCCAGAAGTGCGCCAGCACCAGACCCACGGCCGTGACGAGCACGACGAAGACCAACTCACCCATCGAGTCGAGGTAGCCCTTCGCGCTCGCGGCGGCCGTTGCGGCCAGCAGTGTCAAGGAGGCGTACACCACCAGGGAGATCCGGGACGCCGACCCGGCCCCCACCACCCGCTCGACCGACTTCACGAGTAGTCGTAGAAGCCCTTGCCGGACTTCCTACCCAGGTCTCCGGCCGCAACCATACGGCGCAGGATCTCCGGCGGGTTGAACTTCTCGTCCTGGGTGTCCGCGTAGATGTTGGACGTCGCGTTGAGGATGATGTCGACACCGGTCATGTCCGCGGTCTGCAGCGGACCCATGGCGTGCCCGAAGCCCAATCGGCATGCGACGTCGACGTCCTCCGCGGTCGCCACCCCGGACTCGACGAGCGCGATGGCCTCCATGGCGAGCGCGGTGATCAACCGCGTCGTGACGAACCCCGCCACATCCCGGTTCACTTCCACCACGGTCTTGCCGATCCCCTCGGCGAACTCGCGCGCCCGCCGCATCGACTCGTCACTGGTCTTGTACCCACGCACCAACTCACACAGTTTCATCATCGGTACGGGCGAGAAGAAGTGTGTGCCGACCACATACTCCGGGCGCGAGGTGACCGCGGCGATCGACGTGATCGGGATCGCCGACGTGTTCGTCGCGAGCAGCGTTCCCTCCGCACAGATCTTGTCCAGGCGCTCGAAGATGTCGGCCTTGATCTCGATCTTCTCGAAGACGGCCTCCACCACGATGTCCACATCGCTGGCCGCGTCGAGTTCGGTGGTGACCGCGATGCGCTGGACCGCCGCGTCCACCTCTTCGGTGCTGAGTTTGCCCTTGGCCGCGAATCTGGCCAAGGAGGTCGCGATACCGTCGCGCGCGCGGTCGAGCGCGGGTCGGCTGACATCCTGCAGGACCACTTCGTGTCCGGCTGCCGCGCTGACCTGCGCGATTCCTGCACCCATGAGTCCGGCACCCACCACTGCGATTCTCATGGCTCGAGGCTAACTCTCGGAGGATGCGCGGCCCGCCGCAGGGGCGCACAATGGGGCTGTGCCTGCGTGGTCTACGTACTCGTACCTGTTCGGCCCGCTCGTGGCCGCAGCCATCATGGCCGTGATGGTCCTGCTGTTGCGGTGGGCGTTCGGTCGCGGGCAGTCGCTGGTGGCCGATGAGCCCCGCTCGGGCAAGAGCGACGAGTACGGCCTGATGGTCCCCGTGGCCGGCGCCGAGGACTACGTGCGTGCCGAGATGCAGCGGCGGATGCTCCAGGACGCCGGCGTGAAGGTGAACCTCGTGAGGACGACGGAGGGACCGCGACTGATGGTCTGGCGCGCTGATCGGGACCGGGCTCTGGACCTACTCACCCGACGCGGGTGATGTTCCCCCCGAGCCCCTGGAGTGACTCCACGAATCCCGCGTAACCGCGGTCGATGTGGTGCACCTCGTGGACGGTCGTCCTGCCTTCGGCCACGAGTCCTGCGAGCACCAGCCCGGCACCCGCGCGGACGTCGGTGGCTTCCACCGGCGCCCCGGACAGTCTCGATCGGCCTCGCACAAGGGCGTGGTGTCCGTCGGTGTGCACGTCGGCGCCCAGACGCGACAGTTCGTGCACGAACCGGAATCTGGCCTCGAAGAGGTTCTCGGTGACCATGGCGGCGCCCTCCGCGATAGCGTTCAGGGCGATGAACTGCGGCTGCAGATCCGTGGCGAACCCCGGGTACGGAAGAGTCACGATGTCGACGGCCTTGGGACGCCGGTCCATGGAGACGCGGAACCCCTCCGGCAGCACCTCGACCATGGCACCGGCCGAGACCAGTTTGTCCAACGCGATCTCGAGGTGTCTGGAGTAGCCCTGGTCGATGGTGATGTCCCCCTGGGTCATCACCGCCGCGACCGCCCAGGTCCCCGCCACGATCCGGTCGGGAACCGTCCGATGGGTGACCGGGTGCAGCGATTCCACTCCTTCGATCTGCAGCGTCGACGACCCGATCCCCTCGATCGTCGCACCCATCCCGACGAGCATCTGGCAGATGTCGATGATCTCCGGCTCGCGGGCGGCGTTGTCGATCACGGTTGTCCCCTTGGCCAGGACCGCGGCCATCAGCAGGTTCTCCGTGGCACCCACGCTGGGGAAGTCCAGCCAGATGGAAGCCCCGTGGAGTTGCCCCGCCTTGGCGATCAGGAACCCGTGCTCACTGCTCACATCGGCGCCCAGCCGGGTCAGCCCGTTGACATGCATGTCGAGGCCGCGCGACCCGATCGCGTCCCCGCCCGGCAGTGCCACATCGGCCTGCCCGACCCGGGCCACGAGCGGGCCAAGGACGCAGATCGAGGCGCGCATCTTGCGGACGAGGTCGTAGTCGGCCTGGTGACCGGGGCTGGCCGGCACGTCGATCATGACGGTTCCGGCGTCGTGATCGTGCACGACATCGCACCCGAGGCGCCGCAGCAGTTCGGCCATGATCGTCACATCGAGGATGTCGGGCACCTCGGTCAGCGTGGTCGGGCCTTCGGCCAACAAGGCAGCAGCCATGAGTTTCAGGATGCTGTTCTTGGCTCCCGGCACCCGGACCGTCCCGGCGAGCCGATTGCCCCCCACTACCTCGAACGTCACCGGTACAGGATACGTCGGACAGTCCGGGCGCATGGCGGGAACCGCCAAGGTCCGGGCGACTCGGACGATTCCGGTACGCCTGGCGTGCAACCGCCGTCACTCACGAGGATCGAAGCCTCAGATGCGCCCCGCCCGCCGGTGGACCCAACTGGCGGCGATGAATCCGAGCCCGTTGATCGCCCAGTGCAGGGCCATCGGGGTGAGCAGCGAACCGGAATAGAGGCGCAGGGCCGAGAACACGACGCCGGCGACCGCTGTCCCGGCCACCGTCAGGACCACCGACTGGACCCTCCCCCAGATCCCGCCGCCGAGCAGATCACCGACCGCGGCGTTCGCGTCGTGCATCACGAGACTGGGCAGGATGTGCCAGAAGCCGAACAGCAGACTGGACACGAGCACTGCCTGCCAGATGCCCAGCCGCTGGTCCAGCAGCGCCAATCCCACACCCCGGAACGCAAGTTCCTCGAACAGTACGGTCCCGAGCGGCACATTGACCAACGTCTTGTACAGCAGGGTCCGCGGGCCAAGCACGGCGCGGTCGTCGGCGAGGAAGCGCCTTGTGAACTTCATGGACCCGCCGATGACGTAGACCATCGTGACCAGCCCGATACAGCCCGCGGACCAGATGAGTCCAGGCACCAGACTCCCCGGACCGAGACCGATATCGGTGAGGCTGACCCCGGCCCGGTAGCCGATCCACACGATGAGGATGCTGCCGACGACACCGGTCGGGACGTACCACCGCTCAGCCACGTACGGCGAGTGGTTGAGGACGTTGACGATGATCAACAGTCCGAGGACGACGAGGTTGAGGGTCACCGGCCTACGCGTTCGGTGCGGTGACGGCTCCGGACAGGTCGGAGATACCCCATTGGCTCAGTTGCCGCTGCAGCGCTTCGCTCGCGCGCTGAAGCTGTTCGGCCTGCACCCGGTCTGTCGCCCACTCGAGCTCGCGTGCCCGCAGCGCCCGCTCGATGCCCAGCATGGTGGCGGCATCGGTCGGCAGATCGAACGCCAGCGAGGTGAACCGGGCCAAGTCCGCACGGTAGTCGTGTCCACGTGCCACGAAGACACCCGGCACGACATCGGTGCTGTTCTTCAGATCCACCCCGACGTTGAGGAACGTTCCGACCGGACGCCACCGCATGCCGCGCGGGACTCCCGGTTCGCGTGGCTCGCGCAGCCACGCCGGCTGTTCGACGGCCAACTCCGGCTCGAACCTGACGATCGGATCCTCGTGATGACTGACAAGGAAGATCTTTGCGGCCCCGCGGACACTCGGGGGACAGCGCCTCGAACTCCTCGTACGAGGCGACCTCCACGACGATCCCGTCCGGATCGGACTTCTCGGGATTCTCGCGCCACCTGCGCGCCCAGCCGCTCCCCGCGGGGGTTCCGATGAACAGGGCCCCGTCGACTCCCGCACGTGTGAAACCCTTCGTGCCCTCGTGCAGGAAGGCATCCTGCATCGTGTGGGCTCCCAGTGACTCCCCGAACAAGTACAACTTCGGACGTGCAGCCTCTGGTATCGCCCGCAGTCGCCACGTGAGCGCATGCAGCATCGCCCGGTTCTGCTCACGGCCCATCGCGACCCGGTCCAACGAGATGAACGACGGACGCAGCGAGTACTGCAGCGCGAAGGTGGCGCAGTCGCCGCCGGTCAGGTACTCCAGCGTCTCCATCATGACGTAGTTCAGGTAGCCGGTACCGGTCGGCGAGCAGAAGCAGAGGACCTTGCGCTCGAAGGCACCCATGTCCTCGAGTTCGCGCATCAGGATGTCGACCCGCTCGTCCACCAGATCGGCCGAGGCCATCCCGGCGAACGCGCGGATCGGGTCCATGGCCGGCTTGCCGGTCACCTCGGTGATCTCGGTCGGCGGGCAGGGCCATGTTGACTATGCGGCGCCCTTCCCGGCTCAGGGTGTCGAAGGCGATCTGGGAGCCCGGGCCACCCGAGACGGTCAACATCGTCGGCTGCTTGTTGTAGGCCGCTTCGATCGCCGCGCCACCTGCGTCGGCCTGGCGATTGACGTACTCGAGTCCCGCGATCAGCCCTGCGCCGACCACCCCGAGGCTCACGGAGTGACCCGCCCAGTTCGCGAACGGGGCCATGGACGGTGCGCTTCGTTTGATGACATGTGCGATCCCGTCGGCGGCCAGGGATTCCAGGAAAGCCGCTGTCTGCAGGCCCGCGCTGACCCCGACACCGAACACCAGCGACCTCGTCGAGCGAGGGCGCCTTCTCGTACTTGGCCGATTGCCGCTGTTCATAGGCCTGCGCCTGGCTCGACAGTGGCAGTGGGTCGACCGGCGGGGGCAGCACATCGCGGCGCGGAGTCGCGGCGGTTGCGCGCAGTGAGCCCGACGGCCGCCACCGTCGCCAGTGCGAACGTCCCCGGGCCCACCACACGCCGGTAGCTCCAACCACGCCTGGCCTGCAGCACCTCTGCGGCGCCCAGCACACCGGAGGCGAGCAGGCCCGTCACACCAGTGACGGCGGTGACCCATCCCGCACTGCGCAGCGTTGCCCGCTTCACAGGTTCGGCTTCCCGACGCGGCAGCAGCCTCCACACGGCCAAGCCGGCGCCCGCCGCACCTGCATGAGCGACACCCTCGACAACCGCTGCGACCCCCGGACGCTTCATTCGCTCATGGCCGACCACGGCGGCCGCCAAACCCTCCACCGCGGAGCCGGTGACCGCGACCAAGCCGTAGTTGATGGCACTGGTTAGGCCCGTGAGGATCGCCTGGTCGCCGACGCTGCGGGGCAGCAGGCCCGGCTGGTAGGACATCCCGATGCTGGCCATCGAGGCCATGGTCGCAACCCTCGACGTGAAGCTGATTTCTGGGATTTCGGCCATGCTCGCCATTCTGCCCTAGGGGTGAGCCACAGGGCAGTGGACTCCCGAACATGGCAACCTGCCAGCACCCACGATCCCGTGGGCCGGGGCAGCGACGGGCCGCTGGCTCTGCCGTAGGGTCGAAACCATGGTGAACCTGACCCGCATCTACACCCGCACCGGCGACGACGGCTCCACCTCCTTGGGAGACTTCAGTCGTACGTCCAAGACCGACCCCCGGCTCGAGGCCTACGCCGACGTGGACGAGGCGAACAGCGCGATCGGCGTTGTGCTGGCCGTCGGCGACCCACCCGAGGAGATCGCCGGCGTCCTGAACCGGGTCCAGAACGAGTTGTTCGACGTGGGCGCGGACCTGTGCACCCCACTCGGAGGCGAGGGCCCGGCACTGCGGGTGACCCAGGACTACGTCGATCGACTCGAGGCCGAATGTGACCGGTTCAACGCCGATCTGCCGAACCTGCGTTCGTTCATCCTCCCGGGCGGCACGCCCGCCTCGGCCCTGTTGCACGTCGCGCGCACGGTCACTCGCCGCGCTGAACGCGCCACCTGGACGGCATTCGGCGAGTACGGCGACTCCATGAATCCCCTGACCGCCCACTACCTCAACCGCCTCTCGGACCTGCTGTTCATCCTCGCGCGGGTGGCGAACCCCGGCGGCGATGTCCTGTGGGTGCCGGGCGGAGAGCGGTAGACCCTCCACCCGCGGTTGCCCCGCCCGGGTTGCCCCACCCGCGGTTTTTGTGAAGAAGTTGCCTCGGCGGCTCGGCGTGTCGCGCGAACTTCTTCTCAAACCTGCCGGTGATCGGCGACGTGACGCGGGAGCCGGTGATCGGGGGCCGTGACGCGGGAGTCGGTGATCCACAGATCCGCGGTCGACCCGAGGCGGTCATCCACAGATCCGTGGCCGGCCCACACCCGTCCGGTTCCGCGTGGTGGCGTGGGGGATGCCCTTCCGCGTCACCCGCTCGGGGACCACGAACCTCACATACCGCCAGACGCTCGATTTCGACATTCCTACCAGGGGTGTGCGCACCGAGAACGCCAACGATTGGCTGGAGCGTGTACGCGCCTTCGCGCTTGTGCTGCCTCCGGACACGGCCTTCTCACACACCACCGCGGCCCGGCTGCAGGACCTGCCGCTGCCCCCAGGCCTGCACGTGCCCGTGCATGTGACAACCGACGTCGGCGGCAGGCGCGGTAGACGCAAGGGACTCGTATGGCACCAGCGGCCCCTTCGCAATGACCGGGAGCTGTGGCATGGCCTTGCGGTGACGACACCGTTGCGCACCTGGCGCGACCTCGCGGATGTGTTGGACGACCAGGAACTCGTGGTCGTCGCGGACGTTCTACTACGGCGGCGGATCTGCAGCCCGCGAGGAGCTGCGGGATGTCACAGGTCGACGTCATGGTCGAGCACTGAGTTCGCGCTGCCCAGTTAGCGGACGCCGGCAGCAACTCCCCGGAGGAGACCAGACTCAGACTGTCGATGCGAGGTCGGGGGCTTCCCCCGCCGCTGTTGAACGGCCACATCATCGACGCCGGCACCTGGCTCGGCTGCGGGGACTTCGTCTGGCGCCAGTTCCGGGTCATCGCCGACTATGACGGAAAGCACCACGACAAGCCGCGTCAACGCCACCAGGATGCGCAGACCCGCGACGACTACGCCGCGGCTGGTTGGCGGCACGTCCCGATCACCGGGGCCATGAGCCGGGAGCAAGCGGTCGATCGAGTGGAACGTGCGCTACGGGCTCGCGGCTGGCGACCCTGACACTTTTGTGAAGAAGTTGGCGGGAAACCCCGGCGTGTCGCGTTAACTTCTTCACAAAACCTGGGGACGAGAGTTGGCAGTGTGCGCCAATCCCCCGCGAGGATCAGTGACGCGGGCCGACCGCGACCTGTAGGCGACCCTCCGCCTTCCGGACCTCGGTCTCGGTGCCCCGCTCACGAGCCTGCTTCACCGCATCCTCGGCCTGGCGCACGTCGATCTCGGCGGCGAGTTCCACAGTCTCCGCGAGCAGGATGATCCGGTCGCTGTCCACCGTGACGAACCCCTCGTGGACGTAGGCGCGCATGTCGTCGCCCTCCACCGGACGGATCAGGATCGGGCCGTCGGCGAGCATCCCCATCATCGGGGAGTGCCCCGGCATGATGCCGGTCTCGCCGTCTAGGGTCCGCAGCACGACCAGCGACGCCTCGCCCTCCCACACGTTGCGAAGGGTGGAGACCATGGCCACCGACAGCACCGCCATGACTACTTGGCCAACTTCGCGGCGTTGCGCTCGACGTCCTCGATGCCACCGCACATGAAGAACGCCTGCTCGGGGATGTGGTCGTACTCACCGTCGGTGAGCGCCTTGAAGGATGCGATGGTCTCCTCGACCGGGACGAAGGATCCTGGCTGGCCGGTGAAGGCCTCGGCCACGAACATGTTCTGGCTCAGGAACCGCTGGATGCGCCGTGCCCGGTTGACGAGGATCTTGTCCTCCTCGGACAGTTCGTCCATACCGAGGATCGCGATGATGTCCTGCAGGTCCTTGTAGCGCTGCAGGATCTCCTTGACCCGGGCGGCCACGGCGTAGTGCTCCTCGCCGATGTAGCGCGGGTCGAGGATCCGGGAGGTCGAGTCCAGCGGGTCCACCGCCGGGTAGATGCCCAGCTCGGAGATGGGACGGCTCAACGTCGTGGTGGCGTCGAGGTGCGCGAAGGTGGTCGCCGGCGCCGGGTCGGTCAGGTCGTCGGCGGGAACGTAGATCGCCTGCAGCGAGGTGATCGAGTGACCACGCGTCGAGGTGATCCGCTCCTGCAACTGGCCCATCTCGTCGGCCAGCGTGGGCTGGTACCCCACCGCCGACGGCATACGTCCCAGCAGGGTCGACACCTCGGAACCCGCCTGCGTGAAACGGAAGATGTTGTCGATGAACAGCAGCACGTCCTGCTTCTGCACGTCGCGGAAGTACTCCGCCATCGTCAGCGCGGTCAGCGCGACCCGCAGCCGGGTGCCGGGCGGCTCGTCCATCTGACCGAACACCAGGGCGGTCTTGCTCGATGACGCCGGACTCGGTCATCTCCAGGAAAAGGTCGTTGCCCTCACGGGTGCGCTCCCCCACGCCGGCGAACACCGACACACCGGAGAAGTTCTCCGCGACCCGGTAGATCATCTCCTGGATGAGAACGGTCTTGCCGACACCGGCACCACCGAACAGGCCGATCTTGCCGCCCTTGACGTACGGGGTGAGCAGGTCGATGACCTTGATGCCGGTCCAGAACACCTCGGTCTTCGACTCGAGCTGGTCGAACGTCGGCGCCGGTGCGTGGATGCCCCGGCGCTCGGTGATCTGCAGCGAGGACTCCTCGACGTCCAGCGGCTTGCCCAGCGTGTTCCACACGTGGCCCAGCGTGACGTCACCGACGGGCACGGTGATCGCGTCACCGGTGTCGCGCACCTCGGTGCCCCGCACCAGGCCGTCGGTCGGCTGCATCGAGATGGCGCGCACCAGGTTGTCCCCGATGTGCTGGGCCACCTCGAGGGTCAGCGTGCGGTGTTCGACGTCGCCCTCGCCGGCATCGAAGGTGACGTCGACCTTCAGCGCGTTGAACAACTCCGGCATCTGCTCGGAGGGGAACTCCACGTCGACGACCGGGCCGGTGACGCGGGCAACGCGGCCGACTCCGGTGATCGTGTCGGGTGTCGCAGTCATTGTGTCCTTCAGCTCCCTGCGGTTGCGGAGGCCAGCGCGTCGGCACCACCGACGATCTCGCTGATTTCCTGGGTGATCTCGGCCTGGCGGGCCTGGTTGGCTTGTCGGGTGAGGGTCTTCATGAGTTCGTCGGCGTTGTCTGTGGCCGACTTCATCGCACGTTGGCGTGCTGCGTGTTCGGAGGCCGACGACTGCAGCAGCGCGGCGTAGACGAGGTACTCGACGTACTTGGGCAGCAGCGCGTCGAGCACCTCCTCCGGCGCTGGGCTCGAAGTCGTACAGCGGCCAGACCGGCGTTCCACCCGCGTTGTCGCCACCGGTGATCGTCGATGCCGAGGTGTCCACGACCTCTTCGACAACCTCGAGCGGCAGGATCCGCAGAACCTGCGTCTCCTGGCGGGCACGGTTGAAGTAGCGGGTGAAGACGATGTGGATCTCGTCGGCCCCACCGTCCTCGGTCTTCATCAGGAAGCGGTCGAGCAGCGCCTTGGCGATCGGCTTGGCGTCCTCGTAGGTCGGCGCGTCGGTGAAGCCGGTCCACGAGTCGGCGACTTCCCGCTCGCGGAACTTGTAGAAGCCGAGTCCTTTGCGGCCGACCAGGAACGGCACGACCTCCATCTTGCGTTCGGTGCGCATCAACTCGGTGAGCGCCTCGCCCTCCTTGATCGCGTTCATCGAGTAGGCGCCGGCCAGGCCGCGGTCGGCGGTGATCAGCAGCATGGCGGCACGCTGCTGCAAGCCGCGCCTGCGCGGTCAGCGGGTGGTTGCCCTTGGTGTGGGACGCAGCCAGTCCGACCGCTCGCATCAGTTCGAGGGCGTACGGCTCCGTGGCCTGCACCTGCTGCTGGGCCTTGACGATGCGCGACGACGCGATCAGTTCCATGGCTTTGGTGATCTTCTTGGTCGCCTGGACCGATCGGATCCGGCGGCGGAAGACGCGTTGTTGAGCACCCATCGGTCAGCCGCGCACCTGACGGGTCACCTGTGCGACCTTGATCTCTTCCTCAGGCAGCGCCTCGACCGGCACGTCCTTGACCAGCAGGTGTCCCTCACTGGTCATGAACGTGCGCTTGAACTTGTCGACAGCCTTCTCCAGGGCGGCCGACGGTGTCGTCGGACAGTTCCGCGGTCTCCCGGATCGTGGTCATGATCCCCGCGTGCTCGCGCTCCACGTTCTCGAGGAACTCCGCCTCGAACCGCTTGATGTCCTCCAGCGGAACGTCGTCGAGTTGACCGGTGGTACCGGCCCACACCGAGACGACCTCGCGCTCCATCGAGAACGGCGCGTACTGCGGCTGCTTGAGCAACTCGACGAGCCGCGAGCCCCGCTCCAGCTGTGCCTTCGAGGCCTTGTCCAGGTCCGAGCCGAAGGCGGCGAACGCCTCGAGTTCGCGGAACTGCGCCAGGTTCAGGCGCAGGCTACCGGCGACCTTGCGCATCGCCTTCGGCTGTGCGGAACCACCGACGCGGGAAACCGAGATACCGACGTTGATCGCCGGGCGCACACCGGAGTTGAACAGGTCGGACTCCAGGAAGCACTGGCCGTCGGTGATCGAGATGACGTTCGTGGGGATGTACGCGGAGACGTCGTTGGCCTTGGTCTCGATGATCGGCAGGCCCGTCATCGAACCTCCGCCCATCTCGTCGGAGAGCTTCGCGCAGCGCTCGAGCAGGCGCGAGTGCAGGTAGAACACGTCACCGGGGTACGCCTCACGGCCCGGCGGGCGGCGCAGCAGCAGCGAGACCGCACGGTAGGCCTCGGCCTGCTTGGACAGGTCGTCGAAGACGATCAGGACGTGCTGGCCGTTGTACATCCAGTGCTGGCCGATGGCCGAGCCGGTGTAGGGGGCCAAGTACTTGAAGCCGGCCGAGTCGGACGCGGGGGCGGCGACGATCGTCGTGTACTCCAGAGCGCCGTACTCCTCGAGCGCACCACGCACGGCCGCGATGGTCGAGCCCTTCTGCCCGATGGCCACGTAGATGCACTTGACCTGCTTGCTCGGATCGCCGGACTCCCAGTTCGACTTCTGGTTCAGGATCGTGTCCAGCGCCAGCGCCGTCTTGCCGGTCTGGCGGTCGCCGATGATGAGCTGGCGCTGACCCCGGCCGATCGCGGTCATGGCGTCGACGGCCTTGAGGCCGGTCTGCATGGGCTCCTTCACCGGTTGCCGCTGCACGACCGTCGGCGCCTGCAGTTCCAGCGCGCGGTCAGTCTCCGCGGTGATGTCGCCGAGTCCGTCGATGGGTTTGCCCAGAGGGTCCACGACCCGGCCCAGGAAGCCGTCCCCGACCGGCACCGAGAGCACGCGGCCGGTCCGGCGCACCGTCTGGCCCTCCTCGATGGCACTGCCGTCCCCCAGCAGCACGACACCGATCTCGCGGACGTCGAGGTTCAACGCCAGACCCAGCAGACCACCCTCGAACTCGAGCAGTTCGTTGGTCATCGCGGAGTGCAGTCCCTCGACGCGGGCGATGCCGTCACCGGTCTCGACGACGCGGCCGATCTCCTCGCGGGCGTTCTCGGGGGTGAACGAGGAGACGTTGGCCTCGATCGCTGCGCGGATCTCCTCCGGCGAGATCGAAAGTTCGGTCATGATTGTCGGGCCTCTCGTACTAGTTCTTCGTCAGTGGGTGAGACGGCGACGGGCCGCCTCGAGTCGGGTGGAAAGGGTTCCGTCGATCACTTCGTCGCCGACCCGGACTTCCAGGCCACCCACGACGGACGGATCTACGGTGACGTTCAGTTGGATGTCGCGGTGGTGGATCCGGCCCAGTGCTGCGACGAGTCGCTGCGACTGCTCATCGGACAGCGGGGTGGCCGTGCGCACATGCGCCACCACACGTCCGCGGCGCTGAGCGGCCAGCGTGCTGAGTTCGTTCACGGCGGTCTGCACCGGACGTCCGTGCAGTTCGGTCGTGACGGTGGTCAGCAGCGTGACCGTGAGGCCGTCCGCCTTGCCCTCCAGCAGCTGCCGGGTGAGCGCCGGCTTTGCGGTCCTCGTGCCACGGCGGGGTTGCTCAGTGCCATCTGCAGGTCCGGATTCGAGTCGATCGCACGGCCGAACCGGAAGATCTCCTCCTCGACCCGGTCCAGCCGGCCCTGCTTCTCCGCAGCCATGAGCAGCAGCGACGCTGACCGGCTTCATCCATCGCCGCGACCATGTCGCGGTCGGTCGACCAGCGCAGGTTGACGATCTCGCCGACCAGCTCGAGTGCCCCTGCGGTCACCTTGCCGTCGAGCAGCCGATTGAGCAGACCCACTTTGGCGCCAGCGTTCATGGCCGGGTCGGCCAGCGTCTGCCGGAGGGTGCGTTCCCTGCCGAGCAAGGCGGCGAACGACAGCACGGACTCACCATCGGCGGCCAGGGCAGCCTCGTCAGCGGCGTCGAAGCGCGCGTTGACGGCCTCCCGCAGCGCTGCCATGGAGGTGCGACTGGCCCCGATCATCAGTTCTGCCCGCCGTTCGGAGCAGCCTGCTCGAGTTCGGCGATGAACCGGTCCACGACACCCGCGGCGCGCGCGTCGTCGGTCATGGACTCGCCGACGATGCGCCCGGCCAGGTCGGTCGCGACGCCGCCCATCGACTTGCGCAACTCCGCCAATGCCTTGGCCTTCTCGGCCTCGATCTGCGAGGTGGCGTTGGCCGCGATCTGCGAAGCCTGCGCCTCCGCGGCCTTGCGGGCCTCCTCCATCACCGAGGCGCGCTCGGCCTCGGCCTGCTGACGGATCTCGGCAACCTCTGCACGGGCGGCGGCCATCTGCTCCTGGTACTGCTCCAGGGTGCGCTGAGCCTCGGCCTGCGCCTCCTCGGCGCGCTTGATCCCGCCTTCGATCGCATCGGCGCGTTCATCCAGCGTCTTCTTGATCGCCGGCAGGGCGAACTTCGCCAGGGTGCCGAAGACGACGAAGAACGCCACGAGTCCGATGACGAATTCGAAGATCGGAATCCGCAGAACGTTGCTTCCGCCTTCTTCGGCAGCAAGCAGCCAGGTCATGTTTACCTCACGTACCGAAGACGAACGGGGCCACGAAGCCCAGCAGCGCCAACGCCTCGGCCAGCGCGAATCCCAGCAGCATGTTCTGCCGGATCACGCCATAGGCCTCGGGCTGGCGGGCGATCGCCTGCACACCGTTACCGAAGATGATTCCGATACCGATGCCAGGGCCGATGGCGGCCAGGCCGTACCCGATACTTCCCACTGAGCCGGTCAATTCGGCAATCAGGTCCACCATGTCGGTTCCTTCTCCTCTCGGACCCCCGCGTTGCCGGGGGTACGTCTCTTGTTGTGTCGGTTAGTGCTCTGCGTGCAGTGATCCGGCGATGTACACCGCGGTCAACAGCGTGAAGATGTATGCCTGCAGGGCTTGGATCAGGGCCTCGAAGGCGGTGAAGATCACGGTCATCAGGAACGACGTGGCCGAACCCAGGATGCCCACGAGCGACAAGCTGGCCAGGTAGAAGGTCGCCACGGTGAACACCGTGAGCAACAGGTGGCCGGCGAACATGTTGGCGAACAACCGGATGGACAGCGTGACCGGACGCACGATCACGTTGGAGATCAACTCGATCGGGGCCAGGATCACGTAGATCGCCTTGGGCATGCCGGGCGGGAACATCATGTTCGTGAAGAACTTGATCGGCCCCTGGTGGCGCATGCCGAGGTACATGTACATGAATCCAGACGGTGATCGCCAGTCCCACGGGGAACGCGAAGCGCGAGTTCACCGGGAACTGGGCACCGGGGATGATCCCCCAGAGGTTCCCGATCCACACGAAGAAGAAGATCGAGAACAGCAATGGGACGAACCTGTCGCCGTCCTTGCCGATGACCTCTCGGCTGATGCCGTCGCGGATGAACAGGTAGCCCATCTCGCCGATGCTCTGAAGCTTGCCCGGGATGATCTTGGAGTTCCGGAAGGCCAGCATGAAGACGACGATGATGATCAGCGAGCCGAGCAGCAGCAGGAAGCACCGGCTTCGTGAAGTTGCCGAAGTAGGGCTCGATCTCGAAGATCGACGCGTCTGGAGCGGGGAAGCCACATCCGAAGTCGTTGCCGAGATGACACCCCGGCTCGATCTCGGCCATCGGAACGACTGCGCCCTGCACTACGCCTCCCGCTGAGTAGTTGGGTCCGCCATCCAGGTTGCGCAGGCGGAAGAAGATCAAGTAGGTGCTGGCCACGAGTCCGAATACCGCACCGATCGCCAGGCCGACCGAGGAGTTACCCCAGAAGTAGCCGATCAGGAAGCCAAGGCCGCCGTACAGCAACAGACCTGCGATCAGGTTGTTCATGACAGTCCACGCAACGTTCGGCGTCTGGCTGTCGACGGGGGCTTTTGCAGATTTCATGATCGCGCTCAACCTACCAGCACCGGCAGGCGCGACTGCGTGGTACCCGCGGGCTTCATGAGCCCGGCTTCCGCAGTCGGGCGATGACCTCGGGGTCGTCGGACAGGCCGAGCGTCGACTCCGGCTCCACGTAGGCCCTCGGCTGCTTGGACAGCGACACCACGATCAGCGCGGTCCATACCAGCGCGCACGCCACGATGGTGCCCGCGAAGACCTGCGGATCGAAGAAGGTGGCCCCGCGCAGGGCCAGCAACAGGATGAACAGGACGAGGATCTGCCCCAGGTACACACCCAGTGCCACGTTCAGTCCCAGCGCCGGATTGTTGGCCAGGACCTTCTGCACCGCGAGCTGACCGAGACCGAAGAAGGCCAGCACGACCACGGTGGCCATCACCGCGGCGATGACCCCGGGCATCCCGGCCACGACCGCACCCCAGATCACCCCGATCAGACCCACCACGGCAGTACCCAATCGCCGGGCGCACGATCGCGGCCCGGGTGGGGACGGGGGAATCGGATTTCATGTCCTTCTACTGTAACGGTCGTGTAAGGCTGACCTACCGCCGGGACAACGACGCTTCCGGCCGCGAGACCAGCAGCGCCAGACCCCCCAGGCCGACCAGGAAGAAGACCAGTGCCATGGGCCACGGGACCAGGGCGATCGCAACGGCGGAGAAGGCGATCAGGGCCGTCCAGGCGTGCATCAGCCCCACGGCTCGGCGATGGGAGTGACCGAGTTCGATCAGCCGGTGGTGCAGGTGTTCCTTGTCGGGGGCGAACGGACTGCGGCCCCGGCGGGTGCGCCTCACCACCGCCATCCCGACATCGATCAGCGGGATCGCGATCACGGCCAGCGGCAACAGCAGCGGCAGGATGGCCGGGAGCAGCAGTTCGCCACGCACCGCGCTCGGGTCGACCCGGCCGGACAGCGTGATGGCGCTCGCGGCCAGCAGCAGACCGATCAGCATGGAGCCGGTGTCCCCCATGAACAATCGGGCCGGATTCAGGTTGTGCGGCAGAAAACCGACACAGATGCCGGCGAGCAGCGCGCTGATCAGCGCGGCCAGCGTCGCGCGATCGAATCCGAACTCCACCGACAGCAGGAAGGCGTAGACGAAGAAGGCGGTGGCGGCGATTCCCACGATCCCCGCGGCGAGGCCGTCGAGGCCGTCCACGAAGTTGACCGCGTTGATCGTCAGGACGACGAAGAGCACGGTGAGAAGCACGCTGGTCAGGGGGTCGAGCACCAGCGTGCCACCGATGGGCAACCACACCAACTGGATGCCCAGGAACGCCATGGACCCCGCGGCGAGCACTTGTCCGGCGAACTTGGTCGGCGCGTCCAGACCGAAGCGGTCATCCAGAAGCCCGAGCACCACGATCAGCGTGGACCCGACCACGAGCGCGAGGGGTTGTCTGTTGTTCCCGAAGACCACACTGAGTTGCGGCAACTGGCTGGCCACCAACAGTCCGGCCAGCAGCCCTCCGTACATGGCGAGCCCGCCCCATCGGGGTGTCGGCCGGGAATGAATGTCCCGATCTCGCACCTCCGCCATCGCCTTGGCCTTGATCGCCAGGCGACGGACCGGCGGCGTCAGCAGATAGGTCACCGCCGCGGCCACCAGGAAGCAGATCAGGTATTCACGCACGGGCGGAGCGCGTCAGCCGAACGGGTAGGCGGGGTACTCGTGCACCAGTCCGTCCACTGCCGAGCGGACCTCGGCTCCGGCATCAGGCTCTCGCACCGCCCTGGCGATGAGGCCGGCGATCTCCTTCATCTGAGCGACCCCCATCCCCTGGGTGGTGACGCTGGGGGACCCGACCCGGATCCCACTGGCCACGCTCGGCGGCTGCGGGTCGAAGGGGATCGCGTTCTTGTTCAGCACGATCCCGGCGGCATCACAGCGCTGTTCGGCCTCCGCCCCGGTCACGCCCAGCGGCTGCAGATCCAGAAGCGCCAGGTGGGTGTCCGTGCCACCGGTGACCGCCCGCATACCCTCGGCCTCGAGGCCGGCGGTCAACGCCTGCGCGTTCTCGATGACGTCGCGGGCGTACTGCTGGTACTGCGGCGTGGCTGCCTCCTTGAGCGCCACCGCCTTGGCCGCGACCGAATGCATCAGCGGGCCGCCCTGCATCATCGGGAAGACGCCCTTGTCGATGGCGGTGGCGTGCTCCTGCTTGCTGAGGATCATGCCCCCACGCGGGCCGCGCAGCACCTTGTGTGTGGTGAACGTGACGACATCGGCGTACGGCACGGGGCTGGGGATCGCCTTACCTGCGACGAGCCCGATGAAGTGGGCGGCATCGACCATCAGGATCGCCCCGACCTCGTCGGCGATCTCTCGGAAAGCAGCGAAGTCGATCAGCCGTGGGATCGCCGAACCACCGCAGATGATCATCTTCGGCTGGTGTTCACGGGCCAGGTCACGGACCTGGTCGTAGTCGATGTCCTCAGTGGTCTTGTCGACGCCGTAGTGCACGGCCTCGAACCACTTGCCCGAGAACGAGACCTTGGTCCCGTGGGTCAGATGTCCGCCGTGCGGCAGGCTCATCGCGAGGACCTTCTCCCCCGGCTTCACGAAGGCGCCGTACACGGCGATGTTCGCGGATGCCCCGGAGTGCGGCTGCAGGTTCGCATGATCCGCGCCGAAGAGCTCCTTCGCGCGGTCGATGCCGATGTTCTCGGCCTTGTCCACCTCCGAGCACCCGCCGTAGTACCGGCGACCCGGGTATCCCTCGGCGTACTTGTTGCTCAGCGTGGAACCGAGTGCGGCGAGAACCGCCGGACTGGTGAAGTTCTCGCTCGCGATCAGCTGCAGACCGCTGCGGAGCCGGTCGAGTTCGCTGAGCAGAATGCCGGCGATCTCGGGATCCTGCTCCTCCAGCATGGCGAAGTCGGGACCCCAGAATGGGACGTTGGTCATGGTTTCTCCTGAGAAAAGGCCTGCACGCCAGTGTACGGGTGCCGAGCAGGTGTGCCGTCGCCCCGGCACGCGGCGTGGGCACGATCAAAGACCCCTCGGGCCCTTACGGAGCCCTTGTCACACCGCTGCCGCCATGCACCGGGCGGTTCGACCACGAACGGACGCTCGAGTCCGCGCACCCCGCTGCCACAATCGGTTCATGATGCGAACCTACGCCGGCGACGACCCCCAACTGCGCGCCGCGGGGACCCGTGCCGCCACCTCGGCGATGCGGTCGGGGCGACTGGTGATCGGGCCGGCGGACTACCACTACGCGGTGGTGACCGACGCCTTCTCCGGGCCGGGACTGCAAGCGCCTGCGGGAGGTGCGCGGGATCTCGGAGGGCACCGCCGTACCCGTTTTCATCGATCGGCGCACGACACTGCACGCCCTGTGGGGGCGGGTGCCGCGCGACGCAGACGTGCTCGCCCGCGCCTTCTGGCCGGGGCCCCTGACACTGATCGGGAAACCTCAGTTGTCACTGGCCTGGTCAGCGGGCGTCCCGGATGCGGTGGCCGTGCGGATGCCCCTGCACCCCTGGATGCTGCAACTGGTCGCTGCAGTCGGTCCGATCGCGGGCACCGGGGCGCATGCGGCCGGGGAACCACTGGCGGTGTCGCTGGCGCAGTGCGACACCTCGGGTGTGTCGATCGGCCTGGACGGGGGCGAACTGCCGGGCGGCCCGGCGTCCACAGTCGTCGATCTGCGCTCCGGGGTCGACGTCGTCCGGGAGGGTGCGATCACCGCCGAGCAGATCGACAGGTGTCTCGGGTCCGGCCCCAGCGAGGCGGGGTAGCCGTCCAGGGATCCTGACGGACCCGGTCGGCGTTGGCCGCCGTGTCAGCGCCGGCGACCCCCGGTGACCCGCGGCCTGCCGGTGAGGTCGGGCCATGTGCGAACGTCGGCGAAGTCGCCGAGCAGGGACTGGACCTCGTCCGCCTGGAACTCCCCGTGCTCGATGAGGACTCGGCCGCCGGTCGACAGCATTGCTCGGGCCTGCTCAACCACGCACCGCACCACATCGAGACCGTCCGTGCCGCCGAACAGGGCACGGGGTGGGTCGTAGAGGGCGACTTCGGGGTCCCGCGGAACCATGGCGTCGGGGATGTAGGGGGGATTGCTGACCACGAGGTCGACCGGCCCCAGATGGCCGAGATCGTCGGCGCAGACATCGGCGGCCAGGATTCGGTAACGGTCAGCGGCGTTCCTGCGGGCCCAGTCGATGGCCAGCAGATCGACTTCCACCCCGACCACGTGGGCGTCGGTCTCCGTCGCGAGGCTCAGGGCGATGGCCCCACTTCCGGTGCACAGATCCACCGCCGCTGCGAACGGCTCCTGCAACGCGATGTCGACGAGGATCTCCGTCTCCGGCCGCGGTACGAACACTCCGGGCCCGACCGCGAGTTCCAGGTGACGGAAGGCCGCCGAGCCCAGGAGGTGCTGCAGAGGGACCCGGCGGCAGCGCAGCGCCACCAGTTCGGCCAGTCTCGCCTGCTGTTGGGCAGTCAGCACCGGGGTCGTGCTCCGGGATTCGGCTACAAACTCGATCAACCACCGCGCGTCGCTGTCCGGCGACGGGACTCCGGCGGCCCGCAACTGTTCCGCGACCGTCCGGCGCAGGTTCACACCGACTCCGCCGACTCCAGTCGTTGCGCCAGATCGGCCTCCAGACAACTGGCGATCACCGGGTCCAACTCACCGGCCAGTACGGCGTCGAGGTTGTACGCCTTGAAGCCGGTGCGGTGATCGGAGATCCGGTTCTCGGGGTAGTTGTAGGTCCGGATGCGTTCGGAACGATCGACGGTGCGTACCTGTGTCCTACGGGTGGCGGAGGCCTCGGCCTCCTTCTGCTCCTCGGCCAGGGCCACCAGCCGGGCACGCAGGATGCGCATCGCCTGTTCCTTGTTCTGCAACTGCGACTTCTCGTTCTGGCACGACACGACCACCCCGGTCGGCTCGTGGGTGATTCGCACCGCGGAATCCGTGGTGTTCACGCTCTGTCCGCCAGGACCCGACGATCGGTACACATCGATGCGCAGATCGTTGGGGTCGATGGTGATCTCGATGTCCTCTGTCTCCGGAAAAACCAGGACGCCGGCCGCGGAGGTGTGGATGCGACCCTGTGACTCGGTGACGGGAACCCGCTGCACACGGTGTACCCCCGCCTCGAACTTAAGACGTGCGTACGGCATGTCGTCGACCTCGGTCTGGCCTTTCGCCTTGATCGAGACCGTCGCGTCCTTCACCCCTCCGAGGTTGGTCTCCTCCAGCGAGATCACCTCGAGACGCCAGCCGCGGATCTGCGCGTACCGCTCGTACATCCGCAGGAGGTCACCGGCGAACAGGGCCGACTCGTCCCCGCCCTCCCCCGCCTTGATCTCCAGGATCGCGTCGGAGTCGTCCAGGGTGTCGCGCGGAACCAGCATCTCGCTGAGCCGGTCGGCCATCTCCTGGCGCTGCACAGCGATCTGTTCGGCCTCCTCGGCGAAGCCGGGATCCGCCTGCGCCAACTCGCGAGCGGCCTGCTCATCCTCGCCCGCCACGAGCCATTGCTCGTACAACTCGACAATGGGCCGCAACTGGGCATGGCGCTTGCCGACTGTCCGCGCCTTCGCGGGATCGGCATGCAGGGAGGGATCCGCGAGCTCCGTCTCGAGCGCTCGCATCTCGTCAACGAGAGCGGAAACCCGTTCGAACACCTACTTGCTGGTCGACTTGCCGAAGCGCTTCTCGAACTTCGCGACGCGGCCGCCGGTGTCAAGGATCTTCTGCTTGCCGGTGTAGAAGGGGTGGCACTTGTTGCAGACATCAGCATGGATCTGGCCGCTCTTGGCCGTGCTGCGTGTCGTGAACTGGTTGCCGCACGAGCACGTGACAGTGGTCTCGACGTACTCGGGGTGGATGTCGGGCTTCATGATTCTCCTTTGATGATCCCCGGGTCGCCGAAACCGCGCAGCGTGAACCGGGGCGTTCCTCGAGTGTAACGCCGGTGCCCGCCCAGCCATTCCCCACCTGCCGAAGGTGGATACGGACCGTGCGGCCGAACGCTCCGCTCGGCGGCGTACCCCGGCGCCGGATCTCCGCAGCCTGCGCAGGATCCCTTCCACATGTGAAAGGGATCCTGCAGACGATGCGACGAACCCACCCTGGCGCTGACGGTCGGAGCCCCGAGCGGCGCCGGCCTGGTGCGTCCCGACAAGAACGAGCCCCCCGCCATAGGCGAGGGGCTCGTTGCACAGAGCGTGTTGTTGGTGGTCCGATCTAGAGTTCACCCATGCCGTCGGGCACTTCGGCCTCCAGCCCAGCGGGCGTGGTCTGCTGCACTTGGCGCAGGAACTCGTAGTTGTTCTGGGTCTCGCGCAACTTGTTGAGCAGCAACTCGATCCCCTGCATCGTGTCGAGCGCGTGCAGCACCCGCCGCAACTTCCAGACGATCTTGAGCTCTTCGGTGCTCATCAGGAGTTCTTCCTTGCGGGTGCCGGACGCATCCACGTCGACGGCCGGGAAGATTCGCTTGTCCGCAAGTCGCCTGTCGAGTTTGAGCTCCATGTTGCCGGTGCCCTTGAACTCCTCGAAGATGACCTCGTCCATGCGGGACCCGGTCTCCACCAGCGCGGTAGCGATGATCGTCAGCGAGCCACCCTCCTCGATGTTCCGCGCGGCGCCGAAGAACTTCTTGGGCGGATACAGTGCGGCGGAATCGACACCACCGGACAGGATTCGCCCGGATGCGGGTGCGGCCAGGTTGTAGGCACGTCCGAGACGAGTCATCGAGTCGAGCAGAACGACGACGTCCTGACCCATCTCGACGAGGCGCTTGGCCCGTTCGATGGCCAGCTCGGCCACGGTCGTGTGGTCCTCGGCGGGCCGGTCGAACGTTGAGGCGATGACCTCACCCTTCACCGAACGCTTCATGTCGGTGACTTCTTCGGGCCGCTCGTCGACCAGGACCACCATCAGGTGGACCTCGGGATTGTTGGTCGTGATGGCGTTGGCGATGCGCTGCAGGACCATCGTCTTCCCGGCCTTGGGCGGTGAGACGATCAGGCCCCGCTGCCCCTTGCCGATCGGAGCGACCAGATCGATGATGCGGGTGGTCATGTTGTGACTCTCACCCTCCAGCCGCAGGCGCTCCTGCGGGTAGAGCGGGGTGAGCTTGCCGAAGTCCTTGCGTTCCCGGGCCTTGTCGGGGTCCAGCCCGTTGACCTTGTCGATGCGAACCAGGGGGTTGTACTTCTGGCGCGAATTCTCGTTCTCGCGCTGCGGACGGATGGCACCGACCACATGGTCGCCCTTGCGAAGCGCATACTTCTTCACCAGGCCGAGGCTCAAGTAGGCATCGGTCGGTCCGGGAAGGTACCCGGTGGTCCGCAGGAACGCGTAATTGTCGAGGACGTCCAGGATCCCGGCCACGGGCACGAGAACCTCGTCCTCGCCCACCTCCGGCTCGACGTCGTCGCGTCGGCGGTCACGGTCGGGGCGATTCCGTTCACGGCCAC
Source organism: uncultured Actinomycetota bacterium (assembly GCA_963769435.1). Lineage (GTDB taxonomy): Bacteria > Actinomycetota > Actinomycetes > S36-B12 > UBA10799 > JADKAV01. Next base: position 628,248 of record CAVYLN010000001.1, read on the forward strand.
GACGACGACGGTTGCGGCCACTGCCGTCGCGGTCGCGGTTCTGCTCCCGGTCGCCTCCCTCGCGGTTCTGCTCCCGGTTGCGGTTCTGCTCCCGGTTGCCTCCCTCGCGGTTCTGCTCGCGGTCGCGGTTCTGCTCGCGGTCGCGGTTCTGCTCCCGGTTGCCTCCCTCGCGGTTCTGCTCCCGGTCGCGGTTCTGCGGCTCGGCGTCGCGCTGTTCCCGCCTGGGGGACGATTCGCGAACCTCGGGCTGATCAGCGTCACCAGAGGTCGACGGGGCCGGTTCCGGCGCGGAGGACTCCTGCGCGCGGTCGGCAGCAGAAGACGTGGCGCCAGCGCCGCCGAGGGCTGCAATGAGTTCGCTCTTGCGCATCGAGGAGGCACCTGAGATGCCCTGCTCGGAAGCCATCTTGCGCAAGTCGGCAAGCAGCATCCCGGACAGTCCCGGGCGCCTTTTGCTGGCTGCTGGCTGTTCGATGGTGGTGTCAGTCAACTGACACGTCCTTTCATGGACGTCGGGGCGAGACCGCCCCACAAGGTAAGCGGTGAATGTGGACACCGCTCATAGCGGACAGGTACTGCCGATGGCGTCAAGTGGAGAGGAGGGGCAATGGAATCTGACCCGGTGGATCGCCACGAGTGATAACGCCCTGGCTTTCATCACTGTAACACTTCCCCCAGCAGCGGCGGAAGCAACGGGCACATCCCGGGCGCGTGTCGGCCCGGATGCTGGTGTCATCCGACGGTACCCGGATCACCACCACGGGCCTAGAATCGTGGGTGGACAGCAAGGAGATGGTGAGGGTGAAGATCGCTGAGGCCGCCGACGAATTCCTGAGCCACAAGCGCATCGCCGTGACCGGCGTGTCGAGCCATCCGGAGGGGCACGGCAGCAATGCCGTGTACACCCGGCTGCGCGAACGCGGCTACACAGTCTTTGCGGTCAACCCCAACGCCCCGACCGCCGAAGGCGACCCCACCTACCCCGACCTGGCGTCTATCCCGGACGGCGTCGACGCGGTGGTGATCGCGACCTCCGCAGCACACGCCCCCGACACCATGCGCGAGATCGTGGATCTGGGCATCAAATACGCCTGGATGCACCGGTCCTTCGGTGCGGGCAGCGTGTCACAGGAGGCCGCCGACCTGGGCCGGAAGGCCGGGGTCACGGTCATCGACGGCGGCTGCCCTCTGATGTTCGGCGAGGTCTCGGACGGAGGGCACCGCATGATGTGCCGCATCATGAAGCTCACCGGCCGCGTGCCGAGGACGGTCTGACGAGGCGATCCCGAACCCGGTCACAAGTCAGTCCCCGCTGACGATCACCCCGTCGGCGGCCACATCCAGTTGCAGGGACCGCCAGCCGTCGGGCACCACCACATCCGCCGCGAAGGCGATCACACTCGGGCCCGCTCCGGAGATGGCCGCGGCCACACCCCGATCCCGCAGATCCCGCACGAGTTCCCACGATCGCGGATACGCCTCCCGGCGATAGTCCTGATGCAATCTGTCGTCCGTGGCATCGAGCAGGAGGTCGGGATGCGCGCTGAAGGCGGCGACGGCCAGAGCGGTCCGGCCGAGCGCGTGGACCGCATCGGCGAACGGGACTCGCTCCGGCAGCAGGGTCCGGGCCGTGGCTGTGGCCAGCCGGCCCGGTGGGACCGCCACGGTGGCAACCACACCGGGAGACGGGTCAAGCCTCACCGCCCGGCCCACACCGGAGTGCATCCACGCGATCGTGAGACCTCCGAGCAAGGCCGGGGCAACGTTGTCCGGATGGCCCTCGATCATGGTCGCGAGCGCCAGCATCTCGTCCCGGTCAAGGTGGGCGCCGAGCGCTCGTGCGCCTGCGATCCCGGTCGCGATCGCCGCCGACGAGCTCCCCAGACCTCTCCCATGCGGAATCCGGTTCTCACACGCGATCGCGACGTCGGGAACCGGTTGCCCACATTCGACGAACGTGCGCTGGAATGTGGACACGACCAGGTGATCAGGACCCGCGGCGACCTCGCCGGCACCTTCCCCGGTCACGGTGACCGTCGTCGCCTCGGCCAGCTCGAAGGTCACTTCGTCCCGTAACTCGAGCGCGAGGCCCAGACAGTCGAAGCCCGGTCCGAGGTTGGCCGACGTGGCCGGAGCCCGCACGACAACCGGCATCAGATGAGGCCCAGTTCCTCGGCTGCGGCAGGCGCATCGACCGCGATCCGCACCGGTTGCGGAGCACCGGAGATGGCCCACTGGGGATCCTTGAGTCCGTTGCCGGTGACGGTGCACACGATGGTCTGACCCGGGTCGAGATCCCCCGCCGCGTGCTGGGCGAGCAGTCCCGCCACTCCGGCCGCCGACGCCGGCTCTACGAAGACGCCCTCCCCCGCGGCCAGGAGTTTGTAGGCACTGAGGATCTGCCGGTCGGTGACCATGTCGATCAGGCCGCCGGAGTCATCGCGGGCGGCTTCCGCCTGCTGCCACGACGCCGGGTTGCCGATACGGATGGCCGTGGCGATCGTCTGCGGGCTGCGCACACGCTCCCCCCGGACTATCGGCGCCGCTCCGGCAGCCTGGAATCCCCACATCCTCGGACTCACCGCATACTCCCGATAGCCCTGCCAGTACGCGGTGATGTTGCCGGCGTTGCCAACAGGCAGGCAGTGGATGTCGGGCGCTCGGCCCAGTTGGTCGACGATCTCGAAACTTGCGGTCTTCTGTCCCTCGATCCGGGCCGGGTTCACGCTGTTCACAAGCGCCACGGGATAGTTCTCGGAGAGCTCCCGGGCCAGGGTCAGGCAATCATCGAAGTTGCCGTCGACCTGCAGCAGGCGCGCGCCATGGACCAACGCCTGGGCCAGTTTGCCCATCGCGATCTTGCCCGCAGGCACGAGGACCGCACACACCATGTCCGCACGAACGGCGTACGCTGCCGCACTGGCACTGGTGTTACCGGTCGACGCGCAGATCACCGCCTTCGCGCCCTCCTGCGCGGCCATCGAGATCGCCATCGTCATCCCGCGATCCTTGAAGGAACCCGTCGGATTGGCCCCCTCGACCTTGAGGAAGACCTCGCAGCCTGTCATCTCGCTGACACGGTTGGCGCGCACCAGGGGTGTCCCGCCCTCTTTGAGGCTGATCACGGGGGTCTGCGGGGTGACAGGCAACCGGTCGCGGTACTCCTCGATGATCCCCCGCCACACGTGTGCGCTCATTCCTCACCCTCCACGCGCATGACCGCGACGACCTCGTTCACACTGTCGAGGTCGCGCAGACCGTCGACCGTGTCCGCCAAGGACGCCTCGCTCGCCGAATGGGTCCTGATCAACAGCGCGGCCCGGCCGGTCTGCTCGTCGGTGTCCTGCCGAACGGTCTGGATGGAGACATCGTGGTCGCCGAAACAGGTGGCGATCTGGGCGAGGACACCGGGACGGTCGGCGACGTCCAGATTGACGGTGTAGCGGGTCCGCGCCTGGCCGATGGGCCTGGGAGTCAGGCCGGCGTACACCGACTGAGCCTGACCGGACGCGCCGGCGCGGCGGTTGCGGGCAGCCGTCACGAGATCGCCCAGCACCGCGCTGGCGGTGGGCTCCCCGCCCGCGCCCCGGCCGTAGAACATCATCTGTCCGGCGGATTCCGCCTCGACGAAGACCGCGTTGAAGGCGTCGCGCACGGCTGCCAATGGATGCGAACGGGCGACCATGGCGGGGTGGACCCTGGTCACCACTCCCCCATCGTCCGTGCGTTCGGCCACGGCCAGGAGTTTGATCACGAAGCCGAGGTCCCGGGCGGCCTGCACGTCCGCGAGCGTGACCGCGCTGATCCCTTCGCAGTACACGTCGGACAAGGTGACGCTGGAATGGAAGGCGAGGGTTGCCAAGATGGCCGCTTTCGCGGCGGCGTCGTGCCCCTCGACGTCCGCGGTCGGATCCGCCTCCGCATAGCCCAGACGCTGCGCTTCGGCCAGCACTTCGTCGTAGTCCGCACCCTCCTCATCCATCTTGGTGAGGATGTAGTTGGTGGTGCCGTTGACGATCCCCAGGATGCGCTGCACCCGGTCGCCGGCCAGCGACTCACGCAGAGGACGTAGCAGTGGGATCGCCCCGGCAACAGCCGCCTCGTAGAAGAGATCCACCCCGTTCTCGAAGGCGATCTCGTGCAGCGCAGCGCCGTGCTCGCTGAGCAGGGCCTTGTTCGCGGTGATGACACTCGCGCCGCTGCGCAGTGCAGACTCCAGCAGTTGCTTCGTCGGTTCGATCCCGCCCATCACCTCGACGACGATGTCCACGTCACCCCGGGTGACCAGCGCAGCGGGATCGTCGGTCAGCAACTCAGAGGGAATCCCAGGTCGGGGCTTCGACAGGTCGCGCACCGCGACACCCACCAGTTCCAGGGGGGCCCCGGCCCTCGCCTGGAGATCCTCAGCGGAGTCGGCGAGCAGTCTGGCGACCTGCGTGCCTACCGTTCCACCTCCGAGCAGGGCTACACGCACCACAGAATCAGACACAGAGCCAGTCTCCCACGCACGCCTGCTCAGCCGTCACCCGTGCGACACCAAGGTCCGGACGCTGGCCGCCCGCGTTCCAGCGGGGCGGATCAGAACGCCGCATCGGCACGGATGAGGTCTTCGAAACTCTCCCGCCGCAGCACGACCGAACACGCGCCGTCCGCCGCGGCCACCACAGCTGGTCGGGGCAGGTAGTTGTAGTTGCTGGCCATGCTCCTGCAGTAGGCGCCGGTCGCCGCCACCGCCAGCAGATCCCCGGCAGCGACGTCGCCGGGCAGCCAGGCGTCCCGGACGACGACATCGCCGCTCTCACAGTGCTTTCCGACCACCCGGGACAGTGCCGGCGGTGCGTCCGAGCGCCTGTTCGCGAGCGCAACCGTGTAGTCGGCTCCGTAGAGCGCGGTGCGGATGTTGTCGCTCATGCCTCCGTCCACGGACACGTACAACCTGCTCCGGCCCCCGAGATCCACAGTCTTCACGGTCCCCACCTCGTAGACCGTGATCCCCGCCGCGCCGACGATGGCCCGTCCCGGCTCGACCGCGAGTCGGGGCGTCGGTACCGCAGCAAGCTCACATTCGTGCGCGACGATGTTCTGCAACTGCTTGGCCATGTCCTCGACCCGGGGCGGGTCGTCGTCAGAGGTGTAGGCGATGCCCATCCCGCCACCGAGGTTCAGCTCTTCGATCCGGTGGCCGTCGCGGCCCAGATCGGCGACCAGTCCGGCCATGCGATGGGCAGCCACCTCGAAGCCGGCGGCGTCGAAGATCTGGGAGCCGATGTGACTGTGCAGACCCACGAGGTGCAGTCGGGGCTGTCCTGCGACCGCCTTGGCCGCCTCTGCGGCGACTCCTCCCGCAAGCGCCAGTCCGAACTTCTGATCCTCGTGGGCGGTGGCGATGAACTCGTGGGTGTGGGCCTCGACACCCACGGTGACGCGCACGAGCACCGCGGGCCGTACGTCGAGGTCGGCCGCGAGCACAGCGAGTCGTTCGATCTCCTGGAACGAATCGACCACGATCCGCCCCACACCGACCTCAAGGGCACGCCGCAGTTCCGCCACGCTCTTGTTGTTGCCGTGGAACAGGATCCGGGCCGGATCGACGCCCGCACGCAACGCGATCTCCATCTCCCCGAGCGTGCACACGTCGATGCGCAGGCCCTCCTGGTCGGCCCATTGCGCGACCCGCCCCGAGATGAACGCCTTCGCCGCGTAGTAGACGTCGGCGCCCGCGTAGGCCCGCACGTAGGACCGCGCCGCCTCCCGGAAGTGCTGCTCATCGAGCAGGAACAGCGGTGAACCGTACTCGGCCACAGCATCGGTGACCGGCACCTCACCCACCTGCAGCACACCGTCCCGGCGGCTCGCCGTGCGCGGCCAGACGTTCTCGTCAAGGACGTTCAGGTCCGTCGGCGGCTCGGAGACCGAACCGGCGTGTGCGAGGTCCTCATGCCGGGGTCCGGCCGGATGTGCAGGCATGGGCACAAGCGTAGGTGGCCACAGGGCGTCCCGGCGCCCCGGTTCTCACATGCGCTCGGGGGCGGTCACCCCGCACAGTGCCAGCCCGTTGGCGATCACCTGGCGGGCGGCCCCGCACAGCCACAGGCGCGCGACATGCAGGCTCGACAGTTCCTCGTCGCTGCGGGGCAGCACCCGGCAGGAATCGTAGAACTTGTGGTAGGCCGTGGCGACCTCCTCGAGGTAACGGGAGACTCGATGCGGCTCACGCAGTTCCGCGGCAGTGGCGATGACCCCCGGGAATCCGGCCAGTACGCCGAGCAGAGCGGACTCCCGCTCGTGCACCAGCAGGCCGGGATCGAATCCTGCCGACCGCCAGTCGATCCCCAGCTCATCGGCGTTGCGCAGCACGGAGGAGATCCGGGCATGCGCGTATTGCACGTAGTAGACGGGGTTCTCGTTGGTCCGCTGCACCAACAGATCCAGGTCCATGGTCAACGGGGAATCCGCGGGGTACCGGATCAGGGTGTAGCGGGCAGCATCCACACCCACCTCGTCCACGAGGTCCTCGATGGTCACCATGGCCCCGGCCCGCTTGCTCAGGCGGACCTCCTCGCCACCCTTGAACATCTTGACCAACTGGCCGATCAGGATCTCGATGTTGTAGTCGGGGTCGTCACCCGCACACGCCGCCACCGCGCGCAGACGGTTGACGTAGCCGTGGTGGTCCGCACCGAGCAGATAGACGCAGACATCGAAGCCGCGGTCGCGTTTGTTCACGTAGTAGGCGGTGTCCGAGGCGAAGTAGGTGAGTTCGCCGTCGGCCTTGATGAGCACGCGATCCTTGTCGTCGTCGAAGTCGGTCGTCCGCAGCCACACGGCGCCTTCGCTCTCGTAGACATGACCCTGCTCGCGCAGCTTGGCCATCCCTCGGTCCACCGCACCGGACTCGTGGAGCGAACGTTCCGAGTACCAGACATCGAAATGGGTCCGGAAACGGTCCAGGGTCTCCTTCTGCTGCTGCAGTTGCAGGGCGTACCCGGCTTCCCGGAACGCGACCCACCGTTCATCGGCGGGGAGTTCCAGGATCTCCGGGTCGTCCTGCACGATCCGCTCGGCGAGCACGTGGATGTAGGCACCCTGGTAGCCGTCCTCGGGCACCGGCATGCCCAACCCGGACGCTTCCAGGGACTTGCCGAACTTGTCCATCTGGACGCCGCGGTCATTGATGTAGAACTCGCGGGTGACTTCGGCTCCCGCGGCGGCGAGCACCCTGGCCATTGCGTCACCGACGGCGGCCCAGCGTGTGTGCCCCAGGTGCAGCGGTCCGGTGGGATTGGCCGAGATGAACTCGAGGTTGACCGCGGTCCCCTCGAGGGAGGTGATCCTGCCGTAGTCGTCGCCCTGCTCGACGATTGTGCGGGCGATCTGGCCGGCGGATTCGGCAGCCAGCGTGATGTTGATGAACCCTGGCCCCGCAACCTCCACCGATGCGATGCCGGACTGATCCTGGAGCACCTCGGCGATCTTGCCCGCCAAGTCTCGCGGCGGGACACCCGCACGCTTGGCAAGAACCATGGCGACGTTCGTCGCGTAGTCACCGTGGTCACGGTTCTTCGGCCGATCGACCCGGACGTCCGCCTCGATCCCCTCCACCTCCGGCACACGGGCCAGTGCAGCGCTGATGAGGGCGGTGAGGGCATCGGGGGTCATGACACAACCCTACGGGCTCGGGCTGGCGGTGCTACTGCGTGGACGCGCGCTGGGGGTATCGTCCGGACCGGCCTTGCGGACCTCCACGACGATGCGCAGCGGATTGTCCCCGGAGTAGGCGACATCGAGTGGTGGGACGTCGTCGCCGAGCACGGCGATGCTGACAAGGTTCGGGGAGCCCGGCCGCCGCGCCTCGTAGAACACGTCCCTGCTGCGCTCGCCGGCACGCACCGGGAGGTACCCGGTCGTGCGCAGTCCACGCACCAGCAGGCTCGCGTCCTCGTTGACGTAGTCGCGGATGTCCTCGGGTGTCTCCCCCGTGAACAGCGGCTCGGCATAGAGCCACATGTAGCGGGTGCCATCGGCATCGCTCTGGCACCAGGGACCCGCGTAGTAGGTCGGAGCGGGCTCGTCGAGTACCGGGGGATACTGCCTGGCCCGCCGGTTCGTGCACAGATCCCACTGCTGATCAGAGATCACGATCGAGGATTCGGGGCTCACCTTCAGCAGCGGGCCCGGGCAGTGCCGTGGGGGTGACCGTGGGTGTCACCTGGGCGCAACCCGTGAGGAGGGCAGCAGCGACCAAGACCGACCAGCGCATATTCCGACGGTACTGCCCGATCCACTCGGTCTCGAACACATCCACCGTTGCTACGCTGTACATGCCCAGGGCCCCCGTAGCTCAGGGGATAGAGCAGTGGCCTCCGGAGCCATGTGCAGGCGTTCGAATCGCCTCGGGGGCACATTCAAACGCAGGTCACGAAGGGGTGGCGACCCCGATTCGCTCACGGCCCCGGGTCCAGTGATAGGCATCGCGGGCGTTGAAGTACATGCGGGGCCCGACTGGGGTGTCCCGCACGTCCAGCGCGTAGACGTGGGTGGCCATCCATCCACCCGGACGGGGCGCGAGCATCGGGGCATCGTGGAGGACCTCCCAGCGAAGCCCGTCGGAGGAGCCCAACACCCAGATCTCAGATCCCGAGTGCTGACCGTCCCAGGTGATCGCGTTCTGGAAACCCACCCATCCGTCGGACACGCGCATCACCTTCAGGGCCCCCGCACACAGGGAGGCGGGCCCATCCCCCGGTCCGAGCAAGGGCTGCGACTCGGTTTCGAAAGGGCCGTCCGGACCGGGCCCATGCGCCACCCCGATGTATGTCGGCTCGTCGAATCCGCAATCGGGCAGGTGGGTCAATCCGGCGGAGTAGTACAGACGCCAGCCACCTTCTGGCTGCCGGACCAGACACGGGTTCGAGACCGACTGGTTGCGACCGTTCAGGTGCCAGGAAAGGCTCGGCGCCAGCAACGTCACCGGCGCAGCCCAGTGGACGAGGTCGTCGGAACGCCGAGACTCGATCCGGGAATGCCAGGGAATGCCGAAGGGCACGAACATCCGGGTCTTCTCGTAGCTGAGCCGGTACCGCGGGGCCCCTCCGGTATCGACGACATGCGCCCGCAGCGCGTTGCGGGTCACAGTGCCGGTCGCCTCCCACTCGATCCCGTCGCCACTGCGGTAACTGTGCAGACCAGTCAACGAGTGCGCCCACAGCCGCCAATCCCGCGAGGGCGTGTCCTGCGGGGCGAGGAAGGTCGGATCGGCGATCACCGGGGACGGGAACGGAGGTCCGATCACGGGCTCCGGGCGCACGGTCCAGCGCAGGGCAGCGACCTCTCGGCGGGTCATCCCGGACAGCGTGGTCACTTGACCTTCTTCGGGCTCCGGTGGTTCTCGCCCGCTGCGCGGCGTACGTCACGGTCCTCATCGGCGGCCAGTTTGCGGATCACACCGCTCGGTGAATTGCGGTTCTCCGCGACCCTGAGTCGCACAACCGCGGACTTGTCCTTGGCCAACCGGCGCAGCGCTGCGCCAGATGCATTGGGATTCAGCGCCGTAGCGGTGCGCACGGATTTGTTGTCGTCGTCGGCCAGCACGTCCAGAACCTTGGACGAGGCACGCGGGTTCAAGCGCCACCTCGGTGCGCACCTCCCACCTCTTGTCACCCGCCAGACGCATCAACGCCTTGGTGGGTGTTCGGGGGTTGCTCGCGACATCGGCACGGATCGGCCAATTCTTGTGACCGGCCAGTTTCGCCAGAGTCTTGCCAGGTGTCTGGGTGTCCCTGGCCAACGCGGCGCTGCCCCGACCCGGCTCAGCCACGGCGGGATCCCCGTATCGCGTCTGCCGGCACGGGAACAATCTACGCGAATCACCGGCAGGTTTCACGCAGACGCTCCCCTTACACCCGGGCTCGGAGGACCTCGCCGCCCGGAAGTGCCTAGGGTGTTCGCATGATCGGTTGGTACAGCCGCGAGATCCTGGAGCCGGGTCGCCAACCCATGCTCTTCGCGCTGTTGGCGTTCCTGCTGACCTTCCTGATCACCCGCATGATCACCCGGATGATCCGGGCGGGCAGGGGTCCGTTCCGGAACGTCTCCACCGGGGACGTTCACATCCACCATGTCGTCCCCGGCCTGGTCATCCTGCTGCTGGGCGGGGTACTGGCGCTGGGATCCAGCGCGGACGGGCCGTGGCGACAGGTCGCCGGGCTGCTCTTCGGCATGGGCGCGGCCCTGGTCCTCGACGAGTTCGCCATGGTGCTTCACATGGACGACGTCTACTGGAGCAACGAGGGACGGCTGTCCGCCGACGCGGTGACACTTGCCGCCGTGGTGATGTTCGTCGCCCTGCTGATCATCGCGCCCAACAAGCCGCCCGCTGACGAGAGTGTGAGCCTCTGGCTGACGATCGCGTCAGCCGCGTTGTTCATCGCCGTGTGGCTGCTCCCGATCACCGTCGCGATCCTCAAGGGCAAGCTGTGGATGGCCACAATGGCCCTGCTGTTCATCCCCATCGCGTGGTTCGCTGCGGTCCGGCTGGCCCGGCCCGGCTCTCCCTGGGCACACTTCCGGTACCGGGACTCCCCCCACAAGGCGGCAAGAGCCGAGAAGCGGGCCCAGAAGTGGATACGGCTCCAGCAACCGATCCGGAACTGGATCTCCGAGCACGTCTTCGGTCTGTCTGGGAACAGTGAGACCAGTCGGTGAACTACGGTTGCCACTGTGCGTGACATCACCTACCCGCCGATCATCATGGCCGCCTACACCTCTTTCCGGGCGTTCAACATTCACTTCTCCCTGACCGGCGGTGAGCACGTGCCGCGCATCGGGTGGGGCGGTGCTTGCGAGCAACCACGTGTCCTACCTCGACTTCATCTTCTGCGGATACGCCGCCCGGCCATCCAAACGACTGGTGCGGTTCATGGCCAAGAAGGCCACATTCGACCATCGGGTGTCCGGGCCCGCTGATGCGCTCGATGCATCACATCCCCGTGGACCGCGCCGCTGGCGCGGGCTCGCTGGATCACGCCATCGACTGGCTGCGCAAAGGTGAGGTCGTCGGCGTGTTCCCGGAGGCGACCATCAGCCAGTCGTTCGAGGTGAAGGATTTCAAGACCGGCGCGGTCCGCATGGCTGCCGCGGCCGACGTGCCGGTGGTGCCCATGATCACCTTCGGCGGCCAGCGGCTCTGGACGAAGGGCCGCAAGCGGGAGATGACCCGCGGCACGCTGGTGGCCCTGCGGGTGGGCGAGCCCATCTCCGTCACTCCGGACGACGACCCGCTGGAGGCGACCGCACATCTGCGTTCGGTCATGCAGGGACTCTGGGAGCAGACCCTCGAGGAGTACGAACCCAAACCCGAGCCAGGCGCTTGGTGGTGGCCTGCCCGACTCGGTGGGGGCGCACCGACCTTGGACGAGATGCGCCAGCGTGAGGCCGACGAACAGGCCCGCCGGGAGAACAAGGACTGACCGCCCCGCTGTCCGAATCTGCTGGCTCACTCGCCATTTCCGCGCCGCCTCGTGGTCAGCGCGCCCGTGAGACCCATGATCATCATGCAAATCCGGACACCCGACCGGCGGCACAGGTAGCCGCGGTGGCGCAGATCCGGACACCCGGACCAGGCCCGTGCCCAGTCCAAGCGGGAGTGACTCAGCCTTGAGGAGACTCCAGCAGTGCCTGCGCCTCGTCGACACTGATCCGTCCCGCCGCGAGATCCCTCATCACCTCGTCGGGGCGCACCGCCGGCTCGTCCAGACCCAGCCGGCCCAAGAGCTCGTTGAACCTCTGCCGCGCGGTGGGATAGGAGACACCGAGGTGGGACTGTACGTCTCGCAGGTTCCCCCGCGAGCGCAGGAACACCTCGAGCAACTCCTGATCCTGCCCGCTGAGGGCACAGAAACGACACTGGGCGAACGTGCCGGAGATCTCGGTGTGGCACGAAGGGCAACTGAGCCGCGTGGTGATCAGCGCCTCCCGGCAGACCGGGCATGCTGAGGGCGGTGAGTGCATCTCGCTCATGCCAAGGTCACCTGGGCAGAACCCATCCGGGCGCTGACCAGCAGCGCTCCAGTGCCCTGCCCCACGGTCACGCCCGGTGTCGTCCCGTCCTGCGGGGCCTTCAGATTGCCCTCGTGGGTCTTCACCATGGCCTGCCCCAGTGAAGTGTCGGCCGTGACGACCACATCGGAGTCGGGCCGTACCGTCACGTTGACCGAGCCCATGTCGGCGCGGACACGGGACTGACCGCGGAACGTCCAGTCGACCTTCCCGCTGCCGCTGGCCACATCGAGCAGCAACGGACCTTCGCCCATCACCTGCGCCGATCCGGCTTCGACACCCACCGAGGCGCCGGCGCGCACGCCGGACATCTCAAGGGGCCCCCCGACCAGTAGAACCTGGATGGGAAGGTCCGGATTGACCCTCACCTCGAGCGAGGCTCCCACGCGGTTCACCATCTGACCCACCCAGGTCATGAAGGCCGACCTCGGCGGCTCGACCGAGTAGTCGCCCTGAGTGGTGTTCGTATCGATGTGCAGCGCATCCCCTTCGCGCCTCATGGTGTGCGGGCCACTGGCGACGGCTTCAGTGACGCCGGGATCGCCATGGATGCTCAGCCGTACTGCTCCCGCCTTGATGACGATCCGGCGCACGGGCTCATCGCTGACGACCATCGACTGCCCCCGGAGGCGGTCGATCTGTTCCGAAGCCTCGTCCGCCGACAACTTTCCTGCCGCAACATCTTCCAACAATGCCCTGATTTCATCACTCATGACACAAAGTGTAAATCATTCTTTCCTTAATGGAAAGGTTTGGTCATCCAACGCCCAGCTCATGCAGGCGCTCGTCGTCGATCCCGAAATGATGTCCGATCTCGTGCACCACGGTGATGTAGACCTCGCGCACGACGTCGGCCTGGCTGGCGCACATCCTCAGGATGGGCAGCCTGAAGACCCGGATCCGGTCCGGCATCGTTGCCACGTACCAGGTGCCGCGGGCCGTCAGCGGGACACCTTCATAGAGGCCGAGAACCCCCGGATGATCGTCCGGCGGGTTGTCCTCCACAACGATCGCGACGTTCTCGATATGGCGTGCGAGGTCGGGGGGGATGACATCGATGGCCGCTGCCACCAGTTGCTCGAACCTCTCCGGGGATACCTCGATCACTTCTCCATGATCCCACCGAATCATCCACCACGCTGCGCGCCGACGACCTCGGCCAGCGCTCGGAGGTCGACCTCATCCGGGTGCCAGCGGAGTGCGGCGAGCGGTACCCGGCGCTCATCGACGTGGATCCCTTCGTCCTCGAGCCGGTCTCGAGCACGGTCAGCGACCGACGCTGCCAGCGTTCCTGCCGACTGCACGACCCGCCACCAAGGCACTGACCCACCGAACATCGACAGCGAGCGCGCCACACGCCGGGGGCCGCACGGATACCCGAGTTCTGAGACCAAACCGGCTACATCCCCATAACTCACAAGCGCACCCGCAGGTATTGCACGGACGACCTCGAGGATCACGTCGTCGAGGACACCGGGCGGACTCACACGCGCACCTGCAACGTACTGACCCCTGGCCGTGTGGAATCACGGCGAACACTGATCCGCGCATCGATGCGGGACTTGAGGATCTCCACGTGGCTGATCACTCCGATCACGCGGTCCTCTCCCACCCTCACCTGTTCGAGCATGTCCATCACCTCTTCGAGGACCTCCGCGTCCAAGGAGCCGAAACCCTCGTCGATGAACAGCGTGCCCAACTCGACGCCGCCGGACTCGCCGCGAACGACGTCCGCCAGGCCGAGCGCGAGAGCAAGCGAGACGTAGAAACGTTCGCCGCCACTGAGCGAGCGCGTCGAACGTTTGGAGTCCGAGCGACAGTCGTAGATGCGCAGGTCAAGCCCTGCCTGCGCCCTGCCATCCAGGCCCTGACCCTCGACCGAGAGTTGATAGCGGCCCTCCGAGATCGAATCGAGCCGGTCGTTGGCGGCCCGGACGACATCCTCGAACCGGCGCATGAGCACGAACGACGACAGCCGCACGCGATGGATCACCTCATGCCGCTGGGCGGTCGCGAGATCGGCCATGCGGATCACCGGCTCGGTGGCTTCCCGCACCCTCTGCAGCGTGTCGAGCCGCTCACGAAGCGCCTCACGCCGGGGCTCGGCACGATTGAGGCGGTCGGTGAGCCTCTCCACCCGCCGCAGCGCCTCGTCCGCACGTTCTTCGGCTGTCGCGCACTGCCCGGTCAGCGCCTCCACATCGACGTTCACCGCGAGATCGATCGCCGCCAGTTCGGACAGCTCCCGGTGCGTCAGATCATGCGCGGCATCCCACTGCTCGACCCGCCGCTGGAAGTCGTCGAGTTCCCGCTGCTCCAGCAACGCGGATTCAGCCTGCTCCACCGTGGCCAGCCCGACCCGCACCAACGTCTCCTCGAGAACGTCGGCCGCCTGCCTCAGCGCGGCCCGGCAGGCGGCGTCCGATGCCGCGGCGCGCAGCGCTGACCTGTGCGCTTCCTGGATGGCGTTGAGCACTGCCACCCGCTGCGCCACCGACGTGTGTTCCCCGCGGGCCGACGAGACTGACACCCGCGCTGCCTCGAAGGCCTCGGCCGCCTGCTCGAAGGCGACCCTCGCGGCACTCTCGGCCAACCTCGCCCGGGTCAGTTCGTCGGCGATGGATCTGCGCGACTGCTCCAACTCGCGCGAACGATCCGCAACGTGACGTCGCTGCTCAGCGTCGGCCTGGGCCCTGGCCAACGCCTCGCGGGCGCCGGCGAGCCGGGCCTCGAGCTGCTCCGGGGGGACTTCGCCGAGCTGCTCGACCAGTTGTTCCACGACCCCGCTGAGCCGCTGGGCGTCACCGCGCAGACGACTGGCGTCCTCACGAAGGTGTTGCGCCGAGGCCCTCAGAACCTCGATCGTCTCGAGTCCTGCGGCTTCGGGGTCGACCGCCGGATCCGGGTGTTCCCGCGAGCCGCACACCGAGCAGGGTGTGCCGTCCACGAGCTTCGCGGCCAGGGCCGCCGCCTGCCCCGCCAGAGCCTGCTCCTGCGCCTGCAGCAGGAGTGCCTCTGCATCGAGGCTGCGTGTGTGCGCCTGCTCAGCCCGATCCCGGACTGCCTGCAGGTCGGCCCGCTTGGCCTCCAGGAGCACGGAGGTCGCCCGCCGAGATTCCCACTGCTCCATCGCAGATGTCAATGCGGGCAACTCGTCGGCGGTGTCGGGGACCGTGTCCAACAACTCGCCCACGCGGTGAAGTTCCTCATCCACCTCCACGATCCGCTGCTGTGTCCTCGCCACGGTTCCAGTCGCCACCTCCGCCGAGACCCGCAACTGGTCCACCTCTGCGGCCGCCGCATCGAGTCCCTGCTCGGTCTTCATGACCGGGCCCAACTCGGCGAGAAGACCGACCACTTCGTGCAGGCGATCGGTGTCGGCGGTCGGCCTCTCCCCCAAGGCCTGCAGTTCCCGCTGGCACGCCGCCCATTCGGACGTCGCAGCCTCTGCATCCACCTGGGCTCGTCGCCATGACGCGATGGCAGGCACCAACGGTGAGGCCCGTCGATGGCTCTCAACGGCATCGCGCAACTGACGGACCTCGTCCGCGAGAAGGTCGAGTTCTTCGCGCCGGCGCAGAGCGGCCCGCTTGCGACCCTGGTCGACGACGAGTTTCTTCCCCGTCTCGAAGGCGTCGCGGGACTCACGCAGTTCCAGGGCCATCCGAGCCGACCGGACGTCCGCCTCGACCAGTTCCGTGCGCAACGTGTCCAGAGCCCGGTCCAACGCCACCAGTGGTTCGGTGACATCCAGCTCGACGTCCAGCACGCCTTGGCATTGGTGCAGAGTCGCGTCGGCCGCGTCGGCCGCGTCCGAACGCTGCTTGTACGCCTGTTTGCGCATGGTCTGCAACTGGTCCTCGACCTGCTTGTAGAACTCCGTGCCGAAAACCCGCTCGAGGATCTGCGCCCGGTCCTGGGTGCCCGCATCCAGGAAGTTCGCGAACTCCCCCTGCGCAAGAACCACCGTGGACACGAACTGGGACTTGGACAGGCCCACGATCGCCTGGACCTGCTCGGCCACCTCGCCGGCACGCGTGGCCAGTGCCACAGGACCGTCCTGCGTGATCCGCATGAGCGACGCCGTGGCATTGACGCTGGTCTCACCCGAACCGCGCTTCTTGACCCGCGTGTGGGCGGGGCTGCGGCGCACCCGGTAGACCGAACCCGACACCTCGAATTCGAGCTCGACCCACGGAGACGCTGTGCGTAGATGCGAGTCGAGGCGCCCCAGATCCGAACCGGCACCGGCGACGGAGCCGTAGAGCGCGAACACGATCGCGTCGAGGATGGTGGACTTGCCCGAGCCCGTGGGACCCTCGATCAGGAAGAGCCCCGCGTTGGCCAGCCGCTCGAAATCGATGTCGGCGCGATCCGCGAAGGATCCGACACCCTCCAGATGGAGGCTCCGCAGTTTCACGAGGACTCCTGGGCCCGTACGGACTGGACGGCGTCGTCGAAAGCTCGCGCCTCGTCCGGTCGGATCTCACCGTTCGTCACGTACTTGACGAAGTCGTCGGCCACCTCGGAGGGTTTCTGCTCCCTGGTGGGCCCACCGGACACCGTACGGATCCCTCCTGCCGGCTCGTGTCGTACGAGCAGCGCGTGTGGGAACCTCTGCTGGATGCGGGGCCACATCTGGGACGGGCGGCGGTCGTCGAGCACCGTCACGCTGGCCCACGCATCGACCGCATCGACGAACTCCTCCGGATCCAACAGTTCCGCCATCAGGCCGCGTACGTTGACCATCGCACGGGGCTGGGTGATCGGCAGTTCCCGGACGCTGCCGACACCCTCGGCGTCGAGTTCCACGATGCTCACCGACTTGTCCTGCTCAGCTTCGCTGAACGAGTAGCGCAGGGGCGAACCGCTGTAACGCAAACGAGTCCCCGGGTGAGGACTTGACGGTTCCTGAGGCCGGTGCAGATGGCCCAGCGCCACGTAGTCGACACCTGCGAAGACGTCCGACGAGACCGTCCCCAGACCCCCGACCGAGATGTCCCGCTCGGAGTCGGTGGCCGCAGCGCCGGCAACCCAGGCATGGGCGAGCACCACGGTGCGGCTCGGACCCGCCGAAGCCTGGTCACGGCGGACCCTGCGCATCGCAGCTTCCATCACCGCCATGTGGGTGGCGGGCAACTGCTCATCAGGGCCCTCGGTCAGCAGGTGCCGTGCCGTGTCGGGATGCAGATACGGAATCGGATAGACCCGCACCTGTCCGTGCTCGTCGGCGAACGTGATGGCTTGCCCGACCTCGTCCACCCGTGTGCGCAGGAAGAGGCGTTCGGTGAACAAGCGGGACCCGTACCCCAGTCGACGCAGCGAATCGTGGTTGCCGGCGGTCACCACGGTGGGCGCGATCGCGACCAAACGACTGAGGGCGGACTCGAGCAGTTCGAGCGCCTCGGCCGACGGCACGGCGTGGTCGAAGACGTCCCCGGACACGACGACCAGGTCGACGCGCTCATCGTCAGCGATCCGCACGATCTGGTCCATCGCCGATCGCTGCGCATCGGCGAGAGGCACCTTGTGCAACGTCCGGCCGAGGTGCCAGTCCGAGGTGTGCAGTATCCGCATGTCGCCCCCTGGGGTTGTCTTCTCCCATGGTGGAACGGGGGTATGACATTTCCCGGCAGGCACGCGTGGGGGGCTCCGGGTTCCTCAGGAGCGGCGACGCCCGTCCTCCGACACCGCCCAGGTCACCAGCAGTGCCGCCGCGACCCCCACCATCGATCCCAGAATCAGCCCCCAGGTGTTGTCGATGAGGTCCTGGAACTGGCACCGCCGATTGAGAACCGGGGCCAGCCGCTGCACGGCCTCCACCACGAACGGCACCGTGAATGCCAAGAGTAGGACCCACACCCTTCGCACCGCCGCGTACCCCGCGAAGAACCCCAACGGAACGAACAACCACGTGTTCAGAGCCCGATCCGAGCGGCTCACCAGATCCCGGGGATCGAACGGTGGGCTCATCGAGCGCAGGCACGGGCCCGGGATCCCGCTCACCGCCGGGCTCAAGGTCGCCGCGGCGACCAGACTCAGACTCAGCCCCAGACCCAGGACGACCCACGTCGGCAATCCGACGACCCGAGCGACTCGACCGGACAACAACACGCTGAACAGCGCGCCGGCCCCCAGCACGATCGGGAACAGCGGAACGGAGTTCAGCCATCCCGAAAGACCCACCCCCATCAGCCGGGCCTACTGCCCGCTGAGTCTGTCCACCAGCAACTCGCGGACGCGACCGGCATCCGCTTGTCCGCGGGTGGCCTTCATGACCGCGCCGACCAACGCACCGACGGCCGCGACCTTGCCGCCCCGCACCTTCTCTGCCACGTCGGGGTTGGCCGCGATCGCCTCGTCCACCGCCACGAGCAGCGCGGAGTCGTCCGAAACCATCGCGAGTCCGCGGGCAGCGACCACGTCATCGGCCGAGCCCTCGCCGGCCAGAATCCCATCGATCACCTGTCGGGCCATCTTGTCGTTGATGGCACCTTCCCCGACGAGCACCTCGATCCGCGCGACCGCGGCAGCGTCGATGGCGAGGTCCGGCAGCGCCACGCCGGTGTCGTTGCTGCGGCGCGCCAGTTCCCCGAGCCACCACTTCTTCGCTCCTGCGGCCGTCGCCCCCTCGACAATCGTCTGCTCGATGAGATCGAGCGCCTGCGCATTGACCACGTCGCGCATTTCGAGATCGGTGAAACCCCAGGACTCCTGGAGGCGGGCACGGCGCTCGGCCGGCGGCTCCGGCAAGGTCGCACGCAACTGCTCGACCCACTGCGGCGAGGCACTCACGGGCGCAAGATCCGGCTCCGGGAAGTACCGGTAGTCCTCGGCTTCCTCCTTGGTCCGGCCCGCAGTGGTCCGGCCCGTGTCCTCATGCCAGTGACGGGTCTCCTGGACGATCCTTCCACCGTCTGTGAGGACATCGGCCTGACGCTCGATCTCGTGTCGCACGGCCCGCTCCACCGACCGCAGGGAGTTGACGTTCTTGGTCTCGGTGCGGGTGCCGAACGCGACATCCGGGTTGGCCCGCAGCGACACATTCGCGTCACATCTGAGCGAACCCTGCTCCATACGCACGTCGGAGACTCCCAACGACCGCAAGATGTCCCGCAGGGCCGTCACGTAGGCGCGCGCCACCTCAGGCGCTTTGTCCCCGGTCCCGGTGATGGGCTTGGTGACGATCTCAATAAGGGGTATCCCCGCACGGTTGTAGTCCACCAGCGAGTAGTCGGCACCGTGGATACGGCCGGTCGCGCCGCCCACGTGCAGCGACTTGCCGGTGTCCTCCTCCATGTGTGCGCGCTCGATACCGATCCGGTAGGTCCGCCCGTCGACGTCCACATCCAGGTAGCCGTCGACCGCGATCGGCTCGTCGTACTGCGAGATCTGGTAGTCCTTCGGCATGTCCGGGTAGAAGTAGTTCTTCCGGGCGAATCGCGACCACGGCGCGATGCTGCAGTTCAACGCCAGCCCGATCCGCATCGCGGATTCGACCGCGGTGCCGTTGACCACCGGCAGCGAGCCCGGCAGGCCCAGACAGACCGGACACACCTGCGAATTGGGCGCCCCGCCGAACGTGGTCGGGCAGCCGCAGAACATCTTCGTCTCGGTGTTGAGCTCCACGTGGACCTCGAGCCCCAGAACGGGGTCGAACTGTGTGACGGCTTGTTCGAACCTCATGGCCGGCCCTTCCATCCGATGGCGGCTTCCAAAGCGGCGCCGGCGGCGTACAAACGGTCATCGGCCATCGCCGGCGCCATGAACTGCAGCCCCACAGGCAGCCCCGCGCCATCCAGGCCGACCGGGACGGACATCCCGGGGATGCCGGCGAGGTTGGCCGGAATCGTGGCGATGTCCTGCAGGTACATGCTCAGAGGGTCGTCCACCTTCTCACCGATGGGGAATGCCGTAGTCGGTGCGGTGGGGGTCGCCAGTACATCGGCCACTGAGAAGGCCTCGGCGAAGTCACGCGCGATCAGGGTGCGGACCTTCTGGGCCTGCCCGTAGTACGCGTCGTAGTAGCCGCTGGACAACGCATAGGTGCCCAGCATGATCCGTCGCTTGACCTCGGGGCCGAAGCCGGCTTCACGCGTCATGGCCATCACCTGCTCGACGGATGCGTCACCGTCGTCACCTACCCGCAGGCCGTAGCGCATGGCGTCGAACTTGGCCAGGTTCGACGAAGCTTCGCTCGGCAGGATCAGGTAATAGGCGGCCAAGGCGTACTCGAAGTGGGGGCACGACACCTCGACGATCTCGGCGCCCGCGTCCGCGAGCGCGTCCAGCGAGACACGGAAGTGTTCACGCACTTCGGGCTGGAAACCGTCGCCGGTGAGCTGTTCGACCACTCCGATCCGCATGCCGCGGACGTCGGCGGTCGCCGCCGCCTGCACCACAGCCGGAACCGGGGCGTCGATCGAGGTCGAGTCCTGGGGGTCGTGCCCCGCCATCGCCGCATGCAGCAGGGCGGCATCCGCGACCGTGGCCGCGAAGGGCCCGGCCTGGTCCAGTGACGACGCGAGGGCGACCAGACCGAACCGGGAGACCCCGCCGTAGGTCGGCTTGACACCGACCACTCCGGTCATCGCGGCCGGCTGCCGTATGGAACCACCGGTGTCGGTACCGACCGACAGTGGCGATTGCCGGGCAGCGACCGCCACCGCGGACCCACCGCTGGAACCGCCCGGAATGCGCGTGGGATCCCAGGGGTTGCGGGTGGGCCCGAAAGCACTGTTCTCGGTGGACGACCCCATCGCGAACTCGTCCATGTTCGTCTTGCCGATGATGACCGCCCCGGCCCGGCGCAGGTTCACGGTGACCGTCGCGTCGTACGGGGGCACCCAACCCTCGAGCATCCGCGACCCACACGTGGTGACGAGCCCCTTGGTGGTGATCACATCCTTGACGGCGACGGGAACCCCGGCCAGCGGACCGAGTTCGTCACCCCGGGATCGGGCCTCGTCGATCGCATCGGCAGCGGCCAGCGCACCAGGGGTATCCACCGCGAGGAACGCATTGAGTTCGCCGTCGGTCTCGGCGATCCGGTCCAGGAAGGCGGTGGTCACCTCTCGGGCCGAGAACTGCCCGGCGGCGATCCCCGCGGCCAAATCGACGGCGGTGGTCTCGGTGAAACTCACGCTTACTCCTCATCCAGGATCCGGGGGACCCGGAACCGCTCGTCCTCGACCGCTGGCGCACCGGCGAGGGCTTCGTCGACGGTCAGACTCGGACGGCGTTCGTCAGCCCGGAAGACGTTGTCAAGTGCGACCGGGTGCGACATCGGCTCGACATCATCGGCGGCGACCTCACCCACCCGCGTCACCGCGGACAGGATGACGTCGAGCTGTTCTGCGTAGTGGACGAGTTCATCCTCGCCGAGGTCCAGCCTGGCCAAGGCGAGCCAGGTGCGCGACTTCATCGCGGGAGATTGCGGGCATGCCGCCAAGTCTACGGAGGCGGTGACGGCCGGACGTGCGCCCGGGCACACGTGCTGCATCGCCGGCCCGGAGGTTCCGCCGCCCGGACCCGGGCGGCCACGACTCAGCGCTACCCTCATCACATGCTCGACGCCTTCGATCTCACCGACCGGACCGCGTTGATCACCGGGGCCGGTTCGCCCACGGGCATCGGGATCGCAGTGGCCAGACTCCTGGGCGGGATGGGGGCGCGCGTCGTCCTGGTGTCCACGACCGACAGGATCTCCGAGCGGGCTGCTGAACTGCGCGCGGACGGTGTCGACGCCCGCGGACTCGTGGCGGATCTCCGGGATGAGGAACAGGTGGCCGGCCTGCCCTGCGACGTGGACGTCGTGGTGAACAACGCCGGCATGGTCAGCGTCGGCACGGGCTTCGAGGCCGGACGGATCACCGAGATGAGCCTCGCCACGTGGCGGGCGGGCATCGAACGCAACCTCGACACAGCCTTCCTCGTGAGCCGACACACATTGCCAGGGATGGTCCAGCGGGGATGGGGGCGGATCGTGAACGTCACGAGCGTCACCGGAGCGGTGATGGCCATGCGCGACGAGCCCGCCTACGCGGCAGCGAAAGCCGGGATGCTCGGCCTCACCCGATCCATGGCTCTGGACTTCGCAGGTGCAGGAATCACCGTGAACGCCGTGGCACCCGGGTGGATCGCCACGGGCTCGCAGACCCCCGATGAGGCACGGCAGTCCCTGGTCACGCCCATCGGCCGCGCAGGCACGCCCGAGGAGGTGGCTGCCGCGATTGTATGGTTCTGCACGCCCGCATCGGCCTACACCACAGGCCAATGCATGGTGGTGGACGGCGGCAACATGCTCGCCGAGGAGAGGGCCTGACTACAGATCGACGCCGAGTTCGCCGAGGCGGTCCTCGGGGAGGATCTGGACTCCCAGCTTCTCCGCCTTGGCGTACTTGGAGCCGGCGTTCTCCCCCGCGATGAGGTAGTCGGTCTTCTTGGAGACCGATCCAGTGACTTTCGCCCCGAGATTCTGCAACTTCTCGGTGAGTTCGTCCCGGCTGAAGCCGGACAACGTGCCGGTGATGACCAGGGTGATGCCGGTCAGCGGACCCGGGTCGGACGCGCTCTCATCGGCCATCCGCACTCCGCAGGCGGCCCACTTGTCCACGACTTGGGCGTGCCACTCGACATCGAACCATTCGTGCAGCGCGCCCGCGATCGTCGGACCCACCCCGTCGACCGCGGACAGTTCCTCCACCGACGCCGCCCGGATGGCCTCCAGCGAGCCGAACTCACGGGCCAAGGCCTGCGCCGCGGTGGGGCCCACATGCCTGATCGACAAGGCGACCAGGATGCGCCACAGCGGGCGGGTCTTCGCGATCTCCAACTGCGCCAGCAGGACTCTGGCGTTCTCGGTCAGTTCGTGCCCGGACCGGGTGAAGAACTCCGAGCGCAGGAGGGTTGTCTCATCGAGGGCGAACAGGTCACCCTCGTCGTGCACCAGAGCGTCGTCGAGCAGCGCATTCGCCGCTTTCCAGCCGAGCCCTTCGATGTCCAGCGCCCCGCGACCACCGACGTGGTTGAGGCGTTCGCGCAACTGGGCCGGGCACGACCGGGCGTTCGGGCACCGGATGTCGACATCGCCCTCCTTGGCCGGTGCCAGCGGCGTCCCACACGACGGGCACACCGTGGGCATGACGAACTCCCGCTCGGAGCCGGTGCGCTCCTCCACCACCGGGCCGATCACCTCTGGGATGATCTCGCCGGCCTTGCGCAGGAACACCATGTCCCCGATCAGAACCCCCTTGCGCCGGACCTCCTGGGCGTTGTGAAGGGTGGCCATCGACACAGTCGTCCCGGACACCCGAACAGGTTTCATCACGGCGAACGGCGTCACCCGGCCAGTGCGACCGACGTTGACGGCTATGTCCAGCAACCGGGTCCGGACCACCTCCGGCGGATACTTCACGGCGATCGCCCATCGGGGCGCCCGTGAGGTGGCCCCGAGCCGATCCTGCACCGCGATGTCGTCCACCTTGACCACGACACCGTCGATCTCGTGGTCCAGCGCGTGCCGCTTCGACTCGAACTCCTCGACATAGACCTCGACGTCCGCCGCCGTGGGCGCCACCCTCACCCTGGGCGACACGGGCAGGCCCCAGTCGGCCATCCGCTCATACGCCTGCGACAGCCGTTGCCGGCCTCTGCCCGTCGAGCACACCGAGGCCGTGCACGATCAGCCGCAGCCGACCCAGCGCATCGATCCCACGCTGCACCTGCTCGCGGGCCTTGTCCGACACGGCGCGCCCGGACGCCTCCCGCTCGGCGATCTCGGCCTGCCGGCGATCGACGCGCTGGCGCAACGTCCCCGCGCCGGCATTGCGAGGATTCGCGAACGGGGACCGCCCGAGTTCGAGCATCTGGTCGTTGAGCGCCGCGAACTCCGCCACCGGGAAGAAGACCTCCCCGCGCACCTCCACCAGTTCCGGGGCACCCACAAGGCGTTTCGGGATCGCCGGGATGAACCGGGCGTTGTACGTCACGTCCTCACCGACCCGGCCGTCACCGCGGGTGGCCAGACTCGCCAGGTGTCCGCCGCGGTAGACCAGATCCACTGCCAGCCCGTCGATCTTCAACTCGCACAGCATGGGCGGCATCTCGCCGAGGTCCTTGTCCACCCGCGCGACCCACGCCCGGAACTCGTCGATGCCGAACGCGTTGTCCAGACTCATCATCCGCTGCAGATGCTCGACCGGCTCGAACATCTCCGAACGGTCGCCGCCCACCGTCTGCGTCGGAGAGTCCGCACGCTGCAACTCCGGATGCTCCTGCTCGAGGGCCTGCAGCCGGACGAACAAAGCGTCGTACTCCGCATCCGACAGCCGCGGCGCGTCCCGCTGGTAGTACTCGAGGCGCGCCTGCTCGATCGCAGCGACCAGTTCTTCCCATTCCCGCCGATCCGCGGGGCTGGGACCGGTCATCAGGACAACCTCTCGGTGAGGTCGGCCACCAACGGGCGCCACGGACGATAGTCGGCGACCATGCCGCACGGCGGGCTGATCAGCATCGGGGTGGGCGACAGACCGGTGCGATCGAAGAAATCCAACACGCTGCGGACGCTACCGGGAACCGGTGACACTCCGAAACCCAGAGTGACCCCCGACTCCGACAACTCCGCGAGTCCCACGTCGTCGGCCGGGGCCAGTTGCGCCTGATCGATCATCACCCCCGAGCACGCACGCAGGCTGTGCCAGTCGATGCCGGGGGCACAGCAGTGCAGAAGATCGGCACCGAGGTCGAGGTCGGGTCGCACAGCGGGCAGCATCGACATCCCGCTGGGGGTGGAAATCCTCCCGCCGGCCACCGCCGGCAACGACGGCTCGTCGAGTTGGATGAGCCACCGGGCCGGCACCCTAAGTGCGAGGTCCGCGCCTGTGATCGGCGATGAGGACCCGGTAGGCCTCGATCAACTCACGCAACAGTCCCGGATCCGCCAGCAGGGCGCGGCCACGGCGTTCCACGGCCGCGGCGAGGGTATAGGGCCCCGCCAACTGCTGCTTCGCCATGCCACGGTGGCCGGACCAGGCGATCTCCACCGCGTCAAGGTCCTGACCGAGCAGCGAGCGGGCCCTGCGCATGTCGCGGGAGGCCGGGGTCAGTTCCCACCCCGTCACGCTGGTCGTCGCGGAGAAGTCGGAACTGACCCGCGACAGCAACCCGAGGGTCCGGCCGATCATGTCGGCTCCGGGGCCCCGTTCCGGCAACTCCGGAACATGCGGCAGGTCCGGCAGTTGGTCGCTGATCCTCGTCGGCCAGTCCGTCACGTCGGTGCCGGGCACCGAGCCGATGCCGGTCAGCGTCACCGGGGTGGTCAGTTCCAAGGGCACGGCCAATGCTTTCACACCGAGGTCCACCGCAGTCGCCCGCGCCGGACCGGTGGGCGAGTGCGGCACTGCTGTCGTCCGCGGCCCCGCGCGGGCTACGGTGGACGACATGCTGCAGGTCTACACGGGCGCGACGGCGTTGCCCGTGTGGACCTTGTACCTCACGGTCGTCGTCGGTGGGGTGGCCGGCGCCACGTACGCCGCACGCCGCGGGTTCGACGTCATCGGAGTGCTCACGCTGTCGGTGACCGCGGGGCTGGGCGGGCTGCTGATCCGGGACATCCTGCTGGCGCGCGGACCGATCGTGCTGCGTGACCCGGCGTTCATCTGGTCGGCGGTGGCGGCAGCGGTGATCGGCTTCTTCTTCGCCGGGTACATCGCCCGCTTCGACCGGGCACTGCTGGCGCTGGAGGCACTGGCGATGGGACTGCTGGCCACCGTGGGCGCCGACAGCGCCCTGCGCGCAGGACTGGGCGCCCTGCCTGCGGTGGCCGTCGGCACGATCGTGGCGACCGCGGGTCCCTTGCTGCGCGACATACTCGGCGGCGATGCCCCACAGATCCTGCGCCCTGGCGTCTTCCTGGGGGTGATCGCCGTGGGCGGCTCAGTGCTGTACGTGGCGCTCGACGCCTGGACCCGCCAGCCCCTGTTCTCCCAGATCGCCGTCATCCTGACCGTGTTCGCCACCCGTCTGGTCGCGGTGACCTGGGATCTGGAGACCACCGCGGCCGCGGACATGTCGGACAGGATGTGGTCGTACTGGAGCCGACGGCACGGTGATCATGGATAGCGCATCCTCGTCGCTGGTCCTGCCCACCGCTCTGGAGGCACTTGCCATCACCGTGGGAGCCATCTCCGGCGCGTTGCACGCCCGCCGCCGCCAGATGGATGTCATGGGCATTCTGGTGGTCGGCTTCTGCGGCGCTCTCGGCGGCGGCGTCATCCGGGACATCCTGCTGGTGTCCGGTCCCCCGGTCTTCCTGACCTCGTCGGCGTTCCTGATCTACGCGGTGGTCGGAGCCACGATCGGCTTGATCTTCGCCCGGCTCGCCAGTCGCGCCACGATGCTGATCGAGGTGATCGACGGACTGTTCATCGGCGTGTGGGTGATCGTCGGCGCCCAGAAGGCGCTGGGCAATGGCCTCGGCTTCAGCGCGGCGGTCCTGGTGGCGGTGATCACTGCCACGGGCGGCGGTGTCCTGCGGGACCTCTTCAGCGGCGAACAAGTCGGCCTGCTTCTCCCCGGCCAGTGGCTGGCGGCCGCGGCCCTGGTCGGGGCGCTGACCTTCATGCTGGTCTTCTGGTTCGGCGGGGACCTCATCGTGGCCGAGATTCTGTGCATCGTCGTCGCGTCCGGGATCCGCATGGTCAGCGCCGCGTTCGACGTCCGCACCCCCATGCCGATAGACGTCGGCCGATTACTGGCCCGCTCTAGGGCGCCGTCTGGATGATCCGCCCTGAGCCGAGCACCTGCGTGTCCGCGTAGAACACCGCGATCTGACCAGTCGCGACGCCGGAGAGTTCGGTTTCGAGGCTGACGAGTCCCTGCTCCTCCGGGGTCCCGGACGCCTCGAACCGCGCCTCCACCGGAGCACCGTGCGCCCGGATCTGAACCTGACGAACCCGCGCGGCAAGGCTGTCCGGCGACCCGGTCCAGCGCAGGCGGTCCACCCGGAAGCCAGAGATGCGCAAGCGGGTGGGCGGGCCCACGAAGACCGTGTTACGCGACACGTCGACGTCCACGATGTAGCGGGGCTGTCCGTCCGCCGCGGGCTGCTTGAGGTGCAGGCCCCGTCGTTGCCCGACTGTGAAGCCGACTGCACCCGGATGGGTTCCGAGCGTGTCCCCGGTCGCCGAGTCGACGATCGGCCCGGTTTGGCCGCCGAGCCGATCCCGCAGGAATCCGCGGGTGTCCCCGTCGGGGATGAAGCAGATGTCGTGACTGTCCGGCTTGTCGGCGACGAGCAGGCCGCGTTCGGCGGCCTCGATGCGCACGTCGGTCTTGTGGCTGTCCCCGAGCGGGAACAGCGAGGCCGCCAGCTGGTCGGCGTCCAGAACCCCGAGCACGTAGGACTGGTCCTTGGTCGGGTCGATCCCACGGTGCAGTTCCCTCCCGGCCGGGCCGTCCACGAGCCGCGCATAGTGTCCCGTCCCGACCCCATCGAAACCCAATGCCCGGGCCCGCTGCAGTACGGCGGCGAACTTGATGTGCTGGTTGCAGCTGACACACGGGTTCGGGGTGCGACCCTCGCGGTATTCGGCCAGGAAGTCGTCGAGCACCGTTTCCCGGAACCTGTCGGCGAAGTCCCATACGTAGAAGGGGATCCCGAGCAGGTCCGCCGCCCGTCGGGCGTCATGTACGTCCTCGAGGGTGCAGCAGCCCCGCCCGCCACCCGCGTAGCGCTTCTCGGCCAGGGCCAAGTGGACACCCGTGACCTCATGACCGGCGTCGACCAGTCTGGCCGCGGCGACCGCGGAATCGACACCACCGGACAGAGCGGCGATCACTCGCATGGACAGCACCCCGCGATCATCGTGCCGCACCTGCTCGCCGCGCCCGCGCGACCGCCGCTGGCAGGGCTCCCAGCAGGGCGTCGACGTCCTCGAGGGTCGAGTTCCAGCCCAGGGAGAACCGCAGTGAACTCCTGGCAACCGGCTCGTCTGCCCCCATCGCGATCAGGACGTGGCTCGGCTGCGGAATCCCCGCAGTACACGCAGAACCCGTGGACACCGCGATCCCTGCGGCGTCCAGCAACATCAGCAGCGCGTCCCCCTGGCAGCCGGGGAAGGAGAAGTGCGCGTTGTTCGCCAGCCGGTCCTGCGGGTCCCCGTTGAGCACTGCGTCGGGGACGGCAAGCGTGACACCTTCGATCAGTGCGTCACGCAACCCGACGGTGTCAACCGGCGGGGCCGCCAGGGCCGCGGCGAAACCTGCGATACCGGCGGCATCCAATGTCCCGGACCTGACGTCACGCTCCTGTCCCCCGCCGTGCACGAGGGGGCTGACCCCCAGATCGCGGTCGAGCACCAGGGCCCCCACACCGACCGGCCCTCCCACCTTGTGGGCGGACAGTGCCACGGAGGAGATGTCCGCGACGTCGAGTGGCAGGTGACCGAGCGCTTGCACAGCATCGGTGTGCAGGGGGATTCCGTACCGCCGACAGACCGCGGAGATCTCCGGGATCGGCTGGATCGTCCCCACCTCGTTGTTGGCCCACATCACCGCCACGACCGCCACGTCGTCGTCGAGCGTCTCCTCGAGCCGCCCGGGGGCGACCCTGCCGAGGCCGTCCACCGGGATGTGCTCGATCAGCCAGCCCTCCTCCCGCAGCGCTTCGGCCGGGTCGAGGACCGCGTGGTGCTCGACGGCGGACACCAGGATCCGACGCCTGCCGGAAGCACGCGCGATCCCCTTCAGAGCGAGGTTGTCCGCCTCCGTACCCCCGGAGGTGAAGATGATGTCCGCAGGTTTGGCGCCGATGCACTCCGCGATCTGCTCGCGGGATTCCTCGACCACCCGCCGGGCCCGCCGCCCGGCCCCGTGCAGGCTCGAGGGATTGCCCACGTGCTGCCACTGCTCGCGCATCGCCTCTGCGGCTTCGGGCCGCAACGGCGTCGTCGCGGCGTGATCGAGGTAGTGCACTCGATCAATGGTAGGCGGGCGCACGGCCAGCAGCACGCGCCGACCACCCTGCTCGCAGAGAGCGGAACCTACTCGTGCACGGGCACGGCGGGTGCGTGCCAGACACGGTCCAGGTAGTCACGGATCGAACGGTCGGAGGAGAAGTACCCCGAGCGGGCGATGTTGTGCACCACCATGCGCCCCCACCGCGCCGGATCCTGCCACACCTTCTCCACCTCGTCCTGGATCGCGATGTAGGACGAGAAGTCGGCGAGGACCATGTACGGATCGTGGGCCAGCAGTGAGTCCACCACGTGGCCGTAGGTGAAGGTCTGACCCTTGCTGTAGTCACCGTGGCTGATCGATTCCAGCGCCCGCCGCAGAACGGGGTCCGATTCGTAGAAGCTCGAGAGGCGAATAGCCCGCCGACTGCTGGGCGGATGCCTCCTCCTCCGTCATTCCGAAGAGGAAGAAATTGTCCTCGCCCACCAGTTCCCGGATCTCGACGTTGGCGCCGTCCAGGGTGCCGACGGTCAGTGCACCGTTGAGCGCGAACTTCATGTTGCCGGTCCCGGACGCTTCCTTGCCCGCAAGGGAGATCTGCTCGGACAGGTCGGCGGCCGGGATCAGTGATTCGGCCAGCGTCACGTTGTAGTTCGGCGGGAACACCACTGCCAGTTGACCCTTCGCCCGGGGGTCGGCCGCAATAGTCGATCCGACCGAGTTGATCAGGCCGATGATCTCCTTGGCCATGGTGTAGCCCGGCGCGGCCTTCGCCCCGAACATCACCGTGCGCGGCACGATCTGCTCCCCGTCGATGATGCGTTGGTGCAGGACCACGACGTGCAGCAACTTGAGCAGCTGCCGCTTGTACTCGTGCATCCGCTTCACCATGGCGTCGAACATCGTGTCGACGTCGAGGGTGATGTTGTCGCGCTTCTTCAGGATCTCCGCCAGGCGGACCTTGTTCTCGCGCTTGATCCGGGTCATCGCCCCCACGAAGTCGGGGTCATCGGCGTACTGGTCGAGTTCTCGCAGCCGCTCCAGATCCGTCACCCAGTCCGGGCCGATCTTGTAGCTGATCAAGGCGGACAGTTCGGGATTGGCCAGCTTGAGGAACCGGCGCGGTGTCACCCCGTTGGTGACGTTCGTGAAGCGTCCGGGGTAGAGCTCGGCGAAGTCGGGCAGGACACGCTCACGCAGAAGTTTGCTGTGGAGTTCGGCGACCCCGTTCACTTTGCTGCTGCCCACGGTGGCCAGGTATGCCATCCGCACTGCGCGCTCGGGGTGCTCCTCGATGATGGACATCCGCCGGACCCGCCAGTCGTTGCCCGGGAACGCGTCGGCCACCTCCTCGAGGAACAGCGAGTTGATCCGGTAGATGATCTCCATGTGCCGAGGGAGCAGGCTCTCCAGCAGTTCGACGGACCAGACCTCCAGCGCCTCGGGGAGCAGCGTGTGGCAGGTGTAGGCGAAGCACTTCCGGGTCACATCCCAGGCTTCCTCCCAACGCAGCCCGTTCTCGTCCATGAGGACCCGCATCAGTTCGGGGATCGCGATCACGGGGTGTGTGTCGTTGAGCTGGAACACCACCCGCTCGTGCAAGCGCCGCAGATCGAAATCACCGGGCAGCACGTTGTGGATGAAGTCGTGGATCGACGCCGCGACGAAGAAGTACTGCTGCTGCAGTCGCAGCCGTTTGCCCGCCGGCGTGGAGTCCTCCGGATAGAGCACCTTCGAGATGGACTCGGCCTCGGTCTGCTGACGAACGGCGCCCTGGAAGTCACCCATGTTGAATTCCTTGAGGTCCAGGTTCTGCGCCGCCTCCGCCCGCCAGAGGCGCAGCGTGTTGACAGCATCGGACCGGTACCCGGGCACCATGTAGTTGTACGGGACGGCCAGGATCTGGATCTCGGGCTCCCATTTGGCCTTGTCCGCGCCGTTCACCTGGTGGGTCACCTTGCCACCGAAGCCGACCTTGACCGCCATCTCCGGGTGCGGGAACTCCCACGGGTTGCCGTGTTTGAGCCAGGAGTCCGCGACCTCGACCTGGCGCCCCTCCTCGTTGAACACCTGCTGGAAGATGCCGTACTCGTACCGGATCCCGTACCCGACCGCCGGAATCTGCATCGTGGCCAGGGAATCGAGGAAGCAGGCCGCCAGCCGACCGAGGCCCCCGTTGCCCAGGCCCGGTTCCACCTCGTAGTCGCGCAGGTCGTCGAGGTCGAGATCCAGCGAGGCCAGTGCATGCCGCGCTGTGGCCTGCAGGTTGGTGGCAAGCAGGGCGTTGTCGAGTTGCCTCCCGAGCAGGTACTCGGCGGACAGGTAGACCACAGCTTTCGAACCGCGTCCGATCTGCGTCTCCAGCGTCTCGATCCACCGCGAGATCAGAGCCTGCCGCACCGTGCGCGCCAGTGCCATATACAGGTCGGTCTTGTGCGCGCGGACGAAGTCGACGCCCTGACCGAACCGCAGCTCCTCGGTGAACTCCCTCGCGAACCGCTCAGGGTCCTGGAGATTGGGACCCGGTCGGTGGTTGCGTGTCACTGGAGACCTCCGTGCTTGTCGAACCTGGATTCAGAACACCATAGACGGTTTCCAGTGCCGCCACCTCCGCACGGGCTGGCACCAGCGCCCCCGGATAGGTCCAATGGATGCCGTCCCGCTGGCGGGCGACGACCCTTTCCCCGTCGATCGATCTCCTCGGTCGTGAAGGGACTCGACTCGTCGTACAGGTCGACGTACTGCACTCCCGGAACGGCCGTCGCGGCGCGGCGTAACGCGTCGTTCACGTCGGCGTACGCACTGTTCCACTGCGGGTCACGCGCCGTTGGCGGCCCGGACCAGAACACCCGCTCGACCCCCTCGGCCATGATCGCCCGCATCACGACCCGGGCGCGCCGCTCGTATTCCGCCTCCCACTCGCGGACTTCCCGGCGAGAGAGTCCTCCCACCCGACGGTCATGTCGTTGCGCTCGTTGCCACCGATCAGTACCACCACGGCGTCCGGTTGCTCCGATCGCACGATGGAACGTGCACCGGACTGCCAGTTGAAGAACGCGGGGTTGGTCAGACCGGTCCCGTTGCGCCAGATCGTCTTCACCTTGACGCGTTCGGAGTCGGCGAGCTGCGCGGACATCTGCTGTCCCACGTAGGTCGACAGCGAGTCCCCGAGGACCAGTACGTCGAGCGGATCAGCGGCGGTCGGCCTGGTCACGGAGGGTGCAGTGACCACGGCGACGGGCTCCGGCGCACCGTCCGCGAGGGCCGCACCCTCCTCTTCATCAGCCTGGCCGAGGGCTGTGGCCAGGGCCTGCTGCGGCCGGTCTAGCCGCAGCCATCCCGCCACGGCATCCACCGGGGTGCCGATCCCGACCATGACCGTCCGCGCCAGGCCGGGCCGCATTCCGTGCGCGTCACGCAGGAAACCCGCGGAGTTGAACACCAGCGCCATGAACAGGGCGATCACCACAACGAGCCACACGTGACCGGCCGGCATCCGGCGCCCCTGGAACCCGCGCATCGCCGGGTGGTAGGTGTCCGTCCGGTTGCGCTTTGCCGCGGCCCGGAGCCCCGCGCCTGCGACGACGCCTGGTGCGTCTCGTGCATCGTGTCGGTCATCGCCGCCCCTCAGAACTGGAAGTAGATGAACGGGGCGACACCCTGCTGTCCGACCAGGGTGTCGATGACGATGAGGAACACGCCGAACGCGATTCCCTGCACCCAGTAGGGCAGTCGACTGAACCCGACGGCTACCCGATCCCACAGCCTGGGCGGTGTCACCTGAGTGCTGAGAGGCGACTATCAGAACCAGCAGTACCGCGGGTGTCACCAAGGTGGCGGCTGTGCTCCAGCCGACCACCAGACGCGACAACACAGTCAGCGCGGTGCCGACGTCGGGTGCCCGGAAGAACACCCACGCGACACAGACGAAGCCGAAGGTCACCGCCCACAGAACAGGCTTCGGGTAGTGACGCTGGAGGGCTGCATCGAGTCGCGGCTTCGGGGCCACCATGACCGTGGTGGCCGTCACGTGGACACCCGCGTGGCCGGATGCGCCGTCGGGCATGGGGACACCCTGGCCAGACCCGCCGTCCGGGGCGGGCTGGTCGCGAAGGTCGATGTGTGCACCCCCGCGAAGGAGCCGGATCCTCTGCCTCGCCCAGCGTTCGAAGGCCAAGCCGGACCCGTGCATGGCACCCCAGATCACGAACGTCCAGGCGGCTCCGTGCCAGAGCCCGCCCAGGATCATCGTGACCATGAGGTTGATCGTGGTGCGCCTCGGGCCCTTACGGCTGCCCCCCAGCGGGATGTACAGGTAGTCGCGCAGCCAACGGGACAGCGTCATGTGCCAGCGGTGCCAGAACTCCTGCAGGCTGGCGGCGCGGTAGGGCTGATCGAAGTTCTGGGGGAACCAGAAGCCGAGCAGCATGGCCAGCCCGATCGCGATGTCGGTGTAGCCCGAGAAGTCACAGTAGATCTGCGCCGCATATCCGAGGATCGCGACGCCGGTATCCACCGCACCGAACGCCTGCGGGCTGCCGAAGACCGGATCCACGAGGTTCACCGCGAGGTAGTCGGCCAGGACCACCTTCTTGATCAGACCCCCTGCGATGAGGAACAGCGCTGGCGCCGCGGGGATGTTGCGTGGGCTACGCGGGGTGGCCAGTTGCGGTATGAACTCCGTGGCCCGCACGATCGGCCCGGCCACCAAGTGCGGGAAGAAGGCCAGGTAGACGGCCGTGTCGATGGGTTTTGCCAACGGCGCTCGGCCACGATACACATCCACCACGTAGCTGATCGCCTGGAAGGTGAAGAACGAGATTCCCACCGGCAGGGCGAGTTCGAGGACCTGCTGCTCGCCCTCGAAGCCGAAGGCGTTGACCAGTCCGTTGACGCTGTCGACGAAGAATCCGAGGTACTTGAACACTCCGAGCAGAGCGAGGTTCGCGACGACCGCACCGATGAGGACAGCCTTGCGTCCACGTCCCTGCTGCATCCCGCTGATCACGGTCGCGGCGGCCTGGTTGCCGACGATCGATGCGAGCAACAGGAACACCCACCGCCAGTCAGCGGCGGCATAGAAGGCCAGCGATGCCAGGAAGATGAACGGCTTCCAGTACTTGGGAGTGGGCATCAGCAGCCACGACGCGAGCAGCACCACGACGAAGAACGCCGCGAACTCGATCGTCGGGAAAACCACGCCTACCCCAAATTCCGCTAGAGCCACCATCGTGTGAGGGCCACGCGATGGGGAAGTTGTCGCGTGACTTAAGGCCGAGGCTAACCCCGGGGCTGAACATCGCCGCTCAAGCCGGCGCGGCGGGTCGCGATCGGCCGCACGGACCTCACCCCCGCACCCCGACCCCTCCCCCAGGCCGCGACACACCCGGCCCGACGGATTTGGGCAGGATCCACCTCACATGTGAAAGCAAACCTGCACAGACCGTCGCGAACGGCTCCCATCGCGTCCACGCACGTCCAGCCGAAAGACGAGAACCCCGCCGCCGGGCTGGCCGGGCGGCGGGGTTCTCAGGGATCCTGCGGATCAGCCCTTGCGCTTGCCGATCTCGTCGGTCAACTGCGGCACGACGGTGAACAGGTCACCGACCACCCCGTAGTCGGCCAGTTCGAAGATCGGGGCCTCCGGGTCCTTGTTGACCACGACGATGGTCTTCGATGTCTGCATCCCGGCACGGTGCTGGATAGCACCCGAGATTCCGTTGGCGATGTACAGCTGGGGCGACACGGTCTTGCCGGTCTGACCCACCTGGTACTGATGCGGGTACCAGCCGGCGTCCGTCGCGGCACGCGAGGCGCCCACCGCAGCACCGAGGGAGTCCGCGAGCTTCTCGATGACCTCGAAGCCCTCGGGTCCGCCCACACCTCGACCACCGGAGACCACGACCGCGGCCTCAGTGAGTTCAGGTCGGGCACCCTTCTCCTCCTCGACCCGATCGACGACCTTCGCCGCGGTGGCGGTGTCGCTGAGCGAGACGCTGACGTCCGCGCGGGTACCGGCGGCCGGAGCGGCCTCTGGCGCGGTCGAGTTGGGACGTACGGTGATGATCGGCGTTCCGGTGGTCACCTTCGACGACACGATGGTGGACCCACCGAAGATCGACTGGGTCGCCACCAGATCCGCCGAGATCCCGACCGCATCGGTGATGACACCACTGTTGACCTTGACCGCGAGCCGCCCCGCGATCTCCTTACCCTCGGCGGTGGAGGTGAGCAGCACGGCGGCCGGGGACTTCTCCGCCACCAACTGCGCGAGCAGTTCGGCCTTGGGCGCCACCACGTAGTCGGTCATCTCAGGCGCGTCGGCGACGTAGATGTTCGCCGCGCCGTACTCCGCCAGGGTCGCGGCGGCGGTGTCGATGCCGCCACCCACGAACACCGCGGACGGTTCACCGAGTGCACGGGCAAGGGTGAGCAACTCCAGCGTCACCTTCTTCACCGAGCCGTCGACGTGGTCGACCATTACCAGGATCTCAGCCATTGTCGTTCTCCTCAGATGAACTTCTGCTCGGACAGGTACTCAGCGATCTTCACTCCGCCGTCACCCTCGTCGGTGACCACGGTGCCTGCCGCCCGTGGCGGAGCCGCAGCGAATTCCGCCACCTCGCTCCACGCGGCGCCCAGCCCAACCGCGGCCGGCTCGATGCCGGCGTCGGCCAGGGAGATGGTCTCGACCGGCTTCTTCTTGGCCGCCATGATGCCCTTGAAGGAGGGGTAACGGGGCTCGTTGATCTTCTCCACGACGGAGATGACCGCGGGTGTGCTGGCCTCGACCACGTCGTATCCGTAGTCGGTGAGGCGGTGCACCTTCACGGAACCGTCGCCGGGCGCCTCCACCTTGTTGGCGAACGTCAACTGCGCCACGCCGAGTCGCTCGGCCACCATGGCCGGCACCACGGACATCCGGGCGTCCGTGGACTCCGAGCCGAAGATGATCAGGTCCGCACCGCGACCCTCGAGGACCTTCGTGATAGCCAGCGAGGTAGCGATCGCATCCGAACCGGCCAGCGCGTCGTCGAGGATGTGGATACCCGCGTCAGCGCCCATGCTCAGGGCCTTGCGGATGGTCTCCGTCGACTGCTCCGGCCCCATGGACAGAACGGTCACCTCGCCACTGGTGGCCTCGGCGATCTTCAGGGCTTCTTCGACGGCGTACTCGTCGAGTTCGTTCATGACACCGTCCACAGAGGCCCGGTCAAGGGTCTTCGTGGCGGGGTCGAGCTTCTTCTCCGACCAGGTGTCGGGCACCTGCTTGACGCAGACGACGATCTTCATGCGGCGGTCGACCTCCTTGGGTGGGTTGCCGCGCCAGCGCACGGCACTTGACCCTATGTTACTCACCAGTAGTAAAGGCGCCAACGCTGCCCCCACCGGCACCGGACAACCGGGTACTCGGGAGACGCCGACGCCGACGCCGGCACGCCCCCGTAGCCTGAGCATCGTGACCACAGACCTGCCCCTGACCGGGGAGCGAACGGTTCCGGGCATCGCCCGCGAGCAGTACTGGTTCGCGCGTCACGAGGTGGTCTACCAGTGGCTCGCTCCCCGCTGCCACGGTCTCAAGGTCGTTGAGGCGGGATCCGGAGAGGGCTACGGCGCGGACATTCTGCGACGTGCCGGCGCCTACGTCGTCGCGCTCGACTACGACTGGGCCGCCATCACACATGGCGCCGCAAGGTACCCAGTTCCACACGTGCAGGCGAACCTGGCCGCCCTGCCCGTCTCAGGTGTGGACGTGGTGGTGAGCCTGCAGGTGATCGAGCATCTGTGGGACCTCCCCGGTTTCCTGCGGGAGTCACGCCGGGTCGCCGACTGGATCTGCCTGAGCACGCCGAACCGCCTGACCTTCTCGCCGGGGCTCGGACGCGGGCAGAAGCCGACGAACCCGTTCCACGTCGAGGAGTTCGACGCCGAGCAACTCAGTGACCTTGTGCGCACAGCCGGATTCGACGACGTCGAAATCTTCGGCGTCCACCACGGTCAGCGGCTGCGCTCGCGTCCGACGTTGATCGCTGAGCAGATCCGCGCGGCCCTCGACGACGACTGGCCCCCGGAGTTGGAGCGCTTCGTCGCCACTGTGAACACCGATGACTTCGCAGTCGACGAGACCGGACTCGACACGAGCCTGGACCTGGTGGTGATCGCACGATGATCGGCCGGTTCGCCCTGGTCCTGCACAGTCACCTCCCCTGGCTTCGCGGACACGGTCGCTGGCCGGTGGGCGAGGAGTGGCTGTACCAGGCGATCGTATCCAGCTACATCCCCGTGCTCGAGGTGCTGCAGCGGCTGGCCGACCGGGGTCACCGGGACCTTGTGACCGTGGGCATCACCCCGGTGCTGGCGACACAGCTCGACGATCCGCATTGTCTACACGGGGCACGTTCCTGGGTGGGCGACTGGCTGTGGCGGACCAACGAACTGGGGCAGGAGGATCCCGTGGCGGCCGCCCGGGAGGCACGGCAGGCCCACGCGACGATGGAGGCCCTGGAAACGGTCCACCGGGCCGGCTTCTCACCGGCGTGGCGCCGCCTGGCGGACGCCGGTGTCATCGAACTGCTCGGGGGTCCGGCTACCCACCCCTTCCAGCCCCTGCTGGACGACCGCACGGCCGCGTTCAGCCTGGGCGTGGGACAGGACGACCACACCGTGCGGTTCGGTCAACGTCCACGCGGGATCTGGGCGCCGGAGTGTGGCTACCGGCCGGGGCTCGAAGACCTCTATGCCGCGGCCGGCGTCGACCATTTCCTGATGGACGGGCCGACGATGCTGCATGTCGGACGACCCACCCACAGCGCATGGACCGTCGGCGACACCGATGTGGTCGCATTCGGCCGGGATCTGGACGTCACCTACCGGGTCTGGTCTCCGCGCAAGGGCTACCCCGGCCATGCCGAGTATCGGGACTTCCATGTGATGGATGAGCTGGGATTCCGCACCCGCAGGGTCACCGCGGGGAACGTGCACGGGCAGGCGAAGGACCCCTACGACGAGGCGGCCGCCGCTGCTGCCGTGCGTCGTGACGCCCATGACTTCGTCGGCGTCGTGCGCAGGCGCCTCGAGGAGTTGGCGCGCCACCGGCCGAATCCCCTGGTCGTGGCGGCCTACGACACCGAACTCTTCGGGCACTGGTGGTTCGAGGGTCCGGCCTGGCTGGAACAGGTTCTGACACTTCTGCCCGATGCCGGGATCGAGGTGACGACGCTCAGCGGCGCCCACGGCAGCGTTGCCGGCCGGATCGACCCGCAGCCTGGCTCCTGGGGTAGCGGAAAGGACTTCCGCGTATGGGAGGGCCCCCTCGTGTCGGACATCGTGGACGACAATGCCGACCTCGTGCGCCGATGGCACAAGCTGGCCGATCCGATCACGCGAGACCCGCGCCAGGACGATCTGGCCACACAGGCCCTACTCGCACTGTCCAGCGACTGGGCATTCATGGTCAGCAAGGACAGCGCCGCCGGGTACGCACGGCAACGCCACGAGGG
Source organism: uncultured Actinomycetota bacterium (assembly GCA_963769435.1). GTDB lineage: Bacteria > Actinomycetota > Actinomycetes > S36-B12 > UBA10799 > JADKAV01. The sequence continues at coordinate 666,761 of CAVYLN010000001.1, forward strand.
ACATCATGCCGCCTTCCAGCGGATCGCCGCCGCGATCGAGACCGGCCGCCCCTGTCCGGCGCCGGCGGATCAGCCGTTTGCCCACCTCGACGCCCGGCTTCTGTAGTGCACGTCGTCCACCTCACCTGGGAGTACCCGCCGGTCGTCTACGGCGGGCTCGGACGTCACGTGTACGCACTGTCCACCGCACAGGCCGCGGCAGGACATCGCGTCACGGTCGTGACCCAGCAGTCACCTGGCGCAGCGGAGGCGGAATGGATGGAAGGGGTCCGGGTTCTCCGGGTACCACCGTCCGGGCCGTTCCCCTACCACCTGCCGTCACTGCTGACGTGGGTCGGCCTGTTGGACGACCGGATCAGGCGGGCGGCCTGCGATCTGGCCGACGTGGACGTTGTGCACGCGCATGACTGGGTCGTGGGTCGTGCCGGGGCGGCGACGGCGGACCGGTTCGGGGTTCCGCTGGTCGCCACGGTCCACGCCACGGAGGCCGGGCGACACAGCGGCTGGCTTCCGGACGACGTCTCGCGCGCGGTCCACCTGATCGAGCAATGGCTGGTCGACGAGGCGGATTCACTGATCGTGTGCTCCCGGGCCATGGCCGACGAGGTGGTGCGCACTCATGGCGCGGACCCCGCGAGGATCACCGTGATCCCGAACGGTATCGACGTGGACAACTACAACCGCACCGAGCGGATTCCCGCCGACCTGCGGGAAGGGTCGCCGAGGATCACGTTTGTAGGTCGTGTCGAGTGGGAGAAGGGGGTCTTCACCGCGGTCGAGGCGATGCCCGCCGTGGTCGCCGAACACCCGGATGCCCGGTTGCGGATCGTCGGCACGGGGGGCCAGAGCCAGACAGTGCGCGACGCGGTCGGGGCCGCGGGCCTGACCGACAGCGTGCGACTGCTGGGGCACGTCGATGAGGCGACATTGCGTGCGGTCTACACGTCGTCGGACATCGCCATTGCGCCGAGTTCCTATGAACCCTTCGGCCTGGTGGCGCTCGAAGCAGCCGCGATGGACGTCCCGCTGATCGTGGGTGATACCGGTGGTCTCGCCGAGTTCGTGACCGACGACCGGGGAAGGCGCTGCCGCCCGGGCGACCCGGCAGACCTTGCGGCCGAGATTCTGCAGGCGCTTGCCGACCCGGCCGGGACACAGCAGCGGCGGGTTGCAGCGCGTGCATGCACTGACCGACTACAGCTGGCCCGCGATCGCCGACCGGACCCGGCTCGTCTACGAGAACGCGACCCGGGCGCCGCGGCCCGCCCGGCAGACGCGTGCGCCGGGCAACCCGATCGGTGCGTGATCAGGCCGACTGGTACGAACGCGCGCGAGCCGAACTCGCGTAGGACCCCATGTCGATGAAGAAGGCGAGCACGACGAAGAACCAGGTGAACCCCGTCACCTCGCCCAGCCACCAGTAGAACAACACGTAGGTCAACGTCGTGTAGGGCAGCAGGAGCAGACCGATCAGGGGCACGATCCAGTCACCGTTGAACGCCCGCTCCACAGCATCGCCGAACAGCCAGATCAGTGCGAGCGCCACTCGCGGGAAGAAAGCACCGAGCGCTACCGCGAAACAGCCACACATATTTCCTCCACCGTTATCGGGATCCCAGTCGCCCCATCATGTCAACAATCGCGGAGTAATCCCGGCTCGCCTCGTCGAGGGTGTCGGCGATGCACGTGACCCCGACCTTGCCGTACTCGGACAACGCGCCCAGCAGATGGAAGACACAACCCCGCTCCGTGACGGGGTCGAAGATCAGTCTGCTGGAGACGGCCGCGGCCAGCAGTTCGGCGACGCTGATCCCGCGGTAGTCGTCGGACTGGAGGTTGTCCGTGGCGTAGTAGCACTTCTCAGCGCCCTGCGCCGTCACGAAGACCCCGGTGTCCACGAGGTAACGGCCTTCCGTGATCACGGCCATGGCCAGCATCGGGTGTGTCGTACCCCCCTTGCGAAGGTTGATCTCGATGGCCGACAACCGCTCCCCGGCCTCGACGAAGTCCACCGCGAACCTGCCTCGGGCACCCTTCGCCTGCAGGACCTCGCCGACCTGCATCATGGCGTCCTGAACCCGCATGCGGTATCGGAGATCGGCGGGGAACGTCGACCCCTCGAAGACCTGGCCGCCATCACCGCCGAGCACCTGATCGTGCGTCGACAACGCGCGCAGCGTCCCCTCCGGCCCGATGTATCCCTGGCCGGAGGGCGAGGCACTCACACCGTCGACATACTCCTCGACGATTCCCCCCATCACCTCGAACCTGGCGGCGAACGACTCGTACGTCTCCGCCGGGCCCTGCATACGCAACTGGGTGGGAAGGGCCGCGGCGATGTCCGACTCCTCGACGCCGTGGGAGTAGGAGTACAAGGCGTTGCCCTCCCCGGAGAAGCCCTCTTCCAGTTTCACGACGCCGGTGTGCAGATGCGGGCGTTCCCGCTTCAGCGCGGCAAGGGCACCGACCACCTCGTCCATGGTGCGCAGGCGTTCGAAACCCGCCGGCAGATCGACCCCCGCCTCCCGGAAGACCTCCCGGCTGCCCGACTTCGTGCCCAAGTAGTCGAGATCCGGCGGATTGCCGAGCAGCGGCAGGCCGAGTTCGATGGCCAATTTGCGCTCCAGTTCAGTCGTGTTCATGCACACGAGTGCGGCCGCTCGGGTTGCGCTCAGCACGTCCTTGATCTCCCGGATCCGGGCGGGGCGTTCCAGCAGTTTCTCGGTCAACGGCCGGCGGGAGAGGTCGTCACAGGTGATCATGGTGAGCCGCTCGCGAGCATGCGACTGGGGGACCCCGGGGATCAGGCCCAGGTAGTAGTCGACGATCACCTCGGAGATGGGTGCGCTCGAACAGAACACCAGATGCACCGACGGGTTGTGCAACTGCAGGAGCATCACCAGCAGTCGCTCCTCGTAGTGCTCGACGCCAGTCACGTTCTTCAGCAGTTCCTGGTCGAACGACATGCTGGGGACGATCACCAGTCCGTGGGGCGCCGCGGGATCGTCGAGGAAGGCCTCGACCATGTCGGGCAGCGCCGACTCCAGGGCCTCGAACTCCGGCTGCCCGCTCACGGACCCAGGTTAGCCGCATAGTCGGTGACGGATGTGTTGTTCGGGCTTCGACACTCTCCGGGCACGAAACCGGTCACTGACCCTGGATGTGCTCCTCGGAAGCCACCTTGGTCTTGCGGGCGATGTCCGCCAGTGCCGCACGCCGCGCCGCCGCCGCTTCGTACTCCGCCCGGCGGTCCTTGAGCACACGCGCGGGTACGCCACCCACCACCGATTGGGGTGGCACCGTGCCACGCACCACCGAGTTGGCGGCCAGGACACAGCCGGGTCCGACGAACGTGCCTCTGGTCACCGTGACCTTGGTTCCGAGCCAGCAGTCCGGTCCGATCCGCACCGGACTCTTCGCGATGCCCTGATCCTTGATCGGCCTGTTCACGTCATCGAAGACGTGGTCGAAATCGCAGACGTAGATCCAATCCGCGAAGATGCAACTGCCCCCGATCTCGATGTCCAAGTACGTGTTGATCGTGTTGTCCCGGCCGAACACCGTCTTGTCCCCGACCCGCAGCGTCCCTTCATGCACACGCAGCCGGTTCTCCTCACCGATGTGGACCCACCGCCCGAGTATCAGTTGGCCGTACCCCTTGCGGGCGTACAACTCCGCCCGTCGGCCGATGAAGACGAACCCTTCGGTGATGATGTGCCGGTGGCGGACTTTCAGCCACAGGAATCGCCAGTAGCGCACCAGATACCACCGGCTCCACGCCCGATTGCGCACGATCCAGCGCAGAGAAGCCCACGTCAGGAAGCGGGCGTTGCGCGGATCCCGACTCACGCCTTGGTTCCGGTGACGCTCACGTTGTAGAAGTACTGCGCCGGCACCACCTTGTTCATCACCTTGGCGTCGAGCGCCGAGAGACCGAGCCAGGTGCCGTAGGCGAAGTACGCCCACTTGAAGCCCAGCGAGCCGGGCTTGACCGCAGCCTCCACGGTGCGCACCGGCCAGCCGAACCACGACGCGGTGAACTCCTCGGTGACCGTGCGGACGTCGACCGCCCCACTGCGCAGGCACAGTCGGCGCAGATCGCCCGGATCGAACGTGTGCACGTCGACGACCGCTTCTAGGAGTGCGGCGCGGGAGGACTCGTCGAGTTCGGCGTCCGGGCGTGCGTACTTGCCGCGCAGTCCGGGCAGGTGGGTCACCCGCTTCGCGATGTTCCACGTCAACTGCGACAGCTTCCGCGCCACGAAGTCGCCCTTGGCCGTGGGCTCTCCGGCGAACACGAACCGACCCCCGGGTTTCAAGACCCGCAGGACCTCCCGCATGGCCTGCTCGAGATCCGGGATGTGGTGCAGGACCGCGTGACCGATCACGAGGTCGAAGGTCTCATCGGGGTAGGGCAGCGTCTCGGCGTCGGCGACCCTGCCCTCGAGGTCGAAGCCGAGATGTGCGCCGTTGCGCTTGGCGACCTCCACCATTCCAGGTGAGAGGTCTGTGACGTGACCCTCGTCGAGGACCCCGGCGAGTTTCAGGTTGAGCAGGAAGAAGCCAGTGCCACACCCCAGTTCGAGGGCACTGCCGTAGGGCCAGTCCTGATCCCCCGCGACGTTGACGAATCGATCCCTGGCATAGGTGATGCAGCGCTCGTCGAATGAGATCGACCACTTGTCGTCGTAGGTGTCGGCCTCCCAGTCGTGGTAGAGCAGGTTGGCCAGTTTGGGGTCGTCCCATGCCTGTTGCAGCTGTTCGGCGGTCGGTGGGGTCATGGGATCATCGTCCTTCGAAACGGGCCTGGCCGGGACCGGATTCCAGGAAGGTTCCCATACCGATCTGACGATCCTGTGTGGCGAAGAGCCCGGAGAACTGCTGCCGCTCGATCTCCAGACCGGTACCCAGGTCGACGTCCAAGCCCCGGTCGACCGCGGTCTTGGCCGCGCGCAGCGCCATCGCCGGACCCCCCACGAACGTCCGGGCCCAGGTCCTGGCCTCGTCCAGCACATCGTCGGGTGCGGCCACGCGATCGACCAGTCCGATGCGCAGGGCCTCGTCGGCACGCACGTGCCTTCCGGTGAAGATCATCTCCTTGGCCCTCGCCGGCCCGATCAGCCGCGGGAGGCGTTGCGTGCCACCGGCACCCGGGATGATGCCGAGCTGGATCTCAGGCAGGCCCAACTTCGCGTTCTCCGCGCACACCCGGAAATCCGCACACAGAGCCAGTTCCAGTCCGCCGCCGAGCGCATACCCGGTGATCGCCGCGATCGTCGGTTTGCCCAGCGACGAAACCGCCGTGAACGACGCCTGCAGGGCCGCGGAGCGCTCCACCATCGTGCGGTGGTCCCAGTCGGCCATCTCCTTGACGTCAGCGCCCGCGGCGAAGACCTTCGGGCCTCCGTAGATGACCACAGAGCTCACGTCGCGGCGCTGATCGCATTCCCGCGCGGCAGCGGCGAACTGCTCCTGCACTTCCAGCGACAGCGCGTTCATGGGTGGTCGCTGCAGGGTGATCAGCGCGACCCCTTGCTCCACCTCCAGGGCCACGAAACGGCCCCCGGATTCAGGTGTTTGCACCACGTCGTCCTCCTTTGCGTCCCACTGGGAGGCTAACCTCCTCTAGGGACCCCTTCTGGTGAGGGGTTCTCGTGATAGGAGGAGCATGCGCACACCCGAGGGTCTGCCGCCGATGGGACTTCGTCACGACCCGCAGGCCCCTGGCCGGGCGACCGTCAACTATTTCGCCCCCGCCGCAACGCGAGTCACCCTGGAGTTCCTGGACTCCGGAACCACTGTCGAGTTGCAGGACGGGCCCTACGGTCACTGGTCGGCGGAACTGCCCGAGCCGGAAGTGGGCGCCACCTACGGCTTCCGGGTGACCGGCCCCTGGGAGCCCGAATACGGCTTGCGGCTGAACCCGGCGAAACTGTTGATGGACCCCTACGCCCTGGCGGTGACCGGTCAACTACAGGTCCATGACGCGATCCATTCCTACCGGATGGACGATCCGGACACCCCCGACGACGTCGACTCCGCCCCGTACGTCCCGCACAGCGTGTACACCCGTGCTCTCGACCCCTCGGAGAACAAACCCCCTCGGATCCCGTGGGACCGCACAGTCATCTACGAACTGCACGTCAAGGGCTTCACCAAGCTGCACCCCGACGTCCCCGAGGACCTACGGGGCACCTACGCGGGACTGGGACATCCGGCCGTCACCGACTACCTCACCGATCTGGGGATCACGACCGTTGAACTGCTCCCTGTGCAGCACTTCGTGCCCGAACCCATGCTGCTGGGCAGAGGACTGACCAACTACTGGGGGTACAACCCGATCGCCTACTTCGCCCCCCATGCCGAGTACGCGGCGGGCGGAGAGCGTGGCCAGCAGATCGCCGAGTTCCGCGACATGGTGGACGCACTTCACTCCGCGGGCCTGGAAGTGATCGTCGACGTGGTCTACAACCACACGGCTGAGGGCGACCACCTGGGCCCGACGCTGGCCTGGAAGGGCGCGGCGAACGCGGACACCTACTGGATGCTCGACGGCGGGGTCTACGACAATCCGACCGGCTGCGGCAACGCCATCCGGGCGGAGTCGCCGCGCATGGTCGAGTTGATCCTGTCCTCGTTGCGTTATTGGGTCACGGATCTGCATGTCGACGGCTTCCGGTTCGACCTGGCCACCACGCTGGCAAGGACCTCACATCTGGTCACGACCTGGGCACCCGTGCTCTCGGCGATGACAGCGGACCCGGTGCTGTCGCAGGTCAAACTGATCGCCGAACCCTGGGACATCGGGATCGGCGGCTACCAGGCGGGCAACTTCCCCGGGCCGTGGGCGGAATGGAACGACGTGTTCCGCGGAACCGTGCGGGACACGTGGCGTTCGATCAGTTCGCTGTCGGAACTCGGGGCCCGGCTCACGGGTTCGGCGGACAGGTTCGCGCACAACGGGCGCCGGCCCTACCACTCCATCAACTTCATCACCGCGCACGACGGTTTCACTCTGGCCGATCTCGTGGCCTACAACGACAAGCACAACGAGGCCAACGGCGAGGACAACCGCGACGGCAGCAACGACAACCGGAGCTGGAACGGCGGAGTGGAGGGTCCCACCGATGACCCGGACGTGCTGGCGAACCGGCGCGCCCGGCAGCGGTCGCTGCTGGCCACGCTGATGCTGAGCGCGGGAACCCCGATGATGCTCTCCGGAGACGAGGCCGGACGCACCCAGCAGGGCAACAACAACGTCTACTGCCAGGACAACGAGTTGTCGTGGATGCACTGGGACGCCCAGGACACCGACCTCATCGAATGGACGAAGTTGCTCCTGCAGATCCGGGACCGGTATTCGGTCCTGCGACCCGAGATCCACCCGTCTCCGGAGGACCTGCACTGGTTCAACGAGGACGGGACGGTGCTGACCTCTGAACAGTGGAACGACCCCGCCGTGCGGGTGGTGCAGGCGATGTTCACGGGCGATCCGTCGGTGTTGCTGTGCCTGAACACCGGGCCCGAACCGGTCGAGATGACGTTCCCAATACCTGCCCGTGTCGTCCTCGCCAGCGAAGACGTGACGCTGACCGGCGCCGATCCGTCAGCCGGGGTGAAGGTCCCCTGCTACTCCATAGTCGTGGCCGAGGTCCTCCCCGAGGAGGAGTAGACGTCAGCGGGGCGTGAGGTTCCAGAACCACCGGTTCGTGACGGCCTCAGGCGGACGGTTGATATCGCCCACCAGCGGGGCCGACAGGCTCTTGGTGTATCGGCCACCGACCCCGGTGGCATCCACACTCAGGCTGTTCGTCAGCAGATCACCGAGGTTCGGCCCGAAGGTCAGCCCGGTCTCCCGGGTCTCCGGCACCCAGATCTCATTGCCGTCAATGTCGAAATCGAGGTATTCACAGGTGTACGAGATCCGCGGCGTCGGGGAGACGAATACGGTCAGGTCGTACCGGTGCGCCTTGTACGTGTCATCGTTGGCCTTCTCCACGGTCATCGAGGCATCCAAGGAACTGACGTCCAACTGTCCGCTGCCCTGTGTGGTCGAACAGTTGCGCCGGATCCCGCCGTTGAGGACGGAGGCGTCGTAGTTCCACGTCACCGTGCCCTCGATGCCCGTGTAGTGGATGGCACCGTCGTTCCACGGGGTGTTGATGACGGGGTCGCGTTCCTGGTACTGATACGTGATCGTCCCGTTCCACGAGGTGCCGGAGTTCTGCTCCCCACCGAAGCTGCCCTGATACTGACGGGCGAACGCCGTGATGATGACCGGCCGCGACTTCACATCTCGACCCGCGCCGTCCGGAATCGCGATGCTGCGCAGTGAGTACTTGCCGGGGGTGGCGAACTTCCGGGACAGTTTGACCTTCCCGTTCTTGGGCACCTTGTAGGTCTTCACCGTCCGGAACGGCCCTGAACCGGTCTTGACCTGCAGCTTGATCTGCCGGTAGCCCCTGACCCGCACCGTCTGGCGCCAGGTGTCGCCGGCGACCAGCTGCCTGGTCTTCAACAGGGGGGCCAGATCGGATTTGGCCTGTATGGTCCCGGGACCGCTCTGCGTCGCCACGGCCGGTGTCGCGGTCGCCACTGTCGAAGCTGCGAGGAACGCGGCCACGACCGCCGCCAGTGTTCGGTTCAATTCCATGACTCACTCCTCGCTGGTCTGGCCGAAGAGTACACCCGCCACGGCCCCGCCGGACAGGCTCGAGGCCGCCCGGTTTTGTGAAGAAGTTACGCCGACACGCCGCCGCCAGCCGCCAACTTCTTCACAAAAGGTCCGCGGATGCCCCGAGGTCGCCCCCACCCGCCACGGCCCCGCTTCTTCGCCAAACCCGCTCTCGGCCCGGTTTTGTGAAGAAGTTGCCCGACACGCCGCCGCCACCCGCCAACTTCTTCACAAAAGGTCCGCGGCTGGAGGGCCGGGCCGGCCGAAGTCGCCGGTCTGGGCCGCGAGGCATCTGCGCGCATGAGGGACTAGCGTCGGAGCCGTGCGCGACAACTCGACAGAGGGCTCAGGTGCGCCCTCCCCCGCAGCAGAGCAGTTCTGGGACTCCTTGCCGTCGAACAACCTCGTACCGCCGGAAACCCTCACGGGCAGGTTCACGGTCCTGGACGTCTGGCCGCGGGTCGAGGGAGGACGACGCCCGGCCAAGGCCGCGGTCAACGAACTCATCATGGTCAACTGTGTGGCGTTCCGGGAGGGCCACGACATGCTCGGCGTCGACATCCTGGCCACCGACCCGCAGGGCCGGACGATCCGGGCACCGATGGTCCCCCGGGACAACGGGACCGACGTGTGGGACGGAAACTTCCGGCCCGACTCGCAGGGCGAGTGGTCCTTCAGCATCGCCGCGTACAGCGACATCCTGGGGACCTGGCGGCATCGGGCCCAGGTCAAGGTTCCGGCCGGTGTGGACGTGGAACTCGAACTCGAGGAAGGGGCCCGGATCCTGTCACGCGCCGACGTCCCCGACCGCAGGTTGCTCGAGGCGGCCATCGCGGGTCTGCGCGACAAGAGCATGAGCCCTGCGCGCCGACTGGCGGCCGGCCTCGACGATTCGTTGTGGAAGGTTCTGCGCGACCACCCCATCCGCGATCTCGAATCGGTGTGCGGGCCGTGGCCGATCTATGCCGATCGCAGACGGGCCCTGTTCGGTGCCTGGTACGAGTTCTTCCCACGTAGTGAGGGCGCGACCGAGGACCCGCCTCGCAGCGGCACCTTCCTGGACGCACAACGCCGCCTGCCCGCGATCGCCGAGATGGGTTTCGACGTCGTGTATCTGCCCCCGATCCACCCAGTGGGCACCGTGAACCGCAAAGGCCCGAACAACACGCTGAACCCCGGTCCCGGCGATCCCGGGTCGCCATGGGCGATCGGTTCGGCCGAGGGCGGCCACGATGCGGTCCATCCCGACCTCGGCACCATCGACGACTTCGACGCGTTCGTCGCACGCACCAACGAACTGGGCATGGAGGTCGCCCTCGACCTCGCCCTGCAGGTGGCACCCGACCATCCGTGGGCGACCTCTGGGCGACCGTGGTTCACCGTTCGTGCCGATGGCAGCATCGCCTACGCCGAGAACCCGCCGAAGAAGTACCAGGACATCTATCCGATGTGGTTCGACGGGGATCCCGAAGGGCTCGTCACCGAGGTGCTCCGGATCATCCGGTTCTGGATGGAACACGGCGTCCGCATCTTCCGGGTCGACAATCCGCACACGAAGCCGGTCCGGTTCTGGGATCACGTCATCCACGAGATCAAGCGCACGGACCCCGACGTGCTCTTCCTGGCCGAGGCGTTCACCCGTCCCCCGATGATGCGGGCACTGGCCGAGGTGGGCTTCGACCAGTCCTACACCTACTTCACGTGGCGCAACGAGAAGTGGGAGCTCGAGCAGTACCTCCGGGAACTCACGGGTCCGTCGGCGGCGTACATGCGCCCGAACCTGTTCGTCAACACTCCAGACATCCTGCACGCCTACCTGCAGTACGGCGGACCGGCCGCGTTCGCGATCCGGGCCACCTTGGCCGCAACCATGTCACCCACGTGGGGCGTATACAGCGGCTACGAACTCTTCGAGCATGTCGCGGTGCGTCCCGGCAGCGAGGAGTACCTCGACTCGGAGAAGTACCAGTACCGTCCGCGTGATTGGGAGTCGGCGGACGAGCACGGCAAGACGTTGGCCCCGTACCTGACGATGCTCAACGAGATCCGGCGTGCGCACCCCGCACTGCAGCAGCTGCGACACCTGGTGTTCCAGCAGATCGACAGCGACCGGATGATCGCGTTCAGCAAACGCGACGGCGATGACACCGTGATCGTGGTCGTCACCCTCGATCCGTTCGGTCCGCGCGAGGCCACACTGCATCTGGACATGCCGTCACTGGGACTCGACTGGCACGACAGGTTCGTGGCGCAGGATCTGATCACCGGGCAGAGTTTCTCCTGGTCCGCCACCAATTTCGTCCGTCTCGACCCGCATCTCGCGTGTGCACACATCATGTCCGTCCGGCCAGGAGTCATCAGATGATCAGCGTTCCCGTAGAAGACCTAGCAGCTCTGGTCGATGGCACCCACAGCCAGCCCCATCAGATCCTCGGCCCGCACACCGACGCCGACGGCCTCACGATCCGGGTACTGCGTCCCGACGCGACCTCCGTCGACGTCGTGGTGGCGGGGCGCCATCAGCCCATGCAGCACGAGCACGCTGGCGTGTGGGTGACCGAACTGCCGGGGCCGGGCATCCCCGACTACCGTCTCGCGGTTGCCTACGGCGGGGACAAACTGCCCGCCGACGACCCCTACCGCTTCCTGCCGACCCTCGGCGAGATCGACCAGCATCTGATCGCCGAGGGCCGCCACGAGCAGCTATGGGAGGTGCTCGGCGCCCACGTCCACGTCTACGAGACCGTGAACGGTCCCGTGCGCGGGGTCGCGTTCGCGGTCTGGGCACCCAACGCCCAGGGGGTGCGCGTTGTGGGCGATTTCAACTACTGGAACGGCACCGCCACACCGATGCGTTCCCTGGGTTCCAGCGGGGTGTGGGAGGTCTTCGTCCCCGAGATCGGTGCCGGCACCCGCTACAAGTTCGAGATCATCGGCCGCGACGGGGTGCGCAGGTTGAAGGCCGACCCGATGGCCCAGGCGACCGAGGTTCCACCGGCGACCGCATCGGTCGTCTTCGCGTCCGACTACGAGTGGAACGACGAGCAGTGGCTGCACCAGCGCACGCTGCACCCCGCACACGCATCCCCGATGAGCATCTACGAGGTCCACCTCGGTTCGTGGCGGCAGGGGCTGAGTTATCGCCAACTCGCCGAGGAACTGTGCGACTACGTCGTCGCACACGGCTTCACCCACGTGGAGTTCCTGCCTGTCATGGAACACCCCTTCGGCGGGTCGTGGGGATACCAGGTGAGCGCCTATTACGCCCCGACCGCGAGGTTCGGCAACCCCGACGACTTCCGGTACCTCGTCGACCGACTGCACCAGGCCGGGGTGGGCGTGCTGGTGGACTGGGTGCCGGCGCACTTCCCGAAGGACGATTTCGCGCTCGCCCGCTTCGACGGCACTCCGTTGTACGAGCACGCCGATCCCCGCCGCGGGGAGCACCCCGACTGGGGGACGTACGTCTTCGACTTCGGCCGGCCCGAGGTACGCAACTTCCTGGTGGCCAACGCCGTGTACTGGTGCGAGCAGTTCCACATCGACGGCCTGCGGGTCGATGCCGTGGCCTCCATGTTGTACCTCGACTACTCCCGCAATGACGGCGAATGGTCGCCGAACGCCTACGGCGGGCGGGAGAACCTCGACGCGGTGCAGTTTCTGCAGGAGATGAACGCGACCGTGTACAAGCGGGTACCTGGAGCCTTCACCGTTGCCGAGGAGTCGACCGCGTGGCCGGGTGTGACCCGGGCGACCCACCTGGGGGGCCTCGGCTTCGGCCTGAAATGGAACATGGGCTGGATGCACGACTGCCTGGGTTACCTCAACCGGGAACCGATCCACCGGCAGTGGCACCACAACGAGCTGACCTTCGCCCTCGTGTACGCGTGGAGTGAGAACTACGTGCTGCCGATATCCCACGACGAGGTCGTGCACGGAAAGGGCTCGCTACTGGGGAAGATGCCCGGTGACCACTGGCAGAAACGTGCGAACCTTCGCGCATTCCTGGCATACATGTGGGCGCATCCCGGCAAGCAGTTGCTCTTCATGGGCTCGGAGTTCGGGCAGGAGTCGGAGTGGTCGGAGGGTCGCAGCCTGGACTGGTGGTTGCTGGACCAGCCCGACCACGAGGCGCTCAGCCGGCTGGTGACAGACCTCAACGCGGAGTACCGGGTGGATCCGGCTCTGTGGAGCCTGGACGTCGATCCGCAGGGTTTCGAATGGATCGACGCCAACGACGCATCGGGCAACACGCTGTCCTGGATCCGGCGTGGGTCGCAGGGCGAGGTGATGGCGTGCATCGTCAACTTCAGCGCGATCCCGCACCACGACTACCGGGTCGGGCTACCCGTCGGCGGAGCATGGCGGGAGGTCATCAACACCGACGCCCACGAGTACGGCGGCAGTGGCGTTGGCAACCTCGGTCTCGTGCAGGCCGAGGAGATCGAGTGGCACGGACGCCCGTTCAGCGCCAGCCTGTCGGTCCCACCACTCGGCGCGGTCTGGCTGCGGCCGGAGTAGTCCCGCGTCCGCCCGCGGCGGCTATCCCCACTCGGCGTACAGAGCCGTCGCCAGATCCATCGGGTCCAGTCCGCGCACGGCCTCCATCACGCCCGCGCCCTCCGCAGATCCCGTGTAGAGCAACTCCCCGCGCGACACGAAGGCCCGCCACTGCACCAGAAAGGCCGTGGCGGCGTCCTTGTTGACCCCGAACACATCCGGGACCGCGTGCCACATCACAGCCCGACCGCCGCCGACCCGCCGGGAGACGACGTAGCGGGGGAAGTCGACAGGACTGAGGATCTGCTCGACCGATTCGGAGAACCTGCGACTGGCCTCGGGGTCGTCCACGTCCATTCGCACAACCCAAGTGCCATCCGTCTCCGGTTCCACGACCACCAGATCCGATCCGCCGGGCCGCAAGGTCCCCGCGACAGCCCGGCCGAACGCCATCAGCATCCCGTCCGCACCCATGCGCCCCGCGATGGCCCGCACCCGCGTCCGGCGCACGAACGTCTGCACCAGCCATCCCACTCCCGCACCCATCACCAACGCGCCCGCGGTCACCCCACCCGGGGACGCCGTGACGACGGCCAACGTCCCGGCGGCACCCGCGCCAAGGGTCCCGGCCGCGAACGGCCATCCCGGCCACGTGCGGATCGCAGGTTCCGGAACCCCCAACGTGCCGTGACCGGCACGCGTCCGGCGCACCCGGACCGCGGTCTGGGTCAGGTCCCGGTAGGGCTGGCCGATACGCCACGACTCGCGGGTTTCGTCCATGTTCGCGGCCGCCTCGACGGACGCGGCGTTGATCGAGGCGCGGACCTCCGAGGGCGGCGGTGCGTACGGCCCGCACCGGTCGTCCAGATGCTCCACCCCTGCCACGATCCGCCCCTGGACGTCGGGAGCGAGGTACCCCCTGTGTTTGGCCACCAGTCGCCGGTAGTCGAGATCACCTCGGGGATGGGTGTCGTCGACCGTGGTCACCGACCAGACATGCGCCACCTTCCCGCAGCGTTGCGGATCACGCCGGATCGCCCGCCCGCGGATCTGCACCACGGCGGTCGACGTCGTCGCAGCCGTGAGGTCGACGACAACGTTGGCGGCAGGCGCGTCCCATCCCTCACCCAGAAGGCCCCGGGTCCCCACCAGTACGTCGACGTGGCCTGCGGTGAAGAGTTCGGTGACGTGCGGGACCCAGTCGCGCGGCCCCCACGTACCTTCGATCCGCACGAGACCGTCGGAGGCATCCACCAGCGACTGGCCGGGGAGCAGGACGTCCGCCAACGACGCCGGCGTGCCGCCGACCGATGTGCCCGTCATGAGCACCACCCGCAGGTGCGGGTTCGCCTGTTGGACCTGCGCAAGCGCCTCCCAGGCCGATCCCGCCCTCGAGGACAGCACCGTCCGGATATCCGCCGGAGGTGTTGCCCCGACATTCTCGAAGTCGGTCAGCACGATCGCCCGCAGATCCTCCCCGCGCACCAGATACTCCTGCTGCACGAGGTAGCCGGCCGCCACCGACTTCGCTGCGGAGCGGGAGAGCACCCGGTCAACCGGTGATTGGCCCCGCCGGGCCCCGTTGCGTGTCAGGGTCCACCCCACGGAACGCAGCCCGGCACGAAGAACCTCCCAGCCCTCCAGCGGCGGATCACTTCCTGCCAGCACTCTCCTGCCGTAGTCCGAGAGGATCGACACCCAGTCCTCGACCACCAAGGACTGCCGGTGCTCGTCGCGCATCCTGGCACCATCCGGAAGGGCGATCATGTCGTTGTGTGCGGCACGCAGCAATGCGCGCGCGATCTCCGGCCGGGTGCGCTCGATATGGCTCCAGGAAACCCCTTCATGGCGCACCCACGCCGCATCCAAGTACTCGAGTAGGGGCACGTCGGCGAAGTCCGGCGCCATGACCGCCGTCACCAACTCCTGCCAGCGGACAGCACTGGCAGCCAGGTACTCCCGCTCCGAGTCGGTGGGATCGACGAACCAGCCCAGTTCGCGATAGGGCGCGAGAACCCCGTCACGAACCAGCGCCGGCGTGCTGATCGAGTAGAGGACCGGCCCGAACAACTCGTCCACGAGGGCGGCTTCCGCCTCCGAGAGACTGTCGCGTGGCGTGGCGGTCAGGGCCACCACCACCGGTCCGTCCGCCTCCCCGCCGTGCGCCTGACGCAGAACCTCCACCAACAACTCGCCCCAGGTCTGCGCCAAGTGGTGGGCCTCATCCAGAACCAGCGTGAAAGGGTCACCCCCGTGCAGCCGATCGATCAGTTCCCTGGCGTTCGGATGCAGTCGTGCAATGGCCGACTCCGCCTCCGACTCGTCATCGAACGTGGCCAGGGCCTGGTAGGTCAGCACCGTCACATCGCTGTCCATCGTCCGGTCGGTACCCACACTGACCTGTCCGGACTTCTCCCAGAGTCGTTGCCACTGTGAGGCGATGGCGGTGTTGGGGACCAGCACGAGCACCCGCCGCCCGACCCGGGAGGCCATGACCGCCCCGAGCAACGTCTTGCCCGCCCCGGGTGGCATCACGACATGGAACCGGGATCGGTCGGCATGCTGCTCGAAGACCCGCAGCGCCGCGACCTGATGTTCGCGCAGCGACCCGAAGTCGAGATCCGCCAAGCGCTGTTCTAGGGGCGGCATGCCGGTCACAGGAGAAGACTGGCAGAAACCCGCACGGCATCGGCGAGTTCGACCCCGCGCACCGTGGGAACTGGGGGTGCGCGGGTCGCGGCGGGCGGACGGAGGGGGCAGTAGAGTCAGCGTGTGACCGTGTCCGCGCGAACCCGCGCCGCCGCCCGCCTGGGTCTGCTCACCTCATCGCTGTCACGACGCATGGGACGCGGCGAAGGCATGGTGATCGGGGGCCGGGTCATCCTGAAACTGGCGCCCAACGCCATCGAGGAGATGGCTCGGGACCGGGTGGCGGCTCTGGTCAGCGCCACCAACGGGAAGACCTCGACCACCCGCCTTCTGGCCACGGCGGTCGAGCAGGCGGGGCCGGTCATCAGCCAGCACACCGGGGCGAACATGACCTCAGGGGTCGCCGTGACACTGGCCAGCGGAGACCCGGGGGCGCAGGCCGTCCTTGAGGTCGATGAGGCCTACCTTCCCGCCATCTTCCGGGCGACCAACCCGCGCGTCATCATCCTTGGCAATCTCAGCCGCGACCAGTTGGACCGAATGAACGAGGTCGCGATGGTGGCCCGGCGCTGGCGGGACATGCTCGCCGACGCCACGTCCACCACCGTGGTCGCCAACGCAGACGATCCCTCCATAGTCTGGGCGGCCCGTCATGCGCCGAACGTGATCTGGGTCGCGGCCGGCCAGGTGTGGACGGCGGACTCGGCGGTGTGCCTCGACTGCGGGGCACTGCTGCTCCGCGACGAGTCGACCTGGCATTGCCCCCGGTGCGGATTCGCCCGGCCCACACCGCAATGGACACTGGAATACGTCGGGGATCACACTTTCGTCCACGGGCCCGATGACCAGCGCTACGACATGCGCCTGCGACTGCCGGGACGGTTCAACGCCGCCAACGGCGCGCTGGCGCTGGTCGCCACGGTCGTGCTCGGCCTGGACCCCGCCGAATCCGCACGGCGGATGGCGACTGTGGAGTCGGTGTCGGGCCGCTACGCGGTGGTGAGGGTCGGCGAGTTGACGATCCGCCTGCTGCTGGCCAAGAACCCGGCGGGATGGTCGGAACTGGTGGACGTCATGCCGCCGGCACCCACCCCGGTGATCGTGACCATCAACTCGAACGCGGCCGACGGTCGCGACCCCTCGTGGCTGTGGGATGTACCGTTCGAGCGACTGCGGGGACGCGTGGTGGTCGCCACCGGCGACCGGCGCCGCGACCTCGCGGTGAGACTGTTGCACGCAGAGGTCGAGCACGTGGTCATCGAGGATCCGTACTCGCCGACGGCGCCCCTTCCGCCGGGCATGCGCGATCTGGACGTCGTCGATTGCGCCGCCACCTACACGGCGTTCCACCATCTGCGCACGACGGCTGACCGGCAGGCGGTGAAACGGGCATGAGCGATATCTCTGTGGTCTCCATCTATCCCACACTGCTGGGCACCTACGGCGACGGAGGCAACGTCCTTGCGCTGCGTCACCGTGGTCTGCTGCACGGGATCGGGGTGGAGGTGATCGAGGTCGAGCCGGGCCAGGCGGTGCCGGAATCGGCGGATCTCTACGTCCTCGGTGGTGGCGAGGACAGCGCTCAGACCGCCGCGGCGAACGCATTGCGCGCGGACGGCGCACTTGTCCGCGCCGCGGAATCCGGGGCGGCGGTACTGGCCGTGTGCGCCGGCTACCAACTGCTCGGAGAGTACTTCCCGGACGCGTCCAGCACCCCTACGCAAGGGCTCGGGATCCTGGACATCCGCACCGAACGCCTACCCAAGCGCGCAGTCGGCGAGTTGGCGGCCACCGCCAAGGATCCGCTCACACAGGTGCTCACCGGGTACGAGAACCACGCCGGCGGCACACGGCTGGGACCTGACGCGTCCCCGCTGGGCGCCGTGCGCAGCGGCATAGGTAACGGCGATGGATCCGAGGGCGCCACCGCCAAGCACGTGATCGGAACCTACCTGCACGGCCCGTGCCTGGCTCGCAACCCGCAACTGGCCGACACGCTGCTGGGGTGGGCGGTGGGCGCCGAACTCGACTTCATCGAGGAGCGCGAGGTCACAGAACTGCGCGAGGAACGCCTGCGCACTGTCCTCGGCTGAGCCTCAGAACAGCGCGTTCGCCAGTTTCGTCCGTGCCGAGGTGACCGACGGGTCGCCCTCTCCCACCAGCGAGAACAGGTCGACCAGAGCGTCCCGGGCAGCCGCCTTCTCCTCCCCGAAACTGTCGCGCACGACTACAAGCAGCCGCTCGAATGCCTCGTCCGGGCGCCCCTGGGCGATCTCGATGTCGGCCGCGACCTTGGCCTTGGCCAGGTCGTGCGGGTCCGCGTCGGCATCGGCCATCGCCGTGGTCAGATCCACGCCCTCCGTGCGCCGTACGAGTTCGACCTGGGCGATTGCCGCCTGCGCCTGCTCAGGGTCGACCGAACGCAGTTGTTCGTACAGGCCGATGGCCGTGTCCCACTCCCCCGCCTCGATGGCATCCGCGGCCGCGTCCCAGCGGGGGTCATCCGCGGGCTCCTCGACGGCCTCACCCGGCGCCGTGGCAACTGAACCCGCCAGACCCGCCTCTCCTGCCACGCGCAACAGTTCCTCGATGTACTGACGCACCTGCGCCTCGGGCAGCGCGCCCTGGAACAACGGGAGGACCTGACCCTTGATGACCGCGACGATGGTCGGGATCGACTGGACCTGGAATGCCGCCGCGATCTGCTGTTCGGCGTCGACGTCCACTTTCGCGAGCACCCAGCGGCCGCCATACTCCACGGCCAGCTTCTCAAGCACGGGGCTCAACTGCTTGCACGGACCGCACCACGTGGCCCACAGGTCCACGACCACCGGGACGGTCTGGGAGGTGCCGATCACCTGGGACTCGAAGGTCGCCTCGGTCACGTCGACGATCACCTTGGACGCGTTCGGGTCCGCCTGCCGCGCTGCAGCCTGTGCTTGCGCTTCGCGTGCTGCCGCCAGCGCCGAGAGATCCACCGCGCCGCGCACGAGGTTCGGGTTGGGCTGTGTAGTCATGACCCCTATTGTTCCCCAGTCATCCCGCGCGACGAGCGCCGGTCAGCACCTCAGCTGTGGATCGGACTAGAGGTGCTGGTGGAACGGGCTTGTACTATTGGGCACCTATGAGCGACCAGAACGTCAAACCGGGCCGACCGCGCGATCCGCAGGCGGATCACGCGATCCTCGCGGCAGCCCGGGACCTCATGGCGGAGGGGGGGCTGTCGAACCTCACCGTCGAGGGGACCGCCCAGCGCGCCGGTGTCGCCAAGACGACCGTGTACCGGCGTTACCCGACAAAACTGGATCTCGCAGTCGCAGCTGTCGCCGCACTGGTTCTGGAGGCTCCCGAGACCGACACCGTGGAGCACGGCGTGCGGGAGGGCACAGACCTCTTCCAGAAGTCGTTCGGAGTACCCGGGGCCCAGGCCTCCTTCCTGGCCGTGGCGGCCGCCGCGGCGACGAACCCGGAAGTGCACGAACGTTTCACCCGCGATGTGCTCGACCCGGTCGGGGTGTCCATCGCCGACCTGGTCGACGACGCCCGGCGGCGGGGCCTGGCGACGCAGGATGCCTCAGCGGACTTCATCTACGACGCGGTGATGGGTGCCCTGATCCACCGGTACGTGATCCGGCAACTGCCTCCCGATGAGGAGTTCCTGAACAACCTCACGGCCCTCACGAACTTCCTGTACCAGGGCTGCCGGGGCTGATCGAGCGGTCAGATGTAGGCCGGCTCCGAGTACTCGCCCCACTGCTCGCGCAGGACGTTGCAGATCTCCCCCAACGTGGCCTCGTTGCGAGCGGCATCGAGCATGATCGGGATCATGTTCTGGTCGGTGCCGGAGGCCTCGCGCAGCGCCCGCAGACCGGCGTCGACGGCCGTCTGATCGCGGTGCCGTCTGCGACGGTCGAGTTCGCCGACCTGCTCACGCTCCACCTCGTGGGAGATCCGCAGAATCTCCAGCGGCTCCTCGATCGTCTGTGTGTGCACCGTGACGCCGACCTGGTGCTTGTCGCCCTTCTCCAACGCTTGTTGGTAGGCGAACGCGGAATCGGCGATCTCGCTGGTGAAGTAGCCGTCGTCGATACCGCGCAGCAGCCCGCTCAGGATCGTCCCGTCCCCGCCGAGGTCCTCGATCCGGGCGAAGATGCGCTCGGCCTCCTCCTCCATGCGATCGGTGAGTTCCTCCACATACCAGGACCCCCCGAGCGGATCGGCGACGTTGACGACCCCGGTCTCGTCCATGATCACCTGCTGGGTCCGCAGCGCGATCTCCGCCGCCTTCTCGCTGGGTAGGGCGAGAACTTCGTCGAGCGCGTTCGTGTGCAAAGAGTTGGTCCCACCGAGGACCGCTGCCATCGCCTCCACCGCGGTGCGCACCACGTTGTTGTCCGGCTGTGCCGCGGTGAGGGACACCCCGGCGGTCTGCGTGTGGAAGCGAAGCCACTGCGCCCTCTGCGTGGTGGCGCCGTAGCGATCCCGCAACCATCGTGCCCAGATCCGCCGAGCAGCCCGGAACTTCGCGATCTCTTCGAAGAAGTCGATATGTGCGTCGAAGAAGAAGCTCAACCCTGGCGCGAAACGATCGACATCGAGCCCCCTGGCCCGGCCGAGCTCCACGTAGCCGAAACCGTCGGCGAGTGTGAATGCCAACTCCTGAGCAGCCGTCGCCCCCGCCTCCCGGATGTGGTAGCCGGACACGCTCAGCGGTTTGTACCGCGGCATGTGGGCGTCGGTGTACTCCATCAGGTCGCCGATGAGGCGAAGGTGAGGTTCCGGCGGGAAGATCCACTCCTTCTGCGCGATGTACTCCTTGAAGATGTCGGTCTGCAGCGTCCCGTCGAGCTGTCCGGGCGCGAAACCCTGACGCTCGGCCGCGACCAGATACATGCAGAAGATGGGGACGGCCGGGCCCGAGATCGTCATCGAGGTGGTGGTTTCGCCCAGCGGGATCCCCTCGAACAGCACATCCATGTCGGCTGCCGAGTCGATCGCTACACCGCAGTGCCCGACCTCGCCGAGTGCCCGCGGGTCGTCGGAGTCCCGGCCCATCAGGGTGGGCATGTCGAAGGCGACCGACAATCCGCCACCCCCGGCGGCCAGCAGCATCTTGTAGCGCTCGTTGGTCTGTTGTGCATTCCCGAATCCGGCGAACTGCCGGATCGTCCAGGGCCTGCCCCGGTATCCGGTCGGGTACAGACCCCGGGTGAAGGGGAACTCACCGGGCCATCCGACCCGTTCGAAGCCGGGAGTCGCGGCGTTCGGCCCGTACACAGGCTCGACCTCCAGCCCGCTCAGAGTGGTGAAGTCCGCGTCCCGGGTACGCGACTGCCGGTAGCGCTGCTCCCAGCGGCGACGACCCTCGGCGATCTGTTCGGCGTCCATGGCCGCAGTCTACGCGTGCCCGATGATCGGGCATCGTGCCACGAAACGCCCACGCCGGCCTTGGGCTCGGCGGCCTGCGTGCAACCATGGAACGGATGCGTCTGCTCACCATCGCCCTTGTGGCGCTCACGCTCGGTGCCGGGGTCTTGCCCGCAGTGGCGGACCCCGAGGATCCGGGGACGACAGATCCCTCGGCCAGTCCCTCGGCCAGTCCCTCGGCGAGCCCCACCCCCTCGACGAGCCCCAGCGAGCCCCCACCCGAACCCGCGGTGTACCCGGTCTTCAACTATCCGGCGGTGGGCCAGCCGGACGCCTCGATCAACACCGAGGTCGTCCGCCTGCTGGACCAGACGCCGGCCGGCGCTGAGGTCGAGGCGTCGTTCTTCGTCATCCAGCCGAACTACCCGGTGGTCGATGCCTTGATCAACGCACACGGCCGAGGCGCGCAGGTCAGGGTGGTGCTCGACAGCGGCGACGGACAGTCCCCGACCACGAACGACGCGGTCGACTCCTCGTTCGCGCGACTGTCCGCTGTGCTGGGTACCGACTTGAGCGCCGGGTCGTTCGCGACTCAGTGCGTGCTCGGCTGCATCTCCAAGGAGGCCGAGAGCATCAACCACAACAAGTTCGTCACCATCTCCGCAACCGGCTCGTTGACCGATGTCGTCTTCCAGTCGACCGCCAACGTGCGCAGCGACGGCTCCGGGGACGCCGCCTGGAACGCGGCCGTCGTGAGCAGCGCGAATCCGGGGCTGTATGCGAGCTACCGCGCATATTTCGACGATCTCGCGGCACGGCGCACGGTGCCCGGTGGCGACTACAACGCATGGCGCCCACCGACGCTCTACGGCACCTCGAGCCCCTACTACTTCCCCCGCACGGACGGCACCGATTCGGTGTCCAAGACGTTGATGTCCGTGGATTGTGGCCTCGCGCCGACCAGCGTCGACGTGATGGCCGCGTTCTTCACACGGCCCAAGGTCCGCAACCGTCTGAACGAGATGGCAGCCGCCGGTTGCACGGTGAGGGTGATCGCACGCACCGATTCGATCACGCGCGAGTTCTGTGACTCCCTGCGCGCACCGGTACAGGTGCGGATCGCGGACAAGCCGTCGGCGAACAAGGTCGGGATCCACGGCAAGTACCTCACCATCTCGGGTGGGTTCGAGGCCTCCCCCGACCGCCGAGTTGTCTGGATGGGCAGCCACAACCTCACCCGCAACGCGTTGGTCCGCAACGATGAGACGTTCGTACTCACAGACGACGTCGCCTTGTACGACGCCTTCCGGGGGAACTACGAAGCCATCTGGGCAGATCCATCGCTGACCTCAGGGTGCGGCCGCGCGGGTGGGGTCAGTGAGGAAGCCATCGAGGAGGAGGCGAACACCGAGGTCACGAAGCTGATCAAGGAGAAGCAGCGCGTGAGCCGCAAACTCCCCAAGCGGCTGAAGAAGAAGCGGACGCCTCTCAGGTCGACCCGAACGGTCGAGGGCAAACGCCTGAAGACCCGCGCCAAATGCCGGGTCGTCGGCAGCGGGAAGAAACTCAAGAAGCGCAAGATCTGTCCGATCAAGCGACCGAAGTCCAACCCGACACTCGTTCTGAAGTACAAGGGCAGCAAGAAGCTCAAGGTACGCATCATCCAAAGCGCGAAGGGATCCGCCACTCTGCTGCCATACAAGCGCACGAAGACGTACCTCTACCGACCTGCGCGCAAGGCGCGCTCCTGAGACGTGTCCGCGGATCCGCATCCCGGCGTCGACCGGACACGTCCCCAGGCGGTCACGCGCGGCATGGGAGACTGACCCGATGAGCCGGATGCTGCAGGTGGTGACCGCGCTGGTCGCCGGATCCTTGCTGCTCACTGCCGTGCCGGCGACCGCGGAGGGCCCGCCACCGGTCGACCCACCGCCCGTCGAGGTCCCCCCGACGGGATCGCCGGCACCGACCACGCCCGTCGGTTCGAGCGCCGGCACCCAGGTCCTCTTCAACTATCCCGTCCCGGGCACGCCGGACCTGGGCATCACCGACGCCCTTGTGCGCCTCATCGATGCCACCCCGGCCGGCGAGTCCATCGTCTTGTCCTACTTCGTGATACAACCCGGCCACCCGGTCATCGACGCACTTCTGCGGGCCTACGGCCGGGGGGTTTCGGTACGTGCCGTGCTGGACAGCGGGGACGGCCAGAAGGCGAAGAAGAACGCCGCTGTCGACGCCGCATACGCCCGACTGGCTGAGACACTGGGGACCGCCGGGAACTCCTACGCCAAGCAGTGCAACCGATCCTGCATCACCGACGAGACCGACAGCATCAACCACAACAAGTTCGCCGCCTTCTCGCGGACCGGCGACGCCGAGGCGGTCGTGTTCCAGGGAACCGGGAACCTACGCGCCGACGGCAGCGGCGACAGCGCCTACAACGCAGCCACCATCATGCGCGGCGACCGAATCACCTACGGGCAGTACGTGAGTTACTTCGACGACCTGTCCACGGAACGACGCGTCACCAAGGACGACTACGACGCGTGGCGACCCGCCGGTGACCTCCGGCGACGTCACGGCGCACTTCTTCCCCCGCACCGACGGAGCGGACACGGTCGCGGCCGGACTACGGACGATCAACTGCGCGGCGCAACCGACCACCGTGCGGGTGATGGCTCCGTTCTTCTCCCGCAAACGTGTACGCAACACCCTGCGGGACATGGCCTATGCCGGGTGCTCCGTGCAGGTCCTGGCCCGTCAGGACACGATGACCCGCGATTTCTGCGACAAGCTCGACACCCGCAAGGTCGCGGTCAAGATCTCGCCGAGCCCCAAGAAGGACCGCGTCACCATCCACGCGAAGTATGTGCTGGTGAACGGCTCATACGGGGGCTGGAACGATCAGCGGATCACCTGGATGGGCAGTCACAATTTCACCGACAACGCGCT
Source organism: uncultured Actinomycetota bacterium (assembly GCA_963769435.1). GTDB lineage: Bacteria > Actinomycetota > Actinomycetes > S36-B12 > UBA10799 > JADKAV01. The sequence continues at coordinate 690,903 of CAVYLN010000001.1, forward strand.
GGAGCGCAACGATGAGACGTTCGTGCGTTTCACCAGCGCCGCGGTGTCCGACAGTTTCTCGGTGAACTTCGACCGACTCTGGAACGACCCGACGATGAGTTCCGGGTGTGGACGGGCCGGCGCCAAGGACAACGCGTCCGTGGAGAAGAGCGGTGACACCGAGGTCACGAAGATCGCGCGGCGGTCCCAGACTGCCAAACGAGCCCTGCCACGCGTGTTGAAACGCAAGCAGGTCGTACGTCCGGTCCGCACCGCACAGGGACGCCGGATCACCACCCGCGCGTACTGCAAGCCCGCGGGCAGCAAGGCGAAGATGCGTAAGCAGTACCGTTGCCGGGTTGTGAAGGGCAAGGTACTGCCCCGGGTGATCCTGCGCGGGGACAAGCCGCTGCGGGTTCGGCTCGTCCAGAAGGCGAAGGGCACCAAGAGACTGTTGCCCTTCTCCCGCGCAGCGGCCTACCGCTTCCGACCGAAGACCTCGCGTGCCGTCAGGCTTTGACCCGGTCTAGGCCCGGACCGCAGGGCCGTCGGTGTCGTAGAGCTCCTTCTCCATGGACGTCAGGCGCATGCTGACGGGAAGGCCCGGGCGATTCCCGGTCTTGATCAGATACCGGCCGCGTCCCGGGTGCCGCGACCCCGCACGCCAGCTGTCGGCCGACGCCCAACTCGAAACCAGCGCCTGCTCGGCCTCGGTCAACGCCACGATCTCGCTGACGGCGCGGAGTTCACGACGCGGTAGCCCGGAGAGGACCACGATGGCGCTGCGGTCGATGAAGCCCATCGCTTTCGCGACGTCGTGGCTGTCTGGCAGAGCCTGCAGGTCATTCAGCGAATGTGTCGCCATGAGGCTGGCGACGCCCCGACTGCGGTTCAGCCGGGTCAGGGAGTCGACGTGGTCGACGAGTCCGGGCGCCCCACGCAGAGCCCGCCACAACTCATCCATCACGATCAGACGACGCGAGCCACGCTGCGCGGTCACCGCAGCCGACACCGCCGCCTGGCCCCACGACCAACTCGACAGCATCGCGGCGCCCATCAACTGCTCGTCGTCCACCGCGGACAGGTCCACCGCCACGGCTGGGGCGTCCGGGTCGAACCGGCAGGTGCTCCTGCCGTCGAAGACTCCTTTCAGCGAGCCCTGGCACAGCAGCCCCAAGGTCCATCGCAACTCCTGGGTGACCGCGTCGTACTGCTCGATGGATCGGACCTGCGCGGAACTCAGGATCGGCTCAGTGGGGTTCTGCAGCACCCGCAGGACATCTGGAACCGTCGGGTCGGCACCCGACTGCGACAGGGTGTCTATGGCGGCCGCAAGGACGACCTGCTCCCCGTTGCCCACGCCCCGGTCCGTGCGCACCAGCCCGCACAGGGCGAGGATGAGGGACAGCCGTCGGCCCCTCACCTCCAGGTCGTCGCCACCGATGCTCTGCGAGTCCAGGGGGTTGATCCGATCATGGCCACGACCGACCCGGATCACCTGACCCCCGAGCCGTTCCACGAGTGCGCTGTACTCGCCCTTGGGGTCACCCAAGACCACGGGCCTGACCCCGGCGGCCGCCAGGCCCACCATCTGCCGCTTCGCGAAGGCCGACTTGCCGGTGCCGGGCTGCCCGAGTTGGAACACGCCCGTGTTGGTGGTCAGGCCCGCGGCAAGCCACGAGAACGGATCCCCGTGCACCTGCTCTCCCCACATGAGGTGTCGGCCCAGGGGCACCCCCACCGTCGGCGCCCCGGCACCGGCGGTGAACGGGAACAGTCCGCAGGCAGCCGCTGTGCTTGCGGTGAACGTGCGCGACCTGGTGACCCAGATGGGTCCAGGATCGGCTCCGTGCGCCCTCACAGTCCGCGGGGTGGCACGTAGCCGATGCCGAGCGTGCACGCGAACGTCGGGGCCTGCGAACCGTGGTTGCGCCGCAAACGCACACGGGACTCCCCGGCCCGGTTCTCGAAATCGACTGTGTGTCTGGCGAGGTCCGACAGGTCGTTCGCCGACACCACGGCGTACAGTCCAACATCGACCAACCCCGCTCCTCGGACCTGATCAGCGGCAGTCTCCCGCGCCTTCTCGAGGTCGGCCCGGTCACGGGCGGTCTCATCGCGGCCGAGCCGACGCCGGTACTGGGCACGGAACGACGCCGCCTCGGCCTGCCGGTCGACCTCCCGCACCGCTTCATGCGCGGCTACTGGCTCATACACGAGGCTGACCCGCTTGTGGTACCCCGACGGGCCGAGCATCCGTGTCAACACCTCGGGTGTCAGCCCGGCCCCCGGAGCCTCATCCCACACATATGCGGCGCTCACCGTCGCGTCGTGCCGGTAGTGGTCCCAGAACTCTTCGGTCGCCGTAGGGCGAGCATCTGCCCACGTGGTGCCAGCCGCCGGCACCCCGGCCGGTTCGAAAGCGGTTCGGACCCACTCGACGAGATCTGTCGAAGACATCGGTTCCAGCACCCGGACCCCGCAGCGGGACAACGTCGTGGACAGCGTCGACAACAGCTCCAGCAGCCGCTGCCCGGCTGACTCGAGATCGTGTCGCGGTACGACGACTGTGACCGACACCAGCGTGGTGGCGTGTTGATCACTCGTCCTCCGGCCCGGGAGGCTCGCGCAGTTCGCGCAGGACCTCGCTGGCCAACGTCGCTATTCCGGGCTGCGGTGCCGTCGGCGGGGTCGGAGGACTCGGTCCGGTGTGCACCGTGACGACGACATGCCGCACGTCCGGCAGATAGCCCAGGTGCGCGAGCCAGTCGTCCCAGGCACCCACCCATTCGGACACCTCCTCGGAACCGACCAGTGCCAGACCGAGCGGTTCGACGGGGAGAATCGCGGTCAGCGAACTCGCCTTCGAGTCCCAGGTCATCCCCACCTGGGAGTCCGACCCCGCTGAGGCTTCGATCATGGCCAGACCGGCCAGAGCACCCGGTAGCCGGTGTGTCCTGCTCGCCCGGTAGGAGGCCCGCCTCCTCCGGCGGGCCACGGCCCAAGTTGCATGTCGACCCAGCCAGGAGACCGCAGTCTCACCCCGGATCCGGACCGTGAACAGCCCCATTGCCAGCCCCACTGGGACGCCGACGATCGGAAGCAGTCCAGGGTTCATCATCGCCAGCCCCAGCAGCATCACCACAGCTACGAGCGCGCCGGAGGTCTGTGGACCCGACATCCCAGCCAACCCGAAGCCCCGGCGTTCCCGCCAGCCCCCGTAGGTCCGGGTACCGGTGCTCATCGGACTGCCACCGTTGACCGGAATCCGGCGACGGCGTGCGCGCTCGCGGGCAGCAGGAATGCCGCGAACAGGAAGCTCAGGGTGGACACCAATAGCGCGAGCACGGGATCGTCGGTGGCCGTGAGCAGTCCGTGGCCCACCCGATAGACCACCGCGATCAGAGGTTTGAACACCATCACCGCCACCAGCCAGGCAAGGCCCTTGCCGAACGCATCCGCCCGCACGACCGACATCGCCGCCAGCACGGGGAGCGCGACGGCGAGCAGGACCGCGATCACGAAGCGGGACAACATGGCGGCGACGAAACCGAGGCAGCAGGCGATCCCCACTATCGACATCGTCAGGCCCAGGGCCGGGTCCACGGCGGTCACCGCGTGTGTGACGGCCTCCGAGTAGGCGGCAGCGTCAGGCCGCCCGCCGACCAACCACCGCGCGACAGCGTCCGACATGGTCCAGCTGGTGGCCAGGATCAACCAGCCCGCTGAGAAGACGAGAAGGCTGCGGCCCAGTCCGACCAGAAGCTGCGCCAGATCCCGCCCGTCCCGGCGAATCATCAACAGTCCGGCGGCGATCACCACCGCCACAGCCAGGACGGCCGCGCCCGTCCACGAGGCCACAGGCCGGATCGCGCCCACATTGTCACGCAATGCCCCGAGTCCCGGATCGTCACCTCCGACCCACCAGGACAAAGCCCATTCGACCAGCGAGATGAACGTCTGCGCGAACGATGTGGCGAGGCCTTCCAGGCCCGGCGATCGCTGATCCATCACATGAACAGATTGACGAGGGGAACAGCCAGCGCCACGGTTGACAGCCCGCCTATCACCCACGGAATGCCCACCGCGCCGTCAGCCGCCGTACTCGATCGGTGCCGGCGGCCCACACTCATCATCACGCCTGCGACCAGCAGCCCAATCGCACCAGCGGCAAAGGCGACCCACTTCGCCAGACCCATGACCTTCGCCCACTGTGCCGTCACCTCGGCAGGTGCGGTCGGCGAAGGATTGCTCAGGTCGGCTAGCACCCCGCTCAGAACAGTCCAACCCGTCATCTGCGCTCCCCTTCCGTGCTCCGACCGTGCCACGCATGGGTGGCTTCGGCGGAAGTCCGCGCAAATGTGTGGATAACCCGCAGCGCCACGTCGGTCGATGCACAGTCGATGGCATGTCCACCTCCCAGCGCGGCGCAGCGCGCCCGATATCAGGTGCCCCGGACCCGAGTGAGCGGACCGTGCGGAGGACAGGTTGAGGGTGCTCGCCGCCGTGGTGGCACTGTTCGCCACCGCCGCGGCTCTCACCGCGTCGATCGGAATCGCCGGCAGCGCAGACCCGGGTCTGGCCAGTGGCGAACCGTCAGCACAGTTCGCGACATCCTCGGACGCGGGGGCGGTCGATGCGCTGCTGCCCCCGGGCTACCGCAACCCGCGCTCGGCAGAAGAGGCTGTGCAGTGGGCGCTCGGCCAGGTGGGCGTGTACCGCGATGCCGGGCACTGCCTGCGATTCGTGAACCTGTCCTACGGCCGTCCCTCCGGACCACCCTCGGCGTACCTGGTGTGGACGCGCTCCAATCCGGCGCTCCATCGTTTCAGCTTCCCGCCACCGCGCGGTGCCGTCGTGGTGTGGTCGAACGTGATCGGCGGGGGTCATGGCCACATCGCGATCTCGCTGGGCGATGGACGAATGGTGTCCACGACCAGCGGGCGCATCGCGATCCTGCAAACGAAAGGGTTCGCCGACTCCGCCTATTTCGGCTGGATGCCGCCGTACTTCTACATGTAGGCACGCAGCCCGCGCGCGCCACCACATGAAACACGAGAACCGAGCCCGAAGGCCCGGTTTCGTGGGGAGATGGTGCGCCGCCAGGGACTCGAACCCCGAACCCGCTGGTTAAGAGCCAGCTGCTCTGCCAATTGAGCTAGCGGCGCATCGAGCAAGAGCATATCAGTGGCTAGTAGTGGTGGATCAGCCCGCCGGTCCCCCAACTACGGCTACAGATAGAGGCCGGTCTCTTCGCTGTCAAGGTGTTCGGCGGCGACTGCATGGATGTCGCGCTCGCGTAGCAATACGTAGCTGTTTCCCTGCAGATCCACGACGGCCCGATCCTCCGGTTCGTACAGGACCCGGTCGCCGGCCTGCATGTGACGGACGTTGGGTCCTGCCGCCACGACCGTCGCCCAGGTCAGCCTCTTGCCGACCGAGGCGGTGGCTGGGATCACGATCCCCCCGGTCGACTGGCGCTCAGCCTGCGCCTCAGATGTCACGAGAACCCGATCGTGAAGCAGTTTGATCGGAAGCATCGGGCTCAATGACGCTTCTTCCACGACCGCCTGATGACCAACACTGTCACGACCACCGCGACGGTTCCGGCGACTCGGTCGACACGTACGGCGCCGTACTCGTCGGTGTAGAAGTCCTTGACCTTCTGCAACTGCCGGTTCGCCACGTTCTTGGGGTTCGTGGCGACCTTCAACTCGTCAAGAGTCTCCGACAGCCTCGCCCGGGTGGCGGCCATGTCCGCCTCGATGTCGGCCACCGAACGCGGGGCCGGCTGCGCCTTGACCACTTCCGCGGACTTCTTCTTCTTGGACTCGGTGGGTTGCGCTGGGACGATCGCGTCAGCTGACTCAGCCATGGCCCAACCCTATCCCCCGCCGGGTTGCAGAATGACGCCGTAGGGCAACTCCAGGCGAAACTCCGCCAGCAGTGCCGGATCGCTGAGCAGTCGTTCCGTCGGGCCGTCGTAGCGAACCTTTCCGTCGGCCAGCACGATGCTGCGCGGACACAGTTGCCGGGCGAAGAGCAGATCGTGCGTCACCATCAGCATCGTGACATCGAGACCGGTCAGGACCTCGGCGAGTTCGCGGCGACTGGCCGGGTCGAGGTTCGAACTGGGTTCGTCCAGCACGAGGATCTCCGGGTCCATGCTGAGCACTGTGGCAATGGCGACTCGACGGCGCTGGCCGAAGGACAGGTGATGCGGCGCGCGATCCACCGCCGCCTGCATGCCCACAGCCGCCAGTGCGGACGCGACCCGGCCCTCCACGTCCTCGAGGCGGTAGTTCACCGGGCCGAAAGCCACATCCTGGCGCACGGTCGGCATGAACAACTGGTCGTCGGGATCCTGGAACACCAACCCGACGATCCTGCGGGTCTCGCGCACACTGTCGTCGTCCACCACACGTCCCGCCACGCACACCTGGCCCTCACGGGGCCGCAGAACGCCGTTCAGTTGCAGCGCCAGCGTGGTCTTGCCCGCGCCGTTCGGACCCAGCAGCGCCACCCTTTCACCGGAGTCGATCTCCAGACTCACGTCCTCCAGCGCCACGGTGCCGTCGGGATAGGTGTAGCCGACGTCGCGCAGTTCGATCACCATCGCAGTGCCATCTGAACCACCAGGATGAGCGCAGCGGCGGCAGGCAGTGTCAAGGCGATGGGCCACGAGTGCGCGAGTCCGGCGGGAGGCTCGGGCAGTCGGCCCTGATAGCCGCGACTGACCAGGGCGAGGTGCACACGTTCACCACGTTCGAACGACCTGACGAACAACGCACCGAGACCCGCGGCCAGCACCGGCCATGAGCGCGGAGAGGCAGGGTTGAACCCGCGCGCCTGTTGACCCACACGCATCCGTCGGTACTGGTCGGCGACCACGTCGACGTACCGGATGAAGAAAGTGAAGATCGCCACGATCGGAGACGGCAACCGCAGCGACTGCAACCCCGCGACCATGTCGGAGGGCAACGTGGTTGCGGACAGCATCGTCGCGGCGAGAACCCCGAGCGAGGCTTTGACCAGGATGTTCCATGCAGCCCACATCCCGGCGACGGAGAGGCCGAGCGGACCGTCGGGGGCCGGGCCGACGAACGGGAGCAGCAGCGCGAACACGACGAAGGGGATCTCGATGACGAGCCCACCAAGAATCCGGCGCAGGGGTACCCGAGCCACCGTCAGAGCCGTTGCGAGCACCGCCGCGTATCCGGCGAAGGCGGCAACCCATTCCCTCGGGGTCAGGACGACGACCACCACGAACGCGACCGTGGCGACCAGTTTCGACTGCGCCGACAACCGATGGGGCACCGTCGCGGCATCGACGTAGCCGCGATGGAGTAGGCCGGTGTGACTCAGTGTCGCCGGTCCCGGACGAAGTAGAAGAGGCCGAACGCGAGGGCAGCGGTGACTGCGACCCCACTACCCCGGCGGTTGCACCGCCCAAGCCGCTGATCGGAGGTCCCGGTGAACGAGTAGTCGGCCAGCGGAGACTTCGCCGCCGCCGAATCCTGTTCGTTGGCCGCGATCCCGTAGTCCTCGGCGACCTTGTTCAGACCGTCGGGCTGCGACGACGCGTAGTAACTCACGACCGCCGCCAGAACGCAGCGCGACCAGTCCGCCGACGATGAGCAGTCGCTTCACGTCGAGACCGCCTGCCGGACGGGATCGGGGTGTTCCAGCGGTGTGCCACGGACACCCATCACGATGTCGGGCCGGGACGCGAGGACGGCCGCGACGACCAGACCGGTGATGATGCCCTCGCCGATGCCGATCAGTACGTGAATGCCACCCATGGCGGCGGCGACCGCCGACAGGGAAACCGGGGCGGTGCCACCGACCGCATATTCAGCCACGAATGCCAGCGCCGCTGCCGGCACCGTCACGAACGCCGCGACACCGGCCACGACCGCTGCCCCCTTGGCGCTTCGCACGAAACGCATGCCGAGGCGGAAGACCAGCCAGCCGACGAGCGCGGTGATGATCGCCATGTTGAGTACATTGATGCCGATCGCTGTCAGGCCACCGTCGGCGAACAACAGCGCTTGGACCGTCAGCACGACCGCGACCACGAGCATTCCGGCCCACGGTCCGACCAGGATCGCCGCCAGCGCCCCGCCGAGCAGATGTCCGCTGGTTCCGGCGCCGACCGGGAAGTTGATCATCTGGGCGGCGAAGATGAACACGGCTGTCAAGCCTGCGAGCGGCGCGGTGCGGTCGTCGAGTTCGGCGCGTGCGCGGGAGAGCGCGAAGGCCAGGATCCCGAGCGACAGAACCAGAGCAAGTCCGCTGATCGGCAGCGTGATGAAGCCGTCGGGAACATGCATGGCGAGCAGGCGCATACCCCCAAGCATAGGCGACTATTGCGAACAGTTCGCAATAGTCATTGCGGTTCCACCTGCGATTGCCGAGCAGCGCCGGCGACCCTACGCTTTCGACATGACCGAAAATGTCCGACTCGTCCCCGGCGAACAAGCGCCCCCGTTCTCACTTGCGGACGACCAGGGAAACACCGTGAGCCTGTCCGATTTCGCCGGCTCGACTTTGGTCCTCTATGTGTACCCCGCAGCCATGACACCGGGCTGCACGACCCAGGCGTGCGACTTCCGGGATTCCCTGGACGCCCTTTCAGCCGCGGGGGTGAAGGTCGTCGGCATCAGCCCGGACAAGCCCGAGAAGCTGGCGAAGTTCCGCGAGCGGGACAGCCTCACCTTCCCGCTGGTCAGTGATCCCGACCACGAGGTGCTGGAAGCGTACGGCGCTTGGGGCGAGAAGAACCTCTACGGCAAGAAGTACGTCGGCGTGATCCGGTCCACGTTCGTCATCGATCCCGATGGAAAGATCGAGAAGGCCATGTACAACGTCAAGGCCAAGGGCCACGTGGCGAAACTCCGCAGCGAGTTGGGGCTCTAGCCCGGAACTTGAACCCCGCCCACTAACCTCGGACACAAGCGGGTGTGGCGGAATTGGCAGACGCGCAGGATTTAGGTTCCTGTGTCTACGGACGTGGGAGTTCAAGTCTCCCCACCCGCACGGTTTCCCCCTCAGAATGATCTTGTGGGGGGCTCCCATCTACCTCCTGTCTACCGACTCGGGAGGACTCGCACATTGTCGCCGCCGTATCCGGCCACCATCGAGGCCACCAGCACCGCGGCGTCATCGTGCATCGACGGCATCACATGGCTGTAGATGCCCATCGTGACCGCGATTGAGGCGTGGCCAAGGCGTTCCTGCACGATTTTGGGGTGAACCCCACCGGTCAGCGCCAGCGTGGCCCAGGTGTGCCGCAAGTCGTGCAACCGGATGACCGGAACCCCGGTCCGGCCCGCCTCACGCTTGAACGCCTTCGACAGAACCTCGGGATGGGTGGGCGACTCGTCCGGGTTGGCGAACACCAGGCCCTGATCGGTGTAGCCCGGGCCGACCATCATGCGTTCCTTCAGCTGGGCGTCTTGACTCACGTACACACGCTTGTGCCGCCGCCCGGTGAACAGGAGAAACCAAGAGGGACTCGAGCCCTTCGGCCTACTTGTCAGCCGAACGACTGTCCACAGATTCAATAAGAAGGCATGCGGACACCGTTGCGACCCAAGTCGACTACGTCCTGCTCGACAGCACGCAGAACTCGTTGCCTTCGGGATCTGCCAGCACGACCCAGGATTGCTGCCCTTGACCGATGTCCGCATGCCGCGCGCCAATGCCCAGCAGGCGCGCGACTTCAGCGTCCTGGTCGTCGGGCCGAACGTCCAAGTGGAGACGGTTCTTGCCGCCCTTTGCTTCTTCGACTGGTTCGAAGATCATTCCTGGCAGCCGATCAGCCGCTGGCCGGATCTCGAACTCATCCGGAGTGTCATTCAACACCACCCATCCCAGCGCGTCGGCCCACCACCGACCCAACCTCACCGGATCCATGGCATCCACGACCACATGCTCCCATTCCAAACCCATTCGGGGAATCTACGCCCCACGACGCGGCTGACGCATTACTGACCATGGGCGTGGTCGGTCTCGACATCCCTCCGTTCTCCGCCTCTATAGCTTCAGTGCCGTGCCGCCGCGGGGACTTCATCGTGTGCGTACCGCCGTCGGGACCAGACGAAGATCACCAGGCAGATGCCGGTGAAGGCGGCTCCACTCACTCCGTGGGCGCGCAGACCGTCGACCATCGCCTCACGCTGCGCGTCCGCGATCTGCTCGACTTCCTGGACCGGCACCGCGTAGTCCTCCGCCACTTGTCCGCCGTCACGCCTTCGGGAACGGCGTCGGCAATCTGAACCGACTGCTGCGAATTCAGGCCCTCGCTCTCCAGTGTTCTCGCGAGGGAGGCAGAGAAGGTATTGAACACAATCGTGGACGTCACAATCGCGCCGACAGCGGCGCCGAACCGGTCGGTTGGGGTTCGAATCCTCCGCGCGCGGCTCTGCGAAGGATCACACCTCCGAGCGCAGCCTTGTGGGGAACAATCGCCTGGGGTTCATTTGTGCCACTCGCGCAGCCATGCAGTTGCTCGGCGGATGACGCGACCCGGTCAATGCTCGTCGAGATGCGCGGGAATCCAACCGGCCCTCCAGCGCACGTTGGAAGTCGATCAAGCGGGCGTTACACAGCTGCTTCCCGGGCGTTCCCATCTACTTCCCATCTACTCAACGACACGCGACAGGCCCGTACGAGCCGTGCCAGACAAGGGCGTCACCTCTCCGATTCGTGCGCAGGACAGGACAGTACGGACATGACACGACAGCTCCGGACAGCCTTGCCCTGAGTTCAAGTCTCCCCGCCCGCACGGATGGTTGTGCCTGCCACCCGCCGCCGGCCCCGATCACCCTGGAGTCGATCCGAGCAGATCGGGCGGCTCGCCGCCGAACCTTTCCAGCCACCTTGCTGCGACACCGTCGCAATCTGCATGTGTTCGGCACCTGGCACGACCGAACAGTGCCGGGTCGGCCGTTCGAGGGTGTTGCAGGACATGAGGACGCACTACCGTACTGCGCATGGCCGCCTCCGGGCACCGACCGTTGTGGCGCCTGGCAGCGATCCTGGCGGGTCTTCTGGTTCTGTCCCTGATCACGTCGGCACCGCCGGCCAGGGCGGTCGACACACTCACGATCGACTTCGAGACCGGGCCACCCCTGGGGACGGCCATCAACGACGACTACCTGGTGTCCGCCTTCACGCGCTTCCTGGAGGCCGATGTCGGGTTCCGGCCGTACCGTCGCAGCGCGCCCGGGCAGGCCCGGTCCGGAACGGTCGTCGCGGACGTCGGGCGCGACGTGTGTTTCGAGGACACCGGCGATGCGCAGGGCTGTGAGTTCGTAACACCCGGGATGACTGGTCGGCTCACTCGCACGGCCAGCAGCGTCACGCTGTACGCGGGCCTGTTCGACAACGTCGCCGGTGCATCGGCGCGACTGACGGCCTATCGGGCCAACGGGACGGTGGCCGGCACGAGCAGCGCTGTCCCGATCGGCGCCAGTTTCACCACTCCGGTCACGGTGACCAGCGCAGCCGCCGACATCGCACGTTTCCACCTCACTGTGGAAGGGCCCGGGGCGCTCAACGCACCGCTGGGCTTCGACGATCTCACCCTGGAGTTCCCAGCGAACTCACTGCCCGACATCTCGGTGTCAGCGCCGACGCAGATCATCACACTGCGGCAGGGCGCGAGCACCGACATCCCCGTCGAAGTGACCAGGCTCAACGGCTCCAACGGGCCCGTCACGCTGTCGGTCACCGGCCTGCCGAGCGGCGTGACCCCCTCCTTCACCCCGAACCCACTGACCGGAACACAGGAGTCGGCCACCATGACGCTGACCGCGTCGAGCAGTGCACCGGAGTTCTTCCAGCCGCGCGAGCTGGTGATCACCGCCGACCCGTCGGGAAACGCCAACGTGGCGCCCGCCCCGCGTACGGCCACAACGCAGGTCACTCTGGTGACCAACTTCGAGTTGTCCGTGCCCAGCGGCGCCGACAGCGTTGATGTCCCCGCCTGCGCCGCCGGCGACCTCACCATCCGGGTGCGGCGGTCACTGGCGTTCGCGACGACCGCGGCCGTAACGCTGTCGGTTGAGTCGGGATCGGCCCTCACGGGGCAGATCCTGCCCTCTGCGAACATACCCGCGGGCGGCAACCTCAGCGAGGAGCGCACGCTACGGCTGCGGTGGACCGGTGACCCGAAGCCACCCCAGGGTGTCGTCGTGCGCGCGACGTCCCCCGGTCTGCCGGACCGGACCCTCACACTGCTGGCCCGTCCGGCAGTACCGACCGCGCAGGTGCAGGACCCGACAGGCCTGGCCCCCCGCCGCGGACAGCCCGGGTCGCTGATCACCCTGACCGGCAACGGGTTCTGCCCGGGCACGACTGTGCAGGTCGGCAATGAACTGGCCACCGCCGACACCGACGTCGCGGGCGACGGCCGCAGCCTCACGTTCCGCATCCCACGCCTCGGCACCGACGGCCCGGTGACCGTCGTCCCGCCCACGGGTCAGAGCTACCCCACCTCGAACCCGCTCGAGGTCACAACCTTCCGCAACCGAGAAGGGTTCGCCTTCGACAACTACTCCTACGGCTGGTTGTCCTTCGGCGAACTCACCGACCTCGTGGGCGTGGAGGACATGTTCGTGAAGGTCAACCCGTGCTGGCCTTTCGGCAGGTGCACCATCGTCACCGCCATCCCCGACCCCCTGGCCTACCTGACGTGGGGCATCCTCAATATCGCCCTGCACGAGTCCGGCGGTCACTGCTTCGGGATCAGCCGCACTCTGCAGGAGTTGCTCGCCGGCAAGGTCTCCTTCGGCAGGTTCGCGCCCGGCGCGTCGTGGCCGAACGACCTTCCGTCGGCCAGCGGGCCCAACGCAGCGATGTCGACCTGGCTCGACGCCCGGCACGCCGGCCAGGGCACCAGCGAGTTCCTGGCCGCCTGGCTGGTCCGCGACCGCAGCCTGACCGCTCAACTCAACCGCGTCCGGAGCGAACTGCAGGCGGGCCGCTACCCGGGGATCTCGTTGACGGACGGGTTCTCCGGTCATGTGGTGACCGCCTACGACGTCGAGAACCAGCCCGACGGGTCGGTGAAGGTGTACGTGTACGACAACAACCGCCCCTTCACAGCCTCCGAGCTCACGAACAAGGAGACCCACCGTCAGGCGGAGGTGGTGGGGTCGGCCATCACCATCAATGCCGACGGCACGAACTGGAGTTTCAGCATCGACAGCGACACCACCTACAGCGGCGGAGGCAGCGACTTCTACGCCGTACCCCTGTCGGCGATCCCGGACGATCCGTCGCTTCCCGGCATTCCCAGCCTGGACTACTTCACGTTCTTCGGTTCCCCAGGTGCGGCGGCCACGGTGAGCGAGGTTCCGCGCGGAGCCGAGTACCTGCCTGCGTTGGACAGCAACGCCGTCCCTGGGGCCGCGGGGACCGTGGTGTCACGGCGCAAGAACGGGCCGGTGAGCATCGGTATCCAGGGTCAGAACTCCGGCGAGTACTCCCAGACCGTGGCTGGCGACGGGTTCGTGGCCGGCGTCCGCGAGGTCCGCACCGCCAAAGGCGTCGACGACCGCCTGACCACCGACCCGGCGGCGGGCCAGATCACTTTCGCCGGACAGCGCCAGCGGGCTCTTGACCTCGACCTCGCCGTGCGACGTGGCGCGATCCGGCGCAGCGCATCGGTGTCAACGACGACGGCCGCGGGCGGAAAGGACGTGGTGCGGTTCCGCAATGGACGCAAACTCACGTACCGCCACAACGGGCCGACGACGACGATGTCCTTCTCCCTGGTCGACGTCGGCCGCACGGGCACTCAGCGCTTCGAGTCCGGGCCGGTCGCCGTACCCAAGGGCGCGAAGGTGACGGCGAAGCCCGCCAAGTGGCGGTCCCTGGACACCGTGCGCCTAACGGTCACCAGTGGCGGCAAGACCACCACCCGGGTGGTGGCCAACAAGGCGCGCAGCAACACGAAGGTGCGACTGCTGAAGCCCAAGCTCAAGAAGCGCAAGGTCTTGGTGAGGTACCGGATCAAGCCGGCGCCGAAGACGATGACCCTGGGCGTGGTCGTGCGACTGAAGGCCGGCGGCCGCACGGTCAGACTGACCGAGGGCCGTCCCGATCCGGGCCGTCGGGGCAGGATCGTGTGGAAGAGGAAGCTGAAGCCCGGCGTGTACCGCGGGACGGTGAGGACCCGTCTGCTCGTCGGCGGTGAGCGTCCCGACACGATCACGAAGTCGCGCACGGTGCGGCTGCGGGTGCGGTGAACACCGGGTTTCCCGATCCCCCACCCGCATTGAGGTCTCAGTGACCCACGAGCACCTTCAGGCTGACCACTGCGAATATCACGACCACCAGTACGGCCGTGTAGAGCAGGGCCCTTGTCCTGCTACTGGGAGCGCTGCGCACCGACCTGTAGCCGGTGGCAGCCACAAAAGCGATCAACAGGAACTCCGACGGCTGGACACCTGACGAGCCCAGCACCCATACCGGTGCTGCGGCGACGACGGCCACGGCAAGCCCACCGACCGTCTGCGCACCGAGCAGGCGCAGACTCTCATCGTCCAGCAGCCCCTTGTTGACCAGACGCGACGACAGCCGGAATGCGACCTGGTGAGCCAGCAACAACCCGATTGCGGTCAGCAGGATCGTCCAGCCGAAGTGCTCGGCCTCGGCCGTGGATCCAGATGGCAAGGCGACCAGGACGGCAAGCAGGGAAAGACTCACGTACAGGGCCATGGTGACTGCCTCGCGCACCCACTCGACGGTGTGCTCCGTCCTTTGCTCAGCCATGCTCACAGCATGCCGCAAGGATGAACCGGACCAGCGCCCGGTGTTCCCGATCATCGAGGCGTCGGCCCGGTGGTCCAGCGTCGCCGTCCCACTGCCTGTGGGTACGAACGATCAACCGGTGTCGAAGCCACTCACGTGCCAGTATGTGCGCGTGACTCTGGTGGTCCTGAACTGGCTGGGACTCTTGGCAAGCACCGGCCTCGGCATCGCGATCGGCGTCCTGCTGCGCCGACATCTGCGACGCACCGAGCCCGCGGAGAAGTCCACGGACTCCGCTTCTGGCCTGTTCACCGATGCGCTGGCCTACGTCAGTGGCGTGCTGGGGATCATGTTGGGGCTCATGCTCTTCTTCTCGGTGCAGGTGTACGAGGAGGTCCGGCAGAGCGCCCGGGACGAGGCGGTGGCGTTGGCCGACGTCTACGAGAACGCCGACTTCTTCCCCGCATCTCGCGGCGACCAACTCCGGCGGGACACCGTATGCCTGATGAGGTCCGTGGCCACCGACTCCTGGACCTCGGCGGAGAGCGGAGATCTGACCGGTGACGAGAACACGGCCGCCTGGGCGGCACAGGTACGCAGCAGCATCAGCGACCTCCCCACCCGGACGAGCACGCAGCAGGAGGCCCAGGCACAGACCATGTCGGCGTTCAACGAGGCCCAGAACGCTCGCCAGAAGCGCATCCTCAGCTCAGTCTTCACCTTGCCGTTGATCGTGTGGATCGTCATCGATCTCGGCGTGTTCGTCTTCGCCGCGCTGATGATGGTCAGCCTTCCCGACCGCCCACGCACCGCGCTGATCCTGATCGGCGCCTGCCTCGTCTTCACGATGGGGGTGGTCGGCGCGCTGAGCATGTTCGCGACCCCCTTCACCCACCTCGGCGTTTCGGTCAAACCAGACGACATCGAGGGGGCGTTGCTGCGTCTGGAGGACATCTATCCGGATCAGGACTGGCAGCCGTGCGAGCGGCTGGCGGTGTCAGAGTTCGGCTGATCCCGTGGTCACCTCGGCTGAGAACGGCCGGCACCTCACGCTGGCGGCGGTGGCTCCGGGGCTCCCTCGTACGGTGAGCGCGCAACCCCTTCCGGGCGGCCCATCAACGACTCCAGATCCGGACGGCGGGGATCGTCGTGCCCGGTGGCGTCGAAGTAGATCCCGTTGCGCTGTGACGGCATCCGCTCGTCCATCAGCGACAGCAATGCGTAGGCCCTCTCGTCGGCTGGAAAGAGGGTGTTGATGTCGACCCCTCGGGGCCACAGCCGCCAGGCCCACACGACCGAGACCTCGTAGCTGAAGACCACCGCGTTGGACGTGAGGAACAGCACGGAGATGAAGGCGACAACCGTCGTCATCGCCCCGTACACCGCCGACGAGTTGTTCAGGAATCGCGCCGTGATGATGCCCGCCAGGCTCAGGATCACGGCGAAGGCCACTGCCCCGACTGCCGCACCCACAATCACTTCGGTGTTCCCGATGGGCCGCCGCGAGAGGATCTTGGGAGCGCTGAACAACACCACGAAGGTCACCAGCAGGACTGTGACCAGTGACAGTGGCTGCTGCCAGGCGGCCGGGACCCACTGCGCGGCGGCCAGCCCGGCCGCACCGATCACGACCACTCCGGCGCCGAGGATCAGCAGGACCAGCAGGACCCGCAGGTAGCGGGGGCCGAACCCGTACCGGAAGCGGTACGGCACGCAGAAGACCTGGTTGACCATGGCGTACAGGGCGAAGACCGCCCCGGTGCCGGCCAGCAGCAGACCGACCAATGCGATTCCCAGCGCGAGCCCACCGCTGGGCAGCGAGGCGTAGGAGTCGATGATCTGTTGCTGGTACTCCGGCGGGACCACCTGCCGCACGAGATCGTTGACCAACTCCGGGTTGTTGTCGGCCACGGTCCGCAGGACCGCATACCCACCGATGGCCAGCGGGAAGATTCCGAGGAAGAAGTAGTAGGCGAGCAGCGCTGCCAGCCTGCTGCCTTCATCGTCGGCGTACTTCTTGAACACGGCGTAGGCGAAGGCCACCGGCCGGAACCGGGACTGGCCGCGGTCCACGAGCCTGCCCACCCCGAGCACGACACGCTCGACCCGTCCAGCCAGACCCGAGTGCGAGGTCGGCGGCGGTCCAGCCGCGTAGTCCCGCTGCGGGTCCGCCCATGGCTTGTAGAAGGCGCCGCGATCCTGCTCCTGGGGTTCGGCCACCTACCAGATCCGAACCCGGTCACCGGGCTCGCGCCACATGCCGTCGCCGGGATGCACCTCGAAGGCGTCGAAGAACGCGTCAGTGTTCACCAGAGTCCCGAAGACCCGGTACTCGGGCGGGGAGTGCGGATCGATCGTGATCCGGCGGATCGTCTCCTCGGGGCGGGTCTTGGCGCGCCAGACGTGTGTGAAGCCGACGAAGAACCGCTGCTCGCCGGTCAGCCCGTCGATGACCGGCGCCGGTTCCCCGTGCAGGGACAACTGGTAGGCGCGGTAGGCGACCGCGAGGCCGGACACGTCCGCGATGTTCTCCCCGAGTGTGAGTTCACCGTTCAGCCGGTGACCCGCCACCGGTTCGTACGCCGCATACTGATCGACCAACGCGCGGGTTCGATCGGAGAACGCCTCGTGGTCGGAGTCCGACCACCAGTTGCGCAGGTTCCCTTCCCCATCGAACTGGGACCCCTGGTCGTCGAAGCCGTGCGAGATCTCGTGCCCGATCACGGCACCGATCGCGCCGTAGTTCACCGCGTCGTCGGCCGACATCGTGAAGAACGGCGGCTGCAGGATCGCCGCAGGGAACACGATCTCGTTCATCTCGGGGTTGTAGTAGGCGTTCACCGTCTGCGGGTTCATGTGCCACTCGTTGCGGTCGACCGGGCCCCCGAGCTTGTTGACCTCGTAGTCATGGTGGAACGCTCTGGCCGCCCTGACCGAGGCGATCAACTCCCCCGGCACGACGGTCATGGCGGAGTAGTCCTTCCAGACGTCGGGGTAACCGATCTTCGCGGTGAAGCGCTTGAGTTTCGTGTGGGCCTCGACCTTCGTGGCCTCGGTCATCCACTCCAGACCGTCGATCGACTCCTCGAACGCGGCCAGGACGTTGTCGACCAGTTCCAGCATCCTCGCCTTGTTCTCGGGCGGGAAGTGGCGTGCCACGTACTCCTGACCCAGCGCCTCGCCGACCATCCCCTCGACGAGGTCCACGCCACGCTTCCAACGGGGACGCATCTGGGGCACTCCGCGCAGTACCTTCCCGTAGAACTCGAACGAGGCCTGCACGGTCTCCTCCGAGAGCAGCCCGGTGAAGGCGCCCAGAACCCGCCAGCGCAGGTACGCCTTCCAATCGCCCAGATCCACGTCGCTCAGCAACTTCGAGTAGGCCAGCGCGTAGTCGGGCTGTGCGATGTTGAGCGTCTCGATGCGTCCGGAAACCCCGACCGCATCGAGGTAGCCCTGCCAGTCGTAGCCGGGTGTCAGGTCGGACAATTCCGCCAGACGGTACTGGTTGTAGGTCTTCACCGGGTCCCGGTTGGCGACCTGCGTCCAGTGCTCGCGGGCCAATCTCGTCTCCAGCGCGACGATCCTCTCGGCGTCGTCGGTGGTCCCGATGCCGCATCGTTCGAGCATTCCCGCGACGTGCTCCAAGTACGCCTCGCGCTGACCCGAGAAGGAATCCTCCAGGTAGTAGTCCCGATCCGGCATGCCGAGGCCGCTCTGCCACATGTCCAGCACATAGCGGGTCGAGTCACGATTGTCCTGATGCACCGCCCCACCCAATGGCGAGCCGACACCATCCCGCTCGAGGCGCCCGAACAGGCTGGGCAGTTCGTCGTGGCTGCTCACCGCGTCGATCGCAGCGAACAGATCGGCGATCGGGTCGAGCCCCACCCGGTCGATGGTCTGCGTGTCCATGAACGCGTTGAAGAGCACTGCGATGCGTCCGGCGTTGCTCTGGGGGTCGGGCTCACTGTCGGACAGTTCCTCGATGATGGTCCGCAACTGCTCCTGCGCGGTGTCGTGAAGATCGGTGAACGACGCGAACTCCGCCTTGTCCGCGGGGATCTCGAAAGTGTTCAGCCACTGCCCCAGCCAATGCCGGTAGAAGTCGTCCTGCGCACGTACCGAGGTGTCCTGCCACTGCAGGTTGAGTCCCATAGCGTCACCCTAAACGGAGGGGCCACCTCCGGCCACAAGGTGCCGCGAGACCAGCGCCCGGAAGGCCCGACCTCGGTGACTGATCGCGTGCTTTTCTGCCGAGGAGAGCTCGGCCGTGGTGCGAGGACCCTCCGGAGTCAGGACTTCGAAGACCGGGTCGTATCCGAATCCATTCTCCCCCCGAGGTCCGTATGTGAGCGTTCCTTCAAGTTCCCCGATCTCGACCGCCTCCCGACCGTCCGGCCAGACAGCGACGGCCGCGCACACGAAGCGGGCGGCGCGGTGTTCGTGCCCCACATCGGCGAGTTGGTCGAGCAACAGGCGCAGGTTCGCAGCGTCGTCGCCGTGACGCCCGCACCACCGGGCCGAGAAGACACCCGGCGCGCCGCCGAGCACATCGACTGCGATGCCGGAATCGTCGGCCATCGCAGGCAGGCCCGTACCCGCCACCACGTCGCGAGCCTTGAGCAGCGCGTTCTCGGCGAACGTCACCCCCGTCTCGCGGGTGTCCGGCACGTGCACGTCGTCGAGGTCCAACAACTCCTCGTCGATCCCGGCACGGCGGAGGATCTCGGTCAGCTCGGCCAGCTTGCCGCGGTTGCGGGTGGCGAGCACCCAGGTCACGGGCGACCGCCCGGTGAAGCGCCAGTGGACACCGTCGCGGGACCACCGTCGATCAGCCGTCCGAGCGCCGGCCCTTCCGCGGCGAGCGCCGCTTGCTGCAACCGCGTCAACTCCGCGCAGCCCGCGCTGGCCAGCGAGAGCAACTCATCGAGCACGCCGCGGTCGAACGGCTCCCCTTCGGCGGTCCCCTGGACTTCGACGAACCGCCCGTCGCCGGTCATGACGACGTTCATGTCGGTATCGGCGTTGACATCGTCGTCGTAGTGCAGGTCCAGGCGCGGCTGGCCGTCCACCACCCCGACGCTGACCGCCGCGACCGAATCGCGCAGGGGCCACCCCGTCAGCAGACCCTGGGACTTCGCCCACGCGCAGGCGTCCGCCACCGCCAGATAAGCGCCGGTGATGGCCGCCGTCCGGGTTCCGCCATCGGCCTGCAACACGTCGCAATCCACCTGGATGGTGTTCTCGCCCAGTGCGGTGTCGTCGATCGCGGCCCGCAACGCCCGTCCGATCAGCCGTGAGATCTCCTGGGTGCGACCCCCGGGCCGACCTTTGATCGACTCCCGCGCCCCCCTGGTGTCGGTCGACCTCGGCAGCATCGCGTATTCCGCGGTGACCCAACCCTGGCCGGAATCACGGCGCCAACGAGGGACTCCCGCGGTGAATGAAGCCACGCAGAGCACCCGTGTCCGGCCGAACTCGACGAGGCAGGAGCCCTCCCCGTTGTCCTGCCAGCCACGGTGGAAGCGGATGGGGCGCAGTTGATCGGCCGAGCGGCCATCGGAGCGGGACATGGTCCGACTGTAGCCAGACCGACTCACGGCCCGAGCGAAGATCCACCCGTGCCCGCCAAGCGTGCAAATATCTGCACAGCGGGTGACCGGATATTCCCAACCTTCAGCCAGGACCGGTCCGCGTCCGTCACACCTCGAGTTGCAGACCGTTGGACGCCAGCAGAACGTCGCCGTCGTAGACCTCCGCGGCCTCGGCCAGGACCTGCTGGGAATCGTTCCAGGCCACGAGGTGCGTCAGCAGCAGACGGTCCACGCCGGCGCGTTTGGCGTGCTCCGCGGCCTGCGCACCGGTCAGATGAAGATCCGACGGGTTGTCGGGGCGATCGACGAAGGAGGCCTCGAAGAGTGCCAGATCCGCACCGGTGGCCAGTTCGACCAGAGCGTCGGTGGGACCGGTGTCCCCGGAGTAGACGACGCTGCGCCCGCCCGCGGTGACCTTGATCGCGTAGGTCTCCACCGGGTGCGCCACACGGATGGTCTCGATTCTGAATGGCCCGACCATCGTGGCGTCGGACTCATGGCGCATGAAGTTGAACTCGTCGTGCATGCCGGGCCGCAGGGGCAGGCCGTAGGCGGCGGCCATCCGGTCGGCCGTGCCCTTCGGGCCGAACACCGGGATCCGGCCATGGGCGGCGTCCGGGTCGTACTTGCGGGCGACGTAGTACGAGCACAGGTCTATGCAGTGATCCACATGGAGGTGGGACAAGAAGACCGCGTCGATCCCGTAGATGTCGGTGTACTTCTGCAGGGCGCCTAGGGAGCCGTTGCCGAGGTCCAGCAGTATCCGCGCACCATCGTGTTCCAGCAGGTAGCACGACGCGGGGCTGTCCGGACCCGGGAACGACCCCGCCCAGCCGACCACGGTGAGTTTCACGAAACAACCTCCACTGCTGAATACGCCTCCCGGATCTCAGGTCCGAGGAATCTACGTCCCATGGTCGCAAACGCTGCGGGATCTCCGGTCGCCAGGAACCTGTGTTCGGGCTCGGGCAGCGAGGAGTCCCGCAGGAGGTCGCGCGCGGCGAGTGTCTTGTAGACGTCCTTGGCGGTCTCCTCAGCGCTGGAGACCAGCACGACGTCGTCGCCCATGACCCACTGGATCACCCCGCTGAGCAACGGGTAGTGGGTGCAGCCGAGGACCAATGTGTCCACGCCCGCTTCACGCAGAGGGGTCAGATACTGCTGGGCGACTCGCAGCAGTTCCGGCCCGCCGGTGATGCCGGCCTCGACGAATCGCACGAACTCCGGGCATGCCTGCATCGACAGGTCGATCCCCGGCGCGGCGGCGAAGGCGTCCTCGTACGCCCCGGAGGTCACAGTGGCCTGGGTGCCGATGACCGCCACACGGTTGTTCTCCGTGACCCGGGCGGCTCGTCGTACCGCGGGTTGGATGACTTCGATCACGGGGACGCTGTAGCGCTCCCGGGCATCACGCAGCACCGCGGCACTGGCCGAGTTGCACGCGATCACCAGGGCCTTGACGCCGTGGTCGACCAAGTGGTCCATGACATCGAGGGCATAGGCCCGAACCTTGGCCAGCGGCAGGGGGCCGTAGGGACCGCGCGCGGTGTCACCGACGTACAGCACTGCCTCGTGCGGCAGTTGATCGATCACCGCACGTGCGACGGTGAGTCCGCCGACGCCCGAGTCGAAGATGCCCAGCGGTGCATCGGCCCGCGCGCTCATGCCCACAACTGCCCGGAGATCGCCTGCTCGGCGTCCTCGATGGACCCCTCGTAGGCGCCGGTGGACAAATACTTCCAGCCGCCGTCGCACACGATGAAACAGATGTCGGCCGTCTGTCCCGCACCGACAGCACGATCGGCCAGACCCAGCGCGGCGTGCAGTATCGCGCCGGTGGAGATGCCGGCGAAGATCCCTTCCTCGTGCAGCAACTGGCGGGTCCGCATCAGTGCGTCGTGGGGGCCGACCGAGTAGCGGGAGGTCAGGACCGAGGCGTCGTACAACTCCGGCACGAACCCCTCATCGAGGTTCCGCAACCCGTACACCAATTCGCCGTAGCGCGGCTCGGCCGCGACGATCTGGCAGTCCGGGCGGTGTTCCCTCAGGTACCGGCCTACGCCCATCAGGGTCCCGGTCGTGCCGAGCCCCGCGACGAAGTGCGTGATCTCGGGCAGGTCGGCGAGGATCTCCGGCCCAGTGGTGCGGTAGTGGGCGTCGGAGTTCGCCGGATTCCCGTACTGGTAGAGCATGACCCACGACGGATTGGTCTCGGCTAGTTGCTTGGCCACCCGGACCGCCTCGTTGGAACCACCTTGGGCCGGGGAGTAGATGATCTCCGCACCCCACATCCGCAACAACTGCGTGCGCTCGAACGAGGTGTTCTCCGGCATGACACAGATCACGTTGTAGCCCCGCTGCCGCGCGACCATCGCCAGAGAGATCCCCGTGTTGCCACTGGTGGGCTCCAGGATGGTGGACCCCGGCCGTATGACACCATCGCGTTCGGCGCGTTCGATCATCGCCAGGGCCGCGCGGTCCTTCACAGAACCGGTGGGGTTGAGATCCTCCAGTTTCGCCCACAACCGCACGTTCGACGTCGGGCTCAACCGGGGCAGGCCCACGATCGGGGTGTGGCCGACCGAGGCCAGCAGGTTCGGGAAGCGCAAGATCAGCCGCCAGCGACCGCCGGCAGGATGGTCACCGAATCGCCGTCCGCCAGCGTCGTCGCCAGTCCGTCGAGGAAGCGCACGTCCTCGTCGTTGAGGTACACGTTGACGAACCGCCGGAGTCCGGCATCGTCGACGACGCGGTCCTTGAGACCGGGGTACTTCGCGTCGAGATCGGCCACCAGGTCGGCCAGCGTCGCGCCATCAGCGGTCACGCTCTTCTCACCGCCGGTGTACGTGCGCAGGATTGTCGGGATCTGAACCTGAATAGCCATGGTCCTAGGGTACGGAGTCGATGATCTCGATCTGCTCCTCGGTCACCTCTGCATCGACGATGCGGTAACTGCGGACTTCGGCATCCCCCGGCGAACGTGTCGACACCAGCACATAGTGCGCATTCGGCTCCGAGGCATAACTGATGTCCGTGCGGGACGGGTACGCCTCGGTCGCGGTGTGTGAGTGGTAGATGACCACTGGTTCTTCGTCACGGGCGTCCATCTCGCGGTACAACCGCAGGAGATCTGCGGAGTCGAATTCGTAGAACGTGGTCGACCTCGCGGCGTTCACCATCGGGATGAAGCGCACCGGCCGGTCGCTTCCCTGCGGGCCCGCCACCACTCCGCATGCCTCGTCAGGATGGTCGGCACGGGCGTGGTCGATCATGGCCTCGACGATCTCGCGATTGATCCGCAGCATGCGCCCATTCTGAACCCCAGCGGCTCGCGCTGCGCCGAGTGACCGGGCTTCTGGTGAAGGGCAGGCAGGTGAGAGGTCGTGTCTGCGCCGACAGGCGGTCACACCCAGCGGTTCCGCTAGCCCATCAACTCCTCGACGAGGGACTGCTGCAGGTACCCCAGATACAGGTACAGGTTGTGCTCGGGATCATCTGAGGGCATCGTCGAGTCGTCCTCCGACACATCCAGCCGGGTTCCGATCATCAGCCGGGCATCGGCCAGGAACGCCAGCCAGGCCCGGACCTCGTCGGTGATCACGATCGGATCCTGGTGGAGCTGCTCGCGCACGACGGCGATGTGGGCCAGTTTGGTCGCACGCAGACTTGCCTCGGTGAGCCGCCGGAACTCAGCGGCCCGTTCCGGATCGGCGTAGGCATCCGGAAGCAGTCGGGCCACCACCGGATCCTGCGGGGCGGAGCGGTCCTCCCCGACCCCGGACAGCCCCAACTCCCGGGCCCATTCGGGCACGTCCGGAGTCCGGCGTGGGATCGGCGAGCACGAGCGTCAACTCGTCGCACACGAACTCGAGCACCCGGCGCTCCTGACCACTGAGCCGTGCCAGCAGATTCCCCTTCTTGACCTTGAACGGCTTGGCCATCAGTTGTCCTTCTGCACTGTCGCCCACAATCCGTATTCGTGCATGGCCGTGGCGTCGATCTCCATCTGCTCGCGTGACCCCGCGTTGACGACGGCCCGGCCTTTATGGTGCACATCCCACATCAACGCTTCCGCCTTGTCCCGGGAGTAGCCGAAGTACTGCATGAAGACGTAGGTCACGTAACTCATCAGATTGATGGGGTCGTTCCAGACCAGGCAGACCCACGGGGAATCCGACGAAAGCTCGGTTTCGTGGGATTCCAGTTCGGCTGGGGCGATGCTCATCCTTGTGATTGTCCCACTGACCGGACTCGCCCGGCAGGCATCGCCACGAACTGATCGCGCACATCGACCGCCGGTCTCACACACGGATGTCGGCGCCGTAGGAGCAGTACCGTACCCACATGGACCTCGCACCACCTGACACCGGCCTCCCACAGCCTCCGATCCTGCAATGCCATCCGAGGTGCGGTGATCGGTGACGATCAAGTGATGTACGGCCCCTACGGCCCGCGCCGCGTGACATATGCCGACTACACAGCCAGTGGCAGGGCCTTGGGTTTCATCGAGGACTTCATCCGGGATGAGGTCCTGCCCCGGTACGCCAACACCCACACTGAGAGTTCGGGAACCGGACTGCAGACCACACGTCTGCGCGAGGACGCCCGCAGAATCATCCGGGAGGCACTGAACGCCGGGGACGCGGCAGTGATCTTCTGCGGCTCCGGATCAACAGCGGCCATCAACAAACTCGTGGGGATCCTCAACATCCGGATCCCCGCGGACCTCGACCGGCGGTTCGGCCTGCGCGCGCATGTCCCGGAGGATCAGCGCCCGGTCGTCTTCGTGGGTCCCTACGAACACCACAGCAACGAACTCCCGTGGCGTGAATCGATCGCGACGGTGGTCACCATCCCAGAGGACGCGGACGGCCATATCGATGTCGAGTCACTGCGCGCCGCACTTGTCGCACACGCGCACCGACCGCTCAAGATCGGGTCCTTCAGCGCAGCCTCGAACGTCACCGGCATCGTGACCGACACCGGCGGCATCTCACACCTGTTGCACGAGCACGGGGCCTTGGCCTTCTGGGACTACGCGGCCGCGGGACCCTACGTCGAGATCGACATGAATCCTGCGGACGAACTCGCCTACGCGGATGCCGTGTTCCTGTCGCCGCACAAGTTCATCGGCGGGCCGGGCACCCCGGGTCTGCTGGTGGTCCGGCCCGAGGTGGTCACCAATACCGTTCCGGAGGCGGTCGGCGGAGGCACTGTGGCCTACGTGAACCCCGAGGACCACCTGTATCTCGAAGACATCGAGCACCGGGAGGAGGCCGGGACGCCGGCGATCGTGGAGTCCATCCGGGCAGGCTTGGTCTTCCAGCTGAAGCAGGCGGTGGGGGTCGATGTGATCCGTGCACACGAGGAGGACTTCCTGCGCCGAGCGATCGCGGCATGGAGCCTGCATCCGAACATCGAGATCCTCGGCAACCTGGATGCCGACCGGTTGTCCATCGTGAGTTTCGTCATCCGCCGGCCGGGAGGCATGTACCTGCACCACAACCTGGTCGTCGCGATCCTGAACGACCTGTTCGGAATCCAGTCGCGGGGTGGCTGCTCGTGTGCCGGACCCTACGGTCACCGCCTCCTTGGCATCGACGTGGAACGATCACACGAGTTCCAGACCGAGATCGCACGCGGATGTGAGGGGATCAAGCCCGGCTGGGTCCGCGTGAACTTCAACTACTTCATCTCCGAGGCAGTGTTCGCATACGTTGTCGAGGCCGTGGAACTCATCGCCGAACTCGGCTATCGGCTGATGGAGGACTACCACTTCGAACAGGACACGGGGCTGTGGCGCCACCGCAGCGGTCCGGTGGAGCCACCCCTGCGACTGAACCAGGTGCACTACGTCGACGGCGTCTTGACCTATCCGCATCACGACGACACAGCCGGCGAGGAGGCTCTTGTCGACTACCTCGCAAAGGCCAGGCGCCTCTTGGAGGAGAAGGCGGATCCGAACGCGTCGGCACCCTCGGGCATATCGCCAGAGTTCGAACATCTACGGTGGTTCGAACTCCCGGGCAGTTGTATGAGTGAGGCCTCTACCGCGACCGGAAACTGACAGTCGAACTGATGCCCTTGGCGAAACCCTTGAACGGCGACGACACGACACGGTAGGTGTAACTGGCGTTCTTGACGGTCGGGACGACGCGGAAGCGGTACTTGCCCTTGGCGTTGGTGCGGGTCTTGCCCAGGGTCACCCAGCGGCCGTCAAGCAACCGCTGCCGCTTGACCTGGACCTTCGCCCTGCCGGGGGTGATGGTTCCACTGAGGCGGACCTTCTGCCCGGTCACGGCCACCACCGATCGGTTGACGCTCACGGCGGCCCGCACCTTCGTCCGCACCGTCGCGCTGCGCGCAGCCTTGCGGGTGCCGGTGCTGGAGACCTTCACCCGGAAGGAACTGGTCTTCTTCGGGGAGTGCCGGAACACCACCTGCCCGGACTTCGACACCGACTTGCTCGCCACATTGCGCCATCCGCCCTTGCCCTGCGGGTTCTTCTGCAGCGTGGCCCGCCCACCGCCATCGGGCTGGCCGTCCTTTGCCACCTGCGCGGTGATGGTGCCCTTCTGTCCCCGGGTGACGTACTTCGGCGCACCGATCTTCACGCTGCCGCTCTTGCGGGCGCCGGGCTTCGCCTTCTGCACTCCAACGGCATCGCGGACCGCGGGCCATTGCGCAGCGGACTCGCCTCCGATCGTCCACAGTGCGGCGCCGGCCAGACCTGTCGACCGCGCGACCCTCACCCGGTCGGCCACGGATTTCGCGTCAGCGAAGAAAGCGCGCCGGGTCACCGTGCAGTCGGTCTTCTCCCCCTTGGCGTTGAGCCCCTGGTACACGATCGTGTACTGCACTGTCAGCTCTCCGGAGGCATCCCGGGACACCTGGTTGGGCGAGACACCGTCCTTGGCCAACGAGGAGAGCGCACCGGCGGCAGTCATGGAGTAGTTGCTGTCGTTGATGTCCTGGCCGACCGGGCACTTGCCGGAGGTCCCGACATGCCAGTTCCGGCCGTAGACGGGAACGCCCAACTGCACCTTGCTGCCCGGCAACTGGGTCGGCGCGAACGCCGCCACCTTCTGCACCCAACTCAGCGGTGCGATCGGCCCGGGGCTGCCGACCGAGTAGTCGTAGGCCATGATCCGCAGCAGATCGACCGACTTGCCCATCGCCGCGTAGTCGTAGACCCAGTAGCCACTCGAGGAGTCGTAGTCGTCGTCGTACATCGGGGGCACGGTGACGGCCAGCGACTTACCCTCGGCATGAAGGGCATCGGCCAGCTCGGACACGAACGCCACCCAGTTCGGCCGGGTGGCCGACCATGATGCACTCCCGTCGCTGAAGGCGAACGTCTCGTAGTCCAGGTCGATCCCGTCGTAGCCGTTGCTCAGCACCAGTTGCACGATGTCGTTCACGTGCGCAGCGCGCTTCGACTTCGACGCCAAAGTCGTGGCCATGCGCCCCTTGCCGGAGCCGTCGGTGATGGAGGGGAGGATCTTCACACCCTGGCCCCGCAGCTTGGCCAGTGCCGCAGCCTGGGCGGTCGAGGACAGGTGGTTGTGGATGTAGATCGAACTGCCGTTCCACCGGGCGTCGTGCCAGAACGGGGAAATGTCGCTGAAGAGGTCCGAGTTGGTCAGGAAACTGCTGCTGGAGGTCTCGGTGGACCAGTAGGGGAGCCATCCGGACATGAAGCGTCGCGGCTCGTCGGCAGCATGGACCGGCACCACGGCTGTCGCCGTGAGGCAGCCGGCAGCCAGTGCAGCGGCTATCCCAGCGCCCCGGCGCTTCATCAAGCCTCCCCAGGCTGTAGTCGGTTCAGTTCAGACACAACATCGACACGCAGTGTCCCAAACATGAACTGCGCCTCTCAAAGTGTAGCCATCGGGCCTCGGTACTGTCGTCTCCGTCCGACTTTCGGTCAGTAGCGCGACTCAGAGGTCATCGATGACCGTGCAGGCGATCGTGGTGCGGGGTACGGGGCGACGTCGGGTTACCGTTTGTACCCATGCGCGTATTGATCGGTCTCTGTACCTCCGCCCTGCTGCTGGGCGCCGCTCCCGCCCACGCGGACCCCAGTGCCGGCGATTCCCTGGCCCAGCGCGCCGAGGCAGCCGCGGCGGAAGCACGGATCGCGGCGCGCGTCTCGAGTGCACGGGTGAACGCGACCGCAGCGTTCCTGATCCCGCTGCGGATCAACAACCCCAGGATCGGAAGGTCGTTCGGCTTCGACGTGGTGGACGCGAACACCGGCGAGTCCGTCTATTCGACATCGGCCACCGCGTCTCTGCGGCCAGCATCCAACATGAAGATCGTCACTGCTCTGACCGCGTTGAAGGTCCTGGGGCCGCAGACACGCATGACGACCTCGACCTACGTCCCCAAGCGCGGCCAGGTCATCCTGCGCGGCGGCGGCGACACGATGCTCACCTCCAGCAGTCTCACGACGCTGGCCAGATCCACCGCCGCCTATCTGAAGTCGAACCGACTGCGTCCCGGCTGGCGGCAACCACCCGCCTACCGCCCATCGACTTGCACGATCAACGGCAAGACCCGCAGGTCCACGGCGAAACGGCCGTGCCCGCTGGTAACCCCGCCGAAGAAGCGCAAGGCCGTGAAGGTCTTCGTCGACGACTCGCTGTATCGGAAACCATCTCGCGGGCCGGGCTGGACCTCTTCCTACCAACCCAGCGTGGTGCGCCCGGTGCGTTCCTTGGGCCGGATCGGCGTCTACCAGTGGGACAGCGCGAAGGAGGCGGGTGCGGTGTTCGCATCCGCCCTGCGATCGGCCGGTCTGAAAGCGCGTATCCGCGGCCATCGCGACGTCTCTGAGGGCATGGCGGAAGCCGCGTCGGTCAGCAGCAACACCGTCGCCTCCCAGGTCAGGTACATGCTCCAGGTCAGCGAGAACAACGTCGCTGAGATGCTCTACCGGCAGGTAGCGGTGGCGCGGGAACGACGGGGCAGCTGGAAGGGCGGGCGGCTCGCTGCCCGCGACACGCTGCGGGAACTCGGGCTGTCCACGAAGTCCCTCAAACTGCTCGATGGCAGCGGTGTGTCCCGCGACGACCGGCTCACACCCAGGTTCCTCACGGACCTGCTGGCGGTGGCCCTGCGTACCGATGAACACCCGGAGTTCGAGTCGTTCCTCGATTCGCTGCCGGTGGGGGGGCGAACCGGCACCCTTTCCTCGAGCACCGCGAGGTTCACCACCTATCCGAGCAAGTGCGCCGCCGGCAAGGTCTACGCCAAGACTGGGACGCTGTTCGACACCATCGGCCTGTCCGGCTACACGCGGGCGCAGGACGGGGAACTGAAGATCTTCGCAGCACTGGTCAACGACCGGCCGCAGTCCTACAGCCCGCTGTCCACGCGGCAGGCCGTGGACGGGCTCGTCGCCACGGTCAACGGTTGCTGGGGACCCACCAAGAAGACGGGCAACCCGCCGCCGCTCGACTGAACGAGGCTCAGCGCAGTCTGCTGGCGATCGCGTCGCGTGCAGACACCAAGTCCGTGAGCATCGCCTCATCCGGGGTCTGCAGTGCGTAGACGCCGACCACCGCCTCGATCCCGGGAACACTCAGCGCTGCGGCGGCCGAGGCCACCGAACCAGGCGCCCGGGCCGGCGACACCACGGGGCGCATGTCGCCTCTTCGTGACAGCAGGACCGCCTGCCCTGCCGCGCTGTCATCCAGTCCGGAGCGGGATCCCACGCGCGCGCCGACGAAGACCTCGGCGCGCGGAGGTTCGGCCACGGCCACCACCACCAGGCCTTCGGCCCCGTCGGTGATCGCGAGGTACGCGGTGGCGGTCGTTCCGTCGGCGAGTCTGCGCAACGGAGGCAGCGCCGCCTCCCGCAGCAGCGGCTGAACCTGCCTGGCGAGCCCGATGAGCCCGAGTCCGACGTGGCACCGGCCATCTGCCGCCCTGCGCAGGAGTGCGTGCTTCTCCAGCGTCACCACGAGGCGATAGACGACCGTGCGACCGATGCCGAGTTCGGAAGCGATCTCGCTGACCCGCATCCCCTCACCGGTGTCGGCGAGCAGAGTGAGCAGGGTCAGCCCACGGTCCAGCGTTTGGGACGTTTCCGCGCTCATCACAACTACTGTCTCTCCCCGCGACCGCTTCTGCCCATCACCGTGACGGGAGTGTCGGGGTTCTTAACGTGGTTCGTACCTGGGCCGGGTGGTCAGCCCTCGCCATCACCGTCATCTCCACGGTGAGGCAGCCCCTTGTAGATGGCCTCACATGCCGGGCACACCGGGAATCTCGACGGATCCCGATTGGGCACCCACACCTTGCCGCACAAGGCGATCACGGGTTCGCCCAGGACGGCACTGGCCACGATCTTGTCCTTCTTGACGTAGTGCGCGAACCGCTCGTGGTCGCCCTCCTCAACGACCGGTTCGGCCTCGACGAGGGTGTCCCCGGACAATCCCGGGGTCTCCAGGGGACCTGTTGACGAACTATCCAGACGATGTGAAACAGCCATACGTATGAGTCTACGTGACCCAGATCACAGCACCATGGCGCCGCTGTATAACGCAGCGTGAGGTCGGATTCTCGCCGGTGATTTCCGAGGTGGACACCGGCGCTGTGACTTAGCGTGTTCGTTTGCGAGTATTCCCTCAGAAGTGGGGAACCGCTTGACGCCAGAGTGATTACTCTGCGCATAATGACGACGAACGGTTGATGCCTAGACCGACCGAATGGACGATGCCCTGACCGTTCACTGTGAGTAGCGTTCAACTCGTGGTCAAAGCTCGTCGATACTCCAAAAGAAGTACGGAGAGCATGGGAATCCACTCACGGATGTGAGTGGCCGTCGCCGGCGGACAGCCGGCGGATAGGAGAAGGTCCGGATGCCGCAACAACCCCTGTCACAGGTACCTGCCGACGCCACGTGGGATTGGCAGGAAGTCGGATCATGCCGGGAGGCGGACCCGGAACTCTTCTTCCACCCGCAGAACGAGCGTGGTCTCGCCCGCCTTCGCAGGGACCGAGCAGCCAAAGCCGTCTGCGCACGATGTGACGTCCGGATCGACTGCGCCGACTACGCGATCCGCGCCCGTGAACCCTACGGTGTGTGGGGCGGGCTGACCGAGGAGGAACGCGAGCGCGTCTACGTGCGCATCACGCTGGCCCAGTTCCCCCGTCAGCGTGGCGAGGGCGCGGTGGCCGCAGCGGCGGAGATCTCGGAAGCCGTGTCCCCCGGCGCCCTGGGCGTCGTTTCCTGAAGACTCACGAAGGCGCCGCCGGTTGTACCGGCGGCGCCTTCGTCATGTTCGACGGTTCACTACCGCTGGCGTTCCTCGGCGTCCAACTCCTGCAGTAGCCGACGGTACGCCCGGAAACTCAGCACCGTGGCCACCGCAAGGACAGCGGCTGCGACCGCGTACCCGGCACTGGGCCCGCCGACAGCCGCGATTCCCAGCCAGAGCGTCAGGAACGCGGACATGGCCGACAGGAAAAGCAACACGTTGCTCTTGGCTGCACCACTCATGCTGAGCAGCCTATGGCAGTCGAAGTGCTCGGCGTGTGAGCGATCCGGTTGGCAGCGATCGACGGTGATGCGCACATGACAATGGCCCCCGGCCGAGGCAGGGGGCCATTGTCATGTGTTTGTCAGTTGCCACCCAGAGCGGGAATCGCAGTTCCCAGGGCCAATAGCAGACAGGTCAGGACGAACAGCGTGACCAGTAGCGGCCACACCCACTTGAGGTATCTGTCGTACCTCACCTTCGCGATGGCCAGACCACCCATGACGATCGCCGAGGTGGGCGTGAACAGGTTCACCCACCCGGAGGCCGACTGGTAGGCCGTCACCACGATTGCCCGACTGACGCCCGCGAAGTCGCCCAGCGGCGCCATGATCGGCATCGCCAAGGTCGCGTGACCCGAGGACGACGGGACCAGGAACGCCAACGGGATGTTCACCACGAACATCATCACCGCGAACACCGCACCTGAGAGGTCCGTCACAAGGCTCTCGAGCGAGTGCAGGACCGTATCGGTGATTCCCGAGTTGTTCATCACGACGGTGACGCCACGCGCGAACGCGATGATGAAAGCCGCTCCGATGAAGTCGCCCATTCCGGTGATGATCGCGTTGACCATGCCTTCCTCACCGAGTCTGCCGATGAGGCCGATGATGATCGCCGCGACGAGGAACAGAGCGGCCAACTCCGGGAAGTACCAGTAGAGCGTGATCCGCTCCATCCAGGAGATGTCACCGAGGCCGGGAAGATCCGCCCACGGGACCACGGAGAAGATCATCAGCACGAACGAGAGCGCGAACACCCACATGACCAACCTCTGGGATCCGGTCATCTCGGGCGGTTCGCCCTCGCTCTCCATCTCGAGCGCCTTGTCCTCCTCGGTCAGGGGGACAAGGAACTTGTCGGGATGCCCCTTGGTCTTGCGCGCGTACCGCAGCACGAAGAAGATCGAGGTCGCTGTCAGCACGATGTACATGAGGAACCGCAGCAGGATGCCGTTGCCGAGGTCGATCCCCGCAGCATCGGAGGCGACACCTGTGGCGAAGGGGTTCACAGTCGAGGCCATGGTGCCCGTCCCGGCTCCCACCAGGATCACCACGGCACCCAACAATCGGTCATACCCCAAGGCCACGAATATGGGCACGATCAGTGCGTAGAAGCCCAACGTCTCCTCTGCCATGCCGTACGTCGTGCCGCCTAGTGAGAACACCAGCATCAACACGATGATCAGGACGTTGGCTCGCGCTCGATATCGATGCGTCAACCGCGCGATGCCGGCGTCCAGCGCGCCGGTCTTGATCGTCACGGTGATGAACGCACCAATGGCCAGCACGAAGAAGAACACCTGGGCGGCACCGAAGAGGGAACCGTCGTTGTACGGACCGGTGTTCCCCGGCGCGGTCACAAGTTCGGCAGGCAGACCGTCACAAGTCTTGTCCGCCACCGCCTGCTCCTCGGCGCTGGGCTCCTCAACCGGTTCCGACAACTCGCGGATACCGTAGAGCCCGTTCACCGGGGACAGCCACAGATCGTAGAGACGCTCCTTGAACGTCATCTCCGTCTCTGTCTGCTGGTAGGACGCCGGGATCGGTTTCGGATTGTCCCCGTCACACGATACGTACTGGTAGGACCCCGGTTTGATGACGAACGTCAAGGCGAAGACCAGCAGCAGCACGAAGAACAGGACCGTGTAGGCCGTCGGGAACTTGAAGCCCTTCTTCTTCTCCGGTTCGGACTCCACCGGAGTCGCATTATCGAGTGCCATCGTCGATTCCTCTCCTCGCGAGGCATGGGCAGCCGCGTACGCCCCATTGCTAGCAAATCCGCACCTTCGGTGTCTCGCCAAGCGTGTGGCGTGTCCGCGAAATCGTCGTCCAAGCCAATCTCGCGTGAACGGATACCAACCCAACGGGTCAAATCCGGCGAGAATGCCCCTTCGAATGGCATACCGCTCAAAGGTTTACCAAGATCGGAACCGAACCGCGCCGGGCGGTACCTCCACGAAGGGAATCGTGAATGTCTGAATACCACGTCGACTCAGAGGTCGGCCAACTCAAGTCGGTCATCGTGCACCGACCAGGACTCGAGTTGGCACGCCTCACCCCGTCGAACGTCGAGGACCTGCTCTTCGACGACGTCATGTGGGCCGCACGTGCCCGCGAGGAGCACGATGCGTTCTCCATGAAGTTGCGGGACAAGGGTGTGGAGGTGCTGCACTTCCAGACACTGCTGAAGGAAGCCCTCGAACAGCCAGGTGGCCGCGAGTTCCTCGACGAGCGGCTGACCAGCGCAACACAGGTGGGCCCCGCGCTCGACGAGCCCCTGTCGGACCTCATCATGCAGCAGGATGCCGGGCTCCTGTCCGAGGCGATGATCGGTGGCGTCCTCAAGCGGGACCTGCACCTGCCGAACACCGAGAGCCTGCTGTGGAGCTACCTCGACGACTACGACTTCATTCTCACACCGCTGCCGAACCACCTGTTCCAGCGCGACAACACAGCGTTCTGCTACGACGGACTGTCCGTGAACCCGATGGCCAAGCCCGCCCGTAAGCGGGAGACCCTGCACTCGCGGCTGATCTGGAACTTCCACCCGCGGTTCAAGGACGCCGGACTGAACTTCTACTACGGCAACGACGACGAGCACCACGAGCCGGCAACCGTGGAAGGCGGCGACATCCTGGTGATCGGCAACGGCGCCGTGATGGTCGGCATGGGTGAGCGCACCACGCCGCAAGGTGTCGAGGTGCTCGCCCGCAAGTACTTCAAGCACGGCAAGGGCCTGGTCACCAAGGTGATCGTCGTGGAACTGCCGAAGACACGTGCCTTCATGCACCTGGACACGGCCATGACCATGATCGACAAGGACGCCTTCTCCTGCTACCCGTACCTGCCCGATCACCTGCGTTCGTACACCCTCGAACCCGTGGGCGACAGTGGCGAGTTCACCGTGACGGAGAACGAGGACCTGTGGCCGGTCGTCGCCGATGCACTCGGCGTGCCGGAGATCCGGGTGCTGAAGACCCCGATCGATGAGCTCGGCGCCCAGCGCGAGCAGTGGGACGACGGCAACAACTTCCTTGCCGTCGCACCCGGGGTCATCTTCGGGTACGAGCGCAACACGACCACGAACACGTTCCTGCGCAAGGAGGGCATCGAGATCGTCAGCATCGTCGGTTCCGAACTCGGCCGAGGCCGGGGCGGGCCACGCTGCATGAGCTGCCCGATCGTCCGCGGCCCCGCCGACTAGTCCGCGTGTGCCGGTGGCCGAAAGGTCACCGGCACACCCAACCTCCCACCACTCACAAAGGAGAAGTAGTGCCAGTCAACCTTCGCAACCGCGACTACCTCAAGGAACTCGACTTCACCACCCAGGAGATGCAGTTCCTGCTCGACCTGTCGCGCGACCTCAAGCGCGCGAAATACACCGGGAACGAGCGCCAGCGCATGCAGCGCAAGAACGTCGCGCTGATCTTCGAGAAGACCTCGACCCGTACCCGCTGCGCTTTCGAGGTCGGCGCATACGACCAGGGCGCCGGTGTGACCTACCTCGACCCGAGCGGGTCGCAGATGGGACACAAGGAGTCCATCGCGGACACCGCCCGAGTCCTCTCCCGCTTCTACGACGGCATCGAGTACCGCGGCAGCGGGCACTCGAACGTCGAAGAACTCGCCGAGTACTCCGACGTGCCGGTGTGGAACGGGCTGACCGACGAATGGCACCCCACGCAGATGCTGGCTGACTTCCTCACCATGAGCGAGCACAGCCGCGGTAAGCCGATCAGCGAGATCACGTACACATACATGGGTGACGCCCGCTCCAACATGGGCAACTCCCTACTCGTGATGGGCGCGATCATGGGCGCGGACGTGCGCATCTGCTCCCCGAAGGACCTGTGGCCGTCCAAGGAGGTCCAGGACGCGGCCTACGAGCGCGCCGAGCAATCCGGTGCCCGCGTGATGCTGACCGATGACCCGGACGAGGCGATCCCCGGTTCGGACTTCTTCCACACCGACGTGTGGGTGTCGATGGGCGAGCCGAAGGAGGTCTGGGACGAGCGCATCAAGTTGCTCAAGCCGTACCAGGTCAACCGGGCGGCGCTGGAGAAGACCGGCAACAAGAACGCCAAGTTCATGCACTGCCTGCCGGCGTTCCACGACACGAACACCAAGGTGGGTCAGGAGATCGCCGAGTCCACCGGCATGACCAACGGGCTCGAGGTCACCAACGACGTGTTCGAGTCCGACGCGAACATCGCGTTCGACCAGGCTGAGAACCGCCTGCACACGATCAAGGCGATCATGGTGGCCACGATCGGCGACTAGTCAACTGTCACGAAAGGGCCGCGGCCGGGTACAGACCCGGTCGCGGCCCTTTCGTCTACCCCGGTCGGCTGGCGGTGCGGCTCGCGACCGCATGGCCAGCACGGTAGAGCCCAACCCTGCCGGCCGCTCTAGCCTGGGGTGGTGACCAGCGGACGGCGTGCAGTGTTGGCGGCCGTCGGCGTCAACCTCAGCGGGGTGCTCGCCCTGTTCCTGACCGGGGCGATGGCCGTGCAGATCGGCCGGGAGTTCGACATCGCACCGGCCTCGATCGGCGCTCTGGCCTCGCTGTTCGCGCTCACGACGGGACTGGGGAGCGCCCCGCTGGGCCGACAGGTCCGCAGGCTCGGGGTGCGGAGAAGCCTGTGGGCCGCTTCGCTGACCTCGAGCGCATCGCTGCTGGTCTGCGCGGTGAGCGGTTCGGTGACAATGCTGGGCGCAGCGCTGTTGGTCGGCGGATTGGGTAACGCGATCGGGCAGCCGGCGGGCAACGCCCTGGTCGCCGCGAACGTGCGCCCGGCCAGGTACGGCCTCGGATTCGGGATCAAGCAGTCAGGGATCCCGCTGGCCACGATGCTCGGAGGGCTTGCGGTCCCGTTCGTCGCGCTGACGGTGGGATGGCGGTTCGCCTACGTCGCGGCTGCCGTCGCAGCCGTCGTGGCCGTGCTGCTGGTTCCCGCGGACCAGCCCGCGACGCAGACCCGCAGCGAGCAGCAGGTACCAAGTGCCCTGGTCCCGGGCCTCTGGGTCCTCAGCGCGGGCATGGTCGCCATCGTCATGGCGGCCACCTCCATCGGTGCGCTCGGCGCCGCCGGTGGGGTACAGGTGGGCCTTAGCGAGGCAGCCGCTGGATACCTGGTTGCTCTCGGTGGAGCTGCCGGGCTCATAGTCCGGTTGGGGGCGGGGCTGGCTGCCGACCGCCGGTCCTTCGATCCGCTGCGCGCCGTCGCGGCGCTGGGCGTACTTGGTGCGATCGGCTGGGCGCTGATGTCCGTGGGTGCACCGTACCTGTTCGTGATCGGGCTGGTCGTTGCCAACGCCTTCGGCTGGGGCTGGCCCGGACTGCAGCACCTCGCGGTGGCACGGCGTTTCCCGACCGCCACCGCAGCCGCCAGCGGAGTTGCCCAGACCGGCGTCGCCGTGGGACTGCTGATCGGCCCTCTGACGCTGGGAACCATCGCCAACCGCGACTGGTCCCTCATGTGGCTGGTCGCCAGTGGCGCGGCCTTGTGCGGTGCCGTCGTCGTACGGTTGGCTGCCGCCCGGATTCCGGAGGCGGCGATCCCAGCAGGGGCGCGATCCAGGCCACCGGACGGACCCGGGCCTACACTCTGAGCCATGCGCAAAGTGGCGGTGGTGCTCGTGGGAGCCCTGGTCGCTGCGCTTCTCATCTCCGGCGTGGTGGGTTTCGCGGACGCGGCGTTGGCGAAGAAGAAGAAGACTGCCAACACCGCCTGGGACGTGGTAGTCATCCTGACCGATGATCAGCCGACCGGGACCCTTCCGGAGATGCCGAACGTGACTCGCCTGCTAGCGGGCCGGGGCGTCGACTACACGAACGCCATAGTGCCCACCAGCCTGTGCTGTCCCAGCCGGACGAGTCTGCTGACGGGCCAACTCGCCACACGC
Source organism: uncultured Actinomycetota bacterium (assembly GCA_963769435.1). Lineage (GTDB taxonomy): Bacteria > Actinomycetota > Actinomycetes > S36-B12 > UBA10799 > JADKAV01. The sequence goes on from CAVYLN010000001.1 coordinate 728,697, forward strand.
ACCGGTATCTACAGCAACGAGTCGGACACCGGCTACGGGGGCTACCCAGCGGTGAAGGCCGCGGGGCTGGAGAACGACACGATCGCGACCGCGCTGGACCGCGCGGGCTACAACACGGCCTACTTCGGCAAATACCTCAACGAGTACGGGCCTCTCTACGACGGCGTGGCACCTCCGGGCTGGGACACGTGGCGGGCGTTCACCACTATCCAGAGCGGCAGGTACCGCAAGTTCGCGGTGTCCGAGGCGGTTCGATTCGGACGGACCAGCAAGTCCGCAAAACAGCAGTTCGTCGGCCGCTACTCGACCACCTACCTGGGCCGCGAGGCCTCCGAACACATCCGTGCCGCGAAGGTCGACCGACCCATGCTGACCGTCTTCGCCCCCTACGCCCCCCATTCGCCGTTCACCGCCCAGAAGAAATACCGCGGGACGAGCCGGGTCCCGGCGGATTATCCGAACGACCCGTCGGTGCTGGAGAAGGATGTCTCGGACAAACCCGCGTACGTCCAGCAACAGCCCGACACCGGCACCGTGGAGGGCCAACCGCCCGGCGCAAACCTCGCGAAGCAGGTGGACACTCTGCGCAGCGTGGACGATCAGGTCCTCGACATGTACCGGGCGGTCAAAGCTCGCGGGCGCCTCGACCGGACCCTCTTCGTCTACATGTCGGACAACGGCTACATGCACGGCCAGCACCGGCTGGACGGCAAGGGATACCCGTACCTGAAGTCGACCAACGTCCCACTGGTGATGCGTTGGGGACTCGGGGCGCCGGGCATCGTCGATGATCGGCTCACCGTAGCCAACGTCGACGTCTCCGCGACCATTTTGCAGGCCGCCGGACTGCCGAACACCACGGCGGGGACGTCGGTTCTCTCGGACCGCAACCAGGACGGCGTGCCCATGGTGGGGGCTGAATCGACCAGCCGTGTCATACGGCCGCCGTTCTGTGCCTGGCGCACCCGCGACGAGTTGTTCGTGCGGTACGGATCGACCGAGGAGGAGTATTACGACTACCGGGTCGACCCCTACGAGATGACCAACCTCATCGGGAATCCTGGATACGCACAGCGCATCGAGGAACTTCGAGGGCGAGCCCGGGACGCATGTTCACCGACACCGCCCGGTTTCGGTCCGACGTTCGACCTGCCTCGATGGCGGCCCCTGCGGGGTGGAACCGTGGAGATTCCGCCGCCCGACTCCGACACCGATCGCGTGTCTCGCGCCTGACCGCATTCTCGGCCCGGGGGAACCACCCGGCGCGAAGCAGCACGACGTTGGCACCACCCGGCGCGAAGCAGCACGACGTTGGCACCACCCGGCGCGAAGCAGCACCGACGTTGGCACCACCCGGCGCGAAGCAGCACGACGTTGGCACCACCCGGCGCGAAGCAGGGCGACGTTGGAGAACGTTCACGAGGTTGGAGAACACACGCGTGGCTTCTCCAACCTCGTGAACAACCTCCAACCTCGCGGGGCCATTGGACCCACGGACCGCAGGGGACCCACGGCCAGCGGACCCACGGACGCAGGGGACCCACGGCCCACCGGACCCTCCGGACCCACCGACGCAACAGACGACGAGGGGGCGCCGCGGTGGTCCGCGACGCCCCCTCGGTTACGTCAGCTCTACGCCTGAAGACGTTCGCGCAGCGCCGCCAGTTCGTCGTACAGCGCCTGCGGCACCTTGTCGCCGAACTGGGAGAAGTACTCCTCGGTCAGGTCGCACTCCGCGAGCCAACTCTCAGGATTGACCGCGAAGAGTTCGTCCAGCTGCTCCTCGCTGAGGTCGAGTCCCTCGGTGAACAGGTCACCGGCTTTGGGCTTGCCGCCGATTGCGGTCGGTTCCGCGTCGGTGCGACCCTCGACCCGCTCGATGATCCACGCCAGCACACGAGAGTTCTCCCCGAAGCCCGGCCAGATGAACTTGCCGTCCTCGTCCTTGCGGAACCAGTTGACCTGGTACACCTTCGGCAGCTTCTCCGGATCGGCCGTCGCGCCGATCTTGAGCCAGTGACCCCAGTAGTCGGCCATGTTGTAGCCGCAGAACGGCAACATCGCGAACGGGTCACGCCGCAGTTGACCCATCCCGCCGACGGCCGCAGCGGTCATCTCCGAGGACACAGTGGCCCCGATGAACACACCGTGCGCCCAGTCGCGGGCCTCGTTGACCAACGGCACGTTGGTGGCACGCCGGCCGCCGAACAGGATCGCCGAGATGGGGACACCCGCCGGGTCCTCCCAGTTGTCCGCGATGGACGGGCACTGGGACGCCGGGGCGGTGAACCGGGCGTTCGGGTGGCTGCTGGGCTCCTCGGAGTCGGGGGTCCAATCCCGGCCCTTCCAGTCGATCAGGTGGGCAGGCACCTCATCGGTGAGCCCCTCCCACCAGATGTCGCCATCGTCGGTGAGTGCGACGTTGGTGTAGATCGAGTTGCCCCACAACGTCTTGACCGCGTTGGCGTTGGTCTTCATACCGGTCCCCGGAGCAACCCCGAAGAAACCGGCCTCCGGGTTGATGGCGTACAGCCGGCCGTCGTCACCGAAGCGCATCCAGGCGATGTCGTCGCCGACCGTCTCCACCGTCCATCCGGGCACGGTGGGCTCGAGCATCGCGAGGTTCGTCTTGCCGCATGCGGACGGGAACGCCGCTGTCAGGTACTTCACGTCACCATCGGGCGCGGTGAGTTTCAGGATGAGCATGTGTTCGGCCATCCAGCCCTCGTCGCGCGCCATCGCCGAAGCGATCCGCAGCGCGAAACACTTCTTGCCCAGCAGTGCGTTACCGCCGTAGCCGGACCCGTAGGACCAGATCTCGCGGGATTCGGGGAAGTGGACGATGTACTTGGTGTCGTTGCAGGGCCAGGCCACGTCCTCCCTTGCGTCGCCATCGGCGTCGACCAGTGGGTACCCGACGGAGTGCAGCGCCGGGACGAAGTCGCCATCTTCGCCGATGAGGTCCAGGGCCGGCTGGCCCATCCGAGTCATGATCCGCATGTTCACCACGACGTAGGGCGAGTCGGTCAGTTCCACGCCCAGTTGCGAGATGCGTGAGCCCAACGGACCCATCGAGAACGGGATCACATACATGGTCCGCCCGCGCATGCAGCCGTCGAACAGCTCCTTGAGCGTCGTGCGCATCTCGGCCGGTTCCTGCCAGTTGTTGGTCGGTCCGGCGTCCTCCTCGCGCAGCGAGCAGATGAAGGTCCGGTCCTCAACGCGCGCGACGTCGGAGGGGTCCGAACGGGCGAGGAAGGAGTTGGGCCGCAACTCGGGGTTGAGCCGGATGAAGGTGCCGCCTTCGACCATCTGCTCGGTCAGGCGGTTCCACTCCTCGTCAGAGCCGTCGCACCACTCGATCCGGTCCGGTTTGGTCAGTGCGGCGACCTCCTCCACCCATTCCAGCAACTTCTTGTTGCGGGTAGGTGGGTTTTCGAGTCCTGCAATCGTCATCTGTGCACTCCGTCTCCGCGCGATCGAGGATTGCGGCGCGGATTTCGGCGCCGATGCGGCTGCGCGAGGCCTGGTACCACCATGCCATGCCACCTGTCCGAAAGCACCTGCGGGGTCGGGTGCAAAGCCCTTGTTCACACGCCTGTAACGCGCCACCCAGGACGGTCGTCCGTGCATGGTTTGCAGGCGGTGTGACTCTCACGTTTGGCGCAACAAGCACCCGTGTCGGTAAGGTCTGGCGAACGGCATGCCGAAGGAGGCCAGGTGATCAGAACGCTCATCGCAGCTGCCGTGTGCTGCGCCGCCGCGGCGCCGGCACTCGGGATGCTGCCCAGCACGGCGCAGCCGAAGCGAGGACCGGTGCCCGTGGTGACCGGCAGCGGGCTGGGGGAATACGCCAAGCCGGCCGGGCAAGTGGAGGGTTTCGCGGCATACGTGCCCCAGACCAGTTGTGACCCCAAGTGGCGCAAGGGGATCAGGAAGTTCCGGGATCTCGTCCTCACGCGCTATCCGAAGACCAAGGACTGGGGCTCGCTGCGCAACTGCACCGATGACGGGACCAGCGAACACCTCGACGGTCGCGCGTGGGACTGGCATGCCGACGTCAAGGACCCGGCGGCGTTCGCAGCCGCCACCGACCTGATCAACTGGCTCATGGCCGAGGGCCCCGACGGCAAGTCGGCGTACTGGGCACGGCGGCTCGGGATCATGTACATCGGCTACAACAAGAAACTATGGGGCTCGTACCGGGCATCCGAGGGCTGGCGCACCTTGTCCAACTCCAACCCACACACCGATCATGTGCACTTCTCCTTCTCGTGGGCCGGTGCCTTTGGAAAGACCAGCTTCTGGGACGGTACCGCCGCCAAGGAGGACTACGGCCCTTGCCGCCCCTACGCCGGCGAACCCGCACCGTTGCACGTGCGCAAAGCGCCCAACCGTCGTCCCTGCAGCTCTCCCCCACGACTGACACGCACTTCGTCGAAACCGGGCAGGCTGCTCTGGCGCGGCAGCGAGTCCAAAGAGGTACTGGCGGTGCAGACCCGACTCGACGTCCCAGGCGCGAACGGTTTCTTCGGACCCGCCACGATGCGTGCGGTCGCGGACTACCAGCGCCGCAACTCCCTGACCCCCAGCGGTGCGGTGGACACCCTCACACGGGCCGCGTTGGTCCGCGACGGAGTCCTCAAGAACTGAGGCACCAGTGCCCGGCCGGGGCCTGCTGCTTCGTGGTGCGTCGTTCGCACCGACGTTCCAGGGGCACCGCGGCCCCCCAGTAGCCACAGCACGCCAGTGCCTCACCGTCCAGTTCCGGGCGAGCCTGCCACTGCACGGTCAAGCCACATGGACACCGACCATGCGCCCAACGGGTGAGATCCACCTCGCGGGTGTTGCCGCACAACGGGCATACCAGGCGCAGGATCTCAACATCGAGTTGCGCTACAGGGCACGCTCTCGCGCCACCGACAGGTCCCCGCGAGCAGTGCGGACACGAGCCGTCGCAGCGGAAGCCTGCTGCCGGCGACGACGACCGTGGGCTCCTGCAGCCAGTCCGACAACAGGAACAGCGGTAGGTGTGCCCCTGCCTGGTGCCCGGCCGGAATACGCCCTGCCAGCCATACACAGCGCAGACCCTGCGTGGCATAGGTGGCCTGTCGTCGCTCGTACTCGTGGAGGACCTGGCGGGATCGCTGGACCTCGAACACCACCCGGGCCTCGGCCCTCCGGGCCAGGACATCCGCGACGAACCCCGGCCCGGGCACCTCGGTCTCAGCGATCCACCCGCAGTCGGCGACGGCTCTGGCCACCAGTGATTTCACGTGGAGATGCTCGGCGGATTCGCCGTGATGGCAGTCGCAGTCCCTTTCGTGAACGAAGTGCCGCGTGCCCAGTGATGAAACACGGGTGAACCCGCGGTGCCCACATGGCTGGAGGACCACGGACATGCCGCGTAGCGCGGCCCACTGCCGGTCGTCGAGCAACGGGGCGCAGATCTGCTCACCATCGACGGTGGCGGTCAGAGGCATACCGTCAGGTCTAGTGAGGATCGTCGCCGGTCACCAGTCCTCGCGGAGAATCTGTGGATTACTTGTAGTACGGCGGAGCCCATCCCAGATACGGTCCCCAGTCATTCATCGCGCGCCAGTTGATGGCCTTGACGGATCCGTCGGGCATGTTCGTGACGGCTTTGCCGTCTCCCACGTAGGTCGCGATGTGCCCAGCGGAATGACCCGGATCCCAGAACATCTGCGCGCCGACGGGTGGATTGCGGTCTTTCAGGTGTGCCACACCCGCATCCTTCGCGCGGCGCCACTGCTCGAAGGCAGTGCCGAGTCGCGGGCCTTTCGGCATGTAGGCATCATCGGCCAGTTTCAGACACTGTCCCCAATATCCACCGGTGCGAGCATCAGCGAGTTCCACGAGGTAGGCGACGGCCTTCGCCTGGGAACGTGTGACACCGATGGTGCGCATCTCCGCGCTGCGCGAGGCCGGACGTGTGCGGTTCTCGATCCAGCCGGCACCCACTCCGACGTCGTCGGCGGACAACAGAGAATCGGGATCGACGGCCATGGCCGGACCGGCCCCGACAGTAAACGAAAGAATCAGCCCCCCGCAAAGAATGCGGTACATGCTCCTAGTGACCCATATTTCGCGTCAGCAAGTTCCGGAATTCTGGTGACCTTGGTCACACTCCGTCACCCAAGATCGCTGGGCCGCGACGCAGGTCCCGCACCAGCATCACCGCGGCGACCACCGCCGCGAGGGCCACCACCCCGAAGCCCGCCGCCAGCCCTGCGGCCGCGGCGACGGATCCCACCACGATGTTGGCGGCCGCTCCACCGCCCTGCATCGCCAGGCTCTCCACCGACATCATGGTCGCCCGCACATCCGAGTGCACCCTGTCGTGCAACATCCCGGCCATCACTGGCCCCTGCACACCAACCATCAAATACACGCCGAGGAAGCCCACCGCGGCGACGGCCAGTGACGGCACCGCCACGACCATCACCAACAGGCCCAGGCCGAGGAAAGCCACCGCACCCACCCGTGCACGTCGACCGGGGAACCTGGTGCTCAACGCCGCACCGGCTGCGGCGACCCCGAACGCCGCTGCAGTGAGCGTGCCGTAGATCGCGGACGCCGTCGAGGGATCATCCACCAGATCTGCGAACGCGTTGGGCGACAGCAACTCGACACCGCTGAGCGCTATCCCCAGGCAGGCCGCTACAACCAGAACCGTCCGGATGGGCGCGTGACGTCGGGCCTGGTGCAGGGCTGTACGAACAGTCGGCCCGACGGACGCCCTGACGCGCTCGGGGTCGCTGGACACCAGCCGTGCGGCCGCGCCGGCGAACAGCAGCATCATCACGGACGCGGCAAGGAACGGCACCGACAGCGAGATCAGGCCTGCGCCGGTTGCGGGCAGACCCTGTGCCGCGCGCGGGAGCAGACCCCCGACCACCGAGCCGAGCCCCAGCGCCAGGGACTCCGAGATCTGCCCGCGGGCCAGACCGGCCTCCACCAAGCTGGGGCCGATGCCCGGTCCGTCAGCGTGCATCGTGTCAACGAACCATGATTCCAGCGGTCCGGACGACAACGCACGCGCCGCCCCGAGCGCAGCGACCGCAAGCAGGATCATGGGCAGGCTTCCCAGCAGTGCCAGCATGGCCAAAGGCACGGCATGCATCAGCGCCGAGGCCACGATCACTGGACGCCTCCCCCACGAGTCGGCCAGACCCCCAGTCGGGAGTTCCAGAAGCAGCGTGGTGATCCCGTAAAGGGCCATCACTTGTCCGACCTGGTTCAGAGGCAGTCCCCTCGCGCCGAGCAGGAGCACAAGGACCGGAACCACCAGCCCCACCGGGAACCACCGCATGGCGCTGAGCAGGGAGAGCCTCGTGGTGGGGGTCATGGACACGCGATCACGTTACTCACCGGCGCTTACCTCAAGGCAGATGTACCCGGGACCGATGCAGATAGCATGCGGGGCGTGCGTACGGTGACGGGAACGGCTGCCACCGCGGTGGCGGTCATGCTGTTGACCATGCCGACCGCAAGTTCCGCCGCGCGTACCGCGGACGACGGATCCAGCACGACGATCACCGTCGCGACCTACAACGTGTGCAAGGTGAACTGCAGCGGTAGGCACCCGTGGGCGACGCGTCGCAAGGCGGTGATCCGCACGGTAAAGGCCGCCCGCCCGGCCGTCCTCGCGGTGCAGGAGGCTCCGACGCTGCGGTGGCGGAACACGACTCAATGGGCCGACCTGACGCGACTTCTCGCGAGGGCGGGCTACCGACAGACCAGCGACCGGGACGGTTGCACCGAAGGATGCACCCGGGGTGCACATCTGTACTTCGACCCCGACCGCATCCGTGTCTTCGGGGTCCGAGCGCCCTCGGGGATGCCCACGCCCCCGCCGAAATGTATGAAGTACTTGGAGGACCCCGACCTTCCCCGCAAGAAGCGTGGGGCCTACTTCAACGACTGGTTCGACTACAAATGCGAGGACCACCTCGGCTACACGCCCTACGTGGACATGTCCGCGGGGATGGTTTCGCAACGCGAACTCAGTGGCCTGTCATGGGGGTCGGTACAAGACCGCAATGTCTCATGGGCGTACCTGCAGGACATTGCCACCGGCGGAGTCTTCATGGCTTTGTCGCTGCACCTTCCCAACGAGAAGACCGAACAGGGTGAGAACCTGCGCCGCGAGATCGCAGCGAACGTGTCGCGGTGGATCGATGAACAGAACAGCCGCGTCGGCCTTGGCGAGATACCGGTGATCGCGATGGGTGACCTGAATTCCTTCCAGAAGCGCCAGCCCAAGGGTGCGCAGACGGTCTTCTACCGGTCCGGCTTCGTCGATGCGTTCGCAGCCGACCGGCGCATCAACGCCCGCTACCCGACCGTCAACATCACGCCCCTCACGCGGCGCTGGGGCGGTTTTCCGCCATCCCCGCCCAAGTACGCGGGCCTGGCCAGTCGCATCGACTACATCCTCGTCAAGAACGCCGTCAAACCGCAGAGCTACGAGGTCTTCCTGAAACTGCGCAACGGGCGCTTCAACCCCCGGTTCCGCGGTTCGGATCACAACCTTGTGCGGGCGCGACTCTCCTTGCCCGTCGCGCTGCGCTGAAGAGGAGGCCAGGACCCTACCCGCGTCGATCCGGTCGAAGAACGTCCACGCCCAGGTCGTTACGCACCCACGCCACGCCCAGGTCCCGCGCACCCACGCCACGCCCAGGTCCTGCGCACCCACGCCACGCCCAGGTCGAACGCACGCCACGACGTTGGAGAACGTCCACGAGGTTGGAGAACGCACGCGTGCGTTCTCCAACGTCGTGCTCAAACTCCAACGTCGTCCAATCTCGGTCGGCCCAACGCCGTCAATGTCAGTCGGCCCCTGTCAGTCGGCCAATGTCGGTCGGCCCAAGCCCGGTCGGCCCCTGTCAGTCGGCCCAAAACCGGTCGGCCCCTAGCGTCACCACGCGGCCCACCCCAAAACCGGCCGCCATCCACGAAGCACAGCGAAGACCCCGGCTCCGCCTTGCGGTGCCGGGGTCCTCTTGTCGCCAGACGTCCCCCTCAGAACGACTGGCGTGTCTGTGGGATCAGAGGTTCAGGAACTTCTCGGGGTCGACGGCCTTGCCGCGGACCAGCACCTCGAAATGCAGGTGCGGGCCGCTCGAGTTGCCGGTGTTCCCGAGGTCCCCGACCTGCTGGCCGCGGTCGACGTTCTGGCCCTTGGTGACCGTGATGCGCGACAGGTGTGCGTACCGGGTGCGGGTTCCGTCGCCGTGGGCGATCTCGACCATGTTGCCGTAGGCACCGGCACTGCCGGCTTCCACAACCTTGCCGCTGTCGGCGGCTACGATGTCGCGACCCTGCGGAGCTGCGAAGTCCAGACCGGTGTGCTTGCCCGAACTCCACATCGGGCCGGACTGGCCGAAGCGGGCCGAGATCTTGTACTTGCTCGTCGGCTCCGTCATGCCTTCGGACTCGGCTGCGCTCTTGTAGTCGACGTCGACCCCAACGAGGTCCACACCGACCTTGGCGGGTGCCGAGGCTCTTTCGCCTGCGAATGCGGCGGAGGGGACGGCGACGACGGCGGCCAGTGTGATTGCTGCTGCTGCGAGAGTCTTCATGATTTCCTTCCGTCCGGTGAGGGGATGCCGGACGCTCATGTGATGCCCACAGGGACACCGGCGAACATCGACAAATCCACACAACCGGGCATTTCGGGCGTGTTCCCGGTTACATCCGCGTGGCGGCCGTCACAATCCGCGGACTCTTACCCGATCCCCAGGTTCGTCCCAGGCAGTGTCCAGGCACGACGCTGAGGCTGCAGTCATGGACACACACAGACTCGTCGATACCGAACAGACCCCCACCCAAACGCCCGCACCGCGCGACTGGCAGGAGTTGTACGCCGCGGAACGGAAGCGCTCGCGCATCCTGGGTGCCGCGACAGTAGCCGCCTCATTGATCGCCGTGGGCTCCGCGGCCTGGGGGTTCACCGCCAACGACAACGCGGGTGCCGCCGGCCCTGGACGACCGGGCGGACCCGGGGTGACCAACCAGTTCGCCCCTCCCGCGGACGGCGGCACCGGCACCACGGCAGTGCCGGGCGGACCGGGCGCCGGGATCCCGAGCCAGGACCTGGCCGCGCGGCTGTTCAACAGCGACGGCACCGTGAACGACGAAGCACTCCAGGACTTCGTCAGCGCAATGCCAGGAGCCGGCGCCAACCTTGAGCAGTTCCTGGCGACTGCGGTCCAGGCCGGCGCCTTGACCTCCGAACAGGCCGATCAGCTGCTCGCGGCCGCCGGCACTGCCAGCGGCTCCAATGCTGACAACCAGAGCGGCTCGAGCGCGGACGCCGCCACCACATCCGGGGGCATCTGATGACCGCCACCGCCCTCGAGACCGCACCGATGCCCGCCGACACCAGGACCGTCGACGTTGCCATCGTGGTCCCCGTTCACAACGAGCAGCGTTCGCTGCGACCCAGCGTGCTGGCTCTCTCGGCGTACGCCCATCGGATGCCCTGGTCCTACCGGATCCTGATCGCGGACAACGCCAGCACCGACGCCACATCGGACGTCGGTCGGATGCTGGCCGCCGAGATGTCCGATGTGGACTATCTGCATCTGGATCAGAAGGGGCGCGGGCGAGCACTGCGATTGGCCTGGGGACAAGCCGACGCACGGGTGGTCGTCTACATGGATGTCGACCTCTCGACGGACCTCGCTGCGCTGCCCGTGCTCGTGGCACCGCTGCTCTCGGGACATTCGGACGTGGCCATCGGGACCCGTTTGAGCCGCGCGTCACGTGTGACAAGGGGCCCCAAGCGAGAGTTCATCTCGCGGTCCTACAACCGCTTGGTGAGGTGGACGTTGCGCTCGCACTTCTCCGATGCGCAATGCGGCTTCAAGGCCGTACGCGCCGACCGACTCCCCGAACTCCTTCCGATGGTGAAGGACCAGGAATGGTTCTTCGACACCGAACTGCTGGTGGTCGCCGAACGCCGCGGCCTGCGTATCCATGAGGTGCCCGTGGACTGGGTCGACGATCCCGACTCCCGGGTAGACATCGTGTCCACGGCGGTGGCCGACATACGGGGCATCATCCGGGTGGGTCGAGAAATCGCCGCCGGCCGCATCGGTGTGCGCGACGTCCAGCGCGACAACCGCACCGGCGAGATCCTGCGCTTCATCGGCGTCGGCATCGCATCCACCCTGCTGTTCGCGATCCTCTATCTCATCGCGCGTACCGCGGTGGACCCGGTCACAGCCAGCATCGTGGCGCTGCTCGTGGCGACCGCCGCGAACACGGCGGCCAACCGCCACTTCACCTTCCGGATCACCGACCGCACCGGCTGGTTGAAACATCAGGTGCAGGGCTATGCGGTGCTCATGGTGGCCCTGACCATCACCACCACGACGGCGGCCCTTCTGCCAGCAGGCACCTCCCGCACCTGGGAGTTGCTGGCGCTCACCGCGGCGAACCTGGTTGCCACCCTCGTCCGCTTCGTCCTATTCCGCTCCTGGATCTTCGGAGGTACACGATGACCGCAACACTGGATCGACCCACTGTCCTGACGACTCGCGCGCAGCCCACGTCCACATGGACCCGACCCGCTCTGTACGCGCTCCTGGCCGGCACCGCGGTGCTCTACCTCTGGGGACTCTCGGGCTGGGCCAACAGTTTCTACTCGGCCGCGGCGCAGGCCGGATCCCAGAACTGGGAGGCCTTCTTCTTCGGGTCCTCCGACGCGGCGAACTCCATCACCGTGGACAAGCCGCCGGCCAGTATCTGGGTGATGGCCATGTCGGTGAGGCTGTTCGGCCTGAACTCGTGGAGCATCCTCGTGCCACAGGCTCTCATGGGGGTCGCTGCGGTGTTCCTGCTCTATCTGGCGGTCTCGCGCTACTTCGGCAAGCCCGCGGGGCTGCTGGCAGGCGCGGTCCTGGCAACGACTCCGGTTGCGACCCTGATGTTCCGGTTCAACAACCCCGACGCACTGCTGGTCCTGCTGCTGGTCGCCGCCACCTATGCAGTTCTGCGAGCACTGGAGCACGAGCGCCTGCGCTGGATCGCGCTGGCCGGTGTCGCGGTCGGCTTGGCCTTCCTCACCAAGAGCCTCCAGGCCTTCCTGGTACTACCCGGCTTCGTCGCGGCAGTGGCGGTCTACTCCCGGGAGCGGATCCGGATGCTTCTGGTCGCGGCGGTGGCGGTGCTCGTGTCCGGGGGCTGGTGGCTGGCCGTCGTCGAACTCGTGCCGGAGTCGGTCCGTCCCTACATCGGCGGATCACAGACCAACTCGGCCCTCGAACTGATCCTGGGCTACAACGGTCTCGGCAGGATCACCGGGGATGAGGCCGGCAGCGTCGGAGGCGGGATCGGCGGTGGGGCGTGGGGGGTCGCGAGCTGGCACCGCATGTTCGACTCCGACTGGGCAGGCCAGATCGCCTGGCTGCTACCGTCGGCGTTCGCCGCGATCGCGATCACCTGGGTGATCAGCCGCGACCGCATGCACCGCGTCTCGACGCTGTTGTGGGGCGGCTGGCTGCTGGTCACCTGGGCCGTGTTCAGTTTCGGTGCCGGGATCATCCACACCTACTACGCGGTCGCGCTCGCGCCGGCGATCGCCGCGCTGACCGCCATGGCCGTGACACTGCTGTGGCGGGCCGGGAACCACGTCGTGCTGGCAGTGCTGCTCGGTGGATCGGCACTGTACGCGGCGAGCCTTCTCCTGCGCTCGGACTACGCGCCGCTGGGCTGGGTCGTCCTCATAGTGACGATCCCCTGCGCCATCGCCCTGGGCCTCGGAGACCTGATACCCGCGAAGGCCAGCAGAGGACTCGTGGCGGCACTGCTCGCAGTCACCCTGGTGGGGCCCCTGGCCTTCAGCCTGGAGACGGCGGGCCGGGTGACGAGCGGCTCGCTGCCCACTGCCGGACCCTCGCTATCCGGTACGGCTGCGCAGGCCGGACCTGGCGGGCAGGGCGGCCAAGGGGGCGGTCCGGGCGGACTGCTCAACTCCCCGGAAGTCGGGAGCACCCTGGCGAGCACACTCAACGAGAACGCCGCCGACTTCACGTGGGTCGCAGCCGGCATCGGGAGCCAGACAGCGGCCGGCTACCAGCTGGCCACAGGCAGTCCGGTCATGCCCATCGGCGGGTTCAACGGCAGTGACCCTTCGCCGACCCTCGAACAGTTCCAGGAGTACGTGGCGCAAGGGCAGATCCACTGGTTCATCGCGGAAGGTTCGGGCGGTCCCGGCGGTCCCGGTGGTGGATCGAGTTCCGAGATCAGCGCCTGGGTCCAGGACAACTTCGACTCCACAACCGTCGATGGGGTCACCCTCTACGATCTGACGGCATGATGGACCCCATGCCGGAGGCCACTCTCCTCGTCGCCGACGATGAGCGCACGATCCTGGATCTCCTGTGCGCCAGCCTCCGGCATGCCGGGTTCGACGTGATCGCTGCCGATGACGGTCGGGAAGCCCTGCAACTGGCTCGTACGCAGCGGCCCGATGCGCTGATCCTGGACGTCATGATGCCCGGCTGCGACGGCTTCGAGGTGGTGTCCCAACTGCGTAGCGAGGGCATCGAAGCACCCGTACTCTTCCTGACCGCTCGCGACGACACCAGGGACAAGGTGCGTGGACTGACGGTCGGGGGTGACGACTACGTCACCAAGCCGTTCAGCCTCGACGAGGTGCTGGCACGGATCCGGGCGATCTTGCGGCGTTCGAGGCGTGCTCCGGCAGGCCCGTCCAACATTCTGGAACTGGCCGATCTCCGCTTGGACGAGGACCGGCACGAGGTGTACCGCGGACACACGCGGATCGACCTCACACCGACCGAGTTCAACCTGTTGCGGCTCTTCATGCAGAACCCCAACCGGGTGCTGAGCAAGAGCGTGATCCTGGACCGCGTCTGGGACTACGCGTTCGACGGGGAGGCTGCGATCGTCGAGTCGTACATCTCCTACCTGCGGCGGAAGATCGACAGTGAGGGCCCACGACTGCTGCACACGGTGCGGGGCGTCGGGTACGTGCTGAAGGTCCCCTCCTGATGCCACTGGGCCGGAAGCTTCCGCTGATCACCGTGTCGCTGGTGGCGCTGGCGCTGCTGCTTGCCGGTGCGCTGGCCGCCACCGCGATGCGCTCCTACCTCGTCGATCAGATCGATACCGAACTCGTCCGCACCCAGGGTCGCGATCCCGCGCCGCCGCCCCCGGCGGATACCGAGTCGTCACCTCTACCCAGTGACTTCTACATCCAGTTCAACGACGAATCCGGGGCGGCCAGTCAGCGTGTGAGCAACCTGCCCGACGGCTCTGCGGTGCCCGAGCTGCCCACGTTGACCCGCACGCAGGTGGTGGATCTGGCCGGGCAGCCCTTCACCGCCGACGGGTGGCGGGTGCTGGCCAGGCCCACGCCGACCGGGTCCGTCCTGGTCGCGAAGTCGCTGGCGGAGGTCGACGCCACCGTGACCCGGCTGGTGGTACTCGAAACGGCCGTGGGGCTATCGGTCCTGGTCGCCGTCGCCGGGCTCAGCGTGGTCGTCGTACGGAGATCCCTGCAACCGCTGCGCACTGTGGCGACGACCGCGGGGGCGATCACCGCCGGGGATCTCTCCCCACGGATACCTCAGCCCGACCCCCGCACCGAGGCGGGGGCGGTGGCAGAAGCGCTGAACACCATGCTCGACGGCGTCGAGACCTCCTCGACACAACGTGAGGCGGCGTTGGCGCAGGCACAGGCGTCCGAAGCCCGGATGCGCCAGTTCGTCGCGGACGCCAGCCACGAACTGCGAACCCCGCTCACGTCCGTGCGAGGCATCGCGCAACTGTATCGCCAGGGTGCCGTCGGGGACGACGAGGTGGGCGGCGCATTCGGCCGCATCGAGGACCAGTCCGAGCGCATGGGGGTGCTGATCGAGGAACTCCTCCTGCTCGCCCGTCTGGACTCCCAGCGCCCGCTCGAGCGCGATCCGGTCGATCTGCTCGCGCTGTGCACCACGGCCGTGGATTCGGTGACCGTGCCCGACCGGACGATCGAACTGCGCGTGATCCCGGGGAGCGCGGCCCCGATCGTGATCGGGGACTCGCTGCGACTGCGTCAGGTCGTGGACAATCTCATCGCGAACGCCATCACCCATGGCGCGGGGACCATCGAGTTGGAAGTCGGCACACAGGGCGGGGAAGTGGTCCTCGCCGTGACCGATGAGGGTCCGGGGGTGGCCGACGAGGACTCCTCGCGTGTCTTCGACCGGTTCTACCGGGCCAGCACCGACCGCTCCCGCAGCACAGGCGGGTCCGGGCTGGGGCTGAGCATCGTGTCGTCGCTGGTGACAGCACACGGTGGCACCGTGACCGTGGACCACGCCCGCTTCGAGATCCGTCTGCCCAGGTCCGGCGCCGGGTGAACTGGATAAACATCTACGCCGAACCCATAGGCTCGGCCGCCGTCTACTTCCTGGGCACTGTGCCTGGCATTGGCGATCCCCTACTTCGCCTGGCAGTACCGCCGTTGGGGCGCGGTGGACCCGTCCCGTGTGTGGGCGCAGGGTTCGTTCGTCCTCTACCTGATGTGCGCGTGGGCGCTGGTACTGATGCCATTCCCGGACCAGACCTGCGCGCGAGACGTCAGCCCGCAGGTGGAACCGTTCAACTGGCTTCGACTGGCCCAGACGCAGAGCGCCGATCGGTACGCCCTGCTGACGAACCCGAACGTGGTGATGTTCGTGTTCAACATCGCGCTGCTCTTCCCGCTGGGGGTGTACCTGCGCAGGTGGTTCGGCCGCGGCCTGCTGTTCTCCGGCGTGGCCGGCTTCTCGCTGTCGCTGGCGTTCGAACTCACGCAGTACAGCGCGATCTTCGGTCTGTACGAGTGCCCGTACCGGCAGTTCAATGTCGATGACCTGATGGCGAACACCGCTGGGGCGCTGATCGGGTGGCTACTGGCGCCCCTGATCATCGTCGTCCCGCGCCGCGGAGGTCCCGTGCGGCCGGACCGCGCTGTGACCCTTCCGCGCAGGACGCTGAGCCTGGTCATCGACTACCTGCTCGCCGCGTTGATCGCGTTGGCCTGGAGCAGCCTGGCCGAGACCTACGGCCTCCCGCAGGCGCGGTCGGAGATGATGTGGGCGCTGCTGATCGTCGCGTGGCTCGTGCCCCTGATCACCGGCGGGCGGACCCCCGGCCAGTTCGCCGTGGGTGCACGAATGGAGTCGACCAACGGGTCACATCGCAACCCGTTGCGGCTCTTCGTGCGCTGGGTGATGGTCTGGGGTCCCTACCCAGCGGCGCTGGCATTCCTGCGTGCGGCGGGGGTGAGCACCGCCACCGCGGACCTGATCGCCGCAGTCATCCTGGCGTTGTGGCTGGTGCTGCTGACGACCGGGGTGCATGAGGCGGTCAGCCGCACCCGGACCGTTGTGGATCAGGCCGATTCGCGGAACGCGGACACCAGCGTCGGCAGTGTGGGGAACACGTAGTCGCGTCCGATCCGGTCGATGAAGCCCGTCGGCTCCAGGGCTTCCACAAGTTCACTCTTGGCCCGCACCAGAACGAACCTGATTCCGGCGGCTTCGACCTCGTCCGCAAGTTGCTCAAGCGCCTCCAACCCTGTCGAATCGATCTCGATGATCGCCTCGGACTGCAGTGCGAACCACCGCAAGCCCGTGAGTCGCTCGGCGATCATCAGGCGCGCCTGCGACAGGAAGTAGTCGGCGTTCGCGAAGAACAGTGGGGAGTCGAATCGGAATATCAACAGGCCCGGTTCCTCGCGCACCTCCGGGAAGTCACCGATGTCGTGCATGCCCGCCAGCCCCGGTACGAAACCCAGCGCAGCCGAGTGCGGGCGGGCGACCTCCACCATGAGCAGCAGCACTGAAAGCGCGACCGCCACCAGCACCCCGTAGAGCACACCGAACACCAGCACACCGGCGGTCGTCACGATCGCCAGCCAGAACTCCGATCGCCGGAAACGCCACAGGCGACGGAAGTCCGCAACATCGATCAGCAGAACCGCGGCATAGACCACCAGTGCGCCCAACGCGGCCTGCGGGATCACTTCGAGGATGGGACCGGCCACCAGGAGCACTATCGCGAGGAACCCGGCAGCGGCGATCGAGTACCCCTGGGAGGTCGCTCCGGAGGCCCTCGCCACCGCTGAACGGCTCCCGCTGGTCGACACCGGCATACCCCTGAACAGGCCGGCTGCGATGTTGAGGACCGACAAGGCCCGCAGCTCGGTGGCCGGGAGAAGCGCCGGGTCGGAGGCGCGGTGGAACGAACGACCGGTGAGGGTCGCATCGGTGTAGGCCACCAGCAGCACCCCTACCGCACCGAGCATGAGTTCGGGAAGCAGCTCTCGGGGCAGGTTCGGCACGGCCGGGGTGGGCAGTCCCGCCGGGATGTCCCCGAGCAGCAGAACAGGCTGATCGAGCGCGTTGAGGATCGCCGCCAACCCCACGCCCAGGGTCAACGCCATGAGCGGGGCGAAAGCCTTCAGCCGGGTACGGCCCAGCGTGAACAGGGCCACCAACACAACAATCGCCACAAGTACCGCCGGCCACTGAAGGCTCGCGTCTGTGAGCAGCCAGAGATGCTCGAACACGGTGTCGGAGTCGCGGGTGAAGGCGCCGAGCACGCGGTCGAGCTGACTGTTGATCATCAGCACGGCGATACCCGCCATGTAGCCGACGAGGATGGGACGGGAAAGCAGGTCGGCCACGAACGACAGCCGCAACAGACTCGCGATCAACCCGATGACCCCCACGGCGATCGCCAGAGCGGCGGCCGCGTTGGCCGATGTCGTCTGCCCGGCGGCAACGAAGGGGACGATGACGGCGGCGGTCATCACCGCGACGCTGGACTCGGGCCCGAAACTGAGCCACCGCGAGGTGCCCAGAAGGGCATACAGCGGTAGCGCGATGAGCGCTCCCCAGAGCCCGACGACCGGCGACAGGCCGGCGATGATCGCGTAGGCCATGACCTGCGGGACCAGGTAGGCGGTGACGGTGAGGCCCGCGATGAGGTTGCTGCGCTCGAACGGTCGCAGATGGTCGTCCAATCCGGGCAACCACCTGCGCAACGCCGGGCGGGTCATGGGTCAATCTTGCCCGACCCCGCAGCCGTTACCGGTAGTACGGCGACGCCCACCCGAGGTAGGGACCCCACTCGTTGAGTTCACGCCAGTCGATGATCTCGAGGCCGCCGCCCGGCATGTTCGTCACGACCTTCCCGTCACCGACGTAGGTGGCGATGTGACCCGCGGGGTTCGACGTACTCCAGAACATCTGCGCACCGACCGGGATGTCCCTGTCGCCGGGATGGGCCACACCCGCGTTCTTGGCCCGGCTCCACTGCGCCAGCGCGGTGGTCGTCCGCGCCGTCGCACCATAGGCGTCGTCGGCCAGTCGCAGGCACTGATCGGAGTAACCGCCCATGCCCTGGTTCGCCCACTGCTTCAAACGGGCGACTGCCTCTTTCGCTGTGTGCGAGGTGCCGAAGGTGCGCAGCCCGCCGCTGCGGGCTGCACGCTTGCGCTCGCGAATCTGGTCCTTCTTCGCCCACGCTGCCGCCGACCCGAAATCGGGTTGTCCGGCGAACTCGATGGCCGGCCGGGCCTGGGCGGGAGCGGAGGCGAGCGTCCGTGCATGGGTGGTGTCGGGCGGGGTCAGCGAGGCGACACCTCCGGCCAGCATGGGCACGGCCAGAGCCGTGACGATCGAACGCTTCACAATTCACTCCTGAAAGTGGGGGTTGTTCTGTGACGGGTATGCCCCGTGGCCGCTAGCGCGATAGGTGAGGTCGATCACGAGGCGGAATCCGCCTGCGCCGCACAGCACAAAGGCTCGGTCACGAGTCGCGACCGAGCCTTTGTGCTGCGGGACTAGCCGTAGTACGGCTCGGCCCACCCCAGGTACCTGCCCCAGGAGTTCATGTTCTTCCAATTGATCTTCTTGACCCGTCCACCGGGCATGTTCGTCACGGCTTTGCCGTTGCCGACGTAGGTGGCGATGTGGCCGGCGGGGTTGGACGTGCGCCAGAACATCTGGGCACCGACCGGTGGTTTGCGGTTGCGCGGGTGGGCGAAACCCTTCCGCTTCGCGCGGTGCCACTGGCTCAGTGCGGTGCTGGTGCGGTTGCCCTTGGGCTGGTAGGCGTTGTCGGCGAGTCGCAGGCACTGGTTGTGGTAGCCACCGGTACCCCGCTTGGCCCAACGCTCGAGGCGGTTCACGGCGGTGTTGGGGCTGAACCGGACGTTCCTGGTCCGCATCGTCACACCGGCGGCGCGGGACGAGCGCTTGCTCGCCGCCTTGCGCTTGTTCTTCTTCGCGTCCTCGGCAGAGACAACCGCTGATGCTGACGCCGGAGCGGTCGGGGCCGCAGAGGCCGGCGCGGCGGCGAAGCCACCGATCGCGATCGGTGCGGCGATCCCCATGGCGAGGATTGTCTTGCTGTTCACGGTGTCGTCTCTCCTGTAACGGATGAATTCGGGACACCACCGTGATTCCCGCGTTCACACGCTGCGACACGTGACGCTCATCACCGCGAACGCGTGACCCCCGTCACAGGGCGCGGATTCTCACCGCTACTTGGACGCGTAGGCCTTCTTCTGGCTGCGAACCAGGTCGATCAGATCGCCGAGCGGCAGGTTGATGTCCATGAGGTGCAGGCCCCAGCCGGGGTTCGGAGACCCCGTGAGTTTCTTGGCCTTGCCGATGCCTTTGACCATGAGCACGTTGGCACCATTGGACTTCATGCACTTCGCCTTGTAGCGGTCTTTCGGCGTCAGCCAAGCGGTCTTGGCCTTCGGCGGGGTGCCGCCGTACAGGATTCCAGCGGCCGCGCCCAGCAGACCGGGGATCGGCTCGCCCCGCAGAAGGGTGTCGATCTTGGCCCACCCACCCTTGAGTGCGGCCGGATTGGTGCATGCGGCCTCGTAGGAGACGCCGGGTTCAGGGGCCACCCGAACCCGTCCGAACAGGCTGTCGTCCGGCGGCTTCTGCGAGAACGACGCATAGGAGATCACACAGCCGGTCTGCTTCTTGCCAGTGCAGATCGGGGTGTTGGCGAAGTCGCCGCCCTTGCGCTTGCCCGTGGGCACGGCGACGCTGCTGCCGATGAGCAGTGCCGACACCATCTTCTCGCGCACCGCGGGGTCGGGGTCGATCTGCTCGCGGATGAGCCGCTTGAGCACCCCTGAACCCTGGGAATGGCCGATCAGCACAAATCCGCGCTTCGGGTTCTCGGTCCTGAACTGCGTCCAGGCATCCAGCACGTCCTGGTACCCGACCTCACGCTCCTCGGGCGTTACCGTGGCCGAGCCGCCGCTGAGGATGGCACGTAGGGTCACCTGCCGGTACATGGGTGCGTACACGTCGCACACCTGGCTGAAACGGGCCGCCTGATATTTCGCGATCGAGATCTCCTCCGGCTCGATGTCCAGATTGGCGATGGGCGTGGTCTGCTCGCTGACGGTCGGATAGACGTAGAAGCAGTCGATCTTGGGATTGGCCGGGAGTTTGGGCTTGACCACCTTCTTGGGCGCCTTGAACGACTTGATGGTCGTCTTCAGCGACCCGCGGCACGGATTGGTGTCGGAGCCGGGACGGCACAGCCAGACGGTGTCAGCGTGAGCCACCGCGGGCGCTGCCAGCAGCGTCGTGGCCACGGCGACAGGCATCAGGTATCGCAAAGGACTCCGCATGCCCGCAGGGTAACCCGGCGCATCGCCGCGTGCAGAACATCTGCTGGATCGTGATCACAGCTCGTCTTCGGGCGCATACACCGCGGTGCGGGCCTTCCCCTCCCGCTTCGCCCGGTAGAGCGCCGCGTCCGCCCTGCGCAATGCCTCGTCAGCCGGCTCGCCGGCGCCCACCACGGCGATCCCGATACTGACTGTCACCGTGATGGTGAAATCCTCGATCTCCATCGGCTGTTGGACGGCCCGGTGCAGCACTCCTGCGATCCGCGCGGCATCGTCGGCCGTGTGGATGGCGGGCAGCACCAGCACGAACTCATCCCCACCGAACCGCGCCAGCACGTCGTCAGAGCGGATGCGTTCCCGGATCCGCCGCGCCACAGTGACGATCACCTCGTCACCCACCGCGTGCCCATAGGTGTCGTTGACCGGCTTGAGACCGTCGAGGTCGATGAACAGGATTCCGGCGTTCACGCCCGTTCTGGGTCGTTTCGCGAGAACTCCCGAGATTCTGGCCAGCAGCTCCGCGCGGTTCAGAAGTTGAGTCATGGAGTCGTGAGTGGCAAGGAATCGCAACTGCTCGCGGGCCGCGCGCGACTCTGTGACGTCGGCGAACTGCGACACATATCCGGTCGAAACGCCGCGCTCATCGCGAAGCAGCGCGACCGAGTGCTCGACCAGGACCCGCTCGCCGTCAGAACGCACCATCTGGTGATCCCGCGTGACCGAGGTCATGGATCCGGCCAGCAGCCGTGTCCGCAGGCGCCGGTCGAGGTCGTCGTCGACCGGATCGAGCACGTCGCCGAGGTCGTGTTCGAGAAGCCACTGCTCGGGCCGGCCCAGCAGCTCGCAGAGCGCCGGGTTGACCTGCAGGAATCGCCGGTCGCAGTGCCACCACAGCCATGCCGGTCGGCGCGGAGGCCATGGCGGTCCGGAATCGTTGTTCGCTGCTCCGCAGCGCTTCACGCGCTTCGTGCTCGGCCTGGATGTCGCGCAGCCGACCCACCCGTCCGACCAGTTCTCCGGCTTCGTTGAGTAGCGGTCGCGAACTGATGTCCATCCAGATGGACGTGCCGCCGGAAGTGCGACACCTGCCCTCGAAGTCGATGCGGTCCAGGTTGGACGGACCGAGTTGCAGAGAAGCGGGAAGGTCCTCCAGAAGCAGATAGTCGAGCATGGGCTTTCCCAGTATCTCTTCACACGACCACCCGGTGACCTCCGACACCGATGGGGAAACCCACTCGAGGCGTCCGTTCGGTGTGGCTCTGAAGACCACATCCGAGGAGTTCTCGGCCATGAGCCGGTAGTGCTCCTCGCTCTCGGCCAGTGCCCGCTGGGCGCGCACGGATTCGGTGATGTCGATGATCTGGGACACGACGTAGCGCACCTGACCTGCCTCGTCACGCACGCAGGAGACCGTCAGGTCCGTCCAGACGACCTCCCCGTCGGGCTTGACGTAGCGCTTGGGTATGCGATAGGTGTCCCGCGTGCCCGCAAGCACCTCGGCGACCAGCTCGAGGTCCTTGTCGAGATCGTCGGGGTGGGTGAGCTCCTGCCAGGTACTTCTGGTCAGGGTCTCCGCGTCACGGCCGAGGAGCAGCGACATCCTGGGATTCACCCGCAGGAACTCCCCGCTTGGCGCCACGATCGCCATCCCGATCGCGGCGTCCATCATGGAACGGCGGAACCGCTCCTCGGACTCTTCGAGCGCCGCCTGCGCATCCTTCTGCGCCTGGATGTCACGCAAGGCATCGACACCACCGATGATCCTCCCCTCGTCGTCGGTCACCGCTCGGCCGATGACACTCATCCATCGCCATCGGCCGTCAGCGGTGGCCAGACGTAGCTCCATACGGCCGACGAGTTCGCCCCGGGCGATGATCTCCTTCTGGGTTTCGTAAACGCGAGGCAGGTCCTCAGGATGGATGAGCTCAGCCAGTCGGTGGCCGATGAGTTGCTCCGGGGGTAGACCCAAGACCCATTCGACAGAGGGGCTCACCCAGGTGAGTTGGTGGTTCGCGCCGGTCTGGAAGACCATCTCGGACGCATTCTCCGCCAGCAGCCGGTAGTGCTCGCGTGACTCGGCGATCTGCTGGGTCGCCTGCACCCGCGGGGTGACATCGCGCCAGGTGAAACTCACACTGTCGTCGACCCTGACCGCACGAACATCGATGCACAATGCAGGAAGACCCTCCAACGGCACCGTCTGCTCGTCCACTGACAACGACTCTCCGGTTTCGAGCACGGATTCGGCCCATCCCTGGACCATTCGCGCGGCCTCCCCACTCCACAGGTCCCGCAGACGGCGTCCCATGAAGTCCTTTGGATCGACCCGCAGAAACCTCCCCGCCGCCACGTTGATCCGCGTGTATTCCAGGTCGGTCAGTCGGCCTCGCCCGTCACGAACCGCACGAAGCGTCACATGCGGGTCGATCAAGGAGTCAAGCGTGGCGCTGAGCTCACGTTCGGCCCGCGCAACGTCCCTGTCAGCTGCATATCGCGAAGTGACGTCCCACCAGGCCAGGCCGAGCCCGTCACCGACCCGCACCGCACTCAGGTCGAAGTGCCTGACCCGTCCATGATTGAGATAGGCCGGATACTCCCAGTCGTCGAGGGTCAACGGCTCACCCGACTCGACCACCTGAACGTACAGGTCCAACAATCCGGCGGCCTTCGCCTCTGGATCGACTTCGAGCAGGCGCCTTCCCAGCAGCGAGTCAAGTTCGAGCCCAAGCGCCTCACATGCGGAACGGTTGGCCTCCAGATAGATGAAGTCGACCACCTGGCCATCGACACGCTCGGCCTGTAGCAGAACATACGGATCGGGATAGGCGGCCGGGTTCACCTCGCCGGGGCGGCGTCTCGTTGAGGGCATGGAGTCACTGGCAAACCCATCCCCCGCGTCCGGTGCGTTCATCAACTCCCTTTCCAGGGACTCACGGTAGGACGATGCGGGAGCGGCGACGCCCCGGGAGCACAGCGGACGCACACGAGGCCCTTGCGATCACCCTGGGTCACCGGGGTGGCGGGACCGGGACCCTCGAGTGTGCACCGCAAGGGCCACCCCTAGTTGAGCACTGCGCTCAACGTAGGGGTACAGTGGAGTCGTTCCCCGTAAAGCAGGAACCGCCGACCGGGGTGGAACAACCCACCCGTGAGTTCAGCCCCTCTCGACGACCTCTCCACCCGAAAGGTTGTCAATCCGATGCGAGCAGTCTCGCAATTTCATCGATACCCAGGACCTGGGTCCGGACACTGATCCGCGCGCAGATGGACCTGATCCGGCTGCTCAAGCAGGCCGACAAGCAGAACGCATGTCCGCGACTGCTGGAAGGCGCGTCACTGGGCATGATCTTCGAGGAGGCATCCACCCGTACGCGGGTCTCCTTCGAGGTGGCCATGACCAAGCTGGGCGGGCACGCGCTCTACCTCAAGCCCGGCGAGATCCATCTGGGCGAGAAGGAGAACATCGCCGACACCGCGCGGGTGCTGTCGCGGATGGTGGACGCCGTGGAGATCCGGGCCTTCAAGCATGACACGGTGACCGACTTCGCGCAGTACGCCGAGGTTCCGGTCATCAACGGACTGACCGACTACAACCACCCGACGCAGGCGATCTGCGACGTCTTCACCATGACCGAACACACCGACAAGGACGTTCCGCGACCTGACCGTCGTGTTCGTCGGTGACGCGACGAACGTCTGCACATCGACCGCACAGATCGTCACCATGCTCGGCGGTACCTTCATCCATGCCCGTCCCGAGCAGTACGGGATCAAGGCCCAGTGGCCGACCGTTCTCGACGAGATCGCGAAGAACGAGGATCGCTATGGCGGCCGGTACATCGAAACCGAGGATGTGGAGGACGCCGTGGTCAATGCGGACTTCATCTACACCGACCTGTGGTGGTGGTTCGGCCAGGAGGCCGAGATCCCCGACCGCGTCAAGGCATTCAAGCCCCGCTACCAGGTCGACGCGCAGTTGATGGCCCGCGCGCCCGAGCACGCCAGGTTCATGCACTGCCTGCCCGCGTCCCGCGGCGTCGAGGCGACCGACGAGGTCATGGACAGCGCGCAGTCGATCATCTACGACCAGAGCGAGAACCGCCTGCACACCGAGAAGGGTCTGCTCGCCTGGTACATCACCCCCAATCTCGAGCACCCCACGCCGGCGCTACGCGCCTACCACGAGGGTCGCATCGAGTCCTTCCTGCACGACGCTGTGATGCGTTGAGGAGATGACAGAAATGAGTGAGACAACAACCACGGCAGCCGCCCCCCGCGCGCTGCGCATGTTCGACATGATCCTGTTCAGCGTCTGCGCGATCCTGCTGTTGAGCCAGGTCACGCTGACTGCCCAGATCGGCCCGTCGGCCGTGGTCTGGACGCTGCTGATCATCGCCTTGTTCTTCCTGCCCTACGGCCTGATGACCGCCGAGCTCGGCTCCACCTATCCGGACACCGGCGGCATCTACGCCTGGATCGTGCGGGCCTTCGGCAACCGCTGGGGCACGCGGGTGTCCTGGTGGTACTGGGTGAACGTGGCCCTGTGGGTGCCCTCGGTGTACCTGATGTTCTCCGTGGTGCTCACGGACATCTTCTTCCCGGGGATGGGCTTCTGGGCACAAGTCGGGATCGCGATGGTGCTGATCGGCGCGAACTGGCTGGTCAACGTACTGACCCTGGACACCGGCAAATGGGTGTCCAACATCGGCGCCATGATCACCGTCGGCGTGATCGTCCTGATCGGTGTCGCAGGCATCGTGGCGTGGAGCACTGACGGGTCGGCCACAGAGTTCGCGTGGAACACCGACTCCATGATCCCGACTGCGGCCACCATGGCACTGGCGTTGCCGATCATCATCTACAACTTCCTCGGGTTCGAACTGATGAGCAGCGCCAGCAACGAGATGCACAACCCCCGTCGCGACGTGCCTCGCACGATCGTGATCGCCGGCGTCCTGATCGGGGCCTTCTACCTGATCTCCACGATCGGCATGCAGATCGTCATGCCCGCGGACGAAATCTCCGAGACCAGCGGTCTGATGGACGTCCTCAAGTCCGTGTTCGGATCGGGAGTGCTCGTGACCTTGGTCGGCATCGGCATCCTGTACGCGTTCTTCGCCGCCCTGATCCCGTGGACCATCGGCGCGAACCGTGCCGCGGCCGAAGCCGCCGAGCAGGGCGACCTGCCGCCGGTGTTCAAGCGGATCAACGCCAAACACCGCACGCCCGTGGGCGCTGCCGGCATGACCGCGCTGGTCAGCGCGAGCATCACACTGATCTACGGCGTGCTGTTCAGCCTGACCAACGGTGACATCGACGCGCTGTTCTGGAGCCTGTTCGCGTTCAGCTCGATCGTGTTCCTGCTGCCGTACGTGGCGATGTCGCTGGCGTTCCTGCGCCTGCGCCGGATCGACGCGGACGCCACTCGGCCCTACCGGGTCCCAGGTGGCGCAGTGGGTGCGGTCGTGTCCGCAGGGCTGGTCGTGGCGCTGCTGGTCGCCGCGGTGTTCTTCTTCGTGTGGAACCCGTGGGCCGAGTTCGATGCGACCACCACGTGGCTGATCCTCGCCGGCCTCGGCGTGCACGTTCGCGGTCCAGGAGGTGTTCGTGGCGGATGTCGCCACGCTGGAAGCACACAAGTCCACCCGGAGGCGCAGGCGCCGCGTCGACCTCGAGGGCATCGCCCCCGACAGCCGCAGAGGGCATCGAGCGCAGCTACGAAGGCAGTGAGCGGTCATGACCCGGATCATCGACAGCACGCCGAAGGCCGACGGCTTCCGGATGCCGGCCGAGTGGGAGCGCCAGTGCAACTGCTGGATGGTCTGGCCGGAGCGGCCCGACAACTGGCGACTCGGCGGCAAGCCCGCGCAGGAGGCTTTCTCCCAGGTCGCAGCGGCGATCTGTGAGCACGAGCCGCTGACCATGGTCGTCTCCGGGCAGGCAGTACATGAACGCGCGCGAACACCTCCCGGCGAGCGTCCGGGAGGTCGAGATGTCCACCGACGACTCGTGGATGCGCGACACCGGGCCCGACCTTCGTGATCAACGACGCCGGTGAGTTGCGTGGCGTGGACTGGCGGTTCAACGCCTGGGGCGGCCTGGAGGGAGGCCTGTACTTCCCATGGGACCACGACGATCTGGTCGCCCGCAAGGTCCTCGAGATGGAGGGTGTACCGCTCTACCACGCCGACTTCGTCCTCGAAGGCGGGTCCATCGACGTGGACGGCCAGGGCACGGTGCTGACCACCGAGGAGTGCCTGCTGAACCACAACCGGAACCCGGAACTGACCAAGGAGCAGATCGAGCACAACCTGTGCGAGTACCTGGGTGCCGACAAGGTGATCTGGTTGCCCCGAGGGGTCTACCTGGACGAGACCGACGGCCACGTCGACAACTTCGCCCGGTTCGCAGCACCCGGTGTCGTGATGCTCACCTGGACCGACGACCAGTCGGATCCGCAGTGGGAGATCAGCAACGAGGCGCTGGCAGTGCTGGAGCGGGAGACGGACGCGCGCGGTCGCAGGCTGGAGATCGTGAAACTGCACCAGCCGGGTCCGATCCACATCACCGCACAGGAGGCGGCCGGCGTGGACCATATCCCCGGAGTGCAACCGCGGGTCGAGGGCGAGCGCCTGGCGGGGTCGTACGTCAATTCGTTCATCGGCAACGGCGTCGTCGTGTTGCCAGTCTTCGACGACCCGCACGACGAGGACGCGGTCCTGACCTACAAGCGCCTGTTCCCGGACCGCGAGATCGCCACGGTCCCAGGTCGGGAGATTCTGCTCGGTGGAGGTAATGTCCACTGCATCACACAGCAGGAGCCGGCAGGTACTACAGGGTGAAGACCCAGGTGCACATGTCCGCAGGCGATCGGCGCGAGGCGCTGATCGCCGCGGCCGTGCGCGACATCCGTGAGCGCGGGATGCTCGAGTCCAGCACGCGGACGGTGGCCGCCGAGGCCGGTGTGAGCACCGGGCTCATGCACCACTACTTCGCCAGCTACGACGACTTGATGGCTGCGGCGTTCGATCGTGTCGCAAAGGACGACCTCGAACGCGCCCGTCAGGTCGTCCTGGCCCGTCCCACCCCTGGCGAACGGCTCGACGCACTGGTGTCGGAGTTCCAGCCGGCACACGACGCCTGGCAGTTCCAGTGGTGGATGGATGCGTGGAGCTCCTCCCCCAGACACCCAGCGGTGCGCGAGACCGCAGCGAAGGTCAACAGTCAATGGCAGGCCCTGATCGAGGAGATACTGGCTGACGGCGCAGCGAGCCGGGGAGTTCGTGTGCCCGGATCCGCGTGCGTCCGCCTGGCGACTGCTGGCGCTGCTGGACGGCCTGACGATCCAGGTCGTCGCCCAGACGGATGGACCGGGCCGCGCAGACGTCGAAGCGTGGTCCCACCATGCCGCCCGCGTGGAGACCGGGCGGACCTGAATCCGGCGGCCGCTTCAGCTCTTGGGGACGACGACCACGGCGGAGCCGTAGGCCAGGATCTCCGAGAGCCCCGCATCACCGCCACCGACGTCCGAGGAATCGAACCGCACCCCGATGACGGCATTGGCCCCCAACGACTGTGCGTGCGCGATCAGCCTGCCCAGCGCGTCACGGCGGGCCTGGTCGACCACGTCGGTGTATTGGGGCACCTCACCAGCCTTGAGCGCACGGAACCCGCCCGTGAAACCTTTGCTGAATCCGACCGAGCGCACGAGCACGCCCCATGTGAGACCCAGATGTTTCTGAATCTCGTATCCGGGAATCTCGAAGGCGGTCGTACACGGGATCGCTTCGTTGATAGGCGCGTCGGCGGAGTCCATGCCTGGACGCTAGTCGGGCGGACCTGCGGTGTCCTGCGCAGCCTGCCGCAGTTTGTCCAGCAGCGGCAACTGGCCAGAGACCAGTTTGATCTCGGCCTCCGGGATCGGGAACCAGGCCGCACCGTCGGTCTCGGGGAACTCCATCATGCGACCCGATCTCGGCGGCCATTCCATGGTGAAGAGATTGCTGGAGACGAACGCAAGGTCGACGTCGGTCTCGAGTGCGAACGCACGGACCCGCTTTCCGCTGGGCATCACGATCGCACCGATGTCCAGCCACTGGCCAGGCGGAACGGGGACACCGACCTCCTCGACGAACTCCCGCACCGCCACGGCCCGCGGGTCCTCGGTCGCCGGGTCGTACTCCCCCTTCGCGATCGACCATGCACCGTCGTCCTTGTGAGCCCAGTACGGTCCCGCCATGTGCACCAGGAAGATCTCCAGTCCTCCTCGGGTGCGGCGGAACGGGACCAGTCCAGCGCTGAAACGGGGCGCCATACGGTCATCCCCGCCCCGGCACGGCATCGGCTCCGGAGAGCGGCTGCCCGCGGTAGATCTGGTGAGATGCGCAGCCATCAGACTCGAAGCCCCGGGATCGGTACAGTCGTTCGGCATCGCCGTGGGACTCAGCCAGGATCACCCACCGCCGGGCACCTCGGAGCGCGGCCCAACCACCCGCCACCGCCAGCAGGTGCGAGGCGAGACCCCGCCGCCGGTGTTCCGCAACGGTCCGGACGCTCTGGTACCTGGCCAGTCCGCCGGGACATAGAACGATCCCCAGATCCGCGACCAGGTCACCCCCGTGAAAAGCCCCGAAGAACGCGGCATGCCCGTGATCCACCAGCCGGCGACGCGTCTCGACCGTGCGCTGGACGAAACGCTCATAGTCCGCAGCGGCGACACCGTCCGGGCGATCGTCGTCGTGGCTGGCCAGATGACGCGCCCAGTCCTCCTCGCTGGTGAGTTCGTGCACGTCGTAGCCACCAGCCAGCCCCGTGGAGGCCGGCGCAGCCGTCCGCACCAGAACCTCGTCCATCTCCAGTTCCACCTCGTACGGCTCCCAGCCGGCCGATGAGGGTCTGGCGGGCAGCCCGATGGCCAGGTGCTCGGACTGCGGGAAGTGGCGCTCGAACAAGGCGATGCACCGATCCGGGTGCCGCGCCACATCAGTGGACGTGATCAGGACGAAGTTCCCCCAGTGGTACCCGGGATTGTCCGGCGACTGGACCACCACGTGATCCCGGTGTTCAGTGATCCGAGCGCCGGACATCGATAGGACTGCCAGATCAGTCCGCCATCCCAACGACAGGCCGCGCATGTGCCGACTGTAGGCCGTGCCAGCCGAGCCGCCGCAGACCGCTGACCGGCCGCCTTCGGGTGAAGAAGCCACTTGTGAGGCGTCACATCGTCACCGAAACCCGGCAGCCGCGCGAGCCTGGCGTCGGCTGGCCGTTCGCGAGCTCACCGAAACCCGGCAGCCGGCCGCCTTGCCCACACCGGCCGACTCAACCGGCAAGGGTGTGTCGAGGGGCCTCCCGTGGTTGGCTGTGACGGTGCGTCGATTGGGCCTGTTGGGCGGCATGTCGTGGGAATCCTCGATCGAGTACGAACGTGTGATCAACCGATTCGTGAGGCAACGCAACGGAGGCACGTCGTCCGCGGATCTGATAATTCGATCCTTCAACTTCGCCGACGTGGAGGCACTGCAGGAGGCCGGCGACTGGGTCGGCGCCGGGCGGTTGCTGGCAAGCGCCGCCCGCGACCTCGAATCGGCCGGGGCACAAGCCATCGTGATCTGCACCAACACGATGCACCGAGTCGCCGACGAGGTGCAGGCGGCCGTCGCCATACCACTGATCCACATCGCCGACGCCACCGCTGAGGCTGTGCGCACAGCGGGGCTCACACGGGTCGCGCTGCTAGGAACCCGCTACACGATGGAGCAGGATTTCTACGCGGGCCGACTGCGCGAGCACGCACTCGAGGTCATGGTCCCCGACGAGCCGGATCGCACGGTGATCCACGACGTCATCTACGACGAACTGGTCCGTGGCGAGATCCGCGAGGAGTCCCGGCGTCGATACGTGCGAGCCATCGATACCCTCCAGCACCTCGGCGCCGAGGCGGTGATCGCTGGATGTACCGAGATCGAACTCCTCGTCGGCCCCGAGGACATCGGCCTCCCCTTCTTCCCGACAGCGCGCATCCACGCGGAGGCGGCGGCCCGATTCGCCCTGGGCGGCGACTGACCACCTGCCACGGGAACCACCGTTCGACAGCACGCGGAGAGCACGGTACTTATGGTCTATGGCAACCACACGCAGCGCACTGACGGTCTGGAACGGCACTCTCTTCGAAGGTGACGGCCAGGTGACCCTGGACTCATCGGGGTCGGGCAGTTTTCCTGTCTCGTGGCCGGCCCGCGCCGAGGAACCCAACGGTAAGACGAGCCCTGAGGAACTGATCGCGGCCGCTCACTGCTCGTGTTTCTGCATGGCACTGTCCAACGGTCTCGCGAAGGCGGGGACTCCCCCGACCCGGCTCGAGGCGAAGGCGGAGGTCGATTTCCAGCCCGGCACGGGGATCACCGGGATCCGACTGCATGTGAAGGGTGACGTGCCGGACCTCGATGCGCAGGGTTTCACGGCTGCGGCGGAGGACGCCAAGGTCAATTGTCCCGTGAGCCAGGCACTGCGGGCTGTCCCGATCACCCTGTCGGTGGAGATGGTCTAGAGGTCACGGATCCGGCGCACCCGGCCAGCCCATCGAGATCGTCTCGATGACGTCTCGGGCGAAGCCGGTGGTGAGGTTCAGCAACTCCTCGAGCGAGGTCGCCTTCAACATCGCGACCTGATCCAGCGCGCCGACCGGCGTGACCCCAGCCAACTGCCAACACGCCGCCACTGGATCCTCAGACAACTCCACCTCGGCGGGCCACGTGTCGCCGGAGCCACTGGCCATCGTGAGGGCCTCCCGGACTGCACTCTCGGTGTCAGCGCGAAGGGGTCCCAGCGAGTCGTTCCACTCCAGAGCGGGCAACGGCTCGAGGTCGGCTTGCGGGTAGGGGTCCTCAGGCAGCCATGTCCGCACCGAGAATCGAGTCGACCCGCGGGCCACCAGCCCTATGAAGTCCTGCTGCGCGTCGACCTCCAGGACCTGGGCCATAGTGCCGACCTCGAATCGCTGGTCACCGCCGCCCACCTCGTGACCTCGCTCGATCAGGACGACCCCGAACTCCGGCGTCGGGTCCTCCAGGAGATCCCCCAACATCTTCAGGTAGCGGGGCTCGAACAGACGCAACGCAATCGGCATGTGCGGAAAGAGCACCGAGCCGAGCGGGAACATGGGGGTCGCTGGCATGCCACAAGCGAAACACCGAGCGCACGATGCTGCAATCGGGATCCGGTCCACCGGCCGCACTCGACGTCGGGTGGTGCAGATGCCGGTGCCGTGACGACCCGGCGCCACCACGTCCGGGTACATGCCACTGTGGACCGTCCAGTGAGTGCATCATCGTGCACTAGTATGAGCAGCGTGGCGGACTCCGATGTTGAGGACCTGGCGACCCTGATCGCCGGAAGAGTCCGCAGCCACCGCAAGTCGCGTGGGTGGACGCTGGACGAACTGGCGCACCGTTCGGGAGTCAGCAGGAGGATGCTGGTCAACATCGAGCAGGCGGCCACGAACCCGAGCATCGCCACTCTTCTGCGCGTGAGCGACAGCCTCGGGATCGGACTGCCCGCACTGGTCCAGCACGATTCACCGGAAGCACTGCGGATCGTCCGGGCGGACACACGCGTGCCCGTGTGGACCAGCCCCAACGGTGGCCGTGCCCTCATGGTGGCGGGGACAGAGGCTCCCGATGTGGTCGAACTCTGGGACTGGACCTTGGGACCCGGCGACGCGCACCGCAGCGAGCCACATCGAACCGGTACCCGCGAACTGCTCACTGTCATCTCGGGCCGGCTCCTGCTTCGGGTCGCAGAGAACGAGGAGGTCCTCAAGGTCGGCGATTCTGCGACGTTCGACGCCGCCGTCAGCCACGCCTACATCAACCCGACCAATCGAAAGACCCGGTTCACCCTCACCGTGCACGAACCCGGCGTCGGAACGGAGCAACGATGAACGCGCCACTGGCCGCACAGGCGTACGTGGATCCGGAAGTGCTTTCCCGCCACCCCGGTTATCTGGCACTGCTGATGACTGCGCGCGGGGTCCGGGGCGGACCCTCCAACGACCTCAGCGAGGCGGCCCTGTCAGCCGCGGAAGACCATGCCCGATCGGTGTTGACCACAACGACACTGGAAGAGATCCCGCAGGTCCGCCAGTGGCGCGAGGCCTACCGTTCATTCGGTGTGAAGCCCCGGAAAGCACGCAGCAGCGTGGAGTCGCTGCTACGGCGAGCGGCCGATGGACTGCCCCGCATCGACGTGCTGACCGACCTGTACAACGCGGTATCCGTTCTCCATCTCATCCCGGTGGGTGGCGAGGACCTCGACCACTACGTGGGAGTCCCGCGCCTGGTGGTGGCCAGCGGCGACGAACCGTTCGAGACGGTCGTCAGCGGCGAGGCCGTCGTCGAGCACCCCGCGCCGGAAGAGATCGTGTGGCGCGACGACCTGGGGGTGACCTGTCGCCGCTGGAACTGGCGTCAATGCACCCGCACCCACCTGACGGAATCCACCACGAACGCGATCTTCTTCCTCGATGGGCTGGCGGCCACGGGGCGACAAGGGCTACAAACGGCCGCGGACGACTTGGCGGCGCGGCTGGAGGCGCACACCGCGGGCGTGCAGATCGACATGCACATCCTGGGAGCCGACTGACACCGGGCGTCCTACGGGCGGGGCGGTCTCACCAGGTGTCCACCGGGCGTCCACTACCGCCGGCCGGTGCCGCTGCCAGCGTCGCGGCGATGAGTCCCCGGGTCTCCGCCGGGTCGATGACGTCGTCGATCTCGAAGACCCGGGCGGCGTTGAACGCCGTCACGTGCTCCCGATACGCCGACACGAGTTCCTGGATCCGGGCCTCTCGTTCGCCCTGGTCGGCGATCGCCTCGAGTTCCTTGCCCAGCGCCAGCCGGACCGCTCCCTCCAGACCCATCGGGCCCATGTGGGCCGTCGGCCAGGCCACCGTCAGGACCGGTTCACGCGTACTCCCACCCAGCATCGCCTGCGCCCCCAGACCGTAGCCCCTGCGCAGCACGACCCCGATCAGCGGAACCGTCAGCCTCCCCGTGGCGACGAGCAGTCGGGACGCGTGCCGGATCACCGCGGTGCGTTCAGCGTCCGGGCCCGCCATGATCCCCGGGGTGTCCACGAGGGACACGAGAGGAATGCCGAACGCGTCGCACAACTGCACGAAGCGAGCGGCCTTGTCACAACCGGCCGCGGTGAGCGAGCCCGCCATGGACAGCGTCTGGTTCGCCAAGAATCCGACCACCCTCCCATCGATGCGGCCCAGCGCCGTGACCATCTCCGGGGCGAACGCCTCTCTCAGGAAGATCACACTGTCGAAGTCGGCCAACGCCGTGATGACCGGCCGCACGTCGTAGGCCTGCTTGTCCCGCTCAGGAAGCGCGGTCCGAAGGACGGATTGATCCGCGGCGGGACCCGGCTCACTCACGCCGCCGAGCAGGCCCACCAACCGCTTCGCCACGTTCACGGCTTCAGCGTCGTCGGCCACCACCACGTCGATCACCCCGTTGGCTGCCATCACATCCAGCGGCCCGATGTCCTCAGCGGCGTGCTCCCCGAGCCCGGCGCCGGAGACCATGGCTGGACCCGCCACCCCCATCGTGGCGTCGGTGGTCGCCACGATCAGGTCAGAGGAGTCCGGCGAGGATCGCGTTGCCGGCGAAGCACTTCCCGGAGACCACCGCGATCCTGGGCACGATTCCGGACAGTCTGGCCCAGAGGGCGAATGAGCGCACATCCAGCGCGGACACCACCGGGTAGTCGGTGTCGCTGGGCCGTCCTCCCCCACCCTCGGTGAAGAAGACGGTGGGTAGACGCATCCTCTCCACGAGACCGAGCAGTCGGTCGGACTTGTGGTGGCCACGGATCCCCTGGGTGCCGGCCATCACCAGGTAGTCGTAGGAAAGCACCGCACACGGCCGGCCCTCGATCCTGCCGACGCCGCCGATCAGGCCATCCGCGGGGGTGCTGCGCGCAAGTTCCTCGGGGCTGCTCCGCCTTTCCTGGGCCGCGGTGGCCAGTCGTCCGTATTCCACGAACGAGTCCGGATCCAGCAGATCGTCGATGTTCTCCCGGGCGGTCCTGCGGCCTGCGCCATGACGGGCCGCAACCGGGTCGGGACGGCTCTGGTCGTCGGTATGGCGGCGTCTGCGGCGCAGTTCCTCGAGTGGGTCCGTCACACCATGAACCTACCTGGCGGCGGACACGCGAAACCCCGGTTCCATCGGGGCTGAACTCCAGTGGAACCGGGGTGGTCCTGCGTCAGGAAGCGCTCTTGACGTTGATGGTGATCCACCGGGACTGCTCGGCGCCGAGGTTCTTCTCCACGACGACCCGGACCTTGCGCTTGCCCGTGGCGTAGAGGACGACGTGCATGCTGCAGTTGCCGTTGGCCCCCATCGAACGGCGGGCGTTCACCGATGCGCCCTTCTCGAGCAGGAACGCGTCCGAGCCACTCCAGTCGACCGTCTTCTTCATCTGACACTTGATCAGGAACGTCTCGCCAGCCATGACCGACTTCGGCGCCTTCACCTTCTTGAAGTCGGGGTCATTGGCTGCGCTCGCCCCCGTCGCGCCCATGAACAGCGCGCCACCGGTTACTGCGGTGGTCGTGGCGACGGCCAGGACCTTCCGGAATGTACTCATCGTGCCCTCCCTAGTGATGTGGGGCCTGCCCCCACCCGCCTGCAACGTATCCGCGCCGGCTCTTGGGATTCCCCATACGCCGGGAACATCGGTGAGCCCACGCGATAACCGGCCCGAGAATGGTGACTCTGCGTAATCGCTGCTGGGACGCGTGCACATGACGAACCCCGGGCCCGTTGCTGTGACATCCGCGGTGGACCCGGGGTTCGTGTGCCGCTGAGGCTCAGGAGGCAGCCTTCACCTTGATCGTCAGCCACTTGGACTGGATCGCGCCCAGGTTCTGCTCGACCACCACGCGGATCTTCTGCTTGCCGACGGCGTCCAGAACGACGTGCATGGTGCAGTCACCGGTCGCCGAGACGGAACGATGCGCGTTGATCGCCGCGCCCTTCTCCAGCAACGAAGCCGTCGCGCCGCTCCAGTTCACCGAGGACTGGAGCTTGCACTTGATCAGGAACGTCTCGCCGGCCGTCACCGACTTGGGCGCCTTCACCTTCGTGAAGTCGGGGTCATTTGCCGCCCCTGCACTGCTCGTACCCACGAACAAGGCCCCACCCGCCAGCGCGGCCGTCGTGCTCACCGCCAACGTCTTGCGAATAATGCTCATCGATGTCCTCCATCCCGAAAGGGGTCCGTCCCCAGGTGCGACACTAGGCCCGCCCCCAGAACCGGGCCGGGACCGACACGGGGCTGGTACAACCTCGATGCCTTCAGATGACTCCAGCGCCAGACGAGCCCGGCCTACTCGGACTGTCGCATCACGAACTGCGCCATGCCGGGCACCGTGAACGCGACCTCCCCGCGGTCCGGGGCGTAGACCAGGCCCTTGCTGATCAACTGACTGCGGATGGGCGATAGTTGGGACAGCCGGGCTTTACCCAGAGTCACCATCACCTCGGCCATGCGGGCCCTGCCGTCCGCGGACTGCTCGGCCATGGCCACCATGAAGTTTTGCTCGACACGGGTCGCGCGCTCCCAGCGGGACGCGTAGAGACCGGCGTCGATGTCCGCCCGTGCATCGTGGGCGGCGTTGCCCAGATCGAACCCGGTGATCTGACGCCCGGACGCCACATTCCACGCGTGCTTGCCGAGGATCTGGACGAAGTAGGGGTAGCCCGCACTGAACTCGACACCTGCGGCCAGTGCGTCGGAGTCCCAGGTGACGCTCTGCGCTGCCGCCGGTGCCTGCAGCGCGGTCCTGACCGCACGCTCGTCCAGGCGGTCCACGTGCCAATACTCGTACAGCCGCTCCGCGTAGGACGTGGCCTCGGGGAGGATGCGCCGCAGCGAGGGGAGGCCGGCCCCGACCATGACGAACGGCGCGGGCTCCTCCCCCTGCCCCATCCGGTGCACAGCGGCATTTATCGCGGACAGCGTGGACCTGTCCACCTCCTGCAACTCGTCGATGGCGATCATCACCCCGACTCCATGGTGTCCGGCCAGGGTCGCCAGTTCCGTGAGCATCTCCGACAGGTCACGGTCCAGATCACCGCTGTCGGCATACCCACGGGCGGGTTCGATGTCGACCTCGAACGAGTAGGAACCGGTACCCGGGTCCGCCTTGACGCTGAAGGCCTTGAACACCCGTCGCGCCCAGGACAGCGCCTCACCGGGCCACGTACGCCCGGCGTTGCGCAGCTCGCGGAAGATCTCGCGGGTCAGCGCGGGCATGAGGGACTCACCGGCTTGCGCCTCCACCGCGACCACGATCCAGTTGCCTCTCCTTGCATGTGAGACGAACTCACGCAGAAGCACGGTCTTTCCGAAACCCCGCAGGCCGTAGAGGACCTTGCTCTGTGTCGACAGGCGCAGCCCCGCGCGCTGCAGCGAGACGTCGAAGGATTCCACGAACTCCTCACGTCCGACGAGTTCGAAGGGCCGGGCACCAGCACCCGGCGTGTACGGGTTCGAGATCGGATCCACGCCACGACTCTAACGCCATATCACGCAGTATTGCTCCTACGCCTATAGTCAGGTCTTCGCCAGGAGTAGCCGCTGCTCGATCGCGGACGCGGCCGCTGACGGTCCGCCGGCATCCCGGAAGCCCTGCGCCACGCGCGCGGCGCCGTCGGCCATACCGATGGCCTCAACCACCTTCGCCCGCAGCCGGTCGGGACGCAGACGACGGGCCGGCAACCTGGTCCCGGCGCCGGCGACCGCCACCCGTCGCGCGACTTCGGGCTGGTCGCGCCCGAACGGAACAGCGCAGACCGGGACTGCGTGCGCCAGCGCCTTCTGCGTGGCGCCCATACCGCCGTGCGTGACCGCGCACACCGCGCGATCGAGCAGCGCCGCGTGGGGCACGAACCTCTCCACACGCGCGTTGGCCGGGACCACGGTCGGCGCCTGCGCCGACGGCACGGTCGCCACCACCTGGTACGGCTCGTCGGCCAGCGCCTCCAGCGCGACCTCGACCAGTCGCCCATCGTCCTGGAACTCCGACGACGTGGTCACCAGCACCAGTGGCCCGTCCAGGCCGGACACCCATTCGGGGAGTTCCGCGGGCGGGTCCCACTGACACGGGCCCACCATCACCACGTTGTCCGGCCAGTCGCTGCGGTGGTACTCAAAGGGTTCGGCGGTCATCGAGATCACCAGCGGTGCACGGCCGAACACCTCGTCGAAGGAGTCGAGGGCGGCAAGTCCCCGGTCCCGTCGGACGTCGTTGAGCGCAGGCAGCATCTGCTTCTCCAGAGCACCGTGCACGATCGGTCGCAGCAACGAGTCCCGCAACGAGCCCAGGCGGCCGCGCGCGGGCGTCAGGCCAGGGCCGAACGGAGGGACGTCACGCGAGGACAGCGCCAGGGGGTACGGGCAGAAGGCAGCCCAGGGACCGCCCCACTGCTCGGCGACCGCGAGTGCGCCCCAGGAGTTGATGTCGACGAGCAACACGTCCGCCTGTTCGGCATGCAGAGCCCGTTCGAGGTCTCGTGCGTCGAAGGGAGCACGCTGCACGAAGGCCCCGACCGATGCCGCGAGTGCCTTCTGCGGGTTGCGGACCCGCCAGTCCTGCAACTCGATCGATTCGACACGGGGATCGATGGGGTCCCCCGCAAAACCCCGGTCGTGCACGATCGGGACCCCGGCGGCCAGGGTTCGAACCGCGACGTGGTGGCCCCGACCGGCGAGTTCGTCGAGTATCGGGATCACGGGGAACAGATGTCCCTTGGCAGGGGACGTGTAGGCGAGGATGCGTGCCATCAGGTTTCCTCCATCATCGGTGTGAGCATTTCGAGCAGCGCGATCTCGGTCTGCCGACGGCTGAGCCCCTCCTGGCGTCGGAGCAACTTCCAGGTGTAGACGTCGCACACCGCCACGAAGCGCGCCAACCGTCGACGGCGGTCCTGGGCGCTCAGACCGGACAGTGCAGGTGCGAAGACCGTCCGGCACCAGTCCCGGTGGAGCTGCCGGCCCTGGTCCGCGATCGGTCGCAGGACCTCCACCCGCTGCTCCTCGACGAGCATCTTGAGCACACTGTCACCGACCCGCTCGTAGTGCTCGACGAGCACATGAACGGCGGTCTCGACATCTCCCACTGGCGCTTCACGTTCAGCACTGGTGCGCTGCATCTCCCGCTGCACAGCCGCAGCCAGCAACCCCTCCTTGCCGCCGAAGCGCCGGATCACGGTACGCACCGACACCCCCGCGCGCGCGGCCACCTGTTCCAACGACAACTCCGAGGGGCGCTCCCAGAACTCACCGACCGCCGCGTCGAGGATGCGTTGGCCGGTGTCGTGCGCGGAACGGGCACGCGCATCCATCCGATAGGGACGACCAGCCGTTTTCATGTCACTTACCATGACACGAAAGTAAGTAGGCGTCAACAGGCCCCCACCGCTGCGAGATTCCGGCCACCGATCCTCGACACCCCCGAGGATCGGTGGTTCGCTGCTGCCATGACCACCGTTGCGATCTTTCCGCCCGTGCTGGGAGTCCGGCAGGGAACCATGGATGCCGCCGCCGAGCTCCGATCGCAGGGCCACGAGGTGCATGTCCTGGACTACCTGGACGGGCTCAGCTACGACGAGTACGGTCCGGCGATGACCCACGCCTGGGAGCAGCTCGGCCAGGCGGAGTTGACCAGGCGGGCGGTCGAGTACGTCGCCGACCTCCCTGACGGATTCGTCGCAGTGGGCTTCTCTCTCGGCTGCCTGCTCGCGGGATACGTCGCCACGCGGCGCGAGGTGTCGGCAGTCGTCATGATCGCCGGCGCGATCCCGGTTTCCCTGCTCGGCGAGCGGTGGCCTCGCGGCGTTCCCGCGCAGACGCACGCGTCCCTTGGCGACCCATGGCGCGATCAGGTGGAGATCGAGCAGACGGTCGCCGACATCGAGGCGGCAGGGGCGAACCTGGAAGTCTTCGACTACCCGGGATCGGGCCACCTGTTCAGCGACCCCAGCCTGCCCGACGAGTACGACCCGGAATCAACACGTCTGCTGTGGAGCCGCGTCCTCCCCTTCGTCGCTGCACGCGACTGACCCCCGTGCGGCCGAGTTCGAGGTACTGGACATGCCCTCGGGGCCACACCTCGTGCATACCAAGCGGTCGGCCGGTCCGCTAGGTGCCCGTCTCGCGCGCGACGTCGGCCTCGAAGTCCTCTGCGCGGGTGGTGGGCCGCCAGTTCGGATACAGGGCAGCGAGTTCGGTGACCATGGTGTCCAGTGGCACATCGTCGTACGACCCCCTTTGGGCCACATACTCCATGTGCTCGTTCCCGTACCGGTCGAACCGGTGGTAGACCGAGTCCTCCCGGCCGTCGAACTCGAGCGGCAGCAGCCCGAAGCGGTCACAGAGTTCGATGTTGAAGGCGGGCGTCGCTTTGATCCATCGACCGTCCAGCAGGATCTCGGTGAATCCGTGCCAGTAGAAGATGTCGGTGCCCATGACCTCGCGCATGCGCTGGGTGGACAGGTGGTTGCGAACGTCCGCGAACCCCAACCTGGCGGGAATCCCGGATGCCCGGCAGACAGCCGCCAGCAGCGTTGCCTTGGGCACACACCATCCATAGCCGTTGGCCAGAACAGTGCTCGCTCTCATTCCCTCCGGCGTGAGGGTGATGCGATATGGGTCGTACCGGAAATCGTCACGCACCGCGTAGAACAGCGCGACAGCCTGATCCCGGTCGGTGTCCCCGACGGCATGCCTGCGCGCGTATTCAACGACTGCCGGGTGGTCGCTGTCGATCATCGCGGTGGGCGTCAGCGTGGCGTCTTCCATGCTCGTATCCTCCAGCCCACCGCACAACCTGTCACCCTCACCCCGAGCGCCGCGCCCGGCCCGAATCGCCGGAAACCTTCATCGACGAGGTGTCCACCGCCTCGAACGCGTCTCCCGGAATGGTCTTGAGTTCGTCCAACAGTCGCTCCGGCCATTTGCCGCTCGTGGCGCCCTGGAAGTACCACGCCGAGCCGTTGTCCGCGAGGACCAGTCCGTACTCCTTCATGGCCTGAACCACAGTGCGGGCCTGCGCAGACATCCGGGAGTCGTCGAAGCCCGGGTCCAACCGGAACCTGGCACCCATGGGCGGCGCATCCGGATCGTCTCCGGCCTGATGCCGGGCGGGCCAGACATATCGAGGGGCCGTGGTCGGCGCCGTGAACCGGAGCGCATGACCGACGTGACCGGATCGGACCTCCGACCACCGCAGGAGCCCCGGAAGGATCGGAAGCCCCGCCGCATCGGCCGAGGTCCAACCCTGTGGTCGCAGCGCGTTCGAGCGCAGGTTCCAGATCGCCCCCGACCCGGCCCTCCAACCTGCTGCGGAACGCCTCGTGTTCCAGGTCTCGTACAGCCGACAGCGCCGCGTGTCGATCACGATCGTGTGCCGATCGCTGGCGTCCTCCACACGCGTGTCCGCGCGTAGGGGGTAGCGTCCGCGATCGCTCTCGTCGGCGTAGCCGAAACGGACCTTCGTCCGAGGCGGCCGCGAGGTCCGGGTCACGGGGATGCCGTACGGGCCACCGAAATCCGGGTGCAGTTCCGTGCGCCCGATGGAGTCGATCCATTGCTCAGACGACGCGTGCACCGGAAGCCCGTCGACCCGCACGTTCCAGAAGTTGTTGGCCGGAAAGACCGGACAGCCGGCCAGCGCGGCGATCGCGATCGCTGCCGAGAGCATGCCCCATCATGCGCCCCGCAGGCCGTCGGACTCCCGCTGAGTGTCAGAAGTCGCCCAGCAACCCCGCTCAGTACCCGATGTGCCAGCCCTCGTCGACCAGGCCCCGGACGTAGGCCGCCTGTCCCACATGCTGCAGGGAGTCGTCGGCGATGCTCACCAGCCTCACCCCGAGAGTCACCGGTGGATTCCAGTTCTCGTCGACGACCTCGGACAGCGACTCGGCGGTGAGCCCCTCGAGCAGCGGCCGGGTCCGGGCGTAGACCGCGTCGTAGTACTGCGTCAGAGCCTCTGCACCGTCCGGTCGCACAGTGGCCACATCCGCGGGCTTGTGACCGAACCCGAGATTCCATGGAT
This sequence comes from uncultured Actinomycetota bacterium, assembly GCA_963769435.1. Lineage (GTDB taxonomy): Bacteria > Actinomycetota > Actinomycetes > S36-B12 > UBA10799 > JADKAV01. Next base: position 770,522 of record CAVYLN010000001.1, read on the forward strand.
CGGGTGTGAGTCCGAACCGCTGTGACCAGTCACCGTCGACCCACAGTTGCGGGCGATCCAGCAACTCCGAGACGTGATGGTCCTGCACGCGCGTGAGGTGCCAGACCAGCCACCCCACAGGGTTGGCGCCGGGCTTCGGGGCCCGTGTCAGCGCCTCCGCGTCGAGACCGTCGACCGCTCCTCTGACCAGGGGTGGGATCCGGCCGAACAGTTCCAGATAGACCTCGTTGACGTCCATGACAACCATTCGAACACAGTGCACGGCCCCGGCGCCCGAGCACGAGATGACCCCACGAACGAGCACGTACGTTCACGAGTCGCTGCCAGCGGGAGTCAACCGCGCTGACCGACTAGATTCGGCTCACACCACGGGGAGGTCGAAGCAGTGCCGTCAGCGAACCACGCACGCCCCTCGCTGCTGCGGCCCAGCATGTTCTCCATCACCTGGCAGGCCTGCACGTGGGTCGGCTGGGCGATCGTGGTCATCTCGGTCGTCCGGCTGACCCCGGACGCACTCAGGGACATGGGCGCACCACTGGCGATGATCATCGCGGTGGTGCTGTTCAGCGAGCTCCGGCCCATCGTGATGACACGGCTTGTGGGCAACCCGGTGTCGATCTCGCTGGCATTCGTCTTCTCAGTGATGTACCTGTGGGGGCTGTATCCGGCTGTGGTCCTCTACGCGGTCTCAGTGCTCCTCGCGGAGGCGCTGCAGCGGAAACCGCCGTGGAAGATGCTGTTCAACGTCGGCCAGTACACGTGCAGCCTGGCCGCGGCCTGGCTCGTGATGCTCATGGGCGGGGTGCAACCGTCACCGACGGCGCCACTCACCGAGTTCTCCGCATCGGACCTGTGGTGGATCGTCGGCTCGTGGATCGTCTACCACCTGGTCAATCTGGCCCTGGTCGCGGGTTTGGCCGCTGATGTCGAGAGCACCTGGTGGGAGGACTTCTCCGATGAGTTCTGGTTCTACACGGTCTCCACCCTGGCGGTGCTCGCGCTGTCTCCGCTGATCGCCATCGTGGCGATCGCCGGCACCTCCTCATGGGCACTGCTACCCCTGCTGCTGCTCCCGCTGCTCGCGGTCCAGAAGGCCGCCGAGATGTCGAGGCAACAGGAGCACCAGGCGCTGCACGACCCTCTGACCGGATTACCCAACAGACTCCTGCTCACCGACCGGATCGAGCAGGCGCTGGCCCGCTCCCGCCGCACGGACGGGGCAGTGGTGGTGATGTTCCTCGACATCGATCTCTTCAAGGTCGTCAACGACAGTCTCGGCCACCATGCCGGCGACGCTCTGCTCGTCGACCTGTCCGCCAGGCTCACCTCGGCCATGCGTGCCGGCGACACCCTGGCCCGCTTCGGCGGTGATGAGTTCGTGATCGTCTGCGAGGATGTGACCTCCGAGGAGGTCGGCCTGGTCGCCCAGCGCATCTCGAACGCCCTGCTCGAGCCCTTCCCCACCCAGGACCGCGCCGTGACGGTCAGCGCCAGCGTCGGCGTGGCGGTGGCCCACACCTCGTCCGACGCGGACACACTGCTGCGCGACGCCGACGTCGCGATGTATCAGGCCAAGGAACGCGGACGAAACCAGGTCGTGATGTTCCACGAAGTCATGCACGAACGCGCCAACGACCGCCTGCAGGACTCGGTGGGACTGCGTCGCGCTCTGGACAACCACGAGTTCGAATTGCACTACCAACCGATCCTCGACCTGCCGACCGGGGCGACGATCGGATTCGAGGCGCTGATCCGGTGGCGCGATCCCGAGCGTGGATTGGTGCAGCCGGACGTGTTCATCCCTGCTGCCGAGGAGACAGGGTTGATCGTGCCGATCGGCCACTGGGTGATCGACACCGCACTCGAACAACTCCGGGACTGGCGCCTCTCCCTGCCTGGGCGGGAACCCTACGTCTCGGTGAACGTCTCGGCGCGGCAACTGACCACCCCCGGGCTCGTGGATCAGGTGGCTCTGTCGCTTCGCGAATCCGGCATTCCTGCATCGGCCCTGCACCTGGAGGTCACCGAGTCCACCGTCATGAGCGAGGTGGAGCCGTTCGCGGACACCCTGGTGGGGCTACGCGGACTCGGCGTGCACATCGCCGTCGACGACTTCGGCACCGGATACTCCTCCCTGGCCTACCTGAAACGACTGCCGGTGACGGCATTGAAGATCGACCGGTCCTTCGTCAGCGGTCTCGGGCGCAGCGACGACGCCTTCGACCGCCCGATCGTGGACGCGATCATCAAGATGGCGCGCTCTCTGAACCTCGACGTCACCGCCGAAGGCGTGGAGGGTCTCGAGCAACTCGGCGTCCTACGCGACCTCGGGTGCACGGTCGCGCAGGGCTTCCTCTGGTCCCCGGCACTGCCCGCCGATCAGGTCCTCGGGTGGATCACTGAGGCTGACCGCTCCGTCATCGGGTGACAATGCAGTTCTTCAGGGCCCCGACCGCCACGCCTCGGATACCCTCATGCGCCGATGTATCTCGCGAGGTGCTCGCCGGTGAGGGTCGATCGGGATGCCACCAGGTCCGCAGGGGTTCCCTCGAAGACGATCCGGCCGCCGTCGTGCCCCGCCCCCGGGCCGAGGTCGATGATCCAGTCGGCGTGCGCCATGACGGCCTGATGGTGCTCGATCACGATCACGGACTCGCCTGACTCGACGAGCCGGTCGAGCAGGCCGAGCAGGTGCTCCACATCGGCGAGGTGCAACCCGCTGGTCGGCTCGTCGAGGACATAGATACCGGCCCGCTCGGAAAGGTGGGTGGCCAGTTTGAGGCGCTGCCGTTCACCGCCCGACAGTGTCGTCAGTGGCTGGCCGAGCGTGAGATAGCCAAGCCCGACGTCGTCGAGGCGTTGCAGGATCTTGTGCGCCGCCGGAGTGCGGGCCTCGCCCTGTCCGAAGAACTGCTCGGCCTGCGTCACGGACATGGCGAGCACCTCGGCGATGTTGCGTCCGCCGAGCCGGTACTCCAGCACCGACGCCTGGAACCGCCTGCCCTCACACTCCTCACACACCGACGTCACCGTGTCCATGAAGCCGAGTTCGGTGTAGATGACACCGGCACCTTTGCACGTGGGGCAGGCACCTTCCGAATTCGCGCTGAACAACGCGGGCTTCACGCCGTTGGCCTTGGCGAAGGCCTTCCGGACCGGATCGAGCAGTCCGGTGTAGGTCGAGGGGGAACTCCGGCGAGAACCCTTGATGGCCGCTTGGTCCACCGTGACCACGCCGTCGAGACCGGCGACCGACCCCTCGATCAGTGAACTCTTCCCGGAACCGGCGACACCGGTGAGCACGACCAGGATCCCGAGCGGGATATCGACGTCGACGTCACGCAGGTTGTGGGTGGCGGCACCGCGTATCTCCAGGACACCGGTGGCCGTCCGAACGGTCTGCTTGAGGACCGCGCGGTCGTCGAGGTGTCGACCTGTGATCGTGCCCGACGTCCGCAGAGCGGTGACATCCCCCTCGAAGACGACCTGGCCTCCCCCGGAACCGGCGCCCGGCCCCAGATCCACGACGTGGTCGGCGATCGCTATCACCTCCGGCTTGTGTTCGACGACCAGCACCGTGTTGCCCTTGTCTCGCAGTTGCTGCAGAAGGGTGTTCATCCGCGCGATGTCGTGTGGATGCAGACCGATCGTCGGCTCATCGAACACGTAGGTGACGTCGGTCAAGGAGGAGCCCAGGTGCCGGATCATCTTCGTGCGCTGTGACTCTCCGCCGGACAACGTCCCGGAGGGCCGCTCCAGACTGAGGTACCCCAAGCCGATCTCGACGAACGCGTCCAGCAGGTGCTCCAGTCCGCCCAGCAGAGGGGCGACGGATGGCTCGTCGAGCTCACGCACCCACATCGCGAGATCGCTGATCTGCATGGCGCAGACATCGGCGATGCTGACGCCCCGGATCTTCGACGACCGCGCGTCCTCGGTCAGTCGCGTGCCCTGACAGTCCGGGCAGGTGGAGAACGTGATGGCGCGCTCGACGAACGCCCGGATGTGAGGCTGCAGGGCGTCGATGTCCTTTGACAGCATCGACTTCTGAATCTTCGGGACGAGGCCCTCGTAGGTGAGATTGATCCCGTCGACCTTGATCTTCGTGGGTTCCTTGTAGAGCAGGTCGTGCAATTGCTTCTTCGTGTACTGCTTGATCGGCTTGTCCGGGTCGAAGAAGCCGCAGCCCCGGAACATCCGGCCGTACCAGCCGTCCATCGAGTAGCCAGGAACCGTGAGCGCACCCTCGTTGAGGGAAAGGTTCTCGTCATACAGGACCGTGAGGTCGAAGTCGCTGACCGTCCCCCGCCCCTCGCAACGCGGACACATGCCCCCCAGCCGGTTGAAGGAAGCCTTCTGAGCGACGGTCTTCGCGCCCCGCTCGACGGTGATCGCACCGCTGGCGCTGACCGTGGGGACGTTGAAGGAGTACGCGTTGGGCGAGCCGATATGGGGATCCCCGATCCGGCTGAAGAGCATGCGCAGCATGGCGTTCGCATCCGTGACGGTTCCCACTGTGGATCGGGGATTGGCACCCATCCGTTCCTGACCGACGATGATCGCGGTGGTCAGGCCGTCCAGGACATCGACATCAGGTCGGGACAAGGTGGGCATGAACCCCTGGACGAAGGTGCTGTACGTCTCGTCGATCATCCGCCGGGATTCTGCGGCGATCGTGTCGAACACCAGCGAGGTCTTGCCGGACCCGGACACGCCGGTGAAAACCGTGAGCCGGCGCTTCGGGATCTCGACACTGACATCCCGCAGGTTGTTCTCGCGGGCGCCCTGCACCCTGATCAGGTCGTGGCTGTCGGCGGGGTGGGTCATGGTTTCTCACCGCATGGGCAGTGGCGGCGCTCTTCGTTCACCCCCGCAGAGTACGCATAATCGCCAGGGTCAAGCCGCCTGGTGCCGGAGTCCGTCGGCCGCGTGCCGGCGACCTCCTTCCGATCCCCGCGGCCATCCAGCCAACAAGGAAGAAGACCCGGAAGCTTCCAGGGTCTTCGTCTCTGTTGGGGAGGGGACAGGGGAAGATCGTGGGGAATCACCTCTTCCCTCTAGTCCCTCAGGATTCGATTTCACCCAGCGTGCGTCGAATTTTCGCCCGGGGTCATCGCGCCACTTTCAGGGCTGGCCGGGTGCGGCACTGGCATGGGCATGGCCATCCGCGGCCAAAGCCGTCAAAGCGTGCACTCCGACGGGCTCGGTGGGGAGCATCGGAACGGCAGCCAGTCGGTTGGCCAGCCCGGTGATCCGTTGGTACTCCGCGAGTTCGTTGCGGGCGCGTTGTTGCAGAAGCACCGATTCGGGGTGGGCAGCGGCGATCGAGTTGTTCACGATCCACGCCCACGGGTGAATGTCGGCGCGCAGCAGATCGTCTTGGAGTTGTTCCGCTTCGGTCACCGGAGTCGGTTCGGGAGTGGTGACGATCAGTACCCGCGTCAGGTCGGGGTCTTGCAGCATCATCAGCGGGGTGTGGAAGGCGAGGTGGTCACCGGACTGCCGAACCATGTCGCGGTGGTACGCACCGGCCGTGTCGAGCAGCAGCAAGGTGTGTCCGGTGGGCGCGGTGTCGACGATGACGAACCTTCGGCGGCCTTCCAGCACGACGCGGGAGAACTGCTGGAACACCGCGATTTCCTCGGTGCACGGCGACAGCAGGTCCTCGGCGAGATGTGCCCGGCCGTCGGCGTCCAGGTTCTTCCCTTTGGCCGCCATCACACGTTCCCGGTATTGGGCGGTGGCCCGTACAGGGTCGATCCGGGTGACTTGCAGATGGTCGACGGTGTCGGGCAGCACGTCGGTGAGGTGTGCGGCTGGGTCGGTTGTTGTCAGGTGCACGTCGCGGCCACGCTGGGCAAGGGTGACGGCGAGGGCTGCAGCGACGGTGGTCTTCCCTACGCCGCCTTTGCCCATACATAGGATCAGGCCGTGGCCTTGCTCTTCGAGGGTGTCGATGAGACGGCCGAGCGGCATCGCCGGTATCTCGCCGACGCTGGCCACGGCAGCGGTGGCTGTGTCGGGCTGCGCGTCAGTGAGCAGAGTGCGCAGAGCGGGAAGGCCGACGACGTTGTCGGGGCGCAGCGGGATGAGGTCACGTGGCAGATCACTGATAGGTGATTCGATCCCGGCGAGTGCGTCACGTTCACGCCGCTGGATTGCCTCGTCGAGTGTCGGGGCATTTGGGGTGTCCGGTAGTACCGCGTTCACGACGATGTTCGTTGCCAGGATGCCGATCTCGGCGAGTTCCTGGTAGGTGCGGGACAATTCCCGCAGCGCCGTGGGCTGAGCCCGGGTCACGAGAATCAGTCGCGTCTGTTGCGGGTCTTGCAGGGTGGCGACCGCTTGGGAGTACTGGGTTCGCCGCTGGTCAAGCCCGGCGAGCGGCCCGAGACACGACGCGTCACCTTTGCCGTCATTGAGGAACCCGGTCCAGGAGCCGGGCAGTTGCAGCAGCCTGATGGTGTGACCGGTCGGGGCGGTGTCGAAGATGATGTGGTCGTACTGCTGGTAGTCGGCGTCGTCGGTCAGCAGGGCCGTGAACTCGTTGAACGACGCGACCTCGGTGGTGCAGGACCCGGACAGTTGCTCGGTGATCGCAGCGATCTCCGCGGCGGGAAGCAGGTCGCGGACCGGATCGATGATGGTCCTCCGGTAGGCATCTGCGGCCTGCTCGGGGTCGATCTCCAACGCGTCCAGACCTGGCACGCCGGGGACCGCGGTGATGGTGTTTCCGATGGTCACACTGAAGACCTGCGCGATGTTGGATGCCGGGTCGGTGCTGACCAGCAGCACACGGGAGTCGGCGGCGGCCAGGGTCACAGCGGTGGCGCACGCGATGGACGTCTTGCCCACCCCGCCTTTGCCGGTGAAGAACAGGTAGCGGGGTGGGCTGGCCAGGAACTTCATCAGCAGCAGCCGTCGCTTCCGCAGCACGACCCGCTGTCGGACTCGTTGAGCAACGTGAGCGGGCTGCTCGTTGTCGGTGCGGGGGTGATACCGGCGTAGCGTTCCAGATCGGCGCGGCTCGGGTACTCACCGGTCACCACGGTGACCCCGTTCACAGTCGTCAGCGGCAGACCCGCGGACCCGGCGACTTGCAGGAACGCTTTGACCGTCGGGTCCGTGGCGAACGCCATCGGGTCGTTGGCCAGGTTGTGCCGGGCGATGTCCACCCCACGGTCCTGCAGAGCGGTCAGGTCGGCGGTGAACTCGACCAGGGCCTGGTCGACGTCCGGCCCGCACACGCCGGTGTTGCAGCACAAGGCCGGTTCGTACACCCGGATGACGGGCGAGGCGGATCGCGGCGAACCGCCGGGCTTCACGGCCCGGATCGCTGCGGATCGGATGACCCCGTCCAGGCTGGTGATCGCCGTGTTCACGTCCAGACCTTCGGGGACGTCGGCTTCGGGAAGGTCAGAGACCAGCCCGCTGAGCGCTGCCCGGTCGAAAATCTGCGTCGGGTCGACGGACACGCTGTCGAACCCGGCGCCGGTCAGACCCGCGACGCAGTCCGTTTCGGTGAGCGCACCGCTGATGCAACCGGTCCACAGGGCGGTGATCGTGGCGAGTTCGTCGGGCAGTGGTCGGCTCAGCACCACGTCGGAGACTGCCAGCCGACCGCCGGGCTTCAGCACGCGGAATGCTTCGGCGAACACCTGATTCTTGTCCCCGGACAGGTTGATCACACAGTTGGAGATGATCACGTCGACGGAGTTGTCGGGCAGCGGAATGTCCTCGATGTGACCTTTCAGGAACTCCACGTTCGTCACCCCGGCCTTGGCCTGGTTCTCCCGCGCCAAGGCGAGCATTTCGTCGGTCATGTCCAGCCCGTACGCTTTGCCGGTCGGGCCGACACGTTGCGCGGACAGCAGCACGTCGATCCCGCCGCCGGACCCGAGGTCGAGGACGGTTTCGCCGAGTTGCAGGTCAGCCAGGGCCGTCGGGTTGCCACAGCCCAGCGAGGCGATGATGGCCTCCTCCGGCAGCAGCGACTTCGCCGAGTCGTCGTACTGCGACCCGCCGAACACGTGCGAGTCGTCCAGCGGCGTCGAGCAGCACGACGCGGTCTGCGCGGCGGCGGCGTAGCGTTCCCGCACCGTCTCGCGTACCTGCTCCACTGATGTGTCGTTCATATCGAGTTGTCCTTTCACAGCGATGCCGCCGCGATGGCAGCCAAGTGATGTTGTGCGTCCAGCGCGGCGGCGCAGCCGGTTCCGGCCGGTGTGATCGCCTGCCGGTACGTGTGGTCCACGAGGTCCCCGGCAGCGAACACTTCGGGCACTGAGGTGCAGGTCGAGTTGCCCTCCACCAGCACATAACCCTCGTCGTCCAGATCGACCTGACCTTTGGCGAGTTCGGAACGCGGGCGTGCACCACCTGCGGTGACGGCACCTTCCAGGACGACGGGTTGCAGATCGGCGCGTGCAGCGTAGCTGCCAGCGGTGTATCCGGCGGGGCCACCTCCGACGATTTCTACAGAGTTCACAGTCACGCTGTCACGTCCTGCGGGGCGATCTCAGCGATCAACGCTTCGATGCGTGAGCGAATCTCGTCACGGATAGGACGGACGGCATCCACGCCTTGCCCGGCCGGGTCCTGCAATTTCCAGTCCTCGTACCGCTTGCCCGGGAAGATGGGGCAGGCGTCACCACATCCCATCGTGATAACCACGTCGGATTCCTTCACCGCCTCGGCGGTGAGTACCTTCGGCACCTCCGCGGAGATGTCGATGCCTTCCTCGGCCAGCGCTTCGACGACAGCCGGGTTGACCGTGTCGGCGGGCGCGGAGCCAGCGGAGCGGACCTCGACTCGGTCCCCTGCGACGTGGGTGAGGTAGGCGGCGGCCATCTGTGAACGGCCTGCGTTGTGCACGCAGACGAACAACACGGACGGTTTGGTGCTGGTCATGCTTTCTCCATTTCGGAGGTAGTGGTTGTGAACAGACGTTTGCGAAGCCATAGGGATACGTAGACAAGTGCGACGAGGGCGGGGACTTCGATGAGCGGGCCAATCGTTCCGGCGAGGGCCTGCCCGCTGGTGACACCCCACACGCCGATGGACACGGCGATCGCCAACTCGAAGTTGTTGCCCGCGGCGGTGAACGCCATGGTTGCGGTCTTCGGGTAGTTCAGTCCGACAGCGCGGGAGGCAAAGAACGAGGTGAACCACATGATCGCGAAGTACACGAGCAATGGGATCGCGATGCGGACGACCACCAGCGGTTGGGAAGTGATCCGTTCACCTTGCAGAGCGAACATCACCACGATCGTGAACAGCAGTCCATACAACGCGATCGGGGAGATGCGGGGAATGAAGGTTTCGTTGTACCAGGTGTCTCCCTTGCGGGCGCTCCCGATGCGCCGGGTCAGGTACCCGGCGACCAGGGGGATTCCGAGGAAGATGAGGACACTCTTGGTGATCGACCAGGTCGAGAACTGGGCGTCGGCAGTCTCCCAGCCGAGCCAGCCGGGGAGGATCTGCAGGTAGAACACCCCGAGTGCTGCGTAGGCAACGATCTGGAACAGCGAGTTGATGGCGACCAGCAGGGCGGCGGCTTCCCGGTCGCCGCAGGCGAGGTCGTTCCAGATCAGCACCATGGCGATGCACCGGGCGAGTCCCACGACGATCAAACCGGTTCGGAACTCCGGCTGGTCGGGCAGGAAGGTCCAGGCGAGGAAGAACATCAAGGCCGGGCCGATGATCCAGTTGAGCAGCAGCGACAGACCCAGGAGTTTGCGGTCGCCGGTGATGTGCCCGATCTCCTCGTACCGGACCTTCGCCAGGACCGGGTACATCATCGCGAGGAGTCCAATGGCGATGGGGATGCTAGTGCCTTCGATCTCCCCGGCTCCGAGCACGTCCTGAACTCCCGGCCAGAGGCGACCGAGGAGCAGCCCACCGAGCATGGCCGCCCCAATCCACAATGGCAGCCACCGGTCCAACAGCGACAGCCGTTGCATGACTGCGGCTTCCATCGGGTCTGTCTGCTGACTCATGCACCCTCATTCGCATTGATGTTTGTCAATACGGACCCTACTCCCCTATATTGATGCGAGTCAATGTAATCGCTTGTGAGAGGGTCGATCATGGTTAACTCCATCGGCGTCACCGACCCGTCGGTCAACGTGTCCGCCTGCTGCGCCACCGGCCTGTCCACCCCGATCGACCGGGCCGACGCTGAGAACCTCGCCAAAATCCTCAAAGCCGTCGCCGAACCCGCCCGACTGCAACTCCTCGCCCTGATCCGGTCCGCCGGTGAACGCTGCGCCTGCGACCTCACCGAACCCATCGGCCTGTCCCAGCCGACCGTCAGCCACCACCTCAAAGTCCTCACCGACGCCGGACTCCTCACGCGCGAACAACGCGGACAATGGGCGTGGTTCCGCGCCAACGAGGACCGCATCCGAGACCTCGCGCGACTGTTCACATGACAAACGGTCACGCGCCCGTAGGCTAGCGCTCCGCCTTCCCCTGACCCCTGGCTTGAACGCCGTTCAAGGCAGTTCCAGACGAGGATTCTGGAGACACCCGAAGAAGCCCTCAATGTGCTCCCGTCGCGTGTAGTCCTCCTGCCACTTGGGTGATCCCCGATATCGAGGTTGCAGTGCTTTGACCCAGCGCTTCTTCGTCCGTTGCGATGCGCAGGCGAACACTGTCCGCCCTCGGATTGGAGCCATCAACGGAGAAACACATCAACAGCAAAGGCTGGCGAACGCGACGACCATCTACTCGATGGCCGCTGCAATCAGTAACGCCCACAACCTCCGCACGTGGCATGCGCAAACTGGCAAGGGCGACCGTGATGAGCCACTGCTCAACCGGACCACGCGTTCCACGGGTCAGGGAACTCTCCGCCGACGAAGCCACCGCCATCAACATCGAGCCGGCCGCCAAGCATGCCGAAGCAATTCACCTGGGCCGGACAGCAACGCCAAAGGGCGGACCGCGCGGCCTGACAGATCGCTGTCAACCCAAGAACGCGCCCAATGAACCCGTAAATGCTCACGGCAGCAAAAGGTCGGATCAGGGATGCTGCCTCCAAGCTATTAACCTGTCGGCGACTATCCCCCCAAACCCCCCTAGTTCGTTTTGTGGAGGTGCCGGGATCCGTCGGCCGCCTGCCGGCGCCCTCCTCCCGATTCCCGCCAAACGCCACAAAGAACTGCGCTGGACCCCCGAAAAGAGTGGGAGTCCAGCGCAGGTTCCTTGTGGAGGTGCCGGGAATCGAACCCGGGTCCAACGGTACAAATCGGAGCATTCTCCGGGCGCAGTCGCGTTGTGGTGCATTCAGCCTGGCGGGTTCGTGCGACCCATCCGCCAACACGGCCTACATCACTGTTTGGAGTCCCTCACGCCCCCGTGATCGGGGCACTCAGCAAGCCTTCTAGATGACGCCGGGAACTACGGGGAAGGCACCCGTAGGCCGACGGACTCACGCTCGCTTAGGCAGCGAGGGCGAAGTCAGCGCGATTAGTATCGGCACTTGTGTGTTTTGACGGATCGTTATGTGAGATAACCGTCATCCTCAGCCCGCTTCTCTCGTCGAAGCATCCGCTGTCGAAACCGTTCACCCCCTGTTGAGTTGTACTTGCAGCGTACCGGGGTCCTGCGACACCGGTACATGGGTTGAACGTCCACGCGGTGCCCGGCTATTCCACACTGGACCCATGAGCACGCATTACGACGTCGTCGTCGTGGGGGCCGGCCTGTCCGGAATCGATGCGGGCTACCGCCTCCAGACTCTGTGCCCCGGCAAGTCCTACACGATCCTGGAGGCCCGCGATGCGATGGGCGGCACATGGGATCTGTTCCGCTACCCCGGCATCAGATCCGACTCCGACCTCTTCACGTTCGGCTTCCAGTTCAATCCGTGGCGCGAGGAGTTGGCACTTGCTGATGGGCCCGCGATCAAGCGCTACATCGAAGAGACGGCGTCGCGTTTCGGCATCGACGAGCACATCCAGTTCAACAGCAAGGTCGTCGCTGCGGACTTCGACACAACCACGGCGAAGTGGTCACTGACACTGTCCGACGGCCGCACCCTGACCGCGGGATTCCTGTACTCATGCGCCGGCTACTACAGCTACGACGAGGCCTACCTGCCGGACTTCCCGGGAATGGCGGACTACGCCGGCACGATCGTTCACCCGCAGTTCTGGCCGGACGACCTCGACTATGCCGGAAAGCGAGTCGTCGTGGTGGGCTCGGGCGCGACAGCGGTGACCCTGATCCCAGCGATGGCCACCGGATGTCGAGCACATCACGATGCTGCAGCGCTCCCCCACATGGATCAGTCCTCTGCCACGCACCGATCCACTGGCCGACGCGGCGCGCAAGCACCTCCCGGCCACGCTGGCCCACCGCCTCATCCGCGCGAAGAACATCACGTTCAGCACCGCGTTCTACCAGTTCAGCCGGCGCTTCCCGAAGCGGGCTGGCAACCTACTGACGCGTCTCGCTGTCAAGGCACTGGGTGACGAGCAGGAGGTGACCGAGCACTTCACTCCGGCGTACAACGTGTGGGACCAGCGGGTGTGTGTGGCTCCCGACGGCGATCTGTTCACGGCCATCAGATCCGGCAAGGCAGAGGTGGTGACCGACCACATCGACAGGTTCGTCCCGCAAGGGATCCGTCTGACATCGGGCCGGGTCCTGGAGGCAGACATCGTCGTGACCGCGACCGGTCTCAAGCTCGAACCGAACGGCGGGGTGACCCCCTCGGTCGACGGCGATCCAGTGGACATCCCCTCACAGTTCGTGCTGCTGGGAGCGATGATCACAGGGATGCCGAACTTCGCGATGGCGGTCGGCTACACGAACGCCTCCTGGACGCTGCGTGCGGACCTCACCTCGCGATTGGTCTGCAAGGTACTGGACTGGATGGACGCGAACGGATACGCGTGGGTGGTCCCGCACCCGGACCAACCACTGGATCCGCAGCCCCTACTGGGCCTCACCTCCGGCTACATCGAACGCGCCGCCGGCATACTCCCGCGGCAGGGGAAGCACGCACCGTGGCGCATGCGCCAGAACTACGTGCTCGATGCCGCGACCACGATGCGCACCGACCTCGGCAAGTACCTGCGCGGGACACGGCGCACCGCCGAACACCGGCAAGCCCGCCGGTAGGGCCCGGGCGTCAACGGCTGCAGGCGCACCGCCTGCGACCTGTGCAGATTCTCGTTCACCGGTGAAAGCGATCCTGCACAAGTTCACAGAAGCCCGGCGCGGAAGCCCTCCCCGCACGGTGTACAAGCCCGCGATCGGGGCCTACCCTGGAATTGGGGTGGTTACGATGTCGAAACGTTTGGTGTTCGGCGACGACGGATCAGCCGGAGCGGATTCCGGATGGTTGTGGATCAACAGCCACGATTGGCCCGGCTGGACCATAGACGTCGTGGTGGCGCTCGATGGCCGGGCGGGTGCCCCGCGACCCGCGCCGCGCTCTCTGTTGCGCCCGCAGGTCGCAGACGGCCTGACCGAGGATGTCGTCGACTTCGACCCGCGCTACGCCTTGCACACCAAGGCGGCGGTCAGTGACCTGGTCGTGGTGGGTCCTCGCGGAACCGGGCTGCTCAAGGCGCTGCACTTGGGGAGCACCGCGGAGTGGCTGATGCACGATCCGGCGGCGCCCACGGTGATCGTGCGCGGCGGTCACCGCACGCAGCGCATCGTGCTGGCCCACGACGGCTCCCCCGACGCACGTGCCGCCGAGGACGCCGTGGCCGCGTTGCCGTGGGTGGGCGACGCCGAGGTTGTGGTGGTGTCCGTCAGCGATCATCAGACGGACGCAGACCCGATCACCGAGGCGGCCGTCGCCAGGCTGGAGGGCAAGGTCGCCCGGGTCCAGGCGCAAGTCCTGGCCCCCGACGACCTGCAGGTGTTCTACCGGCCGCGGGACTTGGTCCTGGATTCTCTGACCCATTGGCGCGCCGATCTGGTGGCGATGGGGTCCCGGGGCGTGAGTGCCTGGGATTCGGTGAACGAGATGGGCTTGCGGCGGGCCGGCTCGACGGCCAGCGCGATCGCACACCATGCCCCGTGCAGCGTGCTGATCGCCAAAGCCCAGTCCTGAGCACGTCGGATCATGCTTGCCGACACGCTGCGGGTCACCCCACCGCCGTGGCATGCCACCTCCGGCAAGGAGGTGGAGCGAACCCTGGGCACCGATCGGGAATCGGGCCTCTCGCAGCCACAGGTGGACCGACTCCGCGAGGAGTACGGGCTCAACGAGTTGCGCACCGAACCGGGTCGATCGCCGCTGCGGCGCCTACTCGTCACAGTTCGCCAACCCATTGATCGTCGTGCTGATCGTCGCGGGCGTCGTGACCCTGCTGCTCGCTCACTACGTCGACGCGGCGGTGATCCTCGGGGTCGTGGTGATCAACGCCGTGGTCGGGTACATCCAGGAAGGCAAGGCCGAGGATGCGCTCGCGGCCGTCCGGGAGATGCTCACCGCCCGCGCCACGGTCTTCCGCAGTGGCGAACGGCACGAAATCGACGCCGCTGATCTGGTGCCCGGCGATGTCGTCCTGCTGGAGGTGGGCAGCCGGGTTCCCGCGGACGTGAGACTGGTCGGCGTGCGCAGCCTCCGCATCGAGGAGGCAGCCCTCACCGGAGAATCGTCACCGGTGGGCAAGCGCGTCGACCCCGTGGCTGCCGATGCCCCGCTGGCCGATCGCAGGTCGATGGCCTACAGCGGTACGTCCGTGGTGAACGGTTCCGGCCGCGGGATCGTCGTAGCCACCGGCGAGGACACCGAAGTGGGGCACATCGGCTCGCTGGTCCGGGAAACGCGCACGGTCTCGACGCCCCTCACCCGGCGCCTCGACCGGCTCGCTCGGCAGATCACCGCGTTCACCCTGGTCGTCGGTGCGCTGGTGTTCATCGCCAGTTACACCCTCGACCGGATGTCGGCACTGGACAGTTTCCTCGCGGTCGTGGGCCTGGCGGTCGCCGCGATCCCGGAGGGTCTGCCCGCGGTGATCACGATCATCCTGGCGATCGCGTCAAGGGCCATGGCACGCAACCGGGCGATCGTGCGTCGCCTGCCGGCCGTGGAGACGCTGGGGTCCGTCTCGGTCATCTGCACGGACAAGACCGGGACCCTCACCCGCAACGAGGTAACCGCCGTGCACCTCATGCTCCCCGACCAGGACATCCTGGTGACAGGCGCCGGCTACGCGCCCGAGGGCGGCTTCCATGACGCACAAAGCCACGCGCTGCGCATCGACGAGGTCGCCGGGGCCCGGCACCTCATCGAGTCGGCAGCGCTGTGCAACGACGCGGTGCTGCACCGCACCCCGGACCCCTCCGGAGGATGGACGATAGCGGGCGATCCCACCGAGGGAGCCTTGGCCACGCTCGCCGCCAAGGCCGGCATCGAGGTGCAGGAACTGCGCACGAAGTGCCCCAGACGCGACGAGATCCCCTTCGAGTCCGAGCACCGTTTCATGGCGACTCTGCACCACGACCACCACGGAGCAGCCTTCGTGGTGGTCAAGGGAGCGCCGGAGCGAGTGATCGGGATGTGCGCGGGCGCGGATCCGGCGTGGCTCGACCGGGCCGCCCTCGCCGCGCGGGAGGGGCAACGGGTGCTGGCTGTGGCCCGGGCAGGCGTGCCGACCTCCGATGTCGATCTCACCGCCGACAGGTTGCCCGCGGATCTTGAGGTACTGGGCCTGATCGGCATGCTGGATCCACCCCGACCCGAGGCGATCGAGGCCATCGGCGAATGCCACCGGGCCGGGATCGCGGTCAAGATGATCACCGGGGACCACCTGTCCACTGCCGAGGCCGTCGCACGCAGTCTGGACCTCGACGTGGGCGACGGGGGCCTGGAGGGATCCCGCATCGCGCACATGAGCGACGACGAGGTGCGGACGACACTGCGCGACACCGACGTGATCGCCCGCGCCAACCCGGAGAACAAGATCCGGCTCGTGCAGTTGCTGCAGTCCGAGGGCCAGTTCGTCGCGATGACCGGCGACGGCGCCAACGACGCACCCGCACTCAAGGCTGCTGACATCGGGGTCGCGATGGGGGACCGCGGGACCGATGCCGCCCGCGACTCCGCGGACATCGTGCTGACCGACGACAACTTCCGCACCATCCGCGACGCCGTGCGGGAAGGCCGAGTCGTCTACGACAACATCAAGAAGAGCCTGCTGTTCATCCTTCCGACCAACGGCGGGGAGGCCCTGCTGATCCTGGTCGCGCTGCTGGCGGGATGGACGCTGCCCGTGACGGTCACCCAGATCCTCTGGGTGAACATGGTCACCGCCGTCACCCTCGCGCTTGCGCTGGCCTTCGAGCCGGCGGAGCCCGACGTCATGGATCAGCCACCGCGACCGGCCACCGAGTCCCTGATGACCAAACCGTTGGTCGCGCGCCTGGTCTTCGTATCCCTGCTCATGACCGGCGCCGCCCTCGCGGCCTTCGAGTGGGAGCTGCAGCGCGGCGCAGCCCTGGACACCGCGCGAACCGCCGCCGTCACCTCTTTGGTGGCTGTCGAGATCGCCTACCTCTTCCACGCCCGCCACTTCACACGCTCGGCCCTGAACGCCGAGACGTACACCGGGAACCGGGCGGCACAGCGCGTCGTCGCGGTGCTGGTCGTACTGCAACTGCTCTTCATCTACTTCCCGCCTCTGCAATCCGTGTTCGACACAACCGCTCTGACCGGACCCTCCTGGTTGGCCATCATCGGCCTGGCCGCTTGCGCCTTCGTCGCGATCGAGGTCGAGAAGGCGTTCTGGCGACGCAGGGGTGTACGCAGGTTCTGAACCGTCCCTGGCCCGTACGGACCCGCGAGGGACCGCGCCGGGGTTCTGGTGACGATTCGACACCGCACGTGTCACCACTTCACGAAAGGCCCCGCTGCGCCGTTGGCCAGGCGTCAGGCATCGAACAGACGGTGGGGCGCGTGCCAGACGACCTCCGGCATGTCCAGACCGTGATCGAGGAGCACCTGGACCTGGTGCGCGAAGGGGTAGGGGATGTTGGGGAAGTCCGAACCGAACAGAACCCTGCCCTGCTCGGAGAGCTCTCGCAGATGCGGGAGCCGATCGACGGGGAAGGGCCCCAGGTCCTGCATGAAGTCGGTCAGGGCCATGGTGGTGTCGAGCCACGTGTTCGGGCGGTTCTGCGTCAGATCCATGAACTCGCCGAACTCGCCCGCCCCGAGGTGCGCGATGACGAGCCGCAGGTCGGGGAACCGCCCGGCGACCTCACCGATCGGGCCGGGTCCGGTGAAACGACCGGGCAAGGGAGCGGATCCACAGTGGATCACGACCGTGGCGCCGGCATCGCAGAGCAAGCCCCACACCGGGTCGATCAGCGGATCACGGGGATCGAAATCGCTCACCTGCAGATGCACCTTGAACACCTGGGCCCCGCGCTCGATCGCCCGCGCGACGTAGTCCGTAACCCCCGGCTCGGGGTAGAACGTGGCAGTGGGCAGACAGTCGGGAACACCCACCGCGAAGTCCAATGCCCAGTCGTTGAGCCAGGCGGCCATCCCCGGCTTGTGCGCGTAGACGAGCGCCGTGAATCGCTTCACGCCCATCCGTCGAAGATGGTCCAACCTCGCCTGGTCGCCCCATCGGTACTCGATCGGCCATGGAGTCCCATAGTTGGCCCCGGCGTCGTCGAAGTACTGCCAGACGCTGCGCATGACGGGTTCGGGCAGGAAGTGCGTGTGGACATCGATGACGCCGGGGACGCCCAGGTCCGCCCACAGAGCGGGGAGATCCGCATCGGTGAGCACGGACCGCTCAGTGACCGCCGCGCCGAGCAGCCGCCACCGCCCGATCGGCATCTCGTTTGGCCTGCCGCGCTGCGAGGTCCTGCCGCTTGTCGATGGTCTTCTTGCCCTTGCCCAGCCCGATCAACACCTTGGCCTTGCCGTCCTTGAAGTACAGCTTCATCGGGACCAGGGTCAGGCCGCTCTGCTTGGTCTTCCCGATCAGCCTGTTGATCTCGTGGGCGTGCAGGAGCAGTTTCCGGGGCCGGCGCGGTTCGTGATTGGTCCAGGTGCCCTGGTCGTACTCGGGGATGTGGACGTTCATCAGCCACACCTCGCCGTCGCGCACCTCGGCGTACCCGTCGACCAGGGACGCACGGCCCGCACGCAGGGACTTGACCTCGGTGCCCTGCAGCACCAGTCCAGCCTCATACGTGTCCTCGATCGCGTAGTCGTGGCGCGCCCGCCGGTTGACCGCGATGACCTTCTCACCCTGTTCCTTCACGGGTATCAGCAGCGCACGGGGGCTTTGACTCCGCCGAACCAGCCCATCGGGTTGTAAGGCGTTCCGTTGACATGCACCTCGAAGTGCAGGTGAGGACCCGTGACCCATCCGGACGATCCCACCGAACCGACGACCTGGCCCCGTTTGACCTTCTGGCCCACGGACACGGCGGTGGACGACTGGTGTGCGTACATCGTCGACACCCCGGACCCGTGCTGGATCAGCGTGTGCAGTCCGTAGGGCCCACCGTTCTCGATGGCGACGACGACGCCGTCGGCAGCCGACTGGATGGGCGCACCCTGCCCCGCTCCGACGTCGGTGCCGGTGTGGCACGAACGATAACCGTAGACCGGATGGATCCGCGGCCCGACGTTCTGCACGACCGGGGCACCGGTCACCGGCCAGGCCAGCCCGGACGGGCCGATGTTGGCCGGGACACCCGCCACCCCGTTCACGGCCTTCGCGGCCGCTGCCCGCGCGATGGCGGCGATACGTTCCTGCTCGGCCTTGAGCTGGTTGTACTGCTTGCGCACGGATTGCTTGCGCTCCTTCGCGTCCCGCAGCGCCGAAACGCGTCCGGCCACCAACTCGTCGATCTTGGCCTTGGCGGCGTCCGCCTTGGCCTTGGCCGCCGCAGCGGACTCGACCTCTTTCTGAGCCTCGACCTGGGCCTGCTCGGCCTCGTCCTCCAGGAGTTTGAGGCTTGCCAGGCGCACGTTCAGTTGCGCCTTCGCGGCGTCCAGATCGGTCAACGTGTTGTTGTTGCCCTGAGCGATCGACCGCAGCGTCTCCAGCCGGGACGCGAAGTCCCCGGGATCGCTGGAGTCGAGCAGGACCTCCATCTCGGACACGGATCCGCCCTGCTGATAGACCTCACGGGCCATCTGGCCGATCCGCTGCTCGAGGAACGCGATCTGCTGCTCGGTCTCCGCGATCTGCTGCTTGGCCCGCGTCACCTTGGCGATGGCCGCGGCCACCTTCACGTCGGCAGCCGCCTTGCGCTGCTGGGCCTGGGTCAGTTCCGACTGTGCGGCCGCGAGCTCCTTGCGGGCGCCCGGCAACTGCTCCTGTGCTGCATTGAGCCGCTGGATCGCGGCCTCGACCTTGGCGTCCGCCCGCGCCAGATCATCGGATGCGGATTCGACCTGCTCATTGATGTCGTCACCCTGCGCCGGCACAGTGAACCCGGCCACCGCCAGCCCGAGCGCCATCGACGCGGCGGCGTAACGCCTCCCGCGGCGACTGGTGCGGCTACTGGACAAAGTGGACATGTTCCTCCCAGGGTACCTTCACACCCGGAGATATCGGCGCAATGTGAGCCCGGCTGCAATGGCGGCTATCAGAATGCCGGTGAAGAACACGACCGGGAGGATCAGGACCACCTGGTCCCAGGACACGAACGCCGTGAAGCGATACGACGGGGCCAGCACCTGGTCGATCAGGAAGACCTTCGTCGCCACGATCGCCCCGACCGCGATCAGTCCTCCCACCGCGGCCGACGTGGCCGCTTCCAGCAGGAACGGCATCCGGATCATGAAGTTGCTGGCGCCCACCAGTCGCATGATCCCGACCTCGCGTCTGCGGGAGTGCGCCGCCACCCGGATCGTATTCACGACCAGCAGTGCGGTCACCACGAGCATCGCCACCGCCACTGATAGCGCGATCACCTGTAGCCCGTTCAGTAATCGGAAGAACCGATCGAGCAACTGTCTCTGGTCCTGGACCTGTTCGACCCCGGGCCGGCCGGCGAACGCGGCGGCGATCACCTCGTACTTGGTCGGATCCGACAGTTTCACCCGGAACGACTCGGGCAGGGCGTCGGCGGTGACGTTCTGGGTGATCGGCGAGTCCTGGAACTGCTCGAGGAAGTGCTGGTACGCCTCCTCCTTGGACTCGTAGTAGATCTCCTGCACAAGCGGCCGCAGGTTGTTCAGTTCGGCTTCGATCTGCGCGCGGACCTCGGGGGTGACCGGACCGAGCGCACACGAAGGGGTGGTCGAGTTGGCCCCGCACAGGAAGATGGAGACCTCGACCCGGTCGTACCAGAAGTCCTTCATGCTGTCGACCTGCGCTCGCACCAGCAACCCGGCGCCGAACAGCGTCAACGACACGGCCACCGTGATGATCACCGCGAAGGTCATGGTGAGGTTGCGGCGCAGGCCCTGGAACGTCTCGCTGAAGATGAATCGGAGTCTCACGGCTGGTGGTCCTGTCCGTAGACGCCGCGGGCCTCGTCGCGCATCAACTGGCCCTGATCCAGTTCGATGACGCGCTTACGCATCTGGTCGACGATCGCCGCGTCGTGGGTGGCCATGATCACCGTGGTTCCCACGCGGTTGATGCGATCCAGCAGCTTCATGATCCCCACGCTGGTGGCCGGGTCGAGGTTGCCCGTCGGCTCGTCGGCCAGGAGCAGCGGAGGACGGTTGACGAAGGCCCTCGCGATCGCAACCCGCTGCTGCTCACCGCCGGAGAGCTGGTCCGGGTACCGCCCGGACTTGTCCGCCAGGCCCACCAGGTCGAGGACCTCGGGCACGGCGCGCTCGATGTGGGAGTTCTTGCGTCCGAGGACCTGCAGCGTGAACGCCACGTTCTGGTAGACGGTCTTGCTCGTCAGCAGCCGGAAGTCCTGGAAGACCGCACCCATCCCCCGGCGCAGCTGCGGCACCTTCCAGCGGGACAGCGAACCGACATCGCGTCCGGAGACGATGACCTTGCCGGAAGTCGCCTTCTCCTCGCGCAGGATCAGCCGCAGGAACGTGGACTTACCCGATCCCGATGCTCCGACCAGGAAGACGAACTCCCCCGGTTTGATGTTCGCGCTGATGTCCTGCAGCGCGGGGCGATTGCGCCTGTCGTAGCGCTTGGTGACGCGCTCGAACGTGATCAATGTCCCCACCCGGTGTGTTGGCCGTACTGGACGAGTCTACGATCCGCGCCGCGATACCAGAGCACGCATCGCCGTAAGGATCTGGTTTGGCTCACCGCCGTGGCGAACTCATCCCGCCTGCTGGCGACGCCACCGGATACCCGCCTCGATGAACTCGTCGATCTCCCCGTCGAGCACGGCGGCGGTGTTGCCGGTCTCGACCTCGGTACGCAGGTCTTTGACCATCTGGTACGGGTGCAGCACGTAGGAGCGCATCTGGTTGCCCCAGGAACCGGCGGACTCACCCTTGAGCGCATCCATCTTGGCCTGTTCCTCCTGGCGCTGGCGCTCGAGCAGCTTGGCCTGCAGGACGGCCATGGCCGTGGCCTTGTTCTGCAACTGGGACCGCTCGTTCTGACAGCTGACGACGATGCCGGTCGGGATGTGGGTCAGACGGACCGCGGAGTCCGTGGTGTTGACGCCCTGACCGCCGGGCCCCGAGGAGCGGTAGACGTCCACGCGCAGCTCGTCCTCGGGGATCTCGATACTCTCCGTCTTCTCGACCACAGGGATCACCTCAACCTCCGCGAACGAGGTCTGGCGGCGGCCCTGGTTGTCGAACGGCGAGATCCGCACCAGCCGGTGGGTGCCCTGCTCCACCGACAGCGTCCCGTAGGCGAACGGCGCCTTGACCGCGAAGGTGGCCGACTTGATGCCAGCCTCCTCGGCGTAGGAGGTCTCGTAGACCTCCAGCGGCCAGCCATGGCGTTCGCAGTAGCGGCTGTACATGCGCAGGAGCATCTCCGCCCAGTCGGCCGCGTCCACGCCGCCAGCCCCCGAACGGATGGAGACCAAAGCCTCCCGCTCGTCGTACTCCCCCGACAGCAGCGTGCGGACCTCCAGATCGCTGATCTCCGCATGCAGTGCGGTGAGTTCGCGCAAGGCCTCGTCGTGGGCACCGGCGTCGTCCTCGGCCTCCGCGAGTTCCAACATGATCGGCAGATCGTCGACACGTTGCCGGAGTTCGTGCAGGCGCCGCCGCTCCTGTTGCAGGTAGGACAACTTGGAGGTGATCTTCTGCGCCGCCTCCGGGTCGTCCCACAGATTCGGGGCCGATGCCTGCTGCTCCAGGTCCGCGATCTCGGTCTCGACCCCAGGAAGATCCACGACGGCCTCGATCTGCTTCAGCACACCGTCGAGCACGCTCACTTGTTCGGAGATCTCCAGATCGGCCACCTATGTAGGGTAACCGCGCGCCGACCTACCAGTTGGCGAGGTACCGCTCCTGCTTGTCCTTGAAGGAGCCCATGAGGATGATGATGAAATCGATCAGCACCCAGATCCCGAGTCCGCCGAGAGTCAGGATCATCAGGATTCCGGTCCCGACCTTCCCCACGTAGAAGCGGTGGACGCCGAACACGCCGAGGAACCAGGCCAGCAGGGCTGCGGCCAACCGGGACTTCGGGGAGGCCGGACGACCCTCGGCGTCGAGCATCGGCTTGCCGTTCGGGTACATGGCCACACCCCCCGGGGCCGGCGGCGCGGGCTGCGGCACTGGCGGCGTGGGCTGCGGCGTGGGCGGCGTCGCCGGCGCGGCCGGCGGCGGGGTGGGCGCAGCGACGGGAGGAGGCGGAGGCGGCGGAACGCTCGTGCTGCTTGGCGGGACGTCCTGCGGCTCTTCGGCGGGGTTCTGCGTCATACCCGACATCCTACGCACGCCGACCGGGTCCGGGCCCCTATCGGAGTTGTGCCGCGAGTTCGGCCTGGGCCGACATCTCCTCGGCGACCCTGACCACGGCCTTCGCCGCACGCGGAATCGACTTCCTGGCCCGGTATTGCGGAGGTAGTTCCACCGTCACGAACCAACTCGCCGTGTTGCGTGCCGTCCAGCGGTTCAGTGTGCCCGGCAGCCACTTGCCGCAGTTGTTCGCACGACCCGGCTGGTTGAGTCTGATCAGCGTTGCGACCCTTCGGACCCAGTCGGCCGAGCGTCGGTCACAGACACTGAGCGTGGTGTTCCAGGGCTGGTGGAAACTCAGCACGCCGTTGGGTTGCAGCCGCTTGACGAAACGCATCATCGCGCGGGTCTCGGGTTCGCTGGCCGGCCGCCGGCCCGCGCGGTAACTGCTGGACCAGGTCCCGGGGTAGTTGCGGTTGAGATCCACGCCGCGGGCGTTGTAGCGGTTGCCCCGGCGGCTGCCGTCGGGGTTCACGGTCCGAATGGTCCACAGTTGGTAGTCACCGTCCGGATCGATCGCCTTCTTCCGCACCCGTTTGGTGATCGCGAGTCCCGCTGGTTCGCTGCCGTGCATCTGCCCGACGCTGAGCAGAACCGTGACCGCCAGTGGATTGCCCTGCCGAACCGCCCAGATCTTGCGTCCCCTCACCGAGCGCCCGACCAGCACCTTGGACTTGGCGAAGATGGGCTTGTCGAGTCGCACCTTGAGCCGCACCGGCGCGCTCGGGGCCGAAGCCGGACTCGCGCTGAGGCCGTCGGTCGCGGTCACCGTGAACGTGTAGCTCTGTCGCAACGGCAACCGATCGAACACACAGCTGGTCGTGGCGGTCGTACAGGTGACACCGCCCGGGTCGGAAAGAACCACGTATTCGGTGGCACCGGGGCTGGGTTGCCATGTCACCTCGACGCTCGAGCCGACCTGGCTCGCGCTCACTGCGGTGGGCGCTGCCAGCGGCGCAGGGGTGACCGGCTCCTGCGCCGGGGTCGGGACCGGATCGGTCTGTTCGGCCGCGGCGGGACCCGCCAGGGCGAGCATGGAGGCAACACTTGTGCTCAGGACCAGGTACTTCATCGGACCACCGTACGTCACAAGTAGTTGATTCGAACGCGTGTGCGACATACTATCGGGGCGTGACGGCTCTGGATCTACAGCCCTCGTTGTTCTCCGGCGCAGGCGTCGACCGGGGAACGCTGCGTGACGCCCACCGCACCGATCTCGGTCACGGCGCATGGGTCGACCACCTCGAGGGCTGGCTCGACGACGATCTGGAGGTCTTCGACGCTCTGCGTGTCCAGGTCCCTTGGAAACGCGCCACGCGCAGGATGTACGACCGGGTGGTCGACGTCCCCCGCCTGACGGCCTGGTGCAGCGATCCGGAGGCACTGCCCCACCCGGGTCTGGTCCGGGCCTTCCACGAGCTCAACGAGCACTACGGGCCCGAGCGGTTCGCCACCGCCGGCCTGTGCTGGTACCGCAACGGCACCGACAGCGTCGCCTGGCACGGCGACACCATCGGCGTGGCGCATGCGGACACCGTCGTGGCGATCGTGTCGGTTGGTGCAGCCCGGCCATTGCTTATGCGGCCGCGCGGCGGCGGTCCCACTTCGAGTTTCCCGGTCGGACACGGGGATCTGCTCGTCATGGGCGGGACCTGCCAGAGCACGTGGGAACACGCCGTCCCGAAGGTCGCCGCGGCCGGACCCAGGATAAGCATCCAGTTCCGGAGGCCGGGTGTGGCCTGATGTCCGCACGGACACCGGCCGGGGACGCCCGCAGACGTCTCCGGCCGTGCCTATGAACCCTGCTGACTGACGTTGCGGATGAGGCGCAGCGCGACCGACACGGTGGCCAGACTCGGCGGCCCGGATCCACGGATCTCCTCCAACGTCGCGCGGGCACGCGACAAGCCCTCCGGGTTCGCCTCCTCGAAGGCCGCGATCCGCTCCTGCGGCGGCATCGCCTCATCGGTGCGCCGCAGAATCCGGACAGTGAGCCCGGCGAGCGCGCCGTAGAGGTCCTGCCGCACGGCAGCCCGTGCCAGCGTGGCCCACCGATCGAGGCGGTCGAGGTTGGAGATCTGCGTCAGCAGGGCATCGATGCCGAAGCGCTCGGAGACGGCGAAGTACAACTGCGCAACAGCGGTCGGATCCTGCTTCTCGCGCGCGGCGATGTCGGCGATGTCCAGCAGAGAGTACTGGTCCAGGCACGCCGCGACCCGCACCGCCAGGTGCTCCGGAGCCCCCAGTTCCACGTAGTGCGCGGTGAGGTCCTCCAGTCGCTGACGTTCGGTACCGAGCAGCATGTCCGGAATCTCCGGGGTCAGCGCATGCACCACGGGGTGAACGTCGTGGATGAGTTTGGAGACATCGAGGACCCCGCCACGGGTGGTGAGGATCCATCGCACCGAGCGGTCCAGCAACCGTCTGATCTCCAGGTACATCGCGTTCTGTGCCGCAACTGGAGCCACCCGGTCGAGCGCCTCGATCTCCTGCCACACGCCGTCGAGGTCGAATACCTGCCGGACCGCGACGTAGGCCCGGGCGGTCTCCTCGACGGAGGCCCCCGTCTCCTCGACGACCCGATGCACGAAGGTGATGCCACCGTGGTTGATGACGTCGTTGGCCAGCATCGTCGCCACGATCTCCTTGCGCAACGGGTGCTCCCCGAGCCGCTCCGGGTAGCGCGACCGCAGATCCGGGCGGGAAGTACTCGGCCAGGATGTCGCGCGACCAATCGTCCTCGTCGATCGACGTCTCCATCAGATCGTCGGTCAGCGCGATCTTCGACCAGGCCAACAGCACCGACAGTTCCGGGGAACTGAGGCCGCGGCCCTCACGCGATACGTTCTGTGATCTGTTCGTCGGTGGGCAGGTACTCGATCTGCCGGTCGAGCAGACCTCGTTGCTCCAGCACCGTCATCAGCCGCTGGTGCACCGGACAGCAGCGCCCCGCGCTGGGCACGACCGTTGGACAGGAGCATGTTCTGCCAGTAGTTGTTGGCCAGCACGAGGTCGGCCACGTCCTCGGTCATCGCCGCCAGCAACTCGTTGCGCTGCTTGATCGTGAGGTCCCCGTCCTGCACGATGCGGTCCAGCAGGATCTTGATGTTGACCTCGTGGTCGCTGGTGTCGACGCCGGCCGAGTTGTCGATCGCATCGGTGTTGAGCCGCACCCCCTTGTCGGCGGCCTCGATGCGCCCGAGTTGGGTGAGACCGAGGTTGCCACCCTCGCCCACGACCTTGCACCGCAATTGTGATCCGGTCACGCGGATGGCGTCGTTGGCCTTGTCCCCGACCTCGGCGTCGGACTCCGTGGCACGCCTTCACGTAGGTGCCGATGCCGCCGTTCCAGAGCAGGTCGACGGGCGCCTGCAGGATCGCGTGGAGCAGATCGTTGGGAGTCATGCTCTTGACCCCGTCGGCGATCCCCAGTACCGATCTCACCTGCTTGCTGATCGGGATCGACTTCAGCGAACGCGGGTACACCCCGCCACCGGAACTGATCAGGTCCTTGTCGTAGTCGGCCCAGCTCGATCGTGACATGTCGAACAGCCTGCGGCGTTCGACGAAGGACGCGGCCGCATCCGGTGAGGGATCCAGGAAGATGTCCCGGTGGTCGAAGGCCGCAACCAGCCGGATGTGTTCGGACAGCAGCATGCCGTTGCCGAACACGTCTCCGGACATGTCTCCGACTCCGACGACGGTGAAGTCCTCACTCTGGGTGTCGACGCCCATCTCGAGGAAGTGCCGCTTGACCGATTCCCAGGCGCCGCGGGCAGTGATGCCCATCGCTTTGTGGTCGTAGCCCACCGAGCCCCCGGAGGCGAACGCGTCGCCGAGCCAGAAACCGTAGTCGGCGGCCACCGAGTTCGCGATGTCGGAGAAGGAGGCCGTGCCCTTGTCCGCCGCCACCACCAGATAGGTGTCGTCCCCGTCGCGGCGATGCAGGTCGGCGGGTGGCACGACCTCACCGTGCACGAGGTTGTCGGTGAGATCCAGCAGACCGCTGATGAACATCTTGTAGCAGTCGATCCCCTCGGCCATGAAGGCCTCGCGGTTGCTCATCGGCGGCGGGTTCTTCACCACGAAACCGCCCTTGGAGCCGACCGGCACGATGACGGCGTTCTTCACCATCTGCGCCTTGACCAGCCCCAAGACCTCCGTACGGAAGTCCTCGCGACGGTCGCTCCAGCGCAGCCCACCGCGGGCGACGCGGCCGAAACGCAGGTGGACGCCGGACATCCGCGGGGACGTCACGAAGATCTCGAAACGCGGACGCGGCAGCGGCATCCCCGGCACCTCGCGCGGGTCGAACTTGAAGGACAGCCACTGCTTCGGCTGACCGTCGGCACGCTGGAAGTAGTTCGTGCGCAGGATCGCGAGCACGATCCCGAGCAACTGCCTGACCACGCGGTCGTCATCAAGTGAGGCCACCGAGTCCAGCGCGGTGAGCACCTCCTGGTGCAGGCTCTTGGCCTTCCGCTCGTCGTTGCTCGCCGGATGGTGTCTGGACTCGAACAGGCGCACCAGTAGGCGCACGATCTCGGTGTGCGCGATCAACACCTCGGTCATGTACTGCGCGGAGAAGGGCGTACCGATCTGCCGGGCGTACTCGACCCAGGCCCGCACCGCGGCGACCTCGCGCCAGTCGAGCCCGCCAGTGGTGACCAGCGTGTTCAGCCCGTCCGCGTCTGCGTGAACCGACCAGCAGGCCAGGAAGGCATCGCAGAAGCGCTGCGTGAACGTGTCCTCGTTCGGCATGTCGCCGTCGGGCAGTCGCAGCCCGAAGTCGTAGATGTGCCGTTCAACCCCGTCCTGCCCGGAGATGGCGTACGGCCGTTCGTCGAGGACCTCCACCCCGAATCCGTTGAGGATCGGGATGACCGCTGCCAGGGACACCGAGGGCCCGGAACGGAAGATGGTGAACCGGCGGTCCCGCAGTGACTCCACGAGGGCGGGCTGCGCAAGGGCCACCGACACCCCGGCTTCACCGAGCTCTGCGAGGCGCAGCATGTCCGCCACCGCCTCCCGTGCCGTGGCGTCCTCCTTGTAGGCCTCTGGGAAGGCACCCTCGTAGACGGCGATCAGTTCCCCGGCACGCTCCTCGCCGACCGCGGTCACCAGCGCCTCGGTGAGGTGGTCGTCCCACGACCTGACCGCGTCTGCCAGCTCGTGCTCGAGGGCCGCCTCGTCGATCTCGGGGACAGGGACCCCGGGCGGCATGTGCACAACCATGTGAAGGCGGGCGAGCACGGATTCACTCAGGAGCGCGGAGTGGTCCACGGTCACCCCGCCGTAGGCCTCGAGCAGCTTCGCCTGGACCCGCTCCCGGACCTTGGTGTTGTACCTGTCCCGCGGGAGGTATACCAAGGCCGAGACGTAGCGCCCGTAGCGATCCTCGCGCGTGAAGAGCCTGGTCTGCCGGCGCTGGTGGATCATCAGCACGGCGCGGGCGATCGGGAACAACTCCTCGGCATCGGTCTGGAAGAAGTCGTCGCGGGGATAGGTCTCGCAGAACTGCAGGAGGTCCTTGCCGCTGTGGGTGTTCGGGGCGAAGCCGGTGAGCGCGAAGACCTCGTCGACCCGACGTCGCAGCACCGGTATCTGGGTCACGGACTGGTTGTACGTACTCGAGGCGAACAGGCCGATGAAACGGTGTTCGCCGATCACGACGCCGTTCTCGTCGAAGCGCTTGACACCCACGTAGTCGAGCCGGACCGGTCGGTGGACGGTGGACCGGGAGTTGGCCTTCGTGAGCACCAGCACCCGTGGCTCGTCGGCGTGGGCACGCACCGCGGGAGGCAGATTGGAGAACGACTCCGACACGACCTTGTCCGAACGCAGCAGCCCCAGTCCGCTGCCGGCCTGGCTGACCAGGGCCGAGGGTTCGGGGTCGCGGACCAGGTCGTACTTGCGGTATCCGAGGAACGTGTAGTTGCCCTCCGCCAACCACTGCAGGAAGTCGGCGCCCTCCTGGGCGTACCCCTCGGGCACCGAGGACGGGGGACTCACCCGCAACTCCTCAGCGATCGCGAGCGCCTGCGCGGTCATCGGCTGCCAGTCCTCGACGGCGAGCCGCACGTCGCGAAGCACCGACTGCAGCACCTTCTCGAGGGCGACATGATCCTCCGTGGCGGTCCGCAGGTCGATCTCGAGGTGGATCCACGACTCGCGGATCGCGTTGTCCGGGGCGGTGTCCGGGGGTCCCGGCAGGACCGCTTCGAGGCCGCCCTCGGAATCACGCACGACCGCGTAGATGGGATGTGCGACCAGGTGCAGGGCGTGCCCCTCGCGGGTGATCGCCGCCACCAGGGAGTCGAGCAGGAACGGCATGTCGTCGGTGATCACCTGCACAACCGTGTGACCGCAGGTCCACTCGTTGGCCGCCGACCGTCGGAGTGAAGACGTCCACGAGGGCGCTCCCCGGCCGCCGGTTCGCCCCGAGTCTGCAGCATGTGTGTGGCGGGCCCGACCACATCCATCGGGTCCTTCCCGACGAGGTCCTCGGGGGCGACATCCTCGTAGAACCTGGGGAGGAAGTCCTCGAGGTCCACTTCGAACTCGGCAGGGTTGGGCCTGCGCTGCCACCGCTTGCGCGGATTCCAGCAGGTCGGTCAACGGATTCACTTCGGCCTCTACTTCATGTGGGGGTGATTGTGGTCGGTCGGAGGCACGAAGGTCTCCTTGATGGAACGGGTGCTGGTCCACCGCATGAGGTTCTGCGGAGCACCGGCCTTGTCGTTGGTGCCAGATGCACGGGCACCGCCGAACGGTTGCTGGCCCACGACGGCGCCCGTCGGCTTGTCGTTGATGTAGAAGTTGCCCGCCGCGTAGCGCAACGTCTCGCGGGCCTGCGGCGATCGCCGCCCGGTCCTGCGCCAGGAACGCGCCAGTCAGCGCGTACTTCGCGATGCCCTCCATCTGGTCCATCACGGCGGAGTACCTGCGGTCGTCGTAGACGTAGACCCCCAGCAGCGGTCCGAAGTACTCATCGGTGAAGAACTCGTTCGTCGGGTCCTTGCTCAGCGCCACCGTCGGACGGATGAAGTAGCCGTCACTGTCGTCGTAGGTGCCTCCGGCTGCGACGTCGACGTCGACGTTCTTCGTGGCCCGGTCTATCGCCCCGGACACCTTCGCGAACGCCCGCTCGTCGATCACGGCACCCATGAAGTTGCTGAAGTCCGTGGTGGGGCCCATGGACAGGCCCTCGACCTTCTCCAGGAAGTCGTCCTTCATGACCTTCCACACGCTGCGCGGCACGTAGGCCCGGGAGGCCGCCGAGCACTTCTGTCCCTGGAACTCGAACGCCCCGCGGATCATCGCGGTGGTCAGCACCGCGGGGTCGGCCGACGGGTGCGCGAACACGAAGTCCTTGCCGCCCGTCTCGCCCACCAGCCGCGGATACGAACGGTACTTGTCGATGTTCTCGCCCACCGTGCGCCACAGCAGTTGGAACACCGGGGTGGAACCGGTGAAGTGGATGCCGGCCAGGTCGCGGTCGTACAGCGTGACGTCCGAGACGGCGATGCCGTCCCCGGTCACCATGTTGATCACACCCGGCGGCAGTCCGGCCTCCTCGAGCAGTTGCATCAGGTAGTGCGCGGCGAACTGCTGGGTGGGGGCCGGCTTCCACACCACGACGTTGCCCATCAGGGCAGGTGCGGTCGGCAGGTTACCCGCGATCGCAGTGAAGTTGAACGGCGTGATCGCGTACACGAAACCCTCGAGCGGACGGTGGTCGGTCTGGTTCCAGACCCCGGGACCGGAGATCGGCTGTTCGCGCAGGATCTCAGCGGCGAACTTCACGTTGAACCGCCAGAAGTCGATGAGCTCACAGGCCGAGTCGATCTCGGCCTGGTATGCCGTCTTGGACTGCCCGAGCATGGTGGCGGCGTTCAGCGTGTCCCGCCACGGGCCGGACAGAAGGTCGGCGGCCTTGAGGAAGATCGCGGCCCGATCGTCGAAAGACAGCGCCCGCCACGCCGGTGCCGCCTTCTTCGCCGCGGCGACCGCCGCCGCAGAATCCTTGCGGGTCGCGTTCTTCAGCGTCCCCAGTCGGCGCTGATGTGCGTGCGGTTGCACCACCTTGATCCGCGACCCACCGCCCATCGTCCACTGGCCGTCGATGTACATGGGCAGGTCGATCGACCCTTGACTCTGAAGCTGCGCGAGTCTGGCCTGCAGCGATACGCGGTGCGGGGAGCCCGGCTCGTACAACCGGTTCGGCTCGTTGTCGATCGCGGGAATTCGGGTGACGGCATCCATATCGCTGATACTTCCATCCCGGGTCGCGGATTGGCGACTCGATCGCGAGGTTGGCCCAACCGGCCGATGGACGCTACTGCAGATGCGGGATCTCGTCGACCGCGTACCACTGCAGGTCGTCGACGAACACTGCCGCCCAGTCGATCCGCGGTACCTCGACGCGCGTGGCCAACGAGGTCGACGGCACCGGGAACGTGCTCCACCGCGTCGGTGCCGATGTCTATGGCCAGGGTGGCACGCCGGCGACCCGACGTCATGGCGGCGATCGAGGAGGTCTCCTCCGCTGCCTTGGTCGCGAGGAACTCCAACTCCTCCTCGTCCGCGTCCGGGTGCTGGGCTCGCAGCGCATCGGTGACCGCGTGGATGCGGGTCCCCGCCGGGACGAAGCCGGCCCGGTCCCACTCGACCACCTCCGGCAGCGTGCTGGGAACGTATGCGCGGATCAACTGACGTCGGCCAAGTGGTCGGGGCCCACCTTGTCGGGGTCGCGCAACGCCTCCAGCGAGGTCCGCAAGGACGTCTCCAGCGCGGTGAGCCGACGGCTGTTGTCCATCACGTTGGCACCCATTGCTTCGAGATCCTCGGGACCCGGACCCAGCACCACGACATCGGCACCGCCCGCGCGAACCTTGTCGACCTCGTGCAGACACCTCTTCGTGACCTGCACACGCCAGCGGCGCTCCACCCGGCCAAGCATCGTGTCGGGCTGGTCCATGGCGAAGGACAACATCGGCGCCAGGACGTACACCTCGTCGAGGTCAAGGCCGGCCAGCAGGTCCGCGGACGTCGCCGACCAGGCGCCGCCGTCGATGTAGGTGCGCCCGTCGATCTGCATGGGCCGGAACCAGCCCGGGATCGCGCAACTGGCCATCACCGCGTCGGACAGGGCGACCGGCGGCGCGTTGTCATGTCCGAACGCCACTCGGCGACCGCTCTCATAGTCCAGGGCCACGATCCAGACATTGTCGTGGGGCGACCACTCCCCGAAGGGCGTGAACGCCTCGACCAGGTGTCCGACGCGGTCCAGGGAGCCCTTGCCGGCCGGCAGGAAGGCGCTGAGCACCGCGGTCGGGGGCATCTTCCGGGCACCACCGGCCAGCGTGCGGCGGATCAGTTTCCCGCTGCCCGGGCCGAGCAGCCGGGGAAGTCCGGGTCGATGGCTCCCGGTGGCCTTCTCGTAGTCCCAGGAGTAGCCGGCCAACGGCCCCTCATCGATGGAGTGGCCGCGCTGATGGTCGATCAACTGCTCCACGCTCACTCCGGCCCCGAGCAGCGCGGAGAGCACAGATCCAGCGGAGGTACCCACGATGTAGTCGGCCGTGCGGGGGTCGAAGCCGTGGATCTCCTCCACCGCCTTGAGCGCGCCGACCATCCAGGCCGCTCCGAGAATGCCGCCACCGCCGAGGACGAGCCCCCGCCGTGGACCGGGCTTCGTGGCCATGACTGCTCCTGCTCTGCCGTTACCGGTACTGCTACCAGTAAAACGCTACTCGCCGGAACGTTAGTCCCTTCTGGCGCGTTTTGCTCGCGTACGCGTCTTCCGTGTCGTGTCCAGCAGTTCGTCCATCGCCTCCGAGATGCATGCCGTGAGCACGTCGATGTCGTCCATCGCATCCCGATCGGCGTTGAGCCCGAAGAAGACTCCGCCGTTGTAGGAGGTCAATCCGATCGTCACGGCCATGCCCTTCACCAGGGGCAGGATCGGGTAGGCGCCCAGCAACTGCGCGCCGGCCACGTACAAGGGCTGCTGGGGCCCTGGCACGTTGGTGACGACCACGTTGGCCACCCGCCGGGAGAGGTCGCCGGCGAGCCGGGCACCCATCGCGTGCAGCGTCGGCGGGGTGAAGCCGGTGAGCGCGACCAGCGTCTGGGCACCCACCATGTGGCCGCCCTCCTTGTGCTGCCCCATCTCGTAGCTGATCCGGTTGAGCCGGACGACCGGGTCCTGCTCCCCGGTGGGCAGGTCCACAACGAACGCGGCGACCCGGTGGGACGGACGGCGCTCCC
Source organism: uncultured Actinomycetota bacterium (assembly GCA_963769435.1). Classification (GTDB taxonomy): domain Bacteria; phylum Actinomycetota; class Actinomycetes; order S36-B12; family UBA10799; genus JADKAV01. The sequence continues at coordinate 803,652 of CAVYLN010000001.1, forward strand.
CGATCTCCTGGACGCTGACCGGCACCATGGCGCGGATCGTGTGGCGGCTGCCGACGTTCTCCTGCCGGGTCATCAACCACGCCCGCAGTGCCCCGGCGATGACCGCGAGGACCACGTCGTTGACGGTGCCTCCGTGCTCGCGCCTGATCGTCTTGAAGTCCTCAAGGTCGAGGGTCGCCGTCCCGAACCGGCGTTGCGCCCCGATCGGCACGTTCAACGGGCTCTCCGCGGGTGGCCGCGCGGCCGTCCACAGGGCCGTGACCAGACCGCCGGCGTGGCGCAGGAGGCCCGCCGCCGATTCGCCGACGTCGGCGAGTCCCTTGCGGGCAGTGTCCACCACGACCGCGGGCCGCCGCACCGTGTCGACGACCGCGCCAGCCACCAGTTCGGCACCGCTGGGCTCCTGCGACGGGGTCCAGTGCAGGTCCGGTGTGGGCTTGCTGTCGGGTGTCGGGTCCAGGATCACCTGACCGATGTCGACCGCCGCCGAGCCGTCGATCATCGCGTGATGGGTCTTGGTGAGGATCGCGAAGCGACCCCCTTCCAGACCTTCGACCAGGTAGACCTCCCACAGAGGACGGGTCCGGTCCAGGGGTCGGCTCATGATCCGTGCGGCCAGTTCGCGCAGTTGGCCATCGGTGCCGGGCGACGGCAACGCAGACCTACGCACGTGGAACGCGACGTCGAAGTCCTGGTCGTCGACCCACACCGGGTTCGCCAAACGCCCGGGTACCCATCGCACGCGCTGGCGGTACCGGGGGACGAACGCGATCCGGCGCCGGATCAGGGTCACGAGGCTGTCGTAGTCGAAGCCGCTGTCCGGGGCCTGGAAGATCAGCATCTCCCCGATGTGCATCGGCGTGGTCCCGTCCTCCAGGTAGAAGAAGGACACGTCCAAGGAACTCAGACGATCGGGCACGTCGTTCCCGCCTCTCTCGGCGCACAGTTTTCTGTCCTCATTGTTCCATTGCGCGAGTGCACGTCGTCCCGCGCCCACGTCTGCGCGCTCGGCACGGCGAGCACGGGCACCCGAGCACGCACGAAGTGGTTGGTTCCATCGAGCCCCGGGCGCTCGTCAACCAGGTCCCGCGCGAATCGGCGCCAGGGCGTCCCATATGCGGCAAATGTGGCGCAGAACTGGTTGCGGGGCCCAGGTCCCCAACCAGATCCTGCGTCCACCGGCACCGATCGCCATCGTGTGCCGACGGATCGTCAGACGGACAGCACCCGGTCGAACAGGACGTCCAGTTCCGCGGCCGTGGTGGGGTAGTCGGTGTGGTGGATGCCCACGAGCCCGATCTCACGGGCCGCGATCACGTTGGGCAGGAGGTCATCGACGAACGCGCACGACTGCGCAGGCAGGCCGATCGCCTCGATGGTGTGCAGATAGATCTCCGGGTCCGGCTTGCGCATACCCACCTCACCCGAGATGACGACCTCGTCGAACATGCCGTCGAAAAGGTCTTCGGGGTAGTTGTTGCCCCATGAGTTGCTGAGCAGCGCGGTCCGGATACCGCTGCTCCTGGCCCGCCGGACCAGCGCGATCATGTCGGGGCTGGTCCGGAAGAAACGGAACATCCGGTTGAGCAGTCCGGCCGCCTGGATGCTGTGGCCGGTCTTGTCCTGCAGAGCCTGGGCCAAGTGCAGTTCGAAGGCGGGGACCTCGAGTTCCCCGCGCTCCAGTGCGTGGATGGGGTTGTACGCGGCCTCGAGCGCGTACTCCCGGCCCAGCCAGTCGCGCATGACCGCAACGAACGCAGTGATGTCGATCGCCTCATCGGCGGCCCAGGAACCCATGGCCTCATGCATCCCGACGGTCAGAACGCCGCCCCAATCCACGATGAGTCCCGACAGCGGCATGGGACCAGGCTATCCGGCCCGCGTGGGCAGCCCATCGACCACTTCCTCCACGATCGGGCGCAGCGCCCTCTCGGTGATCGGCCCACTGATCCATCCGACGGCCGCGTCGGGCAGATGATCCCCAAGTCTGCCCGCAAGTCGCGAGGTCGTGCGGCGAGGATCCGCACAGCGGTTGACGACCACGGTGGTCCGGCCACGGATCACCTCGGCCACGGCCGGCAGGCTGCGCCACAACCGCGCCTGAGCGGTGTCGGAGTCCCCGACCACGATCACCACATGGTCGGCCGCGCGCAGGCCCACTGCCGTGGCGGTGGTCCAATCCGGCACCAAGCCGATCTCGCCGGCCGGGTCGATCGCGCTGTCGACGTCGAGCAGAACCTGCCGGTAGTCAGCCCGTGCCGGACCCAGCAACTGCTGCATCGCCCCTGGATGCACGGCGGGATAGACGGCCGGATCCACTCCGCTGAGCACGTGCAGCCGACTCGACAGCGCCCGCGCCGGCACGTCGGGAGCACCTCGATCCGCTGCGAGGCACGCCTGCAGAAGCCCGCCGAGGGGGACGTTGAGCAGGTCCCCCACCGACGGGGCGTGGACATTGGCGTCGATGAGCAACGTCTGCTGCTGCTTGGCGATGCTTCGCGCCAGGCCGACCGCCACACTCGTGGTGCCCCAGGACCCGGGTGGACCCCAGACAGTGGTGACTGCGCCAAGTGTCCCGCGCCGCGAGGGCGTGGCCTGGAGCAGCATGTCGAGGTGTGCGCTCTGCGGCGGGCAATCGGCCCCCGGACCGTCACCAACGACCACGACGTGAGTCATGGCGCGAAGCCTGGACAGGGCCTCTGCCAGACGGGGGAAGTCCTCTCCCACCACGACGAGCTGCGGGGATTCGATCTCGGTACGCACGAGCAGGTCGACGACAGTACGGCACTCGGTGACCGCGGTCGCGGGCGAGTGCGCGGCCGCCTGCCCGAGCAGGACGGCCTCCCAGTCGCGCCCGGCACGCCCGAGCACAATCACCAGCGCCACGTTATCCCCAGAAATCCGTTGAACCTCTGCATCATTATGCGGTGTGGGAGGATCGGACTGTGCGCTTCCTGACGCTGGCCGACGTCGCCGAGACGCTCAACATCTCCTCGGCGCAGGCCTATGCACTTGTTCGCAGCGGGGAACTGCGCGCAATCAAGGTGGGCGGTCGGGGACAGTGGCGCGTGGAGGCCACCGAACTCGAGGCCTACATTCAGCGGGCCTACGAACAGACCGCTGCGCTACTAGACGGCGCCGAGCACAGCAGCGATCTGGGCTAGCGGCACCAATACTGGACGGCCGGAAGTGCGAACGTGCACGAAGTCGGCCGCCACCCAATCGATGGTCACCATCAGCGCCCGGCCGCGGTCGAGGATGATCTCCCGCGGGACCCTCCCGGCACGTTGCCGCACAGCCTGACGGAAACTCACCGGACTGTTGGCGACACCGTCACCACGGCCCATCGGGCGGATCTCGTCACAGGCGGCCAGACGGACCAGGGCCGTGCTCAAGTGCACCCACCCCTCTCCCACCGCCAGGACATCGCCACGCACGGCGTGATCCCCGATCACGATCTCGAGGTGCGAATAGCGGCGGACATGATCGTCCAACTCCCAGGATCCCCGCTCGACATCGAGTGCATCACGATGCTCGTAGTGCAGGTCCAGACGATCCAGCGCGGTCGCACGCATCTCGACGTCGGTCAGATCCGGCCAGTCGTCCTGCTGCATATCCACAAAGGGTACCCCCGGGCACCCCGCAACAACCTATGATCGATATCAAACAACATCAAACAACTGCAAATGAGATCATCATGCACGAACGCTGCTACTGCAACCGTCAGCCCGATCGAGAGTTGGCGGCCCGTCCCCCAGCCACCGCGACCACGCCACCTGCATCTGGTGCCGGCCCCCCGCACCGGAACGGCAACCGGACCGGATCAGCGATGGATCGAGAGGCTGACCCAGTCGGTCGTGGAGGTTCTGGCCGGGCATCGACCCGCCACCTCACTGGTGAACTCCGTGTCGCAGGTCGTGTTCCAGGCGTTGCGCGCACCGAATCCTGACTCCCGGCTGCGTGGGGGAAGGTTCTGAGCGGTGCGGGCACAACCGCTCAGCGACGACTCGGTCGAGGTTGCGGCCGTGGTCGGCTGCCCTCAGCGGACACGGGCGGTGGCACTGCGACTCCACCGCCGTCACGGGCGGTGGCGGTGTGTCTGTGTGCTCGTGCTGTGAGACCAGGCCGGTCCCGGGACTCCCGCGATCTCAGTCGACGTGCCGCGGGTCTCCGTGGCAGCGCTTGAACTTCTTGCCCGAACCGCAGGGGCACAGCGCATTGCGTGAGACGTTGGCGTACTTGGGGTCGGTGTCGCGGGCGCTGCCCCCGGCCAGCGTGCCCCGTTCGACGTGCGCGGGCACATCCTCGTCGAGGGTCGGGGCGGAGTACTGGACCTGCTGGGGTCGTTCGGCCACCAAACCCGGCGCGACGATGCGTGGCGCCTCCTCGCTCCACCTCGCCCGGCTCGCCCTCCTCCTCGAGTTCCTCATCCTCACCCTCGACGGTGGGCTGCACGTGGAACATGTACCCGACGGTCTCCTCCTTGATGGAGTTCATCATCGCGGCGAAGAGGTCGTAGCCCTCCTTCTGGTACTCGACCAGCGGGTCTCGCTGGGCCATGGCCCGCAACCCGATGCCCTCCTGCAGGTAGTCCATCTCGTAGAGGTGCTCGCGCCACTTGCGGTCCAGCACGTTGAGGATGACCTGCCGCTCGAGCTCCCGGATGACCGGTTCGCCGAGTTCCTCCACACGCCGGTCGTAGGCCGCCTGGGCGTCGTCCTGCAGTGCCTGTGTGAGCAGGTCGGCACTGAGCCCCGAGCGGTCGCCACCGGCCTCTTCCTCCAGGGCCGCGACCGAGACACCGACCGGGTAGAGCGTCTGCAACTGCGTCCACAACTGGTCGAGGTCCCACTCCTCCGGGTAACCCTCCGACGTGGCGTTGGCCGACAGCGCCGGCGATCGTCTCGTCGAGGAACACCCGCACCTCGTCCTCGAGGTCCTCCCCGTTGAGCACACGGTGCCGCTCGGCATAGATGACCTGCCGCTGCCGGTTGAGGACCTCGTCGTACTTCAGCACGTTCTTGCGGATCTCGAAGTTCTGCGCCTCGACCTGACCCTGCGCACTGGCGATCGCCCGGGAGACCATCTTCGCCTCGATCGGCACGTCGTCGGGCACGTTGAACCGGGTCAGGAACGCATCGACCATGGCGGCGTTGAACCGCTTCATGAGGTCGTCCTCGAGCGAGAGATAGAAGCGCGTGGTGCCGGGGTCGCCCTGACGTGCCGAACGTCCCCGCAACTGGTTGTCGATCCGTCGCGATTCGTGACGTTCTGTGGCCAGCACGTACAGGCCACCCAGCGACGTGACCTCCTCGTGTTCGGTCTTGACCGACTCCTCCGCCTTGCTCAGGGCGTCCGGCCAGGCTGCCTCGTAGTCCTCCGGGGACTCCACGGGATCCAGGCCACGCGCCTCCAGGTCGGACGCGGCCCGCATCTCGGGGTTGCCACCGAGCATGATGTCCGTTCCACGACCCGCCATGTTCGTGGCCACGGTCACCGCACCCTTGCGGCCCGCTTCGGCCACGATCGAGGCCTCCCGCTCGTGGTACTTCGCGTTGAGGACCTCGTGACGGACCCCGGCCTTGCGCAACAGCGCCGCCAGCACCTCACTCTTCTCGACGCTGGCGGTACCGACCAGAACGGGCTGCCCCTTCTCCTGGCACTCCTGGATGTCCTCCACCACGGCGGCGAACTTGGCGCCCTCCGTCCGATAGATGACGTCGGCGAGGTCGACGCGCACGTTGGGTTGGTTCGTGGGGATCGGAACCACCCCGAGTTTGTAGATCTGGTTGAACTCGGCGGCCTCGGTCATCGCGGTGCCGGTCATGCCGGACAACTTGTCGTACATGCGGAAGTAGTTCTGCAGCGTGATCGTGGCCAAGGTCTGGTTCTCGGCCTTGATCTCCACGTTCTCCTTGGCCTCGATCGCCTGGTGCAGCCCCTCGTTGTACCGACGGCCTGCCAGGATCCGGCCGGTGTGTTCGTCGACGATCAGCACCTCGCCGTTCTGCACCACGTATTCTTTGTCCCGCTCGAACAGTTCCTTCGCGCGGATCGCGTTGTTCAGGAAGCCGACCAGCGGCGTGTTCACGGTCTCGTAGAGGTTCTCGACGCCGAGCCAGTCCTCGACCTTCTCGACCCCTGCGTCGAGGATGCCGACCGTGCGCTTCTTGATGTCGACCTCGTAGTCCTCGTCCTTCTTCAGCCGCCTAACAAGCTTGGCGAAGTCGGCGTACCACTTGGGCGACTGGTCGGCCGGCCCGCTGATGATCAGCGGCGTCCTGGCCTCGTCGATCAGGATCGAGTCCACCTCGTCGACGATCGCGAAGTTGTGGCCGCGCTGCACCATCTCGTCGACGCTCCACGCCATGTTGTCGCGCAGGTAGTCGAAACCGAACTCGTTGTTCGTCCCGTAGGTGATGTCCGCGGCGTATGCCTTGCGGCGCTGCTCCGGGGTCATCTGCGCGAGGATGCAGCCCACCTCGAGACCGAGGAACCTGTGGACGCGTCCCATCCATGCGGAGTCGCGCTCGGCCAGGTAGTCGTTGACCGTGATGACGTGCACGCCGTCGCCGGACAGTGCGTTGAGGTACGCGGGCAGCGTCGAGACCAAGGTCTTGCCCTCACCGGTCTTCATCTCCGCGATGTTCCCGAGGTGCAAGGCGGCGCCACCCATGATCTGCACGTCGTAGTGGCGCTGTCCCAACGTGCGGGAGGCAGCCTCCCGCACAGCTGCGAAAGCCTCCGGCAGGAGGTCGTCGAGAGTCTCCCCGTTGTCCAGACGTGACCGGAACTCGGGCGTGAGATCCCGCAGCTCTTCGTCGCTCATGGCACGGAAGTCGTCCTCGAGGGCGTTGACTTGCACGCTGATGGCCTTGAGCTTGCGGAGGACCTTGCCCTCACCGGCCCGCAGAATCTTGTCTAGAACTCGCACATGTTGCATCGTACGTGACGCGACAGGTGGTGGGATGGGGTCGTGATCAGCCAGACCCTCGAACTTCCCGGCGGAGTACTGCGAAGACTCGTCCCGGATGACGCCGAAGCGATCGCCAGGGCATGCTCCGACGCCGAGATCGCGCGTTGGACACAGGTCCCGCAGCCCTACCGACTCGAGGACGCCGAGGGCTTCATCGCCGACCGCGGTGGCGATGACCACGTCTGGGCCATGGACGTCGACGGGCTCTGCGGGGTGATCGGAGTGCGCAACACCCGCGCCACCCTGCCCGGACCGATCACGGAAGTCGGCTACTGGGTCGCCCCGTGGGCCCGCGGGCGCGGTGTGGCCACTTCGGCCCTGATCGCCGTGCGTGACGAGCTGGCCCGGCAGGGATACCAGCGAATCGACTGGGAGGCACTGGCCGGCAACGAAGCTTCGACCAAAGTGGCCCTCAAGGCCGGCTTCACGATCGAAGGTTTCCGGCGGCAGGGTCTGGTGCAGCGAGGCCGTCTCGTCGACGTGGTGATCGGGGGCTGGACCGCCGACTTCCAGATCCCGGAACTGGTGGCCGGGCAATGGCAGGTCCAGCCGGTGCCCGTGACCGAGTTGGCAGGGGCTCTCCACCCGCGGGCGGGCAACGCCCTGGGCGTCTGGGTGGCCCGCACGGCGGTGGGTGGGCACGACAGTGGCTACATCCTGGCCACGCGCACGGTCAACGGTGTACGTGTCGACGGCGTCGACGCCCCGGACCCGGCCATCCGCAGCGTCGAGCGCTTCCTGCGGGCGCAGGGGATGACGCTGACCGACGAACCACTACCCGCCGGGTGGCTGTGAGCGGCAACCGCGTCCTAGTGCGGTAGCCGCAGCCACCCGATCTGCCCGGCCCGCACGACCGCCTGGGTACGCGAGGTCACACCCAACTTCGAGAAGACGTGGCCCAGGTGATTGCGGACGGTGTGTTCGCTGATGAACAGTGCCGCGGCGATCTCGCGGTTGCTCATCCCTTGTGCCAGCAGAGTCGTGACTTCGAGTTCGCGAGCTGTGGGGTCGGTCGGGCTGCTGGTCGCCTTCCGGCGGGCCACCGGGCGGTTCCGGCGCAGCGTCTGCACCGCCTGCACCAGATCCGAGGGGTCGCAGTCCCGTGCCAGAACCTCCTTGGCCCCGGCTCTCAACAGATCGACCACAGCTCGTTCCGATGCGGGCAACCCGAGCACGATCGTGGGGGTGCTACTGCGCAGCGCGGCCATCACCACGTCCGCGTCATCCACCATGTGCCGACGTACCCCGATGATCGCCGCTCCGGTCGGGCCCGGCCAGTTGACCGCGGTGCCCCATCGCCCGACCACCGGATCGGGCAGGACGAAACCGGCCAATGTGGCCGCCACCCCCTGGGCGAACACCGGCTCCGGGTCGACGACGACCGTACTGACGGCCCTGCTGCTCAGGCCGACTCCTCCGCCCGCTCCTCGGTGTCGGCGGTGTGCACCCTGATCAGTCCGTAGTCGAACCCGCGACGCCGGTAGACGACCACGGGCTCACCGGACTGCTCGTCGATGAACAAGAAGAAGTCGTGGCCGATCATCTCCATCTGCGTGACCGCCTGCTCGACGGACATCGGCACCGTCTCGTGGCTCTTCTCCCGGACCACGAGCGGCCCATGCTCCCAGACCGTGTCCTCGTCGACGTCGTCCTCCACGGACTCCACCTCTGCGGCGGGGGTCTCGAGATTGTCGAATCCGGCGGCGCGGGGGCTGCGGACCGCGTCCGCGCCGTGCCGGTGGAACCGGTTCTTGTCAGCGGCCCGTCGCAACCTCTGCTCAAGGCGCCCGTAGGCGATGTCCAGCGCCGCGTACTTGTCGGACGCCGCCGCCTCGGCCCGGATGACGGAGCCGTTGGCCCGGGTGGTCAACTCGACCTCGAACGCCCGATCGGCCAGACGCGGGTTGGATTCCTTCGACACCTCGACGTCGACGCGGTGCAGGGGAATCCCGAACTTGTCGATGCGGTCCAACTTGCTGTGGACATGCTCGCGGAAACGCCTGGACACCTCCACATGCCGACCGTGCACAACGATCTCAGCGACATCGCTCACGAAGCCCTCCTTCGTAGACGTACCCCCGGTTCAACACATTCACGCTAACCCTTCATCGACCCTGCGCGCACGTCGGGTCAACGATCGAGCCCGCTATCACCACCTGCGCTATCACGCAGTAACCACCAGCGGACAACGCCCGGCAGCATTCGGCCAACGTTGCTCCCGAAGTCCTCACATCGTCGACGACGATCACTGGCCCGGAGCCGCGTTCCCGGACCCGCATTGATCCGGCCAGATTACGTCGGCGGGCCGCGAACGACAGGCTCGACTGATCCGCCCTGGCTCCTGCCCGCAGCAGCCGGGATGCCGGAAGACCGGCCACGGACGCCGCGAACCGGGCCAACTGCCACATGTGGTCGAACCCGCGCCTGCGCACCGCCGATGACGAGGACGCGGCCGGCACCACCGTTGCCGGCATCGCCTCCGGCCCGGCTTCGTCGCGATCGGTTGCGACGGATTCCACAGCGTGGAGCAGTCCGGCTGCCAGGACGTGACCGAGCAGCGGACGCAGACTGCGGACACCGCGGTCCTTGAAACCCACGATCGCCTCCGGAATGCGGCCCTCGTAGCGACAACAGACGATCACGGGCGGGTTCGTCATCTGCAACCGTCGGATCGACCGCCTGCGCCACAAGAGACGCGCAACACTCACACCACGGCCGTCCGGGTAGGTCACAGCCGACGCACTGCGAGCCCACCAGCGCGGACAGGGCCGCATCCCACCAATCAACCACGGCTCCACGATGGCGCGGACCGTCCGCGCGAAGAGACCGGAATCAGGATCTGTGGACAAGTCGCCGTCGCCACAGGGCCTCCGGGAGACGCCCGCGGCTCAGCCGGGATAGCGGGGCTGCTCACCCGGCGTCAGCGGTACCCACGTGGTGCCGTTGAACTGCCAGATCTGTTCGTCGGCGGTTCCGGACAGAAGTGGTCGTTCCGGGGCCGCGGCGAGCGTACGTGCACGCGGCGGCCCGCCGAGCAGTCGCACCGAGAACAGCCCGAGATCCACCGTCGCCACCTGCGGCGGCTGATCGGGCTGGTTGATCAGCAACGCCCCCTGGGTCGCCGAAGCCCAGGCTGCGGCCCGTACGGGACCCGTGACGATCTCGCGTGGCCGGCCGAGCCGCGGTGGACCGCTGGTCCTGTCAACCCGCATGAGGTAGGCGGTGGCGCCGTTCTGGGGACCTGCCAGCACCAGTGCGCGGGAACCGTCCCGGGAGATCTGGACCGACACGATGTCGTCCAGTGGCGTCGGTACGTTCTGGGCGCCCAGAACACTGACGATCTGTACCCGACCTTGCTCGTCGGGCAGCCACAAGGCACCCGTCCGGTCCCAGGAGCCGCCCCGGCTGTCGCCGATCGGTCAGTGCCTCCTGCCAGCGCGAGGGGGTGGCAAGCGCGGCCCTGAGCACCTGCCCGACAGGATCGGTCGCAGCGATGGTGGACTGATCCAGGCTGATCAGGGGGTCGCGCACGCGGGGTTGAGCGCCTGCCGGCCGCACCTGGCACCGGGGCCGCGGTACCGTCCGGACTCATCGACAGGACCGAACCCAGCCGGGTGATGTACCAGGGCGCGTCCGGGGCAAGCCCATCGGGATCGAAGTCCGCCCACGCGGTCCGCGGCTGGACCTCCTCCGCGTCAGGAACGGTCAGACGGCTGCCCATCGGAGGTGATCGCGACCGCACGCACTCCGGACACCTGCCGCAGTGTCCACACCAATTGCGCCGACAGTTGCTGCCGGGCGAGATCGTCGGCACTGGTCACCGCGGCGTCCAGATCGACACGCACGACGCCATCGACGGTCTCGACCGAGTTCAGCCGGGTGCCCGGCGGGAATCCCGTGGTCACCGCCGGGCCAGCCACGGACCCGGGCCCTGCAGCAGAGCGACCACGAGGTCGGTGGTCACGTCCCGTCGACTGCTGGCGAACAGGACCGGGTTCGGCGCGAGGATTCCGCCGGGTTGAGCCACGAAGTAGGTCTGGAACTCCCGGTAGCTGCGCTCGACGCCGGCCCGCGACAGCAGCAATCCGCGCGGCACATCGCTGATGCGCCACTGTCCGGCCTCCTGCGCCAGGCCGAACGTCTCCTCGAGTGCGCTGGATCCCTCCGACGGAACGTACTGCGAACGCGGTGAGATCACCGCCGACCTGGGCGGCGGTCATGGTCACCAGGCCGTCGGAGGGGTTGGCCAGCGATTCGGTGTCATTGCCGTAGACGCGCACCCCGGCCTTGGGATTCCAGCTGCGCGACGCCTGCTCGGTGAGGTACTCGCGTGCCACCGCATGGCCGTCCTCGAACCCGGAGGCCGCGTCCAGGAAACCCTGCACGACCTCGACCTGGGTCATGCCCGGCCGCGGGGGGCGCGCCAGTGCCCGCACGAAACTGCTGGATCCGACGTCGGGCAACGCCTGGTCCACCTCCACGACCGGACCGCTGGTCGGCACCTGCGCACACCCGGAGGCCAGCATCGCCACGGCCAGCATCACCATCCAGAGCCGCCTCATACGCTCACCTGCGTGGGATCCAGCGGCAGTGCCGGGGTCCCGGTCAGTTCCTGCCCCGCCACCCGCGGCAGTGTCAGCCGGAACAGTGCACCCTGGCCCGGCCTGCCCCAGACCGCCAGTCGACCCCCGTGCAGCCGCGTGTCCTCCATGGCGATCGACAGCCCCAGACCGGTGCCGCCAAGATTCCGGACGCGCGACGGGTCGGCCCGCCAGAAGCGGTCGAAGACCCGGTCGAGGTCTGCGTCGTCGAGCCCCCGGCCGAAGTCCCGCACGGAGATCGCCGCCGAGGTCGCGTTGCCCCGCCACCCTGACCTCGATGTCCCTGCCCTCACCGTGCTCGATCGCGTTGGACAACAGATTGCGCACGACGCGTTCAATGCGGCGTCGGTCGCAGTCGGCCATACAGGGCTGGTCCCCCAGCATCTCGATGATCTGGGAACCGCGTGGCTCCGCGAGCGGACGTGCCGCCGCGACCGCTGCCCCTACGACCTCCCGCAGATCGACTGGCTCGGTCTCCAGATGAGCGGCACCGGCGTCGAAACGACTGATCTCCAGGAGGTCGACCAGCAGCAACTCGAAGCGGTCCAATTGATCGTGGAGCAGTTCGCTGCTGCGTCGCAGCGCGGTGGGAATCTCGTCGCGACGCTCGTACAGCACGTCCGAGGCCATGCGGATGGTGGTCAGCGGGGTTCGGAGTTCGTGCGAGACGTCGGATACGAATCGCTGCTGCAGCCGCGAGAGGTCCTCCAGCGCCCGGATCTGTGTCTGCAACGACCCCGCCATGTCGTTGAAGGCCGAGGCGAGTGCAGCCAGATCATCCTCGCCACGCACGGGCAATCGCTGCTCGAGGTGGCCGGCCCTCAGCAGTTCGGCGGTGCGTGCCGCCTGCCGCACAGGAAGCACGACGTGCCGGGCGATCAGCGACATGAGCAGGCCCAACAACCCCACCAGGAGCACACCGGTGATCCATGCCGTGGACCGCACCAGGTCCAGCGTGCCCTGCAGTTGCCCGTAGGGGAACAGGTAGTAGACCTCGTAGGCGGCGTCGGTGCCGATCGTGAGCAGCGACCCCACGACCAGCCCCGGTTGCGAGGGCTGGTCGACGTACTCGACGGTCGTGTAGGTCCACACCTCCCGGCCCTCCAACCGGACCTGTGCCCGCATCTCGGGCGGAAGGCTGGACACCTCGACGAGGTTCGTGCCACGCTCAGGCAACTCGGTGCCCGTCTGGGCGGAGCCGTCCAGCAGCAGCACCTCGAAGTCCGCGCCCTGCTCGATCCCTGAGACCAGCGAGTTCATGATGGAGTCCGCCAGGCCCTCACCGGCGACCGGCGGCCCGCCCTCGCTGGCCTGCAGCACGACTTGTTGGGCCGCCGCCAGCCCGGCGTTCGCCTCCGCGATCGATCTGCTGGTATTCGCGTCCACGAGCCCGTTGGTGACCCGTACGAGCAGGAATCCGAGACTGACGCCGACCAGGACCGTGCCGGCCAGCAGAGTGGTGGCGACCACTCGGAAAGCCAGCGACCGCCGCCACCGGCGGGTCAGCGCACCGAACATCAGTCTGAGTCGTCGCGCGCCTTGTACCCGACGCCGCGCACGGTGAGGACGAGCTCCGGATTCTCCGGGTCGTGCTCGATCTTCGAGCGCAGGCGCTGCACGTGCACGTTCACCAAGCGCGTGTCCGCGGGATGCCGGTACCCCCATACCTCCTGCAGAAGGACCTCGCGGCTGAAGACCTGCCACGGCTTGCGGGCCAGGCAGACCAGCAGGTCGAACTCCAGCGGCGTGAGGTCGATCGTGTGGTTGTCCCGTCTGACGCTGTGCCCGGCCACGTCGATGGTGAGGTCACCCAGACGGAGCACCTCCGGTTTCGCCTCGTCCACCCGGCGCAGTCGGGTGCGGATACGTGCGATCAGTTCCTTGGCCTTGAAGGGTTTGACCACGTAGTCGTCGGCACCGGACTCGAGGCCCAGGACTACATCGACGGTGTCGGTCTTCGCTGTCAGCATCACGATCGGAATCCCGCTCTCAGCACGGATCGAGCGGCACACTTCGATGCCGTCCTTGCCCGGCAACATGACGTCGAGCAGCACCAGGTCCGGTCGCGTGTGACGGAACGCCTCAAGGGCTCGGGCGCCGTCGGCGACGAAGAACGGCTCGAAACCGTCCGCCTGCAGGACGATGCCGAGCATCTCCGACAACGCGGGATCGTCGTCGACGACCAATACCCGTCCCTTCATGCCCTCCACTATTGCAGACAGTGACGACGGCCCGGGTTCCACGCGCTGCAGGCGCGTCGCAACCGCGGTCCGGCAGCACGGTGCGTGAACGACGTGACGACTCAGGCCAGCAGGAACAGGATGCCGATGGCACCGGGGAGGTTGTTCGTCATGTGTGCCACGACCGCCGTGGTGGTGTTGTTGCGGTGGATTCGCGCCCACCCCAGGATCAGGCCGATGGCGAACAGAAGTGCGAACCGGATCGGCTCGAGGTGCATGGCCGCGAACAGCGCGGCGGACACCACCACGGCGAGCCACTTGCTCATGCCGCGCTTCAGCAGACTGGTCATCAGCAGCCCGCGGTAACACAGCTCCTCGATGAAGGGCGCGCCGAACGCCACCGCCAGCGCGAACAGGAACCTGGCGACCGGGAAGTCGTTGAGACTCGTGGCCAAGCTCCCCCGCACTGGAGTCGAACTCGCCGAACAACGCCGACACCCCGGCCGCGATGATCGATGCGGCGATCAGGGCGGCCAGGCCGAACAGCAGACCCCACCCGACGTCACCCCACGAGAACCGCAGCCCGAAGTCGAGCCGGATACCGTTGCCCCGCAGGCGGCTGACGAGCCACGGCCACCCACCCATCCCGAGCCACGGGATGATCACCCCCACGAGCAGGGCCCACGCATATACCGCGGTGCCCTCCTGGGTCATCAGGATCGGCACACCGGCCAGCACACTGAACACCAACCAGGCGCCGACAGCGAGGAAGAAGTCGGGCACGCCCCAACTCGGGCGCCGGATCCGGACACCCTGCCACCACGCCGAGATCGCGGCGTCGCTGGCTCCCGGATACGGGGCTGACGCCGCTGACTGCACGATGGCTGGGTTGGTCACGCGATCACCTCACCCACAAGTGTGCCAGCAGACGCGTGACCCGCGACTGCGGCGGACGCGGAATGTGCGCACCCTCACGTCGTTCCTGTCGTCGACTCGTCCGGTGCCAGGCGATCTAGATCGGGTTCCAGGTAGATGTACCGCGCGCTCGGCAGAACCGCACGGATGGCCGCCTCCGCCTCGTCGATTCCCCGGGCGATCGTCCCGGCGTCGTCGTCTCCGCCGAACGCGACCTTCGCGGCGACCAGCAACTCGTCCGGGCCGACGTGCAGCGTCTTCAGGTGGATCACCCGGTCGATGGAGTCCACCGCGCCGAGCGCGTGCCGGATGGCCTGCTCCTGTTCGGGAAGGGCGGATTCACCCACCAGCATGCTCGCCATCTCGAACGCCAGGAACACCGCGATGACCACGAGCAGCGTCCCGACGGCCATCGCCCCGAGTCCGTCCCAGCGTCCGTCTCCTGTGACGGTCGCCATCCCCACACCGATCAACGCGAAGACCAGGCCGATCAGCGCGCCCGAATCCTCGAGCAGCACGACGGGAAGTTCCGGCTGGCGGGCATCCCGGACGAACCGGAACAACGAGCGGTCGCCGCGGGACTTGTTCGCCTCGCGCATCGCGGTGCGGAAGGAGAAGGCCTCCAGCGCGATGGCCACGAGCAGGACTCCCACCGCGATCCCCACGTCGCGCAGTTCTTCGGGATGGGTGAACTTGTGGAACCCCTCGTACAGCGAGAACAGACCACCGACGAGGAACAGGACGATGGACACGACGAAGGCGTAGACGTAGCGGACCCGCGAGTACCCGAACTGGTGGGTCGCGTCGGCGGCTCTTCGTCCCCGTTTTCCACCGACGAGCAGGAGCACCTGATTGGCGCTGTCGGCCACCGAGTGGATCGCCTCGGACAGCATCGAGGAGGACCCCGTCAGTGCGAATGCCACGAATTTCGACACGGCGATACCGAGATTGGCCACCAGCGCCGCCAGGACCGCTTTCGTTCCGCCCTCAGTGCTCACCGGACCATCCTGCCCGCAGTGACCGTCACGACGCCGACCGAGCCACCACTGCCTCACCCTGGACCTGCAAGTGGACATCTGGGGCCTGCCGGTCGAGCAGGATCGCCTCGCCCGGGGCCAGCACCACCGCCTCGGCGCTCACCGAACCTTCCAGGCACAACACGGTGCGCGCGGCGCCGGACTCGGCCGCGAACGAGGTGTCCTCGAGCATGTCCACGCGGAACGGCGCTCCGGCCGGGGCATAGGTGCGTACTCCGTGCACCTGTTCGGGGTCGCACGCGTGGGGCTGCCCGAACACGGACAACGCCCCCAGCGCCGCATCCACGGCCACCGTCTTGGTCGTCAGGCCCAGTCGCAGCACGTTGTCGCTGGCGGTCATGACCTCCACGCCGCGACCCCGGACATAGGCATGAACGGTGCCCGGCTCCACGTAGACGCCCTGCCCCGGTTGAAGAGTTCGGGCGTTGAGCATCGCGGCCACGAACACCCCGGGGTCATCGGGGTAGACACCCACAACCTCGCCGATCACATCGGAGTCCAGGGCAGGCAGTCCCGCCGCCGCCATGGCTTCTGGCAGAGCGCCCGCGGGCCCGCGGACGTCCTCGCGCGCAAGGCCCAGCACAGTCCGGATCGCGGAGTCGAAATCCTCGTGATGCAAAGCGTCGGCAGCGGGGGCCAGCAGCGGTCCCAGTTCAGACAGGATCCGCGCGGATGTCGACGGATCACGCAGACCCTCGAGGATCGTGAAGGGCTCGATCGCGATGAGGATCTCCGCCTTGGCATACGGGTCGGGCAGGAGTGCGGGGACAGTGGGATCCGACTGCTGTGCGTCGAACTGCACGCGCGCGAAGTCCGCGGGTGGGTGGATCTGGATGGACAGCGGTCGCGCCGGCGGCCAGAATCTTCGTGAGGATCGGCATCGTCAGGCTCAGTTCGCCACCGTCCCGGGGGACCGACGGACCGTTGGGGTGGGTTCCGAACCACAATTCGGCCTGCGGGCCGCCGGTGGCCGGCGTCCACTGGTCCAATCCGTCCACCTGACCCCAGTCATATGTCTGCAAATGACCGCGCACTACGTCCATCGACACCCTCCCGACCACCTTGTGCCCGCTGCCTCGGTATTCATGCGGTGGATCAACGCCCGTCCCCTGCTCGGGTGGGGTCCTGCCGGCCGAACCGTGGATCGAGATCGCCCGCGCTGCGGGACGGATCGCGACGCTGCATCAACGCTGTGTAGATGCTGGCGAAGTCGAGCAGCCCGACGAGGTCCGCGAGTTGTTCGATCGCATGGCCACCGCCGGCGGTGACGACCTCTTGCGGCACGTCCGCACGATCGCACTGTTGCTGGACTGCGTCTGCGATCGCGGCCGTGTCCGGATGTTCGGACGCATCGCGCACCAGGACCACCCGTAGTCGCGGTTGCGGCTGATCGTCCAGGGTCCGGTCGCGGAAGATGTCCTCGGCACTCACCGGCTGCGCCCACGGCCCCCACAGCAACCCCGCATGCGTGCGAGCGGCCTCGGGAAGGACGCCGACGACACTGGGCCAGTCCGCGTTCTCGGCCAACTGCCGTCCCAGCCTGCGGGCAGCCACCGCGCCCAGATCGCCGCTGCCCCACACCAGCGGCAGACCGGACGCCAGATGGACGCTGAGCGACTTGGCCGGGTTCTCACTGGACGCGACCTCGACCCCGCACTCCACGGCGCGTGCGTCCAGCCTGTCAGCGGCGGCCTCCAGACCGGCTCTCGCGTGTGACACAAGACCCAGCTCTCCGGCGAGCAGTACCAGCGGCGCGGACAGCGCCCACAGTAGGGAGCGGGCCTTCTGCACGTCCTGCATGACACTGAGCCGGGACACCGGCCAGAACCACACGCCGCGGGCGTTGTCGCAGACCTCCTGCAGAGGAGAATCGGCAGCGCCCAGTCCGAGCACGGAACTGCCCCGACGTTGCGCTTCGGCGGCCACCGTGAGGATCTCCGGGGTCCGACCACTGGCAGACACCGCGACGACGAGGTCCATCGGCCCGACCCAGCCGGGCAGCGTTGGGCCGCCGAGTGCGATCACGGGCAGGGGCGAGCCACGGCCGGCGACCGCGGCCAGCACCTCGCCGGGCGCACTGGAGCCCCCGGCCCCGACGACACACAGACTCCGGGGCCTACCCTGCTGCGAGAGCGTGGAGAGCAGGTGCCCGGAGTCGGCGGCGAGCGCCGCTCGGATGGCAGCCCCCGCGGCTGCGGTGCTGGCCAGCATGCGACCACCATCGATCCGGATCAGATCGTTCGTGTCGTCGAGCAGCGTGTCGTCGAGGCTCACGGCTGTTCAGGCACCCCGACCACACCGCTGGGCCCGGGGGTCGCCTGGTCGAGCAGCATCACCGGGATCCCGTCCCGGATGCCGAAGACCGCCTCGCACCTGGTGCATCGCAGGCCATCGGCGACGGGTTCCACGTCCGCATGCTGCGGGCAGGGACATGCGAGTACGTCGAGAAGCAACGGGTCAAGGCTCACGGTCACAGCCTATGACCTGCGGCTAGCGGTAGATCGCAAGCACCTCGTCGCGCAGTTGGGCCATCTGGGATTCGTCGGGGGCCTCCACATTGAGCCGAAGCAGGGGCTCGGTGTTGCTCGGCCGAACGTTGACCCACCAGGTCTTCGCCGTCGACCGTGAGCCCGTCGAGGTCGGAGAAGGTGACATCCCGGCCGGCGAAGTGCTCGCGCACCGCCGCGATCGCTGCGGCCTGGTCTTCGACCTGCGTGTTGATCTCCCCGGACAGCACGTATCGGGAGTACGGCTCCAGCATGTGGGACAGCGTGGTCCCCTCCGTCGTCGCGGACAGACTCGACAGGACGTGCAATGCCGCCAGCATCCCGCTGTCCGCGCGCCAGAAGTCACGGAAATAGAAGTGCCCCGAGTGTTCGCCCCCGAAGACTGCTCCCGTCTGCGCCATCGTCGCCTTGATGAAGGAATGGCCCACGCGCGTGACCACCGGGACACCGCCACGCTCGGCGATGATCTCCGGGACCGCTCGGGAGGTGATCAGGTTGTGGATGACCGGAGCCCCCGGGACCCGCTCCAACTCCTGGCTGGCGATCAGGGCCGTCAGCGTCGAAGGATTGACGAGTTCTCCGCGCTCGTCGACCACGAAGCACCGGTCGGCGTCACCGTCGAATGCAAGACCCAGATCAGCGCCCGTCCTGCGCACCTCTGCCTGCAGATCGACAAGATTGGCGGGGTCGATGGGATTCGCCTCGTGGTTGGGGAAGTTGCCATCGAGTTCGAAGTACATCTGCGTGACTTCCACGGGCAGTTTGGACAGCACCACAGGGGCGGTGAGTCCGGCCATCCCGTTGCCCGCATCCACGACGACGCGCAGCGGCCGTCGCATGTCAGGCACCAGGCCGATCAGATAGTCCGCGTACTCCTCGAGCATGTCGCGCCGCGATACCGACCCCACCGGACCCGAGTATGCCGGGCACTCCCTCGACCACCATGGCGGCGATATCGGCCAGACCACTGTCCTGCCCCACCGGCGATGCTCCCGAGCGGCACATCTTGATCCCGTTGTACGCCGCCGGATTGTGACTCGCCGTGAACATGGCACCCGGCAGGTTGAGCGTGCCCGACGCGAAATACAGACCGTCCGTGGAACACAGGCCGATCATCACGACATCGACCCCGTGCTGCGTGGCGCCCTGCGCGAAAGCGTCCGCGAAGCCGGGTGAGGACTCCCGCATGTCATAGCCGATCACGATGGCACCGTCATCGCGCAGTCCCAGAGCCTCCACGAACGCCGCTCCAACTGTGCGGACGAAGTCCTCTGTGATCTGCTCACCGACCAGACCGCGTACGTCGTAGGCCTTGATCACCGCGGACACCAGTTCGGCCGGGAATCCGGCATCGGTCTGATTCATGACCGCAAGGCTATTCGATGGGACGCAGGACCCGCAGATGACCTTTGCCGCCGACGGTGAGCTGTCCTGACTCCTGGACGGCGGGAGCCGGCACATCCTGCGCCGGACGCGCCGCCGACCGTACCGCGTCGGCCAGCGCCTGCAGCGCGTCATGCGAAGGCGCCAGAGCAGCGGGGTCGGGGTCCAGACGTACGACATCCCAGCCCCGTGGAGCGGTCAGTCGACCCGAGTGCTCGTCACACAGGTCGTACGAGTGAGGTTCCGCGAACGTGGCCAGGGGGCCCAGGACCGCCGTGGAGTCGGAGTACACGTAGGTCAGGGTGGACACGGCAGGTTTCTGACACGAGGGTCGCGAGCAGCGCCGGGTGTTCACCGACCCACGGTAACCCGCTGCACTTGGGCCACCGGTGTCAGCCTCAGACACGCGGGTACCCCGCATCGAGCGACTCCGGTGCCACTGCCAGGAAGGCCGCGGCCTGTTCGGCGAGGACGTCCTTGAGCAGTCGGTTGAGCACGGCCGGTGACCCTGCACGCAACTCAAGTGCCCAACGAAACACGGTGATCCGCGCAGGCAACCCCGCGTCGGCCGGGTCGAACGCTGCCAGGCACGGATCGTCGGGCTCAGGGACATCGCTCACCGCGATCTCGATGTACCCGAGTTCCGGGTGCGACGCGGCAAGCCGGTCCCACGCCACGAGCACATGCTCGTCGAACTGGGCCGACCGACTCCGCGAGACGGGAACCGCTCGAGGAGCCAGTGGCCCCCGGACACCACGGCCCCGTCGGTCGCGCCGCCGCGATCGCAGCCGCACAGAACGGGAGACTGTGGCAACACCACCAGAAGCGTCATCACCGCGTCGGCCGTGACCGGCCCGATGAGCAACCCGCGTCAACATACGGCCGACTCTAATGGCGGGTACGACAAAGGGTGGCTCACCACGCTGGCGAGCCACCCTTTGGTTTGGACTGCGTTGAATCCTGGCTATTCGATACGGGGAAGTGAGAGGGGAAGTGGACGGAGCGGTCAGCCGGCGGCGCGCTTGAGGCGGCGGCGCTCACGCTCGGAGAGGCCACCCCAGATACCGAATCGCTCGTCGTTCTCCAGCGCGTACTCGAGGCACTCACGCCGCACCTCGCAGGTGCTGCAGATGCGCTTGGCCTCGCGGGTGGAGCCGCCCTTCTCCGGGAAGAACGACTCAGGGTCTGTTTCGGCGCACAGTGCGCGCTCCTGCCACGAGAGTTCCTCGGTCTCTGCCAACGGTAGACGAACGATGTCCATGTCTTTCTCCACTTCCGCGCCCCGGCGCGATGTCGGTTCCCCGGGTGGTGGACCCGGATTGCGCCATCCCGGAGGCTTCCCCGCGACCGGTGATGACAACGTTGAAATTACATGGTCGTAACTCCTCCGCTCAACCGGAATACCCAGAATGGGCCGTTCAGGGGAGAAAAAACCCCGAAATCTGTGGATAACCCGACCGGAGTTGGCAAGCATGACACGCCGGGAGATGCCAAATCCCCTGCCAAACGCGGGCAGAACATCCCAAACGCGACATCGCCTGGTGACGGATCCCCCGCCACGGCCGGCCGGTTTTCGGGGTTGTCCACTCCCTGCCGGCCGGGCATCCGGCTTGTCCACAGTCTTCTGTTCGGGCCCGGGTTTTGTCGTACGTGCGTTCTAGTCTGGGGGTGGTTGATCAGAAGGGGGTGGACGGGATGGACGGGTTCTTCGAGGTCTCGATGGCAGCACGGCGGCGGGCGAAGATCCGCGCCTCGCTACCCACCGACCCGCCGGAGCAACTGGTCGCGGCGTTCGCCGGGCTGGACGCACTGCCGGATCCGGAGGTGCTGTGTGCCGAGGAACGCGCCGCCGCGATGACCGCGGTCGCCCGACCGCGCTGAACCAGATCCGGACGCCTACCTGAGCGATCTGGCCGATACCGCCGACGCCCAGGGGGATTCGCGGGTGTTGCGGGCCGGGACCACCAGCACCCTGGTCGCCACCACCACCGGCAGCACGCCCGGCGGTCGGGGCCGGGATCGTCCACACCGCCCAGACAACTACGTGACCTGCCCGAAGTCGCCGACGCCTACCGGAAAGGCCAGATCTCCGGGATGCACGTCCGCGCGATCCTGGACCACGCCGACCACATCACCGACTTCGCCGCCCGACAAGACGCAGTGGTCGCGCTCGCCTGCGCGACCGACCCCCGGGAGGTGGGCAGGATCCTGCAGGTCATCGCCGACAACGACACCGACGGCCAGCACCCCACCCTGTCCTATGCCGCGCAACGTGACCGGCGTTCCGCGCGGCTGTCGGCAGGCCCCAACGGCATGTGGCGACTCACCGCCCTACTCGATGAGACCACCGGCGCGGTCCTCGCCGACGCCCTGGCCGCAGCCACCAGTGATGACACCGGCGACACCCTGCCCCAACGCCGCGCCGACGCCCTGACCGACCTGATCGACGCCGGACACACCACCACCCGCCCACTCGGGGTGTCCGCGGTCAGCATCCTGATCGACGTCGAACACCTGCCCGACGGCACCGGTGCCCGACTCCCCGACGGCACCCCCATCCTGCCCAACGACTTCGACTACTACAGCTGCGCGGCCGTGTGCTCGATCATCTTCGGCGTCCACCGCGACGACACCTTCCTCCCCCTGGCGTTCGGCCGCACCAAACGCCGCGCCACCGCCGCGCAATGGGCCGCCCTGATCGCCCGCGACCACGGCTGCATCCGCTGCGGCCGCCCACCCCGCTACTGCCAAGCCCACCACATCCACCACTGGAAACACGGCGGCACCACCGACCTGGCAAACCTCACCCTCTTGTGCTCCAGATGCCACCACGACCTCCACCACGGCCGCTACACCATCACCACGAACCAAGACGTCCCCCACATCACCCCCACCACCACCCGCGCACCACCAGCCAGAACCGCATGACGGCAGGGCTGGATGCAACAACTAGGTGAGGTTCGGCGACTTCACCGGCGAGTACGTGGTCGTGCGCTGCGCCGCCGGACGCCCGGCCATGGCCGCCATCTCGTGGAGTTGCGCGACCGTCACCGAGGATCCGTGCGCCGAACCCGCCATGCGACTGATCGTCTCCTCCATCAAGGTTCCGCCCAGATCGTTCGCACCGGCGCCGAGTAGGCGAGCCACGCCGGCAGGACCGAGCTTCACCCAGGAGACCTGGATGTTCTCGATCGCGCCGTCGAGCATCAGTCTGGCCATCGCGGTGACCAGGATGTCCTCACGCATCGTGGACCCGGGGCGGGCCTTGCCAGCCAGATACAGCGGCGCGTTCTGGTGCACGAACGGCAACCCGACGAATTCGGTGAACCCGCCGGTACGTCCTTGGATCTCGCGCAACGTCCGCAGATGGCGTACCCAGTGGATGGGCTGATCGACATGCCCGTACATCATCGTGGAACTCGAGCGAAGGCCCACGCCATGGGCAGTGCTGATGACGTCGATCCAGGCCTCGGCGGGCAACTTGCCCTTGGTCAGGACCCAGCGAACCTCATCGTCGAGAATCTCGGCAGCGGTGCCCGGGATCGAATCGAGACCCGCCTCCCGGGCCGCGGTGAGGAACTCGGCCACAGTCATGTTGCATCTTGTCGCGCCGTTGACGACCTCCATCGGGCTGAAGGCATGTAGATGGATGTCAGGTGCCGCGGCCTTCACCGTGCGGGCCAGATCGAAGTAGGCCGTGCCGGGCAGCTTCGGGTGGATACCGCCCTGCATGCAGATCTCGGTGGCACCCGCATCCCAGGCTTCAAGAACCCGCTCGGCGATCTGGGCGGGGCTCAAGGTGAACGCATCGGCGTCCGATTCCCGCTGCGCGAAAGCGCAGAAGCGGCACCCGGTGTAGCAGACATTCGTGAAGTTGATGTTCCTGTTGACGACGTAGGTCACGTCGTCACCCACCCGCCGTCGGCGCAGTTCATCGGCAACAGCGGCCACCTCGTCGACCTGAGATCCGGTCGCGGCGAACAAGGCCAGGGCGAGGTGCTCGTTCGCTGGTTCAGCCAAATCCGCTGGACGATCCGCGGCGAGCGCCAGTGCAGTCGCGAAGTCGGTCGACCGGGCGACCCCGGGGCCAGTGGCCGGTTCAGCGATAACGTCCCACGCCCCGAAGGCCGTGTCGAAATCACTGCGCCGTTCTGCGTCACGACCACGGATGTCAATGGTCACCGCCAGATCGGTCCGTCCGGAGCCGCCGGACGCGAATCCGTCGTAGTCAACCGACTCCTGCCAGGGTCTTCCAACCGGCATGGCACCCGTCGCCAACAGGCCACGGTCGTCAGCGAGGGCGGCGACGAACGGCGCCAGGCGAGGATCCAGCCAGGCGTCTCCTCGTGCGAGGAACTCCGGGTGGACGGTCAGTCGCGGCCGCAGGTTCAGGCCGGCGGCCCCGGTCACGTCGCGCAGGACGTCGATGCTCGGCCAAGGCCGCTCCGGGTTCACGAAATCGGCGGTGACCGGACTCACGCCACCCCAGTCGTCGATCCCCGCGGCGATCAATCGCCCCAGCTCGTCCCGGTCTGTGAGATTGGGCGGCGCTTGCAGGTGCACGGAGGATCCCAGCACCACCCGGGCGGTGGCGACCGCCGCGATGTATTCCTCCGCGTCACAGTCCGGCTGCAGCGCCATCGCGGTACCAGCCTTCGCCCGGAAGTTCTGGATGATGACTTCCTGGATGCCGTGGAACTCGCGCTCGACGGTGCGCAGGGCGAGCAGGGAATCGGCGCGCTCGGCGAGGGTTTCCCCGATGCCGATCAACAGACCCGTGGTGAACGGAACGGCGAGGCGACCCGCATCGCGCAGGACACGCAGTCGCACCGACGGCTCCTTGTCAGGGGAGCCGTAGTGAGCCGCTCCCGGCGTGCGGAAGAGCCGCTCGCTCGTGGTCTCCAGCATCATGCCCATGCTGGGCGACACCGGCCGGAGTCGGGCCATCTGCTCCCAGGTGAGGACCCCCGGGTTGGCGTGCGGCAGCAGGCCGGTCTGCTCCAGGATCGCGATGGCAACCGCCCGCACATAGTCCTGCGTACTGTCGAACCCGCGGGCGTCCAGCCACGACCGTGCCGCCGGCCAACGGTCCTCCGGGGTGTCCCCGAGCGTCAGCAGCGCCTCCGCGCAGCCCGCCTCGGCACCCCGGCGGGCAACGGCCACAGCGTCGTCGACTTCCAGGAACGGGGCACGGCCCTGGCGCCGCAGCGTCGCCGGGTCTGTTGCGAACGTGCAGTAGTGGCACCGGTCGCGGCACAGATGTGTGACGGGAACGAAGACCTTCGGGGAGTACGTGACCGTGTCGGTCACGCGATCACGCATGCCGGAAGCGATGTCGCACAGGGCCTGCAGGTCCTCACCGCGCGCGCCGAGCAGCGCCTCCACCTCGTCGACATCGAGGGTGGCCGCACGTGCAGCCCGTGCCAACGCCCGACGTAGAGTCACGTGCAAAGCGTACGCGCGTGCGCCACAGCGCAGGAAAGGAGTCGTATGCGTATCACCGTCCTGGCGGGCGGTGTCGGCGCAGCACGTTTCCTGCAGGGCCTGCTCAAGGCCCACCCGGCAGCCGAGGTGACTGTCATCGGGAACACCGCGGACGACATCTGGCTGCACGGCCTCAAGGTCTGCCCCGATCTGGACACAGTCATGTACACCCTCGGCGGCGGGATCGACAGCGGCCGTGGCTGGGGCCGGGACGACGAGACCTACAGCGTTCTGGAAGAACTGCGTGCCTACGACGTCCCACCACTGTGGTTCACACTCGGCGACCGCGACATCGCCACTCACCTGGTCCGCACGCAGTTGCTCAACGCGGGATACGGGCTGGACCAGGTGACCGCGGCCCTCTGCAAGCGGTGGCAACCGGGCGTGGACCTACTGCCGATGACCAACTCCCGGGTCGAGACTCACGTGGTCGTGGAGACCTCGGAGGGTCGCCGCGCCATGCACTTCCAGCAGTGGTGGGTGGAGCACCGCGCCCGTCCGAAGGCCGTGGACTTCCGGTACGTCGGCATCGACGAATCCACTCCCGGACCGGGAGTCCTGGCGGCGATCGGGGCCGCGGACGTGATCGTCCTCCCCCCATCGAACCCGGTGGTCAGCATCGGCCCGATACTCGCGGTGCCGGGAGTCCGGCAGGCGGTCACAGAGGCGAACGCACCCGTGGTGGGCGTCTCCGGCATCGTCGGAGGACGGCCCGTCAAGGGCATGGCCGACAAGTGCCTCGAGGCGATCGGCGTGCAGTGCGACGCTGCGGCGGTCGCGGCCCACTATGGCGTCCGTGAGCACGGGGGTCTGCTGGATGCCTGGGTGTACGAGCAAGGTGACCCGCCACCGGCATCGCTGCCGCGGGCCCTGGCCACCAGCACCCTGATGCATGACGGGGCGGCCGCGGCCGAACTCGCCCGCGTGACCCTCGATCTGGTGACCTGATGCAGGTCGTACCGGTCGAGGGTCTGCCGGAGATCACCGAGCGGTCCGACCTGCCCGCTCTGATCATCGCCGCACTGCGTGTGGTCGCCTGGCCGGACGGGTCCGAAGGTGTCAGATCCGGCGACGTCGTGGTCGTCAGTTCGAAGATCATCAGCAAGCACGAGGGCCAGTGGGCCGAGGATCGGGACGAGGCGGTGGCTGCGGACACCGTGCGCGTCGTGGCCGACCCGCGACGATCTGCGGATCGTGGAGAACCACTTGGGCATCGTGATGGCCTCGGCCGGGGTGGACCGCTCGAACACCCCCCGGACGCTGCGACTGCCCCGCGACCCTGATGCGAGTGCTGCGAAGTTGCGCACTCGACTCCAGGAGGCCCTGGCCGTCGACCTCGGGGTGCTGATCACCGACTCGACCGGCCGTCCCTGGCGAGTCGGCGTGACCGACTTCGCCATGGGGGTGGCGGGCCTGCGCCCGTTGGTCGATATGCGCGGACACCCCGACGACAACGGGCAGACTCTCGAGATGACCCAGGTCGCGGTCGCCGATGAGATCGCGGCTGCGGCCGACCTGGTGAAGGGCAAGACCAGCCGCTCCCCCGTGGCAGTGGTCAGAGGTCTGGACCTGTCCGGTGATGGTCGATCTCGAGAACTGATCCGGGCTCCGGAGGAGGACCTCTTCTCGCTGGGGACCCGGGAAGCACGATCCACGGCCGTGACGGGACGCAGGACCGTGCGGGCCTTCAGTGAGCGACCGGTACCGGAGCACCTGCTCGAACGCGCGGTGGAGGCCGCTTGCACCGCTCCGAGTCCACACCACACCCGGCCCTGGCGATTCGTCCTGTTGCGCGAGATGCGCGAGACAGTGCTGGACGCGATGCGCCAACGCTGGATCGCGGACCTCGCTGCGGACGGTTTCAGCCACGACGCGATCCAGCGCCGAGTCCGGCGTGGGGACGTGCTGTGGAACGCACCCGAAGTGGTGCTGGCGTTCAGCGAACTGAACGGCGCGATGCACACCTACCCGGACGAGCGGCGCAACAGGTTCGAACGCGACCTGTTCCTGGTCGCCGGCGGCGCAGCGGTGGAGAACCTGCTGGTGAGTCTCGCAGCGCACGGACTGGGCTCCGCGTGGATCTCCAGCAGCGTGTTCTGCCCCGAGGTCGTCACCGAGGCTCTGGGTGTGCCCGATACCTGGCAACCGTTGGGTGCGATCGCCGTCGGTTGGCCCGACCTGGCTGCTCCCGCGCGGGAACCGGCCACGATCGGCGACCACTGGTTCGTGCGCTAGGACCCGGGACTACTGGTCGGACGAGAAGCGGACCGCGCAGTCCTGCAGTTCGACGTCGGGCCAGACTCTGACACCGTCCCGGAGTTCGTTGCGGGCTCCGATCCGGGCGCCATCGGCGATCACTGCCGAGTGCAGGACACATCCGTCACCGATCACCGCCCCGGCGCCGATGATGCTGTCCTCGATAAGGCAGTCTCGCCCGATCCGGGCACCGTCGAAGACGACCGATCCGCAAACCTGGCTGCCGGACTCGATCGCGCGCGTCACGGCCAACAGCGGTGCCTGCCGAGCAGTCCCCGGCAACCTGCGCACCGGGCAGCATCAAGGAGTCCCCCGTGTCGCCGGGCAGCGCCGGGGAGTGCACCTTGCCCATCACGATGTCGGCGCTTCCGCGGGCGAACGCCAGCGGCGTACCCAGATCGAGCCAGTAGCCCGGGTCCACCCATCCGACCACCGTTCGGCCTGCCTCGAGCAGACCCGGGAAGGTCTCCCGCTCGACGCTGACCGGGCGCCCCAGCGGGATCTCGTCGATGACCCTGCGGCGGAACACGTAGCACCCGGCGTTGATCTGGTCGGTGACGATCTCCTCCGGGGTCTGCGGCTTCTCCAGGAAGGCGGTGACCCGGTCGCCCACGGTGGGCACGAGGCCGAAGGCACGAGGGTCCTTCACCCTGGTCAGGTAGAGCGCGACGTCCGCATCCGACTCTCGCCAAGCCTGCACCAGTCCCGTGATGTCGAGGCCCGTGAGCACATCGCCGTTGAAGATGACCACCGGGTCGTCAGGGCCGCACGTGAGCGCGTCCGCGGCGTTGCGGATCGCACCACCGGTGCCCAGCGGCTCATCCTCCACCCGATAGTCGAGCGCGACGCCGAACCCCTCACCGTCCCCGAAGTAGTCGCTGAACACCTCGGCCCGGTACGAGGTGCCCAACGCGATGCGCGTCACCCCCGCCTGGCGCGCCAGGGCGATCTGGTGCTCGGTGAACGGCACCCCGGCCACAGGCAGCATCGGCTTCGGGGTGTTGATCGTCAGGGGTCGCAACCGGGTGCCCTTGCCACCCACCAGAAGGATCGATTCCATGTCCGCCAGTCTGTCAGTGCAAAGGTGCCGACGACACCCTGTGGACACCGGTCCGCCGTAGACTGCACGGCGTGCCCCCCGAGTCCGTCGCGCAAGCCCGCGCGGCACTGCTGCGGTCCCGCCCGACTGCACCATTGATCACCGACTACAGCCAGGGCAGGGTCGAGTTGTCGAACACCACCTTCGACAACTGGGTCTGCAAGACCGTGAATCTCCTGCGCCTCGAACTCGACGTCGAGCCAGGCAACGCGATCCGCGTCGATCTGCCACTGCATTGGATGTCAGCGGTATGGCTCGTGGCCGTGTGGGAGTCCGGGGCGAATCTCAGCCTTGGCGACCACGCCGACCTCACCGTGGGCACCGGACCCGAGGCGGACATCCTCGTGGTGCTTGACGCGTTCGGCATGGGTGCCACGCCTCCTGGCGCGTCGGCGGAAACGACGTTCCCCGCCGACGCGCGTGTGATGCCTGACCAGCTGGTCCTGCCACCACCGCCACCGGGCGGGATCCATGAGGGACCGGACGCTCAGGGCCTGGCACGGGCCGCAATGGAGTACGCCGAACGGATCGGACTCGAGGAGGGTGGCCGCCTGCTCAGCGCACTACCCCCATCCGGCCTCGTCGGGGTACTGTCCACGATCGCATCCCCGCTGTGCGCGCACGCCGCGGTCGTCTACGGCACGGATGGCACGTCCGAGGCGATCACGGCCGTTGCCGGCCGCTGATCGGCGGGACTCACACGCGACGTGCTGTCGCCACCACCGCGGAGTCGACGCCGACCGTTCGCAACGTCGCGATGGCAGGGCTGGTCTGAAGGAATCGCACCACGGAACGCCCGGCCTTGCTATCGACGAAGAGCACGGCCTGCCCGGTGGCCGCCGCCGCGGCAGCAGCCATGGGACGCCGGCTGTCGACCAGGATCGCGTCTCCGTGACGCGTGCCGAGACCGGCGATCCGAGCCGAACGGGTCACCGGGTTCTGAGGCGCCCAGGCGCACAGGCTTGCGCAAGGCGGCGGCCGCTGCGTCACTGATCTCCTTCTTGCCGGCGACGACGATGGTCCGTTTGGCGTTCTTCTTGACCCATTTCGCAGCGGCGCTGCTCGGGGACTCATTGACCGCGAGCAGCGCACCCCGGGCACGCGCCGCACCCATCGCAGCGCTGGCCATGGCGGCCTGGTTCGCAGGGCTGGCGACGAACACCGTGCGACGATCGCCGCCCGGGTTGAGTCTGGCCAGTTTCACCGACAACTTCGGGGCGTTCTTCGCCGTGACCCGTTGGACCTTCGCCAGAGCGCGACAGCGACTTCAGCGCGGTCGGCGGAGAACCCCCCGACGGCGGTGATGGAACGTGCCGGACGCAGCGCCTTGCGGGCCTTGGGGCCGGGCCCCTTGCCCCCCACCACGTAGAGCGGTCGTTTCGTCGCGTCCCGCGAGGCTGGCCGCCAGCGCGACGACGTTGGTGTCCGACGCCTGGACCACGACCGGCGTACCGGTCCGCCGGGTGAGCGACGAGGAGAGCGCGGTCGCTGTGGTCGGTGCCGGGGTGACGCTGCGGGCGATGTAGGCCGACGGCAACTCCAGACCGGTCCGCAGCTGTTCGCCAGTGATGGTGGCCGTCTGCCCCGAGGAACTGGTGGCCTTCGCGGTGGCCACGGCACCTCCGGTCAGCCGTGTGCGCAGATCGAGCAGGACCACGTCCGGAAGCCCGAACAACTCGGCCACACGGGCCTGCGGGCGGGTCTGGACGTCCCAGGTCGCGTACTGGGTGTTCTTCTTCTTGAGACTCCAGGGGTCGCCGCGCTGCGCGCCCACGGCACATCCTCGCCGCAGACGTCCGACACGTTGAGAGTGGCCCCACCGGTGGCTTCGAAGACCGGAACCTCGATGGGCTCACCGCTGTACCGCACGGCCTGCCGGACGTGGAACGGACCGCCTTGCGCCAGTTCGAGTAGCCCTTGGCAATCGTGGCCCTCTGACCGCGGAATCCAGCATCCGTCACGTGGCATCCGCAGTCCGGGTTCCAGACCGCAGCCAGCGCGGACGACCGGGCGACGATGGCCATGGCACGCTGCGCCTGCAGCGGCCACGAGGTCGGGACGGTCTGCAGGTAGGGCAGGTACTCGTCGGAGACCCGCAGTTGGGCGATGGTCCGCAACTTGCCCTGCACATTGCTGATGGTGACCTTGCCGCGTCGGAGCACGTCCCTCCGACCCGCACCTGGGTCGCCCGGCTACCGAGTTTGCCCGCCTGCGAGTGCCCGCCCACCGGACGGATACCCTCGGCCCGTGACAGCGCCCGACTTCCAGCGCTTCCCGGACTTGCGGTCACAACGACCTGATCGCCGTCCGTCCGGACCCGGATCCGGGTCTTCCGGCCCCCGATCAATTTGGACTTGCCGCGCCTGACCTTCACGAAGGCGCCCCCGACGTTCGCCAGGGCTCGCTGCGCACGGTCATCGTCTTGCGCTTCGACATGGAGCCACCGCAGGATCCGCTGTTCGTCGACCGTACGCACTTCCACCCCGTCGAGGTAGTGCCGGAGGATACCGGCGCCCTTCTTGCCGTCCCGCGCCTGTCCGAGGACCCCAGCCTTGGGCAGGCCGACACCGTCGCCGTAGCCGGACCCGCGGAAGTTGAACTCGTCGGTCACCGGATCCGGCGTGATCAGATCCGGGATGTCGGGGACGGTGGAGCCGTCGTCTCCGCCGCCGTTGCGGTAGATCTGCGCCGCTCTCGACCTGATGTCCGGGCACCTGCGCGTACAGGTACTTCCCCGGACAGGCGGTGTTGCCCGCGTCCCGGTGCCCGGACACGCGCTTGAGGGTCGCTTTCTCGCCCTTCTCCCAGAAGCCGGAGTTCAACGATCCGGTGCTGACCAGGGTGTCGTTGCCCCCCGGGTCCCGCTTGGTGAGGCCCAGTTTCCAGGCCATCAGTCGAGCGACCGACTCCTTGATCGCGTACATCTGGGGGCTCGCGGGGTTGAACTCCTCGAAGTTACCCATGGCCGGACACGGCGAAACTGTCGTTGTTCAGCCCGGCGGTGTGCCCTCCGACCACGGGTCGGTCCATCCCGCCGTAGCGGCCCTCGTAGAGCCGGCCGAACCGGTCGACGAGGAAGTTGTACGCCATGTCGGAGTACTTGAGCCCCTCGGTGTACCAGGCGTACAGGTTGCGCATCTGGGCCGCCGCCTGTGACTCGCTGTAGGTGCTGCTGGAGACCGTGTGGTGGACGAAGCCGACCTTGACGGCGTTGGAGTAGATCGGGCCGCGGTTGCGCTTGCTCTCGTCGGCACCCCACTGCGCGCGGGTGATGATCGGTGGCATGCCGGGGGCGGCAGCCGCCTCTGACAGGTTCGGCTGCTGCATGTCGACGTTGTCGGTGTCGACCAGGTGCACCTCGGTGTTCGGCGGTGCCTGCCCGTCCGGGGTCTGCACCCAGACCTGAACGGCGTCCGACTCCCCGGTGAGCAGGGGATCGCTGCCCTTGCGCGCCTGCTGGCTCTCCAGCGGACTGGGGGTCGGGGCCGTGGTCGTGTCGAAGGGGATCTCCATCCACGAGGTCCAGCCGGATTCCTCGCGGACCCGGACTTTGACCACGGAGCCCTCGGCGGCGGGCTCGTCCCAGGACAGGCCGACCAGACCGAAGGGGTCGGTCTCGATCACCGAACTCTGCGAGGCGGTGGGTTGATCCACACCGGACATGCCACGCCCGCCGGCCATGCCGACGCTGTCCAGCTCAAGGGTTTGCACACGGGTCGGTACCGGCCGTGGGCCGGATCCCGGCCAGCCGACGACCGGCAGCACGAGCACAGCCCCCAGAACGAGGGCGAGCACAACAGTTACGCGGGCACGCACGAAACCACCACCTTCCGAACGACCAGTGGAGCAGACACCGCCGCTACCGTGACGAACCAACCCCCACGAAACGCCCACCCGTCACCGAATCGAGTCCAAATTGTCTACATATCGGACAGGTCTCCCGCGTGTGGCGGGCAGATGCCCGCCTTCGGTGCTGTCGCAGAACCAGCGGCCGCGCGATACCTACCGCCGTATTCCGGGGTTGCGACACCGCCGCCTCGGACCCAGAACCGATACCCCGGAGGGGAACCGCTCGGGGGTGTTCGACGTCTGGTATGAGGGTTCGCTCACATGT
Organism: uncultured Actinomycetota bacterium; assembly: GCA_963769435.1. Lineage (GTDB taxonomy): Bacteria > Actinomycetota > Actinomycetes > S36-B12 > UBA10799 > JADKAV01. Next base: position 836,204 of record CAVYLN010000001.1, read on the forward strand.
GCGCCGCAATCGCGCAACCCGCCTGTAATCTGTAAGTCCATGTTGATCGGAGGACAATGACCGCTCGTCGCCGTCGTTGGCCACGGGTCCTCGCTGGTATCGCGTCCACGTTCGTGTTGCTGGCCACGGGCGCCGCGGCCGCTGGTGCGGTCCTGTACGACCGCCTGGACTCCAACATCAACACCCTGGACACCACCGACCAACTCGGATCCCGGCCGGTGAAGCAGGCCGGCACCCACCGAACCGATCAACATCCTGGTGATGGGTTCGGACAGTCGCACCGGCAAAGGGAACAACAAGAAGTACGGCAACGCGAACAATGCCGGCATCGAGGGTCAACGCAGCGACACGACCCTGCTGTTCCACATCTCCGGGGACCGCACCCGCGCGCTGGGCATGAGCATCCCCCGCGACTCGCTGGTCACCCTGCCCACGTGCAAGAACAAGCAGGGCCAGCAGCAGGGTGGCTACACCGGCCGGTTCAACGAGGCCTTCGACATCGGCGGCCCCGGGTGCACCATCAAGGCCGTCGAGGAACTGACCGGAATCTACGTGGACCATTTCGTGGTCGTGGACTTCAACGGCTTCAAGAAGATGGTCGATGCCGTCGACGGTGTCGAGATCTGCCTCGAGAAGCCGGTCAACGACTACCACTCCCGCCTGAACCTCCCCGCGGGCAAGCAGACGATCAGCGGCGAGGATGCCCTGGCGTTCGTGCGCGCGCGGGAGACCCTCGGTGACGGCAGTGACATCCAGCGCATCCAGCGCCAGCAGGACTTCATCTCGTCGATGATCCGAAAGGTCACCAGCGCCGGCGTGCTGACGAACCCGATCAAGTTGTTCAACCTGCTCGACGCGGGGACGAAGTCGCTGACCACCGACCAGAACCTCTCCGACCTTCAGTCCATCCAGGCGATCGCGGAGTCGATGGTGGACATCCGGCCCTCCGACATCACCTTCGTCACCGTGCCGTTCACGTACAACTCGGACATGTCGACGGTGTCCTGGGACCAGGCGAAGTCACGACCGGATGTTCAAGGCCATCATCAACGACAAGCCCTGGCCCGAGCCGCCGACGGTTCCGCCGGGCCAGGACCCGCTGACGGTACCGCCGCAGACGCATCGACGTGGTGGTCGTCAACGGGACCTCGCAGCCCAACTTCGCCAACGTGGTGGCCGAGGACCTGCAGGCCCAGGGGTACAACGTGGTGGGCACCCGATCCTCGAACAACGACGTCGCCGCCACCCGGCTTTCCTACGCCGCCAACCAGCGCGGAGGCGGCCCGCACGCTGGCGTATGCCGCGGGCGCGACCCGTACCAAGGTCAAGGAAGGTTCGAGCAGCACCACGATGGTGCTCAAGGTCGGTGCGGACTACTCCGGGATCAAGCCGGTGGTCACGAAGAACAAGAAGAAGGATCCGACCGACACTTCGGCGCCGAAGACCGCCGACTCCAGCATCTGTGTGAGTTGATGGCCCCCATCACCGACTACGCGGTGGTGCTGCTGACCCAGGGCCGCCGACCCGACGATCTGCAGCGGGCGATCGCCTCCGTCGCAGAGCCAGTCCGGAGTCACCACCGACATCGTGGTGGTGGGCAACGGCTGGGAGCCGAAAGGCCTGCCCGAGGGTGTCCGCGGCCTCGGACTGCCAGAGAACGTCGGTATCCCGGCCGGCCGCAATGCCGGGGTCGCGGCCACCACCGCACCGATGATCTTCTTCCTCGACGACGACGCCTGGCTGCCCGAGAAGGACACCCTGCTACGGGTCTCGCAGATGTTCGCCGAGAACCCCCGGTTCGGGCTCATCCAGCCCCGGGTCACCGATCCTGACTCCGACGCCGACCCGACCCGCTGGATCCCGCGCATGCACAAGGGCGATCCCCGCCACAGCAGCGCGGTCTTCAGCGTCTGGGAGGGCGCCACGGCGATTCCCCGGGACGTGTTCGAATGCACCGGGGGCTGGCCCGATCCGTTCTTCTACGCCCACGAGGGCATCGAACTGGCCTGGCGGGTCTGGGACTGCGACCGGATCGTCTGGTACGCCGGGGACCTCGTGGCCCACCATCCGGTCATCGATCCGCGCCGCCACGAGGAGTACTACCGGCTGAACGCCCGCAACCGGGTCTGGCTGGCCAGGCGGAACCTGCCCTGGGCGTTGGCCTTGCCGTACGTGGGGACCTGGACGGCGGTGCAGCGCGTCCGCTCGCGCCACGACCCGGCAGCGTGGGCCGCCTGGTGGGAGGGTTTTCAGGACGGCTGGCGCGAAGATCCCGGCCCCAGGCGGCCCATCGGCTGGTCCACGGTGTGGGAGATGTCCCGGTACGGACGCCCGCCGGTGGTGTGAACCGGCCCCGCGGGCGATCCGAACCAGCAGGACCACGCTCCGCGCAGATTCGCCTTCACATGTGAAAGGAATCCTGCACACAGCCGACGGGCAGCGGGATCTGCGTCACAGCACGTCCTGATCGCGGCCCCGAACCGGATCGGACAGCTGGCGGCCCCGCCTTCACCGCGGAACTGACGGCCTGAACCAGCTCCATGCGGAATCGACCACCGCCACGACCGCAACGTAGAGCGCGAACCAGAGCCAGGCCTGGACTCCGAACACCAGGAACAGCCCGATCGCGACCAGGATCCGGCCCTCGGTGCCCAGCAACAACAACCACGCGGTGCGTCCGGGCAGGCTGTGCTGGTTGCGGATGCGGTAGATCACGTCGTAGTGGCGCCAGGCGCCGGCCGCGAGCAGCGCGAACACCGCCACGGGATCGACGTCTGGTGAGAACCAGGCGATGGCGACGAGCGTGATCATCTCCACCGCACGCGAGACCGCCGGAGGCATCCAGCCCAGGCGTCCGCGTGGACCCGGGCCGTACGCCACGGCGAACAGCGCGAGCGCCACGCCGTATGCCGCGTATCAGCGCCCATGGCCGGTCAGCGGCGCTTGCTGCGACGCACAGGACAAGCAGTCCCGAGGGCTGCGGCGGCAGCCCATCCACGAGAGGTGCGCAACCCCAGCAGGAGCGGTCCCGGGTCGGTGATGGCCTGCAGTCGGTCCACCATCTCGCGATCGATCGCGCGATGACTCCAACGAATGCGGGTCAGCACCGTGTAGGCCAGCGAAACCGCCCCGAGGGTTGCCAGCACCGTGAACGTCGCCCACGGGCCGACGATCGGCAGCAGGACGGCGACCAACAACCAACGCTCGGCGATCGGCATTCCGAAGATCCGTCGCCACGAAGGCGGTCGCACGCTCGGCGGGACGGCGCCGGCGCGCTGCCAGGGGTCTGGGTCCGGGCTCAGCGGCACCGGGGCGGGCTGCCAAGGCGGGTACCGCAACGACCACCCGTAGTCGAGGAAGTGCTTGACCGTGAACAGCACCAAGGTGGTGACGATCAGCAGCCAGAAGTCCGTGCTGGCCCACCGCCCAGCCCACCGCGAACCAGATGCTGTACTCCTTCACCCGGTCGCCGACGGCGTCGAGCCAGGCACCGGAGGTGCTGTACCGGTGTGTCCACCGGGCGACCTCGCCGTCCACGCAATCGAGGACCAGCGAGACCACCATGAACAGCGCGGTCAGCAGATAGCCCCACCGGGTACCCGGCAGTGCGAAGGCCACTGCAGCAGCACCCGCCACCAGGCTGATCAGGGTCACCGTGTTCGGCGCCAGACCCAAACGCACCGCGACCGGCGTCACCACGCGCGACATGCGGCGCACCGTCAGTTCCGACAGCCAGCCGTCACCACCGCGGGCGCACCGCCGAGCCTGCATGCCGGTGGGGTCCGCGGCCACCACGACGGGGCCCTCCCCGACCACGAACGGGGCGGCCAGCACGGGCTTGACCGGCACCGCCGCCATCACCAGCCCGCTGAGGATCCGTTCCCACAGTCTGCCCGTCGGTCCGTCGTCGAGGTCCTGGACCACCTGGTCCAGCGTCTGCCTGTCCTGCTGTACCACCTGTAGGCATCCGGCAGCAAGGCCCTGATGATCGGCAAGTGGCGCGGTGGAGGTCCCCGCACTCACGACCAGACCGCCGGCCACACGGACCGGCGCGGTGCCGCCGTCTGCGACGAGTACCCGACTGGCACCCGGCTGGCACACATCGTCGATGGGGAACGAGCCCGAGCACCCCAGTTGGGCGTCCACCAGCACCACGTCACCCTCGGCCAGCGAGAGGATCTCGGCCAGGTCGAGGCGATCGGCGGCATGGACCAGCGGCAGATCGGGCAAGTACGGCGCTACCGGCGGGCTGCCCTCGCCCAGGACGACCACAGTGGCTGCCACCACACCCACCTTCCGACCCGCGTGCATCCGAAATGCAACGTAGCACCGGCGGTGCCACCCACCGGTGAGACCATGGACGGCAGGTGAACGTCACAATGGAACCCATCGACGAAACGGAGTGGCCGATGACGATGCAGGTTGCGATCCTGGCGGCAGGTATGGGGACCCGACTGGGTCGCCCCTGGCCGAAACCTCTGACCAGGCTCGACGACGGGCGCAGCATCATGGGCCAGCAGCGCGACAACATCGCGTCGGTCTTCGGCGCACAGGCCCGGGTCATGACCGTCGTGGGTTTCAAGTTGGAGTCGATCCTTGAGGCCTTCCCCGACGGGTTGTTCGTCTACAACGAGAACTTCGACACCACGAACACCTCCAAGAGCCTGCTGAAGGCACTGCGGTTCTCCAGCGACGGACCGGTGCTGTGGATGAACGGCGACGTCGTCTTCGACCCGGCAGTGCTGGCGCGGCTGGAGTCGAACATCCTGCGCGGGGACAACGTGATCTGCGTGAACACCTCGGTGGTCGGCGAGGAGGAGGTCAAGTACACCGTCGACGAGGACGGACACGTGGACGAACTCAGCAAGAAGGTCGAGAATGCACTCGGCGAGGCCGTCGGGATCAACCTGATCTCCGGCAAGGACAAGGCCGAGACTCATCGAGTGCCTCGCGGCGTGCGACGAGCAGGACTACTTCGAGCGTGGCATCGAATTGGCGATCGAGCGCCACGGTGTGAAGTTCACTCCGGTCGACATCTCCGACCTCTTCGCGGTCGAGATCGACTTCGACGATGACCTCGCCCGGGCGAACGCGCGCACCTAGGAGAAGAGATGGCGAGCAAGGCCAAGCAGATCTATTGGGCAGTACGGCGGGTCATCACCGAGAAACCCGGCGCGATGGTGGAGCGATGGGAGTCGCAGACCGGCGACCGACTCCTGCCCGACGACCATTTCCAGACTCTCGTCTACTACGCCGACGGCCCGGTGAATCTGTACCAGTTGCGGCAGTGGTACGAGCCGCTGAAAGCACTCGACGAGCAGGCGCCGGTCCTGCTGGTCTGCCGATCGGTGACCGCGGCTCTGGAACTGCTCGAGGAGTCCCCACTCCCGGTCGCCTACGCCAGCCGCGTGGAGGACCTGGAGAATCTCGTGGATCGGCAGAGGTTCGCCACTGCCCTCTACGTCAACCAGAACACGCGCAACTTCCAGATGATGCGCTTCAACACGATGCTGCACGTGTTCATCAGCCACGGGGAGAGCGACAAGTCCTACATGGTCTCCGGGCAGACCAAGTGTTACGACTACTCCTTCATCGCCGGGGAGGCCGCGGCCGAACGACTGGCGGCGCACCTCATCAACTACGACGTCGCAGCGAAGACGATCCGGATCGGACGACCACAGCTGGACATCCCCCCGGCCACCACCGGGCCGACCCTGCCCGACGACGGAAGGATCGTTGTCTTCTACGCTCCGACGACCGAGGGCGATCGACCGAGCATGCGGTACAGCTCATTGGCCTCGCACGGCGTGGCGATGATGCAGGCGCTGCTCGCGTCCCCGCGCTACCGGGTGATCTTCAGGCCCCACGCACGCACGGGCCTGTTCTCCGAGGAGCACGCCGTGGCGCGTGACCGGATCAACGCGATGATCGCGGCGGCCAACGCCGCAGATCCCGGCGCGGGGCACATCGCGGACACGACGCCGACCTTCGACTGGCAGATCCAGGCGGCCGACGTCTGCATCGCCGACATCAGCGCGGTCGTCATCGACTGGCTGACGACGGGCAAACCGATCGTGGTGACCCAGCCGGTCAATCCCGCCGCTCCCGTACCGACAGAGGGATACATCGCGAGCGCCGATCTACTGACCAAGAAGCGGGCCGGCGAGATCGTGGAGATCCTGGACCGCGTCCAAGCCGATGAAGCCCTGGCCGAGCAACGGCGGGAGTGGACGTTCCACTACTTCGGGGACACCTCCCCCGGGGCGGCGACACAGGCCTGGCTCGACGCCTGCCGGAGGGTGCGCGAGGAGCGGGACCGGATGCTGACCGGCATCGACGTCCCGTCCGTGGATCCCGATGCCGAGACCGAGGCGCACCGCAGCGTCAACGAACTCGAAGAGATCGACATCGAGAGCTGAGTCACCGTCACGCTCCAGGCGGACCCTGACGCCCAGTGGCCTCTGGCCGACGCCGAACTTGTGCTGCTACTTCGAGAAGCCCCGCTTGAGCGCCCGTGCCGCGCCACGTGCGGTCCAGCGGCTGCGGCGGGTCTCGGTCGGGATGTCCTCAGCGACCGCCTTGGCCTTCTCCTCGAGAGCCCGGCGTTCGGCAAGTGCCTCAAGGACCAACCCAGCCGTGCCCGCCACCGCAGCATCGATGCTCAGCAGGTCCGGGCGGTCGTCCGATCCCGACCGTGGCCGCACCGCCAGGTCAGCCGGGTCTCCGATCACCCGCACACCCGAGCTCGGAGATCCCCTTGGCGAAGCGCTGCCCGTACTCCTCGGCCTTGTCCGCGGCCCACTCCGGAGTCTGGATGCGCGGCTCGTCGGCGGCGGGCCGCCGCTTCTCCACCATGTTCAGGATCAGCGCCCGGCGCACCATGACGGTGTACTCGTCCCAGGACATCTGCCCCGACAGTTCCTTGTTCAACCGGCGGACGTACTCGGCCTCCGGCGTGGTCATCGAGCGGTTCTGGATGATCTGCTCACGGTTGGCCAGGAAGGACTCCGGGAGCCCCAAGAGCCCTTCGAAAGCGGTGAAGATCGCAGTGCGGTCACCATCGGGGATCACCACCGCGTAGGTGCGGTCCGCACCGACGACGTCCGCCCAGCGCTTGACCTGCTCAACCTGATCGTGGCGATACCAGAAACGCTCGGCCCTCGGGATCTGATCCTCGTCGAACATGACCTTGAGCCACTGGTTGTAGCCGGTGGTGACACCGGCCTTGAGTCCCTGCTGCCACGCCGACGGCAGGATCGCCCCTATCGAGCGCAGCGTCACCACCACATTGACCCGCTGCGGGCCACCGAGGTCGTCGACCACCCTGGCGGCGACCTCGGGGCTGATGTCGTCGAGGAACTCACTGCTGATGATGGTGCGGCCGTCGTAGTCGGCCTCCTTCAGCATCTTCTTCCAGTGCTTCTTGGGCGTGATCCGGGCGCCGTTCTCACGCCAGCCGTACGGGCGGTCGGCGCCGGCCAGGATCGCCTTGTGGTGGTAGAGGCCCTTGCCCGGGTACCGCACCTCGTAGTCCTCGAGCACACCACGTGCATCGGCGAGCGCGACCTGCAGGGCGGTGGTGCCGGTCTTGTGCAGACCCACGTGCAGAAGGACCTCGCCTTTGCCGATGGGGGTGATCGATGACTCCATGGAACCCGATTCTACGGATGGGTCACTGCGCATCGGGGTCGGCGGCCTCGGGCTCGCCGCCAGGTGTTCGCCGGGGCCTGCGGATCAACTCGCGCGCCGCCTGGCGCCGGGTGATGCGAGGCGCGGAACTGCGGCGCACGAGCCCCGCGGCTGCCGCCACCGCGGCGTCGAGCGCGAGCGTCTGTGGCCGGTCATTTCGACCGGCCACGGGTCGCCGGGCCAGGGCTGCCGGATCCCCGATGACGTGCACGCCGGACGCTGCAAGACCCTCGGCGAATCCCCGACCGCGCGCTTCGGCCTCGTCCGCGGCCCAGTCCGGGGTGCGGATCCGTTCCTCGTCCTTGGGCGGACGCCGCTGCTCCACCATGCTCAGCACCAGTCCGCGCCGCACCGTGCGGGTGTACTCGTCCCAGCTGAGTTCGTCGGCGACCTCTTTGTTGACGCGGCGTACGAACTCCGCCTCCTGAGCGGTCATCGAGCGGTTCTGGATCTCGACCGGCCGGTCCCCCAGCAGTCCGGTCGGCAGGTCCAGCAGGGACTCGAAAGCCGAGAAGATCGCAGTGCGGTCGCCGTCCGGGATCACCACCGCGTAGGTCCTGTCCTCACCCACTATTCGGGCCCACCGCCGCACCTGCTCAACCTGGTCGTGGCGGAACCAGAAACGCTGTGCCTTGGGCGTCTGCTCTGGCGCGAAGACCATCTTCAGGAACTGGTTGTAGGGCGCGGTGTATCCGGCCTTCAACCGCTGCTGCCACGCAGACGGGAGGATCGCGCCGATCGATCGCAACGTGATCACCACGTTGACCTTCGCGGCCCCGCCCAGTTCGTCGATCATCCTGCCGGCGGTGTCCACGTCCACGTCATCGAGGAACTCGCTGCTGATCACGGTCCGACCGGGGTGGTCGACCTGCGCGACCAGGTCGGTCCAATGCTTCTTGGGCACCTCCCTGGCCCCGTTGCCCTGCCAGCCGTACTTGCGCCCGGAACCCGCCAGGATGGCGCGGTGCTGGAAAGTGGTGGTCCCGGGATACCGCACACCGTGGGTCTCGAGTTCGTCACGGGCATCGGCCAAAGACACCTGCAGTGCGGTCGTACCCGTCTTGTGAAGGCCGATGTGCAGCAGAACCTCACCAGCACCGATGGGCTCGACCGAAGACGCCATGGGACAGGAGTCTATGGGAGCCCGGGGTCTCCGAACGCCAGCGGCTCGGGCGACCCTCCAGCGCTACCGCACCTGATACAGGCGGGCCTTGCCGTCCGCCGACCGCCAGACCTCGCGGTACTCCTCCAGCGGCAGTGACTTGCCCCGGGCCTTCCAGAGGTCGTAGTCGAGTTTGCAGAACTCGCACGTCTCATCGGTGTCGCTGAAGATCAGGACGTACTCGCCCGACTGTGGTCGCCCCTGGCTGCGACGCGTGAAGTCGCGGAAGTCGACCGCGGTGTCTCCGCGATACACGGGCAGGATGCGAAGGGTGCGGCCGTCGGTGAACACGGGTGGGCCCACCGGCAGGTTCTTCACGACCTCGTACGGAAGATCACCGCTGTTGGGATGGAACGTGGGTTCGGTCGTGGCGAACCTGACCCCGGGGACGACGACCAGCGCAGCCAGGAGCGCAGCACCGAGCCAGGACGGCAGGCGCATCCGGGACGCGGCTGCGGCGCACAGAGCCGCCGCGGCGATCGTCAGGCCGGGCAGGAAGGCCAGCCAGTAGCGCGGCACATCCACCCGGACGCTGGGGTGCTGCGGATCCAGGACCCCCGCCTGCAGCACGAGCAGCAGCGCCGGGAACAGCGCCCAGACGACGTAGAGCCCGACCCTGCCGCGAAGTACCAGGCCACCCAGGACACCCAGAGCACACACCACCAGGAGAACCCAGCCCCAAGGCTCCTCGGCCATGGCCACGGGCAATCGGGTCAGGTACCACCAGCGCTGCTGCCCGAGGTAGGAGCCGTCCAGAGGGGAGGTGGAATCATTGAGGTCGGACCCCGTCAGCACGTGCCACTTGGCCAGCGGGTCGTTGAGTGTCAGCCAGGACAACCCGAGATCGAGCGCGGCCCACGGCATCAACCCGACGAGGACCGCGGTGTAACCCAGCCAGCGCCGCGACAGCCCCCAGATGAGCACTGCGAAGATCGGCCAGGTGAACACCGTCGTCTCCCGGACCTCGAAGGCCCAGCCCGCGACCAGACCGGCGAGCAGCAGCGGCCACAGCCGGTCGGAATCACGCGCCCGCAGCACGAGGATCAGGGTGAGGCCGTTGAGCGCGACAGCCATGAGATCGGGGTAGCCGCGGGACAGGTTGATGAACGTCAAGGGCATGGCGACGAAGGTGACCACAGTGAGGGCGGCGATTGCGGTCGTTCCGACCCAGCGGGCGAGGACGTAGATGACCGGCACCACGATCGCGGTGGCCAGGAAGGCGAACGCGTAGAAGGTCGGCAGCGTCTGGCCGAAGACTGCGGCGATGGGCACCAACGCAACGATGATCCCCCACCTCGTGAGACCCGACGGGATCCACTCGTGGCCGCCGAAGTCGAGAGCGGCCTGCGCGTAGTGCCACGGGTCCGAGGTGACCAGCACGGTGCGCCACATCCATGCCACGAGCAGCGTCGCCACGGTCAGCACGATCAGGACCGGGACGTCCACCCGGTTCCGCCACGGATCAGCGCAGTGCTGCATCGATCACACGGGCGGCGGCGTTTCCGTCCTCCCAGGCGCAGAACCTGGCGCGGAACCGGCCGTAGGCGTCGGCGTACTCCTGCTCCACATCGGTGATCTGGGCAATCGAGTCGAGCACCTCCGACGACGTACGACAGATCGGGCCCGGAGGGTCCTCGGTGAGATCGAAGTAGAGCCCACGCACCCGATCCCGGTAGTCATCGATGTCCCAGGTGAAGAAGATCATGGGCCGGCCGGTGTTCACGAAGTCGAACATCACCGAGGAGTAGTCGGTGACCAGGATGTCGGAGATCAGATACAGGTCCGCGATGTCGGGGTAGGAGGACACATTGCGCACGAATCCGCCGGCCGCGGGAATCCCGGCACGAGTGGCCAGCAGATGGTGTCCCCGCAACAACATCACGTGGCTGGACCCGAAACGCTCCCGCAGGGCATCGACGTTGAGTTTGAGGTCGAAGATGTACCGCCCACGATCGTCGTAGCGGTCATCCCGCCAGGTGGGTGCGTAGAGGATGACCTTCTGATCCGGAGCCAGCCCGAGCCGCTGGCGAACCGCCTGCGCGCGCGCCTCGCGCTCCGGTCGGTAGAAGATGTCGTTGCGGGGGTAGCCGGTCGCCAGGATGCGCGTGGGATCGGTGCCGAAAGCGCGGCTCATGATCTCGGAACTGTAGGCGTTCGGGCTGACCAGGAAGTCCCACTTGTCCGCCTCGTGCGCGAACGTCTCCAGGTATCCCTTCCGGGCGAAGTTGACCTTCTCGATGTCCTGGCCGACCTTCTTCAGCGGAGTGCCGTGCCAGGTCTGCAGGTACGTCTGATTGTCACGCTTGACGTAACTGGGATCGATCGAATCGTTGGCCACGACCCAGCGGGACCGGGCCAGTAGGTCGTAGTACTCGGGGCTGAACCGCAGGACCGTCCGCACACCCCGGGGCATCCTGACGCCGTGGTCACGCACCACCCAGATCCGCTTGCGACGGTCCCCGCGCCGCTGGAGTTCCTCGTCGATCGCGCGCAGATTGTCGCTGTACTGCTTTCCCTTCCAGTTCTCGAACAGAATCGTGCGTCGAGTCCGCTTTCGGCGGCGCTTGGGATAGTAGTCGTCGATGATCTGACGTCGACCGTGCAGCCCTGGCGGACGGATGTCCCCGGCTGGGTCCACCTGCAGGTAGGCGGTGGCGCTACGTCTGGCCCGCACCGCGATCTTGACGCCGCGTACGTCCGTCCAGTCCGGTCCGAACATCGTCTCCCTGGTGGTCTGTGCCACGTGCACCGGTGTGTCGTCGGATGTCAGCAGGCTCCAGCGCCCCGCGGGCAGATGTCCTGATCCCGTCGACGGTGTCCGCGTCCTCGGTCGGGAGCACGACCCGCCACCGCTCGCCCTCGAGGTCCACGGGGTACTCGCTGCGCACACCGTTGCGGTTCTCCAGCGCCAGCGAACGCGGGCCCGCCCAACGGTCACCGGACAGTTCGAGCCCGCGACGGGTCAGCGCACTGCTCACCAGACGCGGCCGGGGCTCACGGACGGTCAGGACCACGCCGCCACTGATCCCGGCGCGTGCGTAGTACTCGGATCCATGGGTCGCCAGTGTCTCGGGCGTGTCCGGATGCAGGACCGCGGGCTGCAGTTCCTGCTCGTCGCCATCATCGCCGCGCAATAGAACATCGAACTCGATCTGATTCAGTGACTCCAGTTTGGGCAGGCCGGAGAGATCAAGTTCCACGCGGGACGCGGCCGGCACCGCCACCTCCTCGAAGTCGTCGCGCCTCCGCGACCACGACGGTGAGCCCCGCTGGATCGCGGTCGAACTCCACCACGAGGCGGTCCGCACCCGGGACATGCATCGCGGTCACCATCGGCTGATCCGGATACACCGCGATGCCGAGGTTCTCGCCCGCGCCAGCGGACAACAGCGATCCGACCGTCGGGCAGGACCACGCGCCGCGGCAGTTGGGCCGCGCCGTCGTAGGTCCCGGAAAGCGGCACGCGTCTGCGCCCGCCCGGGGCCGTGACATCCACGTCGCAGCGCAGCAAGCCCTGCTGCGGGCAACTCGTCGAAGGGAACCGTGAACGACAGCCCGACGTTGTCGTACGTCACATCCGAGTTGACTTCCCGCGCGGTCAGATCCTGCCGGTTGTGCCACTTCACCGGCACCGAGAAGGGTTCGTCACCGCCGACCATCCGGATCCGCAGTTTGCGCTGCTGCGCGTCTCCGGAGTCGATGTTCTCCAGGTAGGCGTAGCCCGCCACGGCGAGTCCCTCGGCGGACCACTCAACGCGCTCCACCTGCGAGGCCACCGGCTGCGCTTTGCCCCAGACGTAGAGCTCCTCCGGGTACCCGGGCTCCCCCAGGAACGGCATGTCTGCGTAGGTGGCGCCGTCGCGGACGATGGTGCGACGCAGCGCGTAGGGATCCCGCTCGAACTCGAGGAACTCGAGCAGGTCCGCATGCCGGTCCTGAGCCACCAGCCAGTACCGCACGCGGTCGCGCGGCTCGAGTTCGGCGACCACCTCCGGCGAGGCAGCCCGGAAGAACGCGCCGACACGTTCACGGAACAGTTGCTGATACTCCTGGTCGGCATCGGTGTAGTACGGGGTGTAGAGCGGGATGTCGAAGGTGAGCACCTTGCGGTCGTGGACACGTTTGAGCGCCTCGTCGTCGCACAGGATCTCCTGCACCGCGTCGATGGCATCCATCCGATCACGCAGATTGTCCACCTCGAACCTGCGCTGTGTGATCGAGGCGTCCGAGTCGATCCGCCTGCGCCACCAGTAGACCGGCGCCTTGAGCACGTCCACACTGCTGGCCCGGACGTGCGCCGCGATCATGACCGGGATGTCCTCGTACGTGACCCCCGGCTCGAAACGCAGACCCGCTTCGGTCCAGAACCGGGTGCGAAAGACCTTGTTCCAGGAGGTCGTGTCGTACATCAGGCTCGGGGTCTGTCGGATGGTCGTGCGCAACTTCGTCGCCAGGATCGCGTTGCGGTGAGGACCGCTGGGGGTCAGGTGGACGCCGTCGTACCGGGCCACGTCACCGGCCGCAAGATCGGAACCGGTCTTCTCCAGACTGTGCAGCAGTATCCGGAATCCGTCGGGCGGAACCACGTCATCGCCGTCCACGAAGGCGAGGAACTCCTCGGTGACATGCGCGATTCCCAGATTCCGGGCACCCCCGGGACCGCTGCCCGGGCCCTCTACGACCATCCACCCCGGGTGTTGCGACGCGTACCGGTCACAGATGGCCCCGGTGTTGTCACTCGACCCGTCGTTGACCAGGATCACCTGTGTCGGCGCCGCTTCCTGAGCCAGCAGGGAATCCAGGCAGGCGGGCAGGAACTCCGCCACGTTGTGGCAGGCGACAACCACGCTGAGCCCCACCCGCACGACTCTAGCCGCTGGCTCACGCAGGTCCGGGTGAACCCGCAGGACACGGATTCACTGATCCGGCGCTTGGCCCTCCCCGGCGCCGCCGGTCCTCGACTCCCGCCGCTGTACCCGTCCCAGGACCGGCGGCCCGACACCCGATCACCGCCCAGTAGCGCTGAATCGCGACCCGTCCGAGGGCGCGGCACCGACATGCCGAAACGTTCGGGCGGGTCGAGATCCACGTCGAGGTGCTCGAACAGGGCGGCATCGTCGAAGCGGCGCGTCCCCTGCACCCGGTTGCGCCGGCGCCGCAGGTAGTGACGGTGGGTGAGAAGCCAGCGCCAGCCCGCCACCTTCTGTGCCCTCCAGCCGTCGCGACCGCTGCGCACCAAGAGTGCGAGTTCGGCGGCGAGCAGCAACGGGGACAGCGCCAGCAGCGTCCGGGCCCGGTAGGTCGTCAGCACCGTGATCAAGCGGTTGCGTTCCAGCAGGTACATCTTCTGCGGGTTGCGGGAGAAGTCGTAGTGATGATGCGCTCGGGCAGTCGCCAGCACCTCGACGGCGCCCCCGCCGAGCCAGGCCCGCAGGGAGAGGTCCACATCCTCGCCGTACGCGAAATACTGCTCGTCCATCCCGCCGAGGTCCAGGTAGTCGCGTCGACGCACCGCGAAGGCGGCCCCGGAGACACTCGCCCGAGTGCCGGTTCGGCCTGTGAGACCGGGTGCCCGTAACCCCCTGCCCACGAGAAGCCGAGAAGGTGCACGGGATTGCCCCAGGAGTTGACCACATCCGACTCATCGGAGACCAGCACCGTGGCACCTGCCAGCACGACTGCGGGATCGTGCACCGCTTCGTCCAGCAGTGCCAGACAGTCCGGCTCGACCAGCGCGTCGCTGTTGATGAAGACCAGAGTGTCCCCGGTGGCGGCACGCGCTCCGAGATTGCAGCCACCCGCGAACCCGGTGTTCTTCCCGGGCTCGCAGCACCCTGGTCTGCGGCGGAAGACCCTCGCAGGCGGGACTTCCGTTGTCCACGACGATCACCTCGGTCCGGACCCCAGTGCTGCGCGCCACCGCGGCCACGACTTCGGCGAGATGCGGTTCAGCGCCGAACGCGCAGATGACTGCGGTGACGGTGCGGGTCACCGTCGCAGATCCCGTGGGCTGGTCAGGAAACCCACACCCCAGCACATGTGCATCGTCGCCAACGCCAGCGGCACCCTCGCACGCACCGACGCCGGCTCCTGAGTGCTGATCGCCAGGCCCCCCGCCGTGACACCGGCCACATAGCCGATGGCCGGCAGCAGACCCCAGCCACGCGCGTCGGCGACCGGTGGCGGCCCCGACCGCGGCACCCGTGACGCCGAGCGCGATGACGGTCACTGCAGTCGGTGCGGCCAGGTAGCGCAGGCTGACGGTCTGCCGGTGCTGGCGCATGATCTCCCGGCGCCACCGCCCGTAGTGCAGATACTGCTTGGCCAGGGCCTTCACGGTCGAGCGGGGCCGGTAGGTGACCTGCATGTCCGGGGTGAACCACACCAGCCCGCCGGACTGCCTGATGCGGTGGTTCATCTCCCAGTCCTGGGCACGCACGTATGCCTCGTCGTACCCGCCGACGCGCTCCAGCGCCGAGCGTGTGAACGCGCCGAGGTAGACCGTCAGCGCCTCCCCCTCCTGGCCGCCGGTGTGGAACGACTGCCGCCCCGACCCCGAGACGCGAGCGCATCGCGCACGCGACCGATCGCTCGAAGTCCGTGGTTCCCTCGGCGGCCATGACACCGCCGACGTTGTCGGCACCCGTGCGCTGCAGCACCTCCACCGCCGTGCGGATGTAGTCGGGTGGCAGCAGAGCATGCCCGTCGACCCGGACCACGATCGGGCTGTCCGTGGCCGCGAGGGCGGCGTTGAGGCCGGCCGGGGTACGCCCTGTGGGGTTCGGGACCAGGATGATTCGCGGATCGTCTGCGCGCAGCGCACGAGCGACCTCGTCGGTGCCGTCGGTGGACGGTCCGAGTGCCAGGGCGATCTGCAGCTCGCCCGGGTAGTCCTGGGCGGTGATCGCGGCAACGGCCTCGGCGAGGTGCATCTGCTCGTTGAGGACCGGCATGATCACGGCCACGCGGCGGCATCGACTCGTCCATCACCGTCGACGGTAGCCGGTGCCCCAGCCAATGTGCCCAATGCGTCCACGAATCGCCGCTGTACAGCGCGCGCGCAGATTCGGGCATCAGACACGGGCTCGTGGCCTGCCCGGGAATCCGGTCCCGCGAAGTTACGGTGGAATCCGTTCGAATGAAGGGGACTCCTCGGTGCCGCTACGTCGCTATGCACGCCTGCTGGCCACGGTCGTGGCAGGCGCGATCCTTCTGGGTAGCGGTGCCGCCTGGGCGACTGTTCGGCACTACGCGGGGCAGGTGCAGCGCATCGATGCCTTCGGAGAGCCTCGGAGGGCGCCGTCCAGTGGCGACCCGCTGACCTTTCTGGTCGTCGGGTCCGACAGTCGCGAGGGTCTCTCGGACAAGCAGGTGCGACGTCTCCACACCGGCTGGGACGTCTACGGCCGTCGCACGGACACCATGATGCTCGCCCATGTGAGCCGCGACGGCTCGGTGAGCGTGGTGAGCCTTCCACGCGACTCGCTGGTCACGATTCCGGCTCACACCGACGAGAACGGCGTGCAGCAGGACGCGTCGGAGGAGAAACTCAACAGCGCCTACGCATACGGCGGTCCACCGCTGCTGGTCCAGACCGTCGAGCAGGCCACCGGGCTCACCATCGACCATTACCTCGAGGTCAGTTTCGCAGGTTTCGTGAAGATGGTGAACGCCATCGGAGGTGTTGACGTGTGCACCCCCTCCGACATCTACGACCCACCCTCGGGACTTTCCCTGACCGCGGGGCGCTCCACGCTCAAGGGCCGTGACGCCCTGGCGTACGTCCGCGCCCGCGAGTTCGATCCCACTGCGGACATCGGCCGCATGAAGCGCCAGCAGGGCTTTGTGGCGAGCATGGTCAACAAGGCCTCGAGTTCGGCGGTCCTGCTCGATCCGTCACGTGCGACGGGCTTCATCAACGCGGTGCTTGGCAGCCTGCGCGTGGATCAGAGCCTCGACAACGCGCAGGTCATGGAACTGACCCGTCGGCTTGCCAAGATCGATCCGTCACAGGTGACGTTCCGCACAGTCCCCGTCACCGGCGAGCGTTCCATGGGAGCGATCGGCAACGTCGTGACGTGGGACGGGCCGGGTTCCACGGACCTGTTCTCCGCACTGCGCGACGACACACCCATCCCGGACAAGCCGTCCGCCCCACGGGTCAAGGTCGCGCCCGGCGACATCAATGTGCAATTGCTCGCGACCGGCACCACCGCCACAGATGGATACCAGGACTTCTCCGAGGCCGGATACTCGGTGATCGCCGCTCCCGTGCCCGGTACCTTGACCGCGACCACCATCGAGTACGACCCGAACTACGACGTGTCGCTGAAGACGCTCACCGCGGCGCTGCCCGGGGCTGACACGGTGGAGGTCCCAGGACTGGGATCGACGTTCCGGGTCACCCTCGGCAGCGACTACGCGGGCGTGACACAGGTCTCGGTCAAGGACCCCACCGCACCGCAGACTCCGCGCACCGCCAGCGACGACCTCTGCAGTTGAGTCCAGGTCGTCGCGACAACCGACCGCGCGCCGCAACCCTCGGGTCTACTTCAGCAGGTTGCGAGCCATCACCAATCGCTGGATCTGGTTGGTGCCCTCGTAGATCTGCGTGATCTTGGCGTCACGCATGAACCGCTCGGCGGCGTAGTCCTTCACATAGCCGTACCCGCCGAGGATCTGTACGACGTCCACAGTGACCTTCATGGCCGTGTCCGAGGCCAGGCACTTCGCCGCGCTGCCCAGGAACGTGGTCCGCTCGTCCCCACGCTCACCGGCGGCCGCCGCGTAGTAGACCAGCTGCCGGGCGGCCTCGACCTGCATGGCCATGTCCGCGAGCATGAACTGGATCCCCTGGAACTCTGCGATCGACTTGCCGAACTGCTTGCGTTCCTTGGCGTAGTCGATGGCGAGGTCGAGAGCACCTTGGGCCAGGCCGACCGCCTGTGCACCGATACAGATGCGGGTCAGGTCGAGGGTCTTCATCGCCGTGGCCCACCCGGTGCCCTCGGCGCCGATCATGCGGTCCTCGGGCAGTTCCACGTTGTCGAAGTACAGTTCGCGGGTCGGCGATCCCTTGATCCCCAACTTGCGCTCCTCCGCACCCAGGGAGAACCCGGGGTCGTCGGCATGCACAACGAAGGCGCTGATCCCGCGCGGGCCGGATCCCGGATCCGTGGAGGCCATCACGGTGTAGTACTTGGAAACACCTGCATTCGTGATCCATCGCTTCGCCCCGTTGAGCACCCAGACGTCGCCCTGCTTGACGGCCCTGCTCTTCATGCTTGCCGCATCGCTGCCGGCCTCTGGCTCGCTGAGGGCGTAGCTGAACATGGCCTCGCCGCTGGCCACTTCCGGCAGGTAGCGGGACTTCAGATCATGATCGGCGCCGACCAGCAGCGGCGTGGTGCCCAGTTTGTTGACCGCCGGGATCAGTGACGACGAGCCACAGACCCGCGCCACCTCCTCGATGACGATGCTTGAGGCGAGGTTGTCGCCGCCGTTGCCGCCGTACTCCTCCGGGATGTGGATCGCGTGGAAGCCACTTGCGGCCAGCGCCTCGTAGACGTCCCACGGGAACTCGCCCTTCTCATCGATCTCGGCCGCGCGAGGCGCGATCTTGTCGGTGGCCAGTGCCCGAACAGCCTGCTGCAGTTCGCGATGCTCTTCCGGCAAGCGGTAGACGTCGTCCATGGTTCTCTCCCATCGGTAACGAGCCCATCGTACGAACCCCGGCCCCAGGCCCCGCTGACTG
The DNA here is from genome assembly GCA_963769435.1 of uncultured Actinomycetota bacterium. Lineage (GTDB taxonomy): Bacteria > Actinomycetota > Actinomycetes > S36-B12 > UBA10799 > JADKAV01. The sequence continues at coordinate 854,809 of CAVYLN010000001.1, forward strand.
GGAGACCAAGCCATGCGGCGCACCTCGGTGGTGCCGGCCGCAGGCACCGGTGAACCGCTTCCCGCGCTCACCTACCGCGTCTAGACTCGTCCACGTGGAACTACAGCGCAATCGCCCTGAAGGCCCGTACGCACACCTGCCCGAGGTGTCGGCGTTCACCTTGACCAGCGAGGACGTCACCGACGGGGGTGTCCTCGACATGCGTCACGTGCATGGCAGCGCCGGCGGACAGGACCAGTCCCCGCAACTGTCATGGTCGGGTTTCCCCCCTGAGACCCGCAGTTTCGCGGTGACATGTTTCGACCCCGATGCCCCGACGCACAGTGGTTGGTGGCACTGGATCGCCGTGAACATCCCCGCTGATGTCACGAGTCTGCCGCGTGGTGCGGGTGCCGCTGATGGCAGCGGCATGCCGGATGGGACCGTGCAGTTGCGCACCGACTACGGGTCTTACGGCTACGGCGGCGCGGCTCCTCCGCCCGGCGACCATGACCACCGGTACTTCTTCGCGGTGCACGCGCTGGACGTTGAGTCGTTGGATCTGACACCCGACACCCCGGCAGCGATCGCAGGCTTCAACCTAACGGCGCACACTATTGGCCGTGGCGTTCTGGTCGCGACGTTCGCGCACTGAGCAACCACTGCCCAGGGTCACGCGGCCGGACCCAATCGCGGCCAGTCGGCGGCCGGACAGCGATCCATGACGACCTGCAACCCGGCGTCCCGGGCCCGTCGGGCGGCGGCCTCGTCGATCACGTCGAACTGCAGCCACACCGCGCCCGCACCCACCGCGATGGCCGAATCCACCACCGGCCCCACCAGTTCGCTGCGCACGAAGCAGTCCACGACATCCGGAGGGCCCAGTAGCGCCGCCGCCTGCTCGACGGTGGCGAAGCCACGGGACCCCAGCACGTCCTCGGCCTTGGGGTGGATCGGAGTGATGGAACGGCCCTGTCGTTGCAGGAACTGCGCCACACCGTAGGCGGCCCGCATGGTGTTCATGCTCAACCCCACGACGAACCAGGTCGCGGCGTCGGCCAGCAACTCGGCCACACGCTCGTCGTCGCCGTACAGGTCGGGATCCCGCCCATAGGGAGCAGGACCGGCCAGTTCGCATGAGGGACCGTCAGGCATCCCTGGTCGCCTCACGCACGGCCGCCCCTTTGGCCGTCGCCAGATCCCGCAACTGTGCCTGGAAGTCGACCATCCGATCGCGCAGGCGGGCATCCGACGCCGCCAGTATCCGCACAGCCAGCAACCCGGCGTTTCGAGCGTTCCCGATGGCCACAGTGGCCACCGGGACGCCGGCGGGCATCTGCACGATGGACAGCAGCGAGTCGAGTCCGTCGAGACGGGCCAGCGGGACCGGCACCCCGATCACGGGCAGCGGGGTGACCGCGGCCAGCATTCCGGGGAGATGGGCCGCCCCGCCGGCGCCCGCGATGATCACGGAAATCCCACGGTCGGCCGCGGACCGGCCGAAGTCGAGCATCTCGTCGGGCATCCGGTGCGCCGAGACGACATCGGCCACACACGGCACATCGAACTCCGCACACGCGTTGACGGCTTCGCACATGACCGGCCAGTCGGAGTCGCTGCCCATGACCACCGCGACCTGTGGATCACTCATCGATCACTCCTTGGAAGTAGTCGGCGGCATGCCGGGCCCGGCCCAGCAGGTCTTCCTCGTCGTCGCCGAGCGCCGTCACATGCCCCACCTTGCGCCCCGGCCGGACGTCCTTGCCGTATAGGTGGATCTTCAAGCCGGGGTCACGTGCCATCACATGTTTGAAGGCCACGTGAAGGTCGGCGATCTGCCCACCGAGGATGTTGACCATCACCGCCTTGGGCTGCCGGGGTCGAGGATCCCCCAGGGGCCAGTCAAGAACGGCGCGCAAGTGGTTCTCGAACTGCGACGTGTTGGCGCCCTCGATGCTCCAGTGACCCGAGTTGTGGGGGCGCATCGCCAGTTCGTTGACGACCAGTCCCGCCTCTGTGTCGAACAGTTCCACGGCCAGCATGCCGATCACGCCGAGTTCCTTCGCGATGCCGAGCGCCAGCACCTCGGCCTGCTCGCTGGAAACACTGCTGGGACTGCTGGGGGCGACCACCTCCACGCAGATCCCGTCCACCTGCACGGTGCGTACGGGCGGGTATGCCACGGCCTGTCCGTGGGGGGAGCGGGCGACCTGGACCGCGATCTCCTGGTGGAAGGGCACCTTCTCCTCCACGATCCAGACCGCACCCGGCCCCAGATCGTGGGACATGACCTCGGCGGCTTCGTCCACCGAATCGACCATCCACACACCCTTGCCGTCGTAGCCCCCCTTCGAGGCCTTCAGCACCTTCGGCCAAGGGGTCTCGAAGGCCTCGACATCTCCGGGATCCGCGACGATCCCCCAGCGGGGCACCGGGAATCCCGCATCGCCCAGACGTGTGCGCATCGCGGCCTTGTCCTGGGCGAACTGCAGTGCGTGCGAGCCGGGGTAGACCGGGACACCTTCGGCCTCGAGCGCCTGGACGATCTCCAGTGGCACGTGCTCGTGGTCGAACGTGACCACGTCGACCTGTTGCGCGAGGGCCCGGATGGCCTGCTCATCCTTGGCGGCCCCGACCGACATCGCAGGGATCACCTGCGATGCGCTGTCGTGCGGCGAGTCGGCCAGAACGTGCAACTGGACACCGAGAGCGATGGCCGGCTGCTGGCTCATGCGGGCCAACTGGCCGCCCCCGATGATCCCCACCCGGGGCGTACCCTCCGGCAGATCAGGCACCGGGCAGTCCCAGGTCGCGGGCGATCAGCATTCGCTGAACCTCGGATGTGCCCTCCCCGATCTCCAGGATCTTGGCATCTCGGTAGAAGCGCCCGGCCGGGTACTCGAGCATGAAGCCGTACCCCCCGTGGACCTGGGTCGCGGAACGGGCGTTGTCCATCGCCGCCTCGGAGGTGTAGAGCTTCGCGATCGCGGCCTGCTGCTTGAACGGCTCGCCGCGGCCCATCCGGCCGGCGGCCTCCCGCCAGGCCACCCGCGAAAGATGTGCCCGCACCTGCATGTCGGCGATCATGAAGGCGATGGACTGGTTGGCCCCGATGGGACGACCGAAGGCCTCCCGCTCGTGGGCGTAGTCGACCGAGACGTCCACGCAGCCCTGTGAAAGACCGGTGGCCAGGGCGGCGATGGCGATCCGGCCCTCGTCGAGGATGGACAGGAACTGGGCATATCCGCGACCCCGCTCCCCCACAAGATTCCGGGCCGGAACCCGCACGTCGACCAGCGACACCTCGTGGGTGTCGGAGGCGTCCCAGCCGACCTTCTTGTAGGGAGCGGACACACTCAGCCCCGGGGTACCGGTCGGTACCAGGATGCTGGAGATCTCCTTGCGGCCGCCGTGCTCGCCGGTCACGGCCGTCACCGTGATGAGGCCGGTGATGTCCGTACCGGAGTTCGTGATGAAGGCCTTGGTCCCGTTGATGACCCACTCGTCGCCATCGAGCACCGCCGTCGTGGACGTCCCGCCGGCGTCGGAGCCTGCTCCGGGTTCGGTGAGCCCGAACGCGCCGAGCATCCGTCCGGAGGTGAGTTCCGGCAACCACTCGGCCTTGAGCTCCTCGGAGCCGAACCGGTAGATCGGCATGGCGCCGAGGCTGACTGCGGCCTCCAGTGTGATCGCGACCGACGAATCGACGCGCGCAAGCTCCTCGATCGCCACACACAGCGCGGTGTAGTCGCCGCCCATTCCCCCGTACTCCTCCGGGAAAGGGAGCCCGAACAGGCCCATGTCTGCCATCTGCGCCACCAGCGGATACGGGAACTCACCACGCATGTAGTAGTCCCCGATCACAGGAGCCACGACGTCGTTGGCGAAGGCCTCCACCGTCTTGCGCAGCGCCTCGTGTTCGTCTGTCAATCGCAGGTCCATGCATCTGCCTTCCGGTGAGCAAAATCACGGCTGTGTCCCAGACTAGTTTCCCTCCAGTACGGGTAACCTGGGGAGGTGAGAACACCGGTGGCCGTGAAGGCCCTTTGGCTGCGCGCCGAGGATCTGGTCCATCAGATCGCCAAATTCGGCGTGGTGGGCCTTGTGGCCCTCGTGGTGGACGTCGGTACATTCAACCTGCTGCGTTTCGCAGGCGGGGAGGGCCCCTTCTACGACAAGCCGCTGACCGCGAAGGTCATCTCGGTGATCGTCGCCACCACGGTGGCCTACGTGGGCAACCGGATCTGGACGTTCTCGGATCGCGGGCGCACCAGCTACGCCCGCGAATATGTGCTCTTCTTCCTGCTCAACGGCGTTGCACTGCTCATCACGTTGAGCGTGCTGTGGTTCAGCCACTACGCCCTCGATCTGACGAGCCCGCTGGCCGACAACATCTCCGCCAACGTCATCGGCCTCGGCCTCGGCACCCTGTTCCGCTTCTGGTCCTACCGGAAGTGGGTGTTCCCGGAACTGCCCGATCGGGTGGTCGCCGACGAGGCCATGGTCTGACGCCCACGGGTTGTCTGGGTAAGGGTCCCGCCGCCGAGTGCTGCGCGGTTGTCGGTTCTGTGGTGCCAAAATCCGCAGCGATGCAACACTCGGCCGCGGAGTTGTGATGGTCAGACCGGCGTGACCCCGTGACGGCGATCGGAGAAGCGACGGTCCTTCGTGCGAGCCCGGGCGATCCGCGTGATCAACTCACCGCGCAACTGCTCCGGTTCGACCACCGCGTCGACGACCAGTTCGGAGGCCAGCCGCATCACGTCGATGTCCTGTTCGTACTCCTCACGCATCGCCAGGATGAACTTCGTGCGTTCGTTCTCGGTCTCCAGCGCGGCGATCTTGTTCGCATAGACCGCGTTCACCGCCGCCTCCGCTCCCATGACGGCGATCTTCGCGGTGGGCAGCGCGATCGTGGCGTCCGGGTCGAACCCGGGTCCGGCCATGGCGTACAGACCGGCGCCGTAGGCCTTTCGCACCACCACGCAGAACTTCGGCACGGTCGCCTCACTGATCGCCGTGATCATCTTGGCTCCGTGCCGGATGATGCCCTGCTTCTCGACCTGCGTGCCGACCATGAACCCCGGCACGTCCGACAAGAAGACCAGTGGGACGTTGAAGGCATCGCACAACTGCACGAATCGGGCGGCCTTGTCCGCGGAGTCCACGAAGAGTGCACCACCCTTGGAACTCGAGTTGTTGGCGACGATCCCGACGACCTCCCCGTCCATCCTGGCGAAGCCCACGATCAACTCGGTGGCCCACAACGCGTGGATCTCGAAGAAGGACTCGGCGTCCACCAGACCCCGGATGTAGCGGTACATGTCGAACGCCTGCCGCTCGGACTCCGGCACCAGGGCCCGCAGGTCCACGTTGGCCGGGGCTGCTGGGTCCGCCACCGGCGGCTCCTGACGCCAGTTGTCCGGGAGGAAGGACAGGTACCGCCTCACCCCGAGCAGCGCGTCGGACTCGCTCTTGACGAGCATGTGGCCGACGCCGCTGTCCACACAGTGCACGCGCGCCCCGCCCATTTGCTCCAGCGTCGTCTTCTCTCCGGTCACCATCTGGACCATGCGATCACTGGCCAGGTACATGCTCGCGTTGCCCTCGACCATGATCACGATGTCGCAGAACGCGGGGATGTACGCACCGCCGGCCGCGGAGGGGCCGAAGAGCGCGCAGACCTGCGGGATCGCGCCACTGGCCCGGACCTGCGTGTGGAAGATCTTGCCCGCTCCGCGACGACCGGGGAACAGATCCACCTGGTCGGTGATCCGAGCCCCGGCGGAATCCACCAGGTAGACCATCGGAACGCCGGTCTTGTAGGCCACCTCGATGATCCTGATGATCTTCTCGACGGTGCGTGCGCCCCACGATCCGGCCTTCACCGTGGAATCGTTGGCCATCAGGCAGACCGGACGCCCATCGATCGTCGCGGTGCCGGTGACAACCCCGTCCGCGGGCAGACCGGGGGCCTTCACGTTGGCGAACATGCCGTCCTCCACGAAGGACCCCGCATCGACGAGTCGGTCGATGCGTTCGCGCGCGAACAGCTTGCCTCGCCTGGCGTTGGCGGCGTGGTACTTGGCAGCGCCACCGGCCTTGACCTCTTCGGACAGTCTGGACAGATCCTGGCTCACAGCCAACAGCGTAGGCGCGTCACTGCTCCTGAGGGGCGGCACGGGTCAGCACGAACGGACGCACGACTCCGAAGCCGCGCACGGGCCGGCCGCGCTGGGAACGCAGCGCGTAGTCGTCCAGCGGCTCGAGTTGCTCTTTGGTCTCGGCATCGACCAAGGTGGCGCCCGGCCTGGCCAGGGCCGTGAGCCTGCTTGCCAGGTTCACCGTCGTTCCGAACACGTCACCCATCCGCGAGACCACCTGTCCGGTGGCGATCCCTATCCGCATCTCCGGAACACCGTCGTCGTCCTCATGGATCTCGTGCAGACGCACTGCGATGTCCGCGGCTTGATCGGCGGTCGTGGCCACGAACAGCACCTCATCGCCGACCGATTTGACCAGCCGCCCTCCGGCCGCAGCCACGATGTCCGAACTGACCGCCTCGAACCGGTGCACCAGCCTCGCGAGCTGGTCCTCCGGCAGACGCCGAGACAGGCGTGTGTATCCGACCATGTCCGCGAAACCCACGCTGAGCACCCCTGACTCCGCCCCTGACGGCGACGCCCCTCCGACCGCGGCAGCGCGGGTGACCGCGGTGGCCACCGCCCGGCGCCACACGTAGACGAGCAGCGCTTCGAGGTCGGGCATCAACTTCTCCATCTCGTCGCCGAAAGCGTCGAGAGTGGATGCGGCCAAGCCGTCGGCGGTGTCGATGGTGCCGACCCGCTCAAGATGGCCGGCCAGTGTGTTGATCTGCCAGTCGGCCAGGCGTGCCGTGGTCTGGCCGAGTCCCCGCACGAGGTCGTTGGCGGTGTCAGGATCGAGTTGTCCGACCTCGATCAGGTTGAGCATCCGGTGCAGCGCCTCCACGTCCGAGAGGGTGAACGCCACGGCCTGGCCGACGTCGGCGTACCCCATCGACCGCCAGAGCACCCGCGCGGCCTCCAACGGGACATGGGCATCACGCGCGACCTCCTCCCGCGTGAACTGCAGAGGACCGCCGAGGAGCATCTCCTGGATCTGCCCCAGCGTCTCCTTCTGGGACTGGTCCGCCGAACCCGTACCGTCGGCCTGGTCGTCGGCCGGTGTCACGATTCGTTCGTCGGCGGACTCGGGTCGACGCCGCTGTTGCGCGAGCGCCGGAACGCATCGTCCTCGTCGTGGAGGCGGTACACCTCGCGCTGGACCTGCTCGACGTTCGGGATGTTCTCGATGATCAGTTGCCCACTCTCCGCCGCACTCTGCGACCATCAGGGTGCCGGTGTTGAGCAGTCGCTCCCAGACCGTGTTGTCGAAGGAGACGTCGTTGACCTTCGACAACGGCATGTCCCGGCCCTTGCGGGAGAGGATCCCGGTGCGGATGATGATCCGGCGATTGGTGAAGACGTACTGGGCGGTCCACCAGAAGAGGACGGGCCGGATGACAAGGATGAACAGTGCGATCAGTGCGATCACGACCACGACCCAGGTCAGGATGTCGCCGGTCGCGCCCTCGAACCAGGAGTTGGTGCGGCCCAGCACGAAGAAGGTGAGGCCGATGATGATCAGCAGCCAGACGGCCGGCCAGATCAACGTCTTGATAGACGGCCTCAGTTCGAACTGAACCTGCTCGTCGTTTCCAAGCAACTTCTGGGGGTAAGCCATGGCACCGATCGTGCCATGTCACAGGCCAAAGATCACCCCAGAACAGTGACATCTGCCGCGCTGAGTGCACGCACACCGAACTCGTCGCGCACCAGCAAGCGGCCATCAGCATCGATCTGCTCCGCGATCCCCTCACCGCTGCGGCCGGCCTCGACCACTTCGACCCGTCGCCGCAATGTCACGCACTGTGCCACATACGCGGTGTGCAGCCCGCAACGACCTGCATCGCCGGCGGACTCGCAGAACCGAGTCCACCATCCGTGCAGGTTCCCGACGATCCGCGCCAGCAAGCCATCGGCATCCGGATCGGCACCCAGTTCCGCGAGGCTGACAGCACGCGGGTCCGGGCGCTCCGCTGCAAACCGCAGGTTGACGCCGACCCCCACCACAGCACTGTTGGCGTCGCGCTGGCTGAGGATGCCCGCCACCTTGCCCTGATCGCTCACCACGTCGTTGGGCCACTTCAGCCCGATCTCGGCCGCACCCACGCCGCGCACGGCATCGGCCACGGCCACACCGGTCAGCAATGGGATCCACCCCCACGCGGCAACTGTCGCCGGCACATCCAGCCGCACCGAGAACGTCAGCCCGTCCCCGGGTCGACTGACCCAGGCACGCCCCAGACGCCCCCGGCCATCGGTCTGCTCGAGGGCCACGAGCACCTGTCCGCCGCCCTCGCGGCCCACCAGGTCGGCATTGGTCGAGCCGGTGCGGGCCACCACCAGCGGCGTCGGCCAGCCGATCCGCGCACACACGTCGGTCACCGCATTGAATAGGTCATCGCTCACGTTGCTACCGTACAAATCATGAGCGCCCAATCGGCTGAATCGGTACCGGATCTGACCACCACTGCGGGCAAACTGGAGGATCTGGCCGCGCGCCGTGAGGCTGCGGCCACCGCCGGTGGACAACGAGGCATCGACAAACAGCACTCCAAGGGCAAGATGACCGCCCGCGAGCGCATCGAGTGGCTTATGGACGACGGCTCGTTCGTCGAACTCGACGAGTTGGCACGACACCGCTCCAACAACTTCGGTCTCGAGAAGACCCGGCCGTACGGCGACGGTGTGGTGACCGGCTACGGGACCATCGACGGTCGGCCGGTGTGTGTCTTCGCACAGGACTTCACGGTTTTCGGCGGCAGCCTCGGTGAGGTCTTCGGCGAGAAGATCGTGAAGGTCATGGACATGGCGATGGCCACCGGGGTCCCGGTCATCGGCATCAACGACTCCGGCGGGGCACGCATCCAGGAAGGTGTTGTGTCCCTGGGGCTGTACGGCGAGATATTCCAGCGCAACGTCCACGCGTCGGGCGTGGTCCCGCAGATCTCGCTGATCATGGGTCCGTGCGCCGGTGGAGCGGTCTACTCGCCGGCCATCACCGACTTCACCGTCATGGTCGACAAGACCTCCCACATGTTCATCACAGGCCCGGACGTGATCAAGACCGTCACCGGCGAGGATGTGGAGTTCGAGGAACTCGGTGGTGCGCGCACGCACAACAGCAAGTCGGGCGTGGCCCACATGATGGGCTCGGACGAGCAGGACGCCCTCGACATCGTCAAGAACCTGTTGAGCTACCTGCCCAGCAACAACATGGACCCCGCGCCGGCTTTTGAGAACCCCGCGGATCTCTCGGTCACCGACGAGGACCGGGAACTCGACACGATCATCCCCGACTCCCCGAACCAGCCGTACGACATCCACACGGTGATCGAGCACGTCCTCGACGACGGCGAGTTCCTGGAGGTACAACCTCTGTGGGCGCCGAACATGGTGATCGGCTTCGGCCGCGTGGAGGGTCACTCGGTGGGCGTGGTGGCGAACCAGCCGATGCAGTTCGCAGGAACCCTTGACATCGACGCCAGCGAGAAGGCCTCACGGTTCGTCCGCACCTGCGACGCGTTCAACGTCCCCGTGCTCACGTTCGTCGACGTCCCGGGATTCCTGCCAGGCACCGACCAGGAATGGAACGGCATCATCCGGCGTGGCGCCAAGTTGATCTACGCCTACGGCGAGGCCACCGTCCCGAAGATCACGATCATCACCCGCAAGGCCTATGGCGGGGCGTACGTGGTCATGGGATCCAAACACCTCGGGGCGGACGTGGAACTGTCCTGGCCGACCGGACAGATCGCCGTGATGGGTGCACAGGGCGCCGTCAACATCCTGTACCGCAAGGAGGTCGCAGCGGCCAAGGATCCCGATGCCGAGCGTGCCCGCCTGGTGGCGGAGTACGACAACGCCCTGGCCAATCCCTACCTCGCGGCGGACCGCGGGTACGTCGACCGGGTGATCATGCCGCACGAGACCCGGGGCGAGGTCGTCCGGGCCCTGCGCGCTCTGCGCAACAAACGCGAGGTCCTGCCGCCCAAGAAGCACGGGAACATCCCGCTGTGAACGCGCGCATCGAGGTCGTGCACGGCGGCCCGTCCGATGAGGAACTGGCCGTCGTCGTCTCGTTGCTGTCCGCGGCGGCCTCGGTGCCGGCCCAGCAGCCCGCCTCCGAGCTGTCGAACTGGGCCCGGCCGGCGATGCGCATCACACACCATGCGGCCCCGGGCGCATGGTGGCGATCGGGATTCCCCCGGCCGTGACCGACGTCAGCGTCATCGTCCCGGTCTTCAACAAGGGCCCTTACCTGCCCGAGTTGATCGACTCCCTGCGACGACAGACCGCTGACTCCTTCGACGTGTGGCTGATCGACGACGGATCCACCGACGGCAGCCAGGTGTTCTGCGACCGGGTCGCCGCCAGCGACCCCCGCTTCCACGTGATCCATCAGGAGAACTCGGGGTGGCCGGGCAGGCCCCGCAACGTGGGGATCGAGGCGAGCAACGGACGCTACCTCTTCTTCGCGGACGCGGACGACTGGTGCGAGCCCACACTGCTGGCCGACCTCGTCGCGTTCGCGGACACCCACCACAGTGACGTCGTGCTCCCGGCGGTTCTGGCCGAAGGGCATTCGTACGCCACGCGGGAGCCCGTACTGGAGAACGTGGTGGACGTGGACGCGCGTGACGCCTTCCAGACCCTGACCCCGCACAAGTTGTTCCGCAGGTCGTACTTCGATGGCCTGGGCCTACGTTTCACCGAGGAGCGTGTTCCGCTTGAGGACGGCCAGTTGGTCGCGCGCGCCTACGTGGGCGGCGGTCGCATCAGCCGCTGCGGACAGCGCCTGGGGTACCACTACATGGGCCGTGAGGGCACGAACATCTCGTATGCGCCCCGGGACCCCTTGGCGCACGGCCGCAGTGTTGCGAGCATCATGGACTCCGCGAGACGACTGCCGGAGCACGCGGACGAGATCATCCTGGACATGTACCGGCGCAAGCTCTTGCGCTACCTGTCGCCGCGCTACCTGCTGATCATGCCCCCGGAGCGGCAGGCCGCATACGTCGAGGCGACCGCTGAGGTTGCCGGCCGCTTCATCTCGACCGAACTGGAGGCCTCGCTCACGGCCTGGCCCAGGCTGACCTCCCGCACCGCACGGTTGCGGACACCCGGGGTCAGCGTCGCCCTCGCGGAGGCACGCGCGTCCGATGCCGTCCCCGCCGAGCGCTCCAACGGCCATTGGTTCATCGGCCCGGTGCCCGCCGACGACATCGTGGTCGTCCGGCCCAAGGCCCGCAAGGTACCGACCCGCGGTGTCCGGGTGACGGCCAAACCCGACTGGTTGCGGGTGAGCGGTCCGCGGCTGGAGTTCCACACCGGCGACCGGGTGGTGGGTGCCGATGAGGCACTTCGGCCCAAGGGCCGGCTCGGCGGACACGCCGCGGCCTTCGCCTGCTGGGACGACCTGGAGGTCCCCGTCACCTACGACGGGGAGCCGGTCGTGGTCAACCGACTGCGCTACAGCGCGTCACCGGATGGTCAACTGATCGTCTCCGGGGTGTGATTCCACAGATCCGGCCACGCGATGCCCGCATCGCGGACCATTCGTCGCACCAACGGTACGGCCAGACCGATCACGTTGGAGGGGTCGCCCTCCACCCGCCGCACGAAGGCCGAACCGTATCCGTCGAGGGTGAACCCGCCCGCGACGTGCAGGGGTTCACCGGTCGCCACGTACGCGTCGATCTCCGCATCGTCGGGTTCCGCGAAGAACACGGCGGTGCGCTCCGCGGCCACCGCGACACCCCCCGGATGTATCAGGCAGTGGCCGGTGATCAGGTCGGCCGACCGACCCCGGATCTCGCGCCACCGCATCACCGCCACCTCTGTGGTCAAAGGCTTGCCCAGGCTGCGCCCGTCCACGTCGAGCACCGAGTCCGCGCCCAGCACGAGTGCGTCCGGATGCCGCTGCGCCACCCATCGGGCCTTGGCCTCGGCGAGGACCAGCGCCACCTGTTCAGGCGTGGCACCAGGCATGGAAGCGGCGAGCCCCTCCTCATCGACCCCGCTGACCACCACCTCTGGATCGATGCCCGCCGCCCGCAGCAATCGCAGACGCGACGGGGATGCCGAGGCGAGGATAAGGCGCATGCGTGCATACTCGCACCGGCTGTCAGCGACCTCACCTGCGGCTCGGGGTTCTCAGGGATGGGTAGGTGACTCAGCGCAGCGGGACGGCCCCGTACGTGCCCATCCGGTGAACATCTGGCACGCAACCCGACCTGTCCAGCGGATACGTTCACCCCATCGGAATACAGGGAGGGAAACATGTCACCAGATTCCACGCCCGGGGGACCGGCGAAGACGTACACGTTCTGGTCGGTCATCGCGACGTTCTTCTTCTGGCCGACGGGGTTGGCGGCGGTCTTCCAGTCCGGCAAGACCTACGCTGCCAACCAGGCTCAGCAGTGGGACTTGGCGCAGGCGGCCTCCAAAGAGGTGCGGAAATGGCAGAACATCACTGGTGGCATCTTCATCGTCCTGTTCCTGCTGTCCATCCTGCTGCAGCTGGCGATCAACTGAGACCCGGTACGCGGGCACCCGATCCGTACACCCCCGGGTCGGCATCCGCGCGAAGGGCGCAGCCCAGCCCCATTCCGGGAACCACCTACTCCTAGACTCGGGGTGTGCGCAAAGTCCTGATAGCAAATCGCGGAGAAATCGCCATCCGGGTCGCTCGGGCCTGCAGAGATGCCGGGCTCGCCAGCGTCGCCGTGTACGCGAACTCCGACCGAGACGCCCTGCACGTCAAGGCCGCCGACGAGGCCTACTCGCTGGACGGTGAGACCGCTGCGGAGACCTATCTGGTCATCGACAAGCTGCTCGACGTGGCCCGGCGCAGCGGTGCGGACGCGGTCCACCCCGGCTACGGCTTCCTCTCCGAGAACGCCGAGTTCGCACAGGCGGTCATCGACGCCGGCCTGATCTGGATCGGACCACCTCCAGCCGCCATCCGCTCGCTGGGCGACAAGGTGTCCGCACGGCACATCGCACAACGTGCCGGCGCACCGCTGGTGGCCGGCACGTCCGACCCGGTCTCGGGCGCCGACGAGGTGGTCGAGTTCGCCAAGGAGAACGGCCTACCGATCGCCATCAAGGCGGCCTTCGGCGGCGGCGGGCGCGGACTCAAGGTCGCCCGGACGCTGGAGGAGATCCCGGAACTCTACGACTCAGCCGTGCGCGAAGCGGTGGCCGCGTTCGGCCGCGGGGAGTGTTTCGTCGAGCGCTACCTCGACAATCCGAGGCACGTCGAGACCCAGGTCCTCGCGGACATGCACGGCAATGCGGTGGTCGTGTCCACCCGCGACTGCTCGCTGCAGCGCCGCCACCAGAAGCTGGTCGAGGAGGCGCCGGCGCCGTTCCTCAGCGAGGCCCAGGTCGCCGAGTTGTACCGCGCGAGCAAGGCCATCGTGAAAGAGGCGGGGTACGTGGGTGCCGGCACCTGCGAGTTCCTGGTCGGCCTCGACGGGACGATCTCGTTCCTGGAGGTCAACACGCGACTGCAGGTCGAACACCCCGTGACCGAAGAGGTCTCCGGGATCGATCTGGTGCGTGAACAGTTCCGGATCGCTGACGGCGAGGCCCTCGGTTACGAGGATCCGGAGTTGCGCGGTCACTCCTTCGAGTTCCGCATCAACGGGGAGGACCCGGGCCGCAACTTCCTGCCCGCGCCCGGCGTGCTGACGGTGTGGAAGCCGCCGTCCGGGCCCGGTGTCCGGCTCGACGGAGGTTTCACCACCGGCGATGTGATCGGCGGGAACTTCGACTCGCTGCTGGCCAAACTCATCGTCACAGGGGCGACCCGGCAGGAGGCGCTGGAGCGCTCACGCCGCGCCCTGGCCGAGTTCGAGGTGGAGGGCATCGCCACGGCGATCACGTTCCACCGGGTCGTCGTGGAGGACCCGGCGTTCGCGCCGCTGGACCCCAAGGAGCAGTTCCACGTCCACACCCGTTGGATCGAGACGGAGTTCGACAACACGATCCCGGCCTACACCGACAGTGTGGAGGCCGACGCCGAAGAGGGTGAACGGCAGGCCGTGACCGTCGAGGTCGGCGGCAAACGTATCGAGGTGACCCTGCCCGCTGCTCTTTCGGTCGGCGCTGCGGCGCCGGCGGGGGGCAAGCGCCCCACAAAACGCGCCAAGAAGTCCTCTGGAGGCGCCGCATCGGGTGAATCGCTCACCGCGCCGATGCAGGGCACGATCGTCAAGGTCGCTGTGGAGGAGGGCCAGACGGTCGAGGCCGGCGAGTTGATCGTGGTCCTGGAAGCCATGAAGATGGAACAGCCCCTCAATGCCCACAAAGCGGGCACGGTCACTGGGCTGAAAGCCGAAATCGGAGCTACGGTACCTACAGGGACAGTTCTCTGCGAGATCAAGGACTAACAACCTGGAGGCGGGCCATGCGAAGGGCGCTAGTCGTTCTCATCTCGGCTCTTTTCGTGGGTCTGGTTTCTGCGCCGGGCTCTGCACTCGTACCGGCGACCACTGTCGACGACGTGGTCTCGTCACTGAGGTCGGACCCGGTCTACAACGACCCCGAGGCTGAGAACGCGCTCACCGACGCCCAGGCGGCCGACCTGCGCGACCAGATCGCGAGCAGCGGCTCGTCGGTGTTCATCGCGGTCCTGCCCGCGGCCGCACGCGGTTCCAGCAGCACCGAGAACCTCGTGCGATACCTCCAGGACAACGTCGGCGAGCCGGGCACCTATGCCGCCGTCGTGGGTAGCCAGTTCCGCTCCACATCCCAGTCCGCGGCGACCGGCGCGTTCGAGTCCCAGCAGGGCAACGGGGTGTTCGCGGTGCTGAGCCAGTTCGTGACCAATGTCGAGACCATCGACTCCGGCGGTACGGTCGAGCAATGCGCCAGCGTCGGAGTCGGGCAGCGCGCTCGTGCCACTGCTCGTCCTCGGCACGCTGGCCGCCGGCGCCGGTGGTCTGGTCCTCGTGGGCAGGCGGCGGCAGAAGAAGGCGGCCGCGGCAGCGTTGGCTGCTGTGAAGTCCACCGTGGACGAGGACGTCACCGCCTTCGGTGAATCCCTTGACTCCGTCGACTCCGGGGCGATCACCACCGAGGAGAACCGGGCGGACTGGATGGCCGCCCTGGACCAGTACGACAAGGCCAAGCGCGCCTCGGACGCAATGCGTACGCCAGCCGAAGCCGCAACGGTCACAGAGGCGCTCGACGAGGGGCGCTACCGGGTGGCCTGCGTTCAGGCACGACTGGCCGGTGATCCGGTTCCCGACCGGCGGCCACCCTGCTTCTTCGATGCCCGCCACGGTTTGAGCGTCAAGGACGTCGAGTACACACCCGCCGGCACGGTGCAGCCCCGTGACGTCCCGGCGTGTGCAGCCTGCTCCGCGCTCATCGACGACGGTCTCGACCCGGACGTGCGGCTGGTCGCCGCAAGTTCTGGTGGGCGGCAGCCGTACTGGCAGGCTGGCCCGGAGTACAGCGGTTACGCCAGTGGGTACTACCGCGGCAACGGCATGGATCTCTTCTCGACCATCCTGGTGGGCACCATGCTCGGGAACATGATGACCGGCGGGATGTATGGCTGGGGCGGCGACGGCGGTGGCTGGAGCGGGGATTCCGGTGGCGGCGGCGACTTCGGGGGCGGCGACTTCGGGGGCGGCGACTTCGGGGGCGGAGACTTCGGCGGGGCGGCGACTTCGGCGGTTGGTGAGTCCCCCGGTTCCATACACATTCCGCACTGGTCAGGCGTAGCCTTCTGCTGGGAGACAGGGGCAATCATGAACCTCGCCAAGGGATTCATCTCGATCGTGAGCGCCATCGCCGTGACCGGCGGTCTGACATTGGCGCAACAACCCGGCTGGGCGGCAGCGCCGGACAACGACGATCGGGCGGACGCGATCCGGGTGGATCCACCGCAGACCGTGCGGGGGACGCTGGTCGATGCAACGCTCGAGCCCGGAATCGACGACAGCAGTTGCACCGAGACCGATGCATCGGTGTGGTACCGGTTCAAGGCGCCGAAGCGCGGTGCCATCGTCCTGGATCTCGATGCGGCCGGCGAGATGGACGCAGTGATCGACCTCTATCGACAGGTGCGGTCCAGATACGACGAAGTGAACTGCGAAGTGACCGACTCCGCGGGGATCGCGACCCTGGACCAGGAAGGTCTGCGGCCCGGGGATGACTACGCGATCCGCGTGGGGAAACGGTCAGGTTCGGTGGCTGACACATTCACCTTGCGGGTTCTGGTGCCCGACCCCGCGCCCGAGCCACCCGGGAAACCACTGCCTGCCAAGGGTGCCAAGGGCTCCGTCGACCGGTTGGTCAACTCCGGTGACGCCTACTGGACGAGGATGAGGGCCGGCCAGACGATGCGACTGAGCCTGCGATCCGACCGCTGCATGTCTCTGACGATCTTCCCGCCCGGAACCCGGTCCTTCAACGGGTACCGTCGCAGTTGCGCCGGATTCCGGTTGTTCACTCCTGAGCAGACCGGCAGGTACTACTTGGTCGTGAACGCCCTTCGCGGCCGCGACAAGCAGCGGTACAGGTTGCGCACCGCACCAGCGCGCAAGGACGACACGGCGCCTGGGATCTTCATCGGCAACAACGCCAAGGTGACCGGCAGGGTCAACGGCGGGATCGACTCGCGCGACCTCTACCGGTTCGACGTGACGCGGCGCAGCACTCTGACACTGCGCGTCACCGGTGGCCCCGAACTCCGACTGGTCACTGACAAGGGCAGACGGATCGCCCGCGGTTCGGACATCGAACGACGCGTCTCGGTGGGCCGCTATTTCGTAGCAGTCCAGGGCCAGGGCAAGTACACGCTGCGACGGGTCTCCCGCACCATCACGAAGACCGTGGTGGGCTTCAACGGCCGCAGTTCCGCGACCGTGTCCCCGGGCAGCAGCGCGCGGCTGACGGTCCGGGTGTCGCCGGGAGTCGACGGCCCTGCGAGGCTGAGGCTGCAGCGCTTCGATCCCATTGACGGATGGCAGTTCGCCAGAACGTACCGCGTCATGGTGCGCTCAGGAAACGCCCAGGTGAGTTTCCGACCGTCGGGCGTGGGCCGCTACCGGCTCTACGGAGAGTTCCGCGGAACGCGGATCGCGGCCGATTCCGAGGACTTCAGCCCTGCCCGATTGCGGGTGCAGACCCCCCTGCAGGACTGACTGCACCCGGGAGGTCGGGGGCGCGCGGCGCCATGTCTGCGGGACAAGCCTGATCCCGTTGCCGGGCGCGCGTCAGTCGACCTGGTGCAGTCGGCGCGCAGCCTCGGCGATGGAACCGCTCAAGGACGGGTACACAGTGAAGGTCGTGGCCAGATCATCCACGTTGAGCCCGAGTTCCACCGCCAGTGCCAGCGGATAGATCAATTCACTCGCGCTCGGCGCGACCACCACTGCTCCCACCACGGTGCCCGACACCCGGCAGAAGATCTTCACGAAGCCGTCCTCTAGCCCCTGCATCTTGGCGCGCGCGTTCGTGGCCAGTGGCAGTTTGATGCCGTGGGCCCGTGCAACCCCGGAGTCGACCTGCTCCTGGGTCACACCGACGCTGGCGATCTGGGGGTCGGTGAAGACGTTGCTGCTGACCACCTTCAGGTTCAGCGGGGAGACCGCCTCCCCGAGGGCGTGCCACATCGCGATTCGGCCCTGCATCGCGGCGACATTGGCCAGCGGCAGCACACCTGTGCAGTCTCCTGCGGCGTAGACGCCATTGACGTTGGTGCGCGACACCCGGTCCACCCGCACATAGCCGTGGTCATCGAGTTCGACGCCGACATCGAGGCACCCGAGGTCGCCGGTGTTGGGCACCGCGCCTACGGCCATGAGGCAGTGGCTGCCGACGAGTTGGTCCCCGTTCTGCAGAGTGACGATGACGCCCTGGTCGGTCCGCTCCACCGCCTCAGCCCGGCTCTGGGGGGCGAGCTCCATTCCGCGTTCCTGCAGAACCACCTCCAGAACCTCAGCAGCGTCCGGGTCCTGCGTGGGGAGTACCCGCTCCCGCGAGGAGACCAGGACCACTTCGCTACCGAGACCCGTGTACGCACCGGCGAATTCGGCGCCGGTCACGCCGGAGCCCACCACGATCAAACGCTCCGGCAGCGCGTCTAGGTCGTACAACTGCTGCCAGGTCAGGATGCGCTCACCGTCGGGCCGGGCGGTGGGAAGTTCCCGCGGCCGGGCACCTGTGGCCAGCAGGATCACATCGGCCGAGAGCCGCAGGTCGCCCACGGCCACCTCGTGCGCGGAGACCAGCCGGCCGTGTCCCTCGATGATGGTCACACCCGCCTCCCGCAGACGGCGCGCGATGTCCTCGCTCTGCGCGATCGCCAGGTCGAGTACACGCCGGTTGAGCAGCCCGAAGTCCACACTGACCGTCCCGGGTCCGGGCACCTGGCCTGCCACCCGCACGCCCAATTGCCCCGAGACGTTGGCCCTTCCGACACGTTCGGCGGTGGCGATCAGCGTCTTGCTGGGTACACAGTCGGTGAGCACTGCAGCTCCGCCGATGCCACCGGACTCCACCACGGTGACGTGCGCCCCGAACTGCGCGGCCACCAACGCCGCTTCGTACCCGCCTGGCCCACCCCCGACGATCACGATCCGCTTGGCCACGTTCACGCCGATTTCCGGGTCCGCTTTGCGGGGGCCTTCTTCGCCGGGGCCTTCTTTGCGGTGGCCTTCTTGGCCGCAGTCTTCTTGGCCGGGGTCTTCTTGGCCGGGGTCTTCTTGGCCGGGGACTTCTTCGCAGCGGTCTTCTTTGCGGTGGCCTTCTTCGCCGGCGCCTTCTTGGCCGCAGTCTTCTTCGCGGACGTCTTCTTCGCCGTAGAGCCGCCGGCCCGCGCGAGGGATTCGCGTAGGGCGGTCAGCAGGTCGACCACCTCGCCGCCCTCTGCGGACGGCTGTTCGGCCGGCCCGATGCCCTCCCCGCCGTGGACCTTCGCGTCGATCATCGCGAGCAGTTGCTCCCGGTAGCCGTCGTGGTACTCGGCCGGATCGAAGTCGCCGGCCAGTGACTCCACCAGGGACGCCGCCATCGTCAACTCCTGTGGGCGGATGTCCACGTCGGTGTCGAGGATGTCGAAGTGGGGTTCGCGCACCTCGTCCGGCCAGAGCATGGTCTGCAGCATGAGCACGTTCTCTCGGACCCGCAGGACCCCGAGTTGCTGCTTCTGGCGCATGGCGACTTTGACGATCGCGGTCAGATCCGTGTCCGCGAGGGTCTGCCGCAGAAGGACATACGGCTTGAGGGACCGCTCATCGGGTTCCAGCAGATACGACCTGTCGAAGCGGACGGGGTCGACCTGCGCAGTGGGCACGAACTCGACGACGTCGATCTCCTTGGACGAGGACACGGGCAAGCTTGCGAAGTCATCCTCGTCGAGTACGACGATCGGGCCGTTGGGCACCTGATACGCCTTGGCTATCTCCGACAGTTCCAGGGTGTTACCGCACTCCCGGCAGACACGGTTGTACTTCACCCGCCCGTTGTCGAGGGCATGGACCTGATGGAAGCGGACGTCGTGATCCTCGGTCGCGGTGTATGCCTTGACCGGCACCGACACCAGACCGAAGGAGATCGAGCCTTTCCAAATCGCGCGCACTCCCCCATCTTGGTCTGCCGCCGGTGTTCTATGCCAGTATCACGAGTTCCTAACACTGGGACTGGTGCATTCCCACGTCGCCGAAACTAGTGTCGAATCATGTCCGCGATAGTGGCTCAAGTGGATGGTCGACAGGTCCGGCTGACCAGCCTCACCAAAGTGATGTACCCGAGCATGGGGATCACGAAGAGCCAGGTGATCGATTACTACGCCACCATCGGACACGCGATCGTGAAGCAGACCACTGGACGCCCCGTCACGCGTATCCGTTTCCCGCACGGGGTCGGCGGCCAATCATTCTTCGAGAAGAACGCACCCGAGGGCATGCCCGAGTGGATCCCGCAGGTGCTCATCAACTCGATCCGGTACCCGGTGTACGACGAGGTTGCCGCCGTCGTGTGGTCCGCGCAGTCGAACGCGTTGGAACTCCACACCCCACAGTGGCGCGAACACAGCGACGTGGACCGGCTCGTGGTCGACCTCGACCCCGGGCCCGGATCCGGACTCGCGGAATGCTGCGACGTGGCACTGCTCGTCGCCGACTACCTTGCCGCGGACGGCCTGATCTCCAATCCCGTGACGAGCGGGTCGAAGGGCATGCAGCTCTACGTGCCGTTCCCGGAGACCATGCACGCGGACGCCGTTCTGAACTACGCACGCTCCATGGCGGGCGATCTGGCCGCGAAGCACCCCGACCGGATCGTGGCCACGATGACCAAGTCGAAGCGGGAGCGGCGAGTCTTCATCGACTGGAGCCAGAACAATCACGCGAAAACAACGATCACGCCCTACTCGTTGCGCGGAAAGTCGCTGCCCTACGCCGCCACGCCGGTGACGTGGGACGAGGTGCGGGCGGGTTTGACCGAGCAGTTCCTGTACACCGAGACGATCGCCCGCCTGCAGGAGTACGGGGATCTGATGCCTGACTGAGACCGGGTCACGCCCGCGACGGTCGCGGTTTGAGCGTGACCGTCGGCATGGGCGGCGCGGGCAGCCTGGGCGTGTCATCGCCGGCCACCGCGCCGAAGCGGAGGTCGCCGGTCTGCCACTGTTCTCTCGCTCGTTCGATCTCCTCATGGGTGCGCCCGACGAAGTTCCACCACATGAGCAGGTCCTCGGCCAGGGGCTCCCCTCCCAGAATCAGGATCGTGGCGCTGCTCGTCGCACTCAGTCGCAGGCGGTCGGCCCCCCATCCCAGGTACTGAAGAGCGGCGTGCGGCACTCGGTACCCGTTGACGTCCACATCGGCATCGAGTGCCAGCACGGCGTATTCGAAGTCGGGGCACAGCGCTACCTCCTGGTCGCCCGACCACGCAACTTCCGCGGCGACCAGTGGGGAGTGGCTGGTCGCGGGCGATACCGCCTCGACGAACTCCCCGATCACGACCCGGACCTGCATACCCGGCTCCTCGATCAATGGGAGGTCCGCGTGATGCTCGAACGCCGGTCCCATGTGGCGGTGCTCCTCGGTGAGTGCCACCCAGAGCTGCACCCCGTGCATGGCCACCGGCTCCCCCACTGCGTACTCCGAATGCGCGATCCCGTGACCAGCCGTCATCAGGTTCAACTCACCGGGCCGGACCGTTTGCAGGGACCCGAGGCTGTCACGGTGCTCGATCTCGCCGGACAGCAGCCACGAAACCGTCTGCAGACCGGTGTGCGGGTGCGGCGGAACCGACATGCGGTGTGTGTCGGGCCCGTAGTGGTCGACGAAACACCAGGCACCCACCGTCCGGATCTGCTTGTGGGGCAACGTGCGGCGTACATGCATGGCCCGTGGCCCGCCGAGCGGCACATCGCGCGGCTCCAGCAGACTGGGCAGCGGGGACGCTGCTGAGCCCGTCTTGCCACCGCACACGCTCTCCGCCGGGCGCTGCTCGAGATTGCTCATACGACGACCTAACCACCGATTCCTCCCCTTGTCGTGGGACGACCGATCAGCCCGCTAGTCTGCCTGCGTGACCCTGTATGCCGCCTATGCCTCGAGCATGGATCCTGAGCGCATGTTGGAGATCGCCCCACACTCCCCGGCGGCAGGAATGGGCTGGTTGGACGGGTGGCGCCTGACCTTCGGCGGCGCCGACATCGGGTGGGAGGGCGCGCTGTCCACCGTTGTCGAGGACCCGGGTCACCAGGTGTTCGTGATGCTCTACGACGTGACCCCTCAGGACGAAAGCCTTCTCGACCAGTGGGAGGGCACCGAACTCGGCATCTACACGAAGATCCGGGTGCGCGTGCAGACACTTGAGGGCGATGTTGTGGCCTGGCTGTACGTGTTGGACGCCTACGAGGGCGGACTGCCCTCCGCGCGTTACCTGGGCATCATCGCCGACGCCGCAGAGGCCGCCGGGGCTCCCGAGGACTATGTCAGAGATCTTCGAAACCGCCCCTGCACCTCGGTAGGTCCCTGACCGCTCGTCCACAGCACGCAGCGGCTGTGGATCGTTCGAACACTTGTCCGACCCCGGGCGTACATTGTGGGTATGGACATCGACACCGGCCCGGACACACTCGAAGTCCTCGTGGACGGCATCGACCTCGCTGAGAGGGCGCTGCGGACCGCGCAGGCAGAGCGCCTCTCTGCCATCTACGCCCTGCATCGCAGCGTGCCCACCGATCGTTCCTCCGCCGCCTGCGACGCGGTGGTCGCCGAGATCGCCACGAGTCTGACGATCTCAACGCGCTCCGCGTCGCGACTGTACGACGAGGCGTTCGTGATCTGCGAGCGCCCCGGCGTGTGGGCCGCGCTGCGCGCTGGGCGCATCGATCTGAGCCGGGCCAAGCTCATCGTCACCCTGCTGCCGACCAGCGATCTCGCGTTGCGCTGGGAGGCCGCCGCGGTCGACTACGCGGCGGCCCACACCGCCCATCAGTTGCGCCGCTGGCTGCTTGCCCGACTGCCCGACGGTGACTCCACTGCGCGGACGAGCGCCTTCGACCGACGCTGCGTGCGGATCGAACCCGACCGTGACGGCATGACAGACGTCTATGCATACCTTCCCGCGGAGGTCGCCGAGGCTCTCTTCACCACTCTGGACAACCTGGCCCGCGACAACACGGTGCCCGACGATGACCGCACGCTGGACCAGCGCCGGGCGGATGCGGTCTGCGACCTGCTCGATGACCGGACTACCGTCACCACGACCGTCAGCGTGGTTCTGCCCACCTCCGGGATCGGGGCCACCGTCAACGAAACCCCTGTGCCGTGGTCCAGCGCCTGGCAACTGGCGTGCCGCACGAACGCTAGCTGGTTCGCATGGATGGGTGCCCCCGACGGCCGGATAGTCAACACCTCCCCTGGTCGCTACCGGATTCCGACCGCACTCGCCCGGACCGTGCGCGCCCGCGACCGACACTGCCGATTCCCGGGCTGCGGCGTTCCCGCGGCCCGCTGCGACCTCGACCACACGATCGCATTCCCCGAAGGGGCCACGACCTTCGACAACCTTCACTGCCTGTGCCGACGCCACCACCGGATCAAACATCAGACCGGCTGGTCGGTGGTCCACCTGGGGGACAACGAACTCGAATGGACCAGCCCCGCCGGGCGCACCTATCGCACCAAACCTCCAGATGCCTTCTCGCACGCGGCTTAGGGATTGGCAGGGCCAGAGCTCCGCGCAACCCTCTAGTGTGGGGCGCGTGACGACACCTGACGAACTCGCTCGGCAAGCCGCGGACGTCATCGCGCAGCGGACCGGCAACGCAACACACGACGTTGCAGTGGTGCTCGGAAGTGGCTGGTCGGCGGCGGCCGACGCGTTCCCACTGGTGGCTGAGATTCCATACCCGGAGATTCCCGGATTCACGGCTTCGGCTGTCGTGGGGCACTCGGGTTTCCTGCGCAGCGTGACCGTCGGCGCCAAGAGGGTTCTGCTCTTCTCGGGTCGGACGCACTACTACGAAGGGCGCGGGGTGGCCCCGGTCGTACACGGGGTGCGAACGGCGGCGGCCGCCGGTTGCGGTCAGTTGGTTCTGACGAACGGGTGCGGTGGGCTGAACCCCGAGTGGCCGCCGGGAACCCCCGTGCTGATCGCGGACCATCTCAATCTCACGGCCACCACACCGTTATTGGGTGCGGACTTCGTGGACCTGACCGAGGTCTACTCCCGCCGCCTTCGCGATCTCGCACGCGGGATCGACCCGACGCTGGACGAGGGGGTCTATGCCCAGTTCATCGGCCCGCAGTACGAGACACCCGCGGAAGTCCGGATGGCGGGGATCCTGGGAGCCGACCTCGTCGGCATGTCCACCGTTCTGGAGGCAATCGCCGCGAGGTCCGCGGGCCTGGAGATTCTCGGTCTCTCGCTGGTCACGAACGCTGCCGCCGGCCTGACCGGTGAGGCTCTGCATCACGCGGAGGTCCTGCAGGCCGGCAGGGACGCAGCGGCCCGGATCGCGGGACTGCTGACGGCGATCCTGGAGCAGATGTGAGCCTCGTCGATCAGGCCCGCGACTGGCTGGCGCAGGATCCCGATCCGCAGACCCGCGCGCAGTTGCAGGCCTGGATCGATACCGGCGACGAGGAGCGGCTCGCCGCTGCGTTCGCCGGCCCGCTCGCGTTCGGCACCGCAGGACTGCGGGGACCGCTGGGCCCGGGTCCGGCGGCCATGAACCACATCGTGGTGGCCCGCGCCGCCGCCGGCCTCGCCCAGTACATCAAGGACACCGGTGGGGACACGATCGTCATCGGCTACGACGCGCGGCGGAACTCACAGGCGTTCGCTGAACTCACTGCATCCGTAGCCGCCGGGGCCGGTCTCACCGCTGAGGTCCTGCCGCGGCGACTACCCACCCCGGTACTGGCCTACGCGATCAAAGCCCGGGGCGCCGACGCCGGCGTGGTGGTGACCGCCAGCCACAACCCCCCGCAGGACAACGGCTACAAGGTGTATCTGGGTGACGGCATGCAGATCGTCTCCCCCGCCGACGCGGAGATCTCGGCGCGTATCGCCGCGCAGCCGCGATACGACCTGATCCCGCAGTCCGACGACTGGGTCACGCTCGGCGAACAGATCGTGGACGACTACCTCGCGCGTGCGGTGAGTCTGGCAGATCCCGAGAAGACGCGAGGCGCACACCTCACCGTCGTGTACTCCGCGATGCATGGCGTCGGCGGGGGGCTGTTCGAAGCGGTCTGTGGGCAACTGGGCTTCGTCGACCTGCATCCGGTCGCTGAACAGTTCGAGCCGGATGCCGGCTTCCCCACCGTCGCGTTCCCGAATCCGGAAGAGCCCGGCGCGATGGATCTTGCACTGGAGATGGCTGAGCGCGTTCGGGCGGACCTCATCATCGCCAACGACCCGGACGCTGACCGATGCGCGGTAGGCATCGCGACCCCGGACGGCTACCGCATGCTGCGCGGCGACGAGGTCGGCGTTCTGCTGGGCTGGTGGACCGCGACCCGGGCACCTGCCTCCGGTTCCCTGGTCACCACCATCGTGTCCAGTTCCATGCTCGCCTCCGTGGCACGTTCCGCGGGTCTGGGGTTCCGGCAGACCCTGACCGGATTCAAGTGGATCACCCGACCCGATGACATCGTGTTCGGCTACGAGGAGGCACTGGGCTACTGCGTCGACCCGGCCGCCGTGCGCGACAAGGACGGGATCACCGCATCGGTGCGCATCCTCGAACTCGCCGCACACCTGCAGACGCACAGCCGGACACTCGGCGACCAGCTCGATGCGCTGGCCGCCGAACACGGGGTCTATCTGACCGACCAGATCAGCATCCGGGTTTCGGACCTGGCCGACCGGGACCGCGCACTGGCGGCGCTGACGGCGGCTCCAGGGGACGCGATCGCCGACCTCGCCGACGTGATCGATCTGACCGACAGCGCCGCGACCGGCCTGCCGCCGACCGAGGGACTTCGGCTGAACCTGCGTGGGGGTGGGCGCGTGATCGCACGGCCGAGCGGTACCGAAGCCAAGCTGAAGGTCTACCTCGAGGTGATCGAGCACAGTGGCGACCCGGCACGGGATGCGAACAGAGCCCGGCAGCGCATGTCGACTCTGCGGGCCGGGCTGGAATCGTTCCTGGCCGACACATGAGGAACTCCAAGGCACTCGTGGCGGTCGGCGCCCTTGTCGTGCTGGCCGGATGGCTCTTCGTCACCATCACCGGCGGTGGGTCCGTCGGCGATGCGACAGCCACCGCCACCGTCTCCGCCTCGGCCACCCTGGTCGACGAAGGCCGAAGTGGCGCCTCGACCAGCGGTTTGCCGACGGTCGTCCTCAGCGCCCTTCCACCCCAGGCGCAGGCCACGCACGAGATCGTTCTGGCCGGCGGCCCCTTCCCCTACCCCCAGGACGACGGCACCTTCGGCAATCGCGAGGGAATCCTTCCCGACCAGGCGTACGGCTGGTACCGCGAGTACACCATCGAGACCCCAGGCTCCCCGGATCGAGGGCCACGGCGTTTCGTGGTCGGCGAGGATGGTGTCTTCTTCTACACCGACGACCACTACAACTCCTTCCGAGAGGTGATCGAATGACCGCACCAGAGGTGGTCGTCCTGGACACCCGTCACGCCCGCGACAAGCGGTCCTTCCTCCAGGCGTGCGCCCGAGCGCTCGACTTCCCCGAGTACTTCGGCGGCAACTGGGATGCGTTCGCGGACTGCCTCGGGGACTTCGCGACCGGGCACAGCCCTGTCTTGGTGATCTGGACGGGCGCCTCCGTACTACCTCCCGAGGACCGCGACACCGCGATGTCGATCATGGCCGAGCGGTTCGTCGACGGGGCGGATCTACTCGTGGTGGACGATGTCATGACTCCCCCACAGCCGGACTTCGCACTCGATCATGTCCTCGTGGCGATCCCACGTGGTGGGGAGCAGCGGGCCCGGGATTACTGGATTGGAGTGGTGGGACTCACCGAGACCCCCAAGCCGTTGGCCCTGGCCTCACGCGGCGGCCTGTGGCTCACCGGGGACGCACTCAACCTGCACGTCGGCATCGACCCAGACTTCCGCCCCGCGACGAAAGCTCACCCCGCGGTGATGGTCCGGGACTTCGACGCACTGGCCGAACGCCTGCGGCGGGCGGGCTACGCGATCATGACGAACCAGGATTCACCCCGTCGATTCCACACCGAGGACCCGTTCGGCAACCGCCTCGAGTACATCGCATTCTGACCGGAGGAACCAATGATCACCCCAGCACAACTGGCCGGCATGGTCGACCACACGATCCTGAAACCGGAGACGACGCCTGCCGAGGTGGAGGCCCATTGCCGCGAGGCCATCGACCTGGGCGTGTTCAGCGTCTGTGTATCCCCCTCGTTCCTGCCGATCCCGCAGGAGTGGCTGCACGGCGTCGCGGTGGCGACAGTGTGCGGCTTCCCCAGCGGCAAGCACACGCGCGAGATCAAGGCGACCGAAGCCACGCAGTCCGTGGCCCTGGGTGCGCAGGAGGTCGACATGGTGATCGATATCGGCAACGCGATCGCCGGCGACTGGCCAGGCGTGCGTTCGGATGTTTCGGCCGTGCGCGAGGCCATCCCCGGCGCCGTACTCAAGGTGATCATCGAGTCGGCAGCCCTTTCGGACCAGCAGATCATCGAGGTCTGCAGGATCTGCGCTGACGCCGGTGCCGACTTCGTCAAGACGTCAACGGGATTCCACCCTGCCGGCGGTGCCACCACACACGCCGTTGAACTCATGCGTCGCACCGTCGGCAGCGCTCTGGGCGTCAAGGCCAGCGGAGGGATCCGCACGTGGGACGCCGCGGTCTCGATGGTCGAGGCGGGCGCGTCACGGCTCGGGCTGTCGGGCACGGGTGCGGTTCTCGCGGGGGGAACATCCACCAGCGACTACTGAGCGGAGAACCCTTCAAATCCGCCGACCGTACGCGGGTACACTGCTGTCTTTGACCAGAATGTCTTTGACCCGATCTCTAAGGAGCGCACGCATGCCAGCCGGCACAGTCAAGTGGTTCGACGCCGAGAAGGGTTTCGGTTTCCTGGCCGCTGAGGATGGCGACGAGGTCTTCGTGCACGTCAGCGCTCTGGAGCCGGGCGTCACGACGCTGCGCCCCGGGTCCCGCGTCGAGTTCGGTGTCGTGGACGGCCGTCGCGGCAAGCAGGCACTTTCAGTCACGCTGCTCGGCCCCGCCGTCAGCGTCGCGAAGGCGCGACGACGCCCCGCCGAAGAGATGAGCCCGGTCGTCGAGGACCTCATCAAGCTGCTGGACTCGATGGGTGGCCAACTGCGCAGCGGTCGCTACCCCGACGATGCGAAGGCCGCCAAGACCGCGCAACTGCTGCGGGCGGTCGCCGACCAACTCGACGTCTAGGGACGCACGTCCAGGCGGACCGCCCAGACGCCCTTCTCCTCACCCTCCGAAACGATCGCCAGCGGGTACCCCTGCGGTGACGCCGGAACCCGCGGGAAGCTGAAGCGGAAGTAGGTCTCCGTGAGGGTGTCCTGGGTCAGTCGCTGTCCCGCGATGGAGGGGTACCAGCCCTGCTCGGCGATCGACGGATCAACGCTGATGCCCACAACTTTCTCAGGAACGACTGTCAGGCTCTTCGTCTGACCCTCGGCGGCACGCTGTCCGGCCTCGGTGATGCACTCCTGGGCGTCGATCTGCCCATCCCAACTGAAGCAGGTGGGCGCGACCCACTGTGATGACGTGCCGGAGAACACGGTGACCCGCGGCGGAGGCTTCTCGCAGGAGGCAAGCGCCGTCGTCGCCAGTGCCGCCAGCACCACAACAGCCAACTTCTTCATCTGTTCTCCTCCTGGCCAGACTCCTGCGGCACGTCCGGTGCCTGAGGCGGATCTGTTGGTGCGGGCTCATCCGACTGCGCGGCGGCCTCCGCTGCCGCAGGGGCCTGCTCGGTGGCGGGGGCCTCGCTCTGCCGCGGGGGCCTGCTCGGTGGCGGGGGCCTCTCGGCCGCGGGGGCCTGCTCGGCCGCGGGGGCCTGCTCGGCTGGGGCCTCTCGCTCGGGGCCTCCTCCGTCGCAGGGGCCTCCTCTGCGACCACGCGTCGAGAGGTCGTCGAATCCGACCTCGTCGATCACGGTTTCGGCCACACCCACTGAGGCCGCTTCTCGCGTCTCACTGTGCGCACCGCACCCGAAGTTGAGAGCGACGACCCGCCCATCGGCCGGGGAGTAGCCGTTCGCGCAGACCCCGAAGCCCTGACCCAACGGGCCCCCCAAGAGCATCAGGAAGCCGCAGGTAGAGCATTCCAGGTCGGTTGCCCGCGCGGTTGAGGCCTTGGGCCCCATCTCCCGATACCAGCGCTGCGCGGCGTCACGTCGCCCCTCGGGGCTGAGCATCCGCTCCCTGCCCAGGCCCAGTTCCCACTGCTCGGGACGCAACTGTTCTTCAGGTTCCTGCACGTCGTTCTCGGCCATCCCGGGGATCAGCCTCGCGTCGTCCGCCTCGGTGACCATGACGTCTCCCGGGCCGAGATCGCCGGACTCGATGCGCTGTTTCCAGGGCACCCAGGCCGGAGCAAGCAGTGCGTCACCGGCGGGCAGGAGTGCTGTCTCGTCGACAGTCACCTGGTCGCTGTCCGGCGGACGGGTCAAGGTGACCGCCCAGCGCCATCCCGTGTAGCCGGGAACATGTCCGCTGAAGAAGTGTGTGACGACCAACGGCCCCTCGGCGATCACATCCACGTGGTCTCCGACGAGCGCAGCGCCGGCCTCTTCCAGCAGTGCATCGCGGGCCACCGCCACAGCATCGGCGCAGACCGGGTCGAGGTCCCAGTCCACAGGTGCCTGCCGGACCGAGATCCTCCGGCGCGTGCTCTTCACCGACGACGACGGTCAACAACGTGTCGTCTTGTTGCTCACTCATGCGCTTCCCGAACCCGTCGATATGCGGTGCGCCGGCGTGTCGTGTACCAGATTCCAGCTGCTCCAAGTCCTGCACCGACCACGCACACCGTGAGCCACCACTGCGTGTTGTGGGCCTCAAGTTCGTCCCTGAAGAATGCGAACAGCACGACCGAGACCCACCAGCCAAGCCCCGGTCCCCATCTTCACGGCCAGGACCCCGTCCTCGTCCAGGGGCTGCACATCCACCCTCCGACCGTACTACTAGCACGATCCCTGACGTCGCGGCGGAGTCAGCGAATGGCGGCCAGGACCACCAGCAGGACCAGTAGGCCGAGGAGGACGCCGAGCGTCACACTGCGGCGCGTGCGTGGATCCACGGTCAGGGCGCCCCGGACGACTCAAAGTCGCCCTCACCTTCGACCGCGGACGGGGGCACCTCGGTGGGTTCGACCTCCTCCTCAAGTGGCGGAGAAACGGTAGTCGGATTCGACGTCGGAGTCTTGGACTGCTTGGTCTGCGTCGGTGTCGGGCTCGTCGCCGTCGGGGACGGTGAGGGCGCCTGCGTCGTGGGTGGGGCCGTCGTCGGTGTGGATGTGGCCGTCGGCGATTCCGAGATCGAGCGACTGGGAGAGACACTCGGTGACGGCTCGGGCTCCGGGTCGGAACCGCGCGCTGCCCACAGAGCACCGCCGCCGAGCCCGATGACGATCGCGATCACCACAGCGATGATGATCGGCGCCTTCGAAGGCGTGGGTTCAGGTTCGGGCTCCTGCCCACCCGCGGGGGGCATGGCCGTGGTCGGGTAGTCGGGTCCGCCGAAATCGCTCACGCGACAAGGCTATGTCGCCCCTGGATGCAGCACGAACACCGACCTGGGGTGTTTCACACGGCTACGCCAGCCTGTCGACCACCCAGTCGATGCTCGTGGTCAGCGCCGCGACGTCCGCAGGATCCACCGCGGGGAACATGGCCACCCGCAACTGGTTGCGGCCGAGTTTCCGGTAGGGCTCGACGTCCAGGATTCCGTTGGCCCGCAGCACCTTGGCCACTGCGGCCGCGTCCACCCGCTCGTCGAAATCGACCGTGCCCACCACGGCCGAGCGCATCGCCGGATCGGTGACGTAGGGCTGCGTGTAGTCGGTCCGCTCCGCCCAGTCGTAGAGGATCCCGGAACTGCGCCCGGTGCGTTCGGTCGTCCACGCGAGGCCGCCATTCGCGTTGAACCAGTCGACCTGCTCGGCCATCAAGGCGATGGTGGCCAGCGCCGGGGTGTTGTACGTCTGTTCCTGGACGGAGTTGTCGATCGCGATGTTGATGTCCAGGAACGCCGGCATCCAACGCCCGGTGGCCTTGATGGCTGCGGCCCGGTCCAGCGCCTTCGGTGACATCAGCGCGAACCAGAGCCCGCCGTCGGAGGCGAAGCACTTCTGCGGTGCGAAGTAGTAGACGTCGAAGTCCTCGGCCCGCACGGGCAGACCACCCGCGGCCGACGTCGCGTCGAACACCACCAACGCATCGCCACTGCCGGTCGGACGCACGGCCTCGATGGCGACCCCGGTGGAGGTCTCGTTGTGCGGGCTGGCGTACATGTCGATCCCGTCCGCGGGCGCGAACGGGCCGGCGGTACCGGGTTCGAATGTGCGCACGTCCTGCTCCCCCAGGTGCGGTGCGATACTGGCCGCCTTGGCGAACTTCGACCCGAACTCACCGAACGAGAGGAACTGCGCCCGATCCTCGATCAGGCCGAAGGTGGCGATGTCCCAGAAGGCCGTCGATCCGCCGTTGCCGAGCACGACCTCGTATCCGTCCGGCAGTGAGAACAATTCACGCAGGCCCTCGCGCAACCGCTTGACCTGGCCTTTGACACCGGGCTTCCGGTGCGATGTCCCCAGGTAGGTGGGCGCCATGGCCACCAGCGCGTCCACCTGCTCGGGGCGGACCTTGGAGGGTCCGCTGCCGAAACGTCCATCGGCGGGCTTCAGTTCGGCGGGGATGCGGATTTCGTTCACCCCTCAAGGCTAGTGGCGAGGATCCGCGCGGCCTGACGGCGGGTGAGCGCCGCCGGGGCGTCACTCGACCCGGAAACCGACCTCGGGATGATAACCACTTGGAGCCACCATGACCGGGTCCCACCCGGGCACGTCCTCCGGTCGCCGGGGCGCCGGACCGACGTAGCGGGCCGACGGCCGGATCAACCGCCCGGTCCTCTTCTGCTCGAGGACGTGGGCACTCCAGCCGGCCAGCCGTGCGCAGGTGAACATGGACGTGAACATGTGGGCCGGCACCTCTGCGAAGTCCAGCACGATCGCTGCCCAGAACTCGACGTTGGTCTCCAGGACCCGGTCCGGGCGCCGCGCCTTGAGTTCGGACAGGGCCGCCCTCTCGAGTGCTTCGGCGACCTCGTAGCGGGGTGCGTCGAGTTCCTTCGCGGTACGCCGCAGCACCCGGGCGCGCGGGTCCTCGGCGCGGTACACACGGTGACCGAAACCCATGAGCCGCTCGCCGCGATCGAGCACACCCTTGACGTAGGCCTCGGCATCTCCCGTGCGCTCGATCTGTTCGATCATGCCGAGCACCCGGCTCGGGGCACCGCCGTGCAGCGGACCGCTCATCGCACCCATCGCACCGGAGATCGAAGCAGCGACGTCGGCACCGGTGGAGGCGATCACGCGGGACGTGAATGTGGACGCGTTCATCCCGTGCTCGGCGGCGGACACGAAATAGGCGTCGACGGCCTGCACGTGACGTGGATCCGGTTCACCGCGCCAGCGCACCATGAAGCGCTCCACGATGGTCGACGCCTTGTCGATCTCCTGCTGCGGGACCATCGGCTGACCGAGACCGCGTGCGCTCTGCGCCACGAAACTCATGGCCATGACCGACACGTGGGCGAGGTTCTCGCGTGCGGTGTCGTCATCGATGTCCAGCAGTGGCTTCAATCCCCAGGCGGGCGCGAGCATCGCGATCGCCGACTGTACATCGACCCTGACGTCCCCGGAGTGCACCGGGATCGGGAACGGCTCGGCAGGCGGCAGTCCGGGGTTGAACTCGTTGTCCACCAGCAGCCCCCACACGTTGCCGAATGAGACACGGCCGACCAGGTCCTCGATGTCGACGCCGCGGTAGCGCAGCGAACTGCCTTCCTTGTCCGGCTCGGCGATCTGCGTCTCGAACGCGATGACGCCTTCCAGACCGGGTACGAATTCGCTCATCTGCTCTCTCCAGCGGTTGTGAGGATCGCTTCGCTAATAACCTAGTGGCCGGGGCCGGGGTGTGCGCCAGCCGAGGTCCCGGATCGGCTTCGGCCGCCGCCTTCGGGAGCCGGAGCGGTACGCTTCCAGCCCTCGGCGCAGGACACGGAAGACGGGTGACAAGCATGGGTGAGATCCGGCGGGTCGACTACCACTCCGGGCCGTTGATCGAATCCGACCTGGCGGCCAGTCCTCTGGCCCAGTTCCGGGTCTGGCTCGACGAGGCGAACACGGCCGGGATCGAGGAACCCAACGCCATGGCGATGGCCTCTGTGGACGATGCGGGTCAGCCGCACGTGCGCATCCTGCTGTGCAAGGAGGTCACGCCGGAGGGTTTCGTGTTCTTCACGAACTACTCCTCCGACAAGGCCCGCCAGATCGAACAGAACCCACAGGTCGGCCTGTGCTTCCACTGGCAACCGATGCACCGGCAGGTCCGGGTGGCGGGGGTCGCGATACGACTCCCGGTCGCTGAGTCCGACGCACTACTTCGCGAGCCGACCCCGCGACCGGCACAACTCGGAGCGTGGTCGTCGCCGCAATCACGGGTGATCCCGGACCGCGACTACCTGCGTGACCAGGCCGACTCGGCCGAACAGCGCTACCCGGGCGAAGTCCCGCGACCGGAGCACTGGGGTGGCTACCTCGTGCGTTCCCACGACGGTCGAGTTCTGGCAGGGCCAGCCGTCACGACTGCACGACCGGCTGCGCTACACCCGCACGCGACGAGGGGACCCTGGACGACCCGGCGACGTGGCTGGTCGAACGGCTGGCACCGTGAGGCGTCACCCCTCGATGTAGTTCATCAACGCGGCGGTGACCACGTCATCGAGCCGTTCACCCCGGGCTCTGGCCACCTGCTTGGCGGATTTTGCGACCGCCTTGGGGATCTTCACCTCCAGGGTCGTCCGCTTCTTCTTCTTCGACTGCGCGACCAGCGTGTCCGAGGTCCGGCCCCCGATCCCGAGCACCGGCCGCAACTCCGGTCGGGGCGCTGGCAAGGTCGGGGGAACGACACCGGTGGCGACGCCACCGGATGTACGTCGGCGTCCGGCGCCTTGCGTAGCGCAGGTCGCGGTGGTGGGTTGATCATCGTCCCTCCCGGGCAGCTAACTCCTCGGCGATGGCACGGCCACTGACGTCCGCGACACGACCCAGCAGGTCTTCGAAAGCCCTGGCCGCCGAGCGGGCACCGCTCGACTTCCAGGAGTGGATAGGCACCCCGGCGCCCTGCGCCTGTTGGATGGCGGTCCGCTCGGGGATCGGCTCGGTGACCTTGACCCCGAAGACCGACCGCAACTCTTCGAGCCGGTACCGATGTTCCGAAAGCGCGGCCCGCGTGCGGTTCGGCACGATCGCGACGACCGAGAGCTTCCGGTTGCCCTCTCGCCGGGCCACCGCCACCGCCTCGACCGCCTGCTCGGCACCCTGGACCGCGAAGTAGGACGGCTCCGTGACCACGACCGCCTGCGTCGCGGTGAACAGCGCGTTGCGGGTCAGCTCGCCCAGTGACGGGGGGCAGTCGAGCAGGATGAGGTCGTAGCGTGTGGCGACACCCTGCAGCGCCCGTTGCAGCCTGCGCACGGGGTCGTTGCCCGACGGCACCGCGCGATGTTCCAGGGCACGTTCGGCCGGAATCGCATCGACCTGCGGCCCCCATCCCGTCAGCGTGATCGCGTCGAGCGCGACCCCGGGCCGGCCGTCATAGAGGACATCGGATGTGGTGTAGCCGATGGCGCCCAGATCCAGGCCGGCGGTGGCGTTGGCCTGCGGATCGAGATCGACGACCAGCACCCGTCGCTGCTCCTGCCGGGCGGCGCTGGCCAGGCCGAGGGTCACCGTCGTCTTGCCGACCCCGCCCTTCAGGCTGAGCACCGCGACGATTGGGGCGTCCATCTGGACATTCTGTCACTGATCAGGCACTTCCCGGGCCGCCTCGCCGTGCGAAGCGGGTCCCGTCGGCCCCGACAACGACGGCGGGCCACCCGCAGACGCTGTCGTTCGACCGGACGTCGCGATGGACGACCGGCACTCCAACGTCACGCCGGGCGTACGCTGGTGAGGTGGGGTTCAAACGGGGGTTGAGACAGGCTCCTCGCCGGCTCAAGGCACGTATGGCGAGCGTCGATAACACCCATATGGAGCAACGGACGCGGCTGGTGCTTGTGCTACCCGCCGCGATCCTCTTGTGGGGGGCGACCTCGGCGGTAGCCGTCGCGCAGCAGATCGATGTCCCCGCCGGCGCGAGCACGGCCAAGATCCAGAAGGCGCTCAACAAGTCCGGCCCGTCCGACACGGTGCGACTGGCAGCCGGCACGTTCAGCCTGACCAAGCCACTCAAAGTGCCCGCGGGGGTGAATCTGCGGGGCGCAGGCGTGAAACGCACCACGCTGCGCCTTCACCGTCCGGCGGTCGAGCGGTTCTCCTACAACTTCATGGTGCGACCGAAGGGGAAGGCTCGCGGCGCCCGGGTTGCCGACCTGACCGTCGACGGCAATCGTCCCGCCTCCGGGGTACTGCCGGTGAACACCGGCGGTGGAGTGAAAGCCGGCGACGGCTGGACGATCGAGAACATCCGGTTCGTCGACATCAACTACTTCAAACTCTGGATCTACAAGGTCTCGGATGTGACGGCCCGCAACAACGTGTTCGCCACCGGCAGCGGGTCGTCGGGCCGCAACGACAACATCGGTGGGGGCCGCTCGGAGAACATCCTGATAGCCGGCAACACCTTCGCCGCCGACGCCGTGGGCAACGCGCTGGACATCATCCGGTCCAGCGGTGTGGTGTTCACCGGAAACACTGTGAAGGCGTCGCCGACCGCCACCCGCAGCGTGGTGATGGAAGGTGTAGTCGATTCCGAAGTCTCCGACAACGTCATCATCAACGGCTCGATCACCGCGCAGACGGACCGGGAGTACGGCGGCAAGGAGCCCCTGACGAATCCACGGTCGATCAGGATCACCGGCAACCGGGTGTCGGGTGCACCGGCGGCCGGTATCGCCGTCGTCTACGACACCGTACGGCGCGGCTACACCCCGGGAGGTGACGTACTGATCAGCGGCAACCTTGTCAGTGACACCGGGCGCAGCGGCATCGCCGTGCTGCACTGTTCCGACGTTGCGGATGCGCCCGACCGGATCGTCGGCAACCGGATCGAGAACCCGTTCGCCGCATCCAGGGCGGACTGGGGAACCGGGTGTGGGACCGTCGGATCGTCTGCCATCTCAGTCATCGGCGGACGGAGCACGACCGTCGCGGACAACATCATCGTCGAAACGACGCAACGATACCCCTGGCCGCGGGGGTCTGGATGGGGTCGCAGACCGCCCGCGTTTCGTTGACGGATCCCCGGGTGGGCGCGAACTCGGTCAGTGGGTCGGTTCTGACACACACGGCCATCGTCGAGTAGAGCAGGGCCCAACAGCCACTGCTGGCCGTGCCACCGGGGTCCTCTCGCCCTAACGAGCAGGCAGTTCCTGGAACCTGGTGAGCGCCTCGTCCCGCTCGATCCGGTGGTCGACGATCGGCGCCGGATAATCCGGGGCGAGCACCCCCGGTTCGTGCGGATCCGGCACGTCGGCGAGTTCGGGGACGTACCGACGGATATAGGCCCCGTCCGGATCGAAGCGGCGACCCTGGGTGACCGGGTTGAAGATGCGGAAGTAGGGGGCGGCGTCGGTGCCACACCCTGCCACCCATTGCCAGCCGAGCTGGTTGTTGGCGACGTCCGCGTCGACCAGATGCTCCAAGAACCACCTTGCACCCAGTTGCCACGGCAGATGCAGGTCCTTGATCAAGAAGCTTGCGGTCACCATGCGTAGTCGGTTGTGCATCCAACCCTCGGCCAGCAGTTGACGCATTCCGGCGTCCACGAACGGATAACCCGTCCTGCCCTGCGTCCACGCCTCGTAGGCGGCAGCCGCGTCGGGCTCGTCGATGTTCGCGTACCGCATGTCGGTGTCGAAGCGTTCGTCCAGGCTCGCCCAGACGCGCCTGCGGTCGGTGCCACAGCACGTCGGCGCAGAACTCCCGCCAGGCGAGTTGCCGAGCGAACGGGTCGGTTGTGACATCGGGGATCTCAGCGAGGACGGTCCGCGGGTGGATCTGCCCGAAGTGCAGGGCGGCCGACAAGCGGCTCGTGCCGGAGACGGCCGGGAAGTCCCGGGCGCCGCGGTAGTCGGGCAGCGCCCCCTCCCGGAACGCCCGCCAGCGTGCCAGAGCCGCAGATGCCTCAGCCGGCGAAGTCGGCGCGCCCCACCCCCGGGACAGCCATGCCTTGTAGAACGGGGTGAACACCCGGTACCCGTGACCCGCGGCGTTGCGCAACTCACCCGGAGGCACCGCGTACGGCGAGTCGACCTCACGCAGAGTAACCCCGCGTTGCGCAAGGGCACGCGCCACGCGGGCGTCCCGACGCCTGGCCAGCGGTGTCGTGTCCCCGGTGCAGAAGACCTGGTCGCGCGCCGTGTGTCTCGGCCAGGTCTGCCAGGACGTCCGCCGGATCCCCGGTGTGAATCTCCACCCGCCGGGATCTCGCAAGCTCCTCGAGCGCGTCGTCGAGGTAACGCGCCCGGACGGCTCCGACCCGCAACGCGGGGTCGCGCACGAACACGCCCACGGCATCGCTTCCCGCAGCTTCCAACGCCGGGTTGTCGCCCACCCGGAGATCCCGGCGGAACCAGTGGATGGCGGGCATCAGACGGATTCGACGCTGATGTGCTCGGCCACCCCCAGCGAGACCTCCACGTACTCCCCGCCGCTACCCATCATCAACCCTCCGGCGGCGCGGGTGACCTGGACCGTGGAGCCTGGCACAGCGCCGGCCCGTCGCAGCGAGGCCATCACGTCGTGCTCGGTCTGCAGGGGCTCGTCAATCCTGCGAATGAGCACCCTCATCCCGGATGTCGACACACGCGACGCGACCTCGGCCAGGGACCGGGTCCGGTCGCCGCCGACGGGCACCTCGCCGCCGAGCGCGGCCAGCCCCGGGATCGGGTTGCCGTACGGGGAGTTGGTGGGGCGGTCCAGCATCTCCCAGATCCGCCGCTCCACCGCCTCGCTCATCACATGCTCCCAGCGGCACGCCTCGGGGTGCACGTCCTCCCAGGGCAGACCGATCACATCGACCAGCAGGCACTCGGCCAGGCGGTGTTTGCGCATGACCGAGGCCGCGTAGGCACGCCCGGCCGCGGTGAGCTCCAGGTGGCGGTCACCGGTCACCACCACCAGCCCGTCGCGCTCCATCCTGGCGACGGTTTGCGAGACCGTGGGTCCCGACTGACCGAGTCGTTCCGCGATCCTCGCGCGCAGGGGCACAGTGCCCTCTTCCTCGAGTTCGAAGATCGTGCGCAGGTACATCTCGGTGGTATCGATCAGTTCGCCGCTCACCAGGACATTGTGTCCTAGGTGGGCTCCTGCGCAAATCAGGCCCATACGACCCGCGTTGCTCGTAAGGCGGAATTAGAGCACATTCGTGGAGCGAAACCAAGCACATACGGACGGTTTCGCCACCCGGTGGCGATCCCCATGCCGAATCCGCTAGCGTGACGTATCCGCAACGTGAAATTACAGGCGTGTCGCTTGACTTTGGGGAAAGAAGTGTCAGTGCAAGGAATGAGTTCGGGAGGGTCACGATGAGGCGTATTGCGATCATAGGCGTCGCGATTGCCGCACTGCTCGCCCCCGTCGCTCCTGCGACGGCCGACAGCCGTCCGATCCTGACCAGCGGGATGCAACATGCGGCGGTCAAGCGGGTCCAGAAGGCACTGGGGGTGAGCCCCCGGTCCGGGTACTTCGGGCCGCTCACGCTGAAGGCCGTGAAGCGGTACCAGCGCGAACACGCCATTCCCAGCACGGGGGTGGTCGGACCACTGACTTGGGCGTCGCTGGATGCCAACGCGACCACCACCAAGCCCACCACCAAGCCCACCAAGCCCACCAAGAAGGCGACCAAGAAGGCGCAGAAGAAGGCGGCACGCAAGGCTGCGAAGAAGGCCGCCAAGGCGAAGGCGCGCAAGAAGGCTGCACGCAAGGCCGCGAAGAAGGCCGCCCGAGCCAACGGGCTGACCGCCATGACCCTCAAGATCGGGGATCGCGGGGCCGCTGTGTTGTTCCTGCAGAAGGAACTCGGGGTCCAGCCCCAGAGCGGCTACTTCGGCCCGATCACCCAGTCCTTCGTCATGGCACTGCAGACCGCTGCCGGTCTCCCCGCGACCGGAATCGTCGATGCGAAGACCTGGCGCAAGGTCGGCAAGGTCTCGTTCTCACCGCCGGCCGCCCCGGCCCCGGCCCCGGCCCCCGCGACCACAACACTGCCGGCGCCGAGTTCGGCGACCGCAGCGAAGGTCCTGAAGGTGGCCGCCTCACAGGCGGGCGTGCCGTACGTGGCGACCGGCTACTCACCGGAGCAGGGCTTCAACTGCAGCAGTTACACCCAGTGGGTCTACGAACAGGTCGGGATCGACCTCGGCGGGGCCTACACCGTGTGGCAGTACGACAAGTCCCGGAAGATCTCGGCGGCAGAGGCCAAACCCGGTGACCTGGTCTTCTTCTACAACTACAAGGACAACTTCATCGGACACGTCGGGATCTACGCCGGCAACTCCATGATGTGGCACGCGCCCCGTACCGGACGTGTGGTCAGCCTGGAAAAGGTCTACACGGACAAGGTGTACTACGGCCGTGTGCTGAACCAGTAGGTAGATTCGGGGACCATGACCGTCCCCACTTCACCCGATGCCCTGTCTGTCTTCGCACCCGGTTGCATGTCCGGGCGTAACGCCCTGGTCACCGGTGGCGGATCCGGCATCGGCCGCGCCACCGCACACCTGCTCGCCGATCTCGGTGCCCGGGTGACGGTGGTGGGTCGCAGGCCCGAACCACTGGCCGAGACCGTGGCGCACGATCCCGAGCGGATCACCGCCGCCACCGCCGACCTACGTGAACCCGATCAGGTGGACGCGATGCTGGAGACCGTCGGGAACTGCGACTTCCTGCTCAACAACGCTGGTGGCCAATTCGTCGCGCAGGCGCAGGACATCACGTACAACGGTTTCCGGGCCGTGACCCGCCTCAACCTGGACGCACCCTGGTACCTGACGACCCAGGTCGCCAACCGATTCTTCATCCCGGCCGGGTACGGCAAGGTCGTCTCGATAACGATGACACCGCATCGCGGCATGCCGCTGATGGCGCATTCCTCCGCGGCCCGCGCCGGAGTCGAATCCCTGACCCGCAACTGGGCGGCGGAGTGGGGAAGGTTCGGGATCCGTGCGGTCGCACTGGCGCCGGGGATCGTCCACACCGAGGCCTGGCAGCGGTACGGGTTGTCCCCCGAGCAGGTCGGTGCGGGGCTGCCGGCGGGTCGCCTGCAGACCGCTGACGAGGTCGCAGCCATGGTGACATTCCTCTTCTCCCCTGCCGGGGACTACATCACCGGCGCGACCTTCACATGCGATGGCGGGTTCGACATCGCCGGGCCCACCCTGGCGGGATGAAACGGGAGGCGTTGCATCGGACCGGCCACCGGCGTAGCCTCGGGAGCCATCTGCGAAGGAGGCGACCATGCACAAGGGGCCCGTCGAGATCTCGGCGTTCCACCGCAAGGACCTGAGCCTCGCAGGTTTCCTGCTGCACGGCCGCTGGCCCGACTCCACCCTGGAGTGGTCCCAGGTCCTCACGCTCGCCGTGCGGATCGCCGCGGTGCCCGGCATCCTGCACACGACCACCGTGTTCCGGGCCACGGACCAGAAACCGGCCGTCGGTGACACACACGCCGTGGGGGTGATGGCGAGTGCCGGGCCCGTGCTGGGTGACCACGCCCCCGGACCCGGTTCCCTGGCCGACCCGAGGCCGTCCGCACTGTTCGTCCTGCACCCCCCGTCAGAGACCACGGCTTCGCTGCCCGAGGTCGACGCAGCGGCATCCGGGGTCGTCTGGCTGCCCGGACTGCCCCACCTCGGCCTCGAACATCGTGCCGCCTGGGTGGAGGCCGAGGCCGACGGGACGGTCACCCGACTGGTCAGCGCAGTCGACGTGGATCCCTGGCAGGACCCGGACCTGGCCGTCCTCGCCGTTCTGGTCGCCGCGTGAACACCGCGATCGAGATCCGGCACGGCACCACGCGCGCCAGAATCCTGCCGGGGGTGGGCTTCTCCTGCGACAGCTTCGAGGTCGATGGATTCGACTACCTGCACCGCCCGCCGGACTGGCCCGGGACCCCGACGCACGGCGGGATCCCCGTCCTGTTCCCCTGGCCCAACCGGATCGCCCACGCGAGTTTCGACTGGGACGGCCGGGAGTACTTGCTGCCGGTCACCGAGCAGGCCACCGGCTCGAGTCTGCACGGTTTCGCCTGCCATGCACCATGGACGGTGCTGGATGCTCAGCCCGACCGTGTCACCGGCGAGTTCGTGCTGTCCCGTGACGCACCCGACCTGTCACACGCCTGGCCGGCGGATGCTGCGATCCGACTGACCTACCGGGTCGGCGACCGCCGACTCGACGCAGAAGCGACTGTCTACTCGGCGGATCGGCGGCCACTGCCCTTCGGGCTGGGCTTCCATCCCTATCTGCGAGTGCCCGGGCACTTCGACCACTGGACACTGCAGTGCGATGCCAACCTCGCGTGGCCACTGACCGACATGGTGCCGACCGGCGAGGTGACGCCCGTGCCGCCGCGCATCGATTTCCGGCAGGCACGGCGGATCGGCGACGAGCATCTCGATGACGTGCTGACCGGTCTCCCTGCCGCCGACGCCATGACGCGGCGCGCCGAACTCGCCTCGCCGGGCTCGGTCATCCGGGTCTCGAGCGACCCGGCGTTCACCGACTACGTCGTCTTCACGCCCACCTCACGCGATGCGGTGGCCATAGAGCCGTACACCTGCACGACCGACGCCGTGAATCTGACCGCCCGCGGCATCGAGGCCGGATGGCGGGTGCTGCCCGGCGACGAGCAGGCCCGCTTCGACTGGCGGCTCGAGGTGGGGTGACCGGATGGCCGCCGACATGCCGTGGCCGCCCGGATTGCTACCGTTCAACCACATAGTCTGAGGAGATCCATGGGACACCTTTCACGGTGGGCAGTCCGCAAACCAGTCATCGCGATCATCTCGTGGTTCGTTCTGATCGTCGTCATCGGCGTGCTCGGCGGCCGCTTCGGCGGGGAGTTGAAGGACTCGTTCGAGCTGCCCGGCACCGAATCCCAGGTGGCCCAGAACCTGCTGGCCGAGACCGCCGGCGCGAACGCAGCCTCCGGCGCAACCGCGAACCTAGTGTGGGGTGTCGACAGCGGCACCGTGGAGGAGTCGGGCGTCAAGCAGACGATCACGCCTCTGATGGAGAAGTTCGCAGACCTCGAAGGTGTGGCCTGCGTGACCTCTCCCTATGGTCAGACCTACGGACCGTCATGCCCTGAACAGCAGCAAGCCGACCCCGACGCACCGCAGCCACCGCCGGAGATCCAGGCCGAGATCGACAAGGCCAAGGCTGCAGCTGCGATCGCCACCTCGCCGATCAGCAAGGACAAGAAGGTCGCCACCGCGACGATCCTCTTCGACAGCGCGACCGATGTCCCGTCCGCGACCGCGTCCACCATCATCGACGACGTGGAGGCCGCCAACGGCACCAACGACGTGACGATCGGGGCCAACGGCCAGGTGCTGGCCTTCGCCGGGCAGGAACCCCCCAGTGGCGAGGCCATCGGCATCCTCGTCGCGATCATCATCCTGCTGATCGCCTTCGGTTCGGTCGTGGCGGCGGGCCTGCCCATCGTCACGGCGGTGTTCGGTCTGGGCGCGGGCCTGTCGCTGGTGACGTTCACGGCCAGCTTCTTCACTGTCGCAACGTTCGCACCGACCTTGGCCGCGATGATCGGACTCGGCGTCGGCATCGACTACGCCCTGTTCATCCTCAACCGTTTCCGGCAGGCGGTCATGGCCGGACACGAACCCAAGGACGCAGCCCTCGAGTCGGTCAACACGGCCGGGCGAGCGGTGCAGTTCGCGGGGACGACCGTGATCATCGCGCTGCTGGGCCTGTTCGTGCTGGGTATCGGCTTCTTCAACGGTCTTGCCGTCGCCGCATCCCTGACCGTGGCCATGGTGATGCTGTCCGCGGTCTGGTTGCTGCCGGCCCTGCTGTCCCTTCTCGGCAACAAGTCACTCGGACTGCGCATGCCGTGGGCACGCAAGCAGAAGGAATGGCACCCCGAGGGCGGCGCCTGGGCCCACTACGGCCGTCAGTTGCAGAAGCGCCCCTGGATGTACACCATCGCGGCGGCAGCCCTTGTGGTCGTCCTGGCGATCCCCTACTTCAGCATCCGGCTCGGTTTCCCAGACGACAGCGGCCAGCCGGCCGGCAGCCCGTCGCGGATCGCCTACGACCTGACCGCCGAAGGCTTCGGGCCGGGCGCCAACGGCCCGTTCTTCGTGGCCGTGCAACTGCCGTACGCGCTGGACGAGGACTCCCTGCGAAGCCTCATCGTGGATCTCAACGAGACCCCTGGAGTGGACCGGACGATCCCGACGGTGGACATGGTGCCGATCTCGGTGACCCCCAACCAGACGATCACCGCGATCCAGGTCGTGCCGACCACCAGTCCGCAGGATCCCGCAACCGAACAGTTGCTCGAGCGCCTGCGCAACGAGACCATCCCCAACGCCGAGCAGAACACCACGATGCGGGCGTACGTGGGCGGCGCACAGGCGGTGACCGCGGACTTCACCACCGTGCTCGCGGAGTCGCTTCCAGTCTTCCTCGCCGTCGTGGTGGGACTCGGGTTCTTGGCACTGACGTTGCTGTTCCGGTCCCTCATCGTGCCGCTGATCGGGGCCGTGACTTCGCTACTGAGTCTCGGAGCGGCGCTCGGTGTGACTGTGGCCATCTTCCAGTGGGGATGGGGCGCGAGCCTGATCGGGGTCACAGCCACCGGCCCGATTCTTCCGTTCCTGCCGATCATGGTGTTCGCGATCCTGTTCGGCCTGTCCATGGATTATCAGGTGTTCCTGGTCAGCCGGATGCACGAGGAATGGGTGCACACCCACGACAACCCACTGTCGGTTCGTCGAGGCCTGGCGGGCTCGGGGCGTGTGGTCGCGATCGCAGCCGCCATCATGTCCAGCGTGTTCCTGGCGTTCATCCCGACGCCCGAGGACACGATCAAGCTGTTCGGCGTCGGACTTGCCACCGCGGTCCTGGTCGATGCCTTCATCATCCGCTTGATCCTGGTGCCGAGCCTGATCAGCTGGATCGGTCCGCCCACCTGGTGGTTGCCCAAGTGGCTCGGGTTCCTCCCCGAGGTGCATATGGAGGCGGAGGGCTCGTCCGACGAGATCGTCGACGACGACCCGGAACTGGTCGTGGCCAAGTAGCCACCGGCCCACCCGGCGGCGCACAAGCGAGAGCCCCCGGTCCACAACTGGACCGGGGGCTCTCGCTTGTGGCTCTAGCGGTAGTCGCCGCCGCCCTCACCGATGAACGTGTCGTCGAGCGGGACACTCGCACCGGTCACGTCGTCGAACTGCCCGTAGGAGAAGTCGTCGTACGCCCGGTACTGGGCGTAGACGGCGTCGCGCGCCTCCTGCGTCGGCTGAACCTGGAGGTTCCGGTACTGCGAGAGCCCGGTTCCGGCCGGAATCAGCTTGCCCAGGATCACGTTCTCCTTGAGGCCGACCAGGGGGTCGCTCTTGGCCTGGATCGCGGCTTCGGTCAGAACCCTGGTGGTCTCCTGGAACGAGGCCGCGGACAGCCACGACTCGGTGGCCAGCGAGGCCTTGGTGATACCCATGAGTTCGGGACGGCCGGACGCCGGGGTTCCGCCGTCCATGACGACCTGCCGGTTCACCTCGCGGAAGTTCGACATCTCCACGACGTCGCCGGTCACGAACGGTGAGTTACCCGGTTCGATGATGGTCACGCGCTTGAGCATCTGCCGAACGATGACCTCGATGTGCTTGTCGTGGATTGACACACCCTGCGGCCGGTAGACCGCCTGCACCTGATCCACGAGGTGCTGCTGCACATCGCGCGGGGTCATGATCCGCAGGATCTCCTTGGGATCAGCCACAC
Organism: uncultured Actinomycetota bacterium; assembly: GCA_963769435.1. GTDB lineage: Bacteria > Actinomycetota > Actinomycetes > S36-B12 > UBA10799 > JADKAV01. The sequence goes on from CAVYLN010000001.1 coordinate 899,648, forward strand.
CGGCGGTCAGTTTCTTGCCGGCCCTGATGTGCTCGCCGTCCTCGACCTCGAGCTTCACCTTCTTCGACACGGCGTGCTCGATCGGCTCGGACCCGTCGTCCGGAGTCACGATGATCTTGCGTGCCTTCTCGGTCTCCTCGAAGCTCACCCGCCCGGTTGCCTCGCTGATCGGAGCCAGACCCTTGGGGGTACGCGCCTCGAACAGCTCGGTCACACGCGGAAGACCGTGCGTGATGTCCTCACCGGCGACACCGCCGGTGTGGAAGGTACGCATGGTCAGCTGAGTACCGGGCTCACCGATGGACTGGGCCGCCACGATTCCCACGGCTTCGCCGACGTCCACGAGTTTGCCGGTGGCCAACGAACGGCCGTAGCACTTGGCGCAGACTCCGACCTTGCTCTCACAGGTCATCACGCTGCGCACACGGATCCTCTCGACCCCGTGCTTGACCAGGGAGGCGATCAGTTCGGTCGTGAGATCAGCACCGGCTTCGCCGACCACGACGTCGTCGACGACGACGTCGCGCGCCAGGGTCCGGGTCGCCACCGACGTGTCGGTGTTGTCGACCTGGACGCCGTCCTTGCCGATCTCCACCTCGATGCTGCGCTCGGTGCCACAGTCGGTCTCGCGGATGATGACGTCCTGCGACACATCGACCAGACGACGGGTCAAGTAACCCGAGTCGGCCGTTCGCAGCGCCGTGTCGGCCAGGCCCTTCCGGGCGCCGTGCGTGGAGATGAAGTACTCCAGCACGCTGAGGCCCTCGCGGAAGTTGCTCTTGATCGGACGGCTGATCGTCTCACCCTTGGTGTCCGCCACCTGTCCGCGCATACCTGCGATCTGGCTGATCTGGTTCATGTTGCCTCGAGCGCCAGACTTCACCATCATCCACACCGGGTTGCGCTCCGGGAAGTTGTCGGCCATCTCGTTGGAGACCGACTCCCGGGTCTCCCGCCAGATGTGCTCGAGGTCCCGCCGGCGCTCGACGTCGTCGAGCTGTCCGCGGTGGAACTGTGTCTCCACCTTGGCGGCCTTGTCCTCCGCCTCGGCCAGCAGTCTCGCCTTGGACTCGGGCATGTGGAAATCGGAGATCGCCACAGTCACCCCGGAACGGGTCGCCCAGTGGAAACCCATCTCCTTGAGTGCGTCGAGGGTCTGCGCGACCACCGACTTGCCGTACCGCTCGGAGAGGTCGTTGACCAGAGCACCGAGACGACCCTTGTCCACCTGCTCGTTGACGAACGGGTAGTCCTCGGGCAGCGCCTCGTTGAACAGGGCACGGCCCAGCGTCGTCTCAACTGTCTTGACGCCGGCCTCGCCCCCGACACCCGACAGGCGGACCTTGATCGGAGCCTGCAGGTGCAGGTCACGGGCATCGCGGGCCATCAGCGCCTCGGCGATGGAGGCGTACGCCTGTCCCTCTCCCTCGGCCCCGTCCAACTGGGTCGTCAGGTAGTAGATGCCGAGCACCATGTCCTGGGTGGGCGTGGTGATGGGCTTGCCGTTGGCCGGCGACAGGATGTTGTTGCTGGACAGCATGAGGATCCGGGCCTCGGCCTGGGCCTCCGCGCTCAGCGGGAGGTGAACGGCCATCTGGTCACCGTCGAAGTCGGCGTTGAAGGCCGTGCAGACCAGCGGGTGGATCTGGATGGCCTTGCCCTCGATCAACTGCGGTTCGAAGGCCTGGATGCCCAGCCGGTGCAGGGTCGGCGCACGGTTCAGCAGCACTGGGTGCTCGGTGATGACCTCTTCGAGGACGTCCCACACCTCGTGGCGCTGCTGACGCTCGACCATCCGCTTGGCGCTCTTGATGTTCTGCGCGTGGTTGAGGTCCACGAGTCGCTTCATCACGAACGGCTTGAACAGTTCCAGGGCCATCTGCTTGGGCAGACCGCACTGGTGCAACTGCAGCTGCGGGCCCACGACGATCACCGATCGACCGGAGTAGTCCACACGCTTGCCCAGAAGGTTCTGGCGGAACCGTCCCTGCTTGCCCTTGAGCATGTCGGACAGCGACTTGAGCGCACGGTTGCCGGGGCCCGTGACCGGCCGACCACGGCGACCGTTGTCGAACAGCGCGTCCACGGCCTCCTGCAGCATGCGCTTCTCGTTGTTCACGATGATCTCGGGGGCACCGAGGTCCAACAGCCGCTTCAGGCGGTTGTTGCGGTTGATCACGCGGCGGTAGAGGTCGTTCAGGTCGGAGGTGGCGAAACGACCACCGTCGAGCTGCACCATCGGGCGCAGGTCCGGCGGGATGACCGGCACGGCGTCGAGCACCATCCCGAGCGGGGAGTTGCTGGTGTTCAGGAACGCACTGACGACCTTGAGTCGCTTGACCGCTCGCACCTTCTTGGCGCTGCGGCCGGTGCGCACGATCTCGCGCAGGGTCTCCGCCTCACCTTCGAGGTCGAAGGTCTTGAGCCGCTCCTGGATCGCCTGCGCGCCCATGTAGCCCTTGAAGTAGTTGCCGAATCGGTCGCGCATCTCCCGGTAGAGCTGCTCGTCGCCCTCGAGGTCCTGGACCTTGAGGGTGCGGAAGCGGTCGAACACGGCGTCGAGACGGTCGATCTCCTTGTCGAACCGCTTGCGGATCTGGGTCATCTCGCGCTCGGCGGAATCCCGCGTCTTCTTCTTGACGTCGGCCTTGGAGCCGGCCTCCTCGAGTTTGGCCAGATCCTCCTCGAGCTTCTCCTGCCGCTTGTTGATCTCGTCGTCGCGACGGTTCTCGAGCTGCTTCTTCGACATGCCGATCTTGGTCTCGAGCGACGGCAGGTCGCGATGACGCGCCTCCTCGTCGACCTCGGTCACCATGTAGGCGGCGAAGTAGATGACCTTGTCCAGGTCCTTCGGAGCGATGTCGAGCAGCAGGCTCAATCGGCTCGGCACACCCTTGAAGTACCAGATGTGCGCCACGGGTGCGGCCAGTTCGATGTGCCCCATACGTTCGCGACGCACCTTGGAGCGAGTGACCTCGACCCCACAGCGCTCGCAGATGATGCCCTTGTAGCGAACCCGCTTGTACTTGCCGCAGTAGCACTCCCAGTCGCGGGTCGGTCCGAAGATCTTCTCGCAGAAGAGGCCGTCGCGCTCGGGCTTGAGCGTGCGGTAGTTGATGGTCTCGGGTTTCTTGACCTCGCCGTGTGACCAGGCCCGGATGTCGTCGCCGGTGGCCAGGCCGATTCGCAGTTCGTCGAAGAAGTTCACGTCCAGCACGTGGTGGTCCTTTGCTGTCTCGTTTGTGGACTGTATGGCTTGTTTGCAGTGACCTGCGTTGGTCCGTTAGACCTCTTCAACGCTGCTCGGCTCCCGCCGCGACAGGTCGATACCCAACTCCTCGGCTGCCCGGAAGTACTCGTCGTCGGTGTCCTTCATGTCGATCGCGGAACCGTCACCGGCCAGCACCTCGACGTTCAGGCACAACGACTGCATCTCCTTGACGAGCACCTTGAACGACTCCGGGATCCCGGGTTCGGGGATGTTCTCGCCCTTGACGATGGCTTCGTAGACCTTCACCCGCCCGAGCACGTCGTCGGACTTGATGGTCAGCAGCTCCTGCAGCGCATAGGCGGCACCGTAGGCCTCGAGGGCCCACACCTCCATCTCGCCGAACCGCTGACCGCCGAACTGCGCCTTACCACCCAGCGGCTGCTGGGTGATCATCGAGTACGGGCCCGTGGACCGCGCGTGGATCTTGTCGTCCACGAGGTGCAGCAGTTTGAGGATGTACACGTAGCCGACCGAGACCGGGTCCGGGAACGGCTCACCGCTGCGACCGTCGAACAGGCGCGCCTTCGACTCGCTGTTCACCAGTCGTTGTGCGTCACCCTCGACCAGCGTGGACTCCAGCAGACCGCCGATCTCCGACTCCTCGACACCGTCGAAGACCGGGGAGGCCACGCGGGTGTTCGGGGGCGCCGACCGGGCGCCCTTCGGCAGGTTCTTGGCCCACTCCGGATCACCGATCACGTTCCAGCCCTGGCTTGCGACCCAACCCAGGTGCGTCTCCAGCACCTGGCCGACATTCATCCGGCCGGGCACACCGAGCGGGTTGAGCACGATGTCGACGGGCGTGCCGTCCTCCATGAACGGCATGTCCTCGACCGGCAGGATCTTCGCGATGACACCCTTGTTGCCGTGGCGGCCGGCGAGCTTGTCGCCCTGGGTGATCTTGCGCTTCTGGGCCACGTAGACCCGGACCAACTGGTTGACCCCACCGGGCAACTCGTCGTCCTCCTCGCGGTCGAAGACGCGAACGTCGATGACCACACCGCTCTCACCGTGCGGCACCTTCATAGAGGTGTCGCGGACCTCGCGGGCCTTCTCGCCGAAGATGGCACGCACGAGGCGCTCCTCGGGAGTCAGTTCCGTCTCACCCTTGGGCGTGACCTTGCCGACCAGGATGTCTCCGGGTCCGACCTCTGCACCGATCCGCACGATCCCGCGTTCGTCGAGGTCTGCGAGCACCTCTTCGGGGATGTTCGGAATGTCCCGGGTGATCTCCTCGGGCCCGAGCTTGGTGTCCCGGGCATCGACCTCGTGCTCCTCGATGTGGATCGAGGTCAGCACATCGTCCTGCACGAGTCGCTGCGACAGGATGATCGCGTCCTCGTAGTTGTGACCCTCCCACGGCATGAACGCCACGAGCAGGTTGCGGCCCAGCGCCAACTCACCGGTGTCGGTGCAGGGCCCGTCGGCGATGACCTGTCCGGCCTCGATCCGGTCCCCTACCGTCACGATCGGGCTCTGGTTGTACGAGGTGCCCTGGTTGGAGCGACGGAACTTCAGCACCCGGTAGGTGTAGACCTGACCATCGTCCTGGGTCACCTCGATCGCGTCGGCGCTCACTGCCGAGGCCACGCCGGGGCTGTGCGCCACGACGACGTCACCGGCGTCCTTGGCGGCGCGGTACTCGGTGCCGGTCCCCACCAGCGGTGCCTCGCTGCGGATCAGCGGGACTGCCTGGCGCTGCATGTTCGAACCCATCAGCGCACGGTTGGCGTCATCGTGCTCGAGGAACGGGATCATGGCGGTGGCCACCGACACCATCTGGCGCGGGGACACGTCCATGTACTGCACCTCGTTGGGCACCACGAAGTCGACCTCACCGGGCTCGCGGCGGACCAGCACGCGGTCCTCGACCAGGTTGCCCAAGTCATCGACCTTGGCGTTGGCCTGCGCGATGACGTAGAGGTCCTCTTCGTCAGCGGTCAGGTACTGGATGTCGTCGGTGACCCGGCCGTCGACCACCTTGCGGTACGGGGTCTCCACGAAACCGAACGCGTTCACACGGGCGAATGTCGACAACGATCCGATCAGGCCGATGTTCGGGCCCTCCGGAGTCTCGATCGGGCACATCCGTCCGTAGTGCGACGGGTGCACGTCCCGGACCTCGAAGCCCGCGCGTTCCCGCGACAGACCGCCGGGACCCAGTGCCGACAGGCGCCGCTTGTGGGTCAGGCCGGCGAGCGGGTTGGTCTGGTCCATGAACTGCGACAGCTGCGAGGTCCCGAAGAACTCCTTGAGGGCAGCCACGACCGGGCGGATGTTGATCAGTGTCTGGGGCGTGATGGCCTCGACGTCTTGCGTCGTCATGCGCTCGCGGACGACCCGCTCCATACGCGACAGACCCATCCGGATCTGTCCCTGGATCAACTCGCCCACGGTGCGCAGCCGGCGGTTGCCGAAGTGGTCGATGTCGTCGACCTCTACCCGAGCGGTGCTGTCGGGCATGGTCTGGTCGCCTGCGTGCAGGCGCACCAGATACTCGACGGTGCGAACGATGTCCTCGACGCTCAGCGTCGTCTTGGCCGGGTCCTCCGACAGACCGAGCTTCTTGTTCAGTTTGTAGCGGCCGACCTTGGCCAGGTCGTAGCGCTTCGGGTTGAAGTAGAAGTTCTCGATGAGGTTGCGTCCGGCCTCGATGGAGGCGGGCTCACCCGGGCGCAGCTTCCGGTAGATGTCCACGAAGGCCTCGTCCTGAGTGCCGATCGTGTCCTTCTCCATCGTCAACTGCATCGATTCGTACTGGCCGAATCGTGCTGCGATCTCCTCGGGGGTCAGACCCAGCGCCTTGAGCAGCACGGTGACCGGCTGCTTGCGCTTTCGGTCGATCTTGACGTTGACGATGTCCTTCTTGTCGATCTCGAACTCGATCCAGGACCCGCGGCTGGGGATGATCTTCGCGGAGAAGATGTCCCTGTCGAGAGCCTTGCCGATCGTCTTCTCGAAGTAGACGCCCGGCGAACGAACCAGCTGGGAGACCACGACGCGCTCGGTACCGTTCACGATGAACGTGCCCTTGTTGGTCATCAGCGGGAAATCGCCCATGAACACCGTCTGCGACTTGATCTCCCCGGTCTCCGAGTTGAAGAACTCCGCGGTGACGAACAGCGGCTGGGAGTAGGTGAGGTCCTTCTCCCGGCACTGCGCCTCGGTGTACTTCGGCTCCTCGAAGCGGTGCTCGCGGAACGACAGCGACATCTGGCCGCTGAAATCCTCGATGGGGCTGATCTCCTCGAAGATCTCCTCGAGGCCGGAGGTGTTGGGAATGTCCGTGCGCCCGGCGTCCACTGCCTCCTGGACGCGGTGCTGCCATGCTTCGTTGCCCAGCAGCCAGTCGAAGGACTGGGTCTGCAGGTCGAGCATGTCGGGGACTTCGATGGGTTCGCGGATCTTGCCGAACGAAACGCGGTGAGGGGCTGGGGAGTTATCGCGGGCGGCCAAGTGAGATCCTTCCGAGGCTCGCGGGGTGCTGGATGCGCACAACACAATCGGCCGTCTTCGGCGATCCGGACACGGGACAGCATCCAGGCAACGTCAAACGGCTAATCCATGGCATGTGCAGAACACCAGGGTAACTGAGGTGGGTTGAGGTGCAACATAGGGGGGCCAACTCATTATGTTGGCCGCTATCGGCCGATCCGTCAAGCCGGCCGCGAAATACGTCCAGCCGTCACAGGGGCGTGTACCCCCGCGACGGCTGGACGTCAGGTGTGGACTACTTGACCGAGACGCTGGCGCCGGCGCCCTCGAGGGACTCCTTGGCCTTGTCGGCGGCTTCCTTGTTGACCTTCTCGAGAACGGGCTTCGGGGCACCCTCGACCAGGTCCTTGGCCTCTTTGAGTCCGAGGCTGGTCAGCGCGCGGACCTCCTTGATGACCTGGATCTTCTTGTCGCCGGCGGCCTCGAGGATGACGTCGAACTCGTCCTTCTCCTCAGCGGCTTCGGCGTCTCCGCCGGCGCCACCGGCGGGGGCAGCAGCGGCCACGGCAACCGGGGCAGCGGCGGTCACGCCGAAGGTCTCCTCGAACTCCTTGACGAACTCGCTGAGCTCGAGCAGGGTCATTTCCTTGAATGCGTCCAGCATCTCTTCGGTGGACAGCTTCGCCATGATGGCGTCCTTTCTTCGGTTCCGGTTTCGCCGGAAGATTGCGGGTTGGGTGGTGGTTATTCGGACTCGGGGGTGGCCTCGGCCGCAGGAGCCTCAGCCTCGGGGGTGGCCTCGGCCGCAGGAGCCTCAGCCTCGGGGGTGGCCTCGGCCGCAGGAGCCTCAGCCTCGGGGTGGCCTCGGCCGCAGGAGCCTCAGCCTCGGGGGTGGCCTCGGCCGCAGGAGCCTCAGCCTCGACCTTCGCCCGCAGGGCTTCGATGACCCGAGCGGTCTGCGACAGCGGGGCAGCGAACAGCGACACCGCGGTCTGCAACGAGGCGTTCATCGCGCCGGCGAGCTTGGCGAGCAGCACCTCACGGGACTCCAGGTCGGCGAGTTTGCTGATGTCGGCGGCGCTGAGCACCTTGCCGTCCATCACGCCGCCCTTGATCACCAGCGACGGGTGCTCCTTGGCGAAAGTGCGAAGACCCTTGGCCGCCTCGACCGGGTCCCCCTCCACGAATGCGATCGCGCTCGGTCCGACGAGCCACTCGTCGATACCCTCCACACCGGCATCCTTCGCGGCGATCCGGGTGAGCGTGTTCTTCACGACCGCGTAGGTGGTGTCCTGGCCGAGGTTGGTGCGCAGTTGCTTGAGTTGCGAGACGGTGAGGCCGCGGTACTCGGTGAGCACGGACGCGGAGGAGTTGCGGAACAACTCGGTGATCTCGGTGACGGCGGCTTGCTTGTCAGGCCGTGCCATGGGTTTCCTTCCGGCAGTGCGCCGAAACGACAAGAAGCCCAGGCGCACAGGCCTGGGCTCGAAGGAGCGGCACCTGCGCTGGATTTATGCCTGAACTCACTGGCGACCGGCGGTCTTTGGTTCTCGATCAGTGTACATGCGTCCTGCCCGGGCGTTCACCGGTGGGTCAGGGCTGCGTTGACGACGGCCCGCGCGAATGCCAGAGCCCCCGGCGGGCACCGGGGGCTCTGGTCGGGACTGGTCAGGCCTCGCGGCCGCGACTGGCATCGACCTGGATGCCCGGACCCATGGTCGTCGACATGACGACCTTGCGGATGTAGCGACCCTTCGCGGTCGACGGCTTGAGCCGGATGACCTCGTCGAGGGCGGCGTTGTAGTTGTCGGCGAGCTGCTCTTCGGTGAAGTTGGTCTTGCCGATGATGAAGTGCAGGTTCGAGTGCTTGTCGACCCGGAACTCGATCTTGCCGCCCTTGATGTCGGAGACCGCCTTGTTCACGTCCATGGTGACGGTGCCGGTCTTGGGGTTCGGCATGAGACCGCGCGGGCCCAGGACGCGGCCCAACTTCCCGACCTTGCCCATCAGGTCGGGGGTCGCGACGACGGCGTCGAAGTCGATCCAGCCGCCGGCGACCTTGTCGATCAGTTCATCGGAGCCCACGTAGTCCGCTCCGGCGGCGGTGGCCTCCTCGGCCTTCGGTCCGTTCGCGAAGACCAGCACCCTGGCGGTCTTGCCGGTGCCGTGTGGCAGGTTCACGGTTCCGCGGACCATCTGGTCGGCCTTGCGCGGGTCCACGCCGAGCCGCATTGCGACCTCGACAGTGGCGTCGAATTTGGTCTTCGACGTCTGCTTGGCAAGAGCGACGGCCTCGTCCGCGGAGTAGACGCGGTCCCGGTCCACCGTCTCGGCGGCGTTCCTGTAGTTCTTTCCCTTTGGCATCGTGATCTCCTTAATCGAGTGTGGTCTGCGGGGCGATGCTCTACCCCTCCCACGTGCGGGTGGTGCTAGTCGGTGACTGTGACGCCCATGCTGCGTGCGGTGCCGGCGATGATGTTCATCGCAGCGTCGACGTCATTGGCGTTCAGGTCGGCCATCTTGGTCTCGGCGATCTCCTTGACCTGGGCCTTGCTGATCTTGCCGACAGGCTGCAGCGGATTCCCGGATCCCTTCTGCAGGCCGGCCGCCTTCAGGATCAACTTGGCCGCGGGTGGGGTCTTGGTGATGAATGTGAACGACCGGTCCTCGTAGACCGTGATCTCGACCGGGATCACCTGGCCGCGCTGGGATTCCGTGGCCGCGTTGTAGGCCTTGCAGAACTCCATGATGTTCACGCCGTGCTGACCCAGTGCAGGGCCGACGGGAGGCGCGGGGTTGGCCTGCCCAGCCTGGATCTGCAGTTTGATCAGGCCGGCGACCTTCTTCTTGGGGGGCATTACGTGTCCTTTGTCGTTTCGGCGCTCTAGTTCTTCTCGATCTGGCTGAAGCTGAGTTCCACCGGGGTCTCCCGGCCGAAGATCTCAACGAGGCCGGTGACCTTCTGGGCATCGAGGTTGATCTCGCTGATCGTTGCGTGCAACGTCGCGAACGGTCCGTCAATAACTGTAACCGAGTCCCCAACACCGAAGTCCACCTCGGTCACCCGTTGCGCGGGGGCTCCCATCGCGCTCGGGCCGCCGGCCTCGGCGGCGACCTTCTTGGGCTCTGGTTTCGGCGCCAGGATGTGGACCACCTCGTCGATGGTCAGCGGAGTCGGCTCGTGGGTGCTGCCGACGAAGCCGGTGACCCCGGGAGTGTGCCGGACCGCACCCCAACTGTCGTCGGTGTAGTCCATCCGCACCAGCACGTAGCCGGGGAACTTGTTGCGCTTCACGGTCTTCTTCTGACCCTGCTTGATCTCCACGACCTCTTCGGTGGGGACCTCGACCTGGAAGATGTAGTCCTCCATGTTCAGGGTTCCGATCCGGGTCTCAAGGTTCTGCTTGACCCGCTTCTCGAAGCCTGCGTACGAGTGCACGACGTACCAGAGACCGGGCAGGCTCAGTTGCTCCTCGCGGAAGGCTTCGACCGGGTCGACCTCTTCCTCTTCCTCGTCGGTGCCATCGGTCTCGATGATCTCGCCGGTCTCCTCGTCCACCACTGGCGGGAAGTCCTGGGAGTCCTCGACCACAGTCGTCTTGGCGTCGGCGGATTCCACGATCTGGGTCTCGTCGATGTGGACCGATCCGTCCGGGGAGTACGAGGTCTGGACCTCGTCGCGCACGATCGTGCCGTCGGTCATCTCCGTGGTGACGGTCTCGTCCACCGTGACGCTGCCGTCGGGGGCGGCGATCGCCTCGGTCTCCGCGGTCACGACGGTGCCGTCCTCGGCCTCCTCGACGTCCACCTGCTCGACCACCGTGGTGCCATCGGGCAATTCGACTGCCTCGAAGGCCTCGGTGCCCGAGACATCGGCAAGCGACGTGTCCTCGGCGCCCGCATCGGGGTCTGCTGGCCACTGGTCGGGGGTCTGCATCGACTAATCCTCGCTACTCTCACTCGCCGAACAGGGCGAATACCACTCGGGCCAGGGCCAGGTCGAACAGTGCGATCAGCCCGGCCATGATGACAACGAACACCAGCACCACCCAGGTGTAGGTGATCAATTCCTTACGGGTCGGCCAGATCACCTTGCGCAGCTCTGCGACCATCTGGCGCAGGAACAGCGCGATGCGGGCGAACAGACCCTTGCGCTGCTGCTTGCCGGATCCCCGTTTCGGGGTCGACGAACCGCCGCCGTCAGCCGTGGTCGGCTCGCTCACAAACGCTTCCTTTCCTTGCCTGGCTGTTGCAGGGCCGGAGGGACTCGAACCCCCAACCACCGGTTTTGGAGACCGGGACTCTACCAATTGAGCTACGACCCTACGGTGACCTCCGACCCGGGTCCACCGGCCGATCATCGATCGACCACCGAGAAGCGGGCAGGCTACCGCACAGCGACGCGGTCACCAACGACCACGATACGCGAACCCCCCCAAGCGGTCGACCCCGCCTACAGGTTTCGGCCAATATACGGTCATGGCCCTTTCCCGTATCTCCCGTCGTGTCGGCAGCATCTCAGAGTCCGCAACTCTCGCGGTGGACGCGAAGGCGAAGGCGCTGAAAGCCGCCGGGCGCCCTGTGATCGGGTTCGGCGCCGGGGAGCCGGACTTCCCCACCCCCGAGTACATCGTGGAGGCCGCAAAGATCGCGTGTGACGACCCCGCCATGCACCGCTACACCCCGGCCGGCGGTCTGCCCGGCCTCAAGGAGGCGATCGCCGCGAAGACGTTACGCGATTCGGGGTTCGAGGTCGCCGCCAATCAGGTGCTGGTGACCAACGGCGGCAAGCAGGCCCTCTACAACACTTTCGCGGCGTTGCTGGACCCGGGCGACGAGGCGCTCCTGCCCGCTCCCTACTGGACCACCTACCCGGAGTCGATCCGCCTCGCCGGGGGTGTCCCGGTCGTCATCCCCACCGACGAGGACACCGGCTACAAGGTCTCCGTCGCCGACCTCGACGAGGCCTGCACCCCCAACACCAAACTGCTCGTGTTCGTTTCACCGTCCAATCCGACCGGCGCGGTCTACACCCCCGAGGAGGTCACCGCCATCGGACGGTGGGCCGCGGACAAGGGGATCTGGGTCGTCACCGACGAGATCTACGAACACCTCGTCTACGGCACCGCGCAGTTCTCGTCGATGCCCGTGCAGGTACCCGAACTGGCCGAAACCTGCGTGATCGTCAACGGGGTGGCCAAGACGTACGCGATGACTGGCTGGCGCGTGGGCTGGATGATCGGCCCGGCCGACGTCGTCAAGGCTGCTACGAACCTGCAGTCCCACGCGACCTCGAACGTCGCCAACGTGTCCCAGCGTGCCGCCCTGGCGGCGGTCACCGGCGACCTGTCCGCCGTGGCGACGATGCGGGAGGCCTTCGACCGGCGCCGTCTGACGATCGTGGACATGCTCAACGCCATTCGACGGCATCACCTGCCCGGTACCGGAGGGCGCGTTCTACGCCTACCCGAGTGTGCGGGGAGTCCTGGGCCGCAGCATCCGCGGAAAGACGCCCCAGACCTCCGCAGAACTGGCCGAGGTCATCCTCGACGAGGCAGAGGTGGCCGTGGTGCCCGGCGAGGCGTTCGGGACCGAGGGGTACCTGCGACTGTCGTACGCCCTCGGTGACGAGGATCTCGTGACGGGCGTGCAGCGCATCGCCGACCTGCTCGCCGAGTAGACGCCCTGTCACAGACGTCCGCGGATTGCCGGTGGTTGCGGCCCGACGGCATGGGCACCAGACGCGCAGATGTGATGGCGACCGCGCGGCGCAGAGCTCCTACAGTCGGCAGCCCCACAGGACCGGCTCCGCCTGCAGGACTATCCCGAAGCGGGCCTGCACCCGGTCGCGGATCTCCCGGGCGAGTTCCAGTAACTGCACGGTCGTCCCACCGCCCCGGTTCGTGAGCGCCAGCGTGTGCTTCGCCGACACGGCGACCGCAGACCCGGGCAGGGCGAAACCCTTGGGCACCCCGGCGTGCTCGATCAGCCACGCGGCGCTCGTCTTGAACCGGCCGTCGGGTTGGGGCCAGCCCGGGGCCCCGTCGGGGGGCTGATCGACGAACGGATTGGTGAAGAACGACCCCACACTGCGGGTGTCAGGATCAGTCGCGTCGAGCACCATCCCCTTGCCCCGCCGAAGGTCCAGCACGGCCTCCCGCACATCGCGCAGCGGCACACGGACGCCTGTCTCGACACCGAGGGCGCGGGCCAGCTCCGCATACCTGACGGGGGCGCTGAGCCCGCCCGGTAGGTCGAATGCGACCGCCAGCACGACGAAATGACCTGGATTGCGTTTGAAGGTGCTGTTGCGGTACTCGAACTGCGCGCGAGCGGCGGGCCAGGTGGTGACCTCCCCCGTGCTCCGGTCCAGCACCCTCAGCCCGGCGATCGTCGCGGAGACCTCCTGGCCGTACGCACCCACATTCTGGATCGGAGTGGCTCCGGTACTGCCCGGGATCCCGGACAACGCCTCGATCCCTGAACGCCCCGCGTCGACCATCGCCGCCACGAACTCGTCCCACGGGGTGCCCGCCGCCACGATGAACTGGTCGCCGTGCCGGGTCCAGCCCGAGGCCGTGACACGCACCACGGGTTCGGTCACCCCGGCATCCGCGACGACGACGTTGCTGCCACCGCCGAGGACCCGTGCGGTCGGGAGATCCCGCAGCACCTCGACCAGATCGGCCTGACTGGCGGCGTCGAAGACGGCCGCCTCACCCCCGAGCCCGATCGTGGTCAGTTCGGACAGCCGACGACGCAACTCAGACCGTCCGGACTGTGGCCACGGCGTCCTTGACCACCGGCACCCCGCCGGACGTGGCGGTGAGCACGACGGTCGCGACTTCGCCGTCGATCGCCCCGATCGTGGCCTCGAGGTCCACCTTCGCGCCGCCTTCCTGCGGCACCACCACAGGTGCGGAGAAGCGCACGGAGAACGACAGCAGTCGCGCGGGGTCCCCGAGCCAGTCCATGAGCAACCGCCCGAGTTGGGCCTGGGTGTACATCCCGTGCGCGATTACGTCGGGCAGTCCGACCTGCTTGGCGACGGTCTCGTTCCAGTGGATCGGATTGAAGTCACCGCTGGCGCCCGCGTACATCACCAGGTTGATCCGCTCGATCTTGACTGTCCTACTCGCCACCACATCTCCGACGTTCATGCGGCCGTCCCCCTGCTCACGATGATGCTGCGGGTCTTGACCACCAGGTCACCGTCGAGGGTGACGACGTCGGCTGCGGTCGTGAGGAACTCATTGCGCCCGCGCGCACCGATGTCGGCGATGTAGGACTTCACGACGACCTCATCGCCGGCCATGCAGCGGGCGTTCGTACTCGAAGCCCTGCTCGCCGTGGACCACCAGTGCGTAGTTCAGTCCGAGTTCGGGGTCGAACATGGCCGCCGCCATCGCCTTCATCGTCAGCGAGAACGCGAACGTGGGGGGCGCCGGCAGGTCCCGGTACCCCAGTTCGGCGGCGGCGGCGAGGTCGTGGAATACCGGCGAGAAGTCGCCGATCGCGGTCGCGAACTCCCGCACCTTCTCGCGTCCGATGAGATACGGATCAGTGTCCGGGTACCTCTTGCCGATGAAATCCGGATTCAGCGCCACGCCCTGCCTCCCAGCCCATTGCCTGCGAACAGCCTAGTGGCCCGTCAGGGGGTCAGGCGGACAGCGCCGACCGGCTCATCGGGTTTCTTTGTGCTCCGTGTGCTTCTTGCACGTCGGGCAGAACTTCTTCAACTCGATCCGGTCGGGATCGTTGCGCCGATTCTTGCGCGTGATGTAGTTGCGGTTCTTGCATTCCACGCACGCCATGGTGATCTTGGGGCGGACATCTGATTTCGCCACGATGAACCTTTCCTAGTGGTTGTAGCGGAGGCCGGACTTGAACCGGCGACACAGCGATTATGAGCCGCTTGCTCTGCCAGGCTGAGCTACTCCGCCTCGCGAGGCCTAAGCCCCGGTCGAGCCCCTTTACGGAATCGAACCGTAGACCTTCTCCTTACCATGGAGACGCTCTGCCGACTGAGCTAAAGGGGCAACCCACCCAGAGTACAAGGTGGCCTGCAGACCGCAGCGTGCCGGTCGGCGCACGGATTGCTCCCTGCGCCGACACGACGCGCGGTCGTGGTGGCGGGTGCTGGGTTCGAACCAGCGTAGGCGTACGCCGACGGTTTTACAGACCGTTCCCTTTGGCCGCTCGGGCAACCCGCCAAGGTGCGTAAGCAGGATACATGGTCGAAGTATTGTGCTGACATGGCAGACAGCAGCTTCGACATCGTCAGCAAGGTGGACCGCCAAGAGGTGGACAACGCACTCAACCAGGCGGCCAAGGAACTGTCGCAACGCTTCGACTTCAAGAACACCGGCGCCGGCATCAGTTGGGCCGGCGAATTGGGTGTGGAGATCACCGCCGGCACCGAGGAGAGGGCGCTTGCCGCACTCGACGTGTTCAGGGACAAACTGGTCAAGCGTCACATCTCCCTCAAGGCGTTCAAGGCCGAGGACCCCCGACTGTCGGGCAAGGAGTACAAGATCGCGGGGTCGTTCCAGTCCGGCCTCACCCAGGAGAACGCCAAGAAGATCGCCAAGCTCATCCGGGACCAGGGCCCGAAGGGTGTGAAGGCCCAGGTCCAGGGCGACGAGTTGCGGGTCTCGAGCAAGTCACGCGACCACCTGCAGGACGTGATCGCGCTGCTCAAGGCCGAGGATCTCGACGTGGCCCTGCAGTTCGTGAACTACCGGTAGCCCCGCGGTCGCCGCACGAACTGGTTGGCCGTTGGCGGGAATCCCCCTCTGCCAACCAGTTTCTGCGCATTTGACGACCGTTACGCCCCTTTTGCGGCTTTTTGGCCGCAGGAACTGGTTGACGGAAACGGCCGGCCAACCAGTTCCTGCGGGAGGCCGGTGGGCAGCCGGTCACGATCGCACCCACTCGAACACCGCGGGGGGCGAGTCATCAGACCAGAGCAACGCATCGAAGGGGCAGATGTCGACGCACAGGCCACACATCATGCAGGTCCGGTAGTCGATCTCGAACCGGTCCAGTTCCAGACGTGAGCGCCGGCGGCCCGACGACTCGTCGACCTCGAGGTGGGCGTCGAGTTCCAGGCACCAGACCGGACAGGCCCGCACACAGAGCATGCAACTGGTGCACGCCTGCGGCACCAGCTCCAACGACGACCGTGGATTCACCGCCATGGTGTTCCCGGGGGATGTTGAACGCGGCGGGGTTTCGCGGGGTCGACCTCGCCGGGCCAGGGCTCGAGCCGGGCCGGCAGTGGCTGACTCTTGCGCAGGGGGGCACCCTCGGCCTCGTTCAACAACAGCGGGCGCGGGTCGGGGTGCCCGTCGAACTCCACACCGAACATCTCAGCGGTCTCCCGCTCGTGCCACAGCGCGCTGGGGAAGATGTCGGCGACCGAGGCCACGGGTGCCGGGGCCCGCACCAGGCGGCAGTCCGAAGGATCATCCGACTGGATCAGGCAGGCCGTGATGCTGACCTCCCCTTCCTCGGTCTCGGCCGCGCTCAGCCAGTCGAGCACGTCCCACCCCTGGTCACGCAGATCACTGAGGTGATCCCGCCATTCGCCCCGTGTGATCATGCGATCGCCGCCAGGACCGCGTCCCGCAATGCCTCCGGCCGCGGTGGGCAACCGGGAACGACCACATCGGCGTCCACCCCCGCCACGACGGCGTACGAGTCCCAGTAGGGGCCGCCGGTGATCGTGCAGACGCCGTAGGCCACAACCAGTCGCGGCTGCGGGATCCGAGCGATCCGCTCAGCCACCAGCGCGGCAGCCGCTCGAGTGACGGTGCCCGCGATCACGACCACAGCGGGCCCGTCCAGGTCCACCAATTCCGCTGATGCGGCGCGAGCGGCAGCGCTGCCCGCTTCCACCCCGCAGCAGGCGAGATCGACGTAGTGCAGATCCACGCATTCCACTGTAGGCGGCTCGCGATACCGTGGGGGACATGCACAGCGCTCATCCCGGCCATCGATGTCGCTGACGGTGCCGGTGCGTTGGCCCGCACCGGTGGATCGGCCAGATACTGGGATGAAGCAGCGACAGCGAGGAAACACGTGGTTACCAGCCCATCGAAGAAGACCGTCCGACTGAACCGCGTCATCGTGCGCTTCGCCGGGGATTCCGGCGACGGTATGCAGTTGACCGGAGACCGGTTCACGTGGGAGTCGGCGGCCCACGGCAACGACCTGTCCACGCTGCCCGACTTCCCGGCCGAGATCCGCGCCCCGCAGGGCACACTGCCAGGAGTCAGCGCATTCCAGTTGCACTTCGCCGACCACGACATCGTCACCCCGGGAGACTCCCCCGACGTACTGGTGGCGATGAACCCGGCCGCACTCATGGCCAGCCTGCCCGCTGCTCAAGCCCGGCGCCGAGATCATCGTGAACACCGACGAGTTCAGCAAGCGCAATCTGACCAAGATCGGCCTGACCACCAGCCCCCTCGAGGACGACACTCTCGCCAACTACTCGGTTCACCCGGTCGCGCTGACGTCGTTGACGGTCGAGGCCCTGAGCGGTTTCGATCTCGGCAAGAAGGACGCCGAACGGGCCAAGAACATGTTCGCCCTCGGGCTGCTGAGCTGGCTGTACCATCGCGAACTCGAGGCCACCGAAAACTTCCTCAACGACAAGTTCGCCCGCAAACCCGAGATCCTCAAAGCGAATGTGGCGGCACTGCACGCCGGCTACAACTACGGCGACACGACCGAGGACTTCGTGGTGCGCTACGAGGTCGCTCCGGCGCCTGTCCCGGCGGGAACCTACCGGAACATCAGCGGCAACCTCGCCCTGTCGTACGGGCTGATCACGGCCGCCCGTCGCAGCGGCCTGCCCCTGTTCCTCGGGTCCTACCCGATCACCCCGGCCAGCGACATCCTGCACGAACTGAGCCGGCACAAACACTTCAACGTGACCACGTTCCAGGCAGAGGACGAGATCGCCGGGATCGGCGCGGCGCTCGGCGCCTCGTACGGCGGCGCACTGGGGGTCACCACGACCTCCGGGCCGGGTCTGGCGCTGAAGAGCGAGACGATCGGCCTGGCAGTCGCACTGGAACTACCGCTGCTGGTCGTGGACGTCCAGCGCGGCGGCCCCTCGACCGGGCTGCCCACCAAGACCGAGCAGGCCGATCTGCTGCAGGCCCTCTACGGCCGCAACGGGGAGTCGCCGGTCGCGGTGGTGGCCCCGAAATCGCCATCGGACTGCTTCGACGCCGCGATCGAGGCCGTGCGGATCGCCGTGACCTACCGAACCCCGGTGGTTCTGCTGTCCGACGGATACCTGGCCAACGGCCAGGAACCGTGGTCGATCCCCGACCTCGAGGCGGCTGCCGGCACTGGACCCGGGCTTCGCGACCGAGCCCAACGGACCGGACGGCACGTTCCTGCCCTTCCTGCGCGATCCGCAGACCCTGGCCCGCCCGTGGGCGATCCCCGGGACCCCCGGTCTGGCCCACCGCGTGGGCGGTATCGAGAAGGCCGACGTGACCGGGAACATCTCCTACGACCCGGACAACCACGACACCATGGTGCGATTGCGGCAGGCCAAGATCGACGGCATCGAGGTGGCCGACCTCGAGGTGGACGATCCGGACGGTGACGCCGAACTGCTGGTGATCGGCTGGGGGTCCACCTACGGGCCCATCACCGCGGGGGTGCGCCGGGTGCGCGCGCAGGGCCGGAAGGTAGCCCAAGCCCATCTGCGACACCTCAACCCGATGCCCCGCAACACCGGGGAGGTCCTGAAGTCGTACCGCAAGGTACTCGTGCCGGAGATGAACCTGGGCCAGCTCGCGCTACTGCTGCGCGGACGGTTCCTGGTCGATGCGGTCGGTTTCAACCAGGTGCGTGGGCTGCCGTTCACCGCCCCGCTCATGCAGGACGTGATCAACGACATGCTGGAGGAGGTGCGATGACCGAGATCCCGCTCAAGGCCAAGGATTTCAAGTCCGACCAGGAGGTCCGCTGGTGCCCGGGATGTGGTGACTACGCCATCCTCGCCGCGGTGCAGTCCTTCCTGCCCAGAACTCGGACGCAAACCCGAGGACATCGTGTTCGTCTCCGGCATCGGCTGCTCGTCGCGATTCCCCTACTACCTGTCCACCTACGGCCTGCACTCGATCCACGGCCGGGCGCCGGCGATCGCCACCGGCCTGTCGGTGAGCCGGCCGGACCTCGACGTCTGGGTCGTGACCGGGGATGGGGATGCGCTGTCGATCGGCGGGAACCACCTGATCCACGCACTGCGCCGCAACGTGAACCTGACGATCCTGTTGTTCAACAACCGGATCTACGGCCTCACGAAGGGCCAGTACTCCCCCACGTCCGAGCCGGGCAAGATCACCAAGTCCACGCCCGTGGGCTCGGTCGACCGCCCGTTCAATCCCGTTTCCCTTGCGCTCGGCGCCGAGGCGACGTTCGTCGCCCGCACGATCGACTCCGACCGTTCCCACCTCGTCGAGGTACTGCGCGCGGCCTCGGAGCACCGGGGCACCTCGCTGGTCGAGATCTATCAGAACTGCAACATCTTCAACGACGGCGCGTTCGACCTCGTGAAGAATCCGCAGACGCGCGACGAGGCCCTGATCCGACTGCAGCCCGGCCAGCCGATCGTGCTCGGGGACAAACGTCTGGTGCGCGATGGTGACGGGCATCTGCGCATGGCCGAGGAAGGCGATGCGGTCCGCCACGATCCCACCGACCTCAACCTGGCGTTCGCCCTTTCGAGGCTGTCGGGAGTGGACCTCGAGCACACGCCGATCGGGATCTTCCGGCAGGTGGAGCAACCGACCTACGACGACGCTGTGCGGGCCCAGGTCGATGACACCGCGAACGAAAAGGATCTGCAGGCACTGCTGACCGGTCCCGATCCCTGGACCGTCACCTGAGTCGCGAACGCGCCGGGCTGTTCTTCGGGATCGGCGCGTACACGCTGTGGGGCCTGTTCCCGCTGTACTGGCCGTTGCTCGCCCCGGCGTCGTCGTGGGAGATTCTCGCCCACCGGATGGTGTGGAGTCTTGTCTTCCTGCTGGTCATCAACGTGTTCATGCGCAAATGGTCGCTGGTCAGGGACGCGCGTCGCCGACCCGCGCACCCGTCGGCTGCTGATGGCTGCGGCCGTACTGGTGTCGGTGAACTGGGGCACCTACATCTGGGCGGTGAGCAACGGCTACGTGGTGGAGTCGTCGTTGGGGTACTTCATCAACCCCTTGGTGTCGGTGGCGCTGGGTGTCGTGCTGCTCGGCGAGAGCCTGCGCCGGGTGCAGTGGTTGGCTGTCGGGATCGCGGGAATCGCGGTGGCGGTGCTGACGCTCTCCTACGGCCGTCCCCCGTGGATCGCGCTCATCCTGGCGTTCTCGTTCGGCTTCTACGGGCTGGTGCGCAAACAGGCCGGAGTGCAGGCGGTCCCGCGCTCTGACGGTGGAGACGGGTCTGCAGGCGCCGTTCGCCCTGATCTACCTCGGTGTGCTGGCCTCCAACGCGACCATGACCTTCGGCGGCTCCCCCGGGAACTCCGCAATGCTGATCACCGCCGGCGTCGCGACCACCGTGCCCCTGCTGCTGTTCGGCGCGGCGGCCATCCGCATCCCGCTGGTGACTCTGGGACTGCTGCAGTACCTCGCACCGGTCATCCAGTTCATCATCGGCATCACCGTACTTCGGTGAGCACATGCCGTTGGAGCGGTGGCTCGGATTCGGCCTGGTATGGCTGGCGCTGCTGGTCTTCACCGTCGACGTGGTCCGCCATACCCGGCGCCCGTTGGCCGAAGCGCCGGTCTAGACGCGGCACCTCGGCGACCGACCCCCCGCCGCGGGGCCACCCTCACTTCAGCCGGTAGCTCTTGACCTTCTTGAACGCCTTGTACTTCGAGGTCTTCTTGGCCTTGTAGGTGATCTTCACCTTGCCGGCCGAACGGGTCTTCACGCTGACCCGGCCCTTCTTCCCCTTGACCAGCTTGCCCTTGCCGCTGACCTTCACCGTGACCTTCTTGCCGGCGTTGGTCGTGCAGGTCTTCTTCAACAGCACGACGGTGGAGTCGGCCGGCAACTTCTTCGGGAACTTGGCGCACTTGGCCTTCTGCTTCTTGGGGGCCTTGCAGTAGGTCGTCGAGGCGGCCCACTGCTGGTACTGCTCCGGGTAGTCGGTGATGATGCCCGCCGGCTTCAGCTTGGCCATCGCCTCCCAGCCCGCCGGGTCGTCGCCCTTGGTGACCAGGTTGTACCAGGCGTAGAGCGTGATGCCCGCGTCCTTCAGGACGTCCGCGATGCCGGGGTCGTTGGTCAGCAGCACGTTGATCAGTCCGGCCCACGCGCCAGCCGGAACATCGGACGCCTTCACCTTCAGACCCGACAGGGGGTCCTGGAACCAGATCTGCTGGTATCCGGGCAGCAGGGTCTTGAACTGCTCGAGCTCCGGCTTGAGGAACGACGGCACCACGACCTGCGCCCCGGATTCCTTGACCAGTTGTGCGTAGAGGTCCACCCAGGTCTGGTTGGGCTTCTCCGGCTTGTACTCCGGCCACACGGAAACGTTGTTGTCCTTGGCGAACTTCAACACATCGGTGAACAGCGGGACCTGCCCGCCGCCGTCGTCGAGTTGCAGGGTCTTGATGTACTCGTAGGTGCTCTCCGACACCAGCCCGGTCCCGTTGGTCGTCCGGTCGAGCGCATCGTCGTGCATGATGATCGCGACGTTGTCCACGGTGAATCGCACGTCGGTCTCCAGGACCTGGACGCCGAGGTCCACCGACCTCTGGAAGGCGACCCAGGAGTTCTCGTAGAAGTACGGGTCCTTGCCGACGCCACCACCACCGCGATGGGCGATCAACTGCGGGATGTAGCACGTGGAGGCCTGCACGCTGCTCTGCGGCTCAGTGGCCTCGACGGCCGTGGCAGGAGTGGTCAAACCCGCCGCGGCAACGACCATGGCGGCGATCATCGCAATACGCATGACCGCAACCTACCTCGCCGCCGGCGCGGGTTACCCGCCGACGCAGAGATCGCCACCGTCACAGCACGGCTGCAGATAGTGGCAGGCGGGGCACTGGTCCTTGCCCCCTTTGCGCACCATGAGCACCCGTTCACAGGCAGGGCACGGTCCCGGTTCACCGAACATGCCGCCAGGCTAACGCCGGTCAACCGCATGACCGGTCATCCGCGCCGCGCGCCGCCGAGACCGAGCACGCCCGGGTTCAGGATGCTTGCCGGATCGAGCGCGCGCTTCGCAGCATCGAGCACGGTCGCGTAGACCGGCGGCCGCTGTTCGACGTACCAGGGGACATGATCGCGACCGATGGCGTGGTGGTGTGTGATGGTACCGCCGTGTGACCAGAGAGCATCACTGACGCGGGCCTTGATCTCGTCCCAGATCGCGATCTCCTCCCCGCGCTGGACCGGCGCCAGGACCGTGAAGTAGGCGGCGGCACCATCGGGATAGACGTGGGTGAGACGGCACGTGACCCGTCCCGGATGGCCGCAGAGTCCCTCGACCGCGTTCTGGGCCACCGCCCGCACGTCAGTGACGAGACCGTCGAGCCGGTCCCACGTCACCGCCGTCTCGAAGGTCTCCGCGAGAATCCCGAGACCGACCAGAGTGTCCCGCAGGTAGGGGGCTTGCAGGAAGGCGCCGCGCCACGCTTTCTCGTCGCCACCGGGCTGCACCTCACCCCCGGCACACAGCGCCAGCGCGCTCCGCAGACTCCCCTCGGTGTCGACACCGCCCTCGAACCCGATCACCAGCATCGCGCGAGGGTCGTCCCCGGGTGCCTCCGCGCCGTCGATCAGCCGGCAGTTGCTCGGCAGGAGCCCGGCGTGCAGCACTTCCCGGATCGCATCACAGCCCGCTGTGAAGGTGGGGAAGCGCACGGTAGCGCTCGACTTGTGGGCCGGTCGCGGCACCACCCGCAGCCAGGACCGGGTGATGACCCCGAGTGTCCCCTCGCTGCCCAGCAGCATCCGGTCCGGGCTGGGCCCGGCGCCGCTGGCCGGAAGCCGCCAGGACTCCCAGACCCCCTGCGGGGTGATCGCGCGGACGGACTCGACCAGATCATCGATGTGGGTGGGACCACTGGCGTAGTGTCCGCCCGCTCGGGTCGCGATCCAGCCCCCCACCGTCGAGAACTCGAACGACTGTGGGAAGAAGCGGGTGGTGAACCCGTGCTCGCGCAGTTGATCCTCGACCAGCCGGCCCGGCCGCACCCGCCTCGACCAACGCGCTGCGTGAGACCGGATCGACCTCCAGCACCGCGTGCATCCGGCTCATGTCGAGGCTGATCACACCCTCGTAGCCATCGAGGCCGCGCGGTTCGATGCCCCCGACCACGCTGGTGCCACCCCCGTAGGGGATCACCGCGACGTTGTGACCCTGCGCCCACTCCAGCGTGCGCTGCACATCGGACTCGTCGCGCGGGAACACCACGAAGTCCGGCGCGTTCGTGAAGTCCCCGCGGAACCCGCGGATGATGTCCCGGTACGCCTTGCCGAGGGTGTGGGTGGCGCGGACATGGGGGTCGGCCGAGGACAACTCCGGCAGTGCCACAGCGATCCTGGGCGCCGGAAGTCGCGCCCGGTCCAACGCGACGGGGGCTTCGACGTCCAGCGACCCGAATCCGAGGTGATCGATGATGGCCGGCGCCGCGGCAGCGGTCTGTTCGGGGGTCAGGGCGACATCGTCGTTGCCCCAGCCCCAGTGTTTTCTCATGCCTCCAGTCTGGTCCGCTACCCCTGATCGGTCCCGCCATTTCGGCCCGGACGCCTAATGTGAAGGCATGGCTGATCAGTTCATGACCGACGAGCGGGCGGCGCTGCACGAGACGGTGCGGGACTTCACGAGTGAGCACATCGCACCTGACTTGGCCACCTGGGAGGCGGACGGGGACATTCCTCGCGACCTGCACGAGAAGGCCGGCGAGCTCGGGTTGCTGGGCATCGGTTTCGACGAGTCGGTGGGGGGCAGCGGGGGCAGCCTGGCGGACGTCTACACCGTCACCGAGGCGATACTCGCCGCCGGCGGTTCCGGAGGGGTCATCGCCGGGCTGTTCACCCACGGGATCGCCATCCCCCACATCGTCGACTCCGGCGACCAGGACCTCATCGATCGCTGGGTGCGTCCGGTTCTCGCCGGGAAGCGCATCGCCTGCCTCGGCGTCACCGAGCCGGGCGGCGGTTCCGATGTGGCCAACCTCAGCACGCGCGCTGACGAATCCGGGGACGGCTGGGTCCTGAACGGTTCCAAGACGTTCATCACCTCGGGCGCAAGGGCGGACGTGGCAGTGGTCGCCGCGCGACTTCGGGGAGCGCCCGGAGCCGCTGGAGTGGGACTCTTCGCGGTACCCACCGATCAGCCGGGCTATCAAGTGACGAACCGCCTGCAGAAGATGGGGTGGCACTGCAGCGACACCGCGGAGCTGGGGCTCGTCGACGCCCGCGCCGAACTGATCACCGAAGAGGGTTTCGCCTCACTGGCACGCCACTTCGCGACCGAGCGCCTGTCGCTGGGCGTCACCGGCTACGCGACCGCAGCACGGTGCGTCGACCTCACGCGGGCCTGGATCACGCAACGGGAGACCTTCGGCCGGCCCCTGTCCACCCGCCAAGTGGTCCGTCACACCTTCGTGGAGATGAACCGGCGCACCGACGTCGCCCGCTCCTACATCCGGGCCCTGGCACTCAGCGACGACGTCACCGTGCTCGACGCCATCTACGCCAAGCAGACCGGCGTCAACTGCGCCGCGTTCGTCACCGACCGCGCTGTTCAGCTGCTCGGCGGCATGGGCTACGTCGCGGACGGCGAGGTCGAGAGGCACTACCGGGACGCACGGATCCTGGGGATCGGCGGTGGCGCCGACGAGGTCATGGCGGACCTTGCGGCACGCCTGCTGGGTCTGTAGCGGGCCGCGGGCTGCCAGCCGGCCATCGATCATGGTGAGGAAGACAAACGTGAGGTGCTACTTGCCCACCGACGCGCCTGGCCGGCGTCCGGATCAACCGGTCCTGTTCACCACGTAGTCGCACACAGCGGCCAGCGCGTCACGGGCGGGGCCCGCGGGCAGAGTGGTGAGACACGCCCGCGCATCATCGGCCCATTGCCGGGCGACCGTCCTGGCCTCGGCCACGGCCGAGTGGTCGCGCAGCAGGTCCAGCGCCTCCGCCACCTCGTCGTCGGACAGCGGCCGGGCCAGCAACTCCAGTAGACGCACGTCCTCCGCGCGTTCTTCACGCAGCACCATCAGCGCCGCAAGCGTGGGGACACCTTCCTTCAGGTCGGTGCCGGGGGTCTTGCCGGAGTCCGTCGCGGCGCTGGTGAGATCGACGAGGTCGTCGGCCAGTTGGAACGCCACGCCGATCCGCTCCCCGTAGCGCGTGAGCGTGTCGATCGTCGACTCGTCACACCCGGCGAACATCGCGCCGAACTGCGCGGACGTCGCGATCAGGGAACCGGTCTTGTCCGCGAGCACGACCAGGTGGTGGGCGACGGCATCCTCACCGTCAGCCGGGCCGACAGTCTCCCGGATCTGCCCGGTGACCAGACGCTCGAACGTCCTGGCCTGGATCCGGACCGCCTCAGGTCCCAGGTCGGCGAGGATGTCGGAGGCGCGCGAGAACAGGAAGTCACCGGTGAGGATGGCCACCGAGTTGTCCCACCGGCTGTTCGCCGACGCGCGTCCCCGGCGCAGGGGCGCCTCGTCCATCACATCGTCGTGGTAGAGGGTCGCCAGGTGGGTGAGCTCGACGACGGTCGCGGCGTCGTAGACGGCATCTCGATCGGGATCCCCGAAAGCCGCACACAGCAGCGTCATCAGGGGCCGGAACCGCTTGCCACCCGCCTCCACGAGGTGGGCGGAGGTCTCCGTGACGAACGGGTAGTCGCTCTTGACAGCCTCTGTGAGACGCGTCTCGACACGCCCGAGACGGTTCTGCAGACCGTCGCGCAGCCGGGGATCGGTGAGGAACGCCAGATTCGGCACCGATCACACCCCTATCTGATGAACGTGGAGGCCTTGTCTGCCAAGTCCAGCACGGATTGCGGAAGCACGCCAAGAATCACGGTAACCGCTACCGTCACGCCGATCGCCACCGCGGTCAGGCTGCTGGGCACCACCACCGTCGGCGCGTCCTCGGCGCGTTCGGTGAAGAACATCAGAACGATCACGCGGACGTAGAAGAACGCGGCGATCGCGGAGGCGAACACCCCGACGATCACAACCGGTGTCGCACCGCCCTCGATGCCTGCTGAGAACACCGCGAACTTGCTGGTGAACCCGGAGGTGAGCGGGATGCCTGCGAACGCCAGCAGCAGCACGGCGAACGCACCGGCCACCAGCGGCGAGGTCTTGCCCAGACCCGCCCACTGGGACAGTTTCGTCGCCTCGCCCGCAGGGTCGCGGACCAGGCTGACGATCGCGAACGCGCCGAGAGTCGAGAACCCGTAGACGAGCACGTAGAACATCGTGCTCGACAGGCCCGACGGGCTCGTCGCCAGGACACCGATCAGCATGAACCCGGTGTTCGCGATCGCCGAGTAGGCGAGCATCCGCTTGATGTCGTTCTGCGTCAGGGCCAGGATCGCGCCGACCAGCATGGTTGCGATCGCCACCCCCCACATGATCGGCCGCCAGTCCCAGCGCAGTCCGCCGAGGGCGACGTAGGTCAAACGCAGCAGACCGCCGAATGCGGCGATCTTCACACCGGCCGCCATGAATGCCGTGGCCGGTGTGGGCGAACCCTGATACACGTCCGGCGTCCATTGGTGGAACGGCACCGCGCCGATCTTGAACAGCAGCCCGACGAACAGCAGCCCGATGGCCGCGATCAGCAGCCCGTTGTTGCCGGGGTCGGCGGCCATGCTGTCGACGATGCCGGGGAACGAGATCGTCCCGGAGAAGCCGTAGAGCATGGCGGCGCCGAACACGAAGAAACCTGAGGAGTAGGCACCGAGCAGGAAGTACTTCATCGCTGCTTCCTGGCTCAGCAGCCGGCGCCGGCGGGCCATTCCCGCCATGAGGTACAGCGGCAGGGACATGACCTCGAGCGCGACGAACATGGTGAGGAGGTCGTTGGCGCTCGTGAACAGCATCATGCCGCCCACGCAGAACAGGAACAGTGGCCAGACCTCCGTCTGCATCCAGCCGAGTTGGGTGAACGCCTTCTCGTCCACGCTTCCGGGCAGGGCCGAGGCCTGTGGGGCGAACGCGTCACCGGCGGGGTCCACCTGCCGTTCGGCGATCAGCAGGGCCGACACCATGGCGATCAGCAGGATCGAGCCCTGCATGAACAGCGCGGGCCCGTCGATGGCGATGGTCCCCTCGGCGGCCAGTTCGCTGGTGCCCGCCAGCCGGATCACCCAGACCAGCGATGCGAGCAGCACACCTGCCACCAGGACCAACTGGATCCCTCGACGCGAGGCCCGCGGCACGAACGCCTCCACCAGCACGCTCAGCACTCCGCCACCCAGAACGATCAGCAGGGGGGCGACGAGTGCGTACTTGATCTCGGGAGACGCGAATGTCTCCAGCACGCCGTTCACTGGTCCGCCCCTTCCTCGACACAACCGTCCGCGAAGTCGCAGTCCGCGGTGACCCCCACGCTCGGATCCTGCACACCCACGACCGTCAGCGTCTGGGTGACCGCCGGGTTGATCACGTCGAGCGCCGGTGCGGGGAACACCCCGAGCGCGAGGATCAGTGCCACCAGCGGCGAGACCGCGACGATCTCCCGGCCGCCGAGATCCTTGATGTCCTCACAGCCGGGCTTGACCGGACCGGTCATGGTGCGCTGGTAGAGCCACAGGATGTACAGCGCGGCCAGAATGATGCCGGTCGTCGCGATCACCGCCACGAGCGGATAGCGCACGTAGGTTCCGACCAGCACCAGGAACTCGGACACGAAACTGCTCATTCCCGGCAGCGCCAGTGAGGACAGGCCCGCGATCAGGAAGAACCCCGCGAGCAGAGGGGCCACCTTGTGCACGCCGCCGTAGTCCTCCACGAGTTTGGACCCGCGCCGGCTGATCAGGAACCCTGCGACCAGGAACAGCGCGGCGGTGGAGAAGCCGTGGTTGATCATGTACAGCGTCGATCCGCTCTGACCCTGGCTGGTCAGCACGAAGATGCCCAGGGTGATGAACCCGAAGTGACTCACCGACGTGTACGCGATGAGGCGTTTGATGTCGGTCTGCCCGATGGCCAGCAGCGCACCGTAGATGATGCCGACCACACTGAGCACGATGATCAGCGGCGTGTAGAACTGCGAGGCCTCGGGGAAGATCTGCAGGCAGTAGCGCAGCATCCCGAAGGTGCCGACCTTGTCGAGCACACCCACGAGCAGCACCGCACTTCCCGGCTGCGCCTCGGTGGCCGCATCCGGCAACCAGGTGTGGAACGGCCATAGGGGAGCCTTGACCGCGAACGCGAAGAAGAACCCGAGGAACAGCATCCGCTGAGTGGTCGAGTCCATCCCGAGTTGGGTGAGGGCGCCGAAGTCGAACGTGCCGGCACCGAACTCACGCTGGCTCACCACGTACAGTCCGATCAGGCTGGCCAGCATGAACAGGCCACCGAACAGGCTCACGATCAGGAACTTCACCGCGGCGTACGACCGTCGGGCCCCTCCGTACCGGCCGATCATGAAGTACATCGGGATCAGCATGACCTCGAAGAAGACGTAGAAGAGGAACACGTCGATCGCCGAGAAGACCCCGATCATGCACACCAGCAAAGCCAGCATGAGCGCGAAGTAGCCCTTCGTGGGCGCATCGGAGTGGTCGGCCTCGTTCCAGCCGGCCAGGATCACCACCGGGACCAGGATCGCCGCCAGCGCGATCAGCACCAGAGCGATGCCGTCGACCCCCAGCGCGAACGAGATGCCGAACGACTCGATCCACGGAGTGGACGTGACGAACTGGAAGGGTTCGGTACTCGTGGCGTCGAACTCCAGCGCCATGGCGATCACCAGGACCAGGGTGGCCACGCTGAAGCCGAGCGCGACCTGCTTGGCCAGTTCCGGCTTGTCCTTGGGCAGCAGGGCCACCACGACCGCTCCCACGGCCGGGACGAGCAACAGGGTCAGCAACCAGTTCATCAGAGCCTCACCACCAGCAGGGCCGCGAAGAGCAGGAAGGCTCCGATGAGCATCGACAGCGCGTAGGACCTGGAGTAGCCGGTCTGCCACTTGCGCATGCGACTGGACAGACCCGCCGTGGCCGAGCCCATGGCCAGCAGGGTGCCGTCGATGCTGCGGTTGTCGAACCACACCAGGGCGCGGGTCAAGTACTGACCGGGCCTCATGAAGACCGCCTCGTTGAAGGCGTCACCGTAAAGGTCCTTGCGGGCGGCCACGGTCAGCGGCGACACCGACGTGGGCGCGGTGAGCGGCACCTCCCGGCGGTACTGCTGGTAGGCCAGCAGCGCACCGACGATCACCAGCAGCAGCGTCACCCCGCTTATGAGCGGTATGGGTATCGGAGGTTCGGGATGCTCGAATCCGACCACGGGTTCCAACCACTTCTCGATCGCGCCGTTCCAGGCCAGCACGAATCCGCTGGCCAGGGACGCGATGCCCAGGATGATCAGCGGGATCGTCATCACCGACGGCGACTCGTGCGGGTGCACATCGTCGGTCCAGCGCTTCTTGCCCAGGAACGTCATCGTGAACAGGCGGGTCATGTAGAACGCCGTGATGCCGGCGCCGATCATTGCGGCCAGGCCCGCGGCCCAGCTGTGCGCGAAAGCGGCTTCGATGATCTTGTCCTTGGAGTAGAACCCGGAGAACGGGGGCACGCCCATGATGGCCAGCCATCCAGAGGCGAATGTGATGAAGGTGACCACCATGACCGTGCGGATGGCACCGAACCTGCGCATGTCCTCCTGATTGTTGAAGGAGTGCATGACCGAGCCTGCCCCGAGGAACATGTTGGCCTTGAAGAAGCCGTGGTTCACGAGGTGGAAGATGGCGAACACGTATCCGATCGGGCCGAGACCGGCAGCCAGCACCATGTAGCCGATCTGCGACATCGTGGACCCGGCCAGGACCTTCTTGATCTCGTCCTTGGCCAGACCGATGATCGCGCCGAAGATCAGCGTGAAGGCTCCGATGAAGATGACCACTGTCTGGGCGGTGGGCGCCCCGTCGAAGATCGGGTTCGAGCGCGCGATCAGGTAGACACCGGCGGTCACCATCGTGGCCGCGTGGATCAGTGCCGAGACCGGGGTCGGGCCCTCCATGGCGTCGAGCAACCAGGACTGCAGCGGGAACTGTGCCGACTTGCCACATGCAGCCAGCAGGAGCAGCAACCCGATCCAGGTCAGCGTCCCCTCGCTGGACTCCCCGGCCTGGGCGAACACATCGGGGAAGGTGACCGAGCCGAAGGCGACGAAGATGGCCATGATCGCGACCGACAGACCGAAATCCCCGACGCGGTTGACCACGAAGGCCTTCTTCGCGGCAGCCGCCGCGCTTGGCTTGTACTGCCAGAACCCGATCAGCAGGTACGAGGCCAGGCCGACGCCCTCCCACCCGACGTAGAGCAGCAGGTAGTTGTCCGCCATCACCAGCAGCAACATCGCCGCCACGAACAGGTTCAGATACGCGAAGAACAGGCGCCGTTTCGGGTCGTCGGCCATGTAGCCGATCGAGTAGATATGGATCAGGGACCCAACGCCCGTGATCAGCAGGATGAAGGTCATCGACAACTGGTCGATCTGCAGGCCGACGTTCGCGGTGAAGTCCCCCACGAACACCCAGTCCCACAGATGCTGGATGACCCCGCGGTCGTCGGACGGCTTGGCCAGCAGCGCCAGCCACATCATCACCGCGAGCACGAACGAGCCGATCGGCAGCACCGTGGCCAGCAGGTGACCCCACTTGTCGGTGCGCCGGCCGAACATGAGCAGGACCGCAGCACCGAACAGTGGCAGGGCGATCAGCAGCCAGGTGTAGGTGAAAATGCCCTCCGATGGGGCATACGTGATGGTCGGCGTCGCGGACGCCAGCAGGTCGGTGCCCATCAGAACCTCAGCAGACTTGGCTCGTCCACCGAGGCGCTGCGGCGGGTGCGGAAGATGACCACGATGATCGCCAGGCCGACGACGACCTCAGCGGCGGCCACCACCATCGTGAAGAACGCGAAGACCTGGCCCTCGAGGTTCCCGTGCATCCGGGCGAAGGCGACGAACGCGAGGTTCGACGCGTTGAGCATCAGCTCGACACACATGAAGACCACGATCGCGTTGCGGCGGAACAACATGCCGAACGCTCCGAGACTGAACAGGATCGCCGCCAGGGCGATGTAGTGGTCGGTCGTCACCTTTCCTCCCCGGAGGTGTCGTCGGTGGCCGCATCGAGTTCGTCGACGACGACGTCGTGTCCCCCCATGACCTCGTCCACCTCCTCGACGTCGACCCGATCGACCGTAGTCTCGCGCAGTGCCATGGGCCGCGGAAGCGAGACCTCCGCCGCCGAGCCGTCCGGCAGCAGTGCGGGGGTGTCGACCGCGTTGTGGCGCGCGTATGTGCCGGGCGGCGGCAGCGGGCTCGGGTGCGGTCCCTTGAACCGTGCCGTCGAGAGATCCCGCTGGGTGGCCTTCGGCTTGTAGTGCTCCTGGTGGGTGAGGATCATCGCGCCGAGCGCGGCGGTGATGAGCAGCGCGGAAGTGACCTCGAACGCGAACACGTACCGCGTGAAGATCAACTCCGCGATTCCCTGTAGGTTCCCGCCCCGAACGGTGTTGGCCTCCTCGAGCGAACCCACCGGCATGTCCGACGTGCCCTGACCGAGCAGGCCCACCAGCAGCACCCCGAAACCGAGCCCGAAGAAGATGGCCGGGCCGCGCTGGCCCTTGAGGGTCTCGATCAGCGAGTCCGAGGAGTCGACGCCGACGACCATCAGCACGAACAGGAACAGCATCATGATCGCGCCGGTGTAGACGATGACCTGCACCATGCCGAGGAACGGTGCGGACAGGCTCACGTAGAGGATGGCGAGGTTGATCATGGTCATGGCCAGGAACAGCGCGCTGTGCACCGCCTTGCGCGAGAACAACATGCCCATGGCTCCGAGGACGGCTAGCGCCCCACAGATCCAGAAGACCGCGGCCTCCCCGGCGTTCTGCACGGCCAGTGTTGCGGTCACGTGGTGCTCCCTTCGACCGCATCCTTGAGAGGTTCACCGGCTCCGGTGACCCTACCCTCGTAGTAGTCCTTCTCGGTGGCGCCCTCCACCATGTCGTGCGGCGGGTTCACCATGCCGGGCAGCAGCGGGGCCAGCAGGTCCTGCTTCTCGTAGATGAGTTTCTGCCGGCTGTCGTCGGCGAGTTCGAACTCGTGGATCATCGTCAGCGCACGGGTCGGGCACGCTTCGATGCACAGCCCGCAGCCGATACAGCGCAGGTAGTTGATCTGGTAGACGCGGCCGTACCGTTCCCCCGGCGAGTAGCGACCGCCCGAAGTGTTGTCGGCCCCCTGCACGAAGATCGCGTCCGCCGGGCACGCCCACGCGCACAACTCGCAGCCGACGCACTTCTCCAACCCGTCCGGGTGCCGGTTGAGCTGGTGCCGGCCGTGGTAGCGCGCCTTCGGTGGGAACTCGTCCTTCTCCTCGGGGTACTGCTCGGTGACGACCTTCCTGAACATGGTGGCGAAGGTGGTGGAGAACCCCTTGACCACCGGTGGCACGTCAGGCATTGCGGGCCTCCTGTTCGACAGCGGGCACTCGCGAGGGTTCGAGCAGTTCCTGGCCGGGCATCGGCGGTACCGGGTGTCCTCCTGCGAAGGGGTCCACGGGCTCTTCGAACGAGATCTCGGCGGCCTCCGCGGCCTCGGCGCGACGGTCCCGGTGGACCTGCGCGAAGTACGAGGACACCATCAGCAGTGCCAGTGAGAAACCGAAGGCGACGAGCACCGACAGGTACGCCGAACCGTCCGGGCCGATGTAGAACCGGGCGATGGACACGACGATGATCCAGGCCAGCGAGGTCGGTATCAGCACCTTCCAGCCGAATCGCATGAACTGGTCGTAGCGCAGCCTGGGCAGCGTCCCCCGCAACCAGATGAACACGAAGATGAACGCACACACCTTCATGAGGAACCACAGCATGGGCAACCAGCCCTCGTTGGCCCCCGACCAGATGGAGATGGGCCAGGGTGCCCGCCAGCCACCGAGGAACAGCGTGGTCGCCAGGGCCGAGACGGTCACCATGTTGATGTACTCGGCGAGGAAGAACATCGCGAACTTCAGCGAGGAGTACTCGGTGTGGAAACCACCGACGAGCTCCCCTTCCGCCTCGGGCAGGTCGAACGGCGCCCGGTTGGTCTCACCGACCATGGACGTGGTGTAGATGATGAACGAGGGCAGCAGCAGCACGACGTACCAGAGTTTGGTCTGCGCGGTGACGATCTCGGAGGTGGAGGCGCTGCCCGCGTACAGGAACACCGCCACGAACGACAGCCCCATGGCGATCTCGTAGGAGATCATCTGCGCAGTGCTTCGCAGGCCGCCCAGCAGCGGGTAGGTGGACCCGGACGCCCACCCTGCCAGGACGATGCCGTAGATACCGATGGACGCGATGGCCAGTACGTACAGCACGGACACGGGGAAGTCGGTGAGTTGCAGCATGGTGGTCTGCCCGAAGATCGACACCTCGGGGCCGAACGGGATCACCGCGAAGGCCAGGAAGGCCGGGACCGCTGACAGCAGCGGCGCCAGGATGTAGACGCCGAGTTCGACCTTGCGGGGGATGATCTCCTCTTTGAGCGCGAGTTTGAAGCCGTCCATCAGGGACTGCAGCAGCCCGAACGGGCCGACCCGGTTGGGGCCCACCCGGCTCTGCATCCGTGCCACGACACGGCGTTCGGCCCAGATCGTCAGCAACACGATGACGACCAGCAGGATGAACAGGCCGAGCACCTTCAGGCAGATCAGCCAGAACGGGTCACTGCCGAACCCGGCGACATTCATGAGACCCTCCCGACGCTCACTCGCACCGTATCGCCGCTGGCCACGCCGAGTGCGGACACCACGTTCGTTCCGGAGTTCATGGGCATCCAGACCACCCCGGAGGGCATGTCGGTGACCAGCGCCGGCAGGGTCAGCGACCCGATCTCACCGGTGACGGTGACCGGATCGCCGTCCACGATGCCGAGGTCCGCAGCATTCGACGGGCTCACACGCACGACGGCCGGGCGGGCGGTGGCCGCCAGGTACGGCTCACCGGCCTGCATCACGCCATCGTCGATCAACTGCCGCCAGGTGGCCAGTACTGCTTCGCCGACCCCGAGTTGCGCGGGGTCCGCCACGACTCGGGACAACGGCGCCGGTTCGGGCCGCCCGGCGGCTTCGAGTTCGGTCCGCAGGGTCTTGGCGTCGGCGTCGAAGTCCACCAGCATCTCGTCGGCGATCGCGGCGAGAACCGCGGCATCGGTGAGCATCAGGGACTCCCGCAAGACCTTCGGGAACGACCTACGACGCCCTTCCCAGTTCGTGAAGGACCCGGCCTTCTCGGTCACGGCCGCGACCGGGAACACGACGTCTGCGGCCCGGGTGGCTGCGTTGTGGTGCGTTGCCAGGGCCACTACACACGGCACCTGCGCGAAGCCCTCGACGAGCGCGCCGCCGCCCGGCACGTCGTCGGGGTCGAAGCCGGCCACCACCAGCGCACGATAGGGCGGCTCCGGCTGCTCGTCGGTGTCCGCGGCGTCGACGTCCGTGGCCTCGGTCGCGTCGGTCGGCTCCGGGTCGGTGGTCTCGACCGGGACCAGTGCCTCTTCCGGCTGCTGAGCGTCGACGAGGCGGTCGATGACCCCCGCGAACCCGGCGCCCGGGTCCTGGTCCCACAGGCCGGCCGCGGCCCCGGGAAGCAGTCCGGCGTCGAGCGCACCCCGCTCGCCCGCGCGACGCGGCACCCAGGCGAGGCGGGCGCCGGTCTGACTCGGCCGTGGCGGCCAGCCCGCTGAGCAGCCCGGGGGTGGTCGCTGCCCGTTCGCCGACCATCAACACCGCACCCGGCTCCCGCAGGGCACCCATCACGGCCTCGGATCCTTCGATCGCGGCGATCTCCTGTCCGGGCCCGGCGGCCAGCACGGTCGCGCCGAGTTTGGACAGTCCGGGACTCGCCCATGGCGCCACCGCGACGACCCGGGTCGATCCCTTGGTCGTCGCCTTTCGTAGGCGCAGGAAGACGATCGGTGACTCCTCCTCGGGCTCGAAGGCGACGAGCACCACAACCGGAGCCTCGTCGAGATCGGCGTAGGTCGGTCCTTGCGTTCCGGCGACCGTCGCGGTGAGGAAGTGTGCCTCCTCGTCGCTGCTGGGGCGAGACCGGAAGTCGACGTCGTCGGTGTTCAGGATCGACCGCGCGAATTTCGAGTACGCCCACGCGTCCTCAGCCGTCAGCCGCCCTCCGACCAGAACGGCGGCGCTGCCCACCGCGTCGCTGAGAGCATCGGCGGCCACCCCCAGGGCCTCCGGCCACGACGCCGTGACCAGACGGCCGGAGTCGTCGCGGACCAGCGGGTGGGTGATGCGGTCCTCGGTGAGGTACGGGAACGCGAACCGTCCCTTGTCGCAGTTCCACTCCTCGTTGACCTGCTGGATCCTCCCCTGCCAGCCGTCGCTGCACCTCCGACCGCGCCGCACATCGGTGCGCATCGAGCAGCCGCTCGCGCAGTGCTCGCACGTGGTGGGCACCGACACCAGGTCGAACGGCCGCGCACGGAACCGGTAGCGCGCGTTGGTCAGCGCGCCCGACCGGGCAGATCTGCACGGTGTTGCCCGAGAAGTAGGAGTCGAAGGGGGTGTCCTCGCTGATCCCGACCTGCTGGTGCGGCGCCGCGCTCTATCAACTCGATGAAGGCATCACCGGCGATCTCGTCGGCGAACCGGGTACAGCGTGCACACGACACGCAGCGCTCCCGGTCGAGGAGGATCTGCGCGCTCACGTTGATGGGCTTCGGGAACGTCCGCTTGGGGCCGTCGAACCGGCTCTCGGACCGCCCGGCGGTCATGGCCTGGTTCTGCAGGGGGCACTCGCCGCCCTTGTCGCAGATCGGGCAGTCCAGCGGGTGGTTGAGCAGCAGGAACTCCATGGTCCCCTGCTGCGCCTGCTCGGCCACCCGGGATGTGCGCTGGGTGCGGACGACCATGTTGTCGCCGACCGGGATGGCACAGGCGGGCTGCGGCTTCGGCTGGCCCTCGATCTCGATCAGGCACATGCGGCAGTTCGCCACCGGATCCAGCAACGGATGGTCGCAGAACCGCGGGATCTCGATCCCGAGCTGCTCCGCGGCACGGATGATCAGCGTGCCCTTCTCCGCCGTCATGGAGATGCCGTCGATGCTGAACGCGACGTGCCCCTCGGGCACCGTGATCTCCCCGCCGTCGGGCTGTGTGACGGTCATGCGGTCACCTCACTGAAAACCGTGCTGGCGTCCGGATCGAACACCGCACTGCTGGCCGTTGTGGTGCCGGTCTCGAACTCGTCGGCGAAGTACTTCATGGCCGCTGGGAAGGGTGTGGCGGCCGCGTCGCCCAGCGCGCAGAACGAACGGCCCAGGATCTGCCCGCAGACGTTGTCCAGGACCTGCAGTTGCTCGCTGCGTCCGTGGCCCTGATCGAATCTGTGCAGGATGTCGTGGATGAACCAGTTGCCCTCGCGGCAGGGCGTGCACTTGCCGCAGGACTCATGTTTGTAGAAGTCCAGCCAACCGGTCACGGCCCGCACCACGGACGTCGTGTCGTCGTACAGCATGGGGGTGCCGGTGCCCAGCATCGAACCCGCCTCCACCATCGCCTCATAGGTCAGGGGTAGATCCAGATGGTCCTTGGTCAGCATCGGGACCGACGATCCGCCGGGAAGCCAGAACTTCAGCTCGTGACCTTCGCGGATGCCACCGGCGTACTCCAGGAGCTCGGCCATGGGAATCCCCAGCGGGGCCTCGTAGATCCCAGGCCGTTGGACGTGCCCGGAAACGGCGAAGACCTTGAATCCCGGGGACTTGTCCGTGCCGAAGGACCGGAACCAGTCGACTCCGTTGTTCACGATGTAGGGGACGTTCGCGATGGTCTCGACGTTGTTGACCACCGTCGGGCAGGCGTACAGCCCCGCGACCGCCGGGAACGGGGGCTTGAGCCGAGGTTGTCCGCGCTTGCCCTCCAGCGAGTCCAGCAGTGCCGTCTCCTCGCCGCAGATGTACGCGCCGGCTCCCGAATGGACCACGATGTTGAGGTTGAACCCACTGCCGAGGATGTCGTCGCCGACGTAGCCGGCCGCCTTCGCCTCCCGCACCGCGGCATGGACCCGGCGAATGACCTGCGGAACCTCGCCACGGATGTAGACGAACGCGTGGTCGGCCCGGATCGCGTAGGACGCGATGATGATGCCCTCGATAAGGGCGTGCGGATTGGCCAGCATGATCGGAATGTCTTTGCAGGCCCCGGGTTCCGACTCGTCGGCGTTGACGACCAGGTAGTGGGGTTTGCCGTCGTTCTGCGGGACGAAACTCCACTTCAGACCGGTCGGGAAACCGGCCCCACCGCGGCCACGCAGCCCAGAGTCCTTGACGGTGCCGATCACCGCGTCCGGGTCCATACCCAGCGCCTTGGGGAGTGCGCTGTAGCCGCCGTGCCGGCGGTAGCCGTCGAGTGTGAACGAGTCGGGATCGTCCCAATGGGCGGTGATGACTGGCGTCAGCGGCATCAGATGACCTCCGCTTCCGGGGCGTGCATGTCGTGCTCCTGCGCGTATCGAAGACCCGCCAGCATCAGATCATCGGTGGCGGGCACGTCTGCCGAAACCGTCGTCGTCGATGCCCGACAAGGTGCGTTCGCACGCCTTGAAGTCGCGGATGACCGGGCCCCGGGTCGACTTCACCTCGCGGCCGGCTCGAAGGTCCTCGACCAGTTGCCGCGCGGACTCGGGAGTCATGTTGTCCATGAACTCCCAGTTCGCCGTCATCACCGGGGCGTGGGTGCAGGCGGCCTGGCACTCGATGCGCTCCAGCGAGATCTTGCCGTCGCCGGTCACCTCGTCATGGCCGACTCCGAGGTCCTCGGACAGCGTGTCCCAGATCTTGTCTCCGCCGAGGATTCCGCAGCCGGGGTTGATACAGACCCCAAGGTGGTACTCACCCACTGGTTCGTCCTTGAACATGGTGTAGAAGGACGCGACCCCCTTGACCTCGGCGGTGGTCAGGCCCAGCACCTCGGCGCACATCTGGATCGCGTCGCCGGTGACGTACCCCTCGACGGACTGCGCCAGATGCAGCATCGGCAGCAGGGCGCTGCGCGGTTGCGGGTAGCGGGCGGCGAGATCCATCATCTCGGCGCGGGTCAGTTCGGTCAGAGCCATCAGCGATCCACTCCACCCATGACGGGGTCGATACTTGCCACGGCGGCCACCACGTCGGCGACCTGGCCACCTTCACTCATGGCGGGCACCGCCTGCAGATTGTTGAATGACGGGTCCCGGAAGTGGACCCGGTAGGGACGAGTGCTGCCATCGGAGACGACGTGGACCCCGAGTTCACCGCGCGGGGCCTCGATCGACACGTAGGCCTGACCCGCGGGCACCCGGAAGCCTTCGGTCACCAGCTTGAAGTGGTGGATCAGCGCTTCCATGGACTGACCCATGATGTGGCGGATGTGCTCGAGGGAGTTGCCCATCCCGTCCGAGCCGATCGCCAACTGCGCGGGCCAGGCGATCTTCTTGTCCTCCACCATCACCGGTCCCGGACGCAGCCGGTCCAGGCACTGTTCGACGATGTTGAGGCTCTGCTGCATCTCGTCCAGGCGGATCAGGAAGCGGCCGTAGGCGTCGCAGGTGGTCCGCGTGGGGACCTCGAACTCGTAGGTCTCGTACCCGCAGTAGGGCTGCATCTTGCGCAGGTCCCACGGGTACCCGGTGGACCGCAGTACCGGCCCGGTCATGCCCAGCGCGATGCAGCCGGTCAGGTCGAGATAACCCACGCCCTCGGTGCGCGACATCCAGATCGAGTTGTTCACCAGCAGATTCGCGGTGTCGGGCAGTCGTTTGCGCAGTAGTTTCACGACGTCGGCGACCGCCTGCTCGGCACCCTCCGGCAGGTCCTGGGCCAGCCCGCCCGGGCGCACGTAGGCATGGTTCATCCGCAGCCCGGTGATCGTCTCGAGCACGTCGAGCACGGACTCCCGCTCCCGGAAGCCGAACGTCATGGCGGTGAGTGCGCCGAGTTCCATGCCACCGGTGGCCAGACAGACCAGGTGGGACGAGATGCGGTTGAGCTCCATCAGCATGACCCGGATGACCGTGGCGCGCTCGGGGATCTGCTCGGTGATGCCCAGCAACTTCTCCACACCAAGGCAGTAGGCCGTCTCGTTGAAGATCGGGGCGAGGTAGTCCATGCGGGTCACGTAGGTGACCCCCTGCGTCCAGGTGCGGAACTCCATGTTCTTCTCGATGCCGGTGTGCAGATAGCCGATACCGGACCGTGCTTGCGTCACGGTCTCCCCGTCGAGTTCCAGGATCAGCCGCAGGACGCCGTGTGTGGACGGGTGTTGCGGTCCCATGTTGACCACGACCCGCTGTGCGATCCCCTCGTCGCCCTCGACCTGGTCCCAGTCACCGCCGGACACGGTGAATACCTTGCCCTCGGTGGTCTCGTACGAGTCCGCCTCCTCGGCGGTGTCGTAGATGACGTCGTCGCTCACTTGTACTCCCGGCGGTCGTCCGGTGGCGGTATGGTCGCGCCCTTGTACTCCACCGGGATGCCGCCCAGCGGGTAGTCCTTGCGCTGCGGGTGCCCGACCCAGTCGTCGGGCATCTCGATGCGGGTGAGTCCCGGGTGGCCGTCGAACACGACCCCGAAGAAGTCGAAAGTCTCCCGCTCGTGCCAGTTGTTCGACGGGTACAACCCCACGATCGACGGGATGTGCCGGTCGTCGTCCGGGCAGGTCACCTCGACGCTCAGCCGCCGGTTGTGGGTCATCGACAGCATCGGATAGTGCACGTGCAGTTCACTTCCGGTGTCCTGCGGCCAGTGCACGCCGTTCGCGCCAAGACACATCTCGAAACGCAGGCGGGGGTCGTCGCGCAGTGCGCGCATCACCTCGAGCAGGTGCTCGCGCTCCACCTCCAGTGTCAACTGGTCGTGAGCGATGACGACCTTTGAGACGGCGGGACCGAAACTGTCGCCGAGCACCTGTGCAAGAGTGTCGACGGCCTCGTCGTACCAGCCGCCGTACGGCCGGGTGGCGGCCGGCGTGGCGTGAACCGTGCGGACCAGCCCGCCGTATCCGCTCACGTCCGGCGTTCCCTCGATCCCGAAGGCGCCTTGACCCGTCGACAGCACCTCGAGGGTCTCGGTTCCGGCAGGAACCACCTCGGAGTTCTCAGTCACCGCAGCAAGCCCTTCATCTCTTCGGTGGGCATCGCACTCATCGCCTGCGTCTCGAGTTCGACCACCTCGCGTTCGCGGTTGGCCCCGAGCTTCGTGTGCTGGATCTGATCGTGGATCTTCAGGATCGCGTCGATCAGCATCTCGGGCCGCGGCGGGCATCCCGGCAGGTACATGTCCACCGGCACGACGTGGTCGACGCCCTGCACGATCGCGTAGTTGTTGAACATGCCGCCGCTCGACGAGCAGACACCCATCGCGAGCACCCACTTCGGGTTGGGCATCTGGTCGTAGATCTGGCGCAGGACCGGGGCCATCTTCTGACTGACCCGGCCGGCCACGATCATCAGGTCGGCCTGTCTGGGCGAGGCGCGGAAGACCTCCATGCCGAAGCGGGCGAGGTCGTAGCGGGGGGCGCCGGTGGCCATCATCTCGATCGCACAACAGGCCAGCCCGAACGTGGCCGGCCACAACGAACCCTTCCGGGCGTACCCGGCGACCGCCTCGACGGTGGTCAGCAGGACACCACTGGGAAGTTTCTCCTCAAGACCCATCAGTCCCACTCCAAACCACGGCGGCGCCAAACGTATGCGTACACGACCACGAGGGTCAGGATGAACAAGAGCATCTCGATCAGCCCGAACGCCGCGAGCTGGTCGAACGCGACCGCCCAGGGGTAGAGGAACACGATCTCGATGTCGAAGATGATGAACAGCATCGCCGTCAAGTAGTACTTGACCGGGAACTTGCCCCGTCCGGCGAGCTGCGGGGTCGGCTCGATGCCGCACTCGTAGGGCTCCATCTTGGCGCGGTTGTAGCGCTTCGGACCGGTCAGGCTGGCCACTCCGACGCTGAACGCGGCGAAGGCGAATGCCAGCAATCCCAGGATCAGGATGGGAAGGTACACGTTGCCCATCGCTATCGACTCCTTCCGGTCGCGTCAATCCTAGGGGGATGCCCCCCGACACCGCCCGCCGACTCCGGCGTGGACCGGTGCATCCGCGGCGCGACCCGCTGTCCGGACGCACAGCCGCGGCGACGGCCCGGCGCCGCGCGGCCCGCGCGATTGGCCAGTCGCAGCACCCGCCCCCGACACTCGGCGGTGCCGGTGCGGTGATCCATCGGTTCTCCTTGTGAACGCATTCACTAGCGCCCCCGCGACGAGTTTAGGACGCCCGGGGCGGGGCCTCACATCCGGTGCCGGGACCCCGGATCAACTGGCAGGGGAAGCGTCCGTGGCGGGCTGCACGGTGAACGAGTTGACCATCTGGTCGAACGTGGGGGTGAGCTCCTGCCAGCGGTCGGTCGCCGACTGGGTCAGCAATTGGTACTCGATGTTCCCCTCGAAGAGGAAGTACAGGCTCGAGGTCATCGGCGTGTCCTCGACGGCGAAGGTTGCATCGGCCTGGAACCCGCTGAGCCCGCTGACCGTGGTCGGCGTCAGTTCGGTGATCTGCATGTCCTCTGACGACGCCTCGAGTTGCGGGATGACGCTGGTCTCGAGTTCGGCCTTGACCTGATCGAGGTTCGCCTCGGTGATCTCGGTGTTCAGCTCGTAGACATTCACCACGAAGGCGTCCCGGTACTGGCCTCCGACCTCGGTCCCGTCGGTGTCGAAGACCGCGACCGAATCGGCGCTGCTCGCCCCGCTCTGGGCCTCCCAGGAGGTGTCGGACTGCTGCTCGAACGGCGGCGCGTACTGGAAGCTGAAACCGTACTTGTCACTGGTGTAGGTCTGCACGTCGGATGGCACCGACTGCTCGACGCTCGGGCTGGCCGGAGCCTCGGAACTGCCCCCGACACTTACTTCGGCGGAGCACCCTGCCAGCCCGAAAGCCAACGCCACGCCCGCCACCACAATTGAGATTCGCATGGTCTTCCTCACGTTCGCCTAGCCCGACGCGATCAGGCTACTCCTCTGTGCAGCGCAACGATGCCTCCAGAGACGTTGCGCCACGCGACGTCGTGCCAGCCGGTTTCCATGAGCAGATCGGCGAGTCCGGACTGATCCGGCCACGCGGAGATCGACTCGGCCAGATACTCGTAGGCCTCGGAGTTGCTGGAGACGCGCTTGGCGATCTTGGGCAGCGCCTTCATCAGGTATTCCTGGTACACCGTGCGGAAGGCCGGCCAGGTGGGAGTGGAGAACTCGCAGACCACCAGGCGCCCGCCTGGCCTGGTCACCCGCTTCATCTCCCGCAGGCCCTCCCGCGGGTCATGGATGTTGCGCAGACCGAAGGAGATGCTGACGGCGTCGAACGAGTCGTCGGCGAACGGCAGCGCCATCGCATCACCGGCCACGAACGGCAGTTGCGGGATCCGGGAGCGGCCCACGCGCAGCATTCCCAGGGAGAAGTCGCAGGGCACCACCTCGGCGCCGCGTCGCGCGAACGACTCACTGCTGGTACCCGTTCCGGCGGCCAGATCCAACACTCGGTCGCCGGGGCCGGCGTCGACCGCGTCAGCCACCAGACGGCGCCACCTGCGTGTCTGACCCACTGCGAGCACGTCGTTGGTCAGGTCGTACCGCCCGGCCACCCGATCGAACATCGCCGCCACGGCGAACGGCTGCTTGTCGAGGTCCGCTCTGCTCACGGGCTCAGTGTCTCACCGGGCCCAGGCTGCGGGCGCCGGGTGTGCCCGGCCCGCGCGGACCACCTCGCTCTCGCGGAGGTCGGACTCCGGCAATAACCTGGAAGGGTGACCATGCCCGTTGAGGTGCGCACCCGCCTCGTGGATCCGGCGGATCTGTTGTCGCTCATCCCGGACCATGCGCAGCCGTTCACGTGGGTGCACGAGGGTGATGGCCTGGTCGCGTGGGACGTGGCGGCGTCCACCGTCGTTCGGGGCCCGGAACGTTTCGCTCGAGCCCAGCGCTGGTGGACGCGGTTCTGCGAGTCCGCCACCATCGACGACGCGGTACTGGCGCCCGGCACAGGGCCGGTGGCCTTCGCCTCCTTCTCCTTCGACGCCGAGGACGAATCGCTGCTCACCGTCCCCGGAACGATCGTCGGCCAGCGGGACGGCAAGGCCTGGATCACCACGATCAGCCCCAGCACCCCCTCGCCGCTGCCTCCGACGCCGGGAACCCCGTTGGCCGAGCACGGGGAGTCCGGCACCGACTACCGACTCCTGGTGGGCGAAGCGGTTGAAGCGATCGCCTCGGGCGTTTTCGACAAGGTCGTCCTGGCACGGGCAGTACGCCTGGACGGGGACATCGACGTGCACCGGACG
The DNA here is from genome assembly GCA_963769435.1 of uncultured Actinomycetota bacterium. Taxonomy (GTDB): domain Bacteria; phylum Actinomycetota; class Actinomycetes; order S36-B12; family UBA10799; genus JADKAV01. Next base: position 942,977 of record CAVYLN010000001.1, read on the forward strand.
CTCCGCCGACTCTCCCAGCGCTACGCGGACTGCTGGACGTTCAGTGCGCACGGTTTGCTGGGCGCCACCCCCGAACTTCTGGTTCGGCGCACAGGTGAGCAGGTGACCTCGCGGGTGCTCGCGGGAACCGTCGCCACGAGCGCCGACGAGCAGGAGAGCGGTGAGCTGGCCGACGGCATGATCGCGTCCCACAAGGCCCGTGAGGAACATGCGTATGCGGTCATGTCCGTGGCCCAGGCACTGGGCACGCACTGCACCGACCTCGATGTCCCGGAGCGTCCGAGTGTCCTGCAACTGGCCAACGTGCAGCACCTGGCCACCGATATCCACGCGATGCTGGTCGACGAGACCTCGGTCGTCGCCATCGCCGCAGCGCTGCACCCGACGGCGGCCGTGTGCGGGACACCGACCGAGCGCGCGATGCAATTCATACTCAACCGCGAGGGCCTGGAGCGCGGGCGCTACGCGGGCCCCGTTGGCTGGTTCGACGCCAACGGTGACGGCGAGTTCGGGATCGCCCTGCGGTGCGGTCAACTCTCGCAGGACAACTCGTCCATTGATCTCTTCGCCGGCTGCGGCATCGTCGCCGGATCCGACCCGGACTCGGAGTACGCGGAATCGGAGACCAAACTCGAAGCGATGCGCTGGGCGCTCGACGGGCACTGACTCCCCCGCGCAGTGGTGAAGGTCCCCGAGTCAATTCGGGAGGCCCGGGGGTACCTCGAAGGTCAGCCACGTGCCCCGCAGCGTGGCGACCCGGTGGCCGGCCGCGGTGAACATGGCCGAGGCGCTGATCCGGCGCCGTCCACTCCGCTCCAGTTGCGCGGCCACGACGACGTAGGGCCCGGCGGGGTCCAGCGGCTCGTGCTCCAACATCCCCCCGGTCAACCGCCCGGTCACCAGCGGTGTCTCGTGCATCGGCCAGGCCCACCCACTGGCACAGTCGAGCGCCGCCCAGATCCACTCCGGGGCCACACGGCCACGGGGTTCGTAGACGCAGGCGACCAGCCCGTCCGACACGGGTCCGGGCCCGATCCGCAGCCCGTCGGGGCGGGCATGACCACATCCGAAGCACGCCGTCGTAGAGCCCCGCACCCGCCCCCGGATATCCGCGACCCGCGGCCCTGGCCCGTTCGAGATCCACGAAGGGGATCGGATCGGCCACGACGTCGACGGCATCAGCTTCTGCGATCAGGGTGGATCCGTCCCACAACTCGAGGTGCTGATCGTCGCCGACCTCTCGCAGCTCGGTCTCCAAGGGTGCCGGCGAACGCAGCCAGACATCGGCGCCCGGACCACGTAGACGCACAGCCAGCGAACCGGCGACATAACCGCCCTGACCCGCGCCCGGCGGACCGGTGAGATGAGCCGCGATCCTCATCGCAGGTGCATCGCGATCGATCGGTGCAACTCAGCCTCCTCCGCCCGGTCGGTCGGACCCACGACCACGGCGTTGAGGCCCGTGTGAGAGGAGGCGACCCGTAGCGCCTCCCGCAGGTCCGGCCCGTCATGAACGCGCACACCGTGTGCCTGCAAGAGCGCTCTGATGTCAACACCGACCGGCGTGCCGAACACCCTCTCGAACACGTCCGCCATGCTCGGGTCCGCCTGCTCCAGCGAACCGAAGATCCCGCCCCCGCCGTTGTCGACGACGAGCAGGCAGAGGTCCGGCCGCGGTTCTGTCGCACCGAACAGCAGTCCGCTCTCGTCGTGCAGCAGGGCCAGGTCGCCCAGCATCGCGAACGCTCGGCCTCCCCCCGCGCTCTGATGGGCCAGTGCTGCCCCCACCGCCGTGGAGACCAGTCCGTCGATGCCGTTCACTCCCCGATTGGCCAGAACCCGCGGGGGATCCGACCTCACGCCTGCGACAGCCTCCAGATCCCGGATCGACCGCGACGACGCGACGAAGACCAGGTCGTCGGGCCCCACGACGTCCCACAAGGCCTGCGCGGCGTGCATCCCGGTCGTCAGCGTCGAGGACTCCAAGGCCTTCTCGATCACCCGACTCGCTGCGGCGTCGGCCATCAGCCAACTGTCCAGCCATTCGCTGGATTCCGGCACCTCCGCCTCCGACGGCGGCGCGGGGACCGACCCCAGCACTGCGATCGCGGTGCGGGTGGGGTCTGGCCAGTCGGTGGTGCGTTGCGGTTCCGAGTGGATATGGACGTCGGCCTCCCTGATCAGGGCCAGCAGTCCACGGCTCAATCCGACCTTGCCCACTGTGACGACCACGTCCGGGGTGTGGTCGGCCCGGAACGTCTCGCTCGCGGTGAGCAGGCTCGCGTGGGCCAGCGCGACCGATCCGGCGCGCGCCTGACCAGTCGGTTCGCTGTGCAGGGGCCAACCGCACGCCTCCGCGAGTTCCACCGCGGCGGCGGCGTCCTCAGGGTCGTCGATGTCCCCGACGACCACCAGTCCGCGCTGCGGGAGTTCGCTCTCGGCCAGGTCGTCGAGCACCTCGTCGATGGGCTCCTGCACGCTGAGCATCAGTCGGCGGTCGACGGTCCAGGTGCGGATGACCTGCACCTCGTCACCGTCCTCGTCGACGAACGCGAGCCCGTCGTGGCCCACCAGCGGCTCGACCCATCCCTGGTCACCGTCGGGCACCAGGGGGTCGCGAAGTGCGACGTTGAGGTGTACCGGGCCCCGTTGCCACGGATGTGTGGCCACCGCACAGGCCCTGGACACCGTGCTTCGCCAGTACCCGACCTGACCCCGGCCCCGGGTGGGCGCCTCGAGGTCGGCCGACCAGCGCACGACCCCGTCGAAGACGCGCACCTGATCGATCGTCTGGTTCGCGCCGGTCTGGCGCAGTTCCGCGGGACGATCGGCGGTCAGCAGAATGATCGGAAGTGCACTGAACCACGCCTCCTCCACCGCCGGCAGGAGGTTGGCGACGGCTGTGCCGGAGGTCGTGATCACCGGCACAGGCGCACCACTGCGTTTGGCCAGACCAACCGCGAGGAATCCGGCACTGCGCTCGTCTATGCGAACGTGCAGTCGGATCTCGCCCCGGTCGTGGGCCCGAGCCGCCTCGATCGCCAAAGGCGCGCTGCGCGACCCCGGGGACAGGACGACGTCGTTGACCCCGGAGCGCACCAGTTCATCGATGATCACCTGCGCAGCGGCAGTTGCCGGATTCACTGCTCCACTGTGACACGCACGTCCGCCGCCGCGATCGCGAGGAGGACCTGCCGGGACCGCTCAGACTCCGGTCACCTGCGCCGCCCGCTCGATCCGGCGCCGCCAGTACTCGAGGTCCTCCACCGCCTCGGGCAGATCTGGATCCAGCGTCGGATAGCCGGTCCAGGACAACTGCCCGGACGACGGCAGGATCGCTCTGGTCGTGTCCTGCGCGAACAGGGCTCCGGTCCCCAGACCGCAGGCCAGCGGCGCCTGCGGCAGGCTGCAGGCCGCGGCCACCCCTGCAGCGAGCCCCATGGAGCTGTCCAGCGCGCTGGAGATGACCACCGGGAGGCCCACCCGACCTGCCACGTCCAACGTGGCGGCCACCCCGCCGAGCGGGGCGACCTTGAGCACGGCGACATCGGCGGCCCGCGCGACATCGTCGAAGCGGCGGTCGATCCGGATCAACTCGTCGGCAGCCAGAGGGACCGGTGACCGGTCATGTAGCGCGACCATGTCGTCGAAGCTACGGACAGGCTGCTCGGCGTACTCGAGTCCGAACTCGGCGAGCGCTTCGAGTTCCTGCAGGGCCTCGGGCAGCGTCCAGGCCCCGTTGACGTCCACCCGCAGAGCGGCATCCGGCAGAACCTCACGGACCGCCGCCACCCGCTCGCGGCCGGCGGCGTCGCCCACCTTGATCTTGACCGTCGCGCAGCCCGCGGACAGCGCCATCCCGGCCGCATCGTGCGGCCCGACGGCCGGGATGATCGCGTTGACCCTCACGTCGCTGCGCACTGGATCGGGCCACCGGCCATCGGCCTGCTCGAGTGCGCATGACAGCCATCGGGCGTCCGCGATCGCGTCATAGTCGTCGAAGGGCGCGAACTCCCCCCAACCGTGTTCCCCCGAGATCAGGCACCCCCGTCGCTGGGACAGGCCCCGGAACGGCGTGCGCAGATCCAATCGGAACGGGAGCAGGCGACGCTGCGTTCACGGACGTTTCGGGAACTTCTCGAACTCCGGACGACGCCTCTGCGTGTAGGCGTCGCGACCCTCCTGGGCCTCCTCGGTCATGTAGAAGAGCAGGGTGGCGTCACCGGCCAGCTGTTGCACTCCGGCCAGTCCGTCGTCCGCGGCGTTGTGTGACGCCTTGAGCATGCGCAGGGCCAATGGCGACAGTTCGAGCATCTCGCGCGCCCAAGCCACCGTCTCCTTCTCCAGGTCGGCCAGCGGCACGACGGCGTTGACCAGGCCCCAGTCGTAGGCCTGTTCGGCGCCGTACTGCCTGCAGAGGAACCACACCTCCCGGGAGCGTTTCTGCCCGATCTGGCGGGCCAGCAGCCCGGAGCCGTAACCGCCGTCGAACGAGCCGACCTTGGGACCGGTCTGACCGAAGCGGGCATTGTCGGCGGCGATCGTGAGATCACACACGATGTGCAGCACATGCCCTCCCCCGATCGCGTAGCCGGCGACCATGGCGATGACCGGCTTGGGCAGGCGGCGGATCTGGACCTGCAGGTCGAGGACGTTGAGCCGGCCGATGCCCTTGGCCGCGACCTCGTCGTCTCCGATGTAGCCGTCGTTGCCGCGGATCTGCTGGTCACCACCGGAGCAGAAGGCCCAGTCACCCTGTCCGGTGAGGATGATCACGCCCACGCTGTCGTCGTCGCGAGCCATCGAGAAGGCACGTTCGAGTTCGAACAGCGTCGGTGGCCGGAAGGCGTTGCGCTTGTGCGGTCGGTTGATCGTGATCTTGGCGATCCCGTCCGCGGTCTCGTACCGGATGTCGTGGAAGTCACCCTCGGCCTTCCAGGCCGCAGCGGGTTCGACGCTGGAGTGGGCGGGATCGGTGAACGCCGGGCTGTCCTGTGTGACAACCGGCGGCAACTCGTATCGGGTGCGACTATCCATGCGTCAAGGCTAGATGAAGCACCGGCTTCCGCCGCCCGGGCCCGAGACCGACGCCTGGACCACAATGGGGTGGTGATCGAACTGCCCGCGGGACAGCACCCGGCGCAGACCGCCCGCGCGGTGTTCCGGCACATCGCCCGGGGCTCACGCTTCACCTCGCCCGGCGCTGGCACCACTGACGCGGCGGACATCGTGCTTCGCACCTCCGGCAGCGCCGCCACGGCAAGATCGGTCGGGCACACGTACGCGGCCGTCCATTGGTCCGCCCGGACCTCCCGCACTGTGCTCGGGGACACGGGCTGGCGATGGCTGCTGCTCCTGGACCCTCTGTCGGCCGGGGGTTTCATGACCCTGGCACGCAGCCTGCGGGAGCCGCTGATCTGGCCCGGACTCGGCGGACGGTTCGACGCCGAGGCCGTCATGCACTGGTACCCCGGCGGCGCCGACGCCACCTCAGTGGTCAGCACGCAACTGGCGCGACTCCTGCAGACCCCGGACGGGGTGACGATGCTGCGTGACATGCAGGTGGTCCTCGTGGGCGGGGGGCCCTTGCACACCGGGTTGCGCCAGCGGTGCGCAGACCTCGGCATCCGCGTCGTGGCCACCTACGGCGCCACGGAGACCCTGGGGGGATGTGTGTACGACGGGGTCCCCTGGCCGGGCGTACAGGTCACCCTGGACAACGGGCAGATCACGATGGACGGGCCGAACCTCTCGGCGTCGTACGTCCCCGGCCCGCAGATACCGCGTCCGTGGCCCACCGGTGACCTGGGCAGGTGGGTGGACGGCCGACTCGAGGTGCTGGGGCGGATCGACGACCAGATACCGGTCAAGGGCGTCAATCGGAACCTTCACGAGTACGAGCGGGAGGCGCTGGAGCGCCCGGGCGTCCTGGAAGCGGTGGCGGTGGCGGTCCCTGACGCCGTGGACGGCTACCGTGTGGTGGTCTTCGTCGAGGACGCCGAACAGCGGCTTCCGCGTCTGCCGACCGGCAAGCCGGACCGCAGAGAACTGCTCAGGAGGGCACGTGGCCAGCGTCGTTGAGTGGATCGAGGGGGCCCGTCCGCGCACATTGCCGGCGGCGGTCTCACCGGTCGTCGCGGGCCTCGGTGTGACCGCCTACACCGGCACCGACCTGACGAATCCTGAACTGGCCCTGTTCGCGCTGCTGGCCCTGCTGGTCGCCTTGGCGCTGCAGATCGGCGTCAACTACTTCAACGACTACAGCGACGGCGTGCGCGGCACCGACACGGTGCGGGTAGGTCCGGTCCGACTCGTCGGTCAGGGCCTGGCGCCGGCTCGCCAGGTGCGGACCGCAGCCCTCGTGAGCCTCGGTTTCGCGGCAGTGCTCGGCGCAACGCTCGTGACACTGTCCGGGCAATGGTTGCTGCTGCCGGTCGGCGCTGCCGCGATACTGGCCGCGTACGGGTACACCGGCGGAGCCCGCCCCTACGGATACCTCGGTCTCGGAGAGGTGTTCGTCTTCGTCTTCTTCGGCCCCGTCGCGGTGTGCGGAACCACGCTGGTCACCGGTGGCACGGTGTGGCCGGTGGCCGCGCTGACGTCGATCGCGATCGGACTGCTGACGGTCAACATCCTCGTGGCCAACAATCTGCGCGACCGCCCGCTCGACGAACAGGCCGGAAAACACACGTTGGCTGTACGCCTGGGGGACGCGACCACACGCAGGCTGTTCGCCGTCGCCAGCATGGTGGCGTTCGTGCTGGTGGCGTGGCTGGCGATCCTCACCACCCCCTGGGCACTTCTGGGGATGCTCGGGGCGTTGCCCGCCGTCAGGGCATCGCAGGACGTTCTGGAGCACGCCTACGGAAAGGGACTGATCCCCGTCCTGCAGATGGCGTCGCTGTCGCTACTTCTGACCGGGCTGGGACTCGGTCTGGGCCTCAGCCTCTGAGTCGACCGTCGCGTCCGTCCCGACGTCGGAGTCCTCCACGTCCTCGGCCGCGGCGGCTTGGTCGATCCTGTCGTTGACCCGGCCGATCGCCCTACCCATCCCGGCTCCCACCTGCGCACGGGGACGGTCCAGCCAGACGTAGCTGAGCGCCCCGCTCACGAGGAACGCCAGCAGGATGAGCAGGAACCCCCGCGCTCCTGTCAGGTAGAGCAGGCCCCCGACCGCCAGCAGCAGGAGGATCCGCAGACTCGTGTAGCACGAAGAACGCACGACCAGTACTCACCGTCCCAGGGTACGTCGGATCCGATCGGTGGTGTCCGGCACCATCACGATCCTGCCGATTTGACGGTGCGGGCGTACGATTGTTGCATGGTGAAGGTGTTGCTCGTCATCGTCGCACTCGGTGTGATGATCTTCGCTTTCATAGACCTGTGGCAGGTGCCCGCCGCGGACGTGCGCGGGGGCAGTCGCTTCCTGTGGGCGGTGGCCATCCTGCTGTTGCCGGTCGTCGGCGCCGTGCTCTGGCTCTTCTTCGGGCGACTCCCGGCAGAGGAGCCGCCCCGGCGTTTCCTGCCGCCGGACGACGACCCCGACTTCCTCGGCAGGATGCGATCCCAGTAGCGCGCCGGGGCCTCAGACTCCCGAGTACGAGTGCAGGCCGGAGGCGAAGAAGTTCACGCCGAAGTAGTTGATCAGGAACGCCGCGAAGCCGATCAGCCCGATGATGGCGGCCTTGCGGCCCTTCCATCCCGCGGTCGACCGGGCGTGCAGGTAGCCCGCGTACACGACCCATGTGATGAACGCCCAGGTCTCCTTGGGATCCCAACCCCAGTAGCGACCCCAGGCGTTCTCGGCCCAGATGGCCCCCGCGATCACGGCGAAGGTCCACACCGGGAACACGAAGGCGATGGTGCGGTAGGACAGCGAGTCCAGCCGGGCCGCGTTCGGCAGGCGGGAGGCGAGCCCGGATCCGGCCGTGCCCCGGTCCTCAGCGCGTTGCCGGATCAGGTAGGCGCCGATCAGTCCGGCGCTGAGGGTGAACGCTCCTCCGGAGATCGCGGCCGCGCTGACATGGATGACCAGCCACCAGGACTTCAGGGCGGGCACCAGTTGCGCGGATTCGGTGTATAGCAGCGTGACCGCCACTCCCAGGGTCAGCAGCACTGCGCCGATCACCCACACGCCCAACCACCGCAGATCCGTACGGCTCGCAGCGATCAGGAACGTCAGCGCCACCGCGATGGCCGCCCCGAGGGAGAACTCGTACATGTTGCCCAACGGGAACCGTTCGGCGGCCAGCCCGCGCAGGACGAACCCCACGATCAGCAAACCGGTGGCCAACCATGCCAGCGAGATACCGATGTTCCCGCTGCGCCGACCCGGTTCCTCGACCTCGGCGGCTTCCCCGGTGGCGCCGGCAGGGCCGACCAGCACCGGCTTCTTGGCGGCCAGCGGTACCCGGCGTGCCGCCAGGGAAGCGGCGAATGCGAACAGCGAAAGGGTGTAGACCAGCATCGAGGCATAGACCGCGGCGTTGCTCAACTGGGCCATCGTCACTTCTCCGTCTCCGTCAGCATCCCGGCGATCTCACGTCACATCGTCGTGGACACGACCCCCGCCGGAACGGCTCAGGCCCGCCACTTCGGCCACTGTATCCTCCTGCGCCGACAGCCTCACCCAAACCCGGCGGCGGTGCAGCAGCAGCGACATACTCACCCCGACGATCACCAGCGCGGCGGCGATCAGCGCCAGCCAGCGGCCGGGATCGTGGGCCAGCGAGAGGTTCGCGAAATCCCGGTATCCGGCGAACTCGACCATGGTCCCGTCCGGGAGCTCCCATGATTCCCCTGGCCGCAGCGCCTTCGTACCCACACGGTCGAGGTTGCTGCTGTCCAGTTTGTAGACGTTCCCGCCGGTCTTGACGTCCCCTGTGAACGCTCCGAGGAAGAGTTGCGGATCGTTGGCCGCCGGGAAGGTGGAGATCGGGCCGCGCACCGGATCGATCGTGGCGGTGGGAAGGAAGAGGCCCTGCAGGGCGAAACCCGGGTCCACATCCGGCACCTTGACCACTCCGGACGAGGTGAGGTTGCCGTCGCGCGGGAGGAACACCACGGAGTCGTCGAAGATCACCGTGCCGCCCGGCCGGGTGACCTTGATGTCGAGCGCGTATCCGTGGCCGGTGAGGAACACCTTCACGCCCGGCAGGACCAGCGGTGAGTTGACCTGGAACTCCTGCACGACCTCGGGTGCACCGGGGCGCTCGCGCACCAGCGCGGAGGCCTCGAACTGCCGCGGGGCCCCGGCCTGTTGGCCGGATTCCTGGAAGGTCGCCGAGAAGTCCTGCAGTACCACGGAGAACGGCGCGATCTGGTCGGGGTTGACCAGCCTGCCCTTGCGGAAGGAGTCGAACTGCGTCAACGATCCGGTGAACCCCTTGCCCTCGACCACGATGACCTTGGCCGACCAACCGAACAACCCGCCGACGCCGACGGCCAGCAGCAGGAAGATGAAACACAGGTGGAACAGCAGATTGCCCACCTCGTGCAGATACCCCTTCTCCGCTGACACCCAGCCGTCCTCCCGGCGCACGCGCCACCGGCGGGCCGTGAGGAAGGCCTCTGCCCGGTCGAGCACGAGGCGGTCCGGTTCGCGTGCGGGGCACCAGTTCGTAGGCGGGCATGCGCGAGAGGCGCGACGGCGGCGGCGGGGGCGGCAGCCGGAAAGCACGGATGAAATCGGCCGTGCGCGGGACGATGCAGCCGATCAGCGAGATGCACAGCAGCAGGTAGATGGACGCGAACCACGCGGAGGCGAAGACGTCGAACATCCCCAACCGGTCCAGCCACGGACCCAACGTGGGGTTGCTCTGCAGGTAGTCGTTCACCGCGGCGGCATCGGTCCCCCGCTGCGGGAAGACGGAACCGGGGATGCTGGCCAGCGCGAGCAGCAGCAGCAGGATCAGTGCCGTGCGCATGCTCGTGAGCGTCCGCCAGCCCCAGCGCATCCATCCCACGAAGCCCAGTTGCGGGCCACTGCTGCGACTGGGGCTCTCCACGGTCGTCGTCATAGCCCCACCTGGAAGTCGTTGGCCCACACGCGCATCCAAACGGACACCTCGTTCCAGACGCCGGTCAGCAGCAGCACGCCGATCAGGATCAGGGTGGCCCCACCGAAACGCATGACCCACAGGGAGTGCTGCCGGAGCCAGCGCACGGTTCCGGCCATGCGGCGGAACGCCAGGGCGATGATCAGGAACGGCACGCCCAAGCCGATGCAGTAGGCAAGCGAGAGCAGTGCGCCGCGCAGCGCGGAGCCCTCACTGAAGACCAGCGCCTGGACCGCCGCCAGAGTCGGGCCGATGCACGGCGTCCACCCGAGTCCGAACAGCACCCCGAGCACCGGCGCGGTCCAGATCCCGAGGTTCGGGGAGACGTGCCAGCGGACTTCCCGCTGCAACCAGGGGAAGGCTCCCATGAAGCCGATCCCGAGCAGGATGATCACCACCCCCAGCACGCGCTGGATCGGTTCCTGGTACTCCAGCAGCACCTCCCCGGCGTAGCCGAGCAGCGCACCGTACGAGATGAAGACCGCTGAGAAACCGAGGATGAACAGCCCTACCCCGGTGAGGATCCGGCTGTGCTTCGGGGTGACCGGCTCGCCGAGTTCGGCGCCGGTGACACCGGTGACCACCCCCACGTAGCCGGGAACCAGCGGCAGCACGCATGGGGAGGCGAACGACACGAATCCGGCCAGCAGGGCCAAGGGGATCGCCAGCAGCAGCGAACCACCCGTGACGGTCTCGGCCACGCTCACCCGGACGCCCCGGCCTTCTCCGTCTCCGCCAGCAGGTCCTGCAGGGCGGCGTCGAGTTCACCGGCTTCGACCGCCCCCAGGAACCGGCCCGCGACACGGCCCTGCGCATCGATCAGCAGTGTGGAGGGGATGGCCTGCGGCGGCAGGCTGTCGGAGAACTCCAGCACCAGTTGCCCGTTGGGGTCGGGAAGGTTCGGGTACGAGATGCCGAACTTCTCGACGAAGGCCCTCGCCGGGGCGTCCGAATCGCGGGTGTCGAGGCCCAGGAAGTTCACGTCCGGGTTCTTCTCGCTGACCGCCACCAGTTCCGGCGCCTCCGCCCGGCACGGCGCACACCAGGAAGCCCAAACGTTGATGACACCCGGACTGCCCTTCCAGGTGGCGGTGTCGACCTGTTCACCGTTGAGGTCGGTGCCGGTCAGGACCGGAGCCGGCTGCCGCTCATCGGCGGGAAGCAGCACCGAGGATCCGTCGCCCGCGACGAACCCGGCGGAATCACCCACATCGGCAGACTCCTGCGAGCAGCCGGCCAGCACGAGCACCGCCAGCAACACTGCCGACCCGAAACCGGTTCTCCAACGCACTTACGCGCCGACCCCCTTCGTGGAGCGCGGATACAGCGCAGCCGCCGGTTCGGTGTAGACGATCGACACCAGACGATCGTCGTCGAAGGTCATCGAGGTCAGTGAGGCGAGGTTGCACTGGCGATGACGAGGATCATGCATGAACCGGCGCCCCTCCGCGTCCAGCCGGGAGATCCACACCGGCAACTGGTGGCTCACCAGAACCGCCTCGTGCCCGCGTACATTCCGGCGGGCTTCTGAGACAGCCGCACGCATCCTGGCGGCCACATCGACGTACGGCTCACCCCAGGAGGGCCGGGCCGGGTTCCACAGGTATCGCCAGGCCCGCGGCTGGCGCAGCACACCGTCCCCGACCGAGACCCGCTGCCCCTCGAACACGTTGTCGGCCTCGATGATCCGCTCATCGATGACCGGCGTGAGCGCGAACCGATCGCTGATCGGCGCGGCGGTCTGTTGTGCGCGCTCCAACGGCGAGGACCACACTTCCACGATGTCCCGGCCGGCCAGGGCATCCGCGGCCAGCACCGCCATCTGCTCCCCGAGTTCGGACAAGTGGAAGCCCGGCAGACGTCCGTAGAGGATCTTGTCCGGGTTGAACACCTCGCCGTGGCGCAGGAGGTGCACCGTGGTCCGCTCGGTCATGTCGACGCCTCCTGGGCTAGGGCTGCGGCGGTCGCAGCGGTGGGCAATGCGTCCTGGATCAGGCCCAGCGCCCGTTCGTCGTGTGCACTGCTGACGAACCAGGCCTCGAACGCCGAGGGCGGCAGGCTGATCCCGGCATCCAGCATCGCGGCGTGGAAGGCGGCGAAGACAGCCGTGTTCTGCTCCTGGGCCTGCGCGTAGTCGCTCACGGGGGAGTCGCGGAAGAAGACACTGAAGAGGTTGCCCGCCCGTTGCGTCGTGTGCGCGACACCTGCGCGGGTCAGCGCGTCCTCGGTCATGCCGATCACCGACTCGGCCGCCGCGTCCACGGCGGGGTAGTCCGCGTTGCGCAGCATCGCCAGCCCGGCCGCGGTGGCGACCGGGTTGCCCGACAGGGTGCCCGCCTGGTACACCGGACCCAGCGGGGCGAGCATCTGCATGACATCCGCGCGACCACCGAACGCGGCCACGGGCAGGCCGCCGCCGATGACCTTGCCGTAGGTGTACAGGTCGGCTGGTACACCTTCGATCCCGAACCATCCGGACGGGGAGACCCGGAAGCCGGTCATGACCTCGTCGCTGATCAGCAGAGCACCGTTGTCCGCGCAGAGGTCGGCGAGTCCCTGGCTGAAACCGGGCGCCGGCGGCACTACGCCCATGTTGGCCGGCACCGCCTCGGTGATCACAGCGGCCACTTCGTGCGTGGCGAACACCCCCGCCACGGCGGCCAGGTCGTTGTAGGGCAGGACCACGGTCTGCGCGGTCTGGTCAGCGGTCACACCGGCGCTGTCCGGCAGGCCGAGAGTGGCCACCCCGCTGCCGGCGGCGGCCAGCAACCCGTCCGAATGGCCGTGGTAGCAGCCGGCGAACTTGACGATCACGTCCCGGCCGGTGAAACCGCGTGCCACACGGATCGCGCTCATCGTCGCCTCCGTGCCGGAGTTGACCAACCGCACCTGCTGCACCGGGTCGACCCGCTCGACGATCAACTCGGCCAACTCGACCTCGTTGGGGTGGGGCGCGCCGAACCCGAGACCCGCGCCGGCGGCCTGCTGCACCGCCTCGATCACCGCGGGGTGGGCAGTGTCCGAGCAATGCGGGTCCCCATTGGCCCACGAGATCGACGTAGGTGTTGCCGTCGACGTCGGTCACGTATGGGCCCTGACCGCTGACGAAGAAGACCGGATGCCCGCCGACGGCCCGGAACGCTCGCACCGGGGAGTTGACCCCGCCGGGTGTCACCACCCGCGCCCGGTCCAGCCACCGGCCGACGTTTTGCGCTGCATGCCTCCGATCGTCGCATGGCCCCACCCGGGCGGCGATCCGTGGTCCCGGGGGATCGCGACCCCGGTCCGAGACGACCCAACTCCCCGGCTTCTGGTGATGAAGAGGCACGTGAGGTGTCACTTCATCACCAGAAGCCTCCTGTGGGAGTGGTCATGGGATCCGGTATCAGGCGGGATCCTCCGGAGGCTCGGCGTGCATCCGGCTGAGCGCGAATCCGGAGAGCACCGAACCCACCAACCACCACAGGACCGCGAGGGTGGGTGTGACGAAGGCCAGCGGGATGGACGTCAGGAACACCACCACCGGGGACAGCGAGCCGAGCAACTGCAACCGGACGAACGCCGGGTCGGGTTGCGCGAGGAAGAGCCTGCCACGCAGCGCCACTAGGAACAGGACCATCTCCATGCCGCTGACTGCACTGGCGTAGACGGCGAACACAGCGATCGCCAGCGGATTGCTGGAGTACTCCCCGAGCACCCCCGCCGGGATGGGGAGCAGCGCGATCAGCGCAAGGAACACCAGCGTGCCCAGTACGTACCGCGAGTCCATCGCGCGAAGCGTCATCACGAACCGGTGGTTGGCCCGCCAGTAGATGGCCACCCAGACGAAAGCCACCAGGAAGGCCAGCAGCACTGGCCCCTTGGCCACCAGCGCCGCCCACAGATCCGACACCGACTCGGGGTCCCCCTCCACCTCCGGTAGCCCGATCTCGACCGCCGCCAGAGTCAGAGCAATGGCGAAGACGGCGTCCGAGAAGAAGACCACGCGGTCGAACGCCACCCCGTCGTCCCTGGGATAGACCGTCCGGGTCCACACCGATGCCATGACCGGCACAGTAGTGGGCAGACCCCCGGTCGCGGCGATCGACGGGCTCCGCACCCTCACAGGCGGGAGGGGTCTTGCTGTGACAGCATGGCGGACGAGGTTGGTCCGTGTGTCAAGGAGTGGGCGATGGAAACTCAAGTGTCGAACACCAGAGGCACCCGCGGATTCACTGTGGTGCGCGCCCCCACATTCGCCGCGAGGAGGTGGGCGTACCTCGCCCGAGCCGTGCCAACCCACTTGGCTGTTCGGGGCGACGACGGGCTGGTCCTGCGTTGAGGCGGGTGGTGGTTGTCGGGGCCGGTGTGAGTGGCCTGGTCGCAGCCCGCGAACTCCGGGATGCCGGCGCCGAGGTCGCTGTCATCGACAAGGGCAACTCCCCTGGTGGCCGCCTGGCGACTCGTCGCATCGGCACGGCAACCTTCGATCACGGGGCCCAGTTCTTCACGGTGCGGACGCCGGCCTTCCAATATCGCGTCGATGACTGGATCGAGCGAGGACTGGTGAGGGTGTGGTCGCACGGGTTCGGCTCCAAGGACGCGCATCCTCGCTTCGTGGCTGCAAGAGGGATGAATTCACTCGCGAAGGACCTGGCGGTGGGCCTCGATCTGGCGTGTTCGACAAGGGTCGCTGCCGTGCGCCCGTCGGGGTCTCGGTGGGACGTCGTCATCGATGACGGCGCGGTCCACGTCGCCGACCAGGTTGTCGTGACCACACCGCTGCCACAGGCGAGCGAGCTGCTCGCCGACGCAGGGATCAACCTCGACGACCGGCTGAGGCGCGCCGAGTACAACCGCACGATCGCCCTGCTGGCCACGCTGGACCGACCGCCGCAGATCGACTGGCCCGGCGGTGTCCAGAGACCGAACGATGCCGTCGGCTTCGTCGCCGACAATGTCGCCAAGGGGGTCAGCGCCACTCCCGCGCTCACTCTTCATGCGTCGGCCGCGTGGAGCCAGAGCCACTGGGAGCGCGACACCAACGAGCTGTTGGCCGCGTTGGTCGACCTTGCGGGCCCGTGGCTCGGCGACGCGGAGATCGGCGAGGCGCAGGTGAAGAAGTGGCGCTTCGCCACGCCGCGCATATCGTGGCCCGACAGGTGTTGGGTGTCGGCCGACGGTGGCATCGCGCTCGCCGGCGATGCCTTCGACGGACCGCGCGTCGAGGCAGCCCACAACTCGGGGCTCGCGGCCGCCGGCACATTGCTCAAGTAGCTCGGCACGGCCGCTCTCACCTTCTGGTGAGGAAGTGGCACGTGAGGTGTCACTTCCTCACCGAAAGGCCGCTACAGGTACTGCTCGCCGCTCTGCGCCCGGGTCACCAGCGAGGCGGGAACAGCGAAGCGCTCACCGTACTTCTCAGCGAACTCCTGCGCCCGGGCCACGAACTCGGCCAATCCGTAGCCGTTGATGTACTGCAGTACACCTCCGGTCCACGGCGGGAAACCGATGCCGAAGATGGAGCCGATGTTCGCATCCGGGACGCTGCGGAGCACCCCCTCGTCGAGGCATCGCACGGAGTCGAGCGCCTCCACGAAGAGCATCCGCTCCTGCAGTTCGTGCAGGTCGATCGTCAACGGATCGAGGTCCTGGCCCCACGTCTGCGCGAGTCCGGGCCACAGTCCGGTCCGCTTGCCGTCGGCGTAGTCGTAGAACCCCGCGCCCGCGGCCCTGCCCCCGCGGTCGAACTCGACGACCATCTTGTCGATCACCGGATAGGACGGGTGCTCCGGGAAGTCCCAGCCCTCGGCCTCAGCGGCTTCCCGCGACGCCTCCCGGATCCGGCGGCCCAGCGTCAGGCTCACCTCGTCGAACAGGGCCAGCGGTCCGGTCGGGTACCCGGCCTGCAGCGCGGCCTGCTCGATGCTCGCCGCGGGAATCCCCTCGGCCAGCATCGCCGCCGCCTCGCCCATGAACGTCCCGATGACCCGGCTGGTGAAGAAACCCCGGCTGTCATTGACCACGATCGGGGTCTTCTTGATCTGAAGGGCGACATCGACCGCCTTGGCGATCGCCGCGTCCGAGGTCTGCTCCCCGACCACGATCTCCAGCAGCGGCATCTTGTCCACCGGCGAGAAGAAGTGCATGCCGATGAAGTCGGCGGGTCGCGAGATCCCCTCGGAAAGGCCGGTGATCGGCAGCGTCGATGTGTTCGACGCCAGCAGCGAGCCCTCGGCCATGAACGGCTCGATCTCCGCGTACACCTTGTGCTTCAGCGACGGGTCCTCGAACACCGCCTCGATCAGCAGATCGGCGCCCTTGGCGTCGGCGGCGTTGTCGGTGGGGAGGATCCGGCCCAGCACCTCGTCGGCGGCCTCGCGAGTCATCTTGCCCCGGCTCACGGCCTTGTCCAGCAATTTCTCGCTGTACGCCTTGCCCTTGATCGCCGACTCCAGGGAGACGTCCTTGAGCACGACCTCCATGCCCGAACGCGCGGACACGTAGGCGATTCCCGCGCCCATCATCCCGGCGCCGAGCACGACCAGCTTCTTGGCCGTGTACTTCTCGTACCCCTCCGGACGGCTGCCGCCCTTCATGATCGACTGCAGGTCGAAGAAGAAGGCCTTGGTCATGTTCTTGCTGACCTGGCCGGTGGCGAGTTTGACGAAGTACTGGGTCTCGATCAGCAGCGCGTTGTCGATGTCCACCTGGGACCCTTCGACGGCCGCCGCCATGATGTACTCCGGCCCAGGCATGGGCGCACCCTTGAGCTGCTTGCGCAGGTTCGCCGGGAACGCCGGCAGCATCGCGGCGAACTTCGGGTTCGACGGGGTGCCGCCGGGGATCTTGTACCCCTTGACGTCCCAGGGCTGGGCGGCGTCCGGGTTGGCCTTGATCCAGGCCTTCGCCGCCGGGAGCAGCTCCGCGGGGTCGCTGACGAGTTCGTCGACGAGTCCCACCTCGAGCGCGGCCGCCGGCTTGCGGCGCTGGCCCTGCAGGAGGACCTCCATGAGCGCCTTCTGCAGCCCGAACATCCGCACGGTGCGAGCCACACCGCCACCACCGGGTAGCAGCCCCAGGCTCACCTCCGGCAGACCGATCTCACTGCCCTTGACGTCCAGGGCGATCCGGTGGTGGCAGGACAGGGCGATCTCCAGTCCGCCGCCGAGCGCCGCTCCGTTGATCGCGGCGACCACGGGCTTGCCCATGGTCTCCAGCTGGCGGGTCAGCGCCTTGAAGTGCTGCAACTGCTCGGTGAGCGCTTGCGCATCGGCGGGTGTGGCCTGACTCAGCAGCGTCAGGTCACCACCGGCGAAGAAGGTCTTCTTCCCGCTGGTGATCACGACACCCGCGATGCCGTCCTTCTCCGCGAGCAGTCGTTCCACCGTCTGCTCGAAACTGCTCTGGAACGTCGCGTTCATCGTGTTGGCGCCCTGATCCGGGTCGTCCATCGTCAAGGTGACGATGCCGTCGGCGTCTGCGTCCCAAGCGATCATGTTCGTCATATCCTCAGACCCTCTCGACGATCGTGGCCACACCCATGCCGCCCCCGATGCACAACGTGACCAAGCCGTAGCGGCCCCCGGAGCGCTCCAGCTCGTCGACGACCGTGCCGAGGATCATGGCACCGGTGGCTCCGAGCGGGTGTCCCATGGAGATCGCACCACCGTTGATGTTGACCTTCTCCATGGGCAGGTCGAAGTCCTTCACCCACTTCAGAACGACAGCGGCGAAGGCCTCGTTGAGCTCCCAGACGTCGATGTCGTCGACGGTCAGTCCCGCAGTATCAAGCGCCTTGCGGGTGGCCGGCGTGGGACCGGTCAGCATGATCGTGGGATCGGCGCCGGAAACCGCGGTGGCGACGATACGCGCGCGGGGAGCCATCCCGAAGTCCTTGCCGACCTGCTCGTTCCCGACGACGACGAGCGCCGCACCGTCGACGATGCCCGACGAGTTGCCGGGAGTGTGTACGTGGTTGATCGACTCGACCCAGTGGAACTTCTGCAGTGCCACCGCGTCGAATCCGCCCATCTCGCCGATTCCCGCGAACGAGGGTTTGAGTCTGGCGAGCGTCTCCATGGTGGTGTCCGGACGCATGTGCTCGTCGTGGTCCAGCAGTGTCACCCCGTTGCGGTCCTTGACAGGCACCACCGATTTGGCGAAGTGCCCGGAACCCCAAGCCGCGGCGGTCCGCTGCTGGGACTGCAGCGCGTACGCATCGACATCCTCACGGGTGAAACCCTCCGTGGTCGCGATCAGGTCGGCGCTGATGCCCTGCGGAACGAAGTAGGTGTCGTAGGCGGTCTCGGGGTCCATCGCCCACGCGCCGCCGTCCGAACCCATGGGCACCCTGCTCATGGACTCGACCCCGCCGGCGATGATCAACTGGTCCCAGCCCGAACGCACTTTCTGTGCCGCGATGTTGACGGCCTCGAGCGCCGAGGCGCAGAAGCGGTTGATCTGGGTACCGGCGACGGTGTCCGGCAACCCGGCGAAGATCGCGGCGGTCTTGGCGATATCAGCACCCTGGTCCCCGACGGGCGACACACAGCCGAGCACCACGTCGTCGATGGCGTTGGTGTCCATGTCCGGATGACGGGTACGCAGTTCATCGATCAGTCCGGTCACCAGGGTGACCGGCTTGACCCCATGCAGGGATCCGTTCGCCTTACCGCGGCCGCGGGGGGTTCGGATCGCGTCATAGATGTACGCTTCGGTGGCCATGGCCCTCCTTCATCAGGCTTTGGCCACAGACTAGGCCGGGGTGGGCTCACCGGCATCAGCCGGTTGCGGTTCCGGCGCCTCACGACGTCCGATCGCGGTGGCGATCTGCGGGAACAGCATGACCGTGAGGACGCCGGCACCCACGAGGGTCGCGGAGTCGGCTGCGGTCATGACACCGGCTTCGACCCCCACCTGGGACAGGGCCACCAACAGCGGCAGCGCGGTCGCAGAGTAGAAGACCATCTGCCAGCGCTGGTTGTTGGTCAGGACTTGCCGATACAGGTAGAGGGCAGGAAGCTCCACGCACCAGAAGCAGCAGCGCTGCGAACATCACGGGCTTCCAGGGGGCCGCCAGGATCGAGTCGATGTCCAGGGTCATACCCGAGTTGATGAAGAACACCGGCACGAACAGTCCCCAACTGAGAGCCTCGAGTTTGCGTTCCAGGGCCCTCGTGTTGCCGGGTGCCCACCGCCTGAGTACCACGCCGGCCAGGAATCCCCCCAGCACGATGTCCAGTCCGAAGTCCTCGGCGAGGAACAGCAGGAACGCGAGCAGGATCACAGTCCACCGCAGCGTGATCTGACCGGTGGCGTGCTCCTGCAGGCCCAGTCGTGCCGAGAGGCCCCGGCGCCGGGCCCGTCGCAGGACCCTCAGGACGAGGTACACCGCGATCGCCATCCCGAACAGCGCGATGATGCCGCCGATCGCCCCGGTCGAACTGAGCAGCAGGGCCATCGCGACGATCGGGAAGAATTCCCCGACAGCGCCCGCGGCGAACACGAAGGGTCCCAACGCAGTGCCCAAGGGTTCCGTTGTCCCGCAGGATCGGCAGGAGGGTTCCGAGGGCGGTCGTCGTCAAGGCGATCATCACCTCGATGTCG
Organism: uncultured Actinomycetota bacterium; assembly: GCA_963769435.1. Classification (GTDB taxonomy): domain Bacteria; phylum Actinomycetota; class Actinomycetes; order S36-B12; family UBA10799; genus JADKAV01. The sequence goes on from CAVYLN010000001.1 coordinate 962,623, forward strand.
CCGTCGATGGTCTCGAAGCGCTGAGCCAGTAGCACCAGAGCCGTCGCGAGCAGCGCTGTGATGAACCAGGCCCGGATCGCGATCTTCCCGGGTATCTGCCGGAACAGCGCGATCTCGAGTTCGTAGCCGGCCAGAAGGAACAGGAACCCCAGACCGAGTTGCGAGAGGACCTCGATCTGGTCCGGATCGGCGAAGTCGAGGACCTCGGGACCGATCAGAATGCCGCCGAGGAGCAGGAAGACGACCTGTGGGATCGACGGTCCGGGCAGCACCGCTGTGAGGATCGGGGCGACACCTGCGATCACAGCGACCGCGAACAGGGACTCGAGCAGGGACGGCATGCTGCCCAGCATGTAGCACGAACGGCGGTTTGCCCCGGTTCCCGCACCGGTGGCGCGACCGGGGACCGCAGCGCGGGCGCACCCTGGGCGGTACCGCCCAGGGTGCGCCTACGAACTAGCCGGCAAGAGCCTCTTGCAGTTTCGTGGTGCACTCCTGGACCCGGGTCGCCTTCGACGGGTCTTCGGTGAGTTCCGCAGCCAGTTGCGAAGCGGTGTCCTGCAGTTCCTGCGCCTTGGTCTGCAGTTCGGAGGCGTTGACCGACGTCGGGTCGTCGATGAGTTTCTTCGCCTCGGCGGCGTACTCGTCCACCTTCTTGCAGTACTCCTCGACCGCGGAACCGGCCGTCATGGCGTCGTCAGTGGCCTCCATGCTGGCGTCCTCGGTGGGCTCCATGGCATCGGTTGGCTCTGCTTGCGTGGCGGCTGGCGCCGTCTCGGCGGTGGTGCTGTCGCCACCACCACACGCTGCGAGCCCGCCGAACAGTAGGGGCACCACCACAACGATCCCAAGTAGTTTCTTCATTTCCTGCCTCCCAGCCTCGGAGCGGCCGACTTTACCGGAGGAAGGGGCCTCACCCAAGCCGCCGAACGGCCAGTCTCGGATGACTTCCGTTCCACCTGTCAAGAGCCCCCGGACCTATCGCGGACGCCGGTCCTCGGTCCACTGGCGACCGTCCCACCAGCGCAGTTGGCCCGGGTCCTCCGGGTCTGGGTACCAGGAGCCGACCGCGGTCGGCCCACCAGCCTGCGCTCCGGTGGCCGGAGCATGTCCCGCGGCCGGGGCCATGCCGTAGTAGTCCATGGCCCCGCCCTGGACGGGTTTGGGCCGGCCGAGCACCGCTGCGACGATCAGCCACACCACACCCGCGATCGAGAGCACCACACCGGTGATGGCCAGTCCCGTCCAGCCGAAGACACCGCTGAGCGTGTCGGTGAGGGAGGGGCCGAGGACCAGACTTGCGTTGCCGCTGGGGGTGTCGACGGTGTAGGTGCCGGGCGTGTCCACCTCGAACGAGACCACCCCCACGTACGTCGTCGAGCCCAGTGTCACGGTGGTCCGGGAGGCCCCGCACGAGATGCAGGTGGTCCGCACCGCCCCGCCCGGACCGGTGACCGCGATGCTGTCCTGGTCGATGGTGACCCGGGCCGTCTGCTCCGGCAACAGGCCGGCATTCTCGTAGACCACGTACTTCCCGGGATCCAGCACCTGCGACGTCGAGCCGGGGGCCGTCCAGGGTTCGCCGATCGTCTGCAGCGACGACGCGACACCCCCGACGGCATTGGCGACACCCACCGCGAACATCACGACACCCACCAGGATCAGGCCGATCGGAAGCACCTTGCGCATGTACCAACCCTGCCATGGGCGGCGGACGTTTGGCCGGACTCGAGCACGGCAACGATCTCCGGCAAGGACTCTCACGAGGGCGGCCATCACCCTCCCGCAACCTCGGATACCGGCGTAGGCTCGATGCCTGTGAGCGATTTCGACGACTTCATCGACGGCTTCTACCCGTACCGCAAGCAGACCACCAACTACCGGCGCATCCCGGACGAGGCGCGCGACCGCGCGGAGGTCCTGGCGGAGATCACTTCGATGGCCCGGCGGGAGGACGCGACCGGCGACGAGGGCAAGGTGTCCGGAAGCCTCTACAGCGGCGACCACGAGCACTACGCCTACCTCGGGGACGTGTTCTCGGAGTTCTCGCACGCGAACGTGCTGCAGCGGGACATGTACCCGTCGGCGACCAAGTTCGAGGGCGAGATCATCGCGATGGTGCTGGACCTGCTCAACGGCGATGCCAACGCCTGCGGGGTGGTCACCAGCGGCGGCTCCGAGAGCCTGATCACGGCGCTGTACACCTACCGCGAGGTGGCCCGGGAGGCAGGTGTGACGAAACCCAACGTCGTCATGCCGGTCACCGCGCACGTCGCGCTCGACAAGGGCGCGTACTGGATGGACATCGAGGTGCGCCACGCCCCGCTGACCGACGAGTACACCGCGGACGTGGCCGCCATGGCCGATCTGATCGATGATCAGACGATCGCCCTTGTCGGATCGGCCGGCGACTACGGGCACGGCCTGATCGACCCGATCGAAGAGATCGCGGCATTGGCCGCCGAGCGGGGGATCGGCATGCACGTCGACGGTTGTCTGGGTGGGCTGCTGTGGCCTTGGGCCGAAGCCCTGGGCTACGACATTCCGCTGTGGGACTTCCGGGTGCCCGGCGTGACGTCGATCTCGGCCGACACCCACAAGTACGGCTACGCGCTGAAGGGCACGTCCACGTTGCTGTACCGCAGCAAGGACCTGCGCAGGCACCAGTACTTCACCTACCCGGATTGGCCCGGCGGCCTGTACCTGTCCCCCGGTCTCGCCGGCTCGCGCTCGGGCGGGCTGATCGCGGCGACGTGGGCGGCGATGGTCACGACCGGTCGCCAGGGGTACCTCGACGCCGCTCGCGGAATCCTCGAGACCGCGAGCACGATCCGGGAGGGCATCGAGGACATCGACGGGCTGCAGGTGATCGGCGATCCGAAGTTCCTGATCGCGTTCATGGCCGACCGCGACGACATCGACATCTACCTGGTCAACGACGCGCTGAAGAAGGCCGGGTGGCGGATGAACGCGCTGCAGTTGCCGGCCGCACTGCACTTCTGCGTCACGCGGCCGAACACCAAACCCGGCGTGGCGGAGGCGTTCCTGGCGGACTTGCGCGCGGCCGTCGAGTACGCGCAGGCCAACGTCGGCACACCTGCTGCCAGCGGGGCGATGTACGGCTTCGGTCACACCCCACAGGGCAACGAGACCATCAACGCATTGATGTCGGGCGTGCTCGACGCTATGCACGAGGTGGCTCCGGAGTGACGTGGATCCTGGCCATCGATCTGGGCACCGGCGGACCGAAGGTCGCGGCGGTCGACGAAGCGGGCCGAATCCTGGCAACGGCGTTCAAACCGGTGTCGGTGCACGTGGGCCGGGACGGGGCCGCCACGCAGGACGCGATCGAGTGGGAAGTGGCGCTGCGCGCCGCCATCGCGGAAGTCATCGAGGACCAGGAGCATGACGCCCTCAAGGCGATAGGGATAACAGGTCAATGGGCATCCACGGTGCCGGTCGGCCACGATGACGCGCCCGTCGGCCCGGTTCTGTTGTGGTCGGACACCCGGTCGCGGTCGAACATGGCCCGAGTCGTGGGCGGACCCCTGAACGTCGGGGGCTACGCCCCGCAGAAGGTGCTGCCGTGGCTGCGTGCGACCGGCGCTGCGCCCAGCCCGTCGGGGGCCGATCCCACCGGCCACGCGCTGCTGCTGCAGAACGAACTCAAGGAGATCGGGGACCGGTGCCGGGTCCTGCTCGAACCCGTCGACTACGTGGCTTTCCTCCTGACCGGTCGGGCGGCCGCCACCCCCGCCTCGATGACCGCTTCGTGGCTCACCGACAACCACATCGGCGGCGAACCCGAGTACCTCGACGACCTGGTCCGGCGTTCGGGGCGCAAGCGCGAGTGGCTTCCCGAGTTGCTCCCGACCGGTTCCGTCCAGGGCCCTCTGCTGCCGGAGCCCGCACAGCGACTGGGGATCAAGGCCGGGGTACCGGTCGTGTGCGGGATCCCTGACATCCATGCCGCCATCGTCGGCAGTGGCGCAGTGGGCCCCTACGACACGCACCTGGCGGTTTCCACGACAGCCTGGCTGTCATCACGCGTGCCCTTCAAGCGAACCGACATCCTGCATTCGATCGCCACCCTGCCCGGCCTCGACCCGCAGATGAACCTGGTCGGCAACAACGTGGAGACCGGGGGCGCGGCGTTGTCATGGTTGCGCGAACAGATCATCGCCCCCTCCGACGGCCTGACCGGTGGCGGCAGCGGGATCGGGGCCGACGGCGCGGCTCCGGTCTTCGAGCAACCGACCTACGACGCGCTGACCGCCCTGGCGGCCACCGCCCCGGCGGGCTGTGAGGGCTTGATCTTCACCCCGTGGCTGGCCGGTGAGCGCAGCCCGGTCGAGGACCGGAACCTGCGGGCGGCCTTCCTGAACATGTCACTTCGCACCGACCGCGCCATGATGGTCCGCTCGGTGCTGGAAGGAGTGGCACTGAACATCCGCTGGCTTCTGCAGTACTACGAGAAGTTCCTGAAGCGCACCGTGCCGACGATCCGGATCATGGGCGGTGGAGCGCAGTCGGACCTGTGGTGCTCGATCATCGCCTCGACGCTCAACCGCCGTATCGAGCAGGTCGCTGACCCCTTGAACGCGCAACTTCGGGGCACGGCGCTGTGGGCGCAGGTCTGCGTGGGCGAGATGACCCTCGACGAGGCGGCCCGACTGGTCCCGGTGGCACAGGTCTTCGACCCGATCCCCGCGGACCGGGAGATCTACGCCCACCACTACGGCGAGTACCGGAAGCTCTACGGGACACTCAAGGGGTTCTACCGCCGGCTCAACGGGTAGTGCTAGGGGGCACAGTCAGCAACCCTCGGTCATCTCGAGCAGCCGGTCGCGCAGTGCCCATGCCGTCTGCGGCAGTTCACCGTCGCCGAGGTTCACCAGCGCCCTGGCCCGCACGCGGGAGGCTCCCACGGCGTTGCCCCGCCGGCAGTGGGTGAGCGCGACTGCCAGTTGGGCCAGTGCCTGCCATGCGGGACGCTGGTGATCGGGCGCCGATTTCCACGCAGCCTCGAGGGCTTCATGGGCCTGGAAGGGCATCCCCTTGTCGAGCAGTCGATCGGCGAGCGCGACGACGGCCGCCGGGCTGGTGTCGATGTCCTCGGGCAACGGTGCGACACCCTCGTGTCCCGGTGGCAGCGGCCTTCCCAGTTCGTCCCGCGGCCGGGCGTTCCGGGGACGTCCGGACGGGTCGCGGTCACGCATCCGCCTGCCCCTTGGCGCTCAGATACGCCCGTCGGACATCAACTGCCTGTTGCAGCGAAGCACCCACGTCAGCGAACTTGGCGGGGTGAACCCGATGATCGTGGTGCCCGGCAAATGGAGCGCCGCGGACGTACGGCGACAGGCCGACAAGATCGTCGGGTCCAAGTTGTTGAACTGCGGCCACATCTGTGCTGCGCCGCAGGTTCTGATCCTGCCGCAGGACTGGGCGCAGGCCGACGATCTCCTGGAGCAGGTCCGGGAGTTGATGCGCACCCTGCCGCCGAACGCGCCGTACTACCCGGGCACCGATGAGAAGGTCGCCCGGGTCCTGGCCGGCTCACCCGGTGTTGAAACGCTGCAGGGTGCTGATCGGCGCTTGCTGGTCACGGGTTTGGACCCGGCGTCGAATGCCAGGTTGTTCCGCGAGGAGGTGTTCTCCGACGTCCTCGCGGTGGTGCGGCTGCCCGCCGAGACCGTCGAGGACTACCTCGCCGCTGCGACTGCGTTCGCCAACGAGCGCCTGACCGGCAGTCTCGCCGCCACGGTCCTGGTACACCCGGCGACCAGCAGGGCCCACCCGGACGCCGTGGATCGCGCGGTCGAGGATCTCAGGTACGGGGCCATCGGGGTCAATGAGTACGGGGGTCTGGCGGCGGGCATGGGCTACACGACCTGGGGTGGCTTCCCGGGGGCCACACCGGCGGACATCGACAGCGGGATCGGCGTGGTGAACAACGCATTCCTGCTGCGGAATCCGCAGAAGACGGTGCTAACAGCCAGATTCCATCCGCTGGCGAAACCCTCGACGGCGGTGAGCCATCGCACCTTCGCAACGACCTTCCGCGGGGTCGTGCACTTCGAGGCCACTGACCACCTAAGGGACCTTCCGGGGGTGTTCCTGGCGGCCATTCGGGGGTGACCCCGTTGGAAGGTTGGGCCATGCAGTGCCGCTGTGGGGTCCCCGACCCCGGTCCCCGGCAGGCAGGCGCCGAAGCGCTGCGGCGTTGCCGGAACTGGCGGTGCGCAGCCCCGTCGACTCAGTGTCGGTGCTCGCGCGTGAGATCAAGCAGTCGGTCACGCAGTGGATGCGCCACCAACGGCAGCTCACCTGCAGCGAGGTTGACCAGACCACGCTGACGCAGTCTTGCCGCGCCTGTGGCGTTGCCCCGCATGGAGTGGGTCAATGCCACCGCCAGTTGAGCCATTCCCTTCCACGCGACGCGCGCCGGGTCCGCGGACCCCTTCCACGCCGCCTCCAACACCTCATGGGCTTGAAACGGCCGGCCTTCGTCAAGCAGTTGTGTGGTCAAGCCCACGATGGCGTCCGGGGACGTGTCGAGGTCCTCGGGCAGAGGCTCCACACCTTTCTGGCCATACTCGAGCGGCCGGCCCAGGGCATCCCTGGGCCGGTCGTTGCGCGGCCGACCTGTCGCATCACGGTCACGCATCGGTGATTCCCTTGGCAGTCAGGTAGACGCGACGCACGTCCACGGCCTGTTGCAGCGAGGCACCCACATCGTCGGAGAAGGACGCCCGGTACACGGGGTCGCTCGCGGCGTACACGGTCGTGTAGAAGGCCGCGAATGCCCCGAGGAAGGTGGACACCCGGATCAGAGCGCGGGACAGGACGTGATCCTGCCCGATCGTCCAGAACACGTCGGCGGAGCCGAGGTCCCCCAGCCATGCCTGCTGCACGGGCGCGGTGATCGCGACCACACCGAACACGATGAAGAACGCCCACACGAGAAGCCCGATCAGAGCTGCCTGGATCACCTGGGTCGAGAGTGCCGCCACGACCATCGACCGTCGCTGAGGCCGGCGCAGGTCCGGGTCCCCCACCTCCGGCAACTGGTCCGCGATGCCGGCCAGTGGGGTGGGCGCGCACGCGGTCCGCACCTGCTCGATCGGCGCATCCAGTCGCAGCGTGTCGATCTGCTCCCGCGTGCGGTCGAGGGTCACCAGCACCCCGAAGATCAACAGCAGACCGCTGCTGCCCCACAGGACCGGCCCGGCGAGGCTGCCCGCCACCTGCCACACCTCGGTGTTGATGAACAGGACGATCATGACGATCAGCAACAGTGGAAGGGCCTTTGTGGCGACCGCGTAGAGGTCACCCGCGGACCGGGCCGTCTGCCGGACCGCCCATCCCACCATCGCCAGCAGCGCGAAACGCGTGACGAAGTAGATGATGCCGAGCAGCAGCACCTGCAGCACCAGCGACGCCACGACCGACTCCCACGTGATGTCGACACCCTCGATGCGGCGGCCGTACTGGATCGCGTCGGGAATGGCCCCGGCTGCGATGAAGCCCAGCAGCACGGGCCAGCCGACCCGTTCTGAGGGTGCGAACCAGTAGCCACGGCGGCGTTTCGACCAGACCCCCACGCCCAGCAACGCCAAGGCAGCGACCAGCACGCTGAAGACTGGCAGCACCCGACTGCCACTGCTGAGCGCACTCCACAGCGCCGTCGAGAGTTGGACCGCCAGCACCACGATCATCGCCGGCACCGCCCGGGTCCAGATGTGCTCGCGCGAGTTGTAGTCGTCGACGAACTGCGGGAGTCCGTTGTGCGCGAACCAGGTTTCGGTGCGCCGGATGGGGTCCACGGATGAACGCTAGCGCCGCGCGGCACCGCCGCGAGGTTCCTGCGGCCGATCCGTACGGGTCAATCGGTGCCGGCCGCGGTCGGTGGGGCCGCAACCATGGCCAGGGCGCGGGCGAATGCGGACACTGATCCGTCCAAACGGTCCAGTTGCTCCGGGCCGAGCAGCACCACCAGATCGGTGTCCGTGCGGCCCAGAACCACCGGACTGCCCGCCGCGGCGACCCTGGCCGCGACATCCGCCGGCATTTCGTTCAGGTGATACAGACGGAACGGAACCCCGAGCGTATCGACGTACGCGTCCCACTGCTTCTTGCGCCGCACCGGGGAGTGGGTGATGTCGCACAAGGCACAATGTGTGCGCCCCAGGATGTGTCCGACCACGTACTTGGCCTCGCCGACGAGACCACCGTCCGCGTGGTAGATCCCGATGTACTCCGTGATCGCCATGGGTCCAGCCTGCGACGCCCTGGACGACCCCGCAACTAGACTCGTGCGCGTGAAGGCGTGGGTGGCTGCGGTCCTGGACTTCGTTTGCGTGCTGGTCTTTGTCGCGGTGGGGATCCGGGCACATTCCGAATCCGACTCGGTCGTGCAGGTCGCGGCCCCGTTCCTGGCTGCACTGGCGCTCGGATGGATCATCGCGATACCGCTGCGTCCCCCGGAGTCGCTGCGGGCCGGCCTCGTGATCTGGATCATGACCCTGGTCGGCGGCATGCTGTTGCGGCGCACGTTCGGTGAGGGCACCGCCGCCGCCTTCATCGCCGTGGCGACCGTGTTCCTGGCGCTGACGATGTTGGGGTGGCGCGGGATCGCCTCGCTGGTGCTACGGCGTCGAGCCGCGGACACTGCCTCTGCGGGCTGATCGGGGCGCTCAGCCCGTCTGTCGGATGTCGATGCGCACCGTTCGTCCCACCGCGGGCACGGATCGGGTGTCGGTGACATACGACACCGTTTGGCCGGCCACGGTGCCGGACACCAGGAATCGCCCGTCATCGAAGGTCCGGCCGGTGACGCGCAGTTCCCACCTGCCTTCCTGGCTCTCCTGCAACCGCTCCGGCGGGTACGCGACGCCGTCGAGGACCGAGAGCCCGACCAATCGCGCGACGTAGTCGTCGACGGGTGCGTTCCACAACTCGTCAGCCGTGCCCACCTGGACGAGTCGCCCCTGCTTGAGCACGGCCACCCTGTCGGCCATCGTGAATGCCTCGTGCCGATCGTGCGTGACGGCCAGCACGGTCATCGCCCTGTCTCGCAGCAGCCGCTGGACGTCCAGTACGAGTTCCGCCTTCAACACCGCGTCCAGGGCGCCGAACGGTTCGTCGAGCAGAACCACTGCCGGGGCCGGGGCCATCGCCCTGGCCAGTGCCACACGCTGTGCCTGACCGCCACTGAGCGTGTCCACCGCCCTGTCCTCGAAACCCGCCAGCCCCACCAGGTCGATCATCTCGGCGATGCGGACGGCATCCCTGGCCGCCACCCCGAACCCCACGTTCTCCGCGACGTTCAGGTGCGGGAACAGCAGGTCGTCCTGGAACATCATCCCCACGGTCCGCCGGTGGGTGGGGACACCTTCCAACGCGCGACCGGCCACCTCGATGCGGCCGGTGTAGTCGACCAGACCGGCGACCGCACGAAGCAGTGTGGACTTGCCGCCCCCGCTGGGTCCCAGGATGCAGACGATCTCACCCTGTGCCACCTCCAGGTCCACATGGTGGAGGATCGGCTGGTCGTAGGCGACCGACACGTCCGTCAGATGCAGCATCAGAAACCCACCGCCCGATTGAGGCGCACCCGGTCGATCGCCACCACCACCGCGACGGTCAGCATCAGCAACAGGGCTCCCGCCGCGTAGGCCGCGGCAACCGTCACGGCCCCCGGCCTGGCCAGAAGCCGGGAGATCGCCACCGGCAGGGTCGGGTCGGCCGGGCTGGCCAGGAAGACGGTCGCCCCGAACTCCCCGATCGTCACCGCGAACGCGAATCCCGTCGCCACCAGCACCGCCGGCAGGACCAGCGGTACGGCCACGGACCTCAGGGCGTTCACCGGCGACCGACCCAGCACGGCCGCTACGTGCAGGTACCTCCGGTCGAAGCCCTGGAGTGCCGGTGCCAGAACCCGCACGACGAACGGCATGGCGACCAACGACTGGGCCAGCACGATCAACAGGCCGGTGTTGCGCAGGTCGATCGGAGGGCGACCGAAAGCGAGCAGCATGCCCAGCCCGACGGTGACCGCAGAGGTGCCCAGCGGCAGCAGCAGCATCGCGTCGACCGAGCGCAGCCACCTGCCGCGGCCGCTGAAGGCCAGCCCGAAGGCGGCCATCCCACCGATCGTCACCGCGATCAGGGTGGCCGCTGCGGCCGTGCGCAGCGACGCGACCACCGCCGACCAGGGATCCACCGAGTTCGTACTCGTCCCTTGCGCGAACAGGGTCTGCCACCCCAGCGTGGTCCATTGTCCGTCGATGGTCAGCGATCGGACCAGCACGATCAGCAGAGGTGCCAGCACCGCCACGCAGGTGAGTGTCACGATGACCGTCACACCGGTCCACTGCCGCCATCCGTGCGGGGGTCGGGCCACATCCACGGCCGGCCCGCTGACCACCGACGCGGTGTTGCCCACGACCGCGAGCATCGCGACGACGGCGAGCAACTGCAACAACGACAGCGCCGCCGCGGCCGGCAGGTCCAGCAGGAAGGCCGTCTGGCGGTAGATCTCCACCTCGAGCGTCCTGAGTTGGCCCGCGCCCAGCACCTGCACGACGCCGAACGAGGTGAAACTGAACAGGAAGACGATCAGCGCCGACGAGCGCAGCCCGGGCCGCAGCAGCGGCCAGGTCACCCGCCACCAGGCCTGCCAGCGCGAGGCCCCCAGCACCTGGGCCGCCTGCTCAAGTCCGGGCTCGATCGTCGCCAGGACACTTCCCACCACTCTGATCACGACGGCGATGTTCAGGAAGACGTGTGCGATGACCAGCCCCCAGACCGATCCCGACAGGTCGACGGACAGCACCCCGTTCGGTCCGATCAGTGCCAGGAACGCTGCTGCGACAACCACCGTTGGCATAACGAACGGCACCAGTACGAGTGCCCGTACCAACGCCCGTCCGGGGAACTTGAATCGCGCCAGCACGACGGCGGCCGGCATCGCCACGATCATCGTCGCCAGCGTCGACAGTGCGGCTTGGGCGATGGTGAAGCCGAGGATGCGCCATGTGCGGCCCGCGCCGATGACCGCCAGCATCGCCTCAGGCCCTTCCTGCACCCCGACCCTCACCACGGCGGCCACCGGGATGACGAACAGCAGGATCAGGAACAGCAGTGGGACCAGCAGCACGAGCCGCAGGATCACTCCATGATTGCGGACCACTGATCGATCCATTCATCGCGGCCGGCGGCGATCTCATTCGGCTCCATCACCACGGGATCAGCCGGTTGCGGCGCGTACTTGCCGGAACGCCGTGGGGACCTTCGCCCCCTCGATCACCGGGTAGACGAACATCTGCCCGCCGATGTCGTCCTGGAACGTCTTGGACAGCATGAAGTCGATGAACTGTTTCCCGCCCTGCTCGTTGCGGGCGCCGGCGAGCAGCCCCGCGTACTCCACCTGCTGGAAACACTGCGCATCGACGTTGGCCGTGGGCGGGGGCGCCTGCGGGTCCTCGGAGAACATCACCTCGGCCGCCGGGCTCGTGGAGTAGGACACGACGATCGGCCGATCGCCTTCGCCGGAGCCACCGGAGAACTGCCGGTAGTAGGCGTTGTCCCACCCATCGACCACCTTGACGCCGTTGGCCTTGAGGTCGCGCCAGTACTGCTGCCAGTCGTCCTGGGTTGCGACGGTACTGAGCAGGAAGGCGAGCCCCGGTGAGGACGTGGCGGGATTCTGCACGACGGTGAGATCCCGGTACTGGGCATCGACGAGGTCGGCGGGACTGTTCGGAGCGGGTCGCTCGGCGAAGTACTTCGGTGTCGTAGTTGAGGCAGACCGCACCGGTGTCGATCGGCGTGACGCCGGGTGCGTCCTCGGCCAGGGCGGCTGGCGCTCCGGGAGCCTGGTAGTCCACGAAGACACCCGCGTCCTGCGTCCGGCTCAGGAACGTGTTGTCCACCCCGAACAGCACGTCGCCCTGCGGTGCGCCGGCCGACAGGATCGCCGAGTTGACGACCTGGCCGGCATCACCGTTCTGGACGATCTTGACGGTCAGGCCGCTGTCCCGCGTGAACTCTTGGAGGACTTCCTTCGACACCGCGAAGGAGTCATGGGTCACGACCACAACTTCGGTCACCGGCGCGGCCTGTGGCTGCTCCTGGCTCGAGCAGGCCGCGAGTGCGATGGTCAGGGATGCGATGAGTAGGCGCACGTTTCCTCCGCTGGCATTACCCAGATCAGGTTGTGTGGGTCGGCCACGCGGACGGTGACCCTCTCAGCCCGGCTGACCCGAGCTCCCCATGTGGTCCCAGGGTATCGCCGGATGTCCCGTGCCGGACAGGGGTACCTTGGGAGGCCATGGACGCTGAGTGGTTCGGCTACGCGGGGGCGGTCCTCATGACGTCCATGTCCCTGCCGCAGATCGCCCGGATCGTGCGCGACCACAGCGCAGCAGGTGTGAGCCTGCTGACGTGGACCATCTTCGCCATGTCCGGGACGAGTTGGCTGGCGTACGGGCTGATCCTGCAGGCGCCTGCCATCATCATCGGCAACGTGGCGTTCATCGCGACCACGGTTCCGGTCGTGAGCCTGCTCCTGCGGCGGCAGCGCACGTGGCCCGTGCCGCTCGCGGCCACTGTCCCGATCGGGACGGTGGCGATTCTGGTGGCGGCCCTCGTGCAACTGCCCGGGGCCGTCTCGTCCGGACTCGGGGTCGTGTGCGGGGTCCTGACGACAGTGCCCCAACTCATCGAGTCGATCGGCCGGCAAGCGCGCGGGTGCGGTCTCCGAGGTGTCCTTGGCCACCCTCTTCCTGCTGCTGGGCGGGCAGTCGCTCTGGCTGGCGTACGGGCTGGCGCGTCCGGATCTGCCGATGATCGTCACGAACGTCATCGCCGTCTCGGTGACACTGTCCCTGATCGCCGTCCAATCCCGCCCGCCCGCCACACCGGATGCGGAACGATCCTCGCCTGTACATATACCCCCTGGGGTATAGTTGAGGGCATGCCGACCTGCCCACTCAGCGCATTCGCCACGTGGAGCCTGCGGCGGTGGGTGGTCGCGGCCACGGTCGCAGTTGCCACCTTCCTGCTACTGGGACTCAGCACGGCGGTCATCCCCAACCCGGTGTTCGGACGAAGCATCCCGCCCACGAGTTGGGCCCTCAACGTCCTGATCGCGACCTCGGTTCTCACGGGACTGCTGACGGCGACATACGTGTCCGCAACCGCACCGTCCGGCATCGACAAGCGCGGCAGCGTGGGTGCTTTGCTCGCCTATCTGGCGATCGGATGCCCGGTCTGCAACAAGCTCGCGCTTGTGGCCCTCGGTGCCACCGGTGCGGTACAGGTCTTCGCCCCGATGCAGCCCTATCTGGCGGCTGCCGGGATCCTGGCCCTGCTCTGGGCCCTGGCGATCCGGCTGCGCGGCGAGATGTCGTGCGCGTGGGTGCCACCGACCGGCGACGTGGACGTCTCGACCGTCAGCTCTGACGAGCCCCAGACCACGTCCGACGACCGGCCCGACGCGACGGTTGCGCCGTGAGTTTTCGACTCGATTCCTTCGCGCCGAACTGGGGCGCCTCCGTCATGGGCACCTCCGTGGTCGCGGTCGCCACAGCAGCCATCGGCTGGCCGGTCTGGATCTCGCGCGCCCTGCTGGTGGTTGCATCCCTGATGGCAGTCCTGGTGCTGATCGCCACAGCGGCCCGGTGGATCAGGCACCGCGACCTCGCGATGGCCGATCTGCGTCACCCGGTGAAAGGCGGCATGTCGGCCACCGTCGCAGGTGGCCTGCTCGCGTGGGCGGTGGCGGTGGGAAGAGTGGGCGAAGGCTGGCTTCCGGACGGCTTGGTGACCTCAGGCGTGGCCGTTCTGACGGTGACCGGCGGTGCCTTGGCGTTGCTGATCGGCTGGGAGTTCATGGTCAACCTGTTCACCGCGGAGGGGACCCCCACCGAGCAGATCACCGGAGCCTGGTTCATCCCACCGGTCGTGACCATCATCATCCCGCTGGCCCTGGTGCCACTGGCCCTCCAGGTCCCGAACCTCTCGGCGGACCTGCTGGCACTCGGCTGGGCCTTCCTCGGGATGGGCGCGGTCCTGTATCTGGTAGTCACCGCCGTCCTGTTCCTCCGGACCGTTTCCCACCCACTGCCGCCCGACGCGCTGGCGCCCACGTTGTTCATCGGCATGGGCCCCGCTGGGCTGATGGGCCTGGACATGATCCGGCTGGCCCAGGCCTCCGGCAACCCGCAACTGGTCGATGCGATGCTCCCTCTGGCCACCATGATGTGGGGCTTCGGCTTCTGGTGGATGGTGGCCGCCCTGCTGGTGATCCGCCGGGGCTACGGAACGCTGCCCTTCTCCTTGTCGTGGTGGGGCTTCGTGTTCCCCTTCGGCGCCTGGACGGTAGCTACGGCACTGCTGGCCCAGACCTGGGAAGCAGGACTGTTCGACATCCTGGCTTGGGCATCTGCGATCACCCTGTGCGCCATGTGGCTGGTCACCGCGGTCCGCACCGTTGCGGGCATTCGGAGCGGCACGATCTGGTCGCACTGAGGCCCGCGGTCCACCTCGCGGCGCGTCGCCACCGATCCTGATTCCGGTCTCGGCCGGCTGTCCACTCCCTGCCGGCCGGGCTTGTCCACAGTTTCTGTTCGGGTCCGGGTTTTGTCGTACGTGCGTTCTAGTCTGGGGGTGGTTGATCAGAAGGGGGTGGACGGGATGGACGGGTTCTTCGAGGTTTCGATGGCAGCACGGCGGCGGGCGAAGATCCGCGCCTCGCTACCCACCGACCCGCCGGAGCAGGTGTTCGACCAGCGTGGCGGCCGCGATCGGCGCACTGCCGGACCCGGAGGTGCTGTGTGCCGAGGAACGCGCCGCCGCGATGACCGCGGTCGCGACCGCGCTGAACCAGATCCACGCCTACCTGAGCGATCTGGCCGATGCCGCCGATGCCCAGGGGGATTCGCGGGTGTTGCGGGCCGGGACCACCAGCACCCTGGTCGCCACCACCACCGGCAGCCACGCCGGCGGTCGGGGCCGGGATCGTCCACACCGCCCAGACAACTACGCGACCTGCCCGAAGTCGCCGACGCCTACCGGAAAGGCCAGATCTCCGGGATGCACGTACGCGCGATCCTGGACCACAGCCCCCACATCACCGACTTCGCCGCCCGACAAGGCGCAGTGGTCGCGCTGGCCTGCGCGACCGACCCCCGGGAAGTCGGGCAGGATCCTGCAGGTGATCGCCGACAACGACACCGACGGCCAGCACCCCACCTTGTCCTATGCCGCGCAACGTGACCGCCGTTCCGCACGGCTGTCGGCAGGCCCCAACGGCATGTGGCGACTCACCGCCCTACTCGATGAGACCACCGGCGCGGTCCTCGCCGACGCCCTGGCCGCAGCCACCAGTGATGACACCGGCGACACCCTGCCCCAACGCCGCGCCGACGCCCTGACCGACCTGATCGACGCCGGACACACCACCACCCGCCCACTCGGGGTGTCCGCGGTCAGCATCCTGATCGACGTCGAACACCTGCCCGACGGCACTGGTGCCCGACTCCCCGACGGCACCCCGATCCTGCCCAACGATTTCGACTACTACAGCTGCGCGGCCGTGTGCTCGATCATCTTCGGCGTCCACCGCGACGACACCTTCCTCCCGCTGGCGCTCGGCCGCACCAAACGCCGCGCCACCGCCGCGCAATGGGCCGCCCTGATCGCCCGCGACCACGGCTGCATCCGCTGCGGCCGCCCACCCCGCTACTGCCAAGCCCACCACATCCACCACTGGAAACACGGCGGCACCACCGACCTGGCAAACCTCACCCTCTTGTGCTCCAGATGCCACCACGACCTCCACCACGGCCGCTACACCATCACCATGAACCAAGGCGTCCCCCACATCACCCCCACCACCACCCGCGCACCACCAGCCAAAACCGCATGACGGCAGGGCGGGACAGCCCGCTCGCCTACGACGAGTACATGCGATCTCCGCCGGCCGGACACGCAGCCAAGCCGGCATGACCGGATCGGTTTCCTACTCCGTCGCGATCGCCGCGAGAATGTCCAGCCGAGCCGCCCGACGGGCCGGCAGAGCGGCAGCGAAGATACCCAGGAGAACCGCCAGCACCATGATCACAATCACCGTTGCCACCGGGATCACCAGCACTTCGATACCGTCACCGGCCAGCGCCTCACGCAGACTGATACCGGCCACCAGACCCACCAGGACACCCACGACCGCGCCCGTCAGCGCGACCAGAATGGCCTCCCAACGGATCATCCGCCTGACCTGCCGGCGGGACAGTCCCACCGCCCGCAGCAGGCCGATCTCGCGGGTCCTCTCAAGGACGGACAACGCCATCGTGTTCACCACCCCGAGTGCGGCGATGATGATTGAGAGCCCGAGCATGCCGTAGATGAGATACAGCAACTGGTTGATCTGCTGTGTGTTCTGCTCTTTGATCGACGCCTGGTCCAGAACCTGCAGCAGAGGGTTCTCGTCGGTGACCTCCTCCACAGCGGGCAGGGCAGTGGCAGGGTCCGCCTCCGGATCCAGCGTGACGTACAGCAACGTGTCTTGTGCGGCACCACCGACCGAGCGGTAGTCCTCTTTCGGGATGATCAGGCCGCCCAACAGTCCGGCCTCAGTGGGCACGAATACCCCCTCCAGCGTGAAACTGCGGGTCTGTCCAGACGGGAACAGGACTGAGACCCTGTCGCCGACCTCGAGCCCGTTCTCAGTCTGCCCAGTCCTGGTCGGCGATCGCCGTCCCCTGCGTGAGCGAGTCGATCCGGCCGGACGCGACCTCCAAGTCGAAGGCCGACGTCACCGGCCCGCCACCCATAGCCGTGATCAGCTGGTCCTCTCCGTCCACACGGGCCGGACCCTGCGACTGCGATACCACGTACTCGACGTCGGGCACGTCCCGCAGCCGGTCCGCGATCTGCGTGCTGAACGGGTTGCCGGTCTGCGTGGCGACGATGTAGTCGGCGCCGAACGCACGGTCGATCAGGTCGTTGATGGATTCCCTGGCTGAGGCCACCACAACGGTCACAGTGGTGACCAGGGCAAGCCCGATCAACAGCGCCGAGGCGGTCGCCGCGACGCGACGCGGCCCCCGCTGAGCGTTGCGGCCCGCCAACTCCCCGGACACGCCGCCCACGGCCATGAGCCTGCTGGCGACCTTGGCCGCACCCATCGCCAGAACCGGCGCGAGGAACACCGCCGCCACCAGCAAACCCAGCGCGGAGAAGGCCACGCGGCTCACACTCGGGTCGTCGGCGAACGCTCCGGCCAGGCCGATACCGGCCACAATCAGGATGACCACACCGATAGCGGTGCGAAGCCGGCCCGGTCGCTCCACCGGGGTTTCCGCTTCGCGCAGGGCGGCCAGAGGCGGCGTGTGTGCCGCGCGCACGGCGGGCAGCAGTGCCGACGTAACGGTGACCACGACCGCCAGCACCAACGCCCATACGACCGCCTGAGGCGTCAGTACCACTCCAGAGGTCAGGGAGAGCCCGATCTGTTTGAGCAGAGCGGTCAGTCCCAACGCCAGGCCGTAGCCGAGCGCGATACCGATGACGGCGGCGACCAGCGCGAGCAGCAGCGCCTCCAGCAGGACTGATGTCAGGACCTGGCGGCGGGATGCGCCGACCGCCCTGAGCAGCGCCATCTCCTTCCCACGCTGGGCCACGAGCATCGCGAACGTGTTGTAGATCAGGAACGCGGCGACGAACAGCGAGATCCCGGAGAATCCCAGCAGCACGTAGGTGATGAACCCGAGGCCTTGCCGCAGAGCGGACGCGGACTCCTCCACCTGCTGGTCACGCGTCTTCACGGTCCAGCCCTCGCCGAGATCCGCCGCGATGGAGTCGGCCACCTGCTGATCCGAGAAGCCGTCAGCCGCGGCGACTTCCACGAACTGCCACTGACCGGGTTCGGTGAACAGTTCCTGCGCGCGTTGTGGCGTGAACGCGGTGATCGTCGCCCCCGCCAGACTGCCAGTCTCCCCGTACTTGAAGACGCCGACCAGATCGACGGTGATCCTGCCCTTCGGGGTCACCATCCGGACTTCGCCCCCGACCGGGATGTCGAGTTTCGGGAATGTCACGTCGTCCACGACCACCTCGCGGTCGGCCTGCGGCGCCGTCCCCTGCGTGATCGTGGATACGGACAGGGCCGGATCAGCCTGCCAGTTGACCCCTGCGGCCGGCGGACCGTTGCCGCCCACCACGTCGCCGTCCTTGTCGAGCAGGTATGCGCCGTTCTGGAAGATTCCGCCGTCAGCCGCGAGGACACCTTCGACCTCGGAAACCTGATCAACCTCCTCCTGCGAGATCAGCAGGACCGCGTCGTCACCGGTGCTCTGGGTGATGTCCTCGGCGACGGCGGCGGTGCGGGTGACCAGCACGTCCTGCGCGCCGCTCTCGAAGATGTCCGTGAATGTGCGGTCGAGGGCGTTGGTCAGCATCAGCATGCCGGTGATGAAAGCGACGCCGAGGAACACCGCGGCCGCAGTGAGCAACAGACGGAGCTTGTGCGCGCCGAGGCTGCGCAGGGCGATTGTGAGCATCCCTTCGAGCGTAGTCGTCGCCCTCCGGTCCCGCGATATCCGCCCGAACCGGGCGCGGGTGCCGCTCAGCTCGCAGTGGGCGCGCTGCCATCACCCTTCAGAGCCTCACGGATGGTTTCCACATAGGCCTTGATGCCCTCGGTCGTCAGGTGTGTGCCGTCGTACACGAAGTACTCCCGGTGGCCCTCGGCGGCCGTCTCCCAGTCGGCGATCCGCACATTGTCGAACTGGTTGGCCATCCCGCGGATGTTGCGGTTCGAGTCGTCCATCCAGGAGTTGGGCGTGTGGACCGTGACCAGCACCACCTGCCGGTCGGTCAGTCCGTCCAGGGTCTCCTTCATCATGTCCCAGTAGGCGGTTCCGTTGGTCCCGGCGTGGATCACCACCACGTCGCGCAGTTGCCCCGCCGCCTTTCGCGCGTTGATGCGTTCGACGATCTGCGGGAACTGCCGAGACACCGCGGCGTCCACGGAGACCCGGAAGGCCTTGTCCAGGGCACCGGCCGCCCCCAGCATCACCGAATCTCCCACCGCCGTCATCGGTTGCTTGGACAGGTCGGCCCCCACCGGTGGGGGCGGTTCGTCCACGTCGGCCGCATCGGCGTCCGGACCCTCCGCGGCGGCCGCCTCTGACGTCAGATCCTGGCCGATCTCGGTGCGACCTCCGAGATAGTCCGAGGCGTTCGGGGCAGGTATCGCCGCCAGCGCCGCACCGGTCGCGAAGATGACTGCGAAGGCCGCGACCAAGACACCGGCAGTCCGCGCCACCGCAGTACCGACACCCTCCTCGCGCCAGCGTTTCCATGCCGCGGACAGCGCGCCGCGCCGGATCGGCACCTCCAGGTATCGGTAGGACACCTCGGCGACGGCGAACGTGAGCCCCATGCGCACGATCCAGGCGGGGACGCCGTCGAAGGGCAGATCGATGCCGGGCCGGGTCACCACGAAGATCGGCCAGTGGTACAGGTACAGGCCGTAGGAGCGCTCACCGATGTAGCGCATCGGCTGGACGGCGAGTAAACGACCGAACCCGATCGCGGGGTGGCTGGCCAATGCCACGATCCCGAGAGCGGCCAAGGAGACGATGAAGAACCCGCCCCGGTAGAGCCACGCACTGTCCTCACCCACGCGGTGGAAGATCGACAGCAGCACCACCGTCGCCCCCAGCGCGGCGGCCCACAGAACCACCTTGGCCGGTGCCGCCACCGTTCGTGGCAGCGCTCCCGGCCGCCACACGGTGGCCAGCGCGGCGCCGAGCAGCAGACCCATGGCGTGGGTGTCCGTGCCGAAGTACAGGCGACTCGCGTCACCGGCGTCCGGGACGTTCCAGACCAGCGAACCCAGCGCCATCAGGACCGTGGAGACCAGCGCGACGATCAGTGCGACCCGTCCCACCCCGGGACGACCGCGCCAGCGGTAGAGCAGGACGAGGACCACGGGCCACACCAGGTAGAACTGCTCCTCGACCGCCAGCGACCAGAGGTGCTGCAGCATGGGCGGCCGGCCCATGGCTTCGAAGTACGACAGGTCCTGGACCACGTACCACCAGTTGGTCACATAGAACATCGACGCGAGCGCGTCCTCACGGAACTGCGCGGCAGCATCCCGCGCGAAGAGTAGGACCAGGACCGAGGAGAGTGCGAGCGTCGCCAGCAGCGCAGGCAGCAAGCGCCGGGCCCGGCGCAGGTAGAACTGGCCGAACGAGACCGCCGATGTCCGCTCGATCTCCTGCAGCAGAAGGCTGCTGATCAGGAAGCCCGAGAGAACGAAGAACACATCGACGCCGAGGAAACCGCCTGGAACGCCGGGCACACCTGAGTGGTACAGAAGCACCGCCAGCACGGCGATAGCCCGAATGCCGTCAAGCCCGGGGATGTAGCCCATCGGTGGCGCGGGCCGGCGGACATCCGTCTCATGCCGGGGCACAACCGCTACTGACACCACAACCTCTTCCGCGAACGCTGGAACCTCATGGTAAGCGGCGGATCCGACACAAGAGGGCAGATCCTGCGCGTGGCGGCCCATCCGGATGCCCGGGGTGCGCGCGAACTATGTCCGAAATCGGTCTTCCCAGCAGCGGCATACGGCGCTTGAATGCGCACATGACCCTTCGACTACTCGCCGTAGCGACTGCCACCGCGGTGGGACTGCCCGCCCTCGCGGGTCCCGCACTGGCCGAACCGACACCTGACGGACAGTTCGCGGTCAGCGGTGTGGGTACGAACAACCAGATCGGGCCGGGTCCGGACGGCAACATGTGGGTCACCTTGGACGCGGTCAACGACCTCGCGAAGGTGGCTGCCGACGGCACCGTCACCGAGTACAACCCGGCCACGGTGGCCACACCCACCGGGATCACCACCGGGCCCGACGGGAATCTGTGGGTGACGCAGAGCGGCGGGGTCGCCCGCTTCGCGCCGGGCGATCCGAACGCCGCGGTCGCGTTCGCGATCGCCGACATCAGCGACCCACGGGCTATCACCACCGGGCCCGACGGGAACCTGTGGACCGCGTCGGGGAACAAGGTGATCAAGATCCCGCCGAACGACCCCGCCGGGTTCACGTCCTACGCGGCGACCGGGGTGGCCGGGGCGCGCTGGATCGCGGCCGGCTCGGACGGCAATCTCTGGGTGGCGGACTTCGGGGGCCAACAGATCGTCAGGGTCACCACGGCCGGGGTGGGTACCGCCTTCCCGACCGGGGGTGGTCCGCAGGGTGTGACCGGTGGCGCAGGTGGCCAGGTCGCCTACAGCAATCCCACCGCAGTGCCGCAGACCGTCGGACGCATCCAGCCCCCCGGAGCGGCAGTGACGACGCCGACACCGCTGGCCGACCCCTTCGGAGTGGCACTCGGGGGTGACGGCAGCTACTGGTTCGCCCAGTTCGCAACCAACAATCTCGGACGGCTGACTGCGGACGGGCAGTACTCGACCCTGCCGCTCGCGCCGGGCACCGGCCCCCGGCAGATCAGCGCCGGACCCGCAGACACCCTCTGGGTGACACTGGACCTGGCCGAGGCCGTTGCCCGTGTCAACGGTGTCTCACCGGCCCCCGCCCCGGCCCCGACACCTCAGCCCACTCCGACGCCGGGTCCGACCGTCGATACCCGCATCAGCAAGAAGCCCAAGAAGGTGGTCCGGACCAAGAAGGCACGAGCGAAGGTCAAAGTGCGGTTCACCGGGACGCCCGGGGCTTCCTTCCAGTGCCGCCTCGGAAAGAAGCCGCTGAAGAAATGGCGGTCGTGCACGTCCCCGAAGGTGCTTCGACTCAAGCCGGGGCGCTACAACTTCCGGGTCCGCGCAACGCTCGACGGCGTCAGGGACACGACCCCGGCCAGGGCCAAGTTCCGTGTGGTACGCCGCAGGTGAGACTCAATCGGAGGGTCAGGAGACCACTTTCCACTTCAGCCGGCCCTTGGACTCACTACCGAGCCGCACCTGCACGCGGTACTTCGTGCCGTTCTTGGCCTTGACCTTGCAGTAGAAGATCTTGCCCTTGGCCCACGTGACCTTCGCCGGACATTTCACCTTCACCGAGGTGCCGGTCTGCTGCTTGAAACCGACCTTGATGCTCTTCTGAAGTTTGGCCCGCTTCACCACCGAGTCGGCCTGAGCGGGGCCCGCGACAAGCACCGGTGCCGCCAGCAGCGGAAGGGTTGTCGCAAGAGCCAGTGTTCTGCGCATGGGGGCCGCCTCTCATGGGTTCGTCTCAAGACTACGCCGATGCGGCGGGCCTTGGCCATGCTCGGATTCAGGCGAGCAGTTCGGCGGCCTCCAGCGCCCAGTAGGTCAAGACGATGTCGGCCCCGGCGCGGATGCATCCGGTCAACGACTCCAGGATCGCGGCTTCCCGGTCGATCCAGCCGTTCGCGGCGGCGGCCTCCACCATCGAGTACTCGCCGGACACCTGATAGACCGCGACCGGCACATCCGAGATCTCAGCCACTGCCCGCACCACGTCGAGGTATGCGGGTTTGACCATCACGACATCGGCTCCCTCGGCAAGATCCAAGGAGGTCTCGCGCAAAGCCTCCCGGCCGTTGCCGGGATCCTGCTGATACGTTCGCCGGTCGCCGGTGAGGGAACTGTCCACGGCTTCCCGGAAAGGGCCGTACAGCGCGGAGCTGTACTTCGCGGCGTAGGCCAGGATCGATGTGTTCACGAAGCCGGCATCGTCGAGGGCCTGCCGGACCGCACCCACCTGGCCGTCCATCATCCCGCTGGTGCCCACCATGTCCACGCCCGCCCGGGCGAGGACCACGGCCATCTGCTGATAGCGCACCAGCGTCGCATCGTTGTCCACCTCGTCGCCGGAGACGATGCCGCAGTGGCCGTGGTCGGTGAACTCGTCCAGACAGAGGTCGGCCTGCACCACGAGCCTGCCTGCGGCGGCCCGCACGGCGACCTCGACCGCGCGGGAGAGAATCCCGTGCGGGTCGGTGGCGCCGGAGCCGACGGCGTCCTTGTGCACGGGAACCCCGAACAGCATCACGCCGCCGAGCCCGGCCTGCGCCGCACGCTCGACCAGATCCGGCAGCGTGTCGAGCGTCTGTTGGTACACCCCCGGCATCGAACTGATCGGCTTGGGCTCAGTGAGACCCTCGGCCACGAAGACCGGCAGCACGAGCGCCGCCGGGTGCAGCCTGGTCTCGCACACCAACCGCCTGATCGCCGCGGTGGCACGCAACCGGCGGGGACGCATCATGACTTCGAGCGCCGCCGACCGGCACCGCGTCGCTTCGACGGCCGCCACACGCGCTCACCGTTCTCCAGCGCCGCCTTGCGCAGCTGATCGCCGTGCGCGGCGAGAGCGGCGACCAGTGGCTCGATCTTCGCCTGCGCCGGTTCCACCGCCACCTTCAGCCCGTGCTCGGTGGCCGTCGCGGCCGTCTCCGGGCCGATCGCCGCGATCACGGTCGTTGCATGCGGCTTGCCCGCGATCCCGACCAGGTTGCGCACCGTACTCGACGACGTGAACACGACGGCATCGAATCCGCCCGTCTTGATCGCCTCCCGGATCTCCGCAGCCGGCGGTGCCGCACGCACCGTCCGGTAGGCCGTGATGTCGTCGACCTCCCAGCCGAGATCGGTCAGACCAGCGACCAGTTTCTCCGTGGCGATGTCGGCGCGGGGCAGGAACACCCGCCCGATCGGGTCGAGTTCCGGGTCCCGCTCGGGCCACACCTCGAGAAGTCCGACCGACGACTGCGCATCCGCTGGGGGCACCAGGTCGGCCCGGACACCGAAGTCCTGCAGCGCGTTGGCGGTCGCCTCCCCGATCGCGGCGATCTTGAGTCCGGCCAAGTGCCGTGCGTCGAGACCGCGCTGCTCGAAGCGCTCGCGGATGGCACGTACGGCGTTGACACTGGTGAATGCGATCCACTGGTACCGGCCGGACTCGATGCCCTCGATGGCACGCTCCATCTGCTGCGGTGTGCGCGGCGGCTCGACGCTGATGGTCGGCACCTCCACGGGGACCGCGCCGAACAGACGCAGTTGCGCGGACAGCTCACCTGCCTGGTCCTTCGTGCGCGGCACGAGGACGCGCCACCCGAACAACGGCCTGCTCTCGAACCACCCGAGGTTGGACGCGGTTGCGACCCCGTCACCGATGAACACGTCCCCGTTGCCGGTCAGTTTGGCGGCCTTCAAGTCCGCAGCAGCGTCACCGAGAGTGGTCACCACGGTCTGCTGTTCGACGGTCGTGCCACCGCGGACCACGACCATGCCGGTCCCCTGGGTGCGCCCGGCGGCCAGCGCCGCCTTGGCCAGGCCGGCGGCGGAATCCGCAGCGTTGCGGATCACCAGCGTGCAACTGCTGTCCGCCAGGGTCTGCTCGTCGACCTCCCCGGACAGCAGGTCGACGACGCGCAACTGCTTCGACTTGGAGCCGACCAGCCCGATCCCGGCGTACGCCGCGATGCCTGAGACGTCGCTTGCGCACGGGAGTATCTCGAACGGGATGTGCGAGCGGTGGAGCGCCTTCGCCTCCGCGATCACCCGGCCGTCCAGCACCGGATCGCCGGCGAAGACGCGCACGGCATGACGACCGGCGCGGGCCTGTTCGGCCAGCGCCTTCGCGACCGCTGGCGCGTCGGTCGGTGCCGAGGGGATGTCCAGCACTTCCAGGTCGTCGGCCTTCGAGCAGGGAGCGCACCTCGGAGTCGCAGACGACGACGTCGGCCTGCGCCAACATCGCGGCCGCCCGCACGGACAACAACTCCGGATCCCCGGATCCGGCGGCGATCAGCGCCACGGCTGGTACTGGCTTGCGATTCTTCATCTGTTTTCTCCCAATAGTCGACCGGCGCCTTGCCCGATCAGGTCATCTGCGGCACGCCGGCCCACTGCGGAGCCCTGCGAGCCGGTAGTCGTGCATTCGTACATCTGGGTCCCGTCCTGCGACAGCACGGCCGCCCGCAGGTTCAGGCTGTCCGCGGCAGCGCGGGCCAGGGCGCCCACCGGCGCGCTGCATCCGGCCCGGAGTCCGGCCAGCAGTTCCCGCTCGGCCATCACCGCCGCACGGGAGAGGGGGTCGTCGATCCCGGCCACCTCCGGCACGGCGCGGTGCTCGCGGAGCATCTCCACGGCAAGTGCGCCTTGACCGACGGCGGGCAGCATGGTGTCTGTCGACAAGGGCACCCCGGGTGGTGTCAGCCCCAGGCGCCGCAGTCCCGCGGATGCCACCACCACCGCGTCGAATTCGCCACTCGAGACCTTCGCGACGCGGGAGTCGACGTTGCCCCGGATACCCACCACCTGCAGGTCGGGGCGCACCCGCCGCAGGAAGGCCATGCGGCGCGGGGAGCCTGTCCCGACCCGGGATCCGGGCGGCAGGTCGTGCAGGCCGTCGGCATCGGTGACCAGGAAGTCGCGCACGTCCTCACGTTCGGGTACCGCCACTATCTCGGTGCGGTCGTCGGGCGCGGTCGGCATGTCCTTCATCGAGTGCACGGCGACGTCGGCCCGGCCGTCGATCAGCGCCTGTCGGACCGCCGTCACGAAGACCCCCTGCCCCCCGAATGAGGTCAGCGCCGCCTTGGACGTGTCGCCTTCGGTCGTCACGAGCACCTCTGTCACGACCACCCCGGTGATCGCGGCGATCCGCTCGCGGACCCAGCTGGTCTGTGCGCGCGCCAGTGCACTGGCCCTGGTGGCCACCCTGATCTCAGACACTCGTCGATCCACCCACCCCGTCGGAGGAAGGCGTCTGCTCGACCTGATCGTTCGGCGTCGGCGTCTCGGTGAGCGCCGCCACCGCGGACGGATCCAGGTCGAAGAGGGCGTGCAGGGCGGCCGCGTACCGATCGCCGCCCGGGTCGACCGCGAACTCCTTCATCCGCACGGTGGGTGTATGCAGCAGCGTTGCCACCACCCGGCGCATGGCGCGGGCGATCTCGGTGAAGTCCCTCTCGGTGAGATCCGCGTTGCGCAGTCGCAGCCTCTGCAGTTCCGCGTCCACGACCTCTTCGGCCCGTGAGCGCAGGGCCACAACGACGGGTTCCACCTTCGCGCTGGTCTGCCGCGCGACGAACTCGGTCGTGGCCCCCAGCACCAGTGCTTCCGCGGTGCTCACGGAGTCCTTGGCGACATGCGCCTCCGGCAGACCCGCGATACCCGCCAGATCCAGACGCAGCACACCCGGAATCTCAGCGATGCGTGGATCGGTGTCGTGCGGGAGTGCCAAGTCGCACACGAACAGGTCGGGGGTTGTGCCGCGCAGGACTCGTTCGAGGTGGTCGTGGGTCACGAGCAGGCCGGTCGCGCCCGTGGCGCTCACCACGACATCCGCGGCCCTCAGTTGCGCATCGAGATCGACCAGTTGGACCGGTTCACCGCCGACGGCCTCCGCAAGTCGATGGACCGCCGCAGCCGTGCGGCCGACGATCGTGACCCGGGCACCGGCCGCGGCGGCGACGGAGGCCGCCAGCGAAGACATCGAGCCCGATCCGATGATCACGACGTGGCGTCCCTCAAGGGAACCGAAATGCCGCTCGGCCTGCGCCAGCGCCACCTCGACCACGGACGCACCGTGCCGCCCGATCCCGGTCTCGGTCTGCACGCGCTTCCCGATCCGTAGCGCGTCCTGCGCCAACTCGTGAAGGCTGCGCCCGCCTGACCCTGCTCGACCGCGGTCTTGAAGGCCTCCCGGAACTGGCCGATGATCTGCTCGTCACCGACCACCATGGAGTCCAGCCCGCTGGTGACTCGAAATGCGTGCCGTACCGCTGCGTCCTCGTAGTGGACGTAGAGGTGCTTCGACAACTCCTCGGCCGACAGCCCGGAACTCTTCGCCAGGATCCCGGTGACCGCCTCCACCGCGGCGTGGAACCTGGACACCTCCGTGTAGACCTCGATCCGGTTGCACGTCGACAGGAGAAGCACTTCGCCGACCGCCTCGCCGGTCCCGAGGACCGAGAGCGTGTCGTTGGGATCCACCGCGGCGACCTTCTCGAGAACCTCGATGGGCGCGGTGTGGTGGCTGACTCCCAGCACCAGAAGACTCATGATCGCCCCCGACCGGCCGCGTGCACGGCGAGGATCTGGATCTCGGTGGCGAGGTCCACCGGGCGCACCACCACACTGCTAGGCACATCCAGATGCACCGCGGACAGGTTCAGGATGCTGCTGACACCGGCCGACACCAACCGGTCGGCGACGTCCTGGGCGGCCTCGGCCGGAGTCGCGATCACCCCGATCCCCACCTCGTTGGCCGACACACAGGAGGCGATGTCCGCCAGCGGCAGGATCTCCAGGAACTCGCCGTGAGGGACAGTCCGCCTTCGAGCCGACCAGGTCCGGATCCACGTCGAACAGTCCGACCACACGCAGCCCGCGCTCACCGAACCCCGCGTACCCAGCCAGTGCCCGGCCAAGATGACCGACCCCGACGACGACCATCCGGTGCTCGCCGGCGAGCCCCAGGGATTGATTGACCTCGTCGCGAAGTTGGCTCACGGGGTACCCGACGCCACGCGTACCGTAACTGCCCACGTAGCTCAGATCGCGGCGGACGACCGCGCCACTGACTCCCACGTGGGCCGCGAGATCCGCACTGTGCACTGTTCGCACGCCGGCGTTCTCGAGCTGGGACAGGCACCTGATGTACTGGGGCAGCCGGGCGATGGTGGCGTCGGGCAATGCGCGTCGCCGCAATCGCACCATGGACACCCGTCAACAGATCTCACGTGGACCCTGCGCCCACCACCGATCATGCTACCGATTTCACAAGCGCTGCCCAAACTGACATTCGGACGCCACCGTTCGACTATCGGTTAGGCTACGGTTCCGCCGCCGATCAAAGTCGCGCGCAGTCGTTGCGGATTGACCCTGAACACGTCGTGCACCACACCGTCCACAAGCACCACGGGCACCTGATCGGCGTAGCGCGCCGCGAGCCGGGGGTCATCGTGCAACGACAGTTCCACCCACTCCGAGTCCGTCTGCGCGCACACCGTTTCGATGACCTCGCGGGCGACGTCGCACAGGTGGCAGCCCGGTTTGCCGACCAGGATCACGCGGGCGCTCAGAGTGAGGTCACCCCTTGGTCCTCCCGGAGCCGGCCCTTGCTGACCTTGCCCGTCACCGAGTGGGGCAGGTCGCCCACCACGTCCACGATGGTCGGGCACTTGAACCGCGCCAGTCGTGAAGTCGCGTAGTCGAGCACGTCCTCGGGTGTCAGTTGCGACCCCGGTTCGGTCACCACGAACGCCTTCACCGCCTCTCCCGTGTAGGAGTGGGTGACCCCCATCACGGCCGCCTCCAACACGCCGTCCATGGTCAGCAGCACATCCTCGACCTCGCGCGGATACACGTTGAAGCCGCTGACGATGATCAACTCCCGGCGGCGGTCGACAAGCCGGAGATCCCCCTCATCGTCCTCGATCGCGACGTCTCCGGTGGCGAACCAGCCCTCTTCGTCCGGGCCACCCTCGCCGTCCGGCCAGTAGCCGGAGAACAGATTCGGTCCGCGCACGAAGATCTCGCCGGGATCACCTTCCTCGACGACGTCCGAGTCCTCGTCGCGCAATTCGACCTCGATGCCAGGAAGGGGCTGCCCGACCGACCCCGGCTTGGGCCGGCCCGAGACCAAGGAGGCGGTGATGACCGGCGAGGCCTCGGTCATCCCGTAGCCCTCCCAGATGGGTCGGCCGGTCGCCGTCTCGAACTGCGCCATGACCTCGCGTGGCAGGGCGGCGGCTCCCGACACCAACAGGCGCACCCCGCTCAGCGCCTCGGCCAAGCCTTCGTGCCCCGACCACGCGACGTACATCGGGGGGGCGCCGGCGACGTTGGTGACCCTGTGCCGATGGATCGCGTTCAGTGCATCGGCCGGGTCGAAGCGCTCGTTCAGCACGATGGTGGCCGCCTCGTGGGCCACCAGCCCCAGAGTTGCGTTCAGCGCGTAGATGTGGAACAGCGGGAGCACGCACAGCACGATGTCATCGGGGGTCATGGCCGGCGGGGACTGCAGTTGGGCGAGCTGATCGAGGTTGGCGAGCAGCGCCCGGTGGGTCAGCATCGCGGCCTTCGGACGCCCGCTTGTGCCGGAGGTGAACAGCAACACCGCCAGCGACTCAGGGTCGGTCGGTTCGACCGGTAGCGGACTGCTACCGACGGTGAACCGGCGCCAGTCCTCGCTGCCGGTGACGATGACATCCACATCGGGCACCTGGCGGGCTGCCACGGCGGACATCTCATCGGCCACCACCAAGCGGGCGTCGATGTCCGAGAGCATCGCCTGCAACTCCGGGGCCGTGTATCCGGTGTTCAGGGGCACCGCACACATCCCGGCCCGGAGGATGCCGAAATACGTGGTGACGAACTCCAGGGTGTTGGGTTGCATGACGGCAACTCGACTGCCCGGGGGCAGACCGCGTGCGACGAGCCCACTGGCCACGGCACGCACCTGCCACTCGACCTCGCTCCAGGTGACCACTCGCTGATCGGTCACGACAGCCGGATGGCGGGGTCGGCTCTGTGCCGCCGCGCTCACAAGATCGGCAAGGTTGGCCACCACGCCACGAGTCTTGCATATGGGACGTTGGGCTAGCCTGCACAGGTGAGCCTCGGTGACGACGGACCTGCGCAGTGGGAAGCCGCTGAGAACCTCGATGCGCCCCCGGTGGTGCTGGATCCGGGTGCCGCTGCGTTCTTCGACATCGACAACACGCTGATCCACGGGGCGTCGATGTTCCATTGGGCGCGCGGGCTGGCAGCCCACAAGTACCTGACCCGCAGTCAGATCCTCGACTTCGTCTGGAAGCAGACCCGGTTCATCGTGGTCGGCAAAGAAGACCCCGAGGACATGCACGATGTCACCGAGGAGGCCCTCGGGCTGGTCAAGGGCCGCAACCAGGACGAACTGGTGCAGTTGACGCGGGAGATCTTCGACGAGTACATGATCGATCGCTTCTGGCCGGGGACGGTCGCTCTTGCGCAGGGGCACATCGATGCCGGTCAGCGCGTGTGGCTGGTTTCCGCTGCCCCGATCGAACTGGCTGAACTGATCGCCGAACACCTCGGGCTTTCAGGCGCGCTGGGCACCGTGTCCGAGCAGATCCACGGGGTCTACACCGGCAGGCTGAGCGGCAAGCCACTGCACGGCGAGGCGAAGGCCCATGCGATCGAGGAACTCGCGCAGCGCGAACAACTCGACCTCAGCCGATGTTCGGCCTACTCGGACTCCGCCAACGACATCCCGATGTTGTCCCTGGTCGGCACCCCGGTGGCCGTGAACCCGGACCGCGCGCTGCGGCTCCACGCACGACGCAACGGCTGGACCATCCGCGACTACCGGACAGCTCGCCGAGTGGTCAAGATCACGGCTCCGGCGGTGGGCGTGGCCGGCCTGCTGACCGGGATCGCGGTCGGGACGGTCATGGCCCGTCGCGCGATTCGCGGCTGAGCCGGAACCCGCGCCGCGCCCGGCCGGTCCCCTTGCGCCCGGCCCCTTTTGTGCCGAACCCGCGCCGCGCCCGGCCGGTCCCGCGCCCCGGCACCTTTTGTGAAGAAGTTGCCCGCAAACGCCGGCGTGTCGCGCAAACTTCTTCACAAAACCCCGGGGGACGCCGCGCTTCACAAAACCCCGGGGGACGCCGCGCTTCACAAAACCCCCGCGGGAGGTGGGGCCGCACTGAACCCCGGTGAACCGCCGCGCCTAGAAGAACACTGAGCGCCGGGCCACCAGCAGTCGGTACAGCGTCTGCTGAATGGTCTCGCGCACCTGGTCGGTGAGGTCGAACACCAACATCGGGTCGTCGGCGGCGCCTTCGGGGAACTCATCGGTGCGGATCGGCTCGCCGAACTCGATGATCCACTTGCTCGGCAGCGGCACCATCCCCAGCGGGCCCAGCCAGGGGAACGTGGGCGTGATCGGGAAGTAGGGCGCCCCGAGCAGCCGGGCCATCAGTTTGGCGTTGCCGATGATCGGGTAGATCTCCTCGGCCCCAACGATCGAGCACGGGATGATCGGGGTCTTGGTTCGCAGGGCCGCCGCCACAAAACCACCGCGGCCGAAACGCTGCAGCTTGTAGCGCTCACTGAACGGTTTTCCGACACCCTTGAACCCCTCGGGCCACACGCCGACGAGTTCCCCCGAAGACAGCAGTCGCTCGGCGTCCGGCGCGCAGGCCAGGGTGTGTCCGCCTTTGCGTGCCAGCTCCGACACCACGGGCAGCTGGAAGACGAAGTCCGCGCCCAGCATCCGCAGGTGCCGGTGCTCGGGATGGTTGTCCCAGATGGCCAGCTGCGTCATCATCGAGTCGACGGCGACGGTCCCGGAGTGGTTCGCCACGAGCAGCGCTCCCCCGGTGTCCGGGATGTTCTCCAGGCCCCTGGTCTCGATCCGGAACCACCTCTTGTACAGCGGCCGGAACGGCGCCAGCAGAATCCGGTCGGTCAGTTCCGGGTCGAAACCGAAGTCGTCGACCTCGTAGTCACCGGTGATCCGGCGCCGCAGGAAGGCCAGCACACCGGCCACGCGGGTATCCCAGTCGACGTGTTCCTCGGTGCCCGGCAGCGCCTGGGACTGCTCGATGGGCTCCTCGGCCGGGGCGGTGCTCGACCGGCTGGCACGGGCGCCGGCGGCGGGCGTCGACTTCTTGGCCGCGGGCCGCTTCTTCTTGGGACCCTTCGGATCCTTGCCCTTGATGGGTATCACTCGCGCGTCAGGCACCGGTTGAGTCCTTTCCGGTCAGCAGCGACAGCAGTTGGTCCTCGATGTTCTCCACGCGCTCCGGCGGCAGCAGCCGGTTCAGGTTGTGGGCCTCCACGTAGGCGTCGAAAGTCTCGGACGTGGTGTGCTGCGGGATGAAACCGAACTCGGTGCGCATGCGGGAGGTGTCGATGCCCCGCCCGTAGGTCAGGAACCGCACCTGCTCCGGGGAGAAGTCGGCAAGGCCCAGCCTGCGGAAGAACGCCCCGACGGTGAACGCGAACGGGCTCGCGATGGGCACCACCGGCCGGCCGGCACGCCTCGCGGCCTGCGAGACGAGGATGACCCCGTCGCCGGCGACGTTGAAAGTGCCCGGGTGATCCTCGACCGTCGCCCGCCGCAGGGCGTCGAGGCCGTCGTCCTCGTGGATGAACTGCAGGCGGGCGTCGAATCCGAGCACGACCGGGATCACCGGCAGCGAGAAGTACGTGGCCATGGGTGTCTGCACGCGCGGGCCGAGGTAGTTGGCGAACCGCAGCGTGGTGACGGCGACATCCGGACGCCGCCGGGCGAAACCGCGGACGTACGCCTCGACTTCGACGCTGTCCTTGGCCCACCCGGAGGTCGGCGCGTGCTTCGGCTCCATCTCCTCGGTGAACATCGCCGGGTCCTTGGGACCCGCGCCGTAGACCGACGAGGTCGACTTGACGACGAGTTTTCGCACCGTCGGCGACTTCTGGCAGGCGGCCAGCAACTGCATGGTGCCGATGACGTTGATCTCCTTCATCGACATCCGGCCGCCGGCCTGCATGGGGGTCGCGATGACCCCCATGTGCACCACCGTGTCCACCTGGGCCGCATCGATGACCTTGGCGATGATCGGATTGCGGATGTCGGCGCGCACGAACTCGGCGCCACCGATCTCCTGCCGGGGTGCGACGACGTCCACGCCGATCACGCGATCGACGGCAGGATCCTGGGTGAGGATCTGCGCCATCCGCCCCCCGAGATACCGGGAGACGCCGGTGACCAGGACCACGTGTCCCATGGGCGACTACTTCTTGTTACGCCGCTGGACGCGAGTCTTGCGCAGCAACTTGCGGTGCTTCTTCTTCGCCATCCGCTTGCGGCGCTTCTTGACCACCGAACCCATTAAGTCCTCCAACCGACATCGACTACTGCCCAGGGTAGTTCGTCTAGAACATCGGATCGGGGTCTGGGTCGATACCGAGATGTGGGAAGGCGGCGCGCCGTGCGGCCAGGACGGCCGCATCCACCGGATCGTCCGGGTTGTAGCCGGTCTCCCAGCTGCGGACCCAGGGATCGCGGTCGTTGCCCATCGTCAACGGCGGATCCTGCTGCAGGACGTTGCCGACAAGGTCGCGGAAAGCCTCCGGCGTGGGCTCAGCGGGGTCGATCGGCCGGTCGAGTGCCTCGGCCAGCAGATGGGTCCAGGCCAGGGGGACCACCTCCACCCACTCGTAGCCGCCTCCCCCCATCGCGATCCACCGGCCACCGGCATATGTGTGCGCCAAACGGTGCAGGGACCTGTAGGACATCCGCTGCCCCTCGATGCTCAAAGCCATGTGGGCCAGAGGGTCCTGGAAGTGGCTGTCGCACCCCTGCTGGGTGACCAGGAACTGCGGGTCGAACGCCCTGAGCGCTGCGGGCACGATCGCGTCGAAGGCTCGCAGCCACGCATTGTCGGCGGTTCCGGGTGGCAGCGCGACGTTGACCGCGGTCCCCTCGGCGCCCTCACCACCGATCTCGGTGGGCCACCCGGTCCCCGGGAACAGTGTCCGCGGGCTCTCGTGCAGCGAGATCGTCAACACGCGGGGGTCATCCCAGAAGTGCTGCTGCACACCATCACCGTGATGCACGTCGACGTCGACGTACGCGACCCTTTCCACGCCTTGGTCCAGCAACCACTGGATCGACGTCGCCAGGTCGTTGTAGACGCAGAAGCCCGAGGCCCGATCGGGCATCGCGTGGTGCAGCCCGCCGGCGAAGTTGACCCCGTGGTCGGCGCGTCCGTGGTACACCGCCTGGGTCACCGCCAGGGAAGCCCCGCAGATCCTCTCCGAGTGTTCGTGCATCTGTGGGAACGTGGGGACGTCGTCGGTCCCGAGCCCGTGACTGCCCGCCAGCTCCCGCCGGACCGCGTCGATGTAGTCGGGGTCGTGCACCTGCGCGAGCAGGCCGTCTGGCAGGTCGACCGGCTCCACCACCGACAGGTTCGCATCCCCGAGCAGCCCGAAGTCGCGCGACAGGCGGTAGGCCAGTTGCACGCGCACCGGCGCCAACGGGTGTCCTGGACCGAAGTCGTAGAGGCGAAGGTCGTCGTGCCACGCGAAGGCCACGCGATGACTCATACTTTCCACGCTATCCGCAAATGCCGCGGGTCTGTAGTTCTTCACGACAGGCAAGTACCTGATCCGGCGGACCGAGCGAGCAGCTCTGGCGTTGCGGGTCCGGCCCCGCAGGGTGGGGTTGTTACGTTGTTCCCCATGGGCGTGGTTGCGGTCGTCGGGGCCGGCGTGATGGGCGAGGCACTTCTGTCGGGGCTGCTGCGGGGTGACCGCATGGGTGACACGTTCGTCGTGGCCGACAAGCGTCACGACCGCGTGATCGAGTTACACGAGCGCTACGGCGTCGACATCTCATCGAACACCGAGGCAGCACGTGAGGCCGACGTCGTGGTCCTGGTCGTGAAGCCGCAGGACATATTCGGGGTCGTGGACGAGATCGCCGGGGAGCTCAAGCCGAGCGCGCTGGTGGTGTCACTGGCCGCCGGTGTCACCACTGGGTCGCTGGAGCAGCGCCTCCCGGAGGGCACGCCGGTGGTGCGGGTCATGCCGAACACACCCGCGCTGGTCGACCAGGGGATGTCGGCGGTGTCCCCCGGTGCCCACTGCCAACCGGAGCACGTCGCGATGGCCGTGCGGCTGATGGGATGCGTCGGCAAGGTCGTCGAGGTTCCCGAGAAACAGCAGGACGCCGTCACCGCGATCTCGGGCTCCGGGCCCGCCTACATCTTCTACACCGTCGAGGCCATGATCGAGGCGGGCGTGGGCCTGGGCCTTCCCCGCAGACTCGCCACCGAACTCACGCTGCAGACCGTGTACGGCGCAGCCACCATGCTGCGCGAGACCGGCGAGCACCCGGTGGTGCTGCGGGAGAACGTGACCTCGCCGGCGGGTACGACGGCGGCAGCGCTGCGGATCCTCGAGGATCACAAGGTGCGAGCCGCGTTCCTGGCGGCGCTCGAGGCCGCCCGCAACCGCTCGGTGGAACTGGCCGGGGGCTGAAGTAGTCCCTGAGGTGCGAGCAGGTCCGGACTAGGACTTCGAGGTCATCGACTTCACGAACAGCGCCATGTTCGCCGGCTTCTCCGCCATGCGCCGGACCATGTAGCCGTACCACTCCTCGCCGTAGGGGATGTACACGCGCATCCGCTCGCCGGCCTTGGTGAGGCGACGCTGCTCGTCGGGCCGCACTCCGTAGAGCATCTGATACTCGTAGGTCCCCTTGGCACGATCTGCACGGGTCGCCAGCGCCCCGGCGATCTCCACCAGTCGGGGGTCGTGGGAGGCGATCATCGGATAGGCCGGGGAGTCGAACAGGATACGCATGCAGCGCACGTAGGCCTTGTCCACGTCCTCCTTGGCCTGGAACGCCACCGACTCGGGCTCCTTGTACGCGCCCTTGCACAACCGGATCCGGGATCCCTCGTGAGCCAGGTCGCGGCAGTCCTGCTCAGTGCGGTACAGATACGCCTGCAACACCGCTCCGGTTGCTGGGAAGTCGCTGCGCAACTCCCTCAGGATCCCCAGGGTGGAGTCGGTGGTCGTGTGGTCCTCCATGTCCAGGGTGACGGTCGTGCCGATCGCGGTCGCCGCCTCGCAGATCGCGAGCGCGTTGTCCAATGCGATCTTCTCGCCGTCGTCGGGCAGAGCCTGGCCGACAGCGGACAACTTCACCGAAACCTCCGCGGCCGCCGCGAGACCGGCCTCGTCGAGGCCCCGCAGCAACCTCAGGTAGGCCTCACGGGTGTGGTCGGCCTGACCGCGGTCGAGGGTGTCCTCGCCCAAGTGGTCGATGGTGCTGAGCAGACCTTCGGTCGCCAGGTCACCGGCGGCGCGCACAGCGTCGTCCTCCGTCTCCCCCGCGACGAACCTCGACACCACGGACCTGCTGATGGGGGCATTGGCCGAGATCTCCTGGATCTTCTTCTGCCGGGAAAGACTCAACAGCGCTTGCCGGATCACGGGCGACCTCCCTGGACGATGCTCCCGCTCAGGCTATCCGCCGTTCGTCGGCTTTGGCTCGGTGGTGCCGTGCTTGGTGGAGGGCTTCGACGCGGGGGGCTTCTGGCTCTTCAGCGGCTTGGTCGGGTCCAGCCAGTTCTGGATCGTGGGGGCCACGAGTCGCACGAGGTCGTCCTCGGGCATCGACGCGATCGGCTCCAACCGGACGATGTAGCGGGTGGTGGCGATCCCCATGAGGTAGGCCACGATCAGGTTGACCCGCAGCCGGGCGTCGGGGACCCCCAGGGTCCGGACCAACCGGTCCACGATCGAACGCTCCATGAAGTCCTGCATGCTCTTGGCCGCTTTGGTGGCCGAGGCGCCCGCCTGGAAGAGCGCGATGAAGTCGTTTCGGGTCTCCTCATCACCCAGCAGATCCAGCGTGGCCCGGGTCAGCCGCTCGCCCATCCCGTCCAGGCCCGGGGCGACCAGTTCCGGCACGGCACTCGCGGGGTCGAAGGGCAGTCTCATGGCTGCGGCGAACAAGGACTCCTTGGAGTTCCAGTACCTGTTGACGACCTCCGGCGCGACCCCCGCGGCCGCCGCTACGCCCTTCATTGAGGTCCGCATGTAGCCGCGCGCGTGGAAGGCTGCCCGTGCGGTGTCGAGCACCGCATCACGAACGTCGTCAGTTCCCATGGGCTCAGCCTATGCGCCGACCGCGATCCCGCCCGCGAACCTCGACCCTCGGACGGCTTCGGCGATTCGGCAATGGTGTGATCAGGGCACTTCGAGGTGCAGGCGCGCGAATGCCAGAGCCTCGACCAGGTCCCGCTCCCTTTCGGTGCGGTTGGCGGCCTTGCGAGTGGACACCTCGACGACGACGACACCGTCGAAACCGGCGCCGGCGATGTTCTCGAGCACGTCGCCGCAGGGCTGGTTGCCGCGGCCGGGGATGAGGTGCTCGTCACGGTTGCTGCCACTGCCGTCTGCCAGGTGGATGTGGGTCAGGGAGCCGCCGAGGTCAGCGACCATCCGCTGCGGGTCGACCCCGCTGACCGCGGTGTGCGACAGGTCGAGGGTGGTGTTCGGGTAGTCCTCGTCACGGATGTCCCACCCGGGTGCGTACGCGGCCAGTTCCCTGCCCCCGGCACGCCAGGGGTACATGTTCTCCACCGCGAACCGGATGTCGGTCTCATCCTGCATCCGGCGAAGACCACGCAGGAAGTCGCGCGCGTACTCCCGCTGCCAGCGGAAAGGCGGATGCACCACCACCGTGCTGGCCCCCAGCGTCTCGGCCGCGGCTCGCGCGCGCACAAGCTTGGCCCATGGGTCGGTCCCCCACACCCTCTGCGTGATGAGTAGGCAGGGGGCGTGGATCGCCAGGATCGGTATGGCGTAGTGGTCCGACAGTCGTTGCAGCGCCTGCGGGTCCTGCGAGACGGCATCGTTCATCACCATGACCTCGACACCGTCGTATCCCGAGCCTCGACGCCATCTCGAAAGCGGCGGCCGTCGACTCCGGGTACACGGAGGCACTCGACAGCGCCACGCGCACCTTCGGCCTGGGGGTGCCCGGCTGGGATTCGGTCACTGACCCAGTGTTGCAACCGGTCGGCCCCGGCTGTGACGCAAGGGTCCGGCGGGTCGCCTGAACCCCCTCCCGCGCGTGTGCGTCATGGGGCCGGTCGGGCACACCGGCGGGTCGCGCTGACGTCCCCGGGCCGGATCTCAGTCGGAGATGACGTCCAGACGTTCGAGGATGACCCCCTCGCGCAGGGCCCAGGGGCAGATCGCGAACTCGTGGATCCCGAAGATGTCCATGACCGCCTCGGCGACCACCGCCCCGGCCACCAGTTGCCTGGCCCGGCCGACGGAGACACCCGGTAGTTCCGTGCGTTTGCTGGCGGGCATCTCGGCCAGTTTCGGCATCCACACGGCGAGGTCGTCGCGGGTGAGGGACCTCCTGACGTACAGGCCCTCGGAACTGGCCGGTGCACCTGCGATCCTGGAGAGTTGCCGAAGTGTCTTGCTGGTGGCGACGGACAGCTCGGGCTGGCCGAACCTCGTCAGCCGGCTGACCACATCGGCCACCTGCGCCCTCGCGTGTTTGCGCAGCGCCTTGAGTTGCTTGCTGGTCGGAGGGTCGTCGGGCAACCAGTCCCGGGTCAGTCGGCCAGCACCCAGCGGCAACGACAACGCCTCGTCGGGGCTCTCGTCAGCACCACTGGCCAGCTCCAGCGACCCACCCCCGATGTCCACGACCAGCAAGCGGCCGCTGGACCAGCCGAACCAGCGGCGGACCGCGAGGAAGGTGACCCGGGATTCGCGTTCCCCGCTCATCAGGTCCACCTCGACGCCGGTGCGCCGCTGCACCTCCTGCAGAACAGACCTTCCGTTGGGCGCGTCCCGGATGGCGCTCGTGGCGAAGGCCATGATCTCGGTGACGCCGGAGTCCTCCGCGATCTGCAGGGAATCCTCGATGAACTCGATCAGGGCCCGGGCCGCCGAGTCGTCGATGCTGCCGTCGTCGAGCAGGTGTTCGGCGAGCCGAAGTTCCAGTTTGTGCGAGACGGCCGGGACCGGTGCCGCGCCCTGGTGCGCGTCCACCAGCAGCAGGTGTGCGGTGTTGGAACCGATATCCAGGACGCCGAGTCGCATGGCTTCAGGGTAGGGCTCGTAGGCTGGGCCGGTGCCAGAGGTTGCCTTAGATTTCCCCAGAGAATGGTTGGAGTTCACCGACCCCGACGACGCCGAGCGGATGTTCCGGTGCGACCTCACCTGGCTGACCAGCCGGTGGACGTGCATCTTCGGCCGTGGCTGCGGTGGCATCTCCGCCCACATGCCCGACGGTGGGTGCTGCACGCTGGGCGCACACTTCAGCGACAAGGACGACCGCAAGCGGGTGTCCAAGTGGGCGGCCCGGCTGTCGCCGGAGGACTGGCAGTACCACGAGGTCGGTGCCGAGAAGGGCATCGTCATGAAGGACCCCGAGGGCAGCAAGCAGACCCGGGTGGTGGACGGGGCCTGCTTGTTCCTCAACCGCCCCGACTTCGACGGCCCCACCGGCTGCGCGCTGCACGCTCTGGCGATCCGGGAGGGCGTCTCGCCGGTCCAGACGAAGCCGGACGTCTGCTGGCAACTGCCGATCCGGCGCACCTTCGACAACGTCGAGCGCCCCGACGGCACCCACGTGCTCGTGGTGGGAATCGGAGAGTACGACCGCCGCGGCTGGGGTCCCGGTGGGCACGACCTGAACTGGTACTGCTCGTCGAACACCGAGGCCCATGTTGCCGCCGAGCCGGTCTACGTCACAGAGCGGGACGCCCTGCTGGAACTCATGGGCGAGAAGGCCTACGCGGTACTGGCCGAGGCCTGCGAGCGCAGGGAGCGTGGTCGGCTGCGCGGCGACGAGACCGCCCGGCATCCGGCCGACCCCCGGGACTGACGCGGCGCTGTCCCCAACCCTGGCGCGGCGGTCCCGCGCTGTCGTACCCCGCCCATAGGCTGACGAACGTGGCCAAGACCGAGTACCAGTGCACCGATTGCGGCAATCGCACGGCGAAGTGGCTGGGCAAGTGCCCGGCGTGTGAGCGTTTCGGGGTGCTCGTGGAGGCCGCGCCCAGTCGGCCGAAGGCCGGGGCGAAGTCGCGCGGACCCGCCTCCACCCCGACCCGGGCCGCGCGTCCCGTCGTGGATCTGAGATCCGAGACCCACCAACGGCAGACCACCGGCGTCGGGGAGTTCGACCGCGTGCTCGGCGGCGGTCTTGTCTCAGGCCAGGTGGTTCTGGTCGCCGGGGAGCCTGGTGTCGGCAAGTCCACCCTGCTGCTCGACGTCGGGCATCGATTCGCCGAACGCAACGGCGCGGTCCTGTACGTCTCCGGGGAGGAGTCCGCCGAGCAGATCGGGCTACGGGCCCAGCGGATCGGAGCCCTGCACCCGAACCTGCTGATCGCCGATGAGACCGAGCTGGAGCAACTCCTGGCGCACGTGACCGCGGTCCGGCCACGCCTGCTGATCGTGGACTCGGTGCAAACGATCGCGACGGCCTCCATCGACTCGCGGGCCGGTGGTGTCGCGCAGGTGCACGAGGTGACCCAGGCGATCACCCAGTGGGCCAAGTCCCATGGGCTGCCGACGCTGCTCGTGGGACAGTCGACCCGCGAGAACTCGGTGGCCGGTCCTCGCGCACTGGAACACCTGGTGGACACCGTCGTCACCTTCGAGGGCGACCGGACGTCGGCGTTGCGGATGCTGCGATCGGTCAAGAACCGATTCGGCCCCACCGATGAGGTGGCGTGTTTCGAGCACGACGAACAGGGTCTGCGGGAGGTCGGGGATCCGTCGTTCCTGTTCCGGAAGGTGCGCGAGGAACCCGTCGCGGGGTCCTGCCTGACGGTGACGATGGAGGGCCGCCGCCCACTGCTCGCCGAGATCCAGGCACTTGTGGCGGTCACCGGGGCTCCTGCTCCGCGCCGGGCGGCCACCGGACTGGAACTCAACCGGACCACCATGCTGGTCACCGTCACGGAGAAGGCCGGCGCACTGCAACTGAACAACCGGGACGTGTACGCCGCCACTGTCGGGGGCGCGAAGGTGATCGACCCGGGAAGTGACCTGGCGATCTGTCTGGCTGTCGCGTCGGCACGACTGGACGTCCCCCTGTGGGCCGACACCGTCGCCATCGGTGAGGTCACACTGTCCGGTGACCTACGGGTGGTGCCCGGGCCTGGCCAAGCGCATCTCCGAGGCCGCCCGGCTCGGGTTCAAACGGGTGATCATCCCGGGGGATGCCGGCAGCAATCCGGAGGTGGTGCGCGCGGCCGAGGGCCTTGCGGTGCAGCCCATCCAGCGGCTCAGCGACCTGCTCGGCGCCCTGCGCCGTACGCCGAGGGTTTCTGCGGTCCGTCCGAAACTGCGACCGGTCAACGCGCCCTTCTGAGCCCGTCGGGCGATAATGCCTGGAAGACGGGGTGAGGAGGCAGGCCATGGATCGAGCGCTGCGGATGAGGACGGCGCTCGCGCAACTCGCACCGGGAACGGCCCTTCGCGAGGGACTCGAGCGTATTCTGCGCGGGCGCACCGGCGGGCTGATCGTCCTGGGCAATGACGAGACCCTCGAGCGGATCTCCGGCGGCGGGTTCCGCATGGACGTCGAATTCACCTCGACCGGGCTGCGGGAACTCGCCAAGATGGATGGGGCGGTGATCCTCGACCGCAATGCGACCCGCATCCTGCGCGCGGCCGTGCAGCTGTTGCCCGACGCAGCCATCCCCACGCAGGAGACCGGCACTCGGCATCGCACGGCCGAACGTGTCGCGGTCCAGACCGGATTCCCCGTGATCAGCGTCAGCAAGTCGATGCAGACGCTGGCTCTGTACTACGACGGTCAGCGGAAGGTCCTCGAGGACTCCACCACGATCCTGGGCAAGGCCAACCAGGCGCTGGCCACGCTCGAGCGGTACCGCTCAGCGCCTCGACGAGGTCGGATCCACGTTGTCCGCCCTTGAGGTCGAGGACCTCGTGACGGTCCGAGATGTCCTGCTGGTCGCGCAGCGCCTCGAAATGGTCCGGCGGATGTCCGCGGAGATCGACGAGTTCGTCGTGGAACTCGGCGTCGACGGCCGTCTTCTGGACCTGCAGTTGCGGGAGGTCGTCAACGGGGTCGGCACCGACCAGGTGCTCCTGCTCAGGGACTACCTTCCGGACCCCGACGACTACGCACCCACGATCTCCCTGCTCGACGGGGCTGAGGACGAGACGCTCATGGATCTCATCTCGCTGGGCACGACCATCGGCCTGTCCGCGGATCTCGACGGGCTGGACCAGCCCTTGAGCCCTCGCGGCTACCGCCTCCTGGGGCGCGTGCCGCGACTGCCGGAATCCGTCGTCCAGAGACTCATCGACCACTTCGGCAGCCTGCAGAAGCTGCTCGCCGCCTCGATCGACGACCTGCAGTCGGTGGACGGCGTCGGTGAGGCCCGGGCCCGGAATGTGCGGGATGCCCTTTCGCGGCTTGCCGAATCGTCGATCCTGGATCGCTACCAGTAGCACGGGTCAGCCCAGGCTGAACGTGACCGGCTCGCTGGTGACGGCTGCGTTGGTCGCCTCCACCTGGTAGGCGCCGCTCTGCGCGGCGGTCGCGCTGGCACCGCAGCCGTTGGCCGTGACGGTCGCGTCCCAGGTGCCCTTCACCGCATAGGCCTCCCCGGCCGGGATCTCCTCCTCCTGCGACTCGCCCGGGTCTGTGCAGTCGTCCGAGGACCACACGTCGAAGCCGCCGGAGGTGACCACAAACGTGTTCGCCGCCGGACCGACGTCGCGCACGCACGCTTCCGCACCCTCGTTGGCGATCTTCATGACGAACTCGACCGGACCGCCGGCAGGGGCGGTCTGGGCCGTCGTGACCGAAACGACGATGTCAGTGTCCTGGCACGGTGCCCCGGACACCGCGGGCGACGCCGAACCCGACGGGGTCGGACTCGTGGCCGGGGTCGACAGTGTCGGCAGCGGGGAGGGGCTCGCGCTGGCTGCCGTGGGCGCCGGTGATCCACCCGGCGAGATGAGCCACCACACCAGCGCCAGGACGACGAGCACTCCCAGGATCACGACGATCCGGCGGCGCCAGTAGACGCTGGCGGGTTCCGGGCCGACCGGGTTGAACAACGAACTCATGACAGCAACGTTATGCAGCCCTCGGGCCCCGCGTTTGCCCGGGTCGGGCAACCGGGGTGCAATGTCGGCATGGCTCAGGTGGACCGCGTCGTCAGCGAGTGGTTCATCGCCAACCGTCGGGACCTGCCGTGGCGATCCAGTGACCCCTGGGGCGTCTACGTCAGCGAGATCATGCTGCAGCAGACACCCGTCAACCGGGTGCTACCGGCCTGGCACGCCTGGCTGTCACGCTGGCCCACTCCCACCGCCCTTGCCGACGACTCGGTGGGGGAGGCGATCCGGCAATGGGGCCGCCTCGGGTATCCACGTCGGGCGAAGCGGATGCACGAGGCTTCCGTGGTGATGCGCGACCGATTCGACGGTCGCGTCCCCGACCGCGAGGACCTGCTGCGCGACCTGCCGGGAGTGGGCGAGTACACCGCGGCGGCGGTGGCCGCCTTCGCGTACGGTCGCGACACTGTCGTCGTGGACATCAACGTCCGCCGATTCCTCACACGGATCCTGACCGGCCGCGATCCCGGGCTGCACCCATCCGCTGCGGAACGCGCGTTGGCACAACTGGTCTTCGACGAACTGGACGTACCGGCACCGCTGTGGGCGGCGGCCTCCATGGAGTTCGGGGCGCTCGTGTGCACCGCGCGAGCGCCGGGATGTGATTCCTGCCCGCTGTCCGAGGCGTGCGATTGGGTACCCGGACCGCGCGTCTCGCGCACCCAGACCTACGAGGGGACCGACCGCCAGGCCCGCGGTGCCGTGCTGGAGGTGCTGCGCCAAGGCCCGGTGGACGACTTCGACTGGCACGATCGGGACCAGCTCGAGCGGGCTCTGGGTGGGCTGCTCGCCGACGGCCTGATCGTGCGGACCGATCGATGGCGGCTACCGGACTAGGCGCGGCCCAGCTCTCTGGGGATCCGACCGCCTCCAACTCTCCGCGGACACCTGAAGCGGCCTTCGCCTCACTGCGCTGAGTTGGAGGGCATTCGACCCATTTGTCCCGGTTT
Organism: uncultured Actinomycetota bacterium; assembly: GCA_963769435.1. Classification (GTDB taxonomy): domain Bacteria; phylum Actinomycetota; class Actinomycetes; order S36-B12; family UBA10799; genus JADKAV01. The sequence continues at coordinate 1,006,269 of CAVYLN010000001.1, forward strand.
GTAAGGAAATTCGCCTCCAAGCTGTCCGCACACAGCCCACAGCGATGCGGACAGTTGGAGGCGAACCGGCAGCAGGGCGCAGCGACGCGGACAGTTGGGTCCCTCAGTTGCCCGCCAGACACGCAGAGGGGCCGCACCGAACCCGGTGCGGCCCCTCTGCGGTGAGCGTTGATCAGCCCTCCGCGGCCTCGACCGGAGGCACGTCGGGAGCGGACGCCGCATCGGTGCCCTCGAACGTGAAGACCGCGTCGGTGCCCTCACCCTCGGCGCCAACCAGCACGATCTGACCTGGTCGCAACTCTCCGAAAAGGATCTTCTCGCTGAGTGCGTCCTCGATGTCCCGCTGAATCGTCCGGCGCAATGGCCGGGCACCCAGCACCGGGTCATAGCCCCGAATGGCCAGCGCGTCCTTGGCGGCCTGGGTCAGCTCGATGCCCATGTCCTTGTCCCGCAGACGTTCATCGAGCTTGGCGATCATCAGGTCGACGATCTGGACGATCTCGTCACGGGTCAGCTGGTGGAACACGATGATGTCGTCGATGCGGTTGAGGAACTCGGGCCGGAAGTGGGTCTTCAACTCCTCGTTCACCTTGGCCTTCATCCGCTCGTAGGACGTCTTGGTGTCGTCCTCGTTGGCGAAACCGAGGTTCACGCCACGGGTGATATCGCGGGTGCCCAGGTTCGTGGTCATGATGATCACGGTGTTCTTGAAGTCGACGACCCGGCCCTGCGAGTCAGTGAGCCGGCCGTCCTCCAGGATCTGCAACAAGGAGTTGAAGATGTCGGGGTGGGCCTTCTCCACCTCGTCGAACAGCACCACCGAGAACGGCTTGCGCCGCACCTTCTCCGTGAGCTGCCCGCCCTCGTCGTAACCGACGTAACCGGGAGGCGAACCGAACAGCCGCGAAACTGTGTGCTTCTCCGAGAACTCACTCATGTCCAGGCTGATCAGGGAGTCCTCGTCGCCGAACAGGAATTCCGCGAGCGTCTTGGACAACTCGGTCTTCCCGACACCCGAAGGGCCGGCGAAGATGAACGACCCACCCGGACGCTTCGGGTCCTTCAGCCCGGCACGCGTGCGGCGGATCGCCTGTGACAGCGCGTGGATCGCCTGCTCCTGACCGATAACACGCTTGTGCAGCTCGCCCTCCATCTTGAGCAACCGCTGCGACTCCTCCTCGGTCAGTTTGAAGATCGGGATGCCGGTGGCGGTGGCGAGCACCTCGGCGATGAGTTCGTCGTCGACCTGGGCCACGACATCCATGTCGCCGGCCTTCCACTGCCGTTCCCGCTCGACCCGCTCGGCCATCAGGTTCTTCTCGTCGTCGCGCAGGGATGCGGCCTTCTCGAAGTCCTGCGCGTCGATCGCGGACTCCTTCTCCCGGCGCACCCCGGCGATCCGCTCGTCGAGTTCGCGCAGGTCCGGCGGCGCGGTCATCCGGCGGATACGCAGCCGCGATCCGGCCTCGTCGATCAGGTCGATCGCCTTGTCCGGCAGGAACCGGTCGTTGATGTACCGGTCGGCCAGCGTCGCGGAGGCGACCAGTGCGCTGTCGGTGATGGTCACCCGGTGGTGGTTCTCGTAACGGTCCCGCAGGCCCTTGAGGATCTCGATGGTGTGGGCCAGGGTCGGCTCGTTGACCTGGATCGGCTGGAAGCGGCGCTCGAGCGCGGCGTCCTTCTCCACGTACTTGCGGTACTCGTCCAGGGTCGTGGCCCCGATCGTCTGCAACTCACCACGGGCCAGCATCGGCTTGAGGATGCTGGCGGCGTCGATCGCGCCCTCCGCGGCACCGGCACCGACCAGCGTGTGCATCTCGTCGATGAACAAGATGATGTCGCCGCGGGTCCGGATCTCCTTGAGCACCTTCTTCAGCCGCTCCTCGAAGTCACCGCGGTAACGGCTGCCGGCCACCAGCGCGCCGAGGTCGAGGGTGTAGAGCTGCTTGTCCTTGAGCGTCTCGGGCACCTCGTTGCGCACGATCATCTGTGCGAGACCCTCGACCACGGCGGTCTTGCCGACGCCGGGCTCCCCGATGAGCACCGGGTTGTTCTTCGTACGGCGGGACAGCACCTGCATGACCCGCTCGATCTCTTTCTCGCGCCCGATGACCGGGTCGAGTTTGCTCTCTCTAGCGGCCTGCGTGAGGTTGCGGCCGAACTGGTCGAGCACGAGCGAACTCGACGGCGTGCCCTCCTGCGGGCCACCTGAGGTCGCGGGCTCCTTGCCCTGGTAGCCGGACAGCAACTGGATCACCTGCTGGCGGACCTTGTTCAGATCGGCGCCGAGTTTCACCAGCACCTGCGCGGCGACCCCCTCGCCCTCTCGGATGAGACCCAGCAGGATGTGTTCGGTCCCGATGTAGTTGTGCCCCAGCTGCAGGGCCTCCCGCAACGAGAGCTCCAGGACCTTCTTGGCGCGCGGGGTGAAGGGGATGTGGCCGCTGGGGGCCTGCTGGCCCTGACCGATCATCTCCTCGACCTGCTGGCGCACCGCGTCCAGCGAGATGTTCAGGCTCTCCAGGGCTTTCGCCGCGACGCCCTCTCCCTCGTGGATCAGGCCCAGCAGGATGTGCTCGGTCCCGATGTAGTTGTGGTTGAGCATGCGCGCCTCTTCTTGGGCGAGCACGACCACCCTTCGGGCCCGGTCGGTGAACCTCTCGAACATCCGTAGACTCCCATCGCACGGTGATTTCTCACTCTAGCCTCGACCTACGACAACGACGAGTTCGTTTGTGTGCTTCCCGGCTTCGCCCAGGGTGAACGCGGCGACCTCGGCCGGGCACGCACCGCGAACACCCGGACAGATTCCATTTCACATGTGAAGCCGATTCTGTCCAAGTTTCGCGCGGGCCGACCCCCGTCACTCCGGAGAGGCCCCAAGCCGCAGGTCGTGGCAGGCGAGCAGGAACTCCGAGGCGGACCACGCCTGGTAGGCCTTGCCCATCGGGCGGCCGGTCTCGCCGTGCGCCCACTCGTTGAACTCCCACTCCGTCGAAGATCCCGTCCTGGTTGAGCTTGGCCAGCTTGACGAGTTCCTGGTAGGCGATCTGGCGGTAGCCCAGGCGCTGGATGAACCTCACCCACTGGGCGCCGATGAACGGCCAGATCCCGCCGTTGTGGTAGTGGTGCGGGAGGTTCAGCAGGTTCACCGTGTAGTAGGGCGCGCCAGTCCGGGTCACCGGAGTGCACGACCGGGTAGAGGTTCTTGACCGGCCACGGGTCGTTGATCCCGACCCCCCACATGAAGCGGAAGGCGATCTTGGCCCGTGCCACGTCCAGGACGTTGAACAGCGAGGCGAGGATGTTGCCGTAGACGTCGCAGCGCCAGTTGAAGTCGAACGGCGTCACCTGCGCCAGCAGGTACCGGGTGTCGCCGACGCCGAGTTGCCGCTCGGTGAACATGGAACCGGCACCCTCGTCGCCCTTCGGCCCGGTCGTCGGCCAGAACCGGTCCAGCAGCACCGACTTGATCGTCTGCGACCAGCGCAGGTAGTCCGCCGCCCGCTCGTGTTCCCCGGCCAGTTCCAGCATCCGGCCGAACGCGACGTTGGCGCGGTACCACAGCACCTCGTCGACCAGGATGTTGTAGCTGCGGCCGAACAGGTCGGTCCAGTCCCCGGCCTCCGGGATCTCGAGCAGGGCGTCGTTGTTGCTGTCGTGCGCGCTGAGCCAGTTCATGGCGTGCTGCAGACCCCACAGCCGCTCGCGCAGGAAGCGCGATGTCCCCGGAGTTGCGCACGTACTCGTACATGGCGATGACGGTCCACAGACCCGGAGTCGATGGAACTGATCCCGCCGACCCCGGAGTAGTCGGGGATCTCCTCGTCGATGGTCACGTTGGCCGGGATCTGACCGTTGGGACTCATGTGGTTGAGCAGCGTCTCCAGGGTCCTGCGACGCGCACGCCCGGATCTCCGGATCGTCGAGGTGCATCGAACCGACGACCGCGACGGACCCGTCGCGCGCCCAGACGCTGCGGTAGTTCACATCGGTGCCGTGGACCAGGTTGTCCTCCAGCGAACACGCGGAGAAGCCCAGCGGGGTGATGTTGCGCTTGAGCGCCTCGACCGCCTTGGCGTACGCCGGTCTCCAGCAGTTCGATGTCCTCGCGCGACAGCCCGTCGACGTGCTCCTCGTCGAAGATCCGCTGGATCGCCGGGTCGAGTCTGCTTGGGCCATTCGTGGTCGTCGTACTCGGGGATCTCGCGTGATCACACCGTAGTGCTGCAGGCCCTCGAGCACGCCGTCGGCGAAGTGCTCCTGCGCCTGGATAGGTGGGCACGGACAGCGTGCGGGCGGAGAGTTCCGGCTGCGCGTTCTCGACGACGATCCCGCGGACGCCGGGGATGAGGAACATCGCCGAGTCGTTGCCGGTGTCACCGGCCACGACCACCTCGTGGGCCTTGATCCCCAGTTCGTCCAGGAGCCAGCGCAACGAGTTGCCCTTGTTGGCCATCTTGGGCAGCACGTCGAGGTCGCGGGCACTGGAGTAGACGAGGTTGACCGTGACCCCCTCGGCGTTCAACAGGTCCTCGAGCTGCTGGATCGCCTCGTCCTCGGCACCTTCGAGGTACCAACTGGACTTGTAGCGGTGCTGGAACTGAGGCGGTTGCCGAACGGCGTTCGTGGCGGCCTGCACGATCGACTCGATGGTGCCCTTGTCCCACCCCTCCTCCATGACCTCGGAGAACTCCTTGAGCATCGTCTTGGCCTTGAAGTCGTAGATCATGGTGCCGACCCCGCAGATCGCGAAATCCGGCTCCGGCAGGTCCGTGTTGGCGATCACCTTGACGGTGTCGTTGAGCAGCCGGCCGGTCGTGTAGCACAGCAGCGGGCGGGCCTCGTCGGGGATCGAGCGCCAGGCATGGTTGAAACGCAAGGTGGCGTCGGGTTTGCCCAGAAGGGTTCCGTCAAGGTCGGAGCAGAACATCCGTACTGACATGCGAATCCTTTCGAGTCGGCCCCGGACGCCCACCCTAGCCCGCGCCGGGGACGCAGGGAGGTTGAGCGGATCCGGCCGATCGCGATCAGACGAACGAGTCGGTCACGTCGAAACTCGGAGTGCCCCGGGACTCCACGGCGCTGATCAACTGCTGGGCGATACCGGTCCACGTGAACAGTGCCCGCACGCGATGTGCGCCGTCGCGGTGCAGTCGCTCCCGCAGCCTCTGGTACTTCAACGCCTGCAGCAGAGCGATGCCGAACTCCTGCTTGTCGGTGGTGTCGGCGTACAGCGCCTGTGGATCCGAAGTACACGGCCCGCCACAGCCCACCGTGGGTGGTCATGACCGTCGGCGCCCCACAGGCCATGGCCTCCACCGCCGTCATCCCGAACGGTTCGTACCGGCTGGACAGCGCGAACACGTCGGCCGCGCGGTAGAAGTCGGCCATCTCGTCGTCCTCGAGGGATCCGGTCAACTGCACGCGGTCCTCGAGACCGTACTCGCGGACCTTCGCAACGATCTCGTCCAGGATGTCGTTGTCACCGAAGTCGGAGGTCTCGGCGCCACACGCTATCCGCAGCCGGGCTTCCGGGATCCGTTCGGCGACCACGCTGAACGCGTCCACGAGCAGGTCGAAGCCCTTGTTGCGCGCCAGTCGCCCGATGGAGGCGATGACCAGACCCTCGTACCCCAGCGACTCCCGGATGCTGTCGCGCGTCGCACCACTGACAGGGAAGAACCGGTTGTCGTCGTAGCCCGGCGGGATCATCTTGATGCGGTGAGCCGCCACGTCGTAATGCTCGCGCAGCAGGTCCACCTGCGGCGGCGAGGTGGCGATCACCATGTCGCACTCGCGGAACAGCGTCTCCTCGTGGTGGATGCGCCGGCTGAAGTTGTACTGCTTCTCCATCTCCTCGGCGGACTTGTCGGAGTCCTGCTCCATCTGGTGCTTCTTCCAGTACCCCAGCGAGTGCGGGGTGTGGATGTGCGGCACGTCGAGCACGTTGGCCAGGTGCTGGCCCGCCAGGCCGGCGTCCCAGTAGTGGCTGTTGATGAACTCGTACTCCAGGCCCTTGTTCTTGATGAAGCGCAGGGCGTTCTCACCCCACTCGGGGAGTTTCTTGTAGAGGTACTCCTTGGGGATGAACTCGGGCCCGCCGCAGTTCATCCGGATGATCCGGACATCCTCGTCGACGACCTCGATCTGCCGCTGCTTCTCGAAACGCCGGGTCCAGATGTCCACGCGGTAGCCCAGTTGCGCGAGTTTCTTGGACAGTTCGAGGACGAAGACCACCTGACCGCCGGTGTCGGGGGCACCGAGCGGGGGTTCCGCGGCCACGTACCCGTGTGTGGAGATCATGGCTATCCGTTGCTTGCGCCGCCGGGGGGCCACTGCAAATCACCTCGTCAGATCGCGAACCACTGCCCTGATACTACCCGTGGGCCCGCGAGCGACACACCCCCACGCGCAACCGGGCTCCCCGGCGACGCCGACCACGCCGTTCGGCGGGGTACCCTCCAGGATGCGCACTTCTCCGGGAGGGGACGACCTACAGATCCGGCCGCTGGAACGCTCGGGGTTGGATCTCGTGATGCAGTGGGCCGCCGACGAGGGCTGGAACCCCGGCTCGTGCGACGCGGGACTGTTCTGGAACACCGACCCCGAGGGGTTCCTGGGCGTGGAGTCGGACGGCAGGCTCGTGGGTGCGGGGGCGATCATCGACTACGGGCGGGCGTTCGGCTTCATGGGGCTGTTCATCGTGACCCCGGAGCTACGCGGCCGAGGCGTCGGCCGCCGACTCTGGTACCACCGTCGGGACACCCTGCTCGCACGGTTGCAGCCCGGCGCCGCGATCGCACTGGACGGGGTCAAGGACATGGAGGGCTTCTACGCCGGCGGCGGTTTCCGTGCCACACACGACGAGGTCCGGATGTCGACCCGGGCGCCGCGCGCCGTCGGGGGTGGGGCCGAGCCGGTCACGGAAGTCGACGAATCGATTGCCGCGCTGGACGTCGCATGTTTCGGTGCGGCCAGGCCGGCGTTCCTCGGACCCTGGCTGACAGCGCCGGGCCACATCAGCCGCGCGGTGCGGCACGACGGGCGGATCGTGGGCTTCGGAACACTTCGGCCCTGCCAGTCGGGTTTCAAAGTGGGTCCGTTGTTCGCGGAGTCCGCCGACGTGGCCGACACCATCTTCAGATCCCTGTGCGCGGACCTGCCCGAGAGCGCCGAGGTGTTCGTCGACGTTCCCGAGGTCAATCGGGAAGCGATGAAGTGGATCGCGACCCGGGGTGGCAACGGAGGTCTTCCGGTGCGCCCGGATGTACTACGGATCCCCGCCCGACACCGACTGGGCCAAGGTTTTCGGCATCACCACCTTGGAACTGGGCTGATCTCCCGGCGAAGGTTGTGAACATCACGTCACGGGGCGCACAGATGTTTGCACGCTTTGCCGAGAAGGCCCAGTTCGCCCGAACTGACCCCGCCGATCGCGCCCAAGCCTCCCGACAACCCGACGTGGATTGCTCAGCCGCACTACGCTTCCCGGGGTGAGCGAGTACGAGCGGATGAAGCAGGCCGGCGGTATGGCGGGGGGACCGGAGCAGGCCGGACCTTGGTACCAGTGGGGGCCCTACCTGTCCGAACGGGCGTGGGGGACGGTGCGCGAGGACTACTCGGCCGACGGCGACGCGTGGAAGTACTTCCCGTTCGAGCACGCACACGCCCGGGCGTTCCGGTGGAGCGAGGACGGCCTGGCGGGGTTGAGCGATCTGCTGCAGGACACCTGCTTCGCGGTGGCGCTGTGGAACGGGAAGGACCCGATCCTCAAGGAGCGACTGTTCGGGCTCGACAGCACGCAGGGCAACCACGGCGAGGACGTCAAGGAGTACTACTGGTACCGCGACGCCACACCCTCCCACTCGTGGATGCGGTTCCGCTACCACTACCCGCAGAACGAGTTCCCCTACGAAGACCTGCGCAAGGTCAACGCCGAACGCGACCGGTCACAGCCCGAGTACGAGTTGATCGACACCGGCATCTTCGACGAGGACCGTTACTGGGTGGTCGACGTCGACTACGCCAAGGCCACCCCGACCGACATCAGCATCCGGATCACGGTCACCAACGCCGGGCCCGACGAGGCCACGATCGACGTGCTGCCCACCATGTGGTTCCGCAACACCTGGGGCTGGGGCCGCGGGCACCCGGTGCCTGAGATGCGGATGGACAACGCCACGATCATGGCGACGCACTGGCGCTCGGGCACCTACCATCTGGATCCGGGCCCGCTGCCGGACGGGAGCATGCCCAAGCCGGCGCTGTGCGGCAACGAGACCAACAACGAGGCGCTGTTCGGGCAACCGAACATCACGCGCCTACCCGAAGGACGGCATCGATCGGCACGTGCGCCTCGGGGAGCCGAGCATCAACCCGGAGAACCGCGGCACCAAAGGGGCGTGGTGGTACCGGTTGACCGTGCCCGCCGGAGAGTCCGCCGAGATCCGGCTGCGTCTGTGGAAGTCGCCGGAGAACCGGCGCAACCCGGCCGCATTGGGGCAGGACTTCGACGAGCTGTTCGCGACCAGGCAGGCCGAGGCCGACGAGTTCTACGGCGATCTGGCCCCGGACAACTGCCCCGGCGCCGAACTGGTCGCCATGCGCATGGCCTTCGCGGGGATGATCTGGAGCAAACAGTTCTACCGGTACGACGTGGCGCGCTGGCTCGCCGGCGATGCCGGGCAGCCAGCCCCCACCGCCGCCGCAGGACCGGCGCAATCACAACTGGCGCCACGTCGACGCCTACGACGTGATCTCGATGCCCGACGCGTGGGAGTACCCCTGGTTCGCGGCATGGGATCTGGCCTTCCACACCGTCGTGTTCACCCACATCGACCCCGTCGTACGCCAAGTACCAGCTCCTGCTGATGTGCCGCGAGTGGTACATGCACCCGAACGGGGCGCTGCCGGCCTACGAGTGGAACTTCGGCGACACCAACCCGCCGGTCCACGCCTGGGCGGCGCTGCGCGTGTTCGAGATCGACGGCACGCACGACTACGACTTCCTCGCGGAGGTTTTCCAGAAACTGCTGATGAACTTCACCTGGTGGGTGAACCGCGTCGACGCCGAGGGCAACAACGTCTTCCAGGGCGGGTTCCTCGGACTGGACAACGTCGGCCCGATCAACCGTTCCGAACTGCCCGCCGGGTGCGGACTGGAACAGGCCGACGGCACCGCCTGGATGGCGTTCTACTGCTTGTCGATGCTGCGGATCGCCCTGCGCCTGGCCGAGCACGACCAGGTCTACGACGCCATGGCGCTGAAGTTCGCGGAGCACTTCGCGGCGATCACCGACGGCATGGCCGCCAGCGGGATGTGGGACTGGCAGGAGGGCTTCTTCTACGACCAGTTGATACGTCCCGACGGAACCCAGGAACCGCTGCGAGTGCGCTCCATCGTCGGGCTGATCCCGATCCTCGCCGCCGCGTGGATCGAGACGGACAAGGCGCTGCACCGCAACGCCAGGCTGTACGAGCGCTTCGCCGACTTCCTGCGCCGTCGCGGTCTGGACACCATCGACTCCGGGCGGGCGGGTTTCGTCTACCGCTCCCCCGAGCAGCACAAACTGCTACTCACGGTGCTCGATCCCGAGCGACTGCGCCGGGTCATGCTGGAGGTGCTCAGCGAGGACTCGTTCCTGAGCCCCTACGGCCTGCGCAGCGTGTCGAAGCGTCACGAGGCCGCGCCGTTCGTCGGTGCGGATCGACGGCCAGGAGTTCCGGGTGGACTACGAGCCCGCGGAATCCACGACCCCGATGTACGGGGGGAACTCGAACTGGCGCGGGCCGGTCTGGTTCCCCATCAACCACCTCGTGGTCGAGGCTCTGGAGCGGTACTACATGTACCTGGGGGACTCCTTCCAGGTGGAGTGTCCGACGGGCAGCGGCGAGATGGCCAACATGCGTGAGGTGGCCGAGGAGTTGCGACGCAGGCTGATCAGCATCTTCCTGCCGGACGCCGACGGCAGCCGCCCGGTGTTCGGCGACACCACGAAGTTCCAGACCGACCCGCGCTGGAACTTCGCACCGTACTTCTACGAGTACTTCCACGGCGACAACGGCGCGGGGCTCGGTGCCAGCCACCAGACCGGCTGGACCGGGTTGGTGGCCGATCTGATCATCGGCCGACAGGGCTAGGAGGCACACCTCAGCCTGCGAGCCCGGTTCCCAGATACCACCCCGCGATCGCGGCCAGCAGACCCACGGCCATGCTGGCACCCACGTTGAGCAGGGCCACGGTTCCGGAACCGTCCTCGACCAACCGGACCGTCTCGAAGCCGAACGTGCTGAACGTGGTGAAGCCGCCGCAGAAGCCGGCACCGAGCAGCGCCACCCACTGCTGCGAGAGATCGGCGCCGAGGATCACCCCGAGCAGCAGGGACCCCGCCACGTTGATGGTGAAGGTGCCCCAGGGGAAGACGCTGTCATGGCGCGACTGCACGGATCGGTCGAGCAGCCACCGGCTGGGCGCTCCGACCGCGGCGCCGAGCATGACCAGCGCGAGGATCAAGGCTTCCCGCCGACGTACTTGATGACCTGCACCGGATCCAGGATCACCAGACCCTGCCCGATCAGTTCGTCGAGTTCGGGCAGGAACGCCTCGACCCGGTCCTGGGTGTCGACGATGACGATTGCCACCGGCAGATCCTCGCCCAGGCTGAGCAGGCGACTGGTGTGCACCCTGGAACTGGCACCGAAGCCCTCGATCCCGCGCATCACACTGGCACCGGCCAGTCCAGCCGCGTGCGCGCGGTGGACGACTTCGGTGTAGACCGGGCGATGGTGCCACTGGTCGCTCTCCCCCACGAAGATCGTCAGCCGCATCGCCGACCCCTCGAGTTTCATGATCTCTTCTCCCTCACCGCATCTGCGGACAGCGCACGTGCCAGAACGATCCCGAGCCACACCGCCACGACCCCGACGGCGACACTGGCGAACATGTAGACGATCCCGATCGGGGCGTGACCGTCCATCAGCAGTTGCCGCGCCTGGGACGTGTACGCCGAGTAGGTCGTGAAGCCGCCCATCACCCCGACCGCGAGGAAGGGCCGCAGGTACCGGCGGGGCGACCACACGTCGAGCAGGTAGACCATCAGTGCCCCGAGCAGGAAGCAGCCCAGCACGTTCTCCACGAAGGTCGACCATGGGAACAGGGACTCCGGCACCACCACGTCGAGCAGGTGCCTGCCCGCCCCGCCGATCGCGCCTCCGGCCGCGATCGCGAGCAGTAGATCCCACGTGCGCTCTCGCGCGACCGGGGTGTCGACATCGAACGGGGACAGGTCCGGGTCGACCGGGAGATCCGGCTCTGCGTCTGCCATCAAGGCCTCCCTTCGTGCCCGAGGCTAGTGGCCCGAGGCGAGCCGTTGTAGGCGGTGGTGATCGGATCGTGACCTGCCTCACCCGAAGGTGGTGTTGATCCGCCACGGGTCTCGGGAGACCATGGAGGGGTGATCGATGCCCTGGCCGCCGCAGTCTTCCTGCTTCCGAGTGAGGAATCGCCTGCCCCGACCCCGACCCCGACCGCCACGACACAACCGGTTTCGAAGAAGCAGGCTGTCAAGAAGGCACCGCCGATGAAGCAGGTCTACGCGGGCAAGGCCAAGATCCGCAAGGGCATGCAGGGCAAGTCCGTCCGGCGTATCCAGGAGCAGCTCAACGGCATCGGCAAACCGGCCCCCACGAACGGGGTGTTCGACAAAGCGACGGTCAAGGCCTACAAGTCGTATCAGGACAAGTTCGGCTACTGGCCCACCGGCAACGTCTCGCAGAAGCAGTCGCTGAAACTCAAGAAGCTCTACGGGAAAGGCAAACTGCCCCCGATCTGCAAGCGCGGCAAGGTCCTGTGCATCGACAAGACGCAGCTGGTCCTGCGGCTCATGGTCAAGGGTGACCAGAAGCTCGTGACTGACGTGCGTTTCGGCGCCGAGCAGACCCCGACCCGTAACGGCAAGCACCGCGTGCACTCGAAGATCCGGTACCTCATCAGCGATCTGGCCGGGACCCCGATGCCCTACTCGGTCTTCTTCAGTGGCGGTCAGGCGGTGCACTACTCGCCGGGATTCCACCGTGATGGCTACAACGGGGCCTCACTGGGTTGCGTGAACGTCCGGGTCCTCAAGGATGCGCGCGAGATCTACCAGCGGACCTCGGTGGGCACCACCGTTTACGTCTACCGCTCCTAGCCAGCGCGTCCGGCCGGTGGTGAGCCGGCCGCCGCGCCCACCATGAACAATGGGTCTGGTGCGACGGTGGAACCTGCTGGTGGACCTTGGCCTGGTCCTCGTCTGTGCGCTGGCCGCCGCGCTGTTGGAGCAGGATGCGAACTGGGATCAGTTGCAGTACCACTACTGGTATCCCTGGCAGTTGTTCCACGGCGGGTTCTCCGATCCGGACCTCTACGGTGGGCGGTTCCAGAACCCCTTGCCGCAGGTCCCGTTCTACCTGCTGGCCTCGACCCTCCCGCCCCAGATCGCACAGGCCCTGTTGGGCGGGCTCGCCGGGACCGCCGCGGTCGTGGCCCGCCGGATCGCGCTACGAGTGCTTCCGTACTCCGGCGGAACGCAGATCGTGGCGAGCCTGGCCGCCGCCGTCCTCGCGGTGGTTGGCGCCGGCTTCCGCAGCGAACTGGGCACCAGCTACTCCGACGTGCTGCTGACTGTGCTGCTGCTCGGAGCCCTACTGCTCGTCATGCGGTCAAGGCCCTGGCCCGCGCTGTGGGCCGGGGTGCTGGCGGGGGCCTCGGTGGGACTGAAATACACCAGTGCCCCCTTCGCGATCGCCGTGCTGGTCGCACTGTGGGTGCTCCCCGGAGACCGGCTCAAACGCACCGGCCTGTGGGTCGGGGGTGCTGTGCTCGGGTGGTTCGTGACCGGTGCCGCGTGGGCGTGGAACCTGTGGCGCACCTACGACAGCCCGACTTTCCCGTTCTGGAACACCGTCTTCGGCAGTCCGTGGTACCCGACGGCCAACCTGACCGACCAGCGCTACGGCGTGGAAGGGATCGGGCAGTGGCTCTCGTGGCCGTGGACGATGGCGACCGGCTCCGCCAGAGTGCTCGACCTCCCGGTGCGGGACCCGCGGTGGCTGCTCCTGGTGCTCGCGGTGGTCCTGATCGCAGTGGGCTGGCGCCGCTTCCCGAACCCCGGCAGGGCCGTCCTCGCGTTCACGTTGGTCGGACTGGTGTTGTGGCTGGCCGTGTTCGGCGTGATCCGGTACGCGATCCCAGCCGAGATGACCGCAGCGGTACTGGTGGTCTGTGCGCTCGCTCTGTGGCTCAGCCCGCGGGCCGCGATCGCGCTGTCGTTGGTTCTGGCGGTGGCGGCCGGTCTGCTCACGCGATCCGCACAGAGCCGCAGGGTGGAGTTCGCGCACAGTTGGTACGAGGTCGAACCAGGAGCTTTCGCGGCGATCAGGCCCGGGGATGCCGTCCTCGTCGACGGCCAGTATCCGAGTACGTTCCTGCTCCCCGGCGCACTGCCGCCCGGCGTGCCGGTGTACGTCGTCCAGAAGGACTTCACGGGCACGCCCATGCTCGGGTGGCTCGAGCAGGAACTGGCGGCGGCAGGACGGGTGTGGGTCGTGACCGGGCGCCCGCCGTCGCAGGTCGATCCGGCGCTCGGGACCATCGACTACGAGGACTGCACGAGGATCAGGAGCAATGTGGTGGATCGATGGCTCTGTCCGGTGAGACTGTGATCACGGCGTGGCACGACGGACACGTCGTCGACGCCGCCATCGCCGCCGGGGCGCACGCCCTCGCCCATCACCACGTGGTCGGGATGCCCACCGAGACGGTCTACGGCCTGGCCGCCAGCGCCACTGACTCCGCGGCGGTGAGCCGGGTGTTCGCGATCAAGGGCCGGCCCGCGGACCATCCGGTGATCGTGCACGTCCGGGGAGCCGACGCCCTCGGGGAATGGGCCCGCGAAGTTCCTGGCTACGCCCGCGATCTCGCCGTTGCGCTGTGGCCCGGGCCGCTCACCCTGGTGGTGCCGGCTGCCGATCGGGTGCCTCGCTTCGTGACCGGCGGTCAGGACACGGTCGGACTGAGGTGTCCGGCACATCCGGTCGCACTGGCACTCATCGATCGAGCGGGGCCCGTGGCCGCACCGAGTGCGAACCGCTTCGGTCAGGTCTCCCCCACCAGCGCCGCTGACGTGGTCGCGGACATCGGCCACCTGCTGAGCCCGGAGGACCTGGTGCTCGACGGTGGCCCCTGCCCGGTCGGTGTGGAGTCGACGATCCTCGACTGCACCGGAGACCGCCCACGAGTGCTGCGCTGGGGGGCGGTGGAACCCGCTGAGATCCGGGAGGTTGCCGGGGTGGCGGTGAGCGCGGAGACCTCCACCGTGCGCGCTCCCGGCGGGTTGGCCTCGCACTACGCACCTCGGGCCCGGGTCCGGCTCGGCGCCGACCCTCGACCGGGCGAGGCTTTTCTGGCACTCGCCTGCGAGCCGACCCCTGCCGAGGCCGTGCGCCTGGCCTCCCCGGCCACCACCCGCGACTACGCGGCGGTGCTCTACCGGGCATTGCGCGACGCCGATGCGCGAGGACTCGGATCGGTTTGCGCAAAGCCCCCCGATGACGGCAGTGCGTTGAGCACTGCGATCCACGACCGCCTCTCCCGGGCCGCGGCCTCCCGGTAGCGCCTGGCTGGTCGCGGAGTCCCCGTTAGCGCCAGGTTCCCGAAGTCGACGACGGCACATGCTTTCGCGGCAGACTGTGGGCATGCGCGCTGTGACCATGACCGCCGTCAACGAGATCGCCGCGGGTGAGCGACCGGATCCCGAACCCGGCCCGGACGAGGTGCTGATCCGGGTGACGGCATCGGCGGTGTGCCGGACGGACCTGCAGATCCTGCGTGGGGACCTCCCCAGTCACCGGCTCCCGCTGATCCCCGGCCATCAGGTGGTCGGGGAGGTCCTGACCGCGGGTCCACTGCAGGGCCAGCGGGTCGGCCTGGTCTGGCTGGCCCACGCGTGCGGCGTGTGCCGCTTCTGCCGGGAGGGCCGCGAGAACCTCTGTCTCAATGCCGAGTTCACCGGCTGGGACCGTGACGGCGGCTACGCGGAACTGGTGACGGCGCACAAGGACTTCGTGCACCCGCTCCCGGACGGTGACGCGGTGGCCCTGGCACCGTTGCTGTGTGGCGGCGTGATCGGGTTCCGCAGCCTGCGCGTGGCCGGCATCGGCCCGCATTCGGCCGGGGCCAGGCTGGGACTGTACGGCTTCGGCGCCTCGGCCACCATCGCCATCCAGGTGGCCAGATACTGGGGCTGCGAGGTGTACGTCGTGACCCGGTCGCAGGACGAGGTTGGGCGCGCACGCGAACTCGGGGCGGCGTGGGCGGGCACGTACGAACAGGACCTCCCCGCCGCGCTGGACGCCGCAGTCACCTTCGCACCGAGCGGCGACGTGGTCGTCGCCGCGCTGAAGGCCCTCGACCGCGGCGGCACGGTGGCCATCAACGCCATCCATCTCGACCGGATACCCCAGATCGACTACGACGACCTGTGGTGGGAACGCAGCCTGCGATCGGTGGCGAACGTGACCCGCGAGGATGTTCGCGACTTCCTCGCGGTCGTGGGGCCGGCGGAGGTCCGAGCCCAATACGAGGTGCTGCCCCTCGACCAAGCCCCACGAGCCCTGGAACGGGTTGAGTCGGGCGACGTGCGGGGCGCGTTCGTACTCGCCGAGCACTAGGGTCGGGCCCATGCTGTCGCGCGCCCGAGCCAGCCTTCTCACGCGCGACACCAATCGGCGAGCACTGCGTCGGGGCGTGCGGGTTGCCCTGGTGGTTCCCCTCACGCTGGCTGCCCTCACTCAACTCCCCTGGATCTCGCAAGGGGCGCTGTTCGGCGTCTTCTCGTGCCTGGCACTTCTGGTGTTCGCCGATTTCGGAGGCGACCTTCCCAGGCGGGCCACGTCGTACCTGACGACGACGGCCGCTGGGGTACCGCTGGTGCTGATCGGGGCCTATGCCGGCCAGGCCCTGTGGTCGTCGGTCCTGATGATGGCCGTGGTGGCCATGATCGTGGGGATTCTGGGAGTGTTGCGAGGACCTGTCACCTCGGCCCAATCCGCGCTACTGCTCGGAACGGTCATCACATTGACGGCGTCCTCTCCCGAACTGGCGCTGCCCGACGCGGTGGCCTGGATCGCCGGCGGCCTCATCGCAACGGCGGCTGCAACGCTACTGTGGCCCGCCCGGCCCTCTCGCCCCATCCGGCGACACATCGCGGAAACCCTCGATGCGGTCGCGGACGCGGTATCCGCGCGATGGGGTCCCGATGCTGACCCGGGTGACTTGGCCTCGGCACGCCGACACCTCAACGAGTGCGTGGACAACCTCCACTCCATCTACGACGGCGACCTCGCCCGGCCCAGCGGCCTCACGTCCTCGGAACGCGCAATGGCCGAACTCGTCGACGAGATCACTCGACTGCGGTACATGCAGAAATGGGAGGATCTCGCCGAACACAAGGACCAGCGCCTGCGCGCACTCGCCGAGCATCTGGCCGAGGTTTCGATCGCGGGACTGGGCAGTTGCTCCAGTCGGTTGCGCGGCGAGAAGGGGCGGCTGTCCTCACGACCGCTGATGGAGGCGCGCCAGCAGAATCTGACCGACGTCAGCGACTGGCTGGGCGACGACCTCGATCCTCCACAGGCGTCCTCCAAGCGACAGCAGATCGACGACATGTTCCCGTTGCGGATCACGAATCTCGTCACGTCACGGATCATCGACCAGACGATCGCCCTGAAGCCCGAACCAGCCGACGAGCCCTCTGACACCGTTGGGGACTCACTGGAGTTGGCGACCGCTCCCCCCACCCGTCCGCCGGGCAAGCGCCAGCGCCTGCGCGCCCACCTGTCCTGGGACTCACCGTGGTTCCGCAACGCGCTGCGCTCCGCGGTCGCACTGTCCCTGAGCATCGCGGTCGCGAAGATCGGTGAATCTCGAGCACCCGTTCTGGATCGTGCTCGGAACCTTGAGCGCCTTGCGTTTCGATGCGCTGGGCACGGGGCGCACGGCGCGGCAGGCCCTTGTCGGTACGACCGCCGGTGTCGTGATCGGAGCAGCGCTGATCTGGGTCTTCGGAGCCAACCCGGTGGTCTGGTGGACCATCTTCCCTGTGACGCTGTTCCTCGCCGCCTACACGCCGGGGACATTCTCGCTAGCCGTCGGACAGGCAGCATTCAGCCTGGTGGTCATCGTGATGTTCTCCATCATCAGTCCGGCCCGGCTCGACACGGCCACGGCCCGACTCGTCGACGTCGCGTTGGGCCTGGCGATCAGCCTCATCGTGAGCGTTCTCCTGTGGCCGCGCGGAGTGGTCCAGACCCTCAATCGGCGCTTCGCCGACGCGATGACCGCAGCCTGCGATTTCTACGTCGCGTCGGTGGACTGGATGGCCGGCGGTGCCATCGACCGCCGACTGCTCGCAGGGTTCCGCCAGCGCAGTTTCGAGGCGCGCGACCGGGCGACCGAGGCCTTGGACCTGTCCATCGCACAGCGACCGCCGGAGGCCGTCGAGCTCGCCCGCTGGACGATGTTCTCCAACACTGTCGCCCACGTGGACTTCTCGGCCCGGCTCACCGGCCCGGCGGTGGCCCTGGTGGCCGCACGCGGATCGCAGAAGCCGGTCCCGGATCCCCTCGTCGGACCCTTGCTCGCCGGGGCGAACAACGTGCGTGAACAGTTGCTGGATGTCACGCAACGCTGGTGCGCGAGTCAGTTGACCGGCCACCCGCGGACCACCGTCCGGGAGGCCGAGATGGCCGACTTCCAGTTGTCCGACGCCGTAGCCAACCAGCGTCAGACCATCGACGCCTTCCTGGCGGGCCCCCGGGACTGGACCGGCTCGGGTAGCGATCCCCGTCCCGTGATCATCACGTGGCTCACGGACTGGTCGGCAATGCTTGATCGCGGGTCGCAGGTGCTCGCGAGGTCCATCGACTGATTCCCCGGGCCGGGCGCCTCAGAAGACCGACTCGCCGTTCGCCGCGGCCTCGACCACCTTGTCGATCCGGGCGGACCGGGTCTGGGCACGCTTCGCCGACTTGATCCAATACAGGGCCTGCTTGCGACGACTTGCCGGGATTCCTTCGAACGCGGGGAGCAGGTCCCCCAGTGCCTGCGCCAGATCCTCCGGCACGATCATGGCGTCCACGTCATCGAGGAACGTGAACATCCCGTTGGCCTTCGCGGTCTCGACCGCCGCGATCCCCGCCGGCTGCATGAGCCCTGCCGCCTCGAGTCTCTCGAGGCGGCGCTTGTTCAGTGCGGACCAGATGCTGCCGGGTCGCCGGGGTGTCAGGCGCAGACCGCTGCGTTCGTCGTCGAACACCTGGATCGTGGAGTCGATCCAGCCGAAGATCAGACATTCCTCGACGATGTCGTCGTAGCGGATCGCAGGCCGGCCGGTCACCGACCGCCACTGGACGAGCCAGAAGCCGGCGTGCTCGGTGTGGTTCTCGGCGAGCCATGCGTGTAACTGCTCCCGGGTCTCGAACGGGATCCGGGGCAGTGGTTCTCGCTCGACGATCGGCACGACTACTCGAAGAGGTTGAGCAGGTCCCCGATGCGGTGGCCCGCCTCCTCCGGGTGCCGGAACTGACCGCGGGTGTTCACCCCGTAGGTGTTCCGGCGTCCCACCTTCGTCTTCCGCAGGTAGCCGGCTGACTCGAGATCGGCCAGGATGGTCTGCGCCGCACGCTCGGTGATCCCCACCGCGGTGGCGATGTCCCGCACCCGGGCGTCAGGGTTGCGGTGCACGTAGATCAGGACGTGACCGTGGTTGGTCAAGAACGTCCACTGCCTGCGCTGCTCCGTCATCGACACTCCCATCGCCCTGACTCACACTACCGATTTCCGGTTCGTGATCTCCACGGCGGGTTGTGATGAGACTGGCCGCGATGCTGGTAGCGATGATCGCCGCCACCACACCGAGGCTCAACCACGTCGGCATCTTGTACACATCCACCTGGAGCACCAGTTTGATACCCACCCAGATGAGGACTAGACCGAGGCCGAGTTTGAGATAGACGAAGCGGTGCATGAGGTCGGCGAGCAGGAAGTACATCGCCCGCAGCCCCAGGATCGCGAAGGCATTGGCGGTGAACACGAGGAACGGTTCCTGCGTGACCGCGAAGATGGCCGGGATCGAGTCCACCGCGAACACGATGTCCGTCGTCTCCACCAGCACCAGCACGGCCAGCAGCGGGGTGGCGAACAGGGCGCCGTTGCGGCGGATCCAGAACTTCTGCCCGTGGTACTCATCGGTCGAGGGCACCAACCGCCGGAACAGTGCCATCACCTTGGACTTCGACGGGTCGATGTGCTGGCTGCGTCTGCGGATCATCGTCCAGCCGGTCAGAAGCAGGAATGCGCCGAACACGTAGAGGATCCATGCGAAGGAGGCGATCAGGGCAGAGCCGGCGGCGATGAAGGCGCCCCGGAACACCAGCGCACCGACGACCCCGTAGAACAGCACCCGGTGCTGGTATTGCCGGGGCACCGCGAAGTAGCTGAAGATGATCGCCCAGACGAAGACGTTGTCGATGGCCAAGGACTTCTCGATCAGGTACCCGGCGTAGTACTGCGCCGCGAACTCGGAGCCCGCCCACCACCAGATCACCGCGCCGAAGGCGATTCCGAGGGCCACCCAGACGGACGACCAGGCCGCCGCTTCCTTGACTGAGATGACATGGGCCTTGCGATGGGCGAACAGGTCGATCGCGAGCATCAGGAAGATGACGCCCAGCACGGCGAACCAGGCCCACAGGGGAACGTTCACGGACAACTCTCCTTCGGTAGATGTCCGAAGGTCTTTCCTGACCGGTGGGTCCGCAGAGGCCGGGCTTGTGTGCCGTATTGACGACCTCCGCGAATGGATACTCCCCTTCGCTTGTAGTAAGTTTCCGGAACTCTGGTGCATATGTCAAGCGGACGGCCGTCCATCGGGATGTTCACCGCCGGCGGTGGTGGCAGGCTTGCCCCATGGAGCCGCTGCTGTCAGATCTGCTGCGACTGCTGGAGATCAGGTCCATCGGCGGCAGTGCGGCCGAAGTCGAGGCACAACGCTGGGTCGCCGAGACGCTGCGGAGTTGGGGCTGGGAGGTCCAGACCTGGCTGGACGACCCCGCCGACGTCCGCGACGCGCCCGACTACCCGGGCATGGAGGTGGGCAGGGATCGCGTGATGGGGGTCGTCGGGCATCCCCCCGGCAGCACCGGACGCAGACTGGTCCTCGGGCACACCGACGTCGTGCCGGCCGGTCCGTTGCCGGGCCTCAACGACGACCGGATCGTTGGCCGCGGTGCCGTGGACATGAAGGCGGGACTGGTTGCCGGCATGTACGCAGCGAGGCAAGCACCGGAGCATGCCGCGGTCTGCGCGGTCAGCGGCGAGGAGGACGGCGGCATCGGCGCCTACCTGGCGCTGCGACACGGACTCGTGGCCGAGCAGTGTGTGATCCCCGAACCCACAGACCTTGCGATCGTGGCGGCGAACGCTGGTTCACTGACCTTCCGGATCACGTTGCCGGGGGTCGCGGCGCACGGTGCCCGCCGCTGGGACGGGCACAACGCGATCGACGCGGTGCCCGAGGTGCTGGAGCGGCTGCGCGACCTGGAGAACCGGCGCAACCGCGACGTGCCACAGTTGCTCGCGTCGTGGCCGGTCGCCTACCCGATCAGCGTCGGACGGATCCGCGGCGGGGACTGGCCGAGCACGGTCATGGCCGAGGTCGCGATCGAGGGCCGCTACGGGGTGGCACTCGGGGAGACGCTGGACGCTGCCGCCGCCAACTTCGAAGATGCCCTTGTGGGGACCGGTGCACGCGTCGAATGGCCCGGGGGAAGGTTCGCCCCGGCTGCCCTCGCGGTGGACGACCCGCTGGTGACCGGCCTGACCGCGGCCCACCGATCGGTGCAGGGCGCCGACCCGGTGGTCGTGGGCACCACCTACGGATCGGACATGCGCCAGTTGATCGCGGCGGGAATCCCGACCGTTCTCTACGGCCCCGGCGACGCCGCGCTGGCGCACGGTGAGGATGAGGAGGTCGCCGTGGACCAGGTCCTCGCATGCCGGGACGTGCTCGCGAGGTGGCTGTCGGCCTGACCGGACCCGGTGGCCATACTTGACCGGTGCCCCAGCCCCGACGACCCCAGTTGGGGTATGCGCTGGTGCTGGTGGGGGTGGTGGGCTTCTCCATCAACGCCGGAGTCTCCCGGATCGTGCTCGACGCGGGCGTGGGCGCCTGGACGCTGTCCGAGATCCGTGCGATCGGGGCGGCGATACTGCTGCTGTTGATCATCGCCGCCACCGGACGGTGGGCGCAGCTCACGGTAGCCCGCCACCACTGGCCGCGGCTGGTCCTCTACGGGGTCGTGGGCCTGGGCCTGCTGCAGTCCTTCTACTTCGAGGCGATCGCCAGGATCCCCATCGGCCTGGCGATCCTGATCGAGTTCCTCGCGCCGCTCTGGGTCGCACTGTGGGCCCGCGTGGTGCAGAAGCAGCAGGTACGACCGATCCTGTGGCCGGCGCTGGCAATCACGTTCGTGGGGCTTGGCATCGTTGCCGGCGCACAGTTCGAGGGCCTGGACCCGGTGGGCCTGACCAGTGCTTTCCTGGCCGGACTGTGCTTCGCGGTGTACTTCATCGTCGGCGAGCGACTGGTGGCCGAACACGACCCCTTCGTGGTGAGCTTCTGGGGTTTCGCCGTCGCGGCCGTCGGATGGGGTCTGGCGCGCTCTGGTCGTCAGTCGAATCACACCGATGTGGCAGATCGACTACAGCACCCCGACCGGGTTGCCGGACGCGTTGGGGTCGGCGGTCGTGCCTCTGGGCATGCTGCTGCTGTGGATCGTGCTGTTCGGCACGGTGGTCCCCTTCTCCTCGGAGACCGCGGCCATGCGATGGATCCCGGCCACGACCGTCAGCGTCCTGGCCATGCTGGAACCCGTCGGTGCCGCCGGGGTCGGCTGGTGGTGGTTCGGCGAGCGCCTGAGCGCCCTGCAGATCCTGGGCGCCGCGCTCGTGCTGACCGGCATCACGATGGCGCTGCTCAGTCGCACCGAGCACCCGACCCCGGCAGTGGTGGAATGACCCACTGACTACCGCGTGGTGCAGGTGTAGGCGCGACGCTTGCACCCGTAGCCGCACTTGTTCAGGGCCTTGCGGTACGCCGTCTTCTTGTTCATCGCCAGTGCCCAGCGGTAGCGCGCGATGGTCCCGTTGTCGTTCCAGCGGACCGCCAGCGCGACGCACCCGTTGCGCACCCAGACGATCTTGCGGCACGACCACGGGGTGTCCGAGGCCTTCTTGCACTCACGCAACGCGGCCTTGCCCGCCTTGCGCTTCGTGCGGTAGTCGTACGACCATCCCACAGCCCCGTCGGCACGTGAGAGTGCAAGCGCTCCGTAGTACCTGTTGACAGCGGTGATCGAGGATTGCCCCTGGTCGGCGACGGGACTCGCGACCCCTGCCCCGGAGGCAGGGATGAACATTGACAGCAAAAGAGCCATCGCGAGGACCGAGCCACCGATGAGGGCGCGTAACCGGCTGAACATGATGAACCCCCTCCCGGGTCACGGCACCGAGGGGTCCACGCCAGGAGGCGCAGGGCAGTTCTGAAAGCAACCCCCCAGAACCACCTCCAGGATACGCCTGCACGACTCCCGAAGACAGGTCACCAGTTCGCCGATGCGGACTCGTGGCCGTGTCGTGACTACGGTTGTGCCATCGAGACGACCACGGCCTATCGGGGCCTGACCACCGATGAGGTCCGCGAGCGGGTGGCCGCGGGCCAGGTGAACAACGTCAAGGACTCCGGCAGCCGAAGCCTGCGCAGCATCGTCGGCAGCAACACGCTGACACCCTTCAACGCCCTGATCGGGACCCTGTGGATCGTCATGATGATCGTGGCGCCCTGGCAGGATGCGCTGTTCGGATTCGTGATCGTGTTCAACACCGCGATCGGCATCATCCAGGAGTACCGCAGCGCACGGACCCTGGCGAAACTGTCGCTGCTCAACGAGGCGCGGCCGACGGTGGTGCGCGACGGCAGGCAGGAGCAGATCGGCCTGCGGGAACTCGTGGTCGACGACCTCGTGATGGTCTCAACCGGGGACCAGATCGCTGTGGACGGCGACGTACTGCAGGCAGCCGGCTGCGAGGTCGATGAGAGTCTGCTGACCGGCGAGGCCGATCCTGTGATCAAGGAGCCCGGCGAGGAGCTGCTCTCCGGTTCTTTCGTCGTCTCGGGGTCGGCGCAATACCGGGTGACCAGGGTCGCTGCGGAGTCGTTCGCGGGCCGTCTGACGTTACAGGCGCGACAGTTCCAGACCACTGCCTCGGAGTTGCGTGACTCGATCAACCGCTTCATCCGGTACGTGAGCATGGCCGTGATCCCGGTCGGCGCACTGCTGACCTACAGCCAGTTGCAGGCCGATCAGAGCCTCGATGAGGCGATCCGGGGCGCCATCGCCGGCGTCGTGACGATGATCCCGGAAGGCCTCGTACTGCTGACCAGCATCGCCATGGCGGTCGGGGTCCTGCGACTCGCGCAGCGCAACGCCCTGGTCCAGGACATGCCGGCTGTGGAGACACTGGCCCGGGTGGACATCGTCTGCGTCGACAAGACCGGCACCCTCACCGCCCCCGGGATGAGCGTGCAGGACGTCCTCCCCCTCGAAGACACCGACGTCGGCGGGGTGCTCGGTGCATTGGCCGCCGCCGAGGAGCATCCCAATCCGACGATGCTGGCCCTCGCCGCGCGATATCCCGCGGCCGGCGCCGTGGAGGCGGCGGTTCCGTTCTCCTCGGCACGCAAGTGGTCGGCGGTCCAGGTGGATGGCCGCTGGTGGGTGATCGGTGCCCCGGACGTGGTCGACCCGTCCGTGGACACGGGCCGATGGTCGGCCACCGGCGCCCGGGTTCTGCTGCTGGCCGGTTGTGACGGCCGGGTGTCCGCCGACGCGGATCTGCCGGACGTGCGACCGGCGGCGCTGGTCGTGATCGATCAGCAGTTGCGCGACGACGCCGCCGACACCGTGTCGTACTTCCTCGACCAGGGGGTCGGACTCAAGGTCATCTCCGGCGACAACGCCGCCACGGTCGCGGCCATCGCAGGTCGTGCCGGTGTGCCCGGGGCCGATCATCCCGTGGACGCCCGGCAGGAGGACCCTGTGGCAGCCGTCGAGCGGGCGAGCGTGTTCGGACGGGTGGACCCCGATCAGAAGCAGGACATGGTGGATGCGCTGCGGCGCGACGGTCACACCGTGGCGATGACCGGCGACGGGGTCAACGACGTGCTCGCCCTGAAACGCGCCGACCTGGGGATCGCGATGGGTTCGGGATCGCCGGCCACCCGTGCCGTCGCCCAGCTCGTACTGCTCGACAGCAAGTGGTCGAGCCTCCCATGGGTGGTCGCGGAGGGCCGGCGCGTCCTCGGCAACATCGAGCGGGTCTCCGACGTGTTCCTGACCAAGAGCATGTACGCGCTGCTGATCGCGCTGGCCACCGGGGTCGCGGCCGTGCCGTTCCCGTTCCTGCCCCGTCACCTGACCCTGATCAGCGCATTGACGATCGGCATTCCGGGATTCTTCCTGGCCCTCATGCCGAACACCGAGCGCTTCCGGCCCGGCTTCTTCCACCGGGTCATGATCTTCGCCGTGCCCTCGGGGGTGATCGCGGCCGCGACGGCGTTCAGCGCCTACTACGCGGCGCTGACCCTGGACAGCGTGGACGAAGCGAGGGTCGATGCCACCATCGCGCTGTTCATGGTGACGATCACGGTTCTCGCGGTGTCCGCCCGGCCGATGAACCCGATCCGCGCGGCCATTGTGCTGACCATGATCGGGGCGTTCCTACTGGTCCTGTTCATCCCGCCGCTCTCGCAGTTCTTCGCACTGAGCATCTCCCCGGACCCCGAGGGTGCCGCGACTCTGGCGATCGGCGGCGCGGGCATGGCCGCCGTACTCGTGACCTCGCGCTTCGTGAGCCGGTGGCGCGACCCGGCATGACCCCCGGCGCGCCGTCCCAACAGCGGGGATACTGACCCCATGGCCAATCCCCTCGCTGAACTCTGGGCCGCGAGCCGGCGGGTCGTCGTGCTCACCGGCGCCGGCATGAGCACGGATTCCGGGATTCCCGATTTCCGCGGACCCAACGGGGTGTGGACCAAGAACCCTGACGCCGCGGCGATGTTCGACATTCAGACGTACGTCGAGGACCCCGAGGTACGGATTCGGGCGTGGGAGGGCCGCCGCCATCACCCCGCCTGGACCGCGCAGCCGAACTCCGGCCACCTGGCGCTGGCAGACCTTCAGAGAACAGGTCGTCTCGGGCCGATCCTCACCCAGAACATCGACGGCCTGCACCAGCGTGCGGGGGCCACGGACGTGATCGAGCTCCACGGCAGCATCTGGGAGATCGAGTGCCTCGAGTGCGGCGACCGGACGCCGACCCTGGAGACGATGCAGCGCGACGAACCCGACCCCCGGTGCCGCAAGTGCGGCAGGCATCCTCAAGACCGCGACGGTCTCGTTCGGCCAGCGCTTGGACCCAGACGTACTGGACGGGGCCATCACGGCTGCCCGGACCGCGGACCTACTCGTGGCCATCGGCACGAGCTTGACGGTCATGCCGGCGGCGGGACTGGCCGAGATGTCCCGGCACCTCGCGATCGTCAACGCGGAACCGACCCCGTACGACGAACAGGCCGACCTGGTCGTACGGACGCCGATCGGCGACGCGCTGCCGGAGGTGCGTGAGCTGCTGGACGGCTGACAGGCGCGCATTGCGGGGGTCCCCCCGGCGCGACGTTCTCAAACCCGCGGATGCCTGCGACGATGATGACATGACGATCCTGCACACCGAACGCGGCGACTTCGAATCGATCATCGACGGCCCGGAGGACGGACCCCTGGTGGTGCTGCTCCACGGGTTCCCGGAACTCAACATCTCCTGGGAGCATCAGGTGGGTGCTCTCGCCGAAGCCGGGTACCGCGTACTGGCACCCAACCAGCGCGGCTACTCCGGGTCGGTCGCGGGCGGCTCCTACGCGACCGCCGACCTGGCCGCCGACGTCGTGGCCATGATCGACGCGATGGGCGCCGAGAAGGCCGTGGTGGTCGGTCATGACTGGGGAGGTGGCGTGGCCTGGACGATCGCCGAGTTGTACCCGGAACGGGTCGAGCGACTCGTTGCGATGAACTGCCCACCGCCATCGGTGATGATCCACGAGTTCATGACCAACCCCATGCAACTGGCCAAGTCCTGGTACATGTTCTTCTTCCAGATGCCGAGGCTGCCCGAGAAGTTCGTGTCGTCCAAGGCCACCTCTGCACTCGTGGGGGGCTCCTACAACCGTTCCGCCTGGAATCGGGAGAAGTTGGCGCCCTACGCGCAGGCACTCGCGACACCAGCCGACGCCCGGGGCCCGCTGAACTGGTACCGGGCGGCGTGGCGTAAGCCGGAGACGACCCGCAGGTCCCAGCCGATCGCATGTCCGATCCTGATCATCTGGGGGGTGCAGGATCAGTTCCTGGGCCTGCAGATGATCTCCCCACAGGCGTTGCGCCGTGTGGTCGCCTACGGCAACGAGCCGCAGATCGTGCTCATCGAACAAGCTGGGCACTTCGTCCAGAACGAGGCACCCGACGAGGTCACCGACGCGCTGCTGAAGTGGCTGGGGGCACCCGCTCAGGGTTGAGCGCAGCGCTCATCCGGCCTGCGTCGCCCGGGCCTGTTCGGCCAGCACGGTGGGGTCGGTGGTCGGCGCGTCGCACACGAACCCCCGGCACACGTAGGCGGTGTCCCGGTCCTCGATGCGGGTACGGCCGGCGCACAACGGCCCGCTGGTCGCGACCACCGCACCCGGGGCGGTCGCCAGCAGCGCGACTTGGTGCAGCGGCGAGCCCGGTTGCGCCACGACAGCGATCTCACGCGGCCCGTCGAACAGCGCCTCGGCTACCGCCAGCCCGTGCCCCCAGAACTGCGGATGGCCGGCCAGGTGCGCGGCCCGCCCGAGCACGGACTCGGCGGCCGAATGCAGCCCGGGGTCGGCCGTCAGGGCGCCAGCGGTCAGGAGCGCCTCCGCCGCCAGGCTCCACCCGGAAGGTGTCGCATTGTCGGACATGTCGGCGGCGGCGCCGGGGACGTCGGTGGCCGCCGTGTCCCTTCCCCGGTCCACGAACAACGCCGTGAGCGTGCCCACGAGATCGAGACCGAGCTGCGGGCTGCTGCCGGTCACGGCGCTGAGCGTGAACTCGGCATTTGCCAACGCGGCGATGTCCTCCAGCACGGCCAGCGCTGCCCCGCGCCGCCCATCGCGGGAGACGCGGTACCAACTGCCGTCCGCCAGATGCAGCCCCCAGAGCACGTCTCGGCACCGCACAGCGGCCTCGACCCAATCTCGGCGACCAAGCAGCGCACCCGCCTCGGCCAGGGCGCTGATCGTCCAGGCGTTCCAGGCCAGCACCACCTTGTCGTCACGGGCCGGTCGCTCCCGCAATTCCCGGGCCCGCCGCATCCGCTCCCGCACCGCCGGCCAGTCGTGGGTCTCGGACGTCGGCATCTGTATCACCGAAGTCCCGTCCTCGAACGTTCCGTGCTCAGTGACACCCAGCAGTTCCGGGTCACCACCTGCAGCCCTCACCTGGTCGGGGGTCCAGACGTAGAACGCACCCTCCCGGCCCTCGCTGTCTGCATCCAGGGATGCAGCGAAGCACCCCTGCTCCGTGAGCATCTCGCGCATCAGGAAGTCCGCGGTCTGAGTCACCACCCTTCGGGCCAGCGCAGAGCCGTCCTCGCGCCACCAGTGCAGGTACACCCGCAGCAGCAGGGCATTGTCGTAGAGCATCTTCTCGAAATGCGGGATCAACCAGCGGGCGTCCACGCTGTAGCGCGCGAAGCCTCCTCCCAGCTGGTCGTACATACCACCGGCAGCCATCGCGGACAGAGACCGCTGCACCATCTGCAGACTCGTGGGGTCCCCGGTGCGCGCGTGATGTCTCAGCAGGAACTCGTGGACCATCGGCTGCGGGAACTTGGGCGCCGAGCCGAAACCGCCGTGCCGTGGGTCGAAGCCGGCCCGCAGGGCTGCCACGGCGTCCTCGGTCATCGGCTCATCGACGGCACGCTCGACCTGAGGGGTGCGGGCCAGTGCCCCCGCGATCTGCTCGGCGGTGCCCGCGATCTCGTCTCTGCGTTCGCTCCAAGCCGCCGAGATCGCGTCCAGCACGATCCGGAAACTCGGCATCCCCGCCCGCGGTTCCGGCGGGAAGTAGGTCCCGGCGTAGAAGGGTCGCCGCTCATGATCGAGGAACACCGTCATCGGCCATCCCCCGCGACCGGTCAGGGCGGTGGTCGCGGCCATGTAGACGGCATCGACGTCGGGGCGCTCCTCCCGATCCACCTTGATGCTGACGAAGCGCTTGTTCATCATCTCGCCGATCGCAGGGTCCTCGAACGACTCGTGGGCCATCACGTGGCACCAGTGGCACGCGGCGTAGCCGACGCTGAGCAGCACCGGGACGTCGCGTTGGCGGGCGAGGTCGAACGCCTCATCACACCACGGCCACCAATCGACCGGATTGTCCTTGTGTTGCAGCAAGTATGGCGATGTTGCGTCAGCCAGTCGGTTGGTCACACCTTGATTGTCTCCACGAGTGGAGCCTTGGGTTGGCATGCCTAGGTATGTCCAGAGCGGGAGTCCATATTTGCCGCTCCAGGGATCTGCCGAAATGCGTCGCCTCCTGCGGCCCCGATACCCTCAGCCGATCACGCCTCAGGCATCGTCGCGAGCGATCTGATGACGCTGGCGCGACGATCGGGCACAACACTTGGACGAATGTAGCCCCAGGAGCGGCCAGAGTCGGAGCTTGGAACTCTGCCAAGAAGGAATTGGAGAAGCGACATGTGCACCGATATTCGACTCGTGAAGATTGCGGACCATCAGGTCTCGGCCAGGACATTGGATTTTGCGTATGAGTTGGGGTCGCAGGTAGAGGTCGTCCCGCGAGGGAACAGTGGGACGAGTGTCGCCACGGGCACTTCTGTGCCGGCTCATACTTGGACCAACGATCTGGGTTTCGTTGGGATGAACGCGTTCGGGTTCGAGTGGGGCCTGGCCGATGGCCTGAACGAAGCAGGGTTGTCAGTCGGCACGTTGTGGCTGCCAGAGACGAAAATCCCGACAACCGCGCCGACCTCGGGCGACAAGCCGGCGATGGACTTCATCAACATTGCCCGTTGGATCCTGGGCACGTGCCGGACAGTCGGCGCAGCAAGGTCAGCGCTGGAGTCTGTGCAGATCTGGAATCCACCGCTTGGAAAAATGTGGCCCAGTGACCGACCGATGCCTGCGCAAGCCAAGCCCCTCGAAGGGTATTCGATCACAGAGCACATCAGCATGCATGACGCTCAAGGCAAGAGTCTGGTCGTTGAGTTCTTGGACGGGCAGATGCACTTCTACGACAATCCGATCGGGGTGATGACGAACTCCCCGACATACGACTGGCATTTGACGAACCTGCGCAACTACGTCGAACTGACAAATGTCGAGAAAGCACCGGTCAATCTGATGGGCATGGAAGTAGTCCCAACCGGAAACGGTACGGGACTGATGGGGATGCCCGGCGACGTCACACCACCATCTCGCTTCGTACGGGCCACCATGCTGACCATGGCAGCAGACAAGGCACGAGACGCTCGCGACGCGATCAACCAGGCCTTTCACAGCCTGGATTTGGTCAGCGTGCCTCGATTCGTGGCCGCCTCCGGGGACTACACCCAGTGGTGCGTTGCCCGCGACCACGACAACCCCACCTACTACGTGCGTGACTACGACTCATGGACCACGGACGTGCACGTCTTGGCTGACCTGAAGGTCCACGAACCCGGACCGCAACGACAGATTCCACTTCCCACCTGATTCATGAGCCGAGTGCTTGGCGAGGCCGCTCATTGAGCTCTTGGGCGACAGCTACGTCAGACACGCACGGCGCCCACTCCCGATGTGGGAATGGGCGCCGGCGGCGGGATCAGACCTGTGGCTGCGGGGTCCAGCGCAGGTACGGCTTGATCTCCTCGACCTCGCCGAACCTTTCCTTGGCATCCACGGTCGAGATGGTCGGGGCGACGATCACCCGCTGGCCGGGCTCCCAGTCGACCGGCGTCGACACCGGCACCAGGTCGGTCAGTTGCAGCGCGTCGATCACCCGCAGGATCTCGTCGAAGTTGCGGCCCACGGACTTCGGGTAGGTGAGAGTGAGGCGGACCTTGTTGCTGGGGTCGATGATGAACACCGAACGCACCGTGGAGGTGTCCCCCTCTCCCGGGTGGATCATGTCGTAGGTCTGGCTGATCGTCTTGTCCGGGTCGGCGATGATCGGGAAGTTCAAGTCGGTCCCGCCGACGTCGCCGATGTCACCGGCCCATTGCTCGTGGGACTCCAGCGGGTCCACGGAGATCGCGATGGCCTTCACGCCCCGCGCGTCGAAGTCGGACTGCAGCGCGGCCGTGCGACCCAGTTCGGTGGTGCAGACCGGGGTGAAGTCGGCCGGGTGGCTGAAGAAGACCGCCCAGGATCCGTTCTTCCACTCGTGGAAACTGATCGGACCGTCGGTGGTCTCAGCGGTGAAGTCGGGGGCGATATCGCCCAGGCGGATGGTCACTATTCCTCCATAGGGGTACTCAAGGGTTTCGGTGAAAAGAAGTGAGCACAGGGAACGCGTGCCCGGCGTTTGAAGGGTCAGGCCCTGGATTTCAGCAACAACACAGACACGACGTCGCGTGCACGCGCATGTGGTCGATCTCCCTGCGGGAGGTCAGCAGCGTGGGGCACGACATGCCCCAGAAAATAACACGGTCGGGAAGGGCCGGATACGCGGGGGTGAGGGCGTGCGGACCCGTTCCTCGGCGGGACTACAGCGAACCCGAGGCCAGCGCGACGATGTAGCCCGACACCAGACTCAGACCGGCCAGCAGGACGGTCGACTTCGCGGCATCCCCACCCTTTCCGAACTCGCCGGCCACGAGCACGATCGCTCCCACGAGGATGAAAAGCACAACTGCACTGAGCACCAAGGCGTTCACGGCGCGCTCCTTGTCTGTCGGTCGTCTCAACTCTACGCAAATCGCTGCGGCGGCAGTCGCTGGTCCCGGACTGCAAGCCGCCTTCTGGTGAAGAAGTGACACGTGAGAGTGCATTTCTTCACCTGTTGCGTGTGGCCAGGAGGTCGGCGACAGGCCGCTAGTCTCGACCCATGCGCGCAGCACAGGTGACGACATTGGACGGCCCTTCCGCCGTGGCGGTCGTCGAGGTCGAGGAACCGACGGCGGCTCCAGGGCAGGTGAGCATCGACGTGCACTACGCCGGGGTCACGTTCCCCGACGTGCTGCTCAGCAGGGGTGAGTACCAGATCAAGCCACCGCCACCGTTCATCCCCGGGTCCGAGGTCTCGGGGATCGTGCGCTCGGCGCCGGCGGAATCCGGCCTCACCGCTGGCGACCGGGTCGCAGCCTTCCCCGGCCTCGGTGGTTTCGCAGAGGTCGTCAGCGCCGACCCCCGGATGGTGTTCGCGCTCCCGCCGGAGGTCGAACTGCGTGCCGCTGCCGGCCTGCCGATGAACTACCTCACCGTCCACTTCGCGCTGCTGCGCCGCGGTCGCCTGCAGGCCGGGGAGACGGTTCTTGTGCACGGGGCGGCCGGAGGGGTCGGCACGGCCGCCACCCAGTTGGCCACAGCGATCGGGGCCCGCGTCATCGCGGTCGTGTCCGACGAGGCGAAGGCCGCCGTGGCTTTGCGAGCCGGTGCGGCCGACGTGGTCATGGCCGAGGGTTTCCGGGACCGCGTGAAGGAACTCACCGGCGGCCGTGGCGTGGACATGGTCGTGGATCCGGTCGGGGGCGACCGCTTCACCGATTCGCTGCGCAGCCTCGCGCCCGAGGGGCGCCTTCTGGTGATCGGGTTCACCGCTGGCGAGATCCCGACGGTCAAGGTCAACCGCCTGTTGCTGAACAACATCTCGGTGGTCGGCGTCGGCTGGGGCGCGTACTGGCTGGCACGTCCGGAGTACCTGCAGGAACAGTGGGCCGAACTCGTGCCCTTCCTGGAGGAGTCGGGCACTCGACCCCCTCGTCGGTTCCGTCCACGAACTCGACGACGTATCGGCCGCGCTGGCCGAACTCGACGGGCGGCGCGCGGCGGGGAAGGTCCTGCTCCGGATGCGCTAGCGCACCGAAACCCGGTGTCGGTGCGGCAAGATCGCGCCGATCGGGGAATACTCGGCCACGTGACTACCGTCGTTTCCGTCCACTCCTTCCGCGGGGGGACCGGCAAGAGCAACACGACCGCGAACGTCGCCGCCAACCTGGCTGCTGCCGGATCACGCGTGGCGGTCATCGACACCGACGTCCAGAGCCCCGGAATCCACACCCTGTTCGGCTTCGACCAGGACTTCGAGCACACCCTGGACGACTACCTGTGGGGCAAGACCGACATCTCGGGGGCCGTCCACGACGTCAGCGACCGGGTCGAGGGCCTCGAGGACGGACCCGGGCAGCTGTTCCTCGTGCCCGCGAGCATGCAGGCCTCCGACATCGCCCGGATCCTGCGCGACGGCTACGACGTCGTGCGCCTCAACGAGGGCTTCCGGGATCTGGCACGGACTTTGGACCTCGACTACCTGTTCATCGACACTCACCCGGGTCTCAACGAGGAGACCATGCTGTCCATCACCGTCAGCGACGTGCTGCTTCTGCTGCTGCGCCCGGACAAGCAGGACTACCAGGGCACGGCCGTCACGGTGGACATCGCCCGGCGACTGTCTGTCCCCAACCTGCTGCTGGTGGCCAACAAGGTCCCGGACGTGGTGGACGTGGAAGATCTGCGCAGCCAACTCGTCGCGGCCTACGCGGCACCCACCGCGGCCGTGCTTCCCCTGTCGACCGACATGGTCATCAACGCCTCGGGGGGCCTTTTCAGCCTCACCAACCCGGACCATGCGTGGTCACAGGGCATCCGCGACATCGTGCAGGTCCTGCAACGGGAAACCGCCCCCGACAACTCGACGGCCTGATGTCGCAACCCGTTGCCAGGCCCAGGCGGCGATTCCCGGTCCGCTGGAAACTGCTGGCCGCCTTCGCCACGGCTTTCACGATCGTCTTCGCCTTCATCGCGATCTGGGTCGTCAACTACGCCAGCGACGTCGCCCTCAAACGGTTGACCGGCGAGTTGCTGCAAGCCGCTGAGGGCTCCGCCCGGGACCTCCCGAAGAACGCGGTGGCAGGGGTCGTGGCACTGTCCGGAGGACGCTGACCTGGATGCCTCCCGCGCCTATCGGCGGATCGACGAGGACCTCGACTCGATCCGGGCCACGATCCCGTCGGTGGAGCCCTACATGTACACCGAGGTGGACGGTGAGCTGGTGTACCTGTTCGGCACGAGCACCTTCCGGGAGCCGGTGGCGAACACCGTGCCGCCGGAGACGCTGGACTACATGCGCCGGGGCCTGCAAGGCACCACGTTCCAGCCCGAGAACACCGACGCGTTCGGCACGTGGATCTCCGCCTTCAGTCCGGTGGTGGACAAGCAGGGCGAAACGGTGGCGATCGTGGGGATGGACTACCCCCTGGACTACGTGGAGAGCGTCGAACGGGAGGCCCGGGCCCAGGTCCTGCCCGTCCTGGGTATCAGCTACGGGCTGCTGATCCTGCTGGTGCTGGTGGTCGCGACCCTCGTGGTGCGTCCGTTGCGCCGGCTCACCACTGCCACCCGCCGCATCGCCGACGGCGAGTACGACTTGGATCTGACCGGGATCACGCGAAGCCGCTTCCCGGATGAGATGACCGAACTTGCCGACTCCTTCCGGGTCATGGCCGACAAGGTCGCGGCCCGCGAACGGGCGTTGAACAAGGAGGTACAGCGCCTGCAGGTCGAGATCGACTCGGCCAAGCGCGAGCAGACTGTCCGTGAGATCACCGAGACCGACTTCTTCGCCGACCTGGCAGCGAAGGCCGACGATCTGCGCTCACGCATCCACCGCGACTGACGCTCAGCCCTCCAGGATGAACGTGGGCGCCACGGTCGCCCCGCCACCGGTGACGTTCGTGATCCCGGAACCTTCCGACGCCAGTCGCACGTAGTAGCCGGCGACCTTCCCGGCGCACAGCAGGGGGTTGTGATCGGCCGTGAAGGAACGCACCGGGAAGCCGGGCTCCAGCACGCTGAACTCCTCGGCCAGGATGGGGACCCGCTGCTGGACGACATGGGGACCCGCGGCGGCGGTGTCGATCACGGCGCGCCAGGAGTCCTCCGAGTGCTCCCACCCCAACTCGACCCCGGAACCCCCGTAGCCGTCGGTCGGTTTGATCACCAGTTCCTCACGTCGTGCCGTCAGGAAGTCCTGCAGGTCGACCCGGTCCCCGTCCGGACCCGTGGTGGTACCGGGCGCCACCATGCGCGTCCACGGCAGGTGCTCGCGCACCAATCGCAGTTCGTCCTCCCCGACATCGAGGTCGACGGCCGGATCGGTGACCATCGCGAACAGCGACTTGATCCCGAAGAGCCCCGACTGAAGGCTCGTGATCATGCACAGGGAACCGGCCCGCAGCGCAGCTTTGATCCCGTCGAGCCGCTCCCCCAGATAGGCGAGCATCGGGGTGAAGAAGGCCCTCACCAGGACGTCCACCTCGCGGCCCGCCAGGCGCAGGCGGCCATCGGTGAACGTCAGCTCCCCCGGGTCGGCCACGGCGAGTTCGATGCCCCTCGCCGCGGCGACACCGGACAGGTAGGTGATGGCGGGGGCCGCGATCTCGGTGAGTTCCTTGGGCATCGCGACCACCGTGTAGGGCAGGCCCGAACCCCCGAAGTCGTGCCACGTCTGCACCATCGCCGTGATCACGTCGGGACCGGCGGTCGCCGTCCGGTAGTCGAAGCGGCGGCCGAACTGTGCCGCCAGGTCCGTCCCGCCGAGGACCGCCGCCGACGAATCGGCCGGGAGGATCCCCCCGGGCAACCCTCCGTTGAACTCCAGGAAGCGCAGGCCGTCGGGCGTGCGTACCCCGTCCAGGCGACCGAAGACGATCGGCTGCGTGTACCCCGACGGCAGCGAGAACAGGTCGGCGTCGGGGACCCCGTCCAACCAGCCCGGGATGTAGCGCTGCTGCAGGGCCTGGTCCGCGAGCACCCGTTCGCCGGCCGCGACCAGCGCCTGCCACCACCGCGGCGCACACCCGCTGGTCCTCGTCGACCTGCGCGCGGGTGACGAAACTGGGCTCCGCCACGGCCATCGCCGGCTTGCCCTTGTAGACCAGGCCCGCCTCGGGCTGGGCGTCCAGGGTCGCCCTCACCCAGGCCTCGCTGTCGGGGATCCCGGCCTGCAGTTCCCTCCAGTACGCCACGGCATCGTTCACGATTCCACCTCCGTCATCTCAGCGGTCTGCAGCCGAGCCGGCAGCACCCGCCACACCACCACAGCCAACAGCACCAGCACGAGCGCCGCCACCACCAGCGTCAGCCGGAATCCTGCGACGTAGGCATCGCGCGCGGCTTCCGCGAGTCCCGACACATCCGCCCGGTCGGCGACACTCAGGGCCCCGCCGAGACTCTCCCGCGCGTCGTAGGAGTCCTGGGAGGACAGCCCGGACAGCGCCGGCGAGACGTCCGACTGGTAGGTCAGGGCCAGTAGCGTGCCGTAGCCCGCGACCCCGAACGCGAGACCGAACCGGACAGCCATGCTGTTGATCGCGGACCCGACACTGCGCCGCTGTTCGGAGTAGTTGCTGACCGCGGTGTGGGTCATGAGTGCCGGTGCCACCCCCATCACTCCGGTGAGCACGAGGCCGAGGATCAGGACCGGGTACACCGGGTCCGTGCCGCCGAGACTCGTGAGCACCAGGCCGACCGCGGTCACCACCAGGCCCAGCGCCGTCACGTTGCGCGCACCGAACCGTTTCGCGGTGATCCCGGCGGTGGCCGAACTGACCGTCCACATGAGCAGTGCGGGCATCAGGAACACCCCGGCGGCCAGCGCCGAGAACCCGAGGACCAACTGCACGTACTGGGTGTTGAGGAACAACAGCCCACCCAGGGTGAACTGCACCAGGAAGACCGTCAGGGTCGGGATCAGGAACGTCCGCCGGCGCACGATCTCAGGCACGAACAAGGGCTCCGGGGCCCGCCGCTCCCACCAGAACAACACCGCACCCGCGATCCCGCCCACGATCAGTGCGACCCAGACCCACTCATCCGGTGACGACGCGACGCTGACCGCCGCGTAGAGGAAGGCCACGCCCGCGACCGCGGTGAGCCCGGCCCCGATCGAATCCATCGGGCGGCGTGGCACCGGGGTGTCCTTGGGCAGCAGCCACACGTTGAGCACCAGTGCCAGGGCCAGCATCGGCGCGACCGACCAGAAGGCCGCGTGCCATCCGAAGGTGACCAGCGCCGCGCCTCCGAGCAGCGGCCCCAGCAGTGCGCCGATCGCCTGGGTGCCGCCCATGATCCCGACGGCGGTGCGCTGACTGGTCCCCTTCGTGACATCGAAGGTGAGCGCCATGGCCGAGGGCATCGCCATGGCCGAGCCGAGCCCGGTGAGCGCGCGCAGCAGGATCAGCGTCTCCACGCTGTCGGTCATCCCGGAGAGGATGGCCGAGGCCAGGAAGATGACGTTGCCGATGAGCAGCATCCGCTTGCGGCCGATCCGGTCGCTCCAGGCACCGGCGAAGAGCACGAACGCCGCCGACGTCATCGGGGTGGCGTTCACGATCCACGCCAGTTGATCCGCGGTCGCCTGGAACTGCGTCGAGATCGTGGGCAGCGCGACACTGGCGATGGTCATGTTCAGTGCCACCGCGAGGTACGTCAGGGCCAGTGGCAGCACCGGCAGCGGGAGGCGCCCGGAGCGCGAGGCGGCCACGATCAGTCGAGCGCCTCGTAGATGCGCGCCATGTGGGCCCGCGAGCGGTTGCGCTGATCCATCCGGTCCACGGCCGCCCGGTAGTCGTTGCACGACGACGTCGCGCAGGTACTCACCCATCTCGGAGGCCACCTGGATCTCGTCGGGGATCACCTCGACGTTGTTCAGGCTCTGCAGTACGAGCACGTCGCCGTCGTCGTACTCCGGGTAGATCCCGCTGAAGGACAGGCCGATCTCCTGCAGACCCGAGCCGAAGTAACTGGTCGCGGGGTTGCTCATCGGCAGCACCACGAGGATCAGGTCGAACCGGTTGACCCGCAGTTGCTGCACCTGGCGCTGCAGGCTCTCCAGGAAGTCCTCGGCGAACGTCTCCACGTAGACGAACGCCACGCCCGTCTCGTGCCGCAGCGACAACCGGAAGCGTGTCGGGCCCTCGGCGACCTCGGGGGTCCGCTCGAACTCCGCATGCACCGTGCGCGGCAGTTTGCCGGTGGCGTAGATGCGCTCGACGACCTCCCGGTAGGTCGGGGGCACGTAGACGGTGCGCTCGGGGGTCGTGCCGAACGAGCCGTAGAACAGCAGCAGTGCCTTGCGCGCCTGCTCGTCGGCGTCGAAGCCGCGGAAGTCGAGTTCGTTGGACTGCGCCGCGAGCAACATCCCGACCTCGTGCGCCCCGCCTCGCAGGGCCGCCTTCTGACTGCCCTCGTGCACGGTGACGGCCTCGGTGTACTGACCGACGAAACCCAGCTCCAGCAGCCTGCTGACGTGCGCGAACCCGATCCGGAGCGACAACTTGTGCTGGCGGTACAGCGGATCCACTGCGAGCAGTCCGATCTTGCCGGTCGTCGCCTCCGGATTGCGGACCTCGCTGGCCAGGTGCCCCACGATCCGCCCTTCCGGGGAGACCGCCACCGTGGCCAGGTGCTGACCGCTCTTGACGAGTTCGGCGAGGTGTTCGGGCTCGTACACGACGGGCGCATAGGCGACCGTGTACCCGTAGCAGCGGTAGAACAGCCTGGCCACGCCCACCACATCGTCGGCGGTCATGGCACGGATGTCGACGACCACCTGCCCGTCCTCGCCGATGGTGGGCGCAGGCAGCGGCTCCTCGGTCGCGGCGACGAACTCCTCGTCGTCGCTGACCGCCTCGTAGCGCAGGTGTTTGGAGATCTCAGTGCGGTTGCCGGCACGACCTTCGTTGGCGAACGTCAGTCCGTCGGCGAAACCGAGACGCACCAGATCCGCCACTCGCGGCGGGTAGCCGGCGCCGAAGTCCAGCGGAGCCCCGCGATCGCGGACCAGGACCTTCACGTCACCGGGCTCGCGGACGATCTCGAGGTCGAGGTCCACCTCGTCGGCGGCCTCGAACGCATCACTGACCACGGCGTCGAGGACCTCCACGGTCAGCGCGGCCAGCCGCGCCCGGTCCGAGGGCGACAGACCCACGAGGTCGGCGCTGCTCTCGACCAAGCCGATGGCCAGGGCCACGGCATCGCGAGAACCGATGTGGAGCCTGCACAGCGGGTCAGTCATCGACACCTCCGGTTCGCGTCCCTTGCAGGTTATGCCCACCTCCTCGACGGAGTCGACCGACGCACCGGGCTCCGGCCGCGCGGACCGGCCGGTGTCCCGGCGAGTCGCGCACCATCCGGGAACGGCGACAATGGAGCGGTGTCCGAGACCCAGGTGTCCAACCCACTGCATGATCTGCTGGGTGGCCGCCGGGGTGCTTTGGAGTCCGCGCTGCCCAGCGTCGTCTTCGTCATCGCCTACCTGACATCCGGGTCGGATCTGCGCATTGCACTGGCCGCCGCTCTACTCACCGCCGCGGTGCTCGCCGCCGCCCGACTGGTGCGGCGCGAGAAGCCGGTGCGTGTGGTCGGCGGTCTGGCCGCGGTCGCGGTGGCCGCAGTGGTCGCCGCCCGGACCGGCAACGCCGCCGACTACTTCCTGCCGAGTCTGCTGGCCAACGTCGCATCCGCGCTGATCTGGGCGGCCTCGATCCTCGCCCGCTGGCCGCTGCTCGGGGTCATCGTGGGCTTCGCCGTGGGCCAGAAGACCGCCTGGCGCGCCGACCCGGACCTGATGACCGCCTACAGTCGGGCGTCGTGGGTCTGGGCCGCATCGTTCCTGGTCAGGGCCGGGGTCAACACTCCGCTCTACCTGTCGGACAACCTGGTCGGCCTCGGCATCTCCCGGGTGCTGCTGGGGTGGCCGATGGTCCTGGTCGTCATCGCCGCCAGCTGGTGGGTGATCCGTCGCAGCCTGCCCGCCGACCATCCCGGGATCATGCACCCGCGGGTGCACCGACAGGCGTGAGAACCACCTGCCCCAGGGCCGAGAACCGCCCACCCCGAGCTCCTGTGCAGATTCCCCTTCACATGTGAAAGGGAATCTGCACAGGTTGCGGCGGGAGCGGCCGCGGGTCCGGTCTCAGCTGTTGTTGGACGTTGGCAGCTTCGGGATCAGCCAGTTCAGGAAGGCCTCGGGGCTGCGGCTCTGCGTGTAGATCACACCCGGGCCGGTCAGGTCCACGACCAGCCCCTCCCCGGACAGGAACGTGGACTTCCAGTTGCCGACCTTGCGCACCTGGTAGTTCACGCCCTCGGACCAGGCCACCATGTGTCCGGTATCGACTGTGATCTGCTCGCCGGGGCCGAGTTCACGGGAGTCGATCGCACCGTACGACGACACCAGGACCTCACCCTGGCCACTGACCCTCAGCACGATCAGACCCTCACCACTGAAGAAGGTCTTGGCGCCGCCCCACTTCGAGTCGACCTCGACGCCCATCGCCGAGGCCAGGTAGGCCCCCGACTGCAGGAACACCGTCTGACCGGACAGCGTCCAGGTCACGATGTCACCGGGCAGGTTCGGCGCGACCGACACCTCGCCACCCTGCGGACCGGCGGTGAACGTGTTCATGAAGAACGACTCCCCACCGAAGGATCGCTTCAACCC
Organism: uncultured Actinomycetota bacterium; assembly: GCA_963769435.1. Classification (GTDB taxonomy): domain Bacteria; phylum Actinomycetota; class Actinomycetes; order S36-B12; family UBA10799; genus JADKAV01. The sequence continues at coordinate 1,046,166 of CAVYLN010000001.1, forward strand.
CTTCATGAATCCGCCCTGCGTGCTGGTCTGGATGTCCACGCTCGGCGTCTTCATGACCATCGCCCCGGCTTCTGCCTTCATCGCCTCGTTGGGGGACAGAGTCACGGTCGCGCTGGCGAAGGACGGGGAATGCTTGATCTCGATCTGCATGTGCCAAACCTAACGTCGCACCGCACACCCTGGTCAATCTCACCGACCATTCACCCTGGACAGTCCGCTTTACAAAAGGTACAGTCCTGTAAACCAACCGGGAGGTGACGTGAGCCAGACGACCGCGCAGTGGACAGACCCCAAGCGCTATCTGTGGCTGTTCGGCCTGGTCGTGCCACTGTTCCCATTCATGGGCGGCGGACTCGCAACGCTGACCGGGTGGGGCTTCTTCTGGTACCTCGGCCCGATCCTGATCCTCGGCCTCATCCCGATCCTGGACCTGATCGCCGGACTCGACCGCTCCAACCCGCCCGACGACATCATCAAGACCCTCGAGGCGGACAAGTACTACCGCTGGATCACCTACCTGTTCCTCCCGCTGCAGTACGCGGCACTGGTGTGGGCCAGTTGGTTGTGGGCCGGCAGCAGCCTCTCCCTGTCGGACAAGATCGGCCTCGCCCTCACCGTCGGAACCGTGGCCGGCGTGGGCATCAACACCGCCCACGAACTCGGGCACAAGAAGGAGAAGGTCGAGCGCTGGCTGTCCAAGATCGCGCTCGCGCAGTCGTTCTACGGACACTTCTACATCGAGCACAACCGGGGCCATCACGTGCGCGTTGCGACACCCGACGACCCGGCCAGCAGTCGCGTCGGCGAGAGCGTCTACGCGTTCCTGCCGCGCACCGTCACTGGCAGCCTGAAGAACGCGTGGCGCCTCGAGCAGCCCCGTTTCAAGCGGCGCGACGAGAGTCACTGGTCGATACGCAACGACGTGCTGAACGCGTGGCTGATGTCCGTGGTGCTGTGGACGGTACTGCTGGTCGTCTTCGGCATCGGGATCCTGCCGTACCTGCTGATCCAGGCGGCCGTCGGCATCACCTTGCTGGAGATCGTGAACTACCTCGAGCACTACGGAATGCTGCGCCGCAAGGAGCACACCGGCCGCTGGGAGCGGGTGCGGCCCAGCCACAGTTGGAACAGCAACAACATCGCCACCAACGTGCTGCTGTACCACTTGCAGCGACACAGCGACCACCACGCAAACCCCACCCGCCGCTACCAGGCGCTGCGCGACGTCGAGGAGGCACCGGTGCTGCCCACCGGCTACGCCGGAATGATCCTGCTCGCGCTGTTCCCCCCGGTGTGGTTCAAGGTGATGGACCCGCGGGTGCTCGAGCACTTCGACGGCGACATGAGCCGGGCGAACATCCAGCCCTCGCGGCGCGAGCGCGTGCTCGCGAAGTACCCCAGCACGGCCTCCGCCTGACCCGGGCTCGGGCCGCGCGCTTCGGTACCCTCGCCGCATGGGCCGTTTTCGCTGCGACAGTTGCGACTACGTGTACGACGAGGACTCCGGCGACCCGCGTGAGGGGTTCCCTCCCGGCACGACGTGGACCGACGTACCCGACGACTGGGCATGCCCCGACTGCGGTGTGCGCGAGAAGATCGACTTCATCGAGGACTGATGGTCGACCCCTTGCGCGAACGACTACTCGACGCGGCGCTGGTCGTCACCAGCGAACGCGGGTGGCCGGCCGTCACGATGGCCGGCCTGGGACAAGCCGTGGGAGTGAGCAGGCAGAGCGTCTACAACGAGTTCGGGAGCAAGGAGCAGGTCGCGGCCGCGATGGTCACCCGAGAGGTCAGTCGTTTCCTGGATGCCGTCGACGAGGCGCTGGCCACCGGGCACACGCCGACCGACTCGCTGGAGCGCGCAGCGGACGTCGTCTTCGCCATGGCCGAGGACAACCCGTTGCTGCGTTCCATGCTGGGTGCCGCGGCCGGGGTCGACTCTCCGGTGCTGCCTCTGCTGACCACGCGCTCCCAACCCGTCATCGACGCCGCCGTGCATCGCATCTGCCAGAGCCTCATCGATCACTTCCAGGACCTGCCCCCCGACACTGAACTCCGGCTGGCAGTCGACGCCGTCGTGCGCGTCGTGCTCAGCCACGTGGTGCAACCGGGCCCCTCCGACCCGGCGGACATCGCGTTCATCGCCGGGCGCCTGCTCGCACGCGTGATTCCCCTGCGACAACCTACGCACCCTCGTGCCAGGCTTGGTCTCATAGTCGAGGAGGTCACATGGCGGACAACGAGGACATCAAGGCCAAGATGAAGGAGGCGCTCGAGCGCAAGCAGTCGCACGACCCCGGCGTCGAGCACTCCGACCACCCCAAGCAGCGCGCGCCCGAGACCCACGGGCCCGAAGGCGGCGTCCACATGCATCGACGCAAGGCCGGCGGCGGGGGTTCGTAGCGTCGACGCGCCCGCCTGCACCGCGAGGTTGGAGCGGCCCGCCTGCACCGCGAGGTTGGAGCGGCCCGCCTGCACCGCGAGGTTGGACGGCCCGCCTGCACCGCGAGGTTGGAACGGCCCGCCTGCACCGCGAGGTTGGAACGGCCCGCCTGCACCGCGAGGTTGGAGTTTGTGCACGAGGTTGGAGAAGACACGCGTGGGTTCTCCAACCTGGTGAACGTTCTCCAACGTCGGCTCACTGCGGGGCCCACCGTCGGCTCACTGCGGTCGGCCCACCGTCGGCTCACTCGCCGGGGCTCGACCGCCGGGGCTCGGCCGCAGCGTCAGCCCGCCGCGCCGTCCTGCGCGCACCGGCACCCGGCGATGCGCGCGAGAACGTCGTCGATCGCCGGTGACGCCGCGAAGACGTTGATGTCGTTGGTCATCACCGCGTACATGAACAGCTGCCCGTCCCGGTCGGTCGCGAGTCCCGCCAGGGTGGACGTTCCCGTGAGGGTTCCGGTCTTGCCGGTGACCGCCCCGCGCCCCGGTCGCGCGCTGGGCGCGGAGAAACGTGAGGTCAGCGAACCGTCGAAGCCCGCGACCGGCAGACCCGTGTAGACCGGCCACAGTCGTTGCGGGTCCTCCTCCACAGAGGCGCGCAGCACATCGAGCAGTGTCTGCGGACTGATCCGGTTGGAGCGCGCCAGCCCGCTGCCGTCGTTCAGCGTGATCCCGCCGGTGTCGATGCCAAGGTCGGACAGGACCTGCAACGTCGCCCTGGCGCCCCCGGCGAACGTCGGGTCGTCCAGCACCGCCAGTCCCACATGGTGGGCCAGGATCTCGGCCTCGGTGTTGTCGGAGGTCAGCAACAAGTGCTCCACGAGGTCGGCCAGCGGAGCGGACTGCACCGAGGCGATCTCCTCACCCTCCTGCGCCTGCGCGACCGGCTCCCCGACCACGCTGACCCCCCGGTCTTCCAGGAACCTGCCGAACGCCTGCGTCGCCGTCCGCGGCGGGTCGGGTGACCGCGGCGATGCCGGCGGCTGTAGTCGGCCGCCGTCCGCGGACAGGGCCGTGATCGGCGCGACCACCCCGATCGCCAGGAAATCCGGCCCCCAGAACGCCTGCTCGGACGGAGGGTCGAACAGGCTCGCGTCGTAGCGCAGCCGCACCCTGTCCACGTCGGCCTCCAGCAGGGCGGCGGCCGTCCGGCGCGCCAACCGCTGCAGGGAGGCGTCGGCGTTGATCGACCTGGTTGTCGCCGAGGTCGTCAGCTGTGGGTCGCCGCCACCGACGAGGAACACCTGGTTGCCGCTGCGCGTGACCGAGGTGGTGAACCGGTGTTCGGGCCCGAGCGTCTCCAGCACCGCCACAGCCGTGAGGAGCTTCGTGGTCGACGCCGGCATCAGTGGCGTGTTCGGGGCGATTCCCAACTCCAACGCCGGGTCACCGGAGAACGCGTCGACGGCGAGCGCCTTGTCGTTGCCGAGTGCCGGGGAACGCCACACACGGTCGATACGCTGCTCGAGGCGCTGGGTGTCCACAGCCACGATGGGGTCCACCGGCGGGAGCACTCGGTAGTCGGGTGGCAGATCGGTGAGCGCTGCGGCAGGCTGGAGGCCCAGCGTGAGGACGACGGCCACAGCGGGCAAAACCGCCCTGACAGGCTTCCCGACCCTCACGTGGTGAACACTAGGCCACACACACGGCACAGTCAGGAGCGACAGTGGAATTCGACGTGACGATCGAGATCCCGGCGGGCAGTCGGAACAAGTACGAGGTCGACCATGAAACGGGCCGGCTCAAGTTGGACCGCATGTTGTTCACCTCGACCCGGTACCCGCACGACTACGGTTTCGTCGACAACACCCTCGGCGAGGACGGCGATCCGCTGGACTGCCTCGTGCTGCTGGAGGAGCCGACCTTCCCCGGCTGCATGATCCGCTGCCGCACCATCGGTATGTTCCGCATGACCGACGAGGCCGGCGGTGACGACAAACTCATCTGCGTACCGGTCGCAGATCCCCGCCTCGAGCACCTGCGCGACATCTACCACATGGCCGAGTTCGACCGGCTCGAGGTGCAGCACTTCTTCGAGGTCTACAAGGACCTGGAGCCGGGCAAGTCCGTCGAGGGCGCCACGTGGGAGGGCCGTGAGGCCGCCGAGCGCGAGGTGGTGGCCTCGCAGGAGCGCTTCCGGACGATCGGCCACGGCGTCGCCTCCGGACCGGCCGTCATTCCCCCGGAGCCGGACCCCCAAGAGGGCTAATCGGGTACGGGGTCGGCGCGATCCTGCCGATATCCCCGGAGTGGAGGCGGCCCGCGTACCGGTGATCCGTGACTCGACCACGCCCGACCGACTCATCAGCGGCGTGCTCGACGCGATCAGCGAACAGGCGGCGGTTCTCGACCCCCGCGGGGTGGTCGTGCGCGCGAACCTCGCGTGGCTCCAGACACCAACCGAACATCGGGGGATCGTCGATCGCAGCAACCCCGGAACCGATCACATCGCGACCCTGCGCGCGCAGTCCACACGAGTGGCGCGGATCGCGGCCGATGGGATCCTGTCGGTTCTGCAGGGTGACCTGCCGGGGTTCCAGACCGACTACGACGCCGGCGAGCGCGCCTACGGGATGCAGGTCGACCCGTTGCCCGGTGGTGGCGCCGTGGTCAGGCATGTCGACATCACGTTCCGCCAGCATCTGCAGAGGCAGTTGGCTCACCGGGCGACACACGACCCCCTGACCGGCCTGCCCAATCGGATGGTCATGGCCGAGCGACTCGGCCAGGCACTGATCCGTGCGACCAGAACCGGCACCCCGGTCGGCGTGCTGTTCTGCGATGTCGACCGCTTCAAGCAGATCAACGACACCCAGGGCCACGCGGTCGGCGACCAGGTCCTGGCCGCGATCGGTCGCCGACTGCACAACGCGGTTCAGCAGTCCGATCTGGTCGCCCGTTTCGGTGGCGACGAGTTCGTGATCCTGATCGAGGACGCCACCGACATCGAACAGATCGCCAGGCAGTTGCAGACCGCGGCCACCAGCCCCATCGTCGTGGACGGCCGCCCGCTGCACTTCGGGGTGAGTCTGGGCATCGCTGTGCATTCGGGCACCGCGTACCCCCGATCCCGGGATCGTCGACTCGTTGCTCGCCGATGCCGACGCCGCCATGTACGCAGCGAAATTGTCCGGGCGCGGCAGCATCTTCTTCTTTCGAACCGTCGCTGCGCACCGCGCTGCGGGATCCCGAACTCATCGCTCCGGCGTTGCGTCTGGCAGCTGACAAGGACGAGATCCGGATGATGGTGCAGCCCGTCGTGGAGTTGGAGTCCGGGCGGGTCAGCGCCTATGAGGCCCTGGTGCGCTGGGAACTGCCCGAGGTGGGGCTGTTGTCGCCGGCGGACTTCCTGCAGACCGCCGAGGAGACCGGTGCCATCGTGGAGATCGGTCGCAGCATCCTTCGACAGTCACTCGATTTCGCGCGGGCCGTTCCACAGCAGTCGGTGTCGGTCAACGTCTCCTGGGTGGAACTGGCACATCCCGGGTACGCGCAGGGTGTGCTCGATGCGCTGCACGGTGCAGGTGTCCCGCCCGAGCGGCTATCACTCGAGGTGAACATCCCCGCACTGGTGGACCCGGGCCCGTTGGCGGGGCTGCGTGACCTGCGCGACGCGGGGGTGGGCATCACACTCGACGCGTTCGGCCGGCAACCGGTCGAACTGTCGGTACTCCCGGACCTCGGGGCCACGGCGGTGAAGATCGATCGCAAACTAACCGCGTTCACAGCACACCCGGGGCCGAAGGCTCGGATGGTGCAGGTGCTCGTGGAAATGGTGACCGGGCTGGGGCTGACCGGTATCGCCGAAGGCATCGAGACTCGCGAGCAGGCCTCTGCGGCGCACGACCTCGGGCTCGAGTACGGCCAGGGGTTCTACTTCGGCAAACCTATGGAGACCCACGAGGCGCTCGCCGCGGCGCTGTGAGCCCCGCCCCACCCGAGGTCCCCACCCCCACCCGAGGTTTTGCGCACCCCCACCCGAGGTTCCCGCACCCCCACACGAGGTTTTGTGAAGAAGTTGCCGCGAAACGTCGGCGTGTCGTGCGAACTTCTTCACAAAACCTCGGCGGGGCAGCACACAAAACCTCGGCGGGGCAGCACCGGAACCTCGGCGGGGCGCACCCCCGGGACCCGGCCCCAGGACTCACCCACTGATGCGTTGCGCCGACTCTCGAACCCCGGTCCAGCGACCCAGGTTCTGCAGGACCCCGAGCACGATCAACAACTGACCCACCACGTAGGTGGGCATGATCCAGGAACCGGCCCCGTCCGGCAGTCGATCGGAAAGCTCGGTGAGCGCGATCAGGCTGTCCGAGATCAGGAACAGCACGGCCCCGACCGCGGTGGGCGGGGAGACACCTGTGGCCAGGACCGCCATGGTCACCAGCGCCGTCGCGTAGATCATCACTGGTATCAGCAACACGCCGAGGTCAGGTGCCAGCAGCACGATCAGCCCCACACCGAACGCGACGTACGGCAGGGCCAGCCAGGGCTTGTTGTGCAACGGGCCGAGCGCGGTGAACCGGCGGAAGCCCATGATGTAGCAGATCTGCGCGCCGAGGAAGCCCGCGATGCCCGCGATGAAGAAGATCTCACCGTCACCCATCAGCAGGACGTCACCGAGCCAGGAGAAGACCAGCGCCCGCTTGACCCAGGTCGCCAAGGGGTGGTCCAGACCACCCAGACTCGCGACGAAGAAGCCCAGCAGCACGGGCATCAGGAAAGGTTTGGTGATCGTGCTCAGTTCGCCCAGGCTCAGGAACCCGCCGATCACGTTCAATCCGGCGAGCAGCGCATAAGCGATCAACCACCCCCTGGCGGCCCGGCGCTGGAGCATGTTAGGGAGTGTGGCATGCCACCGACGGCCACACATATGCTCAGCGGCTATGACAGGTAACGATCCGGACAACACCGAAACCGCCGCGAACCGCAGAGTGCGCAGTGATGGCAGCGAGATGCGGATCCGGACCAACCGGATCGGGCTGTTGACCATCCACGCGACAGCACCGGTCGTCGAGGGGACGCTGTCCGGCACCGAGATCGAATTCACGGTCAGCATCGATCACGTGGACACCGGCAACCCGCTGCTCGATCCCGAACTCCATGCACTGATCCGTCAGATCACCAGCGGCACGCTGGTGTTCCGCGGCAGCAAGACCGGCGACACCTTCTCCGGCTCGGCCAGCGCGGGCAACCTCACGATTCCCCTCGACCTCACGGCCGGCGCCCAGGGCGAGGCGGCGATGGACCTGCAAGGACGGTCCAGGTTCTCCGACGTGCATGTGCCGCTACCCGGACTCGGCCACATCCGTCACCTCGAGGTGGACATAGACGGCCGCCTGCACCTCGAGTGATGGTCGGACTACCGTCGCCTCACCGGCGGCGGCGTGTAATCGCCGTCGGCAACATCACCCTCGGGGCCGTATGCCCGCAGCATCACGTTGAACTGCCGTTTCGGGATCGGCAGCCAGTTGGCCTTGGGGGTGCCCTTGGGCCGCTGGTTGGCCATCACGATCGTGACCGAACCGTCCTTGGCCGTCACCAGGTTCTTCGTGTAGCTGGCCACGGCGTATTTCCTGGCCCGGTTGCGGACCAGTTCCACCGTCTTGGGCGTGTAGGCCGTCAAAGACCAGAACCGCTTGACCGTGGGGATCTGCTTCTTGCGCAGTTTCAGTTGGTAGACGTTGCGACCATTCAGCGTCCGGCCCTGCTTGTCGTTGAAGGCCTGGAAGTACGCGGCAGCGCTGAGGTTGTTGCCGAACTGGATGTACTCAGTGATGGATGAGCGGTCCAGGTAACCCTGGGTCGTGGTGGACCACTGCCCCATGTTGTCGAAGTGGACCCATCGCGACTTCGGCAGCGTGCCGTTCAGGTAGTTGCCCACCAGATCAGCGTGGGCGGCCCGCGCCCCTTTCACCAGCCGGGCGCGGTTGCGCGGTTTGGCGAACAGGGTGTCGAAACGATCCGAAAGCGCGGCCTCCTTCGCGGTCTTGGGCTGGGTGGTCCGCGCGGCGAGCGCCGTCTGCAACTGCCTCAGGAACTTGCGCGGGGTCTTCCCGACCATCTGGTCCGCGGCCGTCTTGAAGGGTGCTCCGAACACCGCGCCGGGGACGATCCTGACCGGACCTGCGTCCGGGTTGTTGAGGTAGTCAGACAGCGTCGCCAGCCGCAGGCTATTGCGGAACGCCCGGGCCGCCAGGCGCTTGTCCACACCGTCCACGGTGTACTTGTCGGCCCGGAAGATGATGATCGTCGTGTCGTAGGGCATCTTGACCTCGGTCACACCGGCCGGGAGGGTGCCGGTCCATGAAGGACCTGTGATCGCGTAGGTGCCCGGGGTGTTACTCGGAATTCCGGACAGCACAGTTCCGTAGCCGTCCAGCTGCAGCACGGAGAAGATCGTGTCTGCGGCCGGGACCGTCACGATGACGGGCTCCTGGGAGACGTCGATCGTGCTGCTGGTGTAGATGGTGTCCACGTTGATGGCGACCACCGAACGATACGTGGGCGTCACTCTGCGGGGTCCGAGCAACTTGTTGCACGGCGAGATCTCCGCCTGGTAGTACGTGAACCATCTGGGATAGAAGGTGCGCAGGTAGGCCTGCCCGATCTGGCGAGGACCACCGGACGCCGTGGCCGGCGGGGCACTCGGGGTTGCCGGTGCATTGATCTTGTTGCACGACGTCGCCCCCAACTGCGCAGCAGACACCTCGGCCCGGACGGCCCCCGGATCACCTCCGGAACGCTGGGCGGAACCTGCTGTGGCGGGCAGCGCCCCTATGAGACTGACCGCCAGAGCACCCCCGATACCGATCGAGAGTGTCGTTCGGACGTTCGTGCTTGTCATGCCGTTCTCCAGTCCTCTTGGGGCATGCCGGGCCGAGCCGTGACCTCCACCCAAGCACAACGGCCGCGACCCCCGCCACCACGCCCGGCGCACAAGCGCCGGCCCGCACCCCCGGTTCAGACGTACATGGCGATCGTCTGCTCGGTGTAGGCCACCGGCAGGCCGTCACGGACGAGCATGCCGGTGACGGTCGACAACGGCCCACTGCGCCACTGCGCCTCGCCCCGCAGCCACGACCACTGCTGACCGTCCGCATCGTCCACGTCTGCATGGAAGGCGGCATGCCAGCGGACGCTGCTGGCCGCAGTTGGGCGATCGACGAGCGCCAATTGCGGCGGCGGCCATGCGTCCAGGTGCGTCATCAACGCGGCCGGCCCGCGAGCGGGACCCAGATTCCGCACGAAACCACCGGCGACCGCACGGTCCGACCCGCTCATGGGGACGTCCCCCTCCCCGATCCGAACGTCGAGGTTCTGCAGGAACTGCGGCGTGATCCCTTCCAGTACGGGCATCCGGATGCAGTCTGCGAGTTCCTTCTCCGGCGTGGGAGCCGCCGGGTGTGCATCCAGCGGGCCTGCCTGCGCGGACCCGAGCACGAACCTGCCCATGGCGGCCCTCTTGTCCCCGCTGACCATCCCGATCTCCAGGTGGGTCAGGTGCCGACCGGCGCGCACACCGTCCAACGTGAGCCGGATCGGACCGGGCGAAACCGGCTCCAGGAAGTACACGTCCACACTGCGGATCGACCGGCTGTCCGCGGCCTGCGCGGCCCGCACGAGGTATGCCGCCACCAGTCCACCGAACGTTGTCCGACCCTGGGCCCAGCCTTCGGGGACCTCCGCGATCCAGCCATCCCCACTCGATCGCAACTCCAATGCTGATTCGAGGTTCGCCATGCCAAAAGTCTTCCATGTGATTGCGAGCCGGGTCGGCCGAGGTACGGCCATCTGCGCCCTGCCTGCAAGGAAAGTGCACGCGGCGTCGGGATCGTGGTAGGACTCGACATGGTGCGGCCGCGACGTGCGCCGCTGGAGAGGACGCGAGATGACCGAGAACGCGCCAACGTCGTCGGAGGCGGAGGTGGACGCGTTCTTCACCACGCGCAGACCGAGCCGGAAGGCGCGCCGCCAGCAGGGGCGGGCGCTGCGCGCAGAGCGACCCCTCGAGGCCTTGGCTCAACTGCCTGCGACCTCGGACCGCAGTGATCCCATGTCGCTGCTGACCCAGCAGGAGTCGGACCGGATCGCTTCGCTGATCGACTTGCGGCATGAGCGCATGGGCGCGGACCCTTTCGCATTCCTGCGCGGCGCAGCGGTGATCATGGCTGACGATCTCAGCCGAACGCCGGCCTCGGGCATCACTGTGCAGTTGTGCGGTGATGCCCATGCCGGCAACTTCGGCATGTTCGCCTCCCCCGAACGCGAGCTCGTGTTCGACCTGAATGATTTCGACGAGACCCTTCCGGGACCGTTCGAGTGGGACGTCAAGCGGCTCGCGGCCAGCATCGTGGTCGCCTCGCAGGCGAACGAGCACAAGCACAAGCAGGTCCGCAAAGCCTGCGTGAGGGCGGTGAGGAGTTATCGCGAGACCATGGCGAGATTGGCGGCCATGCCGACCATGGATCTCTGGTACACACGGTTGGACTTCGACGACCTTCTGAGTTCGGTGCGCCAGACCGCGCTGGGCAAGACGGTCGAGAAGGCTGGCCGGAAGGCACACAAGCGCAGCGGCGACAGCGCCGTGGCCAAGCTGACCGAGGTGGTCGACGGCAGCCGCCGGTTCCGCCTCGATCCGCCGGTGCTCGTGCCTGTGCCCGACGACGACCGCCCGCGGGTCGAGCACGAATTGGCACAGATCTACGCCCAGTACCTGGCGAGCCTGCCCGCCGACCGGATCGCGCTGCTCTCGAGGTTCTCGTTCATGGACATCGCCCACAAGGTGGTGGGCGTGGGCAGTGTGGGCACCAGGGCGATCGTCGTGCTCGTGGAGTCCGGTGACGGCGAGCCCCTGATCCTGCAGGTCAAGCAGGCCGGCGCTTCGGTGCTCGAGCCGTACCTCGGCCCGAGTCGGTTCAACGAATCGGGCCAGCGCGTGGTCGTGGGTCAGAGAGTCATGCAGGCCGTGGGCGACCCCTTCCTCGGGTGGTGCCACAGCACAGGCGCCGACCCCCTCGACTTCTATGTGCGACAGCTGCGCGACATGAAGGGTTCCATCGAGACCGTGGGGCTGACCCCGAGGGCTCTTCAGGTGTACGCGAAGATCTGTGGAGCCGTGCTGGCACGGGCCCATGCCCGAGGTGGGAGCCCCTCGCTGATCGCCGGGTACCTCGGCGACGACGAGGCTTTCGAGCAGGCGATCACCGAGTTCGCGATCGGCTACTCAAGTCTGAACATGCACGACTACGACCTGCTCGTGAGCACTCTCCGCTGACGCATGGATGGTCGTTGGGTGGCCTCCGGAATACCCCGCAGACGTATGGTGTTCACCGGAGGTGTCCATGCAGATCGATGAAGCGACCAGGAAGGCGCAGGTCAACCGCCTGCGCAGGATCGAGGGCCAGGTCCGCGGCCTGCAGCGCCTCATGGAGGACCAGAGCGACTGTGTCGACGTCCTGACCCAGGTGGCCGCGACGACCCGTGCGCTGGAGTCGTTCGCGATCCAGTTGGTGGAGCAACACCTGCAGGCGTGTGTCCGGGAGGCCAGCGAGGACGGCGTGGATCCGGAGGCGAAGGTCATGGAGATTTCGGCGGCGATTGCCAGATTGGTGCGGTCATGAGTCAGCAACTGAAGGTGCAGGGGATGACCTGCGGGCACTGCGTCAAAGCGGTGGTCGAGGAACTCACGGCGATGTCCGGGGTGACCGAGGTGGACGTCGATCTGGTGCCGGATGGGACCTCCACCGTGACGGTCACCAGCGAATCCCCACTCACCGACGAGCAGATCCGGATGGCACTGTCCGAGGCCGGCGGCTACCAACTCGTGTGATCGGTCGGCTTCCGCGACCGTTCCACCTCGCAGTTACGCTACGTGCGTGAGCACGTCGCTGGTCTTCCTCCATGGCCGGTACGCGGCCAGTGCGGACTGGATGGGCGCCATCGGTGCCGGGCTGAAGTCCGCCGGACGCCAGGAACTCCCGCGAGGATCTGGACATCGTCGAGGTCGACTATGCCGACGTGCTGCACGACGTGCTCGCGTCCATGCCGACCCGCGAGATCGAGCAGAGCGAGCCGTCGACAGATTTCGCGCGGCATCAGCGGATGGTGCGTCTGTCGATGCACCCTTTCACGACCCGGCCAGGCAGCCCTTACGACTTCTTCCCCAAAGAATGGGTGACCCGCTTCCTGATGAGCCGGATGCCCGAGGTGCAGCGGTACCGCGCGCAACCGGAGGTTCGGGCCGCGGTCCGGGCGCGGTGTCTGGAACAACTGCCCAAGGGTGAGTTGATCCTGATCGGGCACAGCCTCGGTTCGGTCGTGACATTCGATCTGCTGCACTACTTGCCCAAGGACACCCACGTCACGTTGCTGCTCACGATCGGCAGTCCGATGGCACGCCGTGGGTGGCGGGACACGCTCGCGGAGTTCCGGGGTCGTTTCCCCACCGGGATCGTCACATCCTGGGTGAACCTGGTGAACAAGGGTGATTGGGTGACCGGCGGCGACGGCATCCACCTGTGGTACCCGCAGGCGATCGACGTCTTCGCCAGCCTGGGTCTCGGGATGCACGGCGAGACCCACTACCTGGCCTCCGCGCCGGCCGGGGTGGCGATCGGCGACGCCTTGAGCAGGATGGGGATGCGATGAGGGTGGCCGCGCTCGGCATCGACTGCGCCGACACCGAACAGACGTGGCGAACGCTGCGGGAGTTGCCGGCCGTCGACCTGCTCGTGCTCCCCGAGTTGGCCTTCGCACCCTGGCTGTGCGCCACTCGCGACTGTCGACCCGGCGGCCTGGGACCGGGCCGTTGCCGGGCAGCAACTCTCGCGGATCTCGGAGCTCGGGGCGCGCGTGGTCATCGGCACCTCCGCCACCACCGATGCCGACGGGCGGTACAACGACGCCTTCGTGTGGACCCGCGACGACGGTTTGCGCACCGTGCACCGCAAGACGTTCCTGCCCGACGAACCGGGTTACTGGGAGGCCTCCTGGTACGACCGCGGGCCGGTCGACTTCCAGGCATTCGACACCCCCGTGGGCCGTGTCGGGGTGAGCGTGTGCACGGAGATGTGGTTCACCCAACACACCTACCCCGACGTGGACCTGGTGGTTGTGCCCCGGGCGACCCCGCTGGAGACCACCGACAAGTGGGTGGCCGGTGCGGTCGCCAACGCCGTGTGCAGCGGGGCGTTCTGCATCTCCAGCAACCGCGCGGAGACGGTGGCGGGCACCACCATGGGCGGCGCCGGTTGGGTGATCGACCCGGACGGCGAGGTGCTCGCGGTCACCGGTGCGGATCAACCCGTGGCGATCGTGGACATCGACCTCGCGCGGGCCCGCACCGCGAAGTCCACCTACCCCAGGTACGTGCGCAGGGACTAGCCCGACCCCGCCGCCCCACCCCCGACCCCGCACGAGGTTGGAGGTTGTTCACGAGGTTGGAGAACCCACGCGTGTGTTCTCCAACGCGGTGAACAACCTCCAACGCGGTGCCCGACCTCCAACCTCGCCGCAGCACCCGTACCACCCCCCGGTATTCACCAACGGATTGGGCCAATGTCGCACGAAGGGTTGCCTCGCTGGGCAGAATGGGTCACATGACCGACAAGCTGGTGTACGCGTTCTCCGAAGGCAACAAGGATCTGAAGGATCTGCTCGGCGGCAAGGGAGCAAACCTCGCCGAGATGACGAACCTGGGCCTGCCGGTCCCACCCGGGTTCATCATCACGACCGAGGCCTGTCGCGCGTACCTGCTCAGCGGCTCGGTGCCGCGCGAGTTGCTGGACGACATCCGCTCGCGGCTCGACGACCTCGAGCACGAGATGGGACGGAAACTCGGCGACCCGAAGAACCCGCTGCTGCTGTCGGTGCGGTCCGGTGCCAAGTTCTCGATGCCCGGGATGATGGAGACGGTGCTCAACATCGGCCTCAACGACGAGTCCGTGCACGGGCTGGCCGAGCAGTCGGGCAATGAGCGATTCGCCTGGGACTCCTACCGCCGCCTGATCCAGATGTTCGGCAAGACCGTGCTCGACCTCGACGGCGACCTGTTCGCCGACGCCCTGCACGAGACCATGATCGAGACCGGCGTGAAGTCCGATGTCGAGATCCCCGCGGACGCGCTGCAGCGCCTCGTGCACACCTACGAGGACATCATCAGCTCGCACGGCGCACACTTCCCGCAGGACCCCCGCGACCAGTTGCTCGGAGCGATCGAGGCGGTCTTCCGTTCGTGGAACACCCCCCGTGCGCAGTTGTACCGACGCCAGGAACGCATCCCCAGCGACCTCGGAACGGCCGTGAACGTGCAGGCGATGGTCTTCGGCAACTCCGGCGAGCACTCCGGTACGGGCGTGGCGTTCACACGCGACCCGGCGAGCGGAGCGCGCGGGTGTCTACGGCGACTACCTCGAGTCCGCCCAGGGCGAGGATGTCGTCTCCGGCATCCGCAACACGCTGCCGCTGGCCGACCTCGAGAAGCTCGAGCCAGGCCCGTACGCGGAGTTGATGGACATCATGAACACCCTCGAGCAGCACTACCGCGACCTGTGCGACATCGAGTTCACGGTCGAGCGCGGGAAGCTCTGGATGCTGCAGACCCGCGTGGGCAAGCGCACCGCGGGTGCCGCCTTCCGCATCGCGACGCAGCTGGTCGACGAGGGCCTGATCGACATGGACGAAGCCGTGCGCCGGGTGTCCGGTCCGCAACTGGCCCAGTTGATGTTCCCGCAGTTCGACCGATCCCACAGTCAGGCGCCCGCGACCAAGGGCACCGCAGCCTCACCGGGGGCCGCTGTCGGCCAGGTCGTGTTCAATTCCGAGGACGCGGTGGTGGCGGCCGCCGAAGGCCGCGACGTGATCCTGGTCCGCCGCGAGACCAACCCCGACGACCTGCCCGGCATGGTCGCCGCGGCGGGCATCCTGACCACCCGTGGTGGCAAGACCTCGCACGCGGCGGTCGTCGCGCGGGGTATGGGCAAGACCGCGGTCTGCGGTACCGAGTCCATCGAGATCGACACCGTGGCGCACACGATGCTCATGCCCGATGGCTCGATGCTGCGCGAGGGCGACGTGATCTCCATCGACGGCACGACCGGTGAGGTGTTCAGCGGGCCGGTGGACGTCCGGCCCTCGCCGGTGGTCGAGTACTTCGACGCCGGGATCGACGCGGCCCTCGACAGCGCCGACGAGCACACCGCCGAACTCGTGCAGGCCGTGGACCGCATCATGCGCCACGCGGACGAGGCCCGGCGGCTGCGGGTGCGGGCCAACGCCGACACACCCGAGGACGCCGCCCGCGGACGCCGCATGGGCAGCCAGGGCATCGGCCTGTGCCGCACCGAGCACATGTTCCTCGGCGACCGCAAGCAGTACGTCGAGAAGTTGATCCTGGCCGACACCGACGAGGATCGGGAGGCGGCGCTGGCCGCACTCCTGCCGCTGCAGCGCAAGGACTTCATCCGGATCCTCGAGGTGATGGACGGGCTGCCGGTCACCATCCGCCTCATCGACCCACCCCTGCACGAGTTCCTGCCCGACCTGACCGAACTCTCGGTGCGGGTCGCGGTGGCCGAGGAGCAGGGCACCCCCAACGAGGCCGACCTCCGGCTCCTGCGGGCGGTGCGCCGACTGCACGAGTCGAACCCGATGCTGGGCCTGCGCGGGGTGCGCCTCGGGCTGGTCGTCCCCGGGCTGTTCGCGCTGCAGGTGCGCGCCATCGCGGAGGCCGCGTGCTTCCGCCAGCGCCTCGGCGGAGACCCGCGGGCGGAGATCATGATCCCGCTGGTGGGGTCGGTGCACGAACTGGAACTGGTCACCGATGAGGCCGCGGGTGTCCTCGCGGACGTGGCGAGCAAGCACGGCTGCACACTGCGGTTCCCGATCGGCACCATGATCGAGTTGCCGCGCGCCGCGCTGACCGCTGGCGAGATCGCCAAGAGTGCCGAGTTCTTCTCGTTCGGCACGAACGACCTCACCCAGACCACGTGGGGCTTCAGCCGCGACGACGTCGAGGCGGGCTTCTTCTCGCTGTACCTCGACAAGGGTGTCTTCGGGGTGTCGCCGTTCGAGAGCATCGACGTCGAGGGCGTCGGGCCGGCTGGTGAAGACCGCCGCCGACGAGGGCCGCAAGGTCCGGCCCGACATGCACCTCGGTGTGTGTGGCGAGCACGGCGGGGACCCGCAGTCGGTGCACTTCTTCCACGACGCGGGCCTGGACTACGTGTCCTGCTCGCCGTTCCGCGTGCCGGTGGCACGGCTGGAGGCGGCGCGGGCCTCGCTGGGCATGACCAGCTCCGACATGCGGTAGGTCGCACTCCGCACAGCGCGCAGCGCTCGTCCACGGTCTCTAGGCTGACGACCGTGGACGACCTGCAGATGATGTTCGAGAACGGACAGTACGAGGCCCTGATCCCGGCGTTGCGGGAGCGGATGTCCGAGGATCCCGCGACGCTGACCGACCCGTTCGTGAAGCAGTGGGTGGGGATCCGCTGGCGTGACCTGTTCCTCAAGGCCGCGATGACCGACGAGCACGCGATCGCGGAGACCAAGAAACTGCCCAGGTCCGCTGCGGCATCTGCCGGTGAGCGGCAGTTCCAACCCGGATGTGCGTCGGGCGCTGGCCAACCGTTTCCTCAAGGATCTGAGCCTGATCGATCTCGAGATCGACCTGCCGCCTGCGCAGTTCGACGAGATCCGGAACACGTCGATGGTCCTGGTACCTGGAATGTTGACCGGCCTGCTGCACCCCGGGGCGCACGCCTTCCCGACCGAAGCCGACGAGCTGCAGGCCGAACGGGGGTGGCGGTACTACCGCTGTGACGCCCACACTCTGCGCGGCTGTGACGCCAACAGCGCCGACATCATCGAGACGATGGATGACGGGCTCGTGTACGACATGGCCAGCAGGGAACGGATCAACACCGATCCGCCCGGAGACGTGTTCCTCGTCGGGTATTCCAAGGGTGGCCCCGACATCATCCACTTCCTGGTGAACCATCCCGAGTACGCCAGCCGGGTCCGGGCGGTCTTCACCTGGGCGGGGGCGATGCGCGGCTCGTACAGTGCCGACTCCATCTACGAGCAGATCAAGGACATGGACGTCAAGTCGTCCACCGACCGTCTCGCAGGCGTGCTGTCCATGATCAACCCGTCGGTGATCTCGGCGGCCGGTCTGCGTCGCATGGACGAGTACGACGTGATCGGGGCGTTCGACGACCTGCGCACCAGCACCAGCGAGGCGTATCTGAACGAGCACGCGGACTACCTGAACGGCCTGGGTATCCCGTTCTTCTCCGTCGCCGGTGCCACGACCCCGTTCGAGGTGCCGAACTTCCAGTTCGCCGACACCGTGCGGATGACCAAGTACGACGCGAACAACGACATGCAGCTCACCCAGAAGCAGGCGTCGATGCCGATCGACATGTCGACCCGGGCGGCGATGCTGCACGGACACCACTGGGACATCGCCTACGCGCCGTTCCCACCCCAGATGCGCGCTGCCAGCCCCAACCTGGACCATCCGTTCCCGAAGAAGGCCGCGCTGACGGCGAACTGGGAACTGCTCGCCGAACTCGGCGTGATCGACTGACTCACAGCCGCCCGGTCAGTCCCCCACGCCGGGCGTCGGCGGCCGCGGTTCCGTCGCTGGACACCGCGTGCACGCCGCCGAAGTAGAAGTCGCGGTCACGCCAGTGGGAGACGGGTTCGGGCAACTGCGCCACCTCATCGGCAGGGAAGCCCGGTTCGAGTTGCACCACGCCGTCGTTGTCGGTGTGCACCCGCGGCGCGTCGATCGCATCCTGCAACTGCGCGCCCCGGGCGAGCTGCGAGATCACGCGGACCATGGCGCTTCGGATCCGCTCGCTGCCACCGGTCCCGAGTGCTGTCACGAGCCCCTGGTGTTCGAGCAGGCTCGGCGCCATCATCGACCGGATCCGGGCGCCCACCGGCAGTTCGTGGCCATCGGGATGGAGGTCGCTCTCACCCATCATGTTGTTGAGTTGGATGCCGGTGTCGCCCAGCATGACGCCGGAGCAACTGCCGTTGGACACCGTCATCGAGACCGTCTGCCGGCCGTCGGTGACACTCGCGTGGGTCGTCCCCCGCACGGAGACCGGGTCCAGGGTCTTGTTGTGCTCGGTCGCGTGACGCAGGGAGGTGAGCAGGTCGAGCGCCGTCGGCGTCTCGAGGCCGCTCAGGTCGCTGAGTGCCTGCGCGATGATCGACCCGCCCAGTGACGGCGCGGGGTTGGTGAGCAGAACCGCGCGCGGCATCTCCAGGCGCAGAGGCTCTCGCTCGTAGACCTGGTAGTCGGCCAGATCCTGCCGGCTCAGCGGTCCGACCGCGGGCAACGCGTTCACACCTGAGCGCACGGCGTCCACGAAGTCGGCGTACGCGGGATTGCGGAAGACGTCTCCGACGACCGGCAGCCGACCGCTCGGCGCGTACACGGCCGTAGTCGCGGGCGTCATCGTGAGCACCGGCGTGAGCAGACGGATCACCAACGCCTGCTCGTCGGTCATCGTGGCACCCTCGCGGGCCATGCGGATCGCCGGCTCCAGGATCTGCTCGCGGCTCAGCCGGCCGAACCGCTCATGCGCGTGCAGCAGGCCCACCAGCACACCGGGGACCGCGACGGTGGAGGCGCCCACCGCGAAATCCTGTCGTGCCCCCGCGAACTCGACCGTGATGATCCGGTGTTGGGGATCCCCGTGCGGCCTCGGCACCGCGGCGAAGAAGTCGATCAGGACCGTTCGACCGTCCGGCTCCCGGACCATCATGAATCCGCCGCCGCCGAGACTCGCGAGCCCCGGTTCGGTCACCGGCATGGCGAAGGCGGCAGCGACCGTGGCATCCACCGCGTTGCCGCCCTTGGCCAACACCTCGAGCGCGACGTCAACGGTGCCGGGGGCTCCGGCCGCGACCGCTGGATGCATGGACCAAGGGTAGTCCCCGACCAAACCGCCCTTCGGCGCGCCCACGCTGCCCTCTTGCCTGGCCTTGTCGACCCGTCGGATCTGCGGACGAACCCCGCCCGGTTCGACGGGCAACGCGCCGCCACACCCCGGCAACTGCCAGACTCACACACGTGCTGAGCCTTGTGGCGTCCCTGGGATTCCTGGGACTTGCCGCGGTCGATCCGGTCGGTATCGCGGTGATGCCGGTCCTGCTCACGCAGAGCCACGGGATCAGGCGCTCGGTGTGGTTCCTCGTGGGCTCGGCGCTGGGCATCATGACCCTCGGGCTGGTGTTCGCAGTCGGGGCCGGGCACGTCATGCTGCGGCTGACGAAGGACTACCCATGGCTGGAACCAGGTATCGAGATCGTCGCCGGCGTCGGTCTCGCGGGCTTCGGGATCTACCTCTGGTGGCGCCGGCGCCAGGGCGAGGCGGGTCCGGAGGTGTCCGACGGACTGCGCCGCCGACTCGACCTCACCGGCGGCAAGCTGTTCGGCTTCGGCGCCGCGCTCGTGATCGTGCAGAGCCTGCTCGACGTCGTCTTCATCGTGGCCATGATCAATGTCGGCGCGAGCAGTCTGCCGATCGTGGAGGTCATGATCGCCGTGTTCGTCTACGCGATGGCCGCACTGGTCCTGCAGACCGCCATCGTCGTCGCATACGCATCGGTGGGGCCCGAACGACGGAGCAACGTCACCGACGCCGTCTCGGGCTGGCTTGACCGCAACGGCACCACGGCTGCGATCGTGGCGGCTCTGGCGGTGGGCGCGGTCCTCGTGGCAAGTGGCGTGAGCGCCCTCAACGGCGGCCCCTCCCTGGGGTGAGCCGGCGCCTTCGCCTCAGTACAGAACGCGCAGACGCACGGTTTCCGGCAGCGCCCGCAACTGGTCCAGCACCTCGTCGGCGTAGTCGACGCCGATGTCGGTCAGCACGTAGCCGACGTCGCCGACCGTGCCGAGCAGTTGCCCCTCGACGTTGACCCCGTGGTCGGCCAGCACCGAGTTGATTGCTGCCAGAACACCGGGCACGTTGTGGTGGATGTGGGCCAGGCGGTGCGTGCCGGCGTGCTCCGGCAGCGCCAAGGGCGGCAGATTCACGCTGAGAACGGTCGAACCGTCCGCCACGAAGTCGACCATCTTGCCGGCGACGAACCGTCCGATGTCCTGCTGCGCCTCCAGCGTCGACCCGCCGATGTGGGGGGTGAGGATCACGTTGGGCAGTCCCCGAAGGTCACTGCGGAACTCCTCGCCCCGACTGCTCGGCTCCACCGCGAACACGTCCACGGCCGCGCCGGCGATCTGGCCGCTGTCCAGGTGTTCGCGCAGGCTCGCGGTGTCGATCACGAAGCCCCGGGAGAGGTTGAGGAACAGCGATCCCGGTTTCATGGCGGCGAACTGCTTCGGGCCGAACAACCCGGCGTTGCCCGGTCGGCCGTCCACGTGCAGCGTCACGACGTCGGCCACCGCCAGCAACTCGTCCAGCGAACCGCACCGCCGCGCGTTGCCGAGCGCCAGTTTGTCGACCGTGTCGTAGAAGTGGACGACCATGCCCAGCGCCTCGGCGAGCACGGACAGTTGTGCGCCGATATTGCCGTAGCCGACGATCCCCAGCGCCCGTCCACGGACCTCGTGTGCGCCCGCCGCCGACTTGTCCCAGACCCCCTCGTGCATGAGCCGGTTCTTCTGCGCCAGCCCGCGGGTGAGCGCGATGATCTCGCACAGTGCGAGTTCGACGACGCTGCGCGTGTTCGAGTAGGGCGCGTTGAACACCGAGATCCCGAGGCCGGCGGCAGCCTTCAGGTCGATCTGGTCGGTCCCGATGCAGAACGCCCCGACCGAGAGCAGCGAATCGGCGTCGCGCAGATGTTCTGCGGTGACCTGTGACTTCGACCGGATGCCGAGCAGGTGGACACCCTCGAGCCGCTCACGAAGTTCGTCGCCCTCCAGCGCCCGGTCGAGGGTCTCGACCGCGAAACCGCCCCGTTCCAGGGCGGCTGCGGCGTCCGGGTGGATGTTCTCAAGCAGAAGTGCGCGCACGCACCCGATGGTACGGCGGCCCCTCCCGGTCGCCCGCGACCGGCCGATCGCGGGCGCGCGGTCAGCTCAGTGGTTGGCCAGCCACTCCTGGTTGAAGGCGTACTCCTTGTCCAGGCTGGCCAGCGTCTCCTTCTCGACGACGCCTTCGAGCTTGCCGCCGACCAGGGGCACGCTGGCCTTGATGTCCATGCTGACGACCCAGTCGCTGGTGTCGTCACCGGTCGGGTTGATATCCAACTTGCCGGTCACGTGCAGGGGCTTGCCGGGGAACTCGATCGTCAGGTCGCAGGTGTAGCCGTCACCGACGGCCGTCCACGTCTCCGACTGCACCACCTGGTTGGTATCGCCCATGATCTTCTTCGCGAAACCCGGGAGGTCCGCGGGGACCTGCCGCGCCACCTTCAGCGTCAGGCCGTCGTCGGTGGTGTCGAAGGTGTCCACCGAGGTCGAGATGTCGCCGAGCGTCTGGTACTTCGCATCGACGTACTCACGGTCCTGCAGCATCGCGAGAAGCGCGGCGGCGCTGGCCTGGTACTTGTCGACGCGCGAGATCTTCTTGGACATTCGCAACTCCTTCTGGGCGTGTGAATCGAAAGTAGCCCGCCCGTGCGACGGATTGCCTGTCGAAACGAGAACTCGATCCTCGGCCGATGCCCGTGCCCCGCCCGTCCTTTCGGTGAAGAAGTGACACCTCACGTGCCGCTTCTCCACCGAAAGGCCGTGTCTGACCGACCTATCCGATACTCTCGTACACATGTACGCAGATGATCTGCTGGTGGGGCTCAACGACGAGCAGCGGGCGGTCGCGCAGTTCGACGATCCGGTGGCACTGCGGGTGCTCGCCGGGGCGGGGACCGGCAAGACCACGGCGCTCAGCGCCCGCGTGGCCCGGATCGTCGCCGACGGCGTGCCCGCTGAACGCGTGCTGCTGCTGACGTTCACCCGCCGGGCCGCGCGGCAGATGGTCGACCGCAGCCAGACGCGGCTCGCCAGGGCGGGCCTGCGTGCCGGCCGGGTGTCGGGAGGCACGTTCCATTCGGTCGCGCACCGGACACTGCGCCAGCACGCGGCGCGGCTGGGACTGCCGGAGGGGTTCTCCGTGCTGGACCCGTCGGACGCGGCCGACGTCATGGACGTGGTCCGCGACGAGACCGTGCGGGACCTGCCGGGCGGCCGCCGCTTCCCGCGCAAGTCCACCCTGCTCGATCTGTACTCCCGCGCAGTCGACACCGGCACCCCGATCGGCGAGGTGATCAACGCGACCGCGCCCTGGGCCGGCGACCTGGCCGAACCGATCGGAGCGGTCTGCAAGGCGTACATCGCACGCAAGCGCAGACTGGGCCTGCTCGACTTCGACGACCTGCTGCTGCACTGGCGGCAGGCGCTGCGCGACGAGCTGGTCGGCAAGTCGCTCGGCGGCTTGTACGACCACGTCCTGGTCGACGAGTACCAGGACGTCAACGCGCTGCAGGTGGAGGTCCTGCAACTTCTGCGCGCCCACGATCCGCGACTCACCGTCGTCGGCGACGATGCCCAGGCGATCTACTCGTTCCGCGCCTCGAACCCCCGGCACATCCTGGAGTTCGACGCCGAGTTCCCGAACGCCGCCACCCTGCGCCTGAGCACGAACTACCGCTCGACGCAGGCGATCCTGGACACGGCCAACGCGCTCGCCGACGACGCACCCGAGGGTTTCAGCACCCGGCTGCACGCCGCGACCGCCGCGCCGGACACCGCGCCGCGACTGGTCCGCTGTGCCGACGAGGACCACCAGAGCACGTTGGTCTGCGAGCAGGTGCTGGCCCACCGCGAATCCGGGACCGCGCTGCGCGAACAGGCCGTGCTGGTGCGTGCGGCGCACCACAGCGACCGGCTCGAGATCGAACTCGGCCGCCGCGGCATCCCGTTCGTGAAGTACGGCGGTCTGCGATACCTGGAGGCCGCGCACGTGAAGGACCTGCTCGCCTCCTTCCGCGTGGCCGACAACCCCCGCGACGAGGTGGCGTGGTTCCGCCTCCTGCAACTGCTGCCAGGTGTCGGGCCCACGAAGGCCAAGCGTGCGGTGAGTGCGCTGGGCGCCGGAGCGGACGGGGAGGACTCCGACGTCCTGCTGCGCTGGCCGCTGGCCCTGGCCGAACTCCCACCCCCGGCACACGCCCCGGCCGAGGCCGTGGCCCGGGCGATCGCCACCAAGCAGGCCGAGCCGCTGCGCCAGGCGATGGTGCCGCTGATCCGCGCGAACTACGACAACGCCGAGGAGCGCCTCGCCGATCTCGACGTGCTGGTGGAGGCCGCCGCCACGGTCCCCCGCCTCTCCGATGTGGCCGCGGACCATGCCCTGGATCCACCCCGCTCGACCGGCGATCTCGCCGGCACCCCCGCGATCGACGAGGACTGGCTGGTCATCAGCACCATGCACTCGGCGAAGGGGCTCGAGTGGGACGTGGTCCATGTGATCCACGCCGCCGACGGCAACATCCCCTCCGACATGGCCCTGAACGACCGGCACGGCCTGGAGGAGGAACGGCGACTGTTCTACGTGGCGATGACCCGGCCGCGGCACGAGGCGCACGTCTACGTCCCCCTGCGATACCACCACCGACCAGCCGGGCGCGACGACCGCCATTCCTGGGCGCAGCCGTCGCGCTTCCTCACCGACCGCGTCACCTCGACCATGCACCAGGTCACGTTGCTGCCCGAGGATTCCGCCGACGAGGCGGATCTGGCGACCGTGGACACCACCGGTGCGGTGGACGCTCATCTGGGCGGACTCTTCGGCTGACAGCTGCGGCGTGGACAGGCCCCCGGCACAGCCGGGGGCTAGCGTGGCGGCATGGGCAAGGCCGAGTTGCGCGCACAGACCTGCGTGCCGGTCGGGCTGCCGGGCACGAGCCGTCGGGCGACCTGGTCGACCGGGTGCTGGCACACGTGCCGCGCGGGTCGAGTGTGTGCTGCTACGTCTCCCTGCCCGGCGAGCCACCAACCGGCGAGGTCATCGAGGCCCTGCTCGCCCGCCGCGATTCGGTCTTCCTGCCGGTGGCCGGCGCCGATGGAGCGCCTGGAATGGGTGGCGGCGCTGGAATCCCGGCCCTGGGACGCGTGGGGACTGCCGGGGCGCCCGCCATGCCCGGCGCCCCGCGTAGACGTGTCCGGGGTGGACATCGTGGTGGTTCCGGCGCTGGCCATCACGCCGCGCGGTCAGCGGCTCGGTCAGGGTGGCGGTTACTACGACCGGTTCCTGCCCCGGGCACCCGCATGCCCGCACGCTGGCCCTGGTGTGGTCCGACGAGGTCCTCCCCGACGTGTTCGCGCAACCCCACGACGTCATCGTGGACGGGTGGGTGATCGCCGATGGCTGACCCGACCTCGGACCTGTTCATCACCGACGAACTGACCATCCCCGCGACCGAACTGGCGTGGCGCTTCAGCCGCTCGTCCGGTCCGGGCGGCCAGTCGGTGAACACGGCCGACTCCCGGGTGGAACTGATCTGGGATCCCGCGACCTCGCACGTGCTGACGGGGTTCCAGCGCTCCCGCCTGCGCTCGCGGTTCGTGGTCGTCGCCTCCGAGCACCGGTCACAACTGCAGAACCGTCAGGCCGCTCGCCACCGACTGGTCCGCAAGGTGCAGTCCGCCCTCGCGGGACCGGCGAAGCGGCGTCGCCGCACGCGACCCACCGGCGCATCGGTGACGCGGCGCAGGGAGGCCAAGCGCAGGCGCTCGCAGTTGAAAGCGTCCCGGCGCCCACCTGGCGCCGAGTGACGCGACCCCGGCAGGACCGCGGCCACTAGGCTGGCCGCATGAGTCTGTATCCGCTGGCGTTGCTGCCACAGGTCACCGTTTCGCAAGGGCAGGCGCAGTTCCCGTTGAGCCCCGGGTCCGATCCCGAATACGGCGACGTCGCCGAGGTCGTCTCCGCGTTCGCCGAGCAGGGCGCAGCGTGGGTACATGTCGCCGACGCCGATGCCGCCGCCGGAACCGGCAACAACTACGCCGCCATCGCCAAGGTCCGCGCTGCGCATGTGCAGTTGTCCGCGAACATCAGCGACGAGAAGGCGTTCCAAGCAGCACTGCACGCCGACCCGAGCCGGATCGTCATCGAGCCCACGGACCTGACCTGGACCCAGAACACTCTGGGCAAGCACGCCGACCGACTCGCCGTCGGGATGGACATCCGCGAACCCGGGGTGTTCGACGTGCGGGTGACCCTCGATCAGGCCGGGTGCACCCGCTACGTGGTGCGCGACGCGGCGAAGCACCACCACTGGAAGCACGAGGACCGCCACCTGCTGCGGGAGTTCTGCGAGCAGACGTCGAGCGCGGTCATGGCCAGCGGCGGCATCGCCCACCTCGACGACCTGCACGAGTTGCACGAGTTGGTGCCGGTGGGCCTCGACGGGATCATTCTGAACGCGCCGCTGTACAACGGCGCGTTCACCTACGCGGAGGCGGTTGCCGCCGGCGCGGACCGCTTCGACATGTTCTTCTGGGGCCCGCCACAGCCGTAGTGCTGCGCGCCTACTCCGCGCCGCGGAAGGACTGGGTGCCGATCCGCTCGGTGTAGACCATGATCCGGTCGCGGCCTCCGCGCTTGGCCGCGTACAGCGCGACGTCGGCGCATCTGCGCAGGTCGCTGCCGGTCGTGCCGTCCGTGGGGAACATCGCGAGCCCCGCGGACAGGGTGACGTGTGTCAGGCGGTTCCCGGAGGAGTTGCGGACCAACGGCGTGAACGCCGACCGGATCTCCTCGGCCCGCGCGAGGGAGACCGTGAGCGGGGCGGACGGCATGATGATCAGGAACTCCTCCCCGCCGTACCGGCACGCGATGTCGCCGGGACGCAGTTTCGCCCGCACGAGGTCTCCGAACCAGCGCAGGACCTGGTCGCCGGCGGCATGGCCGTGTTCGTCGTTGAGGATCTTGAAGTTGTCGAGGTCGATCATGAGCAGGCTCAGCGGCACCCCCTCCCGCTGTGCGCGGCCCAGTTCCCGCCCGAGGGTCTCCTCCAGGTACCTGCGGTTGTACAGGCCGGTGAGCGGATCCCGCAGCGCTTGTTCGCGCAGACCGTCCTGCAGGTTCTCGATGGTGACCAGTTGGGCTTTCAACTGCTCGTTGGCCGCCCGCAGTTCCAGGTCCGCGATGCGCAGCTCGTTGATGTCCCGCAGCACGAGCACGCGGCCTCGCACCCTCCCGCGGTCATCGGTCACCACGGCACGGCGGACGTCGACGTAGCGGGGCTCGGGGTGATCGATGAAGACCT
The DNA here is from genome assembly GCA_963769435.1 of uncultured Actinomycetota bacterium. Taxonomy (GTDB): domain Bacteria; phylum Actinomycetota; class Actinomycetes; order S36-B12; family UBA10799; genus JADKAV01. The sequence continues at coordinate 1,072,869 of CAVYLN010000001.1, forward strand.
CGTTGTCGTCGAATTCGCTGGTCACGGTCGCCAGCAGCGTCGGCCAGCGTCGGAGCACCGATGCCGCCGACTGCCCGATGATCGGTTCGTGGATGCCCAGCCAGTGGAACAGGGACGCGTTGGCCATCGCGATCCGATTGGTCGAGTCGAGTACGAGCACGGCGTCGTGCAGGTTCTGCAGCACCGACTCCTGCGCGATGGGGACGACCGTGAGCAGGCCCTGACGCAGCAGACTCCAGGTGAGGCCGACCGCGGCAATCGTGAACGCGATCGGCGCCGGATCCTGGTCGGGGAACGGGCTGAAACCGAACACGTAGGCCAGTGACCCCACGAACGGGAACAACGAGAAGAGCAGCACGGCGATGAACTGGCCGCGATAGCTCGAATCGTGACGTCCCACCGCGGCGATGAGGATCAGCACCCCGCCCAGAAGCATCAGGTAGCTGTACCCGATCACCAGGAAGAAGATCGGCCCGTGCGCGTACACCAGCGTGTTGCCGGCCTCCATCGTGAAGCCGGTCCACAACTCGTGGTGCAGGGAGTTGGTGGCCGCGGCGAGCACGCAGAAGGCGGGGACGATCCACAGGATCCAGCGCGGGCTCGGCGCCCATCGCTCACTCTGCGTGTACTCGACGGCGAAGAGGAAGAAGAAGACGGCGACGCTCAACGCGCCGGGGTAACTGAGGACGCTGAAGAAGATCTTGGCGTTCATCGCGACCACCATGGACTCGGCCGCCGCGGCGAGGGTCCACACCAGCATCGCCACCAGCAGACCCACGATCGGACGCCCACCCACCGCCCCCCGCCGCGGCCAGACCACGGCCAGCGCGACGACCATGCTGCAGGCGGCCAGAAGCAGAGAGACGCCGTACGCGGTCCACTGCCAACCCATAGTCACAGGGTAGGTGGCGTGTCGTCCTGCTGCCGTTCCAGCGGAACCGCCGGGACTATCCGCGTGCCCCCACTTCAGGGGTCTGCGCGTCTTCTGACTCGTACTCGGCCAGCAGCGCGTGCTCCCCCGCCTTGTCCGGGTACCGCCACCACGTCACCAACGCGCCGATCAGGATCGCGACGATGCCCGCGGCATACGCCCAGTTCGCACCCTGCAGGAAGGCGGTTTTTGCGGCTGCTTCGATGGCATCGCTGTACTGCGGGTACTGCTGCGCGACGGCCTCGGCGCCGGCGTACGACTTCTGCAACTGCGCCTCGACGTCGTCGGTGACACGGGCGGCATCCGGGGAGTTGGCCACTGCTGCGGCGATGGCCGTTCCGTAACCCACAGTGAGCAACGCCCCGAGCACCGACTGCATCACCGCACCCCCGAGGTCGCGCTGCAGGTCCGCGGTGCCCGATGCCATGCCCGCCCGGTGGACCGGGACCGACGCGGTCAGCGAGTGCGACGCGGGGGTGCCGGCCAGTCCCACTCCGAGCCCGATGAACAGGTAGGCCAGGGCGATCGCCCAGTAGGACGTCTTCTCGTCCCACAGCAGCAGCATGACCGTGAAGGCGAGGACGAAGAACAGGTAGCCCACCATGAGGGTCATCCGGGATCCGAGGCCGACCACCATCCGCGCGGACAACCCGGCGACCGCGACCATCGCCACCGACATCGGGATCACGGACGCCCCCGAGGCCAGCGTGTTGTAGCCGAGTACGTTCTGCAGGAACTGCTGGCCGATGTACATCGTGCCCATCAGGGTCCCGAACACGATGATGCCGGCGACCGCTGCGACCCAGAAGATCCGTCGTTTGGCGATATCGAGGTCGTACAGCGGGTTCGTCGCGCGCCGCTGCCGGGCGATGAAGGCCACCGCGGACACCACGGTGATCGCCGCCAGGATCAGTGCCAGCGTCAGACCGTCGGGCATCGGCGCGAAGTTGATCGACATGACCAGCGCCGCGACCAGCACCACGGACAGGACTCCCCCGAGATGGTCGATCGGCTCGGTGGTCTCGTTGACGTGCGCGGGCACTTCCTTCATCGCCAGCACGAACGCGACCAGCGCCAACGGGACCGTGACCAGGAACACCGAACCCCACCAGTAGTGCTCGAGCAGCCAGCCCGCCGCCAGCGGACCCAGCACCATCACGCCACTGCCGATCGCGGACCACTTCGCGATGGCCGCGGTGCGCGCCGGGCCGTCGGCCCACAGCGCGGCGATCAGCGCCAGCGTCGTCGGGTAGGCCATCCCCGCGCACACCCCGCCGAAGATCCGCGCCACGATCAGCACCGACTCGGTCCATGCGAAGGCGGCCAGCAACGCCGCCGGGATCGACAGCCCGGTGCCGACCAGCAGCAGCAGTTTGCGTCCGTACCGGTCGCCGATCGCCCCCAGGTAGACCACCGACGCGGCCAGTCCCAGAGAGAACCCGACCGCGATCAGGTTCAGCGAGGTCTGGCTGGCGTCGAAGGCACGCCCGATGGACGGCAGCGCGACGTTGGCGACCGCGAGGTTCAGGTTCGCGACTCCGGCCACCGCGATCAGCGTGGCGAGCACGACCCCGGCCCGGGGCGGGGCGTCGGATTGGGTCTGGATCACGAGGGCAAATATCGCAGGTCAGCGTGCTGGATGCGCCTCGCCGGCTTGCGCCAGTGTTTCGGCCAGCCACAGGTCGAGCATCCATTCCCCGTCCAGCGCGGAGCCCTTCCGGTCGACGCGGATCCCGCCGGGGCCCGCCTCCACGTGCACCTTCCGCCAGCGCGGGTCCTGCGGCACCCGGCGCAGGGCTTCGAGCGCCCACTGCGGTGCCGGTGCTGCCGGTTCGATCCGGTCCGAGCCGGCAGCCGCGGTGAACGCCTGCGTGGGGGCGGCGACCAGCACCGCGGTGCTCCCGGCATTCATGTCGACGGTGACGGCACGTCCGTGGCGCATCCCCTCCATCGTCGTCGGCCCGACGAGGTGGTGTCCGACACCGCCAGTGCCCACCCGCGGCAACAGGATCGACTGCGGGGTGGCGGTGATCTCCAGCCCGAGACCCGAGTTGTAGTCGTCGGTGGCCCGCCGTGCCCGGCGCAGGTTCCGAGGCAACAGGATCGCCATCACGACGACTATGGCCAGACCCGGAAGGGCCGCCACCGGGATCCCCGGTCCGGTCGCCCCGAGGGGCTGCCAGACCGCGGTCACGGTGCCGCTGATGTACAGATAGCCGCCCAGCGGCAGCAGGATCGCCATCAACGCGGTCGGGATGAACAGCCCCACCGACTGCCGGTGGGCACTTTGCGCGCCGTCGCGTGCCCGCTGCCCGTCGGCGCCGGGGAGGGTGAGCAGTTCCCGCAGGCCCTCGGTGGTCTCGGGCAGGCCCTGCGGTCGGGTCGAGCGGTGGCTCACTTGCGGAACTCCCCGGTTTCGCCGACGCCAGGCCGAACGCCTGCATGACGATGATTCCCAGCAGGTAGATCCCGATGGCCGCACCGAACACGACATACGGCGGTTCGTCGCCGGGTTGGTAGTTCAGGCCGACCCGCAGAACGACAGCCACGATCGCGAGCAGCCCGCCGACCACCCAGAGCCGGTAGAACCATGAGCGTTGCCAGAGCACGCGCTGAGTGTGACAGGTGTGGGGGCGGTTGTGAAGCCCGTCAGCGCAGCGCCGAGACCACGAGCACGATGCTGAAGAAGAAGGCTATGCCGGCGTTGATCTGGTGACTGTAGGTTGTGGCGACGTGGTTCATCCGCGCCAGACCCGGCGCGGCACGACGCCCGAGCAGCGTGGTGGCGAGCACGGGCAACAGCACCGGCAGCAAAGTGATCACGAAGACCATGGCGAGCAGGAGCATTTTCTGGTCACCGGGCAGCCCCGAGGTCACCGTCAGGTGCGAGGCGGGCAGCACCAGGACCAGTGACGACGCGTTGCTGGCCATCGCCGTGAAACCAACGCCGACGAACAGGCCCGGACCGGCCTCCTGGAGTTTTCGCGGGGGTGGTTTCGGTGGGTCGTGCCGGCGTCTCACGGACCGCACCCCGAGCAGCAGCAACAGGGCGGCGGCGAGGAGTTTGATCCCGCGCTCGAAGCCGTTCTGGGCTCCGGTCACCAGGTCGAGACCACGCGCGACCGTGGCCAGAACGATCATGTAGGCCAGCAGGAAAGCGGCCGCCCCGGCACACATCGCCCATGCCCGCTGCAGCGGCGATTGGGCCCCCGCCAGGATCATCAACTGCAGGGTGAGCAGCGTCGGACTGACAGCCGCACCGAGTGCGAGTGGCAGGACGACCGACAACGTGTTGCCCACGGCTGGAGCCTAGGGTCGCAGGGGCGACCGTCGCAGGGCCGGGCTACCAGCCCTCGGTGCCGGGCGCCCCTTTGTACGGTCCGGCGATCCGGGAGGTGGGCCAGTCGCCGTAGAAGGTGCTCTGCAGCGCGATGACCTTCTCACCGGCCACCTCACACAGATCGACCTTCTGCGGGTAGAAGCACACCGCATTGGTCAAGGTCTCGTAGCCCGGGGTCGGGCTTGCGTACCACCAGCCGACCAGGCTGACCAGTGGGCTGTCGGGCAGTTGCAGGTCGGCGTAACTGGCGACCCCTTTGTACTCACAGACGGTCCGGTGCTGAACCTCCTGCAGGAACGTCCAGTCCACGTCCGCCGCGGGGATGTAGTACGCGGGGGCATGCGCGGTCTCCAGGACCCGCAGCGCATGTTTGGTCTCCGCGATCAGGTGACCGCGGTGGACCACCCGCACGACCTCGTCAGTGGGCACCACCACGGGCGGACGGGGGTAGTCCCACACCGATTCCTGACCCGGCCCGACCGGGTCCCGCCGGGGCTTTCGCATCCACATGACTTTCAGCGTGCATCCGGCGGCTGGTTTGCGCAATTTCTCAGCAACCGGACAATCGAAGACATGGCCACGGTGGTTTTCGACGGGTACTGCAACCTGTGCAACGCCACGGTCGGTTTCCTCCAGCGCTACGCGCGCCCGGGAGCCCTCGAATACGTCGCCAACCCCGCTGCCGATCAGACCACTGTCACAGTCATCGATGGCGGCCGCGAGTACACCCGCTCCGACGCGGTGCTGCACCTGCTGCCCTACCTGCGCCGGCCCTGGCCCGCGCTGCGGGTGTTCGCGGTCGTGCCGCGGCCGGTCCGCGACGCCGTCTACGACTGGGTCGCTGCCAACCGCTACCGGTGGTTCGGCCGGCGGGACACCTGCGCGGTGCCGGCGGTGCGCTGACCGGCCCCGGTGCGCCCGGGCGCCGCCGCCGGCCGCCGGTGCGGCCCCGGTGCACGAGGTTGGAGGTTGTGCACGAGGTTGGAGAACACACGCGTGTGTTCTCCAACGCGGTGAACAGACTCCAACGCTCGCGGCCGCTGGGGCCAACGCCACGGCCGCGGTGCCCCAACGCCCCGCTGCGTCACCGCGCTGGACGCGCCGCCGCAACCGTCGCCGCAAGCTCCTCGAGCGCGGCAGCCGGCTCGGCGAACGCCCGCTGCTTCCCCGACCTGCTCGACCAGGGAGTAGGCGGCCAGCGGCGGGTCCGCGATGTCGACCCGGCCCGCGAGCACGATCGACCTGCACCTCACCGGCCGCCTCCCGTACCCCGCTGACGACCTTGCCGTGCAACGACTGCCAGTCGAACTTCCCTTCGCCGGTGATGACCAGGTCCGCCCCGTCACAGGCATCCGCGAGGCCGACCGCGCGCATCACCAGATCCACCCCGGATACCCGCCGGCCCCCGAGCAGCATCAGCCCGTATCCGAGCCCACCGGCGGCACCGGCCCCGGGCGCATCGGCCAGGCCCGGATCCTGCTCGGCCCACGCCTGCATCCGTTCCTCCAACTCGGGCAGCTGCGCCGTGGACGCGCCCTTCTGCACGGCGAAACCGTAGGTGGCACCCTTCGGCCCGAGCAACGGACTGTCCACATCCGTGGCCAGCACCAGCCCCGGAACGTTCCGGCCACCGAGGACCTGCACCGCACCCCGCCCACCGTCGTTGGTGCCCGAACCGCCGAGCCCGACCACGATCGTGTCCGCCCCGGCCGCGGCCGCGATGAGTTGCCCGACGCCGGAGGTCGAGGCCCGCCACGGGTCCCGCTCGTCGGGTGTGAGTAGGGCCAGTCCGTTGGCCTGAGCGGCCTCGATGTAGGCGGTGCCGTCCACCTCGAGCCACGTGGCGACCACCGGACGACCCAGCGGATCGTCGACGGTCTGCTCGTGCAGGACGCCGCCGAGGGTGGCGTGGAGCACCTCGACGAAACCCGGGCCACCGTCGGCCAGCGGGATCTGGGTGATCTCGTCGTGCGGGCGCCGGTCGTGCCAGCCCTCCGCGATCGCCTCCGCCGCCTCGACCGCGGACAAGGTGCCCGCGAACTTGTCGGGGCAGACGACCAGGCGCACGGTCACCCAGGTTACGCCGCGGGAGTCTCCAGGGCGGCCTCGATCGCCTCGGTCATCTTCTCGGGCTCGTCCTTCGGGCCGAACCGCTCGAGGACCTCACCGTCGCGGCCGACGAGGAACTTCGTGAAGTTCCACTTGATCGACTTCGAGCCCAGGAAGCCCTTGGCCTGCGACGTCAACCATGCGAAGACGGGGTCGGCGTCGTCACCGTTCACGTCGATCTTCGCCATCATCGGGAACGTGACCCCGTAGTTGAGCTGGCAGAACTCGACGATCTCGTCGTTGCTGCCCGGGTCCTGGTTCGCGAACTGGTTGCACGGAAAGCCGAGCACGGTGAAACCCTGGTCCTTGTACTGCTGGTACAGCTTCTCCAACCCGTCGAACTGCGGCGTGAACCCGCACTTGCTCGCAGTGTTCACGATGACCAGTACCTGACCCCTGTACTCGCCGAGGTCGACCTGGGAACCGTCGCTCGCGGCGACCTTGAAGTCATAGATGCTCATGCCTGAATTGTCGCGTGCCCGCGCACAACCCGCCAACGCAGGCTTTGCCAAGGCCACTAGTTGACGTTGACCACACCGCCACAACTGTCGGCGGCCCTCTGCATCTCCTTGACCACGTCGTTCATGACCTCGTCGGGGGTTTCCGCGTTGTAGATGACGTGCATCCCGGTGGCCATGACCTGCGCGCACTTGGTCGCCAGCGCGGTCTTCGCCTGCTGTGCCGCGAGTTGGTCGCGCAAGGTGGCCTGCTTCGCGTTCGCCTCCTTCTGCGCCTTGTTGTACTGCGCGTTGAGGTTCTTCAGCTTGCCGGCCTCGGCCTTGAGGTCCTTCTTCTCCACCTTGAGTTTCGCCAGGACCTCCTCATGCTCGGCCTTGGCCTTGTTCAGTGCTTCCTTGATCTCATCCTCTTCCTGGGTGTCCCGTGCGATCTCGGCCTTCAGTTGCTCGATCTCGGCGGCACTGGCCTGCGCGGCGGAGTCCGCGTCACTCTTCTGCATGAAACCCCAGCCCAGAGCAGCGACGGCCAGCAGCGCGGCGACCCCGGTCGCCACCTTCCAGCCAACACCGGAACCGCCGTTGCCGCCGTCGTCCTCCGGGGGCATCTGGTTCGCGGGCATGGGCACCGCACCGGGCGGACCGAAACCGCCAGGGGGCTGTGACCCGGGCGGGCCGAAACCACCGGGCGGTTGTGCACCGGGCGGCTGCGAACCGGGAGGCCCGTACCCGGGCGGCGGTTGTCCACCGGGGGGTTGTCCGCCGGGAGGACCGTACCCGGGCGGCGGCTGCGCACCGGCCGGAGGACCGTAGCCCGGAGGCGGCTGTGAGCCGGCGGGTGGACCGTAGCCGGGCGGCGCGTGCTGCACGGACGGCGGGCCGAAGCCTTCAGCCGGTGGACCGGGAGGACCCGCGGGCGACGCGTAACCCTCCGGCGGCGGGCCGGCTTCAGGGAACCCCTGACCTGCGGAGTCCTCGGGGATCCCAGACTCGGGCACACCATTTTCGTTGGACATCGACCCTCCCGGTATTCGCGGTAAGGCTACTGCCCGCACGCCCCGACGAGCGGGTGTGACACGGCGTAACCTCATGTGCGTGAAGGCGATCGTTGTCGACCAGTCCGGGGGCCCCGAGCAGATGCACCTGGCGGAGGTCCCCGACCCGCAGCCCGGTCCCGGCGAGGTGCTGCTCGATGTGACCGCGGCCGGGGTCAACCGCGCGGACCTGCTGCAGCGCAAGGGCCTCTACAACCCACCCGCGGGCGCCAGCAGCATCCTTGGCCTGGAGGTCTCCGGCACCCTGGACGGCCGGCAGGTCTGCGCACTGCTCAGCGGCGGGGGGTACGCCGAGCAGGTGGCGGTCCCCGCCGGCCAGGTCATGCCCCTTCCACCCGGAGTGGACCCGGTGAGCGCCGCAGGCATCCCCGAGGTCGCGTGCACCGTCTACTCCAACCTCGCGATGACCGCGCACGTGCAGCCCGGCGAGTGGGTGCTCATCCACGGCGGCGGCAGCGGGATCGGGACCTTCGCGATCCAGTGGGCGCGAGCGATCGGCGCCCACGTGGCCGTGACCGCGGGCAGCGCATGGAAACTCGAGCGCTGCCGGGAACTCGGTGCCGAGGTCCTGCTCAACTACCGGGACGGGGATTTCATCGAGGAGATGGAGCACCGTGCCGACGTCATCCTCGACGTGGTCGGCGCCAAATACCTGGCCACGAACATCCGCGCCCTCGCACCCGGCGGGCGCCTGGTGATCATCGGGATGCAGGGCGGGGTGAAGGCCGAACTCAACCTCGGGGCGTTGCTCGACAAGCGCGGCACGGTGATCGCCACGTCACTGCGCGGGCGCAGCGTGGAGTCCAAGGCGGCGATCTGCGAGGCGGTGGTCCGCGACGTCTGGCCGCTCTACGAGTCCGGGCAGATCCGCCCGGTCATCGACTCGGTCCTGCCACTGGATCAGGCCGCCGAAGCCCACCGGATGCTCACCGAGTCGCGGGCTTTCGGCAAGGTCGTCCTAGCAGGTCTGAGCCTACGGAACCGACTTGATCGGGATCACCGCGATCGCGCCGAGCACCGTGATCACCGCGACCGCGATGTACAGCGACGGGTAGCCGCCGAGCTGGGTCACGAACAACGCGGCCAGCACGGGTGCGAGCACCTGCGGCATGCGAGTTCGCGATGTTGATGACACCGAGGTCGCGCGCGCGGTCACCGGCGGTCGGCAGGACCTGGGTGATCAGCGCCTGGTCGACGCCCAGGTACCACCCGTACCCCACGCCGAGGATGCCCGCAGCCAGCATCGTGAGGCCCCAGCCGCTGACGTCGGCAGGGACGAAGGCGAGTACCACACCGGCGATCGCGATCACGAACGTGGAGGTGATCACGAAGACCTTGCGCTTGCCCATCCGGTCGGAGATGTACCCGCCGATCACCGCGGTGATCATGGTGCCGAACGAGTAGAGCGCCAGCAGCACGGTCTGCCGCTGCCCGGCCTCGTCGTCGCTGAAGCCGAGGTGATCGGTGAGGAAGAACAGCAGGTACAGGGTGGCCATGGCGATGCTCAGCGAGACCAGGAACCGCGCCAGCCAGGCCCACCCGAAGTCCGGGTACTTCTTCGGCGACACCCAGAACCCCTTGATGAACGGGCCGAGTTCGAACGGCGGCCGATCTTCCTTGAGCAGCGGCGGGTCCTTGAGGATGAACATGAACGGCAGCACGAAGAGGAAGAACAGGAAGGCGGTGAGGTACGAGCCGCCGAGCAGGGACACCACCAGGAACGACACCAGCCCGACCCCGAGCACCGGGCCGAGTGCCTGGGCCAGACCCGACCAGGCCGGAGGCGACACCACGTTGCCGGACGGGCACCTGGTCGGGGATCGTGGCGGTGAGTCCGGCGTACGCGGCGTTGACGGAGAACTGCACGACCAGCCAGATCACGGTCAGCGCGATGATGCTCGTCATGTGCGGCATGATCAGCAGGCCGACCATGCCGAGGATCGAACCGCCGAGCATCCACGGCCGACGACGGCCGAAGCGGGACGTGGTGCGGTCGGACATGGCGCCGGCCAGCGGGTTCCCGATGACCGAGCCGATCACGCCGACGCCGGTGACGACGGCCAACGCGGCCTCTTTGCCGTCCGAGCCTGCGATCTCCTCGGACAACCGGGGCAGCAGGTTGAGGATCGGCGTGAAGAACGCCAGCATGATGCCGAGGTTGGCCAGCCCCAGCCCGGCGAGGAAGAGCCCTCTGACGGGTGCGGTCGGTTCGGCGAGTGCGGCGACGGGTGCCTTCGTGGCAGCGGGGTCACTCATGGCCCACAAGGTACTCCTGCGGCGGGCCGTCGGGCGCGGTTTGGCTACTCCTGGGGGGCGGAGATGTTCATCGACCAGACAATCCCGAACTTATCGGTCAGTTGGCCGTAGGTGTCGCCCCACATCTGCATGGCCAGTTCGGTTCCGACCGTGCCACCCTCAGCGAGCCCGTCCCAGTAGCGGCGCAGTTCGGCCTCGTCCTCGCCGTAGAGGATCAGCGTGACGCGCTGCCCCTCTGACGTAGTCCATACCGGGAGGGGTGTCCGAGCCCATGAACGTGTACCCGGCGGGTGTGTCGAGCTGGGCGTGCATGATCTGGTCCGCCTCCGGCCCGGTCTGCCCGAACTCGGAGAACGTGTTCATGGCCAATTCACCGCCGAACACATCGCGGTAGAACTGCATGGCCTCTCGGGCCTGGCCACGGAACGACAGGTACGCGCTGAGTCGGCTGGACATGGGGCGAGCCTAAACCTGACCCGCCGCCGCTGTCCGCTTTTGCATGATGATCAAGCCTGGGCGGGTACGGCTCGTGCTCAGCACCCCGGCGCGCACCATGATCATCATGCAAAACCGGACAGACGCCCGCCCTCACCCGGCCGGGACGTCCGCAGCCTCGTCGTAGCTGGCCAGGAACTGCGACTGGTACAGGTCGTAGTAGAAACCCTGCGCGGCCATGAGTTCGGCGTGGGTGCCCTGCTCCACGATCCGGCCCGGCGTCCATCACCAGGATGATGTCGGCGTCGCGGATCGTGCTCAGCCGGTGCGCGATCACGAAACTCGTCCGGCCGTGGCGCAATTCGGCCATCGCCTGCTGGATCAGCACCTCGGTGCGGGTGTCCACGGAACTGGTCGCCTCGTCGAGGATCAGGATCGGCCGGTTGGCCAGGAACGCCCGCGCGATGGTCAGCAACTGCTTCTCGCCGGCCGACAGGTTCGAGGCCTCGTCGTCGAGCAGCGTGTCGTAGCCGTCGGGCATGGTGCGCACGAAGTGGTCGACCCGCGCCGCCCGCGCCGCCTCCATGACCTGATCCTCGGTGGCACCTTCGGCGCCGTAGGCGATGTTGTCGCGGATCGTGCCGGCGAACAGCCAGGTGTCCTGCAGCACCATCCCGAAGCAGCGCCGCACGTCGTCGCGGTCCATGTCCATGACCGGCACCCCGTCGAGCAGGATCTGCCCGGAGTCCACGTCGTAGAAACGCATGAGCAGGTTCACCAGCGTGGTCTTGCCGGCCCCGGTCGGCCCGACGATCGCGACCGCCTCGCCCGGCTGCACCTCGAGGTTCAGGTCCTCGATCAGCGGGGTGTCCTCGACGTAGCGGAAGGACACGTCCCGCAGTTCGACGTGGCCGCGCGGCAGTTCCAGCAGCCCGGCCTTCGTCGACTCCGGGCTCTGCTCCTCGGCGTCGAGCAGTTCGAACACCCGCTCGCTGGAGGCGATGCCCGACTGCAGCAGGTTCGTGATCGACGCCAGCTGCGTGATCGGCATCGTGAACTGCCGGGAGTACTGGATGAACGCCTGCACGTCGCCCAGGCTCATCGACCCGTTGGCCACCCGGATCCCGCCGATCACCGCGATCGCCACGTAGTTCAGGTTGGAGATGAACGTCATCGCCGGCTGGATGATCCCGGAGATGAACTGGGCCCGGAAACTCGCGGCGTACATCTGCTCGTTGGCGTCGTCGAACTCCTTGATCGCCTCGCCGCGGTGGCCGAAGACCTTGACCAGTTCGTGGCCGGTGAACATCTCCTCGATGTGGCCGTTGACCTTGCCCGTCCACTTCCACTGCCCGACGAACTGGCCCTGCGAGCGCCGCGCGATGAACAGCGTGACGAAGAACGACAGCGGCACGGTGAGCAGCGACACCAGCGCCAGGATCGGGGAGATCCAGAACATCATCCCCAGCACCCCGAGCACGGTCATGATGCTGGTGATCGCCTGCGTCATGGTCTGCTGCATCGTCGTGGAGATGTTGTCGATGTCGTTGGTCACCCGGCTCAGCAGGTCCCCTCGCGGGTGGGTGTCGAAGTACTTCAGCGGCAGCCGCCCGAGTTTGAGGTCGACGTCCTCGCGCAGCCGGTACATGGTGCGCTGGGTGACCCCGGCCATCAGGTACTGCTGCCCCCACTGGAACACCGAACTGATGAAGTACACGACGATCACCAGCGCGATGATCTGCCCGAGCGCGACGAAGTCCACCCCGTCGGTCAGGGTCATCGACGCGAGCATCTGCGCCTGCTGAACCTGTCCGGCCGCGCGCAGCCCTTCGATGGCCTGCTCCTGGCTGACGCCGGCCGGGAGCTGTCGCCCCACCACCCCGGCGAAGATCACGTTGGTCGCCTGGCCGAGCAGCCACGGGCCGAGGACGGCGAAGAACACGCTGACCACCGCGAGCACGAGGACCACCGCGATGATGAACCGTTCGGGGCGCAACCGGCGCAGCAGCCGCTTGAACGTGGCCTTGAAGTTGCGCGGCTTCTCCGCCGGCAGGCTCAAGCCCATCCCGCCCATGGGCCCGCCGGGGCGCGGACCGGCACCCCCGCCGCCGGGTCGCATCATCGCCATGACGCACCCCCCTTGGCCTTTTGTGAAGAAGGTGCCGCGAAACGCCGGCGTGTCGGCACCTCGCGCAACGTCCCTGCGGTAGCTGCACAAAGCGGGTTCATGAGGCCGCCTCCGCCGCGGTGAGCTGCGAGTACACGATCTCCTGGTAGGTCTCGCAGGTCTGCATGAGTTCCGCGTGGGTCCCGACCCCGACCACCCGGCCCCGGTCGAGCACCACGATCTGGTCGGCGTTGCGGATGGTGCTCACCCGCTGCGCGACGATGATCACCGCCGCCTTGCGGGTCCGCGCCCCGAGCGCCGCACGCAGCCGGGCGTCGGTGGCGTAGTCCAGCGCGGAGAAGGAGTCGTCGAACACGTAGATCGGGCACGGCCGCACCAGCGCCCGCGCGATGGACAGCCGCTGCCGCTGACCGCCCGACACGTTGGTGCCGCCCTGGTCGATCTCCGCATCCAGGCCTTCGGGCAGTTCCCGCACGAACCCCGCGGCCTGCGCCACCGTCAGCGCCTCCCATACCTGCTCGTCGGTCGCGCCGGGTTGACCGAAGCGCACGTTGGACCCCACCGTGCCGCTGAACAGGAAGGCCTTCTGCGGGACCAGACCCAGGTAGGTCCACAGGTCCTCCTGGGCGAAGTCGCGCACGTCCACCCCGTCGATGAGCACCGCCCCGCCGGTCACGTCGTACAGACGCGGGATGAGGTTGATCAAGCGTGGTCTTGCCCGAGCCGGTGGAACCGACCACCGCCGTGGTCTGGCCGGGGCGGATCGTGAGGTTCACGTCGCACAGCACCGGGTCCTCGGCGCCCGGGTAGCGGAACTCGACATCGCGGAACTCCACGACCCCGCGCCGCTGCTCCGGCTCGACGGCCGTCACCGGGTCGATGACCTCCGGGCTGGTGTCGAGGACCGCGCCGATGCGTTCGGCCGACGCCGCCGCCCGCGGCACCATGACCATGATCATCACGGCCATCATCACGCTGAACAGGATCTGCATGATGTAGGCCAGGAACGCGGTGAGGTCGCCGATCTGCATGGTGCCCTGATCGACGAACCGGCCGCCGAACCAGATGATCGCCACGCTGGACAGGTTGAAGATCAGCATCAGCGACGGCATCATCAGCGCGAACAGCCGCGTCACCCGCAGCGCGGTGTCGGTGAGGTCCTCGTTGGCGTCGGCGAAACGGCGCTGCTCGTGGTCGGTGCGCACGAACGCGCGGATCACCCGGATGCCGGCGAGGTTCTCGCGCAGCACCGCGTTGATCTTGTCGATCTTCACCTGCATGGACCGGAACAGCGGCACCGCCTGCCACATCAGCACGCCGATCACCACCGCCATCACCGGGATGATCACCAGCAGCAGCGCGGACAGTTGCACGTCGGTGCGCAGGGCCATGACCACGCCGCCGACCGCGGTGAGCGGGGCCGCGATCATCATGGTCAGGCCCATCAGCACGAGCATCTGCACCTGTTGCACGTCGTTGGTCGTGCGCGTGATCAGCGACGGCGCCCCGAACTCGTTGACCTCCCGCAGGCTGAAGCGCTCCACCGAGCGGAACAGCTCCCCGCGCACGTCCCGGCCGAACGCCATGGCGGTGCGGGCGCTGAAGTAGACCGCGACCACGGAGACGATCCCGAGGCCCAGCGAGATCGCCAGCATGATCACCCCGAGCCGGACGATGTAACCGATGTCCCCGGTCACGACGCCGTTGTTGATGATGTCCGCGTTGAGGAACGGAAGGTAGAGGTTCGCGATCACCTGCATCGTCGTCAGCACCACGACCACGATCAGCGCCGAGCGGTAGGGACGCAGGAACCCCGCGATGAGGCTGATCAACGAGAACTCCGCACGGGGAAAGGGTACGCCCGGGGGCCGGAGACGGCGCGACGGTGGCCGCCGACCTTTTGTGAAGAAGGTGCCGGTGAACCCCGGCGTGTCGCCGCAACTTCTTCACAAAACCGGGCCCGGGGGCGCGGGGCCGGCGTGACTCCTTGAGCAATCCCGCCGCGCGGATCTCGAACCCTCGGCCCTTGTGCAAGCCCCTCGCACCTTGATTGACTGAACGGATTGCCGAGGACTAGGGGCTGACATGTCAGCGAAACACATACTCATCGCCTCCCTTGCAGGGTTCGCCCTCGTCGCAAGCGGCGGCGCCGCGGACGCTGCGAAGAATGAGCAATAGCGTGGTCGTCAAGGACTCGAAGGACAGGGGGTCGCTCTACCCCGCCGACGTGTACAAGCGCTGCGACATCAGAAAGATGACGGCGGCGGTCCGGGGAAACACACTGATCATCACGGTCAGACACGGGGGCAAGGTCGAGACGGCGTTCAACACCGAGTTGCGCATCAACACCGCGGGTAGCAGGGCGTCCGATCCCGAGTACGTGCTCAACGAAGCCGGATCGCTGTACACGGCGGCCAAGGACACGTACACCCCGGACGTGGCCAAGACCAGCCTGAAGCTGCGCAAGACCGCCCAACAGTGGACGTTGCCACTGAAGAAGATCGGCAAGCCGAAGCGGGTCGGACTCCAGGCGAAGACCTGCGGTGAGGGTGCAGTCGACATCGCCCCGGGTGCGAACTACTTCGACGACACCGGATGGGACGGCACCATCGCGAACAAGTACGCATACCTCAGGACGCGGGGCTAGAAAACGGCGCACCGGGCCTGCCGCGGGTGGCCCGCCGACCTTTTGTGAAGAAGGTGCCGGTGAACCCCGGCGTGTCGCCGCAACTTCTTCACAAAACCGGGCGGGGCCGAGGGGTTCAGGGCCGCAGGTGGTAGGGGTGGGCGGTGGTGATCCGGACGGTGCCCAGCGGTGAGGTCCAGATCATGTGGTGGCGGGCACTCTGGGGGTCGTGGCGCACGGTCCATGCGGAGTGCGTCTTGACCAGGTGATGCCGCCGGCACTCGCCGCCGAGATCGACGGCCCGGGTCTTCCCGCCCTGGGACCAGGGGACGATGTGGTCGGTGTCGGTGTACTCGGCCGGCCGGGTGCACCCAGGGAAGCGGCAGGTCCGGTCGCGCAACCGCACGACCCGCTTGACCCGCTCGGGGATCTTGTAGGTGTCGGCGTTGGCGGCGATCAGACAGCCGGTGATGGGGTCGGTGACCAGCCGGCGCCAGCGGGCGTCCGGCGACCAGGCCAGGTAGCGGGCCAGCGACGCGCAGATCGCACCGTGCTGACCCAGTTCGGCGCCGCGGTGGTTGTCGCCGATCAGGGTGTTGGCGGGGATCACCACGTCCACGCGGATGTCGAGGGTGGTGGTGCGCTCGAGGAAGCCCACCAGCGCATCGGCCCGGCGTTGGGTGGCGAGACGGGCGTCCCCCTGCTCGTAGGGGTCGGGGCACTCCGGGGAAGCGGCCAGTTTCACCAGCGACTGGTAGAGGATCTCGGCCTGCTCGATGGACAGGTGCGCGTGGATGTCGGCCATGCCGTGGGCAGCGGGGCTCAGCCACACCCCCCGGTCGTCGATCGCCTCCTTGCGCAGGGTCTCGTCGGGGTCGGCGTCGATGGTGGCGGCCAGCAGGTGGCGCTTGAGCTGGTGCGGGGTGTGATCGGCGGAGAAGGCGATCGCGTTGTGCTCCAGCTCGGTTCGCAGCGGATCGGGGACTTTGGCGAGCAGGTCCAGGATGTGCCGGGCCTTGGTGAGGTCGATCAGTCCCTGGGCCAGTCCGGTCCAGACCACCGGCCGGTCGCACACCTCGGTGGCGGTGTCCAACAGGTGGTCCGCGGAGCGAGGTGAGATCGCCAGCACCACCGCGACCTGATCCGCGGCGCCGCTGACCCGGTAGCCGAACTCATCGACGCGGCGCTTCACGTCGACGGCCAGAACGGCACGCTGCGCCTGCAACGAGCGGATCTGCTGCTCCACGGCCAGGAACTCGTCGAGCAGTTCCTGATCGCCCAGCGCGCTCGCCCAACGCTGCTGGTCCGGGAGGTCATCAACCTTCATGCGTCCAGTATCGAACAGGGGTACGACAGGTTTCCAGGGCCGAAAGCAATCTGTGGAGAACCCCCGGACATGCGAAAGGGCGGTGACAGCCTGCTGGCCGCCACCGCCCTTTCGAAGACTTCTACTTCGTGACGCGACCCGAAGAGCGTGATGCCGTCGAGGCGGTCCGGGCCACCGATGCACTTCACGCGGTAGCGGCCGGGCTTCACCTTGACCGTGCGCTCACCGTTGCTGGCCTTGGTCTTGCCCCGCTTCTTGACGACCCACTTGCCCTTCTTCAGGCGCTTCTGGACCTCGA
Source organism: uncultured Actinomycetota bacterium (assembly GCA_963769435.1). Lineage (GTDB taxonomy): Bacteria > Actinomycetota > Actinomycetes > S36-B12 > UBA10799 > JADKAV01. The sequence continues at coordinate 1,089,829 of CAVYLN010000001.1, forward strand.
ACTTGTAGCCCTTGTTCTTGATCGGGCGGATCTTGATGCCGATCTTCTTGCCCTTGATCCTGGCGCCGCAGCGGACCGGCTTCGTGGGCGGGTAAGTCGCCGAAGGAACTGCCTGGGCGGCCTCCGCGGCCACGGCCTGTGCGGGCGTCGCGGCGGCGACCGGGGCCAGCCCGGAGACCAGGAGCCCCGAAGCCATCGCACCCGCGGCAGCGATCTTCAGTGAAGTGAAAGTCATGGAGAGTTCCCCCCTGTTGGTTCGTTAGAACGACTCACGAAGGACACTAGCAGGTGCGATGCCGGACGGGTCTACGGAATGCGGCGGTGACTACCGAGTTTGGTCCGAATTGGCCCAACACCTTCCCCCGCCGCACGACACACCCCTACAGTAGGGTTTCGTCAGTACGTCTAACAAACGTCACGGGGGCGATGTGGGGAACGTGGAATACGTGGGGAACTCGGTGAGGACGGCCGGTCAGGCCGTCGCTGACTTCCTGGTCTGGTGCGTCGCGGTACCGCTGGCGCTGTGGCTGCGTTTCGACTTCGGGGTGCCACCTGGCGGCTGGGGAGGCGCGCTGCTCTGGGGCGCCGGCGCCGGTCTGATGCACGTGCTCGTCGGCTACGCCCTGCAGCTCTACCGCGGCCGCTACCGGTTCGGATCGTTCGACGAGGTCAGCGGCGTGGTCCTCGCGACGTTCTCCGTGACGTGGGCGTGGGAGCTCGCCAGTGCTGATCATCCGACCGGCGGACCTGCCGAGGACGATCCCGCTGCTGGCAGGCGGCCTGGCCCTGTCGATGATGCTGGCCGGACGGTTCCTGCTGCGCTACTGGCGCGAACGTATGCGCACCCCGCAGGTCGGCGACCGCACGCTGGTGTACGGCGCCGGCGACGGCGGCCAGCAGATCGTGCGCGCCATGCAGGCACCCGGCAGCGAGTACTGCCTGGTCGGCCTGATCGACGACAACCCGCACAAGCAGCGTCTGCGCATGCAGGGTGTTCCGGTCCGGGGAACGATCGCCGCCCTCGAGACGCTCGTCAGCCAGCTCGACGTGCAGGTACTGGTGGTCGCGATCGCGAACATCCACGCCCGGCATCTGCGCGACCTCGACCAGCGCTGCCGCGCGATGGGTGTGCAACTGCGCGTCATCCCCAGTCCCGTGGCCATCGTGCGCGGGACGGTCCGGCTCTCCGACGTTTCCGAGGTGACCGAGGAGGACCTGCTCGGGCGGCGTCCCGTGCACACGCAGGAGGACTCGATCGCAGGACTCCTGCGCGACAAGCGAGTGCTGATCACCGGCGCCGGAGGGTCGATCGGGTCCGAACTGGCCCGCCAGGTCAACAGCTACGGGCCGGCGTTCCTGGGCGTCCTGGACCGCGACGAGTCCGCTCTGCACGCCCTGCACCTGACGATGTTCGGTCACGCGATGGGCGACTCCGACGATCTGATCCTGGCCGACATCCGCGACTACGACCGGCTCGCCGAGGTGATGAAAGAGGTGCGCCCCGACATCGTGTTCCACGCGGCGGCGCTCAAACACCTGCCGATGCTGGAGGCGGCACCGTCGGAGGCGTTCAAGACGAACGTGCTGGGCACCCGCAACGTGCTGCAGGCGGCGTACGAGCAGGGTGTTCCGGTGTTCGTGAACATCTCCACCGACAAGGCCGCCGACCCGGTGAACGTGCTGGGCTACTCAAAGCGCACGACCGAGCGGCTCACGGCCGGCGTCGAACCTCCTGCGGGCGGGCGGTACCTGTCGGTGCGCTTCGGCAACGTCCTGGGCTCGCGGGGATCGGTGCTGACCGCGTTCCGGGCGCAGATCGCCGAGGGCGGCCCGGTGACCGTCACGCACCCCGAGGTCACCCGCTACTTCATGACCGTCAAGGAGGCCGTGCACCTGGTCCTGCAGGCCGCCACGCTCGGCCGCGACTCCGAGACCCTGATCCTGGACATGGGTGAGCCGGTCAAGATCGCGGATGTCGCATCGCACATGATCGAGAAGTCCGGCCAGGACATCGAGATCCGGTACACGGGCCTGCGCGACGGGGAGAAGATGCACGAGGTGCTGTCCAGCGAGGCGGAGTCGGGCTGCCGGCCGCTGCACCCGCTGATCACCCACGTCGAAGTGCCGCCGCTGTCGGTCTACGCCATCGACGAGTCGTGGGGCCAGTCGTGCACCATCAGCCGGGACGCGATGCAGCGGCTGGCGCAACACCGACGACGACGTGCTCACGGTTCCGGATCGGGTCGAGGTCCGCTGAGCGTCTCCGCATCTGGCCCGCCCCTCGATGGGCGTCGGGTACATTGGCCGGAGTAGCCACCGAGGGGGAACCTCTTGACTCTGCACGACTACATCGGCGATCCTGCGACGGTCGTGGCCGTCTGATCGTGATCGCCACGGTCGCGGGTGCGCTGATCGCGCTGGTCCTGTCGCTTGCTGTCGACTCCGATCTACCAGGCCCAGTCGCAATTGTTCGTGTCGGTGAAGTCCGCCGGCCAGGTGACCGACGCCTACTCCGGCGGGCTGTTCGTGCAGCAGCGCGTGAAGTCCTACGTCGACGTGATCGACTCCCCCGCCGTGCTCGACCCGGTGATCCAGGAACTCGGCCTGGACATGACCTACACGCCAGCTCGCGCCCAAGGTCTCCGCCCAGACCCCGCCGAACACCGTGCTGCTCAACGTCACGGCCACCGACACCTCGCCGACCCGCGCCGCGGAGATCGCCAATGCCACGGCCACCTCGTTCGCCGCCGAGATCGCACGGCTGGAGGGTGCGACTCCGGCCACCGACGACGGCACCACGACCGACACGGGCGCCACCACCGGCACCGACAGCGAGAATCCGGTGCAGGCCACGGTGATCAAACCCGCCGAGGTGCCCAGGCTCCCCGATCTCCCCGCGCACGCGCCTGAACGTCCTGCTCGGCCTGCTGCTCGGCGCGCTGATCGGCGTGGGCATCGCGGTCCTGCGCCACACCCTCGACACCTCGGTGAAGTCCGTGGAGGACCTCGAGGACGCGGCCGACTCCACTCCCCTGGGCACAGTCATCTACGATCCTGACGCCAGCACCAACCCGCTGGTCACCCTGCGCGGCACCCCCCGTGCGGAGGCCTTCCGCTCGATCCGCACGAATCTGCAGTACGTCGACGTGGACAACCCGCCGCGCACGGTCGTCATCACCTCGTCGCTGCCCAGTGAGGGCAAGTCGACCACGGCCTGCAACCTGGCCATCGCCGTGGCACAGGCCGGGCTCGAAGGTGCTGCTGCTGGAGGCGGACCTGCGCCGGCCGAAGGTCGCCGAATACCTCGGCGTGGACGGTTCCCGCGGTCTGACCGATGTCCTGATCGGCAAGGCCCCGCTGGACGACACGATCATCCACTGGCAGCCGCGGTCTGCTGGACTTCCTGCCCGCCGGAGCGATCCCGCCCAACCCCAGCGAGTTGCTGGGGTCGCGACCACATGGCCGACCTGCTGCAGTACCTGCGTGGCCGCTACGACTTGGTGATCATCGACGCCCCACCACTGTTGCCGGTCACCGACGCCGCGATCCTCGCCACGGTCGTCGACGGGGCGATCCTGGTGGCCAGGCACGGCAACACGACGACGCGAGCAGGTGGCCGACTCCGCCGAGGCGCTGCGGCAGGTGAACGCCCGGATCCTGGGGACCATCCTCAACTTCGCGCCGATGCGCAGGCGCAAGAAGTACGGGTACGGATACGAGTACGGCTATGGCTACGGGTACGAGTCCCCGCCGCAGCAGCAGGCTCCCCAGGCCCAACCTCAGCCGCAGCAGCCGGCACCGGGCTACGCGCCCCCGCAACCACCGCCCAACGGTGCACGACCGGCGCCGGGGCCCGCATGGCCCACCGGCACCGGGGCGCCGCAGGGCGCCTGACGCGGGAGGGATGCGATGGCCGCATCGACGGCCCGGCGGGGGATCTGGATCGGATTGACGGCAGTGTTCGTGCTGCTGATCGGCCTCGGCATGTGGTTCGCCCTGTCCGCCCGCGCTGCGGTGAACGAGATGACCGTGGCCCGCGACAGTCTGGTCGCCGCCCGGGATGCGGTGACCAACGGTCAGCCCCAGCAGGCGCAGACCTTCATCACCGCCGCCAGCAACTCGGCCAGCGCCGCCGCCGACCGGATGAACGGCCCGTTGTGGAAGGTCGCAGCGGCCGTCCCGGTGCTGGGTGACACGCCCCGTACCGCGCAGGCCGTGGCCACCTCGCTGGACCAGACCCTCATCGCCCTGCAACCGCTCACCGGGCAGTTGAACCTCCTGGACCCGACGTCACTGACCCGCGACGGGCAGATCGACGTCGCGACGATCCAGGACGCCCTGCCGTCGATGAAGCAGGCGGAGCCGGGCCTGAACGAGGCGGTCGCGACCATGGAGTCGGCCCCGGCCGACGGGGCGGTGCTGCCTCAGGTCCGGTCTGCCGCCGAGCAGTTCACTGAGGAACTCGACGAGCCTGCAGAGCACGGTGTCCACCGTGGTGCGGGTCGGCGAGATCGCCGCACCGATGCTCGGGGCCGACGGCCCGCAGCGCTACTTCGTGGGAGTCCTGAACCCCAACGAGGCGCGTGGCACGGGCGGCTTCCTGGGCACCTACGCGATCGTGACCGCGGACGACGGCAAACTCAGCGTCGATGAGGTCGGCAGCAACACCGACCTTCCCAACCTGGACGCGTTGCCCGACAACCTGAGCAAGGGCTTCGAGGAGCGCTACCGGGACGACCCGACCCTGCTCGGGAACATGAACCTCTCCCCCCACTTCCCCGACACCGCGAAGATCTGGCTGGCGTCGTGGAAGCAGAAGACCGGCGAGCAGCTCGACGGGGCGATCGCCGCCGATGTGGTCGCCCTCGGCGATCTGGTGCAGGCCTCGGGACGCCCGGTGCCGCTGCCGAACGGAACGTCGATCAGCGGGGATCAACTCGCCGACTTCGCGATCAAGGGCATCTACGAGCAGTTCCCGACTGCACGCGCAGACTCCGGAGCGCAAGGCGTACCAGGAGGCGATCACTGCAGCGGCGGTCGAAGCGCTCGCCGCAGCACCGGCCCCGCAGGCGATGGCGGAGGCGCTGGGCCAGGGCCTCGCCGACGGCCGGATCGTGGTCTGGTCCCGGAACCCTGAGGTGGAGAAGAAGCTGGTCGAGGCCGGCGTCGGGGGATCGCTGGTCGTTGGCGACGGCCACAACGTGCAGTTCGTCGTGCTGAACGCGTCGGGGTCGAAACTCGACGCGTTCCTGCAGCGGTCCCTGACCTACGAGGTCGGGCCGCTGCCCGAACAAGAACGACCGGGTGACGTCGTCGGTGACGGTGGACATGATGACCGACATCCCGCTGGGTGAGCGGCCACCGGAGTACATGGTGAGCCTCGCCCGCAGCGGGCCTACCGGACCGATTCACGATCTACTGGCCCAGTTCCACTTGCCCAACGGCGCTGAGGTGGAGACCGTGCTGATCAACGGCAAGGAGTCCAGTTCGCTGCAGTTCGAGGAGCAAGGCCGTCCGGCCGCCGCTGTGGGACTGACCCTGCCTCCACGGGAGAAGGTGCAGGTGGAGATCGTGTTCACGGAACCTGCATCGGACGGTCCCGGGATGGTGGTCATGCAGCCGCTGGCTGACGATCCGGCGACGCAGGTGGTGGATGTCCGAGTGTACGGGGGGATGAGGTCGTGACGTCAACGGAGATGGCCCCATGGCCCCGCTACGAGCAGGACGAGATCGATGCCGTCGCCGAGGTTCTGCGCTCGGGGAAGGTGAACTACTGGACCGGCACGCAAGGCCGCGAGTTCGAGCGGGAGTTCGCCGAGTTCACCGGCGTCAAGCACGCGGTATTCGTCGCCAACGGCACGGTGGCGCTGGAACTCGCACTCCGGGCGCTTGATCTGCCCGCCGGCTCGGAGGTCATCACGACGCCGCACACCTTCATCGCCACCGCCTCCGCGATCGTGGCCGTTGGGCTGCGGCCGGTGTTCGCAGACATCGATCCGGATACCGGAAACATCACCCCGGAGACGATCGAAGCCGCAGTCACGCCTCGAACCTCCGCGGTCGTGGTGGTGCACCTCGGCGGGTGGCCGGCGCGGATGCCCGAGATCCAGGATCTGTGCCGGAGCGCAGGGCCTTCGGCTCGTGGAGGACTGCGCGCAGGCGCACGGCGCGATGATCGGCGACCGCCACGTGGGCACCTTCTCGGATGTCGCGGCATGGTCGTTCTGCCAGGACAAGATCATCACCACCGGCGGCGAGGGCGGAATGGTCGCGACCGACGACGCGGAACTGTGGCGACGGATGTGGTCGTACAAGGACCACGGCAAGTCCTGGGAGGCCGTCTACGAGCGAGAACATCCGCCCGGGTTCCGCTGGCTGCACGAGTCGTTCGGCAGCAACTACCGGGGCACGGAGATGCAGGCTGCCATCGGGCGGATCCAGTACCGGAAACTGCCGGAGTGGCACAAGCAGCGCACCGAGAACGCGATGTACCTGGCTGATTTGCTGGACGCCATTCCCGGCGTGCGAGTGCCACGGCCGGCTGCGGACGAGACACACGCGTACTACCGGCTGTACGCACGGCTGGATCTGAGCCTGCTGCGAGATGGCTGGGACCGGGACCGGGTGATCGGGGAGATGGGCGTGCGGGGCATCCCCTGTCGATGGGCTCCACGACGGAGGTGTACCGGGAGAGGGCCTTTCGCGAGACAGGGACCGACCCCGAGGCACGCCTCCCAGGTGCATCGCAACGTGGAGCGGATGTGCTGGCGTTCAACGTACATCCGGGACTCACCACTGAGGACCTTCGGAATACAGCTGACTCCCTCCAACGTACCCTTACCCAGGATTCGCGAGCATGATCGAAAGGCGCACCAGCGTTCTGGTCACATCCGCCGGACGTCGAGTAGGACTCGTCAGGGCCTTTCAGGAGACCATCCACCCTCGGGGAGGCAGAGTGATAGCAACCGATGCCTCCCCCGAGTTGTCTGCAGCCTGTCAGTTGGCAGACGCTTTCCACCAAGTTCCTCGAATCGATTCCAACGACTACGTCGCCGCAACCCTAAAGGCGGCAAGGGAGTGGGACGTAGGGCTCGTCGTGCCCACCCTGGATACTGAGCTGCTGGCGCTCGCCAAGGCGAGGGGAACTCTTTAAGAGGAAGGGATCGTGGTGAGTATCCCGGACGTGAGTTTCGTCGAGCAGTGCCGCGACAAGAGGAAGACCGCCCAGTTGTTTGCGGGGCTGGGCATCGAGCCACTGCGAGAAGTGACCGACGAGTTCCCTAGATTTGTGAAGCCCGTCGCCGGCAGTCTCAGTCAGGACACGCACATCGTTCGCACGCTCAGCGAACTGGACGATCGGCTCAAGGACGCCACGAAGTTTGTGCATCAGGAACTGGTCGATCCTGCCGTCTACGCCGAGTACACGGTCGACGCCTTGTATAGCATCGACGGCCGGTTGGTGAGCGCCGTCCACGTCGCCGACTAGAGGTGCGAGGGGGGCGAAATCTCCAAGGGGCGCACTGACAAGGGGCCGCTCCTCGACCGGCGAGAAGCCGACTCGGCCATATTCACGGGGCGCGCGGCTGCCTCACCATCCAGTTCTTCCACAGCGGGACCGCTCTCGATCGTCCCACCATCGGAATCGAGATCAACCCCCGGTTCGGCGGCGGCTACCCCATGAGTCACTCGGCAGGCGCACGTTTCCCAGGCCGCTTGATCGAGGAGGCGTTCGACGGTGTAACACTCGGATATGAGGAAGACTGGGTAGATGGCGCGACCTTCCTGAGATTCGATGAGCATGTCAGCCCCACGAACTTCTAACTCAGCCACAACAGCGCTTGTCGTAGACCTGGACGACACCTTGTACTCGGAGCGCACGTTTCACGAGTCAGGAATCCGATGGTTATCAAGGCACTTCGGACTCGAACCGAACAGCGCCGAGGTGAAGGCTGCCCTACGCGCCCTCCGGATGGTGGAAAGCCCCTTCAGATTCTCAGCGGAGCAGTAGATTCACCCGTCCATGACTTGCTCGAACTTCACCGCAAGCACCCTCCGCTGATCAAGCCCTATCCGGATGCAGAGCGGTTGCTTGGGCGAGCTGACAGGCCGGCGTTTCAATCGCCCTGCTGACCGACGGAAGATCTTCGACGCAGCGGAACAAGATCGATGCCCTTGGCATGGCGGACATGATCGACATGGCGTTCATCTCCGAGGAGACAGGGGCGGGAGAGACAGAAGCGAGAGCCTATGTGCAAGTCCAGCGAGCACTCCGAGACACCGAGCGAATCACCTACGTTGGTGACAATCCCAGCAAGGACGTGGAGACCCCCCTTCAACTCCGGTGGAGGGTGTTTCGATTGATGGATAGGGGGGACAACGTTCACCCTCAGGTCCTCACTTCAGCTCCTGAAGAACTCAAGATCATCGACTCCCTTGACCAGCTCACCTTCTAGAAGAAGGCCTCCCGCATGTCGGTCGATCGCGAGTCACTGATCGGCAAGGTGACCCATGAACTCGGGCGCAGTCGCTTGCCCCTCCGGCGTCGTGTCTTCCCGTTTCAGCACGCTGTCCAGCGTTCTCCAGAGGATTCTGAGATCGAGCCGGAGCGATAGATTGTCGACGTAATAGACGTCCTGCTCGAACTTCTCTTCCCAAGTGATACGACTTCTTCCATTAACCTGCGCCCACCCCGTAATCCCTGGACGGACCTCATGCCGGCGCGCTTGTCGGGGCGTATACCGATCGACGTACGACATCAGGAGAGGCCGTGGGCCAACAAGGCTCATGTCGCCCTTGAGGACGTTGTAGAGCTCGGGGAGTTCATCGAGACTGGTCGATGGGAGGAATTGACCAAGGCGGGTAAGCCGTTCGGCATCGGGCAGGAGCATGCCCTTGGCGTCCCGTTCATCGGTCATCGTGCGGAACTTGATCATCTGGAAGGGTTCAGCATCACGGCCCGGGCGCTGTTGACGGAATAGGGCCGGAGAACCAAGCCTCGAACGAACGACAGCACAGATCAAGGCCTGCAGCGGGAAGCTCACAACGGCCAGCGCAGCAGCCACTACGACATCGGTCCATCCAGTCTTCCGACCCGACCATAAAGGGTCGGGGTGCTCATTCTGGTCACCGGCTGAGGACCGATCATCGCTCCCATCACCTGCCAGAAACGCAAAGATGCGACGCCGTACCGGCACCAAACCCGGGGCCTGTTCGCCCATATCGGCCGCTGAGCACGCCGAGAGACACGTTCCCTCCCCTGCATCGGGTCACATTTGAAAGTACCAGCGCCTCTCACGTGTCGGCGACACTGCGCACAGCACTCGCGCCTATCCCGGTTCCCGAACTCGCTCAGCCTGCGGATGGCGGCCCCAATAGGACTGGGAGGCCGACCTCATCGGCGAGACGCACAGTCTGCCGTTGACCGACAGACGTCAAGGCAATCCGGTTCGTCGGATGGGAAGGAGGCCTCACCCGCATACGAGGCGGGCCGCATCAGTCACATTCGCCCTCTCTCAACCGGCGATGGGAAAACGTCAACGACTCCCTGCCCTCGTTCCAAAAAGGGGCATTCTCCTCAGACTCACCGTCACTCGGCGAGGATTGTGGAGCATGCAGTCGCTTCGAACCGCAACCCTGACCGTGATGACTAGCCTCCCAGCCACCTGGGGGGATCGATTGGTTGTCTGGTCACGTGCACGAAAGCCTCTCTGGCGAGCAGCGGCGGTGGTTGCTAACTACAACCTGCGACACAAGGGCCGCTCACTAGCGGTGCAACTGCCGGGAGGACAGATCGTTCGGGGAGATCTGACGACCTCATCCTCAGGTTCCTTCACGTCTTTGGGGTGTGGGAACCCACTCACACCCGCATAGTCGAAGAGACCTTGAGGCCGGGCGATGCCTTCATCGACGTTGGCGCCAACTGCGGCTACTACTCTTCTCTCGCCAGGCAGTTGGTTGGGGACGGGGGTCGTGTGCTTGCTATAGAAGCCAGCCCCGACTTGGCCCGGAGTCTTCAAGCCGCTCTTCCCGACATAGAAGTTGCCAGTGTTGCGGCCGCCGATCGAGAGGGCGAAGCGCTTTTCGATCTCCCCCCGGCGAGTAATCAAGGCGTAGGCCACCTCATGAATCATGCGTCGGAGCAGGATGCAATTGCGGTCAGGACGGCCACGCTTGATTCCCTGGTTGACGAGGCAAGAATTGATCGCGCCCAGATCCGGTTTATCAAGGTCGATGTAGAGGGCGCAGAGTGTTTGGTTCTCGGGCGCCGGCAAGACGCTAGCGCAGATGAAGCCAGGGGCCGTTGTTCTGCTTGAGGTAACGGAGGAAACCAGGCGTGAGGCAACTTCGTTGATCTCGCAAGGCAGGCTTCAGGGGACACCCGACCGAAAACTCCTACAGCGCGGTTTGGTACGCCACAGATGGCCGATTCGGGAAAGCCGGAACACCGACGGATTTCCTGTTCGTCAAGATGTGATCGCTTATCCTGCAAACCTCCCGCCGCCGACCAGCGGGTCAAGGCCGGCTGGCGACGGCTTCTTCCCGAGCCGCTTCAAGGGATGCCGTCCTCGGGGTCAAGGTGGACGTTCAGATGGCCTCACTCTTGCCCGTAAAGTGATGCCGTGAGTCACCAGGCGACGTCGGGCGTCGTGTCTTTTCTTGCGCCCGGCTTCAACCCAGAGATACACGTCTTGGGCAGAGAGATAGTCAGTGCGATCCTCAGGGAGAATTTCGACGTAAGGATTGTCACAACTGGCAAGAGACAAGAATCGGGCAAAGCAGGGCACTCCATCCGCCACGACAAGGGCGAGCGAGGTACGACTTGGGGGCGATGGGGCCACAAAGTCCAGATGGTGTTTGTCCCGACTTCCTCGGGTCACGGCCCACCGGCATTCTCCAAGGTGGCCGCCTACGTGTCATACGCTCTACGTACTTCGCTCCTTGCGAAAACCCAGCTCAAAGGAACTCAAGTAACGCTGGTCTACGGTTCACCTGCAACTACGGCCATCCCGGCGCTATATGCGCAGTGGCGCTGGAAAGTGCCCTTCGTGTTCTATGCACAAGACCTGTGGCCTGAGTCAGTAATCGACGCCGGGCTGCTCCCAAGCGGTGTGATTGCTGGATCGTCGAACGCATCCTCGAACTCTTTGTCCGACACACCTACAGAAGAGCTGCCGCAGTCTTGACGATCTCCGAGGCTGCCCGCCAATCGGTGATTTCCAGGGGCGTGGAGCCAGCGCGAACTCGACTCATATACAACTGGGTCGACGAAGAGATCTTCAAGCCACAAGCACCGAAACCGCACGCTGGCTTCGAAGTTCAGTACCTGGGCACCCTAGGACACGCCCAGGATCTGCAAACAGCGCTAAAGGCGATGGCGCTGCTACGAGAACATCCGATTCGCCTCAGGATCGTCGGTTCTGGTTCAGCTGAACGCAGCCTCAAAGCGCTCTCCAAGGAAATGCGACTATCAAATGTCACATTCGAGCCTCCCGTTACACCAGTTGAGGCGCGCGAAATCATGCGTGTGGGAGACCTTCACTTGGTTTCGCTTAGGGACACGAATGCCTTCAGAACCGCGATACCGAGCAAACTGCAGGCGCTCTTGGGCCTCTCAAGTACCCGTTCTACTGGCAGCAGCGGGGGCGTCAGCCGAACTGACCAACGCCCATGACGCAGGGTTGATCGTCCAACCCGGACACCCGCAGGCATTGGCAGATGCGATACTGCAAGCCTCCCGCATGGGAGACACCGCCTTAGCTTCGATGGCTCAGCGAGGCCGTGAACTCTATACGCACTCGATGTCGCGCGGCGTCGGCGCCACGAGGCTGGGGTCTTGTGATCTCCTCCACCGCAAAGATCAGTGGGTAGGAGATCCGTGCGAATCGCCGTCGTCCACAGTTTCTACAAGACTCCTCCTCACAACGGAGAGGACCGCGCCGTCCAAGATCTTGTGCAGACGCTCTCAGCCAAAGGTCAGACTGTTGAATTGATTGCCAGACGCTCCAATGACCTCATCAGCGAACCTCTGTACGCGGGGAAGTCGGCGCTGACTGTAGCAAGCGGGAGGGGGCGGTCCCCACTCGAGACGTCATTTGACGCTTTCGGCCCGATATCGTTCACGTTCACAACACCTTCCCCAATTGGGGCCGTCGGTGGGTTCGGAATCTATACCTGCCACTAGTTTGGACACCGCACAACTACAGACCGTTCTGCGCCTCAGGCAATCTCTTTCGGGATGGACGCGTCTGCCTGGATTGCGTGAGCAACTCCGCCCTTGATTCATTCCGACATGCCTGCTACTCCGAATCCAGAGTCAGGACTCTTCCCTACACCCTGGCAACTTGGATGCCCTCTCGAGAACCGTTTATCAACACGCGAATGTGATTCTTGCCCTCAATGGTCGGATCGCCCGACTCCTCAGAGGCAGTGGAGTGGCGGAGGATCGAATCATGACGTCCTTCAATCACTTACCCGAGTTCAGCCGAGCCCGGCGACCAAGCGCTACAGGAGAGGCACAGAGGACTGTCCATGAATCAGCGCGCATGGCTATACCTGGGACGACTCGTGCCCGAAAAGGGCATTGAACAACTCGTACAGACCTGGCCCACCTCCGAGCGCCTTCGCGTCATTGGCTCGGGTCCACTGCTCGAGAGGTTGCGCGACCTCGCGCGAGAGGGTGTCGAGGTACTGGGCGAGAGGGACCGAGGAGGCGTGAACTCAGAACTCAAAGACGCCGCAGGTGTGATCATCCCCAGCCGTTGGGAGGAGCCGTTCGGCTTGGTCTACTTGGAGGCCATCGCGCATGGGCTCCCAGTAGTGGCCATGGCCGGAACGCCGATCGCGGATCGCGTGACGAACGACGCGACAGGCGTCGTGGCAAAATGGGATGAACCCCTTGCCCCGCTCCTGGGGAAGGATACGCGAGAACCGCGAGGAACTCCGCGTCCGAGCCCGACAGGTGTACGTGCGGAGATACAGTGCCTCCGCCTTTACAGAGCATCTCCTAGAGGCCTACGAACGCGCACGACTCAATTTTCGAGCCTGACTCACGTGCGAACATCGCCACTACTCCCGCATTCGCCAGTGGAGAGGCTTCCTCCGTTGGCGGCGGCTGGATACTGGGAACGCCCGGGTTGCTGGCTCGTGCCCGGCCCGCCGCGGTGTTCTGATCAGTGGCGAGATCAGTCGAGGCCCGTTACCTTCTCGGCAAATCCAGACGGGGGCTGTTCGGCTGCAGTTGGTCCCCCGAGCGAGCCCCAGCCAGAGGTTCCCTCGGATGGACCGCTACCGCGCGTTCGGCGCACGGGAGTTCGTGAAGTCAGAGCCGCGGCACAGATCCAGAAAATCCACGCAAAGCCAGAACCAATTCCCAGAAGCCATGGTTCAACCAGCATGCTGAGGATGCCTACGAACATCACGGCCTTCGTGTCCATGCGTTCTGAGGCAAGCGCTCCTCGGATGAAACTGACAAGAATCAGTAGGGCCGTCAACAGTCCAGCGATGCCTGTCATCAGGGCAAGTTGCACAGCGAAGAACTGTGACCGGTTCAAATCATCAAGATACGTGGCGAACATCCCGAAGCCACCCAGAGGCTTCTGCAGGTATAGCTGCCAAGCGCTATCCAATCCGATGATACGTCCGGAGTCGGTCGACCTTAGCAGACCTTCCCTCTCCTGCTCCAAGATCTGAATCCTTAGAGCCACTGCGCTTGCCACGAGAATCGCGACCAGCAACGCCCTCCGAATCCAGACTCCGGCACGTCCGCCAAGGAATTCTGAGTGTCTACTCCAGATTCGGATCAAGGCCACACCTGAAATCGCGAGAGCCGCGCCGCGAGAGGCAGTCACCACTGCCACTGCCGAACTCGCCAGCACGACCACAGTCCAGTACTGCCTTGGCGTGCGCCCAATTGCGAGGGCTACCCACAATGCAGCAGCAACGCCCAAACCATTCGCGTTCTCAATAGTCCTCGTACCCTTCCTCCTTCGATCGCCTCGCCCACTCCGGCCACGTAGACCAGCAGGCTGCCGAGCACTGCCAGTGAAAGCGCCCGGAATCCGGCGGATACGGCGACCTCAGGCCTCATGCGAGCACTCATGACCACGATCGCGCCGAAAGCAGCGATGGAGGTCGAATTCAGAACTGCTTGCCCGGGAAGTACGGCGAACGGGGCGCTGACCAAGCCCGCGGCCGCCATTACCAGTGGGCCAAATGCCACCAGCCCGGGACGCGAGGTAGACGTCTGGGTTGAGCTTTCCTTCAACACGGCAAGCAGTGTGTAGATGAGCCCGCCATAGAAGGCGATTCGTGCACCATTCGGTAGAGCCCAGAGCAGTGGTACCAGCGCGCCAACGAAGCCCAGAGTCAAGAGGTCTTTGCTCGGTAACACGAAGTACCCAACGATCCCCCCCATCATGACGATGAGAACAACGAGCACCTGAGTCAGCGAAGCATTCGCTAACACTCGGCTACCTCCCTCCGTTAGGCCTATCGTACGAACAGTTAGAGTGCCCCTGTGGGGAGACCAAACAGATGGACTCCAATGAGACCGGCTCGGGTACTGATGGCCGTCTCGCGGCCGACGCCCCAAAGGACCCCGACTCTTGACGCACTCGCTTGCGAGTGTGACCTGAGCGTCATCTACTTCAAACATGACGACGATGAGAGAGGCTGGGGGGCATCTTCCCCTATCCCATCGACATCGGAGACTTCAGCCGACACTAAGAGGCGCGACAACTCTCGCGAGTCTTCTAACAAGCGCGAGCAGTCGACCAGACGCCGTGGTGGTGTTTGGATACCGGGACCCCTTGATCGTGATGACGTGGCCCTTTGCCGCGGCCTTCGCATTCCAGTAGCCCTTCGCAATGACGCAAACGTCGATGGACTGAGCGCTGAGACTGGCTTCGAGAGGCACGTGCGAAGGCTGCTCAGCCGAATCCTGATTCCTCGGAACGCGCGCGCTTGGACGATCGGCTCGGCGAACGCGGGATACTGGGATAGAGTTTTCGCCCGACACCGAACAGGTGCGGATTCCGTATGAGGTGCCTAGACCTCCGGGGGGAGCACTTCCCGCATCGAAGTCTAGGCATCTGGCCGATTCGCTGAATTGCCTCTTCGTGGGTCGTTTGGCGGCGGTGAAACGCGCGGAGGATGCGATCGCAGCGGTCCAAGAGTGCCACCGTAGGGGCTACGACAACATCACTCTTACCGTTGTAGGTACCGGTCCCGAAGAGTCAAGGCTTAGGCAACTCGCCGCTGGGGACGACCGCATCAACTTCGCAGGGCCGGTCGAATACGAGGAACTCGGCACGTACTGTTCGACTCGGCCACGTGCTGATACTCCCGTCCGACTACGAACCCTGGGGCTCGTCGTGAACGAAGCTCTGTCATTCGGGCTCTGGGTTGTCGCCACCGACAAGGTGGGGGCGGCGGAAATAGACCTGCTCCCCGGCGGTCGCGGAGAAATTGTGCCCTCCACCAGACCCGACCTGATCATGGCAGCTCTGGTTCGAGCTACTGAAATCGAAGAATTCAACCCCAATCCACCAAGCACCGATACCGCGTCCCTCATGCTCGAAGAGATCCAGAGAATGACTACCGCACGACCCCCTAGGCTACGTTCGCTCCCCTCACTTGGGGTGCTCGCGCTCGACCGAATGGTGACAGCGCAGATCTCCCAACTCAGTCCTGGGCGTCCTGCAGATTCGACAGGCGTTCCGCTAGTTCGGCAGCGACGCTGTCCCAGGAGTGCACTGAGGCCACATACTCTTGAGCCTTGCGAGCTACACCAAGCGAGTCTTCTCGCCCCTCGCACGCCTGAAGCAGGGCCTCAGCCACGCCCTCCGCGGTGAAGGAAGAAACCGAAAGGACATGCTCGTTGAATCGGTCTTGCGATTCGAAGGCGGTCGTCAAGACAGGGACGCCAGTTGCCATCGCCTCGATTACCTTCGATGGAAAACCAACTTGAGCCGCAAGGCTGCGCGTGTCTCGTAGGCATGCGATCAGGTCGGCTTCTTCGTAAGCCGCATATACCCTGCGACGCGGGTGCGGTCCTAGGTAGTGGATTCTTCGGTCAAGACGCGAGGCTCGCTCCACAAAATCCCGCAACGAGCCATCCCCCATCATGACCAACCGCAGATCGCGGCGATCCTCTAGTAGTTGCATGCTCTCGATCAGGATCTCGACGCCGTTGTGGGATACAAGGGATCCAGCGTAAACGACAGTAAATGCCGACTCGTCGTTGCTGAGCTGTAGGTCTCGCTGGTCGAGTCGCTCGGGGGCTTGAGATAGGCCCACCCGCGTTACGACGGTCCTAGCGCCCTCGAGTCCGAAGTAACCAGCGGCCCGGGGGTTGAGTGTCACGAAGCCATCGAGACCTCGGCGCGCGACTGCAAGCCCTGCAGAGAAGTAGAGGTCGGCCAGAGTCCTCCTCGGTTCGCGAAACTCTTGGGTAGCCACCCTGTGGCTGTCAAAGACCCAACTAACAACGGGAATCTCCAGCCGACGGGCGTCCGCCGGTCAGAGTAGCGGCTAGGTCTGCCGGATCGTAGCCGAACATCGCCAGAATGGCCCTTCCCTGGATCCACTCGACCAGAAGACTGTGCAGACCCCTCGGCATGCGACCCCACGTCCGTATCGGCCGGAGCTGAAGAAGCCCACGAGAATCTGCCCGCAAAGCGCTCTTCGACAGAATATTGACTTCCCAACCACGTGCACTTAGAGCCTCGGCCACCTCCAAGGTGTAGGACTGACTCGCGGTAGTGCATTCCGCCCGGTTCAGGCTTAGAACCGTGTTCGACAAGAGAAACAACTGAGTTTTCGACGTGTGCATTGCCCACATTCCCGACGTAGCGAGCCAGTCGACGCATGAGATTGCTGAGAGTGCAGTGGTCGGTACCCCGATTAGAAGCACGTACCCGATGCTCTCCAAGCGATGTAAACGTGAACGGAATCGTAGGAGAAGGAAACAAGCTTGACAGCCAGTAGTAGCGCCGTCCCGACGAGGAGAAGTTTGGCTTGTGCTGACTGCCGCGACATAGCGTTGCGAAGTCAGACGTTAAGCACAAGAACGACCGACAAGCCAGCAGTCTGGACAGCGATGAGCCTGAGATCAGCAGGCATGGGCGAAACGATGCCTGCACCGAGGTAGTCGTAAATCGGCCCCTGAAGGGCCAGGATTGCCAGACACCCCGCTAGGGCGACGAATAGTGCGCCGCCGATCCCCGCAGTCACCGTTCTCAAGAGTCGGGTCGTTTCGCCCCGCCCGTGAAGTCGGGTGAAGACGGGCCACATCGGAAGAGTGAAGAGCGAGATTCCCACAGGTATCAGATCGAAGGGTCGCCTCGCGACACTGATGTATGACACCGAGTCGGCGCCCAAGAACACGTTTGCCAGGTAAGGATCGAGACTCGCCTGCATCAAGAAGGCGACTTGCATGGCAAGAAACGGAGAACCCTGTTTGAAGAGCCGCCAGTTCTCGCTCGAGCCCGTAGAAGTGGCGAAGGCCACGAGTTCGTCTCGCTCGAAACCAAGACCATGCCTGCGGCGCACGAGGATGGCATTGACCCAGGCGCTGATCGTGACCGGGAGCAAGGTCGCAACGACGAGCAGGGGCAAAGACGGGACTAGGAAGAGCACGACGACGGAAGACGCCAGGGCCAGTCCACGCCCCAGACCATCCCAGAGCATCCCCACATGACCTTGGCCCTCGGCCAACTGAAGACGCGTCCAGATGCTGGCCGGGATGGCTGCCGTGAAGCTCCACGCAGGGCCAGCACGAGTGTCAACCAAAGAATCCACCACTCAGTCTCTGGAGCAGACAGCCTCGATAGACCCCAAGCACCAACGCTCCCAGCGAGAACCACGCCAGCGCTGCGCCGACGGTTAGAGAACTCATCCGACGAAGCAGGGCGTACTGGCCGGCGAAGCCCCCCTCGTCCATCCTTGACAGGACGAGGCGATTGATGACGGAGTTTCCAAGACCCAAGTCTGGAGAGATCACCAGTGTGGGAACGAGGGTGGCCAGAACCCAGTATGCATATTGGGTCTCTCCTAGCCTCTCAAGAGCGAGAGGTGTGATGACGATAGCCCCTGCCAAGGCCATACTTCTCGGAAGCACGGAGGCAATCCGTTTGCCCACGCTGCTGGTGACCAGGCGGCGGAATCTGGCCATCGCAGCACTAGACAACGAAGTCTCCGAGCGGCTCTTGGTGCTTCAGCGCTGATGCAGGTGCAACAGCGTGGCTACGTAATCGGAGACCTACCACGCTGTTGTCGCTTCCGTGAGAGCCCATCGCGTTGCCCTGATCGCCTTCAGCAGAGAGGCCCTCGGGCCCCTCTCACAGCCACTCTGCACCCCGGACCACCCCGCGAGTGTCCAACAAGCGGTCCGCGCAGGCGGCAACCTGCTCGACGTCGAGTGTCGAGTGGGCCTGCAGGATCACGACGCAATCGAAGGTCGTCATTGTGTCAGCGTCCCGCAACCTCGGTATCCGCCGCCCTCGGACGCTCCATTCGGGTACGAGAGGATCCCAAAAGGCCAACTCAGCGCCTAAGTCCATCAGGCCCTCGGCAACAGGCTTAGATGGCGACTCACGCTGGTCGGCGATGTTCGCCTTGTAGGTCACCCCGAGGAGCAGGATCCGGGAGCCCGTGACTGGCTTGCGCTCCGCGTTGAGGAGGTCCTGCACCCGCTGAGCCACGTACGTCGGCATGCCGGCATTGATCTCTTGGGCAAGTTCGACGAATCGGAAGGGCCTCCCGAGTTCGGGTTCGGACCCGTGGGACAGGTAGTTGGGATCGATCGGGATGCAGTGCCCGCCGACTCCCGGCCCTGGGTAGAAGGCCTGGAACCCGAAAGGCTTGGTCGCTGCGCAGCGGATCGCATCCCAGAGGTCGATTCGAGCTTGGCGACTGAACTTCACCATCTCGTTGACCAGCGCGATGTTGACGTGGCGGTAGGTGTTCTCCAGCAGCTTGGCCATCTCCGCCTCGCGGGTCCCGGTCGCGACGATCACCGGTCGCAGATTGGGAGTAGAAGGCCGATGCGGCCTTGGTGCTTGCCTCGTCCATGCCGCCCACGACCTTGGGAGTGTTGCGGAACCCGTAGACGGGAGTTCCCGGATCGATGCGCTCCGGCGAGAAGGCCAGGTGGAAGTCCTGGCCCGCGACGAGCCCGGATTGCTCGAGAATCGGGGCCAGGACCTCCTCGGTTGTCCCCGGGTAGGTCGTGGACTCCAAGACAACCAGGTTCCCCCGGCCAGCACCCCCGCGACTGTTCGGCCGGCACTGACCACGGTCAGAGAGATCTGGTCCGCCGTCCGCGCTCAACGGCGTTGGGACGCAAATGACGTAGGTGTCAGTGCCTGCGATGTCTTCAGGCGAGCTGGTTGCCCTGAACCCCGCGGCAATCATCTCGCCGATCTGGGCGT
This sequence comes from uncultured Actinomycetota bacterium, assembly GCA_963769435.1. GTDB lineage: Bacteria > Actinomycetota > Actinomycetes > S36-B12 > UBA10799 > JADKAV01. The sequence goes on from CAVYLN010000001.1 coordinate 1,109,259, forward strand.
CCGACAGGTCATCCACATGAGAGAGTCCCGCGTTGAGTCCGGCAACCGTCGACGAGGAGATGTCGAAGCCGACGACCCTGATCCCGGAGTTGACGGCCTCGAGCGCCAACGGGAGACCGACGTAGCCCAGGCCCAAGACTGCCAGCGAACGCTCGGACTGCATCCAATCCTCCCCCTCTGGACCGCTTGGCTATGCAGTCTACCGATCGGTCGATGCGCGACCAATCCACCTCGGTAAGGTGACGGTTGGCAGAACGTAGGTTGTCGGGGGAGGGGGCGACATGCGGGTACTGGTCTTCGCCACCGCTTTCGCGCCCGCGACCAAGGCCGGGGGGCCTTCAAGATCAATAACAAATATGGTCTCGCGGGCCGCTAGAAGCCACCAATTGGTGGTGGTAGCCCCTGACCGTGACTTGGGCGACGACCAGCCCTTCCCCGAACTGTCCGGCCACACAGTCCGGCGGCCAAACTTGACTGTCTTCTACCTGAACCTCCAGTCGGTTCGACACTGGGTTTCGCTCGTCCGCCGACTCGGGGGTGAGGACTTCGACCTGATTGTCGTCAACAGTCTGTGGCACCGGAGACTCGCGCTTCTCCCCGCAGCCCTCATTGCGGCGAGGGTCATAAACGGTCCTCTCTTGCTCATGCCTAGAGGCGAACTCGAGCCAGGGGCACTCGCTCTCAAGAGCCAGCGCAAACGTCTCGGGGGGCATGCGTTCAGAGCGCTCTATCGCAAGACCGTCTGGGCGGTTGGATCCACAAGCGAGAGTGAGGCGAGGACTGTTGCGGACTGGTTCCCTGACGTGCCTGTCCTCGCAACCACCAACCAGCCTGAGCGCATCGCCTTTGGAACTCCGGGCGCGTCGTCCAAATGGCTCCGGGTGGCCGTGATCGGCCGGATACATCCGACGAAAGGCCTCGCGCCACTGTTGCGCGGGTTGGCCCGAAACGCGGGAGAAGATTCGCATCACGGCCTACGGCGTCATGGAGTCCGCCACCTACTGGGACGAATGTCAGAAACTGATCGAGAAACTGCCCCCAAATGCACGGTTCGAGTACGGCGGCATGGCTGATCGAGAGAACATACCCGAAATCCTCTGGAACTCGGACTGTATGGCTCTACTCACAGCTGGCGAGAACTTCGGCCACGCAATAGCCGAGTCCCTCCAGGCAGGTTGTCCGGTCATAACCACACCGACCACGCCGTGGACGGATTTCATTCGTGACGGTGGAGGCGAGCTCGTGGAGAACCGCGACGACCCTGCAGAAGTGGCTGCCGTATTGGACCGATGGGCAGCGCAGAACGACGTTGAGTTGGCCGCTTCACGCACTGCGGCACGAGAAGCATTCGAACGATTCACCGCCGTCGCACCGCCCGACGCTATCGACTTGGCAGAGGAACTCCTTCGATCGTCATCGGCCGTCGACCAGCGCAACCCGCGACGCAACCCAGGCGAATCCCGAAACCTTTAGAGACGCCGCGCGTACGACGGAGGACAGGCCGCGGCATCCCAATAGCGACATTCGCGCGTTGCGCTCCCCGCGCTGCCATCGGATTCGCTCGCCCCTCTCTCCACACGTTGGCTAGCCCACGTGATTCACGATCCACGACCGGCACTAGAGTCGATCGAAGTTGGGGCATCGGGGAGGAACCACATGAAGAACTGATCGGCACTGCTGCGGTCGCGAGCGCTGGCCTTGACATTGGTGGCGGACCCCCCCCCGCTTGCTCATGCCGCTGAGGTAGGCAACGGCCCGGCCGAGGTCACCCTCGCGGTCTGCGCGACGGGCGACACCCAGACCGACTCGTTCATCCCGGACTGCAGCTACACCTACCTGACGAAGGTCGCCGCGCCGTCCTACACGTACATCACCTCGCAGGGTGCGGTGGCGTGGAAGGGCACGGCCGCAGGTGGCGCGCTGAGTTTCCCCGCGTCCGGGCAGACCTGGCCGACGTTGACCAACCTGTTCCTCGGAGCCAGCCGCACCACCACCCCGAAGGACATCACCGGCACGATCGACGCCAACGGCAAGGTCGACCTGATCCTGTCCTACGACACGCTGCTGAAGACCGGCGCCAACGAGTGCACGCTGACCGGCACGGTGCAGCTGTCCTCGCAGGGCACCGAGAAGCTCGGCGGGCAGGCGGTCGGCAAGGACTACGACCCGGCGACGGGCCAGTTCGCCGTGGTCAGCACCTCCTACACCGCCCCGGCCGCGACCGGTAGTTGCCTGCTGGTCAACGCCGCCTACGACCTGTCCAAGGGCATGGGCTGGTACCTGACCGGGACCATGACCCTGCCCGCGCCGCCTGTCCCGCCGGTGGTGCAGAAGCAGACCGCCACGGTGAAGGTGCCGAAGAAGGTCAAGCGCAAGGGCAAGACCGTGCTGCTGAAGAAGGCCGTGGTCACCAACGCCGGGCAGAAGGCCAGGCGCGAAGGTGACCTGGTCGACGAAGAAGGCCGCCAAGGGGACCAAGGCCAAGTACGCGACGGTGAAGACCACCAAGGCCGGCAAGGTGACGCTGAAGACCAAGGGCAAGGCCAAGAAGTTGTACGTGAAGTTGTCGCTGAAGGCCCCGGCGACGACCGGGTTCGAGGCGTACTCGTACACCAAGAAGTGGACGGTCAAGTAGGCCCGGTCCGTGTTCAGGAACCACCGCTTCAGCCCCGACGCGCTGCGTGATGCCCGGCAGGCCGCCGGCTACTCGCAGGCCGAGTTGGCACGGCTGGTCGGGGTGCAACTGGTGACCCTCAAGGCGTGGGAGTCCGGGCGGCGTGCCCCCAAACCGGCGACCCAGCGACGGGTGGCCGACGTGCTCGGGCTCGGGTTCGACGACCTCGAGGTGGCCGACGCCCGCGACGACCTGCGGCGGTTGCGGCAGGCCCGCGGTTGGACCCGGGCCGAGGCCGCCGAACGCCTGGGCCTGGAGCCGTTCACCCTGCAGCGCGTCGAGGAGGGCCTGGAGTTGCCGCCGGACCCGCGGACCATGGCCCGGGTGTACGGGGTGAGCCGGATGGACCTGGCAGCGGCGGCGCGGCGGACCGGGGGCTAGGGGGCGACGGGCAACAATTTTTGGGGGGATCCAGGCGCCAAAAGGGGGGGGGAGAAGAAAGGGAAAGAGAGGAAAGAGGGAAAAAAGAGAAAAAAAGGTAGAAAAGATTCCTCTGCTCGAACTCCTCCGGCGAAAAACACGAAAACGGCTGACGTTGCGTTGCGGCCGATCAGAATTCGGAACAGGGAGGCGAGGATCGAAACAATGTACCGTACCTTACTCGGAGTATGTATGTATGAATGACCGTGTGAACCGTGAATGGACAAAAACCGGACACGGACAGATCCGGGATCCGTGGAGGAGAGAGGCATGTCCCAATGCCAGCAAACAAGACCTTCCAGCGCGGGCTGTGACGTCACAGAATTCTTAACCCCTACACTAGCGTTAAGGTTATGAATTCTGTATGTCACCCTCTCCAAGCGTGCACCGGAGCATGGGTCAGGGGGAGCGACATCTTTTTCCACCACACAAACAACACGATGGAGGAGGAGGACGGCCCTTGTCTAAAACAAAAACCAAAAAAATTTTGTTTTTGTTTTTGACCAACGATA
>CAVYLN010000002.1:0-320000 GCA_963769435.1 uncultured Actinomycetota bacterium
AGTGCGTTGACGTTGCCCGAACCCTCCCAGATCGAGTTGACCGGAGCCTCCCGGTACCGCCAGCCGAGGCATACCCGTCTCCTCGACATACCCCACGCCACCGAGACATTCCATGGCCTCGAACGTGAGGCCCGGGGGTCCTCTTGCAGACGTAGTACTTGGACATCGGCAGGGCAATCCTTCGGAAGGCAGCCTGCTCGCTGGATCCCGCCTCGGCCGCGTCGACCGCGTGCGCTAGGCGGATTCCCAGCCAGGTGGCGGCCTCGGCCTCCAGGGCCATGTCGGCGAGAACCTGGCGCATCAGTGGCTGATCGACCAGGGTCGCACCGAACGCCTCCCGGTGGGAGGTGTGCCAGATGGCCTCCGAGACGGCTTTGCGCATCAGTGCGGTGGAACCCAGAACTGTGTCGAGCCGGGTCGCCGACACCATCTCGACGATCGTGCGCACGCCACGGCCCTCGTCACCGAGGCGCTGCGCCCAGGTGCCCTCGAACTCGATCTCGCTGGAGGCGTTCGAGCGGTTGCCGAGTTTGTCCTTGAGCCGCTGGATCTCGAAGACGTTCCGGGATCCGTCCGGCAGTACCCGCGGGACGACGAAACAGGTCAGTCCTCCGGGGGCTTGCCCAGTACCAGGAAGATGTCGCTCATGGGCGCCGAGCAGAACCATTTGTGCCCCGTGAGCAGGTAGCCGTCGCCACTGGGTGTGGCGGTGGTCGTGTTGGTACGCACGTCCGATCCACCCTGCTTCTCGGTCATGGCCATGCCTGCGATCAGTCCCCGCTTGGATACGGGGGCCCGAAGGCCGAAGTCGTACTCGCGGCTGGCGAGCCCGTGTTCCCACTCGGCGGAGCGCAGCGGATCCACCCGCAGAGCCGGGATCGCGGCGTACGTCATGGAGATGGGACAACCGTGACCTGCCTCGGCCTGTGACCAGGTCATGAACCCTGCGGCCCGGTGTACGTGCGCGGCCTTGTCGTCCTTGCTCCAGGGCGCTGCGTGCAGTCCGTGGGAAACAGCGATGGTCATGGGCTCATACCACGCCGGGTGGAACTCGACCTCGTCGACTCGGTTGCCGTACCGGTCGTGTGTCCGCAGCACCGGCACATGATCGTTGGCCAGACGTCCCCAGTCGCGTGCCTGCTCCGAACCCGCCAGCGCTCCAGCAGCTCGACGAGTCCGGGCTCGTCGGGCTGACCCCCGAATGCAGCCACGGCCTCCCGAAGTGCGGTGTCGTCGGTGAAGGCGTTGTGGATCAGTGGCGGTGGCTGGTTGGTGACCTGGTGCGTACTCACGTTCATACGGTAATCCCGTACACCGCTCGCAATACCCGAAAGATGGCGAAATCGGGCAGACTCGGCGGATGTGGACCTGAGCGATGGCGAACTGCTCGAACTTCTCGGGAGGTGGTTGCCACAGCGGCGCTGGTTCGCTGCCAAGGGGTTCGCGATCGACGACTTTCGGGTGCTGTCCCGGTGGCCCATTCCTGGGGTTGCGCGGCACCCATCACGTTGTGGTGGAGTCAGTCGTCCGCGGGCATCTGGCAGGTCTACCAGACGCCGATCGCACTGCGGGAAGGTCCGCCGGAGGCCGTCGTGGGAGCCCGAGCGGGTACCGCGATCGATGCCCTGCATGACGCGCAGGTGGTCGCAGCGATCCTCAGGGTCACGGGCGCGACCCCGAGTCTGGACCCCATAGAGACGCCGTTGCATCCGCAGACGCAGTGGCCCAGGCCACCACCGGTCGATGGGAAACACCGTGTTCTCACCGTTGAACAGAGCAACACCTCAGTGGTGATCGGCGACAAGGCGCTCGTGAAGTTCTTCCGGATTCTCGTTCCTGGGATCAATCCCGACGTCGAGGTGCACGCGGCATTGGCAGCAATGGGGAGTGCCGGAGTCGCTGAGATCCTGGGATGGATCAACGGTGGCTGGCCAGACCCGTCAGGGCAGGCGGTCCATGGCCACCTGGCCATGATCAGTGAGTTCTTCCCCGACGCTGTGGACGGTTGGGCCCTTGCAGGACACCATTCGCGGCAGGCGCTGGAGTTCGCCCCAGAGGCCGAGTCGCTCGGTCTGGCGACGGCCCTGGTGCACGATGAACTCGCGGCCGCATTTCCCACTGTGTCCCTGGGACGCGCTGAAGTGGATGAACTGGCCGACCGCCTTCAACGCCGACTGCGCATTGCCGGAGAAGTCGTCGCGGAGTCGGCTGCGCTACTGCCGCGACTTCACGAACGCATCGAGCGCATCCGAGAGATCCGCAGGTGACCGTGCAGCGGGTGCACGGGGATCTCCATCTCGGTCAGGTGCTCCGTACCGCCGGTGGGTGGCGAATCCTGGACTTCGAGGGCGAGCCGGGCGCCGATCTGGCATCGCGTCGCGTCCTGGATCATCGCTGCCGTGATGTCGCCGGCATGATGCGATCGTTCGCGTACGCCGCGTGGCACTTCGATGGAGACCGTCTGCGCGCGGACCTCGACAGCGAAGCTGCGACGCCTTTTGGTCCGGCTACTTCAAGTGCACGGCAGCGACCCCGCCGACGGGCCCCTTCTGCAGGCATACCTGATCGACAAGGCCGCCTACGAGGCCGTGTTGAGTACCGCAACCGTCCCGACTGGCTGGAGATCCCGCTGGCAGGACTGCGGGAGCTGGCCCGCTGATTCTGGTGTCACGCGGCGGTTGAGGGTGAAGGGTCCGTCAGGCCCGCTGGTTCCACCCGAACTCCGGGTAGGACATCGCTGGTGCCGAGACCTCACTGAGTGCCTGTGCGATCTGCGCGGGATGTGGAGTTCCTCACTGGCCAGGGCCGTGCGTAGCTGGGCCGCGGTCCGGGTGCCGACCAGCGCCGCGGTCACACCAGGCTGGTCGCGGACCCAGGCGAGCGCGACCTCCGTTGGACTGACCCCGAGGCCCTCGGCCGCGGTAGCCGTGGCGTCTGCGATCCGCCGTGCGCCCTCGGTCAGGTACGGCTGGACGAAACTCGCGAACACGGGGTTGCCCGCGCGGGAGTCCGCAGGGATGCCCGAGCGGTATTTGCCCGACAGAACGCCGCGGCCCAGCGCCGACCAGGCGATCAGTCCCATGCCGTGGGCCGCAGGGCCGGCAAGACCTCCCGCTCGATCCCGCGCTGCAGCAAGGAGTACTCCATCTGCGAACAGACCGGGATCGTGCGTCCGGCGGCGCGCTGCCATGTGGCGACCTGGGAGGTCTGCCAACCGGCGTAGTTGCTGATCCCCACGTAGCGCACCTTGCCCGAGGAGACGGCGATGTCCACGGCGCTCAGCGTCTCCTCGATGGGGGTTAGTGGGTCCCAGGCGTGCAACTGCCACAAGTCGATGTGGTCGACCCCGAGGCGGCGCAACGACCCATTGAGGCTGTTGAGCAGATGGGTGCGGGAGGCGTCGAACCTGCGCTCGCTGTTGGGCCGGGACACCGCTTTGGTCGCGATGACGACCGCATCGCGGCGATCGCTGTCCACGAGCAGACGCCCCAGGATCTTCTCCGACTCGCCCTCGGCATAGACATCCGCGGTGTCCACCAGCGTGCCGCCGGCGCCCAGGAACATGTCGAGCAGTTCGGCGGCCTCGTGCTCGTCGGTGTCCCGGCCCCAGGTCATCGTCCCCAGGGCGATCCGGCTCACCCGCAGCCCGCTCCTGCCGACCGATCGCATCTCCACGAGCAAACGCTATCTGAGACTGGCCTGCGCGGGCCTGACAAACGCGTCGGGGCTGGCGGTGCCCACCCATCGCTCCGGGGAGTGGAGGGCTGGGCGCCAGGGGTTGTGCCCACGCCGACGGGCGGGCTAGGCTGCCGGGCATGCGACTTGGAGTGAACCTCGGATACTGGGGCGCCGGGAACGACGCCGACAACCTCACCCTGGCCCGTGAGGCCGACCGACTGGGTTACGCGGTGGCCTGGGCTGCTGAGGCCTACGGATCGGATGCCGCCACGGTGCTCGCCTGGGTCGCCGCGCAGACCGAGCAGATCGACATCGGAAGTGCCATCTTCCAGATTCCCGGGCGAACGCCGGCGAACTGCGCGATGACCGCGGCCACCCTCGACGCCCTGTCCGGGGGACGCTTCCGTCTCGGCCTCGGTGTGTCCGGTCCGCAGGTGTCAGAGGGCTGGCACGGGGTCAAGTTCGACAAGCCCCTGGCACGCACCCGGGAGTACACCGACATCGTCCGTAAAGCGCTTCGCCGCGAGCGCCTGCAGTACGACGGTGAGTTCTTCACACTTCCGCTGCCGGACGGACCGGGCAAGGCGTTGACGCTCACCGTGCACCCCGTGCGCGACCAGATCCCCATGTACCTCGCCGCGATCGGCCCGAAGAACCTGGAACTGACGGGCGAACTGTTCGACGGCTGGCTGGCGATCTTCTTCGCCCCCGAGTTCGCGGGGGAGTTGCTGTCCAGCATCGAGACCGGCCGCCAGAAGGTGGGCAAGACCCTCGATGGTTTCGACGTCGTCCCGACAGTGCCGGTGGTTTTCGGCGACGACCTCGAGACCTGCGCCATGCCGGTCCGCGCCTACTCCGCGCTGTACATCGGCGGAATGGGCAGCCGGGAGAAGAACTTCTACAACCGCTTGGCCTCCCGCATGGGGTACGAAGAAGCCGCCATCGACATCCAGAACAAGTACTTGTCCAAAGACCAGGTGGGTGCGATGGCCGCGGTCCCGCTCGACTTCATCGACAAGACCTCGCTGATCGGCCCCCCTGACCGGGTCCGCGATCGTCTCCACGCCTACGCGGACGCCGGTGTGACGACGCTGACCGTTGCGACTTACGCGGGCAGCCTGGAAGAGCGGCTCCAGACACTGCGCACGATGGTCGAGGTTGTGGAATCTGCCGGACTGGCGTGATGCACGACCCGATCACCTACTTCCAGGCGCTCATCCTGGGCATCGTGCAAGGCCTCACCGAGTTCCTGCCCGTCTCCTCGAGTGCCCATCTGCTCATCGTGAGCACGTTCGCCGGCTGGGACGACCCCGGCGCAGCATTCACCGCGGTCACGCAGATCGGTACCGAGACAGCCGTCTTGATCTACTTCCGGCACGACATCTGGCGCATTCTCAGCACGTGGACCCGGTCGCTGTACACCCCGGAGCTCCGCGCCAGTATCGATGCCCGCATGGGCTGGTACGTGATCTTCGGCACGCTGCCGATCGGGTTCTTCGGGTTTGTCTTCAGCAGCCAGATCGAGACCGCTGCCCGCAACCTGTGGCTCGTGGCAACGGTCTTGATCGTGTTCGGCCTGGTGCTCGGCGCGGCCGACCGCTGGGGCCCGCAGACGAAGACCCTCGACGATCTCAATATCAAGACCGGACTGGTCTTCGGCTTCGGTCAGGCCTTGGCCTTGATCCCCGGGGTCTCGCGGTCCGGAGCGACGATCAGCACGGGGCGATTCATGGGATTCGACCGGCCCGCGGCCACCCGCTACGCCTTCCTGCTGGCGATCCCGGCGGTGCTGGTCTCCGGGGTGTACGAGGCGCTGAAGATCGGCGACGACAAGAACGCCTCCTGGGGGCCGACGATTCTGGCCACTGTCATCGCGTTCTTCGTCGGATACGCCGTGATCGCATGGCTGATCCGGTACGTGTCACACGGCTCGTTCCTGCCGTTCGTGATCTACCGGGTCGGCTCTGGGCTTGTTCCTCTTCGCGATGCTCGGCACCGGTGCCATCACGGCCTAGAGGGAACGCCGCTCGGCGCCAAGCGCGCTCACAGCCACCCGGAGCGTTTGAACCCGCGGTAGAGGGAGAAACAGATGCCACCCATCAACGCCAGCACGAGGACGATATCCGTAGCGCCACCGTAGTTCCGGCATCCATTCGAAGTTCATGCCATAGATTCCGGCGATCATCGTCGGCACCGCTGCGATCGCGACGTAGGCACTGATCCGGCGCATGTCGTTGTTCTGCTGCAAGTCCTGCCGGGAGGTTGCGGCCATGAGCAGGGTCATCAGGAGTTGGTCGTTGGTCTCGGCCTGATCAGCGACGCGCAGAACGTGATCTCCGAGGTCTCGGAAGAACGATTCCAACTCGCCGGGGATCCCGCGCACCTCGTCGCGGACCAACTGGTGCGCGATGGACACAAGCGGACTCACAGCCCGTCGCATCTCGAGGTTCTCGCGCTTGATCCGGTAGATCATCTCCGCATCGTTGGTGCGCTCGGGGGAGAACACGGACTCCTCGAGTTCCTCGATATCCCTGTTGATCTCTTCGGCGACGCTCAAGTATCCGTCCACCGTGGCGTCCATGATTGCGTGTGCCACCGCGGTCGGTCCGTGGGACAGGAAGTCGGGGTTCGCTTCCAGACGTCGGCGGATGCGGGTGATGTCCCCGAGCGGGCCGTACCGCACGGTGATCACGAAGTGCTCCCCGAGGAAGATCGAGATCTGTCCGGTCTCCACGTCCGAGGTCTTCTCGTAGTAGGAGAGGATCTTCATGATGACCAGGGCCGCATCGGTCGCCGAGTTCGACCTTCGGCCGCTGGCGGTGATTGGCGGCGTCCTCCACCTGCAACTGATCGAGGTCGAACACCGACTGCACCAGATGACAGTTCGGCACGAGAGGGCTCGAACAGACCGATCCAGACGAACTGGCCGGGTTCTTCGCGGGCTTTCTGGTACAGATCGGCCAAACCTTGACGCAGCGCTGCGGCATCCCCGGGGATCTCACCGGACACCTGTGCCACCTGGTCCCCATCGACCAGTTGGCCCCCGCGATACACGCCCATGCCACGGATCACGTTCGCAGTGTGCCCTACGCCGCCTATTGTGAGCGACGTGACCACGATTCTGCTCATCCGGCATGGCCGTTCGGTGGCCAATGTCGAGGGCGTCCTCGCAGGCCGCAGTGATAGTCCGCTGGACGACACTGGTCGAGATCAGGCCCTGGACCTGGGCAGCAGGCTGGGCGACGTGCCGCTCGACGCGCTGGTGTCCAGCCCGCAGCTGCGCGCGCGGCAGACCGCCGACCTGGTGGTCGGGGGGCGAGCACAGGCCACAGTGGACGAAGCCTTCGCGGAATGCGACTACGGCGACTGGAGTGGCGCGGCCCTCAGCGAGCTGGCGACTGAACCGGCGTGGGAGACCGTCCAGTGGCTGCCGTCGGCGGCTCAGTTCCCGCAGGGCGAGACGATGGCACAGATGGCGCACCGGGCCACCCACGGGATTCAGCGCCTCGTCCGCTCGCATCCCGAAGCGCGTCGTGTGGGTGGTCAGCCATGGCGACGTGATCAAGGCGATCCTCGCGGACGCCCTGGGTCTGCATCTCGACCATTTCCAGCGCATCGTCGTCGACACGGCCTCGCTCAGCGTGGTGCACTACACGCCCCGATCGGCCTTTCGTCGAACGGATCAATGACACCGGGACGATTCGCCTAGCGCGTAAACCCGACGACAAAGGCTCCGACGCGGTCGTGGGCGGCCGGACTTCGCAGTAGGGTCGAGCCCGTGGCCCGCCGGATTTTGACCTTCTCGCACCCCAGCGATTCGTCGTCGGTACGGTCGGCGAGCCCGGCGACAGGACGTTCTTCCTGCAGGTCGAGTGACCCCGATCCGGTCCGCGTGGTGTGCGAGAAGGAACAGGCCGTCCGTGCTGGCGGAGAAGGTCATCGAGTTGCTCGATCAGGTGCGCCGCTGCCGGGGTGGAGGTCCCGAGGACGTCGACGAGGACCTCATCGACACCGACGCCGCTCGACTCAGCCGATCGAGCCGGAGTTCCGGGTGGTCGTCCATGGGGATCGGCTGGGACCCCACCGACGAGTCCGTGATCATCGAGGCCCACGGCGAGTCGGACAGCGACGATGTCCCGGACATCGGCGACGACGTGGATCCGGACCCGACACGCTGACGGGTGCGGATGACCCCGCTGGACGCGCTGGCCTTCTCCGTGCGGGCCAGTCGGGTGGTCGCCGCCGGCCGGCCGCAGTGCCCGTTCTGTCACCTGCCGATCGATCCCGACGGACACATCTGCCCGCGCGCCAATGGATATCGCCGCCACGTGACATGACTGAGGGGCTGCTGCCTGGAGCGGCGGTCTACACGTCCTCGGCAGGTTGCCGGACTCGTCGAACAATGCACTTCTGTGCAGCATCGCGACCCCGGACGGTCCTGCGAGGGTCGTCTACAAGCCACAGGCGGGGGAGCGACCCCTGTGGGACTTCCCGGCTGGGACGTTGAGCCGCAGAGAGGCAGCCGCGGCCGATCTCGACGAGCTGCTCGGATGGGGGCTGGTACCCGACACCGCGTGGCGCGATGACGGCCCGGCGGGTCCGGGGATCGTGCAACGGTGGGTGGACGGCGACATGGACCTCGGGATCTTTCCGCCCGGGCAGGTACCTGCAGGTTGGGTGCCGGTGGTCGATGCGGAGACCCCCGACGGCCCGGTCGTGGTCGCCCACCGCGACGACGAGCAGACCCTGCGGATGATCGTCTTCGACGTGATCGCGAACAACGCGGACCGCAAGGGCGGCCACCTGTTGCGGGATGCGACAGGCCTGTTCGGCATCGACCACGGAGTGACGTTCCACGAGGAGCCGAAACTGCGCACGGTGCTCTGGGGCAAGGCCGGCTCGCCGGTCCCGGTTGATCTGCTGGAGGCCGTGGAAACCGTGCTCCCGGAGTTCGACCGGCTGGGACGCTGGCTGACTGACACTGAGGTGACGGCGGCCCGCCATCGCGCGCGCGCCCTTCTCGATGCGGGGGACTTCCCGCTGCCCGCCGGGCAGTGGCCAGCTCTTCCCTGGCCGCTGATCTGAGGGGCGGTCACGCGGACAAACGGCCACCGGTCGCGCCTCGGTGGTGCCCCATTAGGCTGACGTGGTGCGTTCTTGGCCCGCTGAAGCGATCCCTCCGTTGCCCCCGCTTCACGCCGATCTGACGGCCTTCGACACGGCCACCGCCGCAGTCAAGCCCCTGTCACCCGGGCCGGAGGCGCGCATGTACGTGTGCGGCATAACCCCGTACGACGCGACACATATCGGCCACGCCGCAACCTACGTCCTCTTCGACACGATCCACCGGTTCTGGCTGGCCACCGGACGGACTGTGCAGTACGTGCAGAACGTCACGGACGTCGACGATCCGCTGCTGGAGCGTGCCGCCAGGGACGGCGTCGACTGGCGGCAACTCGCGGAGTTCGAGATCCAGCGGTTCCGCGACGACATGGTGGCCCTGCGGGTGCTCCCGCCCACCCATCTGGTCGGGGCCGTCGAGACGGTCGATCTGGCCGCGCAGAGGGTCGCGGAACTGCGCGACGCCGGCGCGGCGTATCTGGTGGACGAGGATCTGTACTTCTCCGTGAGCTCGGCCGCCCGGTTCGGAAGTGTCAGCCACCTGTCCGACCCAGACATGCTCGAGAAGTCACGCGCACGCGGCGGCGATCCGCAGCGTGCGGGCAAGCGCAACCCGCTGGATCCACTGCTGTGGCAGGCTCCACGGGTCGGCGAGCCGTCGTGGGACAGCGAGCTCGGACCCGGTCGCCCCGGATGGCACATCGAGTGCGCCTCCATCGCACTCGACCTGCTGGGACCGGGTTTCGACGTGCAGGGAGGTGGCCGGGACCTGGTGTTCCCGCACCACGAGATGAGTGCGGCCGAGGGTGAGGTCCTGGAGGGTTGGCCCTTCGCACGCGCCTACGTGCATGCCCCGATGGTGTCGTACGAGGGCGCCAAGATGAGCAAGTCGCTGGGCAATCTCGTGTTCGTCTCGCGGTTGCGCGAGGCCGGAGCGAACCCATGGCGATCCGGCTGGCGATCCTGGCCCAGTCCTACCGGGAGGACTGGGCGTGGTCAGCGCAGTTGCTCGACGAGGCCACCGCCCGGCTGCAGCGCTGGCGAACCGCGTTGTCGCGGCCGACCGGGCCCGATGCGGGTAGAGCCGTCGATCGAACTGGTCCGAGGCTCTCGCCGACGACCTCGACACCGTTCGAGCACTCACGATCGTCGACGGTTGGGCCAGGGAACAGGAACTGCGCGGCGGTGACGACCCCGGCGGGCCGGGGTTGATGTCGCGGGCCATCGACGCACTGCTCGGCGTGGTCTGAGTCGGCGCGGCTGCCCGGCTGCTACTTCTTCTCGTCGTGCCCGCCGAACTGCTTGCGCATGGCCGACTGAACCTTGTTCGCGAACGCCGCGTTGCCCTGTGAGTCGAACCGGGAGTAGAGCGCGGAGGTGAGGACCGGTGCCGGTACCCCCTCGTCGATGGCCGCGATGGAGGTCCACCGACCCTCACCGGAGTCGGAGACACGCCCCTCGTACTCTTCGAGGTCGGGACTGTCCACGAGCGCGATCGCAGTCAGGTCGAGCAGCCACGACGCGATCACCGATCCCCGACGCCACACCTCACTGACAGCGCCGACATTGATGTCGTACTGGTAGTACTCCGGGTGTTCCATCGGGGCGGTCTCGGCATCGGCGGTACGGGTGCGCTTGCCCTCGTTGGCGTTCTTCAGGATGTTCAGGCCCTCACCGTACGCGGCCATCATGCCGTACTCGATACCGTTGTGAACCATCTTCACGAAGTGCCCGGCGCCACTCGGGCCGCAGTGCAGCCAGCCCTCTTCCTCCGGGGAGTGATCCCCGCTGCGCCCCGGTGTGCGCTCGATGTCACCGACGCCCGGGGCGACGGAACGCCAGATCGGGTTGAGGCGATCCACGGCCTCGTCCGGCCCGCCGATCATCAGGCAGTAGCCGCGCTCCAGTCCCCACACGCCACCGGACGTACCGCAATCCACGAAGTGGATTCCCTTCGCTTTCAGGTTGGCGGCATGCCGGATGTCGTCGCGGTAGTAGGAGTTGCCGCCGTCGATGATCGCGTCGCCCGGCTCGAGCAGATCTGCGAGTTCGGTGATCACCGACTCCGTGATCTTGCCCGCCGGGACCATGATCCACACGTTGCGCGGCCGGGTCATCTTCTGGACGAACTCAGCCAGGACCGTGGAGCCGGTGGCCCCGTCGGCCTCGAGTTCCGAGACCGCGTCCGCCGACACGTCGTAGACCACCGCGTCGTGGCCATCGCGCATGATGCGCCGCACGATGTTGGCACCCATCCGTCCGAGTCCGACCATGCCCAGCTGCATCGGTGAGTCCGTCGCCATCGTTCCTCCACATGTCCGCACCGGGCTTTCCGGTGGCGCAATCACTAGGGTCGAACGTAGGACAACAACCGCCCACAACGCACGCTGGTCACTCTTGGAGGAGCCGATGTCCGTCACTCAGAAGCCCGAATGGCAAGCATTGGCCGGGCATCACACACGGACTCTGCGGGAACTCTTCGCTGCGGCCCCGGAGCGCGGCCGGAAGATGGTGCTCGAGGCGGCTGGGCTCGTGCTCGACTACTCGAAACAGCGCGTGACCGAGCAGACTCTCGATCTGCTCGGTGGCCCTGGCCGAGGCGGCGGATCTCCCCGGCCGCCGAGACGCCATGTTCCGCGGCGAGCACATCAACACCACCGAGGACCGGGCGGTCCTGCACACGGCATTACGACTGCCGCGCGACGCCACCCTGGTCGTCGACGGCCAGGACGTGGTCGCGGAGGTCCACGCGGTGCTCGACCGAATGGCCCACTTCGCAGACGATGTGCGCTCCGGGAAGTGGACCGGGCATACGGGTGAGCCCATCCGCAACGTGATCAACATCGGGATCGGGGGCTCCGATCTGGGGCCGGTCATGGCCTACGAAGCTCTGAAGCACTACAGCCGGCGGGACATGACCTTCCGTTTCGTGTCGAACGTCGATGGCACCGACTTCGTCGAGGCGGTGCACGACCTGGATCCTGCCCAGACACTCTTCGTCGTGTCGTCGAAGACGTTCACCACGCAGGAGACCATGAACAACGCCCACGCCGCTCGGCGTTGGCTCGTGGACGCGCTCGGGGACGATTCGGCCGTCGCCAAACACTTCGTGGCCGTATCCACGAACGCACCCGCCGTCGAGGCCTTCGGCATCGACACCGAGCAGATGTTCGGCTTCTGGGACTGGGTGGGCGGCCGGTACTCGATGGACTCCGCGATCGGGCTGTCCACGATGCTGGCGATCGGCCCGGAGCAGTTCACGCAGATGCTGGCCGGTTTCCACGAGATGGACGAACACTTCCGCACCGCGGACATCAGGCACAACATGCCCGCACTGATGGGTCTGCTCGCGGTCTGGAACCGGAACTTCCTAGGTCTGCCGACGTGTGCGGTGCTTCCGTACGAGCAGTACCTGAAGCGCTTCCCGGCCTATCTTCAACAGTTGACCATGGAGTCGAACGGCAAGTCCGTGGGTCTGGACGGCAAGCCGGTCGGGTGTGAGACCGGCGCCATCTTCTGGGGTGAGCCGGGGACCAACGGCCAGCACTCGTTCTATCAACTCATCCACCAGGGCACCTCGACGATCGCCTGCGACTTCCTGTTCTTCCTGGAGCCAGTCAACCCGCTGGCCGGCAACGGATGCCCCCGATCAGCACGATCTGCTGGTCGCCAACGTGCTCGCGCAGTCTGCGGTGATGGCGTTCGGGAGGACCGCCGAGGAGGTCGCGGCCGATGGCACGCCTGCCGGACTCGTGCCCCACAAGGTGATGCCGGGCGACCGACCCTCATCCACCATCGTCGGAGAGAAACTCGACCCGCGGATGTTGGGGCGACTCGTGGCCCTGTACGAACACAGTGTCTTCACCCAGGGTGTCGTCTGGGGAATCAATTCGTTCGATCAGTGGGGTGTGGAACTCGGCAAGGTCATGGCGAAGAAGATCGCTCCGCTGCTCACAGGGACCGGCGATGACAGCGAACTCGACTCTTCCACCGCGGCTCTGGCCGCCCGCTACCGGGGACGCACCGCATAATCCGCCACCACCGGCTGGCCGTAGGCTGGATCGCACCATGGCTGATGACCTTCTGACAGCAATGTCGCGCCGTATCGTCATCGCTGATGGCGCAACGGGGACCATGTTGCAGGCCCACGACCTGACTCTTGACGATTTCGAGGGTCACGAGGGCTGCAACGAGATCCTCAACGTCACGCGCCCGGACGTCGTGCGATCCCTGCACGAGGCGTTCTTCGACGTCGGCGTCGATGCGGTGGAGACGAACACCTTCGGTGCGAACCTCGCCAACCTCGCCGAGTACGGCATCCAGGACCGGATCCGGGAACTGGCACAGGCCGGCGCGGAGATCGCCGCCGATGCCGCCCGCGAGTACAGCAGCAAGGACCATCCGCGCTACGTCCTGGGTTCCGTGGGGCCGGGGACCAAACTGCCCACCCTCGGGCACGCTCCTTTCACCGACCTGCGCGATGCCTACACCGAGCAGGTCGTCGGGATGCTGCTCGGCGGAGTCGACGCCGTCCTGATCGAGACCAGTCAGGACCTGCTGCAGGCGAAGGCCGCGGTCCTGGCCAGCCATGTCGCCATGCGCGACGTCGGTCGCCGTGTGCCGATCCTGGTCAGCGTGACCGTCGAGACCACCGGCACGATGCTTCTCGGCAGCGAGATCGGCGCCGCTCTGACCGCACTGCAGCCGTTGGGCATCGACGCGATCGGCCTGAACTGCGCGACCGGCCCCACGGAGATGAGTGAGCACCTTCGTCATCTGAGCCGGCACGCCGGGGTCATGCTGACCTGTATGCCCAACGCGGGCCTGCCCGAACTCACGCCGGAGGGTGCCAGATACCCGCTGACTCCGGTAGCAACTCGCCGACGCGCACGAAACTTTCGTCGAGGACTACGGACTCAACCTGATCGGTGGATGTTGCGGGACGACACCGGAGCATCTGCGACAGGTCGTCGAGCGACTGCATGACAGGGGTCGTGTGGATCGCTCGCCGGCCGCCGCCGCGTCGGTGAGTTCGCTGTACCACTCGGTGCCCTTGCGTCAGGACGCCACGTTCCTCACTGTGGGGGAGCGCACGAACGCGAACGGCTCGAAGGCCTTCCGCGAGGCGATGCTGTCCGAGAACTGGGACGAGTGTGTCCAGATCGCCAGGGACCAGGAACGTGACGGCGCGCATGTGCTCGACGTGTGCATCGACTACGTCGGCCGGGACGGGGTCGGGGACATGGCGGCGTTCACATCCCGGCTGGCCACCGCAACCACACTGCCGATCATGCTCGACTCCACCGAACCGGATGTGATCCGCGCGGGCCTCGAGCACCTCGGCGGCAGGGCCATCGTCAACTCCGTGAATTACGAGGACGGCGACGGTCCCGACTCCCGCTTCCAGCGGATCATGCCGCTGGTCATGGAGCACGGATGTGCGGTCGTCGCGCTCACCATCGACGAGCAGGGTCAAGCGCGGACAGCCGAGTGGAAAGTGCGGGTGGCGTTACGCCTCATCGAGGAACTGACGCAGAACTTCGGCATGGCGACCTCTGACATCCTGGTGGACACGCTCACCTTCCCGATCGCGACCGGTCAGGAGGAGACCCGACGTGACGGGATCGAGACGATCGAGGCGATCCGGGCGCTCAAGGCCCGTCACCCCGACGTGAACACCATCCTCGGTGTCTCCAACGTGTCGTTCGGGCTGAACCCCGCCGCCCGCCAGGTCCTCAACTCGGTCTTCCTCCACGAGTGCGTCGAGGCCGGCCTGGACGCTGCGATCGTGCACGCGTCCAAGATCTTGCCGATGAACCGGATCACCGAGGAGCAGCGGGAGGCCGCACTCGACCTCGTCTACGACCGGCGCCGCTACGACGACGCGGGCAACCTCGTCCACGATCCACTGACGCACTTTCTGGACGTGTTCGCCGATGCGAAGAGCGTGGCCGCGGATCGCGCCGACGAACTGGCGGGACTGCCGCTGTTGGAGCGTCTGCAGCGGCGGATCATCGACGGCGAGGCGAAGGGCCTACAGGCTGACCTGGACGAGGCGCTGCGCGAGAAGCCCGCACTGGGCATCGTGAACGACGTGTTGCTGCCGGGCATGCGGACTGTGGGCGAGCTCTTCGGCGCCGGCGAGATGCAGTTGCCGTTCGTGCTGCAGAGCGCGGAGGTCATGAAGACCGCCGTGGCACACCTCGAGCCGCACATGGAGCGCACCGACGAGTCGGGCAAGGGGACCATCGTGCTGGCCACAGTCAAGGGCGATGTGCACGACATCGGCAAGAACCTGGTCGACATCATCCTGACGAACAACGGCTACTCGGTGGTCAACATCGGCATCAAACAACCGGTGAACGCCATCCTGCAGGCCGCGCAGGATGCTGACGCCGACGCGATCGGGATGTCGGGGTTGCTGGTCAAGTCGACCGTGATCATGCGCGAGAACCTCGAGGAGATGAACTCCCGGGGGGTGGCAGAGCGCTGGCCTGTTCTGCTCGGGGGTGCCGCCCTGACCCGCGCCTTCGTCGAGCAGGACCTCGCTGACATGTACGACGGCGAGGTGAGGTACGCCAAAGATGCCTTCGAGGGGCTGTCCCTGATGGACGCCGTGATGGCGGTCAAACGCGGCGAACCCGGTGCGGCACTGCCCGAACGCCGGAAGCGGCGCGTTCGCGCTGTCCCTCGCCCGATCGCCACGGAGGATCCGGACGCGGTCTCCGACGTCGCCCGGGACACACCGGTCCCCGAGCCGCCGTTCTGGGGGGATCGCATCGTCAAGGGGATCGCGTTGAAGGACTACGTGGCCTACTTGGACGAGCGTGCCCTGTTCCGGGGTCAGTGGGGGTTGAGCCCCGGCAAGACGGGTCCGGACTACGAGGAACTGGTGGAGACCGAGGGTCGGCCGCGCCTGCGCTCCTGGCTGAGCAGGGTCGCCAGCGAGGGACTGCTGGAGGCCGCCGTGATCTACGGGTACTGGCCCGCGCACTCGGAGGGGAACGCGATCGTGGTCGGCGACCCGGACCAGCCCGAACGCATGATCGCCCGCTTCGAATTCCCGCGTCAGAAGCGTGGACGTCACCTTTGCCTTGCCGACTACGTGCGACCAGATCACGATGTGATCGCGCTGCAGATCGTCACCATGGGCTCGCGGATCGACACCGCGGCCGCCGAGTTGTTCGCGGACAACGCCTACCGCGACTACCTCGAACTGCACGGCCTGTCGGTGCAATTGACCGAGGCGTTGGCCGAGTACTGGCACATGCGGGTGCGCGCCGAGCTCGGTATCGGTGAAGAGGACTCGCCCGAGATGGCCGGGATCCTCAAACAGAAATACCGGGGAGAACGCTTCTCGTTCGGGTACCCGGCCTGCCCGGACCTCAGCCAACAGGTCCCTCTGTGTGAACTCCTGGGAGCCGAACGCATCGGTGTGAGCCTTTCGGAGGAGTTCCAGCTGGATCCGGAGCAGTCCACGTCGGCGATCATCTTCCACCACCCGGAGGCCGGCTATTTCAACGCGACCTGACGCGCTGCTGTTCGACCTCGACGGCACACTCCTGGACAGTGAGCTGCTCTGGGAGGCCGCCCAGGCGGACACCATGGCCTACTTCGGCCAGACGTGGACCGCAGAGGATCAGGCGAACAGCATCGGCGGTCCCATCGAGCGCGTGGTCGGCCATATGGCCTCCCGCACCGGTGCGGACCCCGGTCACCTGGCCCGCGTGCTCGTGACAGAGATCGAGCACAAGGTGGCGACCACACCGGCGCGCTGGATGCCCGGTGCACGCGAACTCATGGCCGCTGCGCAGGCCGAGGGGGTGCCGGTGGCGATCGTGAGCAACTCGTGGCGGGTCCTGTTGGACCTACTGATGGACAACATCGACGAGACGGTCCATCTCAGTGTCAGTTCCACGGAGGTGGACCGCCCGAAACCAGACCCCCAGCCGTATCTTCAGGCCTGCCGGCAGTTGGGCGTCGATCCGAAGCGCTGCCTGGTGATCGAGGACAGCCCCACCGGGGCCGCAGCCGGCATGGCCGCTGGATGTGCTGTCCTCGGGGTCGGACCGGCGGTGCGGGACATCCAGGGCGAACGCTATCGCCATGTCGATTCACTGGCTGACGTCACTCTGGGCTCACTCGGTGGCGATGGCCGTGAGGATCCGCAGTCTTGAGGCTCGCCACGCGGGCCACAGGGCGGCCAGGATGCCGCCGAGCGAGGCGAGGACCAGGAACAGAGCGAGTTGCCCGACGTTGA
Source organism: uncultured Actinomycetota bacterium (assembly GCA_963769435.1). Classification (GTDB taxonomy): domain Bacteria; phylum Actinomycetota; class Actinomycetes; order S36-B12; family UBA10799; genus JADKAV01. The sequence goes on from CAVYLN010000002.1 coordinate 17,060, forward strand.
CCGCGAACTGCTCGATCCCCTGATCGGCCAGAACTCGCTGCAACAGCGCTCCGAAAGCCACTCCGAGCGCCATGCCGAGGGTGGCACCGAACACTGCGATGATGAACGCCTCGATCACGATCGTGCGCCGGATCCCCCCACGCCACATGCCTACCGCGCGCAGCAGGCCGATCTCGCGCGTTCGTTCGAAGACGCTGAGGGCCAAGGTGTTGACGATTCCTAGAAGCGCGATCAGTACCGCCAGAACAAGCAGGGCGAACAGGAAGTTCAGCAGCTGACCGATCTGGTCGCTGATGCTCTGTTTGAACTGCGACTGGTCGAGGAGTTGCACGTTCGGGAAGGGCTCCAGCGCGGCTTCCAGGTCACTACGCACCGTCTGGGCATCGCTGCCGGAGTCGGTCACCACGTACACGACACTGTCCTGGTCCGCGGTCCCGAGCCTCCCGGCGGTCGCGAGATCGGTGATATATCCGGTGAGCCCGCCGGCCGGCTCGTACAGCGCGACCACCGTGAGATCGACGGGTCCGGCCAACGACAGCACCCGGATCCTGGTTCCGACCCCAGCCCCGATCTGGGCCGCGGTGTCGCTGTCCAAGGCGGTGTCGTCCTCGCCGAGGTCGTCCAGGGACCCTGCCACCACGGTGAGGGACAGAGCCCGTTGGATCGCCCGCGGATCCACGCCGCTGACCAGAGTGTCGCCGGTGCCGGGGGCGCGCATGGGCGCCTGCCGCACGACTGCTGCCGCTTCGACCCCGTCCGTGGCCGCGATCGCCTCGCCCACACCACCCGGGAAGGGCTGGAAGCCGTACCCGGTCACGACGAAGTCGGCGCCGATCACATCGTCGACGAGCCCCGCCACCGACTTCTGCGTACTGGCCGCCAACACACTGATCGTGGCCATCAGGCACACCCCGATGGTCAGCGCCCCGGCCGTGGCCGCCGTGCGACGCGGATTGCGGCGCGTATTGCCCCGGGCGATACGCCCGTTGATGCCGCGGAACACCACACCGATCACCGCGGTGGCGGGCCTCGCCAGTTCCGGGGACAGCGCCAATACCCCTAACAGGACACAGGCCGCGGCGAAGCCGGCCATGTAGGCGCCACCGGTCGCATCTGTCTGCGCCAACTCGGGCGCCATCACCGCAAGCCCCACGCCCACGCCCACGGCGAACCCGCCGAGCACCGTACGCCGTCCGCGCACTCTGCCGGCGGGCTGTTCATCTCGCATGGCCGCAACGGGAGGTATCACGGCGGCCCGGCGTGCCGGCATCAGTGCGCTGACGATGGTGATCACCAGGCCCACGAGCACGGCCACAACGATCGTGCGGGGTTCGAAGACGAGGCGCCCGGACGGGAATGGGGCACCGGCGGCCTGGAAGAGCGTCTGCAACCCCCGCGCGACGCCGGCCCCGACCACGATCCCCAGGACGCTGGCCACCAGGGCCACGACCGCTGCCTCGGCGAGGATGGAACGCAGGACTTGGGACCGGGACGCCCCAATCGCGCGCAGAAGGGCGAGTTCGCGCGTGCGCTGCGCGACCAGCATCGAGAACGTGTTGTAGATCAGGAAAGCGGCGACAAAGACTGACACCACCGCGAAGACCAGCAGGAAGGTGTTCAGGAACCCGAGCCCCGAGTCGAGCTGGGCCGAGACCTCGCTGGCCTGCTCGTCGCCGGTGACGGCGTTCGTGCCAGCAGGCAGTAGCGGGAGGATCCGGTCGCGGACCACGGCCTGCGATGCGGCGGGATCTGCCAGCACCGCCAGGCTGGTGGCCTCACCCTTCTCCAGGAGCAGGGTTTGTGCAGTGGGGAAGTCCCAGGAGGCGAACCCCACCCCGAAACCGCTGCCACGCAACTGGGTGGTCGCCGAGAGCTGGAACTCGCGTCTCTGACCGGAGGGCAGCAGGACCGTGGCCGGCTCTCCCAGGGAGATTCCCAATTGATCCACGGTGCCCACATCGAGTGCGATCTGAGTGGGTCCGACGGGCGCTTGGCCGGAGACGATCTCGCTCGGATTCACCTGCGAGTCCGACCAACTCTGACCTACGACGGTCCCACTCTCGAACCCGCCCGCCTGCGTGCCCAAGGGCTTCCCGTCGCGGTCCAGGACCACCACGTTCGGGGTCTGGATCTGCGGGACGACCTCTGTGACCTCGGGCAGGCCCGCGATCTCCGGCACCAGCGATGTGGGCACTGTCGGGATCGTCCCCGCACCCTGGAAATCCGGGGCGAAGTCGGCTGCCGTCGGCTGCACGCTCACATCGGGCTGATTCTGCTGGACCAAGGTGTCCAGAGACGCCCGCAGGGAGTCGGTGAATATGTACGTACCTGCCACGAAGGCCACCGCGAGGACGATGGAAAGCGCCGTGAGCCCGAGCCTGAGTTTGTGCGCGAACAGGTTGCGCAGAGCGGCCCGCAGCATCAGACGGCGGGATCGGGCGTCGGATCCCCCTCTGTGGCGGTGGGGCGCGCACCGGAGCTGCCCTCGATGTCGAAGCGCTTCATGCGGTCCAGTACTCGCTCAGCGGTCGGATCGGACATCTCGTCGACGATCCGGCCGTCCCCGAGGAACACGACCCGCTGGGCGTAGGACGCCGCGTTCGGGTCGTGGGTCACCATGACGATCGTCTGCCCGAACTCGTCGACGCTACGACGGAGGAAGCCGAGCACCTCGGCCCCGCTGCGTGAGTCGAGGTTGCCCGTCGGCTCGTCGGCGAAGACGATCTCGGGCCGACTGGCCAGAGCCCGTGCACACGCCACACGCTGCTGCTGACCGCCGGAGAGTTCGCTGGGCTTGTGATCTAGGCGGGATCGCAGCCCTACCGTGTCGATGATCAGGTCGAGCCACTCGCGGTCAGGCTTGGTACCGGCGATGTCGAGCGGCAGGGTGATGTTCTCCTCGGCGTTCAGCGTGGGGATCAGGTTGAAACTCTGGAACACGAAGCCGATCTTGTCCCGTCGCAGCGCGGTCAACTGCTTGTCCTTGAGCGTGGTCAGGTCCACGTCGCCGACCGTCACGCTGCCGCCGGTCACGGAGTCGAGACCGGCGAGACAATGCATCAGCGTCGACTTACCCGAACCCGAGGGCCCCATGATCGCTGTGAACCGACCCTGCTCGATCTCTATGTCGACGTCGTCGAGGGCCACGACCCGGGCCTCGCCCTCGCCGTACACTTTCGTCAGATTCGTGGCCGAAGCCGCGGTCGTCAACGTCACACCTCAACCGTAGTTGACATCGCCGCATCCGGCTGCGCAGGGAGTGGCGGGGGAGTGCCGCCGAACTCAGGGCACAGCGCCTGATGGGAACACCACTGGCACTTCTTGGACGGCCGCGGCCGCCAGTCCTGCCTCTCCGCTGCTCTGGTGATCGCGGTCCACAGCGCACGCAGTTTGCGTTCGAAGCGCTCGAGATCCTCTGCATCGGGCTCGTAGGTCAGTACGTCCCCGCTACCCAGGTACAGCAATTGCAGGCGATCGGGAACCTGTGACGTGGCTCGCTGGACGATCAGGGCGTAGAAGCGCATCTGGAACATCGCCGACTGCTCCCAGGCCGGCCCCGGGGCTTTGCCTGTCTTGTAGTCGACGACCCGCAGGCGTCCGGCTGGTGCGTCCATCCTGTCCACGTACCCCCGCAGGAGCAGTCCGTCTCCCAGACTCACCTCGACGAGTTGCTCTCGATGAGTCGGTTCTATCGAGCGTGGGTCCTCCATCGTGAAGTACCTGTCCAGCAGGCCCTCGGCCTCCTTCACGAGATCGTCCAACGCCTGCTGCGAGACCTCGGGAGGATCATCGGCGGGCCAGGCCGCATCCTCCACGAGCGCGAAGGCAACCTGGGGATCGGCGGACAGCAGGTCGGTGAGTGCCTGCGGCACGAGTGAGTGAGCCGACCCCACGTCACGGGTCTCGCCCGGCAGACCGAACAGCCGGTCCAGAACCTCGTGTACCAGCGTTCCACGCAGGGCAGCCCGTCCCGGACGCTCCGGGAGGCGGTCCACGCTGCGATACCTGTACAGCAGCGGGCAGGTCAGGAAGTCATTGGCCCGGCTCGGGGACAACGCCCCCACGATCGGATGGCCCTTCAGCCCGCTGACCTCGCGTTCACGCACACCGTGGGTCACGTCGGCAGCCATGCCCGCCACATCGACCGATTGCGCCATGGACACTGGCTTCGGGGCACCATTCACACAGACCACACTAGGCATGGGTTCGGACATTCTCGGCGGATGTCCACAGGGTGTCGACTAGCTCTGCTCCAGAACAGCGTTCACGTCGGCCGCCAGGAGAACACCGAGCGGACGGCCGCCAGCATCGGTGACGAACACCACCGGCAGTCCGCTGTCGGCCAGCGCCTGCAAGCAGGGGGCCGGGGTCATCCTCGAGCACCACACGTTGCTCGGCGGGGATCGCGGTGGTGAAGGGTCCTACGGCGACCGTCTCCCGCTGTTGCACGGGGACCGCATCCGCGGCGGCGAGTGACAGGGCCGCGAGCATCCGGCCCTGCTCGTCCACGCTGACCACCGCAGCCTGTCGGGAGCGGTCCCAGCGCTGCAGGCACGGTCCGAGCAGGTCGTGCTGGCTGACCGCCAGAACCGGTCGGATCAAGCGTGGCAGTTGCGGGAGCACCGCATCCAGGGCGCGGCCCGAAGCGGCAGCCTGAAGGGACTGGTACGCCCCGATGCCGATGAACACCGCCAGCACGAGGGCCAACAGCAGGCCCCCCGAGCCTGCCAGCAGCGATGCCACAGCAGCTGCGGCAAGCAGTCCCGCGATCACCAGCCCGGCGAATCCAGCCGCCCGGGCACCCGCGGTCTCGGACCCCGAGAACTTCCACACCGCGGACTTCACGATCCCACCGCCGTCCAACGGCGCCCCCGGGAGCAGGTTCAAGACACCCAGCAGGACGTTGGTCCAGGCCAGTGCGCCGAGCAGGACCGACAAGGACCCGCTGGTCACGGCGGTCAGCAGCCAGCAGGCCGCGCCTATCAGCAGGGTGGACACGGGGCCCACCAGCGAGATGACGAACTCGGGGCCAGGACGGCTGTTCCGCCGCTCGTACACCGTGTATCCGCCGAGCAGCCACAAGCGTGATGCCGTGCACCGGGTAGCCGAAAGCTCGGGCCGCCCAAGCGTGAGCCAATTCGTGGACGAGCACGCCCGCGTACAGAAGCACCGCGAACACGCCTGCCAGCAGGAACCCGCTGCTGCCCGGCTCCTCGAACGAGGGAGCCCAGAGGTAGGCGATCAGCAGAACCCCCAGGATGCCGCCCAATGGGAGGCTGACGGGGAACCCCGCCACCTGGAACCGTAAGCCGCCTTCGCCCATAGCGCGAGAGTACCCGTCGCCGCCGACAGACCATGTGCGACTGGTGGTCGGCTCCCCGCCACGGCCGGTACGGATACTGTCGGCAATTGTGACCACATCCCCGCAGGGCGCTCCGTTCGAGATCGGTGACCAAGTCCAGTTGACCGACGCGAAGGGGCGCATGCACACCATCACGCTCCAGGAGGGGCAGCGTTTCCACACCGAGAAGGGTGGGATCGACCACGACGGCCTGATCGGATCGCCGGAGGGGAGTCTGGTCACATCCAGCAAGGGCACGGCGTACCTCGCGCTGCGGCCGTTGCTGCACGACTTCGTCATGTCCATGCCGCGTGGCGCCACCATCATCTATCCCAAGGACGCCGCTCTGATTCTCGCGTTCGCGGACATCGGGCCCGGGGCCCGCGTCCTTGAGGCCGGGGCCGGCTCGGGGGCACTGAGTTGCTGGCTGCTGAGGGCTGTCACCCGCTCCGGTTCGGTGACGTCGGTGGAGAAGCGCCCGGACTTCGCACAAATCGCGCAAAGGAACGTGGCCAAGTACTTCCGCGCCACGCCGGAGAACTGGACGTTGCACACCGCGGACCTGCTGGACCTGGCACCGGCCGGGCCCTTCGACCGGGTCGTCCTGGACATGCTCAATCCCTGGGACATGCTCGAGGTCGTGCAGGGCTGTCTGGTCCCCGGTGGGGTTCTGTGCGTCTACGTGGCGACCACCACGCAACTGTCCCGTGTCGTGGAGACGCTGCGAGCCGCCGGCGGTTGGACGGAGCCGCGGTCGTCGGAGACCATGCAGCGGGGGTGGCATGTCGAGGGTCTGGCAGTCCGGCCGGACCATCGCATGGTCGGGCACACCGGCTTCCTGATGTACAGCCGGCGTCTGGCCCCGGGGGTCGTGGCCCCCACCAAGAGACGCCGGCCGGCCAAAGGTGCCTACGGTGACGATTACGAGGGGCCCCGGGCCGCCGAACAGCGAGCCACGAGCACTGGAAATCCTGTCGAAGACGTATAGGGTCGATTACACGTCCCAATTTTCGGAGGTGGACACCGATGATCGACGAGGCTCGCGATGACGAGTTGGGGCAGATCCGTGCGGAACTCGCCAAACAGCGGGCCAACAACGAGCGGCTGACCGCCACGCTGCGCGAGGCCCGGTCGCAGATCCTCACCCTGAAGGCCGAGGTGGACCGGCTGGCAGAGCCGCCGAGCGCCTACGGGGTCTACCTCGAAACGCTCGACGACGGTTCCATCAACGTCTTCACGGGCGGCCGGAAGATGCGGGTCGTGGCCACTCCCAACGTCGACTCAGAGGCTCTGGTCCCCGGCCAGGAGGTGCTCCTCAACGACGCCCTGAACATCGTGGACGTGGCCGGCTTCGAGCAGCGGGGCGACATCGTCATGCTCAAGGAGATTCTCGAGGACGGTGCGCGGGCCCTGGTCATCGCGCACAACGACGACGAGCAGGTCGTCCGTCTCGCCGATCCGCTGCGCAGTCAGCGTTTGCGGGCCGGCGACTCGTTGTTGGTCGACCCCCGTTCGGGCTTCGCGATCGAGCGCATCCCCAAGGCAGAGGTCGAGGAACTCGTGCTCGAAGAGGTCCCAGACATCGACTACGAGGACATCGGGGGACTCGGCTCGCAGATCGAGCAGATCCGCGACGCCGTCGAACTTCCGTTCATGCATGCCGACCTTTTCCGCGAGCACGAACTACGGGCACCCAAGGGGATCCTGCTGTACGGCCCCCCGGGCTGCGGGAAGACGCTCATCGCGAAGGCGGTCGCGAACTCGCTGGCGAAGAAGGTCTCAGCACGTGAGGGGCTCGAACAGGGCCGCTCGTTCTTCTTGAACATCAAGGGCCCGGAACTGCTCAACAAGTACGTGGGCGAGACGGAACGCCACATCCGCCTTGTCTTCCAACGAGCCCGTGAGAAGGCCAGTGAGGGCATGCCGGTCATCGTGTTCTTCGACGAGATGGACTCGCTGTTCCGGACCCGCGGTTCGGGGGTGTCCAGCGACGTTGAGAACACGATCGTCCCGCAACTGCTCTCTGAGATCGACGGTGTCGAAGGGCTCGAGAACGTCATCGTGATCGGCGCGAGCAACCGTGAGGACATGATCGATCCGGCCATCCTGCGGCCCGGTCGACTCGACGTGAAGATCAAGATCGAGCGTCCCGACGCGCAGGCGGCCGCCGACATCATGGCCAAGTACCTGGCTTCCCGGCTGCCTCTGCACCCCGATGACCTCTCCGAGCACGGCGGCGACCCCGACGCGACCGTGGCCGCGATGATCCAGCGCACAGTGGAGCGGATGTACTCGGAGGCCGATGAGAACCGCTTCCTCGAGGTCACCTACGCCAACGGGGACAAAGAGGTCCTGTACTTCAAGGACTTCAACTCGGGCGCCATGCTGGAGAACATCGTCTCGCGTGCCAAGAAGAGCGCCATCAAGGACTTCCTGGACCACGGCCAGAAGGGCATCCGTCTGCAGCATCTGCTGGCCGCGTGCGTCGACGAGTTCCGCGAGAACGAGGACCTGCCCAACACCACCAACCCCGACGACTGGGCGCGGATCTCGGGCAAGAAGGGTGAGCGGATCGTGTTCATCCGGACGCTCGTACAAGGTAAGCAGGGCGACGAACCGGGCCGCACAATCGACAACGTCGCCAACACCGGGCAGTACCTGTAGGGACGTCTCAGGATCCGTATCCGAAGTCCTGGACCCAGTAGGTGACGGCCGTCGAGTATCCGGGGTCCGTGCGAGAGGCCTTGCCCAGACCCATGTGGACGAAGTCGGCGTCCATCAGGTTCACGCAGTGGCCGGGGCTGTTCAACCAGCCATTGAGGACGTCCTTCGCGGTGGGGAAGCCGCTGGCGATGTTCTCGCCGCCCGGGTAGCCGCGGTAGCCGGCGTCCGTGATGCGATCGGCGAAGGACCGCCCGTCCAAGGACACGTGCTCGAAGTAGTTGTTGTCGGCCATGTCAGCGGCGTGGTCCTGCGCGGCCTGTGCGATGTCGTCGTTGTAGGCAACTGGCCCGACCGGTGGCATGGTCTTCGCGCCGCAACGCTGTGTCGTGGAGCGGGCCTCGTTCACCAGGGTGAACAGGGTGCCGAGTTCGCCACCGGGGACCGCCGACGGCGGGATCGCCGTCCGCTTGCTCGAGGTGCCCGTCGTGGTGTCGATCGTGATGGTCTTCGAGACCTTCTTGTACCGGACTTTCACGGCGAACGACTTGGCCTTCTTGGCGCGGACGACGAACTTGCGGGTCTTGGGGGCGTAACGGGTGCCCTTGCTCTTGACCTTGAAGGCACGCACCTTGTAGGTGCCCGTTGGCAGCGACATCACCGTGGAACTGCGCAGGACCTCGGTGTGGCCCGCACCCCGAACCTTCACCCTTGCCTTGGGCGCTCCGCTGATCGTCAGAGCAAGGCTTATCGAAGACTGGGCGGAAGCGTGCGACTGCGATCCTGTTCCCAGGCTGACCGCAGCGGAAGCTGCAGGCGCGCCCACCATCGACTGACCGACCACCAGGCCGGCGGCTCCGAGGAGGACTACGTAACTGCGCACACAGTGGGGATCGACCGGGCATCAGCGCTCGATGCAGGACTTCACCCGTATGGATGCTCGCGGATGTCACCCGTATGGAGCAGTCGCCCCACGAACAGGTGGCACAGGGGCTAGCGTGTTCGGTCGCGCCCCACCCAGTTCCGTACTCCCGGGGGCGATCCGGATCAGTGGCTCAAGGCCTGCAGTGCGCCGATGAGTTCGTCTGCCGTCCGGTTGTTCTCCAGCAGATCGGCCACATGCGCGCGGGTCCCGCGCAGGGGATCAAGGGTCGGGACCCGCTGCAGCGCGGATCGCCCGGGCACGTCGAAGATGACCGAGTCCCAACTCGCAGCCGTGACATGTTCCGGGTACCGCCGCAGGCACTCGCCGCGGAAGTAGGCACGGGTGTCTTCGGGGGCGTGTGTCATCGCGTGCTCCACCTGCTCGTCGGTGGTGAGTCGCTGCAGCCGGCCACGATGTTCCAGCCGGGCCCACAGTCCACGTTCCGGGTCCACGTCGGAGTACTGGAGGTCGATCAGGTCGAGGCGGGGGTCACCGAAATCGATCCCGTCACGGCGGCGGTATCCGTCCAGTAGCGCCTTCTTCGCGATCCAGTCCAGTGACGTGACGAGTTCCATGGGGTCCCTCAGCAGGGAATCGATGGTCGCATCCCAATGGTCCAGCACGGTCCTGGTCGGCTCGTCGACGTCGCTGCCGTACCTGTCGTCGACGAACTTGCGGGCCTGTTCGGCGAACTCGGCCTGCATCTGCACAGCGGTCAGGGACCGGCCGTCGGTGAGTTCGATCCGGTGCTGCAGGTCGGGGTCATGGGAGACCGCGTGCAACTGCCGGACCGGCTTGCTGACCGCCATCCCCGAGAAGTCCCACTGCTGCTCGATCATGCTCAGCACCAGTGAGGTGATGCCCATCTTGAGGTAGGTCGCGAACTCGCTGAGATTCGCATCACCGATGATGACGTGCAGCCTCCGGTACTGCTCCGGGTCAGCGTGCGGCTCGTCGCGGGTATTGATGATCGGGCGCTTGAGTGTGGTCTCGAGACCGACCTCGACCTCGAAGAAGTCGGCGCGCTGGGTGATCTGGAACCCTTTGGTCTTGCCGTCCTGCCCGAGTCCTACCCGCCCAGCCCCCGAGATCACCTGACGGCTGATGAAGAAGGGAATCATGGTCGCGACGATGGCGGGGAAGGGAGTGAGCCGGGGCATCAGGTAGTTCTCATGTGTCCCGTACGAGGCGCCCTTGTTGTCGGTGTTGTTCTTGTACAGCCGGACCGTCTGGGCACCTGGAACCGCAGAGGCCAATTCTGCGGCCAGTGCCATGATCCGCTGCCCGGCCCGGTCGTACACCATCGCTTCGTAGGGGGTGAGGACCTCGGGGGTGGAGTACTCCGGATGTGCGTGGTCGACGTAAAGCCGCGCGCCGTTGGTGAGGATCACGTTGGCCATGCCGGCGTCGTCATCGGTCAATTGCGAGGGGTCGGCATCTGCCCGGCTCATGTCAAAGCCGCGGGCATCGCGCAGGGGCGTCTCCACGTCGTAGTCCCACCGGGTGCGGCGACTGCGGCGGGAGCTCGCCGCCCGCTCATAGGCGGTGACGACCTGGCTGGACATCAGCATCGCGTTCGCGTTCGGGCGCCCGGGGGACGAGACCCCGTACTCGGTCTCGATGCCCATGATCCGCTTCACGCTCACCTCACCAGGCTATAGGGGATTCGCGCAGTCGTGGCAGATGCCGGATCCCCGCAGATGCGGCTAGTGTCGGAACCACGGAGGTGTCTCATGGCAGATGGACAAGAGCACAAGCAGCGCACGCATACCGGCGAGGAGTCGCAGGACGTGGTCGGTGAGCAGGTCGATGCTGCGTCGGCGCGCAAGGCCGAGATCGACGCAGACGTGGATTCCATCCTCGATGAGATCGACGACGTGCTGGAAGAGAATGCCGAGGAGTTCGTGGCGAGTTTCGTACAGAAGGGCGGCCAGTGACACAGGCGTCCGGATTGCCCGCGTATTTCATGCGACCGGGTTCGTCCTTCTTCGAGTTCCTCCAGGAACATGACCCTTCGGTGATGCAGATGGGTACTGGGCCCGCCGTCGTCGACGCGCCGCACGGGACCACGATCGTGTCCTGTCGGTACGCCGACGGCGTAGTGATGGCCGGCGACAGGCGGGCCACGATGGGCAACATGATCGCGCAACGGGACATCGAGAAGGTCTATCCGGCCGACGAGTGGTCCGTCGTCGGGATCGCCGGCACCGCGGGTCTGGCGGTGGAGATGGTGCGGCTGTTCCAGACCGAGTTGGAGCACTTCGAGAAGATCGAGGGCGCCACCCTCTCGCTGGAGGGCAAGGCGAACCGGCTCGCGAGCTTCATCCGCGGCAATCTTGGAATGGCGATTCAGGGCCTGGCAGTGGTGCCGCTGTTCGCGGGATACGACCAGCCGAGCAGCCGTGGCAGGATCTTCTCCTACGACGTCACCGGGGGCCGCTACGAGGAGCACGACTACTACTCCGTGGGCTCCGGGAGCCCCTTCGCGCGGGGCTCGCTGAAGAAGTTGTTCCGGGCTGACAACGATGCCGAGACCGCGATCCAGGTGTGCCTGCAGGCGCTGTACGACGCCGCTGACGACGACTCCGCAACCGGTGGCCCCGACATGACTCGTGGGATCTTCCCGGTCGTGTACACCGTCGATACTCGGGGTGCCCAGCGGCTGGGCGAGGCTGATCTGCTGGGACTCATGGACCGAGTGGTGGCTCAACGTTTCCGCCGCCCGGACGGACCGGTCGCCGACGACCCGACAGGGGAGGGGACGTCCGCATGACCATGCCGTTCTATGTATCTCCCGAACAGATAATCAAGGACAAGGCCGATTACGCCCGCAAGGGCATCGCGCGCGGACGTTCGGTCGTGGTGGCCCAGTACGACCAGGGGATCCTGTTCGTCGCCGAGAACCCGTCGCGGGCGCTGCACAAGATCAGTGAGATCTACGACCGCATCGCCTTCGCCGCCGTGGGCAAGTACAACGAGTTCGAGAATCTCCGGGTCGCAGGAGTCAGGTACGCGGACCTGCGCGGCTTCAGTTACGACCGCGCCGATGTCACCAGTCGTGGTCTCGCCAACGCCTACGCGCAGACCCTGGGAACAGTGTTCACCGAGGCCCAGAAGCCCTACGAGGTGGAGATCATCGTTGCCGAGGTCGGTCACGACGAGCAGTCGGACCAGATGTATCGACTCACGTTCGACGGCTCTGTCGGTGACGAACACGGCTTCGTCGCCATGGGCGGCGCGGCAGAGGCCATCTCCGCGCAGATGAAGGAGCACTGGCAGCCGGATCTGACTCTCGAGAACGTTCTGCGGATGGCCGTCGCCGCGCTTTCCGAGCACGGCGGCCAGGGCCCGCGCAGCCTGGATGAGAAGCAACTCGAAGTCGCGGTCCTCGATCGCAACCGGCCACGGCGTTGCTTCCGGCGGCTGGTCGGCCAGGAGTTGTCCACCCTGCTTGAACAGCGAGTAGGAGCGCGCGATGTCACGCAGGATCTTCGGTATCGAGACCGAATACGGCGTGACCTGCACGTTCCAGGGCCAGCGCCGGCTCTCGCCCGACGAGGTCGCCCGCTACCTCTTCCGGCGAGTGGTGAGCTGGGGTCGCAGCTCGAACGTCTTCCTGCGCAACGGCTCGCGGCTCTACCTCGACGTCGGTTCGCACCCGGAGTATGCGACGGCGGAGTGCGACGACCTGGTCCAGCTCGTCACGCATGACAAGGCAGGCGAGCGGATCCTGGAGGGGCTGCAGGTGGACGCCGAGCAGCGGCTGGCGGGCGAGGGCATCCTCGGCGACATCTACCTGTTCAAGAACAATACGGATTCCGCGGGGAACTCCTACGGGTGCCACGAGAACTACCTTGTCGGGCGCCAGGGTGAGTTCTTCCGGTTGGCCGAGGTGCTCATCCCCTTCCTGGTCTCGAGACAGTTGATCTGCGGTGCCGGCAAGGTGCTGCAGACCCCCCGGGGGGCCACATACGCCGTCAGCCAACGGGCAGAACACGTGTGGGAATCGGTGAGCAGCGCCACGACACGCAGTCGCCCGATCATCAACACCCGCGACGAACCACACGCAGACGCCGAGCGATTCCGGCGGCTGCACGTGATCGTCGGCGACAGCAACATGAGCGAGACGACGACCCTGCTCAAGGTGGGATCCACGGACCTCGTACTGCGGGTCCTGGAAGCGGGCCTTCCCATGCGCGACCTCACTCTTGAGAACCCGATCCGAAGCATCCGGGACATCAGTCAGGACCCGACCGGGCGCCGTCTGGTCCGCCTTGCCAGCGGTCGCACGATCAGCGGCCTGGACATGCAGCGCGAGTACCTCGGCCGGGTATCCGACTACGCGCGCAGCCATGGTCTGCTCGCGGATCCGCACTGCACTGAGTCGCGGGTCGTGGATCTGTGGACGAGGACACTGGACGCGATCGAGGCCGACCGCATGCAGGACGTCGCCACAGAGATCGACTGGGTCATCAAACGGACCCTGATCGAGCGATACATGGCCAAGCACGGCCTCGATCTCACCGATGCCCGCATCTCGCAGCTGGATCTCGCGTACCACGACATCAGCCGCAAGCGCGGCCTGTTCCATCTGCTCTCGTCGCGGGGAATGGTCGAGCGGGTCACCAGCGACATCGAGGTGTTCGCCGCCAAGTCGACCCCGCCGCAGACGACGCGAGCGAAGTTGCGGGGTGACTTCATCAAACGGGCGCAGGAGAAGCGCCGTGACTTCACCGTGGACTGGGTGCATCTCAAACTCAACGACCAGGCACAGCGAACGGTGCTCTGCAAGGATCCGTTCAAGAGCGTCGACGAACGGGTCGAAAGGCTCATCGCCTCGATGTGACGCCGGTGCCGGGGGCAGGCTCGTCGGTTGGTTAGGGTGAACGGCATGCGTCGACTCCTGTTGGTTCTGCTCGTCCTGCCCGCCCTGCTGTTGGCCGGGTGTGGGTCGGACTCAGCCGATGATGCGGCTACCTCACCCTCCGCGTCGGCCGCGGAAGGATTCACCGCAGATGCCGTGACCGTGACGGGTGAGCCGGGCTCCGAGCCCACGGTCACCATCGACACCGCGGCCACCCCTCCGGATCAGTTGGTCGTCGAGGAGATCACTTCCGGTGACGGACCAGCGATTGGACCGAACTCGCTGGTGACCGTCCAGTACGTCGGCTCCTCCTGGTCGACCGGGGAGGTCTTCCAGAGTTCGTGGACCACCGGCGCCGCGGAGTTCCCCATCAAAGGTGTGATCCCGGGTTGGCAGGAGGGACTACAGGGAGTCACGCAGGGCTCCCGGGTTCTGCTGATCATCCCTCCGGACCTGGCCTACGGCTCGAACCCTCCTCCGGGCTCTGGCATCGCCGCTGACGAAACCCTGACATTTGTAGTCGACGTGGAGAAGGTGTCCTCATGACGGAAAAGCCCGAGATCGATTTCCAGGACGGCCCCGCGCCCACAGAACTGGTGATCACCGACCTGATCGTCGGGGACGGGGCGCAGGCTCAGCCCGGTGGCACGGTGACCGTGCACTACGTCGGGGTGGAGTACGACAGCGGGGAGCAGTTCGACGCCTCATGGGACCGGGGTGAGCCCATCGAGTTCCCTCTGCGCGGTTTGATCCAGGGCTGGCAGGACGGAATCCCGGGGATGCGCGTCGGTGGGCGTCGGCAGTTGGTGATCCCGCCGGCACTTGCCTACGGGGAGTCCGGGGGACACCGCCTGTCCGGCAAGACCCTGATCTTCGTGATCGATCTGCTGAACGCATAGGGTCACCCGTTCAGGTGACATCGGCTACGCAGCGTAGTCGATGTCTCTACGACAGGACACCGCCCTCAACTTCGAGCATTCTCCTGCCGAAGGCATTAACACCGATAGCCGAGGGAGGCGAGGACGATGACCACGATCAAGGCGACCTGCCCGATGTGCGGGGATGTCGATCTCACCCCCGCTCAGGTGCGTCTGACAGTCGCGGCCGCCGCGGGATGGGCGACGTACACATTCAAGTGTGTCTCCTGCCACGACCTGATCGAGAAGGCCGCCGACGACGAGGTCGTTGCCCTGCTGTCCAGCGCCGGGGTACTGGTCGACAACGTGCCCGGCGAGGTGCTGGAGTCCCACTTCGGTCGCCCCATCTCGTACGACGACGTGCTCGATCTTGCCCTCTGGCTTGAGAGCCACGACGTCATCGTGCCGCACCTGGTCATGCACTGAGGGTCGCGGAATATGGCGCGGGCGGTGTTCCCGGGGCCATCGACGTCGTAGTGTGTACTTATGTTTTCCAACCTCCGCGGTTCCGAGTGGCTCATTCTGATCCTCGTCATCGTGCTGCTCTTCGGCGCGCGGCGCCTGCCTGACGCAGCGCGGGGGTTGGGGAGGTCACTGCGCATCTTCAAGGCAGAGACCAAGGGTTTGACCGATTCCCAGCCCGACGAGCAGACTCCGGCCGCAGAGCCGAAGGCCGTCGACGACGCGCCCGCCGAGCCCACACAGCCTGCCCCTCCCGCGCCCGGGCAGTCCGAGTCGCAGGCGAGCAAGCAGACTCCTACCCAGCCCTGATCCATGTCAGCGTCGGTCCAACACGCACGGGCGCAGATGCCTCTGCGGGACCATCTGCGCGAATTACGGCGGCGACTTGTCGTCAGCCTCATCGCCATCGCGGCCGGCACCGCCGTCGGCTGGATCTGGTACGAGCCGATCTTCGACGTCATCTCCGAACCCATCCAGGACGTCGTGGACGCGGCGGCCGCCCAGGGCCGCGATGTTCGGCTGGTCGTGTCCGGGGTCACCGATGCGTTCATGTTGCAGGTGAAGGTCGCGGTGATGGCGGGCCTCGTGCTGGCCTCCCCGGTATGGATCTATCAACTGTGGGCGTTCGTGACGCCCGGACTGCACGCCAAAGAGCGGCGCTGGGTCTATCTGTTCGTCGTCATCAGCGTTCCGCTGTTCCTGTCCGGTGTGCTCCTGGCCTACGTGCTGATGCCGAAGGGCCTCGAGGTCCTGCTGGGCTTCACCCCTCAGAACGTCGGCAACTACCTGCCCGTCGATCGATACCTGTCCTTCTTCATCAGGATGATCATCGTCTTCGGCATCGGATTCCTCACACCCTTGTTCATCGTCGGCCTGAACATGATCGGCGTCCTCAGTGGCAAGCGACTGGCCAGCGCGTGGCGATACATCATTTTCGGCGTGTTCGTCTTCGCGGCCGTCGCGACCCCCACCGGGGACCCGATCACCATGATGATGCTGGCCGCTCCGGTGATGGTTCTTGTCGGCGGCGCGGTCGCCTTCAGCCTTCTGAACGACCGGCGCCGCCGCCGCAACGGCTCGGAACCGGACTACGAATCGTTCGACGACGACGAGGTTTCACCACTGCCGGAGTCGATCGACCCGGAGGGTTCGGATCACCGATAGCGTGACCGTGTGCGCAGAGCAGCAGTTCTGGTGAATCCCACGTCCGGGCGGGGCCGGAGCGCCCGCAATGCTCCTGCCGCGATTGCAAGGCTGCGGGAACGGGACCTCGACGTCGTCGTGATCGAGGCCGGCAGTGCGGCCGAGAGTCTGCAGTTGGCGCGGCGGGCCGTTGCCGACGGTGTGGAGGCGCTCGTGGCATGCGGTGGGGACGGCACCGTGCACCTGGCGCTGCAGGCCGTGTACGGCACCGACACGGCGCTGGGCATCATCCCCGTGGGGACCGGCGACGACATCGCACGTGCCCTGGACCTACCCCGCGATGACGTGAAGGCAGCGGCGGATGTGGTCGCCGACGGACTCACCCGGACCGTGGACTACGCCGTGATCGACGCCGCCGACGGCACGCAGGCGGCGTTCCTCGCCGTGATGAGCGCGGGCTTCGACTCGGACGTGACCGAACGCGCGAACACGATGAGCTGGCCCACCGGTCCTGCCCGCTACCTCCTGGCGACGTTCGCCGAGTTGCGCGTGTTCAAGCCGGCGCGGTTCACGATCACGGTGGACGGTCAGGTCACTGTCGGTGATGGGATGATGCTGGCCATCGGCAACGGCCCGAGTTACGGCGGTGGCATGTACGTCTGTCCATCGGCCACAATCGACGACGGCATCCTGGATCTCACCTTCCTCACCAGGACCAGCAAGTTCACTTTCCTCAGGATCTTCCCGCGAGTGTTCAAGGGCACCCACGTCGACCACCCGACGGTGCAAGTGCGCAAGGGCAGGACGATCCGTATCGAGGCAGCGGACCAGACGGCGTATGCGGATGGGGAGAGGGTCGGGCCTCTGCCCGTGGACGTGAAAGTGGTGCCGAGGGGTTTGCGGGTCTTCGCCCCGCCCGTGTAGCCCGTAGTCTGCAGATATGTCAACGCCCGCGCAGCGATACTCGGCTGCCCGTCGACGCTCCCGCGACAGTCAGCACCTCTCCGCGTTCATGCAACGCTACGATTTCGCGCTCGATGCGTTCCAGATCGAGGCGTGCCAGGCTCTTGATGCCGGCCGCGATGTTCTCGTCGCGGCACCGACCGGCAGTGGCAAGACGGTCGTGGGTGAGTTCGCCATTCATCTTGCCGCCGCAACCGGTCGCAAGGCCTTCTACACGACTCCGATCAAGGCGCTGTCGAACCAGAAGTATCGGGATCTCTGCGCGGAGTACGGGGAGCAGAACGTGGGGCTGCTGACCGGTGACGTGTCGATCAACGGCCACGCCTCGACCGTCGTGATGACCACCGAGGTGCTGCGCAACATGGTGTACGAGTCGTCGCCGGACCTGGCCGGCCTCGGGTACGTCGTCCTCGATGAGGTGCACTACCTGGCCGACCGTGAGCGTGGGGCGGTTTGGGAGGAGTTGATCATCCAACTCCCGGAGTCGGTTGCGATCGCCGCTCTGTCGGCGACCGTAAGCAACGTGGAGGAGTTCGGGGCCTGGATGGCCACCGTTCGCGGTGACACGCAGATCGTGCTGGAGGAGCACAGGCCGGTCCCGTTGTGGCAGCACGTCATGGCCAACGCGAAACTCTACGACCTGTTCAGTGATGCCGAGCGGCAACAGGTGAACCCGGAACTGCAACGCCTCACTGCGCAGGGTCCCCGAGACTCGCGCGGCAACCGGGGACAGTGGCGGGATCGGCCGCCGAAGAACGGCCGCCGCTCGCGTGCGGCACGAACCCCGTCACGGGTCGAGGTCGTGGAGCGACTGGAGGCCGCCGATCTTCTGCCCGCCATCTACTTCATCTTCTCCCGTGCGGGCACCCAGGACGCGGTCAGCCTGCTGGCGAACAGCGGCATCCGCCTGACCTCGCCCGAAGAACGGCAGTACATAGCGCGGGTGGTGGAGGACCGTTGTTCGGTGATTCCGGAGGCCGACCTGCTGGCTGTGGGTTTCAGCGAGTTCAGCGATTCCCTGCAGCGAGGGATCGCAGCGCACCACGCGGGCATGCTGCCCATCTTCAAGGAAGTCGTCGAGGAGTTGTTCCAGGCCGGTGTTCTGAAGGTCGTCTTCGCGACGGAGACGCTCGCCTTGGGCATCAACATGCCGGCACGGACGGTCGTGCTGGAGCGCCTGGTCAAGTGGAACGGTCAGACACACGCGGACATCACGCCGGGGGAGTACACCCAGCTCACAGGCCGGGCGGGGCGCCGCGGGATCGACGTCGAGGGCCATGCGGTGGTGCTGTTCGGGCCCAGTGTCCAGCCGACCCATTTGGCCGGCCTCGCCTCGACGCGCACCTACCCGCTTCGCTCCTCGTTCCGGCCGACCTACAACATGGCGGTGAATCTGGTCAGGAGGGTGGGAAGGCGGATCGCCCGCGAGATCCTGGAGACCTCTTTCGCCCAGTATCAGAGTGACCAGTCGGTGGTGGGCCTGGCGTCCACGATCAAGCGCAACGAGGCGGTCATCGCGGGATACGAGGAGTCGATGCACTGCCACCTCGGTGACTTCGGCGAGTACGCGGCCATACGTCAAGAACTCTCGGCTCTGGAGAAGACGAGTTCCAGGGAGTCGGCCCGGCTGACCAGGTCGCACGCCGCGCAGTCATTGGAGAAGCTGGTCCCCGGTGATGTGATCTCGATACCCACCGGACGACGTGCCGGGCTGGCGGTCGTGGTGGAGACCGGACTGGACGAGCAAGGCGATCCCCGGCCGCAGGTGTTGACGGTCGATCGCCAGGTGCGACGGCTGAACGTCGCTGACTTCACGGCACCGGCGGTGGTCGTGGACCGCATCCGCATCCCGAACGACTTCCACCCCCGCAGCGCCAACGCCCGCAAGCAACTGTCCGGCCGGCTACGCGAGTTGAGCGGCAGACACACTCACGTGCGCCCGCCGCGGGTTCGCGACAGCGGTAACGACGTGCAGATCCAACGACTGCGGGCACGCCTGCGCAAGCATCCGTGCCACGGCTGCAACGACCGCGAACTGCACGCCCGGTGGGCCGAGCGCGCCGCCAAGTTGCAGCGCGAGAACGACAACCTGTCGCGGAGGGT
This sequence comes from uncultured Actinomycetota bacterium, assembly GCA_963769435.1. Classification (GTDB taxonomy): domain Bacteria; phylum Actinomycetota; class Actinomycetes; order S36-B12; family UBA10799; genus JADKAV01. Next base: position 36,439 of record CAVYLN010000002.1, read on the forward strand.
GGAGGGCAGGACCAACACCATCGCTCGCCAGTTCGATCAGATCTGCGCGGTGTTGGTGGAACTCGGCTACCTCGACGCTGAAGGGGACGAGTTGGTCGTGACTCCAGCCGGGGAGATGCTCGGACGGCTCTACACCGATCGTTCCCTGGTGATCGCCCAGTGCTTGCGAAACGGTCTGTGGTCGCAGTTGTCGCCCCCGGAGTTGGCCTCCTGCGCAGCCGCCCTGGTGTTCCAGTCACGTACCGACGAGGAGCAGATGCCGCGGCTACCCCGCGGTTCCGTGCGTGACGTACTTGCCGAGCAGGTGCATCTGTGGGCGTCCATCGAGGCACTGGAGACCGAGTTCAAGGTGAAGCCCACTCCGGAACCTGACATGGGTTTCTGCTGGGCGGCGTACGCCTGGGCCAACGGTCAGGATCTGGGTTCCGTGCTGAACGGAAGCGATCTGCCCGCCGGGGACTTCGTGCGCTGGTGCAAGCAGGTCATCGACACCCTCGGACAGGTGGCCAGCGCTGCGTCCGCGGACGATCCGGTCCGCGAGACCGCACGTTCGGCAGCCGACCTGCTGCGACGCGGCGTGGTCGACTACTCCTCGGAGATCTAGGTTCCCAGTCGCGGCAGGTTCCTCGTCAGTGACCGTGCGCCTGCGTCAGTCGCGGGTCCGCAGAGCACGCAGGGCCCGCTCGACCGAGTTCCGGATCCCGAACTCCTCGCCGATCGCTGTCAGCAACGGCAGATCGGGATCGGCGAATCGCGTGGGCGCCGGTGGGACAGGCAGGTCGGTCACCACGCGCACCACGGTCGGGGCGCGGTCCAGGTAGTCGGCGCTGGCGCGCAACGAGACGCGGATCCGGGGCGCCAGACCACTGTTCAAGTCGTCAACCGCAGCCCGCACCCCGGACAGGTCCCCGAACTTGCGCAGCAGCGAAGCCGCCGTCTTCTCCCCGACGCCGGGCACGCCCGGCAGGCCGTCACTCGGATCACCGCGCAAGGTCGCCATGTCGGCGTACTGATCCGGTCTGACACCGTACTTCCCGAGCACGAAAGCCTCATCGACGATCTGCATCTTCGCGATCCCCCGGGCGGTGTACAGCACACGCACAGCGCTGGTGTCGTCCACGAGCTGGAAGAGGTCGCGGTCGCCGGTGACGACGTCGACGGGTCCGGGAGCAGTCGTCGCGTAGGTCCCGATCACGTCATCTGCCTCGTATCCCGGTACCCCCACGCGTGGTATCCCAAGACCGACCAGAAGTGCCTCGATCAGGGGGAGTTGCTCCTCCAACGCGTCCGGAACATCCTCCTGGTCCGCGCTGGCCACCCGGTGCTCCTTGTAACTGGGCAGCAGCGACACCCGGAACTGCGGGCGCCAATCGTCGTCCCAACACGCGATGACCGACTGCGGGGAGTACTCCCGGATCAGGCGCGCGATCATGTCGATCAGTCCGCTTGCGGCGTTCGTCGGGGGCGCATCGGGCGAACGGCGGCGGTCAGGCACTCCGTAGAAGGCCCTGAAGTACAACGAGGCGGTATCCAGCAGCATCAAGGGGCGTGGCACAGGCAGTAGTCTCGCAGGCGTGACGAGTTCGGACACCGAAGATCTCAAAGACAGGCTGCACCGGGCGACGGCGGCGGCCCGGGACGCCGGGATCGACGCGATGCTGGTTTCACCCGGCCCGGATCTGCGCTATCTCACCGGCTATGACGCGATCCCCCTGGAACGCCTCACGTGCCTGGTGGTCTCCGCGAACCAGACACCGCGAATCGTGGTCCCGGCGCTGGAGGTACCCGCGGCGATGGCCAGCCCACTGGCCGATCTCGGCGTCGAGGTCGTCGCCTGGCAAGAGACGGATGACCCGTTCACCCTGACCGCCACGCTGGTCGGCGAGGCTGGGAAGGTGGCCGTGGACGACCACATGTGGGCCTCCAAGGTACTGGCCCTGCGAGACGCGATGCCCGGTGCGCGGCAACGAGTCGCGGGGCCCGTACTGCAGGAGCTGCGGATGCGGAAGTCCGCATCCGAGATCGCGTCGCTGGTCCACGCTGGGGCCGCGATCGACTACGTCCACGCACAAGTCGGGGAGTTCTTGCGGGTGGGGCGCACCGAACGACAGGTGGGTGCGCTGATCGCGGATGCGATCCTCGAGGCAGGACACGCGGTCGTCGACTTCGTGATCGTGGCCTCCGGGCCCAATGGTGCGAGCCCCCACCATGAGTTGTCCGACCGCGTGTTGGAGGTCGGCGATTCGGTGGTGGTGGACATCGGCGGAACGATGCCCGACGGCTACTGCAGTGACTCGACCCGGATGTACAGCCTGGGGCAGCCCTCTTCGCAGGTCCGCGAGGAGTTCGAGGCCCTGCAGGTGGCACAGGCGCGGGCCGTGCAGGCCGTCCGACCGGGGATCACGTGCGAGTCCGTCGATGCGGTGGCCAGGGACAGTCTGCGGGAGGCCGGACTGGCGGAGTTCTTCATCCACCGCACCGGCCACGGAATCGGCCTGGAGACACACGAAGAGCCTTACATCGTGGCGGGTAACGACCGGGTACTGGAGGCCGGGATGGCCTTCAGCGTCGAACCGGGGGTCTATCGCGCCGGTTCCCATGGCGCACGCATCGAGGACATCGTCATCTGCACAGAGGACGGCTTCGTGAACTGCAACAACCGTCCGCACGAGATGGTGATCGTGGAATGAACGAACTGCTGGAACTCACCGAAGAGATCGCATCCCGGGAACTGGCCCCGGTGGCTGACCGTCACGAGCGCGAGGGCGCGTTCCCCCGCGAGGTCTTCCGCACCCTGGGTCGCGCCGGCCTGCTCGGTCTGCCGTACCCACAGCGGTGGGGTGGCGCCCAAGTCGGCTACAGCGACTACCTGCAGGTCCTGGAGATCCTGGCCCGGCGGTGGCTGACAGTTGCGCTGGGAGTCAGTGTCCACACGCTTTCGTGTCACGCACTGGCCACCGCCGGCAGCGACGAACAGCGCGACCAGTGGCTGCCGGAGATGGTGGGCGGGGAGCTACTCGGTGCATACTGCCTCAGTGAGCCGCAATCCGGCTCCGATGCCGCCGGGCTCAGAACATCCGCGGTGCGTGACGCGGACGGATACCGACTCTCGGGAACCAAAGCGTGGATCACGCACGGGGGAGTGGCGGACTTCTACACGGTGATGACCCGTACATCCCCGGACCGGACGGCCGGCATCACGGCCTTCCTCGTCCCCGGCGACGCCGAGGGGCTGTCGGCCGCGGCTCCGGAGCGGAAGATGGGCATGCGCGGCTCAGTCACCGCCCAAGTGATCCTCGACGACGTTCGAGTACCGGAGTCACACAGGTTGGGAGCCGAAGGCACCGGCTTCAGAATCGCCCTCGAGGCGCTGGACTCCGGGCGCCTGGGAATCGCTGCTTGCGCCGTGGGACTGGCTCAGGCGGCCCTCGATGTCGCTGTGGAATACGCGACGCAGCGAGAGCAGTTCGGACAGCCCATCTCCCGGTTCCAAGGGGTGTCCTTCACGCTGGCGGACATGGCCACCAGTATCAGCGCGGGTCGGGCCCTGTACCTCGACGCGGCCGGGCGCCGTGACCGCGGTGAGAGCTTCTCGACGCAGGCCGCGATGGCCAAATTGTTCTGCACAGACGCAGCCATGGCTGTCACGACCAGTGCCGTCCAGATTCTCGGCGGGGCCGGCTACGTGGAGGACTTCCCGGTCGAACGCTACATGCGGGAGGCCAAGGTCCTCCAGATCGTGGAAGGCACCAACGAGATTCAGCGACTGGTGATCGGGCGAGCCTTGACGTCCTGACACGCGGGATCACCGCCCGGTGCGAGCGGCGCCCTTGTCGCTCCTAGAATTCGGGGGTGAGGACTCTGTTGGTAGGTGGCCATGTCTACTCTCCCTCAGAGCCCTTCGCGACGGCGGTTCTGGTGCAGGACCAGGTCGTCTCGTGGATCGGGACCGACGCCGGCGCGGATGTCCACGTCGGCGACGTGGACACCGTTGTGGACCTCGGCGGCGATCTCGTGGCCCCCGGATTCGTGCATCTGGCCGAAGCCCATCCGGCCGCCGAGGGTGGCTTCGTCCACGGGGAACGGGCCGATGTTCCGGTTGCAGACCGCTGGGTCGCTCAGGCGTGGGAGAACGCGGCGACACTGCCCTTGGCCGTCGTCCCGCGCGACCCGTGCCGGCTCCGGTCCCGGATAGCGGCTGGAGTACCCACCGCACTGGTCCCAAGCCACGGCATGCACAACGGCTGGGAAGTGGTGCGGGCCGCAGTTCACGGCGTTTCGACCGACGAGGCCCTGAGCGCCAGAGCGGCATTCTCCGCACTCACCCGTGGCGCGTGGCGCCTGCTGGGTCAACCGGCCCGTGGTGTGCTCGAAGTCGGTGCGGAGGCCACTTTCGCGCAGTGGACGGTGACCGAGTTGCTGGTCGAGACTCCTGATGCGCGGATCAGCAACTGGTCGACGGATCCTCGCGCGGCAACGCCCGGACTTCCCCCGCTCGACGGTACGCTTCCGAGTCTTCGGCGCCTCTGGCGCGATGGGGTTGCGTCTTCGTGAGGTGGCGTTTGATCGGCGCGGCGGGCGCCGGGCTCCTGCAGTTCCTGGCGTTCCCACCCATGGGATGGTGGTGGACGGCGCCACTGGGTGTCGCCGCGCTGCTACTGGCGGTCCGGGGCGTATCGGGTGGGCGAGCCGCCTGGCTGGGCCTGGTGTGCGGATGGGCGTTCTTCCTGCCCTTGCTGCACTGGCTCAGTGTGCTCGGTCCCGATGCCTGGCTGGCGCTCGCACTGGTCATCGCTGGGTGGTACGCCGCGATGGGGTGGGGCTTCAGTGTGATCGGCGGTACTCGCTGGTGGGTTGTGGCGATTCCGGCCGTGTGGGTTCTTCAAGAGTGGCTGCGCTCGAGGTTCCCTTGGGGTGGACTCGGCTGGGGTCGCCTGGCGTTCGGGCAGCCGGACTCTCCTCTGACCGGTTGGGTGACACTCGGGGGCGCCAGCCTGCTGTCTTTCGTGGTCGCCATGGTCGGCTGCCTGATCGTCGTGATCATCGGCGGTGGCAGGAAGGCGCTGGTGGCTGCTGCCGTTCTGGTGCCCGTGGTGGCGGTGGGACTGGGTGTCCAACCGTCGACGACCGTCTCACTGAAACCCGAGACGTCCCAACTCGCGGTGATACAGGGAAACGTTCCACAACCGGGCATCGACTTCCTCGGTCGACCGCTGGCCGTACTGGGCAATCATGAGCGGACGACCGTGGAACTGGCCGCTGCAGTGGCCACCGGCGCGGAGCCACAACCGGATGCGGTCATATGGCCTGAGAACTCAGCCGACATCGATCCTGTGATCAGTCCCCAGGCAGGAGCACTGGTGGACTCGGCGGCCAATTCGATCGGCGTACCGATACTCGTGGGAACCGTCCAAGAGGTCCCGGGACGGCCGGAGCGAGTGGCCAATGTCGGCCTGGTGTGGGACCCGCTGACCGGGCCGGGTGCTGCGTACATCAAGCAGCACCCGGTGCCCTTCGGGGAGTTCCTGCCGCTGCGGCCGCTCCTCACACGCTTCATCACGCGGTTCGACCGGGTCCCGCGTGACTTCATCGCCGGTGATTCACCCGGAGTTCTCCAACTCGGACCGGTCACCGTCGCCGACGTGATCTGCTTCGAAGTCTCCAACGATGAGATCGTGCGCACGGCGGTGCGGGACGGCGGGCGAGTCGTCGTGGTGCAGACGAACAACGCGACCTATGCGACAACCGCTCAGCCCGAGCAGCAGTACGACATCAGCAGACTGCGCGCCCGGGAGACCGGTCGCACGGTGTTGGTCGCTGCGACCACCGGCATCACGGCGATCATCACCCCAGACGGCCGGAGCACGACCTTGCCGCAACTGGAGTCGGGATGGATCAACCAGCGCGTCGAACTGAAGGATTCGTGGACGCCTGCCATCACCTTCGGAGGATGGGTCGAGGGTGGCCTCGCGTGGGCCGGTGGTCTGGCAGTGCTGATGGGTCTGTGGGTACGCAGGCGCGCAAGAGCCAGAAGGTAGGCTCCCACCGTGGCCCAGACTTTCGCAGACCTTGGCAGGATCGTCGTGGTCATCCCCACGTACAACGAGGTGGACAACCTCGCTCGCATCGTCGACCGCGTGCGCACCAGCGTGCCGGAGGCGGACATTCTTGTCGCCGATGACAACAGCCCCGACGGTACTGCCGCAGTCGCCGATGATCTGGCGCTACGGGACTCGCAGGTCAAGGTGATGCACCGACTGGGCAAGGAGGGGCTCGGTGCTGCGTACCTCGCCGGGTTCTCATGGGCTCTCGACAACGGGTACGACGTCGTGGTGGAGATGGATGCGGACGGTAGCCACCAGCCCGAGCAACTGCCGCTGCTCCTGGACGCGCTGCGGGATGCCGACCTGGTGCTCGGCTCCCGATGGGTGCCGGGGGGCACCGTGCTGAACTGGCCGAAGTCCAGGGAGGTCCTCTCCAAGGGGGGCAACTGGTATACACGCCGAGCGCTGAGGATTCCGCTACACGATGCGACGGGCGGGTACCGGGCGTTCCGCTCAACAACTCTGCGTGCGCTGGATCTCGACGGCGTCGGCAGTGCCGGGTACATCTTCCAGGTGGATCTTGCCTACCGGACCCTCGCCCAAGGGCTGCGTGTGGTCGAGGTACCCATCGAGTTCGTGGAACGCGAAGTGGGCGACAGCAAGATGAACCGCAAGATCGTCTCGGAGGCGCTGTGGCGGGTCACCGTCTGGGGTGTCCGTGAGCGGGTGCAGCAGGCGAAGGCCGCAGTTGCCCAGCGACGCAAGCCGGGAGCCTGACTCGTCCCAGGGCCCGCGCGACTGTGAACAGGCGGTACCGTCCGGGCTGGTCCTGTGAAATGCTTGAAGCACCGCAGTAGAGCGACGCAGGAGGGCCGATCATGGACAGCCAGCAGTTCGACAAGGTCAAGAACGCTCCCGGATTCATCGCCGCACTCGACCAGAGCGGAGGCAGCACGCCGCGCGCGCTGAGACTCTATGGCATCGAGGACGGCGCCTACAGTGACGACGAACAGATGTTCGATCTGGTGCACGCCATGCGCACCCGCATCATCACGAGCCCGGCGTTCGACGGCGCTCGTATCCTCGGATCGATCCTGTTCGAGAACACCATGGACCGGGAGATACTCGGTCGGGGGAGTGCCGACTACCTCTGGAACGTCAAGCACGTCGTCCCGTTCCTCAAAGTCGACAAGGGCCTCGAGGAAGAGGCGAACGGCTGTCGGACGATGAAGCCGATGCCGGGTCTGGACACGCTGCTCGAGCGTGCGGTGGGCAAGGGCGTGTTCGGCACCAAGATGCGCTCGGTGATCATGCACGCCGACCTCGCGGGGATAACGGCGGTGGTCGATCAGCAGTTCGAGATCGGGCACAGGATCCTTGATGCGGGGCTGGTGCCGATTCTTGAGCCGGAGATCGACATCAACTCGCCGACGAAGGCCGCGGCCGAGGAAATCCTGAAGCCGGCGATCCAGGAGCACCTAGGCAGCCTTGGGCCTGATCAGCACATCATGCTGAAACTGACCTTGCCCGACATCGACGACTTCTACGCCGACTTCGTGGCGGACCCCAGGATCCTGCGCGTGGTCGCTCTGTCTGGTGGTTACACCAGGCAGGAGGCCAACGAGCGACTCTCACGCCAGCACGGCGTGGTGGCGAGTTTCTCGCGTGCCCTCACAGAAGGTCTGACGGTTCAGCAGTCGGAGGAGCAGTTCAACGCCGCGCTCGATGCCTCGATTCAGAGCATCTACGACGCGTCGATCACCTGAGACCTACGCGGTCCGGCGGTCACTCTGAACGTCGGTCTCGAGAAGTGCGAGCCGCTCTTCGAGAAGTTCCTCGAGTTCCGCGATAGAGCGGCGCTCCAGCAACATGTCCCAGTGCGTACGCACCGGCTTCACCGGCTTGGGTTCGGGCTTGGTCGCGTCAACCAGCAACGCCATCTCGCCACAAGCACATTCCCACTCGACCGGCACTTCGGCCTCGGCGGAGAAGGGCATGTTGATGACGTGTCCTGCAGGGCAGTTGTACGTCACTGTCATGCGAGGAGCGAATTCGACGTCGCGGTCGTTCTCCAGACTGGTCGCTCCGAGCCGGGTCCCGCGCAATGCCTCGCTCATTGATGCCTTCTTTCTATCGCCACGCACCCGACGGTGCTGTCTCTCATAACGCCACTGCTACTTGCTTCATTCCCCGGACCGCCACTTTTCACACATGTTCGTGATGCGGAAACCGCAGATCCAGGGCCTGCAAGACCACGATGACGGTTAGGGGGTCCCCGGGGCGCGCCGACCGGGAGCGTTTGACAGATCGCTTACATTGCCTCGGGCCCGCGCGTCCAGAACCTGCCGCAAGACGCTCGGGCGATCAGTGATGATCCCATGCACTCCGGCATCGAGCAGTTGAATCATGCGTGACGGTTCGTTCACCGTCCAGACATGGACGGGCCATCCACGCTGCTCCGCCTGTCGGAGCAAGGATGGCGTCACTATCCGTAACCCCGAGGCACGGGCCGGGACCTGCACGCACGTCGGCCCGGTGGGCAGCACGAAGCGGGAACCCGCGGACAGTGGGCCCAGCCGGCTGCGGCTGACCAGAGCTGTGACTTCCTGCGGCGCCAGGCTCGTGCAGACGGCCTCGCCGAACCTGGCACGCACGGTGCGCAGCCGGCGCCACGAGAACGACGCCACGCAGACCCTGTCAAGGTGGTCCGACCGGCTGAGTACTCGCATGACCGGATCGACCGCGTTGTCCTCCTTGATGTCGATGTTGAATCTCGTCCGCGGGAAGTGCTCGAGGACCTCCTGCAGCGAATGGATCCTCTCGGCATTGCCGATGTGGGCCTTCTTGACCTCCGTGAAGGGCAGGTCCCGGATCCGACCGACCCGGTCCGTCACGCGTTGCAGGGATTCGTCGTGGAAGACCACCGCGCACGCCATCGGCGGTCGCCCGCACATCCGTCTCGATGTAGTCGAAGCCCGAGCGAGAGTGCGCGACGGAAGGCCTTGAGCGAGTTCTCCGGCGCTTCCCTTGCCCCGCCACGGTGCGCGAAAGCCACCGGGGGAGCGGCATCGAGGTACGGATGTGTCACAGCGCCCCGGAGGTGGGCAGCAGGTCGACCCAGGGTTTGGCGGACTCGATCTGGGAGGCCAGTTGCAGCAGGATCGCGTCGTTGCCGAAGGCCGATGCGATCTGCACTCCCACGGGCAGACCGTCCCGGGTCACATGCATCGGCACGCTGGCTGCCGGCTGACCGGTGAGGTTGTAGATCTGGGTCTGGGGTGTCGCCGACAACGAATCGGCCGCCAGATCGTCAAGGGTCTTGCGCAGGACCGGCCCTGGACCCACTCTCTGCAGCACTGACAAGGCCGCCTGTTCGACAGCGCTCGGCGCCAACTCGCCGATCTTGACCGGGGGAGTCGCGACCGTGGCGGTCAGGTGCACATCGAACTCGGGTCCGAACAGGTCGCCGAACCTGCGGCCCATCTGCAGACCCCAGGCACGCGCCGCACTCAGTTCGGCCGCGCTGAGGGTGCCTCCGACCTGCTTGAGGAACCAGGTGGATCGCTCGAAATTGTGGGGATCGGGCTTGCGACCGGTCATCTCGGCGGTCCACTCCACCTGGTTGGCGACATTCGCCGCGACGATCGTCAGATATGCCTTCGCCCCCTCAGCGGGCTCTATCGGCAGGTCGTACTCGATCACCTCGTGACCAAGCTCCGAGAGCAGCGAAGCAGCCTCGTCCACCGCCTGCACCGCGTCCGGGTGCATCGTGCGGCCGAAGAGACTGCGGGTGGAGTAGCCGATCCGCAGTTTCGGAGGCTTCCTACTCGCCGTAGCGAGATACGACTTGGGCCCCGCCGGCGACGCGTACGGTGCACCGGGATCGGCACCGCGGACCGCATCGAGGGCCGCCGCGGAGTCGCGTACCGTCCGCGACATCAGAAGTCGGACGACCATGCCGTCCCAACCCTCTGCCTCGTCCGGGCCGAGAGGGACGAGGCCCGCGACTGGTCTTGAGGCCGAAGATGCCGCAGTTGGAGGCTGGGATCCGCAGTGACCCGCCCGCCGTCGCCACCATGGGCCAAGGGGACGATGCCTGCCGCCACCGCTGCCGCTGAGCCGCCGCTCGAGCCTCCGGGCGTGTGATCCAGGTTCCAGGGATTGCGGGCAGGTCCCCTCAGCTCCGGTTCGCTCACGCCCATGATTCCGAACTCCGGACAGTTGGTCTTCCCGAAGATGTTCAGGCCGGCCTTCTGGAAGCGCACGAAGAGTTCACTGCTGCGCTCGGGTATCCAGTCCTCCAGGGACCGACTGGAATAGGTGCAGCGATGACCGGCGAGATGGCCATCCATGTCCTTGATCAGGAACGGGACGCCACCGAACGGCCCGGAAAGGCCGTCGGCCGCCACCCGCGCCTCTTCGTCCCACGATTCGACGACCGCGTTCAGCGCCGGGTTGACGGCGTTGCGGCGATCGATCGCCGCCTGCAGGACCTCTCGTGGCGGTCACCTCGCCGTTCTGGATCAGTTTTGCGAGGCCCAGTCCGTCGAGTTGCACATATTCGTCATGGCGCATGCCGCAAAGCCTAATGCGGCACGGTGGAAGAGTCAGGGGGTTGCCGCGAACCACTCTCGGCGTACCGACCTCGAGTGGTATGACCGATAATCGACATTATGACATTTACGCTCGGACTCGGACACTCCCCGACTCTGACGATCCGCTCAGGTCTGCGGCGGCTTCGGGAATCCCGGCAGCCAGGAACCGAATCGCAGCGAGTTGCCGTCCGGGTCGAGGTACGCGCCCTCGCACAGTCCGTACTCGGTATCGGTGGGCTCCACGAACGATCCGACCGCGCCGGAGTCCCGCCACTGCCGATGCAGCTCCTGGGCGTCATCGACGTACAGGTACACCTCGCTGAGATTGGTCTGGGGGTCGATTCCGGACACTTGGCACAAGTGCAACTGCAGACCGTCACGGAACACGAACCCGTACAGGATCTCCGACAGCCGACTACCCTCGACCACCTCGGCACGCTGGTAGGGCTTGGGGCGGAACCCCAGCAGGGCGTAGTTCTCCAGCGCTGACAGCACGTCGGTCACCGGCAGGACCGGCGCGAGCGTATTCAGAGTCGCCATGACCGAAAGCCTAGTCACAAACGATGCCCCGAGTCGGTACAGCGGCTGCCGACGGGCATGGATTCCGGGGTCGCTCTAATCTGCAGCCATGACCCTATCTGTGCCCGTCAGGCGAAGCGGAGTCCCTTCAGTCGCGCATCGAGCAGTTGATGCCGCAGGTGCGTCACGATCTCGAACGACTGGTCGCGATACCCTCCATCAATTTCCCCGGCTACGACCAGGAGGAAGTGGTGCGCTGTGCACACGCCTGCGCCGACCTGCTGCGTGAGTTGGGGGCGGACCCACAACTCATCGAGTCGAGCAGTGGAGTGCCAACTGTCAGGGCGGACATCGCCGGGCCACCCGGTTCTCCGACTGTGCTGTTGTACTCCCACTACGACGTACAACCGGCAGGCGAGGATGCCGCGTGGGAGTCCGAGCCCTTCGAGGCACAGGAGCGGGACGGTCGCCTGTACGGCCGGGGGGCGGCGGACGACAAGTCCGGAGTGGTGACACACCTGGCCGTGTTGCGCGCGTTCAACGGCACTCCCCCGGTCAACGTCCGGATCCTGTCTGGAGGGCGAGGAGGAGTACGGCGGGGACTTCGAGGAATGGCCGACGACGCGGCCCGAGGTCTTCGGGGACATCGACGTCGCGGTCATCTGCGACATGGGCAACGTCGAGATCGGCCATCCGACGTTCACCACGCAGTTGCGCGGCATCATCGAGGGTGTCGTCACGGTCGACACGCTCGCGGAACCGCGGCACAGCGGCATGTTCGGCGGACCCGCACCGGACGCTCTGATGGTCCTGATCAAACTGCTCAGCACGCTGATGGACGAGCAGGGCAACTGCAGCATCGAAGGGATCACCGGCTCCTCATGGCCGGGAGCCGACTTCCCCGAGGATGCGTTCAGGGTCGTGGCGGGCGTGTTGCCCGGTCAGCCGCTGATCGGGACCGACAGCATCGCGTCGCGTCTGTATTCGAAGCCGGCCGTCAGTGTCGTCGGTCTTGACGCCCCCGAGGTGGCCACAGCGCCGAACGCGATAGTTCCGAGCGCGCGGGCGAAGGTCAGTGTTCGTATCCCGGCCGGCCTTGACGCCGAACACGCCACCGAACTGCTCGAACAGCACATCACGCGCCACGCTCCGTTCGGAGTGAACGTCTCCTTCGAGCCGGGACAGCCAGCCAACGGCTCGGCGGTCCCAGTCGGTGGGCCCGGATACGACGCGTTCAGCAGCGCCATGGAGTTCGCCTACGGGCGCTCGTCCACCCAGCAGGGTGCGGGTGGCGCCGTCCCCTTCGTCGCCAACCTAATCGATGCGTTCGGGAAGCTTGAGGTCCTCGGTGTGGGCGCACAGGACCCACTGGCCAGAATCCACGCTCCCAACGAGAGCATCCATCTCAAGGAGTTGCAGGACTCGATCGTCGCCGAGGCCGTCTTCCTGCTGGAGTACGGCCGCCGGAGCGTGTCCAACTGATGATACGGGGTTCTGCGAGCCAGCCCTGCGGGATCAGATCCCCCGGGCTGGCGTGGGGTCGTGCACTGTGGGGTTCCCGATCACACGTGATCAAGCGGCTCCAGCAGATCGACGCTCGTGGCGGATCGCAGGGCGCCTACAGGGGCGTTGGCTGCTTCCAGGTGATGTTTCCGGCCACACGGATCGGGTCCACCCGACTAGTGAATCCCGGGCCGTCACCGAGCCCCCCGAAACCATCGAAGCCCCAGCACCAGGCAGCGGCGGCGGCGTCCAAAGCGCACGTGTGCGCCTGGCCGGCAGCGACGGTCGTGTAACTGCGCCCACCGGACACTTGCACCGGTTGGGACTGGTCCGTAGTGCCGGCCCCGTCCCCGAGTTGCCCGTTGCCGTCGGTGCCCCAGCACCAGGCAGCGGCAGCGGCATCAACGGCGCAGGTGTGCTGCAGGCCTGCTGTCACGGTCGTGTAGGTACGTGATCCGGACACCTGCGCCGGTTGGAACTGGTTCGTTGCACCGGCCCCGTCACCGAGCTGCCCCCTGAAGTCGCTGCCCCAGCACCAGGCACCGCCCGTGGTGTCGAGAGCGCATGTGTGAGAACCACCGGCGGCGACAGTAGCGAATTTGTGTGAGCCGGACACCTGGACCGGTTCGAATTGGTTCGTGGCACCGGCCCCGTCGCCGAGCTGCCCGGAGCTGTCGTTGCCCCAGCACCAGGCTGTCCCGTTGATGTCCACAGCGCAGGTGTAATGGCTGCTGGCGGCATCGCCGCCGGCGGAAATACCTGTGTAGGTGCGCCCGCCGGACACCTGCACCGGTTCGAACCGGTTGGTGGCAGTGGGCCCGTCGCCGAGTTGCCCGGAGCTATCGCTGCCCCAGCACCAGGCTGTCCCGTTGGTATCCAGAGCGCACGTGTGGTTACTGCCGGCAGTCAGAAACGTGAAGGTCCGCCCGCCGGACACCTGCACCGGTTCGAATTTGTCCGTAGCGCCGGCCCCGTCACCGAGTTGCCCGAAGTCGTCGTACCCCCAGCACCAGGCGGCCCCGTCGGTATCGAGAGCGCATGAGTGCGCGAAGCCTGCAGCGATGGTGGTGTATGCGCGGGTGCCGATAACCTGCACCGGTTCGAACTGGTTCGTGGCACCGGCCCCGTCACCGAGCTGCCCGGAGTCGTCGTACCCCCAACACCATGCGGCGCCGTCGGCATCGAGACCGCACGAGTGGAAAGCGCCGAGCGCCAAACTCGCGGTGGTGACAACCGGATTCGTGGTGGGCGTCGGGCTGGGCGTCGGTCCCGGCGGCGGTGGTGGGGTCGTCGAGACCGGGGGCGGGCTTACCGGGGCGGGCGCCGGGGTCGGTGTAGGGGTGGACTTCACGCGGTATCGCACCTTCACCTTGACGTTTCGCCCCGACCGCACCCTCACTTTGGCGGGTTTGACAGTCGCGGTCGCGGTGCGCCCTGCGGATTTGATCGGCTTGGCGCTGACTTTGTAGGTCCCGGGTCGCAACCCAGTGATCCTGCCGCGTTTCCCGATCTTCTGCACACGCTTGGTACCTTTGGCCGGCCCTTTCACCGCCCGCAGTGTGATCTTCGCGCGCTTGCCCAACCGCTGGCCGGTGACTGAGACCTTGGCTACGCCCTTCTTCGCCGAAGCCGCGGGCGTGACAGTAGAGGCAGTCGCAGCCTCCCCAGTCACCAGCAAACCCAGCATCATCCCCGCATTTGCGCACGCTGCAAAGAGACTCTTTGCGCTCAACCGGCCGGCACTCATCGACATCACATCCTGATCGATCTGCGGTTTCGCGCCACCCTAGCACCGGACACGTGGATTCCACACCTTTGCTTTTGCACTGAATACACGCCACGACAGGCACCGCCGAGCACTACGAGCGGCGGCGATGGCGGTGCACTGGGCATCGACGGACTCGTAACGATCGGTGTGCTTACGGCCCCGCATCGGCAAAGGCGAGGTCAACATCAGACGCCGGGCCAGGTCCCACGGCGGCCTCTCCAACTCGTATTTCCAACTCGAAGGTTTGTCGAGCAAGCAGTCCCTTCCGCGCTTGCCGACCAGCGAGTGCGTGAAAGGGTAGGCGACCCGTGGACTGTCCTGGGACCTATGCCCCGCTCAATGAAGTCAGCTTCTGAGGTCTATTGGGAAAGCGGGGCTGACCAGGGGTTTTGCGTGGTGGGCGATACTGGGTTCGAACCAGTGACCTCTTCGGTGTGAACGAAGCGCGCTACCACTGCGCCAATCGCCCGCAAGACTGCGACCAGACTACCTCACAGCGGCCAGAAGCCTCGCACACCGTCCAGGGATACGCCGTAGCGCCAGAGGTAGGCGCCGATGGCGGCGCCGAACAGGACGAACGCCGCGGTCGAGAGTGTCCGCACCTGCGTGCGGTACTGCGGATCCTGTGCAGTGCGCTTGGCCTGTGACAACTTGGTCCGTATCGGGGAGAGCAGTTTCTGGGCCCAGACGTACTCGGAGGCCAGGATGATCAACCCCAGGGCGATGCTCGCCCAGCCCGGACCTGGGAGTACCAGCAGCAGCACTCCCACGGCGACGACACTGACTCCGACCACGAAGACGCTGACCCGCCAGGCGGTGTCGAGCAGCCAGTGCCGACGGAACCAACCGCGGAACCGGCGGTTCCACGGGAGGTCGGTCTGCGGTTGTGTCACGTTTCACAGCCTAAAGCGGTTACTCGAGGGAACGAAAGGGCACACCATGGACGTCAGGGTTATGGAGGCCACACATGCATACGGGACCGATTCCCACGATCGTCACAGCTGAGATCATTCTCAACCTGGTGATCGGCACGGAGTACGGCATGCCCGTGCCGGCCAGATTCAGCTATTCCGCACAGGAACCGCTGTCGGTCACCGCCGAATTCAAGGGTGACGGCGTCGCTGTGCAATGGGTCTTCGCGCGCGATCTGCTCAAGGGCGGCACGAACCATCCGGTCGGTGACGGCGACGTCACCTGCTGGCCCGCAACCATCAGCGGCGACAGGGTCATCTGCATCACACTGCGCTCCCCCTCCGGCCAAGCTCTGCTTGAGGCGCCCGCAGCCGAGATCGACGAGTTCCTGCAGCGGGCGTACGAGGTCGTTCCCGCCGGCGCCGAATCCGATTTCCTCGATCTCGACGGACTGATCGCCGAGTTGCTCAACGATCGCTAGACAGCCGCGTCAAACCGGGTCGGCGTCTGCGGCACTGCGCTGCCGGAAGGCCTTGTGGCGACCTCGGAGGTCAGCGGCCCCGGCGCGTCGAGGACCCGCCCGTCCACCCGATCGACAGGGTGTACATCCCGCGTGCTCGAGGTGAGGAAGATCTCGTCCGCGTCCTGCAGAACGGACAACGGCAGGACGCGCTCCTGCACGTCACACCACTCGACGACCAGGTCCCGCGTGATCCCCGCCAGGCATCCGTCGGAGGTGGGTGGAGTCACGACCCGCCCGTCGATGACCACGAAGATGTTGCTCCCGGTGCCCTCGCACAGGTTCCCCGCGAGGTTGGCGAGGATCGCCTCACTGGCCCCCTGTCTCCTGGCCTCGGCCAAACACACCGCATTCTCGGCGTACGACGTGGTCTTCAAGCCCTTCAACGGCGAGCGCTCGTTGCGGGGCCAGCGACTCAACGCCACCTGAGTGGTGACGGGCCAGGGCTGCGGTGGGCATCGTCACGCATGCCAGTGTCAAGGGGCCAGGGCCGCGGTTCGAGCCCAGTGGTCCGGGTCCCGACGTGTAGGTGATGCGCAGTACCCCGAGCGGATGGGACTCGACGTCGAGCAGCTCGGCAACGGCCCGCCGGACCGTCTTCTCATCGACTGGCGGTAGGCCGAGGCCCGCCGCCGATCTGTTGAGCCGACGCAGGTGCCGCGTGAGTGCGAATGGCACACCCTCGACGGTCTTGAGGGTCTCGAACACGCCATCGCCGACGGTGAATCCGTGATCGATGACGTTGATCGTCCCCTCGGACACTGGCTGTATCCGGCCATTGATCCAACTCCACACGACGTCAGCCTTTCACGGAATCCTCGCTGGCGAGCGAAATCAAACGCTGCGCCTTGAGTTGCGTCTCCTCCCACTCCCCCGCCGGATCGCTGCCCCATGTGATACCCGCCCCGGTGCCGAATCGAATCTCCCCACCGTCCAGCCAGAAGGTCCTGATCGCCACCGCGAGTTCCGCGCGTCGGGAGTCGGAGTCGATCCAGCCAAAAGTGCCGCAGTACCACTGTCGTGGAACCGGCTCCAACTCCCGGATCACTTCGAGCGCTGAGGACTTCGGAGCGCCCGACACGCTGCCAGGGGGGAAGGTCGCGGCCAGTATCGTCGTCCAGTCGGCGTCACCCGACGTCGGCACTCACCGTGCTCACGAGGTGGTGCAGACCCGGATACGGCTCAACCGCGAGCAACTCATCGACATTCACGCTTCCCACCCGCGCAACACGCCCGAGGTCGTTGCGCACAAGGTCGGTGATCATCACGTTCTCAGCGCGGTCCTTGGGAAGGAAGCCGGCGGGCGATGCCGCGGTGCCCTTGATCGGGCTCGACAGCAACTTGTTGCCGTGCCGTGTGAGGAAGCGCTCAGGAGAGGCGGAGGCGATGTGCACTCCCGATTCGGGCAACGTGAGTAGACCGGCGAAAGGTGCACGCATCGTGGCTAGGCGCATGTACAGACCCTCGAGATCCTCGGCGTCACACTCCGCACTCAGCACCCTGCACAGGTTCACCTGGTAGACCCAACCCCTGGCGATGTGTTCCTGGATCCGCTCTGACCCGGTCCGCGTATTCGATCTCCGAGAGCGACGTCCGCCAGGCGGTGCGCACACCCGACCACGTTCCGCGGCGATCACGACGCCGCCAAGTCTTGAATCGGGCGAACACGGCACGACCCTCGAAACCTATCGCCACAGCCCAGCGGCCACCGGTCTCGAGTGCCGCCGGGTCGTGAGTGATCTCGACCAGGTCTGTGGCCCACAGATCGCCGAAAGCCGCCGTCGGTCCCGTGGTGCGCACGATTCATCCTGCCCACCGCCCCCATGCCGTGTCCCGCTTGCCCCCCTTCGTGACGGCTCCGTTATGCTGGTGCAAGTCGGTTTCGATACCGGCTAGTCACACGCGGACGTAGCGCAGCTGGTAGCGCATCACCTTGCCAAGGTGAGGGTCGCGGGTTCGAATCCCGTCGTCCGCTCGAGAGGCCACGGGGCTTCTGGTGGAGTGGCCGAGAGGCGAGGCAACGGCCTGCAAAGCCGTCTACACGGGTTCGAATCCCGTCTCCACCTCGCTTTACGAAGGGCGATTGGCGCAGCGGTAGCGCGCTTCCTTGACACGGAAGAGGTCACTGGTTCGAACCCAGTATCGCCCACCACGAAGGACTCCTCGTAGAACGTTCGAACCTCAGCTGCTGATTCCGGAAAGCGTTCGCGTCCCGGACAGGTTGGCGGCTGTTCCAGGATTGATTCCCTGCAGCGCGGCCAGTTGCTCGGCCATCGGCGAGTCCGGCTCGGCTAGCGGTGAACTCGGCCAGGCGTGCCCGCCCCCGACGACCTCGTAGAACACGAGCGGCACGTCGTCGTCACAGCCGGAGTAGGTCGTGGTGACGACGTCGGTCGACGCCTTCACACGGTCGCCCTCCGGGGCGCACCCCATCGCCTTTGCGAACTGGGCGAACTGGTCAGGCATGGGCTCGGAGAACAGCACCTCGACGAACTCCTCGCCTTCGAACCTGGTGCCGGTGGGATCACCGTCGAACGGGACGGTCGGGTCCTCGGTGCCGTGGATCGCCCGGAACGGCACCGGCTCGGCCGGATCGCACCCCTTCGGGTACGAGATCGCAGCAACTGAGACTGCGGCGGCGAGCCGATCGGACATCTCGCACACGAGCTGGCTCGTGAACAGACCCCCACCGGACATTCCGATCGCATACAGCCGGGTCTCGTCGACGCAATAGTCGTCGATGAGCAGGTCGAGGAGTTCATCCACGAAGGCGACGTCGTCCTTGGCCGGATCGTCTACCGCGATCGTCTCCCACGAGTTGCGCCCTTCCTCATCGCGAGTCGACGGAACAGCGGTCGGATGGACGACGACGAAGCCCTCCTCCTCGGCGAGTTCCTCGTATCCGGTGAAGGCGGCCTGCTGGTCGCCGTTTGAGCCGAAGCCGTGGAAGTTCAGGACCAGAGGGAGCTCGGACGTGCCGTCGTATGTCTTCGGGACGTACACCCGCACGTCGTGCTCGGCCCCACCGGCGTCGAGGACGAACTGGCTCACGCCCGTCGGCACGGCGGGGCAGCCGACTCCGGCCTGCACGTCGCCCGTCGTCGGCGGCGCGGTCGAGGAGGCTGATTCGGACGCGGCTTCGTCTCCACTACCGCACGCGGCGGCGACGAGCGAAGCGGCGAGGACCATGCCTGCGACGTGGAGCCGGCGTCCGCGGGGCCGGGCGTTCGAGGTGTTCATGGGGGTCTCCTCCACGGACGTGCAGGCGACTATACAGTGGCGCGCGGGGGGCTACGGCAGGTCTCAGCCGTGGCAGCGTCTATTCCGTATTGCTGCCCTCGTGAATCCGCGGAAGCGTTCGGTCGACCGCAACGACGTCTGGATAGGCAAGGCGGGATGTGCCGCAACCGAAGCTCTGGGTCAGACCAGGGTGGCACTGTCGTGGCCCCGCGTCGCCCGACTGCGCAGCGCTCTCTCCACTTCCTTCTGGGAGCCGAGGCCACGCTCGCGGGTCCGGCGGCGGGCTGCTATTAGGCCCGGTGACCCGGAAGTGGTTCGAGCAGAGGGGCTCGACACGCTAGGTCAGGTGTTCGTGAATGTAGTCACGGACGACGGCGCGGGGGCCTCAAGCCGTGACAGTGATCTCGTGGATCTCGTCGGCAGGGTGGCCGGCGCGCTCGTGGATGCGGCGTACGGCGTCTTCGCTCGGCGCCTCGGACAGGCAGAAGACGTGACCGGTCTTGGGATCGGCCCATGCCTGCTTGAAGTTGACCCCCTCCTCATCCTGGATGTCCAAGTCGGCCTGATGCGCGGATGCGAGGGCTTCCGGTGTTACACCGACCATGCTGGTGTGGACATCCATGTACTCGGCCATTGCTTCATCTCCTTGTTGCGGCGCCGCCGGATGCGGCGCCGCGGTCATTCCCGGCCAACCCTAGACCCGAATACGCCGCGTTGGGAAGGAAAGCCTTACCTGAGTGCAGTTGCCTTCACCGCTGTCCCACTCCCCCGGGAGGCGTCACTTGGCGCAATCACCCGCCTGCGGTGTCGAGGTGCGGTAGGCGGTCGCTCGTGAGACACCGGGGCCTTTGGATATCTCAGCGAAGGAGGAGTCATTTCTGAGTACAAGCTCTGGGCAACCTGAATCCTCTTGGGACCCAGACCTGGCTTGCGCCCACCCGCAATGACTCCTCTTGGCCCGTTCGGACTCGTGCGCCGATCGGGGTGGGCTCGGCGCAGGAGTAGGCGGGCGGCTGTTTTGAGGATTGATCTGCGGATTCCGGGTACCTGCCACCATGGATTTCCTGCTATGGATTCTCGCGGTTGTCCTGGTGGTGGCTGGCGTCGTTTCGATCGTGCGCAGTCAAGTGCTCTGGGGTGTTGTGCTGATCATCCTGGGCCTGCTGGTCGGTCCGGGAGGCGTCAGTCTTCTGACGTAACCGCCCGCGCAAGTAGGGCCTCGACGTCGTCACGCATGGCGGATTCGACCGGTGGCAGGGCGGTAAGAATCATCCGCGCCGCCTCCGGTACCCGGTCGTAGCCACCGGCGGCAACGTCCAGTCGCACGTCGGTGTGCGCCTCAGCTCGTCGGGTCGGGTCGAAGGGATCGGATGCCCCCCGAAGCCTCAGCAGCGCGTCCAACGCCTCGCCCTGGATCTTGCGTAGTGCGCTGAGGTGCTCCCCCCGCAGGAAGCGGTGCAGGCCCACGTAGAGGTTCGCGAGCACCTGATCGATCAGCCACTGGCTACTGGGAGGCGGCTGCGGCGCTGGATCGAGGAGGCTCATGTCGAAGCCAGGCGCCATCCATACGACACGGCCCGGCTCGAACGGTATTGCCGTCATCTCCTCCGACTGGAACACGGCGAACTCGTGGAAGACGTCCCCGACCAGGACCTGATACCCGTCGGGGGTGTTGCGGTGTTGCCAGCGCAACGGCTCGCCGAGCCAGGAGAGGTCCTCCAGCATCTGTTCCTTGTCCGCGGTGATGACGAAGAAGTCGAGATCCGAGTGATCGTCCAACCGGTTCGTGTCCCTGCCGACGGATCCGAGCGCGAGCAGTGCCAGGGCGTCCGGCCGTAGTGCCAGGCGCCCCGCGATGTGATCGAGCTGATCCAGCAGCCGATGGGTCATGCCGATCGTAGGAAGCGGTCCAGGACCCGGACCCCGAACTCGAGGGATTCGATCGGAACGCGCTCATCGATCCCGTGGAACAGCGCCGTGAAGTCCAGATCCGGCGGCAGTTGCAGCGGAGCGAAACCGAAACATCTGATGCCGAGTCTGGACAGGGCCTTCGCGTCAGTTCCACCGGACAAGGTGTAGGGAACCGGTATCCCTTGCGGGTCCTCGGCCAGCAGTGCGCGTGTCATCCCGTCGACGAGATCGCCGTCGAAGGTCGTTTCGAGGCTGATGTCCTTGACCTCCGGCTCGAAGGTGACGCCGGGTTCCAGAAGTTCCTGGAACTGCGCGAAGAAGTCATCCTCCAGGCCGGGGAGGAAGCGCGCATCGACGACGGCCTGGGCCTCGCCGGGGATGACGTTGCTCTTGTAGCCGCCGGCGAGCATCGTGGGGTTGGCCGTGTGACGCATGACCGCGCCGATCATGCGGGCGAAGGGACCCAGCTGGGCCAGGGCCGCCTCGGGATCATTCCGGTCGAACGGGATCCCGGCGGCCTCACACACCTCGGCGAGGAATCTTTCGACGGTCGGCGTCATCTGCACCGGGAACTCGTGTTCGCCGATCCTGGTCACCGTGCGGGCGAGGCGGGTGATCGCGTTGTCGTTGGCGATCAGTGATCCGTGAGCGGCCGTGCCGGTGGCCCGCAGCCGTAGCCACGCCAGGCCCTTCTGTGCCGTCTCGATCATGTAGAGGCGCTTGTGGTTGGCCAACTCGAAGGAGAACCCGCCGACCTCGCCGATGCCCTCTGTCACCCCGTGCAGAAGATCCGCCCGATTGTCCACGACCCAGTGGGCGCCGTGCTGTCCGCCGGCCTCCTCGTCGGGAAGGAACAGCAGAACGATGTCACGCCGGGGCTTGATCCCGTGGAACTGCCACTTCTGAACGACGGTGAGGATCATGGCGTCCATGTCCTTCATGTCGACCGCTCCCCTGCCCCACACCATGCCGTCGTGGATGGTGCCCTCGAAGGCCGGCACCGACCAGTCCTCGGCGATTGCCGGAACCACGTCCAAGTGGGCATGCACGACCAGTGCTGGAGCCTGAGGATCCTCGCCCGGGACGCGGCAGACAACCACTTGTCGTGAGGCCGACGTGGTGCTGAAACGTTCCGGCTGCAGGCCGGCTCCCCGCAGGAACGCCTCGACGTATTCCGCGGCCGAGGCTTCCCCGGGTCCGGTGCCGTCGCCGTAGTTCGAGGTGTCGAGACTGATGAGTTCCGAGCAGACACGCGCCACGTCCGAAGTCATGCCCTCACTGTGCCACTTTGCGCGAGACTAGACATGTGACTGACCGACTGTTCGTCGCGATCTGGCCCCCGGAGCCGATCATCCTGGCGATGGAGGCGGCTGTCGATCCACTACGTGGGCGGTACGAACACATCCGTTGGCAGCCTCGGGGTCGTTGGCATCTCACCCTCGCGTTCCTCGGCGACCGCGAACTTGCCGTGGAAGTGCGGCCGCCTCCACGCGACTCCAGCAGTCTGCGCGCAACCCGTTCGGCTGAACGGCGCCGGTAGGTTCGGACCCATCTTGTGGATGGGGGTGGATGCCGGTCCATGGCTTGCCCGACTGGCCTCATCGGTCCAGAGCACGCACCACTGTCCTGATCGCCGCTTCTCCGCCCACGTGACACTGGGCCGCAGTCGGTCTTCGGTGGGATCCCGGCAGGTTTCTGAGGCAGTCACCGCTCTTGCGGGGTTCTCCTCCCCTTCATGGACACCGATGGAGGTCACCCTGGTGAGGTCGGTCACCGGACCCAAGCCGGCATACGAGGTGGTCGCCAGAACACCCTTGACCGTCGGAGAGACCTGAAACGGGGTTGGTACTCTAGAGACCCAACCGGGTCCGGGTGGCGGAATAGGCAGACGCGCTAGCTTGAGGTGCTAGTGCCCTTAACGGGGCGTGGGGGTTCAAATCCCCCCTCGGACACCAGATACCCCCACGAAATCACCTTCGTGGGGGCTTCATCTAGCGTACGTCTAACGGCTGTCAGCGGGAGATCGGCGCTGTAGGTGCACCTACAGCGCTGTTCGCGGGGAACATGCACCGAGTGCTCGGGGCCCTACCCGTAGATCGCGTCGATCTCCGCACCGAAGTCCTGTGCGACGAGATTGCGCTTGAGCTTCTGGGTCGGCGTGAGATGACCGGACTCCTCGGTGAACGCACTGTCGAGAAGCCGCCAGGAGCGGATCGATTCCGCCTTTGACACGGCCGCGTTCGCGTCATCCACAGCCGACTGGATCTCCGCGCGCAGATCGGGGTCGTCCCGCAACTCCGCCGCGGTCGTTCCGGTCTTGTTGTGGGACTTCGCCCAGACCGCCAGCGCATCCGGGTCTACCGTGATCAGCGCCCCGATGAACGGCTGCCCCTCCCCCACCACCATCGTCGGCCCGATGAGGTTGTGTGCCTGCATACGGTCCTCCAGGACAGCCGGCGCCACGTTCTTGCCTCCGGCGGTGACGATGATCTCCTTCTTGCGTCCGGTGATCTGCAAGTAGCCGTCAGGGTCGAGGGCACCGAGGTCGCCGGTCCTGAACCATCCATCGGCATCGATGGCGTCATCGGTCGCCGCACGGTTGTTGTGATATCCGGCCATCACGTGAGGTCCCTGCAGCCAGATCTCGCCGTCATCGGCTATTCGCACCGCCGTCCCCGGCATCGGCTGCCCCACGCTGCCGATCCGAGGGCTCTCGGCACGGTTGAATGTGCCGGACGCGGTTGTCTCGGTCAGTCCGTAGCCCTCCATGACGGTGCAACCGATGCCTGCGAAGAAGTAGCCGAGCCGCTCCCCGAGACTGGCCCCGCCCGTGATCGCGAAGCGCAGGTTACCTCCCATGGCTGCCCGGATCTTGGCGTAGACCAGTCGGTCGAACAGGGAGTGCTCCAGTCGGAGCCACAAGGAAGGCTTCCCGGTCTGGGTGATGCGGCCATAATCGATGGCGACCCTCGCGGCACGTTCGAAGATCCGCCCCTTGCCCTCGGCATGGGCCTTCTGCTGGGTGGCGTTGAAGATCTTCTCGAAGATGCGCGGAACGCCGACGAGGAAGGTGGGATGCAGACTGAGCATGTCCGCGGGCAACTGCTTCGGCGCCGGACAGTGGGCTACCTGCATGCCGCCCTGCGCACAGTAGACCTGCGCCCCTCGTCCGAGCACATGAGCCAGCGGCAGGAAGAGCACCGTCTTGGCGCCGGGTTCGTCCACCACGGGCCGGGTGGTGGTCACCAGGGTGCGAGTGACGAACATGAGGTTCTCGTGGGTGATGACACAACCCTTGGGCCGCCCCGTCGTGCCGGACGTGTAAACGATCGTGGCCGGGTCCTGTGGAGACGCAGCGGCCAGGCGCTTCTCGGGCACATCGTCCGGCACATCGACGCCCTCGACGGCCAGCTGCTCCAGCAAGCCATCGTCGATCACCCACACCGGCGGGCTCTCAAGAGTCGCCTCCCGCACGCGCTGGGCCATGTCCGTGGAACTCACGATGACGGCCACCGCGTGGCTGTCCTCGAGGATCCACTCGATCTGCTCGGCCGACGACGAGTCGTAGATCGGAACTGCGAAACAACCGATGGACCACAGCGCGAAGTCGAGGACGGTCCACTCGTAGCGCGTGGGCGAGAGGATGGCGACCGGGCTCCCCGCCTCGATACCTCGCGCCACGATGCCCTTTGCGACACGGCTCACCTGCTCGTTGAACTCCTTGGCCGTAACATCAGCCCAGCCGTCATCGGTGCGCAGCGCATACACAGGACGCGATGGCATGGTGCGCGCGTTGCGGGCGGGCAGTGAGCCGATCGTGTCGGTGATCGGCAGCTCGATCTCAGGTGGATAAGCGATCTCGCGGGCCATGGCAATCCTGTCGTCGGTGTCGCCCCGACCCTAGTCGATCCCCGCCATCCAGTGCCGCGTCGGCCAACCTGCCGACGCTCGCGGACGCGAGTTGTCCTCGAAGGCCTGACACCGCCGGGTGTCAGGCAGGATTCACCAAGCCGTGCACGAAGTCGAGTTTGGCGATCACGGATTCCGTGAGTCGGAAGGGATACAGGTCATCCCTGCCCATGCTCCGGTTCACCGCGTTCAGCGCGAACGTCAGAGGCAGCCAGGTGGAGATGATTCCGCGGATGCCCGCCTGGCCCGGTGCGTTCGAGCCGGGATAGGCATGGACGGCTCCCGTGACCTCCGGGGCGGTCGTGCTCGGTCCGGCGACGGTCATGCCCCAGGCCGACGCCGTCTGCAATGTGTCGAGGATGTGCAGGTAGTGCGCGAAAGTCTCCGCCCAGTCCTCCCATGGATGAGCCGTCGCGTAGGCGCTGATGTGGGTCACTTCCCAACCCTCGGGCGGGCCTGCGGAGTAGTGACGCTGCAATGCGGCGCCGTAGTCCGCGCGCTCATCCCCGAAGAGTTGCCGGAAACGCTCGAGTGCGTCTTGGCTATCGATGCCCTGGGCTCCGGGGCGGCGCCCCTGCACAAGCACTTGGAAGTAGTAGTGCCCGACCTCGTGACGCAGGTGCCCGAGCACCGTCCGATACGGCTCCCCCATCTCGACGCGCATCGCCTCTCGGTGCGGGTCGTCGCCCTCCGCCAGGTCGATCGTGACCAATCCGTTGTCGTGTCCGGTGGTCACAGGTGCCTCTACGCTGGACAGCAGGTCGAAGGCGAGCCCCGCGTCATCGTCGCGCTTCGCGATGATCGGTAGTCGCAGGTCGATGAGTTGATAGACGAGTCGCCGCTTGGCGGCCTCCGTCCGGACGAACGCCTCCATCCCGGACGTGTCCCCGTCGTGTGGGCGCGTCCGGGTGAGCCGGCAC
This sequence comes from uncultured Actinomycetota bacterium, assembly GCA_963769435.1. Lineage (GTDB taxonomy): Bacteria > Actinomycetota > Actinomycetes > S36-B12 > UBA10799 > JADKAV01. Next base: position 62,280 of record CAVYLN010000002.1, read on the forward strand.
GAGGGACAGTAGAGGTCTCCGGAAACAGTCAGCCAGTTGCAGCCGATAAGTGCCGCGTTGGCGCACAGTCGCTGGGTCCCCGACGTCGGGTCGACGGGAATCATCGAGAACTGTTCGGCCGAGAAGGCCTGTGGGCTCCCGCACACCACACACTTGGAACTCTCGAACGAGAGCAGATTTGAACACCGTCGACAGGTGAACGTACGCATGCCGCATGACACCACATCCACCGGGCCGCGGTGCGACCGGCACCTGGTGTAGGCGCCGTTCAGCCTTGGAACAACTCCACGGAGACGGCCGCGGGAACGCCCGCGCGTTCCCCGGTCTGCTCGCACATGGCTCTCACGAACTCCGGATCCGCCATGCGATGATCCCCCAGACCCTCGAGGTAGGCGGCGTGGGCGGACAGCGAAGCTACCGCTGCGTCGAGGAAGTCCGTCACCTCGATCGCATGATGGGCCTCAGGTGACCCCGCCACGAGGATCCTCGTCACGGCATGTGGCTCCAGCCCATCGACCGGGAAGATCCACCGGTTGCCGGCATCGGCCGCCGCGTCGAGGGCGGCCTCCCCCACGGCCCGGTGATCGGCACTGTTCCGGCTGCCCGGGAACCCCCAGTTGTCGCGGTGATTGAACAGAAGAAGGGTGCTCGGGCGGTGACGGCGGATGGCGTGCGCCAGATCGCGTCTCAGTGGCAGCCCGTACTCGAGCGTGCCGTCCGGATAGTCCATGAACTCGACGTCCTCAACACCCACGATCGCGGCGCTGTCCCGTTGTTCCTGTTCGCGCACCCGAGCGGCTTCGTCCGGCGCCATTCCGTCGATACCCGCCTCGCCCCTGGTCGCCAGCAGATAGCGCACGCTACTGCCGGCGGCGGTCCACTTGGCGACTGCGGCCGCCGCGCCGTACTCCAGGTCGTCCGGGTGAGCCACGACCGCAAGTACGGTGCCAGGATCCTCGTCCCACAATTCCAGTGCCATGCTGACGAATCTATGTCCTTCGCGCATGACGTGGCACTCATCTGAGCCGATCGTGCGCTTCCAGAGCGGTGACCATCTCCTCGAGAACCGGCTGTCCTGGCTGGTCCGGGACGCCGGCCCCGGGCAGCGAGTGCATCATCTCGAACACCCGGTCCACCATCGCCGCGCCGATCGTCGGGCCGTGACAGGTCGCGATGGTGGTGATGTCGAGCCGCCTCAACTCGTCCACCTCGGCGTCGTACCGGGCCTGGTCCAGCAGTTCGATCCAGGGGCTGTTCCACTTTCCGAAGACCGCGAAGCCGTCGGCCCACTGGTCACGGTCCAGTTCGTCGACGTACTCGGTGCGCTTGGGGACGGGGGTCGAGAAGCAGTCGGACGCCCAGTACACGCCGGTGGACGTGTCCAGCAGGCCGCGGGTCGTAGGAGAGTCATACAGAGGGGGCCGCAGCGCCACCACCTGCCGGTCACCGATGTCGAGTGACTCCCCATGTCCCAGCCAGCGCCATCGCTGCATGGGCGGAAGCGGACCCTCTGCAGACAGCCGCTGCGTGAGGTACCAGGTGGCGATCATGGTCGCATTCGGACACATGTCCATCAGCACGTCGACGTTGCCGTAGTGGTCGACGTCGTCGTGCGACACGAAGATCCATCGGACGTCCTCGGGGTCGACCAGGCTCGTGAGTTGTTCGAGGTAGGCCTGCCTGTCGATCGGGGTGCCGGTGTCCACGACCATCGGTTCCCTGCCCCGGATGAGCATCGAGTTCATGTGCACGGCCATGGGACCCTCTCCCTCACCGTGGATCGCCTGGATCACGTAGGTCTCGGGGGCGATCAGCAGCGGCGTCAGCGGGTCGGTCTGGGCCGCTTCGGGTGCTTGTCGATCAGTTCGGTCATGGTGGTTCCTCCTTGTGGATGTGTCTGCGATGTTGCCTACGCGCGAACGGCGGGCACCATCCCTGATTCCCGGGGAGTCGCACCCCCAGGGATCTGGGATTCACTTCGTCGGCGTTCCGGTGGATACTCGACGACATGGCCATGGATGCGCAGACGGTGGGTGCGCGACTCGCTTCGCTGTCCGTCACTGGCCTGGCTCACGAGGCGTTCGCCGAGGCGGCACTGGAGGTGCTCAAGCAGGCTGTTCCGTTCGAGAGTGCTTGCCTTGCCTCGTGCGACCCTGACACGCACCTGCTCACGGGCACTACGAAGATGGGCCTCCCGGACGCCCGGGACGCGGAGTTCGCCAGTTTCGAGTACGAGCGCCCAGATGTGAACAGTTTCGGTGAGATCGCCCAGCGTCCGATCCCGGTCGGGGTTCTTGCCCTTGATACCGATGGCCACCCAGAGCGTGCGGCGAGGTATCGCGATTTCCTGGTGGCCCATTTCGACCAGGGAAACGAGCTGCGTGCGGCGCTGCGTGCCGATGGTCGGACGTGGGGTTTCGTGGGGCTGTACCGACCGACCTCAGCCACTGGATTCAGTCCCGCGGACGCCGCGTTCGTGGCCGGGGTCTCCCAAGTGCTGGCTGCGGGTTTTCGAGCCGGACTCATCGCCGGCGCGGCTCGCAACCCTGATCCCGTCCATGGCCCCGCCGTACTTGTCGTCGACCCCGAAGACGCGGTCACCAGTGCCTCTGGCCCTGCCGAACAACGGCTGGAACAACTTGGCGGTTCGGTCTGGGGTCAGTTACCCATCCAGCTGGTCACGGTCGTGGCCTCCGCCCGCGCGTTCGGAGCAGGCATCCGCAGCACCCCGGCCAGCACCAGGGTTCGCGCCCGCGACGGTTCGTGGCTGATTGTGCATGCCGCACCTCTGACCACCCCGTCAGGTCCCGGCAAACAGGTCGTTGTCACCATCGAGGCGGCTCGCCCTCCGGAGCTGATCCCGTTGATCGTGGCCGCCTACCAACTCACCGATCGGGAGCGCGAGGTGGTCGTGGCGGTTCTCGGAGGCGCCAGCACCCGGGAGATCGCCGCCAGTCTTCATCTCTCCCCGTACACAGTGCAGGACCATCTGAAGGCCGTGTTCACGAAGTGTGGAGTGAGTTCGCGCCGAGAACTCATCGCGACGGTGTTCTTCAGCCACTACGCGCCCGTCATCGGCCAGCCACTCGACACAGCCGGACGGGCCTTCGTTGCCTACTGCGAGCGCTACAGCGACCTGAGTTCGTCCACGCTGTACCCCGCAAGGCCGAGACTCGTCATCGTCCGAGCCTGCTCCGCCTCGAAATCACGGCCTGTGACGATGGAACTCATCCGGAGCACAGCATCCATGTTGGGGGTTGGGACGCCGACGGCCCGTGCCAGGTCCGTCAGGAAGACCAGCCCGAAGCCGGCGTCCTCAGTGAAGTAGCGGTAGTCCAGTTGGGGCTGTGCCCGGATCCCCCGGAACCCGGGGGCTTGGGAGTACCCCGTGCTGTAGTTGTTCACCGCTTGGTAGCCCTGCAGAATCCCCAGCTCGGGATCGCGCAGAACGGCCACGCCCAGAGCCTGCGCGATGGCGAGCCGTTCGGTGTCAACCGCCTCGATCACCCTGCCGACACCCTCGGTCACCCCCTCTTCGTAGAACAGGAAGTCCCCGCCGGTGCGCTCGATCAACGCGACGTTGCACAAGGACACCGCCGGATGGATCACTGGGTTGCCGTTCTGAAGCGTGGTTTGTAGAACGCTGCTGGCCTTCTCGATCTCCCCATGAACAGGTCGGAGAACGTCGTAGACGGCCTGGGTGTCGGCGCCGGGCAGGGCCGCCACGTAGTAGCCGCCCTTGAGACGGTTGTAGACGGTGATGTGCGCGGGACCCGTGAGCCGCACGGCGTACGGCAGCGTGGAGGTCTCGGCCACGATCACGGAGTCGTCATCCAGCGCCAGTCCCAGACCCTGCTTGAAGACGATCGCACCCGCACAGGAACTCGGGCAGACCACGAACATCTGCCCGGGCGTCATGTGTGGCGCACAGGCCTCCGCGAACGGTTGGGTGCTGTAGGCAGGGCCCACCGCGAAGACCAGATCGGCCCCGGCAACAGCCACTTCCGGGTCGTGGCCGGCGTAGACGATCTCCTGGAAACCCTGGAGTTCACCATCCGCGGAGATGCCGCCCTTCGCCGCGACTGCGGAGATGGTCTCGTCGAACTGCGGGAAATCGAACATGCTCACGGCATGTCCGGCCTGCGCCCATTCGAACGCGATGGCAGCGGCACCGTTTCCAGATCCGAGAACTGCGACCTTCATGGGATTCCTTCCCGCAGACGACACCTACACGCCCCATCCTGGTCCGCGGGGCTCGGTCACGCCTTACGGACGCAGTGAAACTGCCTTTCCCGCGGCAGGCACGGGGTTGGGACCCCGGTCAGCCGCGCAGCGCCTTCGCGAGGTCCTCGAATGCCTGCACAAGCAGTCCCATGTCGTCCTGAGTGTGCGCCACCGAGACCAGCCACTGCTCGTCCAGTCCGGGGGGTGTGAGGATTCCCCGGTTCACGCCCCAGAGCCAGCTGAGTTCGGCCGTGTCGAAGTCCGTCCGCTTGTAGTCGCGATAGTTGCGCACCGGCTCGGTCGCCCAAGTCACGGCACCCTTGACGCCGAACCCGACGGTGTGAGCGGGCAGGTCGTAGCGCGTGATGATGCCGTCGATCGCATCAAGTGCTCCGTTGTTGATCTGCTCGGCGTGGTCCAGGACCTCTTCAGTGCAGATCTCATCGACTGCGGCAGCCGCTGCCATCACCAACGGATTGCCGTTGTAGGTGCCGAAGTGCCACATGCGTCCGTCGCTGATCGTGGCCATCACGTCCGCGCGCCCACCGAAGGCTGCCAGCGGCAGGCCTCCCCCGATGCTCTTGGCCAGGGTGATCAGGTCCGCGGTCACGCCGAGGCGCTGCGATGCGCCGGCGTATCCGGCGGTGAGGCCCGTCTTCACCTCGTCGAACACCAGCAGGGCGCCGTGTCTGTCACACGCCGCCCGCACCCCGGCAAGATAGCCCGCATCGGGCAGAACGATCGAGATGTTCTCGAGTACCGGTTCCATCACGACTGCGGAGATCTCGTCGCCGTGCTCCGCGAAGATCGCCTCGAGGCGCTCCAGGTCGTTGTAGGGCACGACATGGACGATGCCGGCCTCAGCCTCGAAGGGAACGACGGGCACGGGTGAGGCTTCGGGGCCGGCTTCGGCGACCTCGGGCTTGACCGATACCGACAGCGCGTCGTAGCCGCCGTGGTAGCCACCTTCGATCTTGATGATCCCCCGGCGCCCAGTGAACACACGGGCGGCCTTGACCGCGTACATGGTCGCTTCGGTACCGGAGTTCGCGAAGCGCAACTGATCCAGGCTGAAGCGGCGTTGGAACCGCTCGGCCACCTCGGTGGTCGACGGGGACGGGGTGACGAACAGCGTGCCGCTCTCCATCGCTTTGGTCACGTACTCGACGACCAGCGGGTGCAGGTGACCGACCAGCATCGCACCGAACCCCATGGACAGGTCCAGCAGTTTGCGACCGTCGACGTCTGTGAGCCAGGCGCCCTTCGCCGACTCGATGGCGATCGGGTGGGGCTCCCAGTACTGGAAAGACGACGCGACACCCAGCGGCAGGGTGCTCATCGCACGCTCGTGGTGAGCGGCCGAACCTGCGGTGCTGCCCGAGAAGCGCTCCCACTCCTGGGCCATCAGCTTCTCGACGACGCCGAGGTCCACCGGGGTCGAGGAGGCGGGGACCGTCCGTTTGGTCGCGGGATCGTGGGCGGGCCACGAGGTCGCGGCGTCGTTCAGCTCTGTGTCGGTCATGTCTACTCCGCATGTACAAGGAATTTCCCCGACGGTAGCAAGAACGGGACCGTTTAGATAGCCCTTCGACATAGGAGATTCGATCAGATTCGTATCAATGTCACACATTTACCGCTGAAAACGTTCGTTACAGGTGGTCAATTCTGCGGTTGCCGTAGATGATCATCTCGGGTGAGCTGAGCAGACCGGGTCTCTGAATGGTCCCCTTCGGGAGGGCCGGGCAGGCTGGTCCTACAGTCGGTCGGGTGATGATCAGTGAGGAGGACCCGGCTGGCGAACGTGCCCGAGGGGCCGTTGTCTCCTACATTCGCGAGGTGCTGGACCTTGCCGGGCTGCAGCAGCTCGGGGTCGAGTCCGCCGCCCGGGATGTCGACGACTACCGACCCCCCACAGGAGCGTTCGCACTGGCGCTGGACGGCGACCGCGTGCTGGGATGTATCGCGCTGCGTCGGCACACACGCGACGAGGCTGAGATCAAGAGGATGTGGGTGGCACCGGCCGCCCGCGGCGCGGGGCTGGGTGCGGCCCTGTTGGATCACATCGAAGGACGCGCGGTCGAACTCGGGTACCGCAGGGTCGTCCTCGACACGAACAGCGCCCTGACCGCCGCCATGCATTTCTACACACAGCACGGATACGCACCGATCGAGCGTTACAACGACAACATGGATGCGACGCACTTCTTCGCGAAGAGCCTCAGCGACCAGCGCGCCCCGGATCTGTAGCCCGGCTTCGCAGCAGCAGACCAGCGCCGATCTCCAGGACGCACGCCGCGACCAGACGAACCGTTCTCAGGTCGGGACCGTCCCTGCTCGCATCCACCTCGACGAGGTCGACGCTGACAACGCGGGCATCTCGGCCGGCGATGCGCGCCGCCTCCCGGAGTTCATAGGCACTCAGTCCCCCGGGCAGCGAAGCAGGACATGCCGGCGCGACCGCCTGATCGCAGACGTCGACATCGAGATCGACATGAACACGCGACTCGGGTCCCGCGCCGACGAGGTCCAGCGCGCTGCGCATCACGGCGCTGATCCCGCGTCGCTGCACCTCATCCCTATGGACCACGGTTATCCCGAAGTCACGGGCGCGTTCGTGATACTCCCGGGAGTTGGCGAAGTCGGAGATGCCGATCTGGACGACACGTCTGCCGTCAAGGCCTGCCTCGATGAGCCGTGCCACCGGGGATCCGTTGGACTCGCCGTCGCGGACATCGTGATGGGCATCGAGTGTCACTAGCCCGTCGGCGCGCATCCCTCGTGCGACCGCATAGGTGATCGAGTTGTCCCCGCCGAGAGCCAGAAGCAATCGGCCCTCCCACTCGGACAGAATCGCCTGCGTGCGCGACTCTCCCGCCGCACCATCGGGCTCTTCGACGTCCCCCAGATCACTGACCGTCAGTTCCCGGAGGTCGGACTCGATCGATGCCGCCCATGTCGAGTACCGACGCAGCGCGTCCCTGACCGCGGCCGGTGTCTTATGGGCCTGGGTCGCGGAGATCGAAGTGCGGTGCGCCGGCACTCCGAGGACCCCGAGGTCGACCGTGGGGCCGGGGTTTCCACCCAACCCCGTGCGCGAAGCTGCGAGCCACTCCCCAGCGGACGGCCACTTGGGGTCGGCGTACCTCGGACCAGTCGGTTCGGGAGTCATTGCTGACTCCGAAGTGGCACACCCTTGGTCCATACCTGTCTGATCAGGTCCACGCCGGGGCGGTAGGCCAGATGCACATGCGTTGGTGCATCCAGCAGCAGCAGGTCCGCCGTCCCACCCACATCCACGCGCCCGACGTCGTCACGCCGCAGCGCCGCTGCCCCGCCAACCGTGGCTGCGGTCACCGCCTCGGCCACAGTCATGCGCATCTCGCGCACGGCCAGGGCGATGCAGAGCGGCATCGACGTGGTGTAACTGGTTCCGGGATTGCAGTCCGTGGCCAAGGCCACGGTCACCCCGGCATCGATCAGGCGCCGGGCATCAGGGTACGGAGAGCGCGTGGAGAACTCCGCACCTGGCAGCAGGGTCGCGACGGTGTGACTGTCGGCCAGTGCGGAGATGTCGGAGGCGTCCAAGTACGTGCAGTGATCGGCCGATGCTGCTCCCACCTCCACCGCCAGCTGGACCCCAGGACCCGGCTGCAGTTGGTTCGCGTGTACCCGCGGGGTCAACCCGGCCCGAAGACCGGCTTGCAGGACCTCTCGCGACTCGTCGGCGTCGAAGGCCCCGCGGTCGCAGAACGCGTCGATCCATCGCGCTGAGTCCTTGCAGGCATCGAGCATCGGGCCGCAGACCAGATCCACGTATCCACGTCGATCTCCGGAGAACTCCGCCGGTACGACATGGGCGCCCAGGAACGTGACCTCCGAGGTGAACTCGCGGGCAATGGCCACGCCGCGCCGTTCGTCGGCGATCGTCAGTCCGTAGCCGGACTTGATTTCGAACGTGGTGGCCCCGTTGCGACGCAGTTCCAGCACCAGCCGGCGCGTGTTGGCTGTCAGCAGCGGATCATCGGCCCCCCGCGTCGCCTCCACAGTCGTCCGGATACCCCCTGCCGCGTACGGAAGGCCCGCCATCCGCGCCGCGAACTCCGCAGAACGATCGCCCGCGAACACGATGTGTGAGTGGCTGTCGACGAAGCCCGGGAGAACGGCCCCACCCCCGCAGTCGACCCTCGAGTCAGCGGGGGGCGCGTCTGCCTTCGCGCCGATCCACGCCACGCGGCCATCGGCGACCACAAGGCTCACGTCCCTGCGGATTCCGAGCTCACCAGCCACGTCAGGGTCGTTCGTCACCAACTCGCCGATGTTGTCCAGCAGCAACGCCTGTGCCATCTCAGCCTTCGCTCATCGGGATGCGCACACCAGAGTCCCGGGCGACGTCCACTGCCTCCGGATAGCCCGCGTCGACGTGGCGGATGACACCCATCCCTGGGTCATTGGTCAGCACCCTGCGCAACTTCTCCTCCGCCAGTGCTGACCCATCGGCCACCGACACCTGGCCGGCATGGATGGAGCGGCCGATGCCCACGCCACCTCCGTGGTGGATCGAAACCCATGACGCACCGGAGGCGGTGTTGACCAGCGCATTGAGCAGGGGCCAGTCGGCGATCGCGTCACTGCCGTCGAGCATCGACTCCGTCTCCCGGTACGGGGAGGCCACGGACCCGCAGTCAAGGTGGTCGCGGCCGATGACGATGGGGGCAGAGATCTCGCCCGATGCGACCATTTCGTTGAAACGGACCCCGGCCTTGTCGCGTTCCCCGTAGCCCAGCCAGCAGATGCGGGCAGGCAACCCCTGGAAGGCGACGCGTTCCTGAGCAGCATGAATCCACCGACCGAGCGCATCGTTGTCGGGGAACAGTTCCAGCACGGCACGATCCGTCGCGGCGATGTCGCGGGGGTCCCCGGACAGCGCCGCCCATCGGAACGGGCCCTTCCCCTCGCAGAACAACGGCCTGATGTAGGCGGGGACGAAGCCCGGGAAGTCGAAGGCCCGCTCGAACCCTCCCGCCAGCGCCTCGCTGCGGATCGAGTTCCCGTAGTCGAACACCTCAGCGCCTGCGTCCATGAATCCGACCATCGCCTCCACATGACGGGCCATCGACTCCCGCGCCCGGTCGGTGAACGCCTCCGGATCCCTGGCTGCCTCGGCGTGCCAGTCCTCGAAAGAGATGCCGATCGGCAAGTAGGAAAGCGGATCGTGCGCCGAGGTCTGGTCGGTGACGATGTCGACCGCCACTGCGCGACGCAGCAGTTCGGGAACCACCTCTGCCGCGTTGCCGACGAGTCCGACACTCCAGCCCCGCCGTTCACGCTTGGCTGCCAACGCAGCATCCACCGCCGTGTCCAGGTCGTCGGTCCACTCATCGAGGTAGCGATCCTTGACCCTCCGGGCCAGCCTGGAAGCGTCCACATCCACGATCAGGCACGCGCCGCTGTTGAGTGTGACTGCCAGGGGCTGCGCGCCACCCATCCCGCCGCAGCCTGCGGTGAGTGTCAGAGTTCCGGCAAGAGAACCCCGGAAGTGTTTCTCCCCCACCGCCGCGAAGGTCTCATAGGTCCCCTGCAGGATCCCCTGTGTCCCGATGTAGATCCATGAGCCGGCTGTCATCTGCCCGTACATCGTCAGTCCCAGAGCCTCCAACCTGCGGAACTCCGGCCAATTGGCCCAGTCCCCGACCAGGTTCGAGTTGGCGATCAGAACCCGTGGCGCCCACTCGTGGGTGCGCATCACACCCACGGGTCTGCCCGACTGAACCAGCATCGTCTCGTCATCGGCAAGCGTCTCCAGCGTGCGCATGAGTGCCGTGAAACTACCCCAATCACGCGCCGCTCGACCCGGTCCCGCCGTAGACGACGAGTTCGTCGGGGTTCTCAGCGACCTCGGGGTCGAGGTTGTTGGCCAGCATCCGCATCGCGGCTTCCTGGGGCCAGCCGACTGCGGTCCTCGTGGTGCCGCGCGCTGCCCTGACAGACCTGGGCGTACCAAGTTCGTGAGTCATCGTGCCATCCTCGTCATCCTCATCCGTTTCAGTCGAGCCCGCCGACCGCCGCCTCGACGGCGCGCAGAACTGCCCCCGACGCCACCAGCGCCACCGTTGCCTCGATCTGCTCGCCTACCACTTCGTCCGGACCCGGACCGGTCACAATGGTCCGCAGCGCTGCCAGCGCGGCACCTGTTCCCTTTGCGGGACGCAGCGGGGCGCGCAGATCCAACGCGCGTGCCGCGACAAGCAACTCGATCGCGAGCACTCTTCGAAGCCCATCGATCGCCTCCCGCAGTTTGAGCCCAGCCGCCCACCCCATGGAGACGTGATCCTCCTGCATCGCGGAACTGGGGATCGAGTCGACGCTGGCCGGTGTGGCCAGCCGCTTGAGAGTGGACACGATGCCTGCCGCGGCGTACTGAGCGATCATGTAGCCGGAATCGACGCCGACCTCGTGGCCGAGGAACGGGGGCAACCCTTGCGACCTTGTCCGGTCGAGCATCCGATCGGTGCGGCGCTCGGAGATCGAGGCGAGATCGGCCACCGCCACCGCGAGGAAGTCCAGGACGTACCCCACGGGTGCGCCGTGGAAATTCCCGTTCGACTCGACCCGTCCGGCTGATAGCACCACGGGGTTGTCGATGGTCGCGGCGAATTCGCGCTCTGCAACCGTCCGGGCATGCGACATGGTGTCCCTGACCGCACCTGCGACCTGCGGGGAGCAGCGCAGCGAGTACGCGTCCTGTACAAGGTGTTCGGCGTCCGCACGGTGACTGGCCACGATCGCAGAACCGTCAGAGCACCCGTCGGATGTTGCGTGCCGATTGCGCCTGGCCCGGGTGGGGCCGCAGCGCGACGAGGTCCTCGGCGAAGACCTTGTCCGTGCCCAGCAGCGCCTCGACCGTCATTGCCGTCGTCAGATCAGAGAGGCGGACAAGATCGGTCAGATCCCGGATGGCCAGGGCGAGCATCCCGAGCATGCCGTCGGTGCCGTTGATGAGGGCCAGGCCTTCCTTCTCGCCGAGCACGAGTGGCTCGATCCCCGAATCGGCCAGGGCCTGCGCGGCGGGGATCAGGCCGGTCTCAGTTCGCACCCATCCCTCCCCCATCGCTGCGAGCGCGACGTGAGCCAGTGGCGCAAGGTCGCCGCTGCACCCGAGTGACCCATAGATGTGTACCGCGGGAACTATGCCCGCATTGAGCATTCGGGCGAGGGTATCCACAACGACGGGTCGCACGCCGGTGAGGCCACTGGCCAGAGTCTTGAGCCGGAGCAGGATCATTGCCCGTACGACCTCATCGTCCACGCACGGGCCTGTCCCCGCGGCATGACTGCGGATCAGGCTCACCTGCAGCGCGGCCCTGCGTTCCGGCGGGATGGACACGGTCGCCAGGGCCCCGAACCCGGTTGAGATTCCGTACACCGGCTCGTCCGACCCCGCGAGTTCCTCGACGATCTCTCGCCCCCGCGCCACCCGCTCGACCACGGCCTGATCCACCTCGACCCGTCCTCCGTCGCGCGCCACCGCCAACACGTCATCGAGACACAAGCTGTCGAGTCGATGAGTCTGCGGCGCCTGCTTCATGCCCGCATTGAATCAGTGGGAGCACGATCAACGCCGGATATGTCCGCCTCGAGTACGACGCTGTTCAGGAGTTGTGGGTGTCCAAGGACCGACTGCGAGGTTGTCCACAGTTTCTGTTCGGGCCCGGGTTTTGTCGTACGTGCGTTCTAGTCTGGGGGTGGTTGATCAGGAAGGGGGTGGACGGGATGGACGGGTTCTTCGAGGTTTCGATGGCAGCACGGCGGCGGGCGAAGATCCGCGCCTCGCTACCCACCGACCCGCCGGAGCAGCTGGTCGACCAGGTGGCGGCCGCGACTCGGCGCTCTGCCGGATCCGGAGGTGCTGTGTGCCGAGGAACGGGCCGCGGCGATGACCGCGGTCGCGACCGCGCTGAACCAGATCCACGCCTATCTGAGCGATCTGGCCGATACCGCCGATGCCCAGGGGGATTCGCGGGTGTTGCGGGCCGGGACCACCAGCACCCTGCTCGCCACCACCACCGGCAGCCACGCCGGCGGTCGGGGCCGGGATCGTCCACACCGCCCAGAAACTACGCGACCTGCCCGAAGTCGCCGACGCCTACCGGAAAGGCCAGATCTCCGGGATGCACGTGCGCGCGATCCTGGACCACGCCGACCACATCACCGACTTCGCCGCCCGACAAGGCGCAGTGGTCGCGCTGGCCGCCGCGACCGACCCCCGGGAAGTGGGCAGGATCCTGCAGGTCATCGCCGACAACGACACCGACGGCCAGCACCCCACCTTGTCCTATGCCGCGCAACGTGACCGCCGTTCCGCGCGGCTGTCGGCGGGCCCCAACGGCATGTGGCGACTCACCGCCCTACTGGATGAGACCACCGGCGCGGTCCTCGCCGACGCCCTGGCCGCAGCCACCGCCGGCAGTGATGACACCGGGGACACCCTGCCCCAACGCCGCGCCGACGCCCTGACCGACCTGATCGACGCCGGACACACCACCACCCGCCCACTCGGGGTGTCGGCGGTCAGCATCCTGATCGACGTCGAACACCTGCCCGACGGTGCTGGTGCCCGACTACCCGACGGCACCCCGATCCTGCCCAACGACTTCGACTACTACAGCTGCGCGGCCGTGTGCTCGATCATCTTCGGCGTCCACCGCGACGACACCTTCCTCCCGCTAGCGTTGGGCCGCACCAAACGCCGCGCCACCGCCGCGCAATGGGCCGCCCTGATCGCCCGCGACCACGGCTGCATCCGCTGCGGCCGCCCACCCCGCTACTGCCAAGCCCACCACATCCACCACTGGAAACACGGCGGCACCACCGACCTGGCAAACCTCACCCTCTTGTGCTCCAGATGCCACCACGACCTCCACCACGGCCGGTACACCATCACCATGAACCAAGGCGTCCCCCACATCACCCCCACCACCACCCGCGCACCACCAGCCAAAACCGCATGACGGCAGGGCCGGATGCAACAACTAGGTGAGGTTCGGCGACTTCACCGGCGAGTACGTGGTCGTGCGCTGCGCCGCCCGCCGCTCGTACCCCATCTAGACGGCCCGGGTTCTGCGTCTCAGGTAGTCGTGGGGACGTGGGGACATTCGCTGTCCACGGTCTTTGGCCGGGTGTGAAGGCTCCCGTCCCACGAGACGACGGCGATATCCGAACCGGCATCTGCCAGGTACGCGGGATGGTCACCCGCGTACCAGTCGGAGACCGCGCTGACCGTGAGGCCGTCGACATCGACCACGGAACCGATGCTGAACAGGGACGCGGTCTCCGCGATGGCTTCGTGCCCCCCAGCGCGGATCACCACGGGAACGCCGGCCGCCAGCGCCCGCGCGGTGATCGACACCGCAACGTTGTCCAACTCGTTACTAGCGACGGCGACCACCGCCAGGCTCTTGTCCACGTTGAGTTTCTGCATCGTCCGGCGCATCCCACCGTCCCCGATGAGAACCGGGATATCGGCAGCGCGCGCGATGGGAAGGTTGGGGCAGGCGTGCGACCTTTCCAGAGCGATGACCGCCAGACCCTGTGCTTTGAGTTCCTGGCACAGGCGGAACCCAACCTGCCCCAGCCCCACCACGATGACGTGTCCGGAGCGTGGCATGGCGCGACGGCCCAAGAGCCCGACGTATCGACCGGAGAGGAGATGTTCCACCATCCCCGCGGTGAACACGGCAAGGAAGATGATGGCGGCCAGCATCGCTGCGATGGTGAAGACCTGGTACCAGGGGTATCCCTCGGTGTCGGGCGCTGGCCCCACCGTCGAGAGGACGGCCACCGCCTCGGACGCTGAGGTCAGGAAACTCTTGTGCTTGAAGGCCATCAGCAGGAACGTGTCGATGACAATGATCGCGAGCATCCCGATCAGTCCCGTGAGCAGAATCGCCGAGTTGCCGTCGTGCGGGCGCAACTGCCCCCTGAGGAGGCCGATCAGTCCTGATCGACGCATACGGTCGGGGACCTGGAATGAACCCACCTCAAGGAAGCCGTTCGACTTGCGCACCGCACTTCGCCTGTTGTCGCCTGGACCGCCTCCCCCCGCTGAGCCTCCCAAGGCGGGACCGATGGCCAGCACCTGTGGCCCCATGACGGCTCCCAGCAGAGTGGGCAGTGCGGCGTCAGCTGGAGAGATGATCGTCACGCCCGGAACCACGGCGCGGATCTGCTGGGCGGCGGTCCGGTCGAAGAGTGCGACGTAGATTCGCAAACCAGGCCTGATGTGCTCGACCGCCAGTACATAACGAATCGCCTCGGTGTCGTCATGCAACAGGACCGCCACAGCATCTATCTGCTGGCCGAGCGCGGCCGCCAGTTCCTTGTCTCCGGCTCTGCGAAGATGGTTGACGGCGTGCCCCTCCGCAGTCAGTTGCCGGCAGGCACGACCCGCAAGTGACCCATCGCCGATCACGACCAGAGACATGCGCCCATTGTGGTGTCTCGCGCCCAGACAGTGGGGCGAATTGCCGACGAGCGCTCGATCAGAGGACCTTGCCGAGGAAGTCCTGGAAACGTTTGCTCTTCGGGTTCGCCAGGATCTCGGTCGGTTCGCCAATCTCCGCCACGACGCCCTGGTCGATGAACGCCAGGATGTCACCGGCCTCGCGGGCGAACCCGATCTCGTGGGTGACCACGACCATCGTCATGCCGCTCTTGGCCAGTTGCTGCATGACCTCCAGCACCTCACCCACCAACTCGGGGTCGAGGGCCGATGTCGGCTCGTCGAACAGCATCAGGTCCGGATCCATCGCGAGCGCCCGGGCGATCGCGACCCGCTGTTGCTGACCACCGGACAATTGCGAAGGGTAGCTGTCACCACGGTCGCCAAGACCGACCTTGCTCAGCAGTTCGATGGCCCGCTGTTTGGCAACCTTGCGGTTGTCGCGCCGAACCACCACCGGCCCCGCCATCACATTCTCGGCAGCCGTCTTGTGCGGGAACAGATTGAAGCGCTGGAACACCATTCCGATGGACCGACGCTGTGCGGCCACCTCTCTGTCCCGCATCTCGTACAGCTTGCCGGAGCGCTGGTGGTATCCGATCAGTTCCCCATCCACCGAAAGTCTGCCGGAATCGATCTTCTCCAGGTGGTTGATGCAGCGCAGGAACGTGGACTTGCCGCCCCCGGACGGGCCGACGATGCACGCGACCTCTCCCGCTCGGACCTCGAGGTCGATGCCTCGAAGTACCTCATTGCGGCCATACGCCTTGTGTACGTTCTCGGCCAGTACTTTGATCGGCTTGTCCTGGGAGGTGGTCATGCTGCACTTCCAATCCCGAAGCGACGCTTGATCTTCTGGATGGGGGTGGGCGGCAGGTTCCGCATGGCGCCCTTCGCGTAATAGCGCTCGATGTAGTACTGCCCCACCATGAGCACACTGGTCATCGCCAGGTACCAGATGCTGGCCATGATGGCCATCGGGAACGGCTGGAACAGACGGTTGCCCACAGCGCTGGCCTGGAAGAACAACTCCGTGGTCAGAGGTATCGCGATCACCAACGAGGTCGTCTTAAGCATCGAGATGGTTTCGTTGCCGGTCGGAGGGACGATGACCCGCATGGCCTGCGGCAACACGATGTGGCGCAGTGTCTGCAGTCTGCTGAAGCCGAGGGCGGTCGCGGCCTCCTCCTGGCCCTCGTCCACGCTCAGGATTCCGGCCCGCACGATCTCTGCCATGTAGGCGGCCTCGTTGAGACCCAGACCCAGCAGCGCCGCCACGAAAGCTGGGATCAGCGTCTTGGTGTCGAAGGTCAAGAACTCGGGACCGAAGGGAATGCCTACCGAGATGGTTGTGTACAGGGCGATGACGTTGGCCCACAGGAACAACTGCACATAGACCGGTGTCCCACGGAAAGCCCAGACGAACACCCACGCGCTGCCGCTCATCACCGGGTTCGGTGACAACCGCATGATCGCCAACAGCACACCGAGCGCAAGCCCGATGATCATCGACAGGAAGGTCAGCAGGATCGTGACCCCGACGCCCTTGACGATCGGCGGCGCGAAGATCCACTCACCGATGAGAGTCCAGCCCCAGTTGGGGTTGGTCAACAGACTGTGTACCAGCATGGCCGCGAAGACGGCCACGATGGCCACCCCGACCCAACGGCCGGGGTGGCGCACCGGTACGGCTTCGATCGGCGGCTTCTCGCGCGTCTGCGGCTGCTCCGTGGGATCAGCTGTGCTCATCGCGAAGCCTCTTCTCTGTCAGGACTGGTGGGTCGGACTGATCAGCCTTCGACTGCGGGGTTCACCTCTGAGGTCGTGATGGCACCGTTGCCCACGCCCCACTCGTCGAGGATCTGCATGTAGGTTCCGTCGTCGATCAGCGACTGCACGGCCCCTTGAACGGCGGTGGCGAACTCGGTCTCCTCCTTGGGCACGACGATCCCGTAGGGAGCCGTCCCGTAGATCTCGCCGAGTTGCTCGAGCTGCGGCGCCTGCTGGATCGCGTACGCGACGACGGGGCTGTCAGCCAGCATCGCGTCGGCCTTGCCGCTCACAACGGCAGTAGTGGCCTCGGACTGCAGCGCGTACTGCTGGATGTCGATGGCGGCTTGGCCCTCGGCCTCACAGGTCTTGCTCTTGTCCTGGATGTCGGGGACCTGCACGGTGGCCTTCTGGACCGCGACGGTCTTGCCGCACGCGTTGTCGATCTCGACGCCTGCCGGGGTTGCCGCTCGGCAACGGCCCATCCGGTGCCCGCGTCGAAGTAGCTGATCATGTTGACCTGCTCCAGGCGATCCGGGTTGATGGTGAACGACGACATCGAGGCCGGCCACTTGCCGTTCTGGACGCCCACGATCAGCGAGTCGAAGCCCGCGTTCTCGAAGGACCCCTCGAGACCGAGCTTGGCCGCGATCGCCTTGCCCAGGTCGACGTCGAAACCGACGATCGTGCTGCCGTCGTCAGCGAAGAACTCGCTGGGGGCGTAGCTGGCGTCGGTGCCGAACGTCAACTTGCCGGTCGACTTGATGGCTTCAGGGACCTGCGCGGCCAGGGCGTCGTCGACCGTGACCGACGGAGCCCCGCTCGGCGGGGCGGACGTGTCGCCCGACCCCGAATCGCCACCACAGGCCGAAAGTGCAAGAGCACCGGCGAGGACGGCAACAGCCACCCGGCCGCTGCGAAGAAATGAGGACATGGAAACTCCCAACGAAGAAGACTAGGGACCTACCATGGCACAAATCTGTAGGTTCATACGTGCGTTGGCGTGTGTTTTGCCCCAGATTCTGTGCAGGTGGCCCTCGGCAGCCTCACTGGCCCGGGGCTGGGACAGGCAACCCGGCGGCGTTCCACAGTTCGATGACATGTTGTCTGCGTTCGAACCCCAGCATCGACACAGTGCCCGTGTTCAAGGCGAACAATCGCCCGTCACGGGGATCCAGATCCAGCCAGGTGGCCGTCAGGATCCTCAACAGGTGTCCGTGCGCCACCAGGGCAACATTTTCGCCTCGGTCCAGATACGGTCCACACCTCTCGATCACCCGTCGGCAGCGGACAGCCACATCCTCGGGCTGCTCGCCCGGCGTGCTGCCGGGCGGGACGTGTGCATTCCAGATCACCCAGTCCGGATCCCCCGTGTCCTGGCGGATCTGGCTGGTCGTGCGGCCCTCGAAACCGCCGTAGTCCCACTCCAGAAGGTCTTCGGAGAACACGTCCGGACGCAGCCCGGCCAACTGCGCCGTGTCGCGTGCGCGTCGCAGGGGACTGCAGACCACGAGACCGAACTGGTGACCGGCCAGATGGGGGGCGAGCGCCCGCGCTGCTGCCCGGCCGTTCTCCGTGAGGGCGATGTCGGTGCGACCCGTGTGCTGACCCGACACGCTCCACGCTGTCTCGCCGTGCCTGAGTATCACAATGCCCGCCACGAGGGTCTACTGTGCCACCTATGTCAAAGACGCCGCCTGCCTTGGAGATCTGACATGACCGCCTCCGACCCGACCGCGACGACCGATCAGGCCGAGCCCACCAAAGCACTCACCCTGTGGCCCGCCACGGCGCTGGTCACCGGCACCATCATCGGCGCGGGCATCTTCACGCAGCCGTCGTATCTCGCGCAGTTCGGACCGATCAGCCTGCTCGGCTTCGCGATCACAGCTTTCGGCAGTCTGATGCTCGCGCTCGTCTTCTCATCTCTGGCACGCCGCACTCCCGATGTCGGTGGACCTTACGCCTTCTCGCGGCAGGGATTCGGGGACTTCATCGGATTCCAGTCGGCATGGACGTACTGGGTCGGCGCATGGGTGGGGGTGGGGGCCATCGCCTCCTCACTCGTCGTGTACCTGGGCGTCCTGATCCCGGCCGTCACGGACAGCAAACTCCTCAGCACGCTGGTGGCGGTGGGAGCGATCGCCGCCCTCACCTTCGTGAACACGAACGGCGTCGTGACGGGCGGATTCGTGTCGCTGATCCTGACGATCCTGAAGGTGGTGCCCCTGCTGCTGATCGGCACGCTGGGCTTCCTGGCCTTCGACACGGCGAACCTCGGCCCGTTCAACGCGTCCTCCCTGCCCGCATTGGAAGTGATCACAGCGGTCATGGCCTACACGCTCTTCTCGTTCATCGGGATCGAGGCCGCCACGGTCCCGGCCGGAGACGTCCACGAACCGGACAAGACCATCCCGCGGGCCACCGTCATCGGCACACTCGCGGCGGCGGCCGTCTATCTCCTGAGCACGACCGCGGTGTTCGGAGCGGTGGAACGTTCCCAGTTGGCCGATACCGACGCGGCGTTCTCCCTGGCTGCGCAGAACATGTTCGGGTCGTGGGCCGGCGATGCGGTGGCCGTGGTCGCGGTCATCTCGTGTCTGGGGGCGATGAACGGTCTTCTGCTCCTCTCCGGGCAGATCCCGATGGCCGCAGAGTTCGATGGCTTGGCGCCCAAGGTCTTCGGCAAACTCAACATCCGCCATGCACCGGGCACGGGACTGATCATCAGCGGCGTCCTCGCCTCCGGGATCCTGGCCCTTTCGTTCTCGGGCGGAGGTCTCGGGGATGCTGTGGCACAGCTCGTGCTTGTGTCCGCGGTCGCGACCATGGTCTCCTACGCGTTCAGCGCGGGTGCGGAGATCAAGTGGCTCGCACTGGACCGCGGCAAAGTCCCCGTGGCGCACATCGCCCGCAAGATGACGATCGCGATCCTGGCGCTGGCATTCACGGTCCTTGCGTTCTACGGCGGTGGCGTGCAGGAGATCTACTGGCTGTGGATGTTGATCATTCTTGGTGTTCCCCTCTACATCTACATCCTGTGGCGCAGGGCCAGCCATGGTGAGCCGATCGGTGGCGAGGAGCCTCCGCACCCGGTCCCGACCCCGGGCACCGATCAGGAGGTCAACACGTAACAGGCGACAGCCGCGGCGGCTGCCACGTTGAGCGAGTCCACCCCGTGGGACATCGGGATACTCACCATCACGTCGGTCGCCGCACGCGCCTGTTCGGACAACCCCGGCCCTTCCGTGCCCACCATGAGCAGAGTGGGTCCCGTCGGGCGCCACTGTCGCAGCGAGAGTCCGGCGGCCGGATCCATCGCCACCGTGGTCATTCCGGCCTGACGCGCCCGCGCGAGCGCGATCCCGGTGTCATCGGCAACGGCCCACGGCATGCTGAACACCGCGCCCATCGACGTCTTCACGCTGCGCCGGTACCAGGGGTCCGCACAGCGGCGCGTCACCACGATCGCATCGACTCCAAGTCCGGCCGCCGACCGGAACACCGCACCGACGTTGGTGTGG
The DNA here is from genome assembly GCA_963769435.1 of uncultured Actinomycetota bacterium. Lineage (GTDB taxonomy): Bacteria > Actinomycetota > Actinomycetes > S36-B12 > UBA10799 > JADKAV01. Next base: position 82,296 of record CAVYLN010000002.1, read on the forward strand.
TCCACGAGGTCCTCGAGCAGAATCGCTGTCCGCGCTGCTCGCAGGACGTCGCCGACGGCAGGGCTCGGTGGGCGTTCGAACGTTGCCAGTGCGCCGCGATGCAACCTGAAGCCGGTGATCCGCTGGAGGACGTCCGGAGGCGCCAGGAACACATCAGCGTGCGCGGGAACCTGTGGCTGCAGCGCGGGCCACCATTTGGGCTCCATGAGGGCACTGATCATGTGCAGGCCCGCCTGCAGCGCACGGACGATGACCTTCTCACCCTCGGCCAGGAATATGCCCGCGGCCGGCTCACTCACCATGCGCAACTGCATGTCGGTCAGCCGGGTGAAGTGATCCAAGCGAGGGTCGTCCAACGCCTCGACGTGGGACACGGGCATCACAGCCGCCGAGGTCGAGTCTGGGCGGCCACACCGGGCGCACAGCCGGACAGGAGTGCCGGACGAGGACACCGGCGCAAGTGTGGGAGCGGCACGGCCGCCGAGCGGACTGTCATCCTGCCGCGCGCGCTGACCACCGGAGGCCGTGCCGCTCAACCTCGATATCAAGCCCGAACGTGTCCGAAACGCGCTCGGAGGTGAGGACCTCGTCGAGCGGGCCCGTGGCGACGACCTTGCCGTCACGCAACAACAGGACGTGACTGGTCTGTTGCGGTATCTCCTCCACGTGGTGGGTCACCATGACCACGGTCGGCGCGAACGGATCCTCCGCCAGGGCATCGATGCGCTGCAGGAGATCTTCGCGGCCGGCCAGATCCAGTCCTGCCGCGGGTTCGTCGAGTAGCAGCAGTTCCGGATCCGCCATCAGCGCCCGTGCGATCGTCGCACGCTTGCGTTCACCCTCGCTCAAGGTCCCGAAACGGCGATCAGCGAGCTCCGCGAGTCCCCACGCGGCCAGGAGTTCGTCGGCGCGTGACTCATCCGCGGAGCCGTATGCCTCACGCCACCGTCCCAGCACCGCCCACGCCGAGGTCATGACCACATCGCGCACCCGCTCGGAATCGGGGACCTGCGACGCCAGCGCCGAACTCGCCAGACCGATCCGTGGCCGTACCTCGAACACGTCCACCCCACCGAGCCGCTCGTCCAGGACCTCCGCCGTGCCGGAACTCGGGTGGATCAAGGTCGCGGCGATCTGCAGCACCGTCGTCTTCCCAGCGCCGTTGGGGCCGAGCACCACCCAGTTCTCACCCTCGGCCACAGCCCAGTCGACGCCGTCCAGGATCCTCTTGCCGGATCGGGTCACGCAAACATCCACGAGGTTGATGACGTCCGACACGACACATAACCCTACGCTGGTGAGCCATGACAGTCGTTCCGGTGGCGTTCCAACTCGCCAGTTGGATCTCCGCCTGGTGGCGGGGCGTCGTCGGTGGGGACGACATGGTGAGCCTGATGGGGTCGGTGGACCTGCCGACCTTGCGGGAGCTGCGCGATGGCACCCTCGGGCTCAGCGCCTTCTGCCCGGCGTTGACGGTCGCTGTCCTACCCGGTCCGAAGCCGACCACCGAGGCCGCTGTGGAGGCCGGTCAGGCGGTGGTGCTGCACCGGACCGTGGGTCACTCCACGGTGCTCGTACCGGATGGCACCGGCTGGGCGTTCCTGGAGGCGGAACCGTCGAGGCCGCCCGCCATGTCGATAGAGCAGGCCGGAGCCGAACTCGCGCAGGCAGTGGTCGCGGCAGAACACGAGTTGCGCGAGACCGGCCAGCGCGTATCGGCGGAACCCCGGCCTGCTGGCATCCGGTCCCTGCCCCCGGATGCGGACGGAGCGCGCCGGGCCCTGCTCACGCGCGCCGTCCGCGTGTGGACCGCCGTGGAGGCGGTCGACGCCTCCCGACGTGGGCCCCTGTTGGACGACGTTCGCGCGGCTGCAGCGCGAGCCACACTCGCCTCCTACCTGGAGCAGATGGCAGCCACACAGCACAGATCGTCCGATCGGAGGTACGCGTGAACACAACGTTGACCTTCACGGGCTGGGACAGGCCCGGCATCACCGCGGAACTCCTCAGTGGCCTCGGGGACGACGTCGTGGTGCGGGACATAGAACAACTTGTGGTCCAGGGGCGGTTGGTCCTCTCGGTCGCCGTGGACACGGAGTCCGTGGACGGTGTACGTGCGCTGGCAGCCAGATTGGACATGGAACTCGATGTGACATCGGAGTGTGCCGCGGTCGTGGACCGCAAGTCGGCGACCGCCATCACGGTTCTCATGTCCCAGACCCTTCACGCCGCCGACCTGACCCGGATCACCGAGGAGATCGCCCGGCGCGGGGGCAACATCGAGCGGATCGTCAGGACCGCCGAATATCCGGTCACAGCGATCGAGGTCACGGTCAGCGGCGTGGACTCGATATCCCTCAAGCAGGCACTCGCCCCTATCTCGACCCAACTGGGTGTGGATGTGGCCGTGCAGTCCGCCGACATCATCCGCCAAGGCGCCCGGCTCGTGGTGATGGACGTCGACTCGACCCTCATCCAGGACGAGGTGATCGATCTGTTGGCCAGGCAGGCAGGATGTGAGGCTGCCGTCGCAGAGGTCACCGAGCGCGCGATGGCCGGTGACCTGGACTTCTCGCAATCGCTGCGCGAACGTGTGGCCGCGCTGGCTGGGACCCCGGAGTCCGCGTTGGCGGTGGTTCGCGACCAGGTACGCCTCACCCCGGGCGCCCGGACTCTGTGCAGGACCCTGAACTCGCTCGGATACCGTCTCGCGCTGGTCTCCGGTGGTTTCAGCGAGATCGTGGGTCCGCTGGCCGCTGAACTGGGCGTGCATCGCTTCCGCGCCAACAGCCTGGAAGTGAGCGACGGGGTGCTGACTGGTCGAGTGCTGCCACCGATCGTCGACCGGGCGGGCAAGGCGCAGGCTCTCACCGAGTTCGCCGACGAGTTCGGTTTCGCGCTCTCCCGCACCGTGGCGATCGGGGATGGGGCCAACGACCTGGACATGCTCGCCGCCGCAGGGCTCGGCGTCGCTTTCAACGCGAAGCCAGCAGTCGCCGCAGCGGCCGACGCCTCTGTCACCGCGCCATATCTGGACTCCGTGCTCTACCTGCTGGGGATCACCCGCGGTCAGGTGGAGGCGCTGAACCGATCAGCCACGGGCGATCTCGAACGCGAGTAGATCGACTGCGCCGTAGCCCCATCGCGACAGCGGACGCTCGTCGGCGAGCACAGCGAACGCCGCGGTCGGGAACTTCGCCATCATGGCCCGGTACATCGGGCTCTCGGTGTCGCGGGCGAGCCGTTCGGCAAGGATCTCGATCCCGGGGTTGTGCGCGACGATCACCACGGAATCCGCCTCGAGGTCACGGATTCGCCGGAGCATCGCATCCGCGGACGCCAGATACAGACCTGAGACCGACTCGGTCCGGCCCACAGCCAGGTGTTGCGCGGCCGCGGCCCACGTCTGCTGCGCGCGCGTCGCCGTGGACACCAGGGCCACATCCACGCCACCGACCAGGTCCGCGATCATGTGTCCGGCCACGGGCGCGTCGCGACGTCCACGTGCGTTGAGCGGGCGGTCGTGGTCAGCCACGCCGGCCGGATAGGAACTCTTTGCGTGGCGCAGCAGGACCAAGGAAGGCATGAAGCGAATTGTGCCAGCGCGGGCAGTCGTGCGTCAGAGCGGACCCAACCCGTAACGTTGCCCGCGTGAACACCCCGCTCCCCCGCCGACTGGTGGTCATCGGCGGCGCCGAGGACAAGCTCGGCCAGCGGCGCATATTGCGCAGGTTCGTGACCCTGTCGGGTGGACCGCAGGCCCGCATCGCGGTGTGTGCGACCGCCTCGTCCCTGGGCGACGAGATCACCGATCTCTACGAGAAGGTCTTCTACGACCTGGGAGCGGCCGAGGTGCTCTCAGTTCGCCCGATCAACCGCGCGGAAGCCGACGCACCGGTCTCCACCAAAGCCATCGAGGATGCCACCGGGGTGTTCTTCACCGGCGGCAACCAAGCTCGGCTCTCGGCCATCTTGCGTGGTACCGCCCTCGGGGACGCAGTGACCGGCCTCTACCAACGGGGCGTCGTGGTCGGAGGCACCAGCGCGGGTGCCTCCGTCGTCAGCGAGCACATGGTTGCGCTGGGGGCCGCCGGTGAGACCCCCAAGCAGCGGATGGCTAACCTGGCGCAGGGGTTGGGTCTCCTGCCGGATGTGGTGGTGGATCAGCACTTCGCCGAGCGCGGTCGTTTCGGACGACTACTGGCCCTGGTGGCCGCGAGTCCCAACCTGCTGGGTATGGGTGTCGACGAGGACACCGCCGCCATCATCACCGACGAACGCGTGCTCGAGGTCTACGGGCGAGGGGCGGTGTTCCTGGCACAGGCGGACAGGGCCGTGACCAACGCCTATGCGGCGCGGGGAACCGAGCCGATCCTGATCTCCGGAGCCGAAGTGCATTTCCTGCCGACCGAGTCGGTCTTTGATCTCGTGACCCGGCAACTGGTCCAATACCGAACGGCCATCGAACAGGCGCAGATCGCCCGACGAACCTCCGAGCACGTCTCCACACGACGGGCGACCCGCCGCGTGGACGCCGAAGGGGTGCACGACCGCAACGCCGAGCGCGCTGTCAAGCGCCGCCGACTGAGACCACCCGACTGACCGCGAGGAGCACCATGCCGGATAGCCCACCTGCTTCGCTGGAGATCCTTCGTACCCGGGTCTACCGCGGCCCAAACGTCTGGTCGTACGACCAGTGCGTACACCTGCTCGTCGACCTCGGCGAATTGGAGCAGTGGCCCAGCGCCCGCATCCCGGGGTTCGTCGATCGCCTCATCGAGGTACTACCCGGCGTGGCCGAACACTCCTGTTCCACAGGACGCCGCGGAGGCTTTCTCGACAGGTTGCGCGAAGGCACCTGGTTGGGACACGTCGCCGAGCACGTGGCACTGCAACTGCAGGCCGAGGCCGGCCATGACATCCGTCGGGGCAAGACCCGCTCGGCCGACGTCACCGGGCAGTACCACGTCATCTACGGATTCCTGGAGGAGCGCGTTGGGGTGGCTGCGGGCAAGCTCGCCGTGCGCCTGGTCAACCATTTGGTGGAACCCTCCGACCTCGACTTCCCCGCCGAGCTGGAGCGCTTTCTGCTGGACGCGGACAGGTACGCGTTCGGACCTTCCACACAGTCGCTCGTCGACGAGGCAGCCAGCCGGGACATCCCCTACATCCGGCTCAACTCCGGTTCGCTGGTTCAGTTCGGGCAAGGCGTTCACCAGAAACGCATCCGGGCGACGATGACCTCTCAGACCAGCGCACTGTCGGTGGACATCGCCTCGGACAAGGAACTCACCGCCAGACTGCTGGGTGCCGCAGGCCTGCCGGTACCCCATTCCCAGGCGGTCCGGACCCCCGAGGCGGCGGTACGCCTTGCGACGCGTATCGGCTACCCGGTGGTGCTCAAGCCCGCGGACGGCAATCACGGGCGAGGCGTGCAGCTGGATCTTCGCGGACCCGAGCAGGTCGAGCAAGCCTTCGCACCCGCGAAGGAGGAGGCGCGCAACGGCCGCGTCATCGTGGAGAGCTTCTACTCGGGCAAGGACTATCGCGTTCTCGTGGTCGGGGGTCACATGGTGGCCGTCGCCGAACGGGTGCCCGCACACGTCGTCGGTGACGGGGAGCACACGATCCGAGAGCTCGTCGATCTGATCAACGCCGATCCCCGTCGCGGTGTCGGCCACGAGAAGGTACTCACGCGCATCCGGATCACCTCCGGCGCGGAAGAGCTCGTCGCAGCGCAGGGCTTCAGCCTCGACGACGTGCCCGATGCGGGCGTGGAGGTGGCACTGGCGTCCACCGGCAACATGAGCACAGGGGGCATCTCGATCGACCGGACCTACGAGGCACACCCGGACAATGTGGAGATCGCGGAAGAGGCCGCACGGGTGGTCGGTCTGGACGTGGCCGGCATCGATTTCATCTGCCCCGATATCGCAGAGCCGGTTCGGGAGACCGGCGGAGGCATCTGCGAGGTCAATGCCGCGCCCGGATTCCGTATGCATACCCACCCCACGGTCGGCGAACCGCAGTTCGTGGCCAAGGCCGTGATCGACAACCTCTTCCCGGTGGGATCCCGTTCCCGCGTGCCCATCGTGGCGGTCACCGGCACCAACGGCAAGACCACCACCGCACGCATGATCTCGGCGATCTTCAAGGGCATGGGCCGCAAGGTCGGCATGACCTCCACCGACGGCATCACGATCGACCAGCGACTGATCATCCAGGCCGATGCGTCGGGGCCGAAGAGCGCCAGGATGGTCCTGCAGAACCCGCGGGTGGATTTTGCGGTGCTGGAGGTCGCCCGCGGCGGGATCCTGCGCGAAGGCCTCGGTTACGACCGCAACGACGTCGCAGTGGTCACCAACGTCGCACCCGATCATCTGGGCATCGGCGGGATCGACACCCTCGAGCAACTCGCGGACGTGAAGTCCGTGGTGGTCGAGTCCGTGCCACGTGACGGTAGCGCGGTGCTCAACGCCGACGATCCCCTCGTGGCGGGGATGCGCCGCAGGTGCCGGGGAGACGTCGTCTGGTTCAGCCTCGGCGAGCCGGGTTCGCAGGGTCGGGAACTTGCGGAGGCCCACTGCCGGCGCGGCGGCACATCGGTCCTGCTGGACAGCGACGAGCGCGGCGAGTACATCTTCCTGCGGCAAGGCCGCCGGAAGATGCGCCTCACGTATTGCGACCGCATCCCTGCGACGTACAACGGCAAGGCGCGATTCAACGTGATGAACGCGATGGCCGCAGCGGGTGCCGCCTTCGCCCAGGGAGCACATCTACATGACATCCGCGCTGGATTGTCCGGCTTCCTGCCCACGTGGGACTCGGCCCCGGGAAGACTCAACTACATCGACGTCCACGGGGTACACGGCTTCATCGATTACGCGCACAACGCCCCTGGGCTGCGGGCTCTCGGCGAGTTCCTGGAGTCCTACCGGGAAGGGTTGTCCAAGAGCAACCAGGACATCGGACGGCGTCGATGCATCGGCGTCGTCGGCACCGCAGGCGACCGGCGCGACAGTGACATCGTCGACCTCGGCAAGGTCGCCGCGGAGTTCTTCGACGTGATCGTGATCCGCGAGGACAAGAAGCGTCGGGGCCGCGAGGTTGGGGAAGTGGCGGCTCTCATCGCAGCAGGCGTGGGAGAGCCGGCCACTGGACGTGCCAGAGAGTCGCACATCATCCTCGACGAGGTGGAGGCCGCGAAGTACGCACTCTCAGTGGCCAACCCGGGCGACGTGCTCGCGGTCATGGGTGATGACATGCAGGCACTGTCGGACGCCCTGCAGACCGAGGCCCACCGGAACTCCTGAGGGCGGGCATCAACCCCGGTCCCCGTCGGCCCAGTGGGCCGGGTCCACCTCGGTGCCCCCGCGCCCGAGCAGTTCCGCCTCCAACTCCTGCAACTGCTCGGCGATCGTGATCACCAGCACGTCACCGGCGCTGCTGCCTGCCAGCAGGCCTGCGAGGGCCTCCACTTCGCTGTCGAAGCAGAGCGTTGAGTCGGAGCCGGCCACGGACATCCCTGCCAGGAACTGTGCCCGCATCTCATCGGCCGTACGGTCACGCAGGTAGCCGGGCTTGTCCACCGGGAAGGCGGCGTCCGCCAGATCCACGGCGACGAACCCCATACCCTGCAGCACCTCGTCCGAGCGGTCACCGGCGGTACCGAACGCCACCTGCACGCGAGCCTCCTGGGCCAGCGCACGGGCGGTCGTCAACAACTCCCGCAGACTCTCCACGTTATGGGCCATGTCCAGGATCACGAGGCGCCCGTTCACGGCCCAGCAGTTGAACCTGCCCGACGACTGCCTTCGATCCGGCCGGAAGGTCCGTAGCGCCTCACGAACGACATCGAGCGGCACACCAGCCGCGATGGCCCCGGAGGCGGCGGCCAGGACGTTCGCAACATTGAACCGGGCACGGCCTCCGACCGTGACCGGCATCTGGGCCAGATCACCCAGATCCGCCTCGAGTTCCCCCACGATGTGAACTCGCCCGTCGCGCACAGTGGTGAAACGATCCCCCATGGGTTCGCCGTCGATCCCGAAGAACCACGACCGGCCCGGTGATTGCTCAGCCATGTGACGCACGAGCGGGTCGTCGGCGTTCAGGACGGTCCAGCCGTTCGGATCCACGATCCGCACCACCGTGGCCTTCACCATCGCCAATTGTTCGACGGTGTTGATGCCGTGGCTGCCGAGGTGATCGGCCGCCACATTCGTCACGACCGCCACGTCGACCCGTCGGACGCTCATACCCCGCAAGAGCAGGCCCCCACGCGCCGTCTCCAGCACGGCGAATCCGACGCCCGGTTCACCCAGCACGCGGCGGGCACCTCCAGGACCGCTGAAGTCGCCGGACTCGACCAGTTCGCCATCCCGGAACACGCCGTCGGTACTGGACCACGCGGTCGACAGGCCGGCGGTCCGCGCACAGTGGGCGATGATCCGGGTGGTGGTGGTCTTGCCGTTGGTGCCACTGATGGCAACGCACGGCACGCCGGGGTCCAACAGGTCGAATGGCTGGGCGACGCCGCGCGCCCGCGATGGGCGTGGCGCCTCGTAGATCATGGCCCGAGTCGCTTCCACGTGATCTGCGGCAAGCGCCCGGTCAGACACGGGCCAGGCCATCACGTAGCCGTCGTCGGTGGGCCGCATCACGATCTGCGCTTCCTGCAACGACATCCCGATGCCGGATGCGGCCTGCAGGACGGTGTCGGCGATCTCGTGTCGGCCCTCCCACGCGCCGGCTATCGACAGCCTGATCGCGGGGCCCGGGATGTCCGGATTGGGTCCACCCAGCACGCGGATGTCGTGAATCACCGTCACGTCCCACAGCGTGTCATGTCCACCCGGCAGAATGCGGGGTGTGATCCCAGATCCCCGCTTGGACCCGCACGTCAGAGACCTCGATGTTGCCGGGATCGAGGACGCGGCCCTGTCGCAGTGCCGCCGTCATGGCGCCGCCTACGCCGCTGTTCGCATCCACCAGACCCGTTCCCGCTTCCTGCACCTGAAGGATCTCGACGTTGAGACCGCCACCGAGAATCGGGAGATCGGGGTCGGCGTCCGCGTGGTGGTTGACGGGGCTTGGGGCTTCGCCGCCACCAGCCGACTCGATCGTGGGGCCGTGGTGGACGCGGCGCGGCGGGCATGTGATTTGGCCTCGCTGTGTGCACGTCTGCCTGGCCCCGAGGTGGTCCTGGCCGATGAGCCGCCGGCCACGGGCACCTACATCAGCGACTACGAGATCGACCCGTTCGGCATCCCGACCGACCAGATGGTGTCCGTCCTCAGGGAGGGTTGCCGGACCCTCGCACCGAAGGTGGATCACACCAGCGCCACCCTGGAGACCGTCCAGGAGACCACCTACCTGGCGGACCTCGCGGGGGCCCGAATCTGGCAGCAACGGGTGCGGACGCATCCGGTCTATACGGCCATCCGGATCACCGACGGTGGATTCGACGACATGTCGACCACGGCGCCCCCCTCAGGACGGGGGTGGGAGTACTCATCGTCAGGATGGGACTGGGACACCGAACTGGCGCAGATGCCGGATCTGCTCGAGGAGAAGGTCAAGTCCGCCTCGATAGCGGCGGGTCGGTACGACCTGGTGATCGATCCCACCAATCTATGGCTCACGATCCACGAGTCCGTCGGCCACGCCACCGAGAAGGACCGGGCCCTGGGCTACGAGGCCAACTACGCCGGCACATCGTTCGCCACCCCCGATCTGCTGGGCAGCCTGCGCTACGGCAGCGATCTCATGAACGTGCGTGCCGACCGCACCGCAGCGCACGGGCTCTCGACCGTGGGGTGGGACGATGAGGCCGTCGCCGCCCAGCAGTGGGATCTCGTCCGTGACGGGGTTCTGGTGGGATACCAGCTTGATCGGCAGATGGCCGGCCCCGGGCAGCGATCCAACGGATGCGCCTACGCGGACAGCGCAGAGCACGTGCCCATCCAGCGCATGCCGAACGTCAGCCTTCAGCCCGCGCCGGAGGGCCCGGACACCGATGCCCTGATCTCAGGCATCGAAGACGGCATCTACATCGTTGGTGACAAGTCGTGGTCGATCGACATGCAGCGTTTCAACTTCCAGTTCACCGGGCAGCGTTTCCACCGCATCCAGCATGGTCGCATCGTGGGTCAGGTCAAGGACGTCGCCTACCAGGCGAACACGCTGTCGTTCTGGGGCGCACTCACAGCCCTCGGTGGGCCACAGACCTACATGCTCGGCGGGGCCCTCAACTGCGGCAAGGGACAGCCGGGACAGGTGGCTGCGGTCTCCCACGGTTGTCCGGCTGCGGTCTTCAGCGGGATCAACATCCTCAACACTCGTGAGGAGGCCCGGCGATGACACAGCAGGGATTGGTGCAGGCGGCACTAGGAGCAATCGACGAGGGATGCGTGATCCTGAGGGCGACCCATGTGCAGAACCTCCGATGGGCCAACTCGGCCCTCACCACCAATGGCGACACCTCCACGTCCACGATGACGGCTATCGCCATGGACACCAGCAGGGGCACCGTGTCGGTTTTGTCCCGGCAAGTGCCCGACGTCGAAGCGGCCAGGGCTCTGGCTGAGGAGGCCAAACAGGCGGCCCTCACCTCCGACCGGGTCGACGCCGTCCAACTGATCGATGGCGGCGTATCCGCGGACTTCGACGCGGAACCCGAACCGATCGACGGACCGGCGACGCAGAAGATGGTGTCCACGGTCGACGGGCTGCTGCGACGACCGGACCCACAGTTCGGGTACGCCGAATTGGACCGGACCACGGTGCACATGGCCACCACGGCCGGCACCCGCTACCGACACACCCAGGACTCGGTGCGCATCGAGGCGTCCGCCCGCACTGAGACCGCCTCCACCTGGTGGGGGGCGAACCGACTGCCCGATGACATCCAGGAGATCGCTTCTCGACAGGGCACCCGTCTGCGCACACCATCCGTGCGTGACCTGCACCCCGGTAGACACGCGGTGATCCTCACCCCTTCCGCGGTGGCCGACCTGCTCATCTACCTGGCGTGGTCGGCGAACGCCAGGGATGCTGCCGAAGGGCACAATGTGTTCTCGGCACCCGATGGAGGCACGAAGTTGGGACAGCGACTCAGCAGCCGGAGGATCCGCTTGTTCGCGGACCCGGATCACCCGGGGCTGCAGACGGGTCACAAGGTCGTCGTCGAGATGAATTCGAGCATGGAGTCCGTGTTCGACAACGGCTTGCCATTGACCGCCTGCGACCTGATCTCCGACGGGCGCCTTACGAATCTTCGGGCCAGTCGTGCCACCGGGCAGCGGTTCGGTATCGCCCCGGCGTATCTGGCCGACAACCTGATCATGCATGACGCGGACGGGTACGGCGATCTCGACGATCTTGTGGCGCGCACCGACGACGCCGTCCTGGTGAACTGTCTGTGGTACATCCGTGAGGTCGATCCGCAGAATCTCCTGCTCACCGGGCTGACGCGCGACGGTGTCTACCGAGTCCGGAACGGCGAGATCGTCGGCGCCTCCGGAAATTTCCGGTTCAATGCCTCGGTGACCGATCTGCTCAGCAGGATCCGGGACGCCAGCGCCCCTGCGACGTGTCTGCCGCGGGAGTGGGCGGACTGGTTCACACGCACCGAGATGCCGGCACTGCTCATCGACGACTTCAACCTGAGTAGCCCCAGCGAGGCGATGTGACCGCGTCAGTCCCTCGGGGGGGCGCTGATCTGACGTTGCTCGTTGAGCACGATCATCGGAGCCGCCTTCGGAGAGCGACGACGGCCGGCGTTCGCCATGACCACCGCCACGTACGGCAGGAACACGGCTGCGGCCACAAGCGCCCACCGGAGCCAGCCACTGGCCACGATCGCCAGGATGAAGCACACCGTGCGGACGGCCATGGAGATCAGATAGCGGCGGGTGCGCTGACGCTGGTCCTCGCTGAGCGGGACACTGGCCCCGGTGATCGGGATGCTGTCGTTCGACCTCGCCACCCCTCCACGGTAGTCTCGCCCACGCAGACCCGCCAACGCCGAGGGGGAGCATGACGACCACGCTGGTGCGACCCACCGCCGTGACGGACCACGTACCTCGCCTCGGAGCATGGATCGCGGGGATCGTCGCGGTCCATCTGGCCCTCTGGGGCATCGTGATGGCGGGCGGCTGGTTGTACTGGGACGACTTCATTCTGCAGGGCCAGGCGGCCCGGCTGGGCCTCTCAACCGACTTGTTGCTGAACAACCACGATGGTCACGTGATGCCGGCCACGTACCTGGCGGTCTGGATGATCCAGGAGATCAGCGGACTCGACTACACCCTGGTCGCCGTGACCATGCTGCTCGGGGAGTTGATACTGATCGCGGCTGCGATCACCGGGTTCAGGGCATTGCTCGGACGCGGAGTCCCCATGCTCATTGCCCTGGCCGTCTTCCTGCTGAACCCGATCATGCTCCCCGGTCTCACCTGGTGGTCCGCGGCGCTCACCCTCGTTCCCCTCATGTCCTGCGCGCTGTTCGCCACCGCAACCCACATCCGGTACCTGCGGACGGGCTCGCGGGCCGCGATGGTCACCACATTCGCGCTGGTCATCGTCGCCCTCAGCTTCTTCGAGAAGAGCATCCTGATCCCGGTGTGGCTGGTCCTGGTCTCGGTACTGGCCGAGCCGGACAACAACTTCGCGAGCGCATTGCGCACCACCATCTCGGCCCGCTGGCGGCTGTGGACCGGCTGGCTGGCGCTGCTGATCGCCTACCTCGCATTCTTCGCACAGGCGGCCGAGGGCCGTACGGGACTGCCGACCGGACCTGGGCAGGTCTTCGAACTGCTGACCCGTGCGCTGTTCAACACGATCGCGGTGGGGCTCGCCGGCGGCCCGGTGCGGTGGACGCCGGTCGATTACAGCGCATCCTTCAGTGATCCGCCGCCGTGGATGATCGGACTGGGGATCCTGGTGGGGGGCACGGTGGTGATCGCCGGGGTACGCCGGGCCTCGGCGGCCCGCAAGGCCTGGACGGTCGCCGCTGTCTACCTGTTCGTCGACCTCGCCGCCTTCGCGCTCGGAAGACTCGGTGAGAATGGCGACCCCGCAGTGGTGCAGGCCGGTCGCTACGTGGCAACCTCCATGATTCCCATCAGCGTTGCGATCGCGGTCACCGCCGCGCAGTACCGGGCACAACTCCTGGACGCCCGGTGGCGATGGCCGCTGGTGGGCGTCGGCGCGCTCGTGGGTGGATTGGCGCTTGTCTCATCGTTGTCCTACGCGGCCATCTGGTCGAAGAATCCCGCAGAGATATGGGTGGGCAATGCCCGCACCGACCTCGCGGCCACCGACCAGGGCGTCCCTCTGCTCGATCAGGAGGTCCCAGACTTCCTGCTCCTCCCCGTAACGCACCCGTACAACCAGATCTCCTGGTTCCTGGCTCCGCTGTCCCCGCAACCGGGGATCGCAACGAGCACCAGCGACCTGCGCCTGCTCGACAACAGGGGCCGACTCGTGCCCGCGGACGTGGAGGGTCCCGCCGACATCCCCACCGACGCGGGCTGCTACCCGGTGCCGGCCGGTGCTTCGGTGCGGGTTCCCTTGCAGAGTTCCCTGATCCCGTGGATACACACCGTGGCGATCGCCTACACCGCCCAGACGCCAGGGTTCGTGAACGTGGGGATCGGCGACGGCACCCCGGTGGCGGCCGAGGTGACCACCGGCCGCCACGAACTGTTCGTTCGCGCCGAGGGCGGTGAGAACTGGGTCACCGTCACGTCCGTGGATGCCACTTTGTGCCTGGATTCGGTGCGGGTGGGCAGAGTGGTGCCGCGCGACCTGCCTTACGGTGGGGGTGTCGACCTCACCGAACAGTTGCAGAACCTTCCCTGAGGGGCCGGCCCGCGCAACACCACATGGAGCACAGATGAGCAACAGGACCTACCGCTTGACCGAGATCGTGGGTACCTCCCCGGATAGCGTGGATCAGGCGATCCGAAACGGCATCGAACGTGCGGCGCAGACCCTGCGGCACATCGACTGGTTCGAAGTGACCGACATCCGCGGCTACATCCGTGATGGCGGTGTCAATCACTACCAGGTGACGCTGAAAATCGGCTTCCGCCTCGAGGACGAGTAGCCCTTGTCATCCGTCCTGCGTGTCCTGCGCCAACCGCAGTGGTTGGCACTGCTGCTTGTGCTCCCGCTCCTGATGGGGTTGGCACTGGTCGCGGCCGACTGGCAGTACGGTCGCCACGAGCGGAGGTCCTTGCAGGAGGCGCGGGTCAGCGAGGCCCAGTCCGTGCCACCGGTCCCCCTCGCGTCCGTTCTTGCACCCGATGCGCCGCTGCCCGATGACCAGAGATTCACCGGGGTCACTGCAACCGGCGTTTACGATCAGGCGTCGGTGCTGATCCGCAACAGGTCCCAGAACGAATCCCCCGGCCTCTGGGTCGTCACCCCACTTCGGATGTCCGATGGCTCTCAGATCCTGGTTCTGCGGGGCTGGCTCGAGGCAACGCGGGGGAACGCGGAGCAGGCGACGGCACCGCCCCCGCCGGCCGGGCCGGTGAGCGTGACCGGGGTCCTGCAGACCTCGGAGGCCAAGCGGGGCGCGGGTATCCTGAGCAACGGGGAAGCCACATCCCTGAACACACAGACGCTGTGTCCAGAGACTTCCTGCTACCAGGCCTATCTGCAGGCCACCGATTCCTCACCCGCTGACAACGACCAATTGCAGCCCGTGCCCGTCAATGGTCCCGGACTCGGCCCACACCTCGGATACGCCGGACAGTGGTTGATCTTCGCGGCTTTGCTGCCTGTGGGTTACATCATCCTGATCAGGCGAGAGGTCAAGGAGGCTCAAGAGCCCACCGATGCACTAACCGGCTCCGGCTGAGGCAGCATGGGGTCATGGACCTGGGACTGAGCGACAGATGCCTGGTGGTGACCGGCGCATCCCGCGGGCTCGGACTGGCAGCAGCCACCGCCTTGGTGGCTGAAGGGGCCAAGGTGGTTCTGGTCGCCAGGGACCCGGCGGTTCTCGACACGGCTGTAGAGAGTCTCGGTCCTGGAAACGCCGTCGGCATCGCCGCGGATCTTCGGGGGGACACCACCTCTGAGATGGCTGTTGCCGCTGCGCTGGCACGCTTCGGGCGATTGGACGGCGCTCTCATCAGCGCCGGAAGCCCACCCCCGGGCACCCCGATGACGGCATCGGAGTCGATGTGGCGGGACGCCTTCGAGACCGTCTTCCTCGGAGGTCTACGGATGGCCCGTGCCACCGCCTCGGCCACTACCTCGGTCCAGGAACCGTTCGGAGCGGGCTGCAGCATCGCATTCGTGCTCTCGACGTCCGTGCGCTCACCCATCCCCGGACTCGTGCTGTCGAACGGGCTGCGGCCGGGCTTGGCGATGTTGGTGAAGGACCTCGCGGACGAACTCGGCCCACAGGGCATCCGGGTCAACGGCATCCTTCCAGGCCGTATCGCCACGGACAACGTCTTCGCCCAGGATGCGCGGCAGGGCAATCCGGAATCGGTGCGGCGCCGGCGGGAGGCAACGATCCCGCTGCGCCGGTACGGCCAGCCCGAGGAGTTCGGCGCGCTGGCCGCCTTCCTGATGTCACCGGCCGCCTCCTACATCAGCGGTTCGCTGCTCACCATCGACGGTGGTGCGTTGCGCTCGCTGTGAGAGTCAGGTCGAGGCGCTGAGACTGAACTGTTCGTAGTGCCGCGCGTACAGACCGGCCTGCGACAGCAGTTCGTCGTGGCGGCCGCGCTCGGCGATACGGCCGTCGTCGATCACAAGGATCAGATCGGCGTCTCGAACGGTGGACAGCCTGTGCGCGATCACCAGCGACGTACGACCGGTGAGAGCGGCGGACAGCGCGACCTGCACGGCGCGTTCGTTCTCGCTGTCCAGGTGGGCGGTGGCTTCGTCGAGCACGACGACCTTTGGCCGCTTCAGCAGCAGCCGGGCGATCGCCAGCCGCTGCTTCTCGCCGCCGGACAGCCGATATCCGCGGTCTCCGACTACGGTGTTGAGGCCATCCGGCAGGGACCGCAGGAGTTCTGCGATCTGCGCGTCCTCACACGCCGCCCAGATCTGGTCCTCCGTTGCGTCCGGATCGGCGTACTGCAGGTTCGCCAGGATCGTGTCGTGGAACATGTGCGCGTCCTGGGTGACGTAACCGACCGTGTCGCGCAGGCAGTCGAGAGTGAGATCGCGAACATCGACCCCATTGAGTTCCACCGCGCCGGAGTCCACATCGTAGAGCCGCGCCACCAGTTGTGTGATGGTCGTCTTGCCGGCACCGCTGGGACCGACCAGTGCCACCAGGCCACCGGCCGGGATTTCGAAGTCCACACCGTGCAGGATCTGGTCGCTGGTGCGGGTTTCGTCGACGGCGACCGACTCCAGCGAGGCCAACGACACCTCCGACGGTGCCGGATAGTGGAAATCGACGTCCCGGAACCGCACACTCACCGGGCCGGGAGGCACCTCCCGGGCACCCGGTCGTTCGGTGATCAACGGCGGCAGGTCGAGGACCTCGAACACCCGCTCGAAACTGACCAGTGCGGTCATGACGTCCACGCGGACATTGCTCAGTGCGGTCAGGGGCCCGTACAACTGCGCGAGCAGGCCGGTCAGTGCCAGCAACGTTCCGAGGGTGAGTGCGCCGGTGATCACCAGGTTGCCGCCCAGGCCGTACACCAGCGCTGTGGCCAGTGCGGCCACCAGAGTGAGGGCGGTGAAGAAGTACCGGTTCGCCATCGCGATGGACACGCCGATGTCGCGAACGCGGGCGGCGCGGCCTGAGAACTCGGCGTCCTCCTGCTGAGGCCTCCCGAACAGTTTGGTGAGCAGTGCCCCGCCGATGTTGAAACGTTCGGTCATCTGCGTGCTCATGTCGGAGTTCATCTGCATCTGCTGGCGTGTGAGACCGGCCAGCCGTCGCCCCATCCACTTCGCGGGCAGGATGAACAGTGGCACCAGAACCAGCGAGGCCAAGGTGATCTGCCAGGACAGCGCGAACATCGTGATCAGGACCACGACGAGGCTGATCAGGTTGCCGAGCACCCCCGAGAGGGTCGAGGTGAACGCCTGCTGGGCTCCGATCACATCGTTGTTCAGGCGCGACACCAGGGCCCCGGTCTGGGTTCGGGTGAAGAAGGCGATGGGTTGTCGCTGGACATGGGCGAACACCTCGGACCGCAGATCGTAGATGAGTCCCTCGCCGATGCGCGCGGATTGCCACCGACTCACCAGACCCACGAAGGCATCGACCACGGCCAATGCCGCGACCATGATCGCGGTCGTCGTCACGACGGCGGCGTTGCCCGGGGTGATGCCTTCATCGATGATTCGTCGGAACAGCAACGGTTGTGCGACCACCAGCAGCGAGTCCACGACCAGCAGGAGGAGGAATCCGATGATCAGTGGACGGTAGTTCCGTGCGTAACGCAGAATGCGCCGTACCGTCCCGGGCGCCAGTTTGTGCTCCTTCACGGAGTCGTCCCTGGTGAACGAACGCATCGCGAGGTGCGTGCGCATCATCGACATACCTGCCCCAAACCCGGGCAGTCACGGCGCCGCCCTCATGCCCAACCCCCGGCGGCGACAAAAGATTCCCGCTGGTGAGGCAGCTGCGCGCCTACTTGTTGGTGACGCGGCCGGAGCCGCCACGGCCGCGCAGGTCCGTCTCAGACTCCACGAGTAACCGATGGATGAACCCGTAGGAGCGGCCGGTCTCCCCGGCCAGTTCGCGGATGCTGGCACCTTTGGTGTAGCGCTTTCGCAACTCGGCGGTCAATGCCTGCCTCTCTCCCCCAGTGATCCGGCGACCCTTCTGCTTGTGTAGTCCGGTCATGGTTCCCTTCCGCTCTCCTGGATGTTCACCTACGCTACGTTTCGCATCCTAGGCTAACGTCACCAGATCCAGGTACTGCTCATCCCATAGATCCTCTGCCCCGTCAGGCAGGAGTAATACACGTTGCGGATCCAGTGCGGTGACCGCCCCCGGATCGTGAGTGACCAGCACCACGGCACCTTCGTACTCACGCAGCGCCGACAGGATCTCGGCTCTCGACGCCGGATCCAGGTTGTTCGTCGGTTCGTCCAACAACAGAACGTTCGCACCGGAGACCACCAGGCACGCCAGTGCCAGCCTGGTCTTCTCACCGCCACTGAGCGTGCCGGCGGCCTGGAAGACGGTGTCGCCGCTGAACAGGAAGCGGCCGAGTACCGATCTGGCCTCGGTGTCCGTGAGCCCAGGAGCCTGCGCGGCCAGATTCTCCAGGACACTGCGTTGCCGGTCCAGGGTCTCGTGCTCCTGGGCGTAGTAGCCCGTCACCAGTCCGTGACCCGACAGGACCTGTCCGGTGTCCGCCTCCAGATCACCGGCCAGCATCCGCAGCAACGTGGTCTTGCCCGCACCGTTGAGCCCCAGCACGACCACCCGCGCACCACGGTCGATCGCGAGATCCACGTCGATGAAGATCTCCTGTGAGCCGTACGACTTCGACAAGCCGGACGCGGTCAGCGGCACCCGTCCACACGGAAGCGGCTTGGGAAAACGAAGAGCTGCGGTCTTCTCCTGCCGGCGTTGCGGCTCCAGCGCCGCCTCCAGCGCGTCGGCGCGGCGCAGCATGGTCTGGGCCTGTCGGGCCTTCGTCGCCTTGGCCCGCATCCGCTCCGCCTGGCCGCGCAACGCATCGGCCTGCTTGCTCGCGTTGGTCTGTTCGCGACGTCGCCGCCGGGCGTCCACCTCGACCTGCTGCTGGTATGCCTCCCAGCCCATGTTGTAGACGTCCAGAGTGCAGCGGACCGCGTCCAGGTGAGCCACCCGGGTCACAACGTCGCGCACCAGGTCCACGTCGTGGGAGATGACCACCAGACCCTCGTTGTAGGTACGCAGGAATCCGCGTAGCCACGAGATCGAGTCCGCGTCCAGGTGGTTCGTGGGCTCGTCCAGCAGCAAGACCCCACCCCCGGAGAACAGGATCCTGGCCAGTTCCACACGGCGTCGCTGACCACCGGACAGAGTCCCCAGCGGACGCGCCAACTGCTCATGGGACAACCCGAGTCCGTCGGAGACCGCGAGTGCCTCCGACTCCGCGGCGTATCCGCCCTGCGCCAGGAACTCTGCCTCCGCGTTGGCGTAGCGGCGCATTGCGGAGTCGCGCTGGTGCGGGTCCTCCATCCCGCGGGCATGGCGCTGCATCCGGGAGACCGCCTCGTCGAGGCCGCGAGCACTCATGATCCGCGCCATGGCAGTCTGTTCGGCGTCCGCAGCAGCGGGATCCTGCGGCAGATACTCGACCTCCGCGCGCGTGACCGTCCCGGCAGCCGGCTGCGCCAGGCCTGCGAGCACCTTCATCAAAGTGGTCTTCCCGGCCCCGTTGCGGCCCACCAGACCGACCCGGTCGCCAGGGCCGACGCGCAGGCTGGCCCCTTCGAGCAGCAGGCGGGCGCCGGCTCGCAGTTCGATGTCGGCGGCTTGGATCACACCCTCCACTGTGGCAAACGTCGGCCGCCGAGTGACTACTGCCTCCACCGGTCGTCGGTCGTGAGCCCGCCGCTACCCTGCCTTTGCCTGCAATGCACGGCGGGTAGTGCCGCGAACGCCGTTTCAGACGTTGAAACCCAGCGCGCGCAGCATCTCTCGGCCCTCGTCGGTGATCTTGTCCGGGCCCCACGGAGGCATCCACACCCAGTTGATGCGGAAGTCCTTGACGACATCCGAGAGCGCGATCCGGGTCTGATCCTCGATCTCGTCGGTGAGTGGACATGCTGCCGAGGTCAGGGTCATGTCGATGGTCGCGATCTCATCGGCGTCCACGTGCACGCCGTAGACCAGTCCTAGATCGACGACGTTGATCCCGAGCTCAGGATCGACCACATCGCGCATCCGTTCGGTGAGTTCCTCTTCGGTGACGCTCATGTGAAGTCCTTTCCCAGTGTTTGAAGCGTTGCGTCCTTGAAAGCCATCCATCCCAGCAGTGCACATTTCACACGCGCGGGGTAGGCGGCCACTCCTGCGAATGCGATGCCATCGCCGAGCACCTCTTCGTCCGGCTCGACCTTGCCCCGACCCTCGATCAACCGCACGAACTCTTCGATGACGGGCCAGACCTGGTCCAGTGGCTTGCCCACGAGTTGTTCGTACATCACCGAGGTCGACGCCTGCGAGATCGAGCAGCCCGTCGCGTCGTACGAGATGTCCCGGACCACGCCGTCCTGGACGTCGACACGCAGGGTCACCTCGTCGCCACATGTCGGGTTCACATGATGGACCTCGGCACCGAACGGCTCCCGCAGTCCCTTGCCGCGGGGATTTCGGTAGTGATCGAGGATGATCTCCTGATACAGGGTCTCGAGGTTCATGCGAAGAACTCCAGAGCCCGCGCGGTTCCGTCGAGGAAGGCGGCCACGTCGTCGGGGTCGTTGTACAGGTAGAACGTCGCTCGCGTGGTCGCAGGCACGCCGAAACGGCGGTGCAGTGGCCAGGCGCAGTGGTGGCCCACCCTGACCGCCACTCCGGAGTCATCGAGCACTTGGCCCAGGTCGTGAGGATGGACGCCCTCGGCGACGAAGGACACCGCTCCCCCCGGTCCTCGAGATCAGAGGGTCCGATGACCCGGACACCCGGGATGTCGCGCAAACCTTCCAGGGCCTGGGCGGTGAGTGCCAGTTCGTGCTCATGGATCGCAGACAGCCCCACGCCATCGAGGTACTGGCAGGCGGCCCCGAGACCCACCGCTTGGGCGATGTTGGGCACGCCGGCCTCGAACCGCTGCGGCGGCGGCGCGAAGGTGGAGTGGTCCATGAAGACCTGCTCGATCATGGAACCGCCGGTGAGCATGGGCGGCATCTCCGCCAGCAGGTCGGCGCGACCCCACAGGCATCCCACACCGGTCGGGCCGAGCATCTTGTGACCGCTGAAAGCGATGAAGTCGGCACCGAGGTCGTGCACATCCACCGGCATGTGCGGCACGGATTGACAGGCATCGACCACGAGCAGCGCACCCACGGCGTGCGCCATCTCGGCGACCTGCGGGATCGGGTTGATGGTGCCCAGGACATTTGACTGGTGGGTCAGGGCCACGACACGGGTCCTCGGTGTGACCATCGCCGGGTCCAGATCGAGGCGCCCGTCGTCGGTCACGCCGAACCAACGCAGCGTGGCCCCCGTGCGGCGGGCGACCTGCTGCCACGGGACGAGATTGGCGTGATGCTCCATCTCCGAGATGAGGATCTCGTCGCCCGGACCCAGTACGAACCGGGCGGGGCCACCGTCCGCTGTGGCGTTCATGAAGGCATAGGCGACCAGATTCAAGGCCTCCGTGGCGTTGCGCGTGAAGATCACCTCTGCGGGGGTCCCTCCCACGAAACCGGCCACGATCGCACGCGCGCCCTCGTAGGCGTCAGTGGCCTCCTCCGCGAGCTGGTGTGCGCCGCGATGCACGGCAGCGTTGTGCTGCTCATAGAAGTCCCGTTCGGCATCGATCACCTGGCGCGGCTTCTGGGAGGTCGCACCGGAATCGAGGTAGACCAAGCGCCGGTCGCCGCGCACCGTGCGTTCCAGGATCGGGAAATCCTTGCGCAGCGCGTCGACGTCCAGCAGGGTCATCCGGCGACACCCGCTCCGATGAACTGCTCGTAGCCGTTCTCCTCGATCTGATCGGCGAGTTCCGGGCCACCTTCGGCCACGATCCGCCCCTGCCACATCACGTGTACGAATTCCACAGGAATCTGCCGAAGCAACCGCGTGGTGTGCGTGATCAGCACAACTCCCACCTCGCTGCCTTCGCGCACCCTGTTCACACCCTCGGACACGACCTTGAGAGCGTCGACGTCCAGGCCGGAGTCGGTCTCATCCAGAACCGCGAACTTCGGCCGCAACAGTCCCATCTGCAGGATCTCGTGACGCTTACGCTCACCGCCGGAGAAACCCTCGTTGACGCTGCGCTCAGCGAACGACGGGTCCACGTTGAGGTCCGCCATCGCCCCGCGCATCTCCTTGAGCCACGTACGCAGCGCCGGCGCCTCACCGCGGACGGCGGTGATCGCGCTGCGCAGGAAGTTGGACACCGAGACTCCGGGCACCTCGACGGGGTACTGCATCGCCAGGAACAGCCCGGCCCGGGCCCGCTCGTCGACGCTCATCGACAGCAGGTCCTCCCCGTCCATGGTCACCGACCCCTTGGTCACCGTGTAGGCCGGGTGTCCGGCCAGGGCGTATGCCAGCGTCGACTTGCCGGAGCCGTTGGGTCCCATGATGGCGTGGGTCTGCCCGGTGTCCACTGTGAGGTTCACCCCGCGCAGAATCTCCTTGGGTCCGCCGTCGGACTCGACCTCGACGTGTAGGTCGCGGATGGTCAACTCGGTCATCGTGCCTCCTCTGGGATTGCGACGAGCACCAACGCTTCGTCGCCATGGCCTTCAATCTGGACTGGGTATGTGGTGATGGGTTCGAACGCAGGGGGCCCCGACGGCTCGCCGGTGCGCAGATCGAACCGGGATCCGTGCAACCAGCACTCGATGGTGCAGCCGGAGACCTCGCCCTCGGACAACGAGACCTCGGCGTGCGAACACACATCGTTGACCGCGAACACCTCGTCGCCGACGCGTACCAGCGCCAGTTGCACACCGTCCACCACGATGCGTCGCGGCTGGGAGTCTCGCAGGTCGGCCAGCCGGATGGAGACGTCGCCCATCAGGCCTCCCCGCCCGCGTAGCCGAGCTCGGCCTCCACCGCTCGCATGACCTCCGAGCGCACCATCGGGACGTCGATGCCGTCGAGGACGTCCGCGAAGAATCCGAGCACGACGAGCCGCCGGGCCTCGTCCTCGGTGATCCCGCGGGAACGCAGGTAGAAGACCTGCTCCTCGTCGAAACGGCCCGTCGCACTGGCGTGTCCGGCGCCAGCCACGTCCCCGGTGAGGATCTCCAGGTTCGGCACGGAGTCCGCCCGAGGTCCGTCGTCCAGCAACAGGTTGCGGTTGATCTCGTACGTCTGGGTACCGACCGCCTCCGGGCGGATCAGGACGTCGCCCACCCACACGCTGCGAGCGCCCTCGCCCTGCAGCGCACCCTTGAACACCACGTTGCTGCGGCAGTGGGGCTGGCCGTGATCGACGAAGGACCGGTGCTCGAAACGCTGTCCGGAATCGGCGAAGAACAGGCCACGCACGTCGGCCTCCCCCCCGGGGCCGTCGTAGTCCACGGTCTGGACCAGTCTCACGGCCTCGCCCCCGAGAGTCACGACGATGCTGCGCAACCGCGCGTCCCGCCCCAGCCGGTTGGCGATGTGGCCGGCGTGCACCGAGTCGTCCGACCAGTTCTGGACGCTGACGAGTTCGAGCACGGCGTTGTCACCGACGACCACGGACAGATTGCCCGCGTACTGGGCCGTCCCGGTGTGGCGCAGTACCACGGTCGCCCTGGAACCGGCACCCACCTCGATGAGGGTCTGACCCCAGACCACCGGATCGCGGCCGGAGCCGGACAGGTCGATCACCACGGGCTCCGGGTGGGAGGACTCCGCTGGGATCTGCAGCAGCATCGCTGTCCCGGCATGCTTGGCCGCCAGCGCGGAGATCCGGTCGACTGGGGCACTGGCAGCGCGTTCAGCCGCAGCGGAGGCGTCGATAGGCGTGAGCGTTACACCCTCGGGCAGCGTCGACTCCCAAGTCAGATGACCATCGGAAGGCGCATCCTCCAGCAGCGGCTTGAGGGCAGTCCTTGGCGCGAACCGCCAGACCTCTTCGCGACCGGTCGGCGGTGGGAAGTCCGCGAGGTCGTACGACCGAAGGTTGGACATGGAGACCTGACCCATCAGCCGACCGCCCCTTCCATCTGCAGTTCGATCAGGCGGTTGAGTTCCAGTGCGTACTCCATGGGCAGCTCCCGCGCGATCGGCTCGATGAAACCACGCACGATCATCGCCATCGCCTCCTCCTCGCTCATGCCGCGCGACATCAGGTAGAACAACTGGTCCTCACCGATCTTGGACACCGTCGCCTCATGACCCATCGACACGTCATCCTCACGGATGTCGTTGTACGGATAGGTGTCGGAGCGGCTGACATCGTCGACCAGCAAGGCGTCGCAGCGCACTGTCGACTTCGACCCACGGGCACCCGGGTTCACCTGGATCAGGCCCCGGTAGGACGTCCGGCCACCCCCACGTGCCACCGACTTGGAGACGATGGACGAGGACGTGTTCGGCGCGGCGTGGACCATCTTCGCACCCGCATCCTGATGCTGGTTCTCTCCGGCGAAGGCCACCGAAAGGGTCTCCCCCTTGGCGTGCTCGCCCATCAGCCACACCGCCGGGTACTTCATGGTGACCTTCGAGCCGAGGTTGCCGTCGATCCACTCCATGGTCGCCCCCTGCTGGGCGATAGCCCGCTTGGTGACCAGGTTGTAGACGTTGGTGGACCAGTTCTGGATCGTCGTGTACCTGCAGCGGGCGTCCTTCTTGACGATGATCTCCACGACCGCGGAGTGCAGCGAGTCGGTGGAGTAGATGGGGGCGGTGCAGCCCTCCACGTAGTGCACGTAGGCGCCCTCGTCCACGATGATCAGCGTCCGCTCGAACTGGCCCATGTTCTCGGTGTTGATCCGGAAATAGGCCTGCAGCGGAATCTCGACGTGTACGCCCTTCGGCACGTAGATGAATGACCCGCCCGACCAGACGGCGGTGTTCAGTGCGGAGAACTTGTTGTCTCCGGCCGGGATCACCGAGGCGAAGTGTTCCCGGAAGAGGTCCTCGTGCTCCTTGAGCCCAGTGTCGGTGTCGAGGAAGATGACGCCCTGCTCCTCGAGATCCTCCCGGATCTTGTGGTAGACGACCTCACTCTCGTACTGCGCCGCGACACCGGCGATCAACCGCTGCTTCTCCGCCTCCGGGATACCGAGCCGGTCGTAGGTGTTCTTGATGTCCGCGGGCAGTTCGTCCCAGGACGTCGCCTGCTTCTCCGTGGACCGTACGAAGTACTTGATGGAGTCGAAGTTGATCGTCGACAGATCCGCACCCCAGGTCGGCATCGGCTTCTTCTCGAAAAGACGCAGACCTTTCAGCCGCATCTCCAGCATCCACTCGGGCTCGTTCTTGAGCGCCGAGATCTCGCGCACGACATCCTCGCTGAGACCACGCTTGGCAATCGCTCCGGCGGCGTCAGAATCGCTCCAGCCGTAGTCGTACCGGTCGAGGCCTGCGAGTTGATCGAGGTCACTCATGAGGAGATCCTTTCGGTTGGGGCGTCGACCGCGTGAGCAGACGACGGTGAGACCAGACAGGTACAGACCCCGTCGCCGTGGGCGATCGTGGCCAAGCGTGTGACATTGGTCCCCAGCAGGCGCGCGAAGGCCGCAGCCTCCGCGTCGCACAACTGCGGGAATTCATGGGCGGCCTGCGACACGGGGCAGTTGTGCTGGCAGACCTGTAGAACGTCGGTCGGTCCCTCCTCGACCGAGGCGGCGTACCCATCCGAACTGAGCAGTTCCGCGAGGCGCTCGGCACGAGCCTGTGGATCATCGAGTCCCTCAAGTTCGGGCCGGTACCGCTGTTCGAGGTCGTCGGCCCGGCGGGCGGCGAACTCCTCGAGCGCCTTCGGCTGCACCTGCGCCATGAACCGCATCGCGCTGACGGCGAGGTCGTCATACGCCTGCTCGAAGCGACGACGGCCCGTCTCGGTCAGAGAGTAGATGCGAGCCGGCCGCCCCCGGCGTGGACCCGGGGTCGGACCGAAAGCGGGACGATCGCCCGACACCACATCGCCGAGGGCTTCGAGTGCGTCGAGGTGTTTGCGGACCCCGGCCGGGGTGATACCCAAACGGCCCGCCAGATCGGCGGCCGTCGCCGGTCCATCGGTGAGCAGACTGCGCGCGACGCCCTCGCGTCCACTGGTCGGCTCGCTTTTCACAACTACATTGTTGCGTAATTCGTTGGAAGTGCAACCTCCGGGGTGGGGACCGAGGTTGTTCTGTGCCGCATCGCGCGCGTGCCGCCTCTGGCGCACTTGCGTACATTCCGGACATCACCGACGGTTGAGGTACACCCAGGAAAGGTTCCCATGGCCCACTACACCACCACCGTGACGTCGCCGGCCCCCGCGGCCGACGTGTACGCGTACCTCGCAGACTTCGCCTCCGTCGCCGAATGGGATCCCGGTGTCAGCGCCGCGGAACTTGTCGACGGACAGCCCGGGCACACCGGCGCCCGGTACCGCGTCACCGCATCGTTCCTGGGTCGATCGATCCCTTTGGAGTACAGGATTCTGGAGTCGGTGGAGCCCACCGAGAAGTTCGCTGGAAGGGTGGTTCTCGAGGCCGTCACCGCTGACTTCCGCTCTTACGATGTGATCACGGTGGCCCCCACGTCCACGGGCTGCAGCGTCACGTACGACGCGGATCTCGCGCTGCGGGGACTGCGGCGCCCGTTCGACCCCGCCCTACGTCTGGCATTCAAAGTGATCGGGGACCGAGCCCGGGACGGACTCGACAAGGCTGTCCGGACCCGGTCCGTTTCGTGAGCACGCCACGGGTGGTCGACGCCCTGCTGGAAGCCAGTGTTGTGGGTGGTTTCAGCAGGATCGGGTACGAGGTGCGTTCACGCGCCGCGGATTGGGACAACGACACGGACCTTTCCGGCACACGCGTGCTTCTCACCGGTGGTACCAGTGGCCTCGGTCTGGCCGCCGCCCGTCTGATGTCCCGGGCGGGGGCCTCGGTCGCCATCACCGGCAGGGATGCTGACCGACTGGACGCCGCTGCGCGCGCGATCGCCGGTGCGGGAGAGCCACCGTTGACGCTGCAGGCCGATTCGGCGGATCTGACGGCCGTTTCGGACATGTTCGAGCGCGCCGTCGACGGTCTCGGGGGTCTCGACGTGCTGGTGAACAACGCCGGGGCACTCACCCACCGCTACATGGTGGGTCCCCAAGGGTTCGAGCTCACCTACACCGTGCACGTCCTCGCCCCCTTCCTGCTGACTGCCAGGGCGATCCCCGTCGTGGGTGTCTCCGGGAAGGTGATCACGGTCTCCTCGGGCGGGATGTACTCCGAACGCCTGGAACCGGACGGCGTCGAGATGACCCGCGACGAGTACGACGGCGTGAGCGCCTACGCGAAGGCGAAACGTGCCCAAGTCGCGCTGAACGAGGTGTGGGCGCGTCGCTATCCGGATGGCCCCACCTTCGCGGCGATGCACCCGGGTTGGGCCGACACCCCCGGTGTCCAGGACTCCCTGCCGGGGTTCCGCCGTCTGACCGCGCCGATCCTGCGTACGCCGGAGCAGGGGGCGGACACCGTCGTATGGCTGGCCGGCCACGAGACACCGTCGGGCCGGTTCTGGCTGGACCGACACCCCCGGTCCACGGTTCGCCTGCCTTGGACGCGCTATCCGGCGGAGGCGGCGGACGAACTGTTCGCGCGGGTCTACGAGCAGACCGGGCTCAGCTGACGGCCCGGCCTGCGCCGGTGTCCGGGGCACATACGATGGCATCGTGAGCGCGGTCGACATCCAGGGCTTGGTCGTCGCGTACGGCGCTCGACCCGCGGTGGACGGCCTGGATCTCTGCGTGGAGGCCGGCAGCATCTGTGTTCTGCTGGGACCCAACGGGGCCGGGAAGACCACGACCCTGCGGGTTCTACTCGGGCTTCACCGCGCAACGGCGGGAACTGTCCGGATCCTCGACCGGGAGCCGGGTGACGAATCTTTGCGCGCCACAGTCGGAGTCCTCCTGCAGGACGGTGGCCTGCCCGTGGCGGCGACGCCGGCGGCGATCGTCGGGCACTTCGCCTCCCTTTACGCCGATCCCCTGCCCGTCCCGGCCGTCATCGAGCGGCTCGGCCTGATGGAGCTCGACCGCCCCTACCGCCGGTTGTCCGGGGGTGAGCAACAGCGTGTCAAACTGGCGGTCGCCCTGATCGGCAGGCCCAGCCTGCTCGTACTCGACGAACCCACCACCGGGATGGACCCGGCTGCTCGACGGGTCTTCTGGACTCTGATGGACGAGATCCGGGAGCAGGGCGTCACAACGCTGCTCACAACCCACCAGCCGGATGAGGCGGGGACCCGCGCGGACCAGGTCGCCGTGATCAACCGCGGCCGCGTGATCGCAGATGCCCCGCCGGCGGATCTGATCGAACAGGCGCCCGTCTGGTTCACGTGCGCCCGGCATCTGGACCTCACACCGTTGCGGCAGGTGCTCGGCGAGACCTTCGCCGTGGTGGAGGTCGAACCTGGGCGTTATCGGGTGACCGGGGACGTGGGGGTGGCGGAGGTGACCGCCATCAAGGCATGGGCGGCCGGGCACGGCAGTCGCCAGGAGGTCGTCGTGGTACGCACGCTGGAAGAGGCTTACCTCGACCTGACCGGGGGGGCGGCATGGTGACTCTGGACCTTCGCACGCCCAGCGGGGCCGCGCCACCTGTTCGAAGGGTCGTCAGTCAGGCGATCTTCGACACCCGCAATGTGCTGCGCAACGGCGAGAACCTCCTGCTGACACTCGTCGATCCCGGTGGCCGTGCTCGTGATCGGACTGACGACTCCGCTGGGCAGACGACCGCAGCCGCCGCCGAAGTGCTCGTGGGCGCCATCGGGTTGGGGGTGCTGGCCAGCGCGTTCACCTCCCAGGCCATCAGCACCGGCTTCGACCGTCGTTACGGGGTCCTGTGCATGCTGGGCCTGTCCCCGCTGGGAGCGCGCGGTTTGTTGGCCGCCCGGGCCGCGGTCAGCCTGCTCATCATCACCGGCCAGTCGGCCATCCTGCTCGCGCTGACGTGGATCCTCGCCGGCTGGACGTCGACCGACGCCGCGCAGATCGCCCAATCCGTGCTGGGGATCCTGCTGGCGGTCTGGGCGTTCACCGCGTGGGCGCTCTTCGTCGCCGGTGCACTGCGCGCCGAGGCCACACTGGCGGTGTCGAACGCGATCTTCCTGTTGTTGATGTTCGGCGGCGGTCTGGCCGTTCCCGTCGACGCCCTTCCCTGGGAGTCCGCGGCGCAGTGGCTGCCGACAGGGGCCCTCGTGGCGAGCATGTCGGTGGATCCCCTGGCATGGGTCCCGCTGTGCGTCCTGATCGGATGGGCCGTGGCCGGGACCGCACTGGCGACCCGCTACTTCCGCTGGGAAGCGTGACCCCGGGCCAGCCAGTGGTGCGTGCCCGCCGCAGCCGATCGCGGTCGTCGCCGTTGGTGCGTTTTGCGCCACCTGGTGGTCGGCGCGGGTGTTGCACCCACGTACGCTCGAACAGTGGCACTCGACACCGCCGAGGAATCGGTTGACCTGCCGCTGAGCGCAGTGGCCCCGTCCTGGCTGCGGCGCATCTTCTGGGCGAATCTCGTGGCCCAGGTGGGGATCGTCATCACCGGCGGGATCGTGCGCGTCACGGGCTCCGGGCTGGGGTGTCCGACCTGGCCGGAGTGTGTCGACGGATCCATCACCCCCACCTCACAACAGACCGAGACCTGGCAGAAGTACGTGGAGTTCGGCAACCGCACCCTGACCGGGGTGCTGCTGCTACTGGCCGTCGCGGCGGTTGCCGGGGCGTTCGGGTGGCGGCGCCGATCCGGGGTTCACCGTCCGTGGTTGATGGTGCTCGCGGCGATCCCACTGCTGGGAACCGTCGCACAGGCGCTATTGGGCGGGGTCACCGTTCTGGTCGATCTGCACCCGATGGCTGTCGCCAGTCATCTGTTGCTGTCCATGGCCGTCATCGCGGGGTGTGTGGCACTGGTCCAGTTCGCGGCAGAACCCGCCGATCCGCCCGGGCAGGCGGCGACCCGCTCAGTCACCCGCTACCTGGGCGATGCGCTGATCGCGACGACGGCGGTGGTCATTGTGCTCGGCACCGTGGTGACCGGTTCGGGTCCGCACGCCGGGGACTCCCGCACCGTGCGCCTGGACCTCGACCCCCGGCTGGTCAGTTGGCTGCACGCCGATGTGGTCCTGCTGTTCATAGGTCTGCTCGTCGGCATGCTCGCGCTGCTGTACGTCGACGACCCCGGAGGACCAGCGCGGCGACGTGCCTGGTGGGTCGTCGGATTCGCCTTGTTCCAGGCGGGGATCGGCTACGTGCAGTACTTCACGGGTTTGCCATGGGTGCTGGTCACGCTTCACCTTCTGGGAGCCTGCCTGGTGTGGGTGGGGGTG
Organism: uncultured Actinomycetota bacterium; assembly: GCA_963769435.1. GTDB lineage: Bacteria > Actinomycetota > Actinomycetes > S36-B12 > UBA10799 > JADKAV01. The sequence goes on from CAVYLN010000002.1 coordinate 112,435, forward strand.
TGGCGACTACGTCTCAGCCTCACCCGGCGGGAAGTGGCGTCAGCTCTCCGGTGAGCCAGTCCCGGACCGCACGCGCAAGGGTGTCGGCGGTGCGGTCGTCCAGGAAGAGGCGTGGACCCACAGCCTCGAACCTCTTCAGCAGCCACTGACCGCCGTCATCGACCGCGTCCACGCGCGCGTAGAGCAGTGGCTCGGGGGCCGCGACCGGGACCACGGCCTCCACGAAGTCGCTCAAACCGGACTCGATGTCCAGAGGTACCGGGCCGGTGCTCGGATCGGTCAGTACGCACAACCGCGTGCGAGACGCGACCACCCAGCAGGATCACGGAGACCATCGGCTCCTCCGCGTCCTGCTGTATGGAACCGACGGCTCCCCGAGCAGCGAACTCTCCCGCCACACGGGCGGCGTCGTCGGGAGTGTGCGACACCTGAGGCAGGGGATGACCAGTGTTCGGCTGGACCGCGAAGCGCCCCCAGCCCTTGTCCTGAAGGATCTGGGCGCACTGGTCCACCGAGTCACCGGGCTCGAACCACACGGTATCGACGGTGCTCACGCCGCGACCCGCGAAGTCCCGTAGGTAGGTGAGGTCCGAGTTGCGCGCCAGTACGACAGCCGGATTGGCCAGTCGGGTCTGTTCCTCGATATGGCGGGCATTTCGGAGGAACTGTTGCCGTCGCGAGCCGGCAGCCTCCTCCCCCGAACGCATCAGGACGAGGTCGAAATCCGACCAGTCGACCTCGGCGTCCCACGCAACCGGCACAGCATCGAACCGGGCCCGCTGCAGCGCCGCCAAGGCCGGAGTGCGATCCGGGTCCGACTGGTCCGGCCCCGCCTGGGCGACATAGGCGATCCGGGGTTGCATCAGCCAAGAAGCAGGGGATCGAGAGCCACGACCAGGAACAGCAACGCGAGATACGTGATCGACCAGTGGAACAGACGCATGGGCCGCGGGTCCTCATCGCGGCGGGTCCGTCGGCGCAGCGCGACAGCCTCCCACACGAACACGAGTCCCAGCAGCAGGGCACTCACGCTGTAGATCCAACCCATGGGGGCCACCGGCACCAGCGCCAACGACGCCACCACAGTGGCCACCGAGTACCAGACGATCTGGTCCGCGACCCGGCGGGCGTCCGCCACCACCGGCAGCATCGGCACGCCCGCGTTCCCGTAGTCCTCACGGAACCGCAGTGACAGAGGCCAGTAGTGCGGCGGGGTCCACAAGAAGATCACGGCGAACAGCACCCAGGGCGCCCAGGACAAATGACCCGTGACCGCTGCCCATCCGATGAGCACCGGGAAGCAGCCGGCCGCGCCGCCCCAGACGATGTTCTGGGACGTCCGCCGCTTGAGGATCATCGTGTAGCCCACGACATACAGGAAGATCGCGAGACCGGCCAAGCCGGCTGCCAGCAGATTGGTTGTCAGCGCCAGCCACACCACGGAGATGGCGCTCAGCGCACTGCCGAACGCCCACCCCGCAACCGGGCTGATGGCGCCGGTGACCATGGGCCGGCCGCTCGTGCGCTTCATCACCGAGTCGATGTCACGGTCGTAGACACTGTTCATCGAGTTCGCGCCTGCGGCGGCGAGCGCCCCACCGACGAGTGTCGCCATCAGTGTCGAGACCGGCGGCAGCCCACCGGCGGCGAGCACCATGGTGGGCACGGTGGTGACCAGCAGGAGTTCGATGATCCGTGGCTTCGTGAGCGCAACGTAGGCACGCCACCTACTCGAACCGACCCCGGTGCGGGTCTCGACGTCGGTGCTGGCCACCCCAGCAGACTACCGTGACCGGTCCGGCCCCGGGCAAGCCCGGCACGCGTGCCCAGGCATCGGCCCCCGGGTCTGCGCAAACGCCGGATCCCCGACCCGGGCTTGCGACACAGTGGTGGTGTGCCCGAAGATCTCGCGCTCTCCCCCGCAAACCGTGCCATCGGAAAACTCCTCTCGCTGCCCGCGCCATGGATCGAGCGCCTCGCCGGTGGACCGCCACCGAGTGTCGACGGCCGGACGTTGGCGCCGTCGGTCCATCTCATCGTCGCCAGCCTGGATCGCGTCGATGTCACCGGCACGGGCGACGACGTGCGTAAACGCCGCACGGATATGCGCAGGTCGGCCCGATTGGTGATGCCGACCGCGCGCGGGGTACGTGTGTACGAGACGTCGATGCCCGGACCTGAATCCGCGATCCCCCTGCGCGTCTATCGCAGTCACCGAGCCGTGGGTCCGGTCCCCGCCATCGTGTACTTCCACGGTGGCGGCTGGGTGGTGGGCGATCTGGACAGCCATGACGGAACCTGCCGGATGCTGGCTGTGCACTCCGGGTGTGTGGTCGTCTCTGTGGACTACCGCCTCGCGCCCGAGTCGCCTTTCCCCGCCGCACTGGAGGACGCCGCCGCCGCTTTCGGCTACGTGCACGATCACCCGCAACTATTCACCGCGATCCCCGGTGCGGTCGCCGTCATGGGGGACAGCGCCGGAGGCAACCTGGCCGCTGCCTTGGCGCTGCTGCGCAGACAGGACGGCCCCGTGCCGATCGCACAGGCCCTGGTGTATCCGGCCACGGACCTTACGATGAGTGCCCAGTCGATCGAGACGTTCGCCTCCGGATTCCTGCTGACCAAGGCGGACATGCTCTGGTACCGCGGGCATTACCTGCCGGACCCATCCTTGGCCCGCGACCCCCGCGTCTCCCCACTACTGGCCGAAGACCTCTCCGGTGCCCCACCGGCCGCGATCTTCACGGCGGGATTCGACCCGCTGCGCGACGAGGGCATGGCCTACGCCGCCCGCCTGCGGGAAGCCGGCACCGAGGTCAGCCATACCTGTTTCGACGATCAGGTCCACGGCTTCTTGGGTATGGGGGTCCTGCCAGGGGGCAAGGAGAGGATCGAGAAGGTGGCCCGGGAGGTGGGCGAACTCGTCCACCGGTCATCCGCGGCTCTGGCGGGCTGACAGGACGCGACCCGGGCCCCGCACGCTATACGCTCGTGGATCGAGACGCCTGAGAGGACAGACAGTTGACAGTCGAATGGACGGATCTGGATCGACAGGCGGTGGACACCATCCGAGCACTCGCGATGGATGCGGTGCAGAAGGTGGGCAACGGCCATCCCGGTACCGCGATGAGCCTGGCGCCCGCCGCCTATCTGCTCTACCAGCGTTTCCTGCGTCACGATCCCAGCGACCCGCAGTGGATCGGCCGCGACCGGTTCGTGCTCTCCAACGGCCACTCCAGCCTCACCCAGTACATCCAGCTCTACTTCAGCGGGTACGGCCTCGAACTCGAAGACCTGGAGTCGTTCCGCACGTGGGGCAGCAAGACACCTGGCCATCCGGAATACGGCCACACGATCGGGATCGAGACGACGACCGGGCCGCTGGGCCAGGGATACGCGACCGCCGTGGGCATGGCCATGGACTCCCGATACGTGCGCGGCCTGTTCGACCCCGTTGCGGAGGTCGGTCGCAGCCCGTTCGACCACCGGGTCTGGGTGTTCGCCGGTGACGGCTGCATCGAGGAGGGCATCACCTCGGAGGCGGCCAGCCTCGCGGGACATCAGAAACTCGGCAATCTCATCGTCATCTACGACGACAACCACATCTCCATCGAGGGCAACACCGAGGTGTCCTTCAGCGAGGACGTGCTGGCCAGGCACGCCGCATACGGCTGGCACACGCAGCACGTGGATCTCGGGCTGGACGGCGATGTGGACATCCAGGCGCTGGCCACCGCGATGCAGAATGCCGCGGCGGAGACCGGGCGACCCAGCATCATCTCGCTGCGGACGATCATCGCCTGGCCCGCCCCCGACCTGCAGAACACGGGCAAGGCGCACGGCTCCGCCCTCGGGGACGAAGAGGTCGCCAAGACCAAGACGGTCATGGGGATGGACCCCGGCGTCGACTTCGCGGTGTCGCCAGCCGTGCTCGACCACGTGCGGGCGGTGAAAGCGCGTGGTGCTCAGGCGCACACCGAGTGGGACGAGAGTTTCGATGCCTGGAAGGCGGCGCACCCCGACCGAGTGCCGTTGCTCGATCGGCTCATCGCCCGGGAACTCCCCGACGGTCTCGAGGCCGCGATGCCCATCTTCGATCCCGACAAGCCGATGGCCACCCGCAAAGCCTCCGGCGAGGTGATCAATGCCGTGGCAGCGGTGATGCCCGAGTTCTGGGGTGGATCGGCCGACCTCGCCGAGAGCAACCTCACCACCATCGAGGGAGGCGGGTCGTTCCTCCCCGCCGACTCCAGGGCACCCGGCGCCACCCCGTACGGACGGATCCTGCACTTCGGGATCCGGGAACACGCCATGGGCGCGATCCTCAACGGGATCGCTGTGGGCGGCCTCACCCGGCCCTTCGGCGGCACCTTCCTGGTCTTCTCCGACTACATGCGCGGTGCCGTGCGGATCGCCGCTCTGATGCAGGTGCCTGTCACCTATGTGTGGACACACGACTCGATCGGACTCGGCGAGGACGGTCCCACGCACCAGCCGGTCGAACACCTCACGGCTCTGCGCGCGATCCCGGGACTGGACGTGGTCAGGCCCGCCGACCCCAACGAGACGTCCGCGTGCTGGCTGCAGATCCTGCGCAATCGCCGGCCCGCGGCCCTGGCGCTCACCCGGCAGAACGTCCCCACGATGCCCGCCGCCGATGTGGCCGGTGCGGTCCGGGGCGGCTACGTCCTCGCCGAGGCCGAGGGTGATCTGCAAGTGATCCTCATAGCGACCGGCTCCGAGGTCCAGCTGGCTGTGGCCGCACGCTCCATCCTGCAGGGCGAAGGGATCGGGACCCGCGTGGTGTCCATGCCGTGCACCGAGTGGTTCGAGGAGCAGCCCGCGGAATACCGCGAGTCGGTGCTCCCGCGCGCAGTGACCGCCCGAGTATCGGTCGAGGCGGGCCGCGCGATGCCCTGGTACAAGTACGTGGGGTCCGCCGGGCGTTGTGTCAGCCTCGAACACTTCGGCGCTTCCGCGGCCTATCAGACGCTCTACGAGCAGTTCGGGATCACGACCGATGCGGTTGTGGACGCCGCGAGGCAAAGCCTTTCGGACGCCTAGGCATGGCTGACACCGGAAAGGCCGACCCCCGCATCTCCGCAGGTCTGATGCTGGCGACCTATGTGGTCGGCGGAGTCGGCCTGGCACTGGCCTTCGGCACCCTGGCTTCGGAATCCCCGGACCTGTCCTGGGCGTGCCTGCTCGCTGTCGGCGCAGCCGGGATCCTGTCCTTCGTCCGGCACTCGGTGTTCCACAGGTCCGACGCGGCGCGCATGCATTGGGATCTTGGGGTACGCAACAACTTCCAGATCGAGGTGGGCCTGGCCAACCTGGCATGGGGCCTGGTGGCTGTGCTGGCGGTGGTCCTGGAGTGGGGGCTGGCGGTGCAGGCCTCGACATTCCTCGTGTTCGGGTTCTACCTGTTGGGAGTCGCGGCGATGTTGGTCTTCGCCCCCGGCGGGAGTCGGCGCTCCCCCGGCCCGTTCCTGGCGCTCGCGTCGTTCGGCCTGATGCTCTCGGCAGTGGGCATATGGGCGATGACGCTGGTCTGACCGATCGATCTTCACCCGGCGAACACTCACGCACGTCTGTACCGTCGGCACCTAAGGAGGAGCAATGACTGATCGTCTGCAAGCAGCTTTCCGACATCGGCGTTTCCATCTGGCTCGACGACCTCGACCGTAGTCGGCTGACTACCGGAGGCCTCGCCCGGATGATCACCGATGACCACGTGGTGGGGGTCACCACCAACCCGTCGATCTTCTCGAAGGCCATCTCCACGGGTGCCGCCGCCTATGCCACACAGGTGGCCAGTCTGGCCGCGGGGCAGGGCGACCGGGATTTCGCCGTGCGGGAGATGACAACCCAGGACGTCCGGAACGCCTGCGACGTCCTTGCCGACGTGTCGGCACGCACCGACGGTGTGGACGGCCGCGTTTCGATCGAGGTCGACCCACGCCTGGCCCGCGACACCGAGGCGACCATCGCGCAGGCCAGGGCACTCTGGTCGGAGGTCGATCGTCCCAACCTGCTGATCAAGATCCCAGGGACCGTCGAAGGACTGCCGGCTATCACCCAGGCGCTGTCCGAGGGCATCTGCGTCAACGTGACCCTCATCTTCAGTGTCGATCGCTACCGGCAGGTGCTCGATGCCTGGGCCAGCGGGCTTGAGCGGCGTCTCGAGGCCGGTCAGCCCGTCGGCGGTCTGCACTCCGTGGCGTCGTTCTTCGTGAGCCGCGTGGACACCGCGGTCGACACACTGCTGGACAAGATCGGCACGGAACAGGCCGCGGCCTTACGGGGCAAAGCCGGCCTGGCGAACGCGCGCCTGGCCTGGGCCGCCTACCAGCAGTTCCGGGAGACCGAGCGTTGGCGCAACCTACAGGGCGCGGGCGCGCGCCCACAACGCCCGCTGTGGGCGTCCACGGGGGTCAAGGATCCCGCCTTCCCCGATGACATGTACGTCGTGGGGCTGGCGGGTCAGGGGTGCGTCAACACGATGCCCGAGCCGACACTGCGCGCGGTCGCCGAACACGGCGACATACGCGGTGACACCCTCGATGGCCAGGGTCCAGCCAGCCAGCAGGTGTTCGACGACCTCGCGGCAGTCGGGATCGACATGGTGGACGTCTTCGAGCAACTGGAGAACGAGGGCGTCGACAAGTTCAAGAACGCTTGGGAGGAGTTGCTGAACACCGTGGACGAGGCTCTCGACGCCGATAGGCGATCCCGATGAGACAGGCCGAGTACTACAGCACCAACCCGCTGCGCAGCCCGATCGACCGCCGACTCCCGCGCGTGGCGGGTCCGTGCGCTCTGGTCATCTTCGGCGTGACCGGGGACCTGTCACGCAAGAAGTTGATGCCGGCCGTGTACGACCTGGCCAATCGGGGTCTGCTGCCGCCGAGTTTCGCACTCGTGGGGTTCGCCCGGCGCGACTACACCGGGGAGGACTTCGCCCAGGAGGTTCACGACTCGGTGCGCGAACATTCCCGCACCGAATTCCGGGAGGACGTCTGGGACCAGCTGGCGCAGGGCTTCCGCTTCGTGGCTGGCGACTTCTCCGATGACACCGCCTTCGACGCTCTGGCCGCGACGGTCACCGCGCTCGCCAACGAACAAGGCACCGGCGGCAACACCGCCTTCTACCTGTCCATCCCGCCCGGCATGTTCCCACTCGTCGTGCAACAACTCAAACGCTCCGGCCTCGCCTCCGACGACCGGGGTGGTTGGCGAAGGGTGGTCGTCGAGAAGCCGTTCGGGCACGATCTGGCAAGCGCGCAAGAACTCAACAAAGTCCTCGACGAGGTGTTTCCCAGCGGGTCCATCTTCCGCATCGACCACTATCTGGGCAAGGAGACCGTCCAGAATCTGTTGGCGCTGCGTTTCGCGAACACGTTGTACGAGCCGATCTGGAACAGCAACTACATAGACCACGTCCAGATCACCATGGCCGAGGACATCGGGATCGGCAGTCGGGCGGGATACTACGACGGGATCGGGGCCGCGCGGGACGTCATCCAGAACCATCTGCTGCAGCTCATGGCACTGACAGCCATGGAGGAACCGGTGTCCTTCGCCGCCGAGCACGTCCGGTTGGAGAAGGAGAAGGTCCTCGCATCGGTGGTCCTGCCCGACGATATCGACGCGCACACGGCCCGCGGCCAGTACGGGCCCGGGTGGCAGGGCGGCGAGGAGGTCATCGGCTACATGCAGGAGGCCAACATCCCGCCGACCTCCACCACCGAGACCTACGCGGCCATCACCCTGCACGTGGACACCAGGCGCTGGGCCGGCGTGCCGTTCTACCTGCGCACCGGCAAACGTCTCGGCCGCAGGGTGTCTGAGATCGCCGTCGTCTTCAAGCGCGCCCCGCATCTTCCGTTCGCCACGACGGACACCGAGGAACTCGGATCGAACACCCTGGTGATCCGTGTGCAGCCAGACGAGGGGATCACGATGAAGTTCGGGTCCAAGGTACCTGGCACCCAGATGGAGGTCCGCGACGTCACCATGGACTTCGCCTACGGTGACTCGTTCACGGAGTCCAGTCCCGAGGCCTACGAGCGGCTGATCCTCGATGTGCTGCTCGGCGATCCACCCCTGTTCCCCCGGCACGAGGAGGTCGAGATGTCCTGGCAGATCCTGGACCCGATCCTGGCGCGCTGGGCGGCCGACGGCAAGCCGGAACAGTACGATCCCGGCACGTGGGGTCCCGCCGGTTCCGACGAGATGCTGGCCCGCGACGGCCGGGTTTGGCGGCGGCCATGACCACACGACTCGAGAACACCACAGCGGGTGACATCGTCCGGACGATCAACGCCGAACGTCATCGCATCGGGGCCACCGCCACCGGCATGGTGCTGACGCTGATCATCGTCACGGACGAGGAGAACCAGTCGGATGCCACTCGGGCGGCCTCCTACTCCGCCATGGAGCATCCGTGCCGCATCATCACGCTGATACCGCGACCCGGTCGTGTCGACCCGCAACTCGACGCGAATATCGACGTCGGGGACACGATGGGCCCCGGTGAAACGGTGCGGCTACGGCTTCGAGGCGCCCTCGCCGACCACGCCGCCTCGGTCGCGCTGCCCCTGCTTCTGCCCGACACCCCTGTCGTCGTCTGGTGGCCGACGAAGGCGCCGGACGTGCCGGCCGACGATCCGGTAGGGGCACTCGCCCAGCGGCGGATCACCGACGCGGCCGCGGAACACCACCCACTGCACTCCCTGCTGATACGTCAGAAGGGTTACGTGGCCGGAGACACCGACTTGGCGTGGACGCGCACGACTGTGTGGCGATCGATGTTGGCTGCCGCCCTGGACCTGCCTTTCGGCAAGATCACTGCAGTCGACGTGCGGTGTGAGCGTTCGAACCCCTCCGGAATCCTGATGCAGGCATGGCTGCACAACTGTCTGAAGGTCCCCGTGGAACTTCATCGCAGTCAGGGGCCCGGCATCACCGACGTCACCATCCACACCGCGGACGGACCCATCGAGTTGTCACGTCCCGACGGCCGGACCGGCCGTCTGTCGCGCCCGAACGTGAACGCCCACGACGTTCCGCTGCCGCGGCGTGACCTGCGGGACCTGATCGGCGAGGAACTGCGGCGTCTCGATCCCGACGACACGTATGCGGAGGCCCTTGCAGCGGTGGAGTTGGAGAAACCCGCCCGGCGTCGGCGGGCCCCGAAGAAGGCCGCCGCGACCACCCCGGGCGGGACCGAGGCATGACCGCGCTGCACATCGAGGTGTTGCCCGACGCCGACGCGGTCTCCGAGGCGGTGGCCAACCGGATGGCCGCAGCGATCGTGCGCACCCTGTCCGAGGAGGAAGTCGCGCACATATGCATAACAGGTGGCCGCGGTGGCCACGGAGCGCTTGCGAGCCTCTCCCGCGACGACGGCATCGACTGGGGCCGCGTGCACGTCTGGTGGTCCGATGAGCGCTTCGTGGCCACCGGTGACGCGCAGCGTAACGACACCATGGCCCACGAGGCGCTGCTGGACCGTGTGGACCTGCCGGTCGGCAACATCCACGCGATGCCAGCCACGGACGACTCTTCCGATGTGTCCGCAGGGGCGCAGGCGTACGCCGCCGAGATGGGCCAGTTCGGTGATCCTTGCCCCATCTTCTGCGTCAGCATCCTGGGCATGGGTGAGGACGGGCACGTGGCGTCACTGTTCCCGGGCCACCCGGGGCTGCGGCGTTCGGAACCCGCGTTCGCTGTCACCGACTCCCCCAAACCGCCCCCGGTGCGGATCTCCATGTCGTTCGACACGATCAACCGGGCACGGGAGGTGATCCTGATCGCGTCAGGTTCTGGGAAAGCCGATGCTGTGGGACTTCTGATCAATGATCCCGGTCCGCTGGCCGTTCCTGCGGCAGGTGTGCGGGGCATCGACCTGACCGTGCTGGCGGTCGACGAGGCGGCCGCTGTGCACATGCCTGCCGGTCTCACTCGCCAGCACTAGACCCGCAGACCCACTTCGACCGGGTCAGGCCTCGGGCAGGTTCTTCATCGCTTCGTCGAGCAGTGCATCCGCCTCGCCGCCCGAACGCCGTTCCTTCACATATGCCAGGTGCGTCTTGTACGGCTCTGCCTTGGGAGGCGCCGGCGGGTTCGCCTGATCGGTGCCCGCGGGCAACCCGCAGCGAGGACAGTCCCACTCGGTCGGAGGTGCCGCGTCCCGGGCGAAACTGGGACGGCTCTCATGGCCGTTGGAGCAGAAGAAGGAGACCTGCTTGCGGGGGGCAGCCTCGCCCCTCTCCGCCTCCCCCATGGGTCCTGCTCCGACACGACTACCACGGATCGCACTTCCACCGGCCACGAGCAAACCTTCCAGTTCAGGATCGGGTGATCAGTCCGAGCGCCAGGATCGTGGCCGCCCAGATCAGGCCCACCCCCACGGTCACACGGTCAAGGTTGCGCTCTGCAACGCTCGAGCCCCCCAGCGAGGTGCTGACACCGCCCCCGAACAGATCCGAGAGGCCCCCGCCCTTGCCTTTGTGCAGCAGCACCAGAGCGATCAGGAGCACGCTGGTGACCAGCAGTGTTATTTCAAGCGCAAGAATCACCTGGCGTTCCCTTCTTCCGGCGCGGCAGACACCAGAGTAACCTCAGCCCGCCACTTGTGGGTGCAGGCGGTACCGCACAATGGTCGCGAATTCCTCCGCGTCCAGGCTTGCACCGCCGATGAGGGCCCCATCAACATCGGGCTTGGCCATGATGCCGGCGATGTTCGTCGACTTCACTGAGCCGCCGTAAAGGATCCGCGTCTGTTCCGCGACACCTGCCCCCATGCCGTCTGCGATCCACGATCGGATGACCCCGCACACCTCTTGGGCGTCCTCCGGGGAGGCGACCTCGCCGGTCCCGATGGCCCAGACCGGTTCGTAGGCGATGACCACTGAGAGCATCTGCTCCTCGGTGAGACCGGCCAGGCTCCCCACGAGCTGCTCCGAGACGTGCTCGACATGGGCACCGGCCTGCCGGATCTCCAGGTGTTCGCCCACACACACGATCGGCGTCAACCCGTTGTCGAGCGCGGCCTTGGCCTTGGTGTTCACCACCGCGTCGGTCTCGTGGTGGTAGGTCCGCCGCTCGCTGTGCCCCACGGTGACGTAGGTGCATCCCAGCTTCGCCAGCATGTGAGCGGCCACCTCGCCGGTGTACGCACCCGCGGCGTGCTCGGAGACGTCCTGGGCCCCGTACTGGATCTTCAGTTTGTCCCCCTCGACGAGGGTCTGGACGCTGCGAAGGTCGGTGAACGGGGGCAACACCGCGGCGTCGCAGGCCGCATAGTCGTCATCCTTGAGCAGGAAGGCGATCTTCTGCACCAGCGCTATCGCCTCGAGGTGGTTCAGGTGCATCTTCCAGTTGCCCGCCATCAGCGGTTTACGGCTCATACGTCCTCCAGTACGGCGATCCCGGGCAGTCTCTTGCCCTCCAACAGTTCCAGGCTTGCGCCGCCACCAGTGGAGATGTGGTCGATGGCATCGGCGTCGATCCCGAGCAGACGTACCGCAGCTGCGGAGTCTCCCCCACCGACGACGGTGAACCCGTCGGTCTCGGCCAGAGCCTCCGCGACCGCTTTGGTCCCCGCGGCGAACGGCTGCAGTTCGAAGACCCCCATGGGGCCGTTCCAGACCACCGTGGCCGACTCGATGACGGCCCGAGCGTATGCAGCCGCGGTCTCGGGCCCGATATCGAGGCCCTTCCACCCATCGGGGATGCCCTCGGCCACGCGGACCACCTGCGTCGGCGAATCCGCGTCGACCTCCTCGGCGATCACCACGTCGGTCGGCAGCATCACTGTCACTCCGCGTTCACTGGCATCCCGAAGGATCTGCAGACACGCGTCCACCCAGTCAGGCTCGAACAGGGAGTCACCGATGGGGTGTCCCTGCGCGGCCAGGAACGTGAAACACATTCCGCCCCCGATGACCAGACGATCCACAGACTTCAAGAGGTTGTCGATGACACCGAGCTTGTCGGACACCTTGGACCCGCCCAGGACGACTGTGTACGGACGCGCGGGGTTGTCCAACACTGCCGCGAAAGAACGGATCTCCTTCTCGACGAGTCGGCCGGCCGCGTTCGGCAGCAGTCGCGCAACCTCGGTCACACTGGCCTGCCGGCGATGAAGAACACCGAAGCCGTCGCTCACGTACGCGTCCATGCCCGCAGCCAGCTCTGTTGCCAGCTGGGCCCGCTCATCGTCGTCCTTGCTGGTCTCCCGTGGGTCGAAGCGGACGTTCTCGAGCAGCACCACCCGTCCGGGAGCGCCTGGCAGGATCGCACCGGCGGGCGCGAGGTCCACCGGTACCCCCAGCAGGTCGGCCATACGGGTGGCGACCGGGGCCAGTGACAACTCCGGCTTCACCTCCCCCTTCGGCCGGCCGAGGTGTGCCACGACGACCGGCCGGGCCCCTGCGTCGAGGAGCTCGCGCAACGTCGGCAGAGCGGCCTGGATCCGGCCGTCGTCCGTGATCTGGCCATCGGCCAGCGGGACGTTCAGATCCAGGCGCACCAGCACCGAGGCATCGTGAAGATCGAGGTCACTCAGAGTCCTCATCGCCGGGTACTCAGTCGACAGAGGCCATGTAGCGCAGCAGGTCCACGAGGCGGTTGGAGTAACCCCACTCGTTGTCGTACCAGCCCAGCACCTTCGCCAGGGACCCCATGGAGTTCGTCAGCGAGGCGTCGAAGATGCACGACGCCGGATCGGTCACGATGTCGGTGGACACGATCGGGTCCTCGGTGTAGCGCAGGATCCCCTTGAGCTCACCTTCGGCGGCGGCCCGCACCGCCGCGTTGATCTCGTCAGCAGGAACCTCCCTGGACATGTTGATCGTGAGGTCGGTCGCCGATCCGGTCGGGGTCGGTACGCGCATCGCGTATCCATCGAGCTTGCCCTTGAGCTCGGGGATCACCAGTGCGATCGCTCGAGCCGCACCCGTCGTGGTGGGGATCATGTTGATCGCGGCCGCACGTGCACGACGCAGGTCCTTGTGCGGGAAGTCCAGCACGTTCTGGTCGTTGGTGTAGGCGTGGATCGTGGTCATCATGCCGTTCTCGATGCCGAAGTTGTCCACGAGCACCTTGGCCATCGGCGCCAGGCAGTTGGTCGTGCAGGAGGCGTTGGAGACCACGTTGTGCTGGGCAGGGTTGTAGTCCTTGTGGTTGACGCCCATGACGAACGTGGCGTCCTCACCCTTGGCCGGTGCCGAGATGATGACCTTCTTCGCGCCTGCGTCGAGGTGCTTGCGGGCGTCGTCCCCCTTGGTGAAGTGACCCGTGGACTCGATCACGTAGTCGACCCCGAGGTCGCCCCATCCGAGGGCCGCCGGGTCGCGCTCGGCCAGTGACTTGATAGCCACGCCGTCCACCAGGATCTCGGTGTCCGTGGACGTCACAGTCCCGGGAAGTCGTCCGAGGACGCTGTCGTACTTGAGCAGATGGGCCAGGGTCGCGTTGTCCGTGAGGTCGTTCACGGCCACGATCTCGATGGGCTCGTTGCCGAACTCGGTCTGTGAGTCGCCGAGTGCTTCGACCGCACGATAGAAGTTCCGCCCGATACGTCCGAACCCGTTGATGCCGACACGAATTGTCACTGATTACTCCTTCGCTGAGGTGAGCAATCCGATCCTATCGGGTCATACGAGTTCGTCATCAGCGGCAAGACCAACCTCGGTATCCGGGATGCCCAACTCGCGTGCCCGCCTGTCGGCGAGGCCGAGAAGGCGACGGATCCGCCCTGCGATCGCGTCCTTGGTCATGGGCGGGTTCGCCAACGCTCCCAGTTCCTCCAAGGAGGCCTGGCGGTGCTCCATCCGTAGACGTCCCGCCGCAGCCAGGTGTTCGGGCACGTCGTCCCCCAGGATCTCCAGTGCCCGTTCCACACGCTGGCTCGCGGCCACCGCGGCACGCGCCGACCGGCGCAGATTCGCATCGTCGAAGTTGGCCAGCCGGTTGGCCGTGGCCCGCACCTCGCGGCGGGTCCGGCGTTCCTCCCACACCAGCACCGAGGCGTGCGCACCCATCCGCGCCAGCATCTGGCTGATGGCGTCGCCGTCGCGGATGACGACGCGCTCGACACCGCGGACCTCCCGGCTCTTGGCGGGGATCCCCATCCTGCGCGCGGCTCCAACGAGCGCGAGCGCCGACTCGGGCCCGGGGCAGGTCACCTCCAGGGCCGAGGAACGTCCGGGCTCCGTGAGCGATCCGTGCGCCAGGAAGGCCCCGCGCCAGGCCGCCTCCGCATCACAGATCCCGGCGGTCACCACGTGTGGGGGCAGACCTCGTACCGGCCGACCCGAACCGTCGACCATTCCCGCCTGGCGGGCGAGTTGCTCCCCGCCGGACACCACCCGGACCATGTATCGGGTCCCCTTGCGCAGGCCCCCTTTGTGCACGACCGCGAAGTCCGCCTGCTGCCCGAAGATCTCAGCAAGGTTCGTCCGCAGCCGTCGGGCCGCAGCACCGGTGTCGAACTCGGCCTCCACCACGATCTTCCCGCTCACGATGTGCAACGCTCCACCGAAACGGAGCATGGACGAGGTCTCGGCCTTCCGGCAGCAGGGTTTGGTGATCTCGAGTTGGTTCAGCTCGTCCTTCACGGCTGCAGTCATCGCCATGCGACCGATTCTCACACGCGTGGCAAGCACCCATTGCCCGAACCGGCACATCGCCCGGTCGTCGGTGCCGAATCAGGCCAGAAGACGCTGGAACACCGAGGCCAGCAACAACGTGTCGTGGACCGGCCTGTGCTCGCCCCCGTCCACGACCCGGACCTCTTCCACGAACAGGTTGGCCCCGATCTGCGAGCAGGCCTGGCGCAGTTGTGCCTCGTCGGACACCGAACTCGGGTCCACGATCACCCAATCGAGACGCACCTGCGGGAACGTGCGCGCCAGACTCTGCAGATACATCGCCGGTGTGAAGCCGGTGGTCTCCCCGAGTTGTGGGGTGACGTTGACCACCAGCACCCGCGTCGCGGTCGTCGCCACCAGTGCGTCGTGCACCTGCTTGACATACAGGTGCGGGAGCACCGACGTGAACCAACTCCCCGGGCCGAGGACGACCATCGACGCGTCCCGAATCGCCTCCAGGACCGGCTGACAGGGGGCGGGCTCGGGAGGTTCGATCCGTAGCGAGAGCACCTCGCCGGTGGTCGTGGCGATGTCCACCTGACCCCGCAGCGTCGAGACCTCGTCCTGTCCAGCCAGACCACGCACCTCGGCGATGAGATCGACGGGCTCACAGGCCACGGG
Source organism: uncultured Actinomycetota bacterium (assembly GCA_963769435.1). Lineage (GTDB taxonomy): Bacteria > Actinomycetota > Actinomycetes > S36-B12 > UBA10799 > JADKAV01. The sequence goes on from CAVYLN010000002.1 coordinate 127,716, forward strand.
CAACACCCGCCCCTGTGCCTCCAGCAGTGCCGCAACCCAATCCAGCCCCACGACGGGGTCCTGCGTCTCCTCCCAGAGCGCGGAGATGAGCAGGTTGCCCACTGCGTGGCCGGCCAGTTCCCCGGAACCCTCGAAGCGGTGCTGCAGGACACGCGACCAGGTCCTCCCCCACGTGTCGTCACCGCAGAGGGCCGCCAGGGCCATCCGCAGATCGCCCGGCGGGATCAACCCCAACTCCCGGCGGATGCGCCCGGACGACCCACCGTCGTCGGAGACGCCCACGACCGCGGTCACGGAGTCCGTGATCCGTCGCAGCGCGCGAAGACTGGCCGCCAGACCGTGCCCACCACCGAGCGCGACGACGGACGGACCGGATGTCCAGCCGGTCGTGACGGGACAAGGGACTCATTCCCGACCCAGATCGCGGTGCTGGACCACGACCTGATACCCGGCGGTCTCGAGCATGCGTGCCAGTCGTTCGACCATCGCCACGCTGCGGTGCTTCCCTCCGGTGCAGCCCAGGCCGACCGTCACATACCGCTTGCCCTCGCGCACATAGCCGGCCGCCACGAGATCGACGATGGCCGCGTAGTGCTCGAGCACGTCGAGCGCGCCCTCCCGGCTGAGGACGTAGTCGCTCACCTCGGCGTCCCGGCCGGTCTGATCACGCAGATCCGGCACCCAGAACGGATTCGGCAGGAATCGCACGTCCGCGACCATGTCCGCGTCGACCGGAATGCCGTACTTGAATCCGAAACTCAGCACCGACACCTGGATGGTCTCGGGGCTGGAACCCCGGTAGTTTGCGTCGATCACCCGACGGAGATCGTGCACGGACTTCGCTGAGGTGTCCACCACCATGTCCGCCCCAGCACGGAACTCCCGAAGCCTGAGGCGCTCTTCGCGCAGCGCGTCCAAGAGGGTCCCGTCCTCCTGCAGCGGATGTGGTCGGCGCGAGGATTCGAACCGTCTGACGAGCACCTCCTCGGATGCCTCGAGATAGAGGATGCCGACGTTCACGTCGGCCTCGCGCAGGGCTTGGGTCACTCCGACCAGGTTGGAGAACAGCGGGCCACCTCGCACATCCACCACGACGGCCAGTCGCTGGATGTCGGGCCGCGGCTGCAGGAGGTCGATCGTCGACTGCAGCAGTGACGGCGGCAAGTTGTCCACGACGAACCAGCCCGCGTCCTCCAGAGCGCGCGCGGCAGTGCTGCGCCCGGCCCCGGACATGCCGGTGACGACGAGCACTTCGAACTCAGGATTGTTCATGGCGGCCTCCTACCGACCATCTTCCCCAATTACCTCACCGGTCGTCACATTGACGGCCGGCGTGACCTGTTCGCGCGCCAAGTGCTGGTGGATTGCTGATGCCAGATCGGCGCTGATCCCGGGTACGGCCGACAACTCCTCGATGGTCGCCCTGCGCAGTCGGCTCAGTGATCCGAAGGTGCGCATCAGCGCCTTGCGGCGATTGGGACCCACGCCAGGGATGTCCTCGACCACACTGGTCGACAGACGGCGGCTGCGCTTCTGCCGGTGGTAGGTGATGGCGAACCGGTGCGCCTCGTCACGGATTCGTTGCAGCAGGTAGAGTCCCTGGCTGCGCCGCGACAGGATGACCGGATCCTCCTGGTCCGGGACCCACACCTCCTCCAGACGCTTGGCGAGACCAGCCACCGCGATGTCGTCGATGCCAAGATCACGCAGAGCAGCTCGGGCCGCAGCGACCTGCGGCCGACCTCCGTCGATGAGCAGCAACTGCGGTGGATACCGGAACGACTTGCGCTCATCGTCGGCACTGCCGCCCGGACCGAACTCGATGTCGGTGGATTCAGCCCGTTCGGCCAGATAGCGGGTGAATCGTCGCCTCACCACCTCGGCCACGCTGGCCACGTCGTCCTGCCCGGCGACCCCCCGGATCGCGAAACGCCGGTAGTCGGACTTGCGTGGCAGGCCGTCCTCGAACACCACCATGGACGCCACCACGTCGTTGCCCTGCAGATTGGAGATGTCAACACATTCGATGCGCAGCGGAGCCTGGGACATCTCCAGCGCCTCACCGATCTCCTCGAGCGCCGCGGCCCGGACACTGAGGTCTCCGGCTCGGCGTAACTTGTGCGCCTGCAGCGTCTGCCGCGCGTTCGTTGTGACCGTTTCCAGCAAGGTGCGTTTCTTACCCCGCAAGGGGATTCGGACCCGCACCTGCCGGCCCGCCTTGTCCGTCAACCAGGCCTCGACCGCGGATTCAGGCAGTTCTGTCACGAGGACCTGGGCGGGGATGTCCGCGTCCTCGTCGCCGTACAACTGCTGCATCACACCGGTCATGAGCGCAGTCGGGCTCTCGTCCGCGACCTTCTCCAGCACGAATGCGTGCTGACCGCGGACACGCCCGCCACGCACGTGGAACACCTGGAAGGCTGCCTCCAGGTCGTCCTCCACATGGCCGACGAGGTCGGCGTTCGTGTCGCCGGGAAGGACGAGCGCGCTGCGCTCCATCGCCTTGCGCAGGGCCCCCAGATCGTCGCGCAGTCTCGCGGCCGTCTCGTAGTCCTGCTCCGCCGCGGACTCACGCATCCTCGTCTCGAGTTCTCTCATGAAACGGTCGGTCCCGCTGCCCAGGAAGGAGACCAGGTTCTCGGCGAGGGCACGGTGATCCTGCTCAGTGATCCTGCCGACACAGGGGGCGCTGCACTTGCCGATGTACCCCAGCAGGCAGGGCCTGCCCATCTGTGCGGATCGCCGGAACACACCGTTGCTGCAGGTCCGTACCGGAAACACGCGCAACAACTGGTCGACCGTCTCCCGGATCGCCCAGGCCTGCGCGTAGGGGCCGAAGTACTTGACCCCCTTACGTTTGTCCCCGCGCATGACGAGCACCCGCGGAAACTGTTCGTTCATCGTGATGGCCAAGTACGGGTAGGACTTGTCATCGCGGTACTTGACGTTGAAACGAGGTGCGTACTGCTTGATCCACTGGTACTCCAGTTGCAGCGCCTCCGTCTCCGAATCCACCACCACCCAGTCGACGGAGACAGCCGCTGTCACCATCGCCGCTGTGCGAGGGTGCATGCCGGCCGGGCTCTGGAAGTAGCTCGAGACCCGGCTGCGCAGATTTGTGGCCTTTCCCACATACACAACACGTGTGTCGGAATCTCTGAAACGGTAGACACCTGGTAAGGGCGGGATGCTGCCCGCAGGTGGACGGTATGACGACGGGTCAGCCACACCGACAAATCTAGGACACGAGAGGTACTTCGTCGTGAGGATACGAGTGACAGCGGCCGCTGCCGCGCTGGCCGCTGCGTCGGCCGTGAGCGCCGCCCCGGCCACCGTCTCGGCCGCGCCAGCGCCTCGCGGCACCCTGTTCGTGGAGGGCGATTCCCTCACAGTGGGGTCGTCCACAGCCATCAAGCGGTCTCTGCGTCGCGATTTCCGCAAGGTCAAGGTAGACGCCCAGGTGGGCCGCAACACTCCTACCGGGATCAGTCGTCTTTCGGCGGGCCGCAACGCGAAGGCGTGGGTCGTGGCACTGGGTACCAACGACGCCCCGGACAGTCGCACGATGAAGCGCCACGTCAAGAAGGTTCTGCGGCAGGCCGCCGGTCGCCCCGTGCTCTGGGTCTCGGTATGGCGTTCGGCCGCCTACGGCAAGGTGAACCGGATGCTGACGCGTCTGGACCGCAAGTACACACAACTCGCGGTGCTGCGCTGGGACCTGTTCATCAAGGATCACCCCCGTCTCCTCGCCTCTGACCGGATCCACCTGACCCCCGCGGGGTATGAGGTGCGCGGCCGGATGATCGCTGATTCGGTCCGGGACCTGCTGGCCCAATCGGCCGCGTAGAGCGGCGCAGCCCTGTCGGGGCAACCGTGTCGGCCCCGGAGAATCACGCAGTCCCGAGCAGGTATGCACCGCTGTGGACGCCAGCGTCGTTCAGCCCTTGGCCACACCCTGCAGGATCAGATTCGCGTACGCCTGGCAACCCGCGGGGTTCAAATGGATGCCGTCCGGGTAAAGACCGTCGGGTAGGACACTGGCGTTCCAGTCGATCACATGTGCGTTCGGCCAGCGTCCCGGCATCGACCGCAGACGCTTGTTGACCTTGTCCTCGTAGGCGTACCGCTCGATCTCGGGCAGTTCCGCAGTGACCCAGTACACCGAACGCTGCGGGCCGCTGGCTCGCATGATGCGGTCCAGTGCCTTGTAGCCGAACGGGCCGTTGGTGCCGAGGGCGACCACGACCCGTGGCGGCAACGTACCGGCTGCAGCCTTCTTCTCGATCCGCGCGGCACCGTCTTTCATGCGACGGTTCTCCTTCGCGCGCACCCGGACATCCGTGCCGGTCAGACAGGACTGCGCCCCCAGGAGCACGGAGTCACCGATCGCGTAGACCGGGCCGGTCAATACGGGTTTGGACTGTGGGTTGGCCAGCGAGAGCACCGCGTCCGGTGACGGCAGCCCGGTCTTACCGCTGACCCAGATACCCGCCACGACGATCGCCAGAGTGGCCAACACCCCGCCCAGGATCGTGGGGAGCCTGCTGCTGAGCGGGTCCTCGTCGTGATCGACCACCGGCGCGGGTCAGCCAAGCACGATCTGGTCGCCGTCGACCTTGACCGGCACCGGGCTGAGCCCGGTTGTCGCAGGCCCTTGGACGACCGCTCCGTCCGTGATCGAGAACTGTGATCCGTGGCACGGGCACATGATGACCTGATCGGTCACCTCGTTGACCAGACATCCTTGGTGAGGACAGACCGCGCTGAGCCCGACGAACTGTTCCGGTTGCGGTTGTGTGACCACGACCTTCGTCTGCCCCGAGTCCAGGATCACCCCACCCTCAAGCGGCACGTCCGCCGTCGCCACGAGAGCTTCCCCGGTGGTCGCCGGTGATGCCTCGGTGGGCTCGGTGGCAGGCGCAGTGGTCGCCTCGGTGGCGGTCTCATCACCCGAGGAACACCCCACCAGGGCTACTCCGGCGACGCCGACGACCCCGGCGGCGAGCACATTACGACGAGTCAAGTCAGACATGGCTTCTCCTATTCCCTGTTCGAGCCTAAGTGATGCGGGCGGCTTCGCCCGGCAGATCCCGTCCGCGTCGACACCTCTACTTCTACTTCAGCATCTGCCCCAGAAAGGCCCCGGTGTGGCTGTCCGGGTCGGTGGCCACCTGCTCGGGGGTGCCCTGCGCGACGATCCGCCCGCCCCCGGTGCCCCCCTCGGGCCCCAGGTCGATGATCCAGTCGACCGTCTTGATGACATCCAGGTTGTGTTCGATGACGATCACGGTGTTCCCCTTGTCGACCAGCGAGTGCAACACCCCGAGTAGTCGCCGAACGTCCTCGAAATGCAGGCCTGTCGTCGGCTCGTCCAGTACGTAGACCGTTCGTCCGGTCGACCTGCGCTGCAACTCACTGGCGAGTTTCACGCGCTGCGCCTCGCCACCGGAGAGCGTCGGTGCCGGCTGTCCGAGACGTACGTACCCCAACCCCACGTCCACGAGCGTGTTCAGGTGGCGGCTGATCGCCGGGATCGCCGCGAAGAACTCCGCGGCCTCCTCGATGGGCAGGTCCAGCACCTCGGCGATGGTCTTGCCCTTGTAGTGCACCTCGAGCGTCTCGCGGTTGTACCGGGCACCGTGGCACTCCGCACAGGGAACGTAAACGTCAGGCAGGAAGTTCATCTCGATTCGCAGCGTGCCGTCGCCGGTACACGCCTCGCACCTGCCGCCCTTGACGTTGAAGGAGAACCGTCCCGGCATGTAGCCCCGGATCTTCGCCTCCTCGGTCTCCGCGAACAGACGTCGGATGTGGTCGAAGACCCCCGTGTACGTCGCAGGGTTCGACCGCGGCGTACGGCCGATCGGCCCCTGGTCCACGTGGACGACCTTGTCGAGGTTCTCGACACCGGTCACGGTGCGGTGGCGACCCGGTACCCTGCGCGCGGAGTGGAGCTCCCGGGCGAGCACGGTGTACAGCACATCGTTGACCAGAGTGGACTTGCCCGAACCCGAGACCCCGGTGACCGCCACGAGGACCCCCAGGGGGAAGTCCACGGTGACGTTCTGCAGGTTGTGCTCCCTGGCGTCGTGCACGGTCAGCACACGTTGTGGGTCGATCGCCCGTCGCGCGATCGGAACCTCGATGCTGCGCCGGCCCGCCAGGTACGCCCCGGTGATCGAGTCCTTGCTCTTCAGCAACTCCTTCAACGGCCCGGACACGACCACCTGGCCGCCGTGCTCGCCTGCCGCCGGTCCGATGTCCACCACCCAGTCCGAGGCGCGGATGGTGTCCTCGTCGTGTTCGACCACGATCAGGGTGTTGCCGAGGTCGCGCAGGCGGACGAGGGTCTCGATCAGGCGGTGGTTGTCGCGCTGGTGCAGGCCGATGCTGGGCTCATCCAGTACGTACAGCACACCGACGAGACCGCTGCCGATCTGAGTGGCGAGGCGGATGCGTTGGGCTTCGCCTCCCGCCAACGTGCCTGCGGCGCGATCCAGCGTCAAGTAGTGAAGTCCGACGTCGATGAGGAAGCGCAGCCGGGCGTTGACCTCCTTGAGGACCCGCTCCGCGATCTGCGCCTGACGGTCATCGAGGGTCACGTCGTCGAGGAACGCCGCACAGTCCGCGATCGGCATGCCGGCGATCTCCGCGATGTTCCGGCCACCGATCGTCACCGCCAGGCTCAGGGGTTTGAGTCGCGCACCGTGACATGCCGGGCAGGGCGTGTCACGCATGTATCCGGCGAAACGCTCCCGCATCGTGTCGGACTCCGAGGTGGCGTGACGCCGCTCCACGAAGGGGATCACCCCTTCCCAGCCGGTGGCGTACGTGCGCTCGCGGCCGTACCGGTTCCGATACCGGACCACGACCTGCTCGCCGCGGCCGTGCAGCAGGACGTATTGGACATCCTCGGGCAGGTCTGCGAACGCAGTGTCCATCGAGAAGTGCAATTCGTCGGCCAGAGCGGTCATCAACCGCTGGAAGTACTCCGAGGAACTGCTCCCGGTCATCGGCGCCAGTGCCCCATCCGCGAGACTGCGGCCCGGGTCAGGGATCACCAGGTCCGGGTCCACCTCCATCCGAGTGCCCAGCCCGCCGCATTCGGCACACGCCCCGAACGGCGAGTTGAACGAGAAGCTGCGTGGTTCCAGCTCCTCGAAACTGAGACCGTCGTCCAGGCACGCCAGGTGTTCACTGAAGGTGACCTGCCGATTCGGGTCGTCCTCCTCCAGGTCGACCTGGTCGATGACCACCACGCCGCCACCGAGCCTCAGCGCGGTCTCCACGGTGTCGGTGAGGCGCCGCTTCCCGGAGGGCTTGGCCACCAGTCGGTCCACCACCACGGAGATCGTGTGCTTGACCTGCTTGCGCAGTTTCGGGACGTCCTCGAGGGCGTAGGTCCTCCCGTCCACCTCGACCCGCGCGAAACCCTGGCTCTGCAGGGACCGGAACAGATCGACGAACTCACCCTTCCGTTCCCGGACCACCGGCGCGAGCACCTGGAACCGGGTCCCCTCCGGCAACTCCAGGATCTGATCCACGATCTGCTGCGGTGTCTGCCGGGAGACCGGCTTGCCGCATTTGGGACAGTGGGGCACCCCGATGCGGGCGTAGAGCAGACGCAGGTAGTCGTAGACCTCGGTGATCGTGCCGACCGTCGATCGCGGGTTCCGGTTCGTCGACTTCTGGTCGATGGACACCGCCGGGCTGAGGCCCTCGATGAAGTCGACGTCAGGCTTGTCGAGTTGGCCCAGGAACTGCCGGGCGTACGCCGACAGCGACTCCACGTACCGCCGCTGGCCCTCCGCGAAGATGGTGTCGAACGCCAGGCTGGATTTCCCGGAACCCGACAGACCGGTGAAAACGATGAGGGCATCGCGCGGCAACTCCACGTGGATGTCCTTGAGGTTGTGCTCGCGGGCACCTCGCACGATCAACTGGTCCTGCACCTCACAAGGCTAACCGCCACCTCCGACAGCGCACCCCGGCACCGTGGCCCACCGCCAGATACCGTCGAGGCGTGTCCGATCCCACCGATACCTGGCACTTCTTCGCCCGTCCCTGGTTGGTGGCCCTGGCCCTGGCCTGGACCGTCGGCGTGATCGACTCCTACTCCTTCGCCGAGTACGGCGTCTTCACGTCCAACCAGGCGGGCAACCTGGTCGTCCTGGGCAACGAGTTGCCCAAGGATCCCCAGCAGGCGACCCTCGCGGGTCTGTCGCTGCTGGGCGCCGTGGCCGGCGTCGCGATCGCGACCGTTCTGCAGAGACTGCTGGCCCGGGGTCCTTGGCTGCAGATCGCGGTCCCTCTCGTGCTCATGATCCTGCTGATGGTGGTGGCATGGATTCTTCGTCATGTGATCGGCAGCCCACCGTCGGTGCTGGTCCCCGTGACCAGTGCCGCACTGGCAGGTCTGGCGACCGCCGTCTACCGGACACCGGCGATTCAGGGCTGGATCACCGCCAACACCGGCGCGGTCCTCACGACCGTGCACACGGCCTTCGAGACGAGCGAGCAGCGGCGTAAAGCGAGCAAGCCGGTACAACCGGCGATCATGATCACCCTGGGGTTCCTGTCCGGGGCGCTGGTCTGGGGCTCCGGAGTGTTCGGCAGCACGGACCCCACGCCGGTGGCGCTCGTGCCGACGCTGATCGCCCTGGGGCTCGCGGTGACCAACGCACGCCGATCGCCGACCGTATAGGAACATCGACCGGCACGAGTAGGTTGGGCCCATGACCTACACCGGGAGAACACATGTCGGCGGACCGGCAGCCGTCCACGAGTTGGGCCTCCTGACCATCTCCAAACTCGCTGTCGGACCGATGGACAACAACACCTATCTGCTGAGATGCCGCAGGACCGGTGAGCAACTCCTCATCGACGCGGCCGCGGAGCCGGACCGCATCCTCGACCTCATCGGAGACGGTGGGCTGGCCACCATCGTGACGACACACGCCCACCCGGACCACTGGGGTGCACTGGCCGAGGTGCGGGAATCAACAGGCGCGGTCTCGGTCGCCCACGAGGTCGACGCGTCGGCCCTGGGCGACCTGATCGATCGCACGGTGACCGATGGCGATCAGGTCCAGGTCGGGGATCAGAGCCTCACCGTCATGCATCTCGTGGGCCACACCCCCGGGTCCATCGCCCTGCTCTACGACGACCCGATGGGCCAGCCGCACCTGTTCACCGGCGACTGTTTGTTCCCAGGTGGCGTCGGGAAGACCTGGAGCCCGGAGGACTTCGACAGCCTCCTCGCGGACGTCCGTCGCAAGATCTTCGACGTCCTGCCCGACGAGACGTGGGTGTATCCGGGCCACGGCAACGACACCACGGTCGGAACCGAACGCCCGTCACTGGCGCAGTGGGAGTCCCGCCGCTGGTGAGGCGCGGACCTCCTCCAACGTCCCGCACGCTAGCAGAAGCGGTCTTCCGTCAATCGCGGCCTTAGTGAGGAAACGCTGAGTCCGTTTTGGCGGTGACATGTGGCGTTGAAGGTCTGGACGCGCCTTCATCGACCCGCACATCGCGGCGCGAGTTGCGGGCAGATGGAGGTGCATGCGCCCTCAACCCTGCGGCGCCGCCTCCATCCGCATGCGCAGAGTGTCGTAGATGGGTGGGGCCTTGCGCACGGTGCAGATCACCATGGCGGCACCGGCGGCGAGCAACATGGGGATCAGCACGGTCGTGGTGGCGGTCATCTCCACGATCAGCACGACGCCCGTGACGGGTGCCCGAACCACGGCCGCAAAGAACGTGGACATGCCCACCATGGCGAAGGCTTCCACCGACAGGTCCCAGGCAGGGATGAGCGTGTTCAGCGTGCTGGCGACCAGCGCGCCGATCGAAGCACCCACGACCAACAGCGGTGCGAACAGTCCACCGGCGGTGCCCGCCGCATATGACAGGGGCCCCAGGAACCAGCGCACGACGAACACCACCACCAGGGTCGAGATGGGCAGACCCACCACCAGTACCCGGTCGCCGAGCACCTCGCCGCCCCCCACCAGCCACGGCGCGATGACACCCAGCGCGCCCACCAGGGCGCCGATCAGCGCCGCCCGCAACTCCGGCAGCAGCCCGGTCATCCGCTCCACAAGGTTCAGCATCAGGATCACCAGCCGGTTGTAGTGGATGCCCAGCCAGCCGATCAGCAGCCCCAGAGGCGCATAGATGAGCAGGTGCCACAACGGACTGTCCTGGATCGGGGACACCGGGAACACCGGATCCGATCCCGTGATCGGCCGGGCCACTGCGAGCGCAACCGCCGCCGACACCAGAGTGGCTACGACCAGCCGTGTACGAATGGCCCGGGCGAGCTCCTCGAACACGAAGATCGCTCCCCCGGTCGGCGCACTGAACGCGACGCCGAGGCCCGCCCCGGCCAGCGCCGCACTCAAGGAACGCGTGTCGTTGGGGTGCAGTCTGCTCCGACGGCCGATCTCGGCACCCACCGAGGCCCCCATCTGCACGGTCGGCCCTTCCCGCCCCAACGCCATACCGACGCCGAGCGCCAACGAGCCGCCCACGAACTTCGCGGGGATCACCCGCCACGGGGCGGGCGGCGACTCATGGCGCATCATGGCCTCTACGCGCTGCACGCCACTTCCCGCCGATTCCGGGGACCATCGCACGATCAGTCTGGCCAGACCCACGGCGACCGCGGCACCCAGCACGGGGAGCAGCAATCGCCATCCCCCGATGTCCTTGGCCCACAGCAGGAACTGCTCCCAGACGCGCCAGGACTCGATCAGGACCAAACGGAAGGCGCCACCCAGCAGACCCGTGACCGCTCCCCCCAGCACCGCCAGCAGGGCCAGCCGGATCAGTCCGGCGAGTTCGTTGTCGTCAGGCGGTGGTGCGTCCTGTACGACGTCGGCAGGTGGCACACGCGCGAGTGTAGGTGTTGGGGCACCGCCTATTCATCCCGTCCGGCCCCCGCGTCCACGTATCGCTCGTGAAGCAGACTCGTCACCACCGTCACGCTGAGGATCGCGACGATCACCGTGAGGCTCACCCAGTTGGAGATCACCGGCACGTCGAAGGGTTCCCCACCGTTGAGGAACGGCAGGGTGTTCTCGTGCATCGCCTCGAGGATGAGCTTCACCCCGATGAACCCGAGAACGGCTGACAGTCCCAACCCGAGGAAGACCAGGCGGTCCAGCAGATTGCCGAGCAGGAAGTACAACTGCCGCAGGCCCATGAGCGCGAAGACGTTCGCGGTGAAGACGATGAACGGAATCTGGGTCAGTCCGAAGATCGCCGGGATGCTGTCGAGCGCGAACAGCAGGTCCGTCGTGCCGATCGCGATCAGCACGACGAGCATGGGGGTGAACATGCGCTTGCCGGCCACGACCGTGCGCATCTTGGTTCCCTCGAACTCCTGCGAGACCGGGACCACACGCGCCACGAGGCGTACTACGGCGTTCTCCTTGTACTCCTCATCGGTGTCCTCCCCGTGGGTGGCGAGGCGGATCGCGGTGATGATCAGGAACAGCCCGAAGATGTAGAACACCCAGGAGAACGAGGCGATGATCGCGGCGCCCAGAGCGATGAAGATGCCGCGCAGCACCAACGCGATGATGATTCCCCACATCAGCACGTACTGCTGCAGGTGCCGGGGGACGTAGAAGCGGGCCATGATCAGTACGAACACGAACAGGTTGTCCACGCTCAGGGAGTACTCGGTGAGCCAGCCCGCGAAGAACTGGACTCCGATGTCGGCACCGAACTGCCAACTGAGGAACAGGCCGAACGCGATGGCGGACCCCACGAACAGGCCGAGCCATCGCAGCAGTTCGCCGGTCTTCGGCACGTGCGGCCGACGTCCGACTACCAGGAAATCGAGAGTGAACAGAACCAGGAAGAGTGCGATTGTGCCCGCCCACAGCCACGCCGGGACGGTCACGAACGTGCGTCCTGCATACCCCTGAGCTCCTTCTTCAACTCCGCGACTTCGTCACGATAGCGGGCGGCCACCTCGAACTGGAGTTCCTCCGCCGCATTGTGCATGGCCTGCGTCAGTTGTTCTATCAGGTCGGTAAGGTCCTGGGCGGGCATGGATGCCAGCGCAGCAGCATGTCGTCCCACATCCGCGGCCGGCGCCTTCGGCCCGACCCCACGGCTCAAGCCCCGACCGGACCCCGCCAGCAACTCCTGGGTGTCGGCGTCCTCTCGAGCCAGCAGATCCGTGATGTCCGCGATCTTCTTGCGGATCGGTTGCGGGTCGACCCCCTTCTCCTCGTTGTAGGCGATCTGCTTCGCGCGTCGCCGGTTGGTCTCCTCGATCGCGGTGCCGCATCGACGCGCGTGATGCTGTCCGCGTACATGTGGACCTGTCCGGAGACGTTGCGCGCGGCACGCCCGATCGTCTGGATGAGGCTGCGTTCCGAGCGCAGGAACCCCTCTTTGTCCGCGTCGAGGATGCTGACCAGGCTCACCTCCGGCAGGTCGAGGCCCTCGCGCAGCAGGTTGATCCCCACCAGGACGTCGTACTCGCCCAGTCGCAGTTCCCGCAGCAGTTCGACCCGGCGCAGCGTGTCCACCTCGGAGTGCAGGTACCTCACACGCACACCGTTCTCCAGGAGGTAGTCGGTGAGGTCCTCGGCCATCTTCTTGGTCAGTGTCGTGACCAAGACCCGCTCATCGCGCTCGGCGCGGGCGTGGATCTCGGTCATGAGGTCGTCGATCTGCCCGCGGGTCGGTTTCACCACGATCTCGGGGTCGATCAGCCCAGTCGGGCCTGATGACCTGCTCGACCACGTCTCCCGCGACCCGGCTCAACTCGTACGGGCCCGGTGTCGCCGACAAGTAGACGGTCTGACCGATCCGCTCCACGAACTCCTCCCACCGCAGGGGCCGGTTGTCCATGGCACTGGGCAAGCGGAAACCGTGCTCGACGAGGTTCCGTTTGCGGCTCATGTCGCCCTCGTACATCCCGCCGATCTGCGGCACGGTCACGTGCGATTCGTCGATGACCAGCAGGAAGTCCTCCGGGAAGTAGTCCAGCAGGCAGTTCGGTGCCGAACCGGGTGCGCGCCCGTCGATGTGGCGTGAATAGTTCTCGATGCCGTTGCAGAAGCCGACCTGCTGCATCATCTCGACGTCGTACTGGGTGCGCATACGAAGCCGCTGGGCTTCGAGCATGTGATTGCCACGCTCCAGTTCCACGAGGCGTTCCTGCAGTTCCTGCTCGATGCCTCCGATCGCGCGGTTCATCCGCTCCGGCCCCGCGACGTAGTGGGTCGCCGGGAACACGTACAGCTCGGCGTCCTCGGTCAGAATCTCGCCGGTGACGGGGTGCAGTGTCATCAGTCGCTCGACCTCGTCGCCGAAGAACTCGATGCGCACCGGGTGTTCCTCGTACATCGGGAAGACCTCGACGGTGTCACCCCGGACCCGGAACGTTCCCCGCGTGAAGGAGAGGTCGTTGCGGGCGTACTGGATCTGGACCAGTCTGCGCAGCATCGAGTCCCGATCGACCTCGTCGCCGACCCGCAGCCGCAGCATCCGGTCCACATACTCCTGCGGCGTCCCCAGGCCGTAGATCGCGCTGACTGTGGCCACGACGATCACGTCCCGGCGGGTGAGCAGGCTGTTCGTCGCGCTGTGGCGCAGCCGCTCGACCTCCTGGTTGATCGAGGAGTCCTTCTCGATGAAGGTGTCCGTCTGCGGAATGTACGCCTCTGGCTGGTAGTAGTCGTAGTAGCTGACGAAGTACTCCACGGCGTTGTTGGGCAGCAACTCCCGGAACTCGTTGGCGAGCTGGGCCGCGAGGGTCTTGTTCGGGGCCATCACCAGAGTCGGTCGCTGGAGTTTCTCGACGATCCATGCCGTGGTCGCACTCTTGCCCGTGCCGGTGGCGCCCAGCAGCACCACGTCCTTGGTACCGGCCTGTATCCGTCGTGCGATCTCCTCGATGGCCGCCGGCTGGTCCCCGGCCGGTTCGTACTCGCTGACGACCTCGAAGGGCGCCACGGTGCGCTGCAGATCGGTGACAGGTCGGGCCATGGGTCCACGGTACGTGGGGGGTGCGACGGGCCGGTGCGGGACGCCACCGGACCGCGCGACGGATCACGGATCCGGGTCTGCAGCCGCTGACTGAGCGTCTTCCCACAACGGGTGCTTGTGGTGGGCCCAGTCCCGGCTCACCGTTCCCGTCCGCAATCCGAGTCGGGCCTCGGGATCGCCCCACGCCATCCATATGTGGCCGGCACCCATCACCACGACTGCGAGGGCGAACATGTCGTGCACGAACGTTGCCCCGGTCCGGATATTGTCCGGCAGCGGTTCGTAGAAGTGGAGCATCAGCCCGGTCACGAACATCACCACTGAGGCACCGAGCACGAACGCACTGTTCACCTTCTGGCCGGCGTTGAACTTCCCGGACGGACCGGAGGTGTCGAGCCGGACTGCGGAGCGCAGCCAGACCCAGTCCCACGGCTGAAATCGATTGAGACGCCGCGCGTCCAGGCGGAAGGCGGGCGAGAGCACCACGGCAAGGACCAAGGGCACTGGCAGGAGCAGTCCCGCCCAGAAATGGATCTGGGCGAGCAGGGCCCGGCGTCCGACGAGTTGGCTGAGCGGGTCCACGTACAAGAAAGCTGCCGTCATCACCAGCACAGCCGTCAGGCCACCGAACGACATGTGCAACCAGCGCTCCCCCGAAGTGAAGCGACGCACCGAATCAGACTGTGGGCGCGTCGTCGCGTCCATTCGACCTCCCCACCCACGCATCCACGTCGTAGCCGAGGTCCTCCCAGTACCCAGGCTCCACAGCCTTCGTGAGCGTGATCCGATCGAGCCACTTCAGGGACTTGTAGAAGTACATCGGTGCCACGTAGAGGCGGACCGGACCCCCGTGGTCGTTGCTCAACGGCTCACCCTCCAGCTCCGTCGCCACCAGTACATCCGGGCGGGCCGCCTGCTCCAGCGTCAGCGACTCGGTGTAGATCCCGTCGGCTGAACCGAACTCCACAGCGGTGGCCCCGGACTTCGGCCGGACCTGCGCGAGGATGTCGGAGAGCAACACCCCCGCCCATGCCACGTCGGGGACGCGCCAACCGGTGACGCACTGCACGTCTTTCACCATCTGTGTCTGCGGCAGCGCCGCCAGGTCGGCGTAGGTGAATTCCATCGGCCGATCGACCTCACCGTCGACGCGCAACCGGTACTCGCCCGTCGGCACCTCCTTCACCCGACCCGCCACCGAGTAGAAGCGGAACCGGCCGCCGCCGGGAATCAACCCGGTGAGGCCCGTGGGGTCGTTCTTCGTGAGTTCTGAGAGCGCAGAGCTTGCGCGGGAGCCAACCACGACGCCGAGTCCTGCGAGACCGAGCAGACCGAGCACCAAGCGCCGCCCCACCGGGCTGCCACCCTCGCTTTCGTCCACCCCGCAATCTTGCGTCGTTCGGCACTGTCTGTCACCTGCGGGGGCAGATGGCTAGGCTGCGGGAATGCGGCGAATCGGCCTGACCGGCGGGATCGGCTCGGGCAAGTCCACGGTCTCCGCCATGCTGTCCGAACTCGGGGCTCGGGTCATCGACGCCGATGCCATAGCCCGGGAAGTGGTAGCGCCCGGCACTGAGGGCCTGGCAGAACTCGTCGCAACCTTCGGCCCGCAGATCCTCGCGCCGGACCACAGCCTCGACCGAACGGCCCTCGCGGACATCGTGTTCGCGGACCCGGACGCCCGGGACTCGTTGAACGCGATCACGCACCCGCGCATCGCGGCGCGCACGGCCGAGTTGATCGCAGACTTCCCGCACGACGCCGTCATGGTCCACGACATCCCCCTGCTGGTCGAAGTGGGCCTTCAGGACGCCTACGACGTGGTGCTCGTGGTGGATGCCCCCGACGAGCTGCGTGTGCAGAGACTGGTGGACAGGGGCTTGTCCGAGGAGGACGCGCGAGCGCGCATCGCGAGCCAGGCTCCCCGAGCACAACGCCTCGCCGCAGCCGATGTGGTCATCGACAACTCCGGGACCCTGGAGGAGCTCAGGACGCAGGTGCTGCAGGCGTGGCCGACGCTGATCGGCCTGCGCTGAGCAGTCGTGGTCCCAGCCATTCCCAGTAGAGCCGGGCGCCTTCCTCGGTGAAGTGGACCCCGTCGGTGTGCATCGTGACGCCGTCGATGGTGGCCCGATGGTAACCAGCGTCACACAAGATCGGCTCGGGGTCGATCACGGTCACGTCCAGCCCTGAGCGCTCGACGGCTTCAAGCGCTGCGTCGTTGACCGCTTTCACCCGAGCCGGGTCGTTGACCACATCCGGATAGCGACCCGCCTGATAGAGCACGGCGTCGGGGAGATCGAGGTCCGGGGCACCGTGACACGTGTTCAGGATGACCGCCACGTTCGGGGTGACCGCCGAAAGTTCCCGAAGGACGCGCTCGTAGTCGGCCACAGTGGCTTCCCGCCACTTCGGTTCGGTGTATGCCACCTGCCGGCCGTCGATCCATCGGTCGTACTGTTCCCACGGGCCGGCGAAACATCACCCCGAGATTCGCACCGGACGCTGCGATCACTTCCGCGCGTTCCTGCTCCCAGGTGTTGCACGTCTGCGACAACGGCATGGCGGACCCGTTGAGCGCCGCTTGGATACGGTACGAGGCCGCAACCGAATTCGGTGCCAGGCAGCACGCTCAGGCTGGCGGTCTTGCCGGGCTGATACGCAGCGAACAAGGACAGCGCCACCGAGTCTCCGACGAGGATCGCACGCACGTCGCTGGTCACGGCCGGTGCGGTGCTGCTGGCGGTCGGGCGGGGGCTCGGCGTCTGGGTGGCGGCGTCCCGAATCGCCTCCAGCGAATCCTGCGCAGGCGATCTGGCCGTCGTGGCGGTGATCGCGAGCAGGCCGAGCACCGCCACGGGCGCGGCAAGGACCACCGCGACTCGCTGAGACTGCGTCAAACGGCTCAGCGCACCGCGCCTGACCGGCATCTCGACGAGGTAGTAGGACAGCGTTGCAATCCCGAACGTGACGGCGATCCGCAGCAGGAGCAGTGACGTACCCGAGATCCCCGTACGCGTGGGACTGAGCACCACGTACACGGGCCAGTGCCACAGGTACAGGCCGTAGGAGATCTTCCCGATCCACACCACAGGTGACCAAGTCAAGCCGCGTGCGACGAGCCCTTCGGGCCGGGCCACTAGTGCCGCAAGAACGACGGCGGACACCAGAGCCACCAGCAGGAATCCGCCGTAGTACAGCCACTCGGACGTGTCATCGGTCCATGCCAGCAAGAGCACGAGGCCCACGGCCCCAGTCGGCGCCAACCACCTCGCGGGACCCCGCACCCGCTCCACCACGCCCGGCGTGAACAGGCTGGCCAGCCCGGCACCGATCAGTAGCGCGAGCAGTCTGGTGTCGGTGCCGTAGTACGCGCGGGAAGGGTCGGAACCGGGGGTGTACAGCAACGCCATCACCACGGCCGAGACCAGGGCGAGGGCCCCGAAGAGAGCAGCCCACCACCTTCTGTTCCGGATTCGCGGCAGGACCAGAACCAGTACCAATGGCAGCAGCAGGTACCACTGCTCCTCGATCGCCAGCGACCAGGTGTGGGTCAACGGTGACGGGTCCTGGAACTGCTCGAAGTACGAGTTGCCCGAGAATATGAACCACCAATTGCTGACATAGAACAGAGTCGCCAGGACATCGGAACGCACAGAGGAGGCCGCCTCCCCCGCAAGGAAGGCCGCGTAGATCAGGACAGCGACGAGCACGAGGAGCAACGCAGGTAACAGTCGTCGGGCACGCCGGCCCCAGAACGCCGGCAGGTTCAGGCCACCAGTGGACTCGAACTCCAGCAGCAGCAACGTCGTGATGAGGAAGCCGGACAGGACGAAGAACACATCCACGCCGAGGAATCCGCCACCAACGACTGCGACTCCGCCGTGGTAGAGCATGACCGCCAGCACAGCCAGGGCGCGAAGACCATCGAGGGCCGGGGTGTACTGAAGCCCGAGCCGGCCGTTCATGAGGCCGGATTCTGTGTGGCGGAGGAACGGGTCGCCTGGTCGGTCGCCATCTGCTCCAGGATCAGGCTCCAGAGCATATCTCCCCCGCGGGGAGTCCAGTGCATGCCGTCATCGGGCAAGGTGATGCCGTCGAGGACATCCACCGAACGTCCGCTGTCGCAGGTGAGGGGCGACGGATCGACGGTGTGCACATTGGACCGGGTCGCCGCCACCTCGTCGATGAGTGAATTTGCGATCGCGGTGCTCTTGGCATCGACATCGGCTCCGGTTCCCGGGGCCAGCATGCACCCGTACTTGATGATGTACCGCCGGGGGTTACGACTCCATGCCGTCATGAGCACGAGGAAGCCGGCAGGCAACAGTCGGGATTCGGTGTGGAAGAGCATCACCGCCAGGACGGCCACACCACGCAGGCCGTCCACGGCGGCGATGCGGGTCTTCGGGGTCGTGACCACGGCATCGCAATGGGTCGTCTGCGTCATGGCGCCACCGCCTGATCCTCGGTGATCCCACCTCCTGCGCGCGATGCTCCAACGCAGAACGCTGCCTTGCCTTCGAGCACGCGAACGTCGAATCCGGAGAACGGACCAATGGGCGGGATGAACCAGACGGACTTGAATCCTGGCGGTACTGACGCGCTCTGCCGCCAGTCACCACTGCGGACTTCGAGCACTGCATCCTCGCTGGCCAGGTAGTCGATCGAGAGCAGCGGGTTCCCGAGCCCTCCCTCACTCATGGGGACGCGGGTCCACGCCGACGTGATGGACACGGAGCAGTCCGCTCCGAACCCTGGGACGGTCGTCGACTTGACCGGCGAGACCATGACGGGCGCGATGCGTCCCGTCAGGTCCGCACCGACAGGCAGGATCGTCGAGGTCATGATGCGCGGTTGCTCGGCTCCGACCGCCAGAAGGGTCCGCGTCGTCCCGAGTTCGAACTGGAGCCCTGACTCGGCAGTTCCGAAGAACATGGGGCTGATCATGCCGGGGGGGCTGGTGGTCGGGACCAGCGGCGGTTTGCCCTCCCCCACGAACAGGCTGCGGGCGGTGGTCAGCCATTGGCGGGGTTCGTTCCCGTCGGTGGTCCGCGCGATCGCCACCGCGCTGGCGAGGAAGCCCAGCACGGCGACGACTGCGAAGGGTGTGACCCACCACAGCGACGTCGGCCGTTCGGAGCCACGGGTCCCGAAGGATGAGACACAGAGGAGAACGATCGTCCCGGTCAGCAGGTAGTAGCGAGGATCCTGGTGCATCTGCGGACCGATGAAACCACCGCGGAAGAACTCCACCACGGCCGTCTCCACGACCAGGAAGGCAGCGACGGCGAGCACGCAGTGTCCGAACTGCGCCCGGTCCCTACGCAGCCCCAGGATGGCGAGCACCACCCACAGGACAGTGCACAAGGCGAGCGCCCACACGGGGATGGGCCCAGGAAGCGTTGTTCGCTCATCGGGCCAGAAGGCATTCACCCCCAAGAGGTCACGCATCACCCCCCACGGCCCCGCGAACCACAGCGCCTGCACGGTCTCCGCCGCGGTGGCGGGCTGTCCGCCGGTCCAGCCCGACGACAACAGCCGACTGAGGCTGACGAGCGCCACAGTGAGGGCCGCGAGCAACCACCACAGTCCACGATCGTTACGGTACGTGTACCGAAGACGGCCGCCGATCCCCCCCGTGGCGAACACATACCCCGTCGCGAACAGCACCGGCCCCATGAACAAGGCCCGTTCATTGAAACCGGTTCCGAGAATCAAGAGCAGGCCGATCATCGGGATCCGCCTTGTCCACGACCGGGCATACAGCCCCAGAGCCGCGAGGATCGCAAGGAGCGAGAACGTCTCCAACCCCGATGAGAACCAGGTCTCGGGGATGAGCAGGCCGGGCCAGAGGCAGAACGCCACCGTCGCGATCACCGCGGGCCAGGTGACCCCCGCCAGTCGTCGGACGGCGAGCCAGAAGGCCGTCGGGAGCAGAGCCGCGAGGAGCACCAGGATCAGCGCCACCGGCCACCAGGTCTGTGGCCAAATTCGTGTCAGCGCCCACATCACGGCGAAGGTCAACGGCTGCCGATGCCCGTTCCACTCCTGCAGGATCAGGTCCTCGGCCGGTGCATTCCAGGCGGTCCAGATGTGAATGTAATCGTCCTGCCAGAAGAACGAACGCATGATGACGAGGGCCCGCACGGCGGTGGTGACCGCAATCGTTCCCCATACCAGGTAGCCGGCCCACACGCCTGCGGTCGACCGACGGCCGGCGACCTGGACCGGTGCGTTCTCCTCCTGCAGGCTCATCCGACGGCGCTCCCCTCAGGCACGGGAGCCGCGGATTCAGGAACCAGAGACGTGAGCTGGGGAGAGAGCCAGTCCCACGTCTTCAGAGCCTTGTCCTTGGTGAAGTGGATCCCATCGAGGTAGAACGGCGCCGGATCGGTGGAACAGGTGAAGGCGGACAGGTCGACGAAGGCATACCCCCGCTCTTGGGCGTAGTCCGCGAGCATCTGGCGCACCGCAGCGGTGCGGGACCTGTCGTTCTTCGCGTCATTGATGGGATTCGAGTTCAAAGCGGTGCACGCAGGAGAGGCGATGGCGATGTGGGGCACATCCAGCCCGGCGACACTGCGATCCAGGGTCTCGCGGACAAGTTCCCGGTAGCCCTCGCTACCGAAGGCTTGCTGTGGCCCACCGTCGCTGACGTCGAACTGGTACTGGCTGCTGGCCACCAGCAGCAAGACATCCGGCTTGAGCCGCTGCACGTCGTCACGCCACTGGCCCAGCCAGGCCTGACAGTTCGTCCCCGGGGGCGGGCCGGCCTCGGTGGCGCTGCCGTCCGGGAGCAGGAACTCCAAATCGATGGGCGGACAGCCCAGCAGCATGGAGCCTGTCACGGCCATGTCGTTGCGAGGGTTGAGCCACAACGGTTGCCACAGGGATCCCGCCACCGAGTCCCCCACTGCGAAGACCTTGACTCCGTTGCCATGGAACTCGAAGGCCGCCTGTTCAGGCAAAGCACGCAGCGTGTTGGCCTCGCTGGCCTTCGGAGTGCAGGCGATGATCAGTCCGATGAGCGGCAGGGGCAGGACCAGCATCAGGATTCCCACCCGGCGAAGGGGCCAGGCACGCACCGGACGCTCCACGAGCAGGTAGGACAGCCCCGCTGCGAGGAATGTCAGGGTGAGACGGACGACGGTCGGTGAGTTCGTCTGCTCGTCGGTCACGATGATGCTGATGGGCCAATGCCACAGGTAGAGGCCGTAGCTGATCACACCGATACGTCGGAGAGGTTCCCACGACAGAACCCTGGAGAGCCTGCCCGACGGCGCCAGAGCACCGATGATCAGCAGCGCTGAGAAGACGCTGGCCAGCAGGAGTTGGGCCGGAACGCTCGTTCGCTCGCGCCACAGCGCGGCCATCGCCGCCAGGCCAACCGCCCCCACCCAGCCTGCCAAGGCCACCCACGCAGTGGGCAGGGGTCCCAGGCGCTGTCCGTACCGTCGCACCCATGCGACCCCGATCACTCCGAGGACCGCTCCCGCGAGGAGTTGCTGTGCACGGGTGTCCGTACTCAGATAGAGCCGATTCGGGTCGGCGCCGTGTTCGGCGAGCATGGCCGTCCACACGACGGACCCCACTGCGAGGGCGCCACAGGCCATACCGATCACACGCAGCGAGAACCGGCGCAGCGCCACGAGTCCGAGCAGCAGGAGAGGAAAGAGCAGGTACCACTGCTCTTCGACACTGAGTGACCACGTGTGCAGAAGCGGTGACGGGGTCTCGTACGCGTCGAAGTAGGAAACACCCGTTCGCAGAAGCCACCAGTTGTTGACGTAGAAGAGCGTGGCCAGTCCCTGTCCACGGATCGTGGACTGCTCGAGTGCTGGCGTGGTGAGGGCGTACAGGCACACGGCGACCAGCATCAGAGCCAGTGCCGGGAACAGCCTGCGGGCCCGCCGTAACCAGAACCGGGGCAGCGAGAATGCCGTAGGACTGCGCTGAACAAGCAACGTCGTGATCAGGAATCCAGAGAGGACAAAGAAGACGTCCACACCGATGAAGCCACCCGGAAGCCACCGCTGCCCGAAGTGAAAGGACATCACGGCGAGGACCGCGAAGGCTCTGGTCCCGTCGAGTGCCGGGATGTACGCCAGCGATGGCGCCGCCCGGGTCGTGGCCTTCGGGACCGTGGCGCTCGTCATCCGGCTCCCTTGATAGTGCTCCAGACGCTCCGAAGTCCCTCGCGCAGGGCGGGGTCCTCGAGTCGATCGGGATCGCGCCACATAATCGCCTCGACGTTCCCCTCCGGCAGCATGCGGCCATAGTGGCCGATGCGCCATCCCGGTCCGCTGTACAGCACCTCGTCGCCCGCACGCGGCGGCGCCCCGGAGGGGACGAACGTCTGCAGTGCGAGAAAGCGATCCATGAGGGCACAGAGGTCGATCATGTGGATGGCAGGCCCGAGACGCATCCCCCGGTATCCCAACCCTGCGTATTGGGTGTTGGAGATCCGCGGGACACCCGGGCCGACCTGCTGCCAGGCATCGGCCTGTTCCTCCAACGACCGGCGATCCATGGCCTGCACCGCCGGAGGCGTTGCGATGGCCGGGAAGCCGTCGAACACGTTCGTGTGCGCGGCCACGAGCCAGAAAGTGCGTTCATCCGTGACGCCACGCTCGATCGGCAATGAGCTGGCGGTGTCGGCACGAAGCCCCAGCGACGTGGCGAAGGCGGCCACGATCAGGATCACACTGCCTGCGTTGAATGCTGCGTTCCACACCGGTGGCCTGCCCACATGTCCGCGAGAGGCGATGACGATCGCCGACACCGCCGCGACCATGGGCACATACAGGAATCTGCCTGCCATGAAGTCGCCCCCCACCCAGACGACGTAAGCCAGATAGGCGACGACACCAACGAGCACTACGGCCGCCTTGAGGCTCCTACCGATCACCACGGCGCCGAGCGGAACCAGCGCGCCCGCCAGCAGTGTGAGCAGCCGACGGAGTTCGTACCGACTGTTCACCGCCACCCAGATCAACAGCGGAAGCATGAGCAGGAGCAGATCTAGAGGAGTGAGCATGATTAGTGACGCCACCACGCCCCATCCCCCGACGGCCATGATAGAGGTCGAATCGCGGGGTACCCACGCGATGAGCAGACACACGAGTGCGGCGGCCAACGCCCCTTCCAGACCGCCGGTCGACCAGGTCAGGATGGTGTTTGACAGGGTGACAGTGAGCCCGATGAAGAGCAGTGCCGCGAAGGACCGGACCCGGAAGACCATGATGGCCACTGCGGCCGTGGCCAGAGCCACGCTCACCAGGATCACGGGCAACACCCAAGATCCGGCCAGCCAACCGATGAGCGTGATCAGCAGGAACCACAACGGATGGGTGTAGGCCGCAACACGTTCATCTGGGTTGTAGCCCAGGCCGTTGCCATGGATGGCGTTCAGCGACGTTCGCAACGTGATCAGCCAGTCGTCGCCGTACCAGGCCATTCGGAGGGTGGCGAGGGCGAAGACGACCGTAACGAGGGCAGCCGCCCACCGCAGGAACCGTGTGGGTTCGGGCATCACGGTCAGTGTCGCTCGATGATGCCCACTCCCGCGGCGTACGTCAACGGCTGTCGACATCGGTGTCCACGGGCTGGCCCCCAACAACTGGTTTGATGAATGGCTGTCTACGGCACCCTAATGTAGCCATCCTGTGCCGAGAATCATGGGACCGAACAGATGTGGGGTGCGGTCCCCTCAGGACCGCACCCCACATCTGGAAGAGTTGACGTCAGCCCTCGCTCTGCAACTTCTCCCGCAGCGCCGCGAGCGCCTCGTTCGCGTCCTCGTCCAGGTCCCCGATGGCTCGGCCGCGGCAGCGGTGTAGTCGCCGCCGGCTTCGGCCTCTTCGTCGGCCTTCTTGGCCTCGGTGATCTGCTCCTTGTGCTGCTGCCAGCGCTGGTATGCCTCCTGGTACTGCTGCTCCCACTCGGTGCGCTGATCCTCGAATCCGGCCTTCCACTCCCCGCTGACGGGGTCGAAGCCCTCCGGCCCGATGTAGGCGCCGTTCTCGTCGTAGGACGCCGGCATGCCGTACAGGTACGGGTCGAACTCGTCGGTCGTCTCCGCACCCGCGTCCTCGTTGGCCTGCTTCAGAGACAGCGAGATGCGGCGGCGCTCGAGGTCGATGTCGATGACCTTGACGAAGATCTCATCGTTGACCGTGACGATCTGCTCGGGAATCTCCACGTGGCGCTCAGCCAGCTCGGAGATGTGCACCAGACCCTCGATGCCCTTCGGCCACACGCACGAAGGCACCGAACGGCACCAGCTTGGTGACCCTACCGGGCACGACCTGCCCGATCGCGTGGGTGCGGGCGAAGTGCTGCCACGGGTCCTCCTGCGTGGCCTTCAGCGACAAGGACACGCGTTCGCGGTCCATGTCCACGTCGAGCACCTCGACAGTGACCTCCTGGCCCACCTCGACGACCTCCTGCGGGTGGTCGATGTGCTTCCAGGACAGTTCCGACACGTGCACGAGGCCGTCGACGCCGCCGAGGTCCACGAAGGCACCGAAGTTGACGATGCTCGAGACCACACCGGTGCGGACCTGACCCTTCTGCAGCTGGTTGAGGAAGCCGGTGCGGACCACGGACTGGGTCTGCTCGAGGAAGGCGCGCCGTGACAGCACCACGTTGTTGCGGTTCTTGTCCAACTCGATGATCTTCGCCTCGAGTTCCTGGCCCACGAAGGGCTGCAGGTCGCGCACACGGCGCATGTCCACCAGCGAGGCGGGCAGGAATCCACGCAGACCGATGTCGACGATCAGGCCACCCTTGACGACCTCGATCACGGTGCCGGTCACGACACCATCGGCCTCCTTGACCTTCTCGATGTCGCCCCAGGCGCGCTCGTACTGTGCGCGCTTCTTGGACAACATCAGCCGTCCGTCCTTGTCCTCCTTCTGCAGGACGAGGGCCTCGACGCTGTCGCCGACCTCGACCACCTGCGAGGGGTCGACGTCATGCTTGATGCTCAGTTCACGGGCCGGGATGACACCTTCGGTCTTGTAACCGATATCGAGGAGAACCTCGTCGCGGTCGACCTTGACGATGACACCTTCGACGATGTCGCCATCGTTGAAGTCCTTGATGGTGGCGTCAATGGCGGCCAGTAGGGCCTCGGTATCGCCGATGTCGTTCACGGCCACCTGGCGGGCCGGGGAGGAAGTGGGTACTGCGGTGAGGTCGGGGGTTTCAGTCATGAAGTGTGGATAGCCGGTCTGTTCGATGGGCACAGCGCTGAGCCGTCGATGTGAAAGCCATAGGTCCGGGTTTCACGGCGCAACACTGCGAGGGCGGTTCAGCCCTGTCACAGCATAGCGAAGGGGCGGTGGGCCCTCCGGCCGCACCGCCCCTTCGTCGATCGATCTAGCTGTTGTCGGGCTTCTTGGAAGCGTCGTCCAGCACCTGGGTGGCGGTGTCGGAAGACGGAGCGTTGCCCGCCGGCACGAGATCCTCGTCACCGCCGCCACTGTCGGACTCGCTCTTGCCACCACGCAGCATCAGCAGGCCGATGACCAGCAGCACGATACCGAGCACGATGAGCACGAGCGGTGCGGTCGAACCGAGCAGCGTCACCTGACCGGCCAGCGCCGCGATGTCGTCGGCGCTCTCCTGGGTCCCGTTGGTGCCGGTGTAGTTGGCTTTGGTCAGCACCGGCTCGCCGTCGAGGTCGAACGTGGTGTCCTCGGTCGATTCGCCGGCGACGATCTGTCCGGTCACCGGGTCGACCCAGTAGGTGCTGACGACCGAGTACATCTCAGCGAGAACCGTGTTGCCCTCAGCGTCCTCGTCCTCGCCCGGGATCGCCGAGGTCGGCACCTCGAGTTCGCCCACCTCGGTCGGAGGAACCTCGGACTTGAACACGAAACTGTTGATGCCGAACTTCTCCTCCTCGCCCTGGAACGAGAACGTCTGCGGGGCCCTTCAGCGACGTGTTGAACACCTGGTAGTCCTGCTGCTGGACGTCGAAGGGGAACTTGACCGGCAGGATGCTGCCCGTCATGTTCACCGGCTCGTCGTCCACGCTCGCGCCGCAGCAGTCGACCAGTTCAGAGGTGACCCGGTCGAATGCGTACCTGGCGGTACCGGCCGTGATCAGCTCACCGTCGGCGTTGTTGTTGACCCGCTGGAAGTAGTCGAAGACCGCGAGGTCCTGCGACTTCGCCTCCGGCTGCTCGGCGGCGGGCACGTCGCCGCGCACGAACACGTACTGCGTGGCCTCGACGCCACGGTCGTACGGATCGGGGTCACCGGCGGCGAGCTTGCTCGGCACCAGCAACTGGTCGAACAGCACGTTCGACGTCGACTCGGTGTACTGGTCCACCGGAGTCTTCGCCGCACTGGGCAGGACATAGAACTTGAGCAAAGGAGCGAGCACCAGCATCGCCACCCCGAGCGCCAGCAGGATCAGACCCACTACTCGCTTCATCAACGCCTCCATTGTTGGCCGTACATCAGCACGCTGACGTTATCGGATTTCGGTTCCCTTTCGCAGCATGATCGGCAGACACGCCCCAAACAAGTACTCTGACTGCGTGCCCGGGCCCGTACGACAGCGCGTATCCGACTTCTTCCGGATCGACACCGTCGTGCCTCACCGTTTCAGCACATTGGACGGATACCGTGCCATCGCGGCTTTCGCCGTGGTCACCACACACGTCGCCTACTTCACCGGTGTCGTCGTCGTGACCGCCTGGGGACACGCCTTCTCCCGACTCGACATCGGGGTGACGATCTTCTTCCTGCTGTCCGGATTCCTGCTGTTCCGGCCCTGGTCGGCGGCTGCGCTGCGGAACTCGACGTGGCCGGGCAACCGGCGGTACTTCCGTCGGCGCCTGTGGCGCATTCTTCCGGCGTACCTCGTCCTGGTCGTGGTCGTCCTGGCCGTCATGCCCGGCATCGAGGTGTATCCCAAGCACTGGATCTCGCATCTCACGCTCACCCAGATCTACTGGCCGAAACTGCTCATCAACGGTCTGACGCAGTCATGGTCGCTGGCCACCGAACTGTCCTTCTACCTGGTCCTCCCCCTGATCGCCTGGTTGGTGGGCCGCCGCCATCGCGGAGATGTGGACGCCAGCACCCGTCGGCAGGTGTGGATCCTCGGTGGCGTTCATGGCACTGGCGTTCGTCTGGCTGGTCCTCCGGACGCTGACCCCGATGGCCTCAGTTTGGCGTGGTGAACATGTGGCTGCCTGGCTTCATGGACTGGTTCGCGGTGGGCATGCTCATGGCGTTGGTGCACAACCGCCTGCGCCTTCCCGACCCTCCGGGCTGGATGCGCAGACTCAACGTCCTGGCCGACGACGTCGGAACGTGCCTGGTGCTCGCCGCGGGATTCTTCCTCCTCGCGAGCACCCCGATCGCCGGTCCCTACACATTCGGCGAGGGGTCCGCGTCGCAGGCCTTCGTCCGCCACTACCTGTACCTGGCAGCATCCGCCTGTTTCGTCCTGCCGGGCTTCCTGGGCACCGATGGCTGGGGTTCGTGGCGCAAGTTCCTCGCGTCTCCGCTCATGGCCTATCTCGGAACGATCTCGTACGGAATCTTCCTCTGGCACCTTTTCGTGCTCGAGACCGTCTCCTACGTGTTCGGCATCCCTGGCTTCAGCGGTTGGTTCTGGCTGCTGTGGCCCATGACGGCGATCGGCACCATCGCGATGGCCCACTTGAGCTACGTCCTCATCGAACGCCCGGCGCAGCGTTATTCGCATGGCCCGCCGAGATTCCACTGGCATCGTCTGCGCGCGGCCAGCCTGCCCACAGGATCGCGGCCCAGGCCGTCACCAGAGCACAGCCCTGCAGAACCACCACAGCAGACTCCGGCCTGATCCCGGCGATCGCTGACAGAATCCCCGCCAACGCCACCGCGGTGAAGGCGACCACTGGCAGCGGCGCACGGCGGACGGCCAGCAACGCGAGGCCGAAGGCCACCAGTCCCCACGGGCCGAAGACCAGGAGCACGCCGCCGCCGATGAGGCCGGCCGTCGTACGAGCCATCGCTCTGGAGCGCACCGGCGGCCGCACCCGCAACGCGGGCGGACGCACTGCCACGAATACGACCGCCAGCGCGGCGAGCAGCCCGACCAGCAGGCCCCAGCGGTAGACCCCGTCCGGCGCGAAGTCCATCTGGACCGTCCCGCCGACGCCGGCGGGAACGACGAATCCCTGCTTCCAACCGTCGACCCGTACCGCTTCGAGGAGCTCACCTTCAACAGTGGCCCGCCACCCGGGATTGAAGTTCTCCGCCAACTCCAGGATCTGTGCATCCTGGTGCGGATCCACGGTCACGGTCCTGCGGGTCCGCTCCCATGCCTCGATCTCCACCGACTCAACCCGGCCGCTCGGCCCGAACACGTTCTCCGGGGCGAAGATCCCGGCCACCGGGCGGAAACCCTCGCTGCTGGCCAGCGCCACGGAATGTGGTCCCGCGGGAACGGTCACCGGACTCCCGCACACACTCGCCGGCACGACATCGCCGTCCATGAACTGCTCGACCCGAGCGCTCACCGCGCTGCGGGCCACCACCTCACCGTCCACCAGCACGTCGGGGCCGCTACCGCACGGCATCTCCACGACGGCATCGGACGGCAGCGGCTGCCGCAGATCGTCAGCGCCGATGAGCCCGACCTCGGAGACCCCGAGCGGGAGGCTGAGTTCCCCGAGTGCGGAGCGTGAACGCACCTGATTGCGCGGTCAGGAACCGAACAGTGATGCGGTCGGTCGTGACGGGGTCGAACCGGTACAGACCGCGCTCGTCGGTGAAGCCCTGGTACGTCTTGTCGCCCGCCTGTACCTGCAACTCGAGCGGCGACGAGGCGTTGGCGCCCTGTCGATTGACCAGCCGGATACCGCGCAGTGTGCGAGATTCCGGCAGCGAGATCGTCAGGGCGGGAGCCGGGTCGTCGGGTGCCGCCTGCCAGGTTGTGCCCAGCCTGCGATCCAATGCCGCGACCGCGGACCCGGCGGCCGCAGTGGTTCTGGTCGACGTCGCCACGATCCGGGCGCCCGCCACGTCCAGCAGGCGCTCCGAGAGGTCCGCCGCGTCCCGGGGAGCCACCAGCATGCGAGGGGTGCTCGTCAGCGGACTCGCCAGATCCACGTCCCGGAACAGTCCGACCCGGTCCTGGGAGAAGCGGCCGAGGCCGTCCGAACAGATCAGCACATCGTCACGTGGGGCGCACTCGCCGGCGTCCCCGGGCCGGGCGGTCAGCAGAAGTGCGTCCCCGGAGACCCCGTCGGGCAGTTGAAGGGTGCTGACGGCCTCGCCGGGCAGGCGGATCTCACGGATCCCGAGCAGCGGCGGCCGGAACGACGTCGGCGAGGCCCACCCGCACGAAATCGGTCTCACCGGCTGCCACCGGCAGGGTCTGCCAGCCCGAGAAGTCCCTGGCATCAACTTCTGTCGTGCCGTTCGCGGTCGTGATGACCAGCGGGATCGTGGTCGGCGTCTTGGTGCCACGGTTCAGCAGCGCGACATCGACGGTCTCGCCGAGTTCGATCGGCGAGTCGTACCGGACCTCCCAGAACGACTTCTCCTCGTTGAGGGCACCTGGACGCCAGTACGTGTCGAGCGCTCCGTCCATGGCGGCTGCGGGTGTCGCGCCGCGAGGTTGTCGCCACGTGGCGTCCACGTCGGAGGCCGAACTGCTGGCATCGAACTGCAGACCCGGCGTCGCGACCGTGGCGCCAGCGTCACCGAAGACCCGATAGTCGTGGACCGGACGCGACTGCTGGTAGTGCTGATCACTGGTCATGGTGGGTGACTCGTTGCCCCGCATGTACCCGAAAGTGATCTCGCGCCGCCTGTCGGTGTCGGTGAGCATCCCGCTCGCGGCCGTCAGTCCGGTCGCCTCCGGGTCGCCGGCCAGGATGACGGGACGGTTTCCCAGTGCCCCCAGGTCCGACAGGGCCAGCAGCGACTCGGGGCTGCCCTGCACCTCGATCGCGGCATCCGGCCGGCCGTGACACCACCCGCGGGTCCGTCGGTCCGTTGCTCGCCGTGACCTCGTAGATCTCGACGGCCGGATAGCTGACACGCAGGCCCTCGTCGGCTAGCACCTCGCTGCCTGAAGGGCCGGTCCACGATCGGACCGAACCAGGCGACCCGGTTGATCCCCGGACTGCGATCGAGTGCCTGATGCACCCGGATCGGCAACGGCGCCTGGGCGCTGGCGGCCAGGTCATTGCGGACGACGAGGTACCGCACCCCCATCCGGTCCAGATAGGCGGCCAGTCCAGGGCTGGCCTGGCCGGACTCCAGACGTGCCTCCACGACGTCGAGCATGCGGATGTTGCCGGCGCTGGACAGCGGCACCGCGTCACGGACACCCCACGGGTAGCCCCCGAAGGCCTGCAGCGGTTCGTCCTGGGTCCTGCCCCATACGTAGTCGCCGAATGAGGCGCCGGGAACGATGAGCGCCCTGCCCGGCTCGGCCTGCGTGTTCAGCCACTCGGACGTCTCGCGCCAATGGTCCGCGACCGCGACGTACGAACGACCGCGGGCCAGTTGACCACTGATCGCCGGCCACCAGGAGACCACCAGCGCGACGCCGATCAGACCGACCACCCACACCCGCCAGCGCGGGCGCCTGCCCGTCGGCCAGGCGGACGCCAACAGGTGGCACAGCGCGATGGTCAGCGGGATCCGGAGCACGAGGTCGAACTTGTGCACGTTGCGAAGCGGCGCGCCCGCCCCGTCCAGGAAGGTCTGGATCTGCTCGCTGCCCAGCCCGGTGAAGACACCGGTGTGTCCAGCGGTGACCAGGAACAGACCGGCCACAACCCCGCCGACCAGGAAGGCCCGGTGTGGCAGGGACCGCATCGCCAGCCCCGCCATACCCGCGGCGGCGACCAGCGCGGTGGCCAGGATGAACGGGGGCTCCGTGGCCAGCATCCAGCCGGTCCGCCACATGGATGCGTTGCCGAGGTAGGCCAACCAGTGGTCGGCCCCCCTGAGCACGGTGGTCGGATCCGTGATGGAGGTCGTGAACTCGGAGGACTCGATCCAGTCGAGGAACGGCGGTGAGTATCTGCCCAGCACCACCAGCGGGATCAGCCACCAGAGGATGGCCATCACCGTGAGCCCGCTCCACCAGGCCAGCAGTTGCCGGCGTCTCGGACCGGGTTCGAGCGTCAGCAGCCACCAGAGCGCCAAAGGAAGCACCGCACCGGCAGCCACCGCGTTGACGCCGCCCGCGAGCATGACGGCCAGCGCCGACAGCGCTGCTGCGCGGGCGACGTTGCCACGCGCCGCGCCCCGTACCAGTGGCACCAGGACCCAGGGCGCCAATGCCATCGGCCACACCTCGACCGAGATCGCAGCGATCGCCGACTGCGGGCGAACTGCCAGGGTGTAGGCCAGTGCCGCCACGATCTGGGGCCACCCGTTGCCGACCTTCAATGCCCGCAGCAACGCGTACATGCCTAGGAAGGCGACCACCAGAACCACCGACCACCACAGCCGCTGGACCACCCACGCAGGCAGTCCAAGACTGTGCCCCACACCGAAGAACGGCCCCATCGGGAACAGGTAGCCGTACGCCTGGTTCTGCAGCTGGCCGAAGAAGCCCTGAGGATCCCACAGGTTCAGCGAGCGCCCTAGGAAACCCCAGGGATCCACCGTCAGGTCGAGTTTGGTGTCGGCCGCCACCCGTCCGGGATCCTGGAGGAAAGCCAGGGTCACCAGGGCGACACAAACCGCCACGACCCTCGCCCGCCAAGCCGGCGGCGCCGGACGCGCGGGCACGTCCCGGGCGGCGCGGATCGGGTCATCGAGTACGGTCATCGCTTCCTCAGTATGAGGGCCACGTTCCAGGTGACCACCTCCCGCAGCACGGGGACGGATCGCAGCCAGAACACGCTCGACGGCAGGTACCGGGGAATGATATCGACGACCTCGACGTCGGTCCGCGACCGCGCCCAGCGCATCCCCTGCGCCATGGACACCGGGAACAGCGACTCCCCGTAGACGTTCTTGGGGTCGTGACCCGTACGGCGACGATACCGGCGCGCGGCGTACTCGCCGTTCACGTAGTGCCAGGGTGCGGTCTCGTGGCCGCCCCATGGTCCGTACCACAGCGTGTAGGAGTAGAAGACCAGTCCGCCGGCACGACAAACGCGCAACATCTCGTCGCCCATCCGCCAGGGCCGCGGCACGTGCTCACCGACGTTACTGGAGTACACGACGTCGAAGGCGCCCGTTCGGAAGGGAAGCGACTGACCGTCGCCGATGACCGTGCCCGGCAGTGGGACCCTGCCGTGAAGGGCGAGTTCACCGGCGTCCGCGTCCAGTGGCGTGTAGTGGGCTCCCGCTCGCGGCGAACGCGTCGGCCCAGTACCCGGGCCCACCCCCGACGTCCAGGACGTGCGCGCCCTCGAGATCCGCAGACACTGCAACTGTTCCACCGAGTCTGCGGCCATAGCGCCGTAGAACCGGTCCGGGTCGGTCTGCTCCACGCGGAAGTCCCGGAACAGCGAGACGGCACGCGACCAGGTCGCCATCGAACGCAGTCGGTCGCGGGCCTCGGTCGCAGGGTAGACGGTGGTCACCGTTAGAACCTAAGCCACGGACCACAGCGGGCGGGCCGTTCGGGGTACCGTGTCACGCACGGACAGGAGGCCCTTGACGTGCTGCGTGTGCTCTTTCTCAACTGGCGCGATACCCGACACCCGGAAGGGGGCGGGTCGGAGGTCTATGTCGAGAACGTGG
This sequence comes from uncultured Actinomycetota bacterium, assembly GCA_963769435.1. GTDB lineage: Bacteria > Actinomycetota > Actinomycetes > S36-B12 > UBA10799 > JADKAV01. The sequence goes on from CAVYLN010000002.1 coordinate 160,458, forward strand.
CACGCTCACTGGCAGCTGCGGGGCACGACGTCACGATCTTCTGCGCGTCGTACGCCGATGCCGAGGACCGGGAGACGGTCGACGGAGTGCGGTTCGTGCGCGGTGGCACCAAACTGAGCGTGTACGCCGAAGCGGTACGCCGCCTGCGCCGGGGCGAGTTCGGCGATCTCGACGTCATCATCGACGTGCAGAACGGCATCCCTTTCATGTCTCGCGCCGTGGCCGGCCACACGCCCGTCGTGGTCCTCGTGCACCACGTGCACCGGGAGCAGTGGCCGGTGGTCTATGACCGCTTCCGCTCGCGCGTCGGTTGGTGGATCGAGTCGGTTTTCGCGCCCTGGCTGTACCGCGATTGCGACTACGTCGCGGTGTCACGCAGGACCCGGGACGAACTCACCGAACTCGGCGTCGACCCCCACCGCATCCACGTGATCCACAACGGCATCGAGCAGGCTCCCGGCCTCGACACCGGGCGCTCGCCACACCCGCACATCGCTGTGGTCGGTCGACTGGTGCCGCACAAGCGGGTCGAACACGTCCTGCGGTCCGCAGCGATCCTGCGAGGACGACACCCGGATCTGCGCATCTCGGTGGTGGGCGACGGGTGGTGGTCCGACCGCTTGCGATCGGTGGCGGACACTCTGGGTGTCAGCGACATGGTCGATTTCCTGGGGTTCGTGGATGAGAAGACCAAACACCGTGTCTACGCCTCCGCGTGGGTGTTGGCACTGCCCTCGCTGAAGGAGGGCTGGGGCATCGTCGTGATGGAGGCCGCGACCCACGCGGTGCCGTCGGTGGCCTACGCGGACGCCGGGCGGTGTCATCGAGTCCATCTGCCGACCAGGACACTGGACTGCTGGTGCACGGTGGCGTCCGCGAATACGCGATAGCACTCGACGTCCCTGCTCTCCGATCCGCAGACGAGGCAGCGCATGGGGCAGCGCGGCCAAGAAGCGGGCAGAGGAGTTCACCTGGGCCTCAACGACCGAGGCTTTCGCAGACGTGCTCTCCGAGGTCGCCAACGACAGGCGGCGCGTCAGAGTCGTCCCCGCGCCCTCAGGGCATATCGAACATCACGGCGCCGATGAGCGCCGGAGGGATCAGCTCTGGCCGTAGACGATGAACGGCTTGTCCACCGGGGCCGGAGTCGCTGTCTGTGAACTCACGATGCCGAATGCGGCACCAACCGCAAGAACCGCACCGACGACTGCGGCGATGATTGCGCCTGCGGGACCACCCATCGAAAGCCTCCTGTATTGGTTCGAACCTTACGGACGGTAACACGAGTGTCCTTATCGTCGCACGTCTTCCACGACACGATCAGGTCACGTCGGTGGGAGACGCCGGCGCCTTCGGGCCATCCGGGTCCCGCCGACGTGCGGTGATTACGGCCAGGACGCCGATCAGTATCGCAACCGCCACGTCCACGGCGACCACTACCGCGTCCCGGCTACGCAGCGCCGTCAGCGGCGACTCCACTTCCAGCAGCGCCAGACTCCCGGATTCCCACACCTGGCGGGTGCCTGTGAGGTCCGGCTGCCTGCCCGGTACCGGCTGATCCGACTGGACGATCACCCAGCGCACACCGAGATCGCCCAGGACCGGCCCCAGGGCCGCTCCGTCTCGGATGGCCGCCGAGATGGCGGCGGCGCGGGGGTCGTCTCCGCCGACCTCGGCCAGTTCTCCATCGAGGGACACTGGAAGTGAGTCGTTCCACACCACCGTGCGGGTCAGGAAGCGCGGGAGCGGGTCCAGCACGACGTCCTGGTGGTTCCAGTCGTAGCGCCTGAAGGCAGCCCACGGCAGGCTCGCCACGTCACCGGGACGCGGGTCCTCAGCGAGTCGGGTGCGTACCTGGTCCCAGACATCCGGATAGTCAGCGGTCTTCAGCCGGCCCAGGCCACCCCAGGCCAGGTCGGGCAGGACGGCCAGTGGCGCAAGCGCCAGCGAGGCGGCGAGAAACAGGGCCAGAGGCCGTTCAGCCCGCCGACTGAGCAGCTGCAGGCCGCGGGGGGCGCACACCGAGAGTAGGAGAACCCAGAAGATGGTCCACTTCTGTCCATCTCTGAGGAGCCCGCCGCCGGGCACCGAGGACACGACCTGCTGAGCCCATGTCGTCTCCCCCGGCGACTCCGGACAACCACGCCCATACGAGCCCGGCCAGACCCCAGCGTGGTCAACCAGATCGCCTCCGGGCGGCGTTCGGACAACCATGTCCTCCATCCGAGCACGGCCAGACCGAACACGGCCAACACGCCGAGGGTCGCGAACCAAGTGGTCCGTGAACCCAGCGTCGCCTCGGAGTTCCAGACCCCGCCTCCGCCGAGGACACTCATCAAGACCCCGCCCGGCCCATCGGCGCGAGCACCGAAGACGACCAGCCCCAGTGGATCCGAGACGTCCGAGACGTCACTGCGCAGCGCTGGCAGCCACCAAGGCGCATTCACAGCCACGGCGGTGGCGGCCAACGACCAGCGGCCTTTCGCCGTCACTTCGCTGCCGAACCCGATCGCGATCGGGACAGCGGCCACGGCCACCACCAGGCCGCCCGTGGGTACCAGTGCTGCGGCCGCGCACAGGAGGCCGACCGCCGCCCAGCGACCGTTGGTGCGCGCACGACGGGCCGCGATCACCGCCCACGGCAGCAGGGCGTACGCCCACAGCAGGCCCCAGTGACCCATCAAGCAGACGACTCGCGGCGAAGGCCGACCAGAGGTATAACGACGCAGCGGGCAACTGCAGTCGTGCGGAGGTGCCGGCCATGCGGCCCGCCCCCACGCCGGCGAGGACGAATGAGGCCAAGAGCACGAGTTTCTGAAGGATCTGCCCCGGCAGCGGGCCCGCCACCAACGAGACCAGCGCATCTTGGGGCACGGACCTCGGCAACCCACCCCCGATTCCGAGGTTCCACGGCAGCAGTGTCTGGCTGGGAACGAAGACCATGTCCAGATGCAATACGTAGCCCGGCGCCAGCACCGGAGCGAGCACGATCAGAGCGAGCACGCCACTCCACGCTGTCAGCGCGTGTCGTTTCCATGCCGGGTGCACTCGCCTAGGGTGGCACCGGGAGGGCAGATGAGCACCGAGGACACGGCCACCGGCACGCAGAAACTGGTCGGCGGCGGGTTGATGGTCGCGGTCGCCCTGGGTATCGGCCAGTTGCTGGCGTACGCCCAGACCCTGGTGGCCGCACGCACCCTGAGCCCGGCACAGTTCGGGGCCTTCAGCGCTCTGCTGGCTCTGCTGCTGATCGGGAACACCATCGCGCTGGCGACGCAGGCTGTCACGGCACGGCACATCGTGGCCACGGACCGGGCGCATCGGGCCGACGAGACGGCCGCTGCATGGCGGGCGACGTTGCAGGCGGCAGGGCTGACGGCGGCGTTCTGGCTACTGATCTCGCCATTGATCGGGGTCGCGCTACGACTGGATTCCCCGGCCACCTATCTGCTGCTGGCGCTGACGTTCTTCCCCCTCACGATCATGGGCGGGGCGCTCGGGATCGCGCAGGGGCAGGAACTGCACGCGAGGCTCGCGACGGTCTATCTGGCCGTCGGGGTACCGAAGGCGCTGGTGACGATCGCGCTTCTGCTCGCATTGGCAACGCTGAGCGCCGGGATGTTCGGCATGGCGGCCGGTATCTGCGATCGGTGCCCTGCTCTGCTGGCTTCTGGTCCGCGCACAGTTCCGGGGTGGAACGGCCATGGCATTCGACCATGCTGCGGGAGATTCCGGCAGCCGCCTACGCGATGCTGGCGTTGTTCGCCCTCACGAACCTGGACATCGTGCTCGGACGGGTCTTCCTCACCGACAATCAGGCAGGCGAATACGCGGTCGGCATCATCGTCGCGAAGGTGGTGACCTGGCTGCCCCAGTTCGTTGTGGTCATGGCGTACGCCCGGATGGTGGGTGCGCGGCGAGGCAGGACCACGTTGGTGGGACTCTCTGTCGTCGCCTCGATCGGCGCCATCTGCACACTGGCGATCTGGGCTGTCCCGAATCTGGTCGTGTCCATCATCGCCGGACCGGAGTACGAGCAGATGGCGTCCCTGCTGCCTGTCTTCGCACTGATCGGCGCGTGCGGTGCGATGTTGCAGTTCGTCGTGTTCGGGCTCGTGGCCATCCGCGATCGCAGCCTCATCCCGGTGATCTGGGCGGGTTGCGTGGTACTCGTCGTGCTGGTGGCCTTCTGGCACAGCAGCGTGGGGCAGGTTGCCGCGATCATGCTGGCCGTGGTCGGCACGGTGGCTGCGCTCGGGGTCTGGCGCTTGATCCTCAGGCGCGATGTGCCAGTGGCCGACGAGGTCTCAGTGGGCGGCTGAATCCCAGTCGTGTCCGACCCCCACGGACACCTCGAGCGGCACGTCGAGTTCGCGCACGCCGGTCATCGCGCGCACGACCAGATCGGTTGCGGCGGCCTGCTCCCCGGGGCCCACTTCGAGCACCAACTCGTCATGGACCTGAAGGAGCATGCGGGTCGCCATCCCTGATGAGCGCAGGGCCGCGGAAACATCCAGCATGGCGACCTTGACCAGATCGGCGGCACTGCCCTGGACCGGTGCGTTCAAAGCCATCCGCTCGGCCATCTCTCGGCGTTGCCGGTTGTCGCTGTTGAGGTCCGGCAGATACCGCCGGCGCCCCCACAACGTTTGCGTGTATCCATCGACGCGGGCCCGCTCGACCACTTCGTGCAAGTAGTCCCGCACTCCTCCGAACCGGTCGAAATAGTCGTCCATCATGGCTGATGCTTCGCCCGTGTCGATCCCGAGTTGCTGTGACAGACCGTAGGCGGACAAACCGTAGGCCAAGCCGTACGACATCGCCTTGATGCGACGGCGCTGCTCGGCATCGACCGCCTCGACAGGCACTCCGAAGACCTTCGCAGCCACCGTGTTGTGCAGATCCTCACCGGAGCGGAACGCGTCGATCAGCCCGGCGTCCTGGCTCAGATGCGCCATGAGCCGCATCTCGATCTGGCTGTAGTCGGCGGTGAGCAGGCAGTCGTAGCCCTCCCCCACCACGAAGGCGGCCCGGATACGGCGACCCTCGGCGGTGCGCACGGGGATGTTCTGCAGGTTCGGGTCGGTGCTCGACAGCCGGCCCGTGGCAGCCACCGTCTGGCTGTAGGTCGTGTGGATCCGGCCCGCCGCGTCGGCCAGCGGCATCAGACCGGCCACGGTCTGGCGCAGTTTGCTCTTGTCACGCCACACCAGCAGACACTCCAACAGTGGGTCCTGGGTCTTGGCGAACAGCGAAGACAGCGCATCGGCATCGGTGGTGTATCCGGTCTTGATCCGCTTGGTCTTGGGGAGACCGCGCTCGGCGAACAGGATCTCCTGCAACTGCTTCGGAGACCCGAGATTGAACTCGCGACCCGCGAGGTCATGGGCCTCTCGCGTGACTTCGGCAATCTGAGAGTCGAACCCGTCACGCAACTCCTGGAGTCGGGCGATGTCCACTGCGATGCCGGCGTACTCCATGTCCACCAGGACCTTCTGCAGGGGCAACTCCACATCCCGCAGCAGCGCAGTTCCCTCGTCACCGAGTTCGCGCAGAAGCACGTCATGCAACTCGCGCACGGCCGCGGCGGCGTCTGCGATCTCCTGCAGGGACGTGTCCTCCAGTCCGTCCATCGTGAGTTGATCAGTGCTGGTGGATTCCGCGAGGTCACGGTGCAGGAACCGCGCGGTGAGGTCCGTCAGCGCGAACGACCGCTGCCCGGGCAGCAGCAGATACGCCTCGAGAGCGGTGTCCCCGACGATGCCGTCCAGGCTCACGCCTGTCGCCGTAGCGGCAAGCAACGGACCCTTTGCGTTGTGCAGGACCTTGTCCACCGCCGGATCGGCCAGCCAGGCCAGAAGGCCCGGGTCGAAGCCGTCACGCACGTCGAAGACCGCCGCGGTCTCATCGGCGGCGGCAACCGCCACGTTGTCCATCCTGCCGGTGCCGGCACCCCAGGTTCCTGTGATCTGCACGCCGAAGGGGCCGGAACCAGTGTGCTGGGTCAGCCAGGTCGTGGCGTCCTCGGCGATCTCGACCGCCCGCCGATCGGCCTGCTGCTCCACCGACTCGCCGAGGTTCTCGAACAGCCGCTCTCTCAGGACGCGGAACTGCAGGCTGTCGAAGATCTCGTGCACCCGCTCGCGCGAGATCGGCACCATCGCAAGATCGGCCACCTGGACACCAACCGGCACGTCGGTGACCAGCGCGGTGAGTTGCCGGTTCGTCATCACCTGCCCCAGATGTTCGCGCAGCGCCGTGCCGGCCTTGCCCGGCACCTCGTCCACGTGCTCGACGAGTTCGTTCAGGGAACCGAACTGCCGGATCCACTTCGCGGCCGTCTTCTCCCCCACCCCCGGAATGTTCGGCAGATTGTCCGAGGGATCTCCGCGCAGCGCTGCGAAGTCGGGGTACTGGACCGGGGTCAACCCGTAGCGGGCCTCGACGGCCGCGGGATCCATCCTGGACAGGTCGGACACCCCCCGCTTGGGATACAGGACGGTGCAGGAGTCGTCGACGAGTTGGAAGCAGTCCCGGTCACCGGTGAGGACCAGCACCTGCATCCCTTCGGCCTTTGCTTGACCTGCCAGCGTCGCTATGACGTCGTCAGCCTCGTACCCATCGACCGCCACGGCCGGGATGGCCATGGCGTCCAACACTGTCCGGATCAGGTCGACCTGACCCGCGAACTCGCTGGGCGACTTCTCACGGTTGGCCTTGTACTGCGGGAAGGCCTCGCTGCGGAACGTCTTGCGGGACACGTCGAAGGCCACTGCCACGTGCGTGGGTCTCTCGTCGCGCAGCGAGTTGATCAGCATCGAGGTGAAACCGAAGACCGCGTTCGTCGGCTGCCCGGTCGTCGTGCTGAAGTTCTCGACCGGCAGCGCGTAGAACGCTCGGTATGCCAGGGAGTGTCCGTCGAGCAGCAGCAGGCGGGCGGGTTCGTCGGAATCGTTCATCGAGGCCGAGTCTATGGCCAGGTCCGACAACGCGATGGTGGGCGACGGGGACCGCGGGGGCGGCGGATAGCGTGAAGGTCGTGAATGAGAACCAGGAATGGGTCCAGACCGTTGAGGAGTTCGGCATCGGGACTCTGGCCGAGTCCATGGGCATCGAGGTGACTCTCGATGGCAACGATGTCGTGGGACGGATGCCTGTGCAGGGGAACACGCAGCCCTACGGGATCCTGCACGGCGGCGCCACAGCCGTGCTCGTGGAATCGCTGGGGTCCATCGCGGCGGCCCTGTCGTCGCCCGGCAAACTGTCGATGGGCATCGAACTCAGCGTCACCCACCACCGATCGGCCTCCGCGGGTTTCGTGAGCGCGCGGACGGAGGCGGTTCACCTGGGCCGGACGCTGGCCTCGTTCATCGTTCCCGTCCTCGACGATGAGGGACGAAGGATCGCCACCGGGCGACTCACCTGCCTGCTGCGCGACGCGCAGCGATGATCGGGGCATGGGGGCCACCACCTGGTATGACACGAAGCGGCGAGCGGAGCCCGAGCTTGCGTCGGATCGCGGCCGTGGTCGCGACCCGCCTGTGCAGGTAGGGGCCGAACCCCCACGCCGCGTACCAGCGCTGCACATCCCTGGACGCCGGCGGCATGTCCACGACGATCTGATCCGAGCCCAGTTGGGCTGCCCAGTCCGCCACCTCGGACAGCAGGGCAGAGCCCACGCGTCGGCGCCGGTGCTCCGGCGAGACGAACAGGACGTGGATATGCACGCCTGGCGCATCCATCATGGGCCCACCATCGGTCAGCGACACAGTGGCAAGGCCTGACGGCTCGCCGTCCGTCCAGGCCCCAAGGAATCTGTATCCACCACCGGCGGCAACTTCCACGCGGCGACGCAGTCTGTCCATGGACAAGGCCATCGGCAGACTCGTGCGACGGCGCCCCGCTGCCTGCCACGCCTGTTCCCACAGGGGTGCCACGTGCTCGAGATCGTCCATCGTGACGTCTCGCACCACGCTTGGCATGTTGCCTCCCTTTCCCTGTCCAGCGTATCGAGCCGCATGGGAGCGCATTGATGCGGTGAACGCTTCCGCCGACACGCCGCCTAGCATGTATCCGACTTCGTGGATTCTTCGCTTGACTGATCCACATTGACGGTACCTTCGACAGGTTGGACCGAGCGAAAGGTGTGCGCGTGCGACGACTGCTGCTGGCTTTCAGCGCCGTCGCCCTGGCCCTGTGGGCCATAGTCGGTGGGGTGTCGGCCGCATCGGCGGCGGGCGAGTCCATCGGCGGGGTGATCAAGGCGGGCGGTGATCCGGTTCCGGACGTGACCATCAACGTCTCGAACGAAGAGGGTTTCGTGATGGACGCCATCACCGGTACCGACGGCAAATGGCTCGTGGAGGTTCCGGACGCGGGCACATACACCGTGATTCTGGACACGGCCACACTTCCGGAAGGGGTGGCGCTCACCAACCCGGACCGGACCAGCACCGAAATCACGGTGACGAAGGGCCAGTCCAAATCGGTTCTCTTCCCCACGGGTGAGGCCAACACCGTCACCGAGAGCGAAATCGACCGAGTACTGCAACTCGCCGTCGACGGCCTCATCTTCGGTCTCACCATCGCACTGGCAGCCGTGGGCTTGAGCCTGATCTTCGGCACCACCGGGCTGACGAACTTCTCCCATGGCGAACTCGTCACTTTCGGCGCACTGATCGCCTACTTCTTCAACAACCTGATGGGGCTGCCGTTCGTGGTCGCGGCCGCCGGGGCCGTGCTCGCCGGCGGATTGTTCGGCTACTTCCAGGACCGGTTCTTCTGGCGCTGGTTGCGCCGGCGCGGAACCGGGTTGATCGCGATGCTCGTGATCTCCATCGGACTGGGCATCTTCCTGCGCTACTTCTACCTGTTCATCTTCGGCGGGAGCACTCGGCAGTTCGCGTCGTTCAACGGCCAGCCGGGCATATCGATCGGACCGGTCGATGTGACGCCGAAGGCGCTCATCGCCGCGGGGGTGGCGATCGTCGTGCTCACCGGCACCGTGCTCTGGCTGAAACTCACACGTATTGGCAAGGCATCCCGTGCGATCGCGGACAATCCCGCCCTGGCCTCCGCCTCCGGGATCGACGTCAACCGGGTGGTGTCCATCATCTGGATGGCCGGCGCAGCACTCGCCGCCCTGGCCGGGGTCACCTACAGCCTTTCCAACGGGATCAACTGGATCCAGGGGTTCAGCCTCTTGTTGCTCATCTTCGCCGGTGTCACGCTGGGTGGGCTGGGCACGGCGGTCGGGGCCATCGTCGGCTCGATCATCGTGGGCACGATGATCCAGTTGTCCACGCTGATCATCCCGTCGGAGTTGAAGAACGTGGGCGCCTTGGGGGTGTTGATCATCATCCTGATGATCAGACCCCAGGGTCTGCTCGGTCGAAGCGAGAGGGTGGGCTGACACATGGATTGGGGAAACGTCTTCAGCCAGGCCATCACCCAGGGCATCGGCATCCAAGCCGTGATCTTCGCGCTCGCGGCCATCGGCCTGAACGTGCAGTTCGGCTACACGGGCCTGCTCAACTTCGGCCAATCGGGCTTCCTCGCCGTCGCCGCCTACGGCTTGGGAGTATCCATCGCGATGCTCGGTTGGAGCCTGTGGGTCGGCATCCTGGTCGGCATCGCCGCAGCGGTGCTGCTCGCGCTCCTACTCGGGATCCCGACGCTGCGCCTGCGTGCGGACTACCTGGCCATCGTGACGATCGCGGCGGCAGAGATCTTGCGTCTGACGTTCCGGTCGGTGAGCCTGGATCCGATCTTCGGTGGCTCGGACGGCATCAACCGGTTCGCCGACGACTTCTACAGATACAACCCGTACTCGGCGCCGGTCAGTGTCGGCCCGGTCTCGTTCAGCCAGAACGACATGTGGATCGTCACCATCGGATGGATCCTGGTCGTCATCATGTCGGTGTTGGTCTTCCTGATGATGCGCTCACCCTGGGGCCGGGTCATCAAGGCGATCCGCGAGGATGAGGACGCAGTCCGGTCACTGGGCAAGAGCGTGTACGCGTACAAGATGCAGGCGCTCATCATCGGTGGCGTGATGGGGTGCTTCGGCGGGTTCATCGCCGCCATCGCGTTCCAGTCGATCCAGCCGGACTACTACAGCACGGACCTGACGTTCTTCGCCTATGCAGTGCTCATCCTCGGCGGTGCGGCCAGGGTGCTGGGACCGATCGTGGGATCGGTGGTCTTCTGGTTCATGCTGGTCCTCATCGACGGCACTCTGGCCAACGCCGTGTCCAGCGGAACGATCGACTTCATCCGCAACGACCAGGTCGGGCAGATCCGCTACTGGATCCTCGGCATCAGTCTGATGCTGCTGATGATCTACAGACCCCAGGGCATACTCGGGGACAAGAAGGAGTTGAGCCTCGATGCCAGATGATCTGCGGCACCTGATCGATGCACTCGACGACGTCCCCCAGGAGCCCGGTGTCCCCAAGCCGGATCCGATCCTGGTCGCGGACCACGTGCAGCGGCACTTCGGCGGCCTGGTGGCGGTGGACGTCGATCACGTCGAGATCCAGCGGGGCACGATCACAGCGCTGATCGGCCCCAACGGTGCGGGCAAGACCACGTTCTTCAACCTCCTGACCGGCTTCGACAAGCCCAACCAGGGCTCGTGGGCGTTCGAAGGACGTCAACTGGCGGGGGTCCGGCCGCACAAGGTCGCCAAGTACGGGATGGTGCGTACCTTCCAACTGACCAAGGCCCTGAGCCGGCTCACCGTCATGGAGAACATGCGACTCGGAGCCCAGCATCAGCGCGGAGAGAAGCTCTTCGCCTCGATCTTCCCCTTCCTCTGGAACTCACAGGAGGAGCAGATCACCGAGCAGGCCCTTCGTCTGCTCGAGAGTTTCAACCTTGCCGAGAAACAGGACGACTTGGCCGGCTCACTGTCCGGAGGCCAGCGCAAACTGCTCGAGATGGCACGCGCGCTCATGGTGGAACCGGACATGATCATGCTCGACGAGCCAATGGCAGGGGTCAATCCCGCCCTCACACAGAGCCTGCTCGACCACGTCCGTGAAGTGCGCGACCGGGGCACCACGGTGCTCTTCGTCGAGCACGACATGGACATGGTGCGCGACATCAGCGACTGGGTCATCGTGATGAGCCAGGGACAGGTGATCGCCGAGGGGCCGCCGCACGATGTCATGGGCAACGAGGCAGTCATCGACGCGTACCTGGGCACCCATCACGACAAGCCGCTCACGGATTCCGGGGAAGCCCTCACAGCCCACCACGAGGAGGCGTAATGGCCGGCACGACGGTTGAGGGCCGCACCGAACACCTGCGCGGCGCCGAAGGCGCCCTGGTCCGGATCGACGAGGTCATCGCGGGGTACTTCCCCGGCGTGAACATCCTCAACGGCTGCGACCTGTACGCCCAGTCTGGGGAACTCGTCGGCATCATCGGGCCCAACGGGGCGGGCAAGTCCACGCTGCTGAAGTCGCTCTTCGGCCTTGTCAAGGTACGCAGCGGCGACGTGATCTTCGACGAGAAGGACATCACCAACAAGCGCGCCGACAAGCTGGTGAGCATGGGCATCGGTTTCGTGCCCCAGAACAACAACGTGTTCCCCTCTCTGACCATCGAGGAGAACCTTCAGATGGGCGCCTTCCAGGCGCCCAAGACGTTTCACGGACGCTTCGACCATGTCGCGGAGCTCTTCCCGGCGCTGGCCCAACGTCGCAAGCAGCGCGCTGGGTCCCTATCAGGCGGAGAGCGCCAGATGGTCGCCATGGCCCGCGCCATGATGATGGATCCCAAGGTCCTACTGCTCGACGAACCGTCCGCTGGTCTGTCCCCCTCGTTGACCGATGAGGCCTTCGTGGCTGTGAAAGCGATCAACAAGACCGGCGTGACCGTGATCATGGTGGAGCAGAACGCGCGACGCTGCCTGCAGATCTGCGACCGTGCCTACGTCCTCGACCAGGGCCGCAACGCCTATACCGGAACCGGCCGGGCCCTGGCCAACGACCCCAAGGTCGTCGAGTTGTACCTCGGGACACTCGCCAAGGCCTGAACCCCGCCGCGTGGTGCTGGATCGCGACGAGCACCATCCTGGGATCGTCGCAATCGGATCAGTGGGCGTCGCACCACCGCGTATCCCCGGTCCTCGCTCTCGCTACACCTTCTCGCGCCAGTGCCTGACCACTGGATTCACGCGAGCTGTACATCCCACAAGCGGTTCGCAGATGCTCGGCCCACGCGCAACGAGCCATCTGAACCCGGCACAGACAAGGGTGCCCGCCCCCCGAAGGGAACGGGCACCCTTGTCAGTTCGGATCAGCCCTGCTCGGGCTCCGGAACGTCACCCTCCTGGGAACCAGTACGGGTGTAGGTGTTGTCCTCACCGTAGGTGTAGATCCCCATGATGGCCTTGCTCGGGTCACCGACGTCGTTGAGGTCGATCGGGCCGGACTGACCGTCGTAGTCGATGTCCTTACCCTCTTCGAGCAACTTCAGGCAGTCGGCGTAGGTGGTGCACTTCTCACCCTCGGCCGAGACCTGCTTGATGTTGTCGCCGATCGCCTGCCCGCTGTCGTTGCCAGCGGCCTGGGCAGCCAGCGCGACCAGGATCGCCGCGTCGTACGACTCCGGAGCGTAGGAGAAGTCCTTGAGCTTCGGGTCGACCTCCAGAAGAGCGTCGCGGAACTCCGTTGACGCCTCGGCACCGGGCAGCGTGCCCTGGGTGCCCTCCATGGCGCCCTTCGGCAGGTCCTTGAAGAGGGTGTTCGACAGGTTGCCGTCCACCAGGTACAGCGGGACGTCGGCTGGCCCGACACCCTTCTTGATCATCTCCTGGACGATCTTGCTGGACTCGTCGAAGCCGATCAGGGCGATCGCCTCCGGGTTGGAGGCCTTCGCCTCGGAGACCTCGGCCTCGAAGGACGGAGCCTTGGGGTCGTAGATCTGCTTCGAGGCAACCGTGCCACCGGCGGCCGTGTAAGCCTTCTCGACGTTGTCGGCGAGGCCGGTGCCGTAGGCGTCGTCGAGTGCCAGGATCGCAAGCGACGTGTGGCCGTCTCCGGCGATCAGGTCACCGAGCACCTGGCCCTGGAAGGTGTCCGGCGGCGCGGTACGCGCGTACAGCCCCTTGTCCGGGTAGGTCGAGAACTCCGGCGATGTGTTGGCCGGCGAGACCTGTTGGACTCCAGCACTGGTGATCTTGTCGATGATTGTCAGCGACACGGCGCTGGACGCCGCACCGATGATCGCATCCACACCCTGCGAGAGCTGCCGGTCCACGGTCTGCGAAGCGATGTTCGTCGAGGTGTCACCGGAATCACCGATTATGACCTCGACCGGCTGTCCGTTGACGCCCCCGGCATCGTTGATCTCTTTTGCGGCCAGGTCGACGCCCGCGAACTCTGGCGGCCCGAGGAACGCCAGCGATCCCGTCTGTGGCAGATTCGTGCCGATCTTCAGGGTGCCATCACCCTGCGCGGCGGAAGAGTCTGTGGTCGGGCTTGCGGATGAGTCGCCCGAGCCGGAGTCGCTGCTGCATGCAGCCAACGCCAGGCTCGCGGCCCCTACCACCACAAGCGACCGCAGGATTGTCGGTCGTGACATCTGTACCCCTTTTTGTTCAGGTGAAGAACAGCGCGACAGCCGCGCTGAATGGAGTACACCTTACGGACAAACGTCGCACGTACAAACCACCCCCGCCCATGTGTTGCAGATCCGTGATAAGGGCTTCAGGTATCGGAATCCGGGCCAGCCGGCCCGGACCTGCCCTCAAGGGTCCGACGGGCCACCTCGGCCAGACTCAATCGCTGGTCCATGGCTGCTTTCCGAAGCCACGTGTATGCGTCCTGTTCGGTCATGCCCAGACGGTCCTGCACCAGGCCACGTGCCCGCTCGATCGTCTTCCGGTCGGCGAGCGACTGCTCGAGGTCCCTGGTGCGCTGCTGTTCGTCGCGCAGTTGGCTGTATCGCTGCCATGCCAACGGTCAGGGTCGCCTGCAGTTCCTCCGGCTTGTACGGCTTGACGAGATAGCCCATCGCGCCCGCCGCCACGGCACGCTGGATGAGTTCGGACTGGCTGAACGCCGTCAGCATCACGACCGCGGTGGATCTCAGCCCGACGATCGCAGAGGCCGCGGCCAGCCCGTCCATCTCGGGCATTTTGATGTCCAGCAGCGCCAGGTTGGGACGGTGCAGTTCTGCGAGGTCAACCGCCGAGCGGCCGTCGGACACTGCTCCCACCACCTCGAAACCGAGGTCCTTCAGCGTCTCCACCAGATCCATGCGGATCAGGGCCTCATCCTCTGCGACCAGCACAGTCAGTGCGTCACCCATAGTGCTTCCCATCCCATCGGTCGCGTCCGTCGTCAATCAGCGTAAAGGCCCTGGGTAGCATGGATCGCGCACGCCCTCGTAGACCAACCGGCAGAGTCACAGGCCTCAAAATCCTGGCAGTGTGGGTTCGAATCCCACCGAGGGCACCATGGTGGCCAAGCGTGGCGTTGGGGAGCGTGACGTCGTCGGTGTTTCGAGAACGTGGGAGTGCGTCTCGCGGGCGGGACATCCCCGACCCCGTCGGTCTACTCCAGGACCATCCTCGGCTTGACCTCGCGCACCCTCGCGAGCACGCCGTTGATGTACTTGCCGGAATCGTCGGTGGACAGCTCATTGGCCAACCCGACCGCCTCGGCCAGGGCCACCGCCTCGGGTACGTCGGCCCAGAGCAACTCCCATGTGCCGACCCGCAGGATCGCCCTGTCGACCGCCGGCATGCGATCCAGGGCCCAGCCCTGGGCGTACGTGGACAGGGTCTCGTCGATCTGTTCGGCGTGGGCCTGGACGCCCAGCACGATCTCCTCGGTGTACGGGTTCACCGCAGACAGTCGCGATGACAGTGAAAGCATGGCGTCCTGGACCGATGATTGCCGCAGGTCACTCTCGTAGAGGACCTCGACCGCCCGGCGGCGGGCCTTGGAGCGCGCCGACACTAACTGTTCACGCGGCCCAGATAGGAGCCGTCGCGGGTATCCACCTTGATCTTCTCGCCGGTCTCCAGGAACAGCGGGACGCTGATCTCCGCGCCGGTCTCGAGACGAGCAGGTTTCGTACCACCGGTGGAGCGGTCGCCCTGGAGCCCCGGCTCGGTGTACTCGATGATCAGTTCCACGTTCGCGGGCAACTCGACGTACAGCGGGGTCCCGTCGTGCAGGGCGACGACCGCCTCCTGGTTCTCCAGCAGGTACTTCACCGCATCCCCCACTGTGCCCGCCGACACCGGGATCTGGTCGTACGTGGTGGCGTCCATGAAGATGTAGTCGTCACCGTCGGAGTACAGGTAGCTCATGGCGCGCTTGTCGACGTTCGCGGTCTCCACCTTCACGCCCGCGTTGAAGGTCTTGTCCACGACCTTGCCCGACAGGACGTTCTTGAGTTTCGTGCGCACGAACGCACCGCCCTTGCCCGGCTTCACATGCTGGAACTCCACCACGGCCCATAGCTGTCCGTCCAGGTTCAGAACCATGCCGTTCTTCAAATCGTTGCTCGTGGCCACAATCGTCCCGCCTATCCCACCCTCGCGAGTCCGCGAGGGAAATCTGTGAGGATCCGCACGCCGTCCTGCTCGACGACAAGCGTGTCCTCTATGCGCACTCCGCCCCGGTCGGGCAGATAGATCCCGGGTTCCACCGTGAGGGGAACTCCTGACTCAACTGTATTCGTGGAGGTCGGGCCCAGAAACGGCACCTCGTGGATTTCCAGCCCCACACCGTGCCCGAGACCATGCCCGTAGAACTCGCCGAAGCCCGCCTGCTCGATCACCTGTCTGGCCACGGCATCGACCTCGGCACCCTCGACACCCGGTCGCAAGGCCTGGATTCCGGCCTGTTGGGCCGCTTCCACCACCGCGTGGATCTCGACCTGCCAGTCCTGCGGCTCCGCGGCGACGACGAACGTCCGGGTGCAGTCGGCGTGGTATCCGTCGAAGAGCGCCCCGAAATCGATCTTCAGCAAGTCCCCGGCCGCGATCGGCCTGGCGGTCGGCTGGTGATGCGGGATCGCACTGTGCGGACCGCCGGCGACGATGCTGTCGAAGGCTCTGTCCGCTGCCCCCAACCGGCCCATCAGCAGTTCCAGCAGGCGTGCGATCTCCAACTCGGTCATCCCGACCCGCAACTGGTCCACCAGTTCCGCGAGCGCCTCAACACTGATCCGGCATGCGTTGCTCAGGGCCTCGAGCTCGGCGGGGTCCTTGACGAGGCGCAGGCCGGGCAGGTCGACGTCGATCGCCTGCAGGGTGACGTCGGGCTCGTCGACCGCGGAACTCCGCCACGCTGCCACGCTCATGTGGACCGCGTCGAACCCGATCCACTCCAGACCGTGCTCGACCGCAGCCCGCAACAGATCCGGCACGATTCTGCGTGAGACGATCAGCTCGACCCCGGGGGACTCCTGACCTGCCTGCACCACATAGCGCCCGTCGGTGGCCAGGATCTCCTCGCCCCCGGTCAGGACCAGGAGTGCCGCGTTGGACCCTGAGAAGCCGGTCAGGTACCGCACGTCGGGCAAGTTGGTGACGAGCATCCCGGGACATTCTGCAGCCGCCAGACGCGTGCGCAGCCGGTCCCTGCGACGACCGTGATCGATCATCGGCGAGCGATCGCGACGAGTGCGTCGATGGCCAGCAGGTACGAGTCGACCCCGAAACCGGCGATCGTGCCGGTGGCCACACCGGAGATCACGGACGTGTGCCGGAACTCCTCGCGAGCCGCCGGATTGGACAGGTGCACCTCTATCAGCGGGGCGCCGAGTTGGGCGGCGGCGTCGCGCACCCCGTAGCTGTAATGGGTGAAGGCAGCGGGGTTGAGCACGACCGGGACGGCCTCGTCCGCGGCCTCGTGCAGCCACCCGATCAATTCCGCCTCGCTGTCGGTCTGGCGGATATCGGCGTCCACCGCGACGGCGCGTGCGTGATCCGTGATGCGTTCACATACCTGCTGCCAGGTCAGCGACCCGTAGATCTCCGGCTCCCGTGTACCCAACCGGGCAAGATTCGGGCCATTCAGCACCAGGACCCTCATGGCTGCACCTGCGCGTAGGCGGCGGCGACCAGTGCGGGGTCCGGACCGATGAGCATCTCTGGGTGTGCCACATCCGACAGTATGACGAACCGCAGGGTGTCACCGCGGGTCTTCTTGTCGCGCTTCATCGCGTCCAGCAGTGCCGGGAAGCGTCCGTCGTACGAGATCGGCAGCCCCACGGACGAGAGCACACTGCGGTGGAGGTCCACCACGTCGTCATCAAGCCTGCCGGCCAGCCTGGCGAGTTCTGCGACGTAGACCATTCCCACGGAGATCGCCGGCCCGTGGCGCCACCGATACCGTTCGTTGCGCTCGATCGCGTGACCGAGGGTGTGGCCGTAGTTCAGAACCTCCCGCCCCAACTCCACGCCCACTGCCTCTCTGAAGTCACCGGCGACCACGTCGGCTTTGACCCTGATGGCACGGATGATGGCCTCCCGCAGCGCCTCGGACGACGGGTCGAGAATCACCTGCGGCCCGGTTTCCACGAGGCGCAAGATCTCGGGGTCGGCGATGAAGCCGGTCTTGATGACCTCGGCGAGACCGGAGATGATCTCCGCCCGGGGTAACTCGAGGAGCGTGTCCAGATCACAGATCACCGCGGCGGGCTCGTGGAAAGCCCCCACCAGGTTCTTGCCGACAGCGGTGTTGATACCCGTCTTGCCTCCGACCGCCGCGTCCACCATCCCGAGCAGGGTGGTGGGCACCTGCACGATCGGGACTCCCCGAAGCCAGGTCGCAGCCACGAAACCGGCGAGGTCGGTGGTCGTGCCCCCTCCCACGGCCACGATCGCGTCCGAACGTGTGAATCCGTTGTCCCCCAGAACCGTCCAGCAGTAGTTCAGCACCTCGACGCTCTTGGCGTCCTCGGCGTCGGGGATCTCGATCGAGATCGCGGCGTAAGCGTCAGACAGGTCCTGACGCATCTGTTCGCCGGTCGTCCGCAGCGCGCGCGGATGCACCACCGCGACTTTGCCCACCCCTTCCGGTATCGCGCTCAGCACCTGTTCGAAGAGCCCGTGCCCCACGACCACGGGGTATGCCCGCGATCCACGAACATCTATGGTCTCGGTCATGACGGAGCCTCCCAGGCAACGATCTCGTCGGCCACCTCGCCGGCCACCCGCCCATCCGTGAGGATGGTGTGGTCCGCCAACGAGGCGTACAGCCCGGCACGTTCCTTCAGCATGTCGTGCAGCTGTCCGCGGATGTTCCCCAGCGACAGCGGTCGCGCACCCGACAGTCCCGTCCGGCGAGCGGCGTCCACCAACCCCACCTCGAGCCACACCACCGGCACCGCGGCCAGCGCCTCCTGCACCACGGGATCGGTCACGGCCCCACTGCTCACGGCGACAACAGCGCCCGGCCGCGACAACGCATCCAGCACGATCTCCCGCTCCTGCGCCCGGAACCCCGCTTCATCCTCGACGACGGCGTCCGCCACGGAACGTCCGGTGCGCAGGGCATACATGGCGTCGGTATCCAGGAGGTCACAACCCCAGCGGACGGCCAGTTCCTCGGCGACGGCCGACTTGCCGGCACCTGGCGCGCCCACCAGTGCGAGTCGGGCGGTCAACGCAGCGAGTCCAGATACGCACGCAGATTGCGGCGGACCTCCAACAGGCTGTCACCGCCGGTCTTCTCCAGCAGGGCATCGGCCAGAACCAGCGCGACCATGGCCTCGGCGATCACTCCCGCGGCGGGGACCGCACACGCGTCCGAGCGCTGGTTGATGGCCGTGGCAGGTTCTCCGGTGGCCACGTCGACGGTCCGCAGAGCCCGCGGCACGGTGCTGATGGGTTTCATCGCCGCCCGCACCCGCAACGGTTCACCGGTCGACATCCCACCTTCGGTGCCCCCACTGTGTCCGGTCGGTCGGGTCAGAGCTCCGTCAACGAGGACGATCTCGTCCTGCGCCTGTGAGCCGCGCATGCCCGCAAGCGCGAATCCGTCACCCACCTCGACACCCTTGATCGCCTGGATGCCCATCAGTGCGGCGGCGAGCCTGGCGTCGAGACGACGGTCGGAGTGCACATAGCTGCCCAGTCCGGGAGGAAGGTTCTCCGCGATCACCTCCACGACACCCCCGAGGGTGTCGGCATCGGCCTTGGCCGCATCGATCTCGGCGACCATCCGTTCACCGACGGCGGGGTCGGCGCACCGGACCGGGTCGCTGTCAATGGCCGATTGGTTCGCTGATGTCGGAGGCACGGCTTCGTTCGCCACCGTCCCGATCCGCACCACGTGGCTGAACACCCGCACCCCGGCGGCCTGTTCGAGCAGAGCCTTGGCAAGGGCACCGAGCGCGACCCGCGCCGCGGTCTCACGTGCGCTGGCGCGTTCCAGAACGGGCCGTGCGTCGTCGAAGCCGTACTTGAGCATCCCCACCAGGTCGGCATGTCCGGGTCGGGGGCGGGTGAGGGGCGCGTTACGGGCCTGCCTGGCCAGGATGTCGGCATCCACCGGATCCGGGGACATCACGTCGCGCCACTTGGGCCACTCCGAATTCCCCACCTGAATGGCGATCGGCCCGCCCTGCGTGGCCCCGTGGCGGATCCCCGCCTGGATCTGCAGCTCGTCGGCCTCGAACTTCTGGCGGGCACCCCGCCCATATCCCAGTCGGCGCCGCGCGAGGGCTGCCTCGATGTCCCCGCTGGTCACCTCCACACCAGCGGGCATCCCCTCCATCACGGCGATCAGACACGGGCCGTGCGATTCACCAGCGGTCAACCACCTGAGCATGTCCCCATCGTGTCACGCGGGGTCACAGCCGCTCCGCTTTGCCCTTGCACACGGTGACGCGTACTTCGGAGTCCACCCGACCCATCCAGGCACACCCGCTGCCGAGCGGGGCGAAGTAGACCACATCCTGCTCCCCCGGCACGCCCACGTAGAGCGTCGTGCGCAGGCCATCGATCCGCACCACGGCCGCGTCCGTCTGCGCATCGATCAACTTCACGAGAGGCGCATCGTTGGCGTCCTTTCCCGAATCGATGGGTTCCGGGGCCAACGGCTGCGGATCCGGGTCGTTGGTGTTGGTGTCCACGTCGTCGGGGGTATTGGACTTGGGCACGGTCTCGCGGACGACGTCCGGCACCGGGGTCTTCTTGGTCGTCGTCGAGTTCTTCTTGGCGGTGGGGTTGCTGGACTTGTTCGGTCTCCTTCGACGACTTCGACGATTGCGGCGGCGCCGACTCCTCGACCAATGGCTCGAACGGGTCGCGCCGCGAGGTCGAGGAGACCAGGACCTGGTCCTCCTCCTCGATGGTGACCAGTTGCTCTTCCGGCGTTTCCTCGACGACCTCGGACGGGCTGATCGGCGGGTTGGCCGACTCCGTCGGGGTCTCCGAACCGGAGACCAGAACCACATACAGCAGTCCGAGTGCGATCACGATCCCAAGGATCGCCAGCAGAACCATCAACCGACGGCGGCCGTCAGCCTCTCCCACAGGTTGGGTGGACATCATTGACCCCCTACCGCGTCGAGGGCTTCATCGGGAAGACTGCGCAGCCGGTCGCTGGCCACGAAGACCCGCGTGTCCAGTGTCAGTGCGAGATCACCCTGTGCCTCGGAATCAGCGCCACGCGCCATCTGGACGCCCGTGATGAGGTACGCCCGCTGCAGACCTTCGATCTGGTCGGTGAAGGCGGCCACGGAGGCGAAGTCGCCGTTGGCCGTGATCGTGATCGGCACATAGGACAGGCCGACGCCTTCGGGTAGGGAACCCTGGCCGAGATCGCGTCGCCTCCGGAGAGGGCTTCGGCGCTGGAGTCGAGTCAGGCGCGGCCCGCGGTTCGTCCGACGACGAAGAGGACGAGGAGGAGCCGGAACTGTCCTGCTCAGTGGTGGTGAAGACCGTGATCTGACCCGGCGTCAAGGTCTCGATGACGACACCCTCCTCCTTGGCGGACCGCTGCACCTCCCGCAGCAATGCCGGCACATCGACCGACGAGGGAATCCGCCGCTGCATCCGCTTCAACGTCCGGATCTGTGCAGGGAGGTCCTGGGCTTGCTCCTTGAGCTGCCGCACCTGGAACATGGTGCGTTCGGTCTGAGTGTTCAACTCCTCCGCCTCGGTGCGGGTCTGTGCCACGGCCTCCATCCGCGGGGAGATCAGGAAGTTCCAGCCGAGCGCCGCCAGCACCAGCGACGCCAGCACTCCGGCGATGATCCAGAAACGGGGAGTCGATGTCATTGCGTCGCCTCCACGTACCGGCCGGACAGCGCCTGATCGGTGAGCTCGGCCGTGGTGTCGAACCCATACAGTTCGTCCTGCGTGGTGGTCACCTCGTTGAGGACCGGCGAGGCGTAGTCCGCGTTGTCGCGGACCCTCTCCAGCCAGTCCGCGATCCCCTGCATCGTGCGGGACTCCCCGACGAAACTCACCTCTCCCACACCCGGCAGCACGGTCTGCTCGGTGGTCAGGGTCTGATCGGTGGCAGGACCGACGGTGACGGCCATGGTGTCCAGGGACACTCCTGGGGGCTGCATAGCGGCAAGACCTCCGAGCAGCCGGGTCACCTGCACCTCCTGGCCCATAGCGGTGGCCAGGTCTTCTCGGGCCGTGGAGACGGCGCTGTACACGGCGGGTACATACGCATATTGCTGCTTCTCGGCGACCACGACATCCAACCGGGCCTGCGCCTCGGCCTTGGACCGGTCAGCCGCACGTTGCTGCATCGCCACGAAACCGACCATCAGGGTGATGATGCCCAGCACCACGATCACCATCAGCAGCGCCTGCCGTTTCGCGGCGCGCACCTGGCGCGCGAGCAGGATCGAGGGGGGGAACAGGTTCGCCGATGGGAAGGCCTCAACCATGAGCCCCGCAAGCGGCTCGGAGGGCAGGAGGGCCGCGGGCGCGCCGTTGGTCGCAGGCGGCGGTGCTGGGAAGGGATTCACTGACAGTCATGCCGCCACCGCCAATGCCAACCCGATCGCCGTAGCGGTCTCAGCCTCCGCACCCTGTATGCGCTCGGTCACGTTGTTGGAAGCTGCCGCGAGCCTCTGGACGGGGGTCGCCCGCACCACCCCGGTCTGCAATGCCTGCCGCAACTGAAGATCCAGACCGAACTGGGCGGCGGCCCCTCCGGTCAGGAAGACCTTCGACACCCGAATCCCGCTGTTCGTGCGCTGGAACGCGAGGCTCGACCGGATCT
The DNA here is from genome assembly GCA_963769435.1 of uncultured Actinomycetota bacterium. Classification (GTDB taxonomy): domain Bacteria; phylum Actinomycetota; class Actinomycetes; order S36-B12; family UBA10799; genus JADKAV01. The sequence goes on from CAVYLN010000002.1 coordinate 182,681, forward strand.
CATCGACGAGTGGCGCGACGGCACGATCCAACACGTCGTGAGTGCGCTGCTGGTCCTGGCTCGACATCGTGGGCCACATCCCGGCGACCGCCAACTTCCACGCCTCGGCCTGGTCCGCAGTGAGCCCCATTTCAGCGGCGAGCAGCTCGGTCACTGCACGGCCACCCTGCGACATGACGCGTACGAAAGTGGGTCGGTTCCCTTCGTGCACCACGAGTGAGGTTCCGCTGTCGCCAAGGTCCAGAACCGCTTCGGCGACGGTGGGTGTCGGGTCGCATGCGGCCCGAAGTGCGCCCAGCGGCCCGAAGTCGACTCGATCCACGCTGAGCCCCCCGCGCTCGACAGCTTCCACAGTCGCTTCCACGAACGAGGCGTTGGCGGCCACCAGCAGCCCCCGGAGGGTCCTGGCTCCCTCTTCGTCCACGAATTCGTCGAAGGGCAGGAAGTCCAGGACGCTGTCTTCGACGGGCATGGGGAGCAGATCCGAGGTCAGCAACGGCAACGCTGTCACGAACTCGTTCGCCGGTATCCACGGGAGATCGACCTGCCTGGCCACCATCCGTTGGTCCGACAGGCCGATACAGACCGTTCCCTGGGGGATCTTGTCCTGCTTCATCAGGCGTTTCACCGTGGCTGTGATCAGGTCCGGGTCGGCCGGCTCCACGGGATTGTCGTCGTGCTCCAGCGAGACCTTCCCGTAGGCAACGAGGGCGGGACCCCGGCGACCGCGGCGTATCGCAGCGATGCGCACGCCACTGGAACCGATGTCCAGACCAACGCCCACCTTTGACACGGTCACTCCTCACATGGAACCTATGATTCTCTTCGCCGCATTCGGCGCAGAACTTGAGCGAAGGAGTGAGGAAGCGCCGCTAGACCAGCACTTTGGAGTACCAGGACGCCAACAACGGTCCCCAGATGACCGCCACGAGAGCGCCGAGGATCATGAAGGGCCCGAACGGGATCGCGGTCTTGCGCCCTGCCCCGGCGAATGCCATCAGGAGAAGCCCCCAGATCGCCCCCAGGACAAATCCTGCGAAGAAGCCGACCAGGACTTCCGCCCACCCGAACCATCCCAGGACCATCCCGAGCAGGACGGCGAGTTTGACATCCCCCATCCCCATCCCCGCCGGGAACAGCACCGCGATCAGCAGGTAGCAGCCGCCCATGAGCGCAGCCCCAGCGCCGGCGCGCCACAGGTCCCCCCACTGGTCCTGGACCGCGGCCGTGAGCACGAGTCCGGCACCGACGACCACCCAACTCGAGAGAACGATCGCGTTCGGCAGCTTGCGTACGTCGAGGTCGATCATGAACAGGGCTATGGCAGCGGCGATGAACCACAACAGCGGGAGGAGCAGGATGGACGGACCCACTAGTAGCCCGGCAACGGCGAAGGCGCTCGCCGTCGCCAGCTCAACCAGCGGATAGCGCGCGGAGATCGATGCCTGGCAGTCACGACACCTGCCCCGAAGCAGCAGCCAGGAGATCACCGGGACGTTGTCCCAGGGCCTGATCCTGTGTCCGCAGCGGGGGCAGTGGGAGCCGGGGTGGTTGAGATTCTCCCCGCGCGGCACCCGCCAGATCACCACGTTGAGGAAGGACCCGATGATCAGGCCGAAGATGAACAGGGCACCGATCAGGACCGCGTCCGACACCGTGTCAGCCTAGTGCTTGCGCACCGGCGACGACTCGTGCTGTGGACGACTCACGCGGCGTCGTACTCCAGCCACAGCGTCGTGTTGATGATGTCGGTGAACGGAGAGTCGCCCTCGGGGTCGAAGTACACCGCCGGGTTCTTCACCTCGTTGCTCGTGACCATCGGGCTGGTTGAGCAGCGATCGGCGGCGATCACGGATCCGACCGCACCCTGGCTCGAGGTCTGCATGCTGATCTGGTCCCCGGCGACGAACATCCCACTGCTCACCGCGGTCCCCCCACCCCCTCGATTGCCGGCGGTGAAGTTGCTGAACGTCTCGATGTCGGCGTCCGCGTAGAGGAAGAGATTGCGGAACCCCGGGTTGGACATCTCGTAGTGGTCCCACCTGATGTTCCCGTACTGCTTGGTCCCACAGTCGGTCGCATTGCGGGAGCTGGCGATCACGGTGATGTACGGGATCACGGCGTTGCCGGTCCCGACATCCACGTTCCCCTCGTGGACGTAGAACACCCCCGACACGGAGTTCCGGCTCGCCACCCACGTGCGCGACTCGCTCTCGTACTCCCACCCGATGGTGTCAGCCGTGCCGTTGACCGTCCCGGTGCACGGCCCCCCAGCCGACCAGGCTTTCACCGTGCTCGTCAGGGCACAGGTCGTACCACCGGCTCGAGACCGCGACGGCATCGGAGTTGGGGGCGTTGTAGTAGAACGAGCGTGCGCTGACCCGCGGCACAGTCACGGTCGGTGCCGTGGTGACGGATCCACCGGGGTTGGCATAGAACTTGGTACTGCTCGCCGAGGAGGTCCCGACACTGGTCACCATGCCGTAGACGGTCGGGTTGCCGGTGGTCGAGATGGTTCCGTTGGAGTGCACGCCGGCGAGGCTCGCGTCGTACCCCGCTGCCGTGCTTACCAGGGTGCTCGAGGACAGGGCCAGGTTGCCCGCGGTGAGGATCGCCTGTTGCGGGGTGTAGGGCAGGAACACGTATTCGACCTTCACCAGCCTCGAAGAACCTTCACCCGCTGTGCGATCGGGAGCCCAGCCCATGGCGTAGACCCTGCCGAACCCCGGGTACCGGCCGTCGACCAGCGGCGTGGAGGGCTTGAGCACGATGAACTGGCCGGACTCCGTCGTGGTGATGCATTCCGGGTTGCTGGCCACGAGTGCCTCGATCGCGGTGACAGCCCACGTCTCCTCCTCCTGTGCGGTGGCGAAGTCGGCGGGCTGAGCCACGGGCGAGGCGTTGCAGACAGGGTTCGGGAATGTGCTGGACGCGAGCGCCGGCACCGGGAAGTCCGATGCGTAGAGGTCGTACGCCGCCTGCAACTGGCCGAGCGTCTGATCGATCCCCGACTCGGCTGCCGACAGTGCGGCCTCGAAGTTGCCCCTGTGCCGGGACAGCGCAAGGGAGTTGCTGGCCATCATGGCCCCGGTGACCACCAGTCCGAAGATGAACACACTGAGGGCGATGACAAGGATCATTCCGACCCCGTCGTCGCGTTTGAACATCTGCCTGTTCATCAGTCAGCCCGCCTTGTTGCGCAGTTTGGTCGTGACCGTCGCCACCTTCAGATCGGTGCCCCGGCCCACCAGCGCGTCGTACTGCATGGTCAGCGTCACCGCTGAGGCGGCTGCGGGTGTGGGCGTGTCGTAGGTGAACAGTGTCTTCACGATCAGCGAGGTGGCCTGCACCCTCCCGACGGTGTCCGAGGTGCCCTGGTAGCGGATGACGTCGTAGTGCTCGGCGTCGGAGCTGCGTGCGAGCCGCCACGTCACTATCTCATCGGGATCCTGGGCGTAGTCGGAGTCGAAGTCGATCCACAGTTGCAGATGTGAAGCGCACAGGGGGTCACTCGACGATGGGTCGTCCAGCTGCGACAGGCCACCGTCGCACACCACCGAGCGCCCTTGCCGGACATCCCTGGCCAGCCGGTCGAGCACCACCTTCGCGTCGAACAGTCCCCGGTTCGTGTCGTCGGCGCGGGTCATGACACCGATCACGTCACGCAGGCCCGTCAACAGCAATGAGGACACGACACCGATCAGCACCGTGGTGACCAGCACCTCGACGAGTGTGATCCCGGATTCCTCGCGAACGTTCATCGTTCCACCACCGTGAACGTCGCCGGGAACGAACCATGGTCGTAGGCGAGCACGACTTTGCCCGGGCCCGTGTTCTGCAGCCTCACGCCCAGGACCGTCTTCTTGCCGGTACTCCATTTGCCCAGTGAGAAACTGAACCAGATCTCCTGGAACCCGTTGCAGGTGAAGGGCTCGATCTCCAACTCGCTGGTCTCACCCACCAGCGTGGTGCTCCCGTTCGACTTGCGCTTGTAGACCCTGGCAGTGAGTTCAACGTCCTCGCCGTCCACGACGGGGCGAACCCACATTCGCAGGACCATCGTGCCGTTGTAGTCGCGGTTGTCGTTCTGCGTCTGGAACTCCACCCTCTCGGAGGCCGACGTGCCGCCCCCGGGATACAGCAAGTCGTCCTGGGGTCCCGGACGGAAGCAGGTTGGTGCTGAAGATCGGAAGATCCCGATCCGATGGGATGCTCACGCCGTTCATGTCGAGGTACATGGGCGTCATGGCGGTGGATCCCGGGATGTCACCCGAGGTGGGCAGTGGGAACGTCGGCCAGGAGGTAGAGCCCGAGTTGTGCAGGACGTAGGCCTTGCGGCTGTAGCCGTTCACATTGGCGGGGGTCGGTGCCGGGTTGGAGGCGGCGCAGGTGCCGGCACTCTCTGACGGCGAGGGGGTCGGTGTCACAGTGGGCGTGACCGACGGGCTCTCACTGGTTGTAGGTGTGGGTGTCGGGGTGGCCGAGATGACAGCGCTCGGTGACCACGAGCACCGACTGCACCGTGGCACTGGCGCCGGTCTCCTGCGACACGGCCTGCGCGGTCGTGCCGAACTGGGTCGTCGAGTTCGGGCTCCCCACGGCGACCGGTTGCAGCAGCCAGAAGACCAGCGACTCCTTGGGCTCCAGCCGGCCGCTGTCGACAGTGCCGTCCCCGTTGTGGTCGGTCATCGCCACAGTGTCGGTGGCCGGGTTGTACACATCGTCGCCGTCATCGAGCACGATGGAGTATCCGGTGAGGTCCGCGGAGATGTTCCACTGGTCCGGCGCGCCCTGGTTGCTCAGCTGGAAGCCGAACGCCGCCGTGACACCCGGGTTGACGGTGACTGTGGAGGGACCCACGGGTGTGAGTTTGAACTCGGGCAGCGGCAGACCCCGCTGGGTCTGCGTGACGATGCTGCTGGCGGTCTTGTCCCACTGCCTGTTGTACGCCGACCATTCCGCGATCACCGTCACACGCCGGTTCTCCTCGCCGATCTCAGACGCAGGGCTGGTCACGTAGGTGTAGAGCGTGTAGTTCGCGTTGTTCACCGTGACGGTGGTGATCTGCGGGTTCACCACACCACCGGTCGCCTCGACGAGCAGTTCACCGGAGTAGCAGCTGGCCCCGGAACAGGATGCCAGGTGGGGATCCCCGGCGATCCCTCCGGGATCATGGGCGAGTGACCCGAAGGGCACGTCGCGCATCTCCTCCATGCGCTGGGTGACCAGGTCGGCGCCCTGCTGATTGAGCCGAGCGATCTGCATCGCATGCAGGGTCGACGTGGTGGCATATGCGAAGGCGGTGAGCATGCCGGAGGCGATGGCCATGGCGACGATCAACTCGACGAGGGTGAAACCCGCCTCATCGGTTGGCCCACGGCGCGCGCGCGGCGCACGAATCCTGATCCGCACACTTAGAGCATCGGCGCGCAGCCGCTCCCGCTTGACCAGCCTTGCGACGCGTAGAAGGACCCCGGCGAACCGGGGTCCTTTCGATCGGTTGATCACGGCTGGTGCATCAGCGGGCAGTTGCCCACTCGCCAGCGCCCGCAGGGCTCGAGTAGTTGAATGAGGTCCCGCCGTTGGCGGTGGCCTCCAGGCAGTAGTCGATCCCGGCGTTATGCGGTCGACAGTGATCGATTGCACGTCCGCCGTCATAGTTGCTTGGCGTCGGAGTACTTGAATCCGAGGTCCTCCAACTCGAGCTCCGACCGGTGTCTCAACGGAGTAGGTCGGAGTTCTCGGTCAGATACGTCTCTTGCGCGGTCGCTGCGTTGCGCAGATCAGACTTGTACGGCGGCCTCCCAGCCCTTCTGGCGCTGGTTGAGGAAGACCGGGATGGCAATGGCTGCCAGGATTCCGATGATGATGATCACGACGAGGAGCTCGATGAGGGTGAAGCCCTCTTCCTTTTCCCGCGCCGCTTGGATGCGTGCGAACATTGTTGTTCTCCTTCGAATGTGGGGCTGAGCCCCAATTGCAATGACAGAGATTGCATCGGGCTTCCGGAGGGGCCGAGTGCAGTTTCCGAATCCGCGATGTCACCCGTTCGGCCTAACGGGACAGGCGGTTCACCCGTTCGGATGAACGGTTGTGAGTGGCGTGGGACCGGCAGGGTTGCTCCGATCGGACGACAGCCGTGGTGCGGATGGGGGACCCTCAGGTGCGCATCTCGTCGGTGAGGTGGTGGGTCAGGTTGTGGTAGTGCAGCCACCAGTCCGGCCGGTTGCGCTGCGGGCGGTGCTCCACGTGGGTGATCCCGGTGTGGTGCGTCTCGACGGCGACCACACTCCAGGGCCCCTTCTCGAAGATGTACTCGAAGACCGCTTCGATCACGCCCGCGTGCGCGACGATCAGGATCCGGCGCGGGTCGGAGGGTTCTTCGGGAGGTCCGCCCATCCGATTGCGCCGAGCCGCCGGCACCAACGTCTCGACGAAGGCCCCTACCCTTGAACGGAACTGCATCCAACTCTCACCAGTCGCGGTCACGGGGGTGTAGGGATCCAGGGTGCCCCACAACTCCGGGGTGAAGGGCTCGAACTCGACCGCAGGGATCGGCGAGCCGTCGGGGCGACAGGTCCCGATCTCGCGGACCCCGTCCTTGAGTTCCGGGTGCCTGTCGATGGCTCGGCCGATGATCTGCGCCGTCTGGACGGTCCTCGCCACGCTGCTGGCGTAGAAGTCCGTGACGTGGATGTTCTCCTTGATCCACTCGCCGGCGCGGGCCGCCTGCTCGCGACCCAGCTCGGTCAGCGGCTCGTCCCGGTGTTCGATCGTGAGATCACCGAGGTTGACGTGGCTCTGCCCGTGACGGACGAGATACAGGTGCACAACCCAACGCTAGCCCGGCGGCGCGACAACGTTGTCCCCTTCGGTCGCACCTGTGGGCGATTCGGCCATGCGATCGAGTACCAGTTCAGCGACGGGCCCGCTGGTCGTCGGAGGCTAGAACAGACGTTGACTTCACGAACAAACCCAATACCCCAGGTCTATTCGACTACGCTGCGTAGTCGAATACGGCAGGTGGGTAGCCGAACAGGCCTTTCACGGCTTCCGTCGCGCAGAGGTGTGACACAACCTGCAACAGTGGCGGCTCGGACGGTGCCGCAGCAGAAGCGAGGGATCGATGGCGCGAGCGCGCTCTTCGGGGGCCACATCAGCGGTCTCGCACGCCATCCCGCGGCAAGTACCGCGAATGCCGGCCGACCTCTCGCCCGAGGACTATCGACTGATCGCCGAGAACGCCTCGGACGTGGTGTTCCGCACGGACACCCGTGGCGTCGTGACGTGGATCAGCCCATCCGTCAGGACCCTTCTCGGCTGGCTACCCGAGGAGATCGCCAACCATGACGTCCTGATGCTCCTGCACGGGGAGGATCGCCTTCCGTATGAGCGGAGCCGAAGCCGTGTGACCGAGGGCGAGGCGATCGTCATCGAGTTCCGGGCGCGTCATCGTGGGGGCGATTATGTCTGGATCTCCTCGGATGTGCGGCCCTTGCGCGACGAGGTCGGTCGGATCATCGGCATGGTCGGGAGTTGGCGAGACGCCACACAGCGCCGCCTCGCCGAACAGCGCGTCGAGGAAACGGCTGAACAGTTCCGACTGCTCGCCGAGAACGCCTCCGACGTGGTGTTCATGTCGGGACCCGACCACACTGTTCGGTGGATCGCGCCTACTGTCACCGGCGCATTGGGATGGTCTCCGGACGAGCTGGTGGGAACCGACTTCGTGGACTACATCCATCCCGACTATTCAGACGTAGTGCGCTCGACCCGGTTGAGAATCATGAGTGATACCGATGCCCTGAATGAGGTGTCCGGTCTCGAGTTGCGCGTACGGACCAAGGCAGGGGGCTATCGGTGGTTCTCCGGGCGAGCCACGCAGGTCGGCGGAGGAACTGGCCTGGTCGGAGGCCTCCGCGACGTCCATGACCTGGTCACTGAACGCCGACGGGCGGCGAGGAACGAGGAACGACAGCGTGCCGTGCTCGACAACCTTTTCGATCCTCATGTGACCCTCAGGCCCGTACGTGACGACCGGGGCGCCATCGACGACTTCACGTTCGCCGACGCCAATGCGGCGGCGGGCCAACAGTTGCGGATGGAGCCCGATGCGCTCATCGGGTACACGTTGCGGGTCTTCCTGCCCGAGAACATCGACATCTTCGACCTGTGTCTGGGCGTGTTCGAGACCGGCGAGTCACTGGCGATGGACAACTACCCGTTGGGCGCTCCGGCGTCCGAGACCAAGTACTTCGAAGTACGCGTGGTCAAGGTCCGCGATGAACTGATCTGCAGCTTCCGGGACGTCACCCACCGACACGTCGCTGAGATGGAACTGGCCGAGTCCCAGAGCAGGTACCGGCGGTTGGCGGAGAACGCCGCGGATGTGGTCTATGAGTTCGGCCTCGACGGCCGCCTGATCTGGGTGTCGCCTTCGGTCACCGAAGCACTGGGGTGGGCCCCATCGGCCCTGCTCGGCAAACGAGTCATGGACTTCGTACACCCGCAGGACGTGAAGCGTGGGGCCCCCGGTGCGGCCTACCCGGGCAATCGTGAGGTGCGACTGAAGACACCGAACGGGCAATGGAAGTGGATGCGCATCTCAGGACGCCCACTTCGGGATGCCAACCGGCGGGCGACGGGTTTCATCGAGACGGCCCACGACATCCAGGCCGAGATGGACGCACGTCTCAGACTGGCCCATCAGATCGACCACGACCCCCTCACCGGCCTCCGCAACCGAGCGGGGCTGCTGGGGACTCTAGGTGGATCGCCGACCGGCTCCGCACTGCTGGCGGTGGGCATCGACGAACTCGGTGCTGTCGCCGACGCGTTCACACACACTGCAGCGGATCGCGTCGCGGCCCACATCGCCAACCGGCTCGAGTCGATCGTGGGCAGAGATCACCTCGCGCGCATCACCGAGGACGAGTTCGCCCTCCTGGTCGACGACGACCGCGCTGAGCGACTGGAAGAAGTCGCCCAACATGTTCGTGCGGCGGTCTCTCTGCCCATCGGTATCGGCGAACACAGCATCGACGTGACCGTCAGCATCGGGATCGCGGGGAACGCCCAGGGGAGAACCACGGAGGACTGGCTGCGGGCAGCCACCACCGCCCTGCACCACGCCCGCTCTCTAGGGGGCAATCGCCTCGAGTTCCAGGATTCGACGATGTCCCAGACGGCCCGCGACAGGGTCATCATCCGCAGTGCGATCAGGGACGGACTGCGCGAGGCCCAGTTCCGGGCCTGGTACCAGCCGGTCGTGTCGCTAGCCACGAGGACAGTGGTCGGGTACGAGGCCCTTGCGAGATGGCACAAGGGCGAGGGCGAGATGATCGGGCCGGACGTGTTCATCCCAGCGGCCGCACATGCGGATCTCATCATGGATCTGGATCGCGTCATCCTCGCTGACGCCCTGGCCATGATCTCAAGCAATCCGGACTTCTGGATATCCGTGAACGCGTCCGCTGCCAGCCTGTGCGACATCACCTTCGCCGAACACGTGGGTGCGGAGTTGACCCGTACAGGTGTTGCGGCGGGGCGATTGCAGTTGGAGGTCACCGAGACTTCGCTGATGCGGGACCCAGACGTCGTTCGACCGGACGTTGGTCGAACTGGACCGCCTAGGGGTCTCGGTCTGGGTCGACGACTTCGGCACCGGCTACTCGTCCATCACCCACCTGCGGGACCTGCCCATCTCCGGCATGAAGTTGGACCGTTCTTTCACCCAGGACATCGCGACCGATCCGACGCGAGTGCGACTGGCGCAGGGGCTCGTCGGCCTGGCCAGCGGACTGGGGCTGGAGACGGTGGCCGAGGGGATCGAGACCGAGGTGCAGGCGCAGATAGTCGCCGAACTGGGCTGGGAGATGGGCCAGGGGTGGCTCTTCGGGCGTCCGGCCGCCACACCCATGGACTGATTGTCCTACTCGATCAGTTCGAAGACCTTGAAGATCGGCATGTAGAGGGCGATGATCATGGCGCCCACGATCCCGCCGACGACCGCGATCATCAGGGGCTCGATCAGCGACGTCAGGGACTCCGTGGTCGCCTTCACCTCGGCGTCGTAGAAGTCCGAGATCTTGTGCAGCATCGCATCCAGAGATCCCGTGTCCTCGCCGACCGCCATCATCTGCACGACCATCGGCGGGAACACCGGGTGATTGACCAACGGACCGGCCAACGACTCCCCCTGTCGCACGGACAGTTCGACGTCCCGCACAGCCCGTGCGATGACCACGTTCCCGGTGGTGTCCGCGACGATGTCGAGTGACTGCAGGATGGGCACACCGGCGTGGATCATGGTTCCGAGGTTGCGCGTGAAGCGGGACAAGGCGATCTTCTGGAACAGCGTTCCGAAGACCGGTGTCTTCAACTTCAACGGGTCGACCACGTTGCGGACTCTCGGCTCGTTCTTGTACTTGCGCCAGAGGAACAGGCCAAGGATCAGCAGCACGAGCAGCAGTGGCGCCAGGTTCTTGAGTAGGTCCGACAGCAGGACGAGCACTCGTGTGGGGAGCGGCAACTCTCCACCGAGGCCCGCGAACAGATTCGCGAACACCGGGACGATGAACAGCAGCATCGCTGTCAACGACAGGATGGCGAATGCGAAGACGACCAGCGGATAGGTCATGGCTGACTTCACTGTCTGACGCAGCGCGACCTCGGCCTCGAAGTTGTCGGCGAGTTGGCTGAGCACCTGGTCCAGGAATCCGCCGGTCTCGCCGGCCCTGGTCATGTTCACCATGATGGGCGGGAAGATCTTCGGGTGCTGGGCCAGCGCCTGGGACAGCGAGGACCCCTGCTCGACCGACAACCTCACCGCGGCGTAGACCTCGCCCAACTTCTTGTTCTCGGTCTGCTCGGAGAGGATCGTCAGAGCCCGCAGCAGCGACAAACCGGAATTGATCATGGTCGCGAACTGTCGAGCCGAGATGGCAAGGTCCTTCAACTTCACCCGGTTGCTGAGACCGGGGATGTTGATCTCCTTCTTGAGCCCCGCATTCGCCTGCGTGATGGAGATGGGGGCGTATCCCATCCCCTTCAGCTTCGTGGCGACCACGGTCGGCGACTCCGCCTCGATACGACCGCGCACGACCTTGCCGGTCCGGTCCCGGACCTGGTAGTCGAAGCTGGCCAGACTCATTGCGGCCTCCCGGCGAGCCGGGTGAAGTCCTCGGAGTGATGGCACTTCTCCAAGCCCACTTCGAAGGTGATCTGGCGCTTGCGAAGCAACTCGGCGAGGTGTTGGTCAAGCGTCTGCATCCCGTACTGGGCACCCGCCTGCATGGACGAGTAGATCTGGTGGGTCTTGCCCTCACGGATGAGGTTACGGATGGCGGGAGTGGCGACCAGTACCTCGGCCGCCACGACGCGGGATTTGCCGTCGGTGGTCTTGCACAGTGTCTGGCACACCACGCCCTGCAGTGTGCCTGCGACCTGTTGCCGGATCTGCTGCTGCTGATGCGGCGGGAAGACATCGATGATGCGGTCGATGGTCTGTGCGGCATCCTGGGTGTGAAGGGTCGCGAAGACGAGGTGCCCGGTCTCGGCGGCCGTCAGCGCTACCTGGATCGTCTCGAGGTCCCGCATCTCACCCACCAGGATGATGTCCGGGTCCTGGCGCAGGACATGCTTGAGCGCCTCGGCGAACGAGTGCGTGTCGGTGCCGACCTCGCGCTGGTTCACCAGGCAGTTCCGGTGCCGGTGCAGGAATTCGATGGGATCTTCCACAGTCATGATGTGGTCGTGACGATTCGTGTTCGCGATGTCGATCAACGACGCCAGGGTCGTACTCTTGCCCGATCCGGTGGGTCCGGTGACCAATACGAAACCACGCGGCAGCGCAGCGAAATTCGACACCACCGGCGGGATGCCCAGCGATTCGAGGCTCTTGATGTCGAAGGGGATCACACGGAACGCCGCCCCGACCGAGTCCCGCTGCTTGTACATGTTGACGCGGAAACGGGCCCGGCCCGGGATCGCGTAGGAGAAGTCCAGTTCCAGCCGCTCCTCGAACGTCTCGCGCTGTTGCTGGGTCAGCATGGCGTACAGGACCCTCTGCAGCGAGACCGCATCCATCCTGGGTGCCCCCCGTAGCGGTTGCAGATTCCCCGCCACACGCACCGTCGGTGGGGCCCCGGCGGTGAGGTGCAGGTCGCTGGCGTCCAGATCGAGCATGGCCTCGAGCGCCTGCACGAGGCTCACGTCGCTGGGCTTGACCCGCTGTTCGGTCGTCGGGCGTGCGGGCGCCGTCGGAGGAGGCATGTTCTGTACCGACATCGGCGATCCTTCCGCAGCTACTCATGGTCGATGTCGGCAGGCCCGCCGCATTCCTTGAGCGGGGACCAACCCGTGCGCCGCATCCGCCGTGCGCCCCCGACCCGCGTTGCGTCGAGGTTGGAGGTTGTTCACGAGGTTGGAGAACGCACGCGTGGTTTCTCCACCCTCGTGAACGAACTCCAACGTCGCCGGGGTCGCGCACGGGGTCGGCACCGCGGCGGCCCCCCGGAGCGGGCCGTTCGGCTACACGACGACCCGCAGGACCTCGTCCAAGCTCGTGACGCCCGCGAGCACCTTCGCCAGCCCGTCGGCGCGCAAGGTCTGCATCCCCTCCTCGCGAGCGGCGACTGCGATCGTCGCCGAGGAGGCCCGTTCCACCGCCAGCCGTTCGATGCGTTCGGTGATCGGCAACACCTCGTGCAGCGCCACCCGGCCCTTGTAGCCGGTCTTGGAACACACCGAACACCCGACCGCCCGGTAGATCTGCGGCACCTCGTGGCCCGGCTCGAGGTGGATGCCGGCGGACTCGAGTGCAGCGCGAGTCGGCTGATAGGCCTGCTTGCACTTCGGGCACAGCCGCCGGGCGAGCCGCTGCGCGAGAACGCAGTCGAGTGCCGAACCGACGAGGAAGGGCTCGATGCCCATCTCGATCAGCCGAGTGATCGCACTCGGAGCGTCGTTCGTGTGCAAAGTGGTGAGCACCAGGTGGCCCGTGAGTGCCGACTCCACCGCGATCTGCGCGGTTTCATGGTCGCGGATCTCGCCGATGAGGACGATGTCCGGGTCGGATCTCAGGATCGACCGCAACGCCGCTGCGAACGTCAATCCGGCCTTCGAATGGGTCTGCACCTGATTGACACCGGGCAGACGGTACTCGACCGGGTCCTCGACGGTGATGATGTTCACCTCGGGACGGTTGAGGATGTTGACGGTCGCGTAGAGCGTGGTGGACTTCCCGGATCCGGTGGGACCGACCACGAGGATCATTCCGTACGGCTTGGAGAAACTGGCGGAGAATCGTTCGTAGTTGCTGTCCCGGAAACCGAGGTCGGCCAGGTCGAGCATGGCCGTGGAGTTGTCCAGGATCCGCAGGACCATCTTCTCGCCCCACACGGTCGGTAGGGTGGCCACCCGCAGGTCGACCTTCTGGCCGTTGGTGGCAACGCTCAGCCGACCGTCCTGCGGGATCCGGCGTTCGGCGATGTTGATGTCGGACATGATCTTCAACCTGCTGATCACGCCGGACTGGATCGACTTGGGCGAGCGCATCACCTCGTGCAGCACCCCGTCGATGCGGAAGCGCACCCGGACGTCGTGCTCGGTCGGCTCGAGATGGATGTCCGATGCGCGGTCCTGAATACCCTGGGTGATCAGCAGATTCACGAACTTGACGATCGGGGCGTCCTCGACGACCTCCTTGATCGAGGCGAGGTCCTCGTCCTCCTCGTCCGTATCGATCGCGGTCGTCAACTCATCCAGTTCGCCATCGGCGCGGTAGTGCCGGTCGAGGGCGGCCTGCACGTCGGTCCGGGTGGCCACCACGGGCAGCACAGTCATCCCGCTGGCAGATCGGATGTCGTCGATGGCGAACACGTTGGCGGGATCGCTCATCGCCACTACCAATCGCCCGTTCTCGAAAGCGATCGGGATGGCACTGTGCCGGCGGCACACCGACCCCGGCACCTTGGTCAGTGCCGCGCCGTCCATCGTGATGTCGGTGAGGTCCACGAACCTCATTCCGATCTGGGAAGCGAGTGCCTGCACCACCTGCGATTCGGTGACCATCCCGAGGTCGATCAGGACGCGGCCCAGCGAATGGCCGACACTGCGCTGCTCGAGCAACGCCTTCTCCAACTGGTCGTTGCTGATCAGACCCTGCGTGACGAGGATGTCCCCGAGCTGCTTCATACCCCGCGCACCCCCTTGAGCAGCGTGGTGAGAAGGTCATCGGGCACGGCTTCGGTTGCGGCGTCCCCGGACGTTTGCTCCTCCTGCGCAGCACCACCGGGGATCACCGACAGGTTCGGTGCCGAGCCTTCAGCCCGGGCCCGGTCGCTGCCGGACGGGTGTTCCAGTGCGGACAGCATGGCCAGGCGCTGCTCGAGCGCGCCCATCTCCCCGGTCATCGGGACGGCACAGCGGGCTTCCACCAGATCGGCGAGGTCCACGACCGTCCCGATCTCACCGTGTCCCGAGGCCTCGATCAGTTCCCCCACCGTCCGGTGACCGTCGATCATCGAGTGCAGGCCGCGCAGCGGCTCAGGGATCGCACCGGGATAAGCAGTGATCACGGTGTTCGGGCCACCCAACAGGTCGGACGCCGGGCGCCAACGCTTCAGCAGTTCGACGACGTCCCGGCCCAGTTCGGCGAGCGCCAACGAGACTCCCACGTCATCGGGGAGGGCGTCGACCACATCGACGTCGAACGTGCCGCTGCGCCAATGTGTCAGCGAAGCCAGCGCGCTGACCGCGTGGGCGCGCACGACCGGAGGTATCACCGAAGGATCCACAGTGTCGCTATCGACCAAAGAGCGCACCAGCCCAAGTCGGTTCTCACTCGCGTGTCGCAGAGCCTGTGCCAATCCGGTCGTACCGATCGCACCTTCGATCACGAGCCTGCGGGCCAGATCCTGCCTCGAGGTGTCCGCTGACACGCTCACGAGGTGCTGGTCGCGCAGGCCGATGTAGGCAGCATGCCCGCGCGGCCCGCCGGACAAGGTGATCAGCCACTGTCCCGGCTTGCGACCTACCAGGCCCAGAAGGTCCTGGACCCGGAAGATCTCGAGCGCGCCGGTCAGTTGCATCGTCGACTACCCGGGCGGTGGTGGCAGTTCGAAGGCGGGACCAACCGGCGGTGGCAGGTCGATCGACGGTCCCGCCGGAGGCGCGAGATCGGCCAACGACTCTGAGATCGCCTCCACAGGCGCGGGCATCTCGTAGGAGATCGGCACATCGGGCGCCGGCGGCGGCAGATCGAACATCTCGTCATCGGCGCTGGTCGTCGGGGTCGCACTGAGCCAGTCCGCGAAGTCGTCGGGGCCGGTCGAGGTCATCTCGAGTTCCTCGAGCACCTCCGCCTCGGCGGAGGCGAACATGTCGGCGGGGGCGACTGTCTCGGCGCCCTCGGGCACCGTCGGCTCGTCCGCCCAGCGGATCTCGGGCTCGCCATCCGGTTCCGTGACGATCTCGTCGGCTGGCTCGCCCTCTCCGTCTTCACCGGCTGAGGTGTCCTCATCGAACTCACCGGCCATGAAGGTGCCGGTGGTCACTACGGCCCAGTCCGCCTCGGCCTCCTGCTCCTCGTCGTCCTCCTGCGACTGCGCCGAAGCCGTCAGCGCCGGCCGCTGCCCCATCGGGAAGGCCTCGGCGATCTCGCGGGCCTCGTAGCGCAACAAGCCGATCGGGACCCCCGGGGCACCCACCACGACGAGCACCCAGGGGTCCTTGTCGATCACGCAGATACCGCTCTCGGCGCCTTCGAGGAACATCTGCGAGGTCCCGGCCTGGCCTAGCGCCTTGGACATCGCACGGACCTGGATCATCATGCGGACGGCTCCGGCGGCCACCGCGTCGTCATCGACCGGACCGGCACCCTCGGATGCGATGGCGAAGCCGTCCTCGGACACAAGACCGAGCCACTGCACGTCCGGGTGCTCACTCAGAGCATCGCTGAGCAGGCGAGCGACGATGTCGGAGGCACCGGGATGGGGAACCTCTATGTCGGCCATCGACTGATCCTTTCCATGGGCTGCTTCGAGTATGGCCGATCGGGAGGCTCAGGCGTGGGTTGTGGGCAGAGCCAACCGCATGGCCTCGGTCGGTGCGGGCTGTCCGGTCATCAGTTCCACCTGCCGTTCGGCTTGCGCCAGAAGCATCTCGAGGCCCGAGACGATCCTGCCCCCGCGCGCCTGCCACACCTCGGCGATCCCGGTCGGCCAAGGCGAGTAGACGACGTCCAGGAGCCAGCCCGGCCGTCGCGGCGCGAGGGGCACCAGAGCATCAGCGACACCCGACGGAACCGTGGCGATCACCAACGGGGCCTGCAGATACTCCCCCGCTTCGAACCGGTGCACGTGCAGTTCGATCCCGATTCGGCGTGCGGTGTCGCGGGCCGGCTCCGCGGAACCCGGGTTCCGCGCCAGCACATGCACCACTCCCGCGCCGAGCCGGTGCAGAGCCGCGACGGCCGACCGTGCGGTGGCGCCAGCACCTGCGATCGTCGCCGGGAAACCCGGATCACTGGTGAAACCCGCGCGCTGCAGCGCTGTGCACAGCCCGTCCACGTCGGTGTTGGCCACATGCCTTTCGGGCAGCAAGAGGGTGTTCCCGGACGTGGTCACCTGCGCCGTCCACGTGGCCTCGGCCGCCAGGTCGAGCACCACCTCTTTCAAGGGCATCGTCAGGGACAGGCCCACCCAGGAATCATCGAGCCCCTCGACGAAGGCCGGCAGTTGCGCGGCATTGACCTCCAGGCCCCAGTAGGTCCAGTCCAGGCCGAGCGCCCGGTAGGCGGCACGATGCAAGACCGGTGACAGGCTGTGCGAGATCGGGGACCCGACCACCGCCGCCTGTTTGGTCACGGGTTCTCCGCGATGTACTTCTCGAACTCGGCCTTGAACTTCAGGAACTCGTCGTAGTCGCTGGTGAACTTGGTCTCGCCGGTGTCCGGGTTCACGGCGACGAAGTAGATCCAGTCCCCCTCATCCGGGGACAGCGCGGCGCGCATCGCCGCTTCTCCGGGCTGGTTGATCGGGGTCGGGGGCAATCCGGTGTTCTCGTAGGTGTTGTACGGCGACGAGGTGGCGATCTCGTCGCGCGACAGGTTGATCTCCGAGCTCTTCAGCACGTAGTTCACTGTGGCGTCGAGCTGCAGCGGCATTCCCGCGGCGAGCCGGTTGTAGATGACCCGGGAGACCTTCCCGTAGTCGTCGGGATGGCCCTCCGCCTGCACCAGGCTCGCGATGATCATGACCTCGTAGGGCGAGTACCCGGTCTTCTTCGCCGATGGGACGAATCGCAGGGTGGCCGCAGCCTCGTTGTACCGGCTGATCATGGCCCCGATCATCTCCGGGGCCTTGGCCCCGGGCGCGAACTGGTAGGTGGCGGGAAACAGGAAACCCTCAGCATTGCCCTTGGCGAACTTGGGCAATCCCAACGAGTCGGCCTTCTTGATCGCCGCGAGGAACTGTTTGCGCGGCACATCCGTGGCCTTGGTGAGCCGGGTGACCACCTGGTCCTCGCGCAGTCCCTCGGGGAAGACCACTCGCGTCACCACGAAGTTCGCCGGGTCCAGCATCGCCGCGAGCGCCTCTTGGCCGCTCATCCGCTCGGCGAGCCGGTAGTACCCCGGTCCGATGGTCTGGGCGCGGTCGTCGGCGGTCGCTGCGTCGATGAAGGTCTCCGCGCTGGCGACAACCCCTTCCTCCTTCAGCGTGGCCCCGATGTCGGACAGCGTCTGTCCCTCCTGCACCTGCACCACGACCTCGTCGCCGTCCGTGACCTGGTAATCGTCCGCCGGCGCGAAGACAAGATCTTTCAGGAGGAATCCTCCGATCGTCAACAGCACCAGGACGAACACGACGACGGCCGCGATGACCGCCCCTCTCCCGCGCTTCTCAGGATCGGGCCGGCGCGGTGGTTCGACCTCCATGTGCAGGCCAAGTTCGCTCATGTCCGTCCGTTCGTCGGGGTTCCCGGAATCCTACCGGTAGCACGTTCGGAATCCAGTGCCTCCTGCAGCATGATCACCGCGGCCGCTTGGTCGATCACGGGACGACCCTTGCGCGAGGACACTCCCGCCTGGCGCAACTGCACCTGCGCGGCCGACGTGGTCAGCCGTTCGTCGATCAGGCGCACCGGGATACCCGACAGCGCGGACGAGATCTGCGCCGCGACTTCGCGTACACGTTGCGCGGCAGCGTGCTCGCGCCCATCCAGGGAAACGGGCAGACCCACGAGGATCTCGATCGGCTCGTACTCCGCGACCAATCGGACCAACTCGTCCAGCCAGTCCCGACGCGCGTCCAGCGTCGATTCGGGCACCGCCAGAGTGCCGGATGCGTCACTTCGGGCGACACCCATCCGGACCGCGCCGACGTCGACACACAGTCGAACACCCGGGCGCACTAGTCCGGCAGTCCTCGCACGAACGCCTCCGCTGCGGAAAAGGCCTGGGGGACCCCCGCAGCATTCGCGCCCCCACCTTGTGCCGCGTCCTTCTTGCCGCCTCCGCGCCCCTCGACGCTGGGCAGAGCGCTGGCGAGTAGGTCGTTCGCGAACAGCCCACGGTCCTGCGCGGCCTGGTTGACTGTGGCGATCAACGACACCCGCTCGTCCACGACTGCCGCCGCCAGCACCGCGGCAGCGACCTCTCCACGGGCCTTCCGCACGCCGGCCAGTGCTATCTCACGCAGCTGCTTGGCGTCGGTGCCCGTGGGCGCCTGCAGTGTCCACAGTCGGAAGCCGCCGATCGCCTGGCCCTCGCCGATGATGGTGTCGATGTTGGCCATCATCGCCTGTTGCTTGAGTCTGGTGATTTCGCGCTCAGCGTTCTTGAGCTTCTCGACGGTGGCCCCGACGCGGTCCACCAGGTCCTCCCGGGGGGCCTTGAGCATCGTGCTGAGCGCCGAGACCAGCAGATGTTCGCGTGCGAGGTAGGAGTAGGCGTCCGATCCCACCAGGGCTTCCACACGCCGGACCCCGGAGCCGATGGAACCCTCCGAGATGAACGACACCACACCGAGTTGACCGGAGCGGTGCGCGTGGGTGCCGCCGCACAGTTCGTGTGCCCAGTCCCCGACGGACACCACCCGGACGGTGTCGCCGTACTTCTCGCCGAACAACGCCATAGCGCCCATCTCGAGGGCCTCCGGTTGTGTCATCCAGCGCGCCGAGACCGTCATGTCCTCGAGCAGCAGCGTGTTGACCCGCGCTTCGGCGTCCTGCAACACGCTGTCCGGGACGGCCTTCGGATAGGGGAAGTCGAAGCGCAGACGCCCAGGCGCGTTCTCCGAACCCATCTGCGTCGCCGTGTCGCCGAGCATCTCCCGGAATGTCTTGTGGATCATGTGGGTCGCGGTGTGTGCCCTGGAGATCGCCCGGCGTCGCTCGACGTCCACGACCCCGAGAGCCTCCGCGCCCACGCGGGCTTCACCCTCGAGCACATGCGCACGATGGACCCAAAGACCGGGAACCGGCATCTGCACGTCATCGACGTGCAGCACCGCTCCGTCGTCGAGTTTGATGGTCCCGTGGTCGCCGAGTTGTCCGCCGGCTTCGGCGTAGAAGGGGCTGCGGTCCAGGATCACTTCCACCGTCTGTCCGGCCTGTGCCGATGACACGCTGTGACCGTCGCGCAGCAGACCCTTCACGCGGCCGTCGGACTCCCAGAGGTCGTAGCCGGTGAACTCCGTGCGGCCCGCGTCCTCCATGACCTCCCGGTACGCCGTCAGCGGTGTGACGCCGGCCTTGCGGGCCACAGCGTCGGCCTTGGCCCGCTGTCGCTGCTGCGTCATCAGTTCGGTGAAACCGTCGCGATCCACCTGCAGGCCCTGCTCCGCGGCGAGCTCGAGTGTCAGATCGATCGGGAATCCGTAGGTGTCGTGCAACGCGAACGCGTCGGCCCCCGAGAGCGTCGCGGACCCACGGGTCTTGGTCGCCGAGACCGCTGTGTCGAACACCGACGTCCCGCTTCGCAGCGTCTGCCGGAACGCCTCTTCCTCGGAGGCCGCGATGGTCGTGATCCGCGCGGCCTCGCCGAGCAGGCTCGGATACTGCGGCGACATGGACGTGATCACGCTGCCGACCAGTTCCGCCATCGCAGGCTCGTGCGCCCCGAGCAGGCGCATGTTGAACACCACGCGGCGCAGCAGTCTGCGCAGGACGTAGCCCCGGCCCTCGTTGCCGGGGAGGACCCCGTCGGCGATCAGGAACACACACGTGCGGGTGTGATCGGCCACTACTCGCAGCGCCACATCGTCGGCGTGGTCACGGCCGTACGGACGCCCGCTGATCGCGACGGCGGTATCGATGGTCGCGCGGGTGGTGTCGATCTCGTAGATGTTGTCGACACCCTGCAGGATGGCGGCCATGCGCTCCAGACCCATGCCGGTGTCGATGTTCTTCTTCGGGAGCTCGCCAAGGATCGGGAAGCCCTCCTTGCCCGGACCCTCTCCTCGCTCGAACTGCATGAAGACCAGATTCCACACCTCGAGGTAGCGGTCCTCGTCGGCGACGGGACCGCCCTCCGGGCCGTACTCCGGTCCGCGGTCGTAGTAGATCTCGCTGCAGGGCCCGCACGGCCCCGGGACACCCATGGACCAGTAGTTGTCCGCCATCCCCCGTCGCTGGATCCGCTCCGGCGGCAGGCCCACGATCTCCTGCCAGAGTCGTGCGGCTTCGTCGTCGTCGTCGTAGACGGTGACCCAGAGTTTGTCCTCGGGGAACCCGTACCCACCTTCCTGGACCGGCATCGTGAGCAGGTCCCAGGCCATCGGGATGGCGCCTTCCTTGAAGTAGTCGCCGAATGAGAAGTTCCCGCACATCTGGAAGAACGAGGCGTGCCGTGTCGTCTTGCCCACTTCCTCGATGTCGAGGGTCCGCACCACCTTCTGGACGCTCGTGGCCCGCTGGTACGGCGGAACGGCCTCGCCCAGGAAGTACGGTTTGAACGGCACCATGCCGGCGTTGACGAACAGCAGCGTGGGGTCGTTGAGCAGCAGGGAGGCGCTGGGCACGACCGTGTGTCCCCGCTGCTCGAAGAAGGCGAGGAACCGTCGGCGGATTTCGGCAGACTCCATAGGGGTCAGCCTAGTTGCAGGTGGCGTGTGCCTACCTGCGGGCGCCGCGAGGCAAGGCCTCGTCGACCGGGGCAGCCACCGGCCGGATGTCCGGTGCGACGACCCGGGTGCTCCGGGGCCCGGATGCGGGGCGGATGTCGACGACGGTGGCGTCCTGCTCGTCGGAAGCCAGATTGGCCAGGTACCTCGCGGATGTGGCCACGCTCGAGGCGGTCTGCGCCACCTTGCTCAGGTTCTCGCGGAACGTGCGTTCCCGGACTCCGTTGACCGCGTGCGTCGCCTTGCGATACGCGACGATCCCGCCGGCAGCCCCGACACCCATCCAGAAGATTCGGCTCACCCGCCCCAGTGTAGGACGAGCTCACCGCCCGCGGGCGTGAACGGCCGTCCGCGCGGCGTTCACGCGTCGGTCTCGCCGGAGCGTCCAGCGAACGCGTCACGCAGACGTGCAAGTGCCGCGGCCGCACGGGCTTCGGACCCGTGCTCGGTCGGCCGGTAGTAGTTCCGTTCCACTATCGGCTCCTCGACGTACCGCACCGGCACGAAACCTCCCTCGTCGTGCGGGTAGCGATAGCCCCGACCGGCCCCGGTGGCACGGGATGCCTTGAGGCTGGCATCACGCAGCATCGCCGGGACCGGGCTGACCACACCGGAGCGCACGTCCTCGAGTGCCTCGTTGATCGCTACATACGCGGCATTGCTCTTCGGGCTGAGGCTCAGATGGATCACGACGTGGCCCAGAGTGATCCGGGCCTCCGGCCACCCGATCAACTGCACTGCTTGCAGCCCGGCGATCGCCAGGGGCAGCGCGGACGGGTCCGCGAGTCCGATGTCCTCACTGGCCAGGATGACCAGGCGACGGGCGATGAAGCGCGGGTCCTCCCCGCCGTCCACCAGCCGGGCCAGATAGTGCAGCGCCGCGTCGACATCACTGCCGCGGACACTCTTGATCAGCGCGCTGGTGATGTCGTAGTGCATATCGCCGTCGCGGTCGTAGCGGTTGGCCACCTGCGGGATGATCGCCCGGACCACGTCGGCGGCGATCTCCGGGCCGGGAGCGGCGGCTGCCTCCAGGGCTGTGAGCGCCCGCCTCGCATCCCCACCCGCGAAGCGCACGATCAACTCGGTCGCGTCCTCGGTGATCGACACGTCGGGCAGTCCGTCGGGGTGTGCGATCGCACGGGCGATGACCTCACGGACCTCGTCGTCGGTCAGTGCCGAGAGCACGAGCAGCATCGAGCGCGACAGCAGCGGGCTGACCAGACTCATGCTCGGGTTCTCCGTGGTTGCCGCGATCAGGGTGATCCAACCGTGCTCGACCGCGGGCAGCAGAACGTCCTGCTGGGTCTTGGAGAAGCGGTGAACCTCATCGATGAACAGGATCGTGCGTTCGCCCTGGGTCCGGCCGATCTCGCGGGCCTGCTCGATCGCCGCCCTCACGTCCTTGACACCGGCACTGACCGCGGCCAGCGCGGTGAAGCGGCGGCCGGAGACCTCCGCTGCCAGCCGTGCCAATGTCGTCTTGCCCGTGCCCGGCGGACCCCACAGGATCACGCTGGTCGCCGCGTCCGGATCGCTGAGCAGAGATCGCAGTGGGGAGGCGGGGCCGAGCAGATGGGACTGCCCGATCACCTCGTCCACACTCGACGGCCGCACTCTCGCGGCGAGCGGTTGTGCCGGGGCGTTCTGGTCGAAGAGGTCCATCGCCGTCAGGACGTGGCCCCTTGCGGCTCGTCATCCGCGTACGGATCCACGTCCACGCCCGCCTCATCACGCTGCGCGGCCGTGATCGGAGTGGGCGCACCGGTCAGCGGATCCTGTCCGGCGCCGGTCTTCGGGAAGGCGATCACGTCCCGCAGCGACGATGCACCGGCGAGCAGCATCACGATGCGGTCCCATCCGAACGCGATCCCGCCGTGCGGCGGGGGTCCGTACTTGAACGCTTCGAGGAGGAACCCGAACTTCTCCTGCGCCTGTTCGTCGTCGATCCCCAGGACCGCGAATGCCCGCTGCTGCACCTCGCGGGAGTGGATACGGATCGAACCACCACCGATCTCGTTGCCGTTGCACACCAGGTCGTACGCCCAGGCCAGGGCGTCGCCCGGGCTGGTGTCGAACGTGTCGAGCGATTCGGCGTTCGGCGATGTGAACGGGTGATGTACCGCGGTCCAGGCGACGCTCCCGTCGTCGAGATCCACCTCCTCGAACATCGGCGCGTCCACGATCCACACGAAGGACCATTGCGACTCGTCGACAAGTCCGAGGCGCGCCGCGATCTCATCGCGGGTGGCGGCCAGCAGTCCGCGTGCCTCGCCGGCACGACCCGCGGCGAAGAAGATGCAGTCACCCGGTTCGGCGCCGGTGGCGGCCATCAGGCCCTCCCGCTCGGCGTCCGAGATGTTCTTGGCGACGGGCCCGCCGAGTGCACCGTCCTCGGAGATCGTGACGTAGGCCAGGCCCTTCGCACCGCGCTGTTTGGCCCACTCCTGCCACGCGTCGAAGGCACGCCGGGCCTGGCTGCCGCCACCAGGCATCACGATCGCCCCGACATACGGCGCCTGGAACACCCGGAAGGGCGTGTTGGCGAAGTACTCGGTGAGTTCGGTCAGTTCCAGATCGAAGCGGAGGTCGGGTTTGTCCGAGCCGTAGCGCCGCATCGCCTCCTCGTAGGTCATGCGTGGAATCTCGCCGATCTCGTGGCCCAGAATCCCCCGCCACACCGCGCGGACGACCGCCTCTCCGACCTCGATCACGTCGTCCTGGTCCACGAAGGACATCTCGATGTCCAGTTGCGTGAACTCGGGCTGCCGGTCGGCGCGGAAGTCCTCATCGCGATAGCAGCGGGCGATCTGGAAGTAGCGTTCCATCCCGGCCACCATCAGCAACTGCTTGAACAACTGCGGGGACTGCGGCAGTGCGTACCAGTGTCCCGGTTGCAGGCGCACCGGAACCAGGAAGTCCCGCGCACCCTCGGGCGTCGACCGGGTGAGTGTCGGAGTCTCGACCTCCACGAAATCGCGCTCCAGCAGCACGTCGCGGGCCAGGTGGTTCACCTTGGAGCGCATGCGCAGCGCGTTCGCCTGCCCCGGGCGGCGCAGGTCGAGGTAGCGGTGCCGCAACCGGGTGTCCTCCCCGACTTCGACATGTTCGTCGATGGGGAAGGGCAGCGGCGCGGAGGCGGACAGGACCTCCACCTCATCCGCGGCGATCTCGACCTCACCCGTGGGAAGGTCCGGGTTCTCGTTGCCCGCCGGACGGATTCGCACGGTGCCCCGGACACGGATGCAGAACTCGGCGCGTAGATCGTGAGCGGCCTCGTCGTGCACGACGACCTGCACCAGACCGGACGCGTCGCGCAGGTCGAGGAACGCCACGCCGCCGTGGTCGCGGCGCCGGGCGACCCAGCCCGCCAGCATCACACGCTGATCCGCGTCGGCAGCCCGCAGGCTTCCGGCAGGGGTTCTGATCACGTCATTCTCCTGTCAGTATCTGGCCGATGACCTCGTCGGCGGGCACAGTGGTCTGCGCGCCGCTGTCGAGGTTCTTGACCTGTAGTGTCCCCTCGGCCAACTCCTTGTCCCCCACGATGATCGCCCATCGCGCCCCGGACCTGTCGGCGGATTTCATCGCCCCCTTCAGTCCACGACCACCGAAGGCCATCCCGGCACGAACGCCCTCACCCCGCAGCCGCCCGGTGAGCACCGAGGCGGCATCGCGGGCGGCCTCGCCGAGCGGGACCACGAAGACGTCCAGGGGCCGGGTGTCGCCGGGGTGCAGACCTTCGGCCTGGCACGCGAGCAGTGTCCGGTCGGTGCCGAGACCGAAGCCAATTCCCGACAACTGCGGCCCGCCGAGGGACTCCATCAGTCCGTCGTAGCGCCCCCCACCGCCGATCCCGGACTGGGCGCCCAGTGCCGGATGATCGAACTCGAAGGTGGTCCGCGTGTAGTAGTCCAGGCCCCGCACGAGTCGGGGGTTGAGCGTGAAGCGCACTCCGAGAGCCGTGAGGGTCTGCTGGACCCGGGCGAAGTGATCGCGACATTCCTGGCACAGATGATCTGGTGGCAACGGGGCGTCGGCGAGCAACTCCTGGACGTCCGGGCGTTTGTCGTCGAGGACCCGCAGCGGGTTGAGCCTGGCCCTCTCAGCCGTCGCCTCGTCGAGAGGCAGCCCGGCCAGGAAGTCCTGCAGGACCGCGCGGTACGCGGGCCGGCAGGTCGAACACCCGATGGAGGACAGGTAGAGGCGGTACCCCCGGAGCCCCAGTCGCCGGTAGCCCTCGTCGGCGATCGCGATGACCTCGGCGTCCAGCAGTGGATCATCCACCCCGATGGCTTCCACCCCGACCTGCTGCAACTGGCGGTAGCGACCCTGCTGCGGGCGTTCGGCGCGGAAGAACGGACCCGCGTACCAGAGTTTCACAGGCAAGGCCGCGCGATGAAGTCCGTGCTCCAGCACCGACCGCATCACCCCGGCCGTGCCTTCCGGGCGCAGCGACAGCGATCTGTCGCCGCGGTCGGTGAACGTGTACATCTCCTTGCTGACCACATCGGTGCTCTCGCCCACGCCGCGCACGAACACCGCGGTGTCCTCGAAGACCGGCAGTTCGATGTACCCGTAGCCGCCCAGCTCGGCGGCCCGGCCCAGCGTGTTACGCACCGCCAGGAAGTCGGCGGAGACGTCCGGCAGGTACTCGGGTACCCCACGGGGCGCCTTCAACTGGCTCACAGGCCACGTCCCGGCGGCTGGTCCAGCCTCAGCGAGCGGGCTTGGTCGAGGAACGGGTTCGATCCGAGTTCGTGTCCGATCGTGGTCTGCTCACCGTGCCCGGGCAGCACCACCATCTCCGGCGGCTGCGGCAGCACGACGTCGGCCAGCGACCGCATCATCTGCCCGGTGTCCCCGCCGGGCAGGTCCGTGCGGCCGATGGACCCGGCGAACAGCAGATCACCGGAGTACATGATCGGGGGGATGTCCCCCTCCGGGTCGGTGAGGAACACGGTCGATCCCGGAGTGTGACCGGGGCTGTGCCGCACACCGAAGGAAATACCCGCCAGTTCCATGCGCGCCCCATCGTCGAGCATCCGCACGTCGTCCGGCTCCCGGAACTGCAGTCGACCGCCGGTCATCTGCTCGAACATCACCCGGGTGTCACCGGAGATCCCGGCCATGGGGTCGGCGAGCAGGTGCCGGTCCGCCGGATGGATGTATGCCGGCACGTCACGGGCCTCGCACACCGGGGTCACCGACCACATGTGGTCGAGGTGCCCATGGGTCACGAGCACGGCGACCGGCTGCAGCCGGTGCTCGCGGACGACCTCGTCGACGCCGGCCATCGCATCCTTGCCGGGATCGACGACCACACACTCGGCACCTGGTCCGGAGGCGACCACGTAACAGTTGGTCCCCCAGGGACCCGCCGGGAATCCTGCGATCAACACACACACCAGCCTATCCGTGACACGCGGGACGACCCGACCACGCCGCCACGTAGACTCCGGCGTAGCCGCGACGTTCGACGACGTTCGCACAGCATGGGGTATGTGAGGAGCGACGATGACCAGCGACAAGCGTCGACGTGAACTCGCGCGCGCGAAGGCCGAGCGTCAGGCCCAGCGCCGCGAAGAGGCTGCCGCCCGCGCCCGCCGCAACCGCCTCGTGGGCCTGTTGGCCGCCGGGGCCGTACTGGCCGCAGGAGTCGCCTGGGCGGCCTGGCCGGACAGTTCCGAACCTGCGGGGGCTGAGGGGTCACCGGAGGAAGCCGCCTCGGCCTCGCCCGACGAGAGTGCCACTGCGAAAGCGACCCCGGGGCCCGTGGCGACGCCCGCCGGGGTGACCTGCCAGGACCCCGGACAGCCACGCCAGGACGGCCGGACGTGGGACGCGCCCGAAGGATCAGAATCTCAGCGGCACCGTGGACTGGGTACTGAACACCAACTGCGGGCGCATCACCGTCGCGCTGGACGCGGGCAAGGCTCCCAAGAACGTGAACGCTCTGGCGTTCCTCACCAACGAGGGGTACTACACGGGGAACTTCTGTCACCGCCTCACCACAGCCGGGATCTTCGTCCTGCAGTGCGGTTCACCGGGTGCGGACGGGACCGGCGAGACCGGCTTCACGGTTCCCGACGAGAACCTGCCGTCGGACGGGGAGGGCAACTACCCGGCCGGGGCGGTCGCAATGGCCAATCGTGGACCGGACACGGCCAGCAGCCAGATCTTCATCGTGTACAAGAAGACCACTCTGCCCCCGAACTACACGATCGTGGGGAAGGTGACCGATGGCCTCGACGTGGTTAAGTACGTTGCAGCAGGAGGCGTTGAGGCCGGATCATCGGATTCGACCGACGGGCCACCGGCGCAGCCCATCGTGATCAAGACCGCATCGATCGGAAGTTGACATGACTGACCAGACACCCAAGCCGGGTCCGGCCCCTGCCGAGTCCTTCGGCCGGGTCGGCGAGGACGGCACCGTCTACCTGCGGCTCCCCGACGGCACGGAGCGCCCGGTTGGCCAGTTCGCCGCGGGTACGGCCGAGGAGGCCCTGCACTACTACGCGGGCAAGTACAACGATCTGAGCCAGTCCCTGGAGCTGACCGCCACCCGTCTGGCGGATAACAAGTGCTCGCCGCGTGAAGCGCTCGTGGTCGCCGGCAAGGCCCGTCATGCTCTCGAAGAGCCCGGTTTCATCGGTGACATCTCGCTGCTGATGGCCAGGATCGGTCAACTCGAGGTACTGGCCAACATCCGTCACCAGATCCTGGACGAGGAACGCAAGGCGGCTGCGGCAAACGCGCAACAGGCGAGGGAATCGATCGTGACACAGGCCGAGGAGCTCGCCTCGTCCACGGCCTGGAAGCAGACCTCCGAGCAGTACCGGGCACTCGTGGATCAGTGGAAGGCTCTGCCGAAACCCACTGCCGAGCAGCGGCCCGACACTGATGCTCTGTGGGAGCGTTTCCGCACCGCACGACGCACCTTCGACAAGGCGCGCAAGGTGCACCGCGACGAGCAGGACCGCAAGCGTGCTGCTGCGGTCACGGCGAAGACTGCGCTGGCCGAGCAGGCCGAGAAACTGGCCGACTCGACCGACTGGCAGGCGACCGCGGGCGCCTTCCGCGAGTTGATGGACCAGTGGAAGAAGGCCGGCTTCGCGGGCAAGCGCGACGACGAGGCGCTCTGGCAACGTTTCCGCGCGGCCCAGGAGAAGTTCTTCAGCGCACGCAAGGAGACCTTCAACGCCCGGGACAAGGATCAGAAACAGAATCTCGCGGCCAAGAAGGCACTACTGACCAAGGCGGAGGCGCTGCTGCCCGTCAAGGATGCGAAGACCGCCCGCAGGACTCTGCGGGAGATCCAGGGCGAGTGGTCGAGCGTCGGACACGTCCCGCGTGCGGACAAACCCAAGCTCGACGCCCGCCTCCGGGCGGTCGACGATGCGATCCGCGCTGCGGAGACCTCGGCGTGGCGGCGCAGCAACCCCGAGATACGGGACCGGGCGCAGGGTCTGGTCGACGCCTATCGGGCGTCCGTGGAGAGGCTGGAGGCGCAACTGGCCGCCGCCCAGGAGTCCGGCGACCAGCAGAAGATCGCAGACGCCCAGCAGAGCCTGGATCAGCAGCGGTTGATGCTGCAGTCGGCCGAGCAGAGCCTGGCCACCTTGTAGGGACGGTTTCTCACACTCGTTTGGCGTCGAAGACGCCTTCGACCGACCGCACGCCCTTGAGTACGGCACCCAGGTGTTTGGGGTCGGCCATCTCGAAGGTGAACCGCGAGATCGCGATCCGGTCACGATTGGTCGTGGAGGTCGCCGACAGGATGTTCACGTGGTTGTCCGACAGCACCCGTGCGACGTCCGACAGCAGGCGGGCGCGGTCGAGTGCCTCCACCTGGATGTTCACCAGGAACACGGAATCCGCGCTGGGTCGCCAGGTGACCTCGACCAGCCGATCGGGCTGCTGCGCCAGTTCCGGGAAGTTGACGCAGTCCTTGCGATGCACCGACACCCCGTTACCCCGCGTGACGAAACCCACGATGTCGTCGCCGGGCACGGGCGTACAGCACTTCGACAACCTCACCCACACGTCGTCTGAGTCCGCGACCACGACTCCGGGGTCACCCGTGGGTCCGGAGCGGACCGAGGCCGGAGGTGTCTCCTCCTCGGTGTCGTCGGTGGCGGCCTCCATCCCACCCCGACCGGCGATGAGCCGATCGACCACGACCGACGCGTCGACCTTGCCCTCACCGATCGCCGCGTAGAGCGCACTCACATCGGACATGCGGTAGTAGGCCGCGATACTCAGCAGGTCCGGGGTGTTGAGCAGGCGCTGCATCGGCAACGAACGCCGTCGCAACTCGCGCAGCAGCATGTCCTTGCCGTGTTCGACGGCCTCTTCCCGACGCTCCCGGCTGAACCAGGCCCGGATCTTGCTGCGTGCGCGCGGCGAGGCAACGAAGTTCAGCCAGTCGCGGGACGGGCCCTGACCCTCGGTCTTGGAGGTGAAGATCTCGACGGTGTCCCCGTTGTCCAACCGCGATTCCAGGGGCACCAACTTGCCGTTGACCCTGGCCCCGATCGTGCGGTGTCCGACCTCGGTGTGCACCGAGTAGGCGAAGTCCACCGGGGTGGCCCCCGCCGGAAGCGAGATCACATCACCCTTGGGGGTGAAGACGAACAACTCCCCGGAACCGAGTTCATATCGCAGACTGTCCAGGAACTCGTCGGGATCCTCGGTCTCGCGCTGCCACTCGAGCAACTGCCGCAACCAGGCGAACTCGTCCGGACCGTCGTCCACGCCGCTTCGACCCTGCTTGTAGCGCCAGTGCGCCGCCACACCGTATTCGGCCTGCTGGTGCATCTCCTGGGTGCGGATCTGCACCTCGACCGGCTTACCCTCCGGACCTATGACGGTCGTGTGCAGCGAGCGATATACCCCGTAGCGCGGACTTGCTATGTAGTCCTTGAATCGTCCGGGCACCGGATTCCATTTGGCGTGCAGCAGACCCAGCACGCCGTAGCAGTCCTGGATGGAATCCACCAGGATGCGTACTCCGACGAGGTCGTAGATGTCGGCGAAGTCGCGTCCCCGGACAATCATCTTCTGGTACACGCTGTAGTAGTGCTTCGGCCGACCGTTGACCTTCGCCTTGATCCGGTTGGACTTCAACTCCAGGTCGATGACGTCGATCACCTGGCCCAGATACTCGTCGCGGGACGGCGCCCGCTGCCCGACGAGGCGCACGATCTCGTCGTACATCTTGGGGAACAGGGTGGCGAAGGCCAGATCCTCGAGCTCCCACTTGATGGTGTTCATCCCGAGCCGATGGGCCAGGGGCGCGTAGATCTCAAGGGTCTCGCGGGCCTTCTTCTGCTGCTTGTCCTCGGACAGCCAACCGATCGTCCGCATGTTGTGCAGCCGATCGGCGAGTTTGATCACCAGGACGCGGATGTCGCGGGCCATCGCAACGACCATCTTGCGAACGGTCTCGGCCGCCGAGGCGTCCCCGTACTGGACCTTGTCGAGTTTTGTGACCCCGTCCACCAGACGGGCGACCTCGTCCCCGAAGTCCTCGCGCAGCCGATCCAACGGATACTCCGTGTCCTCCACGGTGTCATGCAGCAGGGCGGCGGCCAGCGTCGTCGGGGTCATGCCGAGTTCGGCCAGGATCGTGGCCACCGCCAGCGGGTGTGTGATGTAGGGCTCACCACTGCGTCGGGTCTGTTCGGCGTGCAGGTGCGCCGCCATCACGTAGGCGCGTTCCACGACCTGCCGGTTGGCTTTGGGGTGGAACTGCCGCAAGGTCCGCAGCAGGGGCTCCAACTCGGGGATGGTGGTGCGGCTGCTGCCTGTCAGCCTCGACAGCAGTTGGCGCCTCCTGGGGACGTCCTGGACGCGACTGATCCCCGACATCGGTACCGACGGTTCGTCGGTACCGGGAGTCTGGGTCGTCTCACGCGCCACAACGTCACCGCCTCGGGTATGTGCCTGAGTTTACGGGCTGGGCGCAACGATGCCCAACGACCTCACCCGCGGCGCTTGGACCTCGTCGACCGCTTGGGCTGCGTGCGCGAGGTCGCGTCCCGGTTCTGCCGGTGGCGGCGATCGACCGGTGCGGCGATTCCACCGCTGGCCACGCCGGCGGTGGTGGCCGCCTCGTCGGTCCCACTCGTGTCCGCGCCCGGAGCCGCTTCACCCCGCGCCGCACGCCGTTTCATGACCCTGGCTGACAGGGCCTTCATCGCCGGTTCGCGCTCCTTGATCTCACAGAGCACCGGTGTCGCGACGAAGATCGACGAGTAGGTACCCACGGCCATTCCGATGAACAGCACCAGTGCGAGGTCCATCAGGGTCGCAGCGCCCAGCAGACCCGCTCCGACGAACAGGATCGCGCCCACCGGCAGCAGAGCAACGATCGAGGTGTTGATGGACCGGATCAGCGTCTGGTTGAGCGCCAGGTTCGCCAACTCGCTGAAGGTGTAGCGGCTCTGCCCGGTGACACCCTTGGTGTTCTCCTTGACCTTGTCGAAGACCACCACCGTGTCGTACAGCGAGTAACCCAGGATGGTGAGCAGACCGATAACTGTGGCGGGAGTCACCTCGAAGCCCACGAGAGCGTAGATCCCAGCCGTGATCAGGATGTCGTGGGCGAGTGCGACCAGGGCCGCGATCGCCATCTGCCACTGGAAGTAGATCGACAGGAAGACGACCACCGCCGCGAGGAACACCGCCAGGGCGATCAGCGCCTGTCTGGTGATCTCCCCACCCCACGTCGGACCCACATTCCGGCTGGAGATCTGGTCCGCATCCACCGCACAGGTCCCGGACAGGGCCGTGACCACGGCCGCGCTCTCCTCCTTCGACACGGCCGGCGTCTGCGCACGGATGTTCGCGCCTCCGACCTCCGTGACGGTGGCCACCTCCACCCCGGCCGAACCGATCGTCTCCCGGACGTCCTGGATCGAACAGGACTGGCTGGGCACCAGGAACTCAGCGCCACCCTTGAACTCGATCCCGAGGTTCAGCCCACGCAGGAGGATCCCGGCCAACGCCAAGAGAATGAGTACCGCGGAGACCGTGTACCACATCTTGCGCCTGCCGACGATGTCGTAGGACACCTCACCGCGGTAGAGCCGGCCTCCGAGGCCACCGAACCTGGACATCAGACCCCCACCTTGTCCTTGCCGCGCGCGTTGGACTGCCCTGGCATCGTCGTCACTCCCAAACGTTTCGGGTCCAACCCGGTCAGCGAATGGCCGCTGGTGAACCAGGAGTTTCGGGCGAGCAGGCTGACCATGGGCCGGGTGAACAGGAACGCGACCATCACGTCGATCAGCGTCGTGAGGCCGAGCACGAAGGCGAAGCCCCGCACCGCCCCGACCGACAGGTAGTACAGGATCACAGCAGCCAGGAAGGAGACGAAGTCCGCAGCCAGGATCGTGCTGCGTGCGCGAGCCCATCCCGCGTCGCAAGCGGCGCGCAGGCTGCGACCCTCCCGGATCTCATCTCGGATGCGCTCGAAGTACACAACGAACGAGTCGGCAGTGATACCGATCGCCACGATCGCACCAGCGACACCCGCGAGGGTCAATGCGAGACCGAGTTGGCGGCCCAGGATCACGAAGACCAGGTAGGTGATGATGGCGGCCAGCACCAGCGATACCACCGCGACCATGCCCAGGGCCCGGTAGTAGGCCAGCAGGTAGAGCACGACCAGCCCCAGCCCCAGCGCGCCGGCGATCAGTCCGACCTTGAGGTAGTCGGCGCCAAGGGTCGGGGTGACGGTCTCGACAGAGGCGATGTCGAGGGTCAGCGGCAACGCCCCGAACTTCAGAACCTGCGCGAGGTTCTTCGCCTCGTCAGGGGTGAACGAACCGCTGATCTGGGCTCGGCCATCGTTGATCGGCTGCTGGAAGAACGGCGAGGACACCACCAGGCCGTCCAGCACGATCCCGAACTGGTTCTGCGGCGACGGCAGGCTCACGAGCCGGTTCGAGATTTCTGACAACGCGTCGGCACCCTCGCTGTCGAACTCCAGGTTCACGACCCACCCGGCACCACCTTGCGCGAGTTCCGCGGTGGCATTCGTGATCGAGGTGCCCTTGATGAACGCCGGCTCCAAGAGGTACTTGGCGGTACCTTCCCGGTCGCAGGTCACGATCCACTTCTCGGGGTTGTCGGGCTTGCCCCCCTGCCTGCTGGCGGGATCGGTGCAGTCGAGGTTCAGTAGTGCGTCCTCCAGCGCCGGGTCGTTCGCGCTGTCGCCCTCGACCGGTGGCAGCAGGGTGTTCTCGTCCGTGGCGTCAGCGGCCGGGGACTGCGTCGGGCTCGGGGACTCCGCAGCGGGGCTCGGTGTCGTCTCGGCGAAACTGCTCTCCCCGCTCGCGTTGTTGTCCTTCTTCTTGTTCTTCTTGGTATCCGTCTGTGAGTCTGCGGGTTGCAGCGTGGCAGGGTCGATCTTGGCCGGTTCGACGATGGTCGAGACGGGCCGGAAGTCCAGCAGCGCGGTCTGACTGAGTTGTTCGGCGATCTCCCGTTGGTTCACCCCGGGCACCGACACCACGATCGCCGCGTCGTTCCCGGACCCCTGGATCGCGACATCGGCCTCGGCCACACCGAAGCCGTTCACCCGCTGCCGGATGATCTCCACCGTCTGCTGGAGTTGGTCATCAGTGATCTCGGCACTGCCCTCGGCCTGGTTCGGCACCAGGATGACCTGGGTACCTCCCTGCAGATCAAGGCCGAGACGCGGCACATGGGAGGTGCCGGGCCAGAGGGCCCACACACCCAGCGCCACGATGATCGCCATCAGCGTCAACAATGGTCGCCACGGTTTCGGTCGGGCTGTCGCCGCCATCTATGCCTCGCTGTCCATTACGTTCGCCACTGCCGCTCGAGCGTATTTCACGACCACTCCGTCACTGATCTCCAGGCCGATGGTGTCTTCGTCCATCCATGCCACCGTTCCATAGATGCCGGCTGTCGTCATGACCTCGGCCCCCACGTGGACGGCCATCTGCGCCGCTTGCGCCTCCCGCTGTCGCTGGCGAAGCGGACGGATCGTGGTGAACCACAAACCGGCCAGCAGTACCAGCGGCAAAGCCAGCAAGAGGAAATCCACTGCCTGATCCTATCCGCCGCGCGAAACATCCTGTGGGTCGGTCAGCGACAGTTGGTCGTCCCCGACCGGCAGAGCCAGCCCGAGATGGGCGTAGGCCCTGGCCGTGGCCACCCTGCCGCGAGGGGTCCGGGCCAGGTACCCGGAACGCAGCAGGAAGGGCTCGCAGACGGTTTCCACGGTCTCCGCCTCCTCGCCCACCGCCACCGCGAGCGTGGACAGACCCACGGGTCCGCCACCGAAATTGGCGACCAGCGCCTGGAGCACCGCACGGTCCAATCTGTCCAGCCCACTGGTGTCCACCTCGAACAGCGTCAGTGCAGCCTGCGTGGACTCCACATCAACACGCGAGTTGCCGTGGATCTGGGCATAGTCGCGAACCCGCCTGAGGAGCCGGTTCGCGATGCGGGGTGTCCCCCGCGAACGTCCCGCGATGATCTCCAGCGCTTCCGGATCAGCTTGCGTTCCCATCAGGCCTGCCGCACGCTCGACAATGCGCTGCAGGTCGGCGGGGTCGTAGAAGTCCATGTGAGCGGTGAACCCGAACCTGTCGCGCAGAGGACCGGGCAGAAGTCCCGATCGTGTGGTGGCGCCCACAAGCGTGAACGCAGACAGGTCCAGCGGTATTGACATCGCGCCGGGGCCCTTGCCGACCACGACGTCGACCCGGAAATCCTCCATCGCCATGTAGAGCATCTCCTCGGCCGGGCGGGAAAGCCGATGGATCTCGTCGATGAAGAGCACCTCGCCGGGCTGCAGAGCCGTGAGTATCGACGCCAGATCACCCGCGTGTGTGATGGCGGGTCCACTGGTGAGTCGCAGAGCACTCCCGAGTTCGGCGGCGATGATCATCGCCAGGGTGGTCTTGCCCAGCCCCGGGGGGCCGCTGAGCAGGACGTGGTCGGCCACGTGCTCGCGTTGCTTGGCCGCGGACAACACCAGTCGAAGTTGGTCCTTGACGCGATCCTGGCCGATGAAGTCGGCCAGCGAGACAGGTCGCAGGGCCCCCTCGACGAGGCGCTCTGAGTCGTCGGCGCCTGGAGAGACCATCGGCTCGGTCATGGCGTGA
The DNA here is from genome assembly GCA_963769435.1 of uncultured Actinomycetota bacterium. GTDB lineage: Bacteria > Actinomycetota > Actinomycetes > S36-B12 > UBA10799 > JADKAV01. The sequence goes on from CAVYLN010000002.1 coordinate 217,953, forward strand.
CCGCCGGTGTGTGATCCAGAACCTGCAGGGCCACGCGTAGAGCCTCTGGCACGGACAGTTCGGCGGCATCGGGACGTTGGGCCACGATCTGCACGGCCTGTTGGGCCTCGGCGGCCGACCATCCCAGTCCGGTGAGCGCGGCGCTGACCTGGCCACGCCAGGACTGAGCGGTGGCGGCCCGCTGATCGACGCTGGGCGCGGACACGCCGAGACGGTCCTTCAGGTCGACGATGATCCGCTGCGCCCCCTTGCGGCCCACGCCCGGCACGGTCGTCAGGGCTGCCACATCCTCCTGCGCGATGGCTTCCCGGATCTGATCGGCCGTCAGCGTGGCCAGCATGGTCAGGGCCAGGCGTGGTCCGATCCCGGAGACGGTCTGCACCGTGCGGAATATCTCCCGCTCCTCGGCGTCTGCGAAACCGAACAGGGTGAGGCTGTCCTCCCGGACCACCAAGTCGGTGGTGAGCAGACACTCCTCGCCGACGTCCAGCCCGCCGGCAGTGCGGGCGGTCACCACCACGGACACACCGATGCCGCCCACCTCCACGACGAGCTCATCAGTCGTCCGCGACACCACCCTGCCCCGGAGTTGAGCAATCATCGGGCCGCCCCGATCCGCCCCCGCGAGCGCCACAGATGACAGATCCCGAGAGCCAGGGCGTCCGTGGCGTCTGCAGTGCGGGGCACCTCTCGCAGACCCAGGATGCGCCCCACCATGAACGCCACCTGCCCCTTGTCCGCCCGGCCGGATCCGGTGACAGCGGCCTTGACCTCGGTCGGTGTGTGCTGATCCACCGGCAGTCCGAGTTGGGTCGCCGCCAGCATGCACACGGCTGCGGCCTGGGCGGTTCCCGTCGCGGTGCGCACATTGTTCTGGCTGAAGACACGCTCCACGACCAGCACATCGGCTCCGCTGTCGATCAGGTGGGTCCGGACTGCCTCGTAGACGCGCAAGAGCCGCAACTCGTGGGCCATATCCGGTGGTGTGCGGACCACGTCGGAGGCCAGGGCACGCGCCTTGCCGTCGAACCCCGCCTCGACCACGGCGACGCCACAGCGCGTGAGTCCGGGATCCACCGCAACCACACGCATTCGGCCTCCGCAACGTCGATCGTACAACTGTACGTCAGCCTAGCCGGTCGAACAGGGCCCGCCGGGCATCCCGACCGTGACACGCGGACTATCTTCCCCCGCGGATGGTCAGCGGATTGCCCGCGAGGACCGGGGATCCGATCACCTCCCGGAAACCGTGTCGCAGGCTCCGGACCAACTCGTCTCGGTCGTCCACCGCGGCATCGTCGGTGCTGATGCCGACACTGGCGACTCCAGAGTAGGTGAGCATCGTGATGTTGATCGCGGCCCCGATGGTGGCCACCAACGGATACATCCGCTCGACGCGAGCGCCGGCGAGCCACACCGGCACGGGCACTCCTGGCACATTGGAGGCTGTGAGATCGGAGGTCTGCGCCGCCGCGGACAGCAGTTCCGGCGGCAGGAAACGGGAGAACTCCGCAAGGTTGTCAGCCAGTTTCAGCGCCGGTTCCGCCCGCCAGCTACGGACGGTCTGGGCGGCCACGTCGAGCACGTCGTCGATCGCGTTGGAGATCGGAATCTCGAATCGTGCGATCGTCACCGCGTTGGCGGCGTCGTCGCCCGACGTTCGCAGCGAGATCGGCATGTTCATCCGCAACTCGTCGACGGGCATGCCCATCCGCTCGTGATAGCGGTGCATACCCACACTGATCGCTGCCAGGAACAGGTCGTTCACGCTTCGGTTGCGGCGCTTCGCGGCCTCGCGGTACTTGCCGAAGTCCATGTCGATGGTGTCGAAGTGGTAGTTGATGCTGCGCTGTTGCATGATCGGCGAGAGCGGACCGAACGGAACTTTGGTGAAACGCATCACCGACTCCGCTGTGCGCCGGGCCCGCCCGATCAGCTCGGAGGGGTTCTTGATCGCCTCCATCGTCAGCGGGCCGAGCCCCTTGACGGCGTCCTCGGCGGTTCGGGCCACCCACCCCACGTTGTTGCGGATGACCGCCTCCAGGAAGCCGGTGGTGTCCAGCACCGCGGGCTCCGGGGCGGGCGGCATCGGTCCCAGATCCGCTCCCTCCGGCGCGAAGTCGAACAGAGCGAGTCCCAGCTGCACCGCTCCTTGCCCGTCTGCGATCGCGTGGTGGAGTTTGAGGATCAACGCAGCCCTGCCTCCCGGCAGTCCTTCCAACAGCGTCATCCGCCACAGCGGCCGGTCCCGGTCGAAATCTGCCATGCTCTGCCGTCGAGCGTCCTCCAAGACATCGGCCCAAGTGGACCCCGTGGGCATGCTGAAACGGCGCAGGTGGAATGACAGATCGAAATTCGGGTCGACCACCAGTCTTGGGGTCTGCAGGCCGATCGGACCCTCCACCACGGTGGATCTCAGGACCGGCGCGAGCCTCGTGGCCCTCTCATACCGCTCCTTGAGCACATCCCAGTCGGGGCTCTTCTCCAACACCAGCAGCCCGATGACCGTCGACCTCATCACCGGGTCGTCGGTGGCCATCCGCCATGTGGCGAAGTCCCAGCCCGACATCCGCTTGGAGCCGGACGACGCGAGCTTGCCCCGCAGCGGTGTCGGCTGCTTGGCGGCCTTCTTCGCCGGAGCCTTCTTCGCCGGAGCCTTCTTCGCCGGAGCCTTCTTCGCCGCAGTCTTCTTCGCCGGAGCCTTCTTCGCCGGAGCCTTCTTCGCCGGAGCCTTCTTCGCCGCGAGCCTTCTTCGCCGGAGCCTTCTTCGCCGGAGCCTTCTTCGCCGCAGTCTTCTTCGCCGCAGCCTTCTTCGCCGGAGCCTTCTTCGCCGGAGCCCCCTTCCTCGTTGTCTGCTTCGCGACCGGGGCCTTCTTGGCGTCCCCCGGGTTCACCTGGCCGCTCGTGCTCGGCTGGTCAGGACTCTTGGCCACGGTGGTTCCTCCTTGTCGGCGGGCATGACCACGTTATCGCCGCAGGCCGACATTGCGCTTCCTCAACCCATCGAGCGAGCCCGACTTTGCAGACCCGGCCAACTCAGCGAAAGTCTGTTCACGGGCTGCTGACTCGGGTGGCCCGCACGGAGGATGGTGAAATCTGCCGCCCCGACCTGCCCCGAAAAGTGGATCAGGCGTCGACCTCGGCCATTATCTCGTCCGACACGTCGAAGTTCGCGTAGACGTTCTGCACGTCATCGCTGTCGTCAAGGGCTTCGAGGAGCCGGAAGATCTTCGAGGCTCCGTCGGCATCCAACGGCACGGTGACGCTGGGCACGAACTGGGCCTCGGCGGAGTCATAGTCGAGTCCCGCGTCCTGCAGAGCCGTGCGCACAGCCACGAGGTCCGTCGGCTCGCAGATCACTTCGAAGGTCCCTCCGAGGTCGTTGATCTCCTCGGCGCCGGCGTCGAGGACGGCGGTCAGAACATCGTCCTCCGACAATCCGGCCGCCGGAACAAGCACCACCCCTTTGCGCGCGAACAGGTACGACACCGACCCGGGATCGGCCATCGAACCCCCGTTCCTGCTCATCGCCACGCGGACCTCGCCGGCTGCCCGGTTGCGGTTGTCGGTGAGACACTCGATGAGCACGGCGACACCCTGGGGGCCGTAGCCCTCGTACATGATGGTCTCCCAGTCAGAGCCTCCGGACTCGGCACCGGATCCACGCTTGACCGCTCGGTCGATGTTGTCGACCGGGACCGAGTTCTTCCGCGCCTTCTGGATCGCGTCGTACAGCGTGGGATTGCCGTCGGGGTCGCCGCCACCGGTGCGCGCGGCCACCTCGATGTTCTTGATCAACTTGGCGAACAACTTCCCACGTTTGGCGTCGATCGCAGCCTTCTTGTGCTTCGTCGTCGCCCACTTCGAATGGCCGCTCATGCATCCTCCAGAACCATGTCCACCAGCAGGGCGTGGAAACGCCGGTCGTCGGTCATCTCGGGGTGGAAGGACGTCGCCACCGCCCGACCCTGTCGTACCGCCACGATTCTATCCGGCGATTCCGCGGACTCCACGTGCGCGAGGATCTCAACCTCCGGACCAACCCGTTCGACCCAGGGCGCCCGGATGAAGACCGCAGTCACCAACGGTCCCGGCAGTGTCGGCACCGCGACCGCCGCCTCGAAGGAGTCCACCTGCCGCCCGAAGGCATTGCGGCGCACCGTCATGTCGATGGCGCCCAGGGCCAGTTGATCAGGACGACCGTCCAGCACCTCGGTGGCGAGCAGGATCATGCCCGCGCAGGTCCCGAGGACCGGCAGACCTTCACGCAGGGCGCTGGTCAACGGCTCCTCGAGACCGTTGCGGCGGATCAGCATCCCGATCGTCGTCGACTCGCCGCCGGGGATGACGAGCCCCTGGACGGCCTTCAGATCCGCAGGTCCTCGCACGCGAACCGCCTCGGCCCCGCAATCACCGAGCATCCGCGAGTGCTCACGCACATCGCCCTGCAGCGCGAGGACTCCGACCCGGGGAGTCACCAGCCGCGTTCGGCGAGGCGGTGCGGCTCGGGGATCTCCTCCACGTTGATGCCCACCATGGCCTCGCCGAGACCACGCGAGACCTTGGCCAGGATGTCGGGATCGTCGTAGTGGGTCGTGGCCGCCACGATGGCGGCAGCCCGCTCCGCCGGGTTCCCCGACTTGAAGATACCGCTGCCCACGAAGACGCCGTCGGCGCCCAATTGCATCATCATCGACGCGTCAGCTGGCGTGGCGATGCCGCCCGCGGTGAACATCACGACGGGGAGAGCGCCAGTGCGCGCGACCTCGGCCACGAGGTCGTAAGGCGCCTGCAGGTCCTTGGCAGCGAGGTACAACTCGTCCTCGGGAAGATTCGCGAGGCGCCGGATCTCGTCGCGGATGGTGCGCATGTGGGTTGTTGCGTTCGACACGTCGCCGGTGCCTGCCTCACCCTTGCTGCGGATCATCGCCGCGCCCTCGGTGATGCGCCGCAGGGCTTCTCCCAGATTCGTCGCCCCACACACGAAGGGAACGGTGAACTGCCACTTGTCGATGTGGTGCGTGTAGTCCGCAGGTGTCAGCACCTCGGACTCGTCGATGTAGTCGACACCCAGCGATTGCAGGATCTGCGCCTCGACGAAGTGCCCGATCCGCGCCTTGGCCATGACCGGAATGGAGACCGCCTCGATGATGCCGTCGATCAGATCCGGGTCGCTCATCCGCGCCACACCCCCCTGCGCGCGGATATCGGCGGGGACACGCTCGAGCGCCATGACAGCCACGGCCCCCGCGTCCTCGGCGATCTTCGCCTGCTCGGCGGTGACCACATCCATGATGACGCCGCCTTTGAGCATCTCGGCCATTCCGCGCTTCACGCGAGCGGAACCAGTCACGTGAGTGGGATCAGTCATTGGGAACTTCCTTTCAGGTCTATGCCAATGGTAGGGGCGGTCCCCCGCACCCGCCTAATGCCGTGCCCCCTCACCGGGTGCGGAGCGCCCGGGGGACTTCGTCGTCGAGTTCGATCGTTCGTGCGAGCGGTGCCGATCCCGCCAACCGGAAGAGTCGCACCATGCGCTGGCGACGCACTGCCTGGCTGGCACGGACAGCGTCGTTGTGGAACCGCCTCGACCATGCCGCCTTCTGCACAACGGCGCCCAAATCGTCGAGTGTCCGCCTGCCATCGGGCTGGCGGGCGATCTCCGTGACGAGGTCGGTGTCGGAGAAGGCGGCTTCCAGTGCGTTCGTGAGTGCACTCTCGGCAAGGCACCGGGAGGCGGTGAAGTCCGCGTCGCTTGCCCGGGCCTGCGCCAGTGCCGTGTCCGCCGCGTCTGCCAACAGCACGCTGGTCGCCGGGTCGAGGCGTCCGGAACTGGCTAGTGAGAGAACCTCGTTGGCGCGGTCCAAGAACTGACCCTGCACGGCGGCGCGGGAGATGTCCACACGATGATGCAGTCGATCGAGCCGGGCTGCGGTCTGCGACAGGTAGAGGACGAACAGAGCCACGAGGGCGATGACAAGGAATACGACCCACAGATCCATCAGGTGTCGTCCCGGTTCGGCCGGGCGAGGCGACCCACGAACTGACCGCGCATGTCGTTTTCCACCCTCTCGCCCGCCGAGGTGACGCTCTCGTACACACGCTGCACCTCACGGGCCACCACGTCCCAGTCGAACTGCCGTGCCCGCGCATGCCCCGCGATGACCAGTTCCTCACGGCGCGCAGGTGAAGCGAGCACACTGAGCAGCACGTCGGCCAGCGAGTCGGGGTCCTCACTGGTGAACAACTCACCAGTCCTGCCCCCGTCGAGGACCCTGGCGAAGGCCTCAAGGTTACTTGCCACGACCGCCGTGCCCGCCGCCATCGCCTCCAGGAGCACGATGCCGAAACTCTCGCCCCCGGTGTTGGGGGCTACATACACATCGGCGCTGGCGAAGGCGCGGACCTTGTCCGCATCGCTGACCAGTCCCAGGAAACGCACGTGGTCGCCGAACCCCTTCGGGCAGGTCGTCCATCAGGTCGGCGTGATCTCCGGGACCGGCCACCAGCAGTTCCAGTCCGGGGTGGGCCGCGATGAGCCTCGGCAACGCCGCCAGCAGCACATGCAGACCCTTGCGCGGTTCGTCGATCCGACCGATGAAGAACAGCGTCGGGTCCTCGCGCGGATAGCCCGGCAGCGGTTCGGCGTTCTCGTACTCCGCGCACATCACGCCGTTCGGGATCAGCACGGCATCCCCGCCGAGATGCTTCACCAGCGTCTGGCGGGCAGCCTCGCTCACCGCGATGCGCGCGGAGATCTTCTCCATGGCCGTCTGCACCAGGTAGTAGGCGGCCGACAGGGCCCGGGATCGCGTCTGGGAACTGTGCCAGGTGGCGACCATCGGGCCGCGCGCAGCCCAGCACGCCAGCACGCTCAGGGTCGGAGATGCGGGCTCATGCACATGCAGGACCTCGAAATCCCCCTCCTTGATCCATCGTCTGACCCTCGCGGCCGACACCGGCCCGAAGTTCACCTTGGCCACCGAGCCGTTGTAGGGGACCGACACCGGCTTTCCCCCGTCGACCACGAACGGTTCGAGCGGATACTCGTCGTCATCGACAGGGGCGAGCACGCTGACCGTGTGCCCGAACCGTTCGAGCGTGACGGCGAGATCGCGCACGTGCGCCTTGACTCCGCCCGGGGACGTCCAGTCGTACGGGCAGACGATCCCGACCCTCATCCCGACCGCCGCGGATCGAGATCGGCCAGAAACACTGGCTGCAGCATGTGCCAGTGACCGGGGTGGGTTGCGATGCCTTCGGCCAACTGATCCGCCATCGATTGCGTGAACTGGGAGGCGGCCTCGATGAAGTCACCGTCGAAACGGTCGGAGGTCGTCCAGTCACCGGCAGGACGCTCGACCGGGGCGAACACATGCACATGCGCACGTGGGCCGGTGTAGTACAGCGCGCAGGCAAGCAGCGGAGCGCCGGTGAGCAGTGAGATGGCGGCGGGACCTATCGGCATCTTCGCCGGTTCCCCGAAGAACTCGACCTGCACGCCGTGACGGCTGAGATCCCGGTCCGCGAGTAGGGCCAGCAGCCCGTTGCCTTGCACGAGTTCCACCAATTGGTCGAAGACCCCTTCAGCACCGGCATGCGGGAGGATCTTCATTCCGAGCGTTCGGCGGAAGTCCAGGAACTCCTCGTAGAGCCGTTCCGGCCTGAGGCGCTCGGCGACGCTGATCACCTGGGCGAAATGGATACTGGCCCAGGCCCCTGTGAGGTCGTAGTTGCCGGCGTGCGGCACCGCGAACACCACGCCGTCCCCCGCGGCGAGTGCGTCCTCCAGGTGATGGGCATTCACCGCTCGGTGACGATGGGTGATCTCCTCGGGGGTCCAAGACGGCAACCGGAAGGCGTCGCACCAGTAGCGCAAGTAGGACCGCATCCCCTCGTGGGAGACCTCGCGGATCTCGGCCTCGCTTGCGTCTGGCAGCACCCTTCGCAGGTTCTTCTCGAGTTGTTGCACGCCTTTGCCGCGCCGCCGCCAGGCGGTATCGGCGAATCGGTCGAAAAGTCCGTATGCCTGCTTCTCCGGCAGTGCGCGCACAATCCGCCAGCCGGTCGCGTAGGCCCAGTAGGTGACCTCGTCCTGGACGTTCATGCCATGGCCTGCCGGTACACATGCGCGAACCGCTGCCAGACGGTGATCAGGACGAGCACCGCCAGGACGTACAGGGCCGCTGGAAGCAGGTAGGGGACCCCGAGGCCGAAGAAGAACGCGGGGACCAGCAGTATCAACAATCGCTCGGTCCGTTCGGCGATCCCGACCTTGCAGTCCAGGCCCACGCTCTCCGCCCGTGCCCGCGCGTAGGAGATGACGAAACCGCCGACCAGGCAGACGAACGCTGCGGCCTGCACCCCGACGGATTGACCTCGGACCGCCCAGATCAGGACCGATCCGAAGACGACGCCGTCGGCGACCCGGTCCATGGAGGAGTCCAGGAAAGCACCCCACACCCCGGTCCGGTTCTGCAGACGGGCCATCGTTCCGTCGAGCATGTCCGAGAACACGAACAACACCATGATCAGGATGCCAGGGACGAAATCACCTCTGGGGAAGAAGTACGCCGCCGAGGCACTCACGCCGACTGTGCCGATGATGGTCACCGCGTCCGGTGACAGCCCGATTCGCAACAGCCCTTTGGCAAGAGGTTCCACGACCTTGGCCAGGCCGGCCCGCACATTGGTCTGGTTCAACATGCAGGATTCCCTCCGAAGCAGCGTGGTCGCACCAACACATGCTATTAGTCGGGCCGTGACCTCTTACGGTTCCGGCGCGCCCCCGGTCGTTGTCGTGTTCGGGCTGCAGGACTCTCCAGTGCGCTGGTTGAGCCACCGACTGCGCGATTCGGGCGTCGTGGCGACCAGTTTGCAGTCGGAAATGTCCACGACTGCGGCGCAGGCGGTCTGCGCGGCCGCGGACGCGGGCGTGCACCTGTTCAGTGCCGGCCAAGGCATCGATGGCAGGTTCTTGGAGATCTGGCAGTTGCTGGCCGAGGCCGGCAAGCCACGTCTGATGCTGATCCATGATCTGGGTCCCGCGACTTTGGACGTCAATGAGGCCGCTGCGATCGCCTCCAGGGTCTTGGAGGAGGACGTGCTGACCGCAACCCTGCCACTACTCGACGACGACGAGCAGGTGATCGGGGTGCTGGATGTGGCCACCGGTGAGCAGTTCTTCCCTGACGGCTCGGTGCTGGGCCCCCGTGACGACTTCAGCGAGGCCGTCGAGGCGGAGACGAACACGCTGTTCGAGGCTGCGGACGCGGTCGGGGCGGATCCGCAAGACGGCCATGCGGGAGGGGTCCCTGAGTGTCGCGGCCACGCTCGACACCCGCAGTTCGGCCGGCGTGGCGTGGATGGTGGCGCACCTGCCGCCGCGGACCGTCCCCATCACGACCACCGTGTTGCCAGGCGACGATCCCCAAGTCGTGCTGCTCGCGGCTGGGCCAGAGGGCTGCTCGATCGGGCATGCCTTGGCGGTGATGGGTGGGCAATCACAGTCGGTGAACGTCGTGTCCCTCGCCGACCTCTTCGAACCTGGGCTGCGCAGGTCATTGCCACCCGGGGCTGTGGCGGCGGCCAGGTGCACCCCTGTTCCACAAGTCGGCTCCTGGCTGCTGGCTGCACCCCCGCTCGGCCGCTGACACCGACGACCAGGGAGGTTGCGACGCGCGACCAGCGAGGTTGGAGAACGCACACCGCGTTGGAGAACCCACACGTGTGTTCTCCAACCTCGTGCACAACCTCCAACCTCGTGCACGGGTGGCGGCGCCCAAGCCTCACGGGGCCGGCGGCCGCACAGCCACCGCGCGACCAGCGAGGTTGGAGAACGCACACCGCGTTGGAGAACCCACACGTGTGTTCCCAACCTCGTGCACAACCTCCAACCTCGTGCACGTGGCCCAAGCCCACCGGGGCCAGGCGGCCGCCACGAGATCCCTGGTCTCCTCCAAGAGTGCGGGCATGGTCTTGGTCCCACCCACCACGGTGATGAAATTCGTGTCGCCGCCCCATCGGGGAACCACGTGCTGATGCAGGTGCCCGGCGATCCCGGCACCCCCGATGGCACCCTGGTTCATCCCGATGTTGAAGCCCTGCGGAGCGGCCACGGACCGCATCGCGGTCATCGCGGACTGCGTGAACTCCGAGAACTCGAGCAACTCAGCGGCCGTCAGTTCGGTGTAGTCCGGAATATGCCGGTAGGGGCATACGAGCATGTGACCCGGGTTGTACGGGTAGAGGTTCAACACCACGTAGACCAGTTCTCCGCGGTGGACGATCAGCGCCTCGGGGTCCGCCAGGTCGGCACACGGCAGAACGGGCAGTCGTTTCCCGCGTCCTGGTGGTCGGGGCGATTCTCACCCTTGATGTAGGCGATCCTGTGGGGTGTCCACAACCGGTCCCAACCCGAGGCGCCGGCCATCAGACCTGTCGCTTCTGCGCAACCGCTGCGACCACCTCGTCGATGGCCTCATCGATGGGGACCCCGTTGCGCTGCTCGCCGTCACGGAACCGGAAACTGACCGCCCCCTTGGCGATGTCGTCGTCGCCGGCGATCCACATGAACGGAACCTTCTGCTTCTGCGCGTTGCGGATCTTCTTGGGCATTCGATCGGAACTGGTGTCGACCTCCGCCCGGATCCCCGCCGCCCGCAGGCGGCCGATGGCCTCCTGCAGGTACTCGATGTGCTGATCCGCCACCGGGATCCCGATGACGGTCACCGGCGCCAGCCAGGGCGGGAAGGCGCCGGCGTAGTGCTCGAGCAGGACCGCGAAGAAGCGCTCGATGGAGCCGAAGAGCGCTCGGTGAATCATGATCGGGCGCTCCCGCGTGCCGTCCGGCCCCTGATATTCGAGGTCGAATCGTTGCGGAAGCTGGAAATCGACCTGGATCGTCGACATCTGCCAGGTGCGCCCGATCGCGTCCTTGGCCTGAACCGAGATCTTGGGACCGTAGAACGCCGCCCCACCCTCGTCCATCACCAGTTCGAGGTCCTGCGCCACAGCGGCCTCGTAGAGGATCCGCGTGGCCTCCTCCCACTCCTGCTCGGTCCCGATGCTCTTTTCCGGGTCGCGGGTGGACAACTCGAGGTAGAAGTCCGTCAGCCCGTAGTCCTTGAGAAGCTCCAGGACGAAGGTCAGCAGACTGTCCAGTTCGGCCGGCATCTGCTCGCGTGTGCAGTAGATGTGCGCGTCATCCTGCGTGAACCCACGTGCGCGGGTGAGCCCCTGCACGACCCCGGACTTCTCGTACCGGTACACCGTGCCGAACTCGAACAGACGTAGCGGCAGCTCGCGGTAGGAACGTCCCCGCGCGGAGAAGATCAAATTGTGCATCGGGCAGTTCATCGGCTTGAGGTAGTAGTCCGCGGAGTCCATGTGCATGGGCGGGTACATCCCGTCGGCGTACCAGTCGAGATGGCCCGACTTCTCGAAGAGCGCGCCCTTCGTGACGTGGGGAGTGCTGACGAACTCGTACCCAGCGTCCAGATGTCGCTGCCGGGAGTAGTCCTCCATGACCGTGCGGACGATCCCACCCTTGGGATGGAAGACGGCCAGCCCAGATCCGATCTCCTCCGGGAATGAGAACAGATCGAGTTCGGAGCCGAGTTTGCGATGGTCGCGGCGGGCCGCCTCCTCCAGGAAGTGCAGGTATTCCTTGAGTTGGTCCTTGGACGGCCATGCGGTCCCGTAGATCCGCTGCAGTTGTGGGTTCCGCTCGTCGGAGAGCCAGTACACCGCGGCCGTGCGCATCAACTTGACCGCGTTGGGCGGGATGTACTTGGTGTTCGGCACATGCGGGCCGCGGCACAGATCGGACCAGCACACAGCACCCTTGCGGTCGACGTTGTCGTAGACGGTCAGTTCCGCCCCGCCGGTCTCCATGATCTCGTCGCTGTTGCCGCCCTTCTTGCCGATCAGTTCGATCTTGAAGGGTTCGGTGGCCAGTTCCTTCTGAGCCTCCCCCTCGGTCACCACCCGACGATGAAAACTCTGTCCACTCTTCAGGATCTCGATCATCCGCTTCTCGATGCGGGTCAGGTCCTCGGGGTGGAACGGCTCGGTGACGCTGAAGTCGTAGTAGAAGCCGTCTTTGACCGGCGGGCCGATCCCGAGTTTGGCTTCCGGGAACAGGTCCTGCACCGCCTGGGCGAGAACGTGTGCGGTCGAGTGGCGCAGAACAGCCAGCCCCTCGGGATCGTCGGTGCCGACAGCCTCCAGCCGATCCCCCGGCCGGACCCGGTAGTCCAGATCCCGCAGTTCCCCGTTGACCCGGGCCACCACCACCGTCCGGTCGTCGAGGACCTCGCCGGCAGTGGCACCGTCGGCCACGGCACGTGGTTCACCTGCAACGATCACTTCAACAGACACTGGACTGCCTTCCTGGCCGGCGGGATGAAATCAGTCTACTGAGACCGGGAGCCGGCGTTCCGGACCGGCGATCGCCGGCTACTGCCTCGGCGCGTTCGGCTTCAACGTCCACGTCACGCCCATGCGACCGGTGACCGTGCCGTCCTCGGTCGCGAGAGTGATGTCCACGACGAACTCCGGCCTGCTGCCCGACTCCAACTCTGTCAGGACCTCCTGCGCGGTGCGGGTCATGACGGCGGTGGCGACGATGGTCCCCATGGCCACCTTCTGGTAGGCGATGTTCGCCTCCACCGCCAGCGGAGTCACTGCCGACAGGTGGTCGGCGAAGTTCCCGAGGACCAGGGCGCCCGATGCGGACTCCCCCAGCGTGAACATGGCACCGGCGTGGGGACCCCCGATGTGGTTGTGGAAGGCCGCCTGATCCGGCAGGCGGAGCACCGCCGTGGTCGCGTTGAGTTCGTCGAACTGCAGACCCAGGGTGCCCACCATCGGGACCAGTGTCGGCATGGCCGATTTCACGGCGTCGAAATCCATGATTCAGAGCATTCCACGCGATCTCAGTACGCGTTACGGTCGGGGGGTGACCGTGACTGTCTTTGATCTGGACGGTGTGCTGGCAGACGTCCGGCACCGACTCCACTACCTCGACGAACGACCGAAGAACTGGCGGGGATTCTTCGCCGCGGCGGTCTCGGACCCATTGCTCGAGCAGGGCATGCGGGCCGTCGAGGAGGCCACGGCGGCGGGCTCGGAGATCGTCTACGTGACCGGTAGGCCCGGTCGATGCCGCGCAGACACTGTCTCATGGCTGGCCCGACACGGACTGCCACAGGGCATATTGCACATGCGCCCCAACCGGGATCGCCGTCCAGCCCGTTTCTACAAGGCCGACGTGATCCGCCGCATCGCGTCGGAGCAGGACCTCGTGGCCGTCATCGACGACGACGATCAGGTCGTCGCTCACCTCCGCGAAATGGGCTTGCCCGTTCTGCATGCGACCTGGATGCACTCGGTCACAGGGCAGGAGCAACTGGAGCTGCTGGAACAGGCCCAGGAGTCCGAGGGTCGCACCTGAGAATCAGCCGAGCGCACGGATACGTACGTCGATCTCCTGCTGCATCTCACGCACGATCTCATCGGGCAAACCCTCACGATCGCGCAGTCTGAGTAGTTCCTCCTGCTCCGAACGCATCATCTCGACGGCGATCTGTCGCATGCCCGGCTCGCCGTGACCCGGTGAACCCTGCCGTTCGGCGATGATCGCAGCACGGTCGAGACGTTCCTCGGCCGCGGACCGTAATCGCGTCAACACCTCCGCCGGCAGCGCGTCCCCGGTGCGGTCAGCGGATTCCTCGATCTGTTCGAGCCGACTCAGGGCCGCCCGGGCCAGTGCGACGTGAACCCTTCGCTTCGTTGCGGTGTCGTCGTCATGGGGCAGGTCGACGACGCGCGCCAGCCACGCGATGCTGGGCGCCAGCAGAAGCGAGACGACTACGACCCCGAACGTGATGCTTATGACCAGTTCACGGAAGGGAATCCTGTCCCCGGCGGTTGTGGTCACCGGCAAGGTGAATGCCGCGAGTGCGGAGATCGGGCCCCTCGTTCCAGCCCAGGCCGCCACCGTCCATCCGCGGTCCTGTCCGGTGCGACCAGCCACCCACGACATCAGGTAGACGAAGACCCAGCGGACCACGGCAAGTGTGGCGAACACGACCGGGATCGCCACCCACAGAATCCCGATCTGGTCGTCGGGGATGGATCGCAGCACACGGGGCATCTCCAGCCCGACGATGAAGAAGGCCGCCGCCTGCAGAATGAACGTGATGGTCAACCACAAGCTCGTCGCCTGCAGTCGCCCCGTGTAGGTCACTGCGTTGGAGGAGGCGTGAGCGACGACCAGCCCGGCCACCACGACCGCGAGGATGCCGGATCCCTCGATGGTTTCCGCGACGAGGTAGAGGGGTAGAGGCGCCATGAGGATCAGCCCGTTGGCAACGGTCGTGTCACGTGCACCACGCACGACGAACATCAGCAGCAGACCCCCGAGCGCGCCGACCAGCAGCCCTCCCAGGACCGAGGTGGCAAGGATCAGAGCACCCTCGCCGGCCGTGACGCTGCCAGCGGCGGCGGCCAGCGAGCAGACCCGCAGCAGCGTCAGCGCGGTGCCGTCGTTCACGAGGCTCTCCCCCTCGAGAATGTTCACCAGACGTCTCGGTAGACCCGCTTTGCGGGCGGTCGCTGCCACCGCCACCGCGTCCGTCGGTCCGAGGATCGCACCGAGTGCGAAGGCCATGGACGTCCAGATCCCGGGGATCACCCACTGCGCCACGACGCCGACCGCGAGTGCGCCCACGATCACCAGCCCGACGGCCAGTGCCATCACCGGCCGCTTGACGCGTCGGAGATCAACGATTGAACTGGTCAGCGCTTCGCCGAACACCAGCGGGGCCAGGATCAGCACCAAGAAGGCCTCAGGGTCCGCCACTCCCTGCGGCCCGAAGGGGGCCAGGCCGAGCGCGATGCCGGCCAGCAGCAGGGGGATGGCCGAGGACCAACCGCGGTTCCGGCAGATTCCTGCGATCACAACCGCGATGACCACGGCGCTACCGAGATCCACTGCCTCCGCGGTGGGCATGGACGTCTAGGAGTAGTCGGTGACCGGGGCGCACGTGCAGTGCAGATTGCGGTCGCCGTAGGCGTTGTCGATGCGTCGGGTGGGTGGCCAGTACTTCCCCTGTGCCCCCGCCGGGAACACCGCCGTGGCCCGCGGGTACGGGTGATCCCATTGTTCGACGAGGCACTCGGCTGTGTGCGGCGCGTTGCGCAGAACACTGTCCTTGACGTCGATCGGGCCCGCGGCGACTTCGTCGATCTCTGCGCGAATAGCGATCATGGCGTCGCAGAAACGATCCAGTTCGCGTAGGTCCTCGCTCTCCGTGGGTTCGACCATGAGCGTGCCCGCCACGGGGAACGACATCGTCGGTGCATGGAATCCGTAGTCGATCAGGCGCTTGGCCACATCGTCGACCGTGACCCCCGTGGTGCGCGTGATCTCCCGCAGGTCCAATAGGCACTCATGGGCGACCAGGCCGTCACCGGAGTACAGCAGCGGGAACGCGTCCTTGAGCCGGGCAGCGATGTAGTTGGCGGACAGGATCGCCACCTTCGTCGCATGGGTCAGCCCCTCCGCACCCATGAGTCGCAGGTACACCCACGGGATCATCAGGACTCCGGCGCTGCCCCAGGGTGCCCCGGACACCGGACCCTGCCCCTTCGGACCGGCCTGCGCAACCATGGGGTGGCCGGGCAGGAACGGTGCAAGGTGGGAACGCACGGCTACTGGTCCGACCCCCGGCCCGCCGCCGCCGTGGGGGATGCAGAACGTCTTGTGCAGGTTCAGGTGCGAGACGTCCGCCCCGACGTCGGGCAGGCGCACCAGCCCCAGCAGCGCATTCATGTTCGCGCCATCGACGTACACCTGTCCGCCCACGGAGTGCACCAGATCGCAGATCTCGCGCAGTCGCCGTTCGAAGACTCCGTGCGTGGACGGGTAGGTCAGCATGATCGCGGCCAGTCGCGGGCCGTGTTCGGCGACCTTGGCCCGCACATCCTCGACGTCGACGTCGCCGGTGTCCGTGCACTTCACCACGACCACCTTGAGCCCGGCCATGACGGCGCTGGCCGCGTTGGTGCCGTGGGCGCTGCTCGGAACCAGGCACACCGTCCGATCGTCCTGCCCACGCGAGCGGTGGTATCCACGGATCGCGAGCAGGCCCGCGAACTCGCCCTGGGAACCCGCGTTCGGCTGCACGCTGACCAGGTCGTAGCCAGTGACCGCGGCCAACCACTGCTGGACGTCCTCGATGAGTTCGCGCGTGCCCCGTGAGTACTCGGCCGGCGCGAAGGGGTGCAGTTCGGCGAACTGCGGCCACGTCATCGCCTCCATCTCAGCTGCGGCGTTGAGTTTCATCGTGCAGGAGCCGAGCGGGATCATCGTCCGGTCCAGAGCGAGGTCCATGTCCGAGAGCCTGCGCAGATAACGCATCATGGTGGTCTCGCTGTGATAGGACCCGAACTCCGGGTAGTCGAGAAGAGGTCCCGTGCGGCGCAGGTGCTCGGGAATCCGGGAAGCACCTGAGACCCTCGAAACCCCGAAGCACTCCAGCACCGTGTCGATGTCCTCGTCGCTGGTCACCTCGTCGCAGGTGATACCCACGGCCGAATCCATCAGGCGCAGGTCGATGCCCCGTTGCGCGGCCCTAGCGACAACGACCGCCGGATCATCCACTTCCACGACCACCGTGTCGAACAGCGTCGAGTGCCGCAGCGAAAGGCCCTGCGCACTCAAGGACTGCGCCAGATCGCAGGCCCGCGCGTGCACCCGCTCGGCGATGCCCCGCAGGCCTTCGGGACCGTGGTACTGGGCGTAGAAGGCGGCTACCAGTGCCAGCAATACCTGCGAGGTGCAGATGTTGGAGGTCGCGCGGTCACGCCGGATGTGCTGCTCCCTGGTCTGCAGCGCAAGGCGCAGTGCCCGTCGACCCTCGGCATCGACGCTGACACCGACCATGCGACCCGGCATTTGGCGTTCAAGTCCCGGCCGCAGTGCCATGAAAGCTGCGTGGGGACCCCCGAAGCCCATCGGGACGCCGAATCGCTGTGCGGAGCCCACGACGATGTCGGCGCCCATCTCCCCGGGTGGTCGGAGCACGACCAGCCCGAGGATGTCGGCGGTCACCGCCAGCAGGCCACCGGCGGCGTGCACGGCATCGGCGATTGGGCTGATGTCCGACACCCCGCCGGTTCCGGTGGGGTAGCCGACCAGTGCACCGAAACACTCGGGAAGGTCCCCGGCCCGCACATCGCGGACGTCCAAGGTGATCCCGATCGGCTCGGCCCGGGTCGCCAGGACCGCCAGAGTCTGCGGATGCAGATCCTGGTCCACCACGAACGTGTCGCCTTTGCCCACCCGGTGTGCAAGTGCCATGGCCTCGGCCGCAGCTGTCGGCTCGTCCAACAGGGACGCGTTCGCGACAGGTAGGCCGCACAGATCCGTGACCAACGTCTGGAACGTGAGCAAACCCTCCAGTCTGCCCTGGGAGATCTCGGGCTGGTACGGCGTGTAGGCCGTGTACCAGGCCGGGCTCTCAAGCACATTGCGCCGGATCACCGCCGGGGTGATCGTTGCGTGGTAGCCGAGCCCGATCATGCTTGTTCTGGCCGTGTTGCGCTGGGCCAGTTCGGAAAGGAGTTCCCGAGTTGTGCTCTCGTCCACGGCCTCGGGCAGATCCAGGCTCCGCTCGGTGCGGATGTCCGCGGGGACCACCGCATCGATCAGGTCGTCGAGACTGGCGAATCCCAGGGTCGCGGCAGCATCTGGTCCAGGTCATCGGGAGCGGGCCCGACATGGCGTTCGGGGAACGTGGGATCATCCAATCTTGCGGGAACGGCGGCGGGAGAGTTCGTCGTCCACCACGGTAACGCTGCCATCGGCTCGCTCGGCCGGCAGCGTGGCAAGATCGGATTCCACCTCGCGCCAGACGGCTCCCACCGCGATGCCGAACACGCCCTGACCGCCGTGCACGAGATCGATCACGTCCTCCGCGCTGCGGCACTCGTACACACTCGCCCCATCGCTCATGAGCGTGATCTGCGACAGATCACTCACGCCGGTCTGACGCAGGTGGTCCAGAGCCGTGCGGATCTGTTGAAGTGTGACGCCGGTCTCCAGGAGTCGCTTCACGATCTTGAGAGTCACGATGTCGCGGAAGTTGTACAGCCGCTGGGATCCCGAGCCCGACGCGGTACGCAAACTGGGTTCCACCAGCCCCGTCCTGCGCCCAGTAGTCGAGCTGCCGGTATGTGATCCCCACCAGCTTCGCAACGACCGGGGCTCGGTACCCCGCGTCGTCAGGCAACTGAAGTTCGTCGGCGAACAGTTCCTGCTGCTGCGCTGCGGGTACAGACGAGTTGGCGACTGCCTCGTTCATGGGCTAACTCCTCGAATCCTGCTGCCGACGTTCTCAGCGGTAACCACAACCTAGGCCGTCGCGCCAGCGCCACGCGACCGACACGCCCAGTCGACAGCCACCAATGTCTCAACCTCAAGTGGAACGTTAATCATTGTTGACTGCCACCTTCGAAATCCTCGGGGGTGACCTGGTCCAGAAACTCGCGAAATGCCTCGACCTCGGCCTCCGCCTCCTCCTCTTCGGCCGGCATCTCGATGCCCGCCTCCTCGAGGACCTCCTCGGCCACGAACAGCGGGGCCGAGGTGCGCAGCGCGAGAGCGATCGCGTCCGATGGCCGGGCCGAAACGGTGACTCCGTTGTCGAATACCAGTTCCGCGTAGAAGATCCCGTCGCGCAGTTCGGTGATGTCGACCCTGTTGAGGGAGAAGCCGAGCCCGACGATGACATCGCGCAGAAGGTCGTGCGTGAGCGGGCGCTCCGACTGCACCCCCTGCTGGGCGAATGCGATCGCAGTCGCCTCGACGGCCCCGATCCAGATCGGGAGGAATTTCTCGGTCTCGTTGTCGCGCAGCAACACGATCGGCTGGTTCGAGGGCATCTCGACCCTGACTCCCACTACCTCCACGGCTCGCACCTTGTCACTCTACGCCTACGCGCAGACCACGCCTCAGAGATCGCGTGGTTCTTCCAGGCCTGACCGCATCACCGCGACGTGCACACGCACGAGTGCGGTCGCCAGGCTGCTGGCCCGGGACCGGTACTCGTCGTCGGTCTCACCACGCCGAGGCTGGCCGAGTGCAGTTGAGTAGAGATCCATCTCCCGTCGCACCGCGAGCACGATCGGGCGAGCGTTGCGCACGGGCACGCCGCATCGGATCAGCCCGGCGATCGCTCGAGCGGTCTCCAGATCATTGAGGCTGTAGTCGACGCCCGTGGGCAGCAACCCGAGCTCCGATGCCTGCTCGAGTTCATCGGCAGAGAGCCCGGCCTCCCGGCAGATCTCCTGCGGGCGCAACCTGACCCCGGTGTCCAAGGTGTTCAGATCCGGGCTCGACGTGGGCGCCGCGTCCGTTCGGGGTGTGGCGTTCGTGGGTTCCGGCGGTGTGAGACCCCGATCCAGTGCGTCGAGGTGCTCTGCGATGACGCGCAACGGCAGATAGTGATCGCGCTGCATGGTCAACACGTAGCGGATCCGGTCGACGTGCGCGGGCGTGAACTTTCGGTAGCCCGAAGGGGTGCGCAGCGGCACGACCAGACCCTCGGACTCAAGGAAGCGGATCTTGCTGACGCTGACATCCGGGAACTCGGCGCGCAGGGCGGACACCGTCTGACCGATACCCATCAGGTTGCTGCTCATGAGACTGACGCCCGTCGACTCCGTTCTCATTCAGGCAGGTGATCCTCTTCGGCGTGCAGGAACTGCAGCCGGAACTTGCCGATCTGGATCAGGTCCCCCGAACTCAATCGATGACGCTCGATCGACGAGCGGTTCACGTAGCTGCCGTTGAGCGAACCCTTGTCCACCAGCGATCCAGTCGTCGCCGTCCGCGACGAATTCCGCGTGGTTCCGGCTGACTGTCACGTCGTCGAGCATGATGTCCGACTCCGCCGAGCGACCGACGGTCAGGCGTGGCCCGGCCAACTCGAACCGCTGTCCTATCTCTGGCCCGCGCTGCACCACGATCACACTCATGCCTCGGCTCAGACCCGACAGACCCTCGACCACGGGGACCGGTCCGGTGTCGACGTCCGCAACGACCACACCCGTCGGGTCGTCATCCTCCGGACGCGGCCGCGGGGTCCCGCATGATGAGCAGAAACGATCCTCCGGCTCCAAAGGCCGTCCACAACGCTGGCACTCGGTGTTCAACGCGCTCCTCAGGGGTCACCGCACGGCTGCGCGCCGGACGGACGGATTGCTCTACCTTAACGAAAGGGTCAGACTTGTACCGATTCTTTCGAATTCTGCGAGTCCTCCTGGTCAGATCTCCTGCACGAGCGCCTCGTAGTCCTCGGCGCTGAGCAAGGACTCAACCGCCTGGGCGTCATCGGGCTCGAGTACGAACAGCCAGCCGCCCTCATACGGGTCCGTGTTGACGGTTTCAGGAGCGGTCTCCACCGCGTCGTTGCGCGCCACGACGGTGCCCGCGACCGGCGCATAGATCTCACTGACGCTCTTCGTCGACTCCACCTCCCCGCAGGCGTCTCCAGGGCTCACAGTCGTGCCCACCTCCGGAAGTGCCACGAACACCACGTCACCGAGGGCCTCTTGGGCGAAGTCGGTGATCCCGATCCGGAGATTGCCGTTCTCCAGGGAGAGGATCCACTCATGCTCGCGTGTGAAACGACGATCGTCAGGTGTCATATCACGCAGATTAGTCGGTCACGGTCACGTTCGGGTCGGGCTCCGGAAGGTTCACCGTGCTGAAGATTTCGACCTCTTCCAGTTCAGTGATCACCACCGAGCCGTCCTGCGCAGTGATCGTGTCCGACACACCCCCCGGAATCCGCATCGCGGTGGCCATGGTGTTCGGTCCCCCGATAGCCAGAATCTCGAAAGGTTCGGTCACCACCGTGCCGCTGACGGATATCCCGTCATCGGCATCGGTGAACCAGGTGTTCACGACCACTCGAATCCCATTGACTTCGATCGCCTCGGCGCCGGCGTCGCGCAGTTCCTGCACGGTGTTGAGCAGGTCCGAGGCGAAGAAGGCATCCTCTCCCTCGACACGGAGCCTGATTCCCGGACCGGTCACGGCAGTGGTGCCTGCCAGCACACGCAGATCGTCGGCGCGTTCCTGCGCCTGCTGAAGCGCTTCTGCCGAGGTTCCTGTGCGCAGCCGCTGCTCCGCGGCCTGCAGTCGCAGAATCTCACCGTCCAGGCGCGTCTGCCTCGCCTGCAGGTCGTCGAGTAGTCGCACCAGGTCGGGTTCACGGGCGGTGGCCAGGAACTCGTCGCTGTCCTGTCCCCGCACCACTGCCACGGTGCCGAGCCCGATGAGCACGCAGACGATCGCAACCCCCCACTGCCGGTACTGACCGTTCCTCATGCCTTGAACACCCGCCTCCGGATCGCGGCGGCGTTCGCGAAGATCCGCATGGCCAGGACCACGACCACGCCGGTGGACATCTGCGCCCCCACCCCGAGTTGATCCCCGAGCCACACCAGCGCACAGGCCACCGCCACGTTGCCCAGGAACGAGACGACGAAGACCCGGTCGGAGAAGTTGCCGTCCAGCATCGAACGCAAGGCACCCGAGACCGCATCGAGGGCCGCGATCACCGCAACCGGGAGATACGCATCCATCCAGGACGGCACCTCCGGGGACAGCACCACCCCGAGCACGATCCCCACGATCAGACCGATCAGCGCGATCATCCGCCTCCGCCCTTCATCACTTCGGCCCGTATCGGGAGATTCGCCGTTGAGGCCGGCACCGTCACGGAGCGCACGCGCCTCAAGGTCCGACTGTATGCCGTAGTCACGCTGCAGCCCGTCGAGTTCGGACTGCGCCTGCGACTGTTCGAACACGTCGGCGAGGTCCGACGGCCCGACCGCTGCGATGCGATAGGGCGGTTCCAGTGGCCGGTAGTCCACCAGGATCGCCTCACCGGCGGTACGGATCGCTGTGACCGATGTGAGCCGGATGTCGTTGATGGCGATCGCCTCCGCTCCCGACTCCCAGAGCCCGTTGACAGCGGTCTGGATGTCGATGTCCAGCACCTTGGTCTCGTCGGGAGTGACATCGCTGGGAAGAGGCGGCACGGCGTCGGCCATCGTGAGCGTGGCACCCGGTCCCGTGAGACCGACGAATCCGGAGGCGATCTGGACGGCCTGCAGTTGCTCGGCGAAGTCGTCGCCGAGTCCGCTGGTCGCCAGCTGTTGCAGTTGCGAGACGGAAGCGCGCAGTTCGACTGCTTCGGCCTGGCTCTGCTCAGCCCTGTCGTCGGCATCCGTTATCCGGGCGATAAGCGCCTCACGCCGTTCCTGGTTGGCGGTCTGCACGCTCTGCCTCTGCCAGGAGGCGGTCGCGAACAGCACACCGAGCAGCACGAACAGCACCACGCCGGCCACCAACGACCTTGCCGACCGCGGTCCTGGCCGGACTTCGGCCAGCGCGTAGTCGTCCGCCTGCGCCTCGGCGATGAGTCGATCGAGCAGACTGCTCTGCTGCGCCCGAGTCATGAGGCCGCCATGATTCGCCGTGCCTGCCCGAGATACAGCACAGCCGCCCACCAGTAGAGGGCGGTTCCCCACACGGCGAACGCCCACCCGAACACACGCGCAGTCTCAGCCAGCGAACCGGACCCATCACCGAGCAGGAGCAGCGGAAACGCGTACAGCAGGCAGAAGGTCGCGGCCTTGCCCAGGAAGTGGACCGGCAGCCCGGTCACTCCACGCCCCTTGAGCACCACCAGCACCACCGCGAGGATGAGATCGCGGGAGACCAGCAGTAGCACGAACCACAACGGGATTATCCCCCTGATGAGCAGTCCGATCAGGGTCGCAAGGATGTAGAGCCTGTCAGCGACCGGGTCCAGCAACTGCCCCACACGGGATATCTGGTGCCACCGGCGGGCGAGGTATCCGTCCAGCCAGTCCGTGAAACCCGCCACCGCCAGCAGTACCACCGCGAGGGCGTCGGCCTGCGGAACAAGGATGAGCCATAGGAACAGGGGCACCCCGAGAAGGCGCAATGCCGACAGGACATTGGGCACGGTGACCACCCGGTCTGTCTGTACCCCGGTCTGCTGGACCTCCACACGCGCCAGCCTAGGCCCTCGCCATCGGCGTCGGAGTGGGCGCGGGTGAGGTGGGACCTGCACGCATGGCCATCACCAGCAGCACGATCGCCAGCACCACGACGACCAGCCCGGCGATCATCATGCCGATCGCCAGTGGGCTGGCCCATGCCACGGTAGCCACGACCGCGACCCGCGCCGACACGGTCCTGCTCAGGTCCTCGTTCATGACCACCAGGGTCGTGTCCTCGTCCGAGATCGGCCACGAGACCGTAACGTCGCTGCCTGCGCGCTGGTCGGTCCAGAACGACTGGGCCGCGGGGTCCTCCGGCACCCGGTCGCCCGGGATGGTGGTGGACTGAACGCTGTCGGAGGAACTGTCGATCCCCGTCACCAACTCGTACGGCACACCCTGTAGATAGTCCAGACTTTCACGTTTGGGCGCCACGCCCACGAAGAGCGGGTCCTCGCCGGTCACCTCGAGTTGTAGGTCGAACCAGGCCTCGTCGACGGGCAGCGGCGTCGAACTACTGATCTGGAAGTCCGTCACGACCACTGCTCGGGCCTGATCCCCATCTATCCTGCCGATCGGGATCTGCGCCTTACCATCGGTTCCGAACAACGACAGCAGGACTCCCCCGCCACCCATGAGCGCGAGCCCGAGCAGTGCCAGAAGCACGCCGAGCAGCCCCAGCACCAGTCTCTTCACCGTTTCACGGTAATCGAAGGACCCTGCCTCGCTGGTTCTCGCCACGCGAGCGAATCAGCGAAGTGTCGCCCGCACCCGCTTGGAGTACCCCGCATCGTTGACCGCCCGCACGAATACCCGCGATTGCGGGCTCACGTCGATCAGCGGGGCAGTTCCCGCAGTCGTGTCCTGGGCGATCCAACTGATCGTGGAGTCCCCGTCGACGACCCCCACGTCGTAGCGCACGCCGGGAACGGTGAGCCAATCGACGCTGTCGGCATCGCGGGTCACCTGGGTGGGAGGCGGTGGCTCCACGGAGAGCGGTCCGAGGCTTCACCTCGGCCACGAACCGTGAATTGGCGACGTTGGCACGCGGATGGCGCGCCAACCAGGAGCCTTTCGCGGGCTTCACCGCGAAGTAGTCGTCGTCGCCGCAGTCGAGCCGGTAGTGCGCACTTCTGTGAGCGGCAGCGCACGGATTTGCGCCATGTGGGACCCCCGTCGGAGTAACACATGATGTCGTAGCCGTCGTAGCAGTGTCCTTTGCCCGTGCTGTGAGGCGCATCCGGCCTGATCGCGCCGAACGCGTGCACCAATTCGTGGGCGTCCACCCAGATGAACCCCCAGGATGAACTCCAAGTCGCAGACCACCGGTCCGAGCCCAGGCCCGACCACTCGGGGCTCGTCGTCGAGTCGACCCAGAGACTGTAGGCACGGTCGGCGCGCCGGAACCGGGGGTCCTGACGTGTCAGGTACTTCCGCAGGGACACCAGGTCGTGCGTCATCGAGGCCGGCACCCCCACCTGCCAGAAGGTCGGCATGCACGAACGGTCATGCACCCAACGCACGGTCCGGCGAGTACCCGAGGATCGCTCGAAGATGCCGGTGGTCAAGTAGGTGGATCTCCGCAGGACCGTCCGGAACTGCTGGAACCGGTTCGTCGCCCCCTGCCGGTACACGAAGACGGGCTGGACCCGCGATCCCCGGCGGCCGTTGCCGATGCATCGTGGTGCAGCCCAGTTCCCCGAAGCATCCACCAGGTAGTAGTCGGCATCGATCGCACTCTGTCGGGGGGCGGCCAGGTACCGTCCGGCATCCGCTGTCACCCCGAAGCCCTGGTCGAGGGGCGCCGAGGGGACAGCGGCGGCGGCGAGACCGAGGACAGCCGCGGCACTCGCGGCGAGCAGACCCGCCATGTCACCCACGGTACCTGCGCGCTGACATACTTCCCGCATGCAGCCCACCATCGAACGCCCCGCTGCGGCGACCGCCCTGGGCTTCCTGGCGTATCTCGTGGCCTTCCTCCAAGTGCTCTCGGTGGTGGCCGCCGTCGTGCTGTGGCTACGTCCAGGCCAGGTCCAGGAACTCTTCGGTGATTCGGTCAGCGATTGGTACTGGCTGGTGAGCGCCGCACTGTCCCTGTTCCTGTTCTTCGCCTACATCTGGCTGGCGCGCGGGATTCTTGCCGGGATGACCGAAGCGTGGACGGTGGTCAACCTGCTCGCGTCGATCAACCTCATCTTCGGCCTGTTCTACATCTTCCACGGCACCGGACTGCTGATGATCCTCCTGAGCGCGCTGGTCCTCGTTCTCAACAACATGCGTGGTGTGCGTGACTGGTACGCAGCCCATTGACGACACCCCGCGCGGTGTAGTCGTCGAGGCGGCCACCATCGGGGCCACCACAGGCGCTTACGGGGTGTCGTTCGGCGCGCTGTCCATCACCTCCGGGCTATCGGTCTGGCAAACGCTCGCGCTCAGTGCGTTGATGTTCACCGGAGCCTCCCAGTTCGCTCTCATCTCCGTACTCGCCGGGGGCGGATCCGCCGTGGCGGCGGTGGCGAGCAGCACCCTGCTGGGGTTGCGGAACATGTTCTACGGGCTGCGGATCCGACAGATCCTGCAGCCGTCGCCAGCACTGTCACTGCCCGCGGCGCAGTTGACGATCGACGAGTCCACGGCCATGGCGCTGGCCCACTACGACCGCGCCCAGCCACGACCTGCACTGGCCTTCTGGTCGACCGGTATCAGCGTGTTCGTGTTGTGGAACCTCGGCACTCTGCTCGGCGCACTGGGCGCCGACAGCATCGGGGACCCCACCCGATGGGGCCTCGACGCGGCGGTGCCCGCAGCGTTCCTCGCGCTGCTCTGGCCGCAGATCACCAGCCGCCGTCTGCTCGGGGTGGCCGTCGTGGCCGCAGTGGTGGGGGTGGCCCTCACCCCGTTGCTGTCGCCCGGGCTCCCCGTGCTGTGCGCGGCGGCCGTCCCCCTTCTCTTCCTGCGGAAGGAGAACTCATGATCTGGGCTGCGGTGCTGGTGGGAAGTGCGGCCGCCTACGTCCTGAAGGCGCTGGGATTCGTCGTGCCCGAAAGGGTCCTCGACAGACCTCGCGTGGCGCAACTCGTGGCCATGTTCCCCATCGCCCTGCTGGCCGCTCTGCTGGGCGTGGTGACGTTCGGTCAGCAGATGACGGTGGTCGTGGATGCTCGGCTCGCCGCGGTGCTGGCGGCCGCGGTCGCGCTGATCCTGCGCGCACCCTTCGTGGTGGTGGTCGTGGTGGGTGCGGCGACCGCGGCGCTGATCCGGGCCACCTGAGACGGCCCTAGGACTTGTCCGGGCGCTCGGGCCGTTCTCGCTCTTCTTGCTCTCGAAGCCGGGGATGACCCCGGCGTGGGCACTGGCGGACGGGTCCTTGCGGACCTTGAGCAACGAGGCGACCGTCGTGATCACCAGGATCCCGATGATGATGCCCAGGGAGACCCAGATGTCGATGTGGATGTCGAAGAACACCAGGATCAGTTTCACCCCGATGAACGCCAGGATCACGGCCAGGCCAAGGGAGAGATAGACCAGACGATCCAAGCAGGCCGGCCACCAGGAAGTAGAGCGCACGCAGCCCCAACAGGGCGAACGCGTTCGCCGCGAACACGATGAAGGGTTCGTTGGTGACTCCGTAGACCGCCGGGATCGAGTCCAGCGCGAAGATGATGTCGGTGGCGAAGATCGCGATCATCACCATGAGCAGCGGCGTCCCGAACAACTTGCCGTTCACGCGCGTGTGCAGGTGCGCACCGTCGTACTCGTCGGTGAACGGCAGGACCCGCTTGGCCAACCGCACGACCTTGCCCTCGTTGAACTCGGGTTCCTCGTTGCGGTGACGGGCCAGCCCGATCGCTGTGTACATCAGGAAAGCTCCGAAGATCACGTAGGTGAAGGAGAACGCTTCGAGTGCGGCCGCACCGATGAAGATGAAGATCGTCCGCAGGACCAGCGCCCCTGCGATCCCCGCCATCAGGACCTTCTGCTGATAGATCTTCGGCACGGCGAAGGCACTCATGATGATGACGAACACGAAGAGGTTGTCCACCGACAGGCTCTTCTCGATCAGCCAGCCCGCGAAGTACTCAAGTCCGTACGAGCCGCCCTGTGGGGGCATCTGGTCAGCGCTCCACCAACTGAAGAAGACACCGAACGCGATCGCGATCGCCACGTAGATGATCGACTGGATCGCCGCTTCGCGGATCTGCACCTCGTGCGGGTTGCGCGTCGACTGGACGAACTCGAAGGTGATCAACAAGACGACGATGCCCACGGTCACGGCCCACATCCATGCGGGGACGAACAAGTGAGGGTGCACCGCCGGTCGCCGCAGCAGCCGGAAGCATCATTTGTTCAGTCTGGCAGATCAACGCGGCCGGGCAATCGCGCCGTCCCGTGATGTGGGCGCCAGACAGGTACCCATACCGCGGCGGATGGGTGCACAATGGGGCGATGGCCGACGAGTTGACGATCAGGCTCGAGGCCGGCATCCGCGGAGACATGCTTGACTTCCCGTGGGACACACCCCTTGCCCATTGGCCGGAGGATCTGCTGATCCCGCTGCCACGGGGCATCTCCCGGCACGTCGTACGCTTCGTGGACGTCGACGGCACCGTCATGGCGGTGAAGGAGATCACCGAGAGGTTCGCGCAGCGGGAGTTCGGACTTCTGCGCGATCGCTGGCCGAACTCGAGATCCCGGCCGTCCATGGCGTGGGAGTGGTGACCGGCCGGCGGGACCGCAATGGCGAGGAACTGCCAGGGGCACTGATCACAGAGCACCTCACGTGGTCGATCCCCTACCGCAGCGTGTATTCACGGAAGGTCCGTCCAGAGACCGTGGACCGACTGCTGGACGCACTGGTGCTGCTTCTGGCCCGCGTGCACCTGGTCGGGTTCGTGTGGAACGACTGCTCGCTGTCGAATGTGCTGTTCCGGCGCGACGCGGGGGCCTTCGCGGCGTATCTGGTCGACGCCGAGACCGGCGAACTGCACGAAGTACTCTCGGACGGTCAGCGACGGCACGACATCGAGATCGCACACCTCAACATCGCGGGCGGCCTCATGGACCTGCAGGCCGGCGGCAGACTGGCGGCCGATCTCGACCCGATTGCGATCGCCGACGAGGTGCCACGGCGATATGAGCGCCTCTGGGCCGAACTCACGTCGTCCGAACGAGTGGCGGGCACAGAGCGCTGGCGCATTGCCCGCCGCGTCGAGCGGCTCAACGAACTCGGATTCGACGTCGCGGAACTCGACCTGCGACCCCGATCGGACGGCACGGTGCGGATCCAGCCCAAGGTCGTCGACGCCGGTCATCACTCCCGCAGACTCCTGCGCCTGGTCGGTCTGGACGTCGGGGAGAACCAGGCCCGGCGACTGCTCAACGACCTCGACCAGTTCCGGGCCGTGCAGAATCGGGAAGCGCTACCCGGCGATCGCGTCGGGTCGCCGGCACCGGCACGTAGTTCGCCACGCGAAGATGTGCTCGCGGCCCACCGCTGGCTCTCGGACGTCTACGAGCCGGTGGTGTCAGCGATCCCGGATGAGCATCGGTCCAAACTCGAGGACGCTGAGGTCTTCCACGAAGTGCTGGAGCACCGCTGGTACCTGTCGGAGACCGCCGGGCGCGACGTCGGGCTGCAGGAGGCGGTCGACGACTACGTAGCGAACGATCCTGGACAAGAAGCCCGACGAGGTCACGCTGCTGCCGATGTCGGGGACGACACCGGGCATGCTGGAACTCGACGCGCTCGGCCTCGACAAGGGGCCGCGATCGTCCGATCAGACGACCTCGAGTGCCATGCGGTCGAGGTCCTCCATCACGTACGCCACGAGATCCGCCGGGTTCGGCAGCAGGGTCGCGTCTGTCGCGAAGCCGATGGTGACCTTCCCGTTGTAGCTGAAGATGGTCGCGGTCATCGGCTGGTTACCCGAGCACGGAGCGAACCCGACCACCTGCTCCACGTCCACACCTCCGAACCGGAGGACGGTCGTGGGACCGGGCACATTGGTCAGCACCCCGACGGCCTTGTTGGCGAAGAAGTTCGTCAGGAAGAACGCGATCTGACTCGGCGACATCGACACGATGCGCTGCAGCCCGAACGTGAGCACCGCCTCGTCGGAGTTCTTGATCCGGTGCATCCGGTGATGCATCTGCTCGAGGCGAGCCTTGGGATCCGGCTCGTCCAGCGGCATGGGCAGGAACACGAGGGCGAAGTAGTTGCCCGAGTTCGGGCGGGAGGTTGTCCTCGAAGGGCTTCAGGTTCACAGGCACCATCCAGGCGACCTCACGCAGCGACTCGCCGCTCTCCGAGAGGTACCGCTGCAGACCCCCGGAGATGGCGGCCAGGAGGACGTCGTTCACCGTCGCGCCGGCGCGACGGCCGATCGCCTTGATGTCCTCGAGGGGAACACTCTGCGACCAGGCAAGCGCCTTCGTGGTTCCGGGTTTCCCGCTCCAGACGGTGTCGTCTGAAGCCGCGAAAGTGATCTTGGTGACCGACGAGAGGTCGTTGAGGCTCCGGTGCTGTTCGGCCCCGAGCACTTCGAGGGCATCGAGCAGACGGTCCGGGTGGCGGACCAGCGAGAGGCCCTCCTCCACCTGGTGGAACACCGAGCCTTCGCAACTCCGAACGCCCGGCCCGGCAAGTGCGCGATCGCCGACAGTGGATTGCGGATCGCGTGGATCGTCTCGTGGGCCACCTCGCCCACGCCCGCCTCAACCGCGTGGGCGACCTCCTCCGCCGCGTGTGTCGCGACCCGGCCCAACTCCTCCGGGGGGAGATGTCGGGTCGCTGGACTGGACTCCCTTGCGCGCCACCACTGCACCCACGGAGGCGCCCTCGGACTCACACAGGCCGAGCAGCACCTGCGTCAACCGGACACCATCAGCGATGGAATGGTGGAAGCGTGTGAACATCGCCGAACCCGATGGTCCCGTCGTCCATCGACCAGCGGAGCTCAACAGGTAGCCGACCCACAGCGGCCGGTCCTTCGGCAGTGGTTGCGGATCGCTGAGCAGCCATGAACGCCTGCAGGTCCGGGATACCCATGCCCTCCTCGAGTTCGACGACGTTCAGGTGATCCTCGATCGTGAAGTTCGGATCGTCCTCCCACGCCCAGCCCAGCCCGGACTTCACCGCACGCCGCGCGAGGACGGGGAACCGCGAGACCGCGGCCTCGAAGATGGCGCGCACATCGTCGATGTCGGGGGTACCGCGCAGGACCAACGACCCGTCGACGACCATCAGGTTGTTCGGCCGGTCCATGGTCAGCCACAAGGCGTCCTGAACGCTCATCGATGCTGTTGCCATCGGTCACTCCCTGTCCGCGGGTCCGCTCACCTGGCCCGACACGATTCAATCTACGCCTCAAGCACTCCCTGCGTATGGTCAACGCGGGGCCAGGGTTTGGCCTGCTCGAGTGACGCCGCGAGGTCCAGCAGCAACTGCTCCCGACCGGTGTCCGCAGCGAACTGCACACCTATGGGCAGTCCCTGCGCCGACGTTGCCAGCGGCAACGAGATGGCCGGGGATCCGGAGATGTTCTGCAGCGCGGTGAAGGACGCGTAGCGCAGCAGGCGGACCAGGTGCTCGTGCGGATCGACCTGCGGTCCCAGGTATCCGATCGGCACCGGGGGGCTCGCGAGTACCGGCGACAAGCAGGACGTCGTAGGTGTCGAACATCTCGCTGTGTGTATCACCGAACCTTCGCAGGCGACGAATGGACGCGGGCGCCTGGACCGCGATCGACATGAAGTACCGGCTCAAGTACTTCGTGAACGGCTCCAGACGTTCGGGCGCGTACTCTCCCGGGAAGACCTGCGATCCCAGTCGCTGCAGGGAGAACGAGAGCATCCCCCAGTACCGCAGGAAGTCCCGGGCGATCGAGTCGTCGAACGGGTTGCGCGATGTAGTCGACATTGTGGCCCGAGCGACTCGCACAACCGCGCCGTGCGCTCCACCGCGTCACGCACCTGAGGGTCTACACCGAGTCCGGCCACCCCATCGGTGATGACTCCCACCCGCAGCACGCCGGGATCTTTCGTGGACCCGATCGGGGGCAGATGTGTGGCCGGGTACACCTTCGCCATCGCTTCGTAGAAGGCCACGGTGTCGCGCACGGTGCGAGTGACCACACCCTGAGTCACGATGTTCACGGGTAGGACGTCCATCGCCTCGACGTCGCACGAGGCGACCTCGCGAGGGCTTCAAGCCGACCAGTCCGCAGCAGGATGCGGGGATCCGGATCGACCCTCCACCGTCGTTGGCGTGGGCCAGCGGAACGACCCCGGCGGCCACCAGCGCGGCGGAACCACCGGACGAGCCTCCGGCACTGTAGGCCGGATTCCACGGGTTGCGGGTAGGCCCGTGGGCTATCGGTTCGGTGGTCGCGGTCAGGCCGAACTCCGGCAGCGCCGACTTACCGAGGGTGTCGAAACCCGAGTTGTTCCAGTCGTCGCACGAACCGCGAGGACTCGGCGCGCGGGTGTGCGGGGCGTGGCGCGGGAGCCGAATGTCGTCGGGTAGCCGGCCATGTCCTCGTTGTCCTTGATGAACGACGGGATGCCTGGCGAACGGTCCATCCCCAGGTGCGGACTCGTCCAGCCACGTCACGACCGCGTTGAGCCGCTTCACCGCGTCGGCGCGCGTGCGAGCGCCGCCTCCCGCAGTTCGCGAGCGGCTCACCGCTCCCGATGTCAGAGCGGCAATGAGGCCGACGCAGTCGTGGGTTCCGAGGGCATCATCGGAGAAGGCGTAGACGGCATGACGCGATACTAGGCGTAGCGATACGGATGCACATCGGTTCCAGAAGAGTTCAGCCGTTGATCAGGATGGCCAGGCACATCTCGTCGGTGGTGCCCTCACCCCACACCACGTACCGAGGCTCGGTGCCCTGCAGCGCGGGAAGTTGCGATCTCAGCGAGGCGTCGTGCCGACATCGGACCCGAAGGGTGTCACCAGGCCCGATGTCGACCGGTTTGGGCAGCGGGACCGCCCCTGCTTGTCGAAATCCCAGTTCGGATGTCGAGCAGGTCCTGCTCGTCGGACTCGCCCGGGTTCAGGGTGACGGAGATCTCGCGGCCCAGCAGGTGCATGTGACCGGCGACCGCGAACACCGTGGTGGCCGAGGTCACCGGACGATCGCATGTCTGCACCGGGCCGGCTCTCGGCGCATCCGGGTCGCCGCCGCAGAGCAACTGCAGCCCGCGATCGTGGCACCGCTACCCGCCCCGAACCGGCTCACCACGTCGTCGACCGCGTCCGTGCGATCGCACAACCGGCCCGACTCCCCCGGTGCACAGGGCAATTCGACCGGGGCCGGGAGCAACGCCGTACGCAACGGGTTGCAGCTTCTTGTCCGTCAGCCGCAGCCTCACCTGCGTCGCAGTCCGTCCCCTGCTCGGAGCGCAGGTTGTAGTGCATCTGGATGACGATCCGCCCGCCGGCCGGCAGCGGCATGCCGTGGCCCGAGGGCATCTCGGTGGGCTTGCCCCCGGGCGCCCACGCGGTGATCCAGTCCGGATTGGTCCAATCCCGGACAACGCATCGCCGGCCGGGCTGGGCAGTCGCGCGCCCCCGAAACACTCGTAGCCGGCGCCCTCGATCGGCCGCGTCGAGTGCTTCCGCGGCGGCGACTTGCTCGGGATAGACCGCAGTAGAGGATCGAGTGATGCACGATCGCCGGGTTGCCAGGGACGAACTCGGCGCCGGTGATCATGACGTCCGTCGTGAGATCCGGGATCGACCACGAAACACCGGTATTCGTCGGTCGCGCCGGTGGGAGCCTCCGGCACGAATCCGTCGGGACCCCCACCGTCACGATGCTCTCACCGTCACCGGCGGCGAGCACGGGCTGCACCGCGGTGGTCGGCATCGAGGATGTCCAGGCTCGGCTTCGTCCATCTGTCCCATCGGCGGTGTTGTGACCCTCGTGGGAACGCACGCCGCCAACAGCCCGATGCAGGCCATGACCACCAGGAACCCGCGGTTGATCATGCTCAACCGTACGACGAGGTTGCGGACTCCAGCACGATCCTGCGCTGAGTCGGCACGCCGGACTCGTCACGCATGCGGCATGACGCGCGTCATCGGGTAGAGCACTATCGTGCAACGTGGCCCACGATCCCGGAGGCAGCATGACCGACACCGCGATGCCGTCCACGATGGCGGCGAGCCCGCCCCCGATCCCGGCGAGCCGATCAGATCCCACCGCCGAAGGCGATCGCGGACACGTTCGCCAAGGTCGATGAAAAGGCGCACTGCGCCGGGGTCGGATACCGCGCCTTCCTGCGGTTCAGCCACGCCAAAGTCACGCTGCTCGCGGCGGGCACCACGTACTACCTGTTCCTGTCCGTGTTCGCGATGCTCGTGTTCGCCTTCGGCCTGGCCGCATTGATCGGTGGTGAGGAACTCGCCGACACGGTGACCGAGAGCGTCTCCAACGCCTTCCCGGGCCTGATCGGGGAACAGGGGGTCTCCCCGGAGACACTCGCCCAGGTCGGACAGACGACATCTCTGCATCGGTCTGGTCGTTCTGCTGTACTCGGGCAGCGGCGCGATGGTCGCGCTGAGCAACTCGATGCACCTGATCTACGGGGCACCCAAAGGACCCGCGCAACTTCGTCACGGCCCGCGCGCGACTGCTGGCTTGGATGCTCCTACTGGCGCCGCTGATCGCGTTGTCGTTCGTGCCGTCTGTGATCATCTCCAACTTCGCTGGACCCGATCGAGCGGGCACTGAACCTGACGGAAGCGCCTGGTCGACTGCTGCTGATCGTGCTCACCGCGCCTGGTGTCGATCGGTATCAACGCGCTGGTCGTCTGGTTGATCCTGGGCCACATGGGAGGGATCAAGCCGGCAGCGCACACCGCGACTGGTGGGCACCGCGGTGGGGGCGGTCGGCATCGAGATCCTGAAGTACCTGCTGTCCTTCATCATCGCCTGGTCGGTCAGCAAACCGCAGTACGGTGCGTTCGCGGCACCCATCGCAATGCTGCTGGTGCTGTATCTGGAGTCCCTGATGCTGTACACCGCGGCGTCCATCACCGCAGGGATGGCGGTCGCGGCAGGTGAGGATCGACCAGGTCACCGCGAGGTGACCCCGGTCCCGGCCTGAGGTCACTTGCGCAGGACACCGCGTGGACCCATCACGATCACCGGGTCCTTGCAGGGGTCGAGCCACCGCAGAACCACCCGCATCTGCGGACGACTCACCGAGATGCAGCCGCGGGTGGCAGCGCGGCCGTTCACGTGCAGCCAGATGCCACCGTCCTTGATCCTCGGGTCGGGACGTGTGAGGTCCAGAGGCGAGCGCCCCGGCACCCGGTTGAAGTTGATGGCGACGACGTGGTCGAACACCCACTCACCTCCGGGCGGCCCCTGGAATCCCGACCGCGAGTGGTCGATAGGGAAGGGAGGTGCCGCGGGGTGCGTGTCGGCGCCCCCCTGCATCGGTGAGTCCGAAAGTGCCGATCGGGGACAGGTAGCTGTAGTCCCACGGCTTCTGGTGCCAGCCTCGCGCGCCGTTGCGGGCCTTCACCGTGTCCAGGCGCACCCAACAGCCGTCGCGGTACCGCCAGCGGGAAAGGCGTGCATGACTCGATCTCTTGGAGTCGCCGCGCACAAGAACGACCTGCTGGTGCTTGGACCCGTCCACCGCGTGAACGGCCCCGAGAGGCATTTCACACGGGGGCACGGGCGGCAACGCGGCCAACATGGCGCTCACTCTACGCGCGGGCGACCTCCCGAACCCGCCGGACAGCAGGCCATCGAGACACCGATTCTGCTAGGAATCAGCAATGTCCAGCCTGGAGATGTTTCGTACGATCACTATCAACGAGTTCATCGGCACCGCGATCCTGGTCCTGGTGGGTTGCGGGATCGGGGCGCTCGGTGCACTGCCGAGCAGTCTGGGGTTCGGCTCCGCCAACTGGAGTCTGACCGCCTTCGGGTGGGGTATGGCCGTCTTCGTCGGCGCGAGCGTGGCATGGGAGTCAGGCGCTCACCTGAACCCGGCCGTGACGTTGGCCCTCGCGCTCACGGACACGACACCTTGGTCCCAGGTTCCGTTTTACGTCATCGGGGAAATGGCGGGTGCCATTGCCGGTGGCCTGCTTGTCTACGTCGTCTACAAGAAGCAGTTCGACAACCATGACGAGCCCCACACCACGGGTAGCATCTTCTACACGAAACCGGGCGTCCGGTCGCTCGGATGGAACATGGTCAGCGAAGCCGTGGCGACGTTCGTGCTCGTCTACTGGGTCATCCAACAGGCACCGTGGCAGCCGGCGGTCGAGGGGCAGGCCCCCAACCTGGGCAACATCGGCCTCGGCTACGCAGGCGTGGCCTTCGCGGTGATCGCCGTCGGTGCGGGCCTCGGTGGTGCGACCGGCTACGCCATCAATCCAGCCCGCGATCTCGGGCCCCGGATCGCCTACGCCCTGCTTCCCCTGCGCGGCAAGGAGAAGATCGATTGGGGCTACGCCTGGGTGCCGATCGTCGGCCCCTTGCTCGGGGCGGTCGTCGCTGCGGGCCTATATGTGGTCAACTACTGAGCCGGCTCGTGCGGGCAGTCCAGCCCGCACGCACCGGCAGGAGTTCGGGGCGCTTGGGCACGACCCCGTCCCCGGAACTGCGACCGGTAACCCGCCTGCCGAGCCATGGGGCCAGGTGCCTGCCCGCCCAAGTCACGTCGCGGCCGATCTTGGTCACCGGCGAGATGGGCCTGACAGGGGGCAAGGGCTGTTGCCAGTCGCCCACGGGTCTACCGAGGGCTGCAAGCACCGCCATCGCCACCCGCTGATGCCCCACCGGGTTCAGGTGGAGACGGTCCCCGGACCAGAAACGAGGATCGTCGAAGACTGTGTGATCCCAGAAGTCGACCAGGCGACACCCGTGCCGGCCGGCGATCTCATAGGTGACCTCCCGATACTGGGCCAGTCGGCCTTCCACCCGGCCCATCAGCTTCGACCTGCTCGACGGCCGGCCGTACGTGACGATCACAACGTCGGCTCCGCTCGCCCGTAGTGCACAGATGCCCTTGGCGAGGGACCCGCTCATCGCGGACAGATCCCAGTGCCGACGTAGTGCGTCATTGACACCACCGGCGAAACTCACCAGATCCGGGGCCAGGTCCAACACCTGCGGGACCTGTTCCTCCACGATCTGATCCAGAAGCCGCCCGCGGATGGCGAGATTGGCGTACCCGAAACCCGGCTCACCCACCGCCAGTGCCTCAGCTGTTCGATCGGCCCAGCCGCGGTCTCGGCCTGCAGGCGCCGGATCACCGATTCCCTCCGTGAAGGAATCGCCCACGGCCACATAGCGTTTCCAGCCCATTCCCGTCTCCTCCGCCGCAGAATGCTAGTCGAAGCCCCCGTCCTGTCTCCACTCATGACCGGACCCGCACCGTCACCGCGTCCGAGGTCCCGACCGATGATCAGAGGTTTTCGGCGGTGTGCCGGTCCTATTGCGACACACCCCGGAAGGCTCCAACCCCTCGAGCCCAAGCCCCCGGTCGCGCCGACGTGATCGGCCTCCCCTGCCTCGGGCGCTGAGGTGCGCCGGTGCGCGCAACCCAGGCACGCGAGTGCCCGCGAAGAGGTGAACTTCCAGTGTCGTGCAGGTGAAGTACAGCCGTCTTCTGCGGTAACGTCGGCTCGACCGCGTACGAGGGGCCCCCATGATCTATCTCGCAGCAGCGATCGTGATCGGCACGCTGGTCGCGATGGCCTCGGGCAGAGTACCTCCGGTCCTGGCACTGGCCAGCGGACTGGCCGTGGCGGCTCTCGCCGGGATCGCCGAGCCATCGGCTCTGTTCTCAGGGCTGAGCAACGGCGGTGTGATCACCGTGGCCGCGATGCTCGTGATCGCCAAGGGTGTGATCCACACGGGTGTGGTCTCCCGGGTCGCGTGGCGACTCTTGTCCACGGTGACCACGGCCGGCCAGACCCTGCGACGACTGATGGTGCCGGTCGGCGTGGCATCCGCGCTGATGAACACGACGCCCATCGTGGCCATGCTGATACCTGCGGTGAAGGAGCTCCAGCAGACACGTGGAATCCCCGCACGACAGGTGCTGCTGCCGATCGCGCACGTCACGACGCTGGCGGGGTCCACGACCCTGGTCGGCACGAGTTCGAACCTTCTCATCGCCGGCATCGCGAGCGGCTCCGGCGTTGAAGTCGGCATGTTCTCGTTCGCGCTGGTCGCCGCGCCAGTGGCTGTGGTCGGTTGGATCTGGTTGCTCATCTCCTCCCCCCGAGCCTTCCAGGCGGCCGACGACGAGGTGAGCAAGTCCAAGTCGTGGCGCGTGGAACTGCCCGTGGCGCCCAGGGCGAACGGGATCGGGCGTCGCGCCGGCGATCTGGGGATCGCCAGCACTCAGGAGTATGCGTTGCTCGGCATCCGGCGCGAATCCGAGATGCTGGACGCGGACCAGCCGATCGCCGCCGGCGACACGATGATCTTCGAAGCCACTGAGGATGGGATCTCGGCGCTGTGGGCCAGTCCAAGATTCGGCTTGGCGGAGCAACGCCTCTATGCGGCGTCGATCGCCCCCGGCGAACCCGGGACCATCGGCGACCTGGAGTCGCACGGTCACGTCGACGTCGTTGCGGCTCGCACCGACGAATCCCTGGAGGAGTCACGGGTGGACGCGGGCGACACCATCTACCTCACGAGCAAGGACCCGAAGGCGATCTACGAACACTCGGACATCGGGCTGTGGCAGGACGCCGCCGGCAAAGCACCCCAGGTCGGTCGCACCTGGACGGCGCTGGCGATCCTGGTCGCCGTGATCGTTTCCGCCACCTTCGGACTGGCATCCGTCGAGGTCGTCGCCTTCAGCGGGGCCGTTCTCATGGTCATCACGCGGGTGCTCAGCCCGCGAGCCGCGGCGCGCGCACTGGACTGGAACGTGTTGTTCATCCTGGCGGGTTCCGTGGGACTCGGTGTGGTGGTGGTGGAGAGCGGGATAGCCGAACTGATATCGGACGCCATCACCACCGTGTCCGCGGGCAGCGTGGTCGC
Source organism: uncultured Actinomycetota bacterium (assembly GCA_963769435.1). Lineage (GTDB taxonomy): Bacteria > Actinomycetota > Actinomycetes > S36-B12 > UBA10799 > JADKAV01. Next base: position 256,091 of record CAVYLN010000002.1, read on the forward strand.
CGTCATCGTCACCCTGGCCATCGCGACCGCAATCCTGACCAACATCACCACCAACGCCGCCGCGGCATCCATCCTCACTCCCGTGGGCCTCGCACTGGCCCTCGAGATCGACCTCGACCCGATCTTGGTGCTGGCGTTGATAGGCACGTGCATCTCGTTCACGTTCATCAACCCGTTCAGCCACCAGTCGAATCTGATGGTGATGCAGCCTGGGCGCTACAGCATGGGCTCCTTCGTGCGCTTCGGCATCCCCTTGGTGGCGGTCTGCCTCGTCAGCGTGGTCCTCGTGACCTATGGGCTGGTGGCCACCGGGTGAACACCACCGCACCGTTCTGCCGGGTGACGGCGCCTGCTCGGCGACCGGGAGGCGTTCATGCATGCTCGTGAGACAAGTGCTCGCTTCGTGCCGATACTCGGATGGTTGCCCCACTACCGGCGCGGTTGGCTGGTCGGCGACGGGCTGGCCGGTCTGGCGGTGGCAGCCGTCGCGATCCCGACCGCGATGGGGTATTCGGCGGTCGCGCTGGTTCCCGTGCAGGTGGGCTTGTACGCCCTGCCCGCCGCCCTGATCATCTACGCGCTGCTGGGCACATCACGTCAGCTCGCGATCGGCCCCACCTCCACCGTTGCGATCATGTCGGGCGCGGTGGTCAGTCCGATGCTCGCCGGTGGCGACGCCGGACGTGCGATGACACTGACCGCTGCCGTGGCACTCGCCGCAGGTCTTTGGCTGAGCCTGTTCGGCCTCCTGCGTCTGGGGTGGGTCACGGACTTCATCTCCCGTCCGGTGATCGTGGGGTTCAGCTTCGGCCTCGGCCTCACCGTTCTGGCCAGTGAACTGCCGCATCTGCTCGGTCTACCGCCACAATCCGGGCACTTCATCCCCCGCGTGACGACGAGTCTGCGTGAGATCGGGCAGACGAATGCTGTCACGCTGGCCATAGGCGTCGTCGCGCTGGCCATCGTGTTCATCGGCGCCAGCCGTGCCTCGGCGATTCCGTGGGCGCTGGTCGTGATGGCCCTGTCCGTGGTCGGTTCCCGGTTCTGGAGCAGTGAGGCCCACGGTGTGGAGGTCATCGGCAGCGTCCCCTCAGGGCTACCGTCGATCTCACTTCCGGCGATATCGGGCTCGGACTTGACTGCCATCGTGCTCGGTGGTCTGGCCGTCGCCGTCGCCGCTCTTGGCGAGGGCCTGTCCGCCGCGAGGATCTTCGCGAGCCGCGCCAACCACCGGATCAACGCCGATTCGGAGTTCTTCGCCACGGGGATGGCGAACGTGGGGGCAGGACTCAGCGGCGGGATGAGCGTGTGCGGCAGCCTGAGTCGGACGGCTACCGCCGCCAACAGCGGTGCCCGCACGCAGGTGAGTGGGGTCGTTGCGGCGCTGGTGACGGTGCTCTTCCTGCTCACGATGACGGGCTTGCTGACCGACGTGCCGCGGGTCGTGCTGTCCGCGATCGTCATCTTCAGTGTCTGGTTCCTCCTGGACGTGAAGACTCTGCGCTACTACCAGCGGGTCCGGCGCAACGATCTCGTCGCGGCCGTCACCGGGCTGGCGGGAGTGCTGCTGTTCGGCCCGCTCTACGGGCTGCTCGCGGCGGTCGCGATGTCCCTACTCGGCCTTGTGTACCGATCCAGCCGCGTCCATATCGATGCCCTCGGGAAGATCCCTGGGGAGAAGGCCGGCTGGGGCGCCGTGGCCGGCCATCCGGAGCGCCAGGAACGCCCAGGCGTTCTGATATTGCGCTTCGACGCCCCCATCTTCTGGGCAAACTGCGAGGCGACCCACGTACGGATCCTGGAACTGGTCGACGGGAGCCCGGACCTCAAGTCGCTGGTGCTCGACCTCGAAGCCACCGGCCAGATGGACACCACCACGCTCGACATGCTGTCCGCACTCTTGACCGAATTGCGCCGTCAGGATGTCGACCTGTTCATCGCGCGACTGCACTACCCGGCCCGGGTGGTGCTCGCCAGGGCCGGATTCACCGACCGGCTCGGCCCCGGACACGTGTGGCACAGCATTTCGCAGACGGTGAAGGCGGCCAGCCTGCATGCCCAGGGCCACCCGCTGCCCGACCTCGGAGATGCCATCGCCATCGACCAGGAGCAGGCCGGGTCGTGATCGTCGGCGCGGCGGCAGGTTCCCGGACGCAGGGCGCAGAGTTCGCTCAGCCGTGGCCAAACCCCACCCGCAGTCGGCAGACTGTCGGTACCAGCGCCCGAGCAGAGGATGACCGATGAAGACCGTCGAGGGCAAGACCGTACTGATCACCGGGGCCGCGATGGGCCTCGGCAAGCTGTTCGCCCAGAGGGCCGTGGCCGACGGCGCTGCCGCGGTCGTCCTGTGGGACATCAACCAGCAGGAGTTGGAGCGAACCTCCGACGAGTTGGCGCAAGCCGGCGGCACGATCCACCCGTACATCGTCGACGTGTCCTCGGCGGACGCCATCGCGGCGGCCGCGCAGATGGTGCGCGATGACGTGGGGATCGTGGACATCCTGATCAACAATGCCGGCATCGTGAGGGGCAACGGATACTTCTGGGAGACCGACGACGTCGCAGCGATCGAGAAGACCATGGCCATCAACTCCTTGGCCCCCATGTACATCACGCGGGAGTTCCTGCCCGACATGATCGCCCTGGGATCCGACTGCCGGATCGTCAACATCGCCTCGTCAGCCGGCCTCGTGGCCAACCCGCGGATGGCCGTCTACGCGGCCTCGAAATGGGCAGCGGTCGGCTGGTCGGACTCGGTCCGCCTGGAACTCGACCAAGCGGGGCACAGCCAGATCAAGGTCACGACGGTGTGCCCCACCTACATCAACACCGGCATGTTCGACGGCGCCAAAGGCATCTTCCTCACCCCGATGCTCGAGCAGGAGGAGGTGGTCGACGGGACCTGGAAGGAGATGCTGAAGGGCGGGCCGTTCCTGATCATCCCGTGGACCTCACGACTCAACAAGATTCTGACCGGCCTGCTCCCGGTGAGCATTCGGGACTTCTACCTCGAGCGCGTGGGCGTGTACCACTCCATGGACGAGTTCTCCGGCCACGAGAAGGCCGACGAGTAGCACGCAGGACTGGCCGCTCAAGCCTTCAGATCAGGGGCTGCAACCAGGCCAGGACATCCTCGAAGACCTCCGCCTGCTCCGGCTCGTTGTGAGGTTCGTGGTACATGCCCTCGTATTCGATCAACGTCACGTCACCGGTGATCTGCTCGGTGAACACCTTGCTCGCGCTCGGGACGGTGAGGCGATCGGCGGTGCCGTGGATGATCAGCAGTGGCACCGGGAATCCGGTCTGCGCCATCATCGCGTCCATCGCGCTGAATGTCTGTTTGGCGAGTCCGAACGAACCCTTGTCGTGCACGAGCGGGTCGGCCTTGTAGGCGGCGACGACCTCAGGGTCCCGACTGACTCCTTCGGGGTCCAGCCCGGTGGGAATCGCGATGCTCGGCAGCAGGCCACCCAGAAGGTTGGCCATCGCGAACTTGACCTTCTGCTCGCGCAACTCGCTGTCCAGCGCCGGCGCGGACGCGACGAGGCCGGCGATGTCGGGCTGGCGCTGCACCGTGTAGGTCATGGAGATCAGCCCACCCAGGGAGTGTCCGTACACGAAGACCGGGAGGCCCGGGTACTCGGACCGGGCATGCGCGACAAGATCGGCCACGTCCGCGACCGCCTCGGCCATGCGCAAGTCACCACGGCCGCCGCTCGATTGACCATGACCGCGCAGGTCCATGGCGAACACGGCGAACCCGGTATCGGTGAACCGCTGCAGCCAGGTGTCCGTACCGGCTCGAGTGCTCGCCGAGTCCGTGGATCAGGACGACGACGGCGCGCGGAGCGTCGTCAGGACGCCAGGTCTGGCGGAAGATGTCGGCACCGTCAGGGGCAGTATGAGTCGTTTCGTCGTGTTTCACCTGTGCATTGTCTCCGAAGCCCCGTGGATCAGATCACGCGGTGGGCACCGTGTCGCGTAACACGGGTCCTGCCATGAGCGCAGCCGGCGGCACCGGACCCGTCCCGGTCAGGCCCCTTGGGACGGTCTTGGATGACCTCCGCCCAGTAGATGCGCGGTACGGGAGTCCATGTACTGCATGACTGCGGATGTGCTTCATGTGGACCTCCTCGCGGACGTCCGGTCGGGCAGCAGCCCACCGTCCGTTCACTGCGGCAATGTTCACCGCCATGTCACAGATCGGGGGCCTGAGGCGAGGACGATCGGAACGGCGACGCGGCTCTACAACCGTACGTCCGAAGTTGATCACTGGGAATCCCAGGAACGCTACGGGATCAGCGTGTTCGCGAACACCTGCCACGCCAGGATCGACTTCGCGACCAGGCTCAGGATGATGTAGGCCCGCTCCCCCCGCAGGTAGTCCGACCACTTGCCGACCGGCTTGTACTGCAGCCACTGCACGAGAGCGAACGAGTTGAACAACACGAACAGCGAGAGCACGATCCCGTAGACGAAACCCGGAGTCTGCACGTCGGAGGCCGCTCCCGGCGCCATCACCATCACGAGCACCACCACCCAGGGGACGACCCCGGCCAGGCACCCGAAGAAGAACGGCAGCAGGCTCCCGCCCGGATCCTCGTACTTCTCCTGCAGCCATCCGAAGAGGATCATCGAAGCGTTCACACCGAACAGCCCGAGCAATGCTGCGAAGTTGAAGATCCCCACGATCTGCGCGATCAGCACGATCATGACCGACGAGCTCAAGGAGTACTCGACCCATCGGAAGTAGTTGTGTCGCGCGGCGAGACCGTCGGCGTATCGCTGATAGAACCACGGACTGGCCACGATGAAGTGGAAGAGAGCGGACAACAGGAAGAACAGGCCGACACCCCATGCGAGGCGGATGTCGAAAAGGACGACGGGCTCGGAAGCCGGAGTCCCGGGAGGCCCGGCAACGTACGAGGCGGTCACCGGAAGGCTGAAGTCGGTGGACAGCGCCACGATCAGCAGGAACTGCACGAAGTGGACGAGCCCGGCGACGATGTTCCAGACCCGGAGTCGCCCGACGTCGATGGCCGCGGTTGTGCTCATGGTTGACTGTTTCACGCGGGGCGATTCTCCGCAGAACTGCTGTCCATACCAGTCACTCCGAGGCGCCCCAGACACTGAAGGGTGAGCGGGCGAGGTTGACGTTGTAGTAGCGGTCATCGTCCGACACCTCGAGGCCTGCCCAGGCCGGTTTCACGAACACCTCGTCCTCGGACCCCAATTCCACCTCGGCCATCACCAGGCCGGCGTTGTCTCCGGCGAAGACGTCCACCTCCCAGGTGTGGCCGCCGACCGGGACGAGATGGCGGACCTTGTCGATCACGGGACCCTGCGCGAGTTCGTCGAGCATCGCCCGGGCATCGGCGACGGGCACCTCGTACTCGAACTCACTTCGGGAGATGTTCGTCGACGTCCCCTTCAACGTCAGGTAGGCCCGATCCCCCCTGATCCGGATCCGCAGCGTCAACGTGGCGGTGGACGCCAAGTAGCCCTGCACGATGTGCGTCTCCTGCGCGACGTTCCCCCGCCACGAGTCTCCGACCACCAAGAACTTGCGCTCGATCTCCACACCCATGACGGCATCCTCGCACGTGGCGCCGCTGGCTCAGGGTTGTAGACGGGCGCAGATCTCGTCGAAGACTTCGACCGGTGGCCCGGGGAGTTCCGGGTCCTGTGGTCGGGGCCAGTGCACGACGACGTCGGTGAACCCCAGAGTCTTTAGCCTGCCGCAGAAGTCGTCCCATGCCGCCAAGGATGACTGCTGCCACCGTGACTCAAGCCCAGCCAACGCCATTCTGCGGATTGAGGAGGGGTCCCTGTCCGCGGCCTCGCAGGCCTCACTCAGACGATCGACCTGCGCCTCGACCGCGGTGAACCAGTCGTCGGGCCCGTCGTGCTCACGCACCGGGCCGTACGTGACCCAGGTGTCGCCATGGTTGGCCGCCACCCGCATCGCCCGCGGGCCGGCGCCGGCCACTGTGAACGGGACCCTCGGTCGCTGCACGCAGCCCGGGTGAGTTCGCGACTCCTGCACGGTGTAGAAGGTCCCTGCGTGAGATGCCCGCTCATTGCGCAGGAGTTCGTCCAGAACGTGCACGAACTCCTCGAATCGGGTGGCCCGGTCGTTGGGTGACAACGGATCACCCCCGAGCACCGAGGCGTCGTAGCCGGCGCCGCCGGCACCCACACCCAGGTCCACGCGGCCACCGCTGATCTGATCGAGGGTCATCACGTCCTTGGCCAACAGCCCCGGGTGCCGGAAGTTCGGGCTGGTCACCAAGGTGCCGATCCGGAGGGTGGTCGTCACTGCGGCAACCGCCCCCAGGAGCGGCACGGTCCCAAGCCACGGACCGTCCCGCAGCGAGCGCCAGGACAGGTGATCGTAGGTCCACGCGGTCGTGAAGCCACGCTGTTCGGCCTCCAGCCACCTGGGCCGCAGTTGTTGCCAACCGCTGTCCGGAAGGATGGCGACACCGATACGCATGCGGTCAGCCTAGGTCTTGGCACGACGGCTCTGATCGAGCAATGCGCCCGGCACTGCCTCCAAGTTCGCGCACACCCCTGCATTGCTGTTCATCTATCCGCGCGAAGATGGAGATTGGAACCAGTTCATAGACGACAAATCGGGCGCCAAATCCTCCAACCTCCCGCAAGAGCGACCGAGGATCGCGGGAAGTTGGAGGTGAACAGGCGGTGGATGGCGCCCGCGTCGAACCCGTGAAAGCCTGAACGCAAGCCCACGTGAGGAGTTTTGATGCCCAGCGACCAGAATTTCGTGATCGTCGGAGCCGGGTTGGCCGGTGCGAAGGCGGCGGAGGCACTGCGGGCGGAAGGTTTCACCGGCAGCATCACGCTCATCGGCGACGAGCCGCACCGGCCGTACGAACGTCCACCGCTGTCGAAGGGCTATCTACAGGGCAGCAGCAAGCGCGAGGAGGTGTTCGTCCACCCGGAGGACTGGTACCGAGCCCACGACGTGACATTGCGACTGAACACGGCAGTGGAGCGCATCGATCGAGGCGATCACGTTGTCGTGCTCACCGACGGGTCATCGGTGAGCTACGACAAACTGCTTCTCACCACCGGTTCCTCCCCCCGTCCGTTGACCGTGCCGGGCAGTGATCTAGAAGGGGTCGAGTACCTACGTAGGCTGGACGACAGCGAACGTATCCGTGACCGCTTCGGTAAGGGCGGACGGCTGGTCGCCATCGGCGGCGGGTGGATCGGCCTCGAGGCAGCCGCCGCTGCGCGCGCCGCCGGGCTCGACGTGACGATCCTGGAGGTGGCTGACCTGCCCCTCCAACGAGTGCTCGGTGACGATGTCGCCCGGGTCTTCGCCGACCTACACGAGCGGAACGGCGTCGATCTGCGGTTCGGCGTCCAGGTGGAGGAGATACTCGGCGACCACCACGTCACCGGCGTACGCCTTGCGGACGGATCGGAGGTCCCGGCGGACGTGGTGCTGGTCGGGGTCGGCATCACCCCGAACGTCGCTCTGGCCGAGCAGGCGGGGCTCGACGTGGACAACGGGATCGTGGTCGACGAGCATCTGCGGACCTCGGACCCCGATATCTATGCGGCCGGGGATGTTGCGAATGCAAACCATCCGGTCCTCGGCAAACACATCCGGGTGGAACACTGGGCGAACGCACTGAACCAACCGGTCATCGCCGCGAGGTCGATGCTGGGCCTCGATGCGACCTACGACCGCAGTCCCTACTTCTACAGCGACCAGTTCGACCTGGGCATGGAGTACACCGGATACGTCGAGCCGGGCGATTACGACCGCGTGGTCTTCCGTGGGGATCCGGCGGCTGGGGAGTTCATCGCGTTCTGGACCAATGACGGCCGCGTGCTGGCGGGCATGAACGTCAACGTGTGGGACGTGACCGACGACATCAAGGCTCTCGTCCGATCCACCGAGGCCATCGACCTCGACGCGCTCGCGGATCCGGACACACCACTGTCCTCGCTCGTCTGATCGATCCGTCGGCCGGCACCCGGACTCGGGGCTGCAGACCACAGTAGGGTCGAAGTGCGCTTCCGCCAGGGTCGCCCGGAAGGGCGCCCGCTTGCTCAACAGGAGATCTCGTGACCGACGAACAGCAGACCTCAGGACCCGCGGACGCTCCTACGTTCTCGGACCTGGGTCTCAGTGATGCCGTGCTGAAGACCCTGCACGATGTCGGGTACGAGAGCCCGTCACCCATTCAGGCAGCGACCATCCCGCGCGTTGCTGGCGGATCGCGACGTCGTGGGGTTGGCCCAGACCGGCACCGGCAAGACCGCCGCCTTCGCCCTTCCCATCCTGGATCGCCTGGACCTGTCCCAGAAGAACCCCCAGGCGCTGGTTCTGGCGCCGACGCGGGAACTCGCACTTCAGGTCTGCGAGGCCTTCGAGCGCTACGCCGCCCGGATGCGTGGCGTGAAGGTGCTGCCCGTGTACGGCGGGCAGGGCTACGGAGTGCAACTCAGCGCCTTGCGACGTGGTGTCCACGTTGTGGTCGGCACGCCGGGCCGGATCATGGACCACTTGGAGAAGGGAACACTCAACCTCTCCGAGCTTCGATTCCTGGTGCTCGACGAGGCCGACGAGATGCTCAACATGGGGTTCGCGGAGGATGTGGAGACGATCCTCGCCGAGACCCCGACTGAGAAGCAGGTGGCGCTGTTCTCCGCGACGATGCCGGCGCAAATCCGGCGGCTGTCGAAGAAGTACCTGAACGAGCCCGCCGAGATCACCGTCAAGAACAAGACGACCACGTCGGCCAACACCACCCAGCGGTACCTGATCGTGTCCTACCCGCAGAAGGTGGACGCTCTGACCCGCATCCTCGAGGTCGAGAACTTCGAGGGCATGATCGTCTTCGTCCGCACGAAGAACGAGACGGAGACGCTGGCCGAGAAACTGCGCGCCCGCGGATTCTCCGCCATGGCGATCAACGGTGACGTGCCACAAGTGCAACGAGAACGGACCGTGAACCAACTGAAGTCAGGCAAGCTCGACATCCTCGTCGCCACGGACGTGGCCGCCCGCGGACTGGATGTCGAACGCATCAGCCATGTCGTCAACTTCGACATTCCGACGGACACCGAATCGTATGTCCACCGCATCGGACGGACCGGCCGGGCCGGCCGCAGTGGTGACGCCATCTCGTTCGTCACACCACGCGAGAAGTACTTGTTGAAGGCCATCGAGAAGGCCACACGACAGCCGCTCACCCCGATGCAGTTGCCGACAACCGAAGACATCAATGTCACACGACTGGCCCGTTTCGATGAGGCGATAACGCAAGCCCTGGATTCCGACGATGTGGGGTTCTTCCGCGATGTGGTGGCTCACTACGTGCGGGAGCACGACGTGCCCGAGGGCGATGTGGCGGCCGCGCTGGCGGTCGTCCTGCAAGGCGACACTCCGCTGCTGCTGGAACCTGAACCGGAGCGACCGGCATACCGGGAGCGCCCGGACCGCGAGCAGCAGCGGAAGCCACGCAGCGAAGATGGCAGGCCAAGGCGAGCGCGCGGACGCACCGACGTGCCCATGGCCACCTACCGCCTCAGCGTCGGCAAGAGACACAAGGTGCAGCCACGCCAGATCGTCGGGGCGCTGGCCAACGAGGGGGGCCTCAACAGCCGGGACTTCGGCCATATCGATATCCGGGGGGACCACTCCCTGGTCGAGTTGCCAGCAGAACTACCTGCCGACACCTGGACGAAACTGCGCAAGACGCGCATCTCGGGGAAGTTGATCGATCTCACGCTCGACAGCGACGGCCCCTACGAACAGCGCAAACCCCGGCACAAGAAGAAGCGCACCTGAGTCGCTACCAGAGCGGCTTCTTGTCGAGTTCGATCGACTCGTCCAGAGTCTCCAGCAGCGCTTTGCGAGCCTTGACCTTCGTGTTCGCGTGGGCTGTCAGATTCAACTTCTTCATCTGCTCGGCAACCCCCTGCGCTGCGGCAGTCAGGTCTTCCGGGGCGACCACTGAGTCCAGGAACCCCGCCGCCAGCGCCTCTTGCGGCGAGAACATCTCGGCGTTGATCACCGAACGGTTGAAGTACGACTTGCGCAGGCGGTCACGCGCGAGTTCGATGCCTACGTGATGCATGGTCATGCCGATCTGCACTTCGTTCAGGCCGATACGGAACGGCCCTTCCACGCCAACCCGGTAGTCCGCGGACAGCAGGATGAATGCACCCTTCGCCACGGCATGTCCAGTACAGGCGACGATGATCGGGAACGGATGGGCCAGCATCCGGCGTGCGAGTGCGGACCCAGCGGCGACGAGATCGATGGCGTTCTGCACACCGGACTGCATGACCTTCAGGTCGTAGCCGCCGGACAGGATGCCGGGCTGACCGGTGATGATCACGATCGCGGAATCTGATTCGGCCCGGTCGAGGCAGTCATGGAACGCCGTGATCACGTCCGGCGAGATCGCATTCACTTTCCCGTTGTCCAGAGTCAACGTGGCCACGCCATCGGCGAGGTCGTACCTGATCAGTTCGCTCATTGGATCCTCCCGACTCGACCCTAGCGGGCGCGATTGGGCGCCCAACGAGACGGACACCCACGGCCAGAAACTGCCGGAGGCGGGGGTCAGGACAGGTTCACAGTTTCGGATAGCCCGTGATCTTCTGAATCTCGTGGTAGAGCGGACGCAACTGACCGTAGGTCTTCGCGTAGACCCTTTCGTACAACTCTCGATAGAGGTCCCGCGCCCCGGGTTCGGGCTCGAACGAGTCCCCGAGCCGCGTCATGTGCTTTGCGGCAGTGGCCACATCCGGGTACACCCCGAGGCCGACAGCCGCGTCCATGGCCGCTCCCACCACCGAGGTCTCCGAGGTGTGAGGTCGATACACGGGCAGGTCGAAGATGTCGGCCGTCATCTGCATGATGGAGTCGCTACGGGAACCGCCACCCGTTGCCCGCAGTTGCGTGATCGGGACCCCGTTCTTGCGTTGGGTCAGTTCTCCGCCCTGCTTCAGTGCGAACACGATCCCCTCGAGGATGGCGCGATAGAGGTGGGCCCTGGTGTGCACATCCCCGAAGCCGAAGACCGCACCCTTGGCGTAGGGCTCGAGGTCCGGCCCGGGCGCCCAGTAGGGCTGGCAGATCAGGCCCGCGGATCCGGCCGGTACGTCGCGGACCAACTCTTCGAGGAGCTCCTCGGGCGCCTGTCCCGATTCTTCTGCCCGCAATCGTTCCTGCAGACCGAACTCCTCCTTGAACCAGGAGACCATCCACAGCCCTCGGACCACGGCCACCTCCGAGTAGTACTGATCCGGGATGGCAGACGGGTACGGCGGCAGCATGGTCTGCAACTCGACGTACTTGCTGTTCTGGGTGTTGATCGTGGCCGTCGTGCCGAAACTGATGCAGGCGGTGTCCGGGGTCAGGCACCCGGAGCCGATGATGTCGCACGCCTTGTCGTTGGACGCTGCGACGAAGGGCAGACCGCTCGGGATGCCGGTCTGCGCGGCGGCCGCCTCGGTGATCACCCCCAGCGACTCGGTGGGTTTGACGAGGTCCGGCAACTTCTCCCGCTCCATCGGGAACATCCGCCACTTGAGATCGAACCGTCCCGCCCAATCCGACTTCTTCACATCGAACGGGATGGTCCCCACCACATTGCCTGCGGAATCCCGGTACTCGCCGGTGAACCGATAGGTGAAGTAGCCCGACAGGAAGACGAACTTGTGGGTCTTCTCCCAGATCTCCGGCTGATTCTGCTGGATCCAGTTGGAACGGCAGTACTGCGTTGCGTATTCGACCAACGGGTACAACCGACTCGCCTTCAGCAGCGGAGTGGTGAATCCCGGAAGCACCTCGCCCATGTCTGCTTTGCGCTGATCCAGCCAGACGATCGCCGGGCGCAGGGGCTCGCCGTTACGGTCCAGATTGATCATCGTGACCCGCTGCGTGGTCACGGCAACCGCGAGGATCGCAGCTCGATCCACACCGTCGAGCGCGAGCAGCGACTGCGTCGTCTCACACAATTTCTGCCAGTAGTACTCGGGCTCCTGCTCGGCCCAGCCCGGCTGCTCGGCGAAGTACGGTTCGATGGGCGTCTTGACGAGGTGTTGGATGTGCCCGCCGAGGTCCACCAGCGCCGCTCGGATGGACTGGGTGCCGGCGTCGATCGCCAGGATCAGTCCGTCATGGTCAGTCATTCGGCACCTCTTCGATGGCTCCCAGCCCGAGCGTGTTGCCCGGGTTCATGATCCCGTCAGGATCGAAGTGGGCCTTGAGCGCCCGCAGGACGTCCATCTCCTCAGTGCCCAGGTACCGCTCCAGCCACGGCGCGAAGAGATTCCCCACCCCGTGGTGATGACTGGTAGACCCACCGACGGCGACGATGTGGTCGATGATCTCAGCGCGGAATCGCACGTATTCGTCGGCATCCTCGGGGCGCAGGATCAGGATGAAATAGAGGTTCGTCCCCTGCGGGTAGAAGTGCGAGGCGTGAGTCATGCACACCGTGCCTGGACGGCTCTTCACGAAACCGCGGACGCCCTGGTAGACCTCCATGAGGTTCTCCCACGTCACCGACGTCTCCAGGGTGTCAATGATCATCCCGAAGTCGAGGATGTCTTCACGGATGAGGGCATCGGAGTAGCGCCCGTGCTCCCACTGTTTGGTGGCGTAGCCACTAAGGGACATCCCGCCATGGCTTCGGGCGATCTTCTTCGCCTGCGACGCCACGTGCTTGGCGAATCCCTTCTCACCCTCCGCCGTCGCCACGCAGAGGCAGCGCTGCCCGGGCTTGAACCCGCGTGCGCTGAGGAAGGCGTTCGCCGGACCGGTGTCGAAGCCCTTCAGCGCCAGACCCCGTTCGGTCTCTTCGGGATCTGAGATCCGCAGAACAGCGGGCATACCGAACTCGCCCTGCACGATCTCGCGAGCCATCTCGACCGAGGCTTCCCAACTGGGCAGCATGAACGCGAAACGTTGCGTGTTCTCCGGCTGGTAGCCGAAGATCTTCAGGGTCATCTCCACCAACACCCCGAAAGTCCCCTCGCTGCCCTTCAGGATGTCGTTGACCTTTGGACCCGTTGCCGAAGCTGGAACGTCCTTGGTCTTGATGACACCGACCGGTGTCACGTACTCCTGACTGATGACAATGTCGTAGGCGTCGCCGTAGTAGGTGGATGCCTGCCCCGTTCCGAGCGCGGCGATCCAGCCGCCCACGGTGGCGAGCTCGAACGACTGCGGGAAGTAGCCACACGTGAATGCCCGCGAGGTGCCGAAGACGCTCGGGGCGTTGTTGAGGGCATTCTCGAAATCCGGCCCCATCAGGCCCGGCTGGACGACCGCGGTCTGGTTCCGCTCGCTGATGCTCAAGACCCGGTTCATGTGCGTACGCATGACCAAGGCGATCCCGCCGCGATCGGCTCTGGTGCCGATGACCACCCCGGAGCCCGCGCCGTAGGGAACCACCGGGATCTTCTCCTGGGCGCAGTACCGCACGATCTCGATCACGTCGTTCTTGTTCCGGGGGTGCACCACCAGATCGGGCACGGCCTCGGCCACGCCTGTCCGCAGGGCGAGGTCCTCATCGATCGTCTTGCCATGGCCGTACTTGACCCGACTCAGGTCGTCATCGGCGACGTTGTCCTCACCGACGATGGCCGCGATGGCGGCCCGGTGGGCAGGAGCCAGACCCGAAGGGACATCGAGCTTGACCGGCTGGTCGCCCTGGGAGGCGGGAGCTGCGAAGTCGGCGTCCGTCATGCCGAACTCCTGCTTGAACATCGCCACCCATCCCGCGCTCGGATGTTTCACCCGATCCGGATCCAGGGCGAAGACCGACCTGTATGTCCCTGGCCGGGCACCCGACTCGCGCCAAGCGGGCTGAACAGACTTCCTGCGTGCCACTGTTGCCTCCTCGTCGACCACCCCATTGTGACACTTCGCGCCCAGTCGTCACATGGGATAAGGCAAATCAGGCCTGCGTCACCGCTCTGAGTGACTCGGAAGCTCAGCGCGATCCAGACCGTCGTGTCGAGCAGAGCCATGCCCTCGACACGGCCGCGAGCTCCTCTTGAGGGGCCTGGACAGGGTGAGCACCCGGCCCCAGCACGCTGTCGGTACTTCGCTGACATTTCCCCGAAGACGGAACCCGAAAAGTGTTGTCCCACACCGTGCTGAAACCTCATACCTGTGTGAAGCACTCGAGGAGGAACTACGGTGAGCGTGATGAGCACGGACGCCCGACTGGCCGCCGACCTCGCACGCGATCCGCGCGGTGGCCTTGCTGCCGTGTACGCAGCGTACGCGGACAGGCTCTACAGCTACGCGGTGACCATGCTGCGGGATCCCAACGCCGCTCAGGACGTCGTTCACGACTCCCTTCTGTCCGCCGCGGGGTCGATCCATCAACTCAGGGACCACTCCAGATTCCGGCCGTGGCTGTACGCGATCACCCGAAACGAGTGCCTGCGAACGATCCGTGGGAAACGACGTTTCGTCGACTCCGAGGCGACGGTCGACGTGGCTGATGACTCGACGGACTTCGACCGTGGCCTGCGCCGCGAGGAGGCGTCGCGTCTGGTCGCTGCGGGCATGGCCGCAATGAGTCCGGCCGATCGGGACATCCTCAGCCTGGCGATCCAGCACGACCTGGACGTCGAACGCGTGAGCCTGATCACGGGGACCGCGACCAATGCGCTGCATGCACGACTGTCCCGTGCCCGGGTCGGGCTGTCCGACGCCCTCGGCGCCTTGGTCCTCTACCGCACCCGTGGCAAGGATTGCGAGGAACTCGCGACGATCCTGCAGAAGGCGCAGGGACCTCTGACGCCGCTGCTGCGCAAGCGCATTCACCGACATGTGAAATCGTGCGACACCTGCGAGCGCCGCCGCCGGTCGGCCTTGGCGGCCCTCGGCCCGGCTATGGCTGCTCCGGTGTTCCTCGTGCCTCCCGAGAGCCTCCGGTACCGGATCCTTCAAAGCGCTCATACAGGGGAGATCGAGCCTCTCTCAGAACGCGCTGGACCGTTTCGGCCGGACGGTTTTCCCGTCGCACTGGACAGTCATGCGCGGCGACCCTGGCTGCCCCCTGCTGTTGCGGCGATGGCATTACTGCTGATCGGCGCCTTGTTCGTGTGGTGACTGTCGGCGCTCGCGGCCCCGGAGATGCGTCGTCAGGACCGCCCCCCACGACCGCGCTGACGTCGGAGTCGCCGTCGGCCAGTGCGAGCCCGTCCGCCTCGGCATCAGTTTCTCCTTCATCCACCGGGTCCCCCGAGCCCGGCACAGTCCGCCACCGGGACCGACCCCGAGCCCAAACAGCCAGCCACCAACCCTCCAGCCAGCCAGGCACCACCGGTCACCTCGGCAAAGACCAAGGACCCCAAGGCGAGCAAGCAGCAGAAGAACCCACCACAGGCACCGAAGGTGACGACAGCGCCGAAGCCAGCCAAATCCCCTGCGGCACCGCCCTCCCCACAAGACCCGGGCCGGCCGAACCCACAGCACCCCAGCCACCATCGATCACGGACGCGTCGATGAGGGACATGGACGTCGCCGACGACGGCAGTTTCACACGTTGCGACGCCTTCACGCTGATGATCACGGCGAAGGTCTCAGGTGATGTCACATCCGTGACCGCGAACGTCTCCCCAGGCGGGCCGGTTCCGCTCGCCGGCGACCCTCTCAGGCCGCTCTCACACTGCCCCCAGGGGAGTACACCGTCAGCGTCGCTGCGTCCGGGCCGCGGGGAACGACTTCCCGGAACCTCGGAACGGTGCTGCACATCTGCCCCGGCTGACAGTCCACAGCGACGGTTTCGCCCCCCTCCCTGCGCATGGCAAGGGACTCCGCAGGGCCCACAGCCCACTTTCGGCGCCAACGGGCACCAACGCTGATCAGGCGCTACGAGCAGCCGCCATGGCTGCCAACTCCGTCGCCTGATCGTTCGTGGCACCCTCAACTCCGATTTGGATCTGCACGAAACGATCGGCCACCAGCATGCCGATCACCGGCGAATCGGTCTCCGCGTTCGTGACGATGTACGCCTTTGACGCCCCGGGCACGTCCGTGGACGCCGGTTCATTGCCGAAGTAGGCAGGCGCCAGATCAAAATTGGTGTCGTAGGACTCCTCACCATCGATGAGGGACACTCCGACGTTCACAATCGCGACCGGCAGTTCCACACCGGTGCTCGAATCCATCATCGTGTACTTGCACGTCACGATCTCCCTGGCGTCGTCCTCGGCCTTCTCGCCTTCTGGAAACTGCGGTCCCGAGCACTTGGTTGATCTCGTCGGCGCTGAGCAGCCCGCACACATCATCGGCCGCGACCGGCGATGCGCTCTCCGCCGGGCTCGCGGAAGTGGCAGTTTCCGACGTTGTCTGTGTCTCACCGCCACAACCGGCAAGCAACGCACCCATCGACAACAACCCTGCAGCAGAACACCGCCGGAATCCGCATGACCGCTCCTCACCGGGACGGCCAAACGTTAGTGCACCGGACGAGCGCGATAGGCGGTGCGACGCGCAGGGACGCTCCGCGACATCCGATCTGCCCCCGCGAAATCAGTCAGCCGAGACCTCGACCACGGGCCCATCTGGCCAGCTCGCGGCGGTTGCTCAACTGCAACTTCCGAAGAACCGCCGACATGTGCGTCTCGACGGTCTTGACACTGACGAACAACTCCTCCGCAGTTTCCCGATAGGTGTAGCCGCGCGCGATCAGCCGCATGACGTCGCGCTCCCGCGCTGTCAGCCGATCGAGTTCGTCATCAGTCTGAGCCGCCGTTCCGGTGAAGGCATCCAGGACGAAGCCTGCGAGCCGCGGGCTGAAGACCGCGTCACCGGTCGCCACCTGACGGATCGCGGTCGCGAGCGCATCGGCCGAGATGTCCTTGGTGACATAGCCCCGTGCGCCGAGACGAACCACTCCTATGACGTCCTCGGACGCATCGGACACCGAGAGCGCGAGGAACCGCGAGGTGCCGCCCACCTGCTCCAGGACCGCCTGCGCGTTGCCACCCGGCAGATGCACATCCAGCAGCACCACGTCCGGTGCCGTGCGCGGGATCACCGCCACCGCCTGTGACACATCGGCGGCCTCCCCCACGACCTCGATGTCAGCGGGAAGCCCACCGGCGATCCCCGCGCGGACCATCTCGTGGTCGTCCACGATCACAAGACGGATCATGCGGCCCTCGGCAAGGTCAGTCGAACCTCCGTGCCGGTGCCAGTGTTCCGGATCGAGCACGAGCCGCCCGTGCGCTCCATCCGTCCGATCATCGACTCGGAAACCCCCTTGCGGTCGCTCGGGACGGAGTCGACGTCGAAGCCGGAACCCCGATCCCGGATGAAGACCACTGTTTGGGTCTCGTCGGTCTCGGCATACAGACTGACAGCCCCGCCCGCGTGCTTGGCGGCATTCAGCACCGCCTCCCCAGCCGCGGCCACGAGACCGCGCCCACGATCGTCGAGTTCCATGTCCCCGACACACACCACCTCGACGGTCACGGGATAGGCGGACTCGACCCTCGAGGCCACTCCCGACAAGGCTGCGGACAGCGTGAGTTCGGGATCACCGGCCGGTTCGTAGAGCCACGATCGAAGGTGACGCTCTTCGGCACGGGCGAGACGCACAACCTGCTCCGGGTCGTCGGCGTGCCTGCGGATCAGCGTCAGCGTCTGGAGGACCGAATCGTGGACCTGCGTCGCGAGCTCCGCCCGCGTCTCGGACCGGACCCGCTGGCGACGTTCGCTGGTGAGCTCACCGTAGAGCCCCGCGATCCATGGCATCGCGATCAGCCCGACACCGACAAGCAGCAGGACCGCCACCGCCAGCGCGTTGAGCACCGAGCGCAGGCCCAGTCCGCTGACCGCGAGTGCTCCCATGCCGAGCACGACGAGCAGGAAACCGAGAACGAGCGCCGTCCACTGCAGACCGTCCGGCTTGACGCGCCGTGAGGGAGCCAGCCTTGTCCACACCACCGTCGCACCGAGCGCGACCACGGCCAGTGGCAGACCGATCTGCATCCAGGGACTACTCGGGAACAGCAGGAAACCTCCGACGACAAGCGCGGAGAACGCCAAGAGCCTGATCGTGTCGGATTCGTCCGCGTCACGTTGGGGCAGGACGGCCCAGAACGCGGCGTAGGCAACCACCCCCAGACCCCCGAACAACGTGAGAACCACGAAGAGCGTCCGGACCGCGCCGACCGGCCAGCCCAAGTGGTCGGCCAGTCCCGCGGCAACACCCCCCACCCATCGCCCGCGGGTCTCCCGGTAGGCGCGTGGTACAGCGGTCTCAGTGCTCACCCGACCCATTGTTCCCCACCCTGCACGTCAGGGGATCCGGGTGAAACCCTGAGAGTGAATTCAGGGTCGTCACCTGATGTGAAGGCAACAGCATCCGGCACACAGTGGAGCCATGAGTGAAACAACGATGAATATGACGCAACCACCACCGGTGGCGCCGCGACTGCTGCGGCGAAGCTCCAGCGACCGCGTGTTCGGCGGCGTGTGCGGTGGACTCGGACGCTACTGGAACGTCGATCCCGTGGTTCTACGGGTCCTCTTCGGCGTCTCCTTGCTCCTCGGCGGCTTCGGGCTGTTCGCGTATCTGGCGATGTGGTGGCTCGTGCCCGATGACACGGCCCCTGACACCGCGAGTGTGAACCCCTCCTGGCTGATGGTCGGGCTCGGCGCTATCGCCGCCATGATCGCCGGACTGATCGGGCTGGGACTGCTGTTCAGCGACGGCGGCAGCGGGATTCTGCTGGGCGGCCTCATCGCCGGCGTCGTCGTGTGGATCGTGCTGAGCCAGCGATCCGCCGGACAGCCAGCCGCGCAGGCGCCACCGGAACCGGGGTACGCCTACGGAGGGACGACCGGCTACTCGCCGCTGACCCAGGCCCCACAACCCCCGGCGCCGCCACGCGAACGTTCGTACCTTGGTCTGATCGGCCTGTGTGCGGCGATCGCAGCGACCGGCTTCGCGATGCTCGTGTCCGACAACCCGGTGACGGTACTCGCTGCCGGTCTGCTCGTCCTGGGCGTGACGATGGTGATCGGAGCCTTCCGGGGGCGTGCACGGTGGCTGCTGGTGTTCGCAGCGCCGCTGCTCATGCTGGTCGCGGTGGTGGGACAGGTTCAGCGCCTGGACATCAACACTGGTGAGGTCACGTGGACGCCGACAGCCGAGGAGAGCAACTACAGCCTCACGGCCGGCACACTGGATGTCGACTTCAGCGCGTGGCAGGGACAGCCGACAACGACCGATGACGTGTCCATCGATGCCGGATTGGCCGAGGTCCGGATCGCGGCCCCACGCAACTGGGATCTCATACTCGTCACGGACTTCGACGCCGGGGAACTACAGGTGGATGGCAAGTCCGACGTGCGTGGCTCATCGAACGGTCCCGAGCGCACGCTCGTCCCGGCCTCTTCCGGCACGGCCGATGGGACGCTGCGGGTCAAGGTCTCACTGAGAGCAGGAGCGGTGATCGTCCAGACCGGCGCCCCAGCCGCCGGAACCACACCCGAGGTGGTCAAGATTCCCGAGCCCGCCTCCAAGAAACCCGAGCCCACCAAGAAGAAGGAGAAGGCAGCATGAGTAGGCACCCGATCGACGTTCTGAGCCTGGGTGCAGGTGTGATGTTCACGCTGTTCGCACTCGCCTACATGGTCGTCCCCGGTTCGATGAGCCTGGCCTTGAGCATCCCGCTGATGCTGGTCGGACTCGGAGTCTTCGGCATGGCGGCTGCCATCGTCACGCAGCGACGGCGACAGGCCCCGCAGGCCTGAAGGTCCAGCGCCCCGGGAGGTCACGGCCTCCCGGGGCGCTGCTGTGTGTCCGGAGCCGAGGTGGGTGTCAGTTCGATCCGCCTCGGGGAGAACACGACCGTAGGCTCGGGGCATGACCGAGCGCACCCGGGTCCGGCGCCTGCCCGAGAACGCCCAGACCGATCTCGGGAGCCTGCACGCGATCCTCGACGCGGCTTTGGTGGCACATGTGGGAGTGGTCGAGAACGGCCAGCCGTTCGTGCTGCCCATGGCCTGCGCCCGTGACGGCGACCGACTTCTCCTGCACGGCTCGACGGGCAGCCGCCTGATGAGGCTGATGGCGGCCGGCACCCCGGTCTGCGCCACGGTCTCCATCCTGGACGGCATGGTCCTTGCTCGCAGCGCCTTCAACTCGTCGATGAACTACCGCAGCGCGATGGTGCTGGGTGTCGCGCGGGCCGTGTCCGATCCGGTCGAGGCCCTGAGGCTGCTGACCGAGCATCTTCTGCCCGGCAGGTGGGACACCTTGCGCTCCCCCACCCGCAAGGAACTCGCGGCGACGGTTGTTCTCGAACTCCCCCTGGATGAGTGGTCCGTGAAGGTCAGTGAGGGCCCACCGGACGACGAGCCCGAGGATCTCGACGCCCCAGTTTGGGCTGGAGTGGTCCCGATCACCCAGACCAGCGGCACCCCGATCCCGGCGCCGGATCTTCGTTTCGACGTTTCGCCACCGGGATCCGTGTAGAACCCTCGACCACCCGACCGACTGCCGCGCCGCACGAGTCGTTTCTGGCAAAGATGGTGCCGTGGACCTCAAGGAGTACATCTCAGCCACGACACCGATGTTCGACGAACCCGGACAGGCGTCGAAGGAGGCGTTCGGAGTGGCAGCGGCCATTCTCGACGGGAACCCGCAGTTCGCGAAGTACCTGAGGTGGTCGCCGGCCGAGGTGGCCAGGCTGGCCGCACAGTCCGCCGGTTGGCGGACGACCGCACCACCGATGCTTCGGCGTCTGGCTGCCGCCAATCATCCGGAACAAGTGGCGGCCTACGCGCAGTTCCTGGTCCACGTGACCCGTCTCGCGTGTCTGCAGTTCGCCCCCGGCGACCCCGAGGCGGCACGCACCGCCAGTGCGATCGCCACTTCGATCACCCGGTTCGCCCCGGTGAGCAACACCCGGCTTGAGCCCGATCCAGCCCCGGAGGAACATGTCGAGGATCTCGGCACGGCGCTTGACGACCTCGAACGTCTCGTCGGACTGGAGGCGGCGAAACGCGAGATCAACCAGCAGGTGCAACTCATCCGGATCACCCAGATGCGCAAGGCCGCGGGATTGAAGAACCCCACTGTCAGCCGCCACTTGGTGTTCGTGGGCAGCCCGGGGACGGGGAAGACGACGGTTGCCCGGATCGTGGGTCGCATCTACAAGGCGCTGGAGGTCGTGCCCGACGGCCACCTGGTCGAGACCGATGCGTCGGGCATGGTCGCGGGGTACGTGGGCCAGACCGCGATCAAGACCTCGGAACAGATCTCCAAAGCACTCGGCGGCATCCTGTTCATCGACGAGGCCTACGGCCTCACCCGCAACGACTTCGGCCTCGAGGCCATCGACACGTTGGTGAAGGCCATGGAGGACAACCGGGACGAACTCGTGGTCATCGTCGCCGGCTACACCGACGAGATGGTGGAGTTCATCGACGCCAACCCGGGACTGCAATCCCGATTCCCCACCACGATCACGTTCGAGGACTACACCGCTGAGGAACTCGTCGAGATTCTGGGCCGGATCGCCGGGGACAACGACTACGAGATACCGGACGATCCCCGCCTCACGGCTGCGGTGGAGCAGATGATGAGCCGCGAACCCTTCGGTAACGCCCGGGAGATGCGCAACCTCTTCGAGGCTGCGGTCAGGAGGCAGGCCTGGCGCCTCAAGGATGTGAGTGAAGTCTCTGTGGAGCAGATGCGGACGCTCGCGCTGGAGGATCTGCTCGGCCCCTAGGGGTCCGATCCTGAAACGCGGGTCGGCGCGGACCCCGACCTGCAACACTGGTCACGAGCCGGTGACCGACCCTGGAGGCGACGATGGACTTGGCCCTTGCCCTGGCGTATGCACCCTGGATACGACTTGAGGAGCAGATCGAGCTGGCCGTCCTCGCCGACGAACTCGGCTTCCACAGCGCCTGGGTCGCCGAGACCTGGGGTCAGGACGCCACGGCGGTTCTCGGGATGATCGCGGGCAAGACAGGGCGAATCCGGCTCGGCGCGGCGATCATGCAGATCCCTGCGCGCCAGCCCACGACCACCGCGTCGGCCGCCTCGACGTTGGACCAACTGTCCGGCGGCCGGATGATGCTGGGTCTGGGACTGTCCGGGCCACAGGTCTCCGAAGGCTGGTACGGCGTTCCCTTCGTCTCGCCCCTGGGACGGACCCGCGAGTACATAGACATCGTGCGACTGGCCTGGTCCCACGAGCCCGTGCAGTACCAGGGCAAGCACTGGCAACTCCCCAACCTGAAGGAGGGTCTTGGTCTGGGCAAGCCGCTGAAGATGATCGGCCGCCCGGTCCAGGACGACATCCCCATCTACCTGGGTGTGATGGGCGAGAAGACCGTGCACCAGTGTGGGCAGATCGCCGACGGATGGCTGCCCGCCTTCTACAGCCCGCAGTACGCCGAGATGCTGAACCAGCCCCTGCTCGACGGGATCGCCGCCGCCGGACGCCGACGCGAGGACGTCAAGATCGCGCCCAACGTACCTGTCGCAATGGCCGAGACCACTGAGGCCGCACGCGACCTGTTGCGGCCGATCCTGACCTTCTACTTCGGGGCGATGGGCGCCAAGGACAAGAACTTCTACGTCGAGCTCGCCGGCCGGTACGGCCTCGGCGACGTGGCCGCCGCGTGTCAGCAGGCCTTCCTCGCCGGCGACAAGTTGGCGGCGGCCGCCGCGCTGACCCCCGAGTTGATCGACCTCGCCGCGATCGCCGCGACGCCGGCCACACTGGAGAGGAAACTGTCCGCCTACGCGGACTGTGGGGTGGACACGCTGATCGCGCTACCGTTCGGGGACCGTCCGGCGTTGCTGCGGGCGCTGGCCGCCTACCTGCCTGCCTGACAACGACCTCCGGGCCGCTCTTAACCCCCCACCGGCCGCTGCCGCCCGCCATCGCGATCTGCACCCTCGATCGGACCTTGTTCATCCGCTCGGGCTCCCTGCTTGTCCGGATTTGCATGATGATCATGCAAGTCGCACACCCGCCACGAGGGAGCATCCCGCAATCCCCATGATCATCATGCAGAACCGGACAACCGGCGATGGGGACCCCGCCTGCGCACTTGCGACGCGGAGAATCTTGCCTCGGTACGCCTGAACGAGCGACCGTGCATGGGGACACGCAACCGTGGCAGTGTTCACTCGTCGGCGACGACGTCACGAAAGGATCCAGCCATGACAACCGTGACTGCGTACTCTCTCGCGGCCGGGATCCGCTGTTCCGCGTGGGTACATGCACGGACGCGGGCGGTGCCCGATGCTGAATACTCCCGATCGGACGGGCCGGACACATGAGCGAATACGACATCCTCTTCGAGCCGGTCCGGATCGGCCCGAAGGTCGCCCCGAACCGCTTCTACCAGGTGCCCCACTGCAACGGACTGGGGTACCTGCGGCCGCGCTCGCACGCCGCGATGCGGGGCGCCAAGGCCGAGGGTGGGTGGGGTGTGGTGTGCACCGAGGAGGTGGAGATACACCCGACCGGCGACATCGCCCCCTGCATCGAGGGACGGATCTGGGACGACCGCGACGTGGCCGGCCACCGACTCATGACCGAGGCCGTCCACGCACACGGCGCCCTCGCCGGGATCGAGTTGACCCATGCCGGACTCGACGCGGCCAACCAGTTCTCGCACCTCACGCCCATCGGTCCGCGCAGCCAGGGAGTGCTCGGGGGAACCGGGTTCGAACCGGTTCAGACCCGGGCCATGACCCGACGCGACTTCGCCGACGTCCGTCGCTGGCATCGCAATGCGGCGCTGCGTGCCCGGGACGCGGGGTTCGACATCGTCTACTGCTACGCGGCCCATGGGCTGACACTGCCGATGCAACTGCTCTCCCGGCGGTACAACGACCGCACCGACGAGTACGGGGGCAGCCTGGTCAACCGGGTGCGTTTCCTCAGGGAACTCATCGAGGACACCCTGGATGCCGTCGGCGACGACTGCGCCGTTGCCGTCCGGCTGGCGGTCGACGAGTTGCTCGGACCGGCCGGGATCACCCACGACGGCGAGGGGGCGGAGATCGTCGCCATGCTCGCCGAACTGCCGGACCTCTGGGACGTGAACATCTCGGACTGGAGCAATGACTCCGCCACGTCACGGTTCGCACCGGAAGGTCATCAGGAGCAGTACATATCGTTCGTGAAGTCGCTGACCTCCAAACCCGTGGTGGGGGTCGGCCGTTATACGAGCCCCGACGCCATGGTCTCCGCGGTGCGCCGAGGGGTGCTCGATCTGATCGGGGCAGCGAGACCGTCGATCGCGGACCCGTTCCTCCCGGACAAGATCCGCCGCGGCCGCACCGAAACGATCCGCGAGTGCATCGGGTGCAACATCTGCGTGGCCACGGACCCCATGGGTCTGCCCATCCGATGCACCCAGAACCCGACGATGGGCGAGGAGTGGCGTCGCGGATGGCATCCGGAACGAATCGCACCAGCATCGAAGCCCGTGGATGTGATGGTCGTCGGGGCCGGTCCCGCGGGTCTGGAAGCTGCGCGCGCCTTGGGCCAACGGGGGCATCGTGTGCAACTGCTCGACGCACGACCAGAGGTGGGCGGCCGCGTGCTGCGCGAGGCGCTCCTTCCAGGGCTGGGTCCGTGGCGGCGGGTTGTGGAGTGGCGACGCGGTGCGATCGCCGAACTGCCGGCCGTGGACGTCTTCCCCGCTTCGCCGATGACCGCACAGGACGTGCTCGATGCGGGTGCGCGTCACGTGGTCGTTGCCACGGGCGCCACGTGGCGCCGCGACGGACGCGGACGGTCGACCGGCTCTGCTGTCGCCGGGCACGAACGCGCCCATGTGTTCACCCCCGACGACCTTCTCGACGACCTCGAGGCCGGCCAGTGGCGTCTACCCGCAGGACGCGTCGTGGTCTACGACGACGACCACTACGTGATGGGCGGCCTGCTCGCCGAACTGCTGGCCGAGCATGGCCACGAGGTGACGCTGCTGACTCCGGCTCCGCTGGTCTCGCACTGGACCCAGTTCACCCTCGAGCAGGAGCGTATCGAGCGGCGCCTGCGCGACCTGGGCGTCCAGATCCACACCCGGACGACGCTGAAGTCCATCGAGCCGGATCACGTGGTGGCGGAGGCTGTGATCGACGGCCGTACCATCGAACTTCCGCGCGACTCGGTGATCCTGGTCGCAGATCGCCAGCCCATCACGTCTCTGTACGACGAACTCCTGGCCACCGGCGGACTGGACACACTGCAACTGATCGGGGACGCCGACGCCCCCGGGCTGATCGCCCAAGCCGTGTTCTCCGGCCATCGGGCAGCCCGCCAGTTCGGTGAACCTGTGGATCCTGACGCAGTGGAGTTCCTTCGCGAAGGCTAGGCATGGAATCGGTAGGGCTGTTTCTGGGTGTCGTGCAACCAGGCCGGCCGATGTCTTGTCGCGCTCCAGCGAGCCTTCGGATGGAGAGGGACCGAGCGGTTGCAGACGGCCGGAAATGCTAGTCCGCGCGCGGATCTGCGGGAGTCAGTCGAACGAGGTTGGAGGTTGTTCACGAGGTTGGAGAACGCACACGTGGGTTCTCCAACCTCGTGAACAACCTCCAACGTGGAGTGAGAATGCGCACGCAGGAGGCGGTCCTTACCCCTTGCCTGGCTTGCCCGTGCCGTCGAAGATGCACCAGCCGTCGTTGAGGTCGTTGCTTCCGGGAGGTGCAACCCGCATCCCGAGCCGCACTGCGTTCGGCTTCTTGCGACCGTCCTTCTTGAAGAGCATCGCGAGCTGGGTGTAGCGAGTATCGGGCCCGATCTTGGCCGTGGTCTCCACCGGGCGCATATACACGAGGTTGGGGTAGTCGTTACTCGGCGGAGCGTCCTTGGCGGCCAGCATCCACGGTGATCCGAATACGCTGCCCTGGGAGTATTTGATCGCTTTGCGCAGCTTGAACCTGCCTTTGACCACCACCGTCTGGCCCGGAGCCGGGCAGGCCTTCCCATTGTCCTGCGCGAGAATCTCGAAACGGACCTTGGTCACCGTGGACGGCTTTCCGCGTTTGCCGGGTTTCACCTTGAACGTGCCGGCGGAGTCGCCGAAGGCGTCCTTGAACTTCCATGGGCCTGGTTTAGGCGACGTGAAGTTCGCCTTACGCGCCTTCATGGAGAACTCGGTGCCCACTGCAGCCTGCGATGACGCGACCAGCACCCCCACTCCCACCGCGCCTACACACACTCCGGCCAGCAGTCCTGCAAGGGATCGTTGCATCGACCAAGGCTCACACAGTCCAGGCGCAGAAGCAAGATTCGGCGCATCACCCTCGCCGGAACGACTGCGGTCGGGTGGCGCGTGTAAGGCCGGGAACCTGGCCCGCCCTCCGCGCAAGACACAACGGCTACATCAGCCCCGCGGACTCCAGTGCTTGCCGGGCCGCGCCTACCGAACCATTCAGCGTCACCTTGTACGTCTTGCCGGTGGTCTTGAGGACCATGACGTCAGACCCGAGTCCGTCCCCAGCCCCCGCGGTGGTCTTCAGCTTGATCTTGGACACGGTGGACCGGTCGACCGCGAAGTTCGCAGGATGGTCAGCCAGAACCCCCTCCGGTCCAAGCGCCTGGTAGCGCTCCACCAACTTCTCGTAGACGTGAGGGTTGGCCAGCAACTGGCCCATCCGTCCCTTGCCCTGGCTCTTGGCCTCCTCCTTGCCCTGAGCCGACAACTCCTTCATCCGGGCAACGGTGATGCGCGCGAACAGTATGCGGTTGTTGGTGATCACCACGGAGTGCTGCCGGGTCTTGAGCCCCAAGAAACCGGCTGTCACTGTCACATTGGGGATGTACGACAAGATCCGCTCAGTCGTCCCATACGGGTATTCGATGGTCATCGAAGACTCCTTTCGCCCGGAGCGAGTGGGGTCCGACGGCCCTCTTCCAGGCTACTCCTTCGCCGCTGTGTCGGTCGGCGCTGGAGCGCGCGTGCCGCACCGTTCAGATCCTCGCGGATCGCCTACGATCACGGTGTGCCCGACGACCGCGCCGAAGCTCTGCGCCGAATCCTCGAAAGCACCTACGACGCCCCCGAGTACCCTGCACTGATCCAGCAGACAGCACAGTGGCGCGCGGCTAGACCTTTCGATGGCATGCGTGTGATAGACGCGACCCCCGTGTTCGCCAACACCCTGGCGAAGTACGTGCCGCTGCTGGCCGGAGGTGCCGATCTCACCGTTTCCCTGTCGCCGCTGCTGCCACACGACCAGGAGTCGGTGGACCTGTTGGGCCGAGTGGGCATCCCGGTCGTCGCCGGTGGCGACGGTGTGACCGAGTACGAGGTCGTCCTTGATTGTGCCGGCGTACTCGCTGCGACCCCGACGCGCACCGGCTACGTCGAACTGACGAAGTCGGGGGAACACATCTACGCATCCTGCCGGCAACCGGTGTTCATGGCCGATGACAGCCGGATCAAGCACATCGAGACCACGCTGGGAACCGGCGACGGCTTCATCAGAGGATTGGCGCATTTCGGCCATTCGGATCTGTCGGGGCGGTCCTTGGTGGTCTTCGGCAGCGGGAAAGTCGGCCGTGGCGCAGCGTTGAAGGCCCGCGTCGACGGCGCTGACGTGACCCTGATCGACTCAGACCCGCAGGCCATCCCTCCAGCCGACTGCACGTTGATCCCCGCCGACGATGAGGCAGCGGTGCGGGCGAGCCTCGCGGGCGCGTGGTGCGTGGTTTCGGCGACCGGCGCGCTTGGGGCACTGGACCTCTGGGCGGAGGTCCTGATGCACTCTGACGCGGTTCTGGCGAACCTCGGGGCGGAGGACGAGTTCGGCCCGAACATGCCGCCCCACCGCGTCCTCAACGACAAGGCGCCGGTGAACTTCGCCCTGGCTGAACCGACCCAACTGCGCTACCTCGATGCCACATTCGCCCTGCACAATGCCTGCGCACACGAACTGCTCAGCGGCGAGTACCGGGCGGGGCTCAACCGGCCGCCACGGGCTGTCGAGGACGAGATTCTGGCCGTGGTTCGCAGTGGCAGCGCGATCGCATCCGAACTGTCCGAGATCGAACGCGAACTGCGGTAGTGGACGCCGGGTGACCTGCGGCGGGGGGCGACCTCAGTGCGCACACCAGGCACATAGCGACCGGCATCTACCGCCGGTTGTACGAACCCCGCCCTTTCAGACCCGGCCTGGCGGGGTCACCTTCCGACCTGAATCCACGCCCGTGTCCACGGCCGCCAGGCTCATTGGCGTTGACTGCTCGGCTCGGATGAGAACGGCAAGTCGCGGGCAACCCCGTGTGACTCACCCCAGATTCAGGGCCATGTCCATGCGGGCGGCGGCTTCGGCACCTGTCACACCGTCGAACTCCGACAAGAGATCCGG
This sequence comes from uncultured Actinomycetota bacterium, assembly GCA_963769435.1. GTDB lineage: Bacteria > Actinomycetota > Actinomycetes > S36-B12 > UBA10799 > JADKAV01. The sequence goes on from CAVYLN010000002.1 coordinate 284,473, forward strand.
GTCCGCTCCGTTGTCCAGGAGAAACTGCGCCACGTCACGCCGGCCGGCGAGGATCGCGGCCACCAATGGCGTGGACATGAACTCGGGATGTGCGTAGTTCACATCGATTCCCATCCGGACGTGGTACCTGACCAACTCGAGATCGCCCTCGGATGCTGCGTGGTACAACTCCTTCCAGTTCCCGCCGGACATCCTGGACCCTCCTCTGCTCATCCTGGCCGATGGTCTCGAACCGCACGGTCGCTCGCGTACTCGGCCAGTGTCGCGGGGACCAGGTCTTCGGTCAATCATCGCCGGAACCGGGATGCGACGGGCTCCGGAACCACCCGCAGGAGGCACACTTGCCAGCCGTGTGGCCGTCCCGAACACGGCGCACAGCACCGCAACCCCCACGCCCTGCGCTTCCGCCGCGGCGTGAGGTGACTTTGGTCGAATCCGGTCAGTACGCGACCATATGCGTCCGAAGTCCCCGTCGGGGGCGCGGCCACGTAGGGTCGTTCGGGTAGGCGGATCACCTAGGAGGTGCAGTGCGAGCGATCGTCCAGGATGAGTACGGCCCGTTCGCCGAGGTTCTGCGGGCCACACAGTTGCCGACCCCGATTGCCGGATCGGGCGAGGTACTCGTGCGCGTGCGGGCAACCTCCGTGCACGCCGACGTGTGGCACGCGGTCACCGGAGTTCCGTACGTACTGAGGATCATGGGCTCGGGCGTGCGCGCCCCGAAACAACCCGTCCCCGGCACGGATCTCGCGGGAGAGGTCGTCAAGACCGGCCCAGGTGCCTCGCGTTTCGCCCCCGGTGACCGTGTCTTCGGCGAGATCACCCCCTCCAACCAGTGGCGTAGCGCGGGCGCATTCGCCGAGTTCGCGGCGGTGGACGAGACACTTCTGGAGACCATCCCGGACCGCGTCACCTTCCAGCAGGCCGCGTCCGTGCCCACGGCCGCACTGATCGCCCTGGTGAACCTGCGGGATCAGGGCCGACTGCGTGCCGGGCAGCGGGTGCTCGTCAACGGGGCCGGCGGCGGGGTGGGTGTGTGGGCGGTACAACTGGCGAAAGCGCTCGGAGCCACCGTCACAGCGGTCGACGCCCCGGGGAAGCTCGACCTGCTGCGCGATCTGGGGGCCGATCATGTCATCGACTACACACGACAGGACTTCACCACGATGGGGGAACGCTTCGACATCGTGTTCGACGTCGTGTCGCAAGCACGCTTCACGGAGGTCCGCAGAGCACTGGAACCCGACGGCACGTTCGTTCTGATCGGTCACGACCAGTACGGACGCTCAGGTCACCGGGTACTCGGCAGCATGGGCCGGATGTTGCCTCTCATGGCCCTGTCCCCGTTCGTGAAGCAGATCCCGGGGATCCGCAGCGGACCCTCCCGACGCCAGAACTGGGAGACGATCGTGAGCCTGCTCGCAGAGGGCCGCATTCGGCCCGTGGTCGATCCCCACGCTTTCTCCCTCGAAGATGCCGTGGAAGCGATGCGGTTCCTGATCTCCGGCGATGCGGTGGGTCGCGTGGTCCTGACCGTGTGAGCGGGCCGGTACTGTCATCCGTTGCAGTGATCTTCGAACCAACGCTTTGGTAATCACGTCACGCGGTCCATGCTGGGTGCATGAGAGGGCGGCCCGGATTGTCCGCCGTCACGCTGGCTGTGGCGGCGGGATGTCTGCTGCCTCCGGCCACATCCGTGCAGGCGCAGGTCGCGGTCGCGCGCCCGACCGGGCCGGGAGCGGCGGCGTCAGCCTCGCACAACGCACCACGCCCCACCAAGATCCGCGGCTGGAACGCTGCGACCCGCCGTGTGACGCCTGGGACGCGACTGTCCGACAGGATCAGGGTCCGATCGGACGGGAATGCTTCCGTCCGAAGGATCAAGCTCCTGCGGGCCCGTCGGGGATCCGGCGACTGGAGGACTGTCTGGCGCGGGCGCACAGGTCCACGCGGACGTGTCACGTTGCGCTTTACCGCACCTGACGCCGGCGTGTGGAAGTACCGCGTCCTGGTTCCGTCCACGACGAAGGCGCGGGGGAAGAAGTCGGCGACCAGGCGAATCGTGGTGTGGACGCCGCAACCCTCCCCCACGCTGCCGAGCCCCGTTCCCGTGCAGCCTGCGCCCGACCCGGAGTCGTTGGTGTATGTGACTGGCGACATCGGTCAGTGCGGGGGCGCAGCGGACAAGACCGCGGCACTCATCGACAGGACCAGGGGCGTGGTGGTGGCCACCGGTGACCTCGCGTACCCGAATGGCACCGACCTCGACTTCGCCAACTGCTACGACCCGGACTACGGAGTGTTCAAAGACATCACGTTCCCTGTACCGGGCAACCACGAGTACAACTCCGACGCGCTGGCCTACTTCGCCTACTTCGGCGACCGGGTGGGCACTCCGGCCAGTCCCTGGTACGCCGTCGACATCGGCGCGTGGCGCTTCTACATGCTGAACTCGAACTGCTCGCGGATAGGTGGATGCGGTGTGGGTTCCCCGCAGTACACATGGCTTGCCGGACAGTTGTCCGCCGACCAACCGCGCTGCACCGCCGCCGTCTGGCACCACCCACGGTGGTCGAGCGGAGCCCACGGTCCGGATGCGAACACGTCACCGCTGTACTCCCTTTTGGCCGATCATGGCGCAGACCTTCTACTGACCGGACACGAGCACAACTACGAGCGCTTCGCCAGGTTGAACGCCACAGGACAACCCGACCCTGTCGGCATCCGCGAGTTCGTAGTCGGCACCGGTGGTCAGTCGCTGCGGGCGATCCCGGGGCTCGCGGAGGGCTCCGAGGTGAGGCTCAACGACAGTCACGGCGTGATGCTGCTGACGCTGGGAGCCACCGGATTCACCTGGCGCTTCCAGCCCACGGAGCCAACTGGTGGGACGGACACCGGATCCGAGGCGTGCAGTTGAGGCAGTCGCACTCACCCCGGCCGGGGCCTTGTTCGTGACCACTGCGGCGAGTACGGTCGGTTAGGCGAGCCTAAGTTCAGGACCGCATCCGGCAACGAAGGGACCGCGCGATGCCCGACTACAAGTCACTAGCGCAGGACATGTACGACTCCATGACAGGTGACGTCGACGTCGATGTCATGGTCGACCGCTTCATGGCCGAGGACTTCGTCGAGTACGAAGCCATCCCCGGGATGGACACCACCCGGGACACACCGCGGCAGATGTTCAAGATGATGCTGGCGGCCTTCCCCGACTTCAAGACGACGGTTCACGAACTCCTCCAGGACGGCGACAAGGTCGTGGCCCGTGCGACCTTCAGCGGCACCCAGCAGGGCGAGTTCATGGGAGTTCCTGCCAGTGGGAACCGCGTGGAGTGGAGCGTCATCGACATCCTGCAATTCCGTGACGACAAGGCCATCGCCCACTGGGGCGTAATGGACATGGCCGCTGCCATGGCCCAAATGACCGCGCCCACCCCCTGAGGCCTGGCGGCGCTGACCGTAGTGCACGCGCCGATCTGTACCGGCCCTCGCATGCCCGCCTCGGTCGACGTCTGGCCCGCCTGTGCAAGGGTGAGCACGTGAGACGCGCATTGGTGAGCACCGCTGCCTGCGCTGTGGCAGCGACGGCTTTGTATGTGCTTGTGGTGCGACGTCGGCAACTGCGATGGGGCTCCACGTCCCAGGAAGTCGACTCAACATTGCCAGGGGACGAATTGCTGGCACAGACCGACCTGACGGCCACTCGTGCGATCACTGTTCAGGCCGGGATCGAACAGGTGTGGCCGTGGCTGGCACAGATGGGTCAGGGCCGTGGGGGGCTGTACAGCTACGACTGGTTGGAGAACCTTGTTGGCTGCCGGATGCAGAGCGCTGACCGAATCGTGGCCCGATGGCAGGACGTCGCACCAGGCGATGACTTCCGCCTGCACCCCGATGTGGCCCTCACTGTTGTTGCGGTCGAACCGCCGCACGCCCTGGTCATCCGGGGCGGGATCTCCGCCACGGGCCAGGTCGGAACAGATGACCCCGACGCGCCATACGACTTCACCTGGGCCTTCGTGCTCGTCCCGCGGTCCCCGCACCGCACTCGGCTCCTGGTGCGTGAGCGCTACAAGTACCACACCGCCGTCGCCCGTCCCTTGGTCGAGTTGGTATCGACGGCCAGTTTCGTCATGACCGAGAAGATGCTCCGGGGAATCCGCGATCGAGCCGAGACCTGGGCATCCGACTCTCAGCCACTGGGCACCGACTCTGGTGGAAGCCGGGTCGACTGAGGCCCATCGCGGCCGGGCGGTGACTTCGCTCCTCCTACCGCACCCGCCAGGTGCGCACCCAGGTCGTGGTGAAGTAGTCGCTGCCACCTGAGGCGATCCGTACCCGGATACGGGTCTTCCGCGGGGTGTTGCGGGTGCGCACGACCACACGGCGTTTCGCCTTCTTCACCGTCACGGTCTTGCGGGCTTTCTTGGGCAGCACGGTCACGGTCGTCCGGGCGCTCTGGTCGGTGCCGACGGTGATTCGGCGCACCAACCGCGTGCGCCCGGTGCGGCGGATCTTCTTCGCCTTCGTGCGCGCCGTCACCGTCAGCGAGGCTGTCGGATGGCCGAACACCACGTAGGCCGTGCGATGAGCGACTATGACGAGGTCGGCGTAGCCATCGCGGTTGATGTCACCCGGGCCGGCCACCTTACTGCCGGCACGGTCGATGCGCAGCCCGCGGTCGCCCGGGTCCTTCAGGTCGACCGATCCGCTGCTGCCGCCGAAGACTAGGTAGGCGGAGTCCGGCCAGGCGCCGATGAGCACATCGTCGTAGCCGTCGCCGTTGACGTCCCCGGTCCCGGTCCCGGTTCCGGCCGCACCGATCATGTCGTTCACGGACGCGCCGCCGATGCGGAACCCGCGGCTGCCCAGGTCTCTCAGATCCAGGGACTGGTCGTTGCCGCCGAAGACCACGTAGGCGGCGCCTGCGTACTCGCCCCACGCTCCCAGAAGCAGGTCGTCGAAGCCGTCGGCGTTCACGTCCCCGGCGCCTGTCACCGACACGCCGAGCAGGGCGTAATCCTCGGTGCCGTCGATGCGGAAACCACGGTCTGCGAGGTCGGCGAGGTCTACATCGTTGGTGCTTCCCCCGAACACGACGTAGGCGGACCCGGATCCGTCATGCCCGTTGTTGTCTGCGCCCGGTGCGCCGATGAGCAGGTCGTCGATGCCGTCACCGTTCACGTCTCCCGCACCTGCGACCGAGGATCCCGACCGATCCTGGGCGGCCGCGCCGTCAATGCGGAACCCACGGTTGCCGAGGTCGGCGAGGTCGAGTGGAGCCGTGTCCCCGCCAAACACGACGTAGGCGGACCCGGAGAAGTCACGGTCATTGTTCTCAGCGCTCGCTGCGCCGATCAGCAGGTCGTCGTAGCCGTCGGCGTTGACATCGCCGGCTCCGGCCACCGACGAGCCGAGGAAGTCACCGGTCGCCGCCCCGTCGATACGGAAGCCGCGGTCACCCAAGTCGGCAAGGTCCACACTGCGGGTGTCGGTGCCGCCCAGCACCAAGTACGCCGAGCCGCACCAAAGACGACTGTTGTTGGTCGCGGACCCATCGCCGACCAGCACGTCGTCATAGCCGTCACCGTTGACGTCCCCGACGCCGGTCGCCCCGTGGATGCTTTGATCGCTCGCGGCGCCGTCGATGCGAAACCCGCGACCGCCCAGATCAGCCAGCTCGATCCGCCCGGTGGTGCCGCCGAAGACCACATACCAGGAGCCCGCGGCATACCAGGAGCCCGCGGCGTTGTACCCCGCGGTGTAGTACGCGGACGGTTCACCGACGAGCACGTCGTCGTAGCCGTCACCGTTGACATCCCCGGCCCTGGCTACCGCTCTAGATGGATCGGGGCGGGTGCCCTTGATGCGGATGTCGACCTCGGTGCGCAGGTCGACATCCGCGTAGTCGGCGTGCGCTGGGGGCGCCGCGAGCAGTCCGATGGCCAGCCCGGCGGCCAATCCTGGGGCCAGCAGATGGATGGTTGAGCGTCGTTGGTTCGACATGACTCCTCCTACCGCACCCGCCAGGTGCGCACCCAGGTCGTGGTGAGGTGGCCGGTGCCGCGCGAGACGATCCGCACCGTGACCCGTGTCCTCTTCCGCAACTTCTTCGGCATCGCCGTGGTGCGCACGACCACGCGACGCTTGGTCAGCTTGACCTTCACCTTCTTGCGGGCCTTCTTCGGCTCCACGGTGACCGCGACCGAGGCTGCCTGGTCGTCCCCGACGGTGATCTTGCGCACCAACTTCGTGCGGCCGGTGCGGCGGACCTTCTTCGCCTTCTTGCGCGCCGCGACCGTCAGCGTCGTGGGGGGCCCTCCGAACGCGACATACACCCTCTGGGGCCGGTAACTGTTGGTCCCGACCCCGCCGAAGGGGATGAGCAGGTCGCTGTAGCCGTCTCCGTTGACGTCCCCGCCGGCGGCCGACCAGCCCGTCCCGTCCAACCGGACCTTCCGGTCCCCCAGATCGGATACCCCCCCGAAGACCAGACGGTCGTCACCGGCACTGACCGTACCGATGAGCAGGTCGTTCACACCGTCGCCGTCGACGTCCCCCGGCGCTGCCACCGGCGACCCGGCGATCTTCACACCCCGATCACCGAGGTTCTTCAGGTCGAGTGCTTCAGTGTTCCCACCGAAGATCACGTATGAACTCGGCGGGGGCCCTTCCCAGGACGGCCAGCGGCGGATCGGCTGGCGCGCCGATGAGCAGGTCGTCGACCCGGTCACCGTTGACATCTCCCGCACCTGCGACCGAGGATCCCAACCGATCCTGGGCGGCCGCGCCGTCGACGCGGAACCCGCGGTCGCCCAAGTCAGCCAGGTCGACGTCGGTGGTGGGCCCGCCGAACACGACGTAACTGGAGCCCGAACTCCACCGGTAGTTATTGCGGGCAGACGGATCCCCGAAGATCAGGTCGTCGTAGCCGTCGGCGTTGACGTCCCCGGCGCCGTCCATGCTCGACATGGTCCCCGCTGATGCGGAACCCGCGGGCCCCGAGGGCGTTGAGGTCCACCGTGGTGGTGTGCGATCCGCCGAACACCACATAGGCCGGTTCCGGCAGCGTCGAGCGGGCGCCGAGGAGCACGTCGTCGTAGCCGTCGCCGTTGACGTCGCCAGCACCGGCCAGGAAACCGCCGATGTTAGTCGATTCGGTGGCACCGTCGATCCGGAACCCACGATCCCCGAGATTCGCCAGACCAACCGTGCTCGTGTCCTCACCCCCGAACACCACGTAGGCCGAGCCGGAACCCACCCGGTTGTTGTTGACCGAGCCCGGCGAGCCAATGAGCACATCGCCGTAGCCATCGCGGTTGACATCCCCGGCGGCCGCGACCGCCCTGCCACTGGAGGTGTACTTGTCGGCACCGTCGATGCGGAATCCCCGGTCACCGAGCGCGGTCAGATCGACAGGACCCACGCCGCCGCCGAAGACGACGTAGGCCGACCCGGACAGAACCCCGGCGCCGTTGTCCGCGACAGGGGCCCCGACAAGCAGGTCGTCGTACCCATCGCCGTTGACGTCCCCGGCCCCCGAGTAGACAACCGGCAACTCCTCCGTGGTTCCGCCCACTGAAGCACCGACGCGGATGAGGAATCCGTCGTGAAGGCCGACGTCGGGCCTATCGGCAAAGGACGGTGGTGCGCCGAGAAGTCCCCCAGCAAGCCCGGCAGCGATGCCGCACGCCAGCAGGTGGATGGTTGGTCGTCGTTGGTTAGACATGACTCCTCCTACCGCACCCGCCAGGTGCGCACCCAGGTCGTGGTGAGGTGGCCGGTGCCGCGCGAGACGACCCGCACCGTGACCCGTGTCCTCTTCCGCAACTTCTTCGGCATCGCCGTGGTGCGCACGACCACGCGGCGCTTGGTCTGCTTGACCTTCACGGTCTTGCGGGCCTTCTTCGGCTCCACGGTGACCGCGACCGAGGCTGCCTGGTCGTCCCCGACGGTGATCTTGCGCACCAACTTCGTGCGGCCGGTGCGGCGGATCTTCTTCGCCTTCTTGCGCGCCGCGACCGTCAACGTACGTGGGGGGCCCTCCGAATGCGACATACACCCTCTTGGTCCTGACCCCGCCCAAGGGGATGAGCAGGTCATCGCGACCGTCTCCGTTGACGTCCCCGCCAGCGGCCGACCAGCCCGTCCCGTCCAACCGGACCTTCCGGTCCCCCAGATCGGATACCCCCCCGAAGACCAGACGGTCGTCATCGGCACTGACCGTCCTGATGAGCAGGTCGTTCACACCGTCGCCGTCGACGTCCCCCGGCGCTGCGACCGGCGACCCGGCGATCTTCACACCCCGATCACCGAGGTTCTTCAGGTTGAGTGCGTCAGTGTTCCCGCCGAAGATCACATATGAGCTCGGCGGGGGCCCTCCCCAGGATGGCGAGGGCGTCCAGGCCGGCGCGCCGATGAGCAGGTCGTCGACCCGGTCACCGTTGACATCTCCGGCCCCGGCCACCCAATCACCGAACTGGATGTCGGGGGTACCGTCGATGCGGAACCCGCGGTCGCCCAAATCAGCCAGGTCGACGTCGGTGGTGGGCCCGCCGAACACGACGTAACTGGAGCCCGAATTCCGCCTGTAGTTGCTGCTGGCCGGCCTAGCGTACGGATCCCCGAAGATCAGGTCGTCGTAGCCGTCATCGTTGATGTCCCCGGCCCGGTCCATGCTCGACATGCTCCCGCTGATGCGGAACCCGCGGGCCCCGAGGGTATTGAGGTCCACCGTGGTGGTCTGCGATCCGCCGAACACCACATAGGCCGGTTCCGACAGCGTCGAGCGGGAGCCGAGGAGCACGTCGTCGTAGCCGTCGCCGTTGACGTCCCCAGCACCGGCCAGGAAACCGCCGATGCTAGTCGATTCGGGGGCACCGTCGATCCGGAACCCGCGATCCCCGAGATTCGCCAGATCAACCGTGCTGGTGTCCTCACCCCCGAAGACCACGTAGGCCGAGCCGGAACCCACCCGGTTGTTGTTGACCGAGCCCGGCGAGCCGATGAGCACATCGTCGTAGCCATCGCGGTTGACATCCCCGGCGGCCGCGACCGCCCTGCCACTGCCGGTGTACTTGTCGGCACCGTCGATGCGGAATCCCCGGTCACCGAGCGCGGTCAGATCGACAGGACCCGACGCCGCCGCCGAAAACGACATAGACCGACCCCGACAGAACCCCAGCGCCGTTGTCCGCGCCAGGGGTCCCGACAAGCAGGTCGTCGTACCCATCGCCGTTGACGTCCCCGGCCCCCGAGTAGACAACCGGCGGAAAGCCTTCGTCGAGATTCCGCCCACTGCACTGCCGACGCGGATGAGGAATCCGTCGTGAAGGCCGACGTCGGGCCTATCGGCAAAGGACGGGGGTGCGCCGAGAAGTCCCCCAGCAAGCCCGGCAGCGATGCCGCACGCCAGAAGGTGGATGGTTGGTCGTCGTCGATCCGACATGATCCCGCCCCCCTGCGTTACCGAGTCTACTCCTGCGTCAGGCAGTGTTCCTGGCTCCTCCTACCGCACCCGCCAGGTGCGCACCCAGGTCTTCGGCGTGTAGCCGGGGCCGCGGGAGACGATCCGCACCCGGATCCGGGTCTTGTTCGGGGCTGTCTTCGTTCGGACCACCACGCGCTTCGTGGTCTTCTTCACCGCGATGGTCTTGCGGGCCTTCTTCGGGAGAACCTTGACCTTCACGCTGGCCTTCTGACCTGTGCCGACGCGAATCTTGCGCACCAGCTTCGTGCGCCCGGTGCACTTGACCTTGTTCGCCTTCTTGCGGGCCTTGACCTTCAGCGTGGCTGCCGCGCGGCGTCTGAACACGAGGTAAGTGCCACCCGAGTCCCTCTGCCCGTTGCTGTCGGCCCCGGGCGCTCGCAGGACGAGGTCGTCGAAGCGGTCGCCGTTGACATCACGGGCCCCAGCCACCCAGGAGCCAATCCTGTCACCAGAGGCGGCGCCGTCGATGCGGAACCCGCGCGATCCCAGGGTGCCCAGATCCACGTCGGCAGTCGCTCCTCCGAAGACCACGTAGGCGGCGCCTGCGCCCACGTCAGGCGAGGATCGGTCGATACACGCCGGCCGATTCACGACGCTGTGTGGAGTTCGAACCCGATGAGCACGACCGATCCATCGCAGGTGTCACCGCGGCCACGGGCTTACTGTCCGCTCTGCACGGTTCTGGGCATCTCCACCGCCCCCACCGTTGACTGACTCCCGTGAGTGGCTAGTGCGGAGGCGCTGACGACCACGGCCCTTGGGAACCCAGTGCCCAAGCGGTGCGGCGGACACGGGTTCGTGCGCTCACCTCACCGTGCGCGCTGAACCCGCTGCTCGTCCCACACCGGCTCGTCGGACTCGTAGACCGCCCCATCACTACCGAACACCAGGAACCGATCGAATCCACGGGCGAACCATCGGTCGTGCGTGACCGCGAGCACAGTGCCTTCGAATGCGTCCAGCCCCGCCTCCAGTGCTTCCGCCGATTCCACATCCAGGTTGTCGGTGGGCTCATCGAGCAAAAGCATCGTTGCCCCGGACAGTTCCAGCAGGAGGATCTGGAACCTCGCCTGCTGACCACCGGAGAGCGCTTCGAAAGTCTGCTCGGCCGCGTGCGCCAGTTCGTACCTGTCCAGTACGCGGGCGGCCTGCTCACGCCCCATGCCGGACCGTCCGCGGCCGTCCGCGGTGCGGTCGCCACGATGCAGAGTTTCCAGCAAGGTGCGCCCCGACAGTTCGGGATGCTCGTGGGTCTGGACGAACCAGCCGGGTCGCACGCGAGCGCCGAGTCGGGCGACGCCGTCGTGCGCCACGTGAGCGATCTCGCCATCGCCCACAGGTGAGTGTTCGAGGTCGGGCTCCGACCCTCCGGCAGCGAGCAGTCGAAGGAAATGTGACTTCCCGGAACCGTTGGAGCCCAGCACGGCCACGCGCTCGCCGTACCAGACCTCAAGGTTGAAAGGACGCATCAACTCCGCGTCGGACAACCGCAGTTCGAGGTTCTCGCAAACCAGCGCCCGCTTGCCCGTACGTCCTCCGGTCAGGCGCATGACCACCCGCTGCTCCCGCGGTTGTTCGGTCGGTGGCCCGGCCTCCTCGAACTTGCGCAATCGGGTCTGCGCCGCTTGATAGCGGCTGGCCATACCGTCGTTGTAGGCCGCCTTCTGCCGCAGGGTGGTCACCAGCGTCCTGAGCTTCTGGTGCTCTTCGTCCCAGCGGCGGCGCAGTTCGTCCAGCCTCGCGAACCGGTCCCGGCGCGCGTCGTGATACGACGCGTAGCCGCCGGCATGTGTCCAGGCCTGGTTGCCCGCCGCACCGAGTTCCACAGTGACCACCCGCGTTGCGGTGTTGGCCAGTAACTCGCGGTCGTGGGAGATGAACAGGATCGTCTTGTCCGACTCCTGGATGCGCTGCTCGAGCCACACCTTGCCGGGGACGTCGAGGTAGTTGTCGGGTTCGTCGAGCAGAAGCACCTCATCCGGCCCCGCCAGGAGGTACTCCAGCACCAGTCGCTTCTGCTCGCCGCCGGACAATGTGCGCAGCGATCGGTACTTGGCCCTGTCATAGGGGACCCCCAGCGCTGAGGTCGTGCAGACGTCCCAGGTCACTTCCGCGTCGTATCCTCCGGCGTCCGCGTATTCAGCCAGCTCCTCGGCATACTTCATCTGGGTGGCGTTGTCATCGTTGTCCATCAGGGCCAGTTCGCATGCCTCGATGGAGCGGGCGGCGGCGCGGACCCGGGGCGGGGCGACGGACAGCAGCAGGTCCGCCACCGTGGGGTCGGCGATGGCCTGGCCATGGTCAACCACACCCTGGCCGACGAATTGCCGCATCACCCCGAGTCCACCCGACCGTGTGATCGCGCCGCCGTGGGCTGGGAGGTCACCGATGATGATCCGCAACAACGTCGTCTTGCCCGACCCGTTGGCACCGACCAGCGCGACCTTCTGCCCGTCACCCACGCGGAATGAGACGTCGTCGAGCAGGACCCTTCCGTCCGGTAACTCGAAGCGCACGCCGGAGACGTCAACGTGACCCACGGACCTACGGTATGCCCCGGCCACCGGTGCACATGTCAGTCACCATCGGGCTCCCTCACCGGGATGACCACTTCGTTCTTCCGCATGAACCACGGCGTCCACGGCGGATCGAACCGGGCATAGCGAGGCCTGCCCGCGACAGTGAGCCGCGCTTGGGCCAGTAGGTTGAGCAGTTCCTTCGTCCGCGCCTCGTACGCACCTCGCGACCAGCGCCCGGAGAACGTCAACGCGGCGGCGGTCTGGGCCGGTATCCGGCGTGTGCGCACGGAGGAGTCCAGAGGCTCAGGAAGGTCGTCTGTTGAAAGATCGGAGGGCATCACGAAACCCACGACGAAGACGCCACTTCTCGGATCCTGCTCCTGCACGACCGGCGCGGTCATGGCGACCTTGCGCGAGGCCCGGTTGTGCCCTCCGATGTAGCGGGCGAGTTTGGGAAACGCGAGGTTGCCTGCCACGCCGAACGGCCCAGTCACGTCCACCTCGGCCACAAGATGCTCGGGGTACCGCCGCAATTCGAATCCGGGGTACCGCTGAAGCACTTCGTACGGTTGCTGTTCAGTCACGGGTACCACCCCTCCCCCACGATACGGGGCATGGGAGGTGAAGCGCTGGCTGCCACGATAAAACCCCCGACCAGAATGTGCTTCTGATCAGGGGTTTCGCTGGTCGGGCTGACAGGATTTGAACCTGCGACCCCCTGACCCCCAGTCAGGTGCGCTACCAAGCTGCGCTACAGCCCGCCACACGCGAACGCGTGCCTCCAAAGAATACCCGTGCACCGGGCCCGGGCTCGTGGTACCCCCGCGAGGATTCCTCTGCCCACCGCCGTACCGAACGACCCGAGGGGATGTCGGTGGTTCGTCATACGGTCTGGCCATGGCTCGCACGCGCAAGTACACCGACGAACAACTCGCCGACGCCATCAAGGCATCGACCTCTTGGCGGGGCGTACTGCGCGACGTTGGATTGTCTGGGACATCGTCGGGAGCCATACGATCCGTGCGCTCCTATGCCGACCAGCTCGGCCTCGACTATAGCCACTTCCGGAGCCAGCGTGGTTGGACCGAAAGTGACCTCCGAGCGGCAATAGCCCTCGGCGACACGTGGTGGGATGTGGCGAAAATTCTGAAGCTGACCGACGGAGCCAGCGTCGCATCCCTCAGGGGTCACGCGGCGCGACTTGGTGTTGAAACTACGCATCTGGCACCCGTGCCGCCTGTTTCAAACCGGGAAAGCCTCAAGCCAGACATGGCTCACCTCGATCGCGCAGGTCCGCTTCTGGCAGCTGCTTGGTTCACTTTGAGCGGTCAGAACGTGGCCTGGCCATTGGAGCCATGCCGCTTCGACTTGCTTGTGTACACCGATGCGGGAGCTCGGCGTGTGCAGGTGAAGACAACCAAGTCAAGGACGGGTCACACCTGGAAGGTCTACCTCTCGACGTGTCGCCGAGCACGCAGAACGTACACCCCTGAGGAGATCGACGACTTCTTCATAATCGATGGCGACCTCACTCCCTATCTGATCCCGGTTGCCGCAGTCGGCGGTCTACATGCGATTCACCTAACCGCCTATGGGCAGTACCGATTGCCCGGCTTTGCTTGACTTCGACTCAAGCGCTGGCACCCGGTTCGCCAGAACACGGCCCGTCAGCGTCGTTTGCGCTTCTCCCTGATCCTCAAGTTCACTCTGATCGGGGTGCCCACGAACCCGAAGTCCTCCCGCAGGCGACGCTCGATGAAGCGCCGGTATCCCTGCTCCAGGAAACCAGTGGTGAACAGCGCGAAGGTCGGTGGCATGGTCGCGGCCTGTGTCGCAAACAGAATCCGGGGCTGGCGGCCGCCACGCACAGGATGTGGGTGCGAAGCGACCAGTTCGCCGACGAACTTGTTCAGGCGGCCGGTGCCCACGCGGGTCTGCCAGGAGTCCAGTGCGGTCTGCAGGTGTTTGCCGATCTTCTCCACGCCACGGCCGGTCAATCCGGAGATGTTGATGGTGTCGGCCCACGGCACGCCGATCAGATCCAGGTCGATCTCCCGCGCAAGTTCCCGGCGGCGCTCATCATCCATGAGATCCCATTTGGAGAACGCGATCACCAACGCCCGTCCGGCCTCGACCACCATCTGGATGATGCGGACGTCTTGTTCGGAGATCGGCTCGCTGGCGTCGATGACCACCAGCGCCACCTCCGCACGCTCGATGGCGCGCTGTGTCCGCAACGATGCGTAGTACTCGTGACCGCTGGCCTCCTTGACGCGGCGGCGGATGCCCGCGGTGTCCACGAACAGCCACGTCTGACCCGCGATCGTCACCACCTCGTCGACCGGGTCCACAGTGGTGCCGGCGACGCTGTCCACGACGGCCCGTTGGCTGCCGGCCAACTTGTTGAGCAGCGACGACTTCCCGACGTTGGGACGCCCGACGATGGCCACCCGTCGCGGGCCCGAGAGCACCTCCGCAGAACCCACCTCGGGCAGTCGCGCGACGATCTCGTCGAGCAGGTCACCACTGCCCCGACCGTGCAGCGCCGACACGGGATACGGCTCGCCGAGTCCCAGCGACCACAAGGACGCCGCATCCGACTCGGTCCCGCGGTCGTCGACCTTGTTTGCCGCCAGCAGCACTGGCTTGCCGGACCTGCGCAGGATCGGCACGACCTGCTCGTCGCTGTCGGTGGCTCCGACCTTGGCGTCGACCACGAAGACCACCACGTCGGCCTCGTCGACCGCACGCTGAGCCTGCGCCGCGATATCGGCGCGCATGCCGGTCGCATCCACCTCCCACCCGCCGGTGTCGATCAACTGGAAGTCGCGTCCGGTCCACTCCGCGGTGTACCGGACGCGGTCGCGGGTGACGCCCGGGACGTCCTGTACCACTGCTTCCCGGCGGCCGAGGATTCGGTTGACCAGGGTCGACTTCCCAACGTTGGGGCGTCCGATGATCGCCACCACCGGCAAGGGCGGCTCGCCTTGCTCGGACTCCTCGGCGTGCTCGTACTCTTCCTCGGCGATGGCAGCGGCGGCCCTCACCAGCGAATCGTCATCGGCCCCGTCCGCCAGGTCGTCGGTGTAGATCTCATCGCCGGGTACTTGCTCGGTCACAACCGCTCCTTCACCAGCGCTGTCACGTGCTGGATGACTTCCGCCAACGTCATGTGGGTCGCATCAACCTCGATGGCATCGTCGGCGATCTGCAGAGGTGACACCGCCCGCTGGCTGTCGGCGCGGTCCCTCTCAGCAAGTGAAGCATGAGTGTCGCTCACATCGGCGGCATGGCCGCGCTCAGCGTCCTCGGCCGCGCGACGCTGGGCACGGGCCGTCACGTCGGCGGTCAGATAGACCTTCAGATCTGCGTCCGGGAACACGACGGTGCCGAGGTCGCGCCCCTCGGCGACCAGGCCGTTCGACACACCCCGCGCCACGGCCTGTTGCTGCGCGACCATCGCAGCGCGCACCTCCGGTACGGCGCTGTAGCGGCTCACCGCGGCAGTCACCTCCGGGGTGCGGATCGCCTCCGAGACATCCACCCCGTTTACGCTGATGTGCGGTTCGGTCGGGTCGGTCCGGCTGACCAGCGCGCACTCGTCGATCCGTGCGGCCGCGTCGGGCTCGGAGAGACCCTCCTGCAGTGCCCACCACGTGACCGCGCGGTACATGGCTCCGGTGTCGAGGTAGTCGAACCCGAGTTCCCCGGCGACTCCCTTGGACACGCTCGACTTACCCGAACCGGAAGGGCCGTCCACGGCGATGACGACAGACATGAACCTGAGCCTATCCGGGAGGCGACGCGGGCTCGCTGTGGCGGACGTGCCCCGACCTGCCCTGCCCAGACCTGCCCTGCCCTGCCCGGCCCTGCCCTGCCCCGAGGCCTGCCCTGCCCTGCCGGCCCCGCGACGTTGGAGAACGTTCACGAGGTTGGAGAAGACACGCGTTCGTTCTCCAACGCGGTGAACGTTCTCCAACCTCGTGGCCGGCGGCACGGCGGGGACACCCCCCAAGCGGCCACCCACCGCCAGTGTCACCCCCGCAACCGCCACCCGCCGGTCACCAGCGACTCACGCAACCGCTGCTCGCGCTCGGGACGGACTGACTTGACACAACGGACAGCGTGGCAGTGCGAGGATCGGGACACCTCCGCCGCCCGTCGTCATCCTCAAGCCGCTGACCCAGTGTCTTGAGGACTAGAATCGTTATCGACAGGTTTCCGCGGTGGGGTGTGAGATGTCGAGACACTTGTTGGTCTGCGATCGTGCCAACTCCCTGCGACCGTGTCTTCCTGCCCGAACCGGGCCCCTTGAACCGCCAATGAACATCGCCCCAAGACATCTGGGGGCTGCTGTTGTCCCTGGCGGACATACACGAGGAAGGCGTGGCGATGAACATTTCCAGGACTGCAACTGTGGTCGGGGCAGCAGTGCTCCTCGGACTGGCGGCTTGTGGCGGAGGCGGGTCCACGACCACCGAGACACCTGATGCCCCGCCGCCTGCGTCGGAAGCCGCCCCGGCCGACACCACCGAGGGTTGTGATTTCACGGACAACACCGGGACCTCCACCAACAAGAAACTGCAAGCCTTCGCGGTCGCGCAGTACGAAAGCCTCGACTGCTCGAGCGCTACGGACCTGGCTGAGCAACTCACGACGCTCATCGAGAGCGAGTCGTTCGAACAGGAGGTCGCGGATCAGGGGTGGAGTTCGAATTCCGGCGAGGCCTTAGGCGTCGTCACGGTGACCATCATCGATGTCGAGAAGCGGACCGGCTGCACCATCGGTGCGGCCGACAGTCCCGCCCGCGGGAAGACTGTGGACTGCCAGGACGTGTAGGGCGGCGTGGGTACAGACCTAACCCCGCAACCGCCACCCACCGGTCACCAGCGACTCACGCAGCTGCTGCTCGCGCTCGGGCCGCACCACGAGGTGCGCGATGGCGCGCAGTCGGCCCAGCGTGTGCTCGATCCGGACGTCCTCCAGGTTCACGTCCGCCTCACCCGCGCGGTGGAAGAGCGCGGCCAGTTGACCGGGTGCATCTTCGATCACCACCGAGACTGTGACGAACGACGCAGCCTCGCCACCGTGCTTGCCGGGCAACATCTCGCGCCCCTGCACACCCCGGGCCAACAGCTCCCGAACCCCGGAGACATCGCGGTCGCCCAGCGCCGAGCGGAAGGCACCGACATCCGCCGCGAACCGGGCAAGGTGCTCATCGACATGGTGGGCGTTCGCAATCAGGATCTGAGCCCACAGTTGCGGGTCACTACCGGCGATCCGGGTGGTGTCCCGCACCCCCGGACCAGCGACGCTGACATCGGCAGGAGAGGCCCCCAGCAACTGTGCCGCGAGCATCGACGCGACGACCTGCGGGGCGTGCGAGCACAGCGCCACCGCGTGGTCGTGCTCCTCCGGGTCCATCAGTCGCACCACGGCGTGCAGTTCCTGCGCCAGCGTGCTGACCTGCGCCAGTCGCTCGGGGTCGGTCTCGGCGATCGGGGTGAGGATCCACGGTCTGTCCTCGAACAGGTCACCGCGTCCGGCCGCCGCCCCCGAGATCTCGCGACCCGCCATCGGGTGACCCCCCACGTACCGGCTGAGGTCGGCACCGGCGGCCTGTAGCGCAGCGATGGGTTCGGCCTTGACGCTGCCGACGTCGCTCACGGTCGCCCGTGGGAAACGTGCCAGAGCAGCTTCCACCTCATGTGCGATCTGATCCGGGGGAACGGCGATGAACACCAAGTCCGGTGTCGAGCACTCCCCCGACGAACCCGCACCCATGGCCACAGCAGTGGCCACCGCGCCGGGGTCCTTGTCCTCCAGGAACGTCCTCGCCCCGGTCTGCGACAGCGCCAAACCCAGCGAGGTACCCAGCAAACCAGCACCCCGGATGAGGATGTCAGTCATCGGCGGTGTCTTTGCGCAGGCTCTCGGTCCCGCGCAGATACACGTGCTCCACTTGGTGGCGGGTGAGGTCAGACTCCACGTGAGCCATGACCCGCACCACGCGCGGCATCGCGTTCGGAACGGCGACCTCCTGCGCGGACAGCAGTGGCACGTCGTCGAGGCCTGCGAGCCGCGCCGCGGTCGCCGGATAGCAGCTGACCAGATCGGGAGTCGACGTCAGGATCACGCTGATCACATCGTCCGGGGACACAGAGTTGGCCGCCAGCATCTCCCGTATCAACTCCCCCACCGCCTCCATGACGGGTCCACGCTCATCCGCGGACACCTGGGTCGCTCCCCGCACCGCTCTCACAGCCACACCCGAAGACTACAAGCCCACCTCTGTGTACAGACGCTGCAGTTCGGTACCTGTCACCTCGCGCAACTGCCCCGGCTTCAGGCCGGCGAGCCGGATCGGGCCCACCTGTGTCCGGACCAGCCGGATCACCGGGTGGCCGAGCGCGTCGAAGAGCCTGCGCACGATGCGGTTGCGGCCCTCGTGCAGGGTGATCTCAACAACGCTGCGGGTGTCCGCGGAATCCACGATCCGGGTGTGATCCACACTCACCGGACCGTCCTCGAGATTCCACGGGTTTGCGCAGGCGGACCCGCAGTCCCGGGTCGACACGACCTTCGACGGTGGCCACGTAGGTCTTCGCGACCCCGTGCGAGGGGTGCGCGATGCGATTGGCCAACTCACCGTCGTTGGTGAGCAGGAGCAACCCCTCGGTGTCCACGTCGAGGCGCCCCACGTGGAAAACCCGGTCCTCGCGATCCGCCACCAGATCCCCCACGCATGGCCTGCCTCGGGGATCGCTCATCGCCGACGCGACGCCGCGCGGCTTGTGCAGTGCGAGCACCACGTGTTCGCTGCGGGTCGGTATCCGCGTCCCATCGACGTGGATGACGGCGGTCTGCGGATCGACGCGGGTGCCCGGGATCGCCACCTCGCCGTCCACGGTCACTCGGCCCTGCGAGATCAATTCGTCGCACACCCGTCGGCTACCCACGCCCGCGGATGCGAGGACCTTCTGCAGACGCTCAGCCACGCGGACTAGAGATCGCCGGTGAGTTCGGGAGAGTCCAGGTCCGCCAGGTCGGGCAGGTAGTCGGCCACCGGTGGGAGTTCGTCGAGCGACGAGATCCCCAGTCGCTGCAGGAAATACTCCGTGGTGGCGTACAGAACCGCACCGCTCTCCTCGTCGTGGCCGACCTCGGTCACCAACCCGCGCGTCACGAGCGTCTTCATCACGCCGTCCACATTGACCGCGCGGATCGCACTCACCCGGGTCCGGACACAGGCTGCCGGTAGGCGACCACGGCGAGGGTCTCCAGGGCGGCTTGGGACAGCCGCGCGGACTGCCCGTCCTTGATGTACCGGCTGACCAACTCGGAACAGTCCGCCGCGGTCACGAAGCGCCAACCGCCGGACTCGCGCCGGATCGTGAAGCCCCGCCCTGCGGCCGCATAGTCGCGCTGTAGCGCTTCGACCGTGGACGTGATGTCGTCGGCAGGTACCTGCAGGGTCGAGCCGAGATCCTCCGCGGACATGGGTTCGTCGGCCATCAGCAGCAGCGCCTCGATCGCGGCGGACAACGACGGCGCACCCAACTCAGGGGTCTGTTCGTGCGACTGCGGCTGCGATTGCCCGGGCAGCCGTTCCGTCAGATCAATCACCCGATGGGTCACTGGTGTCCTCCCACACAACGGTCAGTTCGGCCAGCGCCCGCTCCTGCTCGAAGCGCACGGTGCCGTCACGGTACAACTCCAGCAGCGCCAGAAAACGCCCGACGACCACCATCCGGCTGTCGGCATCCTCGATCAGTTCGCGGAAGGTGGCTCCCCGACGTTCGGCGAGCACCGCAGCCAGAATCTCCTTCTGCTCCGCGACGCTGACCTGCGGGGCGTGCACATGGTCGGTGCCGACCTGCGGCACCGGCTTCGGCGTGAGTGCTAGGGCTCCCAGGGCGGCGAACGCATCAGGGCCAAGCCCCAGCACCACGTCGGGCAGGAGACCTCGCAGGTCGGGATCCACTCCGACCGTCCGGGGCACCATCAGTGGCGCGTCCTGCATCAACTGGGCGAACGTGGCGGAGACGTCCTTGTAGGCCCGGTATTGCATAAGCCGCGCGAAAAGCAGGTCCCGAGCCTCGAGCAACGCGAGGTCCTCGGAGTCCTCGAGTTCGGCCCCGGGCAGCAGCTTGACCACTTTGAGGTCCAGCAGCGTGGCTGCCACGACCAGAAAATGACTGGTCTCCTCGAGATCCCAGTTCTGCCCCTGTTGGCGGATGTACTGCAGGAACTCGTCGGTGACCTGACTCAGCGACAACTCGGTGACCTCGAGCTTGTGCTTGGAGATCAGGGTCAGCAGCGCGTCGAACGGGCCTGAGAACTCCTCGAGGTGCACCGAGAAACCCGAGGGCTCCTCGTGGTGCTGTACCGCCGCGGCTGTCACCCAGCCACGGTAACCGGTGTGAGCCGCAGAACCGGGCAGCCACACGCGCTTCGGGGAGGGGCCTCCACCGCGGGCCGGCTCCCGCTCCGCGCCTCCAAGTTCCCGCACTCCGGCGGAGCGAGTGCGGGAACTTGGAGGCCCCAAGGCCGACATATGCCCAGGAAACGGACAGCAATCCCGCCAACTCCGGGCGGAAGGCCGAAAAGAATGTCTGGTGTTCGCGGGAAGTTGGAGGACGATTGTCAGCGACGTGCCCGCGGGTGCGACTCCGCGTAGACCTCGCGCAGACGGTCGATCGTCACCTGCGTGTAGATCTGGGTGGTCGTCACCGACGCGTGCCCGAGCAACTCCTGGACCACTCGCACATCGGCCCCGCCCTCCAGGAGATGGGTGGCGAAGGAGTGCCGGAGGGTGTGGGGGGAGACCCCTGGGACGTGGGCCCGCTCAGCGGCCGCCGACACGATGCCCCATGCGCTCTGCCGCGACAGCGGCCCTCCGCGGGCATTGAGGAACACGTTGTGGGGCACAGGTCCCGCCTTCCTGGCCTGGGCGAGCACCGGTCGTGCGCGGACCAGGTAGGCATCAACGGCGTTGGCCGCGTAGGAGCCAAGCGGCACCCGGCGCTGTTTGCCGCCCTTGCCGCGAAGCAGCACCGAGCGGTCCGGCAGGTCAAGGGCGTCGGGGGTCAGATTCACCGCCTCACTGATCCGCGCGCCGCAGCCGTACAGGAACTCCAGCAGGGCACGATCGCGCAGGCCGAGCACCGTGTTGGGGTCGCAGGAGTCGACGAGGGCGACGGTATCCGCCACCGACAGCGCTTTGGGCAGCCTCGACGGGAGCCCCGGTGATGCCAGGTCTTCGGTCGGATCGACGTCGAGCAGTCCCTCCGCCCCGAGATACTTGAACATCCCGCGGACGCTGCTCACTGTCCGGCTGACCGATGACGCGCTGAGATGTTCCTCCCGGGAAGCCCAGTTGACGAACTCGCCGAGGTCGGCCGGCGACACCGAGGCCAGGTCGGGACGCTCCGTCTGGTCGAGCCATCTCAAGAAGCGTCCCAGGTCGCGACGATAAGCGGCCACCGTGTTGGCGGACAGCCCACGCTCGACGATCACGTGCTGCAGGTATGCCTCGACACCGGATGCCGCCGGGACAGCCATGTCTAGGCCAGCACGGAGTCCAGCGAGACGCTGCTCATCCCGAAAGCATCGGCAACCGCGCGGTAGGTGACCTGCCCGGCATGCGTGTTCAGCCCCAGGGCCAGCGAATGATCGCGCCTGCACGCCTCCTCCCAGCCGAGATCCGCGACGTTGACCAGATAGGGAAGTGTGACGTTGGTGAGCGCCCATGTGGAGGTGTGCGGGACCGCGCCGGGCATGTTCGCGACGCAGTAGAAGAGGCTGTCGTGGACTTCGTACGTCGGATCGGCGTGCGTCGTGGGTCGCGAGTCCTCGAAGCAGCCGCCCTGGTCGATGGAGATGTCGACCAGCACCGACCCCGGTTTCATCCGCGAGACGAGTTCGTTGCTCACCAGCCGCGGGGCTTTCGCGCCGTGGACCAACACGGCGCCGATCACCAAGTCGGCTTCCAGAACACACCGCTCGATCTCGTAGGTGTTGGAGGCCACTGTCTGCATGTGCCCCTGGTAGATGGCATCCGCCTCACGTAGTCGCGCTACGTCCAGGTCGAGCAGGAGGACCTCGGCCTGCATCCCCAACGCGATCGCGGCGGCGTTCTGTCCGGCCACTCCCGCACCGATCACCACCACGGTTCCGGCGTGCACTCCGGGCGTGCCTCCGAGCAGCACGCCGCGGCCGCCGTTGGCCTTGAGCAGTGCCTGAGCGCCGACCTGGGGCGCCAGTCGGCCGGCGACCTCGGACATCGGGGCCAGCAGCGGAAGTGTGCGATCCGGTAGTTCCACGGTCTCGTAGGCGATGGACGTGGTTCCGGCGGCCAGCAGCGCTTCGGTGCACTCGCGTGAGGCCGCGAGGTGCAGGTAGGTGAACAGGAGGAGGTCCTCGCGCAGGAAGCCGTACTCGCTGGGCAGCGGCTCCTTGACCTTGACGATCATGTCCGACTTGGCCCAGACATCGGCCGCGTCGGGAAGGATGTGCGCACCGGCGGCCTCGAACTCCTCGTCCGGCAGCGAGGACCCGCGGCCCGCACCGGTCTGGACCAGCACCGTGTGGCCGTGACGGACCAGTTCTTTGACCCCCGCAGGAGTCATCGCGACCCGGTACTCCTGCTGCTTCACCTCACTGGGGACACCGATCCGCATGAAACACCATCCCTGATCCGTCGTCGCAAGACCGCCGTCACGCCGGGGGGGTTCGTACGTTCCCCAGCGATTCGACCCACTGTCTCACAGGCCAGGGTGCGTCGGCAGGTCGAAGATCGGCCCATCCCCGGGAACGAGCGGCGGCCGCGGCCAGAATGCCGTTGGTGGCCGTCGGGTTCTGAATGTGCCCGGCGAGAACCAGTGAGACCGCTTCGTCCAGACCCACCCAGGCCTGCGGTAGGTGTGCCTCCTCCGCCTCACCGGTGTGCTCCCGGCCCTGCGGCAACGGCTCAAGTCCGCGCGCCAGGAAGCAGCGGAAGGTCTCGCTGGTCCCCCCCGGGGAGTTGAGGAAGTCGATCAGCACATGCCAGGTCTGCGCGCGCAGTCCGGCCTCCTCGCCGAGTTCGCGCGCGGCGCACTCCCACGCACTCTCCCGGTGGGTGTCGAGCAAGCCGGCCGGCGGTTCGAAGAGATACGCCCCAACCGGGTGCCGGTACTGCCGGATCAGGAGCACCCGGTCGTCCTCGTCGAGTGCTACCACTCCGACCGCGCCGGGGTGCACCACCAGGTCGCGGGTCACCCGGTGGGCGCCGATCAGGACGTCGTCGGAGCGCACATCCCACACCGCACCGCGGAACCTCAGTCGGGAATCGACGACCTCGTGACTGCCGAATCCGTCGCGGACGGGATCGTGCCAGACCTCATCCATCGGACTGCCGCTGCAGGGCAGCTGCCACCAGTCCCGAGAAGAGCGGGTGCGGCCGAGTGGGCCGGGAGCGGAACTCCGGGTGGGCCTGCGTCGCGACGAAGTACGGGTGGATGTCCGAAGGCAGTTCGACGAACTCGACGAGGTGTCCATCCGGAGATGTGCCACTGAACACCAGCCCGGCGTCGGCCAGCGGCTCACGGTAGGCGTTGTTCACCTCGTAGCGGTGTCGGTGGCGTTCATCGACGGCCAGGGCGCCGTACGTGTTCGCCACCACGCTGTCCGGGGTCAGGTTCGCCGGATAGAGCCCGAGCCGCATGGTGCCACCCATGTCTCGCTCACCGTTGACGACGTCGGCCTGATCGGCCATGGTCGACACGACCGGATGAGTGGTGTCCGCGTCGAACTCCTGCGAGTTGGCATCGGCCATCCCAGCGACGTTGCGCGCGAATTCGATCACCATGCACTGCAGTCCCAGGCACAGTCCGAGCGTCGGGATCCGATTCTCACGGGCGTACCGGATCGCCCCGAGTTTGCCCTCGATCCCGCGTACTCCGAATCCACCGGGGACACACACCGCGTCGACGTCACCGAGCGCCTTCTTGGCGCCCTCCTCAGTCGCGCAGTCGTCAGATGCCACCCACCGGATCCGGACCGCGCTGTTCTGACCGAAACCTCCCGCCCGCAGAGCCTCGGAGACCGACAGGTACGCATCGGGGAGATCGACGTACTTGCCGACCAGCGCGATCTCCACGGAGTGTGCCGGATGGTGCACGCGCTCGAGCAGGCTGCCCCACGAGGTCCAGTCGACGTCACGGAACGCCAGGCCCATCCGGCGCACCACGTAGGCGTCGAGGCCCTCCCCGTGCAGAACACGAGGGATGTCGTAGATGCTCGGCGCATCGACGGCCGCGACCACGGCCTCCTGGTCGACGTCACACATGAGCGAGACTTTGCGCTTGATGTTCTCGGGCACGGCGCGATCGGCGCGCAGCACGATGGCGTCGGGCTGGATACCGATGTTGCGCAGAGCTGCCACCGAGTGCTGCGTGGGTTTCGTCTTCAGCTCACCGGACGGCCCCAGGTAGGGCAGCAGGGACACGTGGAGGAAGAACGAGCGGTCGCGTCCCAAGTCGTGACGGACCTGCCGGGCCGCCTCCAGGAACGGCAGCGACTCGATGTCGCCGACGGTGCCCCCGATCTCGGTGATCACCACGTCGACGTCGTCGGTGGCCATCGCCCGGATCCGGGCCTTGATCTCGTTGGTGATGTGCGGGATCACCTGCACGGTGTCGCCCAGATACTCCCCACGCCGCTCCTTGGCGATCACTGTCGAGTAGACCTGTCCGGTCGTCACGTTCGCGATACTGGCCAGGTTGCGGTCGAGGAAACGCTCGTAGTGGCCGATGTCCAGGTCGGTCTCGGCCCCGTCGTCGGTGACGAAGACCTCACCGTGCTGGAACGGGTTCATGGTGCCCGGATCGACGTTGAGATACGGGTCGAACTTCTGCATCGTGACCCGCAGTCCGCGCGCTGTGAGCAACTGCCCTAGCGAGGAAGCCGTGAGCCCCTTGCCGAGCGAGGAGGCGACGCCGCCTGTGACGAAAATGTGTACGGCTGACCCTGGACTATCCACGGGGGTCCAGAATACCGCCTACGCGCGGTTCGTGGTGACGACACTCGCGGTTTGTCCGCAGTGATTCAGATCGCGACCAGGATGGGAACCTCACCCGCAGTCAGGACCCCACGCCCATCGACAGCAACTCCCGTGCGTGCTCACGCGCGGCACGGGACTCCTCCTGGCCGGCGAGCATCCGGGCGATCTCCACGACGCGCTCGTCCGGGTCGAGGGTGAGCACATCGGTCGTGGTCACTTCCCGGTCCTGCTGCTTCAGCACGCGCAGATGTGTTCCGGCGAACGCCGCCACCTGCGGCATATGTGTCACAACGATGACCTGGGCGTTCTCGGCCAGCCGGGCGAGCCTGCGGCCGATCGCGGTGGCGGCCGCCCCACCCACCCCGGCGTCCACCTCATCGAAGACGAACGTCCCGACCGCATCGGTGTCCGCCAGCACCACTTCGAGAGCAAGCATGATGCGGCTGAGCTCTCCGCCGGAGGCCGCCTTGGCGATCGGAGCCGGGGTAGCGCCGGGATGGGCTGCAAGCAGGTACAAGACCTCGTCGGCGCCGTCCGGGCCCACCTCCGCACCGTCCACCCTGACGGTCAATCCCGCGTGCGGCATCGCGAGCTGGCGCAGCTCCTCTGTCGCCCGCGTCGCGAGTTCCTCAGCCAGGAGTCGCCTGGACCCGGTCAGTGCGGCGGTCGCCGAATCCAGGGTGTCCCGGGCGCGCTGCTCGCTGGCGGTCAGGGCGTCCAGATCGCTACCGCGCTCGAGTTCGACCAGCTCCGCTGCGGACCTCTGCGCCCACGAGAGGACCTCTTCATCGGTCGCTCCGTACCGCGAGTGCAGCACCCCGAGGTCGTGCAGACGTTGGTTGAGCCACTCCAGGCGCCCGGGCTCATCGGTGAGGCCGTCGGCGAACGCCGACAACTCGCGCCCCGCATCGGACACCTCTTCGGCCACGGCCAACAGCCGTTCGTGCAGTTGCGCGAGTTCGGCGTCGTCGTCGGCGACTCCCTGGAGTTCGCGCGCCGCCCGGTGCAGCAGGTCCGCTGCCCCGATTGCTGGCGCATCCTCGTCGCCGAGCACCGCCAACCGGGCGCTACCGGTCGCAGCACTGATATCCGCGAGGTTCGCCAGACGCCGCTGCTCGGTTCGCAATTCGCCGGTTTCGCCGGGCTGCGGATCGATCTTCTCGATCTCGTCGAGTGCGGACTGCAGGAACAACATGCGCTGCTGAGACTCTTGGGCACCCACGCGCGCGGATTCCAGTGCGCGGGCGGCATCGCGCCAAACCGCGTATGCCTCACGGTGCAACCGCAGCAGTTCCTGATGATCCCGGCCGCCGAACCGATCGAGGGCAGCCCTCTGGGCGCTCGGATTCCGCAGGCGGTGTGCGGTCGACTGACCATGAACCGTCACCAGTCCCTCACCGATCTCGGCCAGCAGCGAGGCGGGCACCATCCGCCCTCCTGCGAAGGCCCGGAGGCGTCCGTTCGTCGAGGTGCGACCCAGCAGGATCTCATGATCGTCGACGGCTCCACCTGCCTCGCACCACGGACGTGATCGAGGGGTGTCCGGGCGCCACTTCCCACACGCCTTCGACACTGCAACTATCGGCGATGGAAGGGTCCACCCGTCCTCCGAGCAGCATCTCGAGCGCGGTGAGGACCATGGTCTTGCCAGCGCCGGTCTCGCCGGTCAGCGCCGTGAAGCCGGAACCGGGACGCACGACCGCAGACGCGATGACGCCCAGGTTCTCGATCCGCAGTTCCGAGATCACGGTGATTCCCCGTGACGCCCGCTCCATCCCTGAACCGGCAGCCGGAACTTCTTGACGAGTCGGTCCACGAACAACGAGTCGCGCAGACGGGCGAGTCGGACCGGCCGCTCGCCGCGCACCACCTCGACCCGGTCCCCCGGCTCCAGTGGGATCAGCCTTTGTCCGTCACACCACAGGACCGCCCGCGGGGAGTCCGGAAGCACCTCCAGAGCCAGGTCGGTCGTGCCAGACACCACCATGGGCCGGGAGAACAGGGCATGCGCGGAGATCGGGACGAGCAGCATCGCATCGACCGTCGGCCACACCACCGGCCCTCCGGCCGACCAGGCGTACCCGGTGGAACCGGTCGGGGTCGCGAAGAGCACGCCGTCGCAACCCCACGCGCTCAGGGGCCTTCCGTCGACCTCGGCGATGACCTGGATCATCCGCTCCCGCGCGGCCTTCTCCACGCTCACCTCGTTGAGGGCCCACGACGAGGCGACCACCTCGCCGGCCCGGACCACGTCGACGTCCAGCGTCATACGTTCCTGGATGATGAACTCCCCGGCGGCGATGTGGTCCACGATGCCTTCCGCCTCTTCCTCGTCGAGTTCGGCGAGGAAGCCGACATGTCCCAGGTTCACCCCCAGCAGGGGCACGTCGTGGGAGTGTGCGAGATCCGATCCACGGAGGATGCTGCCGTCCCCGCCGAACACGACCACCAGATCCACACTGACCGAGGGGTCCACCCGGGGGAGGTCGATGTCGGCAGGCGCCTCTTCGAGGACGAACACCTTGATCCCGCGATCCGCCAGACCCACGTGCACAGACCGACGCCATCTGACGGGCCATGGGTCGATCCGGGTGGACGATGAGGAGCACTCGGCTCACCGCGGTCACGCGACCACCGCCCGCACGTGCTCATCGGCGATGATCGGTGCCCCCCGGCGCAGCCACAACACGAACTCGATGTTGCCACTCGGTCCCGGTAGCGGGCTGCGGCACAGACCCGCGACTCCCAGATCGAGCCGTTGGGCACTCTCGGCGACCGTCTGTATGGCCCACGCGTGCTGATCCGGGTCCCGCACCACGCCGCCCTTTCCCACGTTCCCCTTGCCGACCTCGAACTGCGGTTTGACCAGCACGACCAGATCAACGTCCGGATCGGACACGGCGACCAGCGGCCCGAGCACTTTGGTCAAAGAGATGAAACTCAGGTCCGCGACCACAAGGTCGGGCGCATAGGGAAGATCCGCCGGGGTCAGGTTCCGGACGTTGGTCCGATCCATCACTGTCACCCGGGGATCCTGCTGCAGGGACCAGGCGAGTTGTCCATAGCCGACGTCGACGGCCACCACATGGGCGACGCCTGCCTGTAGAAGAACCTGCGTGAATCCGCCGGTCGACGCACCAGCGTCCAGGGCATGGCGACCGCTGACGTCCAGGCCCAGGTCCTGCAGGGGTTCGAGCAACTTGTGGGCACCCCGCGACACGTACGTCTGCTCGGGCGCCTTGACGGCTATCGACGCGCCCTCGTCGACCTGCGTCGCGGGCTTCGTGGCGACGATGTGGTTCACGGTGACGTGGCCTGCCGCGATGAGTTCCGACGCATGCTGCCGCGACCTGGCAAGCCCGCGGCGCACGAGTTCAGCGTCCAGCCGCCGTCGGATCACGATCGGTCTCGACCAGCGCTGCGCGCAGCGAGTCGTGGATCTCGATCAGCATGGCGTAACGGTCCTCCTCAGCAGAGGATGCCTCGTCCACCATGCGCTCCAGGTCCTCAAGAGTCGTCACTTCTCACCCGTCGCTTTCTTCACAGGGGCCTTCTTGGTGCTGGCCTTCTTCGCCGGAGCCTTCTTGGAGGACGTCTTCTTCGCAGGAGCCTTCTTCGCAGGAGCCTTCTTGGCAGCCGGAACCTTCTCCGTCGTCCCCGCTTCCGTGACTACTGGAGCCTTCTTGGTGGTCACCCGTTTCGTCGCAGCCCTGACCGGCTCCGCAGAGCGGGGTGGCTGCGGTGCGGGCCGCGCCGACGTGCGCGGAGTCGCCGCCCCCGCGGCCGACCGCGCTGCACCAGCGGCGGCTTTGGACGCTTTCATCGCAGTGTCGGTGGCGAGCGCGGCAGCCTGGCCGGCCGCCTTGGTCGCAGCCGGCACCGCCGACGTCGCCGTCGACACGGCGAGGTTCGCGGCCGCCGAGGCCTGGTCACCCCGTTGGTTGAGTTCGCGCTCGAGCCGCTCAACGTGGCGGCGCACGGCGGCGAGTTCTTCCTCCCGCACGAAGCCCATACGTCCGACAGCCCGCTCCACTTCAGTGCGGACCAGCCCGACCATCAGTTCCCGGTTCGTGCGACCCTGTTCGATCAGATCGTCGGCGATCTCCTGGACCTGGGATGAAACCACCTCGGGACCTTTGGAGCCGGCTTCGACTCCCTGGCTGATGATGGCGCCTGCCGACTCTTTGGCCCGTTCGGACGTCGATTCGATCAGACCGGCCGCCAATTGCATGTAACTTCGTAATGTCTCGATCACGCTCGCCCTTCCGTGCAGTACCTGTCTGCCACGCTACTTCAGGTGCCATGTCAATCCCAGCAGGGACATGGTTCGGAAGGTACGGTCGCAATCGTGACGAGTACCCGAGGGAGTGTGCAGATGGCATCCGTGGAGCAGTGTGAGGCTGCGCTCGCGGAACTGGCACGGCGCCTGGACGAATATCCACACGAGACACGCCGGGACAACATCCCGGACCGTACCGTCGAACTCGCTCTGCTCGACCTCGACGTAACCTTCCGCGCCCGTCTGCACGACGGTCGCCTGGTGGACATCGAACAGGCGATCGGTCCCAAGCCGAACATCCGGCTGACCATGAGCAGCGACGATCTGATCGAGTTGACGGACAAGCGCCTTGCCTTCTCGCACGCGTGGGCGACCGGTCGTCTACATCTCGACGCGAGTCTGCGAGACCTGCTGCGCCTACGCAGCCTCATGTAGCGGAGTCGGTCCACCTAGGCGAGTCGCTGCAGGAATCCGGAGACGTCATCGCCAGATCGCAGGGCCTGGATCAGTCCATCGAGCGCCTCGGTCGTCGCATCGCGGTGACCCAGCAGGACCCGCAGGTCCGGTGCCACCCGGGAGGGCAGTTGATCGACGGGCAGTTCCAGCAGGTCGCGCCAGCCGTTCACACCGGTGAGCACGAGCAGCGAGTCCAGTCCTGCGGCATTGGCGGCAGCGATGTCTGTGTCGAGCCGGTCCCCGATCACCAACGGCCTCGAGGCGGTGCACCGCCGCCGTGCCAGGTCCATGATCGGCCGATGCGGTTTCCCGGTCACGACCGGTTCGATGCCGGTCGCTGACGCGACAGCCGCGACCAGTGTGCCGTTCCCGGGTGCGATCCCACGTGCGGTCGGCACGGACATGTCGGTGTTGGACGCGATCCACGGCACTCCCCTGGCCACCGCGTAGGACGCCTCCGCGAGATCCTTCCAGCCGAGAGCAGGTGAGTAACCCTGAACGACAGCGTCAGCCTCATCTGCGTCGGTCACCACCCGCAGACCCATATCCCGCACCGCGGTGACCAAGCCCTTCGCCACCGGTGACCAACACCGGCGAACCCTCGGGAACGAGCGTGGCCAGGTGCGCGGCGGCCGCCTGCGCCGAGGTGACGACATCGTCAGCGCACTGCGCGCAGCCCGAAGCCGGCAAGTTGAGCGGCGACCGTCTCCGGCGTGCGGCTCGCATTGTTGGTGACATAAAGAACCCGACCGGTGAACGCATTGAGTGCCGGCACTGCGTGCGGCACCTGGTGCTTGCCCCGATAGACCACCCCGTCGAGATCGACGAACAGGGCGTCGTACTGGGTCATCCCAAGCTCTCCAGGAGGTCGGCGGCATCGGTCCATTCCGAAGCCTCGTCGACGTCGACCGCCGACTGCAACCACTTACGCGCCTGCTCAGGCTGTCCGAGAGCGACGAGGAGATCCCCGAGGGCGAATCTGGAACGGGCCACAGCCATCGGCGAACGTGCGGTACGGACCGCCTTCTGAAGGAACACCCGCGCGGCATCGTCGTCACCGAGATCTCTGCGGGCACCGCCGGCCACGATCAGCAACTCGGTCCGCGTGTCCGCATCCATCCTGGAACCCTCGAACTCCGACACCATCGCCAGAGCTCGCTGCGTGCGACCGAGGCCCCGCTCACAATCCACCGCGATCGGAACCAGATCCAGATTGCCACTTATGCGGCGATACGCGGACTCCTCCTTGATGGCCTCTTTGAACCGACCCGTGCGGTAGGCGGCGATACAGGCGGTCTGTCGCGCCAGAGCTGAGCGGGACACCCGGTCCCGGACACGGACCGCGTGCTGATACGCCATCTCGGGGTCGGATTCGGCCAGGACCTGAACGCTGAGCAGGTGTTTGACGAATGTGCTGGTCCGTCCGCCGAAGGATTCGATCTCGGCGAGCAGTTCCGGCTCGAGTGCCAGGTCGAAGATCTCCTCGGGCCACGGCAGGTCGTTGGAGGTGTCGCGGTCGGCGTCGGCATCCGGTCGACCACGATCCCGGCTGGCATGGCGCTGGCCGTCGCGTGTCCCCGAACGACCGCGGTCGTCGCGGCCGGCAGCACCCGAAGGCCTACCACCACGAGGTTTCCCGTCACGACCGGCGGGCTTACCACCGCGGTCGTCGCGGCCGGCAGCACCCGAAGGCCTACCACCACGAGGTTTCCCGTCACGACCCGCGGGCTTACCACCGCGGTCGTCGCGGCCGGCAGCACCCGAAGGCCTACCACCACGAGGTTTCCCGTCACGACCGCGGGCTTACCACCGCGGTCGTCGCGGCCGGCAGCACCGAAGGCCTACCACCGCGGTCGTCCGCGGCCCGGCGCAGCACCCGAAGGCCTACCACCACGAGGTTTCCCGTCACGACCCGCGGGCTTACCACCGCGGTCGTCGCGGCCGGCGGCACCCGAAGGCCTACCACCACGAGGTTTCCCGTCACGACCCGCGGGCTTACCACCGCGGTCGTCGCGGCCGGCAGCACCCGAAGGCCTACCACCACGAGGTTTCCCGTCACGACCCGCGGGCTTACCACCGCGGTCGTCGCGGCCGGCAGCACCCGAAGGCTTACCACCACGAGGTTTGGACGCTCCAGAGCCGGATGCCCTATTGGCCGGCCGCGATCCTGCGGTCTTCCCGGAGGGTTTGCGTGGCCGACTCTGGCCGCCACTGCGTCGATCGTCGGTCACTGAAAAACCTCCACAAATACGTCGATGGGGGGCCTTGCGGCCCCCCATCGGAAAGAATGTCCGGCGGCGTCCTACTCTCCCACCCCGTCACCAGGGCAGTACCATCGGCGCAGAAGGGCTTAGCTTCCGGGTTCGGAATGGGACCGGGCGTTTCCCCTTCGCTATTGCCGCCGAAACTCTATGGAGATATCAATCGTTCCCGACCGTATCTCGGGAACCGCATAGTGAACGCAAAGCAGAAATATATGTGAGGGTCAAGTCCTCGGCCTATTAGTACCGGTCAGCTCCACACATCGCTGTGCTTCCACCTCCGGCCTATCAACCCAGTCATCTAGCTGGGGGCCTTACCAGGTTAACCCTGTGGGAGCCCTCATCTTGAAGCGTGCTTCCCGCTTAGATGCTTTCAGCGGTTATCACTCCCGAACGTAGCTAACCAGCCGTGCTCCTGGCGGAACAACTGGCATACCAGAGGTTCGTCCATCCCGGTCCTCTCGTACTAGGGACAGCCCTTCTCAAGACTCCTACGCGCGCGGCGGATAGGGACCGAACTGTCTCACGACGTTCTAAACCCAGCTCGCGTGCCGCTTTAATGGGCGAACAGCCCAACCCTTGGGACCGACTCCAGCCCCAGGATGCGACGAGCCGACATCGAGGTGCCAAACCATCCCGTCGATATGGACTCTTGGGGAAGATCAGCCTGTTATCCCCGGGGTACCTTTTATCCGTTGAGCGACGCCGCTTCCACTTGCCAGCGCCGGGTCACTAATTCCGACTTTCGTCCCTGCTCGAGCCGTCACTCTCGCAGTCAAGCTCCCTTGTGCATTTACACTCGATATCTGATTGCCAACCAGATTGAGGGAACCTTTGAGCGCCTCCGTTACATTTTAGGAGGCAACCGCCCCAGTTAAACTACCCACCAGGCACTGTCCTTGATCCGGATCACGGACCTAAGTTAGACAGCCAGCACGATCAGAGTGGTATTTCAACGTTGACTCCACATGAACTGGCGTCCACGCTTCACAGTCTCCCACCTATCCTACACAAATCGAACCGACCACCAATACCAAGCTATAGTAAAGGTCCCGGGGTCTTTCCGTCCTGCCGCGCGTAACGAGCATCTTTACTCGTAGTGCAATTTCGCCGAGTCTGTGGTTGAGACAGCGCCCAAGTCGTTACGCCATTCGTGCAGGTCGGAACTTACCCGACAAGGAATTTCGCTACCTTAGGATGGTTATAGTTACCACCGCCGTTTACTGGCGCTTAAGTTCTGAGCTTCGCGACCGAAGTCGCTAACCCGTCCCCTTAACGTTCCAGCACCGGGCAGGCGTCAGTCCATATACATCGTCTTGCGACTTGGCATGGACCTATGTTTTTAGTAAACAGTCGCTTGGGCCTGGTCTCTGCGGCCAACCGGTGCTCAGGGAGCAAGTCCCATCACATCAATCGGCCCCCCTTCTCCCGAAGTTACGGGGGTATTTTGCCGAGTTCCTTAACCACAGTTCTCTCGATCGCCTTGGTATTCTCTACCTGACCACCTGTGTCGGTTTGGGGTACGGGCGGCTGTACAACTCGCTAGAGGCTTTTCTCGGCAGCATAGGATCACTCACTTCGCCTTAATCGGCTCGGCGTCAGATCTCAGGCATGTGAGACGCGGATTTACCTACGTCTCGCCCTACATCTTTACCCCGGGACTACCATCGCCCGGGTTGAGCTACCTTCCTGCGTCACCCCATTGCTTGCCTACTACAGATTCGGTTCGTGTGCTCCTCCGCATTGACCCGAAGGTCGCAGCGGATTCGGACACTTAGCATCCTCTGCCTCGGCAGGGTCGCGATACAGCCGGTACGGGAATATCAACCCGTTGTCCATCGACTACGCCTGTCGGCCTCGTCTTAGGTCCCGACTTACCCAGGGCGGATTAGCCTGGCCCTGGAACCCTTGGTCATTCGGCGGACTGGTTTCTCACCAGTCTTTCGCTACTCATGCCTGCATTCTCACTCGTGTGGCATCCACGGCTCGGTTGCCCGGCCGCTTCACTCGCCACACGACGCTCCCCTACCCATCCACACGCTTGGACCACGAAGGCCTAGCAGGTGTGTGAATGCCACAACTTCGGTGGTGTGCTTGAGCCCCGCTAAATTGTCGGCGCGGAATCACTTGACCAGTGAGCTATTACGCACTCTTTCAAGGGTGGCTGCTTCTAAGCCAACCTCCTGGTTGTCTGTGCGACTCCACATCCTTTCCCACTTAGCACACGCTTAGGGACCTTAGTTGGTGGTCTGGGCTGTTTCCCTCTCGACTACGAAGCTTATCCCCCGCAGTCTCACTGCCATGTTCTAACTTTCCGGCATTCGGAGTTTGGCTGAGTTCAGTAAGCTTGTAGGCCCCCTAGCCCATCCAGTAGCTCTACCTCCGGAAAGAAACACATGACGCTGCACCTAAATGCATTTCGGGGAGAACCAGCTATCACGGAGTTTGATTGGCCTTTCACCCCTACCCACAGCTCATCCCCCAATTTTTCAACATTGGTGGGTTCGGGCCTCCACGACGTCTTACCGTCGCTTCACCCTGGCCATGGGTAGATCACTCCGCTTCGGGTCTAGAGTGTGCGACTGAATCGCCCTATTCAGACTCGCTTTCGCTACGGCTACCCCACTCGGGTTAACCTCGCCACACACCGCTAACTCGCAGGCTCATTCTTCAAAAGGCACGCCGTCACAATGACCGAAGTCATCGCTCCGACGGATTGTAAGCACATGGTTTCAGGTTCTATTTCACTCCCCTCCCGGGGTTCTTTTCACCTTTCCCTCACGGTACTTGTCCGCTATCGGTCACCAAGGAGTATTTAGGCTTAGCGGGTGGTCCCGCCAGATTCGCACGAGATTTCTCGGGCCCCGTGCTACTTGGGATGACGTTCAAGAGTCCAAAATGTTTCGTCTACGGGGGTGTTACCCTCTACGCCGACCCTTTCCAAGGTCTTCGACTACAAATTGGATTTCTGACTCTTTGAAGATTCGGCAGAATCTTCGGAACGATCCCACAACCCCGTATTCGCAACGCCTGCCGGCTATCACACGGATACGGTTTAGCCTCTTCCACTTTCGCTCGCCACTACTCGCGGAATCACTGTTGTTTTCTCTTCCTGTGGGTACTGAGATGTTTCACTTCCCCACGTTCCCGCCGCATGCCCTATGTGTTCAGGCATGGGTAACTGGACATGACTCCAGTTGGGTTTCCCCATTCGGACATCCCCGGATCACAGCTCGGTTGACAGCTCCCCGAGGCTTATCGCAGCCTCCTACGTCCTTCTTCGGCTCTTGGTGCCAAGGCATCCACCATGTGCTCTTAGTAACTTGACCACAGATATTTCTAGATGCTCGCGTTCACTATGCAGTTCTCAAGGTACGGGCGAGGGAATCTTCCGGTACTCCGCAAGGAGCCTTCCGATTCGCTCTGAGGTTGCCGCTTTCGCGGCCCGTTCCCTCAGGACCCAACAGCGTGCCAGGCC
>CAVYLN010000002.1:322500-2135151 GCA_963769435.1 uncultured Actinomycetota bacterium
GCCGGGCTGCCTGCTACCGAGGCGGCCGTCGAGTTGTACGGGTCGGTGAGCTCAGACTCCTGCCTGGTGTACAGGCACCGGACGTCGGATGCTGGGGAGGTGTCGGTGGTCACCGTCGCCGTGCCGGAGGCCGTCTTGCCCTTGACGTTCTCGGCCTGCCCGAGCCGCACCTGCGGCACCAAGGAGATCACGGTGGCGGTGTAGGGCGCAGGGTCCAGTTTCAGCACCACGGCCCGGCTCCCGTCGGGCGACAGGGCGATGCCAGCGACCCCGGGTACCAGCGGCGTGGTGGTCGCGATGGCTCCGTTCGATGTGTTCACCGCCGCGACCGAGCCGGCGGTGAACTGCGTCACGTAGAGCCGAGCGCCATCAGCCGACAGGGCTGTGGACACGGGTCGGCCCGGCACCGGGATGGATCCGCAGCGCGCCCCATCCGCCCCCGCCCACACCGATCTCGGTGACCGATGTCAGCACCGACCGCACTGTTCGCCATATAGGCGCGAACGCTGGATCCCCGGCCTGTCGCGGCCAAACCGTACGGTTCGGCGCCAACGGGCACGGTCGCCACCACCGTGAGTGCAGGCAGTGCCAGCACGGACGAACTGGCAGCGCCGTAGTTCGTGGTGAAGGCGTAGGCGCCGTCATCGCTGACGGCCAGGTGGATGGGGCCCGCGCCAACCGCCGCGCTTGCCACGGGCGCAAGGGTCGCGGTGTCGATGGCTGTGACTTGACCCGCCACCGACTGGGTGGCGTACAAACGGCTGCCGTCAGGTGAGACCGCCAAGCCGCTGGGTCCGCCTGCGAGGGGAATCGATCCAACGACGGAGTTCGTGGCCGTATTGATGATGGAGATCGAGTCGCTGGCCCGATTGGCCACGAAGACCCGTGATCCGTCGGGGGTCACCGCGACCCCGAAGGGCAGATTCCCCACCGGAATCGTCGTCACGACGGTGTTGGACTCCAGAGACAACACCGAAACGTTGTCGCTCGTCCGGTTGGTGATGTAGGCCGTGGAACCGTCCGGCGTGATAGCGACGCTGTCGGGTCCGTCTCCTACCCCGACGGTGGCTACGACATCGGCGGCGTTGGCCGGACTAGCCAGGGCGAGCATGGTGAGGGCGAGGATGGATGAACTCAGGACTGCGAGTACGCGTCGCATGGTGATCACCTCAATACCAGTCAACTGCGGCCGGCACCCGGTGTCCAGGTCCCCCGCAAGCCGTAACCGGACTGAGTCGGCTTCGTCACAGTCCCGCTACACGTGGAGTCGGGCCACCCCGATCGAGCGCTTGCCCCGCCGCAGCAGCATCCACCGCCCGTGCAGGGCGCGTTCCGGTTCGAGGAGGGCCTCCACATCCTGCACGCGTTCGTTGTTCACGTATACCCCGCCCTCGCCGATCGCCCGGCGTGCTGCCGACTTGGACGGCGTCAGTCCGGTCGCGACCAGCGCATCCACCAGCGCCGTGCCCTCGGGCACTTCCACCGTGGGCACGTCCTGGACGGCCTGCCTCCAGATGTCCTCAGGGAGCCCTGCCAACTCACCCCGGCCGAACAGCGCGGCGCTCGCCGCCTCGATGTGTTCACGCGCCTCACGCCCATGGACAAGATCTGTGAGCTCGGCCGCCAGGGCCCGCTGGGGTGCACGGCGGGCCGGGTTCTCCACGCCCTCTGCGATCACCTGCTCGATGTCGGACAGGGGTCGCAAGCTGAAGTAGCGCAGCATGCCGGCGACATCGCGGTCATCGGTGTTCAGCCAGAACTGGTAGAAGGCGAACGGCGTCGTCGCCTCAGCGTCCAGCCAGATCGCACCGCCGGCGGTCTTCCCGAACTTGGACCCGTCGGCTTTTGTCACCAAGGGGACTGTGAGTCCGTGAGCATGACTGTCCGGGCCCTCCACCCGGCGGATGAGATCCAGCCCGCCGGTGATGTTGCCCCACTGGTCAGACCCACCCACCTGCAGCGTGCACCCGTAGTCCCGGTAGAGGTGCAGGTAGTCCATCGATTGCAGCAGCATGTAGCTGAATTCCGTGTAGCTGATGCCGTCGCCCTGCAATCGTGCGGCGATGGACTCTTTGCCGAGCATCGCGTTGACGCTGAAGTGCTTCCCGACGTCGCGCAGGAATTCGATCGCGGACATGTCGGCAGTCCAGTCCAGGTTCGAGACGAGGATGGCGGGGTTGTCCCCCTCGAATGCCAGGAAGTGCTCGAGCTGCCCTCTCACCCGGTCGACCCAGTCAGCCACTGTTTCATCGGTGTTCAGCGTGCGCTCGGTACTGCGTCCGCTCGGATCACCGATGAGACCGGTGGCTCCCCCGACAAGAGCTATCACCTTGTGCCCGGCCATCTGGAACCGGCGCAGGAGGAGCAGCGGAACCAGGTTCCCGACGTGCAGACTCGGCGCTGTCGGGTCGAAACCCGCGTAGACCGTGATCGAGTCGGTCATCGCCTCGGACAGCGCGCCGAGGTCGGTGGCGGAGGCCACGAGGCCCCGCGCTTGCAGGTCGGAGAGCAGGTCGGTCACCTGCACATCATGGCAAGAGCACGTTCTGGGAGTCTGGGCGCGTACCAACACCGGGTGCCCAGACGCGCATGGACAGCACGACTGCGGCGATACACATGGCCGTGGACGGGATCTCCCCCACCACTGCATAGAAGATCGCCGCCGCGAACGCCGGGCCCGGCGGCACCAGAACGATGTTGGTCCACGCATCGCCAAGGAAGAGAACGATTCCGGCGGATCCGAAGAAGATGGCGGCCCGCGGGTTTCCTCGCAGGAGACCCAGCCCGGCACCTGCCAGCGCGATCACCTCACCGGTGTCCAGGAGGACCACCAGCGCCCGAAGGTGGTCGGCGGACACCTCCGTGCCAGTGCGCGTGAGGGTTGCAGCAATACGGGCGATGAGGGCTATGCCGACCAGTCCGAGCGCTCCGGCAAGCCAACGGTCGACGGCCTGTCCGAACCGCTGGAGTCGAAGGGTCCGATAGGAGGCTGTCAGCGCAGCCACGATTGCCGGCAGAGCGACCCACAACGGGT
Source organism: uncultured Actinomycetota bacterium (assembly GCA_963769435.1). Classification (GTDB taxonomy): domain Bacteria; phylum Actinomycetota; class Actinomycetes; order S36-B12; family UBA10799; genus JADKAV01. The sequence goes on from CAVYLN010000002.1 coordinate 325,535, forward strand.
TCAATGCCGACACCAGGAAAGTGAGCACCCCACCGGCCAGGAACATCGTGGCGGCCATCGTGGATGCGACAGGCGTCCAGGCCCGCCCCCGCCACAAGCCGACGGCCGTCGCCGCAGATGCCCCGATGGATGCAACGGTCAGCCCGATGGCCGCGACGTGTGTGTGGTACGCGGTGCCCGTGCGCACCTGGAACAACGCCAGATAGATCACCCAGGGAACCTCGAGTGCGGCGAACAGCAGCAGGAACCACGCCAACCAGCGAGGGCCTATCCCCGAGTGTGGTCTGGGCACGGTTGATCGTACGACCAGAGACGTTGTGTGCGCGGAACAAGCGCTACCGCGTCGGAAACCGACGAGGAAGCCCGTCGCCAGGCCGACAAGGCCAAGGCCACCAGGATCAGCACGATCCCCGACACGAACAGGGCCACGCCGGCGTTGAGCGTGTGTGCCGACCACATGCCGACCAACATCGCGGTCGAGATGGCTGCACCGGCGGCCCACGGCCACTCGCCCCCGCGGGCGAAGATCCAACTGCCGACGATCACGAGCACCAATGCGGCCACGCGACCAGCCCAGAGCCAGCCGTCAAGGTCCCAGTTGGGCTCATGGCTCATGATCATGAGCGTCCAGGAGCCCATCAACCACGCACCCACCCCCGCAGTCAAGGTCAACCACGCAGGTGGCAACAGGCGCCGCAGACCGAACGCCGCCGACACCCCCAGGACCAGCAGCCAGCACGACATCGCGACGCCGAAGTCCTGCTCACGCAGTCCCAGACCATCCAGGAAGGACAGACCCAGGAAGACCAGCAGCACACCCACCGCTGACGTGCTGATGAATCCCGGAGACCACCAGGCCACCATCAGTGCCACCGACAGCCCGACCGCGACGGCGATGAACATCTGCCAGGCGAAGGGCTCCGCGTAGTCACCAGGATCCCCCAATGCCACCGCGGTCGCCAGGACCGCGAGCACCGAGGCCACCACACCCATCACCGAGGCGAGCCGGCCGCGTACCGCGTGCTCGGAGATGTCCGGCACGGAACGAACCAGCAAGTACGCCCCTACCAGCAGCGCGACAGCCCCCAATGCCGGGATGCCCGCCCGCATCACTTGTCCGATGTCCGACCAGACCCGCGAAGCGATCACGATGATCCCCATGGTGGCCAACCCGGCTCCCACGTATCCGGCGAGTTCGGCCAGCCGCTGCCGGACATCCACCCGGCGCTCGTGGTAATCGCGACTCACATCAGCAGCGAGTTCGGGCGTGAGCAGACCTTCATCGACGAAGTGGGTCAACGTGCTATCGAGACGATCAGGCATGACAACCACCCCTGCGTCAATTCTACTCCTCGGACAGTGACCAACCAGGGGACGAAACTGTCCCCGATTCGGTCAGCGATAGCCGTTCAGTGATTCCCGGGCACGCGCCAGTTGGGCGAGGACCGCGGCCGGAGCGGTGCCCCCTTTGTGCCCGCGCGCGGCCAGAGCCGCATCCACCGTCAGCGCCGACAGCGCCTCGTCCGACAGGGCCGGATCGACGGCCGCAAGGTCCAGCTCCCACAGCGGGACTCCGGCTTCATCGGCAGCCTTGACACACCGGCCGGAGACCTCGTGCGCCTCGCGGAACGGCATCCCGCGCCTCACCAGCCAATCCGCAAGTTCGGTCGCCAGCGCGTGGCCGTCCGCGGCCCCCTTGGCAGCGACCTCCGGCCGGAACCGCAGCGTGGCCACCGTGCCGGTCATCGCGGGCAGAACGAGGCGCAACGTGGCGATCGCGTCGAACACCGGTTCCTTGTCCTCCTGCAGATCGCGGTTGTACGCGAACGGCAGTCCCTTCAGGACGGTCAGCACCGAAACCAGGTCCCCGATGAGCCGTCCCGACTTACCGCGGGCCAGTTCAGCGGAGTCGGGGTTCTTCTTCTGCGGCATGATCGACGACCCGGTGGAGAACTCGTCGTGAAGACCCGCCCATCCGAACTCCGTCGACGCCCACAGGCAGATCTCCTCACCGAGCCGAGACAGGTGAACCCCGATCATCGCCGTGCAGAACAAGAACTCCGCGACGAAATCCCGGTCGATCACCGCATCGATGGAGTTGTCGAAACTGGCCGCGAGGCCGAGGTCGGCAGCAGTCGCCTCCGGGTCCAGCCCCAGACCGTTGCCCGCCAGCGCACCCGCCCCCATCGGGGAGACCGACGTCCGGCCACTCCAGTCACCGCAGCCGCGAGAGATCCCGCAGGAACGCCTGCACGTGTTTGGCGATCTCGTGGCCCAGCGTCACGGGCTGTGCGTGTTGCAGATGCGTGAAGCCGGGAGCCGCGTCCGCGGCATGGCGCTCGGCCTGCCCGAGCAGAGAGTCGCACAGGTCGACCAGGTCGGCGGACAGAGCACCCGCCGCGTCGAGCAGCAGCAGGCGCAAGTCCGTGGCGACCTGGTCGTTGCGACTGCGACCGGCACGAAGCCGTCCTCCGACGTCCTCCCCCACGATCTCGATGAGCCGGCGCTCCAAGCGCACCATGCACGTCCTCGTCGGACTCGGCCGGGCCGCATCGCCCCGTCGACACCTCGTCGGCCAGTTGCGCCAGACCGTTCAGCAACGCCGAATGCACCGCGTCATCGAGCAATCCCGCCCGGTGCAGCGCGTTGGCGTGTGCACGGCCCTGCTGGACGTCGTACGGAGCCAAAGCCCAGTCGAAGTGCGTCGACCTGCTCAGTTCGACCATGGCGGCGGCCGGCGGGTCGGTGAAACGGCCACCCCACAGGCTGCCCTCGCCGGTACGTCCCTCAGCCATGAATGCGGTTGTCCCGGGCGTAGGCGAGTCGGCTCGGCAAGCCCCACAACTCGATGAAGCCCTGAGCCAGGGACTGGTCGAACGTGTCGCCCGAGTCGTAGGTCGCCAATCCGTAGTCGTACAGGCTGGCATCACTGCGGCGGCCGGTCACCACCGCCTTGCCGCCGTGCAGGGTCATCCGGATGTCGCCGGAGACCGATGCGTTCACGTCGTCGAGGAACCCGCTGAGGGCCTTGTGCAGCGGACTGAACCACAGGCCGTCGTAGGTCAACTCGGTCCAGCGTTGGGACACCCCGCGCGAGTACCGGCGCAACTCGCGCTCGACCGTCACGTTCACCAACTCCATGTGGGCGGCGATCAGCGCGATCGGGCCGGGGCTCTCGTAGATCTCCCGGCTCTTGATGCCGACCAGCCGGTCCTCCACGAGGTCGAGCCGGCCGACACCCTGCTCGCCCGCCCGACGGTTCATGATCTCGATGGCCTGCAGCATGGTCACGTCCTGGCCGTCGATCTTCACCGGCCTGCCCTGGTCGAACGTGATGACGACCTCGTCGGGTTCGCGCGGCGTGGCCGGGTTCTGAGTGTAGGAATACAACTCCTCGGTGGGGCCGTTCCAGATGTCCTCCAGGAAGCCGGTCTCGACCGCCCTGCCCCAGACGTTCTGGTCGATGGAGTACGGCGACTTGCTGGTGACGTCGATGGGCAGGCCCTCGCGCTCGGCGAAGTCGATCGCCTTGTCCCGGGTCAGCGCCAGATCCCGGACCGGTGCGATACACCGCAGGTCGGGGGCCAGGTTCCGGATCCCCACCTCGAAGCGCACCTGGTCGTTGCCTTTTCCGGTACATCCGTGGGCCACCACGTTCGCGTTGTGCTTGTGGGCCGCTGCGACCAGATGCTTGACGATCACCGGGCGGGACAGTGCCGACACCACCGGATAGCGATCCATGTACAGCGCATCGGCCTTGAGCGCAGGCAGGCAATAGTCGTCGGCGAACTCCTCTCGAGCGTCGGCCACCTCCGACTCCACCGCCCCGCAGGCGAGGGCACGCTCACGGATGACATCCATGTCCTCCCCGCCCTGGCCGACGTCCACGGCCATGGCGATGACTTCAGCGCCTGTCTGCTCCTTGATCCACCCGATTCCCACCGAGGTGTCCAGACCGCCGCTGTAGGCCAGCACCACTCTGTCAGTCATTTCCTTCTCCTATCGACGGTTCTTGATGAGTTGTTGGAGGCGTTCGGCGACTGCCGCGCCCGTGCTCGCCTCGGACACGACGAGCATGATGGTGTCGTCCCCCGCGATCGTGCCGATCACGTCCTGCAGGTGGGAGTGGTCGAACGCGCTCGCAAGGTACTGGGCCGCACCGGGTGGCGTTCGCAGGACCACGAGGTTGCCGCTGTAGTCCACTGACACCATCGTGTCCTCGGCCACCCGGATCAGCCGACTGTTGATGTCCTCCAACTCATCGGCCTGCAAGCGGTCCTCACCGCCCTCCGCGGGTACCGCGTACAGAAGGCGCCCGTCCTCGGACATGGTCTTGACCGCACCGATCTCGTCGAGGTCCCGGGAGACGGTGGCCTGAGTCACCTCGATGCCGCGTCCGGCCAGCAGTTCCACGAGTTCGGACTGCGAGCCCACCGCACCACCCCGGATGATCTCGATGATGGTCTCCCGGCGGGCTGCGCGGGTGTTCAGCATGCTCATGCGGTGATCGCCTCCCCGAGCACAGTGGCCGCCAGGTCGGCCTGATCCTCATCGAGGATCAGTGGTGGCGCCAGTCTCAGGACATCGTCGCCGATCGCGTTCACCAGCACGCCCGCCCGTCTGCAACGCGCTTCGACGGTCTTCGCGTCTCCGGTCTCGAGGACCACCCCCAGCAGGAGGCCGCGCCCACGGACACCGGCGACACCGGGAACCAGCGCCAGGGCCGTCCGGAGGCGGTCACCGACGGTCGTTGCGTGGGCGAGCAGGTCGTGCGTCTCGATCTGATCGATCACGGCCAGCGCGGCAGCGGCGGCGACCGGGTTCCCCCCGAAGGTCGACCCGTGATGACCGGGTGCCAACAGGTCCGCGGCGTCGCCGAAACTCAACAGCGCACCGATCGGCAGTCCCCCGCCCAGGCCCTTGGCGAGGGTCACCAGATCCGGTTGCACACGCTCGGCCTGGAACGCGAACCAGGCGCCCGTCCGCCCGATGCCGGTCTGGACCTCGTCGACGATGAGCAGGCGGTCACCGGTGGCGGCTTCCAACTCTGCGAGGTAACCGTCCGGGGGGACGACCACTCCGGCCTCGCCCTGGATCGGTTCGACGATCACGGCTGCGGAGTCGGCGCCCAGCGTCGGTATCGAGCCGTACTCGAAGAACTCCACACCCGGAACGAGCGGCTCGAAGGGCGCACGTTTGGCCGGCTGGCCGGTGAGCGACAGGGCACCCATGGTCCGGCCGTGGAAACTCCCATGTGCCGCGTGCAGCGTGTGCCTGCCCGTCAGCCGGGCCACCTTGAAGGCCGCCTCATTGGCCTCCGTCCCCGAGTTGCAGAAGAAGACGCGTCCGGGGCGTCCGGCCAGCGCGATCAGCCGCTCGGCCAGTTCCACGCCGACGGGGTGGATGGCCAGGTTGCTGACGTGGCCGTACTGGCCGAGTTGTTCGGACACCGCTGACCGGATCGCGGGATGCGCGTGGCCCAAGGCATTGACCGCGATCCCGGCCACCATGTCGAGGTAGCGCCTGCCGTCGGCATCCCAGACCCAGGCGCCGTCACCGCGAACCACCGTTACCTGCGGGGTCCCGTAGTTGTCGGACATCACAGCACGCCAGCGCCGGGTCCACTGCTCGGATCCACTCATGGCTCGTCCACCACCATGGTGCCGATACCGGAATCGGTGAAGACCTCGACCAGCACCGCATGCGGGATGCGCCCATCGACCACATGTGCACGCCGCACTCCCCCGTCGAGCGCAGCAAGGCAAGCCTCCATCTTGGGCAACATCCCGGAGTCCAGCCCGGGCAGCATCTCCCGCAACTCCGACGGTGTGATCCGGCTGACGAACTGCTCACACGTGGGCCAGTCCCGGTACAGACCGGCCACATCGGTGAGCACCACGAGTTTGACGGCACCCAGGGCAGCGGCCAGGGCCGCGGCAGCCGAGTCGGCATTCACGTTGTACGTGCGCCCGTCCTCACTGCGACTCACCGTCGAGACGACGGGGATCAGATCGTCCTGCAGCAGCGTGTGGACGAACTCCGGGCGAACCTCGGTGATCTCACCGACCAGACCGAGCTCATCGCTGCGGGCCTGCGCCGTGAGCAGGTGCGCATCCTCGCCACTGACTCCGACCGCATACGGCCCGTGCGCGTTGATCAGGCTGACGAGTTCACGCTGGACCTGCCCCACCAGGACCATCCGCACAACATCCATGACCTGTGGCGTCGTCACCCGGCGGCCGGAGACGAACTCACTCGGTACGTCCAGACGCGACAGCATGTCGGTGATCTGGGGTCCGCCGCCGTGCACGATGACCGGTTTGATCCCCGCCAGTTTCAGGAAGAGCACGTCGTCGGCGAAGGCCTGCCGGAGCGAATCGTCGACCATCGCGTTGCCGCCGTACTTGATGACAACGATCTGGCCGTGGAAGGCCTTGAGCCATGGCAGCGCACCCGCCAGGGTGGTCGCGATCTCTATGTCCTTCATGTCGAGTACGCCGAGTTCTCGTGGACGTATTCAGTGGTCAGATCCGTGGTCACGATGGTGGCCGACTCGCTCCCCGCGTGCAGATCCACCACTACCTCGATGTCGCGTCCGGACAGGTCCACCGACTCCCGCGGCTCACCCGGACCGGAATCACGGCACACGGTGACGCCGTTGATGGCCACATCGACATGCAGCGGATCGAACGTGGCATCGGTCGTTCCGACGGCGGACAGGACCCTGCCCCAATTGGGGTCCTCGCCGTACATCGCGCACTTGAACAGGGCGCTGCGGGCAACAGCCCGCCCGACTGTGACGGCGTCCTGCTGCGAGGCGCAGCCGACCACGGTCACGTCGATGAGTTTGCTTGCGCCTTCGGCATCCGCGGCCAGTTGCCTCGACAGATCCGCACATACCTGCGTGAGTGCTGGGAGGAAGCCATCGTCGGCCACGACCCCACTCGCGCCACTGGCCAGCACGATGACCGTGTCGTTGGTCGACATGCACCCGTCGGCGTCCACCCGATCGAACGTGGTCGACACGGCCTCGCGCAACGCAGCATCCAACTCCTGCGAACCGATGACGACGTCGGTCGTGACCACCGAGAGCATCGTCGCCATCCCGGGAGCCAGCATGCCGGCACCCTTGGCCATACCCCCGATCCGATAGCCGGCCTCGAAGGTCGCGGTCTTGGGCACCGAGTCGGTGGTCATGATGGCCTCTGCAGCCCGCTGTCCACCCTCGGAGTCCGCCGAGGCGATCGCGTGGCGGACACCCGGCAACAGCCTGCCCATGTCCAAACGTTCGCCGATGAGTCCTGTGGAACAGACCGCGACGTCGATCGGCCCGACCCCCAGGGCTTCGGCGACGGCTTCGGCCGTGTGATGGGTGTCGGCGAAACCCTCTGGGCCGGTGCATGCGTTGGCACCGCCGGAGTTGAGCACGACGGCACGCAGTCGACCGTCGGTGAGCACCTGCCGGCTCCAGAGGACCGGCGCGGCCTGGATGCGGTTGCTGGTGAACACGCCGGCCGCCTCCCACCGTGGCCCTTCGCTGATCACCACCGCGACGTCGGCAGCACCCGACGACTTCAGGCCCGCCGCGACGCCAGTGGCCCGGAAGCCCCGCGGATAGGTCACGCTCATGGGGCCACCCCGTTCACCGGTAACCCGGCCGTCTCCTCGAGGCCGAGCATCAGGTTCGCGTTCTGGATCGCCTGCCCCGCCGCCCCCTTGCCGAGGTTGTCGATGGCCGAACAGACCACCACTCGGCCGGAGTGCTCATCGAAGGCCCACTGCAGCACCACCGAGTTCGACCCCAGCGTCATCTGCGTGGTCGGCCATTGGCCTTCGGGTAGAACACGCACGAACGGTTCGTCCGTGTACGCATCGGCCAGACAGGAGCCGATCTCCGCCGGGTCCACGCCGGGTGTCAGAGGTGCGGTGACCGTCGCGAGGATGCCACGCGACATCGGGGCCAGCATCGGCGTGAAACTCAGGCGGGTGCCATGGCCCAGTGTCTGCTCGATCTCCGGGATGTGCTGATGTACCCCGCCGGCCTTGTAGGCGCGGACGCCGGAGGTCACCTCACTGGCCATCAGCGGTACCGAAGGGGAACGCCCTGCACCGGAGGTCCCGCTCGCCGCCACAGCCACGACGTCCCCGGCCCGGACGAGGTCGGCGGACACCAGAGGCAACATCGCAAGGCTGATGGCCGTCGCGTAGCAACCAGGGTTCGCCACGGTCTTGGCCGTTTCGATCAGCGCCCGCTGGCCGGGCGCCTCGGGCAGACCGTAGGTCCAGGTGCCGGCATGATCCGTGCCGTAGTACGCCTCCCACGCGGCGGCGTCCCGCAGACGGAAGTCCGCCCCGAGATCCACCACCGGCGTGGCCAGATGTCCCGCGTATTGCGCCGACTGCGAATGCGGCAGCGCCATGAAGACGAAGTCGACGTCCACGTCCGCGGGCTCGAACGCTGCCACCTCCAGGTCGCCCAGGCTCGCAAGGTGCGGATGCAGCGCAGCCACTGTTTGACCGGCGGAGGCGTTGGCCCAGACGCGGGTGACCCGCATGGCCGGATGCACGCTGAGCAGGCGCAGCAGTTCGCCACCGCCATACCCCGACGCGCCCAGAACCCCTACGGAAACCATGAGCAGACTCTATACGCATACTTGCATAGCCGGTATGCGGCCCCCACCTTCTGCCCGGACTCCCCAGCAGCGGCCGCCCTCCCTCAATCCCAAGTTGCGTGACGGACGTCCTCCAACTTCCCGCGGCGACAAGTGGGGCGCGCGCGAAGTTGGAGTCGAATGGGTGCCGAAAAGCCGCAAATCCGGCGAGAATCCTCCAACTCCGCGCAGAAGCATGAAGTCGACTTCTCTGACCCGCGCGAACTTGGAGGGAGGTCAGGTTGCCCTGCGGATGCGGTGACGGCGCACAGCACACCGTCCGACAAGATGGGGGTATGCGTCCTCTGGACCCACTGCGTGCCATGGCCGACGCCGCGGATATCGCGAAGGCCGGTTCGTTCGGCGCACTGCGGTCCGGGCTCGCCCGGCCCCGCAACCCCCGAGTGGCGGCCGGCATGCTGTCGGCCCTGCGCAAATGGGGTACGACCCCGGCCCTCGGATTCGCCCTTGGCGCGGTGCGCGATCCGGAGGCCACGGCGATCGTGGACGTCGACGACCCCATGGCCGAGGAGATCACCTTCTCCGAGGCGGAATACCGGACGACCGTTCTGGCCAACTCGCTACTCGACCGCGGTGCGCAACCCGGCAGCACCGTGGCGATCCTGGGCCGCAACTCCCGCGCCTACGCGGAGACCATCATCGCTGTTTCCCGCACGGGCGCCGACCTCGTCTACCTGAACACCGGCGCTAACGCCGACCAGGTGTCCGCGGCGTGCGCCGCCCACGACGTGACGACCCTCATCCATGACCAGGAGTTCGCGGCTCTGTGTCCCCGGGAGGTGCTCTCGCTGGGGTTGGACGACCCTGCCGGCATCCCGCTGCTGGACTCGATGCCCTGGAGCGGGGACGTCGGCGGCCTTCGAACCCCCTCCAAGCACGTGATCCTGTCCAGCGGCACCACTGGCGGTCCGCTCCGGGGGGCCGCCCGCACCACCGCGCCGCTGGATTCCGTGGCAGCGCTTCTACACGCGTTCCCCACCCGCCTGGGCTCGGTGACTCTGATCGTCGCACCGATGTTCCACGCCTGGGGGTGGATGCACCACAGGATGGCCACGGTGATGGACAACACCCAGATCCTGATGCGGCACCCCGACCCCGAGCGGATCCTCGCGATCACGCAGGCCTACGAGGTCGAGACGATCATCGCCGTGCCCGTGACGCTGAAGAAGATGGTGGATCTTCCGTCCGCCACCAAGGACAGGTACGACTTCTCCTCGCTGAAATGCGTGGCGGTCTCAGGCTCGGCGATCCCCGGTGATCTGGCGACCCAGTTCATGGATGACTACGGCGACGTGCTGTACAACCTGTACGGCACCACCGAGGCCGCCTACGCCACGATCGCGACACCCGGCGACCTCCGTGAGGACCCACACACGGCCGGAAGGCCGATGCCAGGCGTGCGCGTAGCTGTGTTCGACCGCAAGGGACGAGCGGTGCGAAAGGGCACCGACGGTCGCGTCTACGTGCGCAGCCGCACATCCATCGAGGAGTACGTGGCCGACGGCAGCCGGGGATCAGTGAAGGGCATGGTGGCCACCGGAGACATCGGCTGCATCGACGACCAGGGTCGGCTGACCATCAAGGGCCGCGCCGACGACATGGTGATCACCGGCGGCGAGAACGTCCACCCGACCGAGGTGGAGGAGATCCTCCGGGAGCATCCGGGGATCGCCGATGTCGCCGTCACCGGCCGTCCTGACCCGGTTTATGGCTCGCTGCTCGTGGCACACGTGGTCCCTGCCCCGGACGCTGACATCACCGATGACGAGATCCTGGCGTGGTGCCGCGAACACCTGGGACCCCACCATCGACCCCGCGAGGTCCGCCGGATAGACGCGTTGCCTCGCAACGCCACCGGCAAGGTGCTGCGCCGGGTGCTGGCCGGCGAGGTCACCATCGATGACCTCGACGAGGAGGAACTGCTCTAACCCCGCAGCACGGCACCGAGCTCGGCCGCCGCCGCCAGCGCGTCACCGCGAACCCCTGCGATGTCCTCGTCGGTCAGGGTGCGGTCATCAGCACGCATTCGCAGGGCGAACGCCAGAGACTTCTTGCCGAGCGGCACCTGCGGCCCCGAGTACACGTCGAACAGTCGGACACTCTCCAGCAGTGACCCCCCGCCATCGCGAAGGGCCTGACGCACCGACTCGGCAGCGAGGTCCTCGTCGACGACCAGGGCCACATCTTCCTTGGCGACAGGGAAGGTCGACACCCGCGGCGCCGAGGCGACCGGCGAGGCGGTCTCCAAGAGTGCGGTCAGGTCGATCTCGGCGGCACAACTGCGCGGTGGCAGCCCGTAGGCGGCGACCACATCCGGGTGCAGTTCACCCGCGTGCCCGATCAGACGACCGCCGCAGGTCAGGCGTGCGCACCTTCCCGGATGCCAGGGAGCATGCTGATCCGGCTCGACGTCCACAGTGGCACCGACCGCATCCGCCACCGCACGGCTCAGCCTGACCGCGTCCGACCAATCCACCGGTCGGGCGGCACCCCACCAGCCGGCAAGGCTCCAGTCCCCGCAGAGAACGAGTCCCAGGTGTTCCGGCTGACGCGGCAACGCTGACAGCATGGCCTCGATCTGTTCGTCCGAAGGGCGACTGCCGGCCTCGGCGACCGGGGCGCTGATCTCGTCGACGTCGCGGAAGACCTGACCGTACTCGTAGAGGTGCAGGGAGTCGGCGCCCCTGCCCACGTTCCGACGGGCGGTGTTGAGCAGGCCCGGGAGCACCGTGGTGCGCATCAGCGGCTGCTCGTCGCTGAGCGGGTTGGCCAGCCTCACCGAGGTCCGGCGCGGATCATCGGCGGGAAGGCCCAACGCATCCAGGTCCTGCTCGCCCACGAACGGGTAGCTCAGCACCTCCACGAGGCCCAGTTCCGCGGGTCGCCGACGCAACTGCCGGATCATCCTGTCCCGCTGGCTCAGTCCCACGCCGGTCCCCATCGCGGGTCCCCGCGACGGAATGGTCTCGTAGCCGACGACACGCGCGACCTCTTCGACGAGATCGATCGCTGCGGTCAGGTCGGGACGCCAAACCGGCGGGGTGACCGAGTCGCCGTCGAGCGTGCAGCCGATCCTCTCGAGGATCGAGCGCACCGTCCCTTCCGGCACATCCACACCTACGATCCGCGAGGGCATATCCATCGACATCTCGACCACAGCTACTGGCTCACGCCGGTCGACGTCGACCAATCCCCCGATCGCCGCCCCCGCCAGGTCGGCGAACAACTGGGCCGCACGGTTCGAGGCCGCCAGCGCGACATCGCTGTCGATACCGCGTTCGAAGCGCCGCGAGGCCTCCGAGGACAACTTGTGCCGCCGCGAGGTCGCCGCGACCAGCGCGGGCTGGAAGTGTGCCGCCTCGAGCACGACCGACGTGCTGGCGTCGTCGATCTCCGTGGTCAGGCCACCCATCACACCGGCCAGCGCCACCGCACCGGAATCATCGGCGATCACCACATCCGCGGGATCGAGAACGCGTTCAACGTGGTCGAGCGTCTCCAGTTCCTCGCCGCTCTCGCGGCCGACGGATCTGGATGGGTCCTGCCAGCTTCGCACCGTCGAAGGCGTGCAGCGGCTGCCCGAGTTCGAGCATCACGTAGTTCGTGATGTCCACCGCCAGGCTGACCGGCCGCATGCCGCACTGGTTGAGCCGGCGCACCATGTACGCGGGGCTAGGGGCGTCCGGATCGACATCGGTGAGCACACGCGTCGTGAAGCGGTCGGCGCCGTACTGAAGGTCGACCTCGCGAACCGTCCCCTCCGATGGCAGGTCGGGTACGAGCGACACCGGGTCGGTGAAGTCCACACCGTAAGCCAGAGCCGCCTCCCGGGCGATGCCCCGGATGGACAGACAGTAGCCACGGTCGGGCGTGACGGCGATGTCCAGCACCGCGTCGTCCAGGCCCAGCACCGGGCCGGCGTCCTGGCCGACCTCGCCCTCGCTGAGCACGAGGATTCCGTCGTACTCGTCGTTGATCCCCAGCTCACGACCGGAGCAGATCATGCCGTCGCTGACGTGCCCGTAGGTCTTCCGGGCGCTGATCTCGAAACCGCCGGGAAGCACCGCCCCGGGAAGTGCGACCGGGACCAGGTCGCCGACGGCGAAGTTGGTCGCGCCGCAGATGATCCCGTTGGTCCGGTCCCCCAGATCCACCTGGCAGTAGCGGATCGGCTTCTTGAACTCGGTGAGTTCCTCGATCTCCAGCACCCGGCCGACGAGCAATGGCCCGGTGATCGAGATCTCGTCCACGGTCTCGACCTCAAGGCCGATGCCGATCAACTTCTCGGCCAACTCGCGGCCCGTCACCTCCGCGGGCAGGGCCGCGTACTCCTTGATCCAACTCAGCGGTGCGCGCATCAGCTGTCCATTCCGAAGGCCGTGGTGAAGCGGACATCCCCCTCGACGAGATCCCGCATGTCGGTGATCCCGTGCCGGAACATCAGGGTCCGTTCGATGCCCATGCCGAAGGCGAAACCCGTGTACTCGTCCGGGTCGATCCCGCACGACTGCAGCACGCGAGGGTTCACCATCCCGCAGCCACCCCACTCGATCCATCCCTCTGACGAGCACGTTCGGCAGGGACGATCGGGGTTGCCGACACTCTCGCCGCGGCACGCGAAACACTCGAGGTCCACCTCGGCGCTGGGCTCGGTGAAGGGGAAGTAGCTGGGGCGAAGTCTGGTGACTATCCCCTCTCCGAACATCGTGGCCGCGAACCAGTCCAGGGTCGACTTCAGGTCGACCATGCTCAGGCCCTTGTCGACGGCCAGTCCCTCCACCTGGTGGAACACCGGGGTGTGAGTGGCGTCGAGTTCGTCGGTCCGGTACACCCGCCCCGGGCACACGACGTACACCGGCGGCGCCTGGTCGAGCATCGTGCGGATCTGCAGCGGAGACGTGTGCGTGCGCAGTACCGCACCGCTGTCAGCCGCCCCTACGAAGAACGTGTCCTGCATCGTGCGGGCGGGGTGGTCACGGTCGATGTTCAGCGCGTCGAAGTTGAACCACTCGGACTCCAGTTCGGGACCCTCGACGATGCCGTACCCGATCGACACGAAGGCGTCCGCGATGTGCTCACTGATGGTGTGGATGGGGTGGCGCGCGCCGACCGGTTCGCGGTCGTTGACCATCGTGACGTCCACGCGTTCGGCCGTCAGGATGCGCTCGCGCTCCGCCTCCTTGAGTGCGGCCTCCCGGGCCTTCAGCGCCTGGTTGACCCGACCGCGGGCAGCACCGACCGCCTTGCCGGCAGCGGCCTTCGCGCTGGGTGGCAGAGCGCCGATCTCCCGATTGGCCAGTGCCAACGGCGAGCGGTCGGCGGTGTGCTCGAGGCGGACCTGCTTGAGCGCCGCCAGATCCTCAGCACCGGCGATCGCCGCGAGCGCATGCGTCGACGTTGGCCTGCAGGTTCGCGGGATCGAGCGCGGCGGGCATCACCGGGTCGAAGTTCTTGTTGGGAGCGGACACTCCTGGATTCTACGAGGCGGCGATCCGCGCGCTCCCGAGGGTTTTGTCGGGGCACCATGGAGCCATGCACAACGACACGCTCGCCTTGGGCCATGAGGTCTTCATGATGGACACCCGGATGGGGGGCTACGACTCGATCACGTCCTCGTACCTGATCCGCGGGTCGAAGCCGTGTCTGGTGGAAACCGGTACGGCCCGTTCCGCGCCCGTGGTCGTCGAACAACTGGCCGCCCTCGGGATCGGGCCGGAGGATCTGGCGACCATCGTCGTGACCCATATCCACCTGGACCACGCCGGCGGTGTGGGCGATCTGGCGCAGGCCTTTCCGAATGCGCAGATCGTGGTGCACGAGCGCGGCGCCCGCCACCTGGCAGATCCGTCTCGACTGATGGCCAGCGCTCACAGGGTCTTCGGGGAGGCCATGGACACGCTCTTCGGGGACCTCCGCCCGACCGAGGCACAGCGGATCGTGGCGATCGGCGAAGTGGGATCGGTGGATCTGGGCGACGGCCGCCGCCTGGCGGCATTCCATAATCCGGGCCACGCATCGCACCACATCGGACTGGTGGACTCGGAGACCGGAGACCTCTACACCGGGGATGCCGCCGGGGTGTACGTTCCGGAGACCGCGGACGTGCGTCCCGCGACTCCCCCGCCCGATTTCGACCTGGATCTGACGCTGAGTTCCCTGGCGGCCATGCGCGACGTCGGGCCCACCCGCCTGCTGTTCAGCCACTTCGGACCCGTGACGGACATCGACGAGACGCTGGACGCCTCGGTGGACGAGTTGCACGCATGGGTGGACGCGGTGCGGCAAGCCCGGGAGGTCTCCGCCGACATGGACCACGCGGTCGCGATGGTCCGCGAGAGGGACCGGACGCGCCACACCAGGCTGTACGCCGATGAGGAGGTGTTGGCCAAGCAGGAGGCCCTGTCGGGAACGCCGGCGAACGTGGCGGGGATCATGCGCTGGCTGGACCTGAAGGAGAAGAACGGGGGCTGACCCGGCGCGCGGGCCCGAGTGCGTTCGATGGGGTTTGTCGCACGACGGGTGTCAAACCAACTACACGAACCCCATCCAACGCGGCCGGGTCACTCGCCGCGGGCCAGCGCGCTGGCATACAGGCACACCGTCGCCGCCGAAGCCAGGTTCAGCGACTCGGCAGCACCGAAGATCGGGATGGACACCGTGTCCAGATTCAGGTCGGGCAGGCCGTGCGCCTCGTTGCCGAACACCCACGCGGTCGGAAGGGTCAGATCCACCTCCCGCAGGTCCTTCTCCCCTGTCCCGGACGTCGCGAGGACCTGCAGACCGTCGGTGGGAACCTCCTCGAAGGCGCAGGCGGTGAACGGCACGTGGAACAGCGAACCGGCGGTACTGCGCACACACTTGCCGTTGTAGGGGTCCACCGAGTCGCCGGTGAAGTACACGGCGTCGGCGCCCGCAGCGTCGGCTGTACGCAGGATCGTGCCGGCGTTGCCGGGATCACGGACGTCGTGCAGGACCACACACAGCTGCGGCGACTGCGGTTCGTTGAACGGCAAGAACTCGCACACTGCCGCAATACCCTGCGGGTGGACCGTCTCACACATGGCCAGCAGCACCGGCTCCGGGACCTCGGTGACCCGCAGTCCGGCAGCCCTCGCGGCATCGGCCACGTCGGACGTGCCGACCACGTAGACCTCGTCCACCACCCCCGGCGTGTGGATCACAGCCTCCCGCACTGCCTGCGGACCTTCGACGAGGAACCGCCGGACCCGGTTGCGGAACTTGCGGTTCGCAAGACGCCGAACGGCCCCGACCCGGTCGGACTTGACCGAGGTGGGGCCGTTCGAGGTCATTGCCTCAGGCAGCGCTCGGCCGGGCCGCCTTGGCCGTCTCGACCAGAGAGGCGAAGGCCTTCTCGTCGTTGACGGCCAACTCCGCGAGCATGCGGCGGTCGACCTCGATGCCGGCCAGCCGCAGGCCCTCGATGAACCGGTTGTAGGTCATGCCGTTCGCGCGAGCCGCGGCGTTGATCCGCTGGATCCACAGCCGACGGAAGTCGCCCTTGCGGTCCTTGCGGTGGTCATAGGCGTAGACACCCGAGTGGATGATCTGCTCCTTGGCCTTGCGGTACAGCCGCGACCTCTGACCGCGGTAGCCGCTCGCCTTCGCGAGGGTCTCACGACGCTTCTTGTGCGCGTTGACAGCGCGTTTCACTCGTGCCATTTGTAATCACTCCCTCGAATTCAGCGCAGGCCCAGAAGGCGCTTGGCGATCTTCGTGTCGGACTTGCTCAATTCCTGCGGAACATCCAGACGACGCTTGCGGCGTGAGGACTTCTGCTCGAACAGGTGCTGGTTGTTCGTCTGCTCGCGCATGAGCTTTCCCGAACCGGTCTTCTTGATGCGCTTCTTCGCGCCACTGTGTGTCTTCATCTTCGGCATGTTGCTCTCCTCTAGCCCTCTGCTGCGTGCTCGCGGCTGCCGGACTTCTTCCGGTGCGGTGCGAGAACCATGATCATGTTGCGCCCGTCCTGCTTGGGCGATGCTTCAACGAATCCCAGCGATTCAACGTCGTCGGCCAGTCGGGTCAACAACCGGAAACCCAGTTCAGGTCGTGACTGCTCGCGACCTCGGAACATGATGGTCACCTTGACCTTGTCACCCTGCCCCAGGAACCGCTCGATGTGACCCTTCTTGGTCTCATAGTCGTGGTTGTCGATCTTGGGCCGGAGTTTCATCTCCTTGATGACCGTGTGGGTCTGGTTGCGGCGGGCCTCGCGGGCCTTCTGGGCGGTCTCGTACTTGTACTTGCCGTAGTCCATGAGCTTGCACACCGGCGGTTTGGCCATAGGGGCCACTTCCACCAGATCCAGGTCGGACTCGGCTGCGAGTCGCAGCGCATCCTCTACCCGGACGATGCCGACTTGTTCACCGTTCGGTCCGACCAAACGGACCTCGGGGACCCTGATGCGGTCGTTGACGCGTGGTTCTTCGCTGATGTGGCGCCTCCTTCGTTGCGGATGGCAAACGGAAGGCGCACCTGAAGTCTCCAGGTACCCGCAACCACCGAACACGCAGTGTTCGGGAGGTGGGAACGGTTGTTCCGCTTGCACAGGTGTCGAGGTTTCGACCTCACCAGCGTAGCAGGGGGGCCGCCGATGCTCGTGTGGTGCGTGCGGTGTCCGGTTTCGCATGATGATCACGCCTGGAGCGATCAGTCCATGGGGCCGCGTTGCGCCGATCCCATGATCATCATGCGAAACCGGACAATGTCACTGCTCGTCAACTCCACCAAGCGATCCGCCGTGCGGTGCGTCGGCGGCGGTCGGCCGACCGCGGACCGGATGGCGCCGGTCCGAACCCTCGTGCCCGGATCGCTGGGTGTGCGTGACGCCGCCGTGGAGGCGCACACTGTGATGGGAGGGATCATGAGAACCACTGTCATCATCTGCGCGGTCGGGGCGGCACTGTGTCTGACCCCTGGCACAGCGACAGCCTCGAAACTGAAACCGGTACTGGAGATCTCCGCGGCGAGTGCACCGATCCGCACGGACGTCCCGTACAGGATCACCGTGAAGCCTGCGGCCAAGGCCAAGGGCAAACGTGTACGCCTGCAGGTCAAGGGGTACACCGGGTGGAAGCAGATCGACACCTTCCGCGTCGGCAAGTCCGGGGTGATCGAGGACGACGTCGAGGGATATCAACCAGGGATCGGCAGATACCGCGTCCTCGTGATCGGCAAGAACGGTGTGGTGATGGCGAAGTCACCGGTGGTCAGCGTGTCGTGGACGCCCCGGGAGCCCTAGTCGCCTCGCCGGTCCAGCCGTCACAGGCCTCGTTCGCCGCGGCCTTGAGCACACTGCCTCTCACTGCTCAGTCAGCCCCACCAAGTGGTCCACCGTGCGGTTGATCCGGGTCAGGTATGGCAGATCGAACGCGGCACCGAAGATCAGTTGCATGCCCACCCGGTCGAACGACTGCACCCGGAACTCTGCGGCGGCCGCACGTGCGTAGACCTCGGGATCGATCTGCATCCCGTTGTCGGCCAACCCCTGCCAGTGCACCGCCAGCAGGTGCATCAACTCATCGACCTCGGTGTGTGCGTCGAGGGTGAACGTCAACAACTCGGCCACATCCCGCTGCGGGGTGTTCACCCGCGCGAGTTCCCAATCGAGCACGACCACCTCCCCGGACTCCCGGAAACCGACGTTGCGCTGGTTGAAGTCGTTGTGCACCAGGGTCGCCGGCATCACGTCCTTGGCCGGGTGCCAGCGTGAGATCGTGTCGATGGTCTGCAAGCGGGTCGCCAGCGCATCAGCGGGCAGCACGTCGGGCAGGCGCTGCGCAGCATCCTCCAGCACGGCCCGCCACAGTGCGCTGTCGGCGAGCACGGTACTCGTGCTGGGCCGCCGGATCGTCCAGCCGTAGTCGCGCCCGGCGGTGGCGGCGTGGAAACCCGCAGCCGCGACCAAGGCCCGTTCGATCCGCGACGTCGGCCAGCGATCGATGGATCCACTGGCATCCAGATATGCGATGTCGCCCAGATCCTCGAGCACCAGGGCCGTCTGGCCATCCGCGTCGAACGCGCCCAGCCGCGAAGGCAGGACGTCTTGGACGGCCGGGAGTCCGTAGACGGCGATCTCGCGTCGTCCGGTGTCGCTGGTCTCAGCGGCGGCACCGAACGAATCGTAGGGAGCTGGTAGTGCGATCTCCCGCTGCTGAATGATCCACGGGATCAGGGTCTGCCCGATCCCTCGCTCCGGATTCACCTTGACGATCACACTGCGTCCGCCGACACGGGCACGGACGACACCGTAGACCTGATGGGGGTCGTCGCCGTATTTCACATTCAGCCACGGTTGACCGCTGTCATCGGGGAGGTCGATCGCGGGTTCCGCACCGAAGAGCTCCAGCAACCCAGCGGCGACCGCATCCTTGTGCACTCCTCAAACGTAGTCCGCGAGGAGACTTCCGCAGATTTTGTTTCACCGGCGAACGGAAATCTGCGCAAGTCGCCCCGGACGCGGCATCGGAGGCGTGATCAGGTGCGTGTCATCCTTGGGCCCATGGAATCCGCAGACGCCGCCCGCGACATCGCAGACGTCCCCGCAGTGGAGGTCGTGTCCACCGTGGCCGTACATCTGATGACGGCCGCAGCCGTCAAATGCGGCCTGGGCGAGGACCCGGAGGAGGCGGATCTCGACGAGGCGCGCACACTGATCGAGTCGTTGGCCGGCCTCGTGGTCGCCGCGAGCCCCTACATCGGGAGTTTCCACGCGAAACCGCTGCGCGACGGCCTGAAGTCGCTGCAACTGGCGTTTCGGGAGGCGTCGATCGTGGAGGATGCGCCGGGGAAAGGGCCGGGAGAGAAGCTCACCGGTCCTGTCACCTGAAGCGCGGCCGAGTGTTGCACGGTTGCTGAATCTCGACCCCTCGAAACGACAACGGTGCAACAGTCGGCGCCTCAGGCCTCGATGCGGATCTCCAAGCGGCTGACGCGGGCCTGCACCTCGGGGATGGCGCCGAGTTCGCCGGCCAAGGCCTGTGCGGCCCGCACCTCGGGGTTCCGGAGCACCAGGGCCACACCATCGACCGTCGAAGGGTCCGCCTCGAAGAACCCGTCCAGACCGCTGCCGGCAAGGGCGTCGTCCAACGCCGCCGCCACCTCCGGCTCATCAAGCGGGTGCCGCCACGGACCTCCCGCGGCGAGCGCCCACAGCCCGGTCCCGGCAAGGGCATAGCGCGTCGGTCCGGCGATGTCCAGGAGCAGTGCCGCACATCCCTCCTGCAACGCCGCCTGTGCGGCCTCCACCGCGGCCACCGGGATCGGCCGTGCATCTGAGCGCCACAGTGCAACCGAGTCGACACCGGTGAAACACAGCAACGCCTTGTGGCCCTGTTCGTCGGTGATCGTCACAGTGGCCATGTGGCTGTGCTTGTCGGCGCCCCGCGCGTCCCTCTCGTCAAGGTTGGCCACCACGGGGATGAGCAGGCGGCCACGGGCCAGCAGATCGACGATCTCCCGCTGGGCGCTGTACTGCTCCGGATCGCCGAGCAACTCGCGCAACCGCGGATCTGCCTCGCCGGTATCGCCCTGGAAGCGTGTGACGAGCACGTCAGCACCCTCGAAGTCGGTCATCGGCCCACCAGCGCCCGGACAACCGCGTCGGCCACGCGACGCGGCGAGATCGGCACCCTCGCCGACGACCTGATCCACCACGTCGCGACTCACGCATCGCGGCGGCCCCCACACCCTGCGTCCGGGCGACCTCCTGCGCGCGATCGGGCGTCCGGAAGCTGATGACCGACGCACCCTCCGGGGGCAACGGTGAGACCCAGGCGTTCTCCATGCAGATGACCTGACGGGCCGGCACGAGCGCCAGCGCCGCGCCCCCGCATCCCTGCCCCACGATGCAGGACACGGTCGGCACCTTCAGACCCGGACATCGCCTGCAACGTCCGGGCGATCTCACCGGCCATCGCCGATTCCTCCGCGGGGCCGGACAACTCGCCTCCCGGGGTGTCGATCAGCGTCACCAACGGAAGGCCGATCCGGTCGGCCAGTCGCATCCCCCGCTGTGCCACGCGAAGCCCTTCAGGGGTGACCGCATCGCGGTTCTGGGCCACGACCAACATCCTCACCCCGCGCAGCCGCCCCATCGCCACCTCGACACCCCCGGCGACTTCACCGGTACCGGTACCCCGCAGTTCGGTCCGGTCGGTCAGCAGATCGACCACTGCCCTCGGTCCGACCCGGTCATCGGCGCGGGTCAAGGTGATCGCCTGCCAAGGGTCGACCGGGTGTGGTTCCACCGGCTCTGCCAGTCCGGCCTCAGCGTCGACTCCGCCGGCCACATCGAGGATCCTGGTCACCCACGCCCGCAGTCCGGCCAGCGGCACGACGTCGTCGATCACCCCGACGGCGGCCAGGTTCTCAGCGGTCTGCACCGGCGGGAACGGCTCGTCGTACAGGGCCTGGTAGACCCGTGGACCCAGGAAACCGAGTAGCGCCCCGGGCTCGCCGGCCGTGATGTCGGCATACGAACCCCAGGTCGCCATCACCCCGCCGGTCGTGGGGTTGCGCAGCCATCCGATCCGGACCTTGCCGGTATGCAGGTGCTGCTCAGCCGCCCACGCGATGTCGGTCATGCGGAAGAAGGCGGCCGTCCCCTCCTGCATCCGGGTACCGCCGGAACAGGGCAGTGTGATGACCGGCACTCCGGCTGAGGTCGCCGCTTGGTAGCCCGCGACGACCCGGTCAGCCGCCGACTGCCCGATCGATCCGGCCAGGAAGGCGAACTCCCCACCGATCACCACGACCCGGTGCCCGCCGACGTGGGCGAACATCACCTGCACCGCCTCGTCGACCCCAGCACGTTCCGTCGCCCGCCCCAGAGTGCCGGCATATTCACCGCTGAACGTGCGCAAGGGCACCGGGATGGGTTCGATCGACCCGGGATCGACGAGGGCCTCGAGCGTCTCGGCCAGGCCGGTCACAGGCGGCACGCATGGATATCGATGACCAGGATGGCGCGGCCGCCCAGTTCGAACAACTCGTCCATCACCTGGTGCACACGGACCCGTTCGACCATTGCCCGGACCGCGACCCAGCCGGGCTCCCGCAGTGGCGAGACGGTCGGCGACTCGAGACCGGGGGTGATGGCGGATGCGGCGTCCAGCAGCTCCTCGGCGATGTCGTACTCGACCATCACGTACGCACGCGCGACGATCACTCCCTGCAACCGGCGGATGAAGGTCTCCTCCGCGGCGTTTGTCTGCGTGTGAGCGGGCCGGACCAGCAACGCCTGGCTGCGCAGGAGCGGATCGCCGAGGACCTCCAGACCCGCCTGCCGCAAGGTGTTGCCGGTGTCGACCACGTCGGCCACCGCGTCGGCGACTCCGAGGCCGACCGCGTTCTCCACCGCGCCGTCGAGTTTGATCAGCGTGGCTTCGGTCCCGGTGCGCTCCAACCAGTCACGCAGTAGGCCGGGATATGAAGTGGCGATGCGCTTGCCCGCCACGCTCGTCACGCCCTTCGGCGCAGCGAGCCGGAACGTGGAGTGCCCGAATCCCAGTTCGATCACCTCCGTGACCGGTGCGACGGAGTCCACCAGCATGTCGCGGCCCGTGATCCCGAGGTCGAGGGTGCCCTTGCCGACATAGGTGGCGATGTCCTTGGGGCGCAGGAAGTAGAAGTCCACGTTGTTGTCCGGGTCGTGGACCATGAGTTCGCGGGCACCCGCCGAGCGAAGGTACCCGGCCTCTCGGAGCATGTCGCGGGCGGGCTCACCCAGTTGCCCCTTGTTGGGGACTGCGACCTTGATCGTCACAGGTACCGCCCCACTTCATCCGGGGTGACGCCGACAGCCAGCATCATCACCTGAACGTGGTACAGCAACTGCGACAACTCCTCCGCTGCCCGGTCGCTCGTTTCGTGTTCGGCAGCCATCCACGCCTCCGCGGCCTCCTCCACCAACTTCTTGCCGACTTCGTGCACTCCGGCGGAAACCAGACGCACGGTGCCGGATTCGGGGTCTGCGGTGGCGACCTTGGCCGACAACTCGGCCCACAGGTCATCGAAGGTCTTCACGTGTCTCAGGGTAGCCAGCGTCGCCCGGCCCCGATCCGGAGTCCCCATCACACGTACCGGCCCGCGCTCACAGAAACCAACCCGCAGCCACCCGGGCCGCTACCCGGGCGACTGCGAGCCGATCACGCCTACCGCTTGGCGCTGTAGATCTTCTTGGAACCTGTCGACGACCACGCCACCGTCATGCCGTCATAGGAGACGGCCGGGCTGAACCCGGTGGAGGACAGTTTCGCCTTGATCTTCCACTTGCCGCTCTTGCTGGATCACGGTGCGCAGCGACGAACCCTTGTAGCTGGTGTAGTTCCACGCGACCGTCTTGTTCTGCAGGGAGATCGACGGAGCGTAGCCGGACGAACCGAGCACCTTGACCTTCTTCCACTTGGTGCCGTCCCAGCGACGGATGACCATCTGCTTGTCGGAGTTGGCCCAGGCGACGTTCACCCCGTTGGGCGACAGCGCCGCCGTGTAGGTCTCATCGACCGTCACGTTGGAGACGGTCGACCAAACGGTCCCATTGCGGACGGACGTGAGGATGCCATCTGAGGACCGCCGCGCCCAGATCAGCCGGGTGCCGTCTTCGGACAGCGCCAGCGTCCTGATGTCCGGGTCGGCGCCGTACTGCTTGATAATCGTCGGAGCGGTCCATGTGCCGTCCGTATTGCGGGTCGTGCCCACCAGCGCGTAGGTGTCATCAACCCACACCAGCGTTGATCCGTCCTTCGAGAACGCCAACTCACCCTGGTAGCCGTAGCGGGCGTCCGGGTTGGTCATCCCGAGCATCGTCGGGGCCGGCCAGGTGCCGTCCGCGTTCTGGGTGACGTAGTACAACTTTCCCGGTGGCGTCGGGTACGTGTCGACACCCCAGTCGACGTATACGAGCGTCGATGCGTCACCGGACATCACACCGTTGGCCAGATTCGTCCCGGTCACGATGCTCTGCGCGGTCAGCCAGGTGTTGCCACCATCGCGCTGGGCCATCAGATAGCCGGTCGAGCCGGACTCGATCAAGGCCTGGCTTGCCGTTGGCGCTCAACTGGACATTCGTACTCTCGGAGGCGCCGGGGATGGGTGCCGATGAGGTCCACCGCTTCTTCTTCTTCTTGTACCAAGCCGTGCGGATCGGTCCGTCCGAGTAACTGTTGGCCTTGTTCGTGCGGATCCAGGCCGCCACCCGTCCGCCGTCGGATACGACGACACTGCGGCCGAACTTGGAACTCACTTCTTGTGGGCCCGACCATTTCGTGCCGGCCTGAGCGGGCGCGAGGGTCAGCAGCCCTGCGGACACTCCGGTCGCGGTCACGATCGCCAGACTTCGCATGATCTTCATGACAACCTCCCCAATCCCCGGGCGACTGTCCGACCCGACCCCCACCGGGAAACGCGAATCTCGCCCTCCCCGGCCGGAACCCCGACACAACAGATCGACGAGCCGACCCGGCTGTCACCTCCAGTGTACGCCCGGCGAACCTCGCAAATCATCACTGAACGGCCACGATCGGACTAGTCGCGCTCACTCAGAGTCCGCGCAGCACCAGCCAGGTCTCGACAGCGGCGGAGGCCGCCTCGCGACCCTTGTCCTCACTGGCACCTGGACCCCCGGCGCGATCGAGCGCCTGTTCGACGGTGTCGGTGGTCAGGATGCCGAAGCCGACCGGAGTGCCCGGTGTCGAGCGCGACCCGGCCGAGCCCGTCGGTCACGGCATTGCACACGTACTCGAAATGTGGCGTGCCACCGCGAACGATCACGCCCAGTGCGACGACGACATCGTGGGTCCGCGCGAGCCGCGCGGCGACCACGGGGATCTCGAACGAGCCGGGCACCCGATAGACGTCCGGCTGCACTCCTGCCTCGGCCAGGTACGTCGTGGCCCCGGCGAGCAGCCCGTCCATGACCTGCTCGTGCCATCTCGCAGCCACGACCGCCACCCGCACCCCGGATGGCGTCCACGGCGGCCGTGCTCGGCCCGGCCCTCACCGCTCATCGTGTCTCCTCCAGTTCGTGCCCCATCAGATCGGCCTTCGTCGCCAGGTAGCGCTCGTTGTGGGGGTTCGACGCGATCGTCAGCGGCACGCGCTCCGTGATGACGATCCCGAAACCGTCCAGCCCTGCGCGTTTGGCCGGGTTGTTGGTGAGAAGTCGCATGGACTTCACCCCGAGGTCGGCCAGAATCTGTGCGCCGGTCCCGTAGTCCCGTGCGTCGGCGGGAAGTCCGAGCGCGAGGTTGGCCTCGATGGTGTCAGCGCCGGAGTCCTGCAACTCGTACGCCTGCAGCTTGCTGAGCAGACCGATCCCGCGACCCTCATGGCCCTTGACGTACAGGATGATGCCCCGGCCTTCATCGGCGACGGCCTGCATCGCTGCTTCGAGTTGCGGACCGCAGTCGCATCGAAGCGATCCGAAGACGTCGCCGGTCAGGCACTCGGAGTGCACCCGCACCAGGATGATCCTCACCGTCACCGACGTCTCCGAGGATCAGGGCCAGATGTTCGGTGGGCTCGATGAGGCTGCGGTACCCGATCGCCCGGAAATCCGCCACCTCGGTCGGAATGATCGTCTCCGCGACGCGCTCGATCTGCTTCTGTGTGTGCCGGATGTGGGAGATCAGGTCCGCGATGGAGATCATTCGCAGCCCGTGCTCGTCGGCGAACGCCCGGCACTGCGGCGCGCGCATCATCGAGCCGTCCTCATTGACGAGTTCACAGATCACGCCGGCAGGCGTCAACCCCGCCAGTTTCGCCAGGTCGACCGAAGCCTCGGTGTGGCCCGCCCGCTGCAGCACCCCGCCGGGCACGGCCCTCAGCGGGAACACATGGCCGGGCCGCGTGATCTCCCACGGCTCGGTCGCCGAATCCACCAGGGTCTTGATGGTCCGCGCCCGGTCAGCCGCCGAGATGCCGGTGGTGATCCCGTCGCGGGCATCAACACTGACGGCGTAGGCGGTGCCTTTGCGGTCCTCGTTGACCATGGTCATGGGGGGCAGATGCAGTCGGTCGAGTTCCTCGCCGCGCATCGACACGCAGATCACACCGCTGGTGTGCCGGATCATGAACCCCACGTTCGCGGGTGTCGCCCTGGAGGCCGCGAACACGAGGTCGCCCTCGTTCTCCCGGTCCTCGTCGTCCACCACCACCACCGCTGTGCCCTCGCGGATGTCCTCGATGGCCTCCGGAATCCCGTCGAACCTCATCGATAGCCTCCTAGCAGCGACTCGACATACTTACCGATCACATCGACCTCCACGTTCAGCCTGTCTCGCACGCGCCACCCCGCCGAGGGTGGTGGCCGTCAGTGTCTCCGGGATCAGGCTCACCTCGGCGCCGCTGTCGGTTTTCGCGGACACGGTCAGGGAGACCCCGTCCAGGCAGATCGACCCCTGCGCGAACGACGTACTTGCGCAAGACCGTCCGGGAGATCGAAGCCGATGACCTCCCACTCGGCGTCCCGCCGTCGCTGCGTCACCACGGCCACCCCGTCCACGTGTCCCTGCACCAGGTGCCCGCCGAGGCGGTCGCCGAGCCGCATTGCCCGCTCCAGGTTCACCCGGTGTCCCGCAGCGATCCCCGCAAGGCTGGTCAGCGCGAGCGTCTGATCCATCACGTCCACGGCGAACCAGTCCGTCCCGCTGTCCACGACCGTCAGACAGACACCGCTGGTCGCGATGCTCTCTCCGTGGGTCGTAGGGCTCCCAGTCGCGGTCCGGGTGGACGCGCAACCTGGTCGTGGGCCCTGCCGTGACGGACTGCACGGTGCCCATCTGTTGCACCAGACCGGTGAACATCAGCTCCTCCTGCAACGGATCACGACGTCGTCGCCGACGTGCTCGGTCCCCCGGATGTCCCAGACCACGGCGTCCCCCACCGACCAGATCCCGAGATCGGACACCGCGGAAGTGCCCGCCCCCAGCAACTTCGGTGCCACGATCCACACGAGTTCGTCGACGACCCCGGCCTCGATGAACGCGGCACCGACGGTGGGCCCACCCTCCAGCAGGAGATGGCGCACGCCACCGTCGTACATCTGCGCGAGCGCCTGCCGCGGATCACGGCCCGGAATCACCCAGAATCCTTCGGCCGCCACGTCACCCAGGACCACCGGGCGGGGCTGTTTGACCACATCCACCCCCCGCACGGTGAGTTGGGGGGAGTCCGCCCGGAAGGTCGCCGAACCCACGGCGATGGCGTCCGCCGAGGCCCGCAGTTCCCGATGGGCCCAGTCGCGGGCGGCCGGTCCCGTGATCCATCGACTGCTCCCGTCAGCGGCCGCGACGAAACCGTCGAGGGTGCTTGCGACCTTGTAGGTGACGAACGGGCGACCATGGGTGACCGCGAACAGCCATGGCTCGAGGAACTGCTCAGCCTGCTCGGTGAGAGGTCCCGGCGAAGCCGTGACACCATGCTCGCGCAGGAACTCCGCCCCGCCTTCTGCCGGCGTCGGGTCGGGCACGGCGTACCGCACGGCCGCGACCCCCGCAGCGATCAGTGCCTCGGAACACGGCGGGGTCAGGCCGTGATGGTTGCAGGGCTCGAGGGTCACGTAGGCAGTGGCACCGCGGGCGGCGTCACCGGCCTCGGCGAGGGCGACCACTTCCGCGTGCGCGGTGCCCGTGCCCTGATGGGCGCCACGACCGACGACCGTTCCGGAGTCGTCCACGACGACACATCCGACGCGAGGGTTGGGTCCCACCGCACCCCGAACGCTGGCAGCAAGATCAAGCGCTTCTGCCATGTGGTCCTCGGACACTCGCCCTCCTCTGCCTGCAGCACGGGAGGGCACGCCGAGAGCGTCGGCGATCAGCGTTTCCTCCCATCCGGACTTTGACCGTCGGCCCCGGAGTTCCACCGGATCCACCGTGCACGCACGGGTCGCGGGCTGTCACCGCCGGTTCGGAGTTTCACCGACCCTGGAAACGTCAACTCCATGGTGTCACATCGGGGCCGCAGCGCTGTGCCACGGCAGTGTTAAGGCCCTGCACAGTTGCCGCAGGTCGAAGCCTCTACCCGCCGGCAGCGACCCGCAGCGCGTCCACCGCCGCAGCGGCATCTTCGGCGCCGTAGACGGCCGAACCAGCGACGAACACATCCGCTCCGGCGTCGGCACACACCTCGATGGTCTGCAGGTCGACGCCGCCGTCGACCTGCAGCCACACGTCCGCCCCACCGATGAGTTGGCGGGCCCGGCGGATCTTGGGCACCATCACGTCCAGGAACCTCTGGCCCCCGAATCCGGGCTCCACGGTCATGATCAGCAGCATGTCGAACTCGGGCAGCAGATCCGCGTACGGCTCCACCGGTGTCGCCGGTCGCAGGCCCAGTCCCGCGCGGGCACCGTGAGCCCGCAGATCTCGCGCAAGTTTGATCGGGGCGGTGGCCGCTTCCACGTGGAACGTGACGCTGCCCGCGCCCGCTTCCGCATACGCGGGGGCCCAGCGGTCCGGGTCATCGATCATGAGGTGACAGTCGACCGGGGTGTCGACCGTCGACAGAAGGGCCTCCACCACCGGCAGGCCGATCGTCAGGTTGGGGACGAAATGGTTGTCCATGACGTCCACGTGCAACCAGTCGGCGTGGCCGGCCACCCGCTCACACTCCGCCGCCAGGTTGGCGAAATCGGCAGAAAGAATGCTCGGCGAGATCTGGATAGCCACACAAGTGAGGCTAGTTGGCGGCCGGCGGTCGGCGCACGTCACCCGCCGCGTCGACACGCACGTATTCGAGCGCGCGACCTCTCTTGCCGACGACCTCCACCTGACCGGTCCGCCGCAGACAGTAGGCCATCTGCTGGGCCAGGCGACGGTTCACCTGCGCGGCCACGGCGATCTCGGCGGTGGTGAACGTGTCGGGCAGCGACGCGGGGAGCATCGCCAGCAGGTCCGCCGGCCGGCTGATCGAGTGTGTGTCGGTCACCTCGAGCAGGCGGTTCTCCGCCACGACCCATCCCTTGCGCCGCCATGCCCGATGGCCGTCGAAGGTGCGTAGTTGCTCGGTACGGACCAGGACGAGCTCGAGTGCGAAGTTGGGATGTGCGACCAACTCCGGGAACGCGACGAGTTCCGCGAACACGTCGGCGGCCTGGCCGTGCTTGGGCGACATGCGGCGTGAGACGGCTCCAGTCTCCTCGTCCACCTTCGCGATGAACAGGTCCACGGCCACCGGATGCACCAGCAGGATCCTGTGGTCAGGCAGAAGTGTGGTCAGTTTGCGCTTCATGGAGGTGAAGCCGCGGGTCTGGATCTCGATCAGCAGATCGTCACGCACGATGTCGATGACGAACCCGGCCACGGGGTGCTCGACCAGGTCACCCTCTCGGCAGTACCAGGCCTTGAGATCGGCATGCAGGGGCCGCTCCCGCAGAGTGCCCACTTGATGTCCGCCCATTGCGCCGACCGTACCGCCCCGACTGGGCGAGCGCTCAGGACACACGCCGCAGGATGGCCAGGTACATCCCATCGGTGTCGTGCCGGTGCGGCCACAGTCGGATCGCCGAACCCGCGGCGCACTCGGGGACTTCCGGCAGCAGCAGTGTCGCGTCCTCCTGCTGCGTGTCGTGTCGGCGTCGCAGGACGTCCTCGACCACAAGATCGGTCTCGGCCAGGTGTGGCGAACAGGTCACGTATGCGACCACACCACCGGGCCGGCACACGTCCAGGGCGTGATCGAGCAGTCGCTGCTGAAGTCGGGTCAGTTCGGGGATGTCGGAAGCGGAGCGCCGCCATCTCGATTCCGGCCGGCGTCGCAAGACCCCCAGCCCGGAACAGGGTGCGTCGAGCAGGACGCGGGAGTAGGTGCCCTCGACCTCGCCGGCGTCTCCGACCACGACACGCACATCGCCCGGAGTCCCACGCAGCGCGGCCTCCACCAAGCGCGCGCGGTGGGCGTGCTGCTCCACGGCCACCAGCGATCCCTGCGGCGGCAGCAGGTCGGCGAGCAGGCCGGCCTTGCCCCCCGGTCCTGCGCACATGTCCAGCCAGTGGTCGTCGGTACAGGACACCGCCGCCCGCGAAAGCGCAAGCACCATCAGTTGACTGCCGAGATCCTGCACCCCGGCCCGTCCGTCACGGACCTCCGCCAACGATCCCGGATCGGTCCGATCGATGTACGTCCCCCACGGCGACCATGGCGTCGGGGTCCCCGGCAGTTGATCCCGCTCGAGGCGCTTCGGACGTGCGGCCAGCGTAACGCGCGGCGGTTCGTTGTCCTTGTCAAGCAGATCGGGCAGTTCTGCGGCGCCGAGGACGTCGCGGAACGACCGGATGATCCACTGCGGATGGGACCGGCTCACGGACAGTGCCGCGTCCCCGCTCAAACCGCGGGTCGCGTCCTCCACGAGTTGATCGGGGCTGCGCGAGGTGACCTTCCGAAGGATGGCATTGGTGAATCCGCGTGCCGAGCCCGCGCCGATCGAGGCCACGAGGTTCACGGCACTGTCCACCACCGCATGGGCGGGCTTCGCCAGGTACATGTGCTCACACGTCGCCATCCGCAGGACGTCCAGTACCCGCGGATCCACGTCGTCCAGCGGCCGCGTGACCACGGTGCTCAGGACAGCGTCGAGTGTCCCCCTGCGCCGCAGCGTGGTGTAGACCAGATCGGTCGTCAGGCCCCGATCCGCTCGTGACATCTCACTGCCGTGCAGGTGCTCGGACAGAGCGAGATTCGCGTAGGCCCCCCGAGAGCCCACCTCGTGCAGCACGTCGTAGGCGCACCGGCGAGCCGGGCTCGGCTTCACTGGAAGGCCAGACGATCACCGTGCAGACCCCGGGCCCAGTCGGAGGCTGCCATCGCCTTCTTGCCGGCGGGCTGGACCGTCCCGAGCTGCACCGCTGTGGTGAGGGTCCCCACCAGCACACGATTGCGTTCCACCAGCAGGACCCCCGGATCACACCGCTGCTCGGTGTGTGTGACCGGCTGCACCTTGACCTTGAGATCTCCGAACATGGTCCACGCTCCGGGGGCCGGTGTGCAGCCACGGATCCGCCGATCGACGGCCATCGCCGGCTCGTCCCAGCGGATTCGCGCGTCGTCCATGGTGATCTTGGGGGCGAGACTCACCCCGTCCGTCGATTGCGGCACCGCATGCACGGAACCCTCTTCGATGGCGTCGAGGACCTTCACCAGCAGATGCGCGCCCGACTCAGCCAGCCGCCCGAGCAGATCACCGGCGGTGTCTTGTGGGCCGATACCCTCCGTCACCACCCCGAAGACAGGACCGGTGTCCATCCCCGCTTCGAGCTGGAAGACCGCCGCGCCCGTCACGTCGTCGCCGCCCATGATGGCGCGCTGGACGGGCGCCGCCCCCCGCCAGGCGGGCAGCAGCGAGAAATGCAGATTGACCCAGCCGTGGCGTGGGATGTCCAGGACCGACTGCGGGATCAGGGCACCGTAGGCAACGACCGGACAGCAGTCCGGAGCCAAGGCTTGAAGCTCCTGCACGAAGGCCGGGTCGCCCGGTCGGGCCGGGGTCAGCACCGGGATGCCGTGCTCGGTCGCGGCCCGGCTCACCGGGCTCGGGGTGACCCTGTGGCCGCGTCCGGCGACGGCATCGGGGCGCGTCACGACGGCGAGGACCTCGTGCTGCGAGTCCAGCAACGCCACGCAGACTGACGACCGCCACCTCGGGTGTGCCCGCGAACACCAGTCTCATCGGGCACCACGCATCGCGTGCGGACTGGTCTTGACGATCGTGTCCGGACCGAACCAGTCCGACTCCCGGATCAACTTCATCGCCTCCTTGCGGCGGGCCTGGTCCAAACGGTCGATGAAGAGCACCCCGTCGAGATGGTCGGTCTCGTGCTGGACGCAGCGGGCCAGCAGGTGTGTGCCCTCCACGGTGACCGGATCGCCGTACATGTTCCATCCCTTGGCGACCATGCCCATGGCACGAGGTGTCGGGAATCGGATATCGGGCAGCGATAGGCAGCCCTCTTCCTCCTCCTGCATCTCGTCGCTGAGATCGAGGTCGGGGTTCACCAGATGTCCGAGTTCGCCGTCCACGTGGTAGGTGAACACACGCAGCCCCACTCCCAACTGGGGAGCTGCGAGGCCCACTCCAGGGGCCTCGAGCATGGTGTCGGTGAGGTCCTGCACCAGGCGCCGCAGTTGCTTGTCGAAGTCGGTCACGACCGCCGCCGGGGCCCGCAGAACTGGGTCCCCGAACAGCCGGATGTCCACTACTGACACGTTGCCTCCTCGAAGGCCGAGTCTACGCAGCGGGGGCACCGCCCCCTTCGCCACCCGACGGGGGCTCTACATGTCGCCCAGGTCCACCGGGTCGACCCGCGTCTCGACCACCGGACGGCCGGCACGCGAGCGCTCACCCTGAATCTGCTGGACCCGCTTCAACATCGCGGCCGAGTGCTGGGACGGCGCCAGCAGCAGCGCCTGGCTCCCCTTCGGCGTCTCGAGCGGGCCCAGAACCTCACCCTCATAGTCCGACAGCCACTCCTCGACCGCGGTCCGCTCGCCTCTGAGTCGCACGCAACGGTACGCGGGCGGCATGTGCGCCTGCGCGCGATCCTCTCGCTCGGACTCGGCCAGGGCTGCCAAGTCGTTGCGCACCAGTGCCTGGATCACGGCGAGATCCTGAGCGGCCACTATCAGGGTCGTTGCGTCGGGGTGGGTCAGCGCGATCGCCGCCAGCCAGCGCCGTGCGGCCTCCTCACGTGCCCGCAGCGCACTGCGCGCCAGCAGCACTTCCGGATCAAGGATGAGTAGAGCCCTGTAGCCACCTGGTACTCGGGGTTCCGACCCCGGTGTCGCGACCACGATGGCCGGCCGCGCGGCCACCTCGTCGATCAGTCCCGCGTCCGCGTCGCTGCGCAGAACCTCGACGGCGGGGAAGGCCTGCCGGAGTTGATCGGCGCTGCGCCTGGATCCCGCTCCCAGCGGAACGAACTCGCTGGCGCCGCACTGCCCGCACGTCTGCGCCTGCGCGTGGCACAACCTGCACCGGGGCAGCCCGGAGAGATCCGGACGTACCGCTCCCCCGCAGATGCTGCACCTGATCACGTGCCCGCACGCCGCGCAGAGCAGCGCGGTCACACCACCGGCCCGGGGTACCTGCACCATGACGGGTCCTTCGTCCAGCCCGGCACGAAGCACCGAGAATCCCTTGGTGGGAATACGTCGGTGGTCCGCGGCCGGCTCGGCGAGGCCCTCCACGCGATACCGCCTGGCACGCTGCGTCTCACGCCCGAGCCGGATGTCGGCGGCGCGTCCGTCGGCCAGCCACTGCGCCGTCGCGGCCGTCCGGACGTACCCACCGACCAGGACTTTCGACCCCTCGCCCCACGCGCGCAGGGCCGCGACCTCGCGTGCGTGCCAGCCCGGCGTCTGCGGTTCGGCCAGTGTGTCGTCGCCGTCGTCCCACACCGCGATCAGACCCAGATCGGGAACAGGCGCGAACACCGCCGATCGGGTACCGATCACGATCGGGGTCGCGCCACGCAGGATCGCCAGATGAGTCTTGTACCGGATCCGGTTCGAGGCCTCCGCGGTCACCACGGAGATCAGTTCGGGGGCCACGATCCTCGCGCAGGCTGCGTGCAACGCCCGGACGTCCCGCGCGTCAGGGACCACCAGGATCACCCCCCGGCCTGCGGCCGCCACCTGCCGGGCAGCCTCGGCCAGCATGTCGAAGGCGGCATCCTGCGGATGACAGATCCAACTGCCCGCACCCGACCGGCCGGCCAGGAAATCCGAATTCAGGTATTGCTGCCACGCCCCGAGGTCTCCGGCGACTGCGGGGTCCGGCGGATCCGGAACCGCCTGCTTCTCCACCGCAGCCACCCGGGTCGGTACCGCGAAGCGCAGGACGTCGGTCAGGGTCCCCGCGTATCGGTCCGCGACCCGCCTGCACAGTGACGCCACGGCCTCGGTCAGAACCGGCGGCCCGGCCACCGCGAGCAGCGGCTGCAGGGTCCCGGCGAACTCGGCCGGTCCACGCTCGATCAGCCACCCACCCACCTTGCGGCCGTGGAACCGCACCTTGACGCGGCATCCTGGCAACGCATCTTCGGCCATCTCATCCGGGATGGCGAAGTCGAAGAGTCTGTCGAGGTGCGGCAAGGGGGTCTCCACAGCGACCCGCGCGACCTCGACCACTACTCGACAGCTGCCTGCAGCGCCTGCACGCGGTCGGTCCGCTCCCACGTGAAGTCCGGTTCCTCACGTCCGAAGTGCCCGTATGCGGCAGTCCGCGCGAAGATCGGCCGCTTGAGGTCGAGATCCCGGATGATCGCCGCGGGCCGCAGGTCGAAGGCTGCAAGGATCGCGTCCTCGAGCCTCTCGTCGGGGACCACCCCGGTGCCGAACGTCTCCACGAACAGACCCACGGGATGCGCTGTGCCGATCGCGTACGACACCTGGACCTCACACCGCGTCGCGAGTCCGGCTGCCACGATGTTCTTGGCGATCCACCGCATCGCGTAGGAGGCGGACCGATCCACCTTCGAGGGGTCCTTGCCGGAGAAGGCGCCACCTCCGTGCCGTGCCATGCCCCCGTAGGTGTCGACGATGATCTTGCGGCCGGTGACACCCGCGTCGGCTGCCGGACCTCCGTCCACGAAACGCCCGGTGGGATTGACCAGGATCCGTACGTCGTCGGTCGCGAGTTCCAGCTCGTCGAGTTCCGGGCGGATCACGAACTCCTCGATGTCCGGGGCGAGCAGCGTGTCGAGGTCGATGTCCTCGATGTGCTGGCTGGACACCACCACGGTGTTGACCGCCACCGGTCGGCTGCCGTCGTACTCGATGGTGACCTGCACCTTGCCGTCCGGGCGCAGGTACGGAACCACCGCCTGCTTGCGGACGGAGGCCAGCCGTCGACTCAAGCCGATGGGCGAGCGCGATCGGCAGCGGCATGAGTTCGGGGGTGTCCGTGCAGGCGTACCCGAACATCAGTCCCTGGTCGCCGGCACCCTGCGCGTCGAGCGGGTCCGCGCTGTGCTGGTACCGCTCCTCCCACGAGTCGTCGACACCTTGCCGGATGTCCTTGGACTGCTGGCCCAATGACACCGAGATCCCGCACGACTGCCCGTCGAAGCCCTTGTCGGAGGAGTCGTAGCCGATCGACAGGATGCGGTCACGGACCACCGCCGGGATGTCGATGTACGTCTGGGTGTCCACCTCACCGGCGACAACCACCAAGCCGGTGGTCACGAGGGTCTCGACCGCGACATGAGCATCCGGATCATCGATGAGCATCGCGTCGAGGATGCTGTCGCTGATCTGGTCGGCGATCTTGTCCGGGTGACCCTCGGTCACCGATTCCGACGAAAACAGGCGCTTGGCCACGTGCCCTCCTTGGTTCTCGCCCGAGTCTACGGAGACCTCGGACACGGCCGTCGGCACCCGTCCACAGCGGGCCGTTGGATGAGATCAGGGTCGTCGGATGGGGTTCCGCTTGGGGGACTGATGGCGTGAAGAGCGGCAGACCCCGCCCACCGTCGTTCCTGTGTAGCCGCACCTGGCAGGGTCGAAGCGATCAGCCGAGCCGGTCCACCACCGCGTCGAACACCCGGTGCGACAGATGCACCTTCTGCGTCCCGGGGACCTCTTCGGTCACACCGCCGCCGAGCAGCAGCACCGCCTCATTGTGCTCGGTGCCGAATCCTCGGTTGTGGCCCACCGGGTTGGCCACCATGATGTCGCAACCCTTGGCCTCGAACTTGGCCTGTGCGTGCTCAAGCCACGTGCCGTTGTCGTCACCGGTCTCGGCGGCGAAACCGACCAGCAGGGGTGTCCGGCCGGCGCGCTCGGAGACCAGAGTGGCCAGCACGTCGGGATTGTGCACCAGATTCAGGTCGAGGGTCGAACTGTCCGACTTCTTGATCTTGGCATCGGGCAGGGTTTCGGCCCGGAAGTCCGCGATCGCCGCGGCCATCACGATGGCATCGGCTGAAGGGGCGAGCTCGCGGGCAGCGGCCAGCATCTCGTCGGCCGTCAGCGCATCGACCACATCGACACCGGCAGGGGTCGGGACCGAGACGTCACCGCGGATCAGTGTCACCTTCGCCGCACGGGACACGGCGGCGGCTGCCAGTGCCATGGCCTGCTTGCCGGTGGACCGGTTTCCTATGTGACGCACCGGGTCGAGCCGCTCCCGCGTGCCCCCGCCGCTGATCACGACGTGACGTCCGCGCAGGTCCGGCTTCAGATCGGGTGAGGCCAGCGCGGCCTGGACGATCCACGCGATGGCCTCCGGTTCGGGCAGACGACCCGGTCCGGAGTCGAATCCGGTGAGACGGCCCGAGTCCGGATCCACCACCAGAACGCCGCGATCGCGCAGGGTCTGCACATTGGCGCGCGTCGCGGGGTGCTCCCACATCTCGGTGTGCATGGCCGGGAACATGATCACCGGGCAGTGCGCCGTGAGCAGCGTGTTGGTGAGCAGATCGTCGGCCAGACCGTAGGAGGCCTTGGCCAGAAGGTTCGCCGTGGCCGGTGCCACGACGACCAGGTCGGCCTGCTGTCCGATCCGGACGTGCGGGACCTCGTGGACGTTGTCGAAGAAGTCACATGTCACGGGCCTGCCGGACAGGGCCGACCACGTTGCGGCGCCGACGAACTCGAGCGCGGTCCGGGTGGGCACCACCGTGACTTTGGCGTCGAGCGCCTGGATCCGGCGCAGTACTTCAGCCGCTTTGTAGGCAGCGATTCCGCCGCCTACGCCGAGAACGACCTCGGGGTTCAGGCTTCGGTCTCTTCGACAGTGACGTTGCTGGTCTCGAGCAGACCGTCGTTGATCTCCCGCATCGCGATCGACAGCGGCTTCTCGTGCTGGTAGGTCTCCACCAGCGGCCCCACGTGCTCGAGGGCACCTTCGGAGAGCTGGCTGTAGTACGCGTTGATCTGCCGGGCACGGCGAGCCGCCTCGATGACCAAGGAGTACTTGGAATCCGTCTTCTCCAGCAACGCGTCCAGCGGAGGATATGTGATGCCTTCAGTACGGGTGTCTGCAACCGCCACGGGGGAGCCTTTCGTCGACAAACTCACTTCAGGGTAGCCGATCGGCTACCTCACGCGTTGTCTGGACTCACCTCGCGGTCCGGCCGGTGTCAGGCAACGCTGCCCGCGCGGGGCGACACGTGCGTGTGGCGCGGGCGTCCAGGTGTTCGACGGACGCCCGGCGCGCACGTCAGCCCGACCCGATCAGAGCCCCGAGTTCGGCGGCCGCGGTGTCCACGTCCACGTTGCGGATGACATGGTCGAACTCCCCCTGCGCGGCAAGTTCCTCGTCCGCGCGCGCCAACCTCGCGCTCAGCGCCTTCGCGTCCTCCGTCCCCCGTCCGACGAGCCGCCGCTTGAGCTCGTCGGCGCTCGGCGGTGCCAGGAAGACAAGCACGCTGGACGGCATGGCCGCGCGAACCTGACGGGCCCCCTCCAACTCGATCTCGAGCAGCACCGGCCGGCCGGCGGCGAGGTGCTGCTCGACCGGACCGCGTGGTGTGCCGTACGAGTTGCCTGCGAACGTGGCCCATTCGAGAAGTTGCCCGTTGCGTGCCTGTTCCGCGAACTCCTCGGCCGAAAGGAAGTAGTACTCCTTGCCGTCCTGCTCGCCGGGCCGCGGTGCCCTGGTCGTGGCGGACACGGACAACCAGATGTCTGCGCGCGATTCCAGAAGCCTGGCCACCACCGTCGACTTGCCGACCCCGCTGGGCCCGGACACCACGAACAGTCGGCTCATCCGGACAAGGCCTGCGTGAGCATCTCCGCCTGGTGGCGCCCGAGGCCGCGCAGGCGCCGGGTCGGTGACACCTTGGCGTTGCGCATGAACCGGTCCAGCCGCTGCGGACCGACGCCGGGCATGCTCAGCAGCGCTTCCTGGACCCGCAGGGCCGCGACCACCTCGTCGACGTGGGCCAGGGCCAGCAGCTCCTGCCACGACAGATGCCCCGCGCGCAACTGCTCCTTGATCTGCGCCCGACGACGACGATTGTCGACGGCCTTGGCGCTGGCGGCAGCGCGTTGTTCGCTGGACAGGGATGGTGGCCGCACGGCGACGACCCTACCGAACGTCCCCCAGCGCCTGCTCAGCCTCCCCCGCGATCAACCGGGCGGCACCGCGTGGATCCGGGGAGCCGGTGACGGGCCGGCCGACGACCAACAGTCCCGCACCGCTGGTGATGGCCTCGGCCGGGGTCACCACACGGTGCTGGTCGGCGTGCTCGACACCTGCCGGCCTGATGCCGGGAGTGATCAGAAGCGGTCCGTCGCCGAGCAGTGCCCGCAGTGTTGCGACCTCGTGTGCCGAGCTCACGATCGCGCGAGCACCGGCCGCAACAGCCAGCCGTGCCCATCGCATCACCACTTGTTCCGGCGTGCCGGAGACCGCGAGTTCGGTCAGATCCAGCGCGCTGAGACTGGTCAGCACGGTCACTGCCGCCACCCGGGTCTCGGGCAGCGCCTCGGCCACGGCGGCGATCCCGGCGGTTCCCGCGGATGCGTGCACGGTGAGGATGTCCGGGCGCAACGCAGCGACCGAACGCGCAGCACCGGCCATCGTGTTGGGGATGTCGTGCAGTTTGAGGTCGAGGAAGAGTTCACAGTCCGGGGCCGCCGCGCGGATCTCGGCGACTCCGAGTGCTCCGTCGCGGAGATAGGTCTCCAGACCCACCTTGACGTGGGAGAACACCCCGTTGACCGCGTTGGCCCAACGGCACGCGGTGTCCAGGTCGGGGGCGTCGAGCGCCAGGGCGACCGGTGCTGTCATGTCATACCTCCTCGATGTGCGATACCCACGGCCTCGGAGACGGTCTCGAAACCTCGGGCGTCCAGCAACTCCAGCAACTCGCGCTGCACCCGCAGCGGGGCGGACGGGTCGTGGAAGGTCATGGTGCCGACGCTGACGGCTGAGGCACCCGCCGCGATGAACTGCAGTGCGTCTTCGCCTGTGGTGATGCCTCCCATCCCGAGAATCGGAACCTCTGGCAGCACCTGATGGATCTGCCAGACACAGCGCACCGCCATCGGCCGGATCGCCGGTCCGCTCAGGCCACCGGTCACGCCGCCCAGGATCGGCCGCAGAGTATCGGTGTCGATGGCCATCCCCAGGGTCGTGTTGATGACCGACAGGCCATCGGCACCGGCGTTGTGACACGCCATCGCGATCTCGGCGATGCTGGTGACGTCCGGCGACAACTTCGCGAAGATCGGAACATCGCTGCTGGTGTTGCGGCGGACCTGATGGATCACCGCAGAGGCCGACATGACCTCACATGCGAAGACCTGTCCGCGACTCTCCACGTTGGGACACGAGATGTTGACCTCGATCGCGCGCACGGCGGGCTCGTTGCGCAGGATTCTTGCGATCTGCGCATACTCGTCGACGGTCTCCCCCGCGATGGAGACCACCGCAGCGACCCCGTTGTCGGTCAGCCACGCCAAGTCGTTGGCCAGGAAGGACTCGATCCCGGGACCCTGCAGCCCGATCGAGTTCAGCATGCCCGAGGGGGTCTCCACCATCCGCGGCGTCGGTCGACCCGAGCGCGGCCGCAACATGATGCTCTTGGTCACCACCCCGCCGATCTCTGTGAGGTCGAAGAAGGCGGCGAGTTCCCTGCCGGCGGCCGCACATCCGGACGCGGTGAACGCCGGACCTGCGAACTCGACACCGCCCAAAGTGACACGCGGGTCAGTCATCGCGGGGCTCCGGTGCTCCGAGGGTGTCCGCCGGGACTGTACCCACCTCCGACCAGCGCACCCGATCGCCGAAGAAGACCGGTCCTTCCGTGCACGACCGGACCATCCGCGTGACCCCGTCATCCCCCACGACCGGGAGGACACAGGTCATGCACACGCCGACGCCGCACGCCATCGACTCCTCGACGGCGCACTGCGCGACAGCACCGAACTCGGCGCTGACCTCCGAGACCGCCTGCAGCATGGCCATCGGGCCGCAGGCGTAGACCGCCGGGTGTCCGCCGGCCAGAATCCTTCGCAGTGGGTCGGTCACCCGGCCCCGCTCCCCCGCGGACCCGTCGTCGGTGGTCACGTACACCGCGTCGCTGACCCGTCTGGCCTCCACCACACCGTGCAGGCGATCGACATCGCCGGCGCCGACGATGATCTCGACCGCGCATCCGCGCGCGCGCAGTTGGGAGGCCAGTTCGAACAGCGGTGCCACCCCGTACCCGCCACCGACCAGAACGCACGGCACGGGTTCGGTCGGCAACCGGAAGGGCCGACCCAGCGGCGCGATCACATTGATCACGTCCCCGGGCCTTCGGGTCACCAGCCACTTGGTCCCCGGACCCTTGGGCGACACGATGATCTGCAGAGCACCTCCGGCCTTGGTCGAGGCGGATCGGATGGAGAACGCCCGGCGCAGGATATGCGCATCGTCGACGGCGATGGCCACGAAGTGTCCCGGCCGGAAACCGTCCGCGATTCCCGGCGCCGCGAACGACATGTGCCAGTAGGCGCCCTCGCGGCGGACACTGAGGATCTCGGCGTCCGCCTGCGTGCTCATGCGGGTCCCTCGGTCATCCCGGCCCAGAGAGCAGCCAGGTCCGCCTGGTGCTCCTGAATGCTGCGCACTCCGATCTGGCCGGTCTTCAGTGCCTCGATCCCCTGCACCGCCGCGGCCAGACCCTGGATCGTGGTGATGCATGGAATGCCCTTCACCACGGCCGCGGTCCGGATGTCGTACCCGTCCACGCGGGCGCCGGTCCCCAAGGGGGTGTTCACGACCAGGTCGACCTCGCCGGCAAGGATGCTCCCCACCGTGGTCGGCTCCCCGTTGGGGCCGACCCCTTCCGCGTGCTTGCGCAGCACCGTGGCTTTGAGCCCGTTGCGCCGAAGCACGTCAGCGGTGCCCTGGGTGGCCAGGATCTCGA
Organism: uncultured Actinomycetota bacterium; assembly: GCA_963769435.1. Classification (GTDB taxonomy): domain Bacteria; phylum Actinomycetota; class Actinomycetes; order S36-B12; family UBA10799; genus JADKAV01. The sequence goes on from CAVYLN010000002.1 coordinate 366,087, forward strand.
AGCCGAGGTCGGACAGCCGCTTCACGGGGAAGATCATCGACCGCTTGTCGCGGTTCGCGACGGTGATGATCGCCCGTCCGGTGACCGGCAGGCCGGACGAGTACGCCCCGGACTGCGACTTGGCGTAGGCGGTGCCGAAGTCCGCGTCGATGCCCATCACTTCACCGGTGGACCGCATCTCAGGACCGAGCACGGTGTCCACGCCGTGGAACCGACCGAACGGCATGACGGCCTCCTTGACCGACATCGCCGCACCTTCGGGCAGCTCGGCCCCATCCCCCACCGCAGGCAGCAGGCCGTCGGCGCGCAGTTGCGCGATGGTCTGGCCGACCGCGATACGGGCAGCCGCCTTGGCCAGCGGCACCCCCGTGGCCTTGGACACGAACGGGACGGTGCGCGACGCACGCGGATTCGCCTCGAGCACGAACAACTTGTCCTGGGTCAGCGCGAACTGGATGTTCAGCAGACCCCGCACCCCGACCCCCTCGGCGATGGCCCGGGTGCTGGCGCGGATCTGATCGAGCTCGTGCCTGCCCAGCGTCATCGGGGGCAGGGCGCACGCCGAGTCACCCGAGTGGATCCCGGCCTCCTCGATGTGTTCCATCACCCCGCCGAGGAACAGGTCGGTGCCGTCGAACAGCGCGTCGACGTCGATCTCGATCGCATCGTCCAGGAACTGGTCCACCAGCACCGGGTGCTCCGGACTGGCTTGCGTGGCCCGCTCGATGTAGGCGGCGAGGACGGACTTGTCGTAAACGATCTCCATCCCGCGACCCCCGAGGACGTAGGAGGGGCGCACCAGGACCGGGTATCCGATCTCGGCCGCGATCTTCTCCGCCTCCCGGACGCTGCGCGCCATGCCGTGCTTGGGCACGGGAAGGCCCGCATCCTCCAGCACTTGCCCGAATGCACCGCGCTCCTCAGCGAGGTGGATTGCCTCCGGCGTGGTCCCCAGCAGCGGGACACCTTCGGCCTTGAGCCTCGCCGCGAGGCCCAAGGGCGTCTGCCCGCCGAGCTGGCAGATGACCCCGGCCACGGGGCCGACGGCCTGCTCCGCGGCGATCACTTCGAGCACGTCCTCCAGGGTCAGTGGCTCGAAGTACAGCCGGTCCGCGGTGTCGTAGTCGGTCGAGACGGTCTCCGGGTTGCAGTTGACCATGATCGCCTCGTACCCGGCCTCCCGCAGGGTCAGCGTGGCGTGGACACAGCTGTAGTCGAACTCGATCCCCTGTCCGATCCGGTTGGGCCCGGAACCGAGGATGATCACGGCTTCCTTCTCGCGTGGCTCGACCTCGGTCTCGGCGTCGTAGCTCGAGTAGTGGTAAGGCGTATAGGCGGGGAACTCCGCAGCGCAGGTGTCCACGGTCTTGAACACCGGCCGGATGCCCAGCGCGTGGCGCACACCCCGGATCACGTCCACGCTGCTGGCCCGCAGCGCGGCGATCTGCGCATCAGAGAAGCCCATCTGCTTGGCGTGCCGCAGCAGGCTCGGGGACAGCCGGTCGGCCCCGCGGATCTCATCGGCTGCCGCGTTGATGCCCACGATCTGTTCCAGGAACCAAGGGTCGATGGCGGTGATCCCGTACATCTGCTCGGTAGTGGCGCCGAGCCACAGGGCCTGCTGCACCTTCTGCAGGCGTCCGTCGTGCGGGCGTGCCACCTCATCGAGCAACTCCGGCAGTGGCCGTGGATCAGCGGGCCACGAGAACTCCGAGCCGGAACGTTCGATACTGCGCAGCGCCTTCTGCAGCGCCTGCGGGAAGTTGCGTCCGATGGACATCGCCTCCCCCACGCTCTTCATCGTGGTGGTCAGCGTGTCGTCGGCACCCGGGAACTTCTCGAAGGCGAAGCGCGGGACCTTCACGACGATGTAGTCCAGGGTCGGCTCGAACGACGCCGGTGTCTGCCGGGTGATGTCGTTGGGGATCTCGTCGAGGGTGTAGCCGATGGCGAGTTTCGCGGCGATCTTCGCGATCGGGAACCCGGTCGCCTTCGAGGCGAGTGCCGAACTGCGAGAGACACGGGGATTCATCTCGATCACGATGATCCGGCCGTCCTCGGGGTGGATGGCGAACTGGATGTTGCACCCACCGGTGTCCACGCCGACCTCACGGATGACCGCGATCCCGACGTCCCGCATCCGCTGGTACTCGCGGTCGGTCAACGTCAGCGCCGGGGCGACCGTGATCGAATCACCTGTGTGCACCCCCAGCGGGTCCAGGTTCTCGATCGAGCAGACCACGACCACGTTGTCGTTGTGGTCCCGCATGAGCTCGAGTTCGAACTCCTTCCAGCCGAGGATCGACTCCTCGAGCAGTACCTCCGTGGTGGGGCTGGCGGCCAGACCGGACCCGCCGATACGGCGCAGGTCGGCCTCGTCATAGGCCATCCCCGAACCCGCACCACCCATGGTGAAGGAGGGACGTACGACGACGGGATACCCGAGGTCCGCCACCGCCTCGAAGCATTCCTCCAGCGTGTGGCAGACCGCGGACCGCGCGGATTCCGCGCCGACCTTGTCCACGATCTGCTTGAACAACTCACGGTTCTCGCCGCGCTGGATCGCGTCGATGTCCGCACCGATCAGTTCCACGCCGTAGCGCTCGAGCACACCGTTCTCGGCCAGGGCCACGGCGGCGTTGAGCGCCGTCTGTCCACCCAGGGTCGGGAGCAGGGCGTCGGGGCGCTCCTTTGCGATGACCTTCTCCACGAACTCCGGGGTGATGGGTTCGATGTAGGTGGCGTCCGCGAACTCCGGATCGGTCATGATCGTGGCCGGGTTGCTGTTGACGAGGATGACCCGCAGCCCCTCCGCACGCAGCACGCGGCAGGCCTGTGTGCCGGAGTAGTCGAACTCGCAGGCTTGACCGATCACGATCGGTCCCGAGCCGATCACGAGCACGCTGTCGATATCTGTGCGTCTTGGCATCAGGACCGCCCCTCCATCGCGGCTGCGAATCTGTCGAACAGGTAGGCCGAATCGTGCGGTCCGGCCGCGGCCTCCGGGTGGTACTGGACGCTGAATGCCGGGACGTCCAGACACTGCAGTCCTTCGACGACATCGTCGTTGAGACACACGTGGCTGACCCGGACGCGCCCGAACTCACCGTCGACCTCGGTGTCCAGGGGGGCCTTCACCGCGAAACCGTGGTTGTGGGCGGTGACCTCCACCTTGCCGGTCGAGCGGTCCTGGACCGGTTGGTTGATGCCGCGGTGACCGTATGCGAGTTTGTAGGTCTCGAAGCCCAATGCGCGTCCCAGGATCTGATTGCCGAAGCAGATACCGAATGTCGGCAGGGCATCGGACAGCGCGCTGCGGGCGACGCCCACCGCGTGATCGGCCGTCGCCGGGTCTCCGGGGCCGTTGGAGAAGAACAGCCCGTCCGGCGACAGGGCCCTGATCTGCTCGTACGTGTAGTTCGAGGGCACGACATGGACGGTCATCCCGCGCTCGGCCATAAGTGTGGGTGTCATCCGTTTGATCCCCAGGTCGACTGCCACCACTGTGTAGCGGCTCTCCGGCTCGGCAGCGACCACATACGGTTCGGCCGTGCTCACCTGCGCCGACAGGTTCGCCCCCAGCATGCCCGGGAGACGCCTTCACCTGTTCCAGCATCGTGGCCGCATCCGTGAGGGCCTCCCCGCTGAACAGACCCACCCGCATCACGCCGCGCTCTCGCAGATGCCTGGTCAGTGCCCGGGTGTCGACTCCGCGCACACCCACCACGCCGGCCCGTGCCAGTGCCGGCCCCAGCGGATCGGTCGCACGCCAGTTGCTCGCGACCGGGCTCAGATCGCGCACGACGAACCCCGCTGCCCAGATCCGGCCCGACTCAGGATCCTCGGGGTTCATCCCGGTGTTGCCGATGTGCGGAGCGGTCATCACGACGACCTGTCGGTGATATGAGGGGTCGGTGAGCGTCTCCTGATAGCCGGTCATGCCCGTGGCGAACACGGCTTCCCCGAACACGCTGCCGCGCGCACCGAACGCCTCGCCTCGAAGGGAAGTGCCGTCCTCCAGAACGAGTAGCGCGGGGTCGGAGGTCCGGGTGTCCGGATCTTCGAGCATGGGGATGGTGAAACTCATCGGTTCTCCTCACATAACGCCTGGCTGGCCTGCACCAACCTGACAACGTCCTCGGCTGCATCGGGGCGGAAACCCGTCTGCAGCGCCATGTCGCCCACATGCCAGAACCACAGGACGACCCCGTCCTTCTCCGCGACCTGGCCGGCGACACCACGACCGAGTTCGGCTCCGGTGATCTGATCGGCGGCCAGGAAGATCGACAGCTCGCCCATCCTCTCCAGCCGTACACCTTTGCCTTCTACTCCTGCGGACGCATTGCCCGGGGCACCCAGACCACTGGCTACCACACGTTGCATCCAGTCCTGTGCGGGCGCGGTGCCCAGGTACCGGCCGGCCACCTCGAGCTGCGGGTCGAAGCCCTCGGGGACCGGCCGCAGCGGAAGGTCGACGGCCGCTCGACGCCGCCAACTGCGCCACATGCCCCACAGCGCCAATGCGATGACCGCGATCACGGCCAGCGTCAGGGCCAGACGTTGTGGCCATGCGGTGACCTGTTGCGATTCGGCGGCCAGCAGGGTGTTCATCAGACGGTTTCGTACTCCACCACTGCGCCGTCGAGGACTGTGGGCCTGCCCCGCAACCACGTGCTGAGCACGCGACCGTGAAGGACCATGCCGGCATACGGTGTGTTCCGGCTGCGGCTGACCATGTCACCGGGCGACACGACCCACTCGGGGTCGGGATCGAACACGGTCAGGTTCGCGGGTTCCCCCACCGCGAGCGGCCGTCCGTGATCGGACACCCGGCCGATGCGCGCGGGCGCGATCGACATCCGCTGCGCGACGGCTTCCCAATCCAGGCGTCCGGGCCGGACCATCGTCTCGTTGACGACGGCGAGCGCCGTCTGCAGGCCGAGCATTCCGAAAGCCGCCGCGGCCCACTCGCACTCCTTGTCCTCCATCGCGTGCGGTGCGTGATCGGTGGCCACGATGTCGATAACGCCCTCGGCCAGGGCCTGCCGCACAGCCTGCACGTCGGCGTCGCTGCGCAGTGGCGGGTTGACCTTGTATATGGGGTCGTAGGTCGTAGCCAGGTCATGGGTCAGCAGCAGATGGTGAGGAGTGACCTCGGCTGTCACCGAGATTCCGCGACTCTTCGCCCAGCGAAGGATCTCCACCGAACCCGCGGTGGAGACATGACAGATGTGCAGTCTGGATCCCACGTGCTCGGCCAGCAGCACATCGCGGGCGATGATCGCCTCCTCGGCGACCGCGGGCCACCCGGCCAGCCCGAGTTGCCCGGACAGTTCCCCTTCGTGCATCTGGGAGCCCTCGGTCAGACGAGGTTCCTGGGCGTGCTGCGCGATCACACCGTCGAACGCCTTCACGTACTCCAGTGACCGGCGCATCAACTGCGCATCGGAGACGCAGTGTCCGTCGTCACTGAACACGCGGACCCGGGCGGCGGAATCGGCCATGGCACCGAGTTCGGCGAGGCGTTGACCCGCCAGGCCGACAGTGACAGCACCCACAGGTCTCACATCCGCGTACCCGGCCTCGAGACCGAGTCTCCAGACCTGTTCCACAACTCCCGCGGTGTCGGCCACCGGATCCGTGTTGGCCATCGCGTGCACCGCGGTGAAACCCCCGGCGGCGGCGGCCCGGGTGCCGGACTCGACGGTCTCCGCGTCCTCCCGGCCGGGTTCCCGCAGGTGCGTGTGCAGATCCACGAGCCCGGGCAGAAGGACCGCACCGGCGCAGTCGATGATCCGGTCCGCGTCGAGGCCCGCGCCGATTTCGGCGATGACCCCGTCTTCGATGCGCACATCGACGGCTTCCCCACCGAGCGGACGGACGTTGTGCAGCACTGTCATGACTCTTGGCCTCCCAGCAGTAGGTACAGCACGGCCATCCGGACGTGCACCCCGTTCGTGACCTGGTCGAGGATCACCGATCGGCCGGAGTCCGCGACATCGGCTGCGATCTCCATGCCCCGGTTCATCGGACCCGGATGCATCACGATCGCGTGGTCGGGCAACGAACTCATCCGCGGCACGTCGAGGCCGTACCGCCGGGAGTATTCCCGGGCACTGGGGAAGAACGCGGCGTTCATCCGTTCCATCTGGACGCGCAGCATCATCACCACGTCGGCCTTGACGATGGCCTCGTCGAGGTCGTAGCTCACCCGGCAGGGCCAGGTCTCGACACCGACCGGCAGCAGCGTCGGGCGGCGCGACCAGAGTCACGTTCGCGCCCAGTGTGTCGAGCAGCCACACGTTGGAGCGCGCGACCCGGGAGTGCAGCACGTCGCCGACGATCACCACGTTCAGGCCGTCGAGTGAACCCTCGCCGTCGCGCAGATGCGCACGCATCGTGTAGGCGTCGAGCAGCGCTTGTGTCGGATGCTCGTGCGTCCCGTCGCCTGCGTTGATGACCGCACCGTGGATCCAGCCGCTGTTCGCCAGGCGGTGGGCCGCCCCACTGGCGTTGTGCCGGATGACCACCGCGTCGGCCCCCATGGCCTGCAGCGTCAGTGCCGTGTCCTTGAGTGACTCGCCCTTGGAAAGACTCGACCCCTTGGCCGAGAAGTTGATCACGTCCGCGGACAGGCGCTTGGCGGCTGCCTCGAACGAGATCCGCGTGCGGGTGGAGTCCTCGAAGAACAGGTTGACCACCGTCCGTCCCCGCAGCGTGGGCAACTTCTTGACCGGCCGGTCGGCCACCTGGGCGAGTTCCCGGGCGGTGTCCAGGATCGACAGGGCGTCGGCCTGGCTCAGATCAGTGGTGGACAGCAAGTGGCGCATTCAGTTCCCTCCCGCACGTACGAGCCGGACCGCATCGACTCCGTCGGTCTCGGCCAGAGTCACCTGCACGTCGTCCTCACGCGACGTGGGCAGGTTCTTCCCCACGTAGTCGGCGCGGATGGGCAGGTCTCGGTGACCGCGGTCCACGAGGACCGCGAGTTGCACGGCCCGTGGTCGCCCGATGTCGGCGAGGGCGTCCATGGCAGCGCGCGTGGTGCGACCGCTGAAGAGCACATCATCGACGATCACCACCGTCTTGCCGGTGATGTCACCCCCGGGGATCACCGTCGGGTGCAGAGCGACGGTCGGACGCAGTCGCAGGTCGTCGCGGTACATCCCGACGTCCAGCGCCCCGGCGGGCACTTCGCGGTCCTCGATCTTCGACATGGCCGCGGCGATCCGCTCCGCGAGCGGGACTCCACGCCGGGGGATCCCCAGCAGGACGAGGTCGTCGGCTCCGCGGTTGCGTTCGAGGATCTCGTGAGCGATGCGGACCACCGCTCGATTGATGTCGGAATCGCTGAGGGATTCCTGGGACTCGTGGTCAGGCGTCATCGCGTCCAACCCCCCTTCTCCGCCTCGCTGGACGGTGGTTAAAGGAAAGGCTTTCGTCCCCGACGCTATCACCCGTATGGCCAGGCCCGGCGCAGGCATTCCCGTCGAGTTGCCTCCCGGTAGTCACTCTCCGTAGCCTCGCATCTGTCAGTCCGAGCCGGAATGGAGCGCCGCCCATGGCAAGTGAGTATGCGCGAGCGCTTGGAGCCAAACTCCGGTCCATCCGTCAGCAGCAGGGGATGTCCCTGCACGGCGTCGAGGAGAAGTCGGAAGGCCGCTGGAAGGCGGTCGTCGTCGGCTCGTACGAGCGCGGAGACCGCGCCGTGACAGTGCAGAAACTGGCTGAACTGGCCGACTTCTACGGAGTTCCGGTCGCCGAGCTGCTTCCGGACAGCACTCCCGGATCCACCGCTGAACCGCCGGCGCGACTCGTTCTCGACCTGGAGCGGCTGGGGAGCGTGCCTGCGGACAAGGTCGGCCCGCTGGCTCGCTACGCAGCGGCCATCCAGGCCCAGCGTGGCGACTACAACGGCAAGGTTCTGAGCATCCGGCAGGACGACCTACGGACACTGGCAGTCATCTACGACGAACCCCCGGGGGTGCTCGCCGACCAGCTCGTCGCATGGGGAGTTCTCAACCCGGAGGCAAGGGGCAGGCTCGACTGACGGCCACCCCTCGGGCCAGTGCGAACCCGACGTTCGGGGATCGGGTCGATCACGCTCCGCCCGCGAGCCGGTCACGCAACAACGCGCGATCCAGCGACGCGGGACGGGTGGACGCGAGGAACTGCCTGACAACCCGGCTGAAACGATCCGGTTCGTCCATGTGCGGGAAATGACGGGACTGTTCGAAGATCTCCAGGGAACTACCGGGGATCTGCGCATGCGCGCTGTACGCGTGCTCGACCGGTATCACGGTGTCCAGCGCACCCCAGACGATCAAGGTCGGCCGCCCCTGCACCAGGTAGAACTTGTCGGAGGCGCTGACGCGCTGCCCACCCGGGTCCACCACACTGCGCAGTGTGTGCACGAAGGCGGTCCTGGCCGGACCTTCGGCCAGCGAGGCATACCCGCGGGCCACCTCCGCGACCGAGGGACGCGGACGTACTGGCAGCCTCCCGAGCACCCTGCCGACGGCGGCTCCGGCGTCTCGAACCTTCGGATGGGCGATCACGGGCAACACCAGTTCCGCGCCCGGCAGAGCGGCCGCCCGCAGAGCCCAACTGACCTCCCGTCCCAGCCCACCGCTGTCCACCAGGACGATCCGCTCACAGAACTCGTAGTACTGGTAGGCGAACTGCATCGCCACTCCGCCACCCAGTGAGTGCCCCACGATCGTCACCCGGTCGCGGCCCAGGTGCTCCAGTAGGTCCCGCACGATGCTGGCCAGCCCGCCGAGCGAATAGTCGGCTGCCGGCTTGTCCGAACCACCGTGGCCGAGAAGATCGGGGGCGAGTACGTGTGCGTGCTCGGCCAGAGCGGGGATAACCGGGTCCCACGTGTGACTGCTGCTGGTGATGCCATGTATCAGCAGCAGCGTCGGCAACTGCGGATCGCCTGCCTCGCGATATGCGATCCGGTGACCGTGCAATGTGGCGGTGCGTTCCATGCGACCTCCCGCGACAGCCGGCCCTGCGCCCGCGGTCGAACTCCAGGTTACGCCACCGTAGGTTAGGCCGGAAGTGCTTCGTCGACACAGGCCTCGAGTACGGCCGAGACTGCCTGGGATCACACCTGTGCGGCGACCTCGGCCTCCTCCGCCTTGCCGGCCGATCCCGAACCCACCAAGTGCACGCGCATGCCGTTGGTGGTGCCGGGGATGCCCGGCGGAACACCCGCGATGACCACGACCTTGTCACCGGCCTCCGCGAGCGACATCCGGGAGATCTGAAGGTCCACGTACTCCACGAGTTCGTCGGTGTGCTGGACCTTCTTGCCGGCGTACGGGGTGATCCCCCAGACCAGCGCCAGGAAGTTCCGGACGTGGGTGGTCGGACTGAAACACAGAGACGGCACATGCGAGCGGTGCCGTGCGACCAGACGAGGGGTGAGGCCGGTCTCCGTGAAGGAGATGATGAACTTCGCCTCGACCTCCTCGGCCACCTCGCAGGCGGCGCGCGTGATGGCGCGCGCTGTGGAACCGGTGCGGTTGTCGGCGGACTCCGACACGGTCCACAGCGCCTGCTCCTCGACGTAGCCGATGATCTTCGCCATCGTCTGGACCACAAGCGCGGGATGCTCGCCCACGCTCGTCTCGCCGCTGAGCATCAGCGCATCGGCACCGTCGAGCACCGCATTGGCGACATCGGAGGCCTCGGCCCGCGACGGCCGGCTGCTGGTCACCATGCTGTCCAACATCTGGGTGGCCACGATGACCGGCTTCGCCGCAGCCCGCGAGAGTTCGATGGCACGCTTCTGCACCAGCGGCACCTGTTCGAGGGGCAACTCGACACCGAGGTCACCGCGGGCGACCATGATCCCGTCGAAAGTCTCGATGATCGCGGCCAGGTGATCGACGGCCTGCGGCTTCTCGATCTTGGCCAGGATCGGGCGGTGCACGCCCTGCTCGTCCATGACCCGTCGCACGTCATCGATGTCCTCGGGGCGTTGCACGAAGGACAGCGCGACGATGTCAACATCGGCACCCAGAGCCCAGCGCAGGTCCTCGACGTCCTTGTCGGACAGCGCAGGAACGCTCACCACCACGCCGGGGAGATTGATCCCCTTGTTGTTGCTGATCCGCCCGCCGATGGCCACCTCGCAGATCACGTCCGTGCTGCCGACCTCCATCGCCCGCAGCGTGATGTGCCCGTCGTCGATCAGGATCTCGTCGCCGACACGGACATCGTGGGGAAGTCCCGCATAGGTCGTGGAGCAGATCTCGGAGTCTCCTTCGACACCACGAGTGGTGATCGTGAACGTCTGTCCGACCTTCAGATCCGCGTGATGATGGGCGAACGTCCCCAGACGGATCTTGGGTCCCTGCAGGTCGGCGAGCACAGCGACGGTCGATCCGGCCAGGTCAGCGGCCGCGCGCACCATGTCCAAGCGCTTCTGGTGTTCGGCGTGGGAGCCGTGGCTCAGGTTCAGCCGGGCGACCGACATGCCATTTCTGATGAGTTCGGCCAACACCTCTTCGGAATCCGTTGCCGGACCCAGGGTGCAGACAATTTTCGCGCGACGCACAGACATGAGGTTAGCCTCATCTGCCACCGTCCGCCGTCCCGAGCCGGTCCGGAGGTTGCGCGTTCAGCGCAAGGACACCCGCAGGCCGGGATCCCAGGCCGCGCGACCCACGTGCGCCACCGGAAAACCGTCAGGGAGGGCCTTCAGCACGCCCGTGCTCAGACGGTGACCTGGCGGGCCGAGGCCGGCAGCGGCTTGGGCAGGTTGGTGCTGCCCATCAGGAACTTGTCGATCGCAGACGCGGCCGCGCGGCCCTCGGCGATCGCCCAGACGATCAACGACTGACCGCGCCCGGCGTCACCGGCGACGAACACCCCCGCGACATCGCTGGCGTAGTCGTCGTCACGCACCAGGTTGCCGCGCTCATCGCGCCGCACACCCAACTGCGAACAGAAGACGTCGGCCTCCGGGCCCACGAAGCCCATCGCCAGAGTCACCAGATCCGCGGGCAACACGCGCTCTGATCCCTCGATCTCCACCGGTCGTCCATCGACCCATTCGACGTCGACGATCTCCAGGCCCTTGACCACGCCGTCCTCGCCGACAAAACGTTTGGTGGACACCGAGTAGACGCGGTCCCCGCCCTCCTCGTGCGCGGACGAGACCCGGAAGGTCATCGGGTACGTGGGCCAGGGCTGGCTCGCGGGCCGGGCTGTCCGGAGGCGTCGCCATGATCTCCAACTGGGTGATGCTGGCGGCACCCTGCCGGATGGCGGTCCCGAGACAGTCCGCACCGGTGTCGCCGCCGCCGATGATCACGACGTGCTTTCCGCCGGCGTGGATCGGGGCGTCCTCGAGGTCACCCTCCTGCACCCGGTTGGCCAGAGGCAGGTAGTCCATGGCCTGGTAGACCCCATCAAGGTCCCGTCCGGGCACCGGCAGGTCGCGGCCGATGGTCGATCCCACGGCGATCAGAACCGCGTCGTAGCGGCGCCGCAGGTCGTCGGCCGAGAGGTCGGTGCCGATCTCGATGCCGGTGCGGAACTTGACCCCTTCGGCCTCCATCTGCTCGAGGCGGCGCGTCAGGTGACGCTTTTCCATCTTGAACTCGGGGATGCCGTAGCGCAGCAGTCCTCCGATCCGGTCGGCGCGTTCGTAGACGGCCACGGTGTGTCCGGCGCGAGCCAGCTGTTGTGCTGCGGCGAGCCCGGCCGGACCGGATCCCACTACGGCGACCGTCTTGCCGGACAGGCGCTCGGGCGGCTGCGGCTGGACCCAGCCGGAGTCCCACGCACGGTCGATGATGGACACCTCGACCTGCTTGATCGTGACGGGATCCTGGTTGATGCCGAGCACACAGGCCGTCTCACACGGCGCGGGGCACAACCTACCGGTGAATTCCGGGAAGTTGTTCGTGGCATGCAGGCGCTCAATGGCCGCGTGCCAGTCACCGCGCCGGGTCAGATCGTTCCATTCCGGGATCAGGTTGCCCAGCGGGCAGCCGTTGTGACAGAACGGGATCCCGCAGTCCATACAGCGGGACGCCTGTGTCCGCAGTTTCGACTCCCCGAACGGCTCATACACCTCGTTCCAGTCCTGAATGCGGATGTCGACGGGGCGCCGGGTGGGCAACTCCCGCCCGGCCTTCAGGAATCCTCTGGGATCAGCCACGGCTAGCCTCCATGATCGCTTCGTCCACGTTCCGGCCCTCACTCTCGGCCAGCGCTATCGCATCGAGCACTCTGCGATAGTCGCGCGGCATGACTTTGGCGAACCGGGGAAGTGCCGCGTGCCAATCGGCGAGCAATTCCGCGGCCACCTCGGAACCGGTCTGCTCTGCGTGCTCGGCGACGATCCCGGCCAGCCAGTTGGCGTCCTCCGCGTCGAGGTCCTCGAGCGCGACCATGTCCTGGTTGATGTGTTCCACGTTGACGTCGAGTAGGAACGCAGTGCCGCCCGACATCCCGGCGGCGAAGTTCCGGCCCACGGGCCCGAGGACCACCGCATGCCCACCGGTCATGTACTCACAGCCGTGGTCGCCGACCCCTTCCACCACCACGGTGGCGCCGCTGTTGCGCACACAGCACCGCTCCCCCACCTTGCCGTTGGCGAAGATGCGGCCATCGGTGGCCCCGTAGGCGATGACGTTTCCGGCGATGATCTGCTCATGGGCCGGGAACGGCGCGTTCCGGTCCGGGCGCACGACCAGTTGTCCCCCGGAGAGCCCTTTGCCCAGGTAGTCGTTGGTGTCACCCTCGAGACGCAGCGTGATCCCCTTGGGGACGAAGGCACCGAAGCTCTGCCCGGCGGATCCGGTGAACGTGATGTCGATGGTGCCGGTGGGTAGACCGCCCGCGCCGTACCTGCGGGTCAACTCACTGCCCAACATCGTGCCCACGGTGCGGTTCACGTTGCGGATGGGCAGGTTCACACGGACGGGCTCCCCTGCCTCCAGTGCCGGCTCGCACAGTTCGATCAGTTGCACATCGAGTGCCTTGTCGAGGCCGTGGTCCTGCACCGTCACACATCGGGTCGCCGCACCCGGCTCGGGTTCGGCCAGGATCGGGGTCAGGTCCAGACCTTGCGCCTTCCAGTGGTCCACGGCCTTGTGGACGTCGAGCAGGTCGACCTTCCCGATGACCTCGTCGAGGCTCCGGAAGCCGAGGGCGGCCAGGTACTCGCGGACCTGCTCGGCGATGAACTCGAAGAAGTTCACCACGAACTCGGGCTTGCCGGTGAACCGCTCGCGCAGCACCGGGTTCTGTGTCGCGACTCCCACCGGGCAGGTGTCGAGGTGACACACCCGCATCATCACGCACCCCATGACCACCAGCGGTGCGGTGGCGAACCCGTACTCCTCGGCACCGAGTAGGGCAGCGATGATCACGTCGCGTCCGGTCTTCAACTGCCCGTCGGTCTGCACCACGACCCGGTCGCGCAGGCCGTTCGCGATGAGGGTCTGCTGGGTCTCGGCCAGCCCCAGTTCCCATGGCCCACCCGCGTGCTTCAAGGACGTGAGCGGCGACGCGCCCGTACCGCCATCGTGACCGGAGATCAGGATCACGTCGGCATGGGCCTTGCTGACTCCTGCGGCCACCGTCCCGACACCCACCTCCGCGACCAGCTTCACGTGCACACGGGCGCGGGGGTTGGCGTTCTTGAGGTCGTGGATCAGTTGCGCCAGGTCCTCGATCGAGTAGATGTCGTGGTGCGGTGGCGGCGAGATCAGACCGACGCCCGGGGTGGAGTGCCGGGTCTTGGCGACCCACGGATACACCTTGTGCGCGGGAAGCTGACCGCCCTCGCCGGGCTTCGCACCCTGCGCCATCTTGATCTGGATGTCGTCGGAGTTGACCAGGTACTCGCTGGTGACCCCGAACCGCCCGGACGCGACCTGCTTGATCGACGATCGCTTCGAGTCCCCGTTGGCCATGGGAAGGAACCGCTCCGGGTCCTCTCCGCCCTCGCCGGTGTTGGACTTCGCCCCCAGCCGGTTCATCGCGATGGCCAGCGTCTCGTGGGCCTCCTTGTGAGATCGAGCCGTAGCTCATCGCACCGGTCGAGAATCGCCGGACGATCTCACTGACCGGCTCCACCTCGTCCAGCGGCACGGGCGGCCTCTGCCCGACCTTCAGGTCGAACAGGCCCCGCAGTGTCATCAGATGGTGGCTCTGGTCGTCGACCTTGTCGGTGTACTGACGGAAGACGTCGTAGCGTCCCTCACGCGTCGCGTGCTGCAGCCGGAACACCGTCTCCGGATCGAACAGGTGCGGCTCTCCCTCCCGGCGCCACTGGTACTCGCCGCCGATGTCGAGAGCCCTGTGTGCCGGCGCGATACCGGTTGGCGGGTAGGCGGTCTCGTGACGGCGTCGGACCTCCTCATGGATCACCTCGAGCCCGACACCCCCGAGTTTGGAGGTGGTGCCGGTGAAGTGCCGGTCGACGAGTTCCTGACTCAGACCGAGGGCCTCGAAGACCTGGGCTCCGCGATACGAGGCGACGGTCGAGATCCCCATCTTGGACATCACCTTGAGCACGCCCTTGCCGAGAGCCTTGACGAGATTGCGCACCGCGATCTCGGGGGTGATCTCGGTCAGCGCGCCGGACCGGACCATCGACTCCACGGTCTCCATGGCCAGATAGGGGTTGACCGCGGCCGCGCCGTAGCCGACCAGCAGCGCGACGTGGTGCACCTCGCGCACATCACCGGCCTCCACCAGCACCGACGTCAGAGTGCGGGTCTTCTGGCGCACGAGATGGTGGTGGACCGCGGACATGAGCAGCAGCGACGGGATCGGTGCATGCTCGGGGTCGGAGTCCCGATCGCTGAGGACCAGGAATCGGATACCCGACTCGATGGCGGCGTCGATCTCCGCGAAGATCTCCTCCAGCCGCTCCTGCAGCGCTTCCGGCCCCCGGTTGATCTCGTACAGCCCGCGAACCTTGATCGCCGCGAACCCGGGGAAGTCCCCATCGGCGTTGATGTTGAGGATCTTGGCCAGTTCGTCGTTGTCGATCACCGGGAACGGCAACAGCACCTGCCGGCAATGCGCCGGCGTGGCGTCCAGCAGATTGCCCTCCGGGCCGATCGGACTGCTCAGGGAGGTGATGATCTCCTCACGCAGGGCGTCGAGCGGCGGGTTGGTGACCTGGGCGAACAGTTGCGCGAAGTAG
Source organism: uncultured Actinomycetota bacterium (assembly GCA_963769435.1). Classification (GTDB taxonomy): domain Bacteria; phylum Actinomycetota; class Actinomycetes; order S36-B12; family UBA10799; genus JADKAV01. Next base: position 381,271 of record CAVYLN010000002.1, read on the forward strand.
TCGAACAGCAACCGCGGCCGGTCGGACAGGACCGCCACCGGCGAATCGGTGCCCATCGACCCGATCGGCTCCATCCCGGTGCGTGCCATGGGCGCCAGGATGACCCGCAGTTCCTCCTCGGTGTACCCGAAGGACTGCTGGCGGCGTGCGATCGACGGCCGCGTGTGCACCACGTGCTCACGCTCCGGCAGTTCCTCGAGGTGGATCATGCCCGCATGCAGCCACTCCTCGTACGGGAGCTCGGCGGCGAGTTCGGCCTTGATCTCGTCGTCCTCGATGATCCGGCCCTGAACAGTGTCGACCAGGAACATCTTCCCCGGCTGCAGACGCCCCTTGCGCACCACCGATGCCGGATCGAGGTCGAGCACGCCCGCCTCGGAGGCCAGCACGACCAGCCCGTCGGAGGTCTCCCAGAATCGGCCGGGCCGCAGACCGTTGCGGTCCAGCACCGCCCCGATGACCCGCCCATCGGTGAAGGACACGCTGGCCGGACCGTCCCACGGCTCCATCAGCGTGGAGTGGTATTCGTAGAAGGCGCGACGCGCCGGGTCCATCTCGGTGTTGTTCTCCCAGGCCTCCGGGATCATCATCAGCACCGCATGCGGAAGCGGCCTGCCACCCAGATACAGGAACTCCAACACCTCGTCGAAACTCGCCGAGTCGCTGGCCGTCGGCGTGCAGATCGGGAACAGCCGCTCCAGGTCCCCCGGGATGTGGTCGCTGGTCAGGAGGGCCTCGCGCGCCCGCATCCAGTTCCGGTTGCCCTTGACGGTGTTGATCTCGCCGTTGTGGGCGATGAGTCGGAACGGATGCGCCAACGGCCAACTCGGGAACGTGTTCGTCGAGAAGCGCGAGTGCACCATGCCCAGTGTCGAGGCGGTGCGCGGGTCGGACAGGTCCGGGAAGAACGGCTCCAGTTGCGCAGTGGTGAGCATGCCCTTGTAGACGATCGTGCGCGTGCTCAGCGAGGGGAAGTACACGCCCGCCTCCCGCTCGGCCCGCTTGCGAAGGATGAAGGCGAGCCGCTCGAGGTGGAGTTCGTCGTCGCCCGACGGTCCGGTGACGAAGATCTGCCGGAAACTCGGCATCGTGCTGCGGGCGGTCTTGCCCACCATGGCGTCGAACGTCGGGACTTCCCGCCACCCCAGAACGGTGAGTCCCTCGTCGGCGGCGATGGCTTCGATCGCCTTGACCGCCACCGCGGCCTCACCGGCGTCGGCGGGCAGGAAGGCCGTACCGACTCCGTAGCGACCTGCTGCCGGCAGGTCGAAGTCCACTGTCTCCCGGAACAGGGTGTCCGGAACCTGCAGCAGGATGCCCGCACCGTCGCCGGAGTCGGGCTCACTGCCCGAGGCACCTCGGTGCTCGAGATTGCGCAGAGCGGTCAGTGCGTGCTGGACGATCTCGTGCGAGGGCTCACCGGTCATCGTCGCCACGAAGGCGACACCACATGCGTCGTGCTCGAACGCCGGGTCGTACAGGCCGTTGGCGGGGATCATGGGCACTCCTGGTCTGGGGGTCTACCGATCGGACGCACGCTTACGCGCAGCCCGCGGGACGCCGTTGGCCCGAAGCGAGTTCAGCATAACCCATGCGCGCCTCATCCGGGCGTGAGAGTCCCATCACCGGCGCAACCCCATGGACCCATCGCGGTGCACCGAACGCTCCTCTCGTTGATCCAGGCTTCGCTGTGCTGGCACACTGACGCCCATGACATCGCAGGTGAAGGTCTCGGCCGGTCTGGCCGTCGTCGCCCTGGCCGCCGCACTCCTTCCGACCCCGGCTCACGGTCAGCCATCCTCAGTGGCCACCGCGAAACCGCCCGGTCGAAGCCTCACCGTCAAGGTGACGGGGTTGCCTGCGCGCACCAAAGCGGCTGTGACCATCAAGCGCAAGGGCTACAAGAAGACCCTGAAGAAGTCCAAGACGCTCAAGCGGATGAAGCCTGGCACGTACCGCATCATCGCCAGGACCGTGAATGCCGGTGGCAGCTCCTACGTGCCGTCTCCGAAGAAGCAGCGGGTCCGCGTTACATCGGGCAAGGGCAAACGGGTCCGCATACGCTACAAAGTGGCCACACCGCCGACCCCGCCGGTTCCCGAACCAGTGACGCCGGTGAGCAGTCTTCGGGTGGGCACCCGCGAGTTGACCTCGGTGACACTCGCGTGGGCGGACTCCCCACACCCGGTAGTTGTGCGCCGAGCCACTGGCCGTACGGCACCGGACAGCGTCACAGCCGGGGTCGCTGTGGATGTCACGGGGAACTCCGCGACCGACGTCGGCCTCACGCCGGGCACTGAGTACTCGTACGCCGCGTTCGCGGTCGCCGGCGACGGACGGGTCTCAACGCCCAGCGTCATCACCGCCGAGACGCTGGGCCTCAGCGCGATCAGTGCCGGTGGCGATCACACGTGCGCACTTGTGGACGACGGGTCCATCAGGTGCTGGGGTGACAACTCCGACGGTCAGTTCGGGCAACGGGTCTTTCGCCCCGGCAGCAGTGTCCACGGTGGTGGGCGTTGCGGACGCGATCGCAGTCTCTGCCGGACGCCGCCATTCATGCGCCGTGCGTTCCGACGAGTCAGTCGTCTGTTGGGGCTACGGGATGAACGGCGAACTGGGCAACAACGACACGATCACCTCCGCCACGCCGGTTCCGGTCGCGTTGGGCCTGGACAAAGCATTCACGCTAAGTAGTGGCGACGGATTCAGCTGCGCGTCGCTGCGTGGCGGCCGGGTCAAGTGCTGGGGACTCGGGGTAGCCGGACAGATGGGCAACGGTTCCTCGAGCACCATCAACAAGGTGCCTGTGCAGGTGACGGGAGTGACCACGGCCCTGTCCGTCTACGCGGGGTCCTCGTCGACGTGCGCCAGCCTGGTGGATGGCACAGGTCGATGCTGGGGATTCAACGATCACGGCCAACTGGGCGTGCCTTCTCCTCCGGCCAATCAGTTGTCACCGGTGCAGGTCACAGGTCTGGCCGGCGCACGCGACATCGGTATCGGCGATGGCCACGCCTGCGCGCGGTCAATCGGCGCGGGTGCCATCCAGTGCTGGGGTCGCAACGACGCCGGCCAACTCGGTGACGGCACCTTCACCGAATCGTCAACTCCGGTGAACACCTCGTTGAGCGGCACCGATTCGCTGTCCGTGGGCGGCTTCTCCTCATGCGTTGGCGTTCCGGGCGGGACTGTCAGGTGCTGGGGCGCCAACAGCAGCGGCCAGATCGGCGACGCAACATTCACCGATACAAGCACCCCTACGCAGGTTGCTGGGCTGCTCGATGCCGTCAGCGTGTCGGTCGGGTACCAGCACGCATGCGCTACACGTGCCAACCAGCTGCCGGCGTGCTGGGGTGCCGGTGACGCCGGCCAGCTCGGTGACGGCGGCGCGGCCGACCGTCCCACGCCGGCCCCAGTCACGGTCCTCCGGTGACTTCCCACCCGCAAGCCCGCACCCGGCACACTTGACGCGTGACTCAGACCGCCGTTCACAGCGCCGACGGCACCACGATCGCCGCGTGGGCCAACGGCGGGGACGGAATCCCCCTGCTGATCTGTAATGGCTTGGCATCCAGCCCGGCCGCCTGGCCCACCCTTCGCGACCCCGAGTGCGGCTTCGACGCCCGCACCTGGTTCCACCGCGGCATCCCCCCGTCGGGAGTGCCGGCCGGCGGCGATCGACATGGCCGACCACGTGGCCGACGCGTTGGCGGTCGTCGAGGACGCGGGTTGGGACCGGTACCTGGTCGTGGGTTGGTCCTTGGGAGTCAACATCGCCCTGGAACTCGCCGCCGTCGACGATCGCGTGGCGGGTGTGCTCGCCCTGGCGGGGGTACCGGGCGGCACCGCCCAGGCGATGCTGCCACTGCCCTCGGTGCCCCGTGACGTGGCCACATCGCTGGTGTCCTTCACCACCGCCGTCCTGCAGTCGTCGGGCGCCTGGCTCGGCGGTTTGGTCAACAGGCTCGGACAACTGCCCGTGACGGCTGAGTTCTTGAAGGGCACCGGGGCGATCGGGGCGACCGCCGAACTCGCGACCGTTCGGGAGGCCCTGCGCGACTTCCTGGCGATGGACGTCACCTGGTACGGACACCTGGCCAGCGCACTGCAGAAGCACGCAACCGATGGACCTCTCCGCGGTCACCTGTCCGGTGGTCTATGTGAGCGCAGGACAGGATTTCGTGACAGATCCCGCCGCCGTCGAGGCCGCGGCGGCGCAGACCCCCCAAGGGCGGGTGGAGCGATGGGATGCGACCCACTTCTTGGTGCTGGAGTACCCCGACCGAGTCCGCGAGGCACTTCTCGGACTGGCCGAGGACGTCGGGCTGGGCTAGGTCGATTGCGACGCACTGCGCCGGCTGATCCGGCCGCACGAGCCCAGCTGCCGGCCAAAGCCCACGGCCGTTGCGCCGGCCAAAGCCCACGGCGTTGGAGGTTGTGCACGAGGTTGGAGAACGCACGCGTGTCTTCTCCAACCTCGTGCACGTTCTCCAACCTCGCCGAAGCGCGGGCTCGGCCGTAGGCTTCGGGGCAGGCCGGGCTAGCGGGCTCAGGCCTCGACCTTCTCCGGCTCCCGGTACACGGACTCCTCCCGACCCGGAACCCGGCGCCGCGAAATCACGATGTACAGCACGGCCCCAAGACCCACGAGCACCGAGGTGAAGACGTTGACCCGGACCCCGAAGATCAACGTGGCCGTGTCGATCCGCAGGAGCTCCCACCACAACCGACCGAGGCAGTACAGGGCCACGTACGTGGCAAACACCCGCCCGTGTCCCATGCGGAACCGGCGGTCGAGCCACCAGACGACCACCGCCACACCGAGGCACCACAGCGACTCGTACAGGAACGTGGGATGGAACGTCTCGAACTGCTCGTACCCGGCGGGCCGGTTGACCGGGTCGATCTGCAGAGCCCCACGGCACGGTGGTGGGCTCGCCGAAGAGTTCCTGGTTGAACCAGTTGCCCCAACGTCCGATCGCCTGCGCCACTGCCAGGCCGGGAGCAAGTGCGTCGCCCAGAGGCGGGAGCAGCAGACCGTATCTGCGGCACGCGTACCAGGCGCCGAGCGCGCCGCCCGCAACGCCTCCCCAGATCCCGAGCCCGCCCTGCCAGATCTTCAGCGCGGCGACGAAGCCCAGCCCATCGGTGCCGAAATACGTCGACCAATCTGTCATCACGTGGTACACACGGGCACCGATGATTCCCGCGGGAACCGCCCACAAGGCGACGTCGGCGATCTGCCCGTCACCGCCGCCCCTGGCCTTCCACCGTTTGTCCGTGATGTACACGGCGACGAAGATGCCGAGCAGGATGCTCAGCGCATAGGCCCGTACGGGGATCGGTCCGATGTCCCAGACACCTTGTGACGGGGACGGGATGTACGCCGGGATCACTGGCTCGGGTTGGTCATCGCGTCCTTGAACGCCTGCTCGCTGGCGAAGGCGCGTGTTGGGCAGTTCCTTGCCGTCCACGAAGATGGTGGGGGTGCCGGACACGCCACGCTCGAAGGCTGCGTCGTTGGACAATTGCGCCCACCCTTGGTAGGTCCCTTCAGCCACACACTGGTCGAACGTGCTCTGCGCTTCGCCGGTCAGCCCAGCGTCGACATCCGAACTGCTTGAGCTGCTCGTCGGTCCAGCCGTCGCCCTCGTTGGCCGGCTGGTTGGCGTAGACCAGGTTGTGGAACTGCTCGCCGACCCCGCCGGTGATCGCGCAGCCGAACGCGTTCGCGGCGCGCAATGAGTGATCGGTCTGAAGGTTGTTGTCCAGGAAGATCATCGGGTGGTAGGTCAACTGGATGTTGCCGTCGGCGGCCTCTTGCTGGATCAACGGGCCCGAACTGGTTCTCGAGGTTGGCGCAGGCGGGGCACTGGAAGTCCTCGTAGATCTGCGACGGTCGGCGCATCCGCGGCGGTGTTGACCTGGAACCCGTAGCCGTTCTCGGAGGTGATCCCGGTCGGGAGCGCCGAATCGGCACTGGGCGCCGGCGGTGTCGTTGTTGCGCGACTGGGTGATGCCGATGCCCAGGATCACGCCGACGACCGCCACGACGGCAAGCCCACCCAACGATCCGGATGGTGCGCTCCCGGCGGCGCTCAGCCGCTTGCGCAGCCGCCCGGGCCTCCGCAGCCTTCTCCCGGGTGCTCTTCGCCGATTCCTTCTTCTGCGCCATAGTCGCTTCAGACCTGCCTTTCCGCCTCTTCAGAGTAGACGTCGGCGGCGACCGGATGGTTCACCGACTCACGATCCAACGACCAGAGGGAGCGTGGGCGCACGCCAGCCACGCTGACATGCCCGACGAAAAGGAGGTCTCGGGCGATGTCCCTGGCGTATTTGGCATCGATGCCCTCAGGCACTGATGTCCCCACCGCCGCCGAAGCAGCCACAGTCGATGGAGTAGCCGCGGATCCAGACGCTGACGATCCCCGATGACGAAGGCCATCATGAGCAGTCCGGACGCCAGAGCCGCCAACCGGGTGAAGAGGCCCAGGAGCAGCAGGATGGCGAGCAGGATCTCGAAGGCGGGCAGTGCCCAGCCGAGTAGGCCCGCCCATTCCGGCGGGAAGATCCGGTAGGCGTTGATCGCATTACGGGCACCATCGGCCTCGAACATCTTGATCAACCCGGCGAAACCCAGCACGCCGGCGAGAACCAGACGGAAGACCAGACCGAGTCAGGTCCTTGACTCGCTCACTCACGACGTCGTCCCGTCGCCGCGCCGTGCCGAGCGGACCGCCGCCGCCATGCCCGCGGCGAGGGCCGCCGACGTCGGCCGCCGCCGCTGCAGGCGACTGGGCCTCGAGCACCAGACGGACGAACGCGGAGCCGACGATCACGCCGTCGGCGTAGCGGCCGACCTCGGCAGCCTGCTCCGGGGTCGACACCCCGAGCCCGACACACACCGGCTGGCCGGTCACCTCCCGCACCCGGGCGACCAGACCGTCGGCATCAGCGCCGACGCTGGCACGCGTGCCCGTGACGCCCATGGTCGACGCCGCGTACACGAAGCCGTTGCTGACCTCCGCGACCGGTCTCGATCCGGGTCCTCGGCGAGGAAGGGGCGACCAGGAACACGCGGTCGATCATGGCCTCGTCGGTGGCCCGGATCCACTCGTCGGCCTCTTCCGGGATGATGTCCGGGGTGATCACGCCGGAGCCGCCCGCCGCGGCGAGTTCCTTGGCGAATCTGTCCACGCCGTAGTGCTCGATGGGGTTCCAGTAGCTCATGATCAAGGTCGGGGCGCCCATGCCGGCCAGCGCCTCCACGGTCCGCAGCACATCCGCGACGCCGATGCCCTTGGGCCAGCGCCCGATCCGCGGCCGCCTGGATGACGGGTCCGTCCATCAGCGGGTCGCTGTACGGCAGACCGATCTCGACGACGTCGACGCCGTTCTCGATCATCGCCGACACGACGACACCGCGTCCACCCACGTCGGGAAACCGGCCGGCATGTAGCCGATGAACAATGCGCGGTCCTCGGCCCTGCCCGCGGCGAAGACCTCCTGCAGTCGGCTCACACCGTACCCCAGACCGAAGTACTCGGCGGCGGTGGCGACGTCCTTGTCGCCGCGCCCGGACATGTTGATCACGATGCTCGCCTGCGGTCCCAGTCGTTGCGCGAGCCGCGCGCGCCGGCAACAGCGTGCGCGCTCTCGATGGCGGGAATGATGCCTTCGGTGCGGCAGCAGAGTTCGAACGCGGCCATCGCCTCGGCATCGGTGACAGGTTCGTAGACGACCCGGCCCTCATCGCGCAACCAGGCGTGCTCCGGGCCGACCCCTGGATAGTCGAGCCCCGCCGAGATCGAGTGACTGGCCATCGTCTGCCCGTCGTCGTCCTGCAAGAGGTACGACCTCGTGCCGTGCAACACGCCGACCGACCCCGCCGACAGGGTGGCCGCGTGACGTCCGGTACTCAACCCCTTCCCCGGCGGCCTCGTACCCGTACAGGCCCACCGAGGCGTCCTCGAGGAAGTCGTAGAAGATTCCGATCGCGTTGGAACCGCCGCCGATGCAGGCCACGATCGCGTCCGGGCAGTCCGCCGCGCTCCAGACACTGTCGGCGGGTCTCCTGGCCGATGACCCGGTGGAACTCGCGCACCATCTCGGGGAACGGCGCCGGCCCTGCCACTGTGCCCAGTAGGTAGTGGGTGAGGCGAAACGTTCGTGACCCAGTCGCGCATGGCCTCGTTGATCGCGTCCTTGAGCGTGCGGCTGCCCGCGGTCACGGGAACGACCTGCGCACCCAGCAACTGCATCCGCGCGACGTTCAGCGCCTGCCGCTGCGTGTCCTCCTCGCCCATGTACACGACACATTCGAGGTCCGAGCAGTGCGGCCGCGGTGGCGGTGGCGACACCGTGCTGACCAGCGCCGGTCTCGGCGATGACCCGGGTCTTCCCCATCCGCTTGGTGAGAAGCGCCTGGCCGAGCACGTTGTTGATCTTGTGGCTGCCGGTGTGGTTGAGGTCCTCACGCTTGAGCAGCACCTCCGCGACCCCGAACTCCCGCGCCAGACCTTGGCGGACGTGAGGGGGGTCGGGCGTCCGCTGTAGTCGTGCAGCAACGAGTGTCGAGTTCGGCATGGAAGGCGTCGTCCAGCCACGCCTTGCGGAAGGCATCGTCGAGTTCGTCCAGCGCGGCGACCAGCGCCTCCGGGACGAAGCGTCCGCCGTAGCGTCCGAAATGCCCGCGGGCGTCGGGCAGAACCACTGGGTACCTCCTAGTCGGCGTGTCGGACAGCTGGGTGTTCCCCGGCCGAGACGAGGTCGTGCACCGCGGCGCCCGGATCGGCGTGGGTGACCAGGGCTTCGCCCACCAGTACAGCATCCGCGCCGGCTGCCGCATACGCCAGAAGGTCCTGTGGGCTGCGCACCCCCGACTCGGCGATGCGAACCACCGACTCCGGGATCGATGGTGCGACCTGCGCGAACACCCCGAGATCCACCTCCAGGGTGCGAAGGTCGCGGGCATTGACTCCGATGACCTTGGCCCCGGCGTCGACCGCCCGCTGCACCTCATCGGCGTCGTGGACCTCGACCAGGGGCAGCAGCCCGATCGATTCGGCACGTTCCACCAGGGACACCAGCGCCGGCTGTTCGAGCGCCGCGACGATCAGCAGCGCGAGGTCGGCGCCGTAGGCCCTCGCCTCCCACAGCTGATAGGAGGTGACGATGAAGTCCTTGCGCAAGACCGGGATGTCGACGGCGGCCCGAACGGCGGCGAGGTCGTCCAGGCTGCCACCGAAACGTCGCTGCTCGGTCAGGACACTGATGCACCGAGCGCCCCCACGCTCGTAGGCCTGCGCCAGAACCGCGGGGTCGTCGATGGTCGCCAGCGACCCCTTGCTCGGACTGGATCGCTTGACCTCTGCGATCACGCCCACGCCGCCTTGCCGGAGCACGGCCAAGCGCATCGATCGGGTCGGGGACGTTCTCCACGCGGCGTTTGAGTTCCTCGAGCGAGACCTGGGACTCCCGCACGGCAAGGTCTTCCCGGACACCGTCGATGATGTCGTCGAGCACGCTCACAGACCTCAGGGTAGCCGCGGGTGCGACGACGACTTCCGACCCCCTCAGGTGGTGGTCCCCAGCGGCATTCCCGGAATGTTGCGCACGACCGTGAAGACGACCAGCAGCCCCACGAGCGCACCCGTGGCCCACTTGGGGAAGCGCACGGTGAACTCCTCACCGCGCCAGCGGCGATACGCCCAAAGCACGTAGGCGACGGCGATCAAGGGAATGACCAACGTCACGGTGATCACGTTGTAGTCCACGGCGCCCGCGAAGTTCCCGTGCATCAGTTCGTGCGTGGCCCGCAGGCTTCCGCAGAACGGACAGTCAAGCCCCACCAGCAGCTTGGTGGGACACCCCGGGTAGTGACCGGGGGCGGACGGATCGACTGCATAGACGTAGCCGCAGGCGGCCAACCCCGCCACACCCGCGGCGATCGGGGCACGCATCCGCGACCATCTGTCCATGCTCAGCAGCCTACGACCTGGAGGCGCCAAGTCGTCGGTACCAGCGGCTGGACGTGACGGTTTCCCGATTACGGCGAGGTTGGCCCGGCGCCACGGCCCAACCGGGTTTGGCTCAGCCGGGTTTGGCCCAGGCGACACGAGGTTGGCTCAGCCGGGTTTGGCCCAGGCGACACGAGGTTGGAGAACGTTCACGAGGTTGGAGAAGCCACGCGTGTGTTCTCCAACCTCGTGAACGTTCTCCAACGTCGCCGCCGAAACCAGCCGCTCGCAAACTGGCCGCCGAAACCAGCCGCTCCAACGTCGCCGCCGAAATCCAGCCCGCCGAACCTCAGCCCGCTGAAACCAGCCGCCGGAACCCCAGCGGGTTACTCCCCCACGGCAGCTGGGAAGGAAACCCGGAAGCACGCCCCACCCTCCGGCGCGTGACCAGCGGAGGCCTTCCCGCCGAGCCGCTGGGCAAGGCCGCCGACGAGGGCCAGACCGACCCCGGTTCCTACCTGCCGCAGACCGCGGTAACGGCTGTACAGCTCGGCGGGCTCGAAGGCAACGGCCAGGTCGCTGTCGGACAACCCCGGCCCGCCGTCACGCACCTCCAGGTAGCCGTACTCGGCGTCACTGCCCACATGCAGAACGATCCGTTCCCCCGCTGGCACCACACGCAGCGCATTGGCCACCAGGTTGTCGATCATCTGGCGGACCCGGCGCGGGTCGCACAGCACGCGGACCGGTCGGTCGGGTGTGCGCAATTCCCACCGGACGCCCTCGGCGGCACACCGGTCCGCCCAGACCTCGTCGGCAGCAGCGGCCACGTCCCGCAGATCGACATCGACGATGTCCACCGGGAACTCGACCGCGCCCAGTCTGGCCAGATCCAGCAGGTCTGCGATCAGGGCGTCGAGCCGATGGGTCTCGGCCAGCATCGTCCCGGCCACACGTTCCAGATCGCCCTCGGCCACCACCCCGTCCGCGAGGGCTTCGGCATACCCGCCGATGGCCGTCATCGGTGTTCGCAGTTCGTGGCTCACCGAGAGCAGGAAGTCGCGCTGCCGGGCCTCACTGGTGGCCAGGCTGTCGCCGAGTTGGTTCAGGGCCACCGCCAGATCCGCGACCTCGGCGGGACCCTCCGGCTCGAGTCGCAGGTTCCGGTCGCCGACCTGCAGCCGGCGAGCGGCGTTCACCAGCGTACGCAGAGGGCGCGTGACTCGACGGGCCAGCAACGCGCCGGCGATCGCGGCCAGGACACCTCCGATCACGATGGCCGTGCCGATCCGTCCCCAGAGTTCGCGCAGCCCGAAGCCGGACACGGAGGTGGGCTGTATCAGGAGCAGACCCGTGCCATCGGCGATGAGACGCCCCTCGACCATCAAGGTCTGGGCGTCGAGCGAATACGTCGTGCTCAAACGGCCCGTGGTCCACAGGGGACTCACCTGGGTGCTCGAAAGGCCCTCCGGATTCTGACCGTCCGGGGTGATGAGGGCGAGACTCACCTGCTCACTGCGAAGGGTGCTGATCAGACGCTGCTGGATCTGGTCGGTCAGAGGCCCACTGGTCTGGGTCGACGCGGCCGCCGCATCGGCCAACTGCGACAACTGCCGGCGCTGGTCGCGCAACTCGGCGTCCCGCAACAGCGGCAATGCGGCCAGACCAGTCATCAACACCGCGAGTAGCGCAACGAGCGTGGTCACGAACACCGTGCGCAGGGTCAGCGAAGAACGGCGAACCGTGACGGTCGGCGCAGGAGAGGTTACGGCCCCGTTCGGCGCATCACTGGGCATCTGTGCCGGACTCGTTCGCTTCGGCGCCGTATCCAACACCGCGAACCGTCCTGATCACGTTGTGGTCACCCAGCTTGCCGCGCAACTGGGCCACGTGGACGTCCACCGTGCGCGTGTTGACCATGGCCGCATAACCCCAGACCTCGCTCAGCAACTGGTCACGGCTGAAGATCTGGCTGGGGTGCGTCATGAGGTAGAACAACAGATCGAACTCGGTGGCGGTCAACTCGACGGTACGGCCGGCGACAGTGCACTTGCGGGTCATGGGGTCCATCTCGACCTTGCCGAGACGCACTGCCTGCGATTGCGCCTGCGGCCCGCGCGCCCTGCGCACCACTGCCTTGACCCGGGCGACGACCTCCCGCGGGCTGAAGGGCTTGGTGATGTAGTCGTCCGCACCGAGTTCGAGGCCCAGCACCCGGTCGACCTCGTCATCGCGGGCGGTGCAGAACAGCACCGGTGTCCAGTCCTGCTCGGCACGCAGGCGACGGCAGACCTCGATGCCGTCCATGGCGGGCAGCCCCACATCCAGAAGGATGCAGGAAGGTCTGTGCTCGGCGACGGCGTCAAGTGCCTGCTGGCCGTCGGACTCGACGAGGACCTGGAAACCCTCGCGGCTCAGGTACATCCGCAGCAGGTCGGCGATCGCCGGTTCGTCCTCCACGACGAGGACGACACCACGCTGGGAATTCACGCGCTGGCGGAGTCCGGGGCCGACTCGTGGGCCTTGCCCTCATCGCGGTGCTGAGGTTGTCCCATCCCGGCCATCGCCATCGCCTTCCCCACGATCGCGCCCACGGGCACCAACAGGACACCGATCCAGAACAGCCACGGCTGGGCGATCACCAGGGCGATCGTGCCGATCAGGAAGCCGAGGGTCACGATCGTCGTGCCCGTCCACATCGCTGTCGTCCGGCCGTGGTGGTTTTCGTACATCGGCATCGGGAACCTCCTCGATTCTTTCGGTGAGTCTATCCAGTCACGCACGTTCATCGGGTGGGGCATCGCCGCGCTGTGTCGGATCCATCCCCCGGTCCAGGCTCTCCCACATCTCACGGGCGCTGAGGTCGTCGTCGCCCTCGAGTTCGGCCGCGCGCACATAGCGGCTCGACCACCCCGGCCACGTGGACCCCCGCACCAAGGTGAGCAGCGCACCGGACAAGCCGGCCACACACACCACCGGTCCGACAAGCGGTCCCGCCAGCGCCAGCACGCCACCGGCGGCCCAGGCCAGGACCGCCACACCTGCCAGCAAGCGCCTGGTCAGACCGGCCACCAGCCAGATGGCGGCCAGTGCGACGAGCCCTCCGAACGAGCCCGCCGCCTTGGCCGCGGGGTCGGCATCTGTCAGAAACAGCGTGCCCGTGGCCGCGATGGTCAACGCGAGTGCGACGAAGCGGGTGTTCACGGAAGCCACAAATCCATCCCGCGAGCAGCCAAGCGATGGCCAGATCCCTTCACGACAACTCCTCGGCGATGGCCAGGGCCCGCATCACTGCGGCCGCCTTGTTCTGGCACTCCTGGTCCTCGGTGGCCGGATCGGAGTCGGCCACGATGCCCGCGCCCGCCTGCACATACGCCACGCCGTCGCGCAGCAGTGCGGTCCGGATCGCGATCGCGGTGTCCATGTCCCCGGCGAAGTCGAAATATCCGATGCAGCCCGCGTACAACCCGCGGCGGGACGTCTCCAGTTCGTCGATGATCTCCATCGCCCGAGGTTTGGGCGCCCCGGACAGGGTGCCCGCCGGGAAGGTCGCAGCGAGCAGGTCGTAGGCGCTCGCTCCCTCCTGCAACCGGCCGACCACCGTGGACACGATGTGGTGTACGTGGGAGTACTGCTCGACCTGCATGAACTCCACAACGTTCACCGAACCCGGGCGGCACACCCGACCCAGGTCGTTGCGTCCCAGATCCACCAGCATGAGGTGCTCGGCCCGCTCCTTCGGGTCGGCGAGCAGGTCGGCGACAAGGGCCGCGTCCTCGTCCGGGGTCGTTCCACGCGGCCGCGTTCCGGCGATCGGATGCAGCATGGCCTCATCCCCCGCGAGTTTGACCAGCGCCTCCGGACTGGAGCCCGACGATGCTGAACCCTGCCGTGTCCATCCCTTCGGGGCCGGGGATGTTCAGCAGGTACATGTAGGGACTCGGGTTGGTCATCCGCAGCGCCCGATAGACGTCGAAGGCGGACGCTGCCGACGGCCTGTGGAAGCGCTGGGACAGAACGATCTGGAACGCATCGCCTGCCCGGATGTACTCCTTGGCCGCCTCCACGTTCTCCCGGTATGCGTGGTTCACGCCGACTTCGACAGCGGTCGGCGGCACCACTGCGTCCACCGCGGAGGTGGCCGGGGCGTGCAGGTCCGCCTGCATCCGGTCGAGTCGCGCCACCGCGTCGGCGTACGCGCGGTCCACACCCTCGCTCGGTGTTGTCGTAGTTGACCGCGTTCGCCACCAGCCAGATCGAACTGTCGACGTGGTCCACTACGGCGATGTCGGTGGCGAGCAGCAGCGCGACCTCTGGCAGGTGCAGGTCGTCGGGGTTGTCGTCCGGGAGGCGCTCCCACCGCCGGACCGCGTCATATCCCACGATACCCGACCAGTCCCCCGGTGAGCGGGGGCAGTCCCTCGGGCCGAGACGTCCGCAGGGATTCCAGGCTGTCGCGCAGGGCGTCGACGGCCAGCCCCTCGTCGGGAAGGCCGACCGGCCGGTTGCCCACCCACGCGACTCGTCCGTCGTCGTCTGTCAGCATCGCGGCGCTGCGCGCTCCGATGAAGGAGTAGCGGCTCCACGTCTGTCCGTTCTCCGCGGATTCCAGCAGGAACGTGCCGGGGCGTCCGCCGGCGAGTTTGCGGAACAGACCCACTGGGGTCTGGTCGTCGACCAGGAACCGCCTGACGACCGGGATGACGCGGCGGTCGGCCGTCAGGGACCGGAACTGTTCGAGGTCCGGAGCGGTGATCCCGCTCGGGGAAGCGCTCGCGGCCCGATAGGCATCGTTCATGCGGGCACCCCGATCGACTCGGTGTCGAAGCAGGATCTGAGTCCGGTGTGGCATGCCGGGCCGACCTGGTCCACCAGCAGCAGGATCGCGTCGCCGTCGCAATCGATGCGCAATTCCCGCACCTCCTGCGTGTTTCCGGATGTCTCACCCTTGACCCAGTATTCGCCGCGCGACCGGGACCAGTAGGTGCCTCGGCCCGATTCCAGGGTCCGGCGCACTGCTTCGGCGTCCATCCAGGCCAACATCAGAACCTCGCCGGTGTCCCACTGCTGGGCGACCGCCGGGAGTAGGCCGTCGGGCCCGAAGTGCAGACTCTGCACGAGTTGCGCGACACGCGAAACAGCACCCATGGGGCCCATTCTGCCGTTGGGCCGCATGCAACCATCTAGGTATGGCGACTCGGGGTGCTCGATTGGCTGCGGCCGGCACAGTGCTCGTGGTGTCTGGGATGGTCGCCGCCGCCTCCGTCTGGATGATCCAGAATGCGCCGGACACCACCGAGGCGGCCGCCGACACGGTACCCGGCGTGCGCCCGATCTCCTCCCTGCAATTCGCCGATTGCTATGCCATCCCCCGCGATGCGCGAGGCGAGATCATGACCGCCAACGGGGTGTACGTGGTCAGTTGCGACGAGGAGCACGACGGCCAGGTGATCGACCAGGTGGGGCTGCCGAACCTGGAATGGGCCGGCTCGGTGGCTATGAAGGCGTCGGCGCAGAACCAGTGCTCGACCGCCTTCAACCGATACCGCCCGACCTTCGACGATCCGGAATCGCTGATCCCCGGCTACTTCCTGCCGAATGAGACCCAGTGGCAGAAGGGCAATCGGACCATCACCTGCACGCTGACCATGGAGGCACCCTTCAGCGGTCCACGTCTCTAGACGGGCAGGAGCCCCACCGGAGGCACCTAGAGGCCCCAGATCAGGGGTACCAGCAGCACGGCCGCGAGCAGGAACAGCACGAAGAGCACCAGACCGAGCCGCCAGTAGTCACCGAACCGGTACCCTCCCGGGCCCATCACCATCATGTTGGCCGGGGTCGCCACCGGCGTGAGGAACGCGGCGGCACCGGCCACGGCCAGCGTCATCAGCACCGTCGTGGGCGGGATCCCCGTGCTCTCGGCCGCCGCAAGCGCCACCGGGATCATGATCAGCACCGTGGCCGTGTTGCTGATCAGTTGTCCGAAGACCAAGGTGATCAGCGCCAGTCCGAACAGCATGAGTAGCGGATTCCCCACCCCTACCAACGAGACCAGCAGGTCGGCGACCGCCTCGCCGGCACCGGACTGCGTGATCGCGGTGGAAAGAGGGATCATGCCCGCGATCAGTAGCACGGTCGACCAGGAGATACCCCGGTACGCCTTCTGGATGGTCAAGGCACCGCTGAGGAGCATGAAGCCGGCAGCCAGCAGCGCCGCGACAGCGGGCGGGACCAGACCGGTGGCGAGCAGCGCCACCATGGCCAGCAGGCTCACGATGGCCGCCGTGGACCCGCGGCCCAGTGGCGACGGACTGCCGCCGGATCATCTCCGGTGATTCCACCACAAGCACGTCCCGGGCGGCGAGTGCCTCCTCCAGTGCGGCCCAGTCTCCCTCGACCAGGACGACATCGCCGGCGTGGATGTCGACATCTCCGGGCTCCGAGGTCCCTGCCCTGTCGTTGGATGGCGAGCACGATCAGCGAGCCGCCGAGCAGTGCCATGCCGGCGTGGGTCCGCACACCGACGAATCGGGACCGGGGTGGGATGACGACCTCGGCCGCACCCGAGGTCTGCGACAACAGCGACCGCTGCACTTGGTCCGCACCCCGACTCTCCTCGACCTGAAGCCCCTGTTCGGCGGCGAACTGCTCGACCTGGGATTGCCCACCCACGATGGTGAGACGGTCGCCGGCGTCGAGGACACCGGAGGAGTCGGGCCGAGCGGTGGTTCCGTTGAGCACGGTGATCACCCGCAGGTCGGGGTAGCCGCTCAGGGCCGTCAGACGGCGGGGGGCACCCACCAGGTGCGAGTGTTCGGCCACCCGGATGTGGAAGACATTGTCCAAGGAGTAGGTCTCGACGAGCGTGCGCGCGTGCTGGCTCAGATCCGGCGGCACCTGCAGACTGACCCGGTCCGGGATCAGCCGGTCGCCCAGCAGCATGATCACGGCGATGGTGACGACGACCAGAGGCAGTCCGACCAAGGCGAACTCGAAGAGACTCAAATACCCCCCGGCGTCTTGAGCCGCCTCGGCCACGACGACGTTGACCGGGCTGCCGGTCAGCAGGAGCAACCCTCCAGCGCTACCGGCGAAGGCGAGCGGCATCAGCAGGCGCGACGTGGGGATCGAGTTCCGCAGAGCGAGCAGGACGACCACGGGCAACAGCGCGGCGATGGACCCGTTGAGGCCGATGATCGCGGTGAGCATCGCGACCAGGGCCATGGAACCGACGAGGATCCGGCGAGGCTGCCCGCCGGTGAACCGCCCCAGCGCCTGCCCAACCCAGGTCGTCACCCCGGTGGCGTCCAGGCCTTCACTGACGATGAACAGTGCGGCGATGAAGACCACGGCGGGGTCGGACAATCCCGCCAGCGCCTGCCCGAGATCCAGCACCCCGGTGAAGTAGAGGGTCAGGGCGGCACCGAAGGCCACGAGTTCGACCGGGTAGCGGTTCCACAGGAACAACGCCACGACAGCGCCCAACGTGAGCAGACTGATCGTTGCCGGACTCATCATGGCTCCCATCTGCGCGTGACGTGGGGCGGTCAACCGCCGCAGTCAGCGTATTGGGCGACCGCGCTGCCTGCGGTGAACAGGGCGCGGCTACTGGGTTGCAAACAGTGACGGAACGTGACAATCCAAGCTGCTCACGACAATTTCCGCGTCGGCCGGCCCGCCGCCCATACGGTGACGTTGTTCCGCACCCTGGGGAGGGCAACCATGCGTTCGAGGAAGATCGCCGGACCGCTGACAGTGGTCGTGATCGCCGGCACAGTGGTGGCAGGAGCCGCGCAAGGCGCAGCGGTCCCCTCGGAACTGGCGCCGGCCGGAGCGAACGTCTCAGCCTCGCAAGAGGCCCCCAAGAAGACCAAGGTCACGTTCTACGTGGGGCTGGACCGCCGGGACAAGGCCGCGCGCAAGGCTCTGCGGCGGGTCTCCGACCCGACATCGGCCGACTACCGCAAGTTCCTCTCGCGATCGCGTGTGAGTTCGAAGTACGGGGCGTCCGCCAAGACCATCAAGCAGGCACGCACGAGCGTCGGCAAGTACGGACTGAAACTGCGGGTCGACGGCACCGGCGTGTTCGCTTCGGTCAAAGGCACCGCGAAGCAGATGGAGAACTGGATCGGCAAACCGGTTCTGATCGGCGACGAGGAACTGCCGGGCGGCGTGGCCGAGATCCTCTACACGAAGCAGACCTTCCCCAAAGGTGAGAGCAAGGGCATCCGCGAGTTCTTCGGCATGGACGTCAAGAGCGACTTCAGCGCACAGAGTTCGCTTTCCTCGAAGAACCCCGCATACGACGGACTCCAGACCGGAACCCCGGAGAACAGCTGTATCCCAGGGCAATCCGTGGAGCTCAGCGACTACACCTATTCGGTCAATGAGTTGCGCACTGCCTACGGGGTCGACCGCCTCCCCGCCGGATCCAAGGTGGCGAAGTCGACGCGTGTGGTCATCCTCGCGCAGGGCGACGGCTTCTCCGACGAGGCGCTAGCCAGATTCGCAGAGTGTTTCCAGTTGCCGCCGGTCACCTACAAGCGGGTCGCGGTCCCCGGACTCGTGGGCGACTTGCCGGAGGGCGACGAGGGCGACCTCGACGTGCAGGTCGTGCATTCGGTGCTGCCGGGCGGAAGCAAGGTATCGGTCATCCAGACCTCCGCGGTCGATCAGCGCGACTTCCTCATCTGGGCGACGGCATACAACCTGGACCGCAGGCCGGATGTCATCACCACCTCGTACGGCGAGTGCGAGCCATCGCAGAAGAAGGCGGGGAAGGCTGACCTGGCAATGACCGAGGCTGTCCTCGCGCGATTGGCCCTGGTCGGCACGTCAAGCTTCTCAGCTGCCGGTGACCGAGGTTCGAGCGACTGCGTGAACAACGAGACCGGAAAGGGCAACACCCGACTGGCCGTGGACTACCCCGGTTCGAGCGAGTACGTGACCTCGGTAGGAGGGTCCCGCATCGAACTGACCACCGACAACAAGCGCGCCGACGAGGTCGTCTGGTTCGGCCCCGCCATCGAGTCCGCGCTGATCCCGCCTGACAACACCGGCGGTGGGGGCGGCTACTCGATCCTGTTCGACCGCCCCTGGTGGCAGCCCAAGTCGGACACGAAGTCCAACGCTCGGACGGTGCCGGACATCGTGGCACATGCGGCGGGTACCCCCGGGTGGCCGGTGGTCACCTACGTGGCGCAGGTGGATAGCCTCGCCCTGGTCCCGGTGGGCGGCACGAGTGCAGCGACACCCTTCACCGCGGCGTCCATCGGGCTGATCACCGCCCGGGAGCGGGTGCAGGGCCGGCCTTCCCTCGGGCTTGTCCAGCCACTCCTGTATCACCTGGAACGCACCAAGCCCTCCACGTTCTTCGACATCGTGCAGGGCAACAACGACGTGTTCGGCAAGGGGTGCTGCGCGGCCAAGAAGGGCTATGACGCCGCTTCGGGCATCGGGGCGACCAAGTTCGACAAACTGGCCGATCGGATTCCGAAGCCGGGCTGAGGCTCGAGCGTTGAGTGAGGCTCGTCGCGCGACAAACGCCAGCCAACTGCTTGAGCCTGACCCAACCGGTGGCGGAACCCCGAGAGCAGCCGCGACGCGGTCACTACAGCCGGACGGTGATCCCTTCGGCGGCCATGGCCCGTTTCACGTCTGAAACGCTCAGCTGTCCGTAGTGGAAGACGCTGGCCGCCAGCACGGCGTCGGCCCCGGCCCGCACCGCCTCGACGAAGTCCGGCGCCGATCCAGCGCCACCACTGGCGATCACGGGGACATCCACGGCCTCACGCACCAAGCGGATCAGTTCGTCGTCGAAGCCGGCCGTGGTGCCGTCGGCATCCATGCTGTTGAGCAGGATCTCCCCGGCTCCGAGGCGGGCTCCGTTCGTGGCCCAGGCGACTGCATCGATGCCCGTGCCTTTGCGCCCGCCGTGGGTGGTGATCTCGAAGCCGCTGATCGTGCCGCGTGCCCGCCGTGCGTCAACGGACAGGACCACGCACTGATTCCCGAAGCGTCGGGCGGCACGGGTGAGCAGGTCGGGATCCGCGATGGCACCGGTGTTCACGCCGACCTTGTCCGCGCCGGCCCGCAACAGCGCATCGAAGTCGTCGACCTTGCGCACACCGCCGCCCACCGTCAGTGGAATGAACACCGCGTCCGCGGTGCGCCGCACAACATCCAGCATGGTCGCCCGCCCGCTGGAACTGGCCGTGATGTCCAGGAAGATCAACTCGTCGGCACCCTCTGCGTTGTAGCGGGTTGCCAGTTCCACAGGGTCGCCGGCATCCCGCAGGCCCTCGAAGTTGACCCCCTTGACCACCCGGCCGGCATCGACATCCAGGCAGGGGATGACCCGCACGGCCAGGCTCATCGGACGGCCGCCAGCGCCTCGGGCAAGGTGAACTGACCGGCGTACAGGGCCTTGCCCACGATCGCCCCCTCCACGCCGGGGATTCCGGCGATCGCCCGCAGGTCGTCCAGCACCGACACCCCTCCGGATGCGATCACAGGACGATCGGTTGCGGCGCACACGTCTCGCAGGAGGTCGAGGTTCGGTCCGGTCAGTGTTCCGTCGCGGCGCACATCGGTGACCACGTACCGGGCACAGCCTTCGGCGTCCAGCCTGGCCAGGGTCTCGAACAGTTCGCCACCCTCCTGGGTCCAGCCACGCGCGGCGAGCGTGGTTCCGCGCACGTCGAGGCCGATCGCGACCCGGTCGCCGTACTCCGCGATGATCTTGGCGCACCATTCGGGCCGCTCGAGGGCGGCCGTCCCGATGTTCACGCGGCGGCACCCGGTGGCCAGCGCGGCCTCCAGCGAGTCATCGTCTCGGATCCCGCCGGACAGTTCGACATCCACGTCCAGTGCGCCCACCACCTCAGCGAGCAACTGTGCGTTGCTCCCGCGCCCGAAAGCCGCGTCGAGGTCCACCAGATGGATCCACTGCGCACCCTGCTGCTGCCAGGTGGACGCGGCGGCCAGCGGGTCACCGTAGTCGGTCTCGGTGCCTGCCTCTCCCTGGACCAGGCGCACTGCCTGACCATTCGCCACATCGACCGCGGGGAGTAGTTGCAGACTCATGCGGCAAGCCTACGCAGGGCCTCGCACCACCACGCCGCCGACTTTGGACGTATGTGGTCACCAGGTGGCCAGATCCGCCCAAAGTCCCGGACCCCGCTCATCCCAGCCCGAGCACCCCGGGGTTCATCAGGCCATCCGGGTCCAGGTGCGCCTTGATCACGCGCAGCAGACCCACACCCGACTCACCGATCTCCGCGGCCAGCCAGGGAGCGTGGTCACGACCGACCGCGTGGTGATGGGTGATCGTGGCGTCAGTCGCGACCAGCGCGTCGGTCGCGGCGCGCTTGGCGGCCTTCCACTGCGCCACCGGGTCGTCGGCCAGCGGCAGTGATCACCGTGAAATACAGACTCGCCCCGGTCGGATAGATGTGCGACAGGTGGGTGCCGATCAGCGGCGCCCCCAGCGCTCCCCGCAGCGCCTCGTGGACAGCGTCGTAGGTGGCTTTCAACTCCGACCACTCGTTGGCGGTCTCCAGCGTTTCCACGAGGTAGCCGGCATCCAACAGGTCGTCACGCAGGTAGGGCCCGGAGAACCGGCTCTTCTGCCACGAGCGACCGACACTCGAGCCAAGCCCCACTCCCCCGAACTTCCGGATGACCTTGTGGGCGTGGGAGCGGCGTGCCCTGACCACTTCGGCCGGACCCTCCCAGCCGAGGATCGCCAGACATCCACCGGCGACCCCGCGCAGCGCCGTGTAGCGGTCGAAGGCCGCCTTCTTGAACCCGGCCAGCCCGCTGCCCGCGAGGTTGACCGCGCTCTCGTCGGCGTCCGAGAGCCGCATGACATCAGCGGTCACCCGGTCCTGGGCCAACTGTCGGAAAGCCCGCGTCCCCGCCGCGAAAGAGGGGAACAGCATCCCTTCGTACACGCTCTTCTCCGGCACGGGACGGACTCGGACCCCGACCTCGGTGATGATGCCGAAGGAACCCTCACTGCCCAGGAACACCTGCCTCAGGTCGGGCCCGGCGGCGGTGGCCGGCGCCTTGCCGAGGGAGAAGTCGGCGGACGGGGTCGCGACGCGCAGTTTGGTCACGGTGACGTCGGCCCGGCCGTAGCCCGTGGACGCCTGCCCCGACGAGCGGGTGGCCGCGTACCCGCCGACCGTGGCCCTTTCCCATGATTGCGGCAGGTGTCCCCAGGTGAAGCCGCGCGCCCCCAGCCAGCGTTCCAGTTCCGGCCCGGTGATCCCGGCTTGGACGACCACCTCTCCGGAGTCCGGGTCGAGGGACTTCACGGAAGCCATCTGCCAGAAACCAACCCCAACCGTCACGCGGTCGGTGACGTCGACACCGTCGACGACACTTGTGCCTCCACCGAACGGCACCACCGCCCACTGGTTGGCGGCGGCCAGGGTCAGGACCGCACGCACCTGATCGTGATCGCGGGGCAGCAGGACGACGTCGACGACCGGCAACTCCCGGCCCGGCCAGCGACGGTTGCACAGGTCGATGAAGGAGAAGCCTCCGGAGCAGCGAAGCCGCGTGAGGTCGTCGAAATCCGCAGGGATGCCCGCGACCTCCTCGGCAGCGATACGTGAGGGCCGCACCGCGACCTCTGCGAGATCCACGGCGGGCCGCGGTTGCACCGAGCCCATCCCCCGATCCGTGAGGAACTCCTGCAGGCTGGTGGGCACGCCGTGGCCGCCGCCGCCCCATCGCTGAACCGACTCCCAGACCGCCATGTGTCCTCCTCGCGTTCTTGTTACACTAACACTTATGGTGTCACAAGCGGGCGTGGACGATGTGAGCCAGAGGATTCTCGACGCGGCAAGCGCGCTGATCGTCTCCGGCGGGCCCGCAGCGACCAATATCTCCGCGATCGCGAACGCGGCCGGAGTGTCCAGGATGACGGTCTACCGGAAGTTCCCGGACCGACATGCGATCTTGGCGGCGCTGTTCAACCGGGAACTCGGAGGCATCGTCCGACAGGCGAGCACTCTCGCCGCCCCCACCCAACTGGATCGGATCGTCGAGGTCGTCGCGACCTCGGTCAACCGCATCAACGACCACCCTTTGATGCAGGCCGTGATCGCACATGAACCCGAGGAACTCACCGAGTGGATCACTGGCCGGCTGGGAGCCACGCAGCGCCTCGCACGATCGGTGTTGCGTGAACAGATCGTGGCGGGGCAGCCGGGGACCGGCGACGGCAGCGTCCGGGCCGGGAATCCCGACGCCATGTCACTGACGCTCGTGCTGGTGGCCCAGACATTCGTATTCGCCCACCAGATCGGTGGCACAGACGCCGAACTGCGCCTGCTCGTGAAGGGATACCTCACATGATCCGCCCCGGCGACCCCCGCAGCATGCTCAACGCACAACGCCGCACCTGCGAACTCGAACGCCTGCGGGACAGGGGCACCACCGAGGTCCTTGTGATCGGAGGAGGCATCACAGGCGTCGGCGTCGCCCTCGATGCGGCCGCCCGCGGTATGGAGGTCACGCTCGTCGAGCGGCACGACCTGGCCCACGGCACGAGCCGGTGGAGCAGCAAACTCATCCACGGTGGTCTCCGATACCTGGCCTCGGGACACGTGGACGTCGCGCTGGAGAGCGCCAAGGAACGACACCTGCTGATGACCTCGATCGCGCCGCACCTTGTGCGCGCGCTGCCGACCCTGATCCCGAACTACGGCGGCAAGGACCCCCTCATCTCCTACGCCGGACTGGTCGCGGGTGATGCGCTGCGCAGATTCGCGGGCACCTCGCGGGACACGCTGCCGCGAGCACGCTTCGTCAGTACGAGTACGGCTCTCACGATGGCCCCGGCCTTGCGTACCGAGGGTCTCAAGGGTGCGATCGTCGGCTGGGACGGCCAAGTGGAGGACGACGCGCGGCTCGTGGTCGCCGTGGCCCGGACCGCTGCGGCCTACGGGGCCACGATCCTGACCCACGTCGACGCACTCGAGGTGGGCGATGGCCGCGCACGCCTACGCGACGAGACCGGCGAATTCACGATCGCCGCCGACCACATCATCGCGTGTACCGGGGTCTGGACCGAGGAACTCAACCCGCAGATCGCGCTGACGGCCCAGCCGCGGCACCCACTTGGTGGTGGACTCCGCCCGGCTGGGTCACCCCACCGCATCGATGACGGTGGCCGTTCCCGGCGAGTTCGGGCGATTCGTGTTCGCCGTCCCACAGCCGGATGGCCTGACGTACGTGGGCCTCACCGACCTGGCGACCGAATCGTTGGTGCCGGATCCGCCGCAACCGGACGCCGAGGAGATCGCCTGGCTGCGGGAACGGGTGTCCGCGGCCCTGGAGGTTCCGCTGCGCGAGGAGGACGTCCTCGGCACCTACAGCGGACTGCGCCCACTGGTCAGCGACTCCCACGCCACGACCGCCGACATCTCGCGCAAACATCTGATCGCACGGCAGCCGAACGGCGTCATCGCGGTCACCGGCGGGAAACTCACCGCCTACCGGCAGATGGCCCAGGACGCGGTCGACCTGATCAGCGGCCAACCGTGTCCGACACCGGACATCGCGCTGGTAGGGGCACCCGGGGACAGCCGTAGCCGCGATCGACTGATCCGCCGCTTCGGGAGCGAGGCGACGCTGCTGGAACAGGTGATGGAACGGAATCCCGAACGGGGACGGCACGTTGGCGACTCGCCCGCCCTCGCGGTCGAGGTGGACTGGGCCAGGAACGCCGAAGGAGCACTGACCCCCGAGGAAGCCGCCGCGTCCCGACTGCGGATCACGATGGTCGATGCCCGGCGGGAGCAGGCACTGGGGGCGGTTCGCGCTCTGTGGTGATCGGTCGCCACCCAGCGTAGCGATGCACCTCTGTCCGTCATCAGCCAAGCCTCCGATGCCTGCATGCTCCCGGCGCACTCGGGCATCGGAAGTTCTCCGCCCGAGCCGCGAATTGACGCGTGACTGTGTGCATCGGCCAGGGCGAGTTTGTGGGGAGATCCGGGATCTTCGGGCGATTTGACCCGCAGAGGGATTTCCAGCCTGTTGATCGCAACATAGCCTTGCCTCATCCGAACGACCAGCAACAAGGGGGCTCAGCAGGCGAGGAAGGGTACATGTTGATCACACAGCGTGACCTCCCCGCCGCAGAGTCACCGAACAACGAACCTGCCCGGAACTGCGCGACCGGGCGCCGCTGGGAGGCATCATCATGACGACACGACACGGGTCCATAGCACGCACGCGGATTTCCGTGGCGGCTGCAGCAGTACTTGCCCTGCTCGCCGCCCTGATCCCGGGGGCACTGTTCTCCACCGCCCAGGCGTACACCCCACCGGGTAACAAGATCCAGTTCACCTTCGAGGGATGCCGCAACAACGGCAACATCGTTCTCCCGATCGACTTCGGTCCCGGGATCGGCGAGAAGTACGCGTGCCTCGACCCCGCCTACACCACAGGCAACCTGGGCAAGGGCTGGAACGAACTCGATCTCGTGCCTCATCGATTGATCACGAGCAACGCAGACTCCGCGGTTTCCACCTTCAACGTGATCGTGGCCGCCGACTACCTCAATAACGGCAAGGTCGGCTACGACGACATCAGCCCCGCGGAGATCTTCCGTGACAGCGCGCCCGGCTGCCAGGTGAGCTCCGGGCCCGTCGCCTACAAGAACGGGGTCACCGGCGGCGCGGACACCACCATCTACCGACAACTGACAATCACTGTGCCGGCCGGGGGGACCTGTCAGATCGAGTGGTACAACCGACTGGCCCTCGGCGCCAGCCAGTACTCCGGCTCCTCGTTGCAGTCCTACATGTTCGAGAGCGACGACTTCCAAAGAGGCAAGCGGACCGTGTCGATACCGGTCAAGCAACTGCTTCCGCAGTCGATCGCCAAGACGATGGTGGCATCACAGGGCAGCAGCACCATCTGGAGCGTCAAGAAGACGCCGACGCCGGCCGTCGTGACCATCGGCAACACCTGTGAGGCCGACGGCGACACGGTGGAAGCACAGGTGAAGGTCAAGGTCGAGTGGACCCGCGAGTCTGCGGACCCCTCGGGTGGCGTCACGATCAAGACGCAGGTTTTCGCGACGAATCCGGCCTCCCGGACCGTCACCGTCGACGTGACCGACAAGATCTATGCCGGCAACGACCAGTCCGTCCTGCTGGACACCGCATCGAGCGGTCCGGTCGACGTCCCGGCCAACACGACAGCGCAGGTCCTCGAACACACCTACGTGTGGGCGAATCCGACGCCGGGAGTGGACACCGTGAACGACGTGGCCACCGCGACATACACGGACAAGGCCACCGGCACCGAGATCCCCGGAACCACGCAGGCCACAGCTACGGCAACCATCCAGAACACCGGCCCCATCGGCAACGAGACCGCCACCATCCAGGATGTGGAGCAGATGACCGGGCCGGGGATGCTCTTCTCGTCCGACGACCCGGTCACGGGCTATGTGGGATACACGGCGGGCACACCCACGACCGGACCAGTGACATGGAATTCAGACGAGCAGAGCGACTCGGGATCGGTGACGTTCTCCAAGACGATCTATGTGGAGAAGGGAACGGTCGGTACCGGTGAACTGAGCGACACCGCGACGCTGACGGGTTCGGAGGGCTTCACCGCCTCCGCCGATGCGTCGATCGTGATCAATGTCGACACCCGGCCGACACTGACGATCGAGAAGTCGATTCCGGACATCCTCACCGGATCGGAGGCGGCGACCTTCACGTTCGACGTGTTCAACGCGAAGACGGAGGTCGTGGCGGACGACGTGGAGATCTCCTTCACCGCGGGCCAGACCAACAACAAGGTCGAGGTCCCGAACCTCGAGCCCGGCGTGTACACGGTCGTGGAGAACACCCCGCCCGCGGGATGGAACCCCCCCGGGGCCCCGCAGGAGGTCGACCTGACCGGCGCGACGTGCGCGGGAACCGCTGCCTTCCGGAACGACTTCACCGCTGCCACCGCCGCCGCCACCAAGGTCACGCAACCGAGCGGCAGCCAGGGCGGTTGGGTCATGACCCTGACCAGGACCGACACCGATCCGGACCAAACTGCCACGGTCGCCACCAACGCCAACGGGACCGCGGACTTCGGAGAGTTGGCCGAGGGGACGTACACGATCACCGAGACGATGCAGGACGGCTGGGAGCAGTCGGCGTCGTCCGGGGACTGCGAGTTCACCGTCGACTACCCGGCGTCTGCAGGCAAGGTCTTCAGTTGCTCCTTCACCAACACCCGCGATGTCGGCTCGTTGCAGATCATCAAGGAGTTCAACGCGCAGCAGTCGGGCTACACCGGCACGTTCGACATCAACTACACCTGTGTGGATGGTGCCGACCCGGTGAGGAACGGGACGGTCCAGCTCGCCGCGGGCCAGTCCACGACGATCACCGGTCTGCCGACCGGCACGGTCTGCACCGTGGACGAGCCGACGTTGCCGGCGAACCCGACCGGCTGGACGTTCAACCAGCCGACGTACAGTCCGGCCAATGGCCAGGCGACGGTCACGACCAAGGATCAGACGGTCAGGGTCACGGTCGTCAACTCGGTTTCGCAGGTCAGCCCGGTGGTGGCCAAGAAGGTCTGCCCGATCACGGTCACCCTGGTGAAGCCGAAGCCGAAGAAGGTCGGCAACCGGGTGATCGTGAAGAAGATCAAGACCAAGAAGAGCAGCTGCAAGATCCTCAAGCCCGTGGTGCTGTGCCGGCCGCTGGCACGAGCCCGCCGCCGGTGAGAAGGCCTTCTGCGACACGAAGGTCACCAAGAAGGGCAAGATCCGGGTCAAGACCCGCGGCTACGACAAGGTCAAGGTCACGGTGATCGTCCGGAGCAAGCCGAAGAAGGGCTTCGAGGACCGGTGGAAGCCCAACACCTGGCGCAAGTCCTGGATCCTCAGGTAAGCGGCCATCACGGTAGGCGAAGGGCCGCATCCCTCACCCGGAGAGCGGCCCTCGCCGCTGCGGCTCACGGAGCGTGACCACCGGGTCAGGCGTGGGTGAATGCCACACCTATGTATTCAGTCGTTTACGGACCGCGTGGATACGAGACTTGGCGCACTCTTATCCACTATGGTTTCCGGCGCAAATTAGCCCGAATGAGGGATATAAACTGGCCACAACGCAGCGTTACATTTGGGTCAGCCAAATAGCCGATGGCGGGTAGGCCCATCGGCAGGCCGGGAGGAAGCGGTGATAACCGTGGGTCACGTCTATTCAGGACGCCTTACATTCCTCTATCTCAGTCTTGATCCAGCAATCACATCTGTTATCCGGTGCGAACCGGGGAGCAATCGGGAGGCACCACCATGTTTAGGAAACTGCTCGGAGGTCTGACTTCGACCGCGGTTGTGGCGGGATTGGTGTCCGCCGGGGTGGTGGCCACCGCGGCGCCAGCTGCTGCCTCATTCACGATTCCGCCATTCAACGCGTCGACGGACAACCCGGTGTTGGCGTCGCAGTGTGGCCTGGACTTCGGGCTGGTGCTGGACTCTTCGGGGTCCATCGGTGATGACGGGAATCGCAAACCTGAAGCTGGCGCCGAACGCGTTCGTCGACTCGCTGGTCGATACCGGGTCAAGGTGGCGGTGACCAGTTTCTCCACGACCAGCCCTGGGTCGGCGGGATGAACAAGCCGCCAACAGCGCTGACCAGCTGCGAACCTGGCCACGGTCAAGGCCAGTTACAGCGGTCTCTCGTCCACCGGCCGCACGAACTGGCAAGACGGTCTGCTGAAGATGCAGAACTACTACCCGCCGGCGCAGGACTGGAACCCGAAGTTGATGGTGTTCATCACCGATGGAAACCCGAACACGATCAACAACGCCAACGGTGGCACGACCCGCGTCACCGACGGGCAGCGCGGCTGCTGTCGACCCGGCCATCACTATCGCCAACGCGATGAAGGTCATCGGCACGAAGATGTTCGGTGTCGCGGTGGGCAGCAACATCACGCTGAACCCGATCCGGGCGATCACGAACCAGACCGCCTACAACGGCAGCAACTTCCCGACCGCCGGGTATGTCACGACCAATGACTACGCCGCACTGGCCCAGCAGTTGAAAGAACTGGCGGTCGACTTGTGTGCTCCGTCGCTGACGATCACCAAAGAGGTCAAGACTCCGGCCGACCCGGACTTCGTGCCCGCGGACGGGTGGACGTTCGACACCACGGTGACGATCCCCGACGCCGCCGGCGACTGGGTGACGCCCAGCACCGATCCGATCCAGCAGGGCGTCGCCAGCACGAAATCGGCGGCCACGGCCAACGGTGGTGCGGTCAACTTCCAGTGGGAACCGGACGCCAACGTGAACACGGACCCGGTGATCGTCAAGGAGACCCTGCAGGGTGGCTACGAACGAGATCCGCTGTTGACCTGTGTGGCAAACAACGTTCTTCAGGGGACACACGCAACATCACCCCGACCGCGGACGCGAACGGCAACTGGGACCTCGGGTTCATCGGGCCGCGCGAGATCGTCACCTGTACGGCCAAGAACACGCTGACCAAACTGAAGTTGACCAAGACGGTCTCCGGCGGTGGGTCGGTACGGCCGCGGACTGGACGATGACGGCCACGTCGCCCGTACGTTCCCCGCCGTACTCCCAGCCCGGTAACCACGGCTCGTACGAGCCCATCAACGGCGACGTCGTCTACACCCTCGGCGAGACACCCCCGGCGGGCCAGGAGAACAACTACCAGGCCGGTACCTGGCAATGCACCAACGGCGTGCAGGTCAGAACGGCAACCAGATCACCGTGCCCAAGGGCACGCAGACCGAGTGCACCATCACCAACACCCGCAAGACGTCGACTCTGAAGTTGAAGAAGATCGTCTCCGGCGGCGGGTCGGTGCCTGCGGACTGGACCCTGAAGGCCGACGGTCCGACCGGATCGCCGTCCTACTCCAAGCCCGGCGACCACAACTCGTTCGAGCCGATCTGGGCCAACGCGGAGTACACCTTGTCCGAGACCGCTCCGGCGGGTCAAGCGGCCAACTACTCCTCCAGCGTGTGGAAGTGTGACAAGGGCGTGAATGTCACCGGCGGGAAGATCACCGTCCCGGCCGGCACCACCGACGTCACCTGCGAGATCACCAACACCCGCAAGACGGCCAATATCAAGTTGAAGAAGATCGTCTCCGGCGGCGGGTCGGTGCCCGCGGACTGGACCCTGAAGGCCGACGGTCCGACCGGATCGCCGTCCTACTCCAAGCCCGGCGACCACAACGCGTTCGAGCCGATCTGGGCCAACGCGGAGTACACCTTGTCCGAGACCGCTCCGGCGGGTCAAGCGGCCAACTACTCCTCCAGCGTGTGGACCTGTGACAAGGGCGTGAATGTCACCGGCGGGAAGATCACCGTCCCGGCCGGCACCACCGACGTCACCTGCGAGATCACCAACACCCGCAAGACGGCCAATATCAAGTTGAAGAAGATCGTCTCCGGCGGCGCGAGCGTCCCCGGCGACTGGACCCTGAAGGCCGACGGCCCGACCGGATCGCCGTCCTACTCCAAGCCCGGCGACCACAACGCGTTCGAGCCGATCTGGGCCAACGCCGAGTACACCCTGTCCGAGACCGGACCAGGCAACTACACCGCCAGCTCGTGGAGTTGTGACAAGGGCGTGACGGTCACTGGCGGGAAGATCACCGTCCCGGCCGGCACCACCGACGTCACCTGCGAGATCACCAACAGGCGTGATCTGGCCAAACTGGCCGTGGTGAAGAAGGTCGACGGTGGCGCCAGCGTCCCGGCCGACTGGAAGCTGTCCGCGAAGGCAGCAGCACCCAACGCCGACAAGAACATCGTCGACCGGGACGGCAACATCACCACCCTGGCCGAGGTCTACGCCGGCACCGAGTACACCCTGTCCGAGACCGGACCGGGCAACTACACCGCCGGTTCGTGGCAGTGCACCGGCACCGGTGTCAGCCAGAACGGCAACAAGGTGACTGTGGCCAAGGGCGGCGAGGTCACCTGCGAGATCACCAACACCCGTGATCTGGCCAAACTGGCCGTGGTGAAGAAGGTCGACGGCGGCGCCAGCGTCCCGGCCGACTGGAAACTGTCCGCGAAGGCAGCAGCACCCAACGCCGACAAGAACATCGTCGACCGGGACGGCAACATCACCACCCTGGCCGAGGTCTACGCCGGCACCCAGTACACCCTGTCCGAGACCGGACCGGGCAACTACACCGCCAGCGACTGGAAGTGTGAAGACGCCGACGGACCGGTCACCGTCACCGGCGGCAACAAGGTCACCCTGGCCAAGAACGCCGAGGTCACCTGCGAGATCACCAACAAGCGCGACCTCGCCAAGCTCGCGGTAGTCAAGAAGGTCGACGGCGGCGCCAACGTCCCGGCCGACTGGAAACTGTCCGCGAAGGCAGCAGCACCCAACGCCGACAAGAACATCGTCGACCGGGACGGCAACATCACCACCCTGGCCGAGGTCTACGCCGGCACCGAGTACACCCTGTCCGAGACCGGACCGGGCAACTACACCGCCAGCGACTGGAAGTGTGAAGACGCCGACGGACCGGTCACCGTCACCGACGGCAACAAGGTCACCCTGGACAAGAACGCCGAGGTCACCTGCGAGATCACCAACACCCGTGATGCTGCGGAGTTGAAGTTGCTCAAGAAGGTCACGGGCGACAACGGCGACAAGGCCCCAGGCGACTGGGACCTGACCGCCACCGCCGCAGCACCCAACGACGGCAAGAACTTCACCGTCGACGGTGACGCCGACACCTTCAACTCCGTGTTCGCCGGCACCCAGTACACCCTGTCCGAGACCGGACCGGGCAACTACACCGCCAGCGACTGGAAGTGTGAAGACGCCGACGGCCCCGATCGATGTCACCGACGGCAACAAGGTGACGGTGGCCACCGGTACCAAGGTCACCTGTGAGATCACCAACGACCGCGACCTCGCGGAGTTGGCGGTGGTGAAGAAGGTCGACGGTGGCGCCAGCGTCCCGGCCGACTGGCAGTTGTCCGCGAAGGCTGCAGCCCCGCTCAACAACAAGAACATCGTCGACCGGGCCGGGAACATCACCATCCTGGCCGAAGGTCTACGCGGGCACCGAGTACACCCTGTCCGAGGACGGTCCGGGCAACTACACCGCCAGCGACTGGGTCTGCAAGACCTCGACCGACGTCACGGTCCCCGTCGCCCGGCGGACAAGGTCACCTTGGCCACGGGCTCGAAGGTCACCTGTGAGATCACGAACACCCGTGACCTCGCGGACCTGAAGTTGCTCAAGAAGGTCAAGGGCGACAACGGCGACAAGGCACCGGGCGACTGGGACCTGACCGCCACCGCCGCGGCACCTGACGACGGCAAGAACTTCACCGTCGAGGGTGACGCCGACATCTACAACTCCGTGTTCGCCGGTACCCAGTACACCCTGTCCGAGACCGGACCGGGCAACTACACCGCCAGCGACTGGAAGTGTGAGGACGCCGACGGACCGATCACCGTCACCGACGGCAACAAGGTGACGGTGACGAAGAACGCCGAGGTCACCTGTGAGATCACCAACGACCGCAACACCGGTGAACTCAAGTTGAAGAAGATCGTCACCGGTGGTGACCAGCAGGCGGACGCGTGGACGCTGTCCGCCGCGGCCGCTGCACCGCTGGATGACAAGAACTTCTCCAACCTCGGTGGTCAGGGAACGTTCAATTCGGTCTACTCCGCGGTTGAGTACACGCTCAACGAGACCGGGCCCGGCGACTACAGTCCGTCCGACTGGACGTGCACGGACGCCGACGACAACCCGGTCTCTTCAACCGGTGGCAAGGTGACCGTGGCGAAGAACCAGAAGGTATCTGTGCGAGATCACCAACGACCGCGACCTGGCCGAGCTGAAGTTGGTCAAGAAGGTCAAGGGCGACAACGGCGACAAGGCTCCGGGAGACTGGGACCTGTCCGCCGACGCCGCCGCACCGCTCAACGACAAGAACTTCACCGTCAAGGGCGACGCCGACACCTTCAAGACCGTCTACTCGGGGTCAACTACGACCTCTCCGAGACCGGTCCGGGCAACTACACCGCCAGCGACTGGAAGTGTGAGAACGCCGACGGTCCGGTCACCGCGACCGATGGCACGGTCAAGTTGAAGAAGAGCGACAAGGTCACCTGCGAGATCACCAACGACCGCGACACCGCGGAACTGAAGTTGGTGAAGGATGTCAAGGGTGGCTCGTCGAAGGCTGACGACTGGACCCTGACGGCGAAGGCGGAGCCGAAGTTGGACAACAAGAACATCTCGACCCTGGGCGGGTCGGGGATGTTCGAGACGGTCTACTCCGGCATCGACTACACCCTCGGTGAGACCGGTCCGGGCAACTACACCGGCCTCGGCTGGGAGTGTGTCGGACGGACACCAAGCCGCCAAGTCCTTCGTGCAGCAGGGCGACACCGTCAAACTGGAGAAGGGTGAGAAGGTCACCTGCACCATCGTCAACGAGCGGGACCTGGCCGAACTGAAGCTGGTCAAGCAGGTCGAGGGGAAGAACAACCCCGACGACTGGACGCTGACGGCCAAGGCGGCCGCACCGGACAACGACAAGAACATCTCGACCCCAGGTGGGTCCGGGACGTTCGACGAGCGTCTACGCAGGCACCGAGTACACCCTGGCCGAGACCGGCCCGGGTGGGTACACCGCCGGCGAGTGGGTGTGCCTGCCTGCCGATGACGTCCCCGCACCGGTGACTGCTGCCAACCTGCAGGACGCGCTGAACAACGGTGACAAGATCACGCTTGGAGAAGGGTGCAGCGGGTTGAGTGCACGATCGTCAACATCCGCGATCTCGGGTCGCTGAAGATCACCAAGGTGTTCGACGCGAAGACCTCGGGCTACGACAAGGCCTTCAACATCGACTACAAGTGCCAGGACGAGGCGCAGGGAACCGTGTCGCTGAAGGCCGGCCAGTCCGAGACCATCAACGGCATCCCCACGGGTACCGAGTGTGCGGTCTCGGAGGCCAAGCCGACCGATCCGCCGGCGGGCTGGTCGTTCTCCGACCCGGTCTACGACCCGGCCAGTGGCAAGGTCACAGTGGCCGAGAAGGGTCAGACGGTCAGCGTGACGGTCACGAACGAGATCCTGAAGCCAGGGATCAACATCGTGAAGACCGGTTCGGCCACCCAGGTCAACCCGGGTGAGACCGTCACCTACACCTACACGGTGACCAACACCGGCGACACCACGCTGAATGATGTGACGGTGACCGACGACAAGTGTGCACCGGTGACATACCAGTCCGGTGACACCAACGGTGACGGCAAGCTGCAGACCAGCGAGACCTGGACGTACACCTGCAGCCAGCCGATCTCGGTGGCGACCACCAACGTCGCAACCTCGACGGGAACGGACAAGAACGGCCTCAAGGTCACGGCGCAAGCCACCTTCACGGTGGCCGTGGTCAGCCCGGTCGTTGCCAAGAAGATCTGCCCGATCGACGTCACGCTGGTCAAGCCGAAGCCGAAGAAGGTCGGCAACCGGGTGATCGTGAAGAAGATCAAGACCAAGAAGAGCAGCTGCAAGATCCTGAAACCGGTCGTTCTCTGCCGGCCACTGGCCAGCACCGCCTCCGGTGAGAAGGCCTTCTGCGACACGAAGGTCACCAAGAAGGGCAAGATCCGGGTCAAGACCCGCGGCTACGACAAGGTCAAGGTCACGGTGATCGTCCGGAGCAAGCCGAAGAAGGGCTTCGAGGACCAGTGGAGGCCCAACACCTGGCGCAAGACCTGGATCCTCAGGTAGAGCGCCACAATAGGCGAAGGCCGCACTCCCCACCCGGGAGTGCGGCCTTCGCCGTTCTCCTGCCGACCAGCTGCGTCGATCGGACCCGAACCCCAGCCGGTCGACGCGCAGTCGCCAGGGGACTGCTACAGCCCCTAGACTCGACGTGCACTGGGGCGACGACAGGATCTGAGCGGGGCGGACGATGCACCTCACCACCGAGATCGTCTCGCAGGTGCTGCCGAATACGGGCGGGGCAGGGATGAACTGCTCGATCTCTACTCCCGCTGCGGATCACCGTGGTCAGCCGTGGCACATCCCGATTGGGTGATCGCGTGGTGGAGGTCGCGGCCTTCGAGCACTCGGGTGTCCTGCGGCATGGTGCGCGCCGACGGCCGACTCGTGGCGGCAGTCCCGGTGCAGTCCACCCACCCGCTGCGGAGAGCTTCCGACCAAGGCGGCGGGCACGAATCTCGCATGGGGCTGGTCCTCGGCCCTGGTCGATCCCACTGCGGACGAGCCGTGGACGACGTCCTGGTGAGATGGCTGCCACGACAGCCCGTGGTCGTGGTCGAGTTGGGGCTGTTCCCCTCCGATTCCCCCGTGTGGGCCCAGATCCTGCCACGCTCGGACGCCCTCCTCGTGGCACCGGGAGGAGGGTTCGCGCGACATCGCAAGATTGCCCCTGCGCCCCACCTTCGACGAGTTCCTGGCCGATAGGCCGAAGAACCTCCGCCGCAAGTACCGCCGTGCCGCGCGGTCGGCGGCACGAAGGTGGCGTGCGTGGCACGTACCCTCATCAACCCAGCGTCCGAGCAGTTGGACGCGTGTCATCGGGCCGATCACGCATGCCTCCTGGCAGGGGTCCCGGACGTGGCCGTCTACTGCGATCCGGCGAACCGGACCTTCTACCGTCTGCTGGCCGATCAACCGGGTGGACTGACCCTGGCGTTGCACTATCGGGAGGATTCCCGCGGCGAGCCGATCGGCTAGATGTTGAGCGCCTGCACCGGCGACGTGATGCATCAGATCGACACCGGCATTCGACCCCGCGGCCGCGTCGTCCTCCCCCGGCCTGCTCGCGACCTTCGACAGCCTGCGATGGGCCTGCGATCAGGGTCTGTCCATCGCGCGACATGGGCATCGCCGCCGACTACAAGACCCGCTTCGGCCCCGTCATCGTCGCCGGTCGGGGTCTACGCCATGACCCGCGGCCTCTCGGGGCGGCTCATGCGCCGGCACTAGCCGCGATCACGCACGTCCCACGCGTGGTCGAGTGCTGCGCGCGCCTGCTTCTTGTCACCGGCATCGAGATAGCCGACCCCTGCCCAGTACCACGAGAGCCAGTCCTGTGGATCCGCCTGGGCCGCGGCGATCCGCTCGCTCCAGAGTCCGCTCATCGACCATGTCGATCCGGCTGGCCAGTTCCTGCATCCGGAAGCCGAAACGCACCTCGCGCCAGACCAGCCATCCGGCCAGCGGCCGGGAGCACGAGCACGGCCAGCCCCAGTCCGATCGCGACCGGCTCCCCGGTCGCGATGAAGTCCCACCCGCGCCACGCCACCAGGACCGCATAGACGGCGAACGCCCCGGCCATCCCCAGCGCGACACGACGTGCCGTCACGCCAGGTCCAGGAACGCATCCAGCCCGACGGTGAGTCCGGGGTGCTGCGCGATGCTGCGCACGCCCAGCAGGACGCCCGGCATGAACGACGCACGGTCGAGACTGTCGTGCCGGATGGTGAGCGTCTCGCCGGTTCCGCCCAGGAGCACTTCCTGGTGCGCCACCAGACCCCGCAGTCGGACGGAGTGCACCGTGACATCGTCCACGCAGGCCCCGCGGGCACCGTCCAGGGACTTGCTGGTGGCATCCGGGGAGGGCCGCCCCTCTCGCGCGGCTGCGATCAGTTCCGCGGTGCGGGTGGCGGTGCCAGAGGGTGCATCAACTTTGTCCGGGTGGTGCATCTCGATGATCTCCACCGACTCGAAGTACGGTGCCGCCACGGCTGCGAAGCGCATCATGAGCACGGCGCCGATGCTGAAGTTCGGCGCCACCAGGACACCGACCTCCGGGTGCTCCCGCAGCAGGTTCTCAACCTCGGTCGAGTCTCCCTGAATCGAAACCGCTCGTACCCACGACCACGTGCACTCCCGCGGCCGCGCAGTGCTCGATGGTGCGCATCACCACGTCGGGGGCCGTGAAATCCACCACGACATCACAATCGTCCAGCAGGTCGAGCGGGTCTCCCAGATCCACGCGCGCCAGGACCTCCATGTCCTCGGCCCCAGTGACCGCCTCACAGACCGCAGTGCCCATCCGGCCTGCCGCCCCCACCACTCCGACTCGGGTTTTCGACTCCATGGTCATCCATTGTGGCGACTCGCTGGGCCGTGAGAGCCTGGGACCCCCTCCACCACGAGTGACCCGTGCTGCCCACGCCGACGCCGCCGGGCGCCCGCACAACTCCGCGGACTTGATGCCGACGCGCCCCTGCACGCGCAGACATGAAGCGGATTTGTCCGCAATGAGCGGTATGTCCAGGCATGATCCATCACTTCTCCGCAGATGCAGGTGGTACATGCGGAGATATGAAGGAGCGACCGGAACTTCAGCTGGTCGGTCCGACCACGACGGTGACCGGGGGGCCCGTGAGGATCTCCTCTGCCAGCGCCACCACCTCGTTCTGGGTCACGGCGTCCACGCGGGCCAGACCCTGCGTGAGCCCCGTGATCTTCTCACCGAACAGGGCCCTGGTCCCCAGGCGCATGAGCCGCATCCCGGGGTCCTCGAGGTCAAGTACCATCTGGCCCTTGACCTGGTTCTTCGCAGCGCGCACCTCTTCCTCCGAGATGCCCGCGCATCGAACCTCGTGCAGCACGGCGTCGATGACCTCGACGGTCTGCTCGAGTTTGTCCGGAGCACACCCCGCATGGACACCGAACACCCCGGCGTCGCTGTAGCTGGACCGGAAGGCGCTCACGGTGTACGCCAGGCTGCGCCGTTCACGCACCTCCTGGAACAGCCGGCTCGACATGCCCCCGCCCAGGATCGTGTGCAGTACCGCCATGGCATATCGGCGATCGTCACCGCGGGCGATCCCCGGGTAGCCGCGCAGCAGGTTCACCTGCTCGAAGCCGCGCTCGAGGTGGACCGTGCGCGGGCCGAGGACGTCGCAGGCGACGACTGGCGGCCGGCTGCCGTACCGGCTCGGGTGAACTCCCGAACGACCGGCGGACCTGTGACACCAGGCGGCTGTGAGACGCACTGCCGACGGCGGTGATGACGTAGTTCTCCGGGGTGTAATAGCGCCGGTAGTGACCCTTGATGGCTGCGTCGCGCATCGCGGTCACGCTGTCGACGGTGCCCGCGACCGGATCCCCGAGCCTGTGGCCGGGGAACAGCAGCGCTTCGAGTTCGGTGCGCCCCACATCCACCGGGTCGTCCTCGCTCATCGCGATCTCTTCGAGGACCACCGCACGTTCGGCCTCGATGTCGGAGGGCCGCAGCAGGGACTGACCCAACATGTCGGCCAGAACGTCCACCGCCACATCGAGGTGCTCGTCGAGCACGCGCACGTGGTAGCAGGTGTACTCCTTGGTGGTGAAGGCGTTGATCTCGCCACCCACACTTTCGACCGCCGCAGCGATGTCGAACGCCGAGCGCTGTTCCGTGCCCTTGAACAGCAGGTGCTCGAGGAAGTGGGTGGCGCCTGCGGTTGATGGTGTCTCGTGACGTGAACCGATCGGAACCCACACCCCGAGCGACACCGATCGGACTGCCGGGATGACCTCCGTGAATACGCGAGGCCCCGAGGGGATCGCAGTGCGGTGCACCGTGATCCCCCCGGGGTCGCGAAGAACCACCTGGGAGCGGGGACTCACTCGGAGTCTGACTCCTCAGCCTCGTCCAGCACCGGGGCGAGACTGAGCTTGCCCCGGTCGTCGATGTCCTTGATCTCCACACGGATCTTGTCGCCGACCTTGACGACGTCGTCCACGCTGTCGATCCGCTTGCCGCCGACGAGCTTCTTCACCTCGGTGATGTGCAGCAGGCCGTCCTTGCCCGGGACCAGCGACACGAACGCGCCGAAGTTGGTCGTCTTGACGACCGTTCCCAGGTACCGCTCGCCGATCTCGGGCATCTGCGGGTTGGCGATCGCGTTGATCATCGAACGGGCCTGCTCAGCAGCGTCACCGTTGGAGGCACCGATGTAGATCGTGCCGTCGTCCTCGATGGTGATGTCGGCACCGGTGTCGTCCTGGATCTGGTTGATGATCTGGCCCTTCGGCCCGATCACCGCGCCGATCTTGTCCACGGGCACCGTCACAGAGATGACGCGAGGAGCCAGTGCGTTCATCTCGTCCGGTCCGTCGATCGCCTCGGACATCACGTCGAGGATGGTCATCCGGGCGTCACGTGCCTGCTCGAGCGCACCGGCCAGCACGCTGGCGGGGATACCGTCGAGCTTGGTGTCCAACTGCAGCGCGGTCACGAACTCGCTGGTGCCGGCGACCTTGAAGTCCATGTCGCCGTAGGCGTCCTCAGCTCCGAGGATGTCGGTCAGCGCGACATACTGCATCTGCCCGTCCACCTCGTCGGACACCAGGCCCATCGCGATACCCGCGACCGGGGCTTTCAGCGGTACACCGGCGTTGAGCAGCGACAGCGACGAAGCACACACCGATCCCATCGAGGTGGAACCGTTGGAACCCAGCGCTTCGGACACCTGCCGGATGGCGTACGGGAAGTCCTCGCGGCTGGGCAGAACCGGAACGAGCGCGCGCTCGGCCAGCGCTCCGTGCCCGATCTCGCGGCGCTTCGGGCTTCCCACCCGGCCGGTCTCACCGGTCGAGAACGGCGGGAAGTTGTAGTTGTGCATGTAGCGCTTGCGGGTCGTCGGGCTGAGGGTGTCGAGCTGCTGCTCCATCCGCAGCATGTTCAGCGTGGTGACACCCAGGATCTGGGTCTCGCCGCGCTCGAAGAGCGCCGACCCGTGGGCCCGCGGAATCACGTCGACCTCGGCCGACAAGGCACGGATGTCCGACAGGCCACGTCCGTCGATGCGGACGTGATCGCGCAGGATGCGCTGACGCATCTGCTTCTTGGTGACCGCGCGCAGTGCTGCGCCGATCTCCTTCTCGCGGCCTTCGAACTGCTCGGCGAGCTGCTCGGCGACCTCGTCCTTGATCGCGTCTAGAGCGGACTCGCGCTCCTGCTTGTCAGCGATCGTCAGCGCCTGCGCCAGCTTGTCGCTGGTCGCAGCCTCCACGGCCTCGTAGGCGTCGTCCTGGAAGTCCAGGAACACCGGGAACTCCCGGGTCTCCTTGCCTGCCCGTGCCGCCAGATCGGACTGCGCCTCGCACAGCTGCCGGATGAACGGCTTGGACGCCTCGAGCCCCTCGGCAGACGACCGTCTCGGTCGGGGCCGGAGATCCGCCACGCACCAACTCCACCGCCGATTCGGTCGCCTCGGCCTCGACCATCATGATGGCGACATCGTCGCCGACGACCCGGCCGGCGACGACCATGTCGAACACGGCCTCCTCGGTCTGCGAGTGAGCTCGGGAACGCGACCCAGCTGCTCACCGATCAGGGCCACCCGAACAGCGCCGATCGGCCCGCTGAACGGCAAGCCGGACAGCTGGGTCGACATCGATGCAGCGTTGATGGCCAGCACGTCGTAGGGGTTGTCAGGGTTGAGCGACTGAATCGTGATGACGACCTGGACCTCGTTGCGAAGCCCCTTGACGAACGTCGGGCGCAGCGGCCGGTCGATCAGACGACAGGTGAGGATCGCGTCCTCGCTCGGTCGGCCTTCCCGGCGGAAGAACGATCCGGGGATCCGCCCTGCGGCGTACATGCGCTCCTCGACGTCGACCGTCAGCGGGAAGAAGTCGAACTGCTCCTTGGGGTGCTTGCCGGCGGTCGTCGTCGACAGCAGCATGGTGTCGCCGTCGAGGTACGCGACCGCCGAACCGGCGGCCTGCCGGGCCAGGCGCCCGGTCTCGAATCGGATGGTGCGGTTGCCGAACCGGACCGTTGTCCAG
Source organism: uncultured Actinomycetota bacterium (assembly GCA_963769435.1). Classification (GTDB taxonomy): domain Bacteria; phylum Actinomycetota; class Actinomycetes; order S36-B12; family UBA10799; genus JADKAV01. Next base: position 422,062 of record CAVYLN010000002.1, read on the forward strand.
GACGGTCTCGACGCTTTCAATGTTGGAACCCTCCACGGGCCCTCCTTCTTCTTGGGGGGGCCGCCGGCGCCGGTCTTCGATCGAGACGGTCCGCTCTGCGGGCCATCACCACCGAGGACCGAGGCGTGCTAGGCGGCCCCGTTGGGGTGGTAAGACTCGAGGGGAGCAGCCGTGGCCACTCCCCTCGAACAGGTTATCGACGGATACCCAGCCGCGCGATCAGCGCACGGTAGCGCTCGATGTCGGTACGGGCCAGGTAGTCGAGCAGGCGGCGCCGACGTCCCACGAGCAGCAGCAGACCGCGGCGGCTGTGGTGGTCGTGCTTGTGCTCTTTCAGGTGTTCGGTGAGGTGCGAGATGCGGTGGCTCAGCAGAGCCACCTGGACCTCGGGGCTTCCGGTGTCGCCGTCAGCCGTGGCGTACTCGCCGATGATCTTCTGCTTGGTGGCAGTATCCATTGATGTTCCTTGATCTACGCGGACGCAAAACACGGCGGCTACCGAGCGTCCGTTCAGTAGCCGTGGTCCCAGTGTAGCGGGTGGGGGTGCCGACTCGAGGTCGGCGCCGGGGTGCTTGCCGGAACCGCTCTGGCTCAGCACCCGAGTCCCGTGGTCCACGAACGCGGAAAGGACCCTCCAGGACGTGATGGTGGGTCAGCCGCCCGAGCCCTTGAACACCTTCGGCACGGTCTTCAGGATGATCTTCACATCGGACCACAGGCTCCAGTGATCCTCGTAACGGTTGTCGAAACGTGCGCGATCGTCGATGGACGTGTCCCCGCGCAGGTCATGGATCTGGGCCAGTCCGGTGAGTCCCGCAGGCATGCGCAGGCGGTCCTCGTAGTGCGCGTACTGTTCGCTGAACTGCTCGACGAAGTACGGCCGTTCCGGCCGCGGGCCGACGAACGACATGTCGCCGCGCAGGATGTTCCACAACTGCGGCAACTCGTCGATGGAGCTCTTGCGCAGGAAGGCACCGACCGGGCCGAGCCGCTCGCTGTCCGGGGTCACACTCCACGTGGTGTCGGACAGGCTCTCCTCGACGGGCTTCATGGTCTGCAGTTTGAGCAGTTCGAACGACCGTCCGTCCTTGCCGATACGGACCTGCCTGAACACCAGTTCCCCACCGGTCTCCCGCTTGACCAAGGCTCCGGCCGCAAGCAGCACCGGGCCGAGCACGATCAACGCCAGGGTGGACAGGAACATGTCCATAGCGCGCTTGACCAGCAGCCCGAAGGTGGGTCGACCGGCACCGAGCCGCAGCACTGGAACCCCGAACACCTCGTCGTCGGCGCGATTGTCCCCGATCAGGTCGAAGTAGCGCGGCACCGCCATGACCGTCAGTCCGGCCGCCAGCCCCCGCCGGATCTCGAACACCTCGCGCGCCTCGGAAGCACGGGAGAAGGCCACGAGCACGGTCCCGGAACGTGTGTCGGCGGCGGCTTGCGGCAGGTCGACGTCCAACAGGTCGGGTACCCGCCCGGCAAGGTCAAGCCCGTAATCGGGGTTGTCCTCGGCCATGTCCGCGACGGCATCGGCGACAAGCCCACCCCCGACCAGCAGCATGCGCTCCCGGGCGAGGTCGTTGCGGCGCAGGTCGCGCAGCAGCACATAGACCGGCACTCGCAGCACGGCCAGCACCGCACCCGAGGCAGCCACCCAAGCCAACTCCCCGCCTGTGATGTCGAGCCAACTGAACAGCCCGAGTATCGCGAAGACCCCGGTCGAGAGCAGCGCGGCCTCCACGGCCTTCGGCAACTCGTCCAGGGAGCTGAGGTGGAACCTGGCCCGGTACAGTCCCAGCCGCCACCGCATGAGGAGCAGCAGCCCCAGACCCAACAGATCGATACCCATGGTCGCGGGACGCCAGAGCCATACGACAGCCAGCAGAGTCACGACGTCGACGCCCGCCAACGCGACGGTCTGGCGTCTCGCGGTCAGGTGGTACCGCCTACGCAGGGGCATTATGCTCACCGTCGCTGTACCCATTGCCGTATCCGTTCCTCACAAGTCTGACACCGATCGAGTAGCCTCCTGTGGCCGACCCAGGACAACGCCCGAAGCTCGGACATGCCCTCACCGCTGCATCGGCGCGATGGGCGGCCTGCTTGATACACGCGAACGGGTGATCACTGGATCGAGTGAGGTTCCGGTGCGGGTCTATTGGACGTTCTCGCGGGGCGCCTGGTTTCCACGGACTGCCACGTAGATCTTCTTGAGGGTTCAGACGATCGAGACTGGACCCAAGGTAGCGATCATTGGATCAGGAGCCGTTCCAATTGTTGAGAACTCGCACTTGGGACCAAGGTATCTTCGACAGTTCCTGGTAGTCGTCGGTCAGTCCGACCGACTTGTACGCAGAGCCAGGATTACCGTCATCCTGGTACTCGAAGATGAACCCCATCCGCGAGCCACCGGAATCGCCAAGAATCGCTCCATGAGTCTGCAGCGTCCTTGCGATGACGCGCTCAGCTGCCGTCAGACCTGGCAGTGCATCGACTCTGACGGCGGGGTCGAGTTGAATGCGGGTGCCCTGCGGCAAGGGGATCCCCACACCCGCAGGGTTGCGACCATCCGACTTCTGCGCGGGATAGACGAATTTCGGTGCTGAGATATCGGAGGAGAAGAAGAGCGTGTGGCCGATTCCTGTGCCGGCCCGCGCCGCGGCGACCAGTTCCTCTGCGCGGATCACACCCGCCAGCCGAGAGATGTTTGTGCCCGTCGATGAACCCGCTGTCTCACGCCCATCCCCCTCCAGCTGCGCGAGGCCGCCGTACGACGCAGACCACTTGATGTTGCCGGTGGCCGAGACATCCTTCTTGGCCTGCCACAGGGAAAGCACCGATCCCGACGCGGCATCCACGACGCTCAGGTGTGAATCGCCAGGGTCGCCCCACGTCGTCTTCGCCGGAGGCACGACCGTGTCGTTGGGGATCGGCATGGTCCCAGGGAAGGCATCTCCCCAGCCCGCCGTCATCGCCACGTCGTAGCGCGGCGTCGATGCGGAAATCTGATCTGCTGTCTTCAGCGTCACTGCGTAGTCGTGAAGGTTCGCAGAGTGCTTTCCTCGAGCCAGGTACCGCGTCCACACCGAGGAGTTCTCAGACAAGACGGGGTTTGCTGGAATCGGGCTCCACAACCAGTCGGCTTTAGTGAAGTACGGTCGACCAGAAGCGTTCGCAGTGCCAGTCTTGCTTGGACTGGCCTTCTTGTAGGTTACAGCGGCCCTGGACTCAAGCGACGGCGTCGCAAGCGCAAATCCCAATCCAGCTCCGTGGACCGCAAAGGACTGTCCCTGCGAGCCCCCCTTCAACGCGATGCCAGTGGCGGCAGCCGCCTGCGACATGGGCACCAACGTCAATGCGAGAGACACGAGGGCAACCGAGCCGCTCACTACCCGACAAGTCCTCACATGAAATACATCGGCGCGAGATGGCGAAGCCTGAGCAAAGGTGGCCTGCTTGACCCGATCGGGTGCTGAATATCTGGGACCGGAGGAGGGCCCAAAGCTGCGCAAGCGCTGGGGCAGGGTGCGGGTGGCCGGAAGTGGTTAGATCCTCGGCTCCGTCGCGCCTTCGCGCTGATTCGGGGCTATGCCGGTGGTGGGAAGTCCCGGATAGTGGTGTAGCGCGGTTGCCGGGTTCGTGACCGAGTTGGGGTGAACTGTGAATCGCCCCGGGTTTAGTGGAGGGCGAGTTCTCCCGGGCGCGGCTGCGTCTGGAAGGTGTTTTCACGGTAGTACTGATGCTCGATCTCACGTGGTGTGAGGTAGTCCAGGGCGGAGTGCAGTCGGTTCTCGTTGAACCAGTGGACCCAGGACAAGGTGGCCAGCTCCAGTTCATCGACGGTACGGAACGGCCCGTCGATCTTCACGCATTCGCGCTCTTCGAAGACCTCAGCTGGAGTTCTCCAGTCGAGGGTCTTGCGGGGCCGGTTGTTGAGCGCGTGAGCGACCGCCTCGAGGTCTTCGGCTGACCAGCGCGACAGGTCGGTGCCCTTGGGGAAGTACTGCCGCAGTAGCCCGTTGGTGTTCTCGTTCGTGGGCGGCCGCTGCCAGGGCGAGGCGGGGATCGGCGAAGAACACCCGCGTCCCGTTCTCCAACGCGAACTGGGCGTGGCCGGCAAGTTCTTTCCCGCGATCCCAGGTCAGCGTCTTGCGTAACTGCTCGGGCAACCTCGTGATCGACGATGTGAGTGCGGCGTTCATCGCGAGGGCCCCGTAGCCGCCGAGCGAAGGCCCGTTCTTCACATACGGCTTTTCGCCCCAGCCCTCCATGCGTGGCAGATGCACCAGAAGCGTTGAGCGGCTGCTGCGCTCGACAACCGTGCCGATCGCGGACCTGCCCGCGCCGATGATCAGGTCTCCTTCCCAGTGACCGGGGACGGCGCGGTCTTCGGCCTCGGCGGGGCGTTCGCTGAGGACGACGTCAGCGGTGACATGCCCCTGGGGCTTTTTCTATGACTGGGCCCTCGGCTCCCGCAACGCTCGGCCGGTGCGCAGGCACGTGACCAGTTCACGCTTGAGCGCACCACGCCCCTGGATGAACAGCGACTGGTAGATCGCCTCGTGGCTGATACGCATGGACTCATCATCGGGGAAGTCGATGGGCAGTCTGTTCGCGATCTGCTCCGGACTCCATGCCGTCGACCACCCTCGGTCTGGTCGACGGGGCTTGTTCAGCCCCTTCCTCGGCCGCCATCAAGATCTCGTTGATCCGTTTCAACTCCCGGTTCTCCGTCTCCAACGCCTTGATCCGCGCCGCATCGCCAGTCGTTGTGCCTGGTGATTCACCGGCATCGATGCGGGCCTGCTTTACCCATCCGCGCAGCGTGTCCGGCACCACCCCGACCCTGCCGCCGATCCGGTGGACCACCTGATTCATCGACAGATCCGGGTCCTCGGCCATAGCCTCCCCAACCATCCGTATCGACCTGTCCCGCAACTCCCGCGGGTACTTATTTTTGAGCTGGCATGACATCCACCCTTTCGTGGAATCAGACCCTCCATCAAACCCATGGCGATTCAACACGGATCTCTTGCAGAAGCCCCTGCCGCCAGTGACCCACTTACGGGAGGGGGTCAAATGGATGGATCTTCTGTTCGACTACCACCCCTATGGGGAGTACAGATCCCGCGGCGAGATGACCTCGCCTGGCCGGACGTCACGCTTGATCGCCAACAGTGCCGGGGGTCTGGGCGAAGCCGATCCCGCTCTTATCAACATCCGATCCCACGGCTCGGCTATACGGCCACACAGCAAGGCGACGACACACAAATGCCGTCACTCCTGCCTGCACAGAAGACTGTCGTACACAGCGGTGATCTGGCTGATCAGGAGCCGTCCCAGTTGGCGAGCACGCGCAGCCGTGACCATGGGATGTTCTTCAGGTCCTGGTGGTCAGTGGTCAGTCCCACGGAACGGTAAGCCGCCCCGGGGTTGCCGTCGGTCTGGTACTCGAAGATGAAGCCCATCCGGGCATCCCCGGAGTCGCCGAGAACGGCACCATGGGTCTGCAACGTGCGGGCGATCACCCGCTCGGCCGGGGTCAGACCGGATAGCGCCTCAACGTTGACGGAAGGGTCAAGCTGGATCCGGCTACCCTGCGGCAGCGGAACAGCCACGCCTGCGGGGTTGCGGCCATCCGACTTCAGCGCCGGGTAGACGAACGTCGACGCCGAGATGTCGGAGGAGAAGAACAACGTGTGGCCCAGCCCGGTACCAGCCGCAGCAGCAGCCACCAGTTCCTTGGCACGAATCACACCGGCGAACCGGGAAATGTTCGTGGCCGTCGACGACCCCGACGTCTCCCGCCCGTCACCATCGAGGGGTGCGAGCCCGCCATAGGAGGCCGACCAGCTCACCACCCCGCTCGAGGAGATGGACTTCTTCGCCTGCCACAAAGAGAACACTGAATTCGACCCCGCATCGGCGACGCTCAGGTGAGAGTCTCCCGGATCGCCCCACGTCGTGTTGGCTGGCGGCACCACCGTGTCATTGGGGATCGGCATCCTGCCGGGGAAAGGATCACCCCAGCCCGCCGTCATCGTGACGTCATAGCGTGGCGTGGTCGCAGTGATCTGATCCACCGTCTTAAGAGTCACCCCGTAGTCATGCAGACTCGCGGAATGCTTTCCGGTGGCCAGGTAGCCCGCCCACACCGAAGAGTTCGTGGCCAACACCGGCTGCGCCGGAACCGGACCCCACAACCAGTCCGCCTTCGGGAAATACGAGCGCACCCCGGCCTCCGACGCCGAGAAGGTGCAGGCTCCACTCACGATGAGTACGACCCAGGCGAGAACCAGGCTTCCAACCACTGCGGGTCGCCGGTACGCCGAGGTAGGCCGCACGCTCGTCTCGCCGGGTCCATCAGGCTTCCGGCTAAGGGACTCCTCGGATTTTTGGACTCGTTGCGCCATAGCCGCTAACCTCCACCGCTGGGGGCGTCCAGGCATGGTCCGGACCACACGGGCCCGTCCTACAATTCATTTTTGCACAGCTCGTCAGGACGCGCGGTGGCTGCAGGCGTGGACGATGAGGCACGCAGGCGCCCGGGCGAAGACAATCGATAACCCGGGGATCCCCCGCGACAGTGGACAGGCCATCACAGCCACTGGGGGGTGGTCAAGCGGTCTGCTGCGTCGCTACTGGGCATGGTCCTGCGGGTGTACGCGGGACCATGCCCAGGGCCTTCGCCGGGAGGGGGCGCAAGCCGGCGACCGCGGTGGGCTCTGAGTCCTGGGATCAGGAGCCGTTCCAGTTGGCGAGCACGCGCAGCCGTGACCAGGGGATGTTCTTCAGTTCCTGGTAGTCCGTGGTCAGTCCCACGGAACGGTAAGCCGCCCCGGGGTTGCCGTCGGTCTGGTACTCGAAGATGAAGCCCATCCGGGCGCCCCCGGAGTCGCCGAGAACGGCACCATGGGTCTGCAACGTGCGGGCGATCACCCGCTCGGCCGGGGTCAGACCGGATAGCGCCTCAACGTTGACGGAAGGGTCAAGCTGGATCCGGCTACCCTGCGGCAGCGGAACAGCCACGCCTGCGGGGTTGCGGCCATCCGACTTCAGCGCCGGGTAGACGAACGTCGACGCCGAGATGTCGGAGGAGAAGAACAACGTGTGGCCCAGCCCGGTACCAGCCGCAGCAGCAGCCACCAGTTCCTTGGCACGAATGACACCGGCGAACCGGGAAATGTTCGTGGCCGTCGACGACCCCGACGTCTCCCGCCCGTCACCATCGAGGGGTGCGAGCCCGCCATAGGAGGCCGACCAGCTCACCACCCCGCTCGAGGAGATGGACTTCTTCGCCTGCCACAAAGAGAACACTGAATTCGACCCCGCATCGGCGACGCTCAGGTGAGAGTCTCCCGGATCGCCCCACGTCGTGTTGGCTGGCGGCACCACCGTGTCATTGGGGATCGGCATCCTGCCGGGGAAAGGATCACCCCAGCCCGCCGTCATCGTGACGTCATAGCGTGGCGTGGTCGCAGTGATCTGATCCGCCGTCTTAAGAGTCACCCCGTAGTCATGCAGACTCGCGGAATGCTTTCCGGTGGCCAGGTAGCCCGCCCACACCGAAGAGTTCGTGGCCAACACCGGCTGCGCCGGAACCGGACCCCACAACCAGTCCGCCTTCGGGAAATACGAGCGCACCTGCGACGTTGGAGTCGGGGTCGGGGTCACGGTCGGGGTCGGGGTCACGGTCGGGGTCGGGGTCACGGTCGGGGTCGGGGTCACGGTCGGGGTCGGGGTCACGGTCGACGTTGGGGTCGGGGTCACGGTCGGGGTCGGGGTCGGGGTCGGGGTCGGGGTCAACGTTGGGGTCGGGGTCGGGGTCACGGTCGCCGTCGGCCGGGGTTTCTTGTTCCACTTGGCCTGCAGAGACCGCACCTGAGACTCCCTGGCAAAGTCCGCCCCGCCACCCGAGAGAGCAAGCTGATTACGCCACTCACTCCCTGCGAACTGTTCGGAAATCGTCGCTTCAGCCTGCGAGATGGGCACCAACAGTGCCGCGAGGGACAGGAATCCGGCTGCAACGGTTCGCCGTGGGGTGTTCATGTGGATCAGATCGGCGCCCGTTGATCGGCATGTGAGGTTCGTCGGCTTGAGTCGACCCGACTGGGTGCTCGATCTCCGCTCAAGCAGCGCTGCATGAAAGAGGCGTCCGCATAATGGGTATCCGGACGATGTGACCCCAGGAAAGCCCGCCTCACGGGGGCTAGTTGACCATAGATTGGGTCAGTTCCTCGTGTTATGAAGGGACTCGTCGATCACGGCAACCGGCCATACGACACAGGCGTACGTGCGATGCTGCCAGGACGCTGGGCGCTGAACGTGCCCCGGACGAGCAAGGACGCGCCCACCTCCGGGCAACGTTCCGTCGATCCGCACGGCCTATGTGCTGCTGGAAGGGGCTGGCTTCGCGCCAGCGAGGCCTTCCATGAATCCAAGCCCCCAGGACAGGTGCATCGTGGCGAGGGCCTCGGGGAACGCCGCACGTTCGACAGGTTCGTCCGGCGCCAAGTCACGAGCCATCGTGATGGTAGCCACTGTGAGCAGCCCGACGTACGGCGCGCACAAGGACGCCGCGACCCTGCGCCGGCCACTGGCTGCGGCGACGCCAGCGCCTACCAGGACGAGCACGAGCGCGGGAGCGACGAGGTGGCGCAGACGCACCGCATGTGGACCGTTCTTGCGCACCATTGCAGCCTTGCCCCGACCGTAGCGGCGGTATTGATGGCCTAAACCACGAAGTGTTTCCGGGGTGAGCCATTCGAATGACATCTTCGGGTCATAAAGGATGGTGGCTCCGTTCTGGAGCAGGCGGAAGTCGAGATCGACGTCCTCGTTGACTGGTAGGTCCGGGTCCCAACCGCCTACCTTGCGCACAAGTTCCGTGAGATAGACAGGAAAACTGGCGTGATCAGTGAGGGTCTCCTCGGTCCCGTAGTGATTGATGGAGTTGCCAACACCGAAGGGGGAAGACAGCGCCCGGGCTATCGCCCTGCCTCTAGGCGTCTCGGCAACCGCCACCCGCTTGCCTCCAACCGCACCAAGGCCGGAGTTTTCCCTGAAGTGGCCGACCGCTCTTCGCAGATAGCCATGGCCAAGCCGCGAGTGCCCGTCGACGCGAGCCAGGAACTCACCCTTCGCCGAGAGCAGTCCGACATTCAGAGCATGAGGGATCGAGCGCTGCGGATTGTCCAGCAGATGCACCCGAGGATCATCGGCCGCTATGGCGGTCACTATCTCCCGGGTCCGGTCATCCGAGGCGCCGTCGACAACCAGCACCTCCACGTCATCAATGCCTTGCGAAAGCACCGAACCAAGCGCAGTCGCTACAGCACGCTCCTCATTGCGAACGGGCATGACGACGCTCACTGACACGGCGCTATCGTCCTCAGCTGAGGATGTCATCCCAACTCCGTTCGATTCTCTCCGCGACGGCCGCCCAGGAACTGTCCCCGACGATCGTCGCGCGGGCTGCTTGCCCACATTCGTCAGCCAGGGAATCATCCTCGAGTATCCGCAACAACCCCGCCGCGAAGGACTCAGGAGTCGAGTCTGTCAGGACTCCAGTGACGGAATCTCTGACTACCTCACCCATGGAGCCCACATTGGTCGCCACCACGGGGCGACCGAATGAGTAAGCAACGTGGACTACTCCACTTACGTTGACGACGGAGTATGGGAGAGCGACTACGCGAGCTTCCGCAAACATTCCGGCCATGTCCGACAGCGGAACGTAGCCCGGTCGCAGTTCGATCCCGCCGATCTCCCCAGCGCGCGCCGTCAGCGCAGCGACGTCCACATCCGGCATCACCGGCCCTGCCACCACGAGGCGGGCTTCGGGTATCTGGGCACGCACCAGGGAGAAAGCTTCGAGGAGCAGGGGAAGACCTTTGTAGCGAGTCCAACTTCCGAAGAAGAGTACTGAGGGACCGGAGCGGGACGGCGGGGGCAGAGACTCGCCCGCTGACTGCGGGAGTGCATCGAAGACCCCATGGCCGCAGACAGCGGTTCGCTTGGTCGCCGGAAAAGCGGCAAGCAGCCGTTCTCGCGCCCCTTCGCTGAGGACCAGAACCAGATCGAACGCTCCATAGGCCCGGGAGAGTAGCGAAGCGCCGAGACCACCGGTCTTCTCTACGCCCGTGCTCGACCCTGTGACATCGAACGGCAAAGGGTTGTGCGCCAGGTCGACCACCACGGCGGCGCGACCATACCTGGCCAGCGCAAGTGCTCCAAGACTGTCAAGGGGGTACCTGAGCTCACTCACTTGGACCACATCGGGACCCGACCGCCGGCTCAACACCACGAGTCGGCGCCAAGACTCCGCGAGCAGCAGCGCCCGCCAGGCGCGACGGGCCTTGCGGCGCCAACCCTGGATGTCTTCTGTCGCAGTGGGATCCCATGTCGGAAACCTCGAGAGCACACGGAAGCCATGGGTGAGGGACGTGAGTTCCGGGTCTGGTCCGGTGAGGAGTACCACCTGGTGACCGCGGTCCGCGAGGGCCGACCCTTCCTGAAAGGCGAAATGGAACAGCCCACCTGCAGCGCCGAACTCCGCAAGAAGCACCCGCCGGTGAGCGCTCTCAGCAGACATCCTGGTCACTTCCCAGCAGGTCGAGCTTGTGACGGCTCCTCGCCATTCGCAGCTTGTCCCGCGGATGGCTCGCCGCGTCCGGTGCGCGAACGGAGGAATGCGTGAGTGATCTGCTGAGTCGCCAGACCACTCACGAGGGCGGCGACCAGTGTTGCGCTCAGTATTAGCGCCTTGGAGGGCCCCGCGGGCGACGCCGAGGTCGCGGGCGCGACGGCCTGCGCCCGGAAGGGCACGTCGAGTTGCGTGAGATACGTACTGGCTAGTTTCAGGGTGACATTGGCCAGCGCGACAGCCTGATCCGCGTTGGGCGCGGTCGCCGTGGCAACCACGACCGATGTCGATGGGACGACACTGAGCGCTATGTCGCTCTGGGCCCGGTCCTCCTCGTTCATGCCGACTTCGTCTTGGGCTGCTTCAACGAACCCTGCGTTGTTGCCCAGTTCTGCAAACGTCGCGACGATCTGACCACGACTGAGGTACTCGTAGTACGCAGTCTCTTGCGCCGGCTCCAAATCGGGCAACGGAAGCACGATGACGCTCGCCTCTGCGCTCCATCGAGGGGACGACGTGAAGGTGAAATAGCCGCCCAGAAGAACGACGAAGAGCGCTACCAGTGCTCCGGCAAGGACGCTGTTACGCAGATCTCGGGAGCCGCCCTTTGACCGCGACTTCGATCCCCAACCACTCATGCTGACCCTCATCCTATCTGTCGCGCCGGAGATCGCCGACGGACCACGAAGGGCGGGCCTCCCGACATCGCCTCTTCGTACACCCGGCGCAGATTCTGGACCCACTGACGGGCATCAAAGTCCTCAAGCATGCGCTGTCGACCGGCCTGCCCCATCTTCGCCCGAAGCGTCGGGTCGTCAAGCAGCCTATTCACAGCGTCTCCAATGGGATGACTGGAATGAGGAGGAACGAGAATGCCGTTTCTTCCGTTTTCGACGATATCAGGGATACCGCCTGTGTCTGACGCGACGACAGGCCGACCGCATCCGCCCGCTTCCATCAAAACAGTGGGCAAATTGTCCACCAGCGAGGGCAGCAACACGACATCGGAGGCATTGAAGATGTCGGCAACGTCGTGCCGCAGGCCAAGGAAGAATACGGAGTCCTCGACGCCGCACTCGGCCACCTGGTCACGCAAGGTCTGCTCCTCAGAACCTGTGCCCACTATGAGAAGCCGAGCGTGGGGATGCCTGGACACCACGGCCGGCCAAGCCTGGACCGCATATCGAATTCCCTTGGGCTCCCTGAGAGCCGCGAGGATCGTCACCACCTGGCCATCGAGGAGGCCGGCTGCGCGTAGATCGTCGGGAGCAGGGCGCCCCGGTGCATAGTGGTCGAGATCCACGCCGTTGTGTACCACCCGCCAGGACGAGGGGACTGATCGCTTGGGACGGTACACAGCGGCGAAGGATTCCCGGGACGCCTCACTCACGAAAATGGTTGCACGACTACGCGTCGCTACGTTGACGGCGAGGCGCTCTCGGGCGGCGGCACGGCCCTGCAGTGGCGATGCAAGTTGGTGAAAGGTTCCCACCGCCGGAATGCCCGCCAGCGCTGCGGCCGGAACACCGAGGGTAATCGCCGATTCAAGGTGTGCGTGAACGACGTCGCAGCGACTCTCGCGGATCAGGCGCACCAGCCGCAGGAAAGCGGGGACATCGACGGTTCGCCGCGCACCGAGGTACACCGGCTCAAGTCCAACGTCCTCGAGGACACCCGCGAGGGCGGAGCGCTCGGGTGACGGGGGGCTTAAGGCCAGCACACTCAAGCTGTAACCCGCCGCACTGGCGAAGCGGGCTTGCTGAGCAACGAGGGTTTCTGCACCGCCAAGCCGCAACGCATCAATGATTACGAGCACCCTCACACTGAGGACCTCCCTGCGCCTGGTCGGGCAACCTAACGCGATGTTGGCGCATCGGCACGAGACTTCGCTACCCTTTTCGCAGAGATGGGAGCGCGGGGCTGGTGCCACGCCCACTCCCGACCCAGAGCGGAGAGAGTTGTGACTGGCTCGCCAGACTCCCGGGACACAGCAGGAGAGACACTGCCTGACGCCAACGTGGTCGCGCACGGTGACAACCCTCTCGGCATGGGTGAGGACGACGGATATGGCGACCTAGGTCGCCAGTCGATTCGCGGGTTTGTCTGGACTCTCGCCGGATGGGGCGGCAATCGGTTACTCGTCCTCGTCCTGACACTCGTCTTGGCGCGACTGCTCATTCCCGAGGACTTCGGGCTGGTCACGGCCGCCCTGACGGTGATCACCTTTCTCGACGCAGCCCTGGATCTTGGACTCGGGGCGGCTGTCGTCTACGAGCAGGATCACGGCGTCGGGCATCGGGTCCGTGTTGCTTTCACGCTAAACCTGGGGTTGTCCATCACGATTGCGCTGGTGGGAGCTGCTTGCTCGCCGTTGATCGCTCGGCTTTTCGGTGCGCCCGACCAGTGGCTTCTGTTTGGTGTCCTCTTCCTCCACCCCCTCATCCGGGGCGCCGGCCTGGTCAACGACGCAGTTCTCAAACGTGACCTGCGGTTCCGGCAACGCAGCGGGATCGAGATCCTACGGGGGCTCGTCCGCTTCGCTGTTTCTCTTCCCCTAGCCCTCGCAGGGGCCGGGGCTTGGAGCATCGCACTTGGCATCCTGGCGGCCGAACTCGCCGCCACAGCGGCTCTCTGGCTGATGGTTCGGATACGCCCCACTTTCGAGATGGACCGACAAACAGTGGGTGAGTTGGTTCGCTTCGGTGGCTGGATCACGCTGATTCGCATTATGGGCGCAATCCGTGTGAATTCCGATTACTTGATCGTTGGATCCGTGCTGGGCGCGACCGCACTGGGCTACTACGGGATGGCGTACAAACTTCCCGAACTCGGGGTGCTGAGTGTTTTGTGGATGTTCACGCTCGTGGCATATCCGACCTACTCGAGAGCGCGGACACGCGGCCCAGAAGTGCTCAACGATGTGATGCTGAGAGCGACGAAACTCATCGCCATATACGGATTCTTCGCCGGAACCGCCCTTGCGGTGATGGCACCGGACCTGGTGCCGTTCGCATTCTCGGAACAGTGGCAGCCCGCTGTGGCCCCCATGATCCTCATTTCATTGGCCGTTGCGTGGTCTTCCATCGGTTGGGCGACAGGTGACGTCTTCCCGGCGATAGGCCGGCCCGGATTGCTGGCCAAGCTCGACGCACCAGCGACTGCGGTGATGATCGCTGCACTGCTGATAGGGAGTCGGTGGGGAATGGTGGGCGTAGCTGCCGCCACGCTGTTCTTCAATGCGGCATACGCCATTGCCCGGCTCATCACGGCCGCCCTGGTCACGGGCGTGAGGTTGCGAACCTTCATGCGAGCGCTGTTTCCTGCGGCTGTCGAGGCGGTCAGCGTAGGAGCAGTCGGCCTTTCGGTGCTTCGACTGATGTCACCGGGCGTTCCACGCCTGATAGTTCTCACGGTGATCTGCGCTGCTGTCGGTTCGGCAGCGGCCCTTCTCACGGCACGTAAGGACGTTCTCAGTACGCTGCGTGCGCTTGGCTCTCAGCGTGTCTCCTCCCCGGGCGGACAGGCGGAATTGCAGTGAGCCCCGTCATCATGCTCATGGGCGTTGCACTCGCTATCGCGGGCATCGCTGTTGCTGTTACACGGCCGCGACTGCTGCTCATCGTCATGGTGGCGATGGACGTCACCAACCTCAACGGCGTGACAGAGGAACTCGTGGGCATCAGCCCTTTCCGGCCCCTCCTTGTGCTCGCTCTGATCTCCATGCTCATGCTGGCGCGACAGGGTCGCCTCGTGCTCAGAGGATCTCCGATCGTCGTCACTCTCATGTTGCTGCTCGGCTGCGTCTGGGTCAACGCTGCCATGTCGACGATCCCCGCAACCAGCGCAGCGGCCGCGGTCACATTCACGATCAACGTCGTCTATTTCCTCATCGTGTACGTCCTGTTGTGCTCACTCAAGTCCTGGGCTGAAGTGCTTGCAGTGGCTACCGTGGGCCTCGCAGTCCTGGCTGCTGTGGGCGTGGCGCATGAGATGGTACTCGGGGGGGCTGGAGATCTGTTCGGCCTGAGTCGCATGACTGATGTCGAAGAAGGCGCTGTCACAATTGCACGGCACTCCGGCACGGTGGAGGACGTGAACTTCTGGGGCCGTTTGCTGCTTCTCTACCTTCCTTTCGCGTTTTCCTTCGCAGTTATCTCTGGCCGACGGGGCTCATACACACGACTTGGCGGGTGGGTGGTTGCTGCCGGTAGCCTCACCGCTGGTGTCTATCTCACCCAGTCCCGAGGCGCTTTCCTGGCCCTCCCGATTGCCGGTCTGGTGTGGGTCGTGCTCGCTGGGTGGCAGGTACGCAAGGCGCTGCTCTGGATGCCCATCTTCCTCTTGGTCCTGCTGACAGCCTCTGGGGCCTGGGACAGACTCGCCGGGCTGATCCAGTTCGTCACAGGTGGTCTGCAGACCTCGGGTGACTTATCGCTGACTAACCGGCTCAGGCTGATGCAGAATGCCGCACGCATGTTTTGGGACAGCCCGTGGACGGGCCAAGGCATGGGGACCTACCCGGAGCGCGTCGCCCAGTTCGATAGGGCCGCCAACACTGCCGCCCCGCTTGAGGTCGCGGGGGCCGCGCACAACTTCTTCCTCGAGCAGGCAGCCGACGGCGGTGTCATGCTCCTGACGGCGTGGTTGCTCGTGGCGGCTGCCGTCGCCGTAGCCTGCTGGCGTTCCCTGCGACTGCTCGCCGTCGCAGAGGTGACCACCCGCTACGTCGTCGTCGGCGCTGCCTCGGGCCTGGTGGCGTGGCTCGCGGCCTCGCTATTCGTACACCTGTCGAAGCTTCCGTGCGCTGCTTGTGGTCATTGCCGCCCTGGCCGCCGTCGAGCAGGAAGCACGTCGAACGGCCAGCAAGGTGAATAATGTTCAGGATCCCGCACACCCAGAGCGGGTGGTAGCAGGTGTGCTGGCAACCGCCTCGAGCATACTCATCGTCGCCAGTGTCCTTGGCATACTCGCCAATGGGTCGGCACCACGACTACCGGTCCACTGTCCTGCTGAACATCGGCGTCGAAGGCGACAGCGACGGCTACGCCGCGTATCAGCTCGACCTCATTAGCCGGGGCATCGTGACACCCAGCTTCGCCGCCGTCTTGGAACGCGAGTTCGAGACCCAACCTGCCCGTTCCTCATCCAGCCACATTTCAGCAGTCGCGTGAAGGCGGTGCCATTGTGGTTCAGGTCATGGCGGACACCGCGGAGGAAGCGCAGTCCGCCGCAGAGGAAACGGCAGCCTGGGCTACGGAGAGGGCGGCTGCGTTTGAGACCCCCTACGAGTTGCGTGCAGGTCCCACGGTCACTGCATCGAGCGGCGGTATGTCCTTGTGGGGCTGGCTGCTGCTGACCATCGGAGTGTGCTGCGGCATCGCCTCGGCGGTACTCTTCCGGCGGGCCGAACACGTTGAGCGCCTCGCACGCCGAGAGCCACTTCCGGCGGATACCGGGACTGAAGGGGATTCTGGTCGCTCGTGAAGCCGACACGCTCCACTTCTGCCTCGGTACCTGTCGGCAACCTTCCCTCGGAAAACTTCCGCCACGCCTGCCAGTATCAGTCCGGAGGCTCAAAGGCTTCAAGCTCGCGGAACTTCGCCGCAAGCAGATGCACGTTCTTTCGTAGGTCAAACTCCTCACGGACCAGGGCACGACCTTGCGCAGCCAGCTCATGGGCGTTGGCGGGATCAGACCGTATCTCCTCGACGGCATCGGCCAGGGCGCCCGAGTCCTCAGGGGGCACCAACCATCCGGTCTCGCGGGGCCGGATCAACTCGGGCACTCCCGACAGTGCCGTCGAGACCGCGGGGAGCTCCGCCGCGAGGGCTTCCATGAGTGCGACCGGGATACCCTCCATCTGCCCCGTAGTGGTCAAGATGCTCGGCTGCACATAGACGTTGGAGGTGGCGACAAGTTCCGCAACCTCCTCTTGGCTGCGTGCGCCAAGGAACTCAACGTGATCAACCAACTCCAGAGCGTCTGCAAGTGCTGTCAACTCCATTCGCAGGGGGCCGTCACCGACGAGCCGTAGCCTGAATGGCACTCCCCGATCAAGCAGAATTCGGCACGCCTCCAGTAAGAATCGATGACCCTTATATGGCATCAGGCTGCCGATACAGAGGAGGTCGAGTTGATCGTTCAGGTCCTGCCGAGGCTGGCGGCGGTAGGTCGAGGACTCGATTCCGCAGTGGATCACCTCAATTCGGGGGCCAAGCTGTGGATCGATCTCACGCAGGAGGTACTCGCGATTGAACTGCGAGATCGCCACGATGAGTCGCGAATCCGCCAATTTCTCGGCGAGCATCGCCTGCGAGACGAAGATGTCGTGGGCGTGCACCGTGACGCTGTACGTGACTCCTGTCGACCGGTGTGCCACCCATGCGGCAAGTAGCGGGTAAGTGGCGAAGTGAGCGTGCACATGACGGTATCCGCGGCGTTCCACTTCGTCTGCCATAGCGACCATGACGGGCAGCAGCGCCAGCGCCCGTATTAGTACAGCGGGCTCACGCGCATGCCCCCGCAGAACACCGCCCCACACGGCGAAGAGCCTCTTGGGGCGCCTCAAGAACCGCAGGTGTGCCCGAAGGGCCGCTCGGGAAAACGGACCGGCGCGTCGGGCGCGATCAGACCATTTCAGCGCGTCTGCGTGCACCACGCTGGGGTGTTCGAGGATTAGCGGGAAGAGCCCGACCTCCCAGCCTTGACGTTCGAGTTCGTCCATCTCCCGCAGGATGAAGGTCTCTGTGACAGTCGGGAATCGAGACATTACGTATGCGACGCGATGAACCGACGAATTCGGTTGCGTCATGACTGCTCACTTCCAGGCGCAGACCGTTGAAGCAGTGTCCGCAGCATTGTCCGACCGCTCCTCACGCTGACGCACCGTGACCACCAGTTCTTGCGATGAAAGCCTGCTCCGCGTTGAGGTACGACACCTTCCTGTTTTTGACTCTTGGCCCTATTCCCAGTCCCCCACGAAACTGCCGAGCGGGCGTTCACGTCATCAAATGCCTGGCTCGTAGCACGTCCTGTTCCATCTGCCTCACGAGAGCGTTTACCCCATCGAACGTCTCAGTTCCGCGAAGGCGATGGACAAACCCCACCCGCACAGGCACTCCGTAGAGGTCCTCGTCGAAGTCCAGCAGATGCGCCTCGACGGTGCGTCTTTCGCCCTCGAAAGTCGGGTTGGTGCCGACGCTGATCGCGGCCGCGTGGCGTCGCCCATCGACGACCGCGTCGCCTGCGTAGACACCGTCGGCGGGAATCGCCGCCAGCCGGTGGTGCTCCAGGTTCGCGGTCGGGAACCCGAGTGCACGCCCTCGCTTCTCGCCCGACCCCACGACGCCGGCGACCTCGTGCGGGCGGCCCAACAACTCCGCAGCCCGTCGTACGTCCCCGTCAGCGACGGCGGCTCTGACGAGGGTGGACGAAACGGGGTCCTCACCGCCCACCAGCGTGAACTCATCGACGGCCAGCCCCGCCTCCCGCAGACTGTCGGCGGTGCCCTTGGCGCGGTTGCCGAAGCGGAAGCCCTCCCCGATGACCACGTGCCGTGCGTCCAGTCGTCGGATGAGTACCGACTCCACGAACTCCTCAGCAGTCATCGCCGCGAAGTCGGCGTCGAACTCGAGGACCTCCACCAGCTCGACGCCCATCAAAGCGATCAGTTCCACACGCCGGGGAAGGTCACACAAGCGGGTGGGGGCGACCTCCGGGCGCAGGACCTCCAGCGGATTGGGGTCGAACGTGACCACCACCGACTCGAGGTCGAGGCGGTCCGCCAGATCCAGGTTGTGTTTGATCAGGGACTGGTGTCCGCGGTGGACCCCGTCGAAGACCCCGATCGTCACCACCGATGGCCTGTCCACGCGACTACCTTGCCAGATACGGCTGCGACGTCCGGGAGGGGCCGCCAGCGGAGTTCAGGACGGTGCGTTCACCTCGATGCCGGCGACTCCGTCCGAAATGGCTGCCACGCAGACCCATGAACCGGACGGATCCAGTACCAGGTGCAGACCGTCAGGCACGCTGATCCCGACCCGTCGGCCGTGGCGCAACGCGGTCGCGACATCCGCGGAAACGTCCACCACCGGCATGATGTCGGCCAGAACGGCCTCGATCGCATCCACCGGCGGGCTGCTGTCGCCGAGCGGCGAACAGCGATCCACGGTGAGTGAGCCGATCGCAGTGCGACGCAGCGCCGTCAGATGGCCGGCCGATCCGAGCAAGGAACCGAGGTCCCTGGCCAGTGCACGGATGTAGGTGCCGGAGCTGCACTCCACGATCACGTCGATGTCCATCCCGTTGCCCGCAGCACGCGGCGGGCCGACGACCTCGAACCGGTGGATGGTGACCGGTCGAGCCGCGAGTTCCACGTCCTGGCCGGCACGGACGCGCGCGTATGACCGCACGCCGTCCACCTTGATCGCGGACACCGCGCTGGGAACCTGCTGGATGTCACCGGTGAGCGCGGTCACCGCGACTGACAGACCTGCGGGGTCCCACTCCCACCCCGGAGTATCTGTCACCTCACCTTCCGCGTCGTCGGTGACGGTACCCACACCCAGCCGGACGGTGGCCTCGTAGGTCTTGGGCAGCCCCTGGACGAACCGGAGCAGACGGGTTGCCGCGCCCAGGCCCACGACCAGCACACCCGTGGCCATCGGATCCAGGGTCCCCGCATGACCGACCCGCTTCTGCCCGTACAACCGCCGCAGGCGACCGACGACGTCATGGCTGGTCCACCCAGACGGCTTGTCGATCAGCGCGAATCCGGAGATCATGCGCGTCGCGGGTCTTCTCGTGAGGCCTTTTGGTGAAGATCTGACCTCTCACAGGTCGGATCTTCACCAGAAGCGCCGGGGATCATCACGGCAGGGCAGTCAGCAAGGAGGCCAGCGTGGCGTCGGCGTCATGGGATCCGGTGAAGCCCGCGGCGAGACGGTGCCCACCACCCCCCAGAGACGTGCACACCGAACCCACGTCAACGGCCCCCGTCGACCGCGTCGAGACCCGCCACACCCCGGTGTCGTCCTGCTTGAGCACTACCGCCACATCCGCCTCATCGACTGTGCGAACGACGTCGATCAGCGACTCGACTGCGGTGTACGCCACGCCGTGGCGTTCCCGCTCGGCGATCCCGATCCGGGCGACCGCGACCCACACACCGCCGGTCTGGATCAACTCCAGCGAATTGACGGCCTCGGCCTGCAGCGCGAGGAAACCGATCGACTTGGTGTCGAACATCGCACGAGCCACGCCGGCGAAGTCCATGCCGGTCTCCATCAGCCTGGCGCCGACTCGCAACGTGTCCGGGGTGGTGGCGGCGTAGCGGAAGGACCCGGTGTCCGAACTGATCGCTGCGTACAGGCAGGTGGCGATGTCCGCCGTGACGGTCACCCCCAGCGAGTCGATCAACTCGAGCGCGAGCATTCCCGTGGCCGGCACCCCGGCATCGACCACGTTGATGCCCGCGAAGGCCACGAAACTGGCGTGATGGTCGACTGCGACGAACGCCACGCGCCGCCTCTCCCACAGGCAGCAGGCGCCCGATCCTGTCTCCGGAGGAGGCATCCATGGAGATGACCAGATCCGGGCTGTCCACCCTCTCCGGGGCGACCAGCAGGTCCTGGCGCGGCAGGAACCGCAACCCCTCGGGCAACTCGAAGGGATCGTCCGGGAACGTCACCGCAACCGACTTGCCGAGGGTTTCCAAGGCGATCCCGGTGGCCAGCGTGGAGCCCAAGGCGTCCGCATCGGGATTGACGTGTGCCACCAGCAGAACGCTGCGGGCCGACGAAAGGGCCTCCAGGACCGGGGCCCAGCGGGAACTCATGAGTCGTCGCGGTCGTCTGCGGGGTCGTCGTCGGACCGGTAGGGATCCGGATCTCCGGCGAACGCCGCGCCGGCGGCCATTCCGGCCACCTGCGCGTCCCGCTCCCGGGCCTCCCGGAGGAGATCCTCGATGTGTGCCGCGTTCTCCGGGACGGCGTCGGCGACGAACGTGAGGCTCGGGGTGAACTTGATCCCGGTCTGCTTTCCGACCTCGCTGCGGATCACCCCGGTGGCCGATGCGAGTGCGGCCGCGGTCGACTCACGCTCCACGCTGTCGCCGAGGACCGTGTAGAAGACGGTCGCCTCCCGCAGATCGCCGGTCACGCGCACCCCGGTGACGGTGACGAACCCCAGCCGCGGATCCTTGATCCGCCGCTCGAGCATCTCGGCCACGATCACCTGGATCCGCTCGGCGAGACGGCGAGCACGTTGTTCCGACATCACAACTCCTCATCACTGACGTAGGTACGGCGGGCTTCCAGGAACTCCACGTGGGGTTCGGCCTCGACCCACCGCTGACACGTGTCCAGCACGTCACGGCAGTGCGCCATCTCCGGTCGACACCGCCGCGACCCCCAACTGCGTTCTTCCCACGAGTTCCATGTGGCCGGCCTCGGCGGCCGCCACGGAGAACTCCCGCTTGAGGTGCGCGACCAGGGGCCGCACGATCGACCGCTTCTCCTTCAGCGAGCGAGACTGCACCAACAGGTCGATCGACATGACCCCGGCATACACGCCTGATCAGCCGCCTAGCGCGGCTTCTCCCGCATCTCGAAGGTCTCGATGACGTCGTCGACCTTGATGTCGTTGAACGACCCGAGCCCGATACCGCACTCGTAGCCCTCCTTGACCTCGGTCGCGTCATCCTTGAACCGCTTGAGGGAGTCGATGCTGAGATTGTCCGCGACCACGACACCGTCGCGCACGACCCGCGCCTTCGAGTTGCGCCGGATGGTTCCCGAGCGCACCAGCGCACCAGCGATGTTCCCGGCCTTGCTCGAGCGGAACACCTCGCGGATCTCGGCAGTGCCCAGAGCCGCCTCCTCGAAGATGGGTTTCAGCATGCCCTTGAGTGCCTGCTCCACCTCGTCGATGGCCGCGTAGATCACCGAGTGGTATCGGATGTCTACGCCTTCGCGCTCGGCCAGTTCGGCCACGCGTTCGGCGGTGCGGACGTTGAACCCGATGATGATCGCGTTGTCCACGGTCGCCAGGTTGACGTCGTTCTGCGTGATGGCACCGACACCGCGGTGGATGACCCGCAGGTCGACCTCGTCGCCCACATCGAGTTTGAGCAGTGCATCCTCGAGCGCTTCGACCGAACCCGAGACGTCACCCTTGATGATGAGGTTGAGCGTGCCGGTCTCACCCTTCTCCAGACCCTGCAGGATGTCCTCCAGGGTCCGGCGGCCGCGGCGTGCCGCCAACTCGGCGTTGCGCTCGCGCGCCTGCCGGATGTTGGCGATCTGCCGCGCGATGCGGTCCTCGGAAACCACCAGGAAGGTGTCCCCGGCATCCGGCACCGCCGTCAGCCCCAGCACCTGCACCGGGCGCGAGGGCAGTGCCTCGTCCACCGGGTTGCCGTTCTCGTCCAGCATGGCACGCACACGTCCGTGCGCCTCCCCGATGACGATGCTCTCGCCGTGCTTCAGGGTTCCGCGCTGCACGAGCACGGTCGCGACCGGGCCGCGTCCCTTGTCGAGGTGCGCTTCGATGGCCACGCCCTGGGCGTCCTGATCCGGATTCGCCCGCAGGTCCAGCGAGGCGTCCGCGGTGAGCACTACGGCTTCCAGTAGTTCGGGGATGCCGATCTCCGCCTTGGCCGACACGTCGACGAACATCGTGTCGCCGCCGAACTCCTCGGCGACCAGTCCGTACTCGGTCAGTTGACCGCGGACCTTCTGCGGGTCGGCACCTTCCTTGTCGATCTTGTTGACGGCGACCACGATCGGCACATCTGCGGCTTGCGCGTGGTTCAGCGCCTCGATCGTCTGCGGCTTCACACCATCGTCGGCAGCCACCACGAGCACCGCGATGTCCGTCACCTTGGCACCACGGGCACGCATGGCGGTGAACGCCTCGTGACCCGGGGTGTCGATGAACGTGATCGCCCGGTGGTTGCCGTCGATGTCGGCGTCGATCTGGTACGCGCCGATGTGCTGGGTGATGCCACCAGCCTCGCGAGCCACCTGGTTCGTGTGACGGATCGCGTCGAGCAGTTTCGTCTTTCCGTGGTCCACGTGACCCATGACGGTGACCACCGGCGGCCGCTGCTCCATCGCCTCGGCGCCGCCCTCGTCCTCACCGAACTCGAGGTTGAAACTCTCCAGCAGCTCCCGGTCCTCGTCCTCCGGCGAGACGACCTCGACGGTGAAGTTGAGCTCTGAGCCGAGCAGCATCAACGTGTCGTCGGACAGGGACTGGGTGGCCGTGGCCATCTCGCCGAGGCTGATCAGGGCCTGGACCAGCGAACCGGGGTTGGCGTCGATCTTGTCGGCGAAGTCAGTGAGCGTCGCCCCTCGCGGAAGGCGTACTGTCCGACCGTCGCCGCGCGGAATCCGCACGCCACCGATGGTCGGGGCCTCCATGTTGTCGAACTCTTGGCGTTTCGCACGCTTGCTCTTGCGGGCACGCGACTTGCCGCCGGGACGCCCGCGACCGCCGGGCCCACCCGGACGACCGCCGAAACCACCAGGACCGCCCGGCCCACCCGGACGTGCACCCCCGCCGGGACCACCAGAACCGCCGGGACCACCGGGACGACCGCCGCCACCGGGACCGCCTGGACCGCCGGGACGTGAGTAGCCTCCGCCACCGCCACCTCCGGGGCGTCCACCGAAGCCACCGGGACCGCCGGGGCCACCGGGACGACCACCGCCGCCGGGGCCACCGGGACGACCACGACCGCCGGGCGCACCCGGACGGCCAGGACCACCGGGACGACCCGGAGCCGGTCGGGGCCGCGGTGGCATCATGCCGGGGTTGGGGCGGGGTGCACCTGGCACGCCACCACGGGCGGCGGGGGCGCTACCGCCGAACGGGTTGTTGCCAGGACGCGGAGCCGGCGATCCATAGGGATTGTTCCCGGGACGCGGAGCCGGCGAGCCGAACGGGTTGTTCCCGGGACGCGGAGCGGGTTTGGCTCCACCTGGCCGGGGCGCGGGCGTCGGACCGGTCGGGCGCGGCGGCGCGGCCGTGTCCGGTGCCTTCTGCGCGGCCGGGGCGCAGGCGCAGGCGCAGGAGCGGCGGGTGCCGCAGGCGCAGGCGCTGGGGCGCGGCAGGCGCAGGTGCTGGGGCTGCAGGCGCGGGAGCCTTCTTCACCGGGCGTGGTGCCGGCTTCGGGGCCGGCTTCGCCGGCTGCTGGGCATCCTTCGACTGGGACGCCGCGGCGGGCGCCGACTTCGCGGAATCGCGCAGCCGCCGCACCACAGGTGCCTCTATCGTCGACGATGCGGACTTGACGAACTCGCCCATATCGTTGAGCTGTTTGATGAGAGCCTTGCTCTCAACCCCCAACTCGCGTGCGAGTTCATAGACCCGGACCTTGGCCACTTCTCTCCTGTCTGGCCCGGGTGTACTCCGGACCTAGTTGTCGGTCGGCGCTTTCATCGCTGACTAATCATCGGGTTGTCATCCCGACGCTCCCAACATTCGATACGGTCACGGTGCTGCAGAATTCCACCAGATCCTGATCCGATGGCCCAACGGTTCGCAGTGCCCTGCCGAACGCCTTGCGAGCGAGGGCAGTCGAAACGCACGACCCTGTGGGGTGTACGTACGCACCACGTCCCGAGTGACCCCGATCCGGGTCCGGCACCAGCCGGCCCGCAACGACGACAACTCTGAGCAGATCCCCTTGATGAGCCCTGGTCCGGCACCCCACACACGTGCGCACCGGCGGTCTCGGGCCGCTGGTATCAGCTGACCTGTCGACATCCTGGGTGTTCATCGCGGCGATCCTCAATCAGTCTAGCGTGCATCGTCAACCACCGGACAACGCGTTGGCCTTCAGCCAACCATTCCGGACATCGATCGGCCCTGCGGAACCCAACGGTCGGTAACCCGGCCGTTGCGGCGGCGACGCTGATCCAGCAGCACCGCGGCGGACGGATTCACCTCGATCGTGCAAACATTCGTACGCCCAGTGACGTCAGATTCACAACCTTCAGGCGGAGCTCAGCCGGCGGCGCGGTCGCTACCCCACAAGTCGCGGCGACGGGCGGATTCCGTGGATCGTGCAAACATCCGTGCCCCCAGTGACGTCAGATTCACAACCTTCGCCGCGAGGACAGCAACACCGGCCCAAACAACAGTGTCGCGGTGCAGGACATCCGGCGCGCGTCGCTACCCCTCATCCGGGTGGATGTCGAGACGCCACCCGGTCAGGCGTGCGGCAAGCCGGGCGTTCTGACCCTCCTTGCCGATCGCCAGGGACAGTTGGTAGTCCGGCACGACGACCCGAGCGGACCTCGCCCTCTCGTCCACGATCTCCACGGCGACGACCCTCGCCGGCGACAGCGCGGCCGCGATGAAGGCCGCCGGGTCGTCGTCGTAGTCGACGATGTCGATCTTCTCCCCCTGCAGTTCCGAGGTCACCGCCCGGACCCGCTGCCCCATGGGACCGATGCACGCACCCTTGGCGTTGACCTGCGGTGATGTTGCATGCACGGCGATCTTCGTGCGGTAGCCGGCCTCGCGGGCCAGCGCCGAGATCTCGACCACGCCATCGGCCACTTCCGGGGATTCCATCGCGAAGAGCCTGCGCACCAGATCCGGATGGGTCCTCGACAGGGTCACCGCCGAGCCCTTGGCCGCGCGCCTCACCGACACCACGTAACAACGGATGCGTTCACCGTGGCGGTACGACTCGGTGGGCACTTGCTCCGCGGGAGGGATCACACCCTCGACCGATCCGAGGTCCACGTAGACCAGGCGCGGGTCGCTGCCCTGCTGGATCACACCGGACACCAGGTCACCTTCGCGGGCCGCGAACTCCTCGAACGTCACATCGTCGGTGGCTTCGCGCAGGCGCTGCATCAGGACTTGTTTGGCGACCGTCGCCGCGATCCGGCCGAAGTCCGCGGGTGTGTCGTCGTACTCCCCTACCTGTTGGCCGTCCTCATCGAGTTCGGCCGCCCACACCGTCACGTGCCCGGTCTTGCGGTCCAGCTGCACGCGCGCCTGCTGCTGGTGGCCACCGGTGTGGTGGTAGGCGGCCAGCAGAGCCTGCTCGATGCTGGTCACGACCGTCTGCAGGCTCAGCCCCTTGTCCACCACGACGGCCTTCAGCGCCGCCATGTCGATATCCATCAGTGGGTCTCCTTCGGGAACTCGACCTGCACGACCGCCTTGGTGACCTCGGCGAACGCGACGCTACGCCGAACGCCCTTCACGTCCAGTTCGGCCTGAGTCTCATCACTGTCCACGACCCTGCCCTCGATGGTCGTGCCATCGGACAATTGCACTCTCACGAGACGGTCGTGCGCGCGCCGCCAATGCCGGGGCATGTGCAACGGGCGATGGACCCCGGGTGAAGTCACCTCGAGGGTGTAGGAGGTCTCCCCCATGACGTCGGCCGAGTCCAGCACCTCCGAGATCTCCCGGGAGAACTCGGCGATGTCGTCCAGAGTGACACCCCCGTCGGCATCGACCGTGATCACCACGACGGTGCGTCGCCCCGCCTTGCGCATCGTCACACCTTCGACGTCGGCTCCCCGCGCCGACACGATGGGTGCCACCAGATCCGTGACCTGCTGTTCGCGTGCATCCATGTCAGCCTCCCTGCCGACCTCCCAGATTACGCGCGCGTAGTCTTCGGTTCATGGCCGACCGTCGTCAGGTGCTGCAGGCGGGCGTGCTGGCGGCGGTCACCCTCAGCGGACTGCCCGGGTGTGCGACCACGTCCGACGAGCCGGATGCCGCGCCGACCCCGGACCAGCAGCAGTCCGACGAAATCATGCTGATCGCCCTCTACGACGAGGCGATCGGCTCGTCGGGGCCCGCTGCAGCCACCGTGTACGAACGCATCCGCGACGAGCATGCCGCACACCTGCGCGCTCTGGGGTGGGATGAGGCGCCCCCGCCGACGCCAGCCGCATCCGCGCCACCGAGACGGAACGTCCTCGTCAGGGCCGAGCGCCGCGCTTCGCGGTCCCGGACCACCGCCGCCCGCGAGACCGCAGACACCGAACTCGCGCAGATCCTGGCCCTCATCGCGGCGTCGGAGGCGCAGCACGTCGTGGACCTGGAGGGGCTGTGAGCGAGGCCGTCAGCGCTGCGCTCGCCGGCGAGTACGCGGTGATCTACGCCTACGGCCGCGCAGGAGGGCGCCTGACCTCGAACGGGGACCGCGCCCTGTCCTGGCTCGCGGAGCACCGGACCGCGCGCGACCGCCTGCGGCAGTGGCTGATCGACGACGGGGAGCAGCCACCCCCACCAGCACCCGCCTACACGACGCCCGGGCCGGTCACCACCGACCGGCAGGCCCGGGAGCTGCTGGCGACCGTCGAACTGCGGCTCATCCCGCTTTACACCGAACTCATCGCCGATCAGGCCGATCTTCAATCGCGCCGTGCCTGGGCGATCCGTCAGATCCGGGAGTGCGCACTTCGGGCACAGGTCGTGGGGTGCCCCAGGCCAGGCTTTCCCATGGCCTTCGGGGCTGACCCCGCCCACCTGACGCCGAGCCATCGACGATCCCTGCCTTTGACAGAACGGCGCCTATTGTCAAGGCTGGAGGTGTGGGGCGAATCCTTCGGAGTACTTGCTTGTCTGGCGCTGCTGGCGGGGTGTGGCGGTGAGGACGCCTCACCGCCCGAGCAGAACGGTGAGTCCCCGCCGGCATCGTCGACGCCGACCGCTGTCGCCCCCGTGACCCAACCCACCGTCGTCGACACGATCGCCGACAGTCTCGCCGCGCCGTGGAGTGTCGTCCCGCTGGCCCAGGACCGTGCATTGATCAGTGAACGGAACAGCGCCGACATCCTCCTGCTCTCCGACGGACGAACAACCGTGGCCGGGCAATCTGCCGGAGGTCAGGGCCGACGGCGAGGGTGGTCTGCTGGGTCTGGCCATGCGGTCACCGGACGCGGACAAGGTCTTCGCCTACTACACGGCCACGACAGACAACCGGGTGGTCGTCACTCGACTTCGACGGGGAGACACTCAGCAACGAACGGCTCGTGCTCGGGGGCATCCCGAAGGGGTCCATCCACAACGGAGGGCGCATCGCATTCGGACCGGACGGTTTCCTCTACGTGGCCACGGGTGAGACCGGGACAGCCCGACCTCGCCCAGGACCGCACGTCGCTGGCGGGCAAGATTCTGCGGATCAAGGCCTCCGGAAACCCCGCGCCCGGCAATCCCGACCCGGCTTCGCCGGTCTGGTCCTACGGTCACCGCAACGTACAGGGCCTCGCATGGGACTCCGCCGGGCGCCTGTGGGCCACCGAGTTCGGGCAGCAGGATGTCGACGAACTCAACCTGATCGAGCCGGGCAACAACTACGGCTGGCCGCAGTGCGAGGGCGACTGCGACATCCCGGGGACGACGAACCCCAAGGCCACCTGGTCACCGACCTCGACCTCATCACCCAGCGGACTGGCGATCGTCGACGGTTCGGCCTGGGTCGCCGCACTGCGCGGCGAGACCCTCTACGAGGTCAAACTCGATGGCACCCGTGCCGAGGAGCCGCAGGCATGGTTCGCCGGGGAACTCGGCCGGTTGCGCGACGTGGTGGAGGCACCGGACGGGACCCTGTGGGTTCTGACCAACAACACCGATGGTCGCGGTGAGCCCAAGACCGGCGACGACCTTCTCCTCGACGTCGCGATCCCGGGCTGACGGGCTACTCTCCGACCGCCTGCAGAATGGCCGCGACCGCGTCGGTCAGGGGGACCTCGCGGCGTTCCCCGGAGACACGGTCCTTGATCTCCACCATGCCGTCCACCAGACGTTTGCCCACAACCACGATGGTGGGGACTCCGAGCAGCTCGGAGTCGTTGAACTTCACGCCAGGGGAAGCCTTCCGGTCGTCGTACAGGACCCGCAGACCCTCGTCCTCCAGCGCGATCGCAAGTTCCTCCGCCTTCACGAAGACCGACTGGTCCTTGCCCGTGGCGACGATGTGCACGTCGGCGGGCGCCACCTCGCGCGGCCAGATCAGGCCCTTGTCGTCGTGGTGCTGTTCGGCGATCGCCGCGACGGCCCGGGACACGCCGATCCCGTAGGAACCCATGGTCACCACCCGCGACTTGCCGTTCTCATCGAGCACCGTCAGGTCGAGCGCCTCCGCGTACTTGCGTCCGAGTTGGAAGATGTGCCCGATCTCGATGCCACGGGCGCTGTGCAGCGGTCCCGAACCATCGGGTGCGGGATCGCCGTCACGCACCTCGGCCGCCTCGATGGTCCCGTCCGGGGTGAAATCACGGCCGCAGACCAGGTCGAAGACGTGACGTCCCTGCTCGTTGGCTCCCGTGATCCAGGAGGTGCCATCGACCACTCGGGGGTCGGCCAGGTACTCGATCCCCGATTCGGAGTCCTTCCCCAACACCTGCGGTCCGATGTAACCCTTGACCAGGACGGGGTGCGCTGCGAAGTCCTCCTCCTCGAAAGGTGAGGGCACCGCGGGCGCCACCTGCGCCTCGAGGCGTTTCATGTCCACCTCACGATCACCGGGCAGGCCGATGATCAACGGACGGTGTGTGCCGTCCGGGTAGTCCAGCCTGAGCACGACGTTCTTCAGGGTGTCGGCAGCGGTCCAGGCACGGTCGGGTCGAGGGTGTTCGGCATTCGCCACGTCCACCAGGGTGTCGATGGTCGGAGTGTCCGGAGTGTTCTCCACATGGGCCGCCGGAAGCCCCTCGATCGGGATGGCCGGCGGCGGGACGGTGACCACAGCCTCCACGTTGGCGGCATATCCACCGTCCGAGCGCACGAACGTGTCCTCGCCGGATTCGCAGGGGGCCAGGAACTCCTCACTGGCCGAGCCGCCCATGGCACCCGACATCGCGGACACGATGACGTAGTCGAGACCCAGCCGGTCGAAGGTCTTGATGTAGGCCTCGCGGTGCCGGTCGTACGAACGCTGTAGACCCTCGTCGTCGATGTCGAACGAGTACGAGTCCTTCATCACGAACTCACGGCCACGCAGGATACCCGCGCGCGGGCGCGCCTCGTCGCGGTACTTGGTCTGGATCTGGTAGATCACCAGCGGCAGATCCTTGTACGACGAGTACTCACTCTTGACCAGCAGGGTGAACATCTCTTCATGCGTGGGTCCCAGCAGGTAGTCCGAACCCTTACGGTCCTGCAGACGCATCAGCGTGTCGCCGTACTCCGTCCAGCGACCGGTGGCCTCGTACGGCTCACGGGGCAGCAGGGCCGGGAAGTGCACCTCCTGGAAGCCGGCCGCATCCATCTGTTCTCGGACGATCCGCTCGACATTGCGGTAGACCAGGTAGCCCAGGGGCAGCCAAGTGAAGATGCCTGGTGCGACGCGACGCACCAGGCCCGCCCTCACCAGCAATCTGTGGCTGGGCACCTCGGCGTCGGCTGGGTCTTCGCGCAGGGTTCGCAGGAACAGCGTCGACATTCTGAGCACGACTGCAAGAGTACGCGGCCAGGTTGTGGCCGTGGATCCCACCTTGTCGCCGATCCCCGCAGGGTCGGCATCCCGGCGCAGGACTGAACTACGGTTGCCGCAGACGGTGACTAAGGAGTGACACATGCAGCTTCGAACCCTTGCGGTCGCAGCATTGGCGGGAACCCTGGCACTCGGGGTCCCGGCTGTGAGTTCCCAGGCGGTCCAGATCCAGGCCCCAGCGGCCGCCCCGACCCAACTGGCGGTCGCCAAGCAACGTTCATCGGTCTCCCTGCGCCTCGGGACGAAGGCCACCACCGTCGCGAAGAAGGTGACCGCCACGGTCAAAGTCACCCCGGCCGGCAAACGACCCGTCACGATCCAGACGCGTTCGAAGACCAACACCTGGGAGACGGTCGCCAAGGCGAAGACGAACTCCTCGGGCAGGCTCAAGACCACCTTCATCACGTACAAGAGCGGTGACTACAAGGTGCGCGCGATCGCGAAGAAGACGAAGCGTTGGGCCAGTGCCACGAGCCCGTCGAGGAAGCTCAAGGCCTCCTACCCCGCCTTCGGCGACCCGCCCACCGAGAAGCTCGACCCCCTGGTGCCGGGCGTCCTGACTGTGGCCAAGAAGGCCGCCACCACCGCCACCGTCGGCGAGTTCGCGGTCGCGATCACACGATCCGGCAAACCGAAACTCACGGTCACCGACGGCGCCGGGCGGATCGCATGGGCCAGCGCTCCGGGAAAGGCATTCGTGTCTGCGGCCCGCAGCAAGGTCCGCTGGATCCAGCGATCGACAGCGGGTGCCTTCTGGGCCCAAGTGGAGCGCAAGACCCGACTGCGCGACCAGAAGGTCTCCTCCGTCAAGGCCTCCGCGACCAAGATCGTGGTGAAGGGCACGTTGACCGGAAAGGACAAGAAGGCCGCGTACACGCTCACGCTAACCCCCGTGGCACGGTCTGCGGAGGTGAGTGCGCTGCAGATGGACGTCAGCTTCAGCAAGAAGAAGTCGAATGTGAGCCCCAACAGCGTGCAGTTGACCTCGGGGCGCTCCACGGGGACAGCCATCCACGGCTTCGGTAATCAGTACCAGGGATTCGACCTGTCCGGCCAGGTGCTGCCGATCCTGGTGCAGGAACAGGGAGTCACCCGCGGCGAGCAGCCCGCGGCCGGCGCGGTCGACACCGCCACCTGGGCCGCCGGAAACCTGAAGACGACCTATGGCGCATGGCCCACCTACGTCACCGGGCAGAACCGCTCGTTCGAGGTGTCGGACACCCTCGGCGGCGGCGCATTCGGCATCGCGGACATGACCCGCGACAAGCAGGTGTCACTGGAGTCCTTCAACTCCACCATGACCGCCCAGGTACTCGCCCGCAACACTCCGCAGGACCTTCTCAGGGCCCGCGCCGCCGGAACCAGCCGACCCGCGCTGGCCAGTTGGGTCCAGAAAGGCGCCGTGCTCGGGCTGCAGGGCGGCACCGACAAGGTCCGGCAGGTCGTCGCCGACATGCAGGCGGCCGGGACCAAGATCTCGGGGGTGTGGCTGCAGGACTGGGTCGGCAAGCGGGTGACCACATTCGGGGAGCAACTGTGGTGGACATGGCAGTTGAACACCGCCACGTACCCCGGGTGGACCGAGATGGTCGCCGACTTCAAGGCCCAGGGCATCGACGTGATGACTTACGTCAACCCGTTCGTGATCAACCAGGACGAGGTCAACGGCGTGCCCATCCGGAACTTCTACAAGGAGGCGGAGCAGAAGGGCTACCTGGTGAAGAACCAGGTCGGTGACACCTACGTGGTCGAGACGGTCGGCTTCCCGACGGCGCTCGTCGACCTCACCAACCCCGCCGCGCGCGATTGGTTCGCCGGCGTCATCGCGGACGAGGTGCTGGGAGTGGGCGCCACCGGGTTCATGGCGGACTTCGGGGAGTACCTGCCGCTCGACAGTGTGCTGGACACGGGCAAACCGCTCAAGCAGCACAACCGTTGGCCGCAACTGTGGGCCAAGACCGTGCGGGAGGCCTGCAAGCGCGGCGGTGTGCCGGACTGCGTGGCGTTCTTCCGGTCCAGCTATCTGGGGACCGCCAAGAACGCGCCGTTGATGTGGGCGGGCGATCAGATGGTCAACTACGCCATCCAGGACGGGATGCGCAACGCGGTGCAGGGCATGCTGGCCGGCGGGGTTTCCGGCGCACCGCTGTGGCACAGCGACATCGGCGGCTACACCAGCATCAACGCCGGCGTGAAGAACTTCCTGCGGTCCCCGGAGTTGAATGCCCGATGGGCGCAGATGCAGGCGTTCGGCGTGGTGAT
This sequence comes from uncultured Actinomycetota bacterium, assembly GCA_963769435.1. Classification (GTDB taxonomy): domain Bacteria; phylum Actinomycetota; class Actinomycetes; order S36-B12; family UBA10799; genus JADKAV01. The sequence continues at coordinate 454,452 of CAVYLN010000002.1, forward strand.
GCGCACCCACGAGACCAACCGGCCGTCGCTGAACCAGCAGGTGTACGACACCGATCAGACCCGCGCGCAGTTCGCCCGGGCATCGCGGATCTATGCCGCGCTGCAGGATTACCGGGCCGGGGTCATCGAGGAGGCGGTCCGCGACGGGATCCCTGCGATGCGTCACGGATGGTTGGTGTACCCGGGCAGCAAGGCGGCCGAGCAGGATCTGCAGTTCTTCCTCGGCGACCACCTGCTGGTCGCCCCGGTCTACGAGGAGGGCGCCACGACGGTGAAGGTCACCTTCCCGCCCGGCTCCTGGAAGCACATCCTGACCGGAGAGGTCTTCCCCGGCGATGCCGAGGCCACCGTGAACGCACCTCTGGACACCCCGGCCGCGTTCGTCAAGGTCGGCGACCCCGTGGGTGAGCAGATCGTCGCGGCGGTGCAGGCCGCCGGGTTGTGAGGCGTCGCGTGCTCGCGGGACTGACGTTGCGGGTCAAGCGGGCTCTGGAACGGCCCGAAGCCGCAGTTCAGAACAGGATGGTGGCGAACTCGCCTACCTGCTCGAAGCCCACGCGGTCATATGACGCGAGGGCGGCGTGGTTGAAGTCGTTGACGTAGAGGCTCACCACCGGCGCGAGGTCGGCCTGCACCAACGAGACGACAGCGGCCATCGCCGGCTCGGACAGGTGCAGGCCCCGATGCCCGGGATCGATCCACACCCCCTGAATCTGAGCCACGCCGTCAGCCAGCACACCGACCTCCGCCTTGAAGACGACCTCCCCGTCGGCGAGAACGATGAACGCGCGGCCCTGACGGATCAGCGCCGCCACCCGACGCCGGTAGGCGGCCCCGCCATCGGGGACCAACGGGCTGATTCCGAGTTCCTCGGTGAACATGGCAACCGCTGCCGGGAAGAGCGCGTCGATGTCGTCCATGGTGGCCCGTCGGACCCGCGGGTCGGCCTCCACCCGTGGCGGGCCTTCGATGGCAAGCATGGGTTGCCGTTCACGCACCAGCCGCGCGGGACCCCATGTTTCCTGGACCGCCTCGAAGAACTCCATCACCGCAGCGGCGGGACCCACGATCGAGGAGCACCGCCGTGGCGACATCCGGGCCCGGACTCCGAATGCCAGTGCGGCTTCCGGATCGGCCTCGATGGGTACCACGTTGGCACCCAGATACAGCGCGGCGACGAGTTCGCTTTCCCGGAAACACCCCCACACCTCGGCACCGAGCGCAGCCCCGACCCCGATGGCCGCAGTGCGCTCGGACACCATCGAATAGGACACCGGGTCCGTCGCCAACAACCGCCGCAACGCGGGAGCGTCGGCCCCCGCAAGCAGCCGGACGGAGCCCGTCACCCGACCGATACGGTGGGGTCGCCGGCGGCCTCCATCGACTCGGCGAGTCGCATGGCCTCCTCGATGAGCGTCTCCACGATCGCTGCCTCCGGGACCGTCTTGATCACCTCACCCTTGACGAAGATCTGGCCTTTGCCGTTGCCGCTGGCAACGCCGAGATCGGCTTCGCGTGCCTCCCCTGGGCCGTTGACCACACACCCCATGACGGCCACCCGCAGTGGCACCTCGAGGCCCTCCAGTCCTGCCGTGACCTGCTCGGCGAGGGTGTAGACGTCCACCTGGGCGCGCCCGCAACTGGGACATGAGACGATCTCCAGTCCGCGTTCGCGAAGATTCAGCGACTCCAGGATCTGCAACCCGACCTTGACCTCTTCCACTGGCGGCGCTGACAGCGACACCCGGATCGTGTCCCCGATCCCCTCGCTGAGCAGCGCACCGAACGCGACCGCGGACTTGATCGTCCCCTGGAACGCGGGACCGGCCTCCGTGACCCCCAGGTGCAGGGGGTAGTCGCACGCCGCCGAAAGCTGCCGGTAGGCCTGCACCATCACCACCGGGTCATGGTGCTTGACCGAGATCTTGATGTCGCGGAAGTTGTGTTCCTCGAACAGCGAGGCCTCCCACAACGCACTCTCCACGAGTGCCTCCGGCGTGGCTTTGCCGTACTTCTCGAGCAGTCGCTTGTCCAGGGAACCGGCGTTGACGCCGATCCGGATCGGGATGCCGGCATCTCCGGCGGCCTTGGCGATCTCACCGACCTTGTCGTCGAAGGCCTTGATGTTGCCCGGGTTGACCCGCACGCCGGCGCACCCGGCATCGATGGCCGCGAACACGTACTTCGGCTGGAAGTGGATGTCGGCGACCACTGGGATGTCGGCCTTCTTGGCGATCAGCGGCAGCGCCTCGGCATCGTCCTGGCTCGGCACGGCGACTCGTACCACCTGACACCCGGCCGCCGTCAGTTCCGCGATCTGCTGCAGGGTCGCGTTGACGTCCGCCGTGAGAGTGGTCGTCATCGACTGAACGCTCACCGGCGCATCACCACCCACTTCTACCGGATGGTGGGGGTGCCGCAACGTGATCTTCCGGGTGGGTCGGCGCGGCGCCAGGGTGGGCGGCGGACCAGCGGGCATTCCCAGCGAAACGGTCATGTCTCAAGTATCGCCCATACGGTCAACGGCGCATGCGCCTGCGGCGCACCCCGATTCCCACTGCCTGCCGACTGAGCCCAGGTAGGTCCGCCTCGCGGTCGCGAACCCCACCGGCGCTCCATGGCGTCGTGCGGTTCGGGACTGGAACCGTGGACCAACGCACAAAGTGGTTGGCAAATCCCGGTTGCCTGCGGCTCCCAACCACATTTGGCGGTTCAGCCGGGCGTTTTGCGTGTTTTCGGACGCTTTGAGCCGCAGGATCTGGTTGACCCGGCGGGACTCTCAACCAGATCCTGCGCGCCTTGACGCGCGCTCAGCCGAGCCGGATCGGTTTGACTATGTCCGCCCACAGGATCACGACACTCATCGCGATCAGCACGAGCGCGACGGTGTACGCCACCGGCAACATCCGGGCCACGTCGACCGGTCCCGGGTCCGGTCGCCCACGTACCCGAGCCACCTGCCGGCGTGCACCCTCGTACAGGGCGCCCGCCACATGTCCACCGTCCAGCGGTAGCACCGGGAGCAGGTTGAACAGGAAGAGGAACAGATTCAGCGATGCGACGATCGCCAGGAACTGGGCGACACGCCAACTCGGCGGTGCGTCCGCAGACGCCACCTCACCGCTGATCCGGGAGACCCCGACCACACCTACGGGCCCCTCCGGGTCTCGCGCCTGGTCAGTGAACGCGGCTTGTGTCACGCCGACCATCTTCGCGGGGAAGGAGATCAGCGCCTGGACGGACCGGATCGTGATCGCCCACATCTCGCCTGGGACCGCGGAGACCGGCAGAGGCTGCAACTCGACGACCGGGGAGACCCCCAGGAACCCGCGCGGTTGGGCGTCGTCACCCAGCAACGTCCCGTCGATGGTGGTCAGCGGCACGTCGAGGACGATCTCCCGTCCGTCCCGGACCACGGTCACCTGGTGGTCGCCGGGCTCCGACTCACGGATGGCCTGACTCAGCTCGGGCCACTGCGAGACCGGGACCGAGTCCCACGCGACGATCTGATCGTCGATGCGAACACCCGCCGCGGCCGCGCCCGTCGGCGTGCTCGATCCGGCGGCGCAGGTCCCCTCCGGATCAGTGGCCGTCGGTACGCACGCCGTCACGGTCGACACGGTCGTGCTGGGTGTCGGCGTACCGAAACCGGCGAAGACGATGGTGAACAGCACCAACGCGATCAGGAGGTTCATGGTCGGTCCGCCCAGCATGACCACGAGTTTCTTGGGTACCGAAAGGCGGTAGAACGTGCGTTTCTCGTCAGCCGGTTCGAGGATCTCGGCCGCGGACTCCTGCCGCGCCTGCTCGATCAGCGTGCCCAACCTTCCGGTCGTGCTGGGCCTGACCGCTGCCATCCGGCCCCGGGGGGAACATCCCGATCATCCGGATGTACCCGCCGAGCAGGAACGCCTTGACCCCGTACTGGGTGTCGCCCTTCTTCTTCGACCACAGGGTCGGGCCGAATCCGATCATGTACTGGGTGACCTTGACACCGAACCGCTTGGCCGGCACCAGGTGGCCGATCTCGTGCAGGGCGATCGAGACGGCGAGTGCGAGAACGAGCGCCAGAACACCGACCAGTGTCATGTGTCCTCCTCGATAAGGGCCCGCACCCGGGCTCGTGCCCAGGCATCCGACTGCAGAACCTCCTCCAGTGTCACCCGACTCCCCCCGTCAGCGCCAGAGGGGGGCGACTCTGCCAGCACGCGACCCACAAGATCGGAGATCGCCAGAAACCCGATCCGGCCGTCCCGGAAGGCGGCCACGGCCTGCTCGTTGGCGGCGTTCAGCACCGCGGGTGCCGTGCCACCGGCCCGGGCCGCCCGAGACGCCAGTCCCACGGCCGGGAACGCCTCGTCGTCCAGGGGGAAGAACTCCCAGGTGGCCGCACGGGTCCAGTCACAGGCCGGCGCCGCGTCGGGCACCCGATCGGGCCATGCCAGACCCAGCGCGATCGGAAGGCGCATGTCCGGGGGGCTGGCCTGCGCGATGGTGCTGCCGTCGGTGAACTCGACCATGGAGTGCACGACGGACTGCGGGTGCACGACGACCTCGATGGCCTCCAGCGGGACACCGAACAGCAGGTGTGCCTCGATCAGTTCGAGACCCTTGTTCATCAGGGTCGCCGAGTTGATCGTCACGACCGGGCCCATGTCCCACGTCGGGTGGGCCAGCGCCTCCTCGACAGTCACGTGCTGCAACTGCTCGCGGGTGCGTCCGCGGAACGGGCCGCCGCTGGCGGTGAGGATCAGTTTGCGCACCTCCTCGCGACGGCCGGCACGCAGACACTGGGCCATCGCCGAATGCTCGCTGTCCACGGGCACGATCTGACCGGGCGCAGCGGCGGCGGTGACCAGCTCCCCGCCGATGATCAGGGACTCCTTGTTGGCCAGCGCCAGCGTGCTGCCGGCGGCCAGCGCGGCCAGCGTCGGACCCAGTCCGACCGCCCCGGTGATGCCGTTCAGGACGGTGTGAACGCCGAGGGCCGCCACCTCGGAGGCCGCGTCCGGGCCGACGTGCACGGTGGCACCCGTCGGCGCCAATGCGGCCGCCCCCGATGGGTCGGCCACAGCCACGTGCTCGACACCGAAGTCGCGAACCTGTCGGGCGAGGGCAGGTAGGTCCGATCCCCCGGCTGCGAGCCCCACCACGCGGAACCGGTCGGGGTTGCGTGCCACCACATCCAGAGCCTGGGTGCCGATGGATCCGGTACTCCCCAGGATGACGACGTCGCGCGGCATCTACCGCTCCGTGGCGGCCAACTGACCGCAGGCACCGTCGATCTCCCGACCACGGGTGTCCCGCACGGTCACGGCGACACCCTTCGCGCGCAGGTGTTCCACGAACGACTCCTCCTGCTCCGGAGTGGACGCCGTCCACTTGGTGCCGGGGGTCGGGTTGAGCGGGATCACGTTCACATGCGCCAGACGGCCCTGCAGCAGGTCGCCCAGCAGGTCGGCGCGCCAATCCTGATCGTTGATGTCACGGATCAGTGCGTACTCGATGCTCACGCGCCGTTTGGTCTTGTCGGTGTACTGCCACACCGCGTCGAGGACCTCGTCCACCGACCATCGGGTGTTGATGGGGACCAGAGTGTTGCGAAGCTCGTCGTCGGGTGCGTGCAGGGACAGTGCCAGCGTGACAGGCAACTGCTCGTCCGCCAGTCTGCGGATCTGCGGCACGAGCCCGACCGTCGACAGGGTGATTCCACGCGCGCTGAGGCCGAAACCCTCGAGCGGCTCGGCGACCATGCGACGCACCGCGGTGACCACCGTGGAGTAGTTGGCCAGTGGCTCACCCATTCCCATGAACACCACGTTCGACAGGCGGGCCTTCCCGCCCAGGACTCCGGACTGCGCATCGCGGGCGGCCACCCTGACCTGCTCCAGAATCTCCGCGACGCTCAGGTTGCGCTGCAGGCCACCCTGGCCGGTGGCACAGAACGGACACGCCATCCCGCAGCCGGCCTGGGACGACAGACACAACGTGGTCCGCTTCGGGTAGCGCATCAGGACCGATTCCACCAACGCCCCGTCGTGGAGCCGCCACAACGTCTTGCGGGTCGCGTCCCCGTCGCAGGTCTGCACTTTGGCGGGGTGCAGAAGGGTCGGCAGCAGAGGGGCCAGCCGTTCGCGATCCGCGGGCCCGAGGTCGGTGCATTCATCCAGGGAGTCGACGTACCTCACCACGACTTGCCGGCTCAGTTGTGCGGCTCGGAACGCCGCACTGCCCAGCTCCTCGGCCGCCTCCCGGCGCGAGGCGAGGTCCAGGTCCAGCAGATGCCGCGGCGGTTTGCCCCGACGGGGGGCCTCCATGACCAGGGGCAGGGTGTTCATCCGATGAGCCATCCGAGCAGCGCCCACGCGACGAAGGCGTTGGGGATCAGGGAGTCGAGCCGGTCCATCAGACCGCCGTGGCCGGGCACGATGTTCGACATGTCCTTGACGTCGAGGTCGCGCTTGACCGCCGACTCGACGAAGTCACCGGCCGTGGCGGTGATCGGCATGATGAGCCCGAACACCACGCCCTGCCACCACGGAGCGTCGAAGCCGATCATGAAGATGCCGATGGACACCCCCACCGACAGCACCACCGAACCGGCGAAGCCCTCCCACGACTTCTTCGGGCTGATCTGTGGTGCGATCGGGTGCTTGCCGAAGAGAACTCCCGCGAAGTAGCCGCCGACGTCGTTGCAGACAGTGACCGCGATGAACGCCACGATCCGGGTGACCCCGTCGTCCTCGCGCAGCATCAACATGACGAAGCCCACCATGAACAGCAGGTAGAAGCCCACGAACAGCGATGCGGTCGCGTCCTTGACGAAGCCCTCGGTACCGCGGCGAATCCGCCACATGAGGGCCACGACCACGAACGTCCCGAACACCGCCATGTGGGCCGGGACGCCGTACAGATAAGCCAGCGTCGGTCCCGCGAGAGCCGTCAGGTACAGCGGCGTGCGGGCCACCCGGATGCCGTTGTGCTGGAACGCCCCGTACAGCTCCCACACGGCGATCAGCATGGCGACGGTGACGAGCACCGCGAACAGGTACTTGTAGAAGACCAGGGTTACGACGATCAGGGCCCCGAGTCCCACACCCACCGCGACCGCCACCGGTAGGTTGCGTCCGGCGCGGCTCGGTGGCGACTGCACTTCCGCCGGTTCGGGGTTGCTCATCAGACCTCGAGCAACTCTTCCTCTTTGTGCTTGAGGATCTCATCGACGTGTTCGACCTGTTGGTGCGTGATCTCCTCGAGGTGGGTCAAAGCACGCTTGACCTCGTCCTCGCCGACGTCGCCGTCCTTCTTGAGCTTCTCCAGTGACTCCTTGGCCGTGCGGCGCACGCTGCGGATGCTGACCCGGGCCTCCTCGGCCTTGTGCCGCGCTACCTTGATGTACTCCTTGCGGCGCTCCTCGGTCAGTTGCGGGAGGACCACGCGGATCACGTTGCCGTCCGTGCTCGGGTTGACGCCCAGATCGGAGTCCCTGATCGCCTTCTCCACCGCGTTGGTCGAACCGCGGTCGAACGGCGTGATCAGCATCATCCGGGCATCTGCGGCGTGGAAGGACGCCAATTGGTTCAGCGGTGTCGGTGCGCCGTAGTAGTCCACATTGATCTTGGCGAACATGCCCGGATTGACCCGTCCCGTGCGCAAGGTCGAGAAGTCCTCACGGGCAACCGCAATCGCCTTCTCCATCTTTTCCTCTGCTTCGAGCAGGATGTCGTCGATCACCGGGATACCTCCTTCAGGCTATGGGCAGCCTACTTGCCCGGCCCACCTTTTCGGAGCCGGAGGTCCACACGCAGATCACTACGCACCGTTTGGCGATGCGCCACACTGGAGGCCATGGGTCACGATCACGGCATGACCACGGCCGGTGGCAGGCACCGGGGAAGGCTGGCGATCGCCCTGTCGATCGCGGCCGGGGTCTTCGTGCTTGAGGTCGTCGGAGCCGCGATCACGGGTTCACTGGCACTGCTCGCCGACGCCGGCCACGTCTTCACCGACATGTTCGGGGTCGGTTTCGCGTTGGTCGCGGCGACCATGGCCCAAAGACCACCCACCCTGCGCCGCACGTACGGCTGGCAGCGCCTGGAGGTGGTGGCTGCGGCGTTCAACGCGCTGCTGCTGATCGGCGTCGGGCTCTACGTCGCATACGAGGGCATCCGTCGGTTGTTCGACCCGGAACCCGTCGAGGCCGGCCTGATGCTGGTGGTGGCTGTGATCGGCCTGGCCGCCAACTTCGTCTCCCTGCGGGTGCTGACCGCGGGCAAGGACGAGTCGATCAACGTGCGGGGAGCGTACCTCGAGGTGTTGGGCGACCTTCTCGGCTCCGTGGCCGTGGTCGCCGCGGCGGGCATCATCGTGCTCACCGGATGGGAACGTGCCGACCCGGTGGCCAGCCTGGCGGTTGCGGCGTTGATCCTTCCCAGGTCCCTGCGGCTGCTGCGCGAGGCCCTGCGCATCCTGCTGGAGTCGGCGCCCGAGGATCTCGATGTGGCCGACGTCCGCACGCACCTCATCGAGGTGCCGGGCGTGCTCGACGTTCACGATGTGCACGTCTGGACGATCACCTCCGGGGTGCCCGCCCTCACCGCGCACGTCGTCGTGGACCGGGCGACCCTCGACGAGTGCGGGCCGTCGTCGATGTTGGACCAGCTGCAGGGGTGCGCGAGGCGGTGCTTCGAGATCGAACACACGACGTTTCAGGTCGAACCCGCCGACCACCTCGGCCACGAGTCGGGCGCTCACGACTAGGGACCAGCCCCTTGCCGATCGACCTGCCTCCGGACCCGGCCGCCTCCCGATCGGCGCGCGTGCAGATTTCCCTTCACATATGAAAGGAAATCTGCGCAAGTCGGCCGAACATGGGACCGGGCGCTCGGCATCAGGCATCCGTGCCGTCCAGCTTGGTCCAGCAACCCGACGCGTGCCGCAATAGCCTTCGTATTTGTGACCGTTGTGGATCTCGGGGACACGCCCCCCGCGGACAGTGGCTTCCTCGAGCGGCTGACGCTCAACCGAATTGACCGCGACATCTTCATCGGGTGGTGCCACGCGGGGGCACCACTGCGCGCCTTCGGCGGACAGGTCGCCGCCCAGGCCTTGGTTGCGGCGGGGACCACCGTTGAGCAGCCAGGCCGGGTGGTCCACTCCCTGCACGCGTACTTCCTGCGGGCAGGATCGACCAGCGACCACATCGTGTACATGGTCGACCGGCCCCGCGACGGGCGTTCCTTCTCCACGCGGCGGGTGCGGGCCGTGCAGTACGGCAAGACGATCTTCACGATGTCGGCCTCCTACGCGCAGGCTCTGGCCGGACCGGCCCACCAGAACGATCCCCTACCCGAGCAGAACTGGATCGATCGCGTGCCGCGGCCACTCGATCTGCCCCGGACCCACATCCTCGATCGCCTGCGGAACAGCGACCCGCGCGACGACCTCCCCGAACACGACTTCGTGGATATCCGGTTCGTGCCTGCTGAGGATGTGACTGCGATAACCGCGGGGAGGTTCGACCGGATGGCCTGGGTCCGGGCCGACCAACCACTGCCCGACAAGTCGCTGTACCACGTCTGCGCGATGACCTACTTCTCCGACCTCACTCTGGTCGGCACGGTCTTGGGGCATCACGGGGGCTACTTCGGCAGAGCCGATCTGGACGTGGCCTCCCTCGACCACGCGATGTGGTTCCACGAGCCGTTTCGGGCCGACGACTGGCTGCTGTTCGTGACCTCGAGCCCGATCTCCGGCGGGGGACACGGCTTCGCCACCGGCCAGTTCTTCACCGCCGACGGAACCTTGATCTCGTCGGCATCTCAAGAAGTGCTGATGCGGGAACCCCTGACCTGATGCCGTAGGTCCAGGTTGGAGTCAGGACTGCCGACACCAAGACTCACCGTCCGCTACGGCTTCCGGAAAAGTGGGCCAGTGGCCACCGCTACCGGCGCGAACCGGGTCTGTGCACCCTCGCCGTCGCCGACCTGCCCGTAATCGTCAGTACCCCAGCACCAGGCGGCGCCAGTGGCATCCAGCGCGCACGTGTGGCGACCGCCATCGGTGATCGAACGGAAGCTCCGACCACCGGCCACGGCTGCTGGCGCGTACTCGACCGAATGAATGGCGAAGCCGTCGAAAGTGACGCCCCAGCACCAGGCGGCCCCGGTAGTGTCCAACCCGCACGTGTGCAAGGTACCTGCGGTGATCGCCGTGAAGGAACGGCCGCCAGCTACCGCCACCGGCGCGAACTCTTTGCCCTGGTCGTCGTCGCCGTCGCCGATTTGGGCGTAGGCGTCGCTTCCCCAGCACCAGGCGGTGCGAGAGATGTCCAACGCGCATGTGTGGAAGCCGCCGGCGGAGATCGCCGTGAATGAGCGCCCGCCAGCCACCGCCACCGGGCGGGGCTCGGCCTCCTGGTCGTCGTTGCCGTCGCCGACCTCACCACTGGAGTCGGTGCCCCAGCACCAGGCCGCGCCGGTGGTGTCCAAACCACACGTGTGGAAGCCGCCGACACTGATGGTGGTGAAGGTATGCCCGCCGACCACCGCGACTGGCAGGAACCTCTCTGTGGCGAATGTCGGGTCGTCGTCGCCAAGTTGCCCGAAGTGGTTGTCTCCCCAGCACCAGGCGGCACCGGTGGTGTCCAATGCGCATATGTGCTCGGAGCCCTGGCCGGCGATCGCGGTGAACCTGTGGCCGCCGGCCACCGCCACTGGCCCGAACTCCCTGTCCTGTTCGTCGTTGCCGTCGCCGACCTGTCCGGCTTTGTCATCGCCCCAGCACCAGGCTGCGCCGGTGGTGTCCAATGCGCACGTGTGAGCGGAACCGGCGGTGATGGCGGTGAAGTTGTGGCCGCCTACCACTGCCACCGGCGAGAACTCGGTGTTTCCCTGGTCGTCGTAGCCGTCGCCCACCTGCCCGAACTCGTCGCTACCCCAGCACCAGGCGGCGCCAGTATTGTCCAGCCCGCACGTGTGCTCGGTACCGGCCGAGAGTGCTGTGAACGTTCGGTCGCCGGGTGGGTTGGTCGGGGGTGGGGTGGGTGTGGGTGTCGGTTCCGCAGGGCGCAGTCGGTAGCGCACCGTGACCGCGGCACCGCGCTTGCGGGTCAGCTTCACGGTGCGGGGTTTGATGGCGGCGGTGGAGGTCTGCCCGCCGCGGGTGATGTTTCCGGCCGTGATCCGGTACCGGCCCGGCTTGAGTCCCCTGAGGGTCTTGCTCTTTGCAACCCGGACTGACTTCTTCACGCCTCTGGCCTTGCCCCCGGCACCCTTGACCACTATCCGGGGCTTCACCCCGAGTCGCTGACCCTTCACCTTGATCACGATGCGGCCCGGCTTCATGCGCGCGGCCGCCTGAACCTGGTGGGCCTGCGCCCCCGGGGCCGACTCGGTAGCGTTCGATGTCGGTTGCGCGGCCGCCGGCGTCGCGATCAGACCGGCGGTCAGACACACGCCGGTCAGCAGTGCCGCACTTCTCTGCGAACTTCTCAGTCCCATTGCCCAGCCCCTTCGCGGCCCCTCCGGACACGTTCGCACCATGATCACATAGCGCCGTGGCCTTGGTGGATCGAGTCCCGTGCGATTGTGTGCTGCCCGTACTCATTGACCGGACGACCGGTAACGCCTGAACCTGGTGGGGTCCGAAGCCCCGCCGGACGGGTCAGGCTGGACGTGGCCTCGCTCGACCACGCGATGTGGTCCCACGAGCCATTTCGGGCCGACGACTGGCTGCTGTTCGTGACCTCGAGCCCGATCTCCGGCGGGGGACACGGCTTCGCCACCGGCCAGTTCTACACCCCGGACGGCACCCTGATCTCGTCGGCCGGCCAGGAAGTGCTGATGCGGGAACCCCTGACCTGAGGCGGGGTCTAGGTTGGAGTCATGGCAGAGCCCACTCCAGTCCGCCACACCGCCCCGACGCAGGTCCAGGGCCCCCGGGGCCCTCACTTCGGGGACTACACGGGACTCACCCCCAGCCTGAGACCGCCAGGATCCGCTGGCCTGCCGGGGCAGCGGCATCTGGCCGGTTTCCTGCGTCATAAGCGCTGGATGTACACGTTCGCAGCCAACGAGGAGATCCTCGTGACTGCCGCGATCGTCGATGCCGGGCCGACGGGAACGACGTTCCTCACTGTCGCCGACCGCCGCACCGGGCACCTGCTTGCCGACGTGAGCCGACCGGGTGGGACTCGGCCGATGGTCAGCGTCAACGACCGTCCGGGAGAGGGCCACCGCAGCCGGTACCGCATGCCGGGGACCGACGTGAGCATGCACACCGACGACGGCATCCTGGCCGTGCGTGCGCGTGTCGGTTCGCCGATCGGACTGCCCGCGATCGGCAAACCGTCCGTGGAGATCGATCTGGCGTTCGACATCACCGCGCAGCCGGCGTTGACCGTCATCTCCGAACTGGACACCGACCCGCCGTCGGTGTCCACCACCGGGAAGAACGCGGCACTTCCCGTGTCCGGTCGCGTTCTGATCCGGCACGCGGGCCTTCTGCACGCGTTCGACTTCTCCGACGGGATCGGTGGTTTCGACTACACCAGTGGTTTCCTGCCGCGCCACACCCACTGGCGCTGGGCCTACCTGACGGGAGCGTTGAGCGATGGCAGGACGATCGGGGTCAACCTGTCGGCCGACTTCTCCGGCCTCGTAGGTCGCGCCCGGGAGAACTCCGTGTGGCTAGACGGCGGGTTGTACGCGATGGACCCCGACGCTGAGATCTCCTACACCCCGGAAGCACCTGAGAAGCCGTGGCAGGTGAGCACCGCGGACGGCGCGGTCGACCTGGAGTTCACGCCGATCGGCGTCCACCGCGAGTCCCTGAATCTCGGGCTGGTCCGCAGCCGATTCCTGCAGCCGGTCGGCGAGTTCCGCGGAACGCTCGACGTGGACGGGCAGCGCGTGGAGGTGGACGGACTGCCCGGTGTCGTCGAGAACCAGGACACGTTGTGGTGAGGAGCTAGCCCGCGCGCTGTGTCCGCGACAGGCCGACGAGAACCGGACCGGTCGCGCAGGTTCCGGTCTGAGCCGTGGCACTTCCGCAACTTCCACACCCGCTGGGGGGGCACGCGGTGGCCATGGCCTCCGCGGACAGATAGCCCATCCGTACCAGTTGCTCCAGGGTCGTCCGAATCATGTCCATGGACAGGCCTGTGGTTCGCTGGATCTCGGCGGAGGTGAGCGCGCCTTGCTCCACGGCCCCCAGCACCGCGCGCAGTGGACCGCCACTCATGAGATCAGCCTTCCGACCTGGAACACCGCCACCGCCACGAGCCACGCGACCGACATCTGCACGGCCATCCCGAAGAGTGTCCACCGTCGCCCGATCTCACGCCACTGCGTGGCCACTGTTGCCACACACGGTGTGTACGCCAGAAGGAAGACCAGGAACGCCCACACCGCAGCAGTGGTGTGACCACCGGAAGAGTCCGCGAAATCGGCCCGCACGGCATCGCCGAGATCCCCTGGTGAGCGCAGGTCGCCAGGCTCCTCCACTGCGTACGTCTGCGACCAGGAACTGATGACCGCCTCCTTCGCGACGAACCCGACGGCCAGCGCCCCCACCGCCTCCCAGTTCCCGAAGCCGGTCGGAGCGAACAGCGGTGTCACGGCCTCGGCGCCGGCGGCGTAGGCGCTGTCCTGGACCGGTACATCCGCGAAGGACCCCGCTCCCCCGACCGGGATCGATTGCAGCAGCCATACCGCCGCAACGGTGGCCACCACGATGCCGGAGGCCGTGCGAAGGAACCCGAGCAGGCGGCCCCAGGTCACGACTCCGAGGATCCGTAGGTGGGGCAATTGGTAGGCGGGAAGGTCCAGTAGGAGGGCATCCCGACCCATCGTGCGCCACAGCGTGCGCCGAAGCGCCATACCGACCACGACCACGAACAGGATGGAGATGACGTACATGGCGAACACGACGTTCCCGGCGCTGTCCGGGAAGAACGTCGCGGCCAGCATGACGTAGACGGCCAGCCGAGCCGAGCAGGATGTGAAAGGCACCAGCAGCGCGGTCAGGATCCGGTGGCGTGCATCCGGTAGCACCCGGGTCGCGCTGATCGCCGGAACATTGCAGCCGAAGCCGACGATCAGCGGTAGGAACGCCCGCCCGGGCAGGCCTATCATCCGCATCGTCCGATCGGTCACCACGGCCGCCCGGGCCATGTAACCCGAATCCTCGAGGAGGGCCAGCAAGGCGAACATGATCGCCATCAGGGGCACGAAGGTGAGCAGCATCCCCACTCCGCCTATCAGCCCGTCGACGACGAACCCTTCGACCCACGTGCCGCCGAGCCCCACCGCCCCCAACACGGTCACAGCGGCCGTGCTGACCGGCCCTGAGAACAGAGCGTCGAGCGCGTCCTGAAGCGGGGCGGCGGCGGTCGTCGTCAACTGGAACACGACCCACATCACGCCGAGGAAGATGATCGGTCCGATCCACGGCGCCGTCGCCCATCGGTCGATGCGGTCGGACCACGTGTGGGGCTCGTCGGCGGGAGCCACTGTGGCGGCATCGATCGCGGCCTGCACCCAGGCGAAACGCTCATCGGCCTCAGCCAGTTCGTCATCACCGAAGTCAGGTCTCGGACGGGCCGGCAGTGACCGGTGTTCCAGCGACTGCCCGACCGCCCGGGCCAGGTCGGCGTCCCCGATGCCGTGTCTGGGATCCACACGGACCACGACGGCTCCCAGTCGGTGTCGCAGTTCCTCGAGGTCGACCTCGATCTCCCGACGGGCCGCCACATCGGACATGGTCAGGGCGATGACGACCCGACCGGCGCAACTCCCGCACCTGCGATACCAAGTAGAGCGACCGCGCCAGGCGACTGGCGTCGGCCACGACGACGACCACATCCGGGCGATCCGCCTCGTGTGGCATGCGCAGCAGAGCGCGCGTGAACTCCTCGTCCGGGGAGACCGGGTCCAGACTGTAGGCACCGGGCAGATCGACCAGCGCCACCGCGGTGTCGCCGCCGACCCCGGGCACGGTCCACTGCGCACGGCCGACCTCCACAGTGGTGCCGGGCCAGTTGCCGACCTGCCTGCGTGCACCGGTGAGGCTGTTGAAGAGGGTGGACTTGCCGACGTTCGGCGCCCCCACAAGCGCCACCACCGGCGAACCCGCCGCAGCCAACGGCCCGGCGGCGTCAGAGTGGCACGACGCGAAACCGGGTGCGGGCTCAGTCGTCATGTCGCTCGACCCCGATGGCGCCTGCCAGGTCCGCGTCCAAAGCGACCCGCGCACCACCGACGGAGACGACCCGACCGCCCCCGGTCGTGCGATAGAGGACTCTCACATGGGAGCCCGTGCGCAGGCCCATCTCCGCGAGTCTGCGCCGGACCGAGGGGCTGCCTTCGACTTCGGTCACCGTCACGGCGCCGGAGACCTGGGCAAGTGTGCTCCTCACTCTCTCACGTTAGCAGCCGAGGTAAGGTCACCCTAACTTGTGAGGTATCTCACGCGACGAGGGTGCCGACCTGCTCGGAGGCAGCAGCACGCCGGATGTTGCCCGGGGCCAAGAGGTCGAAGACCACCAGCGGCAGCCCGTTGTCGCGACACAGACTGATGGCCGTCGCATCCGCCACTTTCAGGTCCTGGGAAAGGACCATCGAGTGGGTCAAGCGGTCGTAGCGGGTGGCTGTGGGAGTCGTCCTCGGATCCGCGTCGTACACCCCGTCCACCCCGTTCTTGCCCATGAGTACCGCTTGGCACCCGATCTCGAGTGCACGCTGGGCGGCGCAGGAGTCGGTCGAGAAGTACGGGACGCCCAGACCCGCCCCGAAGATCACCACACGCCCCTTCTGCAGGTGGCGGATCGCTCGGCGGGGCACGTACGGCTCAGCCACCTGCCCCATGGCGATCGCGGTCTGCACGCGGGTCTCGACGCCTGCCTTCTCGAGGAAGTCCTGCAGGGCAAGGCAGTTCATCACCGTCCCGAGCATGCCCATGTAGTCCGCCCGGGCGCGATCCATCCCCCGCTCGGACAACTGCGCCCCGCGGAAGTAGTTGCCGCCCCCGATCACCACCGCGACCTCACGGCCGTCGGAGACGACCTGGGCGATCTGTTTGGCGATGGAGTCGACGACGTCGGGATCGACGCCGAGACCGGTGCCGCCGGAGAATGCCTCCCCGGACAGTTTCAGCAGGACACGCCCCCACCCGTGCGTCGGCGCCGACTCCCAACGCTTCATACCTCAGACCTGACCGACCTTGAAGCGGGCGAAGCGGGTCACCGCGACACCGTTCTCCTTCAGGTAGGCGGCGATGGTCTTCTTGTTGTCCCGGACCCAGGGCTGCTCGAGGAGGCACACGTCCTTGAAGAAGCCGTTGACCCGGCCCTCCACGATCTTGGGCAGCGCCTGCTCCGGCTTGCCCTCCTCGCGGGACGTCTCCTCGGCGATCCGCCGCTCGTTGGCAACGACATCGGCGGGTACATCTTCGCGCGACAGGTACAGCGGTGACATCGCGGCGATGTGTTGCGCGACGTTCTTGCCGACTTCCTCATCGTCGGAATCGAGCTCCACCAAGGCACCCACGCTCGGCGGAAGTGCCGGGTCGTGCTTGTGCAGATAGACGGTCACATAGCCATCCTCGAACCGCTCGAAACGGCGGATCTCGATCTTCTCGCCCATGCTCACGTTGGCCTCGTCCAGCAGTTGCTGGATGGTCTTGTCCGCCTCGAGTTCCAGACTCAGCAGTTCGCTCAGATCGGCCGGTTTCTTGGCAGCGACGAACGCGGACACATCCGCGGCGATCTGCTGGAAGGCCGGCGTCTTGGCCACGAAGTCCGTCTCGCAGTTCAACTCGAGCAGGACCCCGTGCTGCGTCCCCTCGATGTGGGAGGTCACCAGACCGTTCGAGGCGGTGCGCTCCGCGCGCTTGTTCACGCCCTTGGCACCCTTGACCCGCAGGATCTCGACAGCCTTGTCGAAGTCCCCTTCGGCCTCCTGCAGCGCGTTCTTGCAGTCCAGCATCCCCGCGCCTGTCATCTCGCGCAGGCGTTTCACATCAGCTGCACTCACAGCCATCAGTTGTTCTCCTCGTTCGTGGTGTCCTCAGCCGGCGTGGCTTCGACTTCAACGACCTCCTCGGCCACCGGGGCGGCTGCGGTCCTCAACGACCTCCTCGGCCACCGGCGTGGCTTCGACTTCAACGACCTCCTCGGCCACTGGGGCGGCTGCGGTCTCAACGACCTCCTCGACCACCGGCGCGGCTGCGGTCGGCGCCTCGTCGCTCTGCGCAGTCGCGCTCCCGGCGGCTTCGGCGACCTGCTCCTGCTGCGCCGCGGCCTGCTGTTCGAGCAGATCCCGCTCCCATTGCGGCATCTCCTCGGCGGTCTCGTCACCGGCGCCCGCCCGGGCGATCTTGCCCTCCGCCACCGCATCGGCGATCACGCGGGTCAGCAGTCCCACCGAACGGATCGCGTCGTCGTTGCCGGGGATGGGGTAATCGACGACATCGGGGTCGCAGTTGGTGTCCAGGATGGCCACGATCGGGATGCCGAGTTTCTGGGCCTCCGCGACGGCGATGTGCTCCTTGTTGGTGTCCACGATCCACACCGCGCTGGGAACCTTGGTCATGAAGCGGATGCCGCCGAGTGTGCGCTCGAGCTTGTCGCGCTCGCGGCGCAGCCCGAGGAGCTCACGCTTGGTCATGCCACTCGCGGCGACGTCGTCGAAGTCGATCTCCTCGAGTTCCTTGAGTCGCTGCAGACGCTGGTGGACGGTCTGGAAGTTCGTGAGCATGCCGCCGAGCCACCGCTCGTTCACATACGGCATCCCGACGCGCTGGGCTTGGGTGGCGACTGCTTCCTGCGCCTGCTTCTTCGTGCCGATGAACAGGACCGTTCCGCCGTGGGAGACCGTCTCCTTGACGAACTCGTAGGCATTGTCCAGATAGCCGAGGGCCTGGTTCAGGTCGATGATGTAGATGCCGTTGCGGTCGGTGAGGATGAACCGCTTCATCTTGGGGTTCCAGCGACGGGTCTGGTGTCCGAAGTGGACTCCCGACTCCAGCATCTGGCGCATGGTCACTACTGCCATGGGGATTTCCTTTCGTGCCGCATGCGGCACTTGTCCAGTTTGCGCGTGCCGATCGGCGACCGACACCCTGACGCCGACCCCCTGCGTAGACCTATGCGGACTGGACTCAGGGGTCCCCTTGGTGCGAGCACTGTGGGGTATTCGGCGTGCGAATTTCGCCTCGTGTCCCCAGCACCTGGGCGCCGGATGACGAGACGATGCCACCATTCTATCCGGAGCTTGTGGACGGCCGCCGACGGTACTCACAGATACTCGCGGCAGACCCGGATCCGACCGCCGGCGCGGTCCAATAGCACCATGCTCCCCTCACTGCTGATCACCGCGTGCCTGGCATCCCCGGTATCCCTGGCACAGCCCCTCCCGCCGGTCACACCGGCGGTGATTGCGCTGCCCTTCAAGGGTGCGGCCGCGAACTGGTTGCCGGCCCATCGCGGCGTCGACCTGGTGGCCGCTGCGGGCCAGTCGATCACGGCACCGGTGAAAGGCCGGATCGTGTTCGCTGATCGAGTTGCCGGACGGGCAGTGGTCGTACTGCGGACCCACGCCGCCCGTTTCACCTTCGAACCCGTCGCCGCCGCGCCACCGGTCGGCACGCGCGTCCGGACAGGTGCACCGATCGGGCGACTGGCCCAGGGAGGGCACTGCGACGGACGTTGCCTGCACTGGGGCGCGAAGGTCGATGGTCAATACGTCGACCCGATGTCCTTCCTGCGGAGGTCGCAGCCGGTACTGAAGCCGGTCTGGAGCAGTCGGCGGTGACCGGATGGATCCGTCCAGCGCCGGCTACCCGGAGGTGTGCGACCTGGTACGGACCTCAGGCAGGCCCGTCAATTCCGAACTCCGGAACAGAGCCAGTCCAGTCGGCGCGATCTCCACCAGACTCAGGGTGATCATCAGACCGCTGACCACTGCCAGGAGGGCGGCGACCCGAGAGGGGTCGAGCGTTCCGGCCAGGAACAGCACGGAGGCAGCGCCGATCACCTCGCCTGCCGTGGCGACACTCGTGTACCAGAACGCCCGGGTACGAGAGCCACCCGCCGCGATGACCGGCGCCGACACGGCAATGCCTTCGGGCACGTTGTGCAGCCCGACGGCGACCGCGGTCACCACCCCGGTCTCCACCGAGAGCAGAGCGGCTGCCGCCGTGGCCGCGCCCTCGGGGACGTTGTGCAGGCCGATCGCGACCGCGATCAGTCCCGCACTGAGCAGGAGTCTCGAACGATTCGGTCCCATGACCCGGGTCAGCCACCGCAGGGCGAGCACGATCGCCGCGCCCAGTGTCGCCCAGGCAAGTGCGGTGACCAGGGGCATTCCGCTGCGCACCGCGGCGGGCAGGAGTTCCCCGCCGCTGATCACGACCATGGCCCCCGCCACGAGCAGCAACATCAGACCGAAGGCGCGCGGCGACCAATGCCTGCCGCTGCTGGCGATCGCCCAGCCGACCATCGTCGTCGACGCGGCGAGCGTCGCGAGCAGGAAAGCCGGCCATGCGGACATCACTTTCACGGTACTCCGTTCGCCGAGGCAGCCTCAGAGCCAATGAAGCGGCGCGAAGGAACCCGCAGGCCTCACAACCCGATCTGTGTGAGGCGCGCACGCAGGTCGAGCAAGGACTTGCTGTGGATCTGGCTCACGCGGCTCTCCGTCACTCCGAGCACCGAGCCGATCTCTGCCAGGGTCAAGCGCTCGTAGTAGTACAACGTGAGCACGACCTTCTCGCGCTCCGGCAGTTCCCCGATCTGTTCGGCGAGCAGGACCTTCATCTCCTCGGTCTCGTACTCGGCCTCCGGATCCGGTGCGCGGGGGTCCTCCAGAAGATCTCCCAGCGTCATCTTGTCCCCGCGGTCCGATCCACCATGTGTGACCTCGTCGAGCGCAACCATGTTCGTGATGCTCACCTGACTCATCAACTTGGCCAGTTCGGCACGGGTGAGCCCCATCCGGTCGGCGAGCTCGTCCTCACTGGGAGCACGTCTCAGCTCGGCCTCCAACTCGGCGTGCGCCCGTTCCAGCGTCTTCGCCTTCGCCCTCACCGAACGCGGGACCCAGTCCAGCGACCGCAACTCGTCGATGATCGCGCCCCGGATGCGGTTGATGGCGTACGTCTCGAACTTGATCTTGCGCTCGAGATCGAACTTGTCGATGGCGTCGATGAGCCCGAACATCCCGTAGGACACCAGGTCGGCGGACTCGACGCTGTTGGGCAGACCCGATCGAACCCGTCCTGCCACGTACTTGACCAGGGGGGCGTAGTGCACGATCAGACGATCCCGGTCGGCGCGGTCCGCGTGGTCCTTGTAGTCCTGCCAGATCTTCGTCAGCGCAGCCGCGTTGGCGGCCGCCTCCTGCTCGGCGATCGACGCTTCGTCGAGGACATCGGAGTCAGGCACGGGGGTGCGCATTCTCATAGGCAGACCGCAGACGATCGGCGGACACGTGGGTGTAGATCTGGGTACTCGCGAGACTCGCGTGCCCCAACATCTGCTGGACGTACCGCAGATCCGCTCCTCCTTCCAGGACGTGGCTGGCCATGCTGTGCCGGAGCCCGTGCGGAGCCAGTTCCGGGAGGTCGGGGAAGGCGGCAGTGGCCGCGTGCACCACTCGGCGCGCGACGCGCACGTCGAGGCGTGCTCCCCGGCTGCCCACCAGCAGGGCGGGTTCATCGGCGCATGCGACCTCGGTTCTGGCGACCAGCCAGCGATCCACCGCCCGGATCGAAGAGGCGGTCAGCGGGACGACCCGCTGCTTGGCGCCTTTGCCCAACACCCGCACGGTGCGGTGCTCGCGATCGAGGTCGTCGAGATCCATCGAGCACAGTTCGCTGATCCGCAGTCCGCTGCCGTAGAGCAACTCCACGATCGCCACGTCCCTGATGGCCATCGGATCATCGGCCACCCGGGCGAGCGTGTCCAACGCCTCGTTGAGCCGCACGCTGTCGGCCACCTGCGGCAGGTCGTTGGTGACCCGTGGCGTGCGCAGCCGGAGTGTGGGATCAGTCTCGAGCAGGCCCTGGCGCACAGCCCAGTGCGCGAAGCACCGCACACTGGCCATCCGCCTGGCCACGGTGGCCGACCCCACTCCCCGTTCGCGCGCCCGGCTGAGCCACCCACGGATGTCCGCCGTCGTCAGTGACCCCTGCTCCAGGTCCTTCAGGAGGTCCTCGACATCGCGGCGATAGGCAGTGACCGTGTGCTGTGAGAATCCCCGTTCCGCGATCATGTACTCGGCGAATCCAGGGATGGCAGCCACCAGTTCCGGGAGTCCCGTCCCGGCTAGGTCGGTCGGCTGAGTGGGCACTCCGTCAGCCTGCCTGCCCCACACACCGTGAGTCAAACGGACTCCGGCCGCAAGCCGTTCCCGACGGTCGGCACGTGTGGTGGGTCGCGAGCGCCGGGCGGTCACCCCGGTCAGGGCTGTGGCATCGTCAACTCGCAGAGGTCGGCTGCCCCCAGCAGCAGCACCGCCCACCCCTCGGCGATGGCGCGGTGCACACCCGCGGACGTGGCAGCATCGATGCGGCCCGGGACCCCGAGCACCAGGCGGCCGAGGTCTGCCGCGGTGCGACCTGTGTTGAGTGCCCCCGAGCGCTCAGCAGCCTCGACCAGCACGGTGGTGCCCGCCATTGCCGCGATCAGACGGTTCCGGTGCAGGAAACCGGATCGGGTCAGCCGTACGCCGGGCGGATACTCCCACGCCACGGCCCCTTTGCGCGCCGCCGCTTCGAAGAGTTCTCCGTGTTCGTCCGGATACACCCTGCCTGCGCCGCCGGCGGCAATCACCACCGTGCTCCCACCGGCCTGCAGCGCCCCTCGGTGTGCACAGGCGTCGATTCCCGCCGCGCCGCCGGAGACCACCGTCGACCCACCGTGTACTACGGCGGCGGCCATCGACTCCGCCACTTGTCGCCCATACCCGCTGCAGGCACGCGATCCCACCATCGCAACGGTCCTCCGGGTGTCCACGGGTAGGTCTCCGCGCACCCACAGCAGCAGCGGCGCAGCATCTCCCAACGATCGAAGTCCCTGTGGCCAGCCCTCGTCGCAGTCCTGGATTATGCGTCCACCCGAGGTGAGCCAATCCCGACCCAGGGACTCTCCGGCAGCCAGGACCGAATCGTCTCCGACGATGTTCGCCGCGAGTTCTGGCGCGTCGATGCTCTGTAGATGACCACGTTCGCGTCCGGCGGCGCTGAGAACGATCAAGGCGGCGAGACATCGATCCATGTATCGATGGTGATGCCGCTCAGCCGCACCGTGGGCGAACCCAGCCGGATCTGTGGATCACGCCGAGGAGTTGTCCCCAACCGGGAGGTCCTCGACGTTGACATCCTTGAAGGTCAGGATCCGCACCGAACGGGCGAACCTCCCCTGCCGGTACATGTCCCACACCCACACATCCCGCAGGTGCACCTCGAAGAAGACCTCACCGCCGTCGGTGGACCTGACCTGGACATCGACATCGTTGGCGAGGTAGAACCGCCGCTCCGTCTCCACGACGTGACGGAACATCCCGACCACGTCGCGATATTGCCGATAGAGGTCGAGTTCGACCTCACTCTCATAACGTTGCAGGTCGTCGACGCTCATGCGGCTCCCTCTCGAATGGCTCGGCGCACGGTGATGAAACGGTGGCGGTGGACATCCGACGGACCGTACTGCTGAAGGGTCCGACGGTGCATGGTGGTGGTGTATCCCTTGTGCTCGTCGAAACCGTACTGCGGGTACTCGTGGTGCAGATCGACCATGTGGCGATCACGAGCACATTTGGCCAGAACACTCGCCGCCGCGATCGATGCCGACACCTGGTCACCCTTCCACACCCCGAGCTGCGGACGGCCGAGACCACCGGGCACGAATCCGTCGCACAGCGCATAGTCCGCCGCCGGGTCGAGGCGCTGCCAGGCCCTCCGGAACGCGATCAGGTTCGCCTGATGAAGACCAACCCGGTCGAGTTCCTCGACATCGACCGAAACCACGGCGTAGGCGACGGCCGAACGCTTGATCCGGGCCTCCACCCGCTCCCGCACGACCGGAGTAAGCAACTTCGAGTCGGCGAGTTCGCTGATGCGGGTGGTGTCGGCCAAGACCACGGCGGCCGCGTAGAGCGGACCTGCGCATGCTCCCCGCCCCGCCTCGTCCAGTCCCGCCACGCGTGGGAAACCCGCTCGCCGAACCGCGTTGTCGAACGCATACGGTCCGGCCCCCTTGCGGGGCACGGAGACACGGGGACCCACCACAGTCCAACCCTAAGCGCATCCCGCGCGGATCGGCCTACGCCCTGCAACCAGGGCGCGCGCGTGTCCGGCTACTTCGACTGATCGTCGAGGCGGGGGTCGTCGAAAGGAACCGCAGGAACCGGGTGCGTGCTGAACGCCGAGAACGGCCACACGGTGAGAACCACCCGGCCCACGACGTTCTCCTCCGGTACCGTGCCCAGGTCCTGATCGAGGTGATAGCGCGAGTCCGCGGAGGCGTTGCGGTTGTCACCCATCACGAAGATCCGGCCCTCCGGAACCGTGACGTCGAACCGCACGTCGTCGCTGGTGCGCCCCGGCTTCACGTACGGCTCGGTCAGTGGCACCCCGTTGAGGACGATCCTGCCATCGGGGCTGCAGCAGCGGACATGGTCACCGCCGACCCCGATCACCCGCTTGACCAGATCGTCGCCGGTGTTGCTGGGAAGCAGGCCGACCCACTCGAGGACTCCCGCAACACCGCCAGGGGATTTCTTCTGGACGTCGTCGAGCCACTCGCCGGGATCACGGAAGACAACGATCTCTCCGCGGTCGACGCCGCCGAACCTGGTGGACAACTTGCTCGCCAGGATCCGGTCGTTGGGCATCAGCGTGTTCTCCATCGACTGGCTCGGCACGTAGAAGGCCTGGACGATGAACGTGCGGACGACGAACGACAGCGCGAGCGCGACCACCAGGATGATGACGATCTCTTTGAGGAACCGCCATAGCGCCATGCCCGCGCCGCTGGACGTGGGGGTGTCGGTCACGCGGAGGTGTTGTCCCGCTTCTCGCGGATCTTGGCGGCCTTGCCGCGCAGCTCGCGAAGGTAGTACAGCTTCGCCCGGCGGACGTCGCCCCGGGAGACCAGCTCGATGTGGTCGATGATCGGGCTGTGCACGGGGAAGGTTCGCTCGACGCCCACGCCGAAGCTCACCTTGCGGACGGTGAACGACTCGCGGACGCCACCACCCTGACGACGGATGACCACACCCTGGAACACCTGCACGCGCTTGCGCTCACCCTCCACCACGTTCACGTGGACCTTGACGGTGTCGCCGGGTCGGAAGGCTGGGATGTCGTCGCGGAGATTCGCCGCGTCGACGGCATCGAGGGTGTGCATGGTCGCTCCTCGCATTCGCCACAGGTCGAACGCACAATGTGGTTGATGGGTGTTTCGTCGGCTGTCCGGGCGTGTGTCCCCCTGTGGCGGGTGGCGCGCGGAACTACTCCAGTCTGCCATACGTGTGCGGAGCATCCTTCGCCGAGTGGGCTCCGGGTGGTCGAGCGTCCGCCTAGCTGTCGCGCCCCAGGGTCCGCTTCTGCGCCTGCTCCTGGCGCCAACCCCGGATACGTTCATGGTCGCCCGACAGCAGGATCTCCGGTACGTGCAGGCCACGCCAGACCGGTGGACGTGTGTACACCGGCCCCTCGACCAGGTCGTCCGGGCGGCTGAACGAGTCGTCCACGACGCTGTCCGGGTTCCCGAGCACTCCCGGCAGGAGCCTCACCACGGCCTCGCACACCACGAGCGCTGCCACCTCGCCACCGGCCAGCACGTAGTCGCCGATGCTGATCTCACGCACCTCGGCACGGTCTGCGAAGTGTTCCGCGACCCGCGCGTCGATACCCTCGTAGCGACCACAGGCGAAGACAAGATGGGGGCGTTCCGACAACTCCTCCGCGTGGCGCTGCGTGAAGACCGCTCCGGACGGAGTGGGCACGATCAGCGTGGAGTCCGCCGTGATCACGGAGTCCAGCGCTTCCCCCCACGGCTGTGGGCTCATGACCATGCCCGGGCCCACCTCCGTACGGAGCATCGTCCACGCTGCGATGACGATCATGGGTGAAGGTGCGCAGATCGTGCACCTTCAGTTCAACCAGCCCGCGCTCGACAGCCTTGCCGAACAGCGACAGGCCGAGCGGCTGCAGGTACTCCGGGAAGATGGAAAAGACATCAATCCGCATCGTCGAGCAGACCTTCCACCGGATCGACCTCCACCACCCCACGGCCCACATCCACCATCGGGACGAACCGGGCCACGAAGGGGACGAGCACCTGACGGCCGGAATCGAGGTCGACGGCCAGCACGTCCTGTGCGGGTAGGTGAAGCACCTCGGCCACCACACCGACCGTGTTGCCGTTCACCACGACCGACAATCCCTTGAGTTGATGGTCGTAGAACTCCTCAGGATCGTCCGGAGACAGCGCCGGGTCCACGTCGATCTCAAGCCACTTGCCACGAAGGGCCTCGGCGTCCTCACGGTCCGAGCAACTGTCCAGTCGCAGCGCAACGCGCCCGGACCGGATCCTCGATTCCGCGACGCGGTCGGCATCGCCGTCCACGAACACCCGTGCCCCGATGCCGAAACGGCGTTCCGGCTCATCGGTGGACGGGTGGACGGTGATCCACCCTTTGACTCCGTGTGGCTTGCCGATCCGGCCCACCGCCACGCGCTGCTCGGTCAGCGTCCGTTCACATCCACGAAATCGACCCTGACTCCTTCGCCGGGGGCGATCGCGTTGACCACGGTCCGCAGGGATTTGGCGGTGCGCCCGCCACGGCCGATCACCCGTCCGAGGTCGTCGGGGTGCACGTTGACCTTGAGCAGAGTGCCCCGGCCGCGCCCCTGCCGCTCGCGCACCGAGACGTCCTCGGGGTTGTCCACGATGCCGGCGACCAAGTGCTCGAGCGCCTCGGCCAGCGGCCTAGCCATCGGTCGCGGCGGCGTCGGCTGACTCAACCGGAGCGTCTTCGGCCGGCGACTCCTGAGCCTGGGCCGGCTCGGCGGCCGCGCCCTCGGCACTCAGTCTTCTCAGCCTTCTCAGCCTTCGGGGCCTTCTTCGGCTTGGACTCGGCCTTCGTCGACGCCTCGGCCTCCTTGAGGCCCGCGGCCTCGGCCGCGGCAGCCGCGAACGCGGCCTTGCGGTCGGTCTTCTCGTCGGCGCTCTGCAGAGTTCCCTCCGCGCCCGGCAGACCCTTGAACTTCTGCCAGTCCCCGGTCACCTTGAGCAGCACCATGACAGCATCGGTCGGCTGGGCACCAACGCCCAACCAGTACTGCACCCGCTCGGAGTCGATCTGGATCAGCGAGGGCTGCTCCTTGGGGTGGTACAGGCCGATTTCCTCGATCGCGCGGCCATCGCGCTTGTTGCGCGCGTCGGCTACGACGACGCGGTACTGCGGGTTGCGGATCTTGCCGAGCCGCTTCAATTTGATCTTGGCTGCCACTGCGGATGTCTCTCCTGTTGTCGGGTGGCGGCTCCGGCTGGCATGTGGGGACAGGCCAAGCGGGGACCGCTTCAAGTCGATGGTTCCCGGTGAGAGGGCGGGAACACCACTCCAGTGTGCCAGACGCCCCGCGGCGGGCGGACCCCGCGCCTACTGTCCGCCGAGCAGCTTGCTGAACTCGTCGGGCAACTGGTCGGCACTGAACGGCTTCTCGGCCACCACGTCCGGGGTCTCAGGTGCCGTGGCCTGCGCCGCCCGCTTGGCCGGATTGCCACTACGGCCCTTCTTCGCCTTCGGCGCCGGCTTGGACTTGCCCTTCCCCTTCTTCGATCCTCCACCCATCCCGGCATCCCGGGCATCCCCGGCATGCCCGGCATCCCGCCCCCGGAACGCATCTGTTTCATCATCTTCTGAGCCTCGGTGAAACGCTCCACCAGGGAGTTCACGTCCGACACCTGGACACCGGCACCTTTGGCGATGCGTGCTCTGCGTGATCCGTTCAGGATCTTGGTGTCGCGACGCTCGGCCGGCGTCATCGAATGGATGATCGCGGCGACGCGGTCGATGTCACGGTCGTCGATCTGCTCGAGTTGTTTGCGGGCATCCGCCATGCCGGGCAGCATGCCCAGCAACTTGCCCAGCGAGCCCATCTTCTTGACGGCCTGCATCTGCTCGAGGAACTCCTCGAGGGTGAAGGCGTCACCCCTGGCGACCTTGTCCGCCATCCGCTGAGCCTGGTCGGCGTCGAAGGCACGCTCGGCCTGCTCGATCAGGGTGAGCACGTCGCCCATGTCGAGGATTCGAGACGCCATCCGGTCCGGGTGGAAGACCTCGAGGTCCTCCACCTTCTCGCCCACCGACGCGAACATGATGGGAGCGCCGGTGGCCTCCCGGACGGACAGCGCGGCACCACCACGGGCATCGCCGTCGAGTTTGGTCAGGACCACCCCGTCCACCCCGACGCCGTCCTGGAACGCGGCCGCGGTGGCAACCGCGTCCTGGCCGATCATGGCGTCGATGACCAGGAGCAGCTCGTCGGGGGACACCGCATCCCGGATCGCCGCGGCCTGGCCCATGAGTTCGGCGTCGATCGCCAGACGACCGGCGGTGTCGATGATCACGACGTCGTGCAGGGACTGCTCCGCGAATCCGATCGACTCGCGGGCTACTACGACCGGATCGCCCACCCCGTTGCCCGGCTGGGGTGCGTAGCAGGCCACCCCCGCGCGCTCGGCGACGATCTGCAGCTGGTTGACGGCGTTGGGCCGCTGCAGGTCGGCGGCCACGAGCACCGGCTGGTGGCCCCTACCGGCGAGGTGCTTGGCCAGTTTGCCGGCCAGGGTCGTCTTGCCGGAGCCCTGGAGCCCCAGCAGCATGATCACGGTGGGCGGCTTCTTCGCCAATCGCAGGCTGCGCGTCTCACCACCCAGGATGGTGATGAGCTCCTCGTGGACGATCTTCACCACCTGCTGAGCCGGATTGAGGCTGGCCGAGACTTCGGCCCCGTCGGCGCGTTCCCGGACTCTGGCGGTGAAGGTCCGTACGACCGGCAGGGAGACGTCCGCCTCGAGCAGGGCCTTGCGGATCTCCCGGACGGTCTCGTCGATGTCCGCCTCGGACAGCCGCCCCTTGCCCCGCAGCCCCTTGAAGGTCGCGGCCAAGCGGTCGGACAGGGAATTGAACATGCATCACTCCTGTGGTCAGGTTCCCAGGGTAACTGGCACCGGAACAGTCATGGCCCCGCCGTCACGAGCTCAAGTGGCGCCCGGGCCCGGGGATGGTTAGCGGCAATCCTGTGCAGAAGTCCGTTCATATCTGAAAGCGATCCTGTCGCGGCCACCGTCCCGGACGATCGAGCACACCTGCGGTGACCTCGGGGCCGTCAATCAGTCAGCGCGGCTCGCACCGCCTGCAGCGCGGCCTGCGATCGGCTGGCCGACAACGGCTCGCCCGAGTCGTCGGTCAGGAAGAACACGTCGACGACCTCGGAACCCAGAGTCGAAACCTTCGCCCCGTCCACGTTGACCCCGGCACGCGCGAGCGCCGAGGTGACCCAGTAGAGAAGGCCAGCACGGTCATGGGCTCGGACCTCGAGCACCGTGGTGCGACTCGACGCATCCGGAATCAGTGCGGCCGTCGGATCGGGCCGCGGGTCGTCCGCATTGGCGTACGCACGCTCCCGCTCCGTGAGGCGGCGGGCCAGGTCGAGTTCACCGGCGATCGACCTGCGCAGGTCTGCGGCCAGTCTGTCGGAGGGCGGGGGCTCACCGAAGTGGGTCTGTACCGTCCAGCGGATGACAGCCCGTCCCCCGCGAGTACGGCTCAAAGCATCCCGGACGCTGAGCCGATTGATGGCCAGAACTCCCGCGCAACGGCTCAGAAGCCCGATGGAGTCGGTTGCGCCCACCGTGATCACCAGTTCCGCCTCGTCCCCCTCCTCGATCACGACGTCCACGCCGGCACTGGTCCACAGGGTTTCCGGCACGTCGTCGAGCGCGGGTTCGATCACCACCTCGTCACCGGCCAGGACCGCATAGGTCCGACGCACCAGCACGTCGACCAGATTCGCCTTCCAGGGACTCCAGGCCGCAGGACCGGTGGCCGCTGCATCGGCCACGGTGAGCCAATGCAGCAGTTCCAGGGTCTCCGCGGTCTCGACCGCCTCACCCACCGCCTGGATCACTGCGGGATCGTCGATGTCGCGGCGCGTCGCGACATCCGGCAACAGCAGATGGTGCCGGACGAGTTGCATGAGGATGTGCGTGTCCGCACTGTCGAAACCGAGGTGCGGTGCCAGGTCGGCGACGAGCCCGACCCCCACCTGCGTGTGGTCGCCTGGCCGTCCTTTGCCGATGTCGTGCAGCAGTGCCCCCACGAGCAGCAGGTCCGGCCGCGACACCTTGCGGGTGTGCTTGGAGGCGGCGACCGCCGACTCCACCAGATGCCGGTCGACGGTGTACCGGTGGACCGGGTTGCGTTGCGGCGCCGATCTGACCACGTCCCAGCCGGGGATCAGTCGGGCGATCAGATTCGCCTGGTCGAGGGCCTCCCACGCGGGGACCGCGGCCCGACCCGCGCCGAGCAGACTGACCAGGCTCTCGCGGGCCTGTCGCGGCCACGGGACTGGAAGCGGGGCCGACTCCTGAGCGAGTCGATCCACGGTGTGCGGGGAGAGCCGCAGGCCCGCCTGGGCCGCCGCCGCAGCAGCCCGCAGGACAAGGACCGGGTCCCGGTCCGGTCGGGCGTCCGCCGCCAGCACCACCTCGGAATCCTGCACGACCACACCTTCGGCCAGTGGGGATCGCTCACCGGTGCGTCGGATCTTGCGCAGTCGCGGCAAGGACTTGCGTTTGATCTGCCGCCGCACCCTGCCCCAGGCGACGGAGCTGACGAAGGCGATGGTGCGACCCGCGGCGCACACCGCGCGCAGCAGTTCGTCCTCGTCGGCGTACCCGAGCATCTCGGCGACCTGCGGTTGCTCCTGCTGAGTGAGGCGGTCGGTGACCCGGCCCGTCGTCAGGTGCAGGGCGTCGCGGGTGTCGAGCAATGTCAGCCGCGCCGCGCTCAGAGAACTCTGTGGAGGGCTGATGATCCAACTCGCCGCAAGGGCGCGCATGACGGTCAGATCGCGCAGCCCGCCGTAGGACTCCTTCAGGTCGGGTTCCAGGAGGTAGGCGAGTTCGCCGTGGATCTCCGCCCTCTCCTCGACCCCTGCCCGGAGTTCATCCAGACGTTGCTTGGCCATGGCGCGCCAGTCGCCCAGAACGCTGGAACGGGTCTCCACGGTGAGTCGCTCATCACCGATGACCGTCCGGGCGTCCAGCAGGCCCAGAACCACCTTCAGATCCTGGCCGGCCAGGCGCCGCGCCTGCGCCGGGGTCCGCACGCTGTGGTCGAGCCGGACGCCGCTGTCCCAGATCGGGTACCAGATCTTCTCGGAGACGGCGGCAACGTCCGCCGCGGAGACCGACGAGGGGTGCAGGAGTAGGACATCGATGTCGCTGGCCGGCGCCATCTCGCCGCGCCCGTAGCCTCCGACGGCGACGAGGGCACAGCCGAGTTCGGCGGCGCCGGACTCCTGGAACAGCCCCGCCAGCCAGTCGTCGGTGAGACCGGTGAGGGCGTGGCGCCGGGCCGGACCGAATCCGGGCCGCGCGATCAGATCCGCACGGGCGGACAGGAAGTCGTCTGCGATGAGGCTCACGGTCTTCTTCTCCCTCGATCTGGACATGCGACGTGGCGGCAGCCCTCCCCCGGGGGCCGCCGCCACGTCATTGGTCACAGCGCGTCCGCGCCGCGTTCAGCGGTCCGAACCCGGACCACGGTCTCGACAGGAGACACCCAGACCTTGCCGTCGCCGATGCGACCTGTCTGTGCGCTCTTGACGATGACGTCGACAACGCTGTCCGCGTCGTCATCCTCGACGACCACCTCGATGCGCACCTTGGGCACCAGGTCGACGGTGTACTCCGCGCCCCGATACACCTCTGTGTGCCCTCGCTGACGGCCGTATCCGCTGGCCTCGGACACCGTCAGACCGTGGATCCCGAAGGTCTCCAGGGCGGTCTTGACGTCGTCGAGCTTGAACGGCTTGATCACTGCGGTGACGAGTTTCATACCGAAACCTCTTCCTTCTTCGCTGCGGCCTGACCGACGCCGGCGAACTTGCCACCGGAACCGCTCTCAGCCAATTCGTATGCCGTCTCGGCGTGGGTGGTGAGGTCGATGCCGCGTGATCTCGTCCTCCTCGGGGATCCGCATGCCGAGCGTGACATCCAGGATCTTGCCGATCAGGAACGCGAGCACGAACGAGTAGACCATGACTGCCACCGCTGCGATGAGCTGCGACCAGAACTGGGTCAAGCCGCCGCCGTAGAACAGTCCGTTGACGCCCGCAGGGGCGGCCTCGGTGGCCAGGAATCCGATCAGCAGGGTGCCGACCAGACCACCGACGAGGTGCACGCCCACGACATCCAGCGAGTCGTCGTAGCCGAGCTTGTACTTCAGTCCGACCGCCAGGGCGCACACGGAACCAGCGATGGCACCGAGAATGATCGCGCCAATCGGGCTCACCGAGGAGCACGAGGGCGTGATCGCGACCAAGCCGGCCACGATGCCGGAGGCGGCACCCAGGCTGGTGGCGTGTCCGTCGCGGATCTTCTCCACGATCAGCCAGCCGATGGCCGCCGCACAGGTGGCGATGAACGTGTTCATGAAGACCACCGCTGCGGTGTTGTTGGCCGCCAGCGCCGACCCGGCGTTGAAACCGAACCAGCCGAACCACAGCAGGCCCGCGCCGATCATGACCAGCGTGAGGTTGTGCGGCTTCATGGGGGTCTTCGGCCAGCCCAGACGCTTGCCGATCACGATCGCCAGCGCGAGGCCTGCAGCACCGGCGTTGATGTGGACCGCGGTCCCACCGGCGAAGTCGATGGCGGGAGTCCCGCGTAGCGGGCCCAGCCCTTCGAAGATCCAGCCGCCGGCGCCCCATACCCAGTGCGCGACCGGGAAGTAGACCAGGGTGGCCCACAGCCCGGCGAAGATCATCCAGGTTCCGAACTTCACGCGGTCGGCGATCGCTCCCGCGATCAGCGCCACGGTGATCGTCGCGAACATCGCCTGGAAGGCCACGAAGGCCATCGCCGGGAACACCGCCGCCGGGTCATCGGTCATCAGACCGTTGAGCCCTGCGTACTCGGTGACGCTACCCAGCAGGCCGCTACCGGTGTCGGTGGCGAAAGCCATCGAGTAGCCGTAAAGCACCCACAGGATGCCGACGAGGAACACAGCCCCCATCACCATCATCATCATGTTCAGTACGGCCTTCGCACGTGTCATGCCGCCGTAGAAAAACGCTAGGCCGGGCAACATGAGCAGCACGAGGGCCGCGCTGGTGAGAATCCAGGCGGTATCGCCTGCACTCAAGACGGACTCTTCCATCGTCACGCCTCTCCTTTTCTCCCCATCGGGTCTCTCCCTCGGGACACAAGCAGCCTTACGCGGGCGTGTTACGCAACTTGCTGGCTGAGGTTTCGTCGATGTGACGGATGCACCGGTTCGCGTTAACAGTGTGTTTCGTGACCACGCGACGCCGATGACGGGCGATGCCGGAACCGGCCGCCCCGTGAGTCAGTCCAGGAGTGCGCTGACGAAGGCGTCGGGGTCGAAGGGCGCCAGGTCGTCCGGGCCCTCGCCGAGGCCCACCAGTTTGACCGGCACTCCGAGCTCTCTTTGTACGGCGACCACGATCCCACCCTTGGCGGTGCCGTCGAGTTTCGTCAGCACGACGCCGGTGACATCCACCACCTCGCTGAAGACGCGGGCCTGCGCCAGTCCGTTCTGTCCGGTCGTGGCGTCGAGGACCAGCAGGACTTCGTCCACCGGACCCTGCTTGTTGACCACGCGCTTGATCTTGCCGAGCTCGTCCATGAGCCCCACCTTCGTGTGCAGCCGGCCGGCGGTGTCGATGACCACGCAGTCGGCCTGCTCGGCGTTCGCCTCCGCGACCGCGTCGAAGGCGACCGCTGCGGGATCGGAGGCCTCCGGACCCCGGACGACTCTGGCACCGACCCGGTCGCCCCATGTCTGCAACTGCTCGGCGGCTGCGGCCCGGAAGGTGTCGGCGGCCCCGAGCACGACAGTGTGACCGTCGGCGACCAGCACACGAGCGAGCTTACCCGTCGTGGTGGTCTTCCCCGTCCCGTTGACGCCGACCACCATGATCACCGCAGGCCGGTCCCCCTGCCTGGAAGCGATCAGGGAACGGTCCATGTCCGGACCCACCAGCGCCAGCAGTTCTGCGTGCAGGGCGGCCTGCCAATCCACGTCAGAGTCGACCCGCAGCCGTGTCCGCAGACGCTCCACGAGGTCACCGGAAGCCTCCACGCCGAGATCGGACATGATCAACGTGTCCTCGATCTCCTCCCACGTGGCCTCGTCGAGCTTGTCGCTGGTGAGCAGTGCGAGCAGACCACGGCCGATGGCGGAGTTGGAGCGGGCCAGCCTCGCCTTGAGCGCAGCCAGCCGGCCCTTGGTCGGCTTGGGCTTCTCCAGTTCGAGGGCCGGCGCACCCCGCTGCTCAGGCAGGCCGAGGTCCTCGATCGTCTGCGTCGGGGTGTCCCGCGGCTCGGTGGCATCATCACCGACGCCGGGGATGACCTCGGGCGGCGGGACCGGCTTCGGACGGCGACCGGAGACCAGGCGCGCCCCCAGCAGGACGACAAGAACCAGCAGGACGACGCCGATGACGACGTAAGCGATCAGATCCACCTCACCAGTGTGACCGACGACGAAGCGGGCGGTTCAGTCCGGCTGGCGCCCGGGCCGCCCACAGGGGCTCGGCGCCGCGCCGCCACCGCTGGCGCGCCGGGCGTTGATCCCGCAGCAGGAACCGCTCGGGCGGACTCCGCGGACGCGATCAGACCGGCTGGAGTTGTCGCATCCGCTGACTGATCACCTGCGTCACCCCGGCACGCATCGTCACCCCGTAGAGGGCGTCAGCCATCTCCATGGTTCGCTTCTGGTGCGTGATGATCATCAACTGAGAGGTCTCCCGCAGTTCCTCCAACAGACCCATCAACCGTCCGAGGTTCACGTCGTCGAGTGCCGCCTCCACCTCGTCCAGGAGGTAGAAGGGCGAGGGCCGCGCCTTGAACAGCGCCACCAGGAACGCCACGGCGGTGAGGCTGCGCTCGCCGCCGGACAGCAGTGAGAGCCGCTTGATCTTCTTGCCGGGAGGCCGCGCTTCCACCTCGACACCGGTGATGAGCAGATCCTCCGGGTCGGTGAGGACCAGCCTGCCCTGGCCACCTGGGAACAGTCGGGCGAAGGCGTGCTCGAACTCCCGCGCCACGTCGGCGTACGCCTCCGAGAACACCTGTTGCACCCGGGTGTCGACATCGGTCACGATCGCCAGCAGGTCCTCCCGGCTCTTCTTGACGTCCTCGATCTGGGTGACCAGGTGGGTGTGCCTCTCCTCCATCGCCGCGAACTCCTCAAGAGCCAGCGGGTTCACCCGCCCGAGCAGCGCGAGACCGCGTTCGGCCTCCTTGAGCCGCCGTTGCTGCTGCTGGCGATCGAAGGCGATGGGCTCGCCTTCCGCGACCGGGATGAACTGGTCCGGACCGTACTCGGCCACGAGGTTCTCAACCGTCAGGCCGTACTCCTCGAGCGCCTTCTCGGAGAGTTGTTCGAGCGTGGCCCGCTTGCCCGCACGAAGGACCTCATCCCGGTGGACATCCTGGGTGAGCCGGTCCATCTCGGCAGCGAGTTCGAGTGCTTCAGTCCGCGACCGCGCATGATCACTCTGCATCTGCGCCTGGTCGGCCTCGAGGCCTGTGAGCCGGGTTTCCGATGCCGCGGCGTCCTCATCGACCAGCGCCGCCGTCCGGCGGGCAAGGTCCTCAAGGCGGCTCAGCGTGGCCAGAGCCTGTTCGCGCTGAACCCTGCGACTGGCGGCCGCGGCCACCGCCTCCCGGGCCTGACGCACCTGTTCGGTCAACTCGGCATGCTTGTCCCGCAGCGCCTGATGGCGCTCGTGCGCGGATCGCGCGTTGAGACTGGCCTCATGATGCTCCTGGCGCGCACGCTCGTGCCGGCCCTGCAGCCCCGAGAGTGCGGACCG
This sequence comes from uncultured Actinomycetota bacterium, assembly GCA_963769435.1. Lineage (GTDB taxonomy): Bacteria > Actinomycetota > Actinomycetes > S36-B12 > UBA10799 > JADKAV01. The sequence continues at coordinate 489,594 of CAVYLN010000002.1, forward strand.
GTCGACCGGTGGTGGCCCGGCGAGTTCGAGTTCGTGCAGTCTCTGGTGCGCAAGCCGCAGGTCCTCGGCGTGCTCGCTGAGCGCGGAAGCCACCTCTGCCTGCTCCGACCGCAACTGCTCGAGTCGCTTGGCGGTGGCGGCGGCACGCTGGCGCAGATGGACGTCACGTTCGGCGGCGGCGGCGGCCTGCGCCTGCTGCCGGGCGACCTCGTTGCGCACCTCGTCACGATCCTGGCGGGCCTGGGATGCCCGCGCCTCGACCCGCGCCACATGGTCGACGGCACGGCGCCAGCAGGTCTCGGTGGAAACCAACTCCTCGGTCGCCAGTTCCAGGGCATTGCGCAGTGCCATGATGTTGGCCGCCTCGGACCCCTGTCCGGCGATCCCTCGTCCCAGGACGTGTCCGTCGACCGTCGCCACCAGAGCATCCGGGTGGGCCGTGATGTAGGACTGCGCCGCAGTGAGGTTCTCCACGACTGCGCAGCCTCGAAGCATCTGGGACAGTGCGCCTCGGACGGCGCTGGGCGCCTCCACATGGGCCATGGCTGCTTGCGGGTCGTCGGTGGTCACTTCCGACGCCGCCGGAACCACGAGTCGCACCGCCTCATCCGGATCGGCGGCACTGAGCACGTCCCGTGCCGCCACACCCTCCCGCAGCACGGTTGCCCGGGCGTGGGCGCCGAGCAGGATGGCGATGGCCTTCTCGTAGCCGGGCCGCACCCGGATCAGTCCGTCGAGCGTCCCAGACTGCAGATCCGCCGGAACCGCCTGGCCAGACGTGTCGGCCACTGCGGACCGCAGCGCCTCACACCGGGCGGTCAGTGACGCACGCCGTTGCTCCTGCGTCGACAGCTCGGCGCGTGCGAGGACCACTTCGTGCTCAGCGGAGCGCATGCGCTCATCCGCAGCAGACATGTCCACGCCCTGGTCGATGACCTCCAGCGGCGGGAGCCCGGCCACTTCGGCCGCGGCGAGTTCGGCTTCGCGGTGCGCGGTCTGCTGCTGCTCGGCCAGCCGGTCGGCACGAGCCTGCGTCGCCTCCACCAGTCGCTGACCGCCGGTCACCGACTGCTCGGCCGCCGCGACCTCCTGTCGGTACTCCGTGAGGGCGCTCTCGGCCGCCGCGATGGCGGCCTGCTCCGAGCGGACCTCGACACCGATCGCCTCCGCCGCATCACGGGCACGGACGTAGATCTCCTGTGCCTGCGCCGCTACGGCCGCCGCCTGCTCCACCTCTGCGGCGACTGCCTCACTGCTGCGCTGAATCTCCTCCGGGTCCACGCTGAAACTGAACTCGAGTTGTTCGCGCTCCAGAGACCGTCGCCGCTCGACGATAAGGGCCACCAGACCGCTGGTCCGTTCACGCAGCCGGGTGAGATCCAGCGACCGGGCCCGCGCGGAGTGCAGCCTGGGGGCCATCGCCTGCAGGCCCTCCTCGAGTTCACTCTCCGCGCGGCGCGCCTGATCGAGTTGGACCTGCACACGTTCCCGCTCGGCCTTGGCGGCGCTCTCATCCGCCTGCTCCTCGGTCAGATCCCGTTGCACCCCGGCGACCTCGTCGGCGAGCAGGCGCAGCCTGGCGTCCCGCACGTCCGCCTGGATCGTCGCAGCCCGACGCGCCACTTCGGCCTGCCTGCCCAGCGGCTTGAGCTGCCGCCGCAATTCGGTGGACAGGTCCGTCAGCCGCTGCAGGTTCTGCTGGATCTGCTCGAGCTTGCGCAGGGCCTTCTCCTTGCGCCTGCGGTGTTTCAGTACGCCGGCGGCCTCTTCGATGAATCCACGGCGGTCCTCAGGGCTGGCATGCAGGATCGCATCGAGACGACCCTGTCCGACGATGACGTGCATCTCGCGGCCGATCCCGGAATCCGACAACAACTCCTGCACGTCGAGTAGGCGGCACGTCTGCCCGTTGATCGCGTACTCCGAACCACCGCTGCGGAACAGGGTCCGCCGGATCGTGACCTCCGAGTAGTCGATGGGCAGGGCGCCATCGCTGTTGTCGATGGTCAACTCGACCTCGGCCCTGCCCAGCGGCGCCTTGCCCGAAGTCCCGGCGAAGATGACGTCTTCCATCTTGCCGCCGCGCAGGCTCTTCGCACCTTGCTCACCCATGACCCAGGCGATCGCATCGACCACGTTCGACTTGCCGGAGCCGTTGGGACCGACGACACAGGTGATACCCGGCTCCAAGTCGATCGTGGTCGAGGACGCGAACGACTTGAAACCCCTCAGGGTCAGACTTCTCAGATGCACTCCGGTGCCCTCCTGCCGCAGCATCAACCACGGGCCAGGACGGCCCGACGGCGGGGAAGACTGTCAGCGTAACCCGGGCCGGTGGATCAGACGGGCCACGCCACGCGCACGATCGGGTGACATGCACATCCTGTCGTCCACTGCGTGTGGACCGGGCACGTCGGGAGGCATCGGGGCCGTGGGGAAGTCGGGAAAATGGGTGACGCCGGACGGTGCCGACGCCGGTTCGAACAGGTGGGCGGTCAGGCCAGAACCGGCGGAGCCGCGGACAGGGAGAGCACCTCGTCGTCGAACGACGCCTGCTCGACGCGCAGCGCACTGACTTCGCGTTCGAGTTCGGCAACACGGGCGCGCAGAGACGCGAGCTCAGCCATGAGCCGCGGATCGAAATGTGCGCCAGGGGTATAGACCGCCTTGGCCATCAGGTCCTCCATGCAGATGCTCCGGCATATTGCCGCCGATGCGATTGCGCTATGGAGCGCGGAACCGCACTCCATATATCAGATTGACATAACGGGCCGAGAGTCGTCAAGGAACACGCCGACGGCATCGCTGACACCGCGGGCAGCGGTAGGAGGATCTGTTGGCGAACGGCTCACGCACGATCGGCGTGCCACACCGCGGGCAGGGCAGGCCCTCCTGCCCGTAGGCCGCGAGGTCCCGTTGGAAGTATCCGCTGCTGCCGTTGACGTTGACGTAGAGGGAGTCGAACGACGTGCCACCCGCTCCGATCGCCCGCGCCATCACTGCCTGCGCCGCGTCGAGCAGTTCCCCGACCTTGCGCGCGCTTAGGTCCCGCCCAGGCGTGCGCCAACAAACCCTCGCCGTCCACAGGGCCTCGTCGGCGTAGATGTTCCCAATTCCGGAGACCACCGACTGGTCGAGCAACAACGACTTGACCGGCGCCGTTCGGGAGCGGATCGTCTGCACGACGCGCCGCCGGTCGTACTCGGCATCGAAGGGATCCGGCGCGATGTGCCGAAGACAGGACGGCAAGCCCTCGGACATCTCGTCGACCCACATGCCGCCGAAGGTCCGCTGATCATCGAACAACACCCGGTCGCCGTCCAGTTCGAAGACGATCCGCGTGTGGTGCCCGGGTTCGGCGTCCACCCGGAACTGCCCCGACATCCCGAGGTGCCCGACGAGCGACTGCCCACCTGACATCGGCCACCACAAGAACTTCCCCCGCCGTTCGATCGAGGTCAGGGCCTGGTCGTGGACCTGCGCCGCGAACTCGTACGGACCGCCCGGATGGCGTCGCACGGCGCGAGGGTGCAGGACCTGGGCCTGCCGGATCACCCGTCCCACCGTCCACCGGTGAAGACCCCGCCTGACGACCTCGACCTCGGGCAGTTCAGGCATCGTTGCGCAAGGCCTGCTGTACCTGCTCGAAAGCGGTCTGGGCGGCCTGTTGCTCCGCCTGCTTCTTCGTCCGCCCGGTCCCGTGGCCGTAGAGGGTGCCGCCGACACGAACTCTGGCAGTGAACATGCGGGCGTGGTCCGGCCCGTCGCCACTGACGACGTACTCCGGCGTGCCCTGCGCGAACTCTGCGGCCAGTTCCTGCAGGCTCGTCTTCCAGTCCAGTCCTGCACCCATCCCCGGAACCGAGGCGATCAGTTCGCCGAAGCGGTCGAGGATGAACGTGCGTGCGCCCGGCAGACCCTGTGCCAGGTACACCGCTCCGATGACCGCCTCCATCGCATCGGCCAGGATGGACACCTTCTCGCGGCCACCGGTGGACTGCTCCCCCCTGCCGAGCAGCAGGTACTGGCCGATCCCGAGTTCTTGCGCGATGCCGGCCAGCGAATGTGCGTTGACGATGGCCGAGCGCATCTTCGCGAGCTGACCCTCGGGCAGTTCGGGAAACGTCGAATAGAGATGGTCGGTCACGACGAGTCCGAGCACGGAGTCACCAAGGAACTCCAGCCGCTCATTGGTGGGAATCCGGCCGTTCTCGTAGGAGTACGACCGATGCACCATCGCCAGCGGCAGTTCGGGCGGCAACTCGGACAGACCCAACCGTCCGATCAGTTCTGTGAGATCGACCTGCGCCGTCATGTCGGGCCGGGTTCCGCTAGACGTCGAGCACCCGGCGCTTGGCGTAGGTACCGCAGACGGGGCACGCGATGTGCGGCGGCTTCTGCGTTCCGCACTGCTTACAGGTCGCCAGCGTGGGTGCGGAGGTCTTCCACTGGGAGCGACGGGACCTGGTGTTGCTGCGCGACTTCTTGCGCTTCGGAACGGCCACTTACTTCTCCTTGGATGTTCTGGCCTGCTCGTCGAGCAGGTCGTTCTTCAGGGCGGAGAGAGCCGCCCAGCGGGGGTCTGAGGTCTCGTGCTGGTGGTCCGGCTCGTCGGCCAGCCGCACGCCGCACTGGGGGCACAGCCCGGGGCATTCGCTCGAGCACAGTGGGGCCAGAGGCATCTCCAGGATCAAGCCGTCCCGGATCGCCGGACGCAGGTCCAGTGCCTCGGACTGCAGGTGCGGACCGGGTTCTCCGAGATCATCGGTCTCGGCCTCTTCGGCGCTCCACGCGTACAACTCCTGCAGCTCCGCGTCCAGGTCGACCCGGATCGGGTCCAGGCAACGGCTGCAGACCGCATCTCCGGTGGTCCGCGCCGAACCGGTGACCAGAATGCCCTCCCGCACCGATTCGAGCATCGCGTCAACACGCACAGATTCGGTCTCCGGCACCGTCACGATCTCCGTGGCCACGCCGGGACCGGCCTCTTCGGAGAGGTCGACCCGCTCGTACGCACCAGGTTTGCCGATCAGCGCGCGCACGTCCACGACGAACGGCGCACCGTCAGTCGTGGTCATCGCGAGTCCTTGTGCTAGTGGCGTCCCGGCGTTCATGCCGCGCGGCGGTCAGAAGCCACCGTGTGGCACATCGCCGCCCCACCAGGGTATCAACCGGACCGGGATGCCCGCCGACGACCACCCACGAGCTCTCCCGCCACGTCCGGATCCTGCGTGAAGTCGTAAACGGCCTCCTGCGGCGTGGTCACCGGCGCCGCCGCGTTGGACCGCCTGCGACCGCGGCCGATCTGGTCGAGGGCGGCGCGCAGGGTGTCCTCCAGGCCTGCCAACCGCTTGTCCACGTAGATGTCGGCCTCTGCCCGCACTCGTGACGCGTCTGATTGCGCGTGATCGGTCAGCGACTTGGCCTGCCGTTCCGCCTCGAGTCGGATCGTGTCCGAGGCGACCAGCCGTTCCGCCTCCGCCCGGGCGCGATCCACGGTGCGTGCCGCATCGGACTGCCCCTGCGCGAGCATCTGCTCCACGTCGACCTTCGTCGAGGAGAGCATGGCGGCCGCCTCGTTCTCCGCGCGGGACAGAGTGGCGTCCGCTTCATCCTGCGCAGCAGCGATCCGCGACTCGGCTTCACGAGTGGCGTCCTCCAGGACGTCGTCTCGGTCGGCCAGGATGGTGGCGGCATCACGCAGCGACGCGGGCATCAGGGCCCGCACGGCCTCCAGCAACTCCAGCGTGATTGTGCGGTTCACCACACAGGAATCGGAGAGCGGTACCCCACGGGCTCCCTCGATCAGGTCGACCAGGTCATCCAGTCGTTCGTAGACCTCCATGCGGCCCTCCAAACTGTTTCACCCAGTATTAGCCACACGTTCGCGTAAACGGTCGAAGACCACGCCGGGAAGCAGACCGGACACGTCACCGCCGTAGGTGGCGACCTCCTTGACGAGGCTGCTCGACAGGAACGAGTAGAGGGGGTTCGTCGACACGAACACCGTGTCCACGCCGGAGAGCTGGTAGTTCATCTGCGCCATCTGCAACTCGTAGTCGAAGTCGCTGACGGCGCGCAGCCCCTTGACGATGGCCTGGATCTGCCGGTCGTGGCAGAAATCGACCAGCAGCCCGTGAAACGAGTCCACGACAACGTTCGGGCAGTCTGCCGTCACCTCGCGAAGGAGTTCGATGCGCTCATCAACGGTGAACATGCTCTGCTTCTTCTTGTTGATCAGGACGGCCACCGTCACCTCGTCGAAGAGGTTGCTGGCCCGCTGGATGATGTCGAGATGACCGTTGGTCACGGGATCGAATGACCCGGGGCATACCGCTCTGCGCACCATCTGCTCCTTGGATGTGTGGCTAGCTGGGCTCTTGTTCGTGACCGTACCAAACCGCCCGCTCCAGCCGGGTGTCGCCGAAACGGCGATTCCAGCGCCGTCCGAAACCGAGCGGCCAGTCGATATGGGAGGACCTGCCGCTGCGCTCGACGACGACTGTCGCGCCCTGGACCAGCCAGCCTTCCCCGAGGAGCCCGAGTACGGCCGTCACCGACTCGTCGGCGAGGTCGTAGGGGGGGTCGATGAAGATCAGGTCGGCGGCGGTCGGGGGACGCCGCAGGAACGCGTCGACGGTGCAGCGGACCACTTCGGCGCCGGGCAGGCCGACTGTTGCGACGTTCTTCTGCATCGTCCGTACCGCGGTCGCGTCGTGATCCACCAACGTGACCGCGACGGCACCCCGGGACAGCGCCTCCAGGCCGAGCGCACCCGACCCCGCGTAGAGATCGATCACCCGCGACCCGGCGACGGTTCCCTCGCTGGCCAGCGACGAGAACAGCGCCTCCCGGACCCGGTCCGAGGTGGGCCGGGTCCCCACCGGTGGCACAGCCAGCCGCCGTCCACCCGCGGCACCGGCGATGATGCGGGTCACGTCTTCTCCACGAACTCGGTCTGGCTGGTCTGCCATCGGTTCACCATCGCCCGCAGGGCGCGGTGCTCGGCGAGCGTGGGGTCGCGTTCGAGTAGTTCCGCCGCGTCCGTCCGCGCCTGCTCGATGACGTCCTCATCCCGGATCACCCGAAGAACCCGAAGCCGGGTCAGTCTCCCCGACTGTGCGGTTCCCAGTACGTCGCCTTCCTTGCGCTGCTCCAGATCCACCCGGGCAAGGTCGAAACCGTTGGTGGTGCCGGCCACTTTCTCCAGCCTGGCCACCGCCTCCGGATTGCGTGTCGAGAGCAGGCAGAGCCCAGGAAGCTGCGCGCGTCCGACCCGACCCCGGAGCTGGTGCAGCTGGGAAACGCCGAAAGACTCCGCGTCGAGCACCACCATCATGGTCGCCGCGGGCACGTCCACCCCGACCTCGATGACACTGGTGGCGACCAGGACATCGATCGAGTCCGCACGCGTGGCGTCCGCGGAGAAGCGGGCCATGACATCGGCCTTCTCCGCGGCGGACATGCGGCCATGCATGACTCCCACCCGCACCTTCGCGAGCGGACCCTCGGCGAGTTCCTCCGCGGTTCGCACGACCCCGCGGGTGTTCTCCGGGGTGGGGAAGTCGAGCTCGGCCAGCTCCTGGGGCAGGTCGACCGCGACCTCGGCCCCGCCGTCCCCCTCCCCGATCCGCGGGCAGACGACGTAGACCTTGCGGCCCTGCACGACCTCCTCAGCCACCCGCTCCCAGGTCCGCGTGGCATGCCGTGGAGCCCGGGCCTCATCGACCACAAAGGTGCTGACACCCGCGCGGCCTGCCGGCAACTCGCGCAGCGTGGTCACATCGAGGTCTCCGAACACGGTCATGGCAACCGTGCGAGGGATCGGCGTGGCGGTCATCACCAGCAGGTGCGGCTTGGTCTGGCCAGGTCCCCGCTCCAGCAGAGCGGCCCTCTGCTCGACCCCGAAACGATGCTGTTCGTCCACGACCACCAGGCCCAGATCCGCGAACTGGACCGCTTCGTTGAGCAATGCGTGGGTGCCGACCACGATGCCCGCCTCACCGCTCATGATGCGCAGCAGAGCATCTCGTCGCGCGGCGGTGGAGGCACTGCCGGTCAGAAGTACGACCCTTGTCCCGGATGCGTCCCCGGTGAGGGTCCCCGCCTGCGAGAGTTCCCCGAGCAGCGCCGTGATCGACGCATGGTGCTGGGCGGCGAGCACCTCCGTCGGTGCCAGTAGTACCGCCTGTCCGCCAGAATCGACGACGGTGGCCATGGCCAGCAGGGCCACGAGCGTCTTGCCGGCACCGACCTCGCCGTGCAGGAGCCTCTGCATCGGTTGAGTGCGTGACAGGTCGGCGCAGATCTCGTCGACCGCGGCCTGCTGACCAGCGGTCAGGTCGAACGGCAGACGTCGTCGGACCGCCGCCAGCCAACCCGTCCGGGCGACCCTGTCGAACGGTGGCCGGGACAGCCGCCACCGCCCTGCGCCGCAGCGCCAGGATCATCTGCAGGACGAACGCCTCCTCGTAGCGGAAGCGGTGCATTGCCTCGTCCACCTGCTCGAGCATCGTGGGCGTGTGGATTCCGGCGAACGCTCTCGCCTGGGTCGGAAGTTCGCGCCGCTCGCGGATCTGCGCGTCGATCGGGTCGTCACTGAGATCCACGGCCTCGAGGACGAGTTTGACCGACCGGGCGACGCGCCATGAGGGGATGCTGGCGGTCGCCGGGTAGATCGGATTGATCTTCGCGAGAAACGCCTCCACCTCCTCGGGATCCGCCGAATCACCCACGGGTGACATCACACACAAGGGATGCGCCAGCTGGAGCTGGCCCTTGAACGCGCTGACCTTGCCGCTGAACAACCCCACACGGCCGGGCTGCAACATGCCCCGGTAGGCCGGGACACCACGGAAGAACGCGAGGTGCAGATCGCGATTGCCATCGGTCACCACCGCGTTCAGCATCGATGCCCTTGCGGGTCCTGCGGACGTTGGCGTGCTTGACGCGGGCGAGCACCGTCGCCACATCTCCGACGCCCAGCCCCGCGATGTCGGTGAGCCTGGACATGTCCTGGTATCGACGGGGGAAGACCCACAGGAGATCCTCGCAGGTCGCGACCGCATGGGATTTTCGTAGGCTGGCGGCGCTCTTGCCCCCGAGAACCTCTGCCAGCGACGTGGATAGCCCGGCCACGCTACTCCACGCCGACGATGACCGGCCAGTACGGCTGACCGCCCGTCACCACCTCGAGATCGACCAGTGCGCTGCGCAGATGGGCCTCGACGGTCGCGACGAGGTCCTCGGGCACCTCCAAGCCAGTGACGAGGGTGACCAGCTCGGACGTGCTGCTGCTCATCCTTTCGATGATCCGCAGTGCCACCTCCTGTACCGAGGACCCGATCTCGACGATGTCACCGTCCACGAGGCCCAGCACGTCGCCGACCTGGCAACGCCCGGCGGTGGTGATCGCCTCCTTGCTGGCGATGGTGACTCCGCCGTAGCGGGTCGCGCTCGACGCGCGCGCCATCGTGACGACGTCGTCGTCAAAACCCACCGCGGCGTCATGGACGGCCACTGCGGACAGCGTCTGCACGATCGACCGGCTGGGTACGACCGCCACCCTGACGTCGTCGTCGCGCAGGAACTCGGCGGCTGCCTTGGCCACCGGGGTCGAGTCGGAGTCCGACGGCAGCAACAAGGCTTCGCGAGCTCCGCTGGAAGTCACCGCGCGCACGAAGTCCCTCGTGCTGGGCCGGCCCCGCGGTGGCGTGCGGACGGCCACCGCCCCCGATTCCTCGAGCAGTTGGGCCACACCTGGCCCGTGGGCAACCGCGACGACCACCCGTGTGATCTCACGCGGCTGGTGGCGCTGCTGCTCGATCAGGTCGGTGACCGCGATCCGGTGGGGTCGACCGGCATCGATGCCCGCTTCCACGGCTGCCCCGATGGAGTCGGTGTGCACGTGCACGTTCCACAGCCCGCCGCCGCCGACGACCACCAGCGAATCCCCGAGCGCATCGAGACGGGCGCGCAACTGCGGGATTTCCACGTCTTCGGCATCGAGCAGGTACATGACCTCGTAGCGGGGTCCGGTGTACTCCCCGTGCGGCATGGGCTCGTGGGCCACGATCACGTCCTCGACCACCTCGTCGATGTGGACTTCGCCGGTCAGCACCTGCACAAGGGAGTCCAGCACAACCACGAGTCCCTTGCCCCCTGCATCCACGACCCCGGCGGCCGCCAGGGCGGGGAGTTGACTCGGTGTCTTGGCCAACGCTTCCCGCGCATGCTCGGCCGCAGCCCGCGCAACTGCCGCGACTCCGCCGTCCGCCACGGCCCGCGCACCGTCGGCCGCGGCCCGCGCGACAGTGAGTACCGTGCCCTCCACAGGCCGGCTCACCGCGGCGTAGGCGAGGTCGGCCGCACGCCCCAGGCCCCTGGCCAAGGTGTCCCCGGTCGGTTCGTCCGCCTGCCGGAGGATGTCGGCCAGGCCCCTGAGCAACTGGCTGAGGATCACCCCGGAGTTGCCGCGCGCGCCGAGCAGGGCGCCGCGGGCGATGGCGTCGGCCATCGGCCCGGGCACGTCGGCCGGGTCCAGGACCTCGGACGCCGCGACCGCAGCCGCTTCGACCGTGAGGAACATGTTGGTGCCGGTGTCCCCATCCGGAACGGGGAACACGTTCAAGGCATCGATCTCGGCACGACGTGCGCCAAGCCCGTCCTGACTCACCCGCATCCAGTTCCGCAGGGCAGCGGCATCGAGGCCGACCTCAGACACCTGCGTCATGTGTGTTCCTCCTCGGCCCGGCGTCCCACCAGGGTAACGGGGGGCGATGGGCATTTCGGGGACCATCGGCTATCCTGAACAGAGATTGCATGTGCTGCGTGTTGGCGGAGAGCCTCACGATGGGCGCGGCACAACTGTCCCAGACCTGATTTGAAGGAGTTCCCGTGGCTGCCAACTGCGATGTATGCGGCAAGGGTCCAGGCTTCGGCCACAGCATCTCCCACTCCCACCGACGCACGAAGCGGCGCTGGAACCCGAACATCCAGTCGGTTCGTGCGATGGTGGGCAAGTCGCCCAAGCGCATCAACGTCTGCACCAGCTGCCTGAAGGCCGGCAAGGTCACGCGCGCAGTCTGAGGTCTCTGCCGCCCGAAGCGGCCCGGCGTTCTGCAATGGCGCCGACCCAGTTTGCCTCCACCCGGGTGTGCCCATCGGGCGACCCGGCCGTCCGAGTCCGCTGGCGGATTCGGGCAACCCAGCACTAGTCGCGGAAGTGGTCGAAGCCGGGCGCCCCGATGTGCCGGTACCCCGGCACGTCCACTCCAGCACCCTCGGTGACCTCGCCGATCACGACGAACCCGGCGGGCAGCACCACATCGCGCGGAAATGTCGCCGCCAGCGCGTGGTCGTCGCCGCCTGAGATCACCCAGCCGAGCGGATCGGCGTTGAAGGCCGACGCCGTCTCGCGGATCTGATCGTCGACCGGAAGAGCCTGCGTGTCCAGCACGATGCGCACCCGGGACGAGTCCGCGAGATGTCCCACGTCCGCCAGCAGTCCGTCGCTGACGTCGATCATCGACGTCGCGCCCGCGGCTGCGGCCAGCGCGCCGGCCGAGTAGGGCGGTTGCGGACGCCGGTGGGCGTCCACCACGATCCGCGGCGAACGGAATCCCCTACCGAGGACGGCAAGCCCAGCGGCTGCCCACCCCAGGCGTCCGCACACTGCGATCACGTCCCCAGGCCGGGCACCGTCACGGCCCACCAATCGCGACCCGGACGGCACGCCGAGTGCAGTGACTGAGATCGTGACGGCTGCGGCCCTTGTGATATCCCCACCGACGACGGCCGCGCCCAGCGACGAGGCCTCCTCGACGAGCCCGTCGACGACGCCCAGGACCCAGTCCACGGGTGTCTCGGGCGGCATCGCGATCGCCGCGGTCAACGCGATCGGGCGGGCTCCCATCGCCGTCAGATCGGCGCAGTTCTGCGCCGCAGCCTTGTGACCGATGTCCTCCGGGGACGACCAGTCCAGGCGGAAGTGGCGGTCCTGGACCAGCATGTCCGTGGTGACGACCAGTCGCTCGGCACCGAGGCGCACGACCGCGGCGTCGTCTCCGGCGGCGATCTCCACGGCAGCCGTGGTCTTCAGCCGGGGCTGCAACGCCGCGATCACTGCGAACTCCCCGAGGTCCGCCACCGTCTGCCCGCTCATCGCGCCTCCACCCTGTCGTCTTGTCATGTCCCCGGCCAAGATAGTCTCCAAGCACCAACTGCGTGGGAGGAACCGTGGTCCAGGCCTACATCCTGATCCAGACCGAGGTCGGATCGGCATCCAGGGTCGCCGAGGAGATCCGCGGGATCTCCGGTGTCGCCCAAGCCGACGACGTCACCGGGCCCTACGACGTGATCGTCCGGGGTGAGGCGCAGACAATGGATCTGCTCGGTCAGTTGGTCGTGGCCAAGATCCAATCCATCCAAGGCATCACCCGTACGCTGACGTGTCCCGTAGTGCACTTGTCCTGATCGCCGCGTTTCTGCTCGGATGTTCGTCCGAGCCGATTCCCGTGTCCGATCCACCTGCGGATCAGGCCCAGGCGTGCGCGACCTTGGTCTCCGCGTTGCCGTCACGGATCGACGGGGACCTCGACACGGGCCGTTCGGAGTACGCGGCTGCGTGGGGTGACCCGCGGATCGTGCTCAAGTGCGGGGTCGCGGTGCCCTCGGACTACGACAAGACATCCGAGATGATCGCGGTCAACGGCGTCGCATGGTTCGGCCAGGAGCAACCCGACGGCTACTTCTTCACGGCTGTCGGTCGAACTCCCCTGGTGCAGGTCTACGTGCCCGACTCGCACCAGCCCGAGGTCAATCCGCTCGTCGACCTCGCAGGGGTCATGCAGGAGCACACAGAGATCACGGGTCCCGCGGCCGTGGTGCAGTAGCACCGGCGCGAATCCGCTGCTCCTAGAGCAGTCTGCGGAACTTCCTCACCTGTCCCCGGTTCCAGTCCGTGTGATCGTTCTTCCACCCGCGGACCCGCTCCTGGAAGTACTCGGATGCATTGACCATGCGGTGGCCGATCACGTCCCTCTTCGGGATTGCCGAACTCGGACTGCAGCCATCTGACAAGGCGCAGACCGGCACGGCGCTGCTTGGCACGCGCAAGGATATTGCTGGCCGAATTCATCTCAACGAATTCGATCCCCACGGAGCGGTGGTTGATCCCGATGGCATGACGGCACATGGTGGTCAGCGGCGCCAGTTGGATGATCGTGCCGTCCTTGTCCACGAGGAAGTGTGTGCACCCGCCGGGAGACTCCGCGCGGGACCCGGAGGGCCCGGGGGCCGGCGTGTTGCTGGCGAAGAGGTTCCACGGCGACTGCCACGTGTTGCTCACGGTGTAGTGCAGGACCACGACCTTCGGATCGGTGAGCCGCCAGGTCTTCTCGCCGTAGTGACGCTTGGCGTACCGGGCCATCTGTTTCTTGCGCTTCGGGCCGTAGGGGATCGGCTTGGACACGATGGCGCGGGGTTTCGGGACGGCCGGTGGCGCTGGATCCACCAGGGGCACGATCGGCAGGAACAGCGCGATCATCGCAGCCCGATCCCGCGGTGCAGGGCGTCGTCGATGAGAGTGGTCACCACCTCACTGTACGTGCGACCGCTGGCCTGCCACACGAGCGGGAACATCGACGCCGACGTGAAACCGGGCATCGTGTTGATCTCGTTGAGAATGACCCGCTCCCCGCTGACGAAGAAGTCGACCCGGGCCAACCCCTCACACATCGCGGATCGGAATGCCGCCAGGGCGACTGCGGCGATGTCGTCGCGGACGGCCTGCGGGAGTTCCGGGTCGATCACCAGGTCCACGCTGTCGTCGAGGTACTTGGCCTCGAAATCGTAGAACTCGTGCCCTGCCCGCACGACGATCTCCCCCGGGACGCTGATCGCCGGATCCGGCACCGCCAGCACGCCAACCTCGATCTCCCGGGCCTGATCCACCGCCGCCTCCACGATCACCCGCGGGTCGTGGCGCAGCGCTTCCTCGATCGCCCGGCCGAGTTCCTGTGCGCGGTGCACCTTGTTGATGCCCTGGGAGGAACCGGCGCGGCTGGGCTTGACGAACACCGGCCACCCCAGCTCCGTCCACGTCGGCAAGAACCTCCTGCTCGTGGTCGCGCCAGAAGCCGGCGGTCAGGCCGACGAAGTCCCCCACGTCGATGCCGGCGGCGCGCATGTGCCGCTTGAAACTGATCTTGTCCATGGCCAGAGCGGAGGCCAGGACGCCCGACCCCACATATGGGATCCCCGCGACCTCCAGCAGGCCCTGCACCGTCCCGTCCTCCCCGAAAGGTCCGTGCAGTATCGGGAACGCGACATCGATGGGCAGGAGATCGGTCCCGGCCAGAAAACCCTTGCGCGGCCGGTCCAGCATCAGGGATACCTCCTGGCCGCCCAGCACCTCCGGCAACTCGGACCCCAGCCGAAGTCGCTCGAGATCCTGGTCGTCGAGTCGCCAGGTCCCCTGCCTGTCGATGCCGATGCGCACGACCTCGAAACGCCCCGGGTCGAGCACCCGCAGTACGCTTCCGGCGGAAACACAACTGATGCTGTGCTCAGAACTGGTCCCCCCGTAGATGACGCCCACCCGGATCCGTGATTCAGACACGAACCCGACCCTAGCCGAGGAGCATTGATGCACCGCGCAACGATCGCCGTGACAGCCGGCCGGCCCGAACCTGCCCCGGACGCACCGCTCAACGAGCCCGTCGAGTTCGCGTCCGCCCTGGCGGCCGGGGGCCCGGTCGGGTACACACGACACGACGCCCGGAACTCGCGGGCCTTCGAGGATGCCCTTGGCGCACTCGAGGGCGGCCACGCCGTGCTGTTCGCCTCCGGGATGGCGGCGGTGACCGCAGTACTGGACTTGCTCTCGCCCGACACCGTGGCCCGGCCCCCGGTCTTCTACTCGGGCACCCGGGCTGCACTGGATGCGCGCAGCCACATCCGTCAGCAGACCTGCGAGCCGGGCAACTGGCGTGACGCCGACGTCGACGTGCGCTGGCTGGAGTCACCGACCAACCCCGACCTACGAGTCATCGACATCGCCGACTGCGCGACGGGCCGCGGCGTGACCGTGGTCGACAACACCTTCGCGACACCTATCGGCCAGCGGCCGCTGTCACTGGGCGCCGACATCGTGATCCACTCGGTGTCCAAGTACCTCTCGGGTCACTCGGATCTGATCCTGGGCGCGGTGGTGTGCGCGGAGGCCGAAACGGCCGACAGCCTGCGCGCCTACCGGGAACTCACCGGCGCCATCGCCGGCCCCATGGAGGCATGGCTGGCGCTGCGCGGACTGCGGACTCTCGACGTCCGTTTCCGCCGGGCGGCAGAGAACGCGTCCGTCATCGCGCAGCGCCTGGCCGACCACCCCGCGGTCGAGCACGTGATCTGGCCCGGCTTGCCGAACCACCCCGACCACGACGTCGCCGTTCGACAGATGGATCTCATCGGGCCGATGCTCGCGCTCATCCCGGGGGGTGGAGAGACAGTCGCGGAGGCGATCTGCCATCGCACCGGCATCTGGGCACACGCCACAAGCCTGGGCGGGGTGGAATCCACGCTGGAGAGACGGCGGCGCCACAGCTTCGAGTCGGACCTGGTCGATCCCGCACTGCTACGACTCTCGGTGGGCATCGAGGACGTCGAGGATCTGTGGGCCGATCTGGCACAGGCGCTGGACACCGCGTAGGTTGCGCCGCCTACGACAGTCCCTTGTGCCCCTGCTCGGCTTTCATATCGCGCGACATGAGGTTGGCGAGCATCTCCCTGGGCGGCATCCCCTGGTGGACGACCTGCACCACCTGCTCGGTGATCGGCATCTCGACGCCGTTGCGCGTGGCCAGGTCCAGGATCGATTGACAACTCTTCACACCCTCGCAGGTCTGCTTGGTCTTCGCGATCGTCTGGTCCACGGTCAGTCCCCGGCCGAGGTTCTCCCCGAACGTGCGGTTGCGCGACAGCGGTGAGGTACACGTCGCGATCAGGTCACCGATGCCCGCCAGGCCGAGGAAGGTCATCGGATTCGCGCCCAGCGCGGCCCCCAACCTGGACATCTCCGCAAGGCCGCGCGTGATCAGCGACGCCTGCGCGTTCTCGCCGAAGCCAAGACCGTACGCCATGCCGTTGGCCAGGGCGATCACGTTCTTGACAGCCCCACCGAGTTCGGTACCGACCACGTCAGTCGTGTAGTACGGCCGGAAGTAGGCCGTGGTGGTGGCCTCCGCGAGCGCCTGGGCACGACCCTCGTCGGCACACGCCACTGTGGTGGCGGCGGGTTGCCGCTGGGCGACCTCCCGGGCCAGGTTGGGGCCGGACACCACGGCCACCTGGGATTCGGGCAGACCCGTCACCTCGGCGATCACTTGCGACATCCGCATCACGGTGCCGAGTTCGATCCCCTTCATGAGGCTGACCAGTGTGGCATCGGGGTTGATGTCGGCCTTCCATGCCGAGAGGTTGTCCCGCAGGGTCTGGGACGGGATGGCCAGCACCACGATGTCCGCGCCCCTGAGCACGTCTGTGGTGTCCGAACTGGCCCACATCGACGGTGGCAGTTCGATCCCCTCGTGATACGCCGAGTTCTTGTGCCGCAGGTTGATGTCCTCCACCACGTCGGGCTCCCGCGCCCACATGGCGACGTCTCCTCCCGCATCAGCCAGCACCATGCCGAAGCCGGTACCCCAGGAACCACTACCCATCACGGCAATTCGTCGCATCACTTCTCCTCGTGTTCCGTCGCGTTCGCCGCCCGCCAGGACCGGTAGTCCAGGCGTTCAGGCGGAGAGGACTCTCCTCTGATCTGCTCCAGTTGTTCTGTCACCGCATCCACGATCCGGTTCGTGGCATCGGCCAGGATCTCCGAGGTGATGTCACGTCCTCGCAGGTCGTCGAGATCCACCGGGGGGCCGACCCGCATGTGCATGGTCTTCGGGGGCAGGACCCGGAACTCCTTGGCGTACGGGCGCATGACGTCCTGCGGGCCCCATTGCGCCACGGGCACCACAGGGACCCCACCCAGCAGTGCGATGCGAGCGGCCCCCGTCCGCCCGTTCATCGGCCACAGGTCGGGATCACGCGTGATGGTCCCTTCCGGGTAGACCACGACGGCCTCCCCGGACTGCACCGCCTCGATCGCCGCTCGCACGGAGTCCGAGGCTTCGGTGGTCTCCCGGTAGACCGGTATCTGACCACAGTTGGCCAGCAACTGTCCGACGACCGGCACCTTGAACACGGCTTCCTTGCCGAGGAAACGCGGCGGACGTCCGTTGTCCCACAGCAGGTGGGCGATCGGCAGCGGATCGAACCAGGACAAGTGGTTCGGCACCACGACCAAACCATCATGGGGTGGGTAGTCCTGCCGCAACCAGTGGGTCCCCTGCCAATCCCGTCGGGTGAACACGGTGAGCGGGGGCTTGAGGATGGACACGGCGAAACGGTACGAGAGTCCGAGGTGGTCTGGGCCGTGCCGAGAGAGCATGCTGCCGATCATTGCGTGCTGGGGGCAGGGCTGTCGAGTCGTGTCAGGATGCATGGGTGCACCGGTTCATCCTTCCTGTCAAAGGCCTGGGCCGTGGCAAGACACGCGTGCGCGGCCTTCAAGAAGATCGGGCCGAACTGGTCGATGCGATGCTCCTAGACACACTTCAGGCAGCGCTGAGCACGGACCTCGGGACCCGTTGTGGTCGTCACCTCCGACCCAAGGATTCTCTCGCTGTCCAGGCGCCACGGGGCGCTCGGGCTGGACCACGCCGGTCGACTCAACGCAGCCTCGGCAGCGGCCGCTGGTGGCACACGCGCAGTCATCCTCCTGCCCGACGTACCCGCGGTGAAGACTTCGGAACTCATCGAGGTTCTCGAGTCCGCCGACGAGGGCTTCGTCGCCGACTGGTCGGGGACGGGCACGACCATGCTCTTCGGACGAGCGCTGCGGCCGAGTTTCGGACCAGGGTCGGCGGCACGTCACCTGAACGCCGGCTACCCTCCGATGGTGTCGGCAGGCCCCGGACTACGTGCAGATGTGGACACGTGGTCAGATCTGCAACGCACCTTCGATCTCGGGGTGGGGCCTCACACCCAACGGCTGGTGGGCGCCTCGACGCAGGCCTCACATCGATGAGGGCCGGTCCGTGAAAACGGACCGGCCCTCATCGATCAGGTCTACTTCTTGGCGGGAGCCTTCTTGGCCGGAGCCTTCTTGGCCGGAGCCTTCTTCGCCGGAGCCTTCTTCGCAGGAGCCTTCTTGGCCGGAGCCTTCTTCGCCGGAGCCTTCTTCGCAGGAGCCTTCTTGGCCGGAGCCTTCTTCGCCGCGGGCGCCTTCTTGGCCGGAGCCTTCTTCGCCGCAGGAGCCTTCTTGGCCGGGGCCTTCTTGGCGGGAGCCTTGGCGGCGACCGACTTGGCGGTGGTCCGGGCGGTGGTCTTCGCAGCCGCGGCGGTCGTCTTGGCCGTGGTGCTCGCCTTCTTCGCGGCAGCGGTGGTGCGGGCAGGTGCCTTCTTCGCTGCGGCGGCAGTCTTGGAAGGGGCCTGCTTGGCGGTCTTCTTGGCCGATGCCGAGGCCTTCTTCAGCGCGGCGCGGGGGTTCTCGACGAATTTGCGGAAGTCCGCACCCGGCTTGAACTTCGGGACCGCCTTGGCCTTCACCTTGATGACACTGCCGTCGAAGGGGTTACGGGCCGTCCGGGCGTTGCGCTGGATCTTCTCGAAGATACCGAAGCCGCTGATGGCGACCTTCTCACCCTTCGCGACCTCGGCCTTGATGGTCTCGACAACGGCCTCGACGGCGTCCGCCGCCTCCTTGCGGGAGACCTCGAGGCGCGCCTGCACCTCTTCGATGAGTTCTGACTTGTTCACGTGGTTCCTCCGGTTCGGACTCTCTGTGACTCGCACAGTAGATGTCGCATGTTTATCGGTGCGGGCGCCACGCCGCGTGCATAGGTCGTTGCAGCCCGTAGTGCCCGACAGTAGCGGGATTGCGGACATTTCGCAGTAAGCAACGGACTTTTCCCGCTTGTGTGATCACAGAGTTCGACAACCTTGGCCGCCGGGCCAAGCAGTCGGTCAGGCGGTGGTGGGCAGCAGGTCGGAGCGCCGCTGCTCGAACGCTGTGATCTCATCGGCGCGCTGCAAGGTGATGCCGATGTCGTCGAGTCCTTCGAGCAACCGCCAGCGGACGTAGTCGTCGATCACGAAGTCGGCGACCACGTCGCCCGCGCTGATCCGGCGCGCCTCGAGGTCGACGGTGATCTCAGCGCCCGGATCGGCCTCCAGAACCGCCCAGATCTGCTCGACCACCGGTTGATCGACCTCTGCGGTCACCAGTCCACCCTTGCCCGCGTTCCCCTTGAAGATGTCGGCGAAGCGGGATGACACAACAACTTTGAATCCGTAGTCGTGCAGTGCCCAGACCGCGTGCTCACGCGACGAACCGGTTCCGAAGTCAGGGCCGGCAACGAGCACGGAGGCCCGCTCGTACGCGGGATGGTTGAGGACGAAATCCGGATCCTTACGCCACGCTGAGAACAGGCGTCCTCATAGCCGGTGCGCGTGATGCGCTTGAGGTACTCGGCGGGGATGATCTGATCGGTGTCCACGTTGGAGTGGCGCAACGGTGCGGCAACCCCTGTGTGCGTTGTGAACTTCTCCATCTCAGACCTCCACCAGATCGCTGGGTGCTGCCAACCGACCGACGACCGCGGTGGCCGCAGCGACCTGCGGTGACACCAGATGTGTTCGCCCACCCGGGCCCTGTCGCCCTTCGAAGTTGCGGTTCGAGGTCGACGCGCTGCGTTCCTGCGGCCGCAGTTTGTCCGGGTTCATCGCCAGACACATCGAACATCCGGCGTTGCGCCACTGTGCGCCGGCGTCGATGAATACCTGATCGAGACCCTCCTCCTGCGCCTGCAGGCGCACCTTGACCGATCCAGGAACCACCAGCATGGTCACCGATTCCGCGACCGTGCGCCCGCGCAGGATCTCCGCGGCGGCCCGCAGATCCTCGATCCGGCCGTTGGTGCAACTTCCCAGGAAGACGGTGTCCACGGAGATTTCCTTGAGTGGCATCCCCGCCCTGAGCCCCATGTACTGCAGCGCCTTCTCGGCTGCGGAGCGCTCGCTCGGATCCTCGAAGTCATCCGGCGCTGGGACCGATGCGCTGAGCGGAAGCCCTTGTCCGGGGTTCGTACCCCAGGTCACGAACGGACTCAGTGCGGCGGCATCGATCGTGACCTCCTTGTCGAACACGGCGTCGGGGTCGGTCGTCAGAGTGCGCCAATGGTCCACGGCGGCATCGAAGTCCTGCGGCGCACGCTCGCGGCCACGCAAGTACTCGAACGTCGTCTCATCCGGCGCGATCATCCCGGCACGGGCGCCGGCCTCGATGGACATGTTGCAGATCGTCATCCGCTGCTCCATGGACAGCGACTCGATCGCCGGCCCCCGGTATTCGATGACGTAGCCCTGCCCACCACCGGTGCCGATCTTCGCGATGATCGCCAGGATCAAGTCCTTGGCGGTCACGCCCTCGGCCAACTCTCCCTCGACGTTGATCGCCATGGTCTTGAACGGCTTCAACGGCAGGGTCTGAGTCGCCAGCACGTGCTCGACCTCACTGGTCCCGATGCCGAACGCGAGCGCCCCGAATGCCCCGTGGGTCGAGGTGTGACTATCACCGCACACCACCGTCATCCCGGGCTGGGTCAGTCCCAACTGGGGACCGACGACGTGGACGATTCCCTGATCGGCGTCGCCAAGAGGGCGGATCGGAACGTCGAACTCCGCGCAGTTGGCGCGCAGCGCATCGACCTGAGCCCGCGAGATGGGGTCGGCGATGGGCTTGTCGATGTCGAGGGTCGGAACGTTGTGGTCCTCGGTGGCCAGCGTCAGATCCGGGCGCCGGACGGGACGGCCCGCGGCTCGCAACCCGTCGAAGGCCTGCGGACTGGTGACCTCATGGATCAGGTGGAGGTCGATGTAGAGCAGGTCGGGTTCCCCCTCGGCACGTCGCACGACGTGCTCCTCCCATACCTTCTCCGCAAGTGTTCTGCCCATCTCGCCCTCTCCTTGCTATCCCAGATAGTGAGACGCTAGTATCACTTCTGTGGACAAGACTAGCACGGTCGGAACACTGGTCAAGGCTGGGGCCATCCTCGACGCCGTCGAGTTGGGGCCGCAGGACCTCGCGGAACTGGCAGCCCTCACCGGCCATCCCCCGCGCCACGTGCCACCGACTCGCCGGCGCACTTGTAGACCTCCGCCTGCTCGCCAGGGACGACCAGGGCCGCTATCAGTTGGGGCCCAGGGTCTCCGAACTGCACGCTGCGGCCGGCGCCGACCGATTGCGCACCGTGGCGCTGCCAACGCTTCGCAGGCTGCGCGACGAAACCGGCGCGAGTGCTCAGATCTACCGACGCAAGGGTGCCCGACGGTTGTGCGTGGCCAGCGTCGAACCGGCCACTGGACTGCGGGACACGGTCCCCGAGGGCAGTCTGCTCACCATGTCTGCGGGGTCTGCGGCCCAAGTGCTCGCCGCGTGGTCAGCAACCGGCTCCGAGTTCCCGGACCGGCAACTCGAACAGGTTCGCAGTCAGGGTTGGGCCCAGAGCGTCGGCGAGCGGGAGGCAGGCGTGGCCAGCGTTTCAGCACCAGTCTGGTCCGGGGGTCGGGTCGTCGCCGCGATCAGCGTGTCCGGACCGATCGACCGGCTCACCAGGCAGCCCGGCCGAAGGTTCGGGGCACAGGTCGTCGCCGCGGCTGCGTCGGTAAGGCGCGAACTCGAGGGGTGACGCACGAGCTCCGAGGAACCGCCCCAGCACGAGAAGAGACCCCCATCGACATGTCGATGGGGGTCTCGCCGTAGCCCCGACGGGATTCGAACCCGCGCTACCGCCTTGAGAGGGCGGCGTGCTAGGCCACTACACAACGGGGCCGTTTGAGATGACGTGCGTCTCGCTGGGGTACCAGGACTCGAACCTAGACTAACTGGACCAGAACCAGTCGGGCTGCCAATTACCCCATACCCCAAGGGTTGTCGCCGCTGCCGAAGGCAACCACTACAGCATACCCAGCCGATCCCGACGGGGAAACGCCTGGTGGCCCCGACCCGCAGTGACCTGCACTACACCCGCGCGAAAGGGCGCTGCGGACCGCCGAGGAAGAGCCCGACACACTCCGGCTCAAGGTGACTTCACAGGTCGCGACGAGGATAATGCGGCACGTCCGACAAGGGGAAACGTGCAGACGACGACGGTGATGTGGACGCCCGCGAAGGGCTGGTCTCGGGATCTGGGGAGCATCCCGACGACCCCGGGGTCGCACGCTGGCGCTTGCGTTCGCCGATCCCCGGGTGGACGCCGCCGTCCCGCTCGCCGAACTCGCCGACAGGCTGTCCGCAGAGGTGATCGGCTGTTCGACAGCCGGCCAGATCCTCGACAACCACGTGGACCCGGCTCCGGTGGTCGTGGCCGTCACCACGTTCGTCGACGCCCGCGTGGTGAGCGCCTTCGCACCCCGTCGACGGCAGGACCGCAGCCGAAGTGGGCGCACAGATCGGTGCGGAACTGGCGGCGGCCGCGGCCGACCGGACCATCGCAGGGGTCCTGGTCTTCGCCGGGGGGCTGACGATCAATGGCAGCGCCTTGGTGGATGGTCTTGCCGGATCACTTCCTCCCGGGACCAGCATCTCGGGGGCCCTGGCAGGCGACGGGCCCCGATTCGAACGCACGTGGGTCCACAGCAACGGACGCAGCGGGGAGGATTGCGTCGCGGTGGTGGCAGTGATGGGTGACTCGGTGCGTTTCGGTCACGGCTCCCAGGGCGGATGGGAGGGCTTCGGTCCCGAGCGCACGATCACGGCCAGCGACGGCAACGTCCTGTACGCCTTGGACGGTCAGCCGGCTCTGACGCTCTACAAGCAGTATCTGGGCCAGCGCGCGGGCGAACTGCCCTCGTCAGCCCTGCTGTTCCCGCTCACGGTGTGGTCGCCGAGCGATGGAACCAGCCTGGTCCGCACTGTCCTGTCCGTGGATGAGGCCGACCAGTCGATGACCTTCGCCGGCGACGTCCCCGAAGGCTGGTCGGCGAGGCTGATGTGGACGGGCCTGGACCGCCTGATCGACGGGGCCACGCGGCGCGGCGGAGGAATGCGCCGACCCGTCGACCGCCCTCGCCCTGGCCATCTCGTGCGTGGGACGCCGCCTGGTCCTGGGCGAACGTACCGAGGAGGAACTCGAAGCCGTCGCGGAGATGCTCGGCGAACGCACCCCGGTCATCGGACTCTACAGCTACGGGGAGATCGCCCCGGTCAATGGCACCTGCGCACTGCACAACCAGACCATGACGATCACGACCATCGCGGAGCCGGTCGACGGACCATGACCACACCCGAATGGCATCCCACACTGCGCCGGCAAATGGCCCGCGCGGGGCTCACCGATGCCGACACGACCGAGGGCCCCATCGCCGATCTGCTGAACCGGGTGTCCGGCGCGTACGAGGACGCGGACAACCAGCGGTATCTGCACGATCGCGCCTTCACGCTGGCATCCGCGGAGATGCAGGATCTCTACGATCGCCTGGAGAAGGCCTCGCAGTCTGCGGCCGCGGTGCAGCGCGACCGGTTGAAGGCCGTCTTCGACACCGCAGCGACCGGCCTCGTCGTGCTCGAGAAGGACGGCCGGATCTTCGACCTCAATCCGGTGGCCGAGATACTCCTTGGCCTGGACCACGACGCCATGGTGGGGGAACCGCTGGTCAGCGTCCTGATCCCCGCGGATGTCACGAGTCCTGCGGTCGCCGACTTGGAGCGGGCGCTGGCGACCGGCAGGAACTGGCGGTGCCCGGACGTTCATCTCATGGCCGGCGCAGAGCGGCACGTTCAGCGCATCGCTGCTGTTCCGGCCCATGACCACCGGGGGCGGCGTCCTGGCGATCGAGGACATCACCGAACGTAAGCAGGCCCAGGCGGAACTGGTCTGGCGCGCGAACCACGACAGTCTCACCGGCCTGGTCAACCGCGCAGCCCTGGTCGACCAACTCAACAGGGCCCTGCAGAGAGCCCGTCGTTACGGAACCTCCGTGGCCGTGATGTTCATGGACCTGGATCGGTTCAAGCGGGTGAACGACACGCTGGGCCACGCCGCCGGCGACATCCTGCTGATGGAATGCGCACGACGGATATCGACAGCGACGCGGGAGGTCGACACGATCGCCCGGCTCGGTGGTGACGAGTTCGTGGTTGTGTGCGAGAACCTGTCGAACGACCCCGAGTTGCGCGAACAGCATGCTCGCGAGGTGGCGTCCCGCATCATCGCGGCGGTCGACCAACCCTTCAGCCTCGAAGGCGAGTCCGCTTTCGTGGAGGCGAGCATCGGCATCATGTTCTCCGACGGCAAGGAGGCGGGCCCGGACACCCTCCTGCGAGACGCCGACGTGGCCCTGTACGAGGCCAAACAGCGGGGTGGCTCGGCGATCAGCGTCTACAGCGACGAGATGATCCACCGGATGCAGCATGCTCTGGAACTCGAGCGAAGACTGCGAGCGGCCCTCGCCAGCGATGAGCTATGGGTCGCCTACCAGCCGATCGTGGAACTGGGGACCTCGACGCTGCGCGGGTTCGAGGCGCTGGCCCGATGGAGTACACCGGACGGTGCGGTGGCGCCCGAGGAGTTCATCGCCGCCGCGGAGTCAACGGGTCTGCTGGACGAACTCGGCCGGACCCTCATCCAGCAGACCCTGGCATTCCAGTCCGGACTCCCCGGTCACGTGGACGTCTTCATCAACATGTCCCCCAGCCAGATCTCGGCCGATGGACTCATCGCATGGTTCGACGAGTCCCTGCAGGCCACGGGCGCCGACCCGCATCGCATCGTGATCGAGATCACCGAGAACACTACGCTGGCCGACTACCGGATCGGCCATGTTCTGGCCGGTTTCCGCCGACGAGGCATGCGGATCGCCCTGGACGATTTCGGCGCCGGGCACTCATCGTTGTCCAGCCTGCGCACCTTGCCTCTGGATCTGATCAAGCTGGACCGATCCTTCCTGAACTCCACGGTCGACGACCCGCGGGGCGAGGCGCTCGCCCGCATGATGTGCGACCTCGGCAGGACCCTCGGCGTGGACGTCGTCGCCGAAGGCATCGAGGACGCCCAACAACTGCACTTCGCGGAGGACCTGGGATGCCGCTACGGGCAGGGTCTGTTGCTGGGCCCGCCCACGACCGCGGAACAGGCCGTCACCCTGATCCCGCACCCCAGCACCGCCTGAGCCGGTCACCCGGTTCAGGCGCTGTGCAGGTCCAGTCGGCGCAAGCACTCACTGCGTCCCAGCAGTTCCATCGATTCGAACAGTGGCGGCGAGACCCTGCGACCGGTGATCGCGACCCGGACCGGCCCGAAAGCCAACTTCGGCTTGATCCCCATGCCGTCGACGAGACTGTCCCGCAACGCCTGCTGGATGGCGTCGGCGGTGAACTCGGGCAACTCGGACACCGCCTCGCGGGCGGCCCTCACGACAGCCCGCCCATTCTCATCCAGCATCTTCGCGGCATCGGCCGGGTCGACGCTGAAACCCTCGCCGGCGAACAAGAATCCGAGCATCCCGGGTGCCTGTGCCAGAGTCTCCAGACGTTCCTGGACCAGGGGCGTGGCCTGCAGCAGCAGTTGCCACTGATCCGGCGTCACGTCATCGGACAGCACTGCCTCCCGTTGCAGGAAAGTGAGCATCCGCCCCGCGAGATCCTCGGCAGGCAGCGTCCGGATCCAGTCACCGTTGATCGCGGTGCACTTCTTGATGTCGAATCGGGCGGGGCTCGGGTTCACGCGGGAGACGTCGAACGCCTTGGCCATCTCCTCCAACGAGAAGAACTCACGGTCCTCCCCGATCGACCAGCCCAGCAGGGCGAGGTAGTTGGCCATCGCCTCGGGCAGGTAGCCGTCTTCTATGTACGTCATGAAGTTGGCTTGCGGGTCGCGCTTGCTGAGTTTCTTGTTGCCCTCCCCCATGACATAGGGAAGGTGGCCGAATTCGGGAGCGGGCACCTCGAGCGCCTCGTACATCGCGAGCTGCCGCGGTGTGCTCGACAACAGGTCCTCGCCACGAAGGACGTGCGTGATCCGCATCGCGACATCGTCGACCGGGTTCACCAGCGTGTACAGCGGTTCGCCGTTGGCGCGCACGATGACGAAGTCCGGGACGTGCTCATCGCGCACGTGCATCGGCCCACGCACCAGGTCGTCCCAATGCCAGTCGTGATCGGGCATCCGCAACCGGATCACCGGCTGCCGACCCTCCTCGCGGTAACGGGCCACCTGCTCCTCGGTCAACGCGCGGCACGTCCCCTCGTATCCGGGCGGACGCTTCTCCTGGCGGGCGACCTCGCGGCGCTGCTCGAGCTCTTCGGGGGTGCAGTAGCAGTGGTACGCCTTGCCCTCGGGCGAGCAGGTCCTCGGCGGTGCGCGCATACGTCTCGAGACGCTCCGACTGCCGGTATGGCGCGTAGGGCCCTCCGACCTCGGGACCTTCGTCCCAGTCCAGGTGCAACCATCGCAGACTGTCGAGCAGCGCCTGGTAGCTCTGCTCGGTATCGCGCGCTGAATCGGTGTCCTCGATCCGGAAGACGAAAGTGCCTCCCGTATGGCGGGCGTAGGCCCAGTTGAACAGGGCCGTCCTCACCATCCCCACATGCGGGTTACCTGTCGGCGAAGGACAGAAGCGGACGCGGACATCGCTCATGAGAAGACTCCTGTGTCGCTGACGATGTTGTCGAGTGTCCCGATCCCTTCGATGGTGACCGTCACGTGATCGCCATTGAGCAGAGGACCGACTCCCGCCGGCGTACCCGTGAGGATCACGTCACCGGGAACCAGTGTCATGATGCCACTGATCCATGCCACCAACTCACCCACGGTACGCACCATGTCGGAAGTGGAACCGTCCTGACGGATCTGCTCGTTGACCTCGCACTCGATGCCGAGATCGTCGGGATCGACGTCGGTGACGATCCAGGGGCCCAGGGGACAGAACGTGTCGAAGCCCTTCGCCCTGCCCCACTGGCCGTCCTTGGCCTGCAAGTCACGTGCGGTCACGTCGTTGGCACACGTGTAGCCGAGAATCACTTCCGGCACCCGGTGCTGTGGGACGTTCTTGCACAAGCGACCGATCACCACCGCGAGTTCGGCCTCGTGCTCCACTTGTGATGACTGTTCCGGCAATCGAATCACTGCCTCAGGTCCGATCACGGCGGTCGAGGGCTTGAGGAAGATCATCGGTTCGGCAGGGACGTCACCGCCCATCTCGCGCGCGTGGTCCTGATAGTTCTTCGCGACCGCGATGATCTTGGTGGGCAGCACGGGAGCGAGCAGATCGACCTCATCGATGTGACGCTCGACGCCGGTCACCTCGATGCCCGCGACGTCGGGGAACGGGGCGCCTGCGATCTCCCGGACCACCTCACCGTCGACGAGACCGTAGGCGACATCCTGCTCGAAGCGGTAGCGCGCGATTCTCATGTGTTGAGCCTAGGGCGCCGCGTCAGCGACTGAACGCAGCGGCCATGCCGCCACGCACCGCCGTCGACCCGGCGGGCAACATCCTGTCGACCGCGGCCGCGAGGATGTCCGCCACCCCCTCATCCAGAGCTCGGGCGGCCGCGCCGTCCCGGTACCACTCGAGGTGTTCGGCGAAGATCCGCGGATCTCCGACCAGCGCCGCCGAGGTGGCGCTGCGGGCCACCAACGTCAGGTCGTCCCGGAGCACGTCGACCTCGACATCGACCGGCCCCAGATCGTGCGCGAGGACCAGTGCGTCCTCCACGATCCTGGGGATCGCGGACCACACCCGGTCGATCTCCGGCAGTTCGGCGGCAAGTGCCGGTTCCCGGGATAGCGGTCCTGGTTCAGGCAGCCATCGCCTCACGAGGTCACTCGCCTCCACCGGGTCCGCAGCGTAGGCGTCGGCGCCGAGGCGCAGGGCGAGTGCCGGATCGCGGTCGAAAGCACGCCCGCCGACTATCACCCGCAGGCCGGCGACGCGCAGAGCCGAGATCGTGTGCCAGGCACCCACCAGGTTGCTGGTCATCGAACACGACACGCCTGCCACTGCAGACGCATCGCCGTGAGCCATCACCGCCAGATCGTCTGCGGGCAGTGTCGGGGAGATGGTCACGACGTCCCACCCGAGCGCCCGCCAGACCCCGGCGACCATGCGCACCGCCAGAGTGTGACCGTCGCCCTCGGAACCGGCCAGCAGGATCCGGCCCACACGCGTGCGACCCGCTGGGGGTGAGACGACCTCCATGATGCAGTCCTCAGTGATGGATGTCGCGACATGTTCCTCGGCCACTGAGACCAGCCCTTGCTGCCACATCTCGCCGATGGCGATCTGGGCGGGAGCGTAGAGTTCGCGCACCAACTCGGCGGCCGTCACACCCCGCCCGGCCAGCACGTTCGACATGAACAGGCACTGATCGCGATCCCCAGCGACCAGCGCACTCAGATAGGCATCGCGCGTCCGTCTTTCGATCCGCTCATCCCACACGGCCACAGACCGGACCGACCCGTCGCGGGTCTCCGCGTTCACATGCACAGCCTAACTCCGGGACTCCTGGCTGACGAGGCCCGATCCGAAACGACTCAGTCCCGCACGACACCCAGCAGTCCGTATGCCACGGCGTCCTCGAGCGCCATCCACGACGCGGCGATCACGTTCTCGTGTACGCCGACCGTGTCCCAGCGCCGGGTTCCGTCGCTGGACCCGACGAGGGTTCGGGTGACGGCGCCGGTCCCGCGCACACCTTCCAGGATGCGCACCTTGTAGTCGACGAGATGGAGTTCGGCGAGTTCCGGGTAGAGCCCGGTCAGCGCCGATCGGAGCGCGTTGTCCAACGCGTTGACCGGACCGTTGCCCTCCCCCACTGCGACCATCCGCCTGTCGGCGGCCACCAGTTTCACCGTGGCCTCGCTCACCACGTTGCCGTCCACACGTTGTTCGACGATCGTGCGCCAGGATTCCACGGTGAAGGGCCTGGTCCGGCCGTGTTCGCGCTCATCGATGATCAGCAACTCGAACGATGCATCGGCGGCCTCGAACGTCCACCCCTGATTCTCCAGCTCCTTCACTCGGTCCACGACGCGCCCCAGCAGGGCCGGGTCCCCGGACAGGTCGTACCCCAACTCCTTGCCCTTGAGCTCGACCGAGGCCCTGCCCGCCATCTCGGTCACCAGTACCCGCATGTCGTTGCCCACGGCAGTGGCGTCCTCGTGGTTGTAGAGGTCGTAGTTGACCTTCAAGCGCGCTGGCGTGCAGACCGGCCTTGTGGGCGAAGGAGCTGACACCGACATACGGCTGGTGTGTGTCAGGGGCGATATTCGCGATCTCGGCGATCGCGTGCGAGATCCGCACGGATTCCTCGAGATGACCCGGCGGCAGAACCTTCAAGTCCAACTTGAGTTCCAGATTCGGCACGACAACGAACAGATCCGCATTTCCGGTACGTTCCCCGTACCCGTTGGCCGTGCACTGCGCGTGGGTGGCTCCAGCCTCCACCGCGGCGATCGTGTTGGCCACTGCGCAGCCGGTGTCGTCCTGGCAATGGATGCCGAGGCGACCCTGGACCCGCGACCGAACGTCAGTGACCACGCGGGAGATCCCCGACGGGAGCATGCCGCCGTTGGTGTCACACATGACGGCCGCCTCCGCACCCGCCTCCAGCGCGGTTCGAGCGACGCTGACCGCGTAGTCGGCATCGTGCTTGTACCCGTCGAAGAAGTGCTCGAGATCCACGAACACTCGGCGCCCCTGTTCGATCAGGTAGCGCACCGTCTCGGCAACCATGGCGAGGTTCTCCTCGCCGGTTGTGCGTAGCGCCTCTTTGACGTGGCGGATGTCCGACTTGGCGACCAGCGTGATGACCGGCGCCTGACTGGCGAGCAGGGCGGCCACCTGCGGATCGTCGGACACTGCGACTCCGGCCTTCCGGGTGGCGCCGAAGGCGACGAGCGTCGCATTGCGCAGTTTGAGTTCGGAGGCGGCCCGTGCGAAGAACTCGGTGTCCTTGGGCATGGCACCGGGCCACCCACCCTCGATGAAACCCACGCCGTACTCGTCGAGCAACCGGGAAATGGCGAGCTTGTCCTCCACCGAGAACGAGATACCCTCGCGCTGCGCGCCATCGCGCAGCGTGGTGTCGAACAACTGGAACGGCTCGTCCATGTCAAATCCTTCCCAATGAAAAACCCCCGGGCCCGAGGGCACGAGGGTTAGCGCATCGACTCAGTCTCAGCCGATGCGCCTTTCGATAATCAGCGCGTAATGCACGTGGCAAGTGTTGCACACGACGCCGCGGGAGTCAGCGCCGGAGCCGGTGGAGCGCGGTGCCCCCAGTGGCGGCACCGCAACCGTCGCAACGTCCGCAGATTCCAGTTCACATGTGAAGGCGAATCTGCTGAGGTTCCCGACGACCGCCAAAACGCCTAGGCCAGTTCGAACATCCACGCGTGCTTGTCGGGGTTCTGGCCGGATTGCAGTCCGAGCAGAGCGTTGCGCAACTTCATCGTGATCGGTCCAGCACCGCCGTCGGACACCGACCACGCGCCGACCCGGCTCTTCACCTCGCCGACAGGAGTGATCACAGCTGCCGTGCCACAGGCGAAGACCTCGGAGATCTCTCCGGACTCACATCCGGACTTCCACTGCGCCACGCTGATCGGCTCCTCGGAGACGGGAATCCCCAGGTCCTGGTGGGCCATGATCAGAATCGAGTCCCTGGTCACACCCGGCAGCAGCGACCCCGTCAGCGGCGGCGTGACCAGACGCGCCGAGTCTCCGGTGCCGAAGACGAAGAAGAGGTTCATGCCTCCCATCTCCTCAACCCACTCGTGCTCCTTGGCGTCGAGCCACACGACCTGGTCGCAGCCGTGCAGGCTGGCTTCCGCCTGCGCGATAAGGGACGCCGCATAGTTGCCGGCACACTTGGCCTCGCCGGTACCGCCGACCGCGGCCCGGACGTAGTCCGGCGTCAGCCAGACCGAGACCGGCGCCACGCCGCGGGGGAAATACGCGCCCGCCGGGGACGCGATCAACAGGTACTGGTACTCGTCCGCAGGCTTCACGCCCAG
Source organism: uncultured Actinomycetota bacterium (assembly GCA_963769435.1). Taxonomy (GTDB): domain Bacteria; phylum Actinomycetota; class Actinomycetes; order S36-B12; family UBA10799; genus JADKAV01. Next base: position 520,718 of record CAVYLN010000002.1, read on the forward strand.
GCCCACCTCGGTGGAGAACATGAACGGCCGCAGGTACAGCGACTTCTCGGGGTCCGAAGGCACCCACTCGCGGTCGATCTGCGCGAGTTCGACCAGCGACTGGATGAACAACTCGGCGGGGATCTCCGGCATGGCAAGCCTGCGGGCCGAGGAGCGGAACCGCTGCGCGTTCTTCAGTGGCCGGAACGTGCGGATGTGGCCGTCCGCGTGTTTGTAGGCCTTCATCCCCTCGAAGATGGACTGCCCGTAGTGGATGAAGTTCGTGGCCGGGTCGAGAGTGATCGGGCCGTACGGAACCACACTCGGCTCGTACCAGCCACGTTCACGGGCGAACCGGATACTGACCATGTGGTCGGTGAAATGCCGACCGAAGCCGGGATCGGCGAGGATCGCCTCGACGCTGCGCGGAGTCCCGTGCCGCCGGCGACAGCGTCACGGTGAAGTCGGTCATCCGATCCTCGCCATCAGGTCGTCCCCGATCTGCGACGTGCTGCGTACCGCGTCCCCCCGTGTCGCCAGGTCGTCGGTCACCGCCTTCTCCACCGCCATCGCAGCCTCCAACTCGCCGAGGTGGTCCAACATCATCGCCACGCTGAGCACGGTGGCCGTCGGATCGGCCTTCCCCTGCCCGGCGATGTCCGGCGCCGAACCGTGTACAGGCTCGAACATACTCGGATTCGCGCGTGTGACATCGAGGTTTCCGCTCGCGGAGAGTCCGATCCCGCCGGCGATGGCAGCTCCGATGTCAGTGAGGATGTCGCCGAAGAGGTTGTCGGTCACGACGACATCGAACCGTTCCGGCTGGGTCAGGAAGAACATGCTGGCGGCGTCCACATGGCAGTAGTCGGTCTCGATGTCCGCATACTCCGCGGCGACCTCGTCGAAGGTGCGCTGCCACAACGATCCCGCGTTGGTGAGCACGTTGGTCTTGTGCACGAGCGTGACCTTGCCACGGCGACGTGTGGCGCGGGCGAACGCATCTCGCACGATCCGCTCGACCCCGAACCGGGTGTTGAGGCTCTCCTCCACCGCGATCTCCTGGGGCGTACCGACCCGCATCGCACCACCGGCCCCGACGTACGGACCCTCGGTGCCCTCGCGGCACACCACCATGTCGATGTGCTCGGGGCCCTTGCCCGCCAGCGGCGTGGCCACTCCCGGATACAACTTCACCGGCCGCAGATTGACGTGGTGGTCGAGCCCGAATCTGAGTTTGAGCAACAGCCCCCGCTCGAGGACGCCCGGCGGCACGCTCGGGTCCCCCACCGCGCCGAGCAGGATCGCGTCGTACGAGCGGATGTCCTCGAGTTCGGCATCGGGCAGCACCTCACCGGTCGCGTTGTACCGCGCGGCGCCGAGGTCGAAGTACGGTGGGCTCGGCATCGACGCCAGTGGCCCCGAGCACGCGCAGGGCCTGCTCCACCACCTCCGTGCCGATGCCGTCGCCGGGGATGGTCGCGATCCGATATGCCATGGGTAAAGGCTAAAGGTGCCACCCGTGCGGGTCACCGGCGAGGCGGCGGTTTGCGGCCCCCGCCGGGACCGGACGGCGTCTCGTTGCTCGGTGCCCCGATCGAACCGCTACCCGGCAGTGACTGGTTGCGTCGCGCTCGCGGAATCCTTGCTGTACTGCCGGTACGAGAACCAGGCACGCCCGATCGCCTCGAATACCACGAGGGCCAGCCCGAGGGTTATGAGCAGCGTCAACGGGCCGACCACTGGGATCTCGTGCTGATCCGTGGCGAAACTGACGAACGTCAGAATGAACAGAGCCACGTACTCCGCCCTGCTGCGCACGAACACGATGGCCTTGCGCTCGGGCACTGCCCGTACGTATTGGATCCGGAAACGGAAGTGCCCCACCCACAGACCCACCGCGGCACCCACCACGCCCACCGCCAGATGCTCCCAGTTCTGGACGACGTCCTTGCCGAGCAGCACACCCACCACGACGATCTCGATGAGCGGATCGAAGGCGACCGTCTTCGCCAACCGCAGCCACTGGCCTTTGGGCAGATCCATCCCCTTGGCGATCCGCCTGCTGTCGCGGAGGTACTTGAGGTCCAGGAAGAGCAACACCGCCAGGAGGATCAGCGCGATGAATTGACCCACCAGATCGAGCGTCGACGGCTGGCCCGTGGTCGCCGTCGCGGCCAACAGATCCCGCATCCCGCGCTCCCCTCGCCCGCGGCCCACACCTCGAGCCGCCCATCACGAAGATAGCCAATTCCTGCACCTCGATGCTGCTTGAAGGACTCCGACCGGGAGTACTTCTGCAGCCGTCTGCGCAACTGCATCCCCCCTGGGTGCCGTGCGCACGGTGACACCACCGTGCGCCGCGTAGGCTTACCGCCATGGCCGAACACCTGCTGTTGACCTTCCCCGAGACCCGCGCCACCGAGCCGGTCATCTACCGAATCGTCACCGACTTCGACGTCATCCCCAACATCCGGCGGGCGGCGATCGAGAACCACCTCGGGTGGATGGTCGTCGAACTGGACGGAGCACCCGACGACATCCGCAAGGCCAAGCAGTACCTGGCCGGCCAGGGAATCGGCGTCGAGCGCGCCGAGGGCGACATCGTCGAGGGCTGAGGGCCCTGGTGAGTTACGACCTGCAGACTCTGCGCGCCGAGATCGACGCCGGGCGCGTCGACACCGTGATCGTGGCCATGACCGACATGCAGGGCCGGTTGCAGGGCAAACGTCTGCACGGTCGCTACTTCCTGGACCAGGTGGCCGACCACGGAACGGAGGGGTGCAGCTACCTGCTCGCAGTGGACGTCGACATGAACACGGTCGAGGGCTACCGCATGGCCTCCTGGCACAGCGGCTACGGCGACTTCGTCATGCAGCCGGACTTCACGTCACTGCGGCACATCCCCTGGCATCCGGGAACTGCGATGGTGCAGGCCGATGTGCTGTGGGAGGACGGAACCGATGTGGCGGCGAGTCCGCGACAGGTACTGAAGAAGCAGATCGGCCGGCTCGCCGACGCGGGACTGCACGCCTTCGCCGGGACCGAACTCGAGTTCATCACCTTCACCGACACTTACGAGCAGGCATGGCGGCAGGGCTACCAGGACCTGACCCCTGCCAACCAGTACAACGTGGACTACTCGATCCTCGGCACCTCACGGATCGAACCACTGCTGCGAAGGATCCGCCTGGCCATGGCCGGCGCCGGTATGTACGTGGAGAGCGTGAAGGGCGAGTGCAACTACGGCCAGCACGAGATCGTGTTCCGCTACGCCGACGCACTGACCGCATGCGACGACCATGTCGTCTACAAGACCGGCGCCAAGGAGATCGCGGCGCAAGAGGACATGTCCATCACCTTCATGGCCAAGTACGACCAACGTGAGGGTAATTCCTGCCACATCCACCTGTCCCTGCGTGCAGATGACGGGGCGTTCGTGCTGGCCGACGACGAGGGTTCAGATGGGCTGTCGGAGATGGGGCGGGCCTTCATCGCCGGACAGATCGCCCACATGCGCGACCTCTCCCTGCTCTTCGCCCCCAATATCAACTCGTTCAAGCGATTCGTCCCCGGGTCGTTCGCACCCACCGCCATCAAGTGGGGCCGCGACAATCGCACCTGCGCCTTGCGGCTCGTCGGGCACGGTCCTTCGCTACGCCTGGAGAACCGGGCCCCCGGCGGTGACATCAACCCCTACCTCGGTGTCGCTGCGATGATCGCGGCCGGACTCGACGGAATCCAGCGCAACCTGCCTCTGGAGCCGGCGGTCGCGGGCAACGCGTACCAGGTGCAGACCGACCGACTGCCCTACTCGTTGACCACCGCCTTGGACCTGTGGGAGGCCTCGGAGTTCGTGGCCGAGGTCTTCGGCGAGGAGGTCCAGCACCACTACGCCAACATGGCCCGTACCGAGTTGCAGGCCTTCGGGGAAGCGGTGACCGACTGGGAACGGTTCCGAGGATTCGAGAGGCTGTGAATGTTCACCGTCATCAACCCCGCCACTGAGGACGTCGTCGCCGAGGTGCCCCGTACCCCTGTGGCACAGGTCGACGAGATCATCGCCACGGCCCGCGCCGCGTTCCCTGCCTGGCGGACCGTGGCTCCCGGCGACCGCGCCCGGCTGTTGCGGCGCTTCGCCGACCTCGTCGACTCCAACGTTGAAGAACTCGCCCGTCTCGAGGTGCGCAACAGCGGACACACGATCTCCAACGCCCGCTGGGAAGCGGGCAACGTCCGCGACGTCCTGCACTTCTACGCCGGCGCCCCGGAGCGACTGCACGGCATGCAGATCCCCGTACCCGGCGGCGTCGACGTGACGTTCAAGGAGCCGCTCGGCGTGGTCGGCGTCATCGTCCCGTGGAACTTCCCGATGCCGATCGCCGGGTGGGGCTTCGCGCCGGCGCTGGCAGCCGGGAACACCGTGGTGCTCAAGCCCGCCGAACTGACCCCACTGACGGCACTGAGGCTCGGTGAACTGGCTCTGGAGGCCGGGATTCCCGCCTGGGGTGTTCACAGTCGTCACGGGCCAGGGGTCCGTGGTCGGAGAACGACTCGTCACACACCCCGACGTGCGCAAGATCGTCTTCACGGGGTCGACCGAGGTCGGTACCGCCCTGATGGCCAAATGCGCCCCGCAGGTCAAGCGCGTGACACTGGAACTCGGCGGGAAGAGCGCGAACATCGTGTTCGCCGACGCCGATCTGGAGAAGGCCGCGGCCACGGCACCCTACGGGGTGTTCGACAACGCCGGCCAGGACTGCTGCGCGCGCTCCCGGATCCTGGTGCAGCGGACCGTCTTCGACCGCTTCATGGAACTGCTGGAACCGGCCGTGGCGGGCGTGCGGGTGGAGGATCCTGGTCTGGACACCGCGCAGATGGGACCTCTGATCTCCGCGGCCCATCGAGCATCTGTCGCCGCCTTCGTGCCCGACGACGCCCCGGTCGCGTTCCGCGGGAGTGCCCCCGACGGTCCCGGCTACTGGTTCGCACCCACCGTGCTGGCACCGGTGACGCCCGGAACGCCGGCTTTCACCGAGGAGATCTTCGGGCCGGTGGTGGCCGTCACCCCCTTCGACGACGAGGCCGACGCCATCCGCCTTGCCAACGCGACCGACTACGGGCTCTCGGGGTCCATCTGGACCCGGGATCTGGGCCGGGCCTTCCGGGTGGCGCGAGGGTACGAGTCCGGAAACCTGTCGGTGAACTCGCACTCATCGGTGCGCTACTGGACCCCCTTCGGCGGCTACAAGCGCTCCGGGCTGGGTCGCGAGTTGGGCCCGGATGCCCTCGACGCCTTCACCGAGACGAAGAACGTGTTCATCGACACCGAGGAGTAGAGCATGCTGCGACTGGCCGACAGAGTCGCCGTCATCACCGGCGCGGGAAGTGGCATCGGCCGGGCGACCGCGGAGAGGTTCGCCCAGGAGGGCGCCCGCGTGGTGTGCTTCGACACCGATGCCGAGGCCGCCGGTGCGGTGGCCGCAGACGTCAACGGCCTGGCGTTCGTGGGTGACGTGACCAGCCCCGACGACGTCGCGGGTGTGTTCCGGGAGGCGTTCGACACCTACGGCAGCGTGGACATCGCGTTCAACAACGCCGGCATCTCACCACCGGACGACGACTCGATCCTGGACACCGGCCTGGAGGCGTGGCGACGGGTCCAGGAGGTGAATCTGACCAGCGTGTACCTGTGCTGCAAGCACGTGATCCCCTACATGCGCCGGCAGGGCAGGGGGTCCATCATCAACACCGCCTCCTTCGTCGCGACGATGGGCGCAGCGACCTCGCAGATCTCCTACACGGCCTCCAAGGGCGGCGTGCTGGCGATGTCGCGGGAACTGGGGGTCCAGTTCGCCCGGGAGGGCATCCGCGTCAACGCCTTGTCCCCCGGCCCCGTGAACACCCCGCTGCTGACGGAGTTGTTCGCGAAGGACCCCGAGCGAGCCGCCCGGCGCCTGATCCACATCCCGATGGGCAGGTTCGCCGACGCCCAGGAGATCGCGGCCGCAGTGGCCTTCCTGGCCTCGGACGACGCCTCGTTCATCACCGCGTCGAACTTCCTGGTCGACGGCGGCATCTCGGGCGCCTACGTCACGCCCGCTGTAGCCGGCACGCGGTCCACCCGCCCGGCGCGTCCCTCACCCTGCCGCGTCGACCAATGCCTGGAAGAGCCTGACGTCGCCGCCGTACTCCGGGTGCCACTGGACACCGAGCACGAACGCCGCCGCCGGGTCCTCGCACACCTCGACCGTGCCGTCCTCGGCGCGACCGGAGACGGTGAGGCGCCCCGGTTGGTCCACCGCCTGGTGGTGCGACGAGTTCACCGTCATCTGGTCGCCCAGCAGTCGGTGGGCCAGTGAACCCGGTTCGAACGTGGCACCGTGTTCGGTGAACGTCCCCGGTCGTTCCCTGTGCTTCAGTGGCGTCACCTCCGGCAGGTGCTGAAGCAGCGTCCCGCCCTCGGCCACCGCCATGATCTGCAATCCGCGGCACACTCCCAGCACCGGCTTGCCCGATTCCCGCGCCGCGCGGTACACGGCGAGTTCGAACTCGTCGCGCAGGTGTCGTGGCCGGTCGTTGGTGGCATGAGGGACCTGACCGTAGACCGTGGCGGCGATGTCCGGACCCCCGGTGAGAATCAGGGCATCGACACGCGAGACGAGCTCTTCGGCCGCCCCCTGCTGCGGCGGCAGCAGCACCGGGGAGCCACCGGAGCGGATGACCGCTTCCGGGTACCAGGCGTGCAGCAACGCCGCGTCGGTGTCCCAGGCCACCCACCGGGCCGGTTCGACGTAGGCGGTCAGTCCGATCACAGGTCGCATGCGGCACATCCTCGCGCACCTGGCGGATGCTGCGCTGAACGGGATCGCTGCGCGGTCAGTCCGCGCACACGCCCCCAGCGGGTGGTAGCCTACGAGGGTGTTGCGCGGGCTGCTTCTGCTTAGCCGCCGCGACGAGGCCTGATCAGCCGGCCCCCTCGTCGCGGAGCGTCGACGCGCCGGTTGTCCCTCTGACACCCGCACCCAGGAGCCCCGGATGAACGAACAGCAACCCTCCCCCATGGCGTTCCAGCGCTACCAGCCCTTCACCCCGATCGACCTGCCCGACCGCACCTGGCCCGACCAGCGGATCACACAGGCCCCCCGCTGGTGTGCCGTCGACCTTCGCGACGGCAACCAGGCCCTCATCGATCCCATGAGCCCGGCCCGCAAGATGCGGATGTTCGAATTGCTGGTCCGCATGGGCTACAAGGAGATCGAGGTCGGATTCCCCTCGGCCTCACAGACCGACTTCGACTTCGTGCGTCAACTCATCGAAGAGGATCTGATCCCCGACGACGTCGTGATCCAGGTGCTCACCCAGGCGCGGGACCACCTGATCGAGCGCACCTACGAGTCGATCCGCGGCGCCAAGCAGGCGATCGTCCACCTCTACAACTCCACCTCCACGCTGCAGCGCCGGGTGGTGTTCGGCCTGGACCGCGACGGCATCAAGGACATCGCCGTCCACGGCGCCCAGTTGTGCCTGAAGTACGCGGACACGGTGCCCGAGACCGAAGTCTTCTTCGAGTACTCCCCCGAGTCCTACACGGGCACGGAGCTGGATTTCGCCGTCGAGGTGTGCGACGCGGTGACCGAGGTCTGGCAGCCCACGCCCGACCGCAAAGTGATCATCAACCTGCCGGCGACCGTCGAGATGGCCACCCCCAACGTGTACGCCGACTCCATCGAGTGGATGCACCGCAACCTCGCCCGGCGTGACTCGATCGTGCTGAGCCTGCATCCGCACAACGACCGGGGGACCGCCGTGGCCGCCGCCGAACTGGGGTTCATGGCCGGCGCCGACCGCATCGAGGGGTGCCTGTTCGGCAACGGGGAGCGCACCGGCAACGTGTGCCTGGTGACTCTGGGCATGAACCTGTTCAGCCAGGGTGTGGACCCGCAGATCGATTTCCGGAACATCGACGAGATCCGGCGCACGGTCGAGTACTGCAACCAACTGCCCGTGAACGAGCGGCACCCGTACGGCGGTGACCTCGTCTTCACCGCGTTCTCGGGCTCTCACCAGGATGCGATCAACAAGGGCTTGAAGGCGCTCGACACGGTCGCCGCCGAGCAGGGGGTGGACGTTCGCGAAGTGGGTTGGGAGGTGCCCTACCTGCCCATCGACCCGCAGGACGTGGGCCGCACCTACGAGGCGGTCATCCGCGTGAATTCGCAGTCGGGCAAGGGCGGGGTGGCGTACATCATGCGCACCGAGCACAAACTCGAACTTCCCAGGCGCTTGCAGATCGAGTTCTCCGCGGTGATCCAGCACCACACCGACGATGAGGGTGGGGAGGTCACCGGCATGCAGATGTGGGACATCTTCACCGACGAGTACCTGCCCAACCCGCAGTCCCCATGGGGCAGATTCGCACTCGTCAAGCACGAACTGGTCAGTGAGGTCGACGGCGACACGGTGGTTCGGGCCACGATCCTCGACAACGGCGAGACCGTGGAGCTGACCGGACACGGGAACGGACCGATCGCGGCGTTCTGCGAGGCGTTGCACGACCACGCCGACGTCCGGGTCCTCGATTACCACGAGCACGCGCTGGCCTCCGGTGGCGACGCGAAGGCCGCCGCCTACCTCGAATGTGCGGTCGACGGCAAGGTGCTGTGGGGTGTGGGCATCCACTCCTCGATCGTGACCGCCTCCCTGAAGGCGGTCGTGAGCGCGGTGAATCGCGCCCATCGCGGCTGACCGGCCGGTCCGTACCAGTTTTGTCGCACGCACGGCGTACCGTGGAATGGTGAAGAGGGCTTTCGTCTCGATCGTCGTCGCCCTGGCAATGGGGGTCACCCCCGCCGCGGCCGACGACTCCTCGATGGCGCCCGCAGATTCCCCCTCGCCGTCGACCGCCACACCAGTCCTGTCTCCCCCGGACCCCTCCTGGCAGGAACCGGCGGAGTCGGTGATCGCCGATCCGGAGGACGTGGTGGAGGAGTCCGGGGACACCGGGGCGATGACGGTCGTGTACGCGGTCCAGGACGGCGATTCCCTCGAGATCGTGACCGACCGTGCCAGTTCCACCGCCGATGCGGTGGAGACCGTCGCAGAGGTCCAGGGCCAACCCGACGTCGTGGCGGTCGATGTGGACACCGACCGGCAGTTGACCGGGATGCCCACGGTCATTCCTCCGGGTGTGGATCCCTCCCGTGGCCAGCAATGGGCTCTGGACGCTCTGCAGGCCGAGTCGGCGTGGCAGGCCTCCACCGGTGTCGGGGTCACCGTGGCAGTGCTCGACTCGGGCGTCGCGCGCCATCCGGACCTGGCCGGCAGTTTCGTTCCAGGCCGGGACGTGGTGGGTGACAGTGATGCGCGTAGGGACCTCAACGGTCACGGCACCCACGTGGCCGGCATCATCGCCATGACCGCGGGAAACGGGCTCGGCGGCGCGGGCCTGGCCCCGGACGTGGCGATCATGCCCGTGGTCGTGGCCGACGCCGGTGGCGCGGTCCGCGCCTCCGATTCCGCGAAGGGCATCATCTGGGCGGCCAAACACGGGGCCGACGTGCTGAACATGAGCTATTCGGGATCGCCGAGTTCGGTGGAGGCCAAGGCGCTGGAGTACGCACAGTCACGGGGCGTCGTTGCCGTCGCTGCGGCCGGGAACTCCTACCTCGACTCCCGCGGGTCCCTGTACAACCCTGTCCAGTACCCCGCCGCGTTCCCGGGCGTGCTGGGCGTCGGCGCGGTGACCAAGGCGCTGCGGCGTTCCTCGTTCTCCGAGGTCGGCAAGCAGGTCGACGTGGTCGCTCCGGGCGGCAGCGGCGCCTTCGACTCCGCCCGTGGCATCTTCAGCACCTACGGCACCGGCAGCTACGTCCGAATGCCCGGGACGTCGATGGCTGCGCCGTACGTCACAGCGACGGTCGCCCTCACGATCGCCCGTGGGCGTGAACTCGGCCTGCAGGCGAACCCGGTCGACGTCGTTCTCGGATCAGCCACCGACCTGGGCATCCCTGGCCGGGACGACGAGTTCGGGTTCGGCCTGATCAGCCCGGCGGGCGCCATGACGGCGCTGGCCACACTGCAGGCCACGGGTGCGGTGAGCCCGGTCGTGACTCCGTCGGAGGTCACCACGCGCGCTGTGCGCAAGGTGAGGGTCAGCGTCCGGAAGGGCTACCTGCGTTACCGGATCCCGGCGAAGGGCAGGTTCGTCGTCGGCTGGCAGCGCTACTCCGACCGCAAGTGGTCGGACATCACCCGGTTCGACGGCAAGCGCAAGGGCCGCAGTTGGTACACGGTGCGTGCCGCGGGTGGGCTGAAGGTCCGCATCCTTGCCGTGCGGGCAGGCAAGCAGGACGAGAAGGACCCGATCTGGGTGTCGCGCACGTTCCGCACCCGGGCCACCGCGACCCGATAGCCTGCCGAGCATGGGAACCTTCGACGGCCGTGGTCTGGCGCTGGGTATCGCCGGGGGTGTCGTTCTGGGCATGGGAGTGTGGTTCCTGACCGGCAGTTCGCTGTGGATCGGGATTCTGGCCGCCATCGGTGCGGTCATCGGCATGAACGTCGGCTGGGGCGGCTCCGACGAGTGAGCCGACCCTCAGGGCCGACGAAATGCGCCAGTTGCGCAATGGCCGGAGGATGAATCCATGACCACAGTCCTCGTCACGGGATCCACCGACGGTATCGGCCTGCGCACGGCCGAGTTGTTGCGCGCACGCGGTTGCGACGTCATCGTGCACGGGCGCGACCCGCAGCGGGTGGATGCGGCACGCAACCAGGTGGGAGCCGTGGCAGGCCTCGTGGCCGACCTCGGTGATCTGTCGCAGACGGCCCGTCTGGCCGATGAGGCCAGCGAACTGCGACCCACCGTGCTGATCAACAACGCGGGGGTCTACGCCCGCGAGTACAGCCGCGTTGCGTCCGGCGAGGCGAACTGGGTGATCAACCACTTGGCCGCGAGCCTGCTTGCTGACGCGCTGATCCCGACGATGACCGATGGTGGCCGTGTCGTCTATGTGTCCTCCATCGCCCACGGCCGGGCCGAACTCGATCTCGCCGACCCCGAGTTCGAGCACAGGCCCTACGACCACTACGCGGCCTACGCGCAGAGCAAACTGGCCAACCTCATGATGGCCGCCGAGACGGCCCGTCGGCTCGGACCCGGGCACCCGGTGACGGTGAACGCCCTGCACCCCGGCGTAGTGGGCACCAAATTGCTCACGGAGGGGTTTCAGGTGCCCGGGCGCGACGACCTGGACGCGGGATCGGCCACGTCTGTGTTCTTGGCCCTGGATGCCGACCCCAGCGTCACCGGGGGCTACTTCGTGCGATCCCGACAGGCCCGGCCGCAGGGCGCCGCCAACGATCAGGATCTCGCCGCACGCCTCTACGACCAGACCATGGTGCAGATCGAGGAGCGTACCTGACGATCGTCGTCAGTGCGCGAAACCTGGCGCATGCGAGGGGTCGTCGGGCATGGGGGCGTCGAGACCCTCGAAGAAGTCCGTGGCCTTGCGCAGGTCGTCGAGCAGCAACCCAGCCATGTCGATGCCGAAACCGTTGCGCACCACGATCCGCAGACCCGCGACGTCGGTCAGGTTGTCCGGCAGCGTGTAGGCCGGCACCTGCCATCCGCGTTCGCGAAGTTTCGCCGAGACGTCGAAGACCGTGTAGTTCGTGCGATCCGGCTTCAGTCGGAAGAAGAAGACCGGCAACTCGGACCCGTCGCTGAGCAACTCGTAGGGCCCCATCTGCGCGATGCTGCGACGACAGGTGCATGGCCGTGTCCCGGCAGGCCTGCTGGATCTGTCGGTAGCCCTCGAAGCCGAGCCGCACGAAGTTGTAGTACTGCAGCACGACTTGGCTGCCGGGGCGCGAGAAGTTCAGCGTGAACGTGGGCATGTCCCCGCCGAGGTAGTTCACGTGGAAGACGAGGTCGTCCGGGACGCAGTCCGCGGTGCGCCACACGACCCACCCGACGCCGGGGTAGACCAGGCCGTACTTGTGCCCGGACGCGTTGATCGAATGCACCCGCGGGATCCGGAAGTCCCATTCCAGATCCTGGTCGATGAACGGGGCCACGAAGCCCCCGGAGGCGCCGTCGACGTGCACGGGGATGTCCCAGCCCTTCTCCTTCTGCACAGTCGTCGAGGGCCGCGGCGATCTCCTTGACCGGCTCGTAGGAGCCGTCGAAGGTCGAACCGAGGATCGCCACCACGCCGATCGTGTTCTCGTCGACGAGCTTGACCGCTTCCTCCGCGGTCAGGTGCAGCCTGCCCTCGGCCAGCGGTGCGTAGCGCGGCTCGACGTCCCAGTAGCGGCAGAACTTCTCCCACACCACCTGCACGTTCTGGCCCATCACCAGGTTGGGCCGTCTCGATGGACTTGCCCGCGGCCTTCTGCTTGTGCTGCCACAGTCGCTTCAGCGACAGTCCGGCCAGCATCACCGCCTCGCTGGAGCCGATCGTCGACGTGCCGACCGCCTTGTCGCCGTCCGGGGAGTTCCACAGATTCGCGATGATGCTCACGCACCGGGCTTCCATCTGCGCGGTCTGCGGATACTCGTCCTTGTCGATCATGTTCTTGTCGTACGTCTCGGAGAACAACCTGTCGGCGTGCGCATCCATGAACGTGGACACGAAGGTCGCCAGGTTCTGCCGCGCGTTTCCGTCGAGCATCAACTCGTCGTGGATCAACTGGTAGGCCACCTCCGGGGTCCGCCCGAGAGGCTCGAGTTGATGCGCGACGATCGCGCTCTCCTCGCCGTAGCGGGCGAACAAGCGGCGAGAGGTAGAGGCGCTCGATCTGTTCGACGTCTTGCTCGTGCAGCATGGTGGCTCCCGGCTCGATGGTGACCTCAGCCTAGCCGGAGGGCTGGCCCGGCACACCAGTCCCAACCTCGCTTCCCCCACGATGGGTGACCGTCGACCGCCTCCTCACACCAGGTCGATGGCGGTTCCCGAGACCGCGCCGATCTGCTCGGCGATCTTCTCCACTGTGGGCACATCGACGGCGCTGTCCACCGTCAGCGCGACCATCGCCAGTCCCCCAGCCGAATCGCGGCATACCTGCATGTTGGCGATGTTCACACCCGCCGCTCCGAGCACCTGGCCGACGACGCCCACGACACCGGGCTTGTCCTCGTACCGGAACACCAGCATGTGCTCGCTGACCGGCAGGTCGACGTCGAGCCCACTGACCTCGACGAGCTTCTCGCTGTCCCGTGCGCCGAACACCGTGCCGGCCACCACCATCGCCTGACCGTCGGCACAGGCCAGACGCACACGCACCATCGAACGGTGGTCCTCGGAGTCACCCTCTGTCACCAGCGAGGTGTCCACTCCGCGGCTTGCCGCCAGGACCGGCGCGTTGACGTAGGAGACGGGGTCGTCCACCAGATACCGAGAACATGCCCTTGAGGGCCGCGAGTTCCAGCACACTGACGTCCGAGGCACTGATCTCACCGAGGGCCTCGACCGTCAACTGCGCGACAGCGGCCGGAGCCATCGACGTGGCGATGCGTCCCAGGTGTTCGGCGAGGTCGATGAACGGACGCACGTCCTCGGCGATCACGCCGCCCTTGACGTTCACGGCGTCTGGTACCAGTTCACCGGCCAGCGCCTGCCGGACCGACTTGGCGACCGCGATCCCGGCCTTCTCCTGCGCCTCATCGGTGGAGGCACCCAGGTGCGGGTGTGGCAACGACGTTGTCGAGTGCGAACAACGGCGAGTCCGTGCACGGCTCGGTGGCGTAGACGTCCAGGCCCGCACCGGCGACGCGACCTTCGACCAGGGCGTCATGGAGCGCCTGCTCGTCGACGATCCCGCCACGCGCGGCGTTGATCACGTGCACGGTGGGCTTGACGAGTTTCAGAGCCGCCTCGTCGATCAGGCCCACGGTCTCCTTGGTCTTGGGAAGGTGCACCGTGATGAAGTCCGACTGCTCCAGCAGCTCCTCGAGCGTCAGCAGGGTCACCCCGAGCTGCGCGGCCCGAGCGGGTTGCACGTAGGGGTCGTAGGCGACCAGGCGGACCCCGAATGCACTGAGGCGCTGGGCCACCAGCAGACCGATCCTGCCCAGACCCACGACACCCACGGTCTTGTCGGCGAGTTCCACGCCGGTGTACTTCGAGCGCTTCCACTGTCCCTGCCGCAACGCCTCATGAGCCGGTGAGATGTTCCGGGCACTTGCCAGCAGCAACGCGACAGCGAGTTCGGCGGCACTGACGATGTTCGAGGTCGGCGCGTTGACCACCATCACCCCGGACTGGGTCGCCGCCTCCACATCCACGTTGTCCAGCCCGACCCCGGCCCGGGCGACGACCTTGAGCCGCTTCGCCGCGGCCAGCGCCTCGGCGTCGACCTTGGTCGCCGAACGCACCAGGATCGCGTCGACGTCGGTGATCGCGCTCAGGAGTTCCTGCCGATCCGCACCGTCGCAGTGCCGGATCTCGAAGTCGGGGCCAAGTGCCTCGATGGTGGCGGGGGACAGTTCTTCGGCGATCAGCACGACGGGTCTACTCACCCCTTGATCGTACGAAGCCGCCCGATCACCGCCGAAGGTAGCCCGCCGCGATCTGTTCGGCCCGTTGTGCGTAGCCTCCGCCGAACAGCCTGGCGTGGACCAGCAGCGGCCACATCTGGTGCAGACCGACTCGCGAACGCCAGCCCGGCGCCAAGGGATAGCGCTGGTTGTAGGCGTCGATGATCGTGTCGAGGAACGGCGTGCCGAACAGGGCCAGCATGGCCAGATCCGTCTCCCGATGCCCGACGTGCGCGGCCGGATCGACCAACTGAGGCCGCTGGGCCCACAGAACATTGCCGCTCCACAGGTCCCCGTGCAGGAGGCTCGGCGGCTGCGCCGGCCCCGCCCAGTCGGGGTCGTCGAGCAGCGCCTCGGCCAGCGCCCGGCTGATCGGGGTGTCGGCGGTGAGCAGGGGGCGCAGCCTCAGGTCGGCGTACATCTGTGGCCATGTGTCGAACCGCCCGGAGGGCATCGGAAGATCCGCGATCCGGCCGTGCTCCGGACCACTGCCGAAGTCCGGTGCCTGCTGGGCGTGCAAGGACGCCAGTCGCTCACCAAGGTCCGCAGCAGCGTCTGGCGTGGGCGGCAGTTCGTCCACCCAATCGAGGACCAGGAACCTCGGGTCGCTGTGGATCACGGACGGCGTGAGCCCCGGCACCGCAGCCCCGAGCGCCTGCAGACCGGCGGCCTCCACCGGCAACAGCCAGTCGTCGGGGCGGCGCGGTGTCTTGACGAAGTAGGCCGTGTCGACGGTCGTGACCCGATACGCCCGGCAGATGTCACCCCCGGCCACCGACCGGATCTGGGTGACCTCGCCGATGAGCGGTTCCAGCGCCTCGGCGAGATCCACATCCCTCACTTCGTTCGTCGTGACAGCGCGGGTGCTCGCATCGGTGACCCCGCCAACGTCAGGTGCGGGCGCGCACGATCCGCCTGGCCACCGGGTCGAGGAAGAACAGCAGCAGCAGCACGAAGGTGGCGACGTCCGGTTGGATGAACGCCACCACGAGACTCAAGCCGAAGACCCCGGCCACCAGGATGCTGCGGGTCTGGGCGGCAAGCGCCGATGCCGACCCCTTGTACTCCTCATCCATGAGCCCGGGAGTCCGTCTCGCGTGCCAGAGGATGGCCGTCTGCAACAGGCTGATGAGGAGCATCCAGCCGATGTAGAAGCCCGTCACCTGCGCCGTTGGTGGGTTCGCGATGTCCAGGTTGGTCGGCAGCGGCAGCACTGCGATCGCGAACAGCCAGAGGAAGTTGAGCCACATGATGGTCTGGTCCACACCGATGATGTGCTCGAACAGCCGGTGGTGGGCCAGCCAGAAGATGGCGATGATCACCCACGTCAGCGTCAAGCCTCCCAACAGCGCCGCGTTCTCCCCGACCAGCGTCGTGATCCGGCCGTCGTCGGGGAGTTCAAGTTCGGCGAGCGGGAGCAGCAACAGGGTGATGGCGATCGCCACCACCCCGTCGCTGAACGCGACGATGCGCTCCGGTGGGTGGATCCCCCGGCGACTCATCGAGCGGCGGTGCCCTCGGTGTAGTCGTCGTCGGTGGCCACCCACGCCATGAGCTGACGCAGTTCGCGACCGACCTCCTCGATCTGGTGCTCCTCGCCGGCCTTGCGCAGCGCCGCGAACTCCGGGGCGCCGGCGTCCTGGTCGTCGATGAAACGCTTGGCGAAGGCACCGTTCTGGATGTCGCCGAGCACGGCCTTCATGTTCTCCTTGACCCGGGCGTCGATCACCCGGGGGCCGGACACGTAGTCGCCGTACTCGGCGGTGTCGGAGACACTCCAGCGCTGCTTGGCGATGCCGCCCTCGTACATGAGGTCCACGATCAGCTTCAGCTCGTGCAGGCACTCGAAGTACGCCACCTCGGGCTGGTAGCCGGCCTCGACCAGGGTCTCGAACCCGGCCTGCACCAGCGCGGACGCACCACCGCAGAGAACGGCCTGCTCCCCGAAGAGGTCCGTCTCGGTCTCCTCGGTGAACGTGGACTTGATCCCGCCCGCCCGCAGGCAGCCCATGGCGCGGGCGTACGAGAGCGCCAGCGCCCAGGCGTTGCCGCTGGCGTCCTGCTCGACGGCCACGATGCAGGGCACGCCGCGCCCCGAGGTGTACTCGCGCCGGACGAGGTGCCCGGGACCCTTGGGGGCGACCATGCAGACATCCACGTCGGCAGGCGGCTGGATGTACCCGAACCTGATGTTGAAGCCGTGCGCGAAGAACAGCGCGTCCCCGGCCTTGAGGTTGTCGGCGATCGCTTCCGCGTACAGACCGCGCTGTGCGGGGTCCGGGACCAGCACCATGATCAGGTCCGCCTCGGCGCACGCGGTGGCCGGGTCCACGACCCGCAGGCCCTCGGCCTCGGCCTTGGCGCGGGACTTCGAGCCTTCCACCAGCCCCACCCGCACGTCGACTCCCGAGTCGCGCAGGTTCAGCGCGTGGGCATGACCTTGCGATCCGTAACCCAGGATCGCGACCTTGCGGCCCTGGATGATCGACAGGTCGGCGTCGTCTTCGTAGAACAGTTCAGCCACTTCTTCTCCTTGTACGGGTGGATTCTGCACAGTCTCTCAGGTGAGCGGGTGTTGCGGTCACGGGGCCACCGAGACCGCCAGGAAGGCGGCGAAGATCGCCAGGTGCACGCCGGCCTGCTGCAGCGTCGCACGGCCCGGGATAACGGTCAGCGCCGCCGTGAACAGCGCGATCACGAGCAGCACGATCTGCACCGGGCCGAGCCCGAGCGCCAGTTGTACGGGCAGCCAGATCTGAGCGATGGCGATGGTGGGGATCGTCAGCCCGATGCTGGCCATGGCCGAGCCGAATGCCAGATTGAGGCTGGTCTGCACCCGCCCCACCCGGGCGGCCCGGATCGCCGCGATCCCTTCGGGCAGCAGCACGACCGTGGCGATGATCACACCCACGAAGGCCACCGGCAGCCCGGCGTCCAGCACAGCCGACTCGATGGTGGGCGACAACGTCTTGGCCAGTCCCACGACCGCCACCAGCGAGGCCAGGAGCAGGGCGAGGCTGAGCAGGGCCGCCCGGTTCGTCGGCGGTTCGGCGTGGTCGTCCTCACTGGCCGACCCCTCGTGGATGAAGTAGTCGCGGTGGCGCACCGTCTGCACGAAGACGAACAGCAGGTACAGGGCCAACGAGGCGACGGCCGCGAAGGCCAACTGTCCGGCAGTGAACGTCGGTCCCGGGGTGCTCGTAGTGAATGCCGGCAGCACCAGCGTCAACGCGGCCAGTGCCGCGATGGTGGACAGTGCGGCACCGGCGCCCTCGGAGTTGAAGTACTGGATCGGGCCGGCGCAGGGTCGACGGACAACAGCGAGAATCCGACGATCCCGGCGGTGGTGATCATCAGGGCGCTGAACACCGTGTCGCGGGCCAGCGTCTCGGCCTTGGCGCCGCCGGAGGCCATCAGCGCCACGATCAGTGCGACCTCGATCACGGTGACCGACACCGCGAGCACCAGCGAACCGTAGGGTTCCCCCACCCGGTGGGCCACGACCTCCGCGTGGTGCACCGCCGCCAGTACGGCTGCGACGAGCACCAGCGCGACCACGGTCGCCAGCAGCCCACCCAGGTTCCGTCCCCAGACGAGCGCGAGGACGACCAGGCCGGCCAGTGGCGCGACCTTGGCGGCGACCTGCACGATCAGGCGGAGCGGTCGACCGGCCGCAGCGACCGG
Source organism: uncultured Actinomycetota bacterium (assembly GCA_963769435.1). Taxonomy (GTDB): domain Bacteria; phylum Actinomycetota; class Actinomycetes; order S36-B12; family UBA10799; genus JADKAV01. The sequence goes on from CAVYLN010000002.1 coordinate 538,920, forward strand.
TCCGAGATCGCCTTGCCACCCCGACCGACAGCGACCACCCCGGACTGCACGAGTTCCTTGATCCCGAACGGCTCCAGCACCCGCAGCAGCGCCTCGAGCTTGTCCCGGCTGCCCGTCGCCTCGATGGTGACGGTGTCCGGGGCCACGTCCACGACCTTGGCGCGGAACAGGGTCACGATCTCCAGAACGTTGGACCGCATGCCTTTGTCCGTCTTGACCTTGACCAGGACGAGTTCTCGCTGCACCGATTGCTCCGAGTCGAGTTCCACGATCTTGAGCACGTTGATCAGCTTGTTCAGTTGTTTGGTCACCTGCTCGAGCGGCAGCCGGTCCACGTTGATGACGATGGTCATCCGGCTCACCTCGGGGTTCTCCGTCGGCCCCACCGCCAGCGACTCGATGTTGAAGCCTCGCCGGCTGAACAGGCCCGAGATGCGCGCGAGCACACCCGGCTTGTTCTCGACGAGCACGGACAATGTGTGGCGGGTCATCAGTCCTCCCGTTCCCACGCCGGCGCCAGGTCGCGCGCGGTCGTGATCAAGTCATTGCTGGTACCGGCCGGCACCATCGGCCACACCATGGCGTCGCGGTGCACCTGGAAGTCGATGACGACCGGCGCATCGTTGAGCGACATCGCCTTCTCGATGACCGCGTCCACCTCTTCCCGGCTACTCGCCCGCAGGCCGTAGCATCCGTACGCTTCGGCGAGTTTCACGAAGTCCGGGAACTGGTGGGACTGCAGATCGGTGTTGGAGTAGCGCTCGTTGTAGAACAGCGTCTGCCACTGGCGCACCATCCCCAGGCTGGAGTTGTTGATCAACGCCACCTTGATCGGGATGTTGTTGATCGCGCAGGTCGCGAGTTCCTGGTTGGTCATCTGGAAGCATCCGTCGCCGTCGACGGCCCAGACCACGGCGTCGGGGTTGCCGACCTTGGCGCCCATCGCGGCCGGCACCGCGTAGCCCATGGTTCCGAGCCCGCCGGAGTTGAGCCAGTGACCGGGCTTCTCGTACTCGATGAACTGGCTGGCCCACATCTGGTGCTGGCCGACGCCCGCACAGTAGATCGCGTCGGGCCCGGCGATCTGGCCAAGCCGTTCGATGACGTACTGCGGCTCGAGGGCGTCCGGGTGCTCCTCGTAACCCACCGGGAAACGCTCTTTCCATCCGTTGAGCAGTTCCCACCACGGCTCGATCTCGATGTCGTCCTTGCGGCTTCGCAAGGCATCCACCAGGCCGATGATGGTCGCCTTCGCGTCCCCCACGATCGGGACGTCGGCATGCCGGTTCTTACCGATCTCGGCCGGGTCGATGTCGGCGTGGATGACCTTGGCGTCCGGGGCGAACGAGTCGAGCTTGCCCGTCACACGGTCGTCGAAGCGGGTACCGAGCGCGATCAGCAGGTCGCTCTTCTGCAAGGCACCGACCGCGGGCACGGTGCCGTGCATACCCGGCATGCCGAGGTTCTGCGGGTGGCTGTCCGGGAACGCACCGCGGGCCATGAGCGTCGTGACCACGGGGATGCCGGTCAGCTCCGCGAGTTGCAGCAACTCCGGCGCCGCACCCGAGCGCACGATCCCGCCACCGACGTAGAGCACCGGCCGTTTGGCCTTGGCGATCAGCTTGGCGGCTTCTTTGACCTGCTTGCCGTGCGGCTGGGTCGTCGGCCGGTAGCCGGGCAGATCGATCTCGTCGGGCCATTCGAAGGTTGTTTGGGCGGCCAGGGCATCCTTGCTGATGTCGACAAGGACCGGCCCCGGCCGCCCAGTGCCCGCCAGGTGGAACGCCTCGGCGATCACGCGCGGGATCTCCGCGGGATCGGTGACGAGGTAGTTGTGCTTGACAATCGGCATGGTGATGCCGGAGATGTCAGCTTCCTGGAAGGCGTCTGTGCCGATCGCGGCACTCGGCACCTGGCCGGTGATCGCGACGATCGGGACCGAGTCCATGTAGGCATCGGCGATGGGGGTGACGAGGTTCGTGGCGCCCGGGCCGGAGGTGGCCATGCAGACCCCGACCTTGCCGGAGGTCTGCGCGTAGCCCTCAGCGGCGTGGCCGGCCGCCTGCTCGTGGCGGACCAGGATGTGGCGTACCTGCTCGGAGTCCATCAGTGGGTCGTAGGCGGGCAGGATCGCGCCGCCGGGGATGCCGAAGACGGTGTCCACCCCGGCATGCTCCAGCGACTTGATGAGACTGGCCGCACCGGTCATGTGCTCTGCCATTGCGCTTCCTTCCAATGAAAAACCCCCCGACCCGAATGGGTAGCGGAGGGTAGCGCGCCTGTGCCTTCTGGGGCTCAGACGCGCTCGCTTACGAGAATCAACTTACGCACAGGCTCAGAGTAACCTGCCTCGTCGGGGCTGCCAACTCGGGGTCGCCCGGGCAAGCCTGTGAATATCCCGTCACCGGGCCCACAGATCTTTGCACGCTCTCCCCGAGGCGATTGCGAAGGCGCACGCTGCTGCCAACTCGGGGTCGCCCGGACGAGCCTGTGAATATCCCGTCACTGGGCCCACAGATCTTTGCACGCTCTCCCCGAGGCGATTGCGAAGGCGCACGCTGCTGCCAACTCGGGGTCGCCCGGGCAAGCCTGTGAATATCCCGTCACTGGGCCCACAGATCTTTGCACGCTCTCCCGGAGGCGATTGCGAAGGCGCACGCTGCTGGGATGCCGCACGGACTCGACCCTCTTGTTCTGAGACTGCTGACGGCCCAGGACGGTGTGATCGCCAACTGGCAGATGGATGAACGCCAACGCAGGATCGCCCAACGGATGTGTGGCCGGGGCCTCGCCCGGAGGTTGTCCTGGTCGGTCTATCTGCTGTCCGCAGCGGCACCCACCGCCGGTCAACTCGTGTGGGCCGCCCACCTTCACTGTGGACCCGGCTCAATGATCGCCGGTCGCAGCGCCTTGGTGCTGTCGGGCTGGCGCGATGTGCAGAGGCGCCCCATCCACATGCTCGTACCGACCGCTCGGCAGCCCCGTGGGAACCCGCCATGGCTGCAGGTGCACCGTCGCAGATCGATGCCCACGAACAGCCTCGGGAGCCTGCCCCGGGTGCCTCCGCATCTGGCGGCGGCGCAGGCAGCAGCGTGGGCAGTCACCGACCGCGAGGCCATGTTCCTGCTGACCTCCGGCATGCAGCAGGGTGTCATCACGCCCGCCCGGCTCGACGCCGAAGTCGCCAACCACCCCACGCTGCGCCGGCGGAAGCTTATCCGTGAGGTCGCCGCGGAGTATCTCAACGGCTTGCAGAGCGTGAATGAGATCGACTTCGCGAAGTTATGTCGCCGGTACCGGATCCCGGCCCCGGTCTGCCAGACACCTCGCCTGGATTTAGCTGGGAAATGGCGCTACACCGACGCCGAATTCATGCTGAATGACGGCCGCACACTCATTGTGGAGATCGACGGGCTGCACCACCTCGATCCGTTGAACTGGTTGGAAGACATCCAACGCCAGAACCAACTCATGGTCGTCAGCGACGCACTCCTGCTGCGTGTCGCAACTTGGACGCTGAAGCGGGAGCCGGATCAGTTCATGCCTTTCCTCGCGCGGGTGGTTCTGGGGAAGTTGTGAATATCACGTCACAGGACCGACGGATGTTTGCACGCTTGCCGCCGGATTCACAGCGCGTCGGGGCCGCGCTCCCCCGTGCGCACCCGCACCACCGCCTCGACCGGGGTCACCCACACCTTGCCGTCGCCGATCTTGCCGGTGCGGGCGGCCGACACCAAGACCTCGACGATGTGGTCCACGTCCTCGTCGTCGACCAGCACCTCCAACCGCACCTTTGGCACCAGGTCGACGACGTACTCCGCGCCACGGTAGACCTCGGTATGGCCGCGCTGACGCCCGTAGCCACTGGCCTCGGTCACCGTCATGCCCTCCACGCCCTGGACCTGGAGTGCCTGCCGGACCCGGTCCAGCGCGTGGGGCTTGATGACGCCGGTGACCAGTTTCATCAGTCGCAGACCGCTCCGCGCGACGCCGAGCCGACGAGCCGGGCGTACTTGCTCAACACGCCGCGCGTGTAACGCTGGGGCAACGGCTCCCACTGCCCACGGCGGCGCTGCAACTCGTCGTCCTCGACGAGCAGATCCAGCGTGCGCTCGCCTATGTCGATACGTACCCGGTCCCCGTCGCGGACCAGCGCGATGGGGCCACCGTCCACGGCCTCCGGAGCGACGTGCCCGACGCACAGACCGGTGGTACCACCGGAGAACCGGCCGTCGGTGATCAGCAGGACGTCCTTGCCCAGGCCCGCACCCTTGATGGCGCCGGTGATCATGAGCATCTCGCGCATTCCCGGGCCGCCCTTCGGCCCCTCGTACCGGATCACGACGACGTCGCCGGCCTGGATGGTCCCGTTCTCCAGCGCCTCCATCGCCGCCTGTTCGCGCTCGAAGACCCTGGCCGTACCTTCGAAGACGTCGACCGGAACCCCTGCGCTCTTGACCACTGCACCTTCGGGGCACATGGAACCTGACAGCACCGTGATGCCGCCGTGGCTGTCGAGCGCCGAACCCACCGCGTGCAGAATCTTCCCGTCCGGATCCGACGGCTTGAGTTCGGCCAGGTTCTCCGCCACCGTCCGGCCGGTGACGGTCAAGCAGTCCCCGTTCAGCAGCCCGGCGTCCAGCAGCGCCTTCATCACGACCGGAACGCCACCGACCTTGTCGACATCACTCATCACGTAGCGGCCGAAGGGCTTCAGATCACCGAGCAGGGGAACCTTCGACCCGATCCGGTGGAAGTCCTCGAGTTCCAGATCAACGTCGGCCTCGTGAGCCATCGCAAGCAGGTGCAGCACCGCATTGGTCGATCCACCGAGGGCCATCAACACCGTGATCGCGTTCTCGAAGGCCTCGCGGGTCATGATGTCGCGCGCGGTGATGCCCAAGCGGATCAGGTTGACGACGGCCTCGCCGGAACGGCGCGCATAGGAGTCCCGGCGGCGGTCCACCGCCGGCGGTGCTGCAGAGCCGGGCAGCGACAACCCCATCGCCTCTCCGATGCTGGCCATCGTGTTGGCGGTGTACATCCCGCCGCACGCACCTTCGCCCGGGCAGATCGCACGTTCGATCTCGTCGACCTCCTCGCGGGTGATCAGACCCCGCGCGCAGGCGCCGACCGCTTCGAAGGCGTCGATGATGGTGACGTCGCGGTCACCCACCTTGCCCGGCAGGATCGAACCGGCGTAGACGAAGACGGACGCGACGTCCAGCCTCGCAGCGGCCATCATCATGCCGGGCAGGCTCTTGTCGCACCCGGCGAACGTGACCATGCCGTCGAGCATCTCGGCGTTCATCACCGTCTCGACCGAGTCCGCGATGATCTCGCGGCTGACCAGGGAGAAATGCATGCCCTCATGGCCCATGCTGATGCCGTCCGAGACCGAGATCGTGCCGAACTGCAGCGGGAACCCGCCGGCGGCGTGAACGCCCTCCTTGGCGGCTTTGGCCAGCCGGTCCAGGGACAGGTTGCACGGGGTGATCTCGTTCCAGCTCGAGGCCACGCCGATCTGCGGCTTGTCGAAGTCCTGATCGTTCATCCCCACTGCGCGCAGCATTCCTCGCGCCGGGGCGCGTTCGAGACCATCGGTGACGACGGAACTGCGCGGTTTCATATCGGCCATGTGCGCCACATTAGCGCCGGGGGTGGCGGGGCAGCCACGTCCGCCTGCGACACTGAAAGGGATGTATTCGACATTCACTTTCACCAGCGCCGACGGCACCGAGTTGCTCGGCTGGTCCAACGACGGGCACGGCCCGGCTGTGGTGGTCTGCAACGGGCTCGGCGTGCCACCCGAGGCCTGGCCACGACTGCTGGATCCGGAGTGCGGCTACCGGGTGGTCGGCTGGAACCACCGCGGGGGTCTCGGCTCGGGCAGACCGGCGGATCCACAGCGGATCAGGGTCGAGGACCACGTGGCTGACGCACTGGCGCTGATGGAGCACACCGGCGTCGATCGCGCCCTGCTCGTGGCCTGGTCGCTGGGCGTGAACGTCAGTTTCGAGATCGCCGCGGAACACCCGGAGAAGGTCGCCGGCATGCTCATGTGCGCCGGCGTCCCCGGCGGGACGTACGACGCCGCCTTCGCGACACTCATGGTGCCCAGGCCCCTTCGCAAGACTTCCGGACTCATGGTCAGCCGCGCCGGACAGACCCTCGGAAAGCCGCTCACCGCCCTGGCCAGAGTTGTGCCGAAGGGCAACGCGTTCGCCGAGATTCTCCGGCACAGCGGATTCATGATGCCGAGCGCACGGACCAAGGACGTGGTCCCGTGGATCCGGTCCTTCCTCGAGCACGACTTCGAGTGGTACTTCCGGCTGATGGTCGCCGCAGCCGACCACGAACCGATGGACCCCTCGTTCCTGGAATGCCCGATCACGGTGGTTGCCGGCGGGTTCGACGTGATGACGTCGATGCGCGACGTCGTGGCATTCGCGCGAGAAGATCGATCACGCCGAGGTCCACGTCCTGCAGGGCACACACTTCATCCCCCTGGAGTTCCCCGACGAGATCATGGCGATGCTCGACGGTCTGCTGATGAGCAGCGATCTGGCCGCCCAGGCCCCTCCGGACTTGGCGCAGCGCGCGGACGGGGAATTCGCACTCCTGCAGCAGACGGCCGTGGAACTCGACCGGACTGCGGGCTAGGGCAAGAACCCACCCGAAGAGCCCATTGCGGCCCGGTGCCCTCTTACCCACAGTTGGCTCATGCGGACCCGAGCCACCGCGTTGACAGCAACCACGTCAGCCGCCGTGCTGCTCCTGGCCGGACCGATGGTCGCGGCGCAACCCGTGGAGCCATCGACGCCGATCGCCGACGCTGCGGGGCGAGTCTCCCTCAATGACGCCTCGGAACTCGCCAAGAAGCCGAAGAAGAAGAAGCGCCGCAGTTATACGACTCCCGGGTACAAGCCGAAGCGCAAGAAACTGCCAACGGTCGCCGTGGACCCACCGACCCGACCACTGATCCAGTTGTCCGACGCGGCCACGCGCCCCCGCGTGCTGCTGGACGCCGCGGGCACCGCACACATCACGTGGGTCGAGAAGGGTCCTGCCGACCGCCCGGGCGATGTGGAGGTCTACTGTCGGCTCCCGCGCGGGGCGCAGGGCTGCGACGCGGTGAAACGCTGGCCCGAGGCCTACCTGCCCAACCTCGCGGTGGCCGACCTGGGCGGGGTCCAACCGCTAGCGATCAACGACGATCTTGCGCTCGTCTCGAGCCGCTACCCCTACGACCTCGTCCCCATCCCGGGCCGACCGCCTGGCAACACTCCCGAGTACGAAGATGCCGTCGCCACGTTCCTGGACATCAGTGTCGATGGCGGTGACACGTTCGCACCCCGCACATGGATCGGCGATCTGCCCGTGCACGACGCCGCGGTATTCGGATCAGCCGACTCCCCGAGCATCGCCGCGATCACAGACACGGTCACGGGTGGTACGAGCATTCAGACCTACCCCAGCGGGAAGTCCACCGTGAAGAGCGCCCTGGTCGGTCCCGGCGACCAGGCGGTCGGCGGCAGGGTCGTCAATGATGGCGGGGTTCCCCTCGCCGCCTGGGCCGACATCTTCGGCAACGGCTTCCTGGGCCGCTGGAACGGGAGCGGCGACCCCAACGACGTCGGCACCTGGGAACGCGGCCCCATCGGCCCGGCCTCGGAACCGTCCCTGGCCAGCGGCCCGGCAGGCACGTTCCTGCTCACCAAGCCGGGTCTCAGCGGCACCCCGCAGTTGCGGCGGGTCAGCGGGGTGACCGCGGGTACACCTGTTGAGGCGGCACCCGGCGACTTCGCCACAGTGATGCAGGACGGCGGCGGCAGCGTATACGTGGGCAGCCTCGAGCCCGGCCCGCGCGCGAGGTTCCAATTACAGAGAGGTGACGGTACGTCCTTGGGTCGCGCCACCCCGGTTGCCACCGCCCCCGAGGGTCAGGCTTTCTCCGAGCCTCGATTTGGTGTCCATCCCGACGGCGGGGGGGTGGTCGTGCTCAACGGCTCAGGCCGTACCTACAACACGTTGTGGGCCACATCCTTCGGGACACTGGCACCCACCGGACAGGTCGGGCTGGGCAAGAAGCCGGGCGGCGGTGTGGTTGGACCCGACGCCGTCGTGGAATGCGGGAGGATCGCCTTCGGTGCGGTGGAGATGCGAACTGAGCAGGGGTGCTTCTTCAACGCCGGGAGTTCTTCGCAAGCCACGGCGACGACTGCAGCCTCCGGGGGCATCCGGGTGGCTCAGGGCCCGGTCGACCTCAACGGCATATGGCTGCGCCCGAACCCCGGTGTGCAGATCCAGGTCGACCCGGCGAAAAAGACGATCGACACCACCGGACCTATCCAGGTCCAGCTCGACGCGGCGGGCGGGCCCATCACACTCTGGCGCGGCGAACTGCACCTCAAGCTGCCCAAGCCTCGGGAGCGGACCCTGTTGGCCAGCTTCGACGCCTCGCAGTTCGCGGCGGTTCTCAAGGGCTTCCCGATCTCCGGGCGCGTGGACGTGGAGCTCACCGACAAAGGTGTCCGGATTCCCGTCTACCTGAAACTGCCGAAGGCCTTCGCAGGCACTAGGGGCGAAGCCGTTCTGCGCGCGACAGTCGGCAGTGGGCTGCAACTGGACTCCCTACGTATCGAGATAGGCGAGGCGTTCCTGGGCGGCCCCACCCTGCGCAACGCCGAACTGGAGTACGCGTCGGGCCAGGACGAGTGGCGCGGCCAGGCAGAACTGCTGATGCCGCCCGGGCGTGGTTCACTGTCGATCGCCGCCCGGATTCGCTTCTCCGAAGGTGTATTCCGGGAGGGCGGCGCAGAGGTCGGCGACTATCCCGGCGTTCCCCTGTTCAAGGGGGTCTACCTGCACAAGGTCCGCGGCAAGTTCGCCCTCGATCCCGTGACGATCTCCGTAGGCGGCACCATCGGGGTTCTTCCCGCCGGAGCCGGCACCTTCCTGGTCACCGACGAGGCGGATGCCGCAGTGACATTCGGCGTTCCGTGGAGGGCAGAGATGCGCGGAACCTCACGACTGGTCGACACCATTCCGGTACAGGACATGCGCATGCTCGTGACCGGCGACGGATTCGTCTCCTACACCGGTGGGGTGCGGTACGGCATCGGCGGCGTCCAGTTCGACTCTGGCCTATCGTTGGCCTTCGACCTGCAGCGCGAGCTCTTCTCAGGCAGGTTCTCCGGTGGCAAGGTGACCGTCGACTTCCCCGCACCTGTGCCCGACGTGTCCCTGCCGGTCTCCGACGTGGTGCTCAGCAACCGCGGTATCGGCGCGTGCGGCCCGGGTGGGGCAGGGTTCCGGTGGGCCTTCGCGGACTCCTCCCCCGTGCTGTTCCCGTTCTCATGCAAGCTGGGTCCGATCGAGGTGGTCCTCGGTCCACGACAGGCGAAGGCCCTGCAGCGCCGAACGGCCGCGGAAGGCCGTGTTCGCGCTGCCACCGGAATCCGAATCTCCGGCGGCAAACGTGCGTTCCTGCACATCGACGGGGACTCCACTGCGCCCACCGTCATCCTGATCGACCCAAAAGGCAATCGCCTCGAACCCACCGCGCCGGCCACTGTCGCGGCGGCGAAGAAGGCGCGGGTCGTCGCCTTGACGAACGGGACGCAGACGATCATCTCGATCCGCAACCCCGGCAAGGGCCGGTGGACGGTCGAACCGGCCGCCGGCTCGGCACCGATCACCGGCATACGCCGAACGCAGACACAGCCCGCACCCCGACTGAAGACGCGTGTGGTGCGCAGCAACGGTCGCTTCGCTCTGCGCTATTCACTGCGCGGCGGCACCAAGCTCGGCGCGATCATCCGGGAGGAGACCCGCAAGGGCACTTCCCGCGTGATCGGGCGGATCACCGCGGGCAAGGGGACTCTGCGTATCCCAGCCGGTGGGCCGGCCGGCCGCCGAGTGCTCCGCGCTGAGCTGACCCGCGACGGGATCCCCGTGACCTCGGTGCCGGCCGGACGATATGTGGCCCCACCCCCGCCCAAACCGGGCAAACCTCGAGGCCTACGCATCAAGCGAACCAAAAGGGGGGTTCTGGTCCGCTGGCGCAACAGCACCCGTGCCGATGCCCAGAACGTCGTGATCCGCACCGGCGACGGCATGCGCCGCACGATCACCTTGGGCCCCAAGGCCCGCAGACTCCGAGTCACCGGCATCGACCGCGACGACCGAGCCGTGGTCACTGTGCGCGGCGTCACCGACAGCGGGCGGCGCGGGCCGACTGCCCGGGCGGTCCTGAAGCCCGCGAAGAAGCGACGGTAGTCCTCAGGGCGTTCCGGTCGACACCCGCATGCCGGAGGCGGGCCCTGCCGCTGTCCGGATTCGCAGGCTCATGCGGCCGCGGTGGGACGATTTGCCCGATTCATCCCGATAATCTGGCCCCGCGTCGCTGATGACCCTGCAGATCCGGACACCCACACCACCGCAACGCCTCGAGCCACTGTGCGGGGCCGACCCTCAAACGAGCTCCACCATCGCCAACGGTTCACTGGTGGGCGACGTGGATCCACCCTTCGGCTCGACCGTGACCGACAGCATCGAGCAGTCGCCGAGTTCGGTGGCGATCGGTGCCGCGACGTGGCCCGAGTCGTCCGGCATGAACGTGCCGGCAGGGGTGGGGTTCCCCTGCGCGTCGTACGCCCAGGTCTGGTAGACCATGCCCTCATCCGGCGCACCGAGATCCTGCGCCATGACCATCGCCTCTTCGCGACCCATGGACACGACGACCGTGGAATCGCCCTCGGGCAGCGCCAACGGCAGCACTTTGGCGTCATCGGCCGTGATCAGTTGCATGACCTCAGCGGTGTGCTGGTTCATCGCGGTGATGGTCTGCTGCTGATCGCGCACGTCGCCGACCAGCACCAGGGCCACCACCCCGACAGCCGCAGCGGCGATCCATCCCACGGACCGCCGGAACCTGCGGGCGGAATCGATGGGGCGCACCACGGGGGGCAGCTGCGGGGTACGCGCCACCTCCGCCATGACGGATGCCTTCAACGACGCGACATCCGGGCCCGTTTGGGCGGCGCCGAGCAGTGCCGCGGTCTCGCGCAGCTCGAGCACCTCACGCCGGCAGTCCTCGCACTGTTCAAGGTGTTGGGCGAACTGCGCCGCCTGCGCCTCGTCCAAGGCGTCGAGCACATACGGTCCCACCAGCAGATGGATGGATTCGGTCATGCCGTCACCCCCAGCGAGTCGCGCAGGCGGATCATTCCGTCGCGAAGTCGGGTCTTGGCCGTGCCGAGCGGGATCTGCAGGGCGGCGGCCACCTCGGGATGTGTGTATCCCTGGAAGTAGGCCAGTTCGATCGCCTCCCGCTGCAGCGCAGTCAGATCGTCGAGCGCCGCGCGGACCCGCCGGATCTCCAGGCCCCTCTCCACGTCGTCGCTGACATGGTCATGGGGCCGTTCGAAGGAGGTGTGTGCCACCTTCTTCTCGCGGTTGGTTCCGGCCTGCTCCGAACGGATGCGATCGACGGCGCGACGATGGACCAGGGTGAACAGCCAGGCGCGGACACTGCCCTGTGCGGGGTCGAAACGGGTGGCGTGGGTCCACAGTTGCAGCAGCGCCTCCTGCACGATGTCGCGGGCGAGGTCCGGGTCCCGCACGACACGCACCGCCAGGCCGTACGCCGCCGAGGCGTAACGATCGAACAACTGCTCATACGCGGACTCGTCGCCGCGGGCGACAAGGGCGATGAGGGCGACATCGTCTTTGCGGTCCTCTGGCTCGTGATCGAAGGCGGGAGCGAGCTTCATGACGCACTCCCGGTTCGCCGCCGCGGGCCGCGCGAACCCCGACCGGACGGCGCACCGCGGCGGCGGCGGTCCGTGACGGACATGCTGGTGTTCATGGTGGCTCTCATCATGGGTTCTTCGAAGCCCGGGCGCCATCCGGATTGGTCTATCCGAAAGTGAAGGCATACGCGCTCACCCCGGGAGTCATCCGCAGATTCATGAGTCTTTCCTCAGGGCGGTGGGACGTGAGGGTGTAGAGCGTCGGCGAGCCATTGACCTTCACGGTCGCGCTGCTGCTCGCCGTCGGTGACCCGCACAGTCCCCTGTCCCCCGAGCACCAGGTACACGTCCCGCGCGTAGTACCGAAGGTCCAGGGACGCGTTGCGGCCGGCGACGATCCGCTCCGCCTCCACGGTCCACTGCCCTTGGAGTGCCACCTGGTCCGCCTGAACGGCTGCACCCGTGTAGTCGGCGGGCTGGTCAAGCACTTCGGGCCGCTGGTTGACGACTGCGCGGGCGCGTTCGTACCCGAGGTAGGTCTCGGGAGTCCGTCCATCGGTGCTGACGGTGGTGTCGGTCGCGATCCCCTCGTCCCCGGATTCGAGCAGCGTCTGGATCAACTGTTCGGTCTCTGCGTAGGCCCCCTCGCCGTAGTGGACCTGCCGCACCTGTCCCGCTTGGTCGATCAGGTAGTGGGCGGGCCAGTAGCGCTGATCCCACTCCCGCCAGGTGCGGAAGTCGTTGTCGATCGCGATCGGGTACTGCACCCCCAGGCGTTCGGCGTTGTCGGCGACGTTGGGGACCTCTCGCTCGAACGCGAACTCCGGGCTGTGCACACCGATGATGGTCAGCCCCTGGTCGCGGTACTTCGAGTCCCACTGCGTGATGTACGGCAATGTCCGCTGGCAGTTGATGCAGGAGTAGGTCCAGAAGTCGACCAGCACCACCCGGCCGCGCAGATCTGGGAGGTCCAGCGGTGAGGAGTTGAGCCACTCCTGGATTCCCACCAGGTCCCGCGCCGGACCGCAGTCCTGCAGTACCGACGGGTTCTGAGCACATTCGTCGAAGCTAAGAGCGTCCCCAGTGGCCGCGGAGGCCCGCTCCTGACCGGACAGATCGTCGAGTGCCGCCCGGGCGCTGTCGCCGCTCTCGATACGTTCCTGCACCGCGGCCACGTAGCCGGGGACGTAGCGCTGGATGGAGTCGGTGACGTTGAGTGCCAGCGCCACAGCGGTCACGATCATGACCGCACCGGTGACCTGCTGCAACAGCCTGGTACGGCCACGCGCGACCCGGATCCGCTCGCCCATCCGCTGACCGGCCACCGCGAAGCCGAGTAGCGGTATCGCGACACCGATCGCGAAACTCGCGGTCAGGACGATGAGCCCGACGCCGATGCCACCGGTGGCGGCCAGGACGGTGATCGCCGCCAGCACGGGACCGGCGCAGGGCACGAAGACCAGCCCGAACGACATGCCCAACAGGAAGGCGGAGCCGTCCCGGTTGAGCGCCCGCTGCGGGATTCGCGCGAACGGCCGCTCCAGCAGGTGGCCCACCGACGGGATCAGCAAACCCAGACCAACGATTACCAGGACCGCGATCCCCAGCCAGCGCAGCAGGTCCTGCGGCAATCCCAACAGGCTGAGCAGCGCCGAGCCGGCCAGCGTGGCGAGGGCGAAGGACAGCACTAGGCCGCCGATGATCACGAACGGTCGTGACCGACTCGAGCGGCCGTCCGGTCCCGTGGCCGACGCGCCCAGCACGACCGGGAGCACCGGTAGCACGCACGGCGAGAGCCCGGTCACGATCCCGGACAGCAGCCCGATCAGCATCAGCGTCAGCACAGTGGTGCTTCGCTGCGGACGCGGGCGGGGATTGGTCGATCACCCGCCTTGTCGCGGTCCCGGTCTCAGGAACGCACGCCCCCTGCAACACCCTCGCTCGGGCGGCGCCTACGACAGCGCGGACATTGCCTTCCACTGCTTCCAGGGGTAGTTCCAGTACGAACCCGGAGTCCCGTTCCACGTCTCCATCCGGCGGCCGGTGTTCGTCGTCACGGTGACATCACCGGGCTTCACATGGTTGTAGAACCACTTGGCTGGGCCGACGTTGAGGTTGGTGCACCCGTGCGATCCGTTCCAGTAGCCGATCCGCGAGGCGGCCCAGGGTGCGCCGTGCACGAACTCTCCGGACGGTGTGATCCGCACGGCGTAGGGGACCTGGAGGTCGTAGTACTCGTCGGTCAGTCCCAGCTGGTCACTGGTCATGCGCTGCCAGCGGTACTTCTCCCCGGTGATGATCTTCACGCCGGAGCGGGTGGAGAAACCCGGCTTGCCGAGGCTCACCCCGAAGACCTTCACCAGCCTGCCGTTGCGGAACACCCGCATCTGGTGGGCGTTGGAGTCGATCCGCGCGATGAACGACCGGGCGGTACGGAAACTGTCGGTCCGGTCGGTGGTCTTCCCGCCGATCCACTTCGTGCTGGCGTCGGAGTTCAACGGGACCTTGCGCAGATCGAGCTGCACGTCGATGCGGGCCTTGCCGGGCCAGAAGTCCTTGGGGCGATACACCGCGGTCGTGCTGTTCATCCACGCCCAGGAGCCCGGCGGCAGTGCGGCGTTGGAGGTGACGGTCATGGCCGCCTCGGCCTTCGCCTTGAAACGCACGGGTGCCGAGAAGGTGGCGGTCACGAGTTGCCCGACACCGACCCTGCCACCTGAGGGGCTGATGCTGACTCGCACCCTTTCGATGGTCTTGCGGGGTTTGCGCGGCTTCTTGACCTTGGTCTTCGTCGGCGACGGCGTAGGAGCCGGACTGGCAGTGTCGACCGGTTCCGGGGTGGTTTCGGCGAGAGCGGGCGGCGCAGCCACGAGCAGGCCACCAACGACGGCGACCGCGCCCAGCGGGGCTAGATGACGAAGACTCACACCTCCAGTGTGCGGCATACCCCCGACATGTCCGTCGATCAGGGCGCGACCTTGCGAGCCACGGCGCGCTCGCCCTTCAGGTAGACACGCCATGCGTGGTAGGTCTTCGTGTAGCGGTTGCGGGCGTAGATCAGCGATCCCTTGCGCAACTGGCGCACCTTGACCCGCGCCGGAATCGACTGCTCCGCCAGCGTCCGGACTGCGGCATCGATGGCGTCCACCGTGGGCGTGGAGGCGTTCACTGTCGCAGCGGCCGACCTGGCAATCGTGCGCAGGGTCGCCCGCAGGGACGCCGCCGCAGCCGCCTTGCGCCAGGCCGCGTAGGGGACGACCCGGACCGGAAGATCGACCGTTTGCGGACCGTACGTCCACGAACGCTGACCACCTGCGTCCTGCCCAGGCCGTGACCCGGCCGACGTCATCGAGGCTGACGGTGGTGGCATCCCCGGTCGCGGCGTCGACGAACTGCCACGTCGGTCCGACGCGGGTGGCGACCACCTGATTCGGGATGACCCGGGTGCAGTCCTCCCCGAGTTGCACAGCTTCGTCGCGGGCCTGGTCGAATGTGGTCGCGAGCCCGGAGGCGGGCGATTCCAGGACGCCCGACCTGAACCAGTGGCTCGCGGAGCGCCGCTTGAGGTACCGCAGGGCGGCGCGTTCCTGCTTGGGACTCAGGCCCGTCTCGGACAGCGGTCCGTAGGTGCCGGTCGCCGCGTCGAGCACGCGGGTGCGCCCGGACCACAAGACCTCGAGGCGGTCGGCCGACATCACGGCGCGGGATCCGTCGGAAGCCTGTGCCACACCCCCTGCCGCCAGTCGCCTGCCGTGATTGGGAGCACGCTGCCCCAATCTCCTGCAGTGCCTCGTCCAAGGGGACCTCGGCGGCCACAGCGGGCGCGATGCTCACGGCTGTGACCAACGCGGTGACAGCGCCGACGGAGGTGAACATGTGGACACGGTACCCGCGCGATCACCGACGCAGTTGCGTGATCTCCACATCCACTCCGAGCCCCTGACTCGCCCCGCCGGCATAGATGCCTTTCAGCGGAGGGACGTCGGCGTAGTCGCGGCCCCTGGCCACCAGCACGTGCGCAGCTCCCACCGTGCGGTCGTTGGTGGGATCCAGACCCTCCCAGCCGCCGTTCCACACCTCCACCCAGGCGTGGGATTCACCACGTACCGTCTCGCCCAGGGCATCCTCCTCGACGTGCAGGTAACCGGACACGTAGCGGGCGGGGATACCTGCCGAGCGCAGCAGGGAGAGCATGGCGTGGGTGAAGTCCTGACACACACCACTACCGGCGGCCCAGGCCTGGCTGGCGGTGGTGGACACGTCGGTGGACCCCGACGCGTACGACATCCGGTCCCGGACCATCTCGTCGCACAATCGGACCGCATCGCCGGGCGTGGCCTGCCTGCGCAACTCGTCCACGAGATCCGCGCGGCTGGGATCCTCCCGGGCGTCGTCGACGTACGAACTCGTGACGAGGTACTCGCACCAGCGGTCGAGCACCTTCTCGTCGGCCAACGCCTCCCACGTGGCGCCCGGTGCCTGCTGGTATCGGCCGGCCGTGTCCACGGTGCTGGTGGCGATCACCTCAAGCACATCGTGCGGTTCATGGGTGTCGAAGGACTCGACCTTCGCACCCCAGTAGTCGGTGTACACCAGGACGGCAGCACGTGGCTCCACCCTGAGTTCGTGGGAGATGAGCACCTGCCCGTCGTCGTCGACCGGGGTCATCCGGACCTCGTTGAACGATGAGACGACCGGCGATGCGTAGCGGTAGCCGGTGCGGTGCTGGATGCGGAGTCGGCGCCCGGGCATCAGTTGCTCCACACGATCGTGCCGACGGGCCGGAAGAAGGCCGCCGCCACGACGTCCGAGGCGCGGGCGGTCGACTGCTGCACCAACTCGATCAGCGAGTCGACCTCGTCCGGCGAAGGATGAACCGCATACTCCAGTTGCGACCGGAGCAGGCCGACCTCCCGCAGCAGATCCCCACCGTCACTGGCACCCCGAGCCGCCAGACCCCGCACGGCGTCCTCGGCGTTCGAGGCGCTGCGGCGCATGGAACGTGGGAAGTCCCCGTCGAGAAGCAGGAACTTCCTGGCCTCGTCGCCGGTCATGGGGTGTTGCGTGCGCAGGAAGGCGTTGAGTGCCGCCGCCGCCCGCAGAGTCGCCACCGGTCCACCTTCCGGCCAGAGTTGGTCGTGCCGCACCGCGAGCACCCTCGCCATCATGTCGAGGCGTTCCAGCGATCTGCCGAGCGACAGGAACAGGTATCCCTCGTCACGGGGCACAGTCCAGTCGACCTGCCCGACGACGACGGCCAGCCGTTCTACGACGCGGTACAACGCGTACGCGGGGCTGGTGGCCACGATCGGTCCGCTGATCCCGGCGAGGTGCGCCGCATTCAGGGCCTCGAACACGTCCGCGGACAAAGACTCGCGGACTCCGCGGGCGTTCTCGCGAGCCATCGTGATCGAGCCGCTGATCGTGGCGGGGTCCGAGGAGTTGCCCACGACCGCCGAGACCAGATCGGCCGGGGACTGCGCCGACTGCGGCGGCAGCGACAGTCCGTCCAGAAGCACCGCGGCGGCGAGTTCCTCGGGCACCGTCCGCTCCTCCACCATCAACTGGTGGTGTTCGGCCAGCAGTCTCGCCGTGGCTTCCGCCCGCTCCAGGTAGCGGCCGATCCAGAAGTATGATTCGGCGATTCGGCTCAGCACGGCGCCTCCCCCGTCGACAGGGACTGCTGTTGCTGCTGGTTCTCCTGTTGGCGCATGCGCTCGTCGTGTGTGGTGGGCGAATGCACGCGGGCGGGCACCGCGGCGAGTACCCGCGTGAGCCGCGGGGTCGGGCGCTCCGGCGGTGTGTACTGCGCACCCTGCTCGTGATCGGCGACGACCCAGGTGTCCTTGGACCCACCTCCTTGGCTGCTGTTCACGACCAGCGAGCCCTCCGGCAGCGCAACCCGGGTCAGGCCGCCGGGCAGGACGTAGATGTTGTCACCGTCGTTGACCGCGAAGGGTCGTAGGTCGACATGTCGCGGAGCGAGGTCCCCTCCATCGACAAGCGTGGGACAGGTCGACAGACGGACGATGCGCTGCGCGATCCAGCTGCGGGGGTCGGCGTTCACCTGGGCTGCGAGCACGGACAGTTCCTGCTCGGAGGCCTGGTCGCCGACGACGAGGCCGTACCCGCCGGAGCCGTCGACCGGTTTGAGCACCATCCGGTCGAGGTTGCCGAGGACGAACTCCCGCTGTTCGCCGGTCCTGCAGGTCGTAGGTGTCGATGTTCGGCAGGATGGCCCGCTCGCCGAGGTAGTACTCGATGAGGGCCGGCACGTAGGGGTAGATGGCCTTGTCGTCGGCGACACCGTTGCCGACCGCGTTGGCCACCGTCACCCGGCCCGCTCTCGCCGCGTTCAGCAGGCCGGGCACGCCGAGCACGGAGTCCGGGCGGAAGTGGACGGGGTCGAGGTAGTCGTCGTCGATGCGCCGGTAGAGCACGTGGACCGGCTTGGGACCACGGACGGTACGCATCCACACCTGGTCGTCGCGGCAGTAGAGGTCACGGCCCTCGACGAGTTCCACGCCCATCCTGCGGGCGAGGAAGGCGTGCTCGAAGTGCGCCGAGTTGTGGACACCGGGTGTGAGAACGGCGACCTGCGGATCCGCCACTCCGGCCGGTGCCGCGGCGAGCAGGGCGTCCATGAGCCGTTCCGGGTATTCGGTGACGGGTTGCACCCGCTGGTCGCTGAACAGTTCGGGGAGCACGTGCGCGAGCGCCCGTCGGTTCTCCAGCACGTAGGACACACCCGACGGGCACCGCAGGTTGTCCTCGAGAACGGCGAACACACCCTGCTCGTCGCGGATGAGGTCGATGCCGGCGACGTGGATGCGCACTCCGTTGGGCGGTTCGATCCCCCAGGCCGCCCGGTGGAAGTGACTGGAACTGGCGATGAGGCGGCGCGGCACGATCTCGTCGTCGAGCACACGCTGGGCACCGTAGATGTCGGCCAGGAACATCTCGAGGGCGCGGATCCGCTGAGCCACCCCCTGTTCGATGACCCGCCATTCGGCGGCACTCAGCAGGCGCGGCACGAGGTCCAACGGGAGCGGCCGTTCCTTGCCGGCCAGGCTGAACGTGATGCCCTGCCGGTTGAAGTAGGCGTCGATGAGACGCCCGCGTTCGGCGAGCCCCTCCTCGCCGAGCCCGACGAGGACCGTCTTCAGTGCCTCGACCGCGTCGATGTCCGCGAGGTCGCCATCCATCTCCTGATAGGGCGGAAGGATCGAATCGATTCCGGGCACGGGCTCATCCTGCCACCTGTGAGCCGGGTCAGCGCGGTCCACTGCCTTTCCGTAACAGCGCGGAAACACACCCCTGTGCCTGCTGTTCGCGATCAGCACCTTCGATGATGTCCGCCTGCGGGAGAAGTGAGCGGTAGTGCGCGAACGCCCGCCGGCGACCACCCGGGTCGTCGCGCACCCCGTCGGCCTGCCACGGAAGGTCCGGTGAGAGCAACAACACACGGTCGTAGGTGTCCGACTGCGCCGCCGCCAGCAACTCCTCGGTGACCTCCGACGATCCGGCGTCATAGCCGGGCCGTGCCGCCATTGCACACATGTGCCACACGAGTGGCGTCATCGCTGTGCCATCGAGCAGTAGCACTCCCGGCTCCTGCGAGGCCCGCATCACGACGTTCGCGGCCGCCTCGGCCCCACGGTGCATACGCGAGGTCGCCACCTGCTCGCGATAGCTCCACGGGTGTCCGGGCGGCAGACGGCCGGCGAGTATGCGACCCTGCTCCGCCACGACCGTGGCGGGCACGCCGAGACTATGAAGCCACCCGGCGAGGGCTGTGACCAGGGTCGTCTTCCCGCTGGATTCCGGACCGACGACCGCGACGCGCCAGGGGTCAGGCAACCGACTGGTCGTCGGGCGTCGGAGTCGGCGCCTCATCCGAGGTCGGGGTCGCGGCCTCGTCGGGCGTCTGTACCTCGGCGGCCTCAGCGCCGCTCTTGGCGGCGCGCTTGGCCGGGGGCTTGCGCCGCTTCTTCGCCGCGGGCTTCCGTTGCGGCTTCGGCGGAGTCTGCTGCTCCTCGACGGCGACCTGCTCGGAGACTGCTACCTGCTGCGCATCGTCCTGCTCCGCGATCTCGTCAGCGGCCTCCTGGACCTGCTCTGCGGCCTCGTACGCGGCCTCGGAGGCCGACAGTGCCGCCTTGTCCGCTGCCTCGGATGCCGCGGCTGAAGCCTGTCCCGCCCGGTCGGCGAGGTCGGCTGCGGCATCAGCGGTGGTTCGGGCGACGGCGTCCACGGCCTTGGTCGCTTTGCGTGCGGCGGCCTCCGCGGTCACCCCCGCGGTCGCTGCGGCATCCGCGGTGGCATCGGCGACCTCGGACGCGGACTCCGCGGCCTTGTCGGCGACGTCCGCGACGGTGGCTGCTGCCGTGGCGGCTGTGCGCGTCACTCCCTCGGCGAGTTCGTCGGCGACGACGGCCGCCCTACGCACCCATTCCTCGCGGCGGGCGGTCTCCCGGCGTCTGCTCCACACGACTCCCGCCGCCACTGAACCCACGGCCACTCCGACCGCCACCAACCGACGCATGAGCATCCTCCTGTTGAAGTCCTACTCCTGCCACCCTGCCATGAGTCGGCGGCGTCTGACAGACAGACCTCAGGATTCTTGACGGAACCGCACCGGACGACACCGCGTCGTACTTCCATGCGAGTCGTCGACTACCTGCAGGAACCCGGGTCCCCGGCCGTTTCCGGCCGATTGCGCTTCTCCATCACAGCAGCACGGTGCGGCGAACAGTTCCGGGTGATGGTGCTCGACGGATCCGGGAGGGTCCGGCACCGCATCCGAATCCCGTCCGAGGGTTCGCGCACGCCGGTACGCCTTACGGGGTTCCCGCGCGGCGAGGTCTTCCTCGTGTGCGCATTCGCTGAGGACGAGCTGGTCTGGTCGGCGCCCGTCCTGGCGGGCTGACCCAGCTGCTCGGCGCAGAGGCGGGGTCCGCGCCGGGGTCGAACGGGGTGCGTAATGTCGGCCCATGGGCAACTTCGAAGTGATCGCGCTGCGAACAACTGACCGCCTTCATCCCGAGGTCTACCGGGAAGTCGGATCGGTGGTCGGTTCCTACATCACCGAGCCCGCGTCCACACCGTTCACCATGGCGCTCAAAGACGCCCTGGCCGAACCGCTGGAACCGTCACAGATCCTGAACACCGCGATCGGTTTCGCCAACGCCGTCGCACTGGTGGCGATCTCGGTGACCCAGGACGAGCAGGCCGCGGCGCGTGTGGTCCGCGAGACGCTGCGTATGGGCGATGAAACGGCCGATCCCGCGGCGGAGGCCCTCATCCTGCGCATCCTGGAACCCATGTCGGCGGTGCCGGACGAGTTGACGGGTCCGACCCTGGTGGCGATCGCGAAGTACGGGGACATGGCTGTGCGCCTGACCGACCAACTCAACATCCCCCGCCAGACCCTCGCGGCCGCAGTCTCAGCCGCCGCGGCGCGCGTGCCATAACGACCGCTCGGCGGTCCGGCGGCGGGCGTCCGACCGGTCCCGGTGAGGTTCCTCTGCAAACTCCCGAACTCATCCTTAGGCTCAGAACGTGGCCAAAGCCGTATACGTGACATCGATGGAAGCAGCCAGCGGGAAGTCGATGATCTCGTTGGGGCTGATGGAGGCCTTCAGTCGGTACTCCTCCCGGGTGGGCTACTTCCGGCCGGTGGTGGCCAGTGGTCCGGGCGAGGACAACACCATCGACCTGATCCGGCGACGGTACGGCCTTGCGCAGACGTATGAGCAGTCCTACGGGATCACGACCGAGCGGACACGCGGCGTCGGATCACTGCACGACGCCGACGGGTTGATCTCGGAGATCATGACCAAGTTCGACACCCTCGCCGCCGAATGTGATGTCGTCCTCGTCGAGGGGACCGACTACACCGGGGCCAGTGCGGCATTCGAGTTCGAGCTCAACGTCACGATGGCACTGAACCTCGCCGCCCCCGTGCTCATGGTCCTCAGCGCACATCATCACCGACCCGACCAGGTCCGGGGTGCGCTGAACGCGGCACGGCAGTCACTTCGCAATCACGAGGTCAATCTGTTGGGGATCGTGGTGAATCGGGTGGAGCAGGATCACATCCGGACGATCACGGACTCACTGGCGGGACTGGCGGAGCCCGTCTGGGTGATCCCGGAGGAACGCAACCTGCAGTTGCCCTCCTTGCACCAGATCTGCGAGGACCTGCAGGCGGAACTGCTGCTCGGCACACGGGAGTCTCTGGACCGGGAGGTCACAGGCGTGCGGGTGGCAGCCATGACGCTGCCCAACCTGCTCGACCGCCTTCAGAACGGAGTGCTTCTGGTGACTCCGGGCGACCGATCGGACATCCTGCTGGCGGCGATGACCGCCCGCTTCAGCGACCAGGTGCCGAGCATCAGTGGCGTGGTGGTGACCGGCGGCGTCGAACCGGACCCCAGGATCCTGACCTTCGTCCGCGGCCTGGACTCGTCCGTCACCCCTCTGCTGCTGTCGAGCCGGGACACGTTCGAGACCGCCAGCCAGATCGCGACGCTCACCCCGCAGATCCGCTACGGCGACGACCGCCGGATCGCCGCGGCGCTCGGTGTCTTCGAGTCGGTGATCGACACGTCCTCTCTCATGGAGCGCATTGAGATCGCCGACACCAGCGTGACCACCCCTCTGATGTTCGAGAACCGGCTCGTGCGTTCTGCCCGCCAGGACCGCCGGCGCATCGTGCTGCCGGAGGGCGACGACGACCGCATCCTGCGGGCGGCCGACCAGCTCCTCCGACGATCGATCTGTGACCTGACCATCCTCGGTTCCCCCGATGCCATCTCCGACCGCGCCCGATCGATGGGGCTCGACATCAGCGCCGCCACGCTGATCCACCCAGAGCACTCCGACCTCCGCGACGAGATGGCGGGCCTGATGTGTTCCCTGCGCGAGCACAAGGGCATGAGCATGGACATCGCGCACGACGCGGTGACCGATGTGACGATCTTCGGGACACTGCTGGTGAATGCGGGGCTGGCCGACGGGATGGTCAGCGGCGCATCGCACACAACCGCCGACACCGTACGCCCGGCGCTGCAGCTGATCCGGACCACGCCGGGTGTCTCCGTGGTGTCCAGCGTCTTCTTCATGTGCCTCTCCGATCGGGTGCTGGTGTATGGCGACTGTGCAGTGAACCCGACCCCCGACCCGGAGCAGCTCGCGGACATAGCGATCTCGTCGGCACAGACGGCCGCCGCGTTCGGGATCGACCCGCTGGTGGCGATGCTGAGCTACTCGACGGGCACTTCCGGCGGGGGCGGCGACGTCGAGAAGGTGCGCCTGGCCACCGAAATCGTCCAGCGACGCCGCCCTGACCTGCCCGTGGAGGGCCCCATCCAGTACGACGCGGCGGTCGACCCCGGGGTGGCCCGCAGCAAGCTCCCGGATTCGTACGTGGCCGGTCACGCCTCGGTGCTCATCTTCCCTGACCTCAACACCGGTAACAACACCTACAAGGCCGTACAGCGTTCCGCGCGCGCCGTGGCGATCGGTCCGGTGTTGCAGGGGTTGCGCAAACCGGTCAACGACCTTTCCCGCGGGTGCACAGTCAAGGACATCGTGAACACGATCACCATCACAGCCATTCAGGCGCAGGAGGACCGGTGACCACGATCCTGGTCCTCAACTCGGGATCGTCGAGCATCAAGTACGAAGTGATCGACATGTCTGGACCGATCGTGCTGGCCACGGGCCTGATCGAGCGGATCGGGGAATCGATGTCGACCCTGACCCATTCGACTGTGGACGGGCAGAAACTTGTCGTGGAACGGACCATGACCGACCACGGTGAGGGCCTGCGGGCCATGGCCGACGCACTACTTGAGACCTCCGGCGACCCGGTCGACACGCTGTCTGCGGTGGGACACCGGGTGGTGCACGGGGGCGACCGGTTCGCCCAGCCTGCAGTGATCAACGCCGCCGTGATCGACGCCATCACAGACTGCATCCCGCTGGCGCCGCTGCACAACCCGGCCAACCTCATGGGGATCGAGATGGCCATGAGGACGTTCCCGGACGTCCCGCATGTGGCCGTGTTCGACACCGCGTTCCATCAGACCATGCCCGAGGCGTCCTACCGGTACGCCATCGACCGGACGACGGCCGACACCCGTCGCATCCGCAGGTACGGCTTCCATGGGACCTCGCACGCCTACGTCAGCCGCCAGGCAGCGGAGTTCCTGAACATCCCTCTGGGGACCGCGCGCGTGATCACCTTGCATCTGGGCAACGGTGCGTCGGCCTGTGCTGTGCGCGGTGGGGTCAGTGTCGACACGTCCATGGGCCTGACGCCGCTCGCCGGCCTGGTCATGGGGACTCGTAGCGGCGACATCGACCCGGGTGCGCTCATCCATCTGCTCGCTACCGGCATGTCCCTTGCGGAACTCGACGCGCTGCTCAACCGGCAGTCCGGACTGAAGGGGATGTGCGGGCACAACGACCTGCGGGTCATCCACCGGGCCATCGAGAGCGGGGACCCCGCTGCGCAAGCAGCACTCGACGTCTATGTCCACTCCATCCGCCACTACCTGGGCGCCTACCTCGTGGAACTCGGCGGCGCCGACGCGATCGTGTTCACCGCGGGCGTCGGCGAGAACGACCCGCAGGTGCGCCGACGCGTGTGCGACGATCTCGCCGCGTTGGGGGTCGTCATGGACCCCGCGAAGAACGCGGACGCACGGGGACCCGACGGACCGGTGGACATCGCCGCTGAGTCCTCGTCCGTGCGCATCCTGGTGGTTCCTACCGATGAGGAACTCGAGATCGCGACCCAGACCGTCGCCGCGCTGGCGTGACCCTGCCGCGGCGCAAACCCTTCCGGCCGGACTTGAGTGGCTCATCGAATGCACTCCGACCGGCGTGGCTGCCGGGATTTGTCACACCCTGAGTTCATGCTCGTTCCATGAGCAACAACGACGCGAATTCCCGCCAGGCAGCCGAATTCGACGGTCGGCTGTGGACGATCCAGCGACTCCTGCGCGGCGGCGATGTCGAGCGCGCTCGGGTGGAGTCAGCGCTGCTGCTGGCCGACTCCGAGGTGGCAGGCCACGACTGGGTCGCCGAGAACCTGCAGACCCTCTGGGTCGAGCAGGAGGCCAGACGGTCCGCCTAGTGCGCTGCGAGGGCCTGCTCCGCAGGCTCGGTAAGCCGCTCGGCGAGCGCCGCGCGCATGGAATCGGTCACGCCCAGGCCCTCGAGGTACGCATCGAGACCCCCTGCGCGGTCCACCTGATCGAGGGCCGTGAGCAGGTACTCCTCCCGCACTCCCATGATCGGCAGCAGCAGTTCCGGGTCGATGCTGTGGCGGACGTTCTCGAACAACTCGTCCAGGGCCGGAAGCAACTGGTGATTCGTCGCGAGATAGTCGGTCATCACATCATCCAGGTCTGTCCCGACCGTCAGCAGCACCAGCGCGATTGCCCAACCCGTGCGGTCCTTGCCGTTGGTGCAGTGCACGAGGACCGGGCCTGACTCGACTGCCAGGCCAGCCAGCCACTTGCCGTAGGACTCACGAGCGCTCGGTAGGTCGACCATCGCCACGTAGGCCTGCCGCATCAACTCGATGGCTGTCCCGTCCCGCAGGATGTCCTCGAACCTCAGCGGATCGGTGAACAAGTCCTCGACTCCGAGCGAAGATGCCGGTTCGAAGTCACGCAGAACGTCGAGCCACACATAGGTGTCGGTGACGCGGACATCCGGTGCGCGGGTCACCTCGATCTCCGTGCGGAGATCGACCACCATGGACAGGTTCAACCCAGTCAGCATGGGCAGGTCCTCGTCGGCGACGCTGGACAACTGTGTCGAGCGGAAGAGCGTGTCGCGGCGCACAAGGCGCCCACCTGCCACCTGCGCCCCTCCCACCTCTCGCAGGTTCGGCACACTCGGGACTTCAAGGCGCCTGGGCCGCCAAGGGTGATCGGACACTCGGCAATGCTCCCACAGCCTGGCTCCGGCCACCGACCGACAGGATTTCGATCCAGCTCAAGCGGCCTTCGAGCACCACCTGGACCTATCGTGTTGGACGTGGCTGAGGGCCGGGACCGCTTTCGCGATCTAGCCTTGGCGTACGCCGCGACACGGGTGATACTGCGAGCACGCGATCCTGTCGAGGCCAGAGCCGCCGTCGTGAAGCTGTGTCGCGACCTCGGAGCCGAGGTGATCTCGGCCGATCAGGACGCTGCCTTTTCGCTGCCCATCGACATGTCCCTGGGCGAGGGTGAGCCGATCCTGCCGGTAGCCGAAGACCGCGAACTGCGGGACGCGCTGTCGCGGTACGTCGTACCGGCGGTGTCGGATGCCCGGACCGTCGTCGAACGGAACCTGAGCTCCGAACGGCTGGTTGAGAACTCGACCCGGGACCCGCTCACCGGCCTGTGGAGCCGGCGTGCGATGACACTGGGCATAAACCGATGCAAGCCCGGTGACTGCATCGCGATGGTGGATCTCGACTTCTTCAAGTCCGTCAACGACACGCTCGGACACGACGCCGGTGACGCTGTGTTATCAGCCTTCGGCAGTCACCTCAGTGCCGGCACACGCGACGGTGACATCGTGGGGCGACTCGGCGGGGAGGAATTTGTGATCCTTTTCCCGCGAACACCACTGGACGAGGCCTGCGCGGTCATGGAGCGACTGCGCTCGGCATGGCACGACATCTCCCCCCAGGGAATCACCTTCAGCGCAGGAGTGACCCTGGTTCGAGAGCACGCGGAGCCAGGCACGCGTGCACCGCAGGAAGCCTTGAAGGAAGCCGACGCCCTCATGTACAGGGCGAAAGCACTCGGCCGCAACCGGGTGCTTTGTGCCGGTGGCCCCGACGAGACTGACGACCGGCCGGACCCAACGAACACTGAGGAGACGTAGCCGTGAAACCGTCCAACCTGCCCGAGATGCTGGAGCCGGACAACGTCGACGCGCATCTGGGCCTCTATCTCGACGCCGTGCACCGTGGCGATCGTCGGGGGGCCATCGACGAGGCCATGCGACTGCTGGAGAACGGCGTGGACGCCGAGCGGATCATCACGGACCTTTTGGCCCGGTCGCAGAGGGAGATCGGTCGGGGCTGGGCCGAGGGCCGTTGGTCGGTCGCCCTCGAGCATCGCGCCTCGGCGATCACGGAATCCGCGCTCCAAGCCGTATCGGAAACGGTCCTTCGCGCGCCAGGTGCCCTGGTCGAAGGATCGCGGGGGCGCACCGTGGTCGCTTGCAGTGAAGGCGAATGGCACGTCTTGCCCGGACGCATGGCCTCGGAGGTCCTCCGGCTGAGAGGGGTCGATGTCTCCTTCATCGGGCCGTCCGTGCCGGCCGAGGAGCTTGCGGCGATGCTGGGTGAGAACCCACCCCCGGCAGTCGCGATCACCTGCTCGATGCCGCGCTCCCTGACAGGCTCCTGGCGCACCATCAGCGCCATGCGCGCACTGGGGATGACGATCGTCTGCGGGGGCCGGGGGTTCGGACGCAAAGGCGAGTGGGGACTCGCACTCGGCGCGGACCTCTGGGCACCGGACTTCTCCACGGGGGCCGACCTGCTGCTCAATGCCCCACAGTCCCGGCCTTCGCCCCGCGACCCCATCGGCAACCCAGCCCTCGTCGGCGAGGTGGGACTCCTTCGTCGCGACCACGGGTTCCTGGTGGAAGCGGCCACCGCCAACGCACTCACCGCCTGGCCGTACCTGCGCGAGACGGATGCCGCTCTGCGAGCAACCCGCGAAGACCTGGACAGCACGCTCGGCATCCTGGAATCCGCGACCCTTCTCGAGGACCCGGTGATCGTCACCGACTACGCACAGTGGTTCGAGTCCGTGCTCGCCGCCCGCGATCTGCCGCTCTCCTTCGTCCCCACAGCCTTCGCTCTGCTTCTCGAGGTGATCCCCGACGAACTCCAGTGCGCCAGGAGAATGGCCAACGTGGGACTGGAGGTATGCACCGCAGCACCGATGCAGCGAGGCGGCGGGGCACCCTGAACGGGCAGTGACCGCCTGCCCCGACTCGGGAACGGTGGTGGCGCGGCAGCTCGACCGCATCGGGGTCAGGGCTGCGCGGCGACCCCGGCCTTCAACCCCGGCGCGGCCAGAGCGTGGTAGCCGCCATCGACATGCAACACCTCGCCACTGATCGCCCGGCCCATGTCGGACAGCAGGAAGCACACTGCGTCGGCCACCGGACCCGGATCCGTGCAGTCCCACCCGAGCGGGGCCGCCTCATAGGCGTCAAGGAGGCTCTGGAAATCCGGGATCCCGCCGGCAGCCCGGGTGCGCAGCGGACCGGCCGCCACGAGATTGGCGCGCACCCCGGCGCCACCGAGATCGCGAGCAACGTAACGCATGGTGGCCTGCAGAGCGACCTTGCAGACACCCATCCAGTTGTAGACCGGCCACGCGCGACCGTCGGCGTCGAAGTCCAGACCCCACCAACGAGGCGCCATCCGGGCCCGCGCAGTCCCGCAGGACTCCGGCCAACCGGGCGTAAGAGGTGGTCGACGTGCGGAAGGCCAGTTCGATCGCCTCGTCGGTGGCCGCCAGGAAGTCGCCGGCCAGCGCATCCCGAGGCGCGAACGCGATCGCGTGCAGGGCGCCGTCGAGCGGGCGACCCGCGAGCGCCGCGCACAAGGGCCGAGAAGTCCTCGGGACAACTGGCATCCAGAGTGAGGATCTCGGGCATTCTCGGCAACGCCTCAGCCGCGGCCTCGGTCATCGGCCGCACCCGATCGAAGGTCGTGAGGATCACCTCGGCGTCGTGCAGTTGTGCCCTCTCGGCCACCGCCCATGCGATCGAATCCGTAGTCACCACACCGGTGATCAGCAGTCGCTTTCCGGTCAACATGTCGATCATCCCTGGGTGCTCATAGAACGTTGATCCTCGGTATGTCCGGCCGCTATCGCCCAGCCAGTCCCTCCACTGCAGGTCGGCACCCAGGGAGTAGGCGTCTGCGGTGCTCGGGGCGATTGCCGCGAGTGCGATCCACTCGTTGGCCACGAGCGCCGCGACCTCCGGATGGGCTTCGAGCACCCCAATGATGTCCTCCGGCTCCGCGTACACGACCACCTGCAGGCGCAGCGGCTCGTGCATACACTGGGCGCCCGTGCCGGGCTGCTCGGCGTAGACGCCTTGCCACGGAAGCCCGACCCGCAGATCACCACCGGCGCCGCTGAACACGCCGAAGTCGCCGACCACGTTGTGGGTGGTCTTGTCCCCGGCTCCGAAGCGCTGCGGGTCGACGGTGGCGAAGTAGTACTGGTTGTTGATCCACTGGGTGACCACCATGGGCGCGGTCAGCAGCAGCTCCAGCGTCGAGCCGTCGATGTCCAGACCCGGCTCGTAGGAGTGGAGGAACACCCGGCCACGCAGGTTCAGTCCCTTGGTGATGGCCCGGGGTCCAATTACGAACGCCGCGTTGCCCGCGAGTCCCCACTCCGGCTGCGGTTCCGCCCAGTCCGCCGCGCGTCGGGATGCTGCTGCGGGAGTGGTCGCCGCCACGCCCGGAAGATCAGCCATCCGCTCGGCGAGCGCGGACCGCTGCGCCGTGGACAGATCCTCGCGCAGTCGCTCAACCTCGGAGAAATGGGATTCAGGCACGTCGGTGCAGTCAATCGTCACGGCGTCGGTGGTGGTGTTGTGCCAGGCCGGGATCGCCACGGTGGTCTTCGGCACAACGATTCCGTGCTCGTCAGCAAGACCGCGCCGCACACGGGGGTCGTTCAGCACCGCCGCCATCACGCGCGCATTGACATGTCCGCCGTTGCCACCACAGGCTCCGCAGTCGTATGCGGCTGCGAAGGCGTTGTTCTCGACTGTGGCCGCATGTCCGGCGATCAGGATGATCGGGGCGAAGTCCCCGACCAGGCCCAATGCCCGCAGCATGCCCGCTGCAGCGGCGGTGCGCTGCTGCGACGTGCATCCCGTACTGGACGTCGTCGGTCCTCCCGGCCAGTTGGAGCCTGCCAATGCCGAGCTCCCCCCGGGTACGCGGCTGCAGGCGATCGCGCCCACGTCCCCACAGGCCGGGCGCTGCGGTCTGCGCCAGGGCGTCCAGACCGGCCAGTACTCCCAGGCCCTCGGCCACGGCGAAGGCGCTCGCCGGGCGCGCGGTCGAGGTGACCATCCCACCCCGCATGGCCGCGGCGGCACCGTGGCCGTGCTGCCGCGTGTCGTCCTCGGTGATCACGAAAGCCGGCTTGAGCAGCACCGGGCATTGGTCGCTCACGGAGCCACTGGCGGTCTCGTGCCGGATGGCCACTCCGAAGAATCCGGCGAAACCATGCGTGTCGTAGGCGCCGACCGCCTCCAGATGCCGCCGGAAGCGCTCCGACCGGACATCGATGCACATCACGACGTGTGCCTCGGGAACTCCCGCCTCACGTGGTTGTGCGGCGCGGGTCGAGACCCGGTCCACGAGGCGGTTGCGGTAGCGCTGCTCCCATGCGCGCTGCCAGATGGCCGCACGCTTCCGGTCGTCCAGCGCCTCCGCGAGGTCCAGCGCACGCTCGGGTTGCGTGACTCCCAGTAGGTCGATCACCGGTTCAACGGCTGCGATCGCCTGCGCACGGACGTCACCGGCACCCCGGCCCTGCCATGACGTTGTGCCCACAGCGGCCGAAGCCAGAACGTCGAAGGTCGCCCGGATCGCCAGCAGGTCGGCGATCAGTCGTGGTTCGCGCTGCTTGAGATGGGCGGCCCACCCGGGATCGCGCGCCAGGAGGCGGGACAGGTATCCGACCTGCTGATCGACGGGAACGCGGTGGTTCAGCAGGCTCGCCACCGCGGCCACCGGGTCGGTCGGCAGTTGCTGAACCGTCCGACGCAGGCCCCTGAGACCGAGGTCCTGGACGCGGTCGCGGAATGCGGCCCACAACTGTCCGGGACCGGGAAGGCCCGTGTTCACCAGGGACGTCCATCCGTTGGCCAGTCCGGAAACCGCCGCTTCGATGTCCGCCTGCTCGGCGAGTGTGTGCGGCACAACCGTTGCCAGGGACAGCCGGGACCCGATCTCGTCGTCGCTGAGAGGCTCCAACACTTGCTCGGCGACGAACAGCGAAGCACCCGTCGGCTGCCAGTTCGCCCTGCCGCTGCAGGTAGTCGGCGACAGCTTCGGCCGACTCCTGCCAGTCCGGCCGCCGCCACGGTGAGGTCCGCGACGGTGAACCGTCCGGCGGCGAGCGCTTGGGCGTACTGCTGCTCGGTCATGTAGGACCGGGCACCCCACGTTCGTTCGCCGATCTGGGCCGCGTCGGCGAACGTCAGGTCCTGCAGACCGGAAAGCGGGTTGACCGCCACCGCGGAGCGGATCGGCCACATCGCACCCACGGTCCGGGACGCGGCGTCGATCGCCACGTCCGCTGACCTCGCATCGGCCGGCTCACAGGGCGGTACGGTACCCCTCACCCTGACCGCGGTGTCGATCACCAGTGGTTCGACGAGGCGACGCAGACGACCTTGGGCCGCCGCCACCATCCCCAGGCTCCCGCCCACGAGCACCGCCGCGGTGATAGCAGCCGCCGGGGCCCCCGTCCACACCGCAGTAGTGGCGAACAGGTGAGACCAGGCACCCAGGAGCAGGACGTAGGTGAGCAGCCCGAGCGCCGTGAGCAAGGCCGACCAGCCACGCGCCCGGCCCGTGGCATGTACTGCCGTGCGCCGATCCGGCCATGCCAGCGCGGCCAGGGCGAAAGTGGCGGTGGCGGTGGCGACCGCGAGTGGAACCACATCCACCAGCGGCACGGACGTCCATGTCCAGACGCCGGCAGCCGTGATCACGGTCGCACCCAGTGCGATGCCGAGTAGACCAAGGGGATGGGGCGCGTCAAGTGCTGGAGCGGGCGCACGCCTGGATGCACCGCCGGCCCTGAGGAACAACCACGCCTTGTAGAAGCCGTGCCCGATGAGATGCAGCATCGCCAGTGCCGGCAGGCCGAGCCCGATCTGAACCGTCATGTAGCCCATTTGCGCGGACGTCGAACTGGCCAGCCGGCCCTTCACGTCCGGTCGCACCCGCATGGCGGCTGTGCCCAGCACAGCGGTGATCGTCCCCACGACCACCAGGGCGAGCAACACTGCGGGAGCTCCGGCGAACACCGGCCACCACAGGATGGCGAGCAGCCCCATCCCGTTGACCACGCCGGCGTGCAGCAGTGCCGATACCGGCGATGGCGCCTCCGCGGTCAACGGGAGCCAGCGCCACGCGGGGACCAGGGCTGATCGCACGATGCCGCCCAGTGCGAGCAGTGACGGGACGATCCATCCGGCTGCGGCCATCTCGCTGCGATCGGTGATGCCCGGCGGTCGCGAGCAGAACCACGGCGGCCCAGATCGCCGCGTCGCCCACCAGCAGACGCCCGGCCACCCTGCGGGAGGCGCTGCGGGCTGCCGGTGTGTCAGCGTGGGCCACGAGTCCGGCGACGGCCAGTCCACTCACGGTCCAGCCGAGAGCAGTGAGTGCGACCGGGTCGGCAACCACCGCGAACCACAGTGCCAACACCGCCAGGGCCAGGAGAACCGCGTACCGGCCCTGTCGACGTTGTCCGCGCAGGTTCCGCGCGGAGTAGGCCGCGACCAACCAGCCCATCACCAGCACGAAAGTGCCCAGCACCACCGCTACCGGGTTCAAGTACAGCGGGCCGATCCGCTCCCCGAGACCCACGACTGCGACCAGCAAGAACGCGATCAGGCCCGCGAGGGTGCCTGTCGCCACCATTCCGATTCGTGACATGCAGGCATATTAGCGCACTCCACTTCAGGTATTACAGATCCCCTATCGGCGCGTCTCAGCCACCTTCCCCGGTGATGAAGGGCCGACCGCAGGTGGACTCCGCATACGAGTTCAGATTGGCCTCCGCCTGTGCGACCGCCGACTCGTTCGCGGTCAGCCACGCCTCGGCCTTCGCCGCCTTCTTCGGCCCCTCGGTCACTGTGTCGGCCAACCGCCGCACCGATTCGGCGTACAGTTGCGCATCCTCGGCGATCGCTCCAGGAGCCACGGCAACAGCGCCCTCCACGAGGGCCACGAACTGACTTGGGTCCTCGACCTGCAGTTGCTGCCCGCTGGTCTCCTCGAGGTAGTCGCAGAACGCGGTGGTCCCGGCCTTGGTGGTGGAGCCCGGGTCAGGCTCGGGCGTGGTGGGCGTCGGCGTCCTCGTGGGGGTCGGGGTCACCGTCCCAGGGGTCGTCTGGGCCGGGCTGGGCTCTGCCGGCTCAGTCGTGGCCGAGACGTCCGGCTCCGGCGCCGAGTCCGTTTGGGAGCATCCGGCGAGACCCACCGCCAGCACCATCGCGCAGACAACCGCTCTCATTCCAGCCCTCCTCGACCTCGGCACGCTGCGTGCCGGACACTTCAGGCTAGATGACTAGAAGTGATCCTCGTAGTAGGTGCTCCGATCCCGCCGCGTCGAGGCCTGGACCAGCAGGCCGCCCATCGACACGGTGAGGGATCCCAATTCGTTGGCCAGGTGGGCGAAAGCTGTGAGCCGGTTCGTCATCATGGCCTCCTCTCGACACCACCGAGCCTGTCGGACCGGTGTTGCAGTGGTGTGAACGCCGGGTTCGGTGTGGGTGAAGGCTGAGATTCACACGCGGTCGGACCTCGATGTGCGTTCGTTGCACAACGCACGGCCCAACCGGGCGGAGATCACTCGGGCTTGACCAGCGGGAACAGCATCGTCTCCCGGATGGTCTGCCCGGTGAGCATCATGATGACCCGTTCGACGCCCATCCCCTGGCCACCGGCGGGCGGCATCCCGTACTCCAGGGCGCGCAGGAAGTCCTCGTCGACCTCCATGGCCTCGACATCACCGGCCGCGGCCAGCAGACTCTGCGCCACCAGTCGGTCTCGCTGGTCCAAGGGGTCGATCAACTCCGTGTACGCGGTACCCAACTCGGCGCCCCAGCCCACGAGATCCCACTTCTCCGCCAGCCTGGGCTCGCTGGGCATCTTGCGGGTCAGCGGCGAGACCTCGGTCGGGAAATCGAGGTAGAACGTCGGGAAGGTCGTCGTCGCCTCACACAACTGCTCGTACAGTTCGAGCACTGCCTGCGAGGCGTCCCAGCCCGGATCCAGCGGGATGCCCACCCGGGTGCCGTGCGCCCGCAGGGTCGCCACCGGGGTGTCAACGGTCACTTCCTCGCCGATCGCACGGCTCACAGCCTCGTGCACGGTCATCGTCGGCCATTCCGGGGACAGGTCGATCTCCTCGTACCCCCCGTCGGGCAGGGGCCGGCGGGCGATGGGTTCCCCGTACACAGCGGTCGCGATCTCCAGGATCACGTCCCGGGTGAGCACCCGCATCGTCTCGTAGTCGCCGTACGCGTCGTAGACCTCCAGACTGCTGAACTCGGGGTTGTGCGAGGTGTCCACACCCTCGTTGCGGAAGTTGCGGTTGACCTCGAAGATCTTCTCCACACCCCCGACCAGCAGCCTCTTGAGGAACAACTCCGGCGCGATCCGCAGGTACAGGCGCATGTCGTAGGCGTTGATATGGGTGATGAACGGGCGTGCGTTCGCACCACCATGGACCGTCTGGAGCATCGGGGTGTCGACCTCCAGGAAGTCCCGGCGCCACAGCGACTCCCGAAGTGCCCGGATGGCCGTGGAGCGCATGGCCACCATCTCCCGGGAGTCGTCGTTCACGATCAGGTCCACGTAACGCTGCCGCGTGCGGGCCTCCGGGTCGGTGAGCCCGGCGTGCTTGTCCGGCAGCGGCACCAGGCACTTCGACGTGATCACGAACTCGGTGGCAAGGATCGACAACTCACCGCGCTTGCTGGTGATCACCTGGCCGACGACCCCGACGTGATCGCCGAGGTCCACCTCGTGCTTCCAGCGGTCGAGCATCTCCTGGCCGATCTCGGCCAGCGACAGCATCACCTGGATCTGCCCGCTCCAGTCCTTGACCTGCGCGAACACCAGTTTGCCCGTGACCCGGTTGAGCATCACACGTCCGGCGATCCGTACGGTGCGCCCCGTGCGGGCATCGGGTTCGAGCTCGCCGAACTCGGCGCGGATGTCGCCGATCATGTCCGTGCGGTCGAAGTCGGTCGCGTAGGGGTCCACTCCCCGGGACCGGATCTGTTCGAGTTTCGTGCGGCGCACGATCTCCTGCTCGGGCAGACGGCGCTCCTCCAGCGCGGCCTCCTCGGCGTCGTGCGCGGCCAGTTCCGTGGCAACCGGCGCCCACAGTGCCACCGGCGATGCGGCAGCGCCATCGGCCAAGGACTCCCGGCGCCGGCCCCGCATCGGCCAGCCCGGCTTCTCGACGAAGCCCTCGGCGATGCCGGCGGCGATGCCCAACGCGGGGCAGGTCCCCGGAACGTTCGAACAGCAGGTAGCGGGGCACCCAGTCCGGTTCGTACTTCTCGTTCGATCGGTACAGGGACTCCAACTGCCACCATCGGCTGGCGAACATCAGGAACGCCCGGGACGCTCTCATGACGGGACCGGCGCCGATCTTCGCGCCTTCTTCGAAAATGGCCCGCATGACCGCGAAGTTCAGCGACAGCCTGTCCACTCCGATGGCCGGGCCGGCCGCGACGGTGGCAGCGACCATCGTTTCCATCACGCCGTTCTCAGCCTCCGCGTGACGGCGCATGAGGTCCAGCGAGATACCGCGGGTTCCCCACGGCGAGAACGACAGGAGACCCTGTCGAACACCCTGCGCGTCGAAGATCTCGGTCAGCACGCACGCCCCGTCCAGGGGATCGCCCAGCCGTCCCAGCGCCATCGAGAAACCGCGCTCGTTGTCCGTGTCACGCCACCCGTCCGCGTCGGCGACCACGGCGGCCATCTCGTCGTCGGGGATGTCCCTGTGGCGCCGCACCCGCGTGGTGTACCCGTCACGCTCGAGCCGGTGCACGGCCTGTCGGACTGCGCGCATGTGGCGCCCGTCCAGGGTGAACTGTGAGAACTCGATGATGGCTTCGTCACCGAGGGACAGCGCTTCCAGGCCTGCTCGCACATAGGCCTCCGCGCCCAGTTCGGAGGCGCCCATGACCGCAGGCGCCCACCCGAACTGGCGGGCCTCCTCGAGCCATGCCTCGATCGCGGGGGGCCAGGACTCCGGATCCCCGATCGGGTCGGCGCTGGCGAGGCTGACCCCGTTCACCACCCGGTAGGTGACAGCCGCCTTGCGGGAGTTGGACCACATGGCCGACTTGTCACGGCGCGTTGCGAAGTACGCGAGGGAGTCGCGGTCCCCATGCTCATGCAGCAGTCGGCGCAGGTCGACCTCGTCCTCACCGGTGATCAGTCGCTCCTTGCCCCGGGTGCGGAACAGGGCCAGACCGAAGGCGACGTAGACCAGCGTGCCGAGCCCACCGAGAACGAACGGGACCGGCCGAGTGGCGCGCCCGGAGATCCCGGTCGTCTCCTCTTCACCGAGGCCACCGAGCACCTGGTTGATCGAGTAGCCCAGCGCATCGCTGCGGGCCACCGATCCGGGCAGAGCCTCCACCATGGCCCACCCGACCGGGATCACGATCGCGAATCCGACGACCAGGGTGGCGATCGCCACCACCACGTTGCGGCGCGGGACGATCGCGAAGAACTCCTTGCGGGACAGGATCAGAACCACGAACAGCACGATGGAGGCGGCCAGCGTGGCGGCCTCGATCACACGCGTGTCGGGGTCCTGGAAGAGCAGGACGACCGAGACGATCATGCCGCTGGACAAGATGATGATCATGAACCACCAGGCCGACCGCTTACGCTTGCCCAGCGCCGACCCGAAGATCACCAGCACTGCGGCCCACGCAATGTTGGGTGGCGCCGGGACCAGTAATACCTCGATCACCTCACGGACAGAACTGAGGCCGCGGGCGAGGGCGGGGAAGACCGCGGTCACCGCGCTGAATACCGCGACTCCGAGCAGCAGCGCCCGCAGGATGTTCGGAACGTGACTCGTCCAACCCTTGCCGGGCACGAACCTGCGGCGCGGGATGTCGGCCTCGACCCGACGGTTGAGCGCCTGCGCGGGGGTCACTTCGGCCGCAACTGTCATGTCTTCAGTTCCTCCAGATCGATGAACAGGCGCAGACTCTCCGGATTCGCGAGGGCCTCCGTGTTGCGCACGGTCCTGCCATGCACCACGTCCGAGACAGCCAACTCGGCAAGTTTGCCCGACCGGGTCCTCGGCAGATCCGCCACCGCGATCATTCGCGCCGGCACGTGGCGCGGAGAGCACTGCTGACGCAGGCGTCTCACGATACGGGCACGCAGCAGGTCGTCGAGTTCATGTCCCTGCACGAGCCTCAGGAACAGCACCACTCGGGTGTCGTCGTCGTGCTGCTGGCCGATCGCGATGCATTCCTCCACCTCGTCGAACGCCTCCACCTGGCGATAGATCTCAGCAGTGCCGATCCGCACCCCTCCGGCATTGAGAGTGGCGTCCGATCGGCCGAGGATCATGATCCCGTCGTGCTCGGTCCAGGTCGCGAAGTCCCCGTGTGCCCAGACCCCAGGGAACCGCTCGAAGTAGGCAGCGGTGTAGCGGGCGTCATCGGGATCATCGATGAATCCCAGCGGCATGCTCGGCAGGGCGTTGCGGCAGACCAACTCGCCGGTCACCCCCGCCTGCCCGCGAAGGCTCATGCCGTCGTCGTCCAGGATGTCCACGTCCGCCCCAAGGGCCGGCGTCTGCAGTTCGCCGGGCCAGACCGGCGCGGTCGGATCCCCGAGGGCGAAACAGCCACAGATGTCCGTGCCGCCCGAAATCGAAGCCAGGTGCAGATCCGGCTTGATCTCGCGGTACACGTAGGCGAACGACTCCGGCGACAACGGCGAGCCCGTCGACCCCAGCGTACGGAGGCTGCTCAGGTCTCGATCCTTGCCCGGCTCGAGGCCCTGCTTGTGGCACGCGTCGAGGTACTTGGCGCTGACACCCATCAAAGTGAACTGCTCCTCTTCCGCGATCCGCCACAGGTGTTCGGGATCGGGGTGGAACGGCGAACCGTCGTAGAGCACGACGGTGGCACCGGCCGCCAGAGCACTGATCAACCAGTTCCACATCATCCAGCCGCAGGTGGTGAACCAGAAGACCCGGTCGCCGGGCCGCACGTCGAGGTGCCATCGGTGCTCGCTGGCATGCTTGAGCAACAGACCCGCGGAACGGTGTATCAGACATTTCGGGGCGCCCGTGGTGCCTGAGGAGTAGAGGACGAATCCAGGGGCGTCGAACGGCATCTGAACGAAGTCGGGTGTCGCCCGGGCGTCGTCCAGCAGATCCCTGAAAGCACGGGTCTCGACCGGTAGGCAGACCTGCGCGGAGGGATCCAGTTCGTGGACCAGCCAGACCTCACGCAGGCTCGGGAGTTCCGCGACGATCTGAGCCAGGGCCGCGCGACGATCGTGCTGCTTGCCGGCGTAGACGTATCCATCGGCGGCGACGAGCACGGTCGGCGAGACCTGGCCGAAGCGGTCGAGCACCCCGGCGGGCCCGAAGTCCGGGCTCGTCGACGTGAAGACCGCTCCCAGACTGGACGCGGCCAGCATCGTGATCACGGTCTCCGGAGTGTTGGGCATCCAGGCGGCCACCGTGTCACCGGGACCCACACCGGCACGGGCCAATGCGCCCGCCACCGACGCGGTGGCCCTTCGCAGTTCCGCCCAGGACCAGACCCGGCGGATCCCATCCTCCCTGCGGAACACCAGAGCCGTGTCCTGGGCCCCGGGGAGATCGCCACCGGCCAGCAGGTTCTGTGCGTAGTTCAAGGTGGCGGCAGGGAAGAACTTCGTGGCGCGCAGATCCAGCGCCGGGGGCGGAGGTACCACCGCAGGGCCCATCTCCGCGGTCACCCACCACGCCGCACTCCCCCCAGACGAGGTCCCAGAAGTCACCGGGTGCCTCGATGGAGAATTCGTGGAAGTCCGCGAGACTGACCATCGGCAGATCGGTGATCGCCTCGATCTCACGCATCACGCCGCGCACGCTGGTGCGCTGCACGGCGGCCGGATCCGGCCGCCAAAGAGGTTCGGCCACCGAGTCCTACCCGATGGGGCTCGGCACGACGGAGGCCGTGGGGCTACCCGTCGGCGGTGCGGACTCCGGCGCGGGTGAGGCCTCGGGCGACGCGGAAGTGCTGGGCTCGGCGGACTGCCCCGACACGGCCATCACGGCTGCGGCGCTCGCTTCGAGCTTGCTCGCCTCCGCCCGTAGCCGCTCGGCGTCCTCCGCGGAGACCTGCCCACCGTTGCCGAGCGCGGAGGTGGCGACGGTCGAACCATCGGACACCGATGTCTCGAAGGTCTCGACGAACGTCCGATAGAACTCGGGGGCGTTGCCCGCTGAGACTGCCGACACGCAGGCACTCTGGTACTGATCCATGATCGGCTTGATGTCCTTGGCCAGTTGCTCGAAGTAGGCCTGGTTCTCCTCGAGGTTCTTCGCGATCGCGACCTCGTTGAGCCGGTCGGCAACGGACATGCTCAGATCGTCGGCGGTGAGTGCCGCCCCGAGATCCGCACACGCCGGGTCGACGGTGCCGCTGAAGGTGGCCGTTACCTCGACCGGCCCGTTGGAACCACTGGGCGTGGCCGAGCCTGACGACCGGAACAGGAAGAACCACAAGAGGCCCAGAATCAGCAGTCCGACCAGCAGCGTGGCGCCGACCAGGGCTGCGAGCCGCTTGCCCGAGGTCTTGGATCCCGAGTCGGGGGTCGAAACCGGCATGCCGGTGATCGGATCCACGGACTCGGCGGTCGGGAAGACGTTGGCCTGACCCATCGGCGACCCGGGTGCCATACCCGGCGGCACGGGTGCGGGCGGAACAGCGGATCCCCATGCGCCCGGAGGTTGCTGCCAGCCACCCTGCTCCGGCTGCCCCGGAGCCTGACCCCACTGCTGCTGCTCCGGCTGCCCCGGAGCCTGACCCCACTGCTGCTGCTCCGGCTGCCCCGGAGCCTGACCCCACTGCTGCTGCTCCGGCTGCCCCGGAGCCTGACCCCACTGCTGCTGCTCCGGCTGCCCCGGAGCCTGACCCCACTGCTGCTGCTCCGGCTGCCCCGGAGCCTGACCCCACTGCTGCTGCTCCGGCTGCCCCGGAGCCTGACCCCACTGCTGCTGCTCCGGCTGCCCCGGAGCCTGACCCCACTGCTGCTGCTCCGGCTGCCCCGGAGCCTGACCCCACTGCTGCTGCTCCGGCTGCCCCGGAGCCTGACCCCACTGCTGCTGCTCCGGCTGCCCCGGGACCTGACCCCACTGCTGCTGCTCCGGCTGCCCCGGAGCCTGACCCCACTGCTGCTGCTCCGGCTGCCCCGGAGCCTGACCCCACTGCTGCTGCTCCGGCTGCCCCGGGACCTGACCCCACTGCTGCTGCTCCGGCTGCCCCGGAGCCTGACCCCACTGCTGCTGCTCCGGCTGCCCCGGAGCCTGACTGGCGGCGGCCCATGGGTCGGCCGCGGTCTGCTCGGGCGTCGGTGCTGCCGGCGTTTCAGGCACCTGAGGGGCGGCGGGCGCACCCGGCATCGCCTGCGTGTTCTGCGTCCACTGCCCGCCGTCCCACCAACGCACCTGGGCGGCATCCCGGGGGTCCTCGTACCAGCCCGGAGAGGGGGTTCCGTTGGCCATCATGGGCACCTTTCGCTCGTCTGTCCATCAGCGTAGTCGGCACGACCAGACGAAGCGATGAGAGCGCGGCTGCCATGGGTCCGGTGACAAATCGTGACATTGCGGCCCTCGCCGCTGCCGCGGAAGCACTCGATTCTGACCCCAGGATGCGGGGTCAGACCTCCTGCATCTGCTCCAGCGACATCCCCTTGGTCTCCCGTATGAACTTGGCCACGAAGAAGAACGAGAGGACTGCCATGACCGTGAACACGCCGTAGGCGAAGCCGAGCCCGATGGAGGACATGCTCGGGAAGGAGACGCTGACGATGAAGTTGGCCACCCACTGCGCCGC
Organism: uncultured Actinomycetota bacterium; assembly: GCA_963769435.1. Classification (GTDB taxonomy): domain Bacteria; phylum Actinomycetota; class Actinomycetes; order S36-B12; family UBA10799; genus JADKAV01. The sequence continues at coordinate 579,590 of CAVYLN010000002.1, forward strand.
GGCGCCGACCGCCAGTGCGGCAGCGCGTATCCGGTTCGGGAACATCTCCCCGAGCAGCACCCAGACCACCGGACCCCAGGAGACTCCGAAGAACACGACGTACAGGTTCGCCGCGATGACCGCGGTGGGGCCGGCCGCGCCCGTCAGATACGGGGTCCCGATGGAATCCGCGTTGAGGCAACCGGCCTGCCCGGCATCGACCAGGGCCTGCGTACATTTCTCAGCGGTTCCGAACACGAACGCCATCACTGCCAGTGACACCGCCATCCCGGCTGAACCGATCAGCAGCAGGGGTTTTCGGCCCAAGCGATCGACCAGGGAGATCGCGACCAGCGTGACGACGACATTGGTGGTGTTCGTGATCAACGTCAGCAGGAACGCCTGATCCTCCTCGAAACCGACGGAGGCCCAGATGCTGTTCGAGTAGTAGAAGATGACGTTGATGCCGACGAACTGCTGGAACACGCTCAGACCGATACCCACCCAAACGATCGGCTTCAATCCGAGCGTCGCACCCTTGAGATCACTGAAGCGGGGCTTGTGATCCCCGGACAGCGACGCCTCGATCTCAGCGACCTTGGCGTGCTGGTCGCCGTCGAGCACCCGCGAGAGAACCTCGGCGGCCTCCTCGTTCTTGCCGATGGCCACGAGATAGCGCGGAGACTCCGGGATCGTGAGGGCCAGCAGTCCGTACACGAGCGCCGGAATCACCATGACCAGGAACATCCACTGCCAGGCTTCCAGCCCGAATATCCAGGTGTTGTTCGCGTTCGTCTCCGGCTTGCCGGCGCTGGCCGCGTTCAGGATCAGATAGTTGGTCACCGCCGTTGTGAAGATGCCCAGGACGATCGCCAACTGTTGCAGCGATCCCAACCGCCCGCGCAGTTGGGCCGGGGCGATCTCGGCGATGTACATGGGCGCGATCACCGAGGCGATCCCGATACCTGCCCCTCCCAGGAACCGCCAGAACATCAGGTCCAGGACGCCGAGCGGGAAGGCCTGCCCAAGGGCCGCGATCAGGAACAGCACCGCGGCGATCACCATGACCCGGCGTCGCCCGTACTTGTTGGCAAGCGTTCCTGCGAACCATGCACCCACGGCCGAGCCGAGCAGCGCGATCGCCACGACGAAGCCGATGGCGTCGCCGATGTCGAACTTGGTCTTGAGCGCGTCAACGGTGCCGTTGACCACGGCGGAGTCGAAGCCGAAAAGGAATCCGCCGAGAGCCGCCACGATGGCCATCCGGACCACGCGGCCGGTGTGGTACTTCTCCTCAACCACCGGTCCGCTGTCACCAGCACCCGGCAAGGGTCCGTGCGCCATGTCATGCTCCCATCTGTCTGGGACCGAAGTTAGCGATCGCACGGTCCTGATGCACACCTACCGACCGCGGTGGTCGCCTTCGCGGCCCCGGGCACCAACTGATCTGCCGAAACGGTCCAGGATCAGGTCAGGCCGTGGTCCCGTTTCAGCACTCTCGTCTGATATCTGGGAAATCTCTTGCAGGTGCGGTAGTAGTCTCTGATCCATGCCGCATCTGCGAATCCAGGAGTGCGCCCGGCTTCTCGGGGTCAGTGACGACACCGTCCGACGCCTGATCCAGTCGGGGTCCCTGGCAGCGACTTCGGACGCCGCGGGGCGCCTGGCGGTCGACGGCGCGACGATGGCGCAGTACGTCAAGGGCTTGGCCACGGCATCGCAGGAACTGTCGCGCACCTCGGCGCGCAACCATCTGCACGGCATCGTGACCGCCGTGACGATGGACGGGGTCATGGCGCAGGTCGAACTGCAGTGCGGTCCCTTCCGGGTCGTGTCACTGATGTCCTCGGAGGCGGTCACCGATCTGGGCCTGGAGGTCGGCTCACTGGCAAGCGCGGTGGTCAAGTCGACCAACGTGATCGTCGAGAGCGAGGACCGTGGGTAGACCGGATCACGGCGGGCGCGCTTGTCGCGGTGACGCTCTTGGCGGCCTGCGGCCGGGGTCCGGACGACCATACGGACCTCACGGTCTACGCGGCCGCCTCGCTGCGGCTGCCGTTCACCGAGATCGCGGAGGTGTTCGAGCAGCGTCACCGGTCCACCACGGTGCGATTCAACTTCGCCGGCTCGTCGGACCTGGTGGCCCAGTTGCAGCAGGGCGGGCCCGCCGATGTCCTCGCGACCGCGGACGAGATCACGATGCGGCGCGCCGGCGGCCGCACCGGACCACCCGAGGTCTTCGCGACCAACACCATGACGATCGTGGTGCCCGCCGACAACCCGGGCCGGGTGACGAACCTGCGCGACCTGGGCGATCCCGATCTGTACGTGGTCACATGCGCACCCCAGGTCCCGTGTGGCGCGGCGACCACCCGGATCGAGGCGTCCAGCGGGGTCCGGATCAGTACCGACAGCGAGGAGGCTTCCGTGACCGATGTGCTGAACAAGGTCGCCACCGGCCAAGCGGACGCCGGCATCGTCTACACCTCCGACGTCGTCGGCAGCGATGCCACGGTACGCAGCATCGCGATCCCGCCTGCCGTGAACGCCCGCAACGTGTATCAGATCGCGGTGGTGGCCGACTCCGACGACGCCCGCGCGGCGCAGGATTTCCTCGATCTCGTCACCAGCGCCCAAGGCGGTCGGATCCTGGCCGATGCCGGCTTCTCGGACAGCGATCGATGAGCCGGCCACTGCTGCCCACGTGGGTGTACGTACCGGCCGTCCTCGGCGCGGCGTTCATCGTCGCCCCGATCGTGGCGATGCTCACGCGCGTGCAATGGGACGAGTTCTGGACGCTCATCACCTCGCCCTCGTCGCGGGATGCGTTGCTGCTGAGCCTTCGGACCTCGGGCGCGGCGACCCTCCTGTGCCTGTTGGCCGGCATCCCTCTGGCCCTTGTCCTCGCCCGGTCCCGGGGTCGGCTCATGGGCTTGGGCCGCGCACTGGTGCTCCTGCCGCTGGTCCTGCCACCGGTCGTGGCAGGGATCGCCCTGCTGTACACCTTCGGGCGCCGGGGGCTGCTGGGCGAATCGTTCGAGGCCCTGGGGTTTCAGATCGCGTTCTCGACGACCGCGGTCGTACTGGCCCAGACGTTCGTGGCCATGCCCTTCCTCGTCATCAGCCTGGAGGGGGCCCTGCGTACCGTCGGAACCCGGTACCAGGATGTCGCCGCGACCCTGGGCGCGAGCCCCACCCTGGTCCTGCGCCGGGTGACACTGCCCACCGTGATGCCCGCCATCGCCTCCGGGGCGGTTCTCGCATTCGCGCGTGCACTCGGCGAGTTCGGCGCGACCATCACCTTCGCCGGAAGCCTGCAGGGCGTGACGCGCACACTTCCCCTGGAGATCTACCTGCAGCGGGAGACGGATCCGGATGCGGCTATCGCCCTGTCACTGCTTCTGGTGGTGGTGGCGGTGGCCGTGATCGGCCTCGCCCGCCGGAACCAGGGGACCGCATGAGCCTCACCGTCCGGCTGCGCGTCGACGAGCGCGACGTGGAGGCGGACATCCACGTCGCCACTGGGTCGACGCTGGCGATCGTAGGGCCCAACGGCTCGGGGAAGAGCACCCTGCTGGCCGCCATCGCGGGCCTGGTCTCCCCCGACACCGGCCGGATCACCCTCGACGGCCAGACCCTTTTCGACGCCGAGGCCGGCACCGACCGCGCACCACATCGTCGGGGCGTGGCGTTGCTGGCGCAGGAACCCCTGCTTTTCCCCCGCATGTCGGCGCTGCAGAATGTGGCCTTCGCCGGCCACGCGCAGGGCCTGGACCGGAGCCGGGCCCGAGCCCGCGCGCGGTCCTGGCTGCGGGACCTGGAGGCTGACGACCTCGCCGATCGCAGACCGCGGGAACTCTCGGGAGGCCAGGCACAGCGTGTCGCGGTCGCGCGGGCTCTCGCAGCCGAGCCCACCCTGCTCCTGCTCGATGAGCCGTTGGCGGCACTGGATCAACCGGTCGCGGCCGCCATCCGTCAGACTCTTCGTCGCGTGCTGGCGGAGCGGACCGCGCTGCTGGTCACCCACGACATCCTGGACGCAGCGCTTCTGGCCGACCACATCGCGGTGATGGACGCCGGCCGCATCATCGAGTCGGGTCCGGCCTCGGAACTACTGCAGCGCCCGCGCACGGAGTTCGCCGCCCGGCTGTGCGGCCTCAACCTGATCACCGGTGTGGCGGTCGATGCTGACACCGTCCGCACCTCCGATGACCGCCTGATCATCGGGCTGCCACAGGCGCCGTTGACTCCCGGGGCCGCCACCGCGGCCGCGTTCGGGCCGGCCACGGTATCCGTACACCGGGTCAGGCCGGAGGGCAGCGTGCGCAACGTGGTCACCGGCCGGATCGAGTCACTGGCACCGCAGGCCCATCTCGTCCGCATCCATGTGGGTCCGCTGGCCGCCGACGTGACGCCCGCCGCACTGCGGGATCTACGGCTCGAGGTCGGAGATCAGGTGTATCTCGCGTTCAAGGCCGCCGAGGTGGCGCTGTACCCGGCGTGACTCCTCCCTTCACAACTCCGCGCACGCCACTCACTGTCGCGGAGAAATGATGGTGTGGGGCCACACAAATCGTGCGAATCGGGCGTACGGCCTTCACATCTGCGCGAAAGGGATTGTTCAGATGGTCAATCCGCGCCGTGGTGAAGGCAGTCCCCCACCGACGGGTGCAGCGACGTCACGCCCACCCCGGGCTTGTCGGACAGGCAACCGTTGATGCATAGTGATGCGCATGCCGAACACCACTTCCCGCTTCATGCGGATGTGTGCGTGTTCGTGTTGTTGTGCCTAGCCGCCGACCCGTCGCACCCCCGCAGACGACCGGCGCCTGGGCCCTCCCCGGCGCCGTGACCGATGGCGTCGAGGTCCCTTGCGCCGGTCTCCCTTTCCCTAGGAGAACCGATGCCGAACCAGAGACCGACCCGCACCAAGGACACCGGACAGTGGGCCTTGGGCCAGCGCGAACCGCTGAACGCCAACGAGCGGTTCAAGGCTGACGACAACGGCCTGAACGTGCGCGAGCGCGTTGAGCAGGTCTACGCCCGAGAGGGCTTCTCGTCAATCCCCGAGGACGACCTTCGCGGGCGGCTGCGCTGGTGGGGCCTGTACACCCAGCGCAGGCCCGGAATCGAAGGTGGACGCACGGCCAGTCTGCCGGTCGAGGAACTCGACGACGAGTTCTTCATGCTCCGCATCCGCACCGATGGCGGAATGCTCACGGACACCCAGCTGCGCACCATCGCGGAAATCTCCGAGCGCTTCGGCCGCAACACCGCGGACATCACCGACCGTCAGAACATCCAGCTGCACTGGATCCGGATCGAGGACATGCCGGAGATCTGGCGACTGCTGGAAGGTGTTGGCCTGTCCACCACCGAGGCGTGTGGGGACACACCCCGCGTCGTCCTCGGCTCACCGGTGGCGGGTATCGCCGCCGACGAGATCATCGACGGGACCCCAGCCATCGAAGAGATCGTCAGGCGCTACGTCGGGGACCCGGAGTATGCGAACCTGCCCCGGAAGTTCAAGACCGCGATCTCCGGGTCGCCGCGTCAGGACGTCGCCCACGAGATCAACTGCGTGTCCTTCATCGGGGTGGTCCACCCGGACCTGGGACCGGGTTTCGACGTGTGGGTCGGGGGCGGTCTGTCCACGAACCCGATGGTCGCGCAGCGCCTCGGCGCGTGGGTCCCGCGCGAGCAGGTCCCCGACGTCTGGGAAGCCATCATCAGGATCTACCGCGACTACGGGTACCGGCGACTGCGGACCAGGGCCCGGCTGAAGTTCCTGGTCGCCGACTGGGGGGCGCAACGCTTCCGGGAGGTGCTGGAGCAGGACTACCTCGGACATCCGCTGGCCGACGGTCCCGCCCCCGGGGCACCCACGGGCCGGCGCGACCACGTCGGCGTGTGGCCGCAGGCCGACGGGAGGTTCTACGTCGGGGCGGCGCCGACCGTCGGCCGGGTCTCGGGAACCACGCTGGCGGCGATCGCCGATCTCATGGCCGCGGCGGGAAGCCGTCGGCTCCGGCTGACCGCACAGCAGAAACTCGTGATCCTCGACGTCGCCGACCCGGACACGCTGGTACCCGGCCTGGAGTCCCTCGGCCTGCAGGTCCGGCCCACGGAGTTCCGGCGCGGTGCGATGGCCTGCACCGGCATCGAGTTCTGCAAGCTGGCCATCGTCGAGACGAAGAAGCGGACCGCGGACCTCGTCGAGCACCTCGAGCACAGTTTCGGGGATTCGCTGGAGGGGACCGACCTGAGCATCCATGTGAATGGGTGCCCCAACTCCTGCGCACGCTTCCAGATCGCGGATATCGGTTTCAAGGGATCCTTGGTCGCCGACCACGAGTGGCGAGATGGTGGAGGGGTTCCAGGTGCACCTGGGCGGTCGCCTGGGACCCGACGCCGGATTCGGGCGCAAACTGCGTGCCCTGAAAGTCACCGCCGACGAGGTGCCCACATACGTCGAGCGTGTCCTGACGAACTTCACCGAACAACGCAAGGGCGATGAGGGCTTCGCCGACTGGGTGGAACGCGCGGATGAGGAGTCGCTGCGATGAACGTCGTCCACTTCTGCCCCTACTGCGCCGATGAGGACCTCTGGCCAGAACCCGGACACGGCACCTGGCGATGTCGCGCGTGCACCCGCACGTTCACCGTCCGCATCGTCAAACCCCAGGAGCAGAAGTGAGTATCGACCTGACCGTCCGCACCACCGACCCCGCGCACATTGCGAGCCGGGGCACCGCACTGATCGACGCCATCTCGGCAGCGGGCGCCGATCACGTGCAGGTGGCCTCGCACGCAGTGGCCTGGGCGCATCGCAGCTTCGGATCGTTGGTCCTGATGTCGAGCATGGGCGACGAGGTGCTTGTCCACCTCGCCTCCCAAGCGGCCCCAGGACTCGAAGTGGCGTTCATCGACACCGGCTACCACTTCGCGGAGACCCTGGGGACCGCCGCCGCATACGCGGTCACCCGTCCACTCACGCTGCTCACGGTGCGGCCGGCACAGACCGTGGCTGAACAGGACGCCGAGTGGGGACCCCGACTGCACGATCGGGACCCGGACAGATGCTGCGCCCTGCGCAAGGTGGAGCCCCTCGAGCGGACGCTGGCGGGACGCGACGCGTGGATAACCGGCATGCGGCGGGCCGACGCCCCCACCCGCACCGACATCGAAGTGATCGGCGTGGATCACAAGCGGGGCATGGTCAAGATCAACCCGCTGGCCACATGGACCGATGAGCAGACGCAGGCCTACGCCCGCGAGCACGGTGTCCTGCTGAATCCCCTGCGGGACGCTGGTTTCACCTCGATCGGGTGTGCTCCCTGCACCCGGCCCACCCGCCCCGGTGAGGACCCGCGGGCCGGGCGTTGGGCCGGGCAGGGGAAGACGGAGTGCGGACTGCACGTATAGAGGTCGACCCCGACCGGAGAGCCGAACTGGGCCGATCGGGCGAGGCACCCACCCGATCGGCGGAATCCCTCTTGACGCGACGAAATCGCCGATCAGCGCTAACGTGCGCTTCGGAATCGACCTGAAGGAGTGTCATGAGCCGAGCGTCCCGGGACACGATCGCGCTGCCGCCCCCACCGGCCGACTACGGGGTGGTACTGCTGTCCCACGGCAGCGCAGATCCCCGTGCCCGGCTCGCGTGTGACCTGCTCGCCCGCCGCGTCGGCCACCGCCTCGGGGCTTTCGTCGCGCAGGCGACGCTGGATCTGGACCGACCGCGTCTCGATGGGGCGATCGCGTACCTGCAGTCCAAGCACATCCACGACCTCGTCGTGGTGCCCATGCTGTTGACCACCGCCTACCACGCGACCCAGGACGTCCCGATGTTCGCTGCGGCGACCCAGGCCTCCCACCCGGAGGCCCGGATCGCCATGGCGACGCCGATGGGCGCCGACCCGCACCTGCTCCACGGCCTGGATGCGGTGCTGAAGGCGGCCGGACATCGTCCGGACCCGCGGACGGCGGTCGTCTTCGCATCCGCAGGGTCGAGCTACGCCGCAGCCCGCAGCCGGCACGCCGCGCTGGCGCTGGAGTGGCGCACCCACGGCTGGGGCGCCTCGGCGGTGGCGTTCGCATCCGGACCCGGACCCAGTGTCGAGGACGCTGTGGCCGACCTGCGCGACAGCGGCTACGAGGACATCTGTGTCTCACCCTTCCTGATCGCCCCCGGTGTGATGTCCCAGCGCATCGCGGCCAGTGCGCGGCGGGCGGGTGCGGTGGCGGTGACCGGCACGCTGCACAGCACCGACGCGGCGATGGACGTGGTGCTGCGTCGTGTGCGCAGCGCGGTCGAGCAACGGGATCTGCAACTCGCGTCCGGCTGAGGCTGCGCGCGGGTCGCCCATCCGGTCCGCATGCAACGATGCGGTCATGGATTTCACATTCCCCGAGGAGATCACCGCTCTGCGCGCGAGTTTCGCGGATTTCGTCAAGCGTCAGGTCCTGCCGATCGAGCAGGAGGTGGCTGAGGAGTTCGAGAGCCCCACACCTGACCGGGACCGTCTCTACGAGGCCATGGACCGGGTCCGGGCGCTGTCGGTCGACGCGGGCTTCTTCGCCGCACACATGCCGGAGTCGGTCGGCGGTCAGGGGCTGAGCACCCTGGGGATGACGGCGCTGGTCGAGGACGCCGCCCGCAGCGGTTCCCGCCTGGCCATGACCTCGATCTCGCCGCCGAATCCGGCCGGCCCGAGTTCACTGCTGCTCAAGCTGCCCCAGCACCTGATCGACGAATGGGTGGTCCCGGTCGTGAACGGGACCAAGACGGCCTGTTTCGCACTCACCGAGCCGGAGGCAGGTTCGGACGCGCAAGCCATCCGCACCCGCGCGACGAAGGACGGCGACGGCTGGCGGATCAACGGGAACAAGCACTACATCACCAATGCGTCGCATGCGGACTTCACGGTCGTGTTCGCGGTGACGGACGCTGAGAAGCGGGCGGCGGGCGGCATCACGGCCTTCCTGGTCCCGGCCGACCAGTTCCGCAGGGGACCGACGCAATGGAACATCTCCGACACCCATCCCGGCGAACTCTTCTTCGAGGACGCGTGGGTGCCCGATGACCATGTGATCGGCGAGGTCGGCCTCGGCTTCTTCGCCGCCATGGAGTTCCTCAACGCGGGACGGGCCTACATCGGAGCGCAGGCGCTCGGGCTGGCCGAGTTCAGTCTCGACGCGGCCTCCGCCCACGTGAGCAGTCGCACAGCGTTCGGCAAGCCATTGGCCGCCTTCCAGGGAGCCAGTTTCCCGCTGGCCGAGAGCAAGGTCGAGATCGAGGCCATGCGGTGGTTGGTCTACCACCTGGCATGGGCGGTGGATCAGGGTGAACAGCCCATGTTGGACGCATCGATCGTGAAGTACTACTCCACCGAGCGCGCCTACACGGTCGCCGACCGCTGCCTGCAGGTCTTCGGCGGGATGGGCCTGATGAAGTCGGGGCCGATCGAGCGCGTGCTGCGTCACCTGCGCATGCTGCGGGTCGTGGAGGGCGCATCCGAGATCCAACTACTGGTGATCTCACGTGCGTTGACCGTGAAGTAGGTCCGGCGCGAATGCGCAAGGTTGCCAGGATCTGGTGACTCAACGACCAGATATTCACAACCTCGCCACGAATCCGGCGGACACGGTGCGGTAACGGTCACGTGACCATCGTGACCGACCGATGCGCGCGCGCCGCCCGGTCACTAGGCTGGTGCAGCATGCGAATCGACCCCAGGGGCTCACGTGACCACTGACGCAGGGAACTCCTTCGGAGCCAACGAATGGCTCGTTGACGAGTTGTACGAGCAGTACCTACAGGATCGGCATTCGGTCGATCCGGCCTGGTGGGACTTCTTCGCGGATTACGTTCCGTCGGACCCTGCCCGCGCCGCCGCACTGAAGACCAAGATCGACCAGTCGAAGGCCAAGCACGCACCCGCGAAGCCCGCGGCGGAGGCCAAGCCCGCCGCCCCCCAGGTCACCAAGGAGGAGGCGACGGTCCTGCGCGGACCCGCCGCCCGGGTGGTCACCAACATGGAGGCCAGCCTCGGGGTGCCCACCGCGACCAGCGTGCGCGCGGTGCCGGCGAAGCTGCTGATCGACAACCGGGTCGTCATCAACAACCACCTGGGCCGCAAACGCCAGGGCAAGATCAGTTTCACCCACCTCATCGGCTACGCCATGGTGCAGGCGATGAAGGCCATGCCGAGCATGAATGTCTCCTACGCCGAGGTGGACGGCAAACCCGCGGTCGTGCAGCACGAGTCGATCGGACTGGGCATCGCGATCGACATGAGCAAACCGGACGGCACCCGGCAACTGCTGGTACCCAGCATCAAAGGCGCCCAGGACATGGACTTCGCCGCCTTCCGGCATGCCTATGAAGACCTCATCCACCGGGCCCGCAACAACAAACTCGGCGTCGACGACTTCGCCGGCACCACTGCCAGCCTGACGAACCCCGGCACTATCGGCACGGTCCATTCCGTGCCACGCCTCATGCCCGGACAGGGCGTGATCATCGGCGTCGGAGCCATGGAGTATCCGGCCGAGTTCCAGGGGTCCGCGGTCGAGACGATCGTGCGGCAGGGCATCAGCAAGATCCTGACGATCACCTCGACGTACGACCACCGGATCATCCAGGGGGCACAGAGCGGGGAGTTCCTGCGCCGCATCCACCAGTTGCTGCTGGGCGAGGAGGACTTCTACGTCAACGTCTTCCGCTCGCTGCGCATCCCCTACGAGCCGATCCGCTGGGCGCAGGACATCGCGCTGGCGCACGACGACGAGATCTCGAAGACAGCGCGGGTCCAGGAACTCATCCACGCCTACCGCGTCCGCGGCCACCTGATGGCCGACATCGACCCGCTGGAGTACAAGCAGCGCTCCCACCCGGACCTCGACATCTCCAGCCACGGCCTCACCTTGTGGGACCTCGACCGGGAGTACGCGACCGGCGGTTTCGGCGGCAAGCCGTTCATGCAGTTGCGCACAGTGCTGGGAATCCTGCGGGACTCCTACTGCCGCACGGTCGGCGTCGAGTACATGCACATCCAGGACCCCGAGCAGCGGGCATGGATCCAGAACAAGGTGGAGAGGCCCTACAACCCACCGACCCGCGACGAGCAGATGCAGATCCTGCGCCGGCTCAACGCTGCGGAAGCCTTCGAGACCTTCCTGCAGACCAAGTACGTGGGGCAGAAGCGCTTCTCCCTCGAAGGTGCCGAATCCACCATCGCGGTGCTCGACGAGATCCTCGAGGCATCCGCCCAGAGCCACCTGGAGGAGGTCGCCGTCGGGATGCCGCACCGCGGGCGGCTCAACGTTCTGGCCAACATCGCGGGCAAGCGCTACGCACAGATCTTCCGCGAGTTCGAGGGCGGCACGGTCGACTCCGTGATGGGCTCCGGCGACGTCAAGTACCACCTGGGCAGCGAGGGTGTCTACGAGGCGGAGTCCGGCGAGGAGATCACGGTCTACCTGGCGGCGAACCCGAGCCATCTGGAAGCGGTCAACCCCGTGCTCGAGGGGATCGTCCGGGCCAAGCAGGACGAGATGGACATGGGCGAGGAGTTCCCGGTGCTGCCCGTGCTGATGCACGGGGACGCCGCCTTCGCCGGACAGGGTGTGGTCGCGGAGACACTGAACCTGTCCCAGCTTCGCGGCTACCGCACGGGCGGCACGCTGCACATCATCGTGAACAACCAGGTGGGCTTCACCACCCCGCCGGAGAGCAGCCGCAGTTCGGTGTACGCCACGGACGTCGCACGTACCGTCCAGGCCCCGATCTTCCACGTCAATGGCGACGACCCGGAGGCCTGCGTGCGGGTGGCCAGGATGGCCTTCGAGTTCCGGCAGGAGTTCAACAAGGACGTCGTGATCGACCTGGTCTGCTACCGCCGGCGCGGGCACAACGAAGCCGACGACCCCTCTCTGACCAACCCGAAGATGTACCAACTGATCGACCAGAAGCGATCGGTCCGCAAGTTGTACACCTCGTCGTTGATCGAACGCGGTGACCTCTCGCAAGAGGACGCCGAGAAGGCTCTGCAGGACTACCAGGCCCAGCTCGAGCGGGTCTTCTCCGAGACGCGCGAGGCGATGTCCCAGCCTGAGGAGACCAAGGTCGTCACGGTCGTCGAATACCCCGGGCATGTGGACACGGCCATCAGCGAGGAGATGCTCAAACGCATCGTCGACACGCAGGTCGCGCTGCCGGAGCGGCTGACCGTGCACACCCGGCTGCAGCCACAGTTGCAGCGCCGCGCCCAGATGGTCGAGGACGGCACCATCGACTGGGCCATGGGCGAGACCATCGCATTCGGCTCGCTGCTCATGGAGGGTCGCAACGTCCGGCTCACCGGCCAGGACAGCGCCCGGGGAACCTTCGGCCAGCGGCACGCGGTGATCGTGGACAAGGTCACCGAGGAGCGTTATGTGCCCCTTCACCACCTGTCCAGCGACCAGGGCCGCTATTACGTCTTCGACTCCATGCTCAGCGAGTTCGCAGCGCTCGGATTCGAGTACGGGTACTCGGTGCAGGCGCCGCAGACCCTGGTGCTGTGGGAGGCGCAGTTCGGCGACTTCGCCAACGGCGCCCAGACGATCACCGATGAGTTCATCTCCAGCGGAGAACAGAAGTGGGGGCAGTTGTCGGGCATCGTCATGCTTCTCCCGCACGGTTATGAAGGGCAGGGTCCGGACCACTCATCAGCGCGGGTCGAGCGGTTCCTGCAACTGTCGGCGCAGAACAACATGACCGTCGCGATGCCCAGCACTCCGGCGAGTTACTTCCACCTCCTGAGGTGGCACGCCAAGGCACCGCACCACAAGCCGATGATCGTGTTCACCCCGAAGTCCATGCTGCGTCTGAAGGCCGCCGCGTCCAAGTCCAGCGACTTCACCAAGGGCTACTTCCAGCCGGTCATCACCGACAACACGATCGACCCGGGCGGTGTCCGCAGGATCGTCATGTGCTCGGGCAAAGTGACCTGGGACCTGTTCGCCGGCCGCCAGAAGGCCGGTCGCGAGGATGTCGCCATCCTGCGGCTGGAGAGGCTCTACCCGATGCCGGGCGAGGAGCTCCGCGCAGCACTGCAGCAGTTCCCGCAGGATGCGGAACTGGTCTGGGTGCAGGAGGAGCCCATGAACCAGGGCGCCTACCAGTACATCTCCATCAACCTCCCCGAGTTCCTGGACGGACGCCCGATCGGTTTGGTGTCGCGCACGGCCTCGGCCTCCCCCGCCACCGGTTCCCACAAGGCCCACGAGGCCGAACAGGCCGAGGTGGTCGCGCAGGCGATCGGTGGCTGATGTACGACAGCGACCGCGGGATCGAGGAGTTGCTCAGGCGTCGCGAGGGTGAGGAGTTCACCGTCGAGTGGCTGGGCGAACAGATGCGGATCTATGTGGATCTCCACCCCGACGACGAGAACGTGGTCGAGCGTCTCGCCACTTGGCTGGCGCGGGACGACGACGAGTAGCAGAGACCCGGTTCATTCGCCGACGCGACGTACCGGCACTCATATACCGGTGGTTCATCTGCGTACGCCGGACCGGTGGCGCAAGCGTCTGGTCAAGTGACCGATGCCCGGTGACTGTTGGTAGTCGGACAGTCTGCGGCTCGACAAGTGCGCACCTCCGGGTTCAGGATGGCGGAGACGATCGGAGTGGCCCATGGACGACGTGGGACGTTACACCCTGCGCATCCTCAATTCGACTTGGCGAACACGTCGTTCGGGGTCGAGAGATCGTGCACGCCATGATCGCTGCACCATTCCCGATCTCGCGACGGGGTCATCGTCTTCATGCCGGCACTCTCCCCTGGCGAGTTGCTGGTCGTCCAAGCCGGTGGCGGGAGTCCCGCGATCGCAGCCCTGGGCTGTGTGGACTCGCCGAATATGGCAACAATTACTCCACGACGGGGTGCGCGGCCTGCTTGACCGGGAGCAGACCATCGGGCCACGACCGAACGGTCACCGGACGGCCCGTGCGCGAGGGATCTCGGATTCGTTGGTACTCGCCCCGTCTGGTCATGCCTGGACACTCTCCGGGCTCGGCGCTCTTCTGGACGAACTCGACCGAGGACGGGTTCTCCGACGGCAACATCTCCACCTGGTCGGCACCACGGCCTCTGCACACCACTGCTTCTGGCACGGCATTGAGCGACCATCTGCTGTTCGATCGCGATGTCCGGAGGTACTGGGCGACGCGGTCATCGTGGTCGACGCCGAGTTCCGCATACTTCGGTGGAACACGTGCGGCTGAGCAACTCTACGGAGTCCTCGCAGCCGACGCGATCGGCTGCCCTCTCACAAGCGCTTTACACCACGCATTTCGACGACCCGCGAGATGACCACGGAACTGGCCTGGGAGGAGCTGCAGCGGACGGGACGCTGGTCGGGACAGGTGACCCAGCGGTCCAAGGCTGGACTCACCGGTCGGTATCTGCGTCGGTCACGGCGATCCGGGACGACTCAGGACAGTTGATCGGGGCGGTGGCCGTCAACAGGGACAACAGCGAGATGATGCTGGCGCCGCGCAAGGCTCAACGTCGCCGAAGGCCTACTGGCAGATGCGCTCGACGCGGCCGGAGCCATGACTGTGGTGGTCGATCGAACGGGGGATCATCGTCGCCGCCAACCGCGGAGTGGCTCGACACGGCCCTCTCGACCGGGGCGCGCATGGACATGGTCAGTGTGGGCGCGGACTACATCCGACCGCTCCGAGAATGCCGCGCGAGTCCGGCGCCGGAGCAGCAGAGGCGCTGTTGCTCTGGAGCGGGTTCTGGGTGGTTCCTGACCGCGACGCAACTGACATACCGTTGCGATCGGCCCGACGGCCGTACTGGTACGCATGGAGATTCGTCGACTCGGCTCCACTCCCGGCGCGGTGATCACCCACCGGGATATGACCCGAAACCACGAACTCGAGGACATCGTGCCGCCAGGGCGCCTCGCACGACACCGTGACCGGTCTCGGGAACCGCAGGATGCTGCAGAAGGGGATCGACGAGGCGACGACGAGTGGCGTGAACAGGTTCGGTCTGCTGATCTGCGACGTCGACGATTTCGCCTCGGTCAACGAGGCCTTGGGTACAGCACGGTGACAAAGTGCTGCGATCGTCGCGGGCCGAATTCAGCCAAGGTCGGAAGACCGACCGCCGGTCCGCCTCGGGAGTGACCAGTTCGCGGTGCTGTCGCTGTCGGCTGACGTCGAGCATCTCTTGGACGTTGCTGAGCGGATTCGGAACATGTGTTCAGCAGCCGATCGAGTGCGGGGGCCATCGGATGACCCTGTCGGTCAGCATCGGCACGGCAACGATCGACACGTCGAACGAGTCGCCCGGGACCGACATCACGTGGGAACTGATCGGGCGGGCGGATGCGGCCCGCCTCGACTCCAAGTCCCTGGGCCGCAACCGTGTGCGAACCTACCGGCCGGACCTGCGCGACCATTCCGCAGCGATGCTGAGCATGCGGCATGAGTTCTCGGCTGCGCTCAACGCTGGCACCCTGGAGCTGCACTATCAGCAGATCCGCAGCTGTCCAACGACCGGATCGTGGGTTTCGAGGGCCTCGTGAGATGGCCGCGCGATGGCCGACCCCCCTCACCCCGGCCACCTTCGGGACGCTCATCTCGTCGCCGGTCATCGCCGGACCACTGGCCCGCTGGTCCATCCGAACGGGACTCGCGGCCGCGGTGGCACTGCGGACCGACCCCCGACTGCGGTCGGCGACGATGGCTGTGAACGTGTCACCGCAGCAATTGCAGGACGTCGATGTGGCGCGAGTCTGCTGGTCGGCACTGCCACGGAACTCGGCCTGCCCCTGGCCGCGGTCACGGTCGAGATCACGGAGACCACCGCCCTCAGCGACGACGAGCGGGTTCATGGCCAGATCGAGAGTCTGCACGATGCGGGCGTCGGATCTCACTTGACGACTTCGGAACGGGTTACTCCTCACTGGAGCACCTGCGTTCCCTGCCAGTCGACTCCGTGAAGGTGGACCGGTCCTTCATCGCCGGGCTCTCGTCCGACCCGACCTCGCAGGCGCTCGTGCGATCACTGATCGGTCTTGCCCACGACCTGGGGCTGGTCGTTGTCGCCGAGGGCGTGGAATCGAAGGCCCAGCGCGACTGGCTCATCGATATGGGCTGCGACCAGTACCAGGGTTTCTACGCCCACCGCCCCGCTCCTTTGGCCAAGTGCCTGGAGGTTTGACGCCGTTGCCGTCCTAGGACGCGGTCAGCACGAGTTTGCCGCGGACGTCACCGGCCGCGAGCCGTTCGAAGGCGAGCCGGGCGTCGGCCAGCGCGAACTCGGCATCGATCGGGGGGCGCAGGCCGGTGGCCTCGCACATGTCGATGAGCCTGCGCAGTTCCGCCGCAGTGCCCATCGTGGACCCGATCACACTCAACTGCCGGAAGAAGACGTGGTTGAGGTCCGCGGGAGGCTGTCCGCCCGTCGTCGCCCCACTGACGACCAGTCGACCACCCGGGCGCAGGCTGCGGACCGAGTGGGACCAGGTGGCCTTTCCAACGGTCTCGATCACCAGGTCCACCCGGTGCGGAAGCCTCTGTCCGGGGTCGAACACGGCATGTGCACCCATCTGCTGGGCGAACTCGCCCTTGTCGCGGGTGGTCGCCCAGACCCGGGCTCCCGCGTGCCGCGCCAGCGTGATCGCCGCGCTCGCCACACCCCCGCCGGCACCCTGGACCAAGACGGTCTCGCCGGGTTGCAGCGCGCCGCGGGTGAACAGCATGCGGTACGCGGTGAGCCACGCCGTGGGTAGGCACGCGGCCTGCTCGAACGACAGCCCGCGGGGTTTCGGGATCAGGTTCTGCGCCGGGACCGCGACCCACTGCGCGAACGTGCCCTGGTGCTTCTCGGACAGCAGGCTCCGCCCCGGGTCCAACGTCTCGTCACCGCCGCCGGCCGCCGGTGACCCGATCACGGAGTGCACGATCACCTCGCGGCCTGCGGCGTCCACGCCTGCCGCATCACATCCCAGGATCATGGGCAGCGCAGATGCCGATAGGCCGACACCGCGCAGGCTCCACAGATCGTGATGGTTCAGCGACGCGGCCCGGACCCGGACTTCCACCCATCCCTCGGGCACCTCCGGGCGTGGCCGGTCACCTACCTGCAGTGCCGAGACCGGGTCGTCGGAGTCGAAGTCCGCAACGTAAGCAGCCAGCATGGCTTCACGCTAGAACACCGCGGGCGCAACCCGACACAGGGCCGACGGGGATCGCCTGAAGCGAGAATGGGCCAGCGGAGCCACGAGGCCGGTACCGTCCGAAGTCGCCGGCCACCGATCGGGCCAGGACGACCCGCGTGGCCCGGCTCAGGGCACCAGCCGGGGCGCGTGGTGTGCGGTTGCCCACCGTCGGACACCATGGACGTATGGTCTCTTTCGGCAGCGACAACCACAGCGGCGTTCATCCCGAGGTCATGGCGGCATTGACCGCCGCAAACGAAGGCCACGTGGGCGCCTACGGAGACGACCCGTGGACGTCCCGGGCAGAGGAGTTGTTACGCGCCGAGTTCGGCCAGGACAGCGTGCCGATGCTGGTCGCCAACGGAACCGGCGCGAACCTGATCGCGCTGCAGTCGTGCCTGCGCCCGTGGGAGGCCGCCGTGTGCTCGGACGTCGCGCACATCAACGTCGACGAGGGCGGGGCCCCCGAACGCATCCTGGGATCCAAACTCATCGCCCTGCACACTCCTGATGGCCGCATCGTGCCCGACCAACTCGCGGCGACCTGCGAGCGGATCGGCGACGAGCACGCCGTCCAGCCGAAAGTGCTGTCGGTGACGCAGTCGACCGAGTACGGCACGGTCTACACCGCTGAACAGGCCGCAGCCCTGGCCGCCGAAGCCCGGCGACTGGGGATGTACATCCACGTCGACGGGGCGCGCCTGGCCAACGCCGCCGTGGTGCTGGGATGCGGCCTCGGGGAGGCGGCTGCCATGTTCGACCCGGACGTGGTGAGTATGGGCGGGACCAAGAACGGGCTCATGGGCGCCGAGGCCGTGGTGTTCGTGAATCCCGACCTGGCCCGCCAGGCCAAGTGGATCCGCAAGGCGACCACGCAGTTGATGAGCAAGCACCGCTACCTGGCCGCGCAGTTCATCGCCTTGCTGACGGACGAATTGTGGCGCCGCAACGCCGAGCACGCCAACGCCATGGCTCGACGTTGGCTGCCGGGCTGGTGGACGCCGGTGTGGAACTGACCCAACCGGTCGAGGTCAACGCGGTGTTCGTGTCCCTGACCGACGGGGCAGCCCTACAGGACGCCTACCACTTCTACCCGTGGCTGGCACCGCAGGAGTACCGGCTCATGTGCTCGTGGGACACCACTGCCGCCGAGGTCGACGAGTTCGTCGCGGCGGTTCGGGCACGCTGACTGCCGAGGGCCGGACTGCCCCCGACCCCGCGTGACCGACGTCACACCCGCCGTCGGTAGCGTTCAGGGGTACGCGAGAGAGGGACTTCCGATGGACGACACGATCCGCCAGCACAAGTACCTGCTGACCGAGGACCAGATCCCGACGACCTGGTACAACATCATCCCGGACCTGCCCGTCCCACCGCCGCCCCCACTGCACCCGGGCACGAAGGAGCCGGTCGGCCCGGAGGACCTGGCTCCCCTGTTCCCGATGGCTCTGATCGAGCAGGAGGTCACCGGCGAGCGTTTCGTGGAGATCCCCGGTGGTGTGCTCGACGTCTACCGACAGTGGCGGCCCACGCCGCTGTTCCGGGCCCACCGACTCGAGCAGGCGCTCGACACCCCGGCCCGCATCTACTACAAGTACGAAGGTGTGTCACCGGCCGGTTCGCACAAGCCGAACACCGCTGTGCCGCAGGCGTACTACAACGCCCAGGAGGGCGTGAAGAAACTCACCACCGAGACCGGCGCCGGCCAGTGGGGCACCGCGCTGGCGTTCGCGTGCGCCCTCTACGGCCTCGAGTGCGAGGTCTGGCAGGTCGGCGCCTCGTACGACTCCAAGCCCTACCGCCGTCTGATGATCGAGGCGTTCGGCGGCTCGGTCCACCGCTCCCCGTCGGACCTGACCGAGGCGGGCCGGGCATTGGGCGCGGACCCCGCGAACGCCTCGGGGTCGCTCGGCATCGCGATCTCGGAGGCCGTCGAGGTGGCCGCACAGAATCCGGAAGTGCGGTACGCCCTCGGGTCGGTCCTGAACCACGTCCTGTTGCACCAGACCGTGATCGGTGAGGAGGCGCTGCTGCAGATGGAGATGGCCGGGGACACCCCGACCATGATCGTGGGTTGCACGGGCGGCGGTTCCAACTTCGCAGGGCTGTCCTTCCCCTTCCTGCGCGAGAAGCTCGCCGGCCGGATCTCACCGGACATCGTCGCCGCGGAACCCGCAAGCTGCCCGTCGCTGACCCGCGGTGTGTACGCCTACGACTTCGGCGACACCGCCGGCATGACCCCGCTGATGAAGATGCACACGCTCGGCCACGACTTCGTCCCCGACCCGATCCACGCCGGGGGCCTGCGCTATCACGGCATGGCACCGCTGATCAGCCACGTCTACGAGCAGGGGCTGATGACCGCCGAGGCCGTGCCCCAGACCGAGTGTTTCTCGGCCGCAGTGCAGTTCGCACGCACGGAGGGGATCGTGGCCGCCCCCGAGCCCACCCACGCCCTGGCACTGGCGATCCGGGAGGCGAAGAAGGCGCGCGAGACCGGCGAGGAGACGGTGATCCTCACCGCCCTGTGCGGTCACGGCCACTTCGACCTTCCCGCCTACGACGCCTACCTGCGTGGCCAGATGGTCGACGAGGACGTGACCGACGCCCGGTTGTCAGTGGCGCTGGAGACCCTGCCGGAGGTCCCGGTCGGCTGACTGCCCGCGCTCGGCCCTCCAACTTCGCGCACTCACCTGACCCGCACTTCCGGTTTCTGCGGAGAGTTGGAGGAGAACCCGGGGGTTCTGCCCGGTTCGCGGCATTCGTCCCTCCAAGTTCGCGCACATCGCACGGTGCCGCGCGGGAAGTTGGAGGAGGAACCGCCGCGACCGGGCGCCGAACAGTGCCTAGATCCGCGCCACACCCTCGGCCCGTGCCGCCGCTGCCACCGCCTCGGCCACATGCCCGGCGACCCGCTTGTCGAATACCGACGGGATGATGTAGTCGGGCGCGACCTCGTCCCCCACGAGTTCGGCGAGTGCGTCGGCTGCCGCCATCTGCATCCCGGACGTGATGCGGGATGCACGCACGTCCAGCGCCCCGCGGAAGACCCCTGGGAATGCCAGCACGTTGTTGATCTGGTTGGGGTAGTCGCTGCGTCCGGTTGCCACCACTGCGGCGTACTTGCCGGCCACAGCGGGGTCGACCTCCGGGGTCGGATTCGCCAGCGCGAAGATGATCGCGTCATCGGCCATCCCCGACAGCGCGTGCTCGGAGACCTGACCGGCGGACACGCCGATGAACACGTCGGCTCCCTCGAGCGCGGCGTCGATCGGTCCGTTCAGACCACGCGGGTTGCTGCGCGAGGCCAGGTCGGCCTTGACCCCGCTCAGGCCCTCCCGCGCAGGTCCCAAGCAGACCCTGGGAGTCGCAGACACACAGGTCCTTCACCCCGGCCGACAGCAGCATGTTCGACACCGCCACGCCGGCTGCGCCAGCCCCGGACACGACCGCACGCATGCCGGCGAACTCCCGGCCGGTGAGCCGGGCCGCGGACTCGAGCGCCGCGATCATCACGATGGCCGTCCCGTGCTGGTCGTCGTGGAACACCGGGATGTCGATCCGTTCCTGCAGACCGTCCTCGATCTCGAAGCACCGGGGCGCGGAGATGTCCTCGAGGTTGATCCCACCGAAGGCGGGCGCCAGGTGAGCGATCGTGTTGATGACCTCCTGGGTGTCCGTGACATCCAGGCAGATGGGCACCGCGTCGACCCCGGCGAACTCCTTGAACAGCAGCGCCTTGCCCTCCATGACCGGCAGCGCAGCGCGCGGTCCGATGTCACCGAGGCCCAGCACCGCCGTGCCATCGGTCACGACCAGCACCGTGTTCGCCTTCCACGTGTAGTCGTAGACCAGGTCCGGTTCGGCCGCGATGGCCTGCGACACGCGGGCCACGCCGGGTGTGTACGCCAGCGCGAGTCCGGCGCCGTCGCGGATGCGCACAGTGGGGCGCACCTCGATCTTGCCCCGTCTGTGCAGCGGGAATGCCGGGTCGTTGTCCAAGTCCACAAGTAATCCTCGTTCTCTGCGATGCGGTGTCATCCTTCCACAGACGCTTAGGCACAATGGAGAGCAGTTCGCCCGGAAGGATTCCACATGAGCATGCGCCTGGTCGCGATCGCGTGCGCCGCGGCCGCCGGTGCGGCACTGCTCTCCGGGTGCCAGAACGAAGCGGCCGCCCCGCAACCCTCGCTCACGGCGACGGGCCCGATCAGTGCGCTGGCCGAGAAGGTCCCTGAGGGGATCCGCGAGGACGGCGTGCTCGTCGTGGGGATCGACCCCAGCTTCCCACCCATGGAGTACCTGGAGCGCGGGCAGGCGATCGGTGCCGACCTCGACATCATGAAGGCCGTGGGCGAGCGACTTGGGCTGCGCGTGGAGTTCTCCGAGGACGTCTACGCACTGCTGGTGCCGGGTGTCGCGGCCGGCCGTTTCGAGGCGGCCATCTCCGCACTTTCGGTGGACGACAACGACCTGCAGAACGCTCGCATGGTCACGTACTACGAATCCGGCTCACAACTCGCGGTGCGCCCACCGCCCAAGAAACGTTTCGGCCCCAAGAACCTGTGCGGGCGCAAGATCGCCGTACTCGACGGAAGCCTGCAGTACTCCCAGCTCGTCGAGAGGTCGGCCAACTGCACCGAGGCCGAGAAGAAGCCGATCCGGATCCTGACGTTCCAGTCCCAGAAGCCAGCCACCCAGGCAGTGATCGACAAGAAGGCCTACGGGACCCTTGCGGACTCCCCGGTGATCGAGGCGGCGGTCAAAGAATCCAACGGGAAACTGGTGACCAACGGCAACCCCTTCGCGGTCGCTCCCTACGGCATCGCCGTGTCCGACGATCGCAAGGCGCTCGCGCGGGCGATCAGGGAGGCGCTCAAGTCGATCATGGCCGACGGCACCTACCAGGAGATCCTCGACGAGTGGGGCATCTCGGAGGGCGCCATCAGCGACCCCGAGGTCCTGACCCGGCGGGACATCCCCGAACCCACGCCGCTGGCCACCGAGCAGTTCCCGAGCGCGACCCTGCCGCCCACCACCGCCGCCACACCCACGCTCTGACCGTCGCCGCTTCCCGGCGTTGGCGAACCACCCCGACCCCGGACTAACCTCGCGGCTATGGACTCTGCTTCAGAGGTGGCGCTGATCATTCCCGCGGAACCGTCCCACGTGGTTCTCGCCCGGGCGGCCACCTCCGCGGTCTGCGCCCAAGCCGACTTCACCGTCGATCGGCTCGACGACCTGCGACTGGCCGTCGACGAGGCCTGCGCGCTGGTGATCGCCGGCGCACCCCCGGAATCGCAGTTGCAGCTGCGCATGACCGTATCCGGGTCCCATGTGTCCATCGAGGTCCGCGGGGACAGCCGCAAGGGCCTGCCCGTGGCGACCAACACGTTCGCGTGGACCGTTCTCACCGCGCTGGTCGACGAGGTGGAGACCAGCGTGGAAGCAGGCCAGCTGTGCATACGGTTGCAGGCCGACGGGGTCGAATCGGTGGCGCTGTGAGTGACGACGGCGGCAAGCGCGTGCCGACTCCGCGCAGCGGTGGGTGGAGCCAGGCCGACCGCGACCACGAGCACGCACTGCTCGCGCGAATGGCCGCCATGGACGCCGACGACCCCGGCCGCCCCGCGCTGCGCGACGAACTGGTGACGATGCATCTGCCTCTGGTGCACTACCTGGCGCGCAGGTTCCGGGACCGCGGCGAGCCCCACGACGATCTCGTGCAGGTCGGCACGATCGGTCTGATCAAGGCCGTGGACCGGTTCGACCCCGAGCGCGGCGTGGAGTTCTCGACCTACGCGACGCCGACCGTCGTGGGCGAGATCAAACGGCACTTCCGGGACAAGGGCTGGTCCGTGCGGGTTCCGCGGCGGCTGCAAGAGCTGCGGATGTCCATCAGCAGGGCGACCGGGGAGTTGTCGCAGTCACTTGGACGGGCACCGACCGTCAAGGAGATCGCGGCGCACCTCGAGGTCAGCGAGGACGATGTGCTGGACGGGATCGAGTCCGCACAGGCCTACAGCACGTTGTCGCTGGACGGCTCGGGCGGCGACGCGGACAGCGAGGCGCCCGCCCTGGCGGATTCCCTCGGGACCGACGATTCCGCCCTGGAGAACGTCGAGTACCGGGAGACCCTGCGCCCCCTGCTGGCGTCGCTGCCCGATCGTGAGCGGCAGATCATCCTGCTGCGCTTCTTCCACAACAAGACGCAGTCGGAGATCGCGGAGGAGGTGGGGGTCTCGCAGATGCACGTCTCCCGGCTACTGGCCAAGTCCCTGGGGACCCTACGCGGGGCGATGGGCGTGGACGCCTGAGCGGTCAGTCGTCGAGATCTGCCCCGGTCGCCGGCCGCAGGGTCAGGACGAGTCCGACCACGCACAGGGCCACGATCGCCACGCCCACCACGACGGCGTACCCGTCGCCCTCGAGTAACAGCCATGCGCTGATGACTCCGAACACTTGGGCCAGCACCATCGGGGTGCGCGCGAACCGACTCTTGCGCCAGAGTCCGCGCGCGACAAGGCCCATGCACAGCGCGAACAGCAGGTAGATCACCACTTCGGCGACCGGGGAGGCCCCGGTGTTGGTCCCCCGGGAGTCGAAGGATGCGATCCCGAGTGCGACGGCGAACACGACGATGACCAGCGCTTCGACAGCGGCCACGACCGCGGCCTGCCTCGCCGGGGAAAGTCCCTGTTCCACGTGCCGAATCTATCTGTCGCTACCGTGGTCGGGTGCGAGGCCTACTCGTGGTCAACCCCAAAGCGACCACCACCACCGACGTGACCCGGGATGTGCTGATCAGCGCGCTGGCCGACAAGTTCCATCTCGAGGTCGTCACGACCACACACCGCGGTCACGCCCATGAACTCGGCGCCCAGGCCCGCGTCGAGCAGATGGACTGCATCCTCACCCTGGGCGGGGACGGGACGGTCCATGAGGTGATCAACGGACTGCTCGCCGATGGCACCGACACCCCGCTGCCGGTGCTGGGGACGGTCCCCGGGGGCAGCGCCAATGTGTTCGCCCGGGCACTCGGGTTCCCGCAGGACGCGGTGGAATCGACCGGATTGTTGCTGCGGGCCATGCGCGAGGCACATACCCGCACGATCGGTCTCGGCAAGGTCGACGACCGCTATTTCACGTTCACGGCCGGTATCGGACTCGACGCCGAGGTCATGCAGCGGATGGAGGCGGCGCGGGAGAAGGGCAAGAGCGCCACCCCGACCAGGTACCTGGCGACGACTGTCCGGCACTTCTTCGCCGGCAGTGACCGCAAACAGCCGTCGTTGATCCTGCACCGGCCGGGTGAGGAACCCATCGAGGGGGTGTTCCTGGCGATCGTGCAGAACACGTCGCCCTGGACCTACGTCGGCGCCCACCCGGTGAACCCCTCACCAAAGGCGTCCTTCGACACCGGACTGGACCTCTGGGCGACGAAGACACTGCGGACCCCGCAGGCACTGCGGTTCTCGACAAGGATCGTGCTGAGCAGAGCCCGGGGCAACCCCAAGGCGATCGTCGCGTGGCATGACGTGGACGAGTTCCGGATCACGGCCACCCGGCCCACCCCCATGCAGGTGGACGGAGAGTTGGTGGGTGACATCACCGACGCGACGTTCAGATCGGTGCCTTCCGCCTTGCGCGTGTACGTCCCCTGACAGTCACTCAGCGTGCCCGGAAGACCACATCTGGCCACCAAAATGGCCCAATCCGGGCGAAATCCGCACTCCTGCGTATCGAATGTGACGCAGAACACACCACCGTGAGATGACTTATAGGCCGCAGCCCTTGTGAATCCGTGCACGTTGTGTGAATCTGAAATCGCTGGAGCGCAAGATACGCCACAGCAGAAAGCCGGAAAGCACCGCCCCCCGCCACTAAGGGTGTGTGTGTCTGATACGGCCACCGAAAGGCTACCCGGGGGGCAGCCACGAGCTAGGAGGCTACGCATGGATTGGCGCGCAAACGCGGCCTGTCGTAACGAGGACCCGGAACTATTCTTCCCCCTCGGCGACACCGGACCGGCCCTGCTGCAGATCCAGGACGCGAAAGCCGTTTGCGGAACATGCACCGTCGTCAGTGACTGCCTCACGTGGGCACTGGAGTCCGGTCAGGACTCCGGCATCTGGGGTGGCATGTCCGAGGCCGAGCGACGCTCTCTGCGCCGCCGCAGCGCCCGCACCGGCGTTGCCCTCGGCTTCCAGCACTGACGAAGCGGGCACGACGCTGGTCGTGCCCGACCGACTAGACCCGTCCTGGCACGACCAGGTCGATGGTCGCGGTGGTTCCCCGTCCCGAGCGGCCGGGCTCCCAACTCAGTGATCCTTTGAGATCGTCGTGGACGAGGGTCTGCACGATCTTCAGGCCCAGTTTCGCGTCCGTCTCGGGGTCGAAGCCCGCAGGCAGCCCCGCCCCGTTGTCGATCACGCAGACCTGCAATCGCCGCCCCCGGCGCTGGGTGGTCAGCGCGATGCGGCCTTCGCCCTGCTGGTGCAACCCGTGTTCGAGTGCGTTCTGGAGCAACTCCGCGACCACCAGCGCCAGCGAACTCGCGATCGAACCGGGCAGGACACCGAACTCACCCTCGCGTACGACCTCGACCCCCTCCGCGAGGTCGGCGACCATGGCCACCAGCCGGTCGGCGACATCGTCGAACTCCACCGAGTCGGCGTCGGCCTGCGAGAGCGTCTCGTGCACCAGGGCGATCGCGCTGACCCGGCGTACGGACTCGTCGAGTGCCGCCCGCGCGCTGGGGTCGGAAAGCCGCCGGCCCTGCATCCGCAGCAGCGCCGCCACGGTCTGCAGGTTGTTCTTCACACGGTGATGGATCTCCCGGATCGTGTTGTCCTTGGTCAGCAGTTCCCGCTCACCACGGCGCAGGTCGGTCACGTCCCGGATGAGCAGTACGGCACCGGTCCGCAGGCGATCGACCATCAATGGGATCGAGCGCATCGATACGGTGACCTCGCCGACCTCCACGTCCACACTGCCGGCGCCCCGCCCGGAGGAGACGACGCCGATCGACTCGTCCACCGGCCCGGTGCGTGCGGCCAGTCTGCGGACTTCGTGCTCGAGGATGCGTCCGGTCAAGTCGGACTTGACGCCCATCCGCCGGAACGCGCTGCGGGCGTTCGGGGAGGCGAACACCACAATGCCCTGGGAGTCGACCCGCAGCAGGCCGTCTCCGACGCGCGGCGGTGTCGAGGAGTCCTGCATCCCCTGGACCGGGAAGTGGCCGGCGCACAACATCTCGGCGAGCATGTCTGCGATCTCACGGTAGGTCTTCTCCAGATCCCCCGCCTCCCGCGGTGACAGGCCGCTGCGGCGCGCGATCACGGCGATCACCCGGCCGTGGTACTGGATCGGTATCGACTCGGTGCCCACCGGCAGCACCGAGTCGGGCGCCATCCGGTTGTGGACCACCCGGTGGGAGTGGAACGCCCGCTCGACCTCGTGCAGGCGACCCTTCGCCACGAACGTCCCGATGATGTCCTCGGGGTACACCGTCGGCCCGGTACTGGGCCGGACCTGCGCGGCCGCCACGAAACCAGCCGAGTTCCACGTCGGCAACCACATGACCAGATCCGAGAACGAGAGATCCGCCAGCAGCGTCCAATCGGCGGTGACCATGTGCAGGTGCGCGATCTCGTCGGCTGAAAGATCCGTCCGTTCCCGTGCCAGACGATCCAGATCGACCATGCTTCGACACTACCGGCGAGGACCGCAGGCCAGGCGTGCGATCAGCGCATTGCACACTTGGGGGGTGAGCGACCACGACGCCCTGCTCCACGCAGACCAGCGACACGTCTGGCATCCCTTCACGCAGCACGCGTGGTGGCCCACCGACGACCCCCTGGTCATCTCACGGGCGGAGGGTGTTTGGCTCTACGACGACCGTGGACGCAAATACATCGACGGCTTCTCCTCGCTGTGGGTGACCGTCCACGGACACGGTGAACCCCGGATCAACGACGCGATCACCCGACAGGCCCGCACCCTCGACCATTCGACGTTCCTCGGCTTCACGCACGAACCCGGCATCCGCCTGGCCGAGCAACTCGTCGCGCGCACCCCCGCGGAACTGACGCGGGCGTTCTTCGCCGGCGACGGATCCTCCGCGGTCGAGGCCGGCATCAAGATGGCCTACCAGGCGAAGCTGCAGCAGGGCCAGCAGCGCCCGCTCTACGTGCACGTGGCCGAGGGCTACCACGGCGACACCCTCGGCGCGGTCTCGGTCGGCGGGATCGACCTGTTCCACCACACGTACCGGCCGATCCTGTTGAACACGCGGATGGTCTCCTCCCCCGGTGTGCGCCAGCCCGGTCAGAGTCCGCCGGACCGCGCCGCGGAGGTGCTCGTCGAACTGCGGCGACTGCTCGAGGACGTGGGCGATCAGGTGTGCGCCGTGGTCGTCGAACCGCTGGTCCAGGCCGCAGGTGGGATGCTCACCCACGATGTCTCGTTCCTGCGCGGCGCGCGTGAGCTGTCGACGGAGTTCGGCGCTTTCCTGCTCGCCGACGAGGTCGCCACCGGCATCGGGCGCACCGGCACCATGTGGGCCGTCGAGCAGGCCGGCGTGACACCGGACCTGCTGACCTGCGGCAAGGGGCTGACCGGCGGCGTGCTGCCGCTGTCCGCGGTGCTGGCCACCGAGCAGATCTACGACAGTTTCCTGGGCGCAGGCGAGCGCACGTTCTTCCACGGGCACTCCTACACCGCGAACCCGCTGTGCGCCGCGGCCGCGCTGGCGAACCTCGAGTTGATCGACGAGCGCGGCACCGTGGAGCACGCGGCGTGGATCGGGCGGACCCTCGGCGACCTGCTCAAGCCGCTCGAGGACGACGACCGGGTGGTGGAGGTCCGGCGGATCGGCACCATGACCGGCATCGAGGTGCGTCCGCACGGTGAGCGCACAGGCCTGCGGATCTGCACCGCCGCCCGGGACCGCGGGGTCATCACCCGGCCGCTCGGCGACGTCGTGATCCTGATGCCGCCGCTGGGGATCCGCGAGCCGGAACTGCAGCAGTTGGTGGCCGCGGTCAATCACGGATTGGACGAGGTCTACCGGTGAGCTGGCTGGAGCAGCACGCACAGCGGCGACGCGACGCCGGCCTGCACCGCACCCTGCGGGAGAGGCGCCCGGACCGCATCGACATCGCCTCGAACGACTACCTCGGACTGTCCTCCGACGACGAGGTGATTGAGGCCGGTGTGACCGCCCTGCGCACCTGGGGCGCCGGCGCCACCGGTTCCCGGCTGGTCAGCGGACACACGGCCCTGCATGCGGAGTTGGAGTCGGCCCTGGCGAATCTGGTGGATGCAGAGCGCACTCTGGTCTTCTCGTCGGGATACCTGGCCAATCTGGCGGCGATCACCGCACTCACCGATGACCAGACCCTGGTCCTCTCCGACGCCTACAACCACGCCTCGATCGTGGATGCGTGCCGGCTCTCACGGGCCACGGTCCACGTCTATCCGAATGCGGACGTCACCGCGCTGCGGGACGCGTTGCGGTCCCGGACCGGCGGCCGGGCGGTGATCGTCACCGACGCCGTGTTCAGCGTCGACGGGGGCGTCGCACCACTGGCGGACATCGCCACGGTCGCGGCCGAGTTCGACGCGCTGCTCGTGGTCGACGAGGCGCACAGCATCGGGGTCCTGGGCCATGCCGGGGCGGGCGCGTGTGCGGCGGCGGGAATCCCCGCGGACACCGTGGTGAGGACGTTCACCTTGTCCAAGTCGCTGGGATCCCAGGGCGGGGCGATCGCCGCGGATGCCGCCGTCGTGGAACATCTCATCAACAGTGCCCGCTCCTTCATCTTCGACACCGGGCTCGCCCCGGCCGCAGTGGGTAGCGCCCTGGCCGCCACCCGCATCGTGTTGTCGAATCCCGACCTCCCGAGGCGAGCCTTGAAGGCCACACGTCGGCTCTCGGATGCCGCCCGCAACGCCGGCTGGCAGGTCCACCCGCACGACGCCGCCGTGGCCTCGATCCCGATCGGATCGGCAGCCGACGCGGTGACCGCGCAGCAGGTGGCCGCTGACGCGGGGGTCGACGTGGGCTGCTTCCGGCCACCGTCGGTCCCCGACGGGGTCGCCCGGCTGCGCATGACCGGTCACGCGGACCTCTCCCCCGACGAGATCGGGACCGTCGAGAAGGCCCTGCGGGTCGCGTACGAGAGGATCGGCGGATGAGCGTGCTGGCCGTCACCGGGACGGGGACCGAGGTCGGCAAGACGATCGTGACCGCCGCGATCGCGGCTCTTTGCCCGGATGTGGTGACCGTGCTGAAGCCCGCGCAGACCGGGCTGCCGCTCGACGCCCCCGGCGACGTGGACGTGGTCAAGGCGCTGGTCCCGCACGTGGAGACCCTGGAGTTGGTGCGCTACCCGGATCCGCTGGCCCCGGCCAGCGCCGCCCGCCGCAGCGGCATCCCGACCCTGACGGTCGAGGAGGTCGCCGAGGGCATCAAGGAGGCGGACGCCGACCTCGTGCTGCTCGAGGGCGCGGGCGGTCTGCTGGTGCGACTCAGCGACGACCCGGTCGGTCACGTTCGCCGACCTGCTCGTCGCACTGCAGGCACCCGCGGTCGTGGTGACGACGCCCGGGCTCGGCACTCTGAACCACACGGCACTGACGTTGGAGGCGATGCGCCACCGGGGCATCGAGGTGGCCGGCGTGGTCATCGGCGCCTGGCCGCGCGAGCCGGAACTGGCGGCGGTGAGCAACCTCGACGACCTCGAGTTGCTGATCGGTGGTCCCCTGGCCGGCGCCCTGCCCGCCGGGATCGGAGAACTGCCGCCGGCCGCCTTCGAGGAGGTCGCCGCCCGCAGCCTGTCCCCACGCTTCGGCGGCACGTTCGAGGCGGATAGGTTTGTAGCACGATCGAAGGGACTGCAGTGACCATCAACGCAACCCCGAGCACCGACGTTCTGGACGTCGCCGAACGTGTGCTGGACACCGGCGAGGGCCTGTCGGAGGCCGACATCCTCAGAGTGCTGGAACTGCCCGACGAGCGCATCCCGGACCTGCTGGATCTGGCCCATCGCGTACGGATGCGCTGGTGCGGTCCGGAGGTCGAGGTCGAGGGAATCGTCTCGGTGAAGACCGGCGGCTGCCCCGAGGACTGCCACTTCTGCTCGCAGTCCGGCCTGTTCCCATCACCCGTGCGTGCCGCGTGGCTCGACATCCCGGGACTCGTGGACGCCGCGGTGCAGACCGCCGCGACCGGCGCCACCGAGTTCTGCATCGTCGCGGCGGTGCGCGGACCCGACGAGAAGCTCATGGCGCAGATGCGCGAGGCGGTCGCCGCTATCCGCGACGCGGTGGACATCAACGTCGCCGCGAGCCTCGGCATCCTCACCCGGGAGCAGGTCGCGGACCTGCAGGCGATGGGCATCCACCGGTACAACCACAATCTGGAGACCGCCCGCTCCTACTTCCCGCAGGTCGTCACCACCCACAGTTGGCAGGAGCGCTGGGACACCCTGCGGATGATCGCCGATTCCGGCATGGAGGTCTGCTGCGGCGGCATCGTCGGGATGGGCGAGACCCTGCAGCAGCGCGCGGAGTTCGCGGCCCAACTGGCCGAACTGCAGCCCCACGAGGTGCCGCTGAACTTCCTCAACCCGCGACCCGGAACACCCTTCGCGGACATGGAGGTCATGTCGTCCGCCGACGCGTTGCGCACCATCGGCGCCTTCCGTCTGGCCCTCCCCCGGACCATCCTGCGCTACGCGGGCGGCAGGGAACTCACACTCGGCGACCCGGGGACCCGCGACGGACTGCTGGGCGGGATCAACGCCGTGATCGTGGGCAACTACCTCACGACCCTGGGACGGGCCGCCGACTCCGACCTCGACCTGCTCTCCGAACTCAACATGCCCATCAAAGCCCTGTCCGACTCCCTGTAAGGATCACTCCCATGATGAACGTCAAAGGCCCCTGGGTGGCCGCCGTAGCAGTGATGTTGATCGTCGGCCTCGTCTGGGGCATCATCATCGGACTCTTCTGATGACCAGCGGCCACGGCGGTTGGCATGCCATCGCGGCGGCGAGGGCGTACGGCGTCGAGACACTGTTCACGCTGTCGGGTGCGCACATCTTTCCCCTGTTCGATGCCGCGGTGGGAGGCAAGGACTCGGTCGACGCCGCCGGTGACCCGCGCACGGCCGAACGCACCGGCCCGATCCGCCTGGTCGACGTCCGGCACGAGGCGACCGCCGTCTTCGCTGCGGAGGCGACCGCGAAGCTGACCCGGACCCCCGGGTTCGCGGCGGTCACCGCCGGACCCGGAGTGACCAATGCGATCAGCGGCCTGACCAGCGCGTGGTTCAACGCGGTCCCGGTCGTGGTGATGGGCGGCCGCTCCCCCGATTTCCGGTGGGGATCGGGCGCCTTGCAGGAGATGGACCACCTGCCGATCGTCTCCTCGGTGACGAAATACGCGGCCACCGCACACGACCCCACGATGATCGGCGCGATGACAGCGTCGGCGTTCGAGGCGGCGACCTCCGCCCATCGCGGACCCGCGTTCCTGGACGTCCCCATGGACATCTTCTACGCGCCGGTGGACGCCGACGACCCGGTGCGCCACGTCGCACCGGACCGTTCACCCGACCCGGACGCGGTCACCCGGATCGCCGGGATGCTGGCCGGCGCACAACGTCCGGTGCTGATACTCGGCTCGGACGTCTGGAACGACCGCGCCGAGGTCGCGGCGGTGCGCCTTGCCGAGACGCTGCAGCTGCCGGTGATCCCCAACGGCATGGGGCGCGGGATCGTGCCCAGCGGCCACCCGCTGCTGGTGACCCGGGCCCGGTCGCAGGCGCTGAAGAACGCCGATCTGGTGATGGTCGTCGGAACGCCCTTGGACTTCCGGCTCGGCTACGGGAAGTTCGGTCCCGCCGACGCCCCTGCCGAGGTCGTACATGTCGTCGACCATCCGGGCCAGGTCTCCCACCACGCCTCACCCGCGGCATCGGCGGCCGGAGATCTCACCACGACTCTCGACGCGATCACCACCGCGTGGCAGGGACACCCCCAGCACGTGTCGCGTCACGAGTGGCTCGAGGGACTGCAGGAGGCGGCCAGGGCCGCGGTGGCAAAGGACGCGGACGTGCTCAACAGCACGCTGGCGCCGATCCACCCCGCACGCATCTACGGGGAGCTGAACCGGCGCCTGGCCGACGACAGCGTGGTGATCGGTGACGGCGGCGACTTCGTGAGCTTCGCCGGCAAGTTCATCGAGCCCAAGCAGCCCGGGCACTGGCTGGACCCCGGACCGTACGGATGCCTCGGCACCGGCCTGGGATACGCCATGGCCTCCGCGGTCGCCAAGCCCTCGTCGCAGACCGTCCTGCTCATGGGAGACGGTGCAGCCGGCTTCAGCCTGATGGACGTGGACACACTGGTGCGCCACAACCTGCCGGTCGTGATGGTGGTCGGCAACAACAGCGCCTGGGGCCTGGAGAAACACCCGATGCGCCTGCTCCACCAGTACGACGTCGCGGCCGATCTGCAGCCCGGCCTGCGCTACGACGACGTGGTGCGCGCCCTGGGCGGGGCCGGGGAGACGGTCAGCAACCCGGAGGAGATCGGGGCGGCCCTCGACCGCGCGTTCGCGGCCGGCGTGCCCTACCTGGTCAATGTCCTCACGGACCCGGAGATCGCGTACCCTCGCGCAACGACCGGTCTGTAGCCCGGCGATCCAGCTTCGCGAGGAATCGCTCGCGGCCCACGACCGCGCGGGTGATGACACCCCGGCCGATCAGTACCTGCTGGCCGTGGTGCTGCTGGGTCGCCTCGACCTTGAACGTGACGATGCGGCCGTCCACCTCCGCCACCGTCGCAGTGCAGGTGACCTCGGCGCCCACCGCGCTGGGCCGGATGTGGTCGACCGCGATCCGGGTGCCGACCGTCGTCTGTTCCTCGGTGGACCCGCAGATCTCGATGGTCGCGGCCTCGAGCCACGCAAGCAGGATCGGGGTCCCCAGCACTGCGAGGTCACCACTTCCCACCGCGAGTGCGGTGTCATCCTCGGACACCCTTCGAACCACGGTGGCAGCCTGTCCGAACTCGATCTCCATGCAGGCCAGGTTACGGCGCCGACTAGCCTGAAGTCGTGTCGTACTGCCAGGTCTGCGGAACACCCGACCATACGTGCGACGAACCTCTCGAGCCGCCGCGGTTCTGCACCGAGTGCGGCCGCCGGATGGTGGTTCAGATCACCCCGGCCGGCTGGCGCGCCACCTGCTCCCGACATGGGGAAATCGTCGGTTAGCGACCTCCGCTGACGCAGAATGCAAAACGATCCACCCGATTAGAGCGGCCCCCCGCACGGGCACGGCCGATTCCCGTCGACCATTTTGCATTCTGACGCACAGGTGACGGGACACCTCCGCTCGGGATCGCCGAGCCCGGCCGGCTGGCGCGCCACCTGCTCCCGACATGGGGAAACCGTCGGTTAGCGACCTCCGCTGACGCAGAATGCAAAACGAACCGCCCGATGACAGTGGCCCCCCGCACGGCCACGGCCGATTCCCGTCGACCGTTTTGCATTCTGACGCACAGGTGACGGGACACCTCCGCACTTGGCTAGCTGGCGACCAGGCCCAGCCTGCGCAGTTCGACCTCGAGGTCGTGCGGGCTGCTGGAAGCGGCCATCGCCTCGTCGAGCGTGATCACTCGGTCGCGGTACAGCGCCACGAGGTGCTGGTCGAACGTCTGCATCCCGTAGAAATGACCCTCGGCGATCAGGGAGGTGATGGTCCCGGTCTTGGCCTTGTCGACGATCGCGTCGGCGACGCGGCCGGTGTTGACGCAGATCTCCATGGCCACACACCTGCCCCGCCCGTCGGCACGGGCCACCAGTCGCTGGCACAGGATGCCCCGCAGCGCCCCGGCCAGCGTCAGCCGGATCTGGTGCTGCTCGTGCGGCGGGAAGAAGTCGATGATCCGGTTCACGCTCTCCTGCGCGTCCACGGTGTGCAGTGTCGACAACACCAGGTGCCCCGTCTCAGCCGCACTCAGCGCCGCGTGGACGGTCTCGGTGTCACGCATCTCGCCGATCAGGATGACATCCGGGTCCTGCCGCATGGCAGCCCGCATCGCGACCTTGAAGTCCTCGGTGTCGATCCGCACCTCGCGCTGGTTGATCAGCGCCCGGTTGTCGTGATGCATGATCTCGATCGGGTCCTCGATCGTGACCACGTGCACATCCCGGTGCTTGTTGATCTCGTCGATCATCCCCGCCAGCGTGGTCGTCTTCCCGGATCCGGTCGGTCCGGTGACCAGGATCAGGCCACGCGGTTGCAGCGCCAACGCGGCGACCGGTTCCGGAAGTCCCAGATCCTGCAGCGGAATGGCCCCAACCGACACGCGCCGCAGAACCAGCCCCACATTGCCCCGTTGTCGGAAGGCGTTGACCCGGAACCGGCCAACCCCCTCGATCATGAGCGCGAAGTCGGCCTCCCCGGTCTGATCGAATTGATCGACGAGGTCCTCGCGGAGGATCTCGTCGAGCATGCGCTCGGTGTCCGCGGCGCTCAGGGGTGCGGTTCGCAGGGGCCGCAGGGTGCCGTCGATGCGGATCCTGGGGACCACGTCGGCCTTGAGGTGCAGGTCGGATCCGCCGACCTCCACCAGTGCGCGCAGGTACGGTTCGATCGCAAAGTGGGTTTGCTCCACGATTGGTTCTTCGTCACGACACCGCCGAGAGTTGAGCCTGGCCGGTCTCGAACCTCGATCGCGCTAGGGTGACCTGCGTGAGCGACCCGCGTGACAGCCACCTGCGGCTGGCATCCACCCGGCCCATGGCGCTGCTACGCGGCGGGGCCGTGGACTCCGAGGATCCTGCGGACGAACCGCTTGCCCTCCGGGACCCCGAGGCCGGCGCTGACCTCGATCTCCGTGCGCCGCGCGGGACAGACGCTGATCGCCACCACGTCGTTGGCGCTGTCCGGGCGGGTGCTGTCGGGGACGGCGAGTCGCACCGACGGGGACCGGGAGCGGGCGATCGCCCTGGCCACGCTCGATGCGCTGCGTCCCCTCCTGCCCGATGCGGTGGAGGTCGAGAGCGCTCAGGTGGTCGCCATTCCGGGACGCAGGGTCGCGCTGACCGTGGTGGAGTTCCCCGACGAGTCCGACCAGTACCAGGTACTCGTAGGATCGGCACTGGTACGCGGCGACATGGAGGACGCGCTGGCACGCTCGGTGCTCAGCGCCCTCAACCGCCGCCTCGACAGTAAGGAGTGACGATGAGCAAGCGCGCACGCAAGCGCCGTGACCGTAAGCGCACCAGCGCCAACCACGGCCGCCGGCCCAACGCCTAGTTCCAGATCGCGCCGGTTCAGCGACCGTGGTGCGGAAGGTCGCGATCAGGGCGACGACCCGTGCCCGCAGTTGTTCGGGCGCGGACTCGCAGGCGCACTGCGCCACACGCCGCTGGATGACCTCTTCCTCGCGGTAGAGGGTCTGACAGTGGCCGCAGACGACCAGATGTTCCTCGATGCGCCGGTGGACGTCGGGGGTCAATTCGTGGTGCTGGTACTCGTAGAGGTGCCGGTCGGCATCCTCACAACCCTGGGGGTCGGCGCAACCTCCCGCGTTCACGATCCCTCCCCTGACTCCTTGACGAGGCCGCGTTCGGCCGCGTAGTCCTCCAGAAGTTCCCGCAGCTGTTTGCGGCCCCGGTGCAGGCGCGACATCACCGTGCCCACCGGGGTGCCCATGATCTCGGCGATCTCCTTGTAGGCGAAACCCTCCACGTCGGCGTAGTAGACCGCCAGCCGGTAGTCCTCGCTGATGGAAGAGAGTGCGCGCGTGACATCCGAGTCCGGGAGCCGGTCGAGCGCCTCGACCTCGGCCGAGCGCAGACCGCTGGAGGTGTGGGAGGCGGCTTTGTGCATCTGCCAGTCCTCGACATCGTCGGCCGATGACTGCTGGGGCTGCCGCTGCTTCTTGCGATAAGTGTTGATGTACGCGTTCGTCATGATCCGGAACAGCCAGGCCCGCAGGTTGGTCCCGGGCGTGTACGACTTGAAGCCCTTGAAGGCGCGCTCGACGGTCTCCTGAACCAGATCACTGGCGTCGTCGGGGTTGCGGGCCATGCGCAGAGCACCGGCGTACAACGTGTCGAGCAGCGGAATCACCTCCGCCTCGAAACGCTGAGCCAGGTCGGCCTCGGAATCCGCCATGATTCGAGAGCCTAGTGCTCCGACGCCGTCGACGATGGTCGTCGGGTCGTCAAGAAGGAGCATGCCCACCTCCGGTTGTCGGTCTGTGGGGTGAACAAGACCAACCCGCAGGTCATTCCCACCGCCGCCGAAAGCTGGGTCACCAGCGCCGGTGGGACCGCCTCAGTTCTTGGGCTTGCGCGGCCGCGCAACGGTGACGGACTCGACGGAAGACCCCACCACCAGGTACGCCCGGAGTGCGCGTGGCCGGTTCTTCGACCACTTGGAGTAGTCGAGCACCAGGGCACCGTCCGCCGGCACGTCTGTGGAGACCTTGGTCCGCAGAGTTCGGGCCCTGCCGTTCTCGTAGTACTCCAGCGCCGCCAGCGCCGAGGCCCTGCCGGGCTTGCGGTCTATCGG
The DNA here is from genome assembly GCA_963769435.1 of uncultured Actinomycetota bacterium. Classification (GTDB taxonomy): domain Bacteria; phylum Actinomycetota; class Actinomycetes; order S36-B12; family UBA10799; genus JADKAV01. Next base: position 616,394 of record CAVYLN010000002.1, read on the forward strand.
GAACACGGTGACGAGTTTCTGGCGCCGATCCATGCCGCCGCCGACCGTCTTGGCCGTCTTCGATCCAGCGCGAGCATCGACTTCCACGATGCGTCGCTGTCCGTTGTCCAGGAACGAGAGCAGATTCGGGTCCTGACGCACCAGCTGCTTGCCCCGGTACAGCAGAGCTCCTCCCTGGGCGTCCACGGCAATGGTCGCCGCCTTGCCCGCGGGCACGGTGGCCGAGGCGACACCCAACTGGTACGCGCCGGTGATCGCGTTCATGCTCAGGGGCAGCGCGCTGCGGGTGCGGTTCTTGTAGTGCACCCGGAACGCTTTGTCCTTCGGAAGCACGAAACTCGGGAGGCTCTGAGTGTCCGCCGGCGGGATGACCTTGAGTTGCTTGAGCGGCTGACCATCGAGCCTGGTCACACGGATGCGCGCCGGGTTCGCCTTCTTGACGTAGACATCGCCGAACGTGATCTGAGTGGTCTTCGCGTCGATACAGAAGGGGCAGGGTTGCTTTCCTGTGAGCACGTCGATCGGGATCAGCACCTGCGACCACAACTTGGAGTCCGAGTCGGGCTGGTTCGGATTCACCGCGAAGGCGTACCGGACGGTGTTCTTCACCGTGTCGACCCTGACAACCCGCTGGACGTCCGGGTAGTTGTTGTCGTAGACGGCGATGTCGTACTGGCCCCCACCCGCGTCGTACAGCGCGTAGGGGGTGACCGCATGCCCGCCCTCACCCCAGATCCCGAGGACGTAGCCGGGGTTCGCCGGGGTCAGGCCCTCCCGCAGCTGCTTGACCAACTGCCGGGCACTGACTTCGTAGGAGAACGCCTCGGACGTGAACTGGGTGACGAAGTACTTGGCGATCTCGCGGGATATGGGGGTCCGCAGTTGCAGGTCGTAGGGTGCCCCGGCACCGGGCTGGTAGGTCGACGGTGCGAGCGAGCCGTTGTAGAACTGGGTGGCCACTGCAGCCATGCCGAAGCAGTGCCCGTCAGACATCCCGTTGTTCTGAGCGTCACGCCAGTTCTTGCCCGCCAGCGTCAGCCTGCAGTCCCCGGTGGAGTTCCCGCCGATGCAGACCTTCTTGCCCATCAGGTCCCGCACGGTTTCGGCGTCGAGGTTCTTCGCGCCCTTGCGGGAAGTGCCGTAGACCCTCGCGTTCATGACGTCCGGCACCCCGTAATTGAAGAAGCTGAAGCCGTTGGCGAAAGGCCGGAACCCGCTATCCGCGATGAGCACGCCGCGCGCGGTCGACCAGTCCTGCACCGCGTTCTGCTCGGCAAGGTCCTGGACGTACTTGGCCCAGGCTTTCGGACTGGCGGCGGGCGGGACGTTCTGCCCGTCATCGGCGGCGAACGCGGGTCCGACACCCGCTGCGAGCAGTGCGACAGCGGCGGCGATGGTCCCCAGGCGTCTCATGCGATCAGTGTGGCGATCAAGGCCAGCCGCATTCCACCGCTCGCGGTGGGCGGACACCGCAGTACAGGGCGGGGAGCCCGACGACGGCCCGACGTGCCAGACCCCTCCCGAACCGGGCCAGCAGCGTGAGATGGGGCGCCTTCGGGGGCGGGCCGAATCCGGCGAATCACCAGGTCAGGTGCAGAATTCCACCGCCGCGGCCACCACCTGCGGGAGGCCCTGCTTGAGTGAGTGATCCCCCGGCACGGCGACCACGTCGAGGGCGTCCGGGAACTCCTCCGGGCGACCGAAAGCATCGCGCGACCCCTGCACGATCCGTAACCGCTGCGCGACCGCCAACTCGTCCGCGCGGGACTTGTCGGGCCTACCCGGCGGGTGCAGCGGGAACGCGAGCGCCAGCACGGCATCGGCCCCGACCTCCGAAGCGGTCCGGCAGGCGACCCGGGCACCAGCCGACCTCCCGCCCACGAACAACGGCAGGTCCCGGTCCAGTGACGGCCAGGGACTCGATCCAGCCCGCGTCCAGCACGCTGGGCGCCGCTGCGACCTTCTTGCCCGCAACCTTCCAGGGCTGCTCGTGCAGCAGAACGCTCACACCCCGTGCCGGGAGGGCCTCCGCGATCGCCAGCAGATCGGGGCCGGTCCGGCCACCGCCGGCACCGTGACCCAGCACCAGCAGCGCCCGAGGGGACTGCGCGCTGTACTCGATGAAGCGGGCGGACCCCTTACTCGTCTCGACCTCGATCATGAGGCGGGCAGCGGTTCGATGAGCTCGGCCCCGTTGTGCTTGACGTTGTTCACCCGGGTGCTCACCGGATACGCCTCCAGCCCGGTGGCCATCGCCGGGACCACGACCTCGCCGCTGGGGGCCTGCTCGGGGTTCAGCCACGTGGCCCACTGGTCCTGCGGCACGAGCAGGGGCATCCGGTCGTGGATGCGGCCGAGCCCGTCGGGGGCCGAGGTGGTCAGGACACACGTCGTGACCAACCAGTCGTCGCCGTCCTTCCAGAACTCGAACAGGCCGGCCATCGCCAGCGAGGTGCCGTCCGCGCGGTGGATGTAGAACGGCTGCTTCGGGCCCTCCCCCGCGTACCACTCGTAGTAGCCGTCGGCCGGCAGCAGGCAGCGCCGCTTGGTCCACGCCCGGCGGAACGCGGGCTTCTCGGCGGCGGTCTCGATCCGGGCGTTGATCATGCGGTTGCCGATCTTCGGATCCTTGGCCCAGGACGGCACCAACCCCCACTTGGCCACGCGCAACTGTCGCTGGACGCCCTCGTCGGTCTCCCGGTCGACCACCATGTAGACCTGCTTGCTCGGAGCGACGTTGTAGTCGGCAGGCAGTGTCTCGTCGGGTGGTCTGGCCACCTCGAACTCCTCCACGAGCGAGGCCACGTCCTTCGCCGCCGCATATCGTCCGCACATGTGACCATCTCAACACGGGCGTCGGACAGCAACCAACTAGATGGTCTGCAAGACCCGCAGTTGCTCGGCCAGCATCCCGGCGAGCCGGTCAGCGTCGGGGGTCGCGACCGGATCCGACACGATCGACACCGTGAGTTCCCCGGCGTACGACAGCACGTCGAAGGACACCGTCACATTGCCCGGGTTCACCGCAACGGGCACGATGCTTTCGACGACGTGGCCCGCCATCACAACCGGCTCAGCGGGTCCTCGCAGGTTGGTCTCGAAGGTGTGCACGAGGCGTTGGTGATCGACGAAGTACTGCCCGAGGCGTACCGCCGCCAGCGACCTGAACAGCCAACTGAGCACGATTCCGGATCGTCCGCGTTGCTCCTGCTTCGCGGCCCGGGTGGCCGCCGCGATCGCGCGCAGGCGCAGGCGCGGATCGGGTTGGGCCGTGACCGACACCGGTGCCGCACCCACTTGATTGCCCAGCGCGTCGGCCGTCGTGGTCCGGCGCATCGACACCGGGACCGAGATGACGATCGCGGGCGGCTTCTCCCCACGCTCGGCCAGGAACTCGAACAACGCACCGCTGACCGCGGCAAGGATCACGTCGTTGACAGTGGCGCTGTGCCGATGGGCCGCATCGAGCAGGCCGTGGATCGAATCGGTGACCGTGTGGAGCGCGCGTCGCCCACTGGTCGGCTGAAGCAGAGCACTGGGGGTCGCGAACTGTGACCGTCCACGCAACACCCCGACCTCACGAAGGCCCGCCCAGGCCGCACGCAGCGCTGCGGGGATCGCGGGAACGGCCCGCACCCGCGACCTCAGCGCGTCGGCCATCAACTCCGATCGGCGCGGGAGCGGCACGGCCGGCGGCGGAGGCGCCGGTTCCGGCATGCCATCGGCCATCGACGCGAGCACGGCGAGGCCACCCATGCCGTCGGCGAGGACGTGGTGGATGACGAGGATGACTGCGACCCGGCCCGCCGGCAGTCCGTCGACCACCTGCATCACCCACAGCGGCCGTTCGAACGGCAGCCGTTCACACACCAGGTCGCCAGCCAACTGCAGGACCTGTTCGGTGGTGGCGGCACTGCTGCGGCGGACGTGTCGCGACAGGTCGAACCCCGCGTCGTCGACCCATCCCGGCCGACCGGCCCCGAACGGAGGTCTGTACAGCCGTTGCCGGAACCGCCGGATCCCCGCCAGTCTGGCGCTCAGCACCCCGCCCAGGTCGACGGCCTGGTCCGACGGCGGGGCCAGGATCAGCACCGCGCCGATGTTCATCGGTACCTGACCGCGATCGGTGGCCAACGTGGTCAGGTCGTTGGCTGCGAGCCGTTCCATGGCTTGATTGTGCCGTCGTTCGACCAGCCGCGATGGCAGCGGCACCGTTCCCCGCCTCCGCCCGCCACATCCCCCGCCTAGGCTTGACGCATGCAGATCTGGGCGCCGCCGCATTGCGACCGGTCGTTTGCTGCGAGTGTGAGCATCCCCGGTTCCAAGTCCATGACCAACCGGGCATTGGTGCTGGCCGCTTCCGGTGACGGCCGCAGCACGCTGCGCGGCTGGCTGCATGCCCGGGACACGCTGCTCATGATCGACGGCCTGCGTGCTCTGGGTGCCCGGATCGTTGCCGACGGGCCGGACCTGCTCGTCGAACCCGGACGCCACGTCGGCCCGGCCACGATCGACTGCGGGCTCGCGGGCACCGTGATGCGGTTCCTGCCCCCTGTGGCGGCCCTGGGCAGCGGGGATGTGCTGTTCACCGCGGACCCGCAGGCCTCGGCACGGCCGTTGCGCCCGATGTTGGATGCGCTGCGTGGGCTCGGTGCCGTCATCGACGGGGAGCACCTGCCGTTCACGGTCCGCGGCACCGGGGTTCTGCCCGGCGGCCAGGTCACGCTGGACGCTTCGGCCTCCAGCCAGTTCGTGAGCGGACTTCTGCTGTCCGGTGCGGCGATGCGTGACGGCTTGGACCTGCGCCACGTGGGAGGGCCACTGCCGTCCCTGCCGCACATCCGGATGACCGTGTCGATGCTGGCCGATGTCGGTGTCGTTGTGCACGACCACGAAGACCGATGGGTGGTCGACCCGGGTCGGGCGGCCGCCCACGACTGGGTCATCGAGCCCGACCTGTCCAACGCCGGACCCTTCCTCGCCGCGGCCACGGTGACCGGCTCCACGGTGACCGTGCAGCGGTGGCCGGAACACACCACGCAGGCCGGCGATTACTGGCGCGACTTCCTGCGTCGACTCGGCGCGCGGGTCGACCTCGACCACCAGGGCCTGCGGGTGACCGGGCCTGACACCATCGACGGTTTCGACGTGGACCTGCGCGCCGTCGGCGAGCTCACTCCGACGATCGCGGCCATCGCGGCCTGTGCCCGCACTCCCAGCCGCATCACCGGCATCGGTCACCTCCGGGGACACGAGACCGATCGACTGGCCGCCATCGCCGCCGAGTTGTCCCGGATCGAGGTGGCGGTGGACGAACTCGACGACGGCTTACGGATCGATCCGAGCCACCGGGTCACCAGCAGCGATGCGGTCATCGAGACCTACGCCGACCACCGGATGGCGACGATGGGCGCGATCCTGGCGCTGCGCGTGCGCGGCCTGCAGGTGGCCGATCCCGGCACAACGGCCAAGACCATGCCCGATTTCGTCGACCGCTGGGAGACGATGCTTCGGTGAGCCACCGCGATTGGGACGAGGACGACGTACGGGTGCGTCCGTCGAAGGGGACACGTCGGCGCAGCAAGATCCGGCCGGACTTCTCCGATGCGATCGACGGTGTGGTCATCGCCGTGGACCGGGGCCGGTTCACCTGCCTGGTCGGCGACCGGGAGGTGCTCGCGGTCCGCGCACAGCACCTGGGACGCAAGGGCCTGGTGGTCGGTGACCGGGTGGGGATCGACGGCCCGCTGCCCGACGCGCCCGAAGCCCTGGTGCGGATCGTCTCCCGGTCACCACGGCGCACCGAACTGCGCCGCACCGCCGACGACACCGACCCCACCGAACGTGTCATCGTCGCCAACGCCGACCAGATGGCCATCGTCACGTCCGTGGCAGACCCGGAACCGAGCTTCGGCTTCATCGACCGCTGCCTCGTCGCCGCCTACGACGCCGGCATCGCACCGCTGCTGGTGCTGACCAAGTGCGACCTGGCCCCGCCCGATGTGGTGCTCGCGCGGTACCCGGGGTTGGGCTTCCCCGTGATGCCGACACATCGCCTGCCCGACCGCACCATCGTCTTCGACGCCCCGCTGACCGAGGCGCTGGCCGGCGTGACCACCGTGATGGTCGGTCAGTCCGGCGTGGGCAAGTCCACGCTGGTCAACGCGCTGGTGCCGGAGGCGGACCGGGCGGTCGGCGTGGTCAACGCGGTGACCGGTCGCGGCCGCCACACGTCCACGTCGGCCTACGGGTTCGGTTTCCACGGCGGGCTGCTGATCGACACCCCCGGCGTCCGCTCCTTCGGCCTGGCGCATGTGGACGTCGAACGGGTCATCCATGCCTTCCCCGACCTCGCGCAGGGCACGGGGCAGTGCCCGCGGTCCTGCAGCCACGACGAGCCCGACTGCGCGCTCGACGACTACGTGGCCGCAGAGGGCATCGACCCGGCCCGATTGGCGTCGTTGCGCAGGTTGCTGTCGTCGATGCGGGACTAGGGACAGCTCGCAGTACCCCCGCCGAGGGCCTGCCAGCGCCAGACCGACTGCGCCCCCGAGTCGCCGGTCCGATAGGTCCAGTAGCCCGTCGCGAGGACGACCACCACGGTGACCATCGCCACGAGCAGTCCGAGGATCCCCCGCCCACCGCGCCGGTCCGCCAGCCACAGCAACAGGATGAGCACTGCTTGCGCGATGGCGAACAACGGCATCAGGTCACCGGATTCGACGTGCAGCTTGGGGGCCTTGTCGATTTGTTCGCTGAGGATCTCGCCGCTCTCCTTGGCGATGAACGCGGCACCCACACCACCCCAGGCGAGGATGGCCACGAGCGGGCCGAACCGGGTGCTGAACCGCGGCACGAACACCATCAGCAGGCCCAGGACACCGCTCAGCGGGATCAGCACGACGGCGGCGTGCACCACGAGTGGGTGCAGGGGAAGACCGTTGATCTGTTCGGGCAGGAACTCCATCGCTCAAGAGTGCCATGCTCACCGGCGACGGTCCGTGCAGATCAGGCACTCCCCCGTAGTGCCCCTGCACGAACCGCCGCCCTGATCCCCTTTGTTAGGGTACTGAACTATTGCACAGCAACGCGCACCGACGCCCCGTTTCGGCCACCTAGGATGAAACAGTGAACGACCTGGAACTGGCCCTTGAACTCGCGGACCTGGCCGACGCGGTCAGCATGGACCGTTACGGCAGCATCGACCTGCAGGTGAGCACCAAACCGGACATGACCCCGGTTTCCGACGCCGACCGCTCCGTCGAGCGGGCTTTGCGCGAGCGACTGTCCGCGAGCCGGCCCGATGACGCCCTGCTGGGCGAGGAGTACGGCGGCAGCATGGGCGCGGGCAGGGCCTGGGTGATCGACCCGATCGACGGGACGAAGAACTACGTCCGCGGGGTCCCCGTGTGGGCGACGCTGATCGCCTTGACCGTGGACGGCGTCGCACAGGTCGGCGTGGTCTCCGCCCCGGCCCTGGCACGGCGGTGGTGGGCCGAGACCGGCGCGGGCTCGTGGCGTTCGGAGAACGGCTCGGAACGCATCCGCAACAGGGTGAGCGGTGTCGGCGATCTGGCCGATGCGTCGCTGTCACTGTCGGACCTCGAGGGCTGGGACCGCACGTCCTACCTCGATCTGATGGATTCGGTGTGGCGGGTGCGCGGTTACGGCGACTTCTGGTCGCACATGATGGTCGCCGAGGGCTGCGTGGACGTCGCAGTGGAGCCTGAACTCAACCTCTGGGACATGGCCGCGCTGGTGCCCGTCGTGCTCGAGGCCGGTGGCGCGATCACCAACTGGTCGGGGGGTCCGGTGCTCGAGTCGGTGTCGGCGGCCACCACCAACGGACTGCTGCACGACGCTGTGCTGAGCCGGCTGTCCTTCGCCTGAGCCCGCCGCTCCACCCACACCTTGACCCGTGTGGCCAGCGTGCCCGCGAAGGCAACTGCAACGAGGTCGAACCAGCCATAACCGCCGGCCGCCACGGACGGCGGATTGCCCATGGGCACCCAGCCCACGATGGTGTCCATCGGCTGCCATGTCCAGACCTGCCAGCGGGTGCCGAGCACCTCCAGCCAGGAGACCACCCAGAACGCGCCGACGAACAGCAGTGGGGAGCGACCCCAGCGCAGGAATCCCAGCAGGCACAGCGCCCAGAACGCGCCCAGCACGTCGTGCCGGTCCCCTGCCAGGGCATATCCGGCCACGACGACAACGGCCGCCACGGTGAAGCGCACCAAGGTCTGGCGGTGCCGGCGGGCCCACGGCCATGCGCCGAAGTCGAGGGCGGCCAGATAGACCAGCCCGTGGCCGGCGGGGACATAGGCCGGGACCGCCCCCAGTCGGTACTCGTACACGCCCAGCCATCCGCTGAAGACCAGTTCGATCACCGTGGCGAACACCACCACGATCCCGACCTGCCAGCGGACGATGGCGGGGTGCGCCGCGGTCAGGACGACCAGCAAGCCGGTGGTCAGCAAGCCCGAGCACCCACTGTTGTGCCGTCGTGGCGCGGGTGTCGAGCAGCAGCGTGACCGGGATCCAGGCGAGGATCACCAGCAACGATCGCGGCGCGGCCAGGTGTTTCACGGCAGGGCGGCGCCGGTGCCGGTGGGGTCGGCGGGCGGGGGTGTGAAGCCGGAGCGGGATCCCGTGTTGACCCAGAACCGGATGCTTGAGTAGAGCACCGCCACCAGCGGCACCGCGACGACGGCCCCGACGATGCCCGCGAGCACGGTTCCGGCAGCCACCGCCACACCGACGGCCAGCGGGTGCAGGTTGACGGCCTTGCTCATCACCAGGGGTTGCAGCACGTGACCCTCGAACTGCCCGATCAGCACGATCAGCACGATCACGGCCAGCGCGATCCACGGTCCACGGGCGGCCAGCGCCACCACCGCGGCGATGGCGGTGGCGATGGGCGCGCCGATCAGCGGGATGAAGGAGAACAGGAACACCAGCAGTGCGAGCGGGAACGCCAGCGGCACGCGCAGTACGAGCAGGCCGATGAGCACGAGGACCGCGTTCACGAAGGCCACCACCACGATGCCGCGGGTGTAGCCGGCGAAGGAACCCCAGGCCACCTGGCCGACCCCGTCGATGCGACCGCGCTGCCGCTGCGGGAACAGGCCGACCATCCAGGCCCAGATCTCGCGCCCGCCCAGCAGGAAGAACACCGAGGCGAAGATGGCCAGGGCGAAACCGGTGAAGAACTCGGCGATGGTTCCCGAGGCCCCGATCGCGGTCGAGGCCAGGTCGCTCTGATGTTCGGTGATCCAGGTGCGCACGGCGTTGACGTACTCGGTGATCGCGTCGGTGGTCAGGTGCAGGGGCCCGGTCTCGAGCCAGCGCAGGATCTCGTCGGTGCCGACCCGGAACTGCGTGACCAGGCCCTCCCACTGGCCGGCGACCTGGGTGCCGATGAACACGAACACACCCACGATGACGGCCAGCACGGCCACCAGACCGACCGCCACCGCCAGCCCACGGGGCATGGCATTGTGCAGGATGTTCACGAGCGGGGCGACGAGTGCCGCGATGATCATCGCCACGAAGAGGGCGACCGCCACGAACTCGACGGCGATGACCACCTGCAGGCCGACATAGGCCACCGCCAGCAGCACGAGCAGCCGCCAACCGAAGGCCGCGGCGACGCGCATCCCATGGGGGATCTCGTCGTCGGGGCGCACCCGCTCATCGTGCCACGGCGGGCCCTGCAGGCGTGAGCCGATGAGCGGTTTGGCCGCTCGGACGGCCGCTCGGGTGTCGGGTTGCCCACAAGTCGCCGTAAGACCTGTCCGAATGACGCAGGTTCCACCTACCCTGTTCACACGGAGGTGATCAGGTGACCACGGTGCGCAGTTGGAGCAGTGCGCTGCGCCGTTCGAACGCGCCCACGAGCAACGTCCTGGACCTCCAGGAGCGTCTGCGAACGCCCGTGGACCTGTTGCAGTGGTCGTCCCACCAGGACGTCGAGCTCACCGAGGCCGTCATGCCAGCGGCGCTGTCGGCCGCCGAGACGGTGATTGTCGTGCACGCCGGCGAGGTCCGGGTGGCGCTCGACCGACAGACCGTCCGCGGCCACGTGCTTGCCACTTCGGCCCGGCGCCACCTCGCCGATCCCGTGCTCAGCCGGCCGGCCGCGGGTCATCCGGTGCTCGGCCTGGGCACGACCCGAGGTGCTCCCCTGGCTGGCGCGGTGGCAGCCGTACTCGGTGGTCGGGCTGCCTCTGCGTGTGAATGGCCAGAGCTACGGCACCCTGCTGGCCCTGTGCTACCAGGGTCCGTGCGACTCCGACGTCCTGCAGACGCTGCGCGCGTGCGCGGAGCGGGCCGCGCTGCGACTGGCTCTGCGAGACGCCCACGAGAGGCTGGCGCTGACCACGCTGGCGCTGGATGCCGCCCCCCTGCCGAGCGCCGGGGTGGACGCCGGTGGCCGGATCCGGGTGTGGAACGAGGCCGCCGAGCGTGCCTACCAGTTGCCGACCCCAGAGGTCCTCGGGCGACACCTCAGCGACGTGGTCCACACCCAACCGGTCACCCACGACCTGTCCTGGCAGGACTCGGCTGGGCGCCCGATCACACCCGTCCACGTGACGACGGTGGAGCGCGACGGCGCGACGGGCATCTCGTTCGCCGATCGCACGGCGGAACTGATGGCCGCCGAGGAGCTGGAGCAGCAGCAGTCGCTGTCGATGATGCTGCTCGAATCTGTCCCGGGGAGGGCGTGCGTGCTCGATTCCGACGGGATCGTCGTGGCGACCAACGCGGCCTTCGACGCCGAAGGGCCGCTCGGGCGTGGGCGGCGCTCCACGCTGGCCCCGGGGTCGGACTACCTGGCGTGGGTGGCCGGCGTGGACGAGGCCCTGCACCGCAAGATGCAGGACGTTCTCGACGGCGACCTTGCCAGGTTCAGCGAGGAGATCGAGTCGACCTACCGCAGGCGGCCCCGCTGGACGGAACTGCACGCCACGGCCGCCACGAACCCGGACGCCGCGGCGCTGGTCCTGCACATCGACATCACCGCTCGCAAGGAGACCGAACTCGACCTTGAGCACCGGGCCACGCACGACCCGTTGACGGGCCTACCCAACCGGGTGCTGCTCGTCGACCGCTTGACCCACGCGCTGGCCCGCGCGGCCCGTTCCCACTCGAACGTCGGCGTCCTGTACTGCGACCTGGACCGGTTCAAGGAGGTCAACACCCAGTTCGGGCACGCCGGCGGGGACCAGTTGCTGATCCAGGTCGCCAAACGCCTGCGCCAGGCCTGCCGCACGTCCGACACCGTCGCGCGCGTCTCCGGCGACGAGTTCGTGCTGCTGCTCGAGGATGTCGCCGGTCCTGCGGAGATGGAGGAGGTCGCGGCACGCGTCCTGCTGTCGCTGTCGGTGCCGATCGACCTCGACGAGGGTGTCGCGCACGTGGGGGCCAGCATCGGCATGGTCCTCACCCCTGGCATCGCCCGCGCCGGCATGGGCAGCGTTCAGAAGCTCGTCCGCGAGGTGGATGCGGCGATGTACGCGGCCAAGGACGCCGGACGCAACCAGGCCGCCTGGTTCAGCCCGGAGATGCTCGAGCACGAGCAGTCCCGGCCGAACTTCCTCGAGGCGATGGCGCGGCGTTTCCTCAACCGCTGACCCCGCCCTTTGATCCGACCCTCGGAGCCCGCGCGCCGCCCACTTCCCTCCGCACAGCCGCCCTGCTGCGGGGACCGTGACGCAGAATGCAAAACGCTCGACCCATTCACCGGGCGCCCCCTCATGGCGAACCCCGCCGGGCCCTCGTCATTTTGCGAACTGCGTCACACGCCGTCGCACCATCAGCGGCATCCCACCCACCGGCCGCAGCGTGACCTCGGGTTTCATGGCCACTTTGCCGGTCGGGGCGAACGTGTAACGCTCCCGCAGGTGGTCCAGGATGATCGGGCCGCAGGACCTCGCACGCAACCCCACTTCCCTGTGCACGACCGCCCTGCTGCGCGGAGCGTGACGCAGAATGCAAAACGCTCGACCCATTCACCGGGCGCCCCCTCATGGCGAACCCCGCCGGGCCCTCGTCATTTTGCGAACTGCGTCACACGCCGTCGCACCATCAGCGGCATCCCACCCACCGGCCGCAGCGTGACCTCGGGTTTCATAGCCACTTTGCCGGTCGGCGCGAACGTGTAACGCTCCCGCAGGTGGTCCAGGATGATCGGGCCCTCGATCAGCGACATGCCCACGGCCGATGCACAGCCGCGGCCCCGCACCGAACGGGACGTACCCGGTGCGCGGCAGGGTCCGGCCCGGGCGGAACCGCTCGGGGTCGTCCCACGCGGCCCGGTGCCGGTGCAGCAGGTACGGCGACATGATGATCAGCGCGCCCCCGGGGATCTGCGCGCCTGCCAGCTCATCCGGACCCAGCGACTGCCGGGTGATCAGCCACGCGGGTGGGTAGAGGCGCAAGGCCTCGTCGAACAGTTGCGCCGAAGCCGCGTCGGTCGGGTGGTTGGCCAGCAGGTACAGGCTCCAGGTGAGCGCACTGGCGACGGTCTCGTGCCCGGCGACCAGGAACGTGACGACCTGGTCACGCACCGTCTGCTGGTCGGCGCCGTCCTGCAGCAGGCGCAGCAACGTGCCCTCGGGCGCCGGCCGTGCCGTGAGTTCCCGGACCGCGGCGTCCAACCGGGCCTTGGCCGTGGCCAGTTGCCGGTTCGCCGGCGTCGGCATCCACAGCGGCGCGCTCAACGGCGAGGACTTGCGCACCACGACCTCGAGCCCGGACAGCGTCGCTTCCGCTAGGTCCGCCGCGCTGCCTGTCAGGTCCGCGCCGAACAGCACCTCCCCCACGACTTCCAGGGTGATCCGCAGGATGTCGGCATCGACGTCACGCACCCCGTCCGGCCAGTCGATGCGTGCACACGCGGCGTGCGTGGCCTTGTCGACCGCCGGCCCGAGGTCGGCGCCGAACGCCGGCTGCACGACCGGACGCTGCGTGCGCCACAGATCGGTGTCGGCGGTGAGCAGCCCGAACCCGGTGAGCAGAGACAACCGCTTGTACTGCAGCGTGTCCTTGCCGTAGTTCTTGTGGTTGCCGCGCAGCACCCGGTCCACCGCGTCCGGGTGGTTGACCAGGTAGGTCGGCGGATCGGGGATCGGGAACTGCACGACGTCGCCGTGCTTGAGCCACTGCGTGCCAAGGAAGCCGAGCGGGTTGCCGATCATCGTCGGCGCGCCGCGCAGCATGTCGGCGCCACTGGGCCCGGGCGCGGTGAGTTCCACGCCTCGATCCTAGGAAGTGGCTACTTCTTGACCTTGTCGATGAGGCCCTCGGCCGCGGTCTTGGCCTGGTCGACCCAGCCCGAGGCCTGCGATGCGCCACTGCCGAGCAGGTCCTTCGCCTTGTCGGTGAGGTTGTCGAGCTGCTTCTTCGCCTCGCCGGCCATGCGGTCCACGCGGCCCTCGTTCTCGAGGTCCTTGTTGCCTGTCACAGCGCCCGCAGCGATCTTCGCGCGGCCCTTGATGTCGTCCTGGTTGATGGCCATGAGTGGCCTCCTTTCACTACTTCCAGGGTACGCGCTGCATGGCGTTGCCAACGCGAAGCGGCTTGGATGAACAACGTGAGATCGCTCATACTCCTGCCCGGCATCTACAACTCCGGGCCGACGCACTGGCAGACCTTGTGGGAGGCCGCCGACCCCGCGTTCGTGCGGTTCGAGCCGCCGGACTGGGACGTGCCGGTGCGGTCCGAGTGGATCGCGGCGTTGGAGGCGGCGGTGGTTGCGGCGCCCGAGCCACCGGTGCTGGTGGCGCACAGTCTGTCCTGTCTGCTGGTCCCGATGTGGGCGGCCGAATCACGCTCGCCGGTGGCGGGCGCGTTCCTCGTCGCTCCGGTCGATCCTGCCGAACCGGCGTTCCCGGAGGCGGCCGATCAGTTCCGGGACGTGCCGCGGGAGCCGCTGCCGTTCCCCTCGCTGGTGGTCGGGAGCCTGGACGACCACTACGCGGACGTGGAGTTCGCCCGAGCGTTCGCTGCCGACCTCGGCGCGCAGTTCGTGGTGGCCGGGGCGCTGGGCCACATCAACGCCGACTCCGGCCTCGGGGACTGGCCGCAAGGCAGGGAGTTGCTCGCGGGGTTCGTGGCCGGCCTGGGCGGGGGTTCCTGACAGGGCCGCCGGATTCAGAGGCTGGCCAGAATCTGTGACGGGTCGAGTCGATCGTCCAGTTGGTTGGCGCGTTGGGCGAAGACGATCCGGCCCTCGTGGTCGATGACCAGGGACGTGGGCATGGCGATGTCCTGCTTCTCGACGCCGAACAGCACGCGGTCGTACCACGGGGCGCCACGACTGTCGTCGGCTCCCACGGCATCGAGTAGCTCGGTTGTCACACCGCACAGAATCGTGATGCGGTCGCCGACGTGAGCCTGCAGCGGGGCTGCCTGTTCGGGCTCGTCCACCGAGGCGGCGTAGATCGTGAGCCCGGCCGCGACGAGCCGGTCGTACTCGTCCAGCAGCTCGCCCAACTGGTGCTTGCTCGACGGACACCACCAGCCCCGGTAGAGGACGAGCAGGACCGGTGCGTGTCGCCTCAGGTCCTCGTCGGTCACCACCTCGCCGTCGACGGTGGTCATCCGCACGGCCGGGAGTTGGCTTCCGACGGTCAGGGCCAACCGCGGCGAGCCGTGCAGACGCAGCTCGAGGCGAGAAACGACGAACCAGACCACGGCCAGCGCGAGCGTGATGATCGCCACCGCGGAATTGCCGCCGGTCGCCCATCCAAGTGCCGCGGACAACGCCCCAACGCCGACAACCACATCGAAGATCCACGTCCTGTAGGTGAACCGATGTAGCGCGAAGATCATCGCGAAGTAGGCCACCACCCCGACGATCACGAGTCCAAGTCCGATGGCGGTCATGGCACTCGCCCCATCCCGGGAGGTTCACTGCGTCGTGCCGCGATCGTCGCACCCGCCCTGCTCGACGTCAAGGTAGGCCGAGGCAGGCCGCCGCCGCTCGCAGCCCAGAACCCGGGAGGATCGGGAGGTGGCGCGGGTGGCTGGCCCGGGAGGGGGTTCTGCCACGGCCGGTCGATGTCGTATAGTTGAGGAACCGACGCGGGGTGGAGCAGTTCGGTAGCTCGCTGGGCTCATAACCCAGAGGTCGCAGGTTCAAATCCTGCCCCCGCCACTATTTGACCCTCCGGGACCGAGGAACGATCCTCGGGACCGGGGGGTCATTTCTTTGCTCTGAGGTGTGTCACACCTCGTCCATCGGCGTGCTTCTCCGTACGCCGACTCGTCGTGCGCGGCGGCAGCCCGATCCCGGCGCCCAGCCCTGCGATGCGGCCGGCTGTCCGGATTGCTCCGGTTCCGCAACCGGCCCTATGCCATCGGCGTGCCTGCCGGTTCGGGGTCGAGTCTTTCGCTGCCGCGACGGCGGCACGGAACTGGGCAACTGGATCATTCTTCTGAGTCATGATCGTCGCTATCGGCGGCTCTGGCTGTTCACCGACGACGAGGGTGAGGGGCGGGAATTCATCAGGCTCGAAGGCCGGTATGGGAACGCTCATGCAGGCGGGGCCATCGATCGAGATCGCTCACAGGTTTGCTTGACGCAGGCTGTCCTAACCTTGCGCGTGAAGCCCCCGGAAAGGTGTGTCGGGTAGGAACCGAACTAATCGGGCCACCGCGACTAGAAGACACCGCCCTTCCGCCGTGTTGACATGTTGGCTTGTTAACAATCCGGGGGTTCTCCTTCGATGCACAGCGTCCACACCGCGCGAGTAGATGACACCCCTGGAAGGCAGTAATGCATTACTCCAATGCACTACTCCTACGCGCCCCTGGTCTCAAATACGGCCGATTCTGCCACTCAGGAGGCGGTTGGACGCTTGTGGTCGAGGTCGAATTCTGACTCAGGCCTTCTGTTTTCTCGAAGTGAGTCCTATATGCCGACAGGAAGGCCTTCCCCATCTTGGCGCTTCCGAGCTTGCGGTAGAAGAAGCCCACGAATCCGGAGGCCTTGACGTCGCTCATGACGAAGTGATGGGTCACTCCGGTGTCGTTAGCTGTGAATTCGTCCGTGAAGTGCGACGTTGCGGTGAACTTTGATCCGGCTTCGTATGTTTCGTCGAACTCCATGACCACCCTTTCCTCCTCGGCGCGTTTGGAGATGTTGGTGCGTTTCATGAGGCCTTCGTTGGTCTTGATGGTCACAAAGTCGTCCCCCTGTTCCACCAGTTCAACGCTGGTCATGCCCGGCATCTGCCTGGTGACATCTACGAAGAGTTCACCGGGGTTGTCGAGGTCCTGCTTCACCCTCTCGATACTGCAGTCGATCTGATCTTCGCCTTCGAACCAAATGGCCACGGTCACTCCTTCTTGAGAAAATAGTGGACCTCCCTACAGACTACGAATGCTGTGGCAGGGCCAATGCTGCGGCAGGGCTAGCCACTCGTGAGGGGCATTCTGAACGCGCGTTGCGAAGGCTTCTCTGCTGTTCAACTCAGGATGAAGCAACGACTCAACTCAGGATGCAGAAACGACCGTATCTACGACTCCCGCCAGGAGCATCGGTGAACCTTTTCGAGACTCGGCAGGAATAGAGTGGGGTGTACATAACGGACAAAAGATTCAGCGGGACCTGACACCGTCGTCCTCAGAGCGACACGCCGGCGACTCGAATGTAAGCAGAGAGTCGCATCGCGCCGGCAAGAGTTCCCTGTGGGCCACCAGAGGCCCACACGCAAAGACCCGGTGTTATCAGCACCGGGTCTGCGTTCCAGTAGAACTGGGCCAAAACCGATTCGAGGTCGGTTTCCAACTCTTTATGGAAAACTCTTACGCGCGCGCGAGACGCGCCGTCCACTGAACTACCCACAAGCATGGGCACCGTGCCGGACGCGGTCCAGGCCACGCCCAGGCCGCGTCGCCATCGCTTGCTGAGCGTGGCCCAGAAGCCCCGCGATGGCGCATTCCCCGGGAGCATTCACCGAGGAACGAGCGTTTGGGCGCTGATGGCCGAGATCCGGCCTTTCGTCGCGGCTGGATACACCACTCGGGATCTGCGGCTGGCAGTCGATCCCCGACCAAACGATCAACGGTGGACGTTCGTCGCTGCGGCCCCAGCGCCTGTGGCGCTGCTTCGGTTCCGGCTGGGGCATTGGCTCGACGGAGCGACCTCGCCCTTGTCGCCGAACTTCTCGGCGCTGCGCTGCGGCTGGGAGAAGCGCCGATCGACGATCAACCGGATCCTGACTAGCAGCCCAGCGAATCCTGCGCCTGCGAGATCGTCGACTCGACAGCCTCCGACGCCGTCGCGATGGACTCGGGAACCGCGGCGTCATCCTTCAGCGATGCCAGCGACTGCGTCAGTCCGTCCAGCGCCGTCGAAACACCGGAGAGCACGGCCTGCGACGCGGCCGGGGCATCCTGGGCCGCCTGCTCGAGGTTGGACTGCGCTTCGGCGACCTGCTGCTTGGCCTGCCCCACCGTGTCGGCCTTGCCTGCTGCCAGCGACGCCAGGCTCTGGTCTGCCTGGTCGAGCCCCTCACACACAGGTCCGGTGAGCGCATCGACTGCCTCGCTGGCTTGACTCTGAACCCCACTGGCCGCGGCGCTCGCCGCCTGACTCGCTATGTCCGAGATCTGACCGTCATCGGCTCCACAACCCGTCAGCGCCAGAGCCACCACTGCGATACCTGCAACAATCCCGATCCTCATGAGTCTGAGCGTATCTCCGGTCGACGATCAGCCTTCCACCGAGCCGATCTGCTCGGCCAGAGCAACGATGATCCCGGCCGGGCCGCGCAGGTAACACAGCCGGAACATGTCCTCGTACTGGGCCACCTCGCGCAGGACTTCACCCCCGTGGTCGCGCAGACGGGCGATCGTGGCGTCGATGTCGTCGACGGCGAACATGATTCTGTGCAGGCCCAAGGTGTTGGCCGCGGGGACTGCTGGGTGCGCGCTCACCGCTGCCGGGGCGTGATACTCGGTCAACTCCAGCCGGCTGCCGCCATCCGGAGTCCGCATCATGGCGATCTCGGTGCGGACACCATCCAGACCCACTGTCTGGTCTGCCCACACACCTTCGATCCGGCTCCTGCCTTCCAGCTCAGGACCGATCTGCACGAAGAACGTGCCAGCGGCATCCAGGTCTTCGACGACGATCGCGACGTTGTCCAGGCGCAGAAGGTCCTGTCGCGAGGCTGGAGGTTGGCAGCGCGGGCAGGGCGCGGGATGTCCGGTACCCGTGGGGCCGAGGCCCACCGCCGATCGATCGGCCCACCTCATCTCACAACTGGAGGTGCAGTCGCAGGGCATCGTCGATGGCAGCCATCAGCCACGGGGGAACCCGCCCGTTCACGCTGCCCAGACGCGCCGCTGTGACCGAGCGGATCTGCGTGGATTCAACTGATATGGAGTGATGCGCTCGGTCCTTTGCCTGGGGCACAATGCCATGGGAGTTCTCCCTGTCTCACCAACCTTCGTTTGTGGGATACACGACTGACGGACTGCATCCCGACGGCAGCTGCAGTTGCGCACTGGCCGCCTGTTAACTACAGTTGACACATGGCCGAGGTCGTCCAGAGTGCGACGTTCAGCCGCTGGTTACGCCGACTGAAGGATCGCCGGGCCGCCGCCCGCGTCCAGGTCCGCATCGACAGGCTCACGGCCGGAAATCCCGGTGATGCCAGACCGGTTGGGGCTGGGGTGACCGAACTCAGGATCCACTACGGCCCCGGCTACCGCGTGTACTACCTGCAACACGGGCAGCAACTGATCCTGCTGCTCTGCGGGGGAGACAAGTCCACCCAAAGCGCAGACATCGAGAAGGCCCATGAACTGGCCGGACTGTGGAAGAAGGAGAACGCTGATGATTGACAAGAGTGAGGTCTTCACCCCTTACGACACGGCCGACTACCTCACCAGTCGTGAGGATGCCGCCGCGTATCTGGAAGCCGCGATCGAAGAGGCTGGCGACGACCCGGCCTTCATCGCGCAGGCCCTGGGCACGATCGCCCGCTCGGGTAACCTCAGCGAGCTGGCGCGGACGACCGGAATGAGCAGAGAGGGCCTCTACAAGGCCTTGTCCGCCGACGGTAACCCGAGCTTTGCGACGATCAGCAAGGTAGCCCGCGCCCTTGGATTGAGAATCCATTTCGAGGCAGTGGCCTGACATAACCGAGGCGGAAGACCATTTCGTCTCACCAACCTTCGTTCGTGAGACTCGGCGGGGACTGACCGAAAGCCTGGTCGCTCACGATGGGACACCGCTGCCAACGGTGCTTCCGGGAGGTCCAGGCACGGAACTGCACATCCAACGGGCGTCCAGTCCACTCATCACTCGCCGCTTCCTTTGCCACCCCCTTTCGAGGTACCGTCGACACAGGAGGGAAGCACAGATCCAGACGCTGAAATCAAAGTCGCTGTACACCTCCCCCGTGTATCTCCACACCACCCTCGGCTGCGCCGACTGCCCCCGCCACTACACCGTTGGAACCGGGGCTCACTTCTTTGCCCCTGCGCGAAGGCGAGCGTGACGGCGGCGTCGGCAGCGGTGGACTCCTTCATCGAGCCCTCGATCGCCTCCAGTTCCTGCCCGCCCTTGGCGCCGAACCCCGCGGGGAGGACGCTGCCGATGGAGCGGTTCATCGCCCTGGCCATGAGCTGCGTGAGCAGCGTGCCCGCTGCGCCGACGACGATGCCGGCGATGATCAGAGCCCAGTTGCCGAGCACGTAGCCCTCGAAACCGACGTCCAGGCCCGTGAGGGCGTTATCGAGACTGATGATCACGGGCATGTCGGCGCCGCCGATGGGCAGCGTCATGAGCACGCCGAAGAGCAGGGAGAGAGCGAAGAAGGCGATGAGGACGAGGCCCTCGTTGCCGCCCATGGTGCCGGTGTGCTGCAGCACTGCGACCACCGCCAGGGCGACGGCGCCGGCCAGGACGCGCAGGTTCGCGACGTTCTGGCCGGGGAAGAGGAACGATTTCTTGACGATGCCCTGCAGCTTGGCGAAGGCGATCATGATGCCGCTCAAGCTGAGGGAGCCGCTGAGAGTGGCGGCGGCGCAGCAGGCCACGCTCGGCGGCCTTGGCTCGCGTGTGCAGGTCGATCGGGTCGGCGCGTCGGCCAGGCACGCCAGCAACTCACGTGCAGTGCTGAGGCATCGTTTCTACCCTTGCCAGTACGTCGGCCCGCGAGAAGGAGCATCGCCTCGTCGAAGTAGATGAGGCGCAGGCGCGGGAGTCTGGCCCGCGATATGTTACGACCAGTCTTTCTACCTCACTGCACACTTTGAATCTACTGTATGGTGCACCCGCTCAGAACCGGGATGACGGTGAAGCTTTCTGCCCTACCCTGAACGCTTACAGTCTGGCCCTTCTTCAATGCAGAGAGCTGGTCCTCATCATCCGGCGTGAACATACACTGCACGCCAGAAAGCAAGGAGGGGCCTTCTCCAACCACGATGTAAGGATTGCCAGAGGCGTCTGTGCCAGAATCACTAACCACACCTGTGATAGCAATCACCTTGCCAGCGTACTTGGCGTCAGCCGCCTCTGAATCATCTTCGTAGGCAGCGCCAAACTCATCTGCGGAAAGCGTAAACGCAGGTGCTTCGTCAACAGCCTGCTCGGGCTGAGCAGACGGCTCACCCTGTTCAACCTGTTCGGACGACGCGGGCTGCTCAGTCTGCTCATCCGTACCCCCGCAGCCCACAACAAACAGCCCAAGGGTGCACAACACACACAATGCAATGAACCTTTTCACGCTGACTCCCTCTTCTCAGATGATGACGTTGCACGTTTCGGATAACGCCCCCTGCTACGACCCTTTGACGCTTCCTCCTCTAATCGGACGCCAAAACCGTACTGTGGTCGTGCCCGTCCATTATGTCGTCAGGGGTCGGCGGACCGGGGCGCATGATCGCAAACAGCTGCCGCCGCGCGATCGGCGCGAAATCGAGCGCGGCGGGCTCCCCGCCGGTGTTGTGGTGCTCGATGGCCATACCTACCTTCAAACCCCGAGTTCGTGACGAGCGAGAGCGCCATCTTCTGGGTCGCGGTCGTCGCCGGTCGCTCGGGACTTGCCTGGTTGATATTCGGGGCCTGCTACCGCTGCCGTGACAACCGTGGACAGGCGGCCTTGGCAATAGCCCAGTCGCTTCGAAAGCAGCCCGCGAGTTGTGCTACTCGTAGTGGGTCCACATACGCAAGATGTGGACCACCCCTTCGTCAGGGAGCACTTCATAGACCAGCCGGTGCTGGATGTTGATGCGCCGGGAGTAGCAGCCGGCGAGGTCGCCGACCAGCTTTTCAAATCGAGGTGGCGTGGCGAATGGATCCTGTGCAACCAACTCGAGCAGTCGTTGGGCCTTGGGCTTCAAGCCCGATGAAGCCAACTTCTTGGCGTCCTTCTGCGCTTGGCGCGAGTAGATCAGCGTCCAGTCGCTCACCAGTCGAGGTCGGTGGAGCCGGCGTCGATACCTTCGGCGCGCGCCTGGTGGATCGACTCGCTCAGCCCTGGTACGGAGGCCAGGAACAGTGTCTCCTGGATGGCCTGCCAGTCCTCTTCGCCGATGAGCACCGCGTTTCCTCGCTGCCCGGTGATGGTCAGGGGTTCGGACTCGTCGTTGACCTGGTCGATCAGCCGGTACAGGTTTGCTCGGGCCGTCGTTGCGCTCACCGCGGCTCATGACATCCACCTCCACGTCAACGGTACGCTATTGCGTACGTATTACCAAGCACAGATTCAGGCGTACAGCCCCCAGCAGACCGCTGACTACTGCATGGGCAAGAGAGCGCGACATCGAAACCCGACGTCTACATTCCCTCTTCGCTCGCACATCCCCGGGCGACAACAGATCAGCGAGCTCACCACACCGCCAGCTGTCATACTCCTGGTCAATGGACGGGGATCTGCCACCTGGCGCCTACGAACAACTGCTGACCGCTGCCCTGGCGCAGCGAATCCAGGCCGAACTCACCGACCTCGCGGCACTGCACCCTTCCGAGGCTGCGGATCGCCTGGCTTTGCACCTCGGCGAGATGGTTCGGCGAGCCATCGAGTCCGTGCCCCCGAATCGAAGGTCCGACACGGCAAGCAACATCGCCCGCGATCTGGGGCTCGCCCTGAACGCAGACGTCCAGGCGGACCTGACACCGGATCTGCTGACCGACGACCTCCAGGTGTTGAGGAGCATCGGGACCGTCCTGCCTGATGGCACGTTCGCCATTACCCGCGGCCGCTCACGTCGCTGCTCGACACCACGCTGCTCACCAACTCCCCCGGCGAACCGCGCTTGATCAGCCAGATCGATTCGGAGATTGCCTCCTCCGACGCCATCGACCTCGTCATGGCGTTCATCCGCCGCAGCGGGCTCAATCCGATTCGAGCCTCCCTGGAGCGTCATTGCTCGCAGGGCCGGCCTCTGCGCATACTGACGACGACCTACACGGGAAGCACGCAGTTGGAGGCACTTCGGGACCTCGAACGACTCGGCGCGCAGGTACAGGTGTCCTACGACACGTCAGACACCCGGCTGCATGCCAAGGCCTGGCTGTTCCATCGTGAATCCGGGACGTCCACGGCCTTCATCGGCTCCTCGAACTTGACTCACCAGGCACAGCATTCAGGCCTCGAATGGAACCTGCGAGTGTCCGGCAAACGCAACCCCGATGTCCTGGAAAAGGTGCGTGGCGTCTTCGAGGCCTACTGGCAAAGCGGCGACTTCGTGCCATTCGACGCCAGCGAGTTCGCCCAGCGCAGTCAGGCTCCACGTGACTCAACCGTGCTCAGTCCGGTCGAGATTCGTCTCGAACCGTTCCAAGAACGCTTGCTCGAACGGATAGAGGTGTCTCGTTCGGAGGGTTATCACCGCAACCTGCTGGTGTCCGCTACCGGCACTGGGAAGACCGTCATGTCGGCGGTCTGGTACGCACGTCTGCGGTCGGAACTGCCTCGCGCTCGGCTGTTGTTCGTGGCGCACCGCAAGGAGCTGCTCGAACAAGCCCGCGCGACGTTTCGGCAGCACCTCAGGGACGGGGCGTTCGGCGAGATGTGGGGCGACGGCCGGCGACCCGTCCATTTCGATCACGTCTTCGCCTCGGTGCAGAGCCTGCACGATCTCGACGACCTGCCACCGGACCATTTCGACATCGTCATCATCGACGAGTTCCATCACGCTGCAGCGAACACCTATCGCAGACTGCTCGAGCACCTGCGGCCCGTAGAGCTGCTCGGCATGACAGCTACCCCAGAGCGAAGCGATGGTCAGCCGATACTGCAGTGGTTCGACGATCGAATCGCCGCCGAACTTCGCCTGTGGGATGCCATCGACCAACACCGCCTGAGCCCTTTCACCTACTTCGGGATCAGCGACGGCACCGACCTGACGGGGGTGCGGTGGGTGCGGGGACAAGGCTATGACAGCGCAGCGCTGAGCAACGTCTACACCGGCGACGACGTCTGGGTGCGGCGAGTGATCCACGAGCTGCTCGGCCACGTAGACGGCGAGTTCTCAGCGCTCGGGTTCTGCGTGGATATCGCGCACGCCGAGTTCATGGCACGCAAATTCACTGAACACGGGGTTTCGGCCGTGCACGTGTCGGGACGCAGCCCCGACGGGGTTCGGGACAACGCCCTGCGTGACCTCGGGGCCGGACGCGTGAAGGTCGTGTTCAGCGTCGATCTGTTCAACGAAGGCGTCGATGTCCCCACGGTCGACACCCTCCTACTCCTGCGTCCCACTGAGAGTCCGGTGCTGTTCCTGCAACAGCTCGGCCGTGGACTGCGCAGGGCTGAAGGAAAGACGGATTGCCTGGTTCTCGACTTCGTGGGTCATCACCGCACCGAGTTCCGGTTCGACCGTCGCTACCGGGCGCTGCTTGGCGGCACCCGGAAGGACCTGACCCAAGCCGTTGAGCAGGACTTCCCGTACTTGCCGGCGGGATGCCATATGCAACTGGACGCAGTGGCCCGCGAGCAGGTGCTGCGGAGCATCAAGAACGCGGTCCCAAGTCGGTGGCGCGCCAAAGTCGAGGAGCTGCGCCAGATGGTTGCGGCCGGCTACGAGCCCACCCTCTCGAACTACCTGGACCACAGCGGGCTCGACCTCGACGATGTTGCCGGTCAGTGGTCGAATCTGCTCGAAGCCGCTGGCATCGCGGTCGCCCCGAGCGGGCCCCATGAGGCGGCGCTGCGACGGGCGGTCGGACGCATGACCCACGTCGATGATGCGGTCCGTCTGCAGGGGTACCGGAAGGTACTGCGCGACGAGCCAACAGATCGCGCGGTCGAGCGGATGCTGGTCGCATCCCTGATGCATCCGATGATCGGCAAGAATCTCAGCGCTGACTTGACCCTGTCCGAAGCGCGGGACGTCCTGCGGCAACACCCGCAGGTCGTAGAAGAACTGGAAGCCTTGCTCGACGTCCTTGAGATCGACCACGTACAGACGCCGTTGAGCAGTCACCCACAACTACCGTTGAGGGTGCACGCCCGCTACACCCGGCAAGAAGTGCTGGGCGCGTTCGCCACGGGCCCACGAGCCAAGACGCGGCCCTGGCGAGAGGGCACCCTCTACATACCCGAGCACAGCGTTGATGTGCACGTCGTCACGCTGGACAAGAGCGATGGTCGGTTTTCGCCTACCACGCGATACCGGGATTATGCGATCAGCCGGGATCTCCTTCATTGGGAAAGTCAGTCGACGACCCCGGCCGACAGTTCGACCGGAAAGCGATACCGGGGTCTGGCCGAGCCAACGACTCAACTCTTCTTCGTACGCATGAAGCCGTCGGACCCCTACTGGTGCCTCGGTCAGGCGAGGTATGTGAGCCACGTCGGCGAGCGACCCATGGCTATCACGTGGCAGTTGGAAACGCCGCTGCCTGGGGATCTCTTCGCGCAGTTCGCCGCTGCGGTGGCATAGGGCGGGAGACAATAGCGTGGTTGCCTGTGGTCATGTCCTCAAGAGACGTGGCTCATCGGCAGTGACACCGAGAGCATCGTCCACGATCTGACGACGCCCGCGGGCTCATTCCGTATGGCAGCGGCGCACCGGATCTGCTCACCGACCATCGCGGGGCACTCTTGCTCCAGCGACACGACGACTGCCCCAAATCCGGCCTCAGGGCCGCCGCAGCACGTCGGTGGCCACGGTCTCGTCCTCGGTCGGGCGGCCTGGTCCCTTCTGGCGCGCCAGCCAGACGCGCAAGGAGCCGTCTGGTGTCCGGGCGGCCTGGTAGCGGCGCTGGACGCGAAGACCGGCGCGGGGCAACTCGGATTCCTCGATGATCAGCCGGCGGTCGGGCTCGAGCAGCGTGCTGAGCGCACCCCGTGACCGGTCCTCGTCGGGCAGCGGCACCCGGCCGCGTTGCAGACCGATCTGCTCGCTTCCCTCCAGACGAACCGGCAGCAGCGGCAGCCAGTTGCCGGCCACGGCCCCACCGAGATCGAAGACCCACCGGTCGTCGACCTCGCCGGGCTCCAACGGCGGCGCAGAGCGGCGGCCTCCAGGTGACACCGCCGCCAGCGGATCGATGCCGCGACCGTACATCCCCTCGACCCGCCGTTCGACGGCCCACGCCAGGTTGGCGACCTCATCGCGTCCCATCACCACGTCGTCCAGCGGTCGGCCCGCATCGATGGCCTGTACCGTCGGCGGCATCAGGAGCAGGGGGGCCAGGCCTCGCTCGACCGACGTGTCACCGGTCAGCTCGAAGAATCGGCAGGCCCGATCGGCGCCATCCAGCACGGCGGCCGCCGGCACCGTCGTGGTGTCGCCGAAGTCGTCGGTCACCTCGATCAGCGGTGATGCGCACCAGGTGCCCACTGGGCACCGTGACCGGAATCAGGTACCAGTCATCGGAGTACACGGTGGCGTAGGCCGCCAGCGCCACCCGTGCCATGTCGGTGATGTCGGCGTCGATGCCGCCGTAGTGGACGTCACCGTCTTCCATCTCCCAGAAGCGCGACGCCGGTTGACCGGGATAGGTCAGCGGGACCGGCAGCAACTCATTGCCGAAAACGATCGGCGCGCCGGCGTCCTCGCGCGGGTGGAAGCCCACGGCGTCGAACGTGAACCAGTCCAATCGACCGCCGCCGTGATCCCTGGCCTCCAGCAGGAAGCCCTGTCCGGGCCCAGCCGGCGCACCGATCCGGAACTCGTACTCCATCCGCGAGGGGTTCCAGGTCGTGTCGGTCTGCGGGATCACGAAGACCTGCCCGAGTTCACGACCCCAGCTCATGATCGCTGCGGTGACACCCGCGGCCACGGCTGCGGGCAGGCCGGCCTGAGCGATCAGCGCCAGGGCCTTGCCGGGCGTCGACGCGATCATGGCTGCGAACGCGGCGCCGTCGAACAGCCGGCGCGCGAGTGCGTCGAGGCGTCGCTCCCCCGCCGGGTCGCGACGCTCCACGGAGGTGTCGGGCGTCAGCGGGAAGGCATCACGCAGGACGTCCACAAGGCGGTTGCGGCCAGCAACATCGAGCCCGTCGACGTCGCGCAGCAGCACCACCAGCAGGTGCGCAGACTCCGCGCCGACGCGGGCAGCCCCGGCACCGGTGGCGTGGTGCTCGGCCTCGACGATCGGCTCCAGCGGGGTCTGCGGGTCGTGGGTGTGAACGGGCCCCTCGGCCCCGGTCGGGCCGACCTGCCAGCGGTCGATCGGCACCATCTGGCCTTCCAGGCGCATGAAGATCGGGGTTGCGGCGTCCTCACCACGGAACTCCCCCGACTGCCACTGCCGGGCCAGCATCCACAGCGGGTCGGCGATCCGGGCCGACAATCCCTCGGTCAGGTCCGGATCCACCGTCGTCGGCTCAGCCCGTTGCCACACGCTCATCCGTCCGCCTCCTCGTCGTCGGCCGGCGCGACGTCATCCTCGGTCAGAATCTCGCCCTTGCCGGCGACGAACACCGCGGGGATCAGATGCCCGTACGACTTCATCGTCTCGGTGCCGACCGCACGGTGACGGGCCGATCGAAGCGTCTGCTCGAGCGTCTCGACCATCAGGTCGCCGTCCCACTCGCGGCCCTTGGGCGGGACCGCCAGGAGCACCGCGTTGGGTGCCCGTGATGACGGTGCGTCCACGTTGACTGCCACACCGGTGGTCACCTCGTCACCGGGTATCGTCTCGGCCCAGCCATCGAACCGCAGCCCGGTGGCGCGGCCGGCTTTGATCGCCGGAGCCGGATCCGTGATGGAGAACAGACACAGCCGGGACCGGCCGGCGGTGAAGTCCGGCAGGTCCAGCGCGGCCCATCCATCGTCGACCGCGCCGTCCACGGGGTACTGGATCAGGTGTGGGTCCAGCGCGCGGTCGTCGCCGACCACCTCGGCCATCATCGTGGCCTGATGCACTGCGCCCAGCCCGTCGTGGACGCGCCCGGCCGCCAGCATCCACGACCGCACGCGGGCCTCGCCGCCGAGACGCACACGTCCCCGCCGCAGCAGCTTGCCGGGCGCCTGGCCGAAGAGCCCGTCGGGCAACGTCAGCACACGGGTCAGCGGCAGCGTCGAGCCGATCGCCGCCCGCAGGGCCTCGGCGACTGCATCGGGTGTTCCCGCGTCCGGGCCCGCGAGGACCTCGGCGAGGCCCGCCGCGCGACCGCGCACCGTCGCGGCCAGCGCCTCGGCAGCGGAGTCCTGCGCCTGCGCCGTGGCGGCGGTCAGCAGGCGAAGCGCGCCGCCGAGGTCGATCAGTGCCAGGTCGGCGATGACGCTGGGCCAGCGGCGGGCCCGCTCCAGTGAATCCGCCAGGCGACCCAGCACGTCGACGACCAGTCCCGCGCGTGCGGTCAACTCGTCGATGTCCACCGATGGCAGCAGTGGCTCCTCCACCCCGGTGGCATCCGCGAGGTCGCCTGGTGCCAGTGCTCGGGCCTGCCCGAGGGCGTCGGCCAGTGCTCCGGCGACGACCGCGGCGTCTTCGACCGCCGAGAGGTCCAGGGCGACAACCGGCTCAGGACCGTCGTCGACTCCCCCGGCGCCACGGCGATCATCGGCAGTGGCGCGCAGAGCGATGCCGGCGAGCACCTGCGCCAGCGGGCTGTCGGCCAGCGGGAGGTTCGCCGGACACCAGGAGACCAGGTGAGTCGCGCCGATGCCCAGGTCGCCCAACGTCGCTGACCAGGCGTGACCATCGACCTCGCCGGAGACCGCCAACGTGGCCAGGGTGGGGAGCATCGTCCGCAACCAGTGTTCGAGCGTGGGGTCGACGGCACCGGGCAGTGTCTGTGGGCGTGCGGCGGCAGGTGCCATCACCGCCGTGACGCGGTGCGTGACGACGTGGCTCGACGTGTCGATGTCGGCGACGTCCGGTCGGGCTATGCCCCCCGGCGTGGACGTGATCGTCGCCATCGACGCCCCGGCGCGCAGCAGATCGCCCTGGACCAGCGAGGCCACCCCGTCGGCCATCAGCAGGTCGGCCACGGCGTCGAAGTCGGCCTCGGCCGAGCCCAGCACGTCGCGCACCGGTTCCTCGGCAAGTCCGGCGCCTTTGCGAACCGCCTCGAGGGCGTCGAAGACGGCACCCTCCTGGGTTCGGTAGGCCGTGGCCACGGCCAATCCGTCGATGATCGCCGAGGCGGGCTGGTCCGCCTGTCCCGTGGCGTCTAGCACCGCCCGCCGGAGGTCGTCGATCAACGCGTCCATTCCGGCGTCGTGAAGTCGCCGCTCCAGGCGCTGACCCAGCAACTGGTCGAGCTCATGACCGTTGCGCAGGCCGTCGAGCAGCCAGTGCGCCCGCCGCACACGGTCGCTGGAGAGGTCGACGGCGAAAGGGTCGGTCGCCACGGACTGCCCGAGACCACGCCAGGCGCTGCGGAGCACGGCGGCGGCGGCGGCATGATCGAGGCTGGGAGCGTGGATGAACCCGTCGGTGTCCGGCTCGCCGTCGTCGGCCACCAGGTCCGTGACCCAGCCGTAGCAGCCGACGGTCAGCCCCTTCGGCCGCTTCACGCGCAACTGGCCCAGCCGATGGGCGGCCAGCGCGGTGCGCCAGCCGTCGAATCTATGGGTGAAGAGCCCGATAGTCTCCCGGGCGAGCCGTTCCAGTTCCGCCGCCGGATCCTCGTGGCTCTCACCGTCGGCAACGAGGGCCCGCAGCCTCACCAGCCCCTCCACGACCATGCCGGCCCCATCCTTGGTGGCGCGCTGCAACGACTGATCGATCAGGGCGAACAGCAGCGACCTGGGCTCGTCGTCGTCGATGGTGATCGGGCCGCCGTCGGCGACCACCCGAGCCATCTCGATCCGGCGATCCAGCCGGTCGACCAGGTCATCGGCGTCTGGCGAGCCGACGATCGACACGGCCGGTGCATCGTCGGCGACCTCTTGGTAGTTGATGAAGAACAGGTCCGGATCACCGGGGTCGGTGATGTCGGTGCTGCCCATCTCCAAGATCAGATTGTGGATCAGGGACCGGTTCTGGTGAGCCTCGATCATCGGGATCATGACGTTGTCGATGTGGTCCAGCAGCGGCGGGACCGGGTTGGGGTCCAGACTCTCGTATCTCCAGAGGTCCTCGGTGAGCAGGTCGCGCAGGTCCTCCAGTCGGCGCAGGTGCGAGCCGGCGGGCAGACCGTCGCCCAACCGGTCGTAGTAGTCCTGCGGGTGGTTGTAGACCCGGGTCGGGACAGCCGCGGACAGGGCTCGCATGGTGGCGTCGGCGGACTCGTAGGCGGCGACGATCTCATCGCGCTCGAGAACGCCCGTTCTGAGGCGGAAGGTACGGGGGTGCGGGACCGCGCCCAGGATCCGGCCCACTTCCACGGCCTCGTCCGCGTCGGTGCCTTCACCCGAGGTTGCAGTCGGCGTCAGGTTGGCCGGATCGGACGCCACCCACGCCAACTCCAGATTGGCCAACTCCGTGGCAACCCTGTCCAGCGCGCTGGGGCCGGGCGGGTCCCAGAAGTAGGGCAGCACCATCGTCGGCAACAACCCGTAGGGATGCCCCCCGACCGCTGGCGTCGGCAGCAGTGCCCGGCCCCGGGCGTAGTTGACGAACACGTCCCGCAGGAGGCCACGTGTCTGCGGGCTGATCAATTTGGGCCCGCGCGCCAGCAGCCCGTCCAGCACCTCGGCGTGGATACCCGGCCACAAGACCTGGTTCATCGCGCGTGACCACTCGCCGTCCCGGCGGTCCGACAGGGCCTCCCCCGCGAAAGCCTGCGTCGTCGGCAGGCCCAGCGCCAGCGCACCGGCTTGGGCCTGGGGCGCCGTGTACAGGTCGGCAGGCCCGCCCACTGCCGCTACCGGCGTGGCGGTGGCCGGCGCAGCAGCCGCGAACTCGGGGGTGTCCGACGGCAACGGCGGCACCCGGCCGGCGTCGGTGTTGCTGGTCGGCGTGCCCTGCGGCAACAGCCGCCACCCGTCGGCGTAGCGATGCTGCACCAGAGTCTCGGCGAGGTCGTCGGCCCGGTCTCCGTCCAGCAGCCCGAACACGATGACCGAGCCATACCCCCGGTAGACGGCCTCGCCCTCGACCGGGATCTCGACGCCCATCCCGGCCGCCACCGCCGCCTCGAAACTGTGCCGCCACGTCAACCCCTGGGCGTCCAGGAACTCCCGGATACCGCCACCGTCGGGCATCTCGGCAAGCTGCGGCGCGACCGCCAGCGGCGACGACCGGTCGACGTACTCGCTGACGTAGGTGCGGCGGAACTCCTGCCCGCTGGTGACCGCGACGACCCAGCGGTCGGGCAACAGTCGCGCCTGGGTCGGGATCGGGGTGGACCGCACCTCGACCTTGACGAACTCGGGCTGGACACGCTTGGTGATCTGCTTGGCATTCGTGGGTCTGGTCTGCTGCGCCACCCAGCGGGCCCGGGGTTCGCCGAGTGAGTCGATCAGCCATTGCCGTCCGACCGACATCTGGTCGGGGTCACCGGCCATCTGGAAGGCGTGGACCCAGAACGCGCGACCGAGTTCGACCTCGACCGCGGTCAGCGCCTCGTCGTGCGCGTCGATCAGGATCGGGTCGGGGAAGATGCGGATGCGCAGCGTCTTCTGCTGGCCGGTGGTGCGGAAGCGGGTCTCGAGCCGGACCGGCAACAACGCGATGGGAAGGTCGTCGGGGACGCCGTCGAACACCACGGCCATGGGATCGCGGTCCCCCCGGACGTCGTCGGGCCGGTAGTCCGGAATGCGCTCCCACGGCACGCCGGGGCGGGCCTCGCGCCTCTCGGCTTCGCGGCGGTCACGGCGAGTCCGCCGGGCGGGGTTCAGAGGTGAGTTCGGGCCTGTGGGGCTCATCCGGTGGGTCCTCGGTCGTTGGCAACGATCAGTGCGGAGGCGGGGAAGACCATGCGGAAGGGATGTTGATAGGCGATCCGGGCCTGGTGGGCGCCGTTGCGGCCCCATGTGATCCCGTTGCGCTCTTCGCCCTGCCAGCCGAGTGGGCCCATCCTGACGTGGGTGGCCTCGGTGTCGCCTTGTAGGACATCGGCCCACGTCAGGTCCGTCCAGCGGCTCGGTGGCGTGGGTCTTGGCGTGCGACTGCCACCGTCGAAACCGAAGCGGGGGCCTGACGCGGGTTCCTCGAGGCTGACGAACCAGCCTTCGGCGAGAACGACATCTGGGTCGATGTCGAAGCCGACGAATCGGGTGGACTCATCGATCTCGCCCACGAACATGGGCGTCATCACACGCTCGGGGATCAACGCGCCGTCGGCGGTGAGGGGCAGGCTCCCGTCGTCCGGCTCCAGAAGCGTGATCATCAGACCTGGGAAGCGTCGGATCAGTTCCGCGCGGATCAGCAGCACGGTGCCGGACCCTTCGCCCCCGATCATCGAGCGCAGCGGTTCACTGAGGTCCACGTCAGCCAGTTCGGTGTTGAGATCGGTGTCCTCGCCGGGAGCCGGCGGATCACCCGGACGGTCGAAAAGGCTGGCGAAGGCGGTGGCCGACAGGTCGGCGGGGAACTCACGCCAGAGCGCCTCGCGCGACCATTCATGGTTGGCCCCGACGAGGAAGGCGGCGACGAACTCCTCGTTGATCTCCAACAGGCGCACCCGGTCCATACCGAAGGCGCCGACCCCTGGCAGCAGCAGTTCGGCAGACATGGCCTGCAGTTTGGGGGCGAGGCCGTCCGGGAACCACGGCCCGATGACGATCCGCGAGCGACTGCCGTCCTCGGGAAACGCGCGGTCGATGTCGACGCCGTCCAGCCGAGCCGCCGCCGCCGTGACCGTGGCCCTTCGCGGACTCGCTGCCCGCATCACATCGGCGGGTTCGGTGACCCCCAGGCGGGGGGCGACGCTGATCCGCCGCGTCGCTGGCTGGCCGGTGACGACGGCGCCGTCAGGTACGAAGCTGGCCCGGAACGTCTTGGCGACGGCCAGCTCGGCGTCCGGCCGGATCGCCGCGGCGCTGACGAACGTGGCCGCGACGCGGGTGGCGAGCGCCGCGGTGGTCGAGCCGGTGGCGACGGTGCCGCCCGGGCTGCCCCCGGGTGCCGGCAGCATGGGCTGACGGTGGATGGCCGATCCCCGACGTGCGGCACGGAAGAAGGCCGCCGACACCGCCCCGGTCGGAATCACCGGGTCGTCCGCGATCGCCGCGGCGACGCTGCCGACGCTCCAGCGCACCGGGGACAGGCACGTCCGAGACCCAGCCTCGGCCCGACGCCCGAGACCCCACGGGAAGCGGGAACGTGCCGGGTGGCGGGGGCCATGGTGAACAGCAACGTTGCGTCATCGAGGGCGGCCAGCCTGGAGTGCTGGCGATCGGCGACCTCGGCGGCCAGACGGGCGCGGCCGACCTCGACGGTGGCCTCGCGCAGTGCGCCGACCTGATCCCAGGCCGCGGCCAGCAACTCATACTCGGACTGCCGGACCACGTCGGCACCCACGGCAGCAGCCGCGCGTGCTGCCGGCGGCAGGTTCACCTGGGTGACCCAGCCGCTCTCGGGGACCGTCTCGACCCCTGCCGGCCACCGCCCGTACAACTGGGGCGCCAACACCGGATCGTCGCTCGCGGGGTCGTAGTCCGCCGGGGCTTGCTTCGAAACCTCAGTGCGGTGCTGGCCCGCATCGATGGCGCCGGCGAGTTCCTTGCGGACCCACTCACGGGTAGGTCGTGCCAGCGGCTCGGCCTGCTCGCCCGGATCCACCAGCGCGCCGGCGAACTCGAACGACATGTCGAGTCCCGCAGGTGTCGGCAGCATCGCCCCGGTCTCGAGCCTGGCCTGCCGGAACCCCATGCGCCCACCGTCGACGTCAGGACGCAGGCGCGTGGCCAATGACTCGAAGTCACCGGGTTCGTCGCTGGTGGCGAATGTCCACGTGGCGTAGACGGGAAGGGTGAGCCCAGCGGGGTTCGTCCAGGTCCCAGGCGGGCAGGATGTCACCGGTCGGGCCGGGTTGGCCCAGCCCGGCTGCGACGCCGGCATCGAAGGCGGGGACGAGTGCGGCCCGGTACCTGCGGGCGACCTTCAGCTTGCGGGGGCACATCAGCCGGGCGATCACCTCGCCGTTTCCGGCGGCGAGGCTGGCATCCAGATCGTCAGCACTGGACTGGGCGTGGGTCCACACATGGGAGTCCGCCAGATCCCACAGTTGCGTGGCGACGTGGTCGGCGTCCACCTCCAGTACCTGGACACCATCGTCGCGCGTGGTGAACCTGACTGCGTCGGACTCCTCAACGACGACCAGCACCAGCCAGGGGCGCAGCCCGCCCTCGGCGGTGGGCGCGGCCGGCGTCAGAAGCCACGGCAGCGTCGGGGCGATGAGTTCGACGAACGCGATCCGCGTGGTCTCGAAGTCCGCGGTGCCCGGTGGCGGCTCGCGGCGCAGAATCTGCGCCTGGTCGATACCGGTGACGTCGCCCGGACCCGCCAGTGACCGCGTCGTCGAACTGCCGGCGGTCGCCCCGGCCGAATCGACCAGGTCGACCGTGGCTCGCACGGATGCGCGCGCAGGTAGCGGCCCGGACAGCGGGTCGGCGTCTCCCGCCGACTGCGACAGGCCTTGCCGGATGTAGGGCAGGAACACGGGGTCACTCATCGGATCGTCGCTCCTGTCGGTACGCCGGCCGCCTCGACAGTGACACGTGGCACCTGCACGGTTGGGCTGCGGAGCCCGCGGGCGGCGATCACCGCGTGGTCGTACCAGCCGTCCACCAGCACCTGGCTCTTGCCCCGGCCTGCGGAACTGACCACTGGGGGACCATCCGGTGTCGGCGGGGGCTCCCAGACGAGGGTCTCGTGACCCAGCGGCATGGCGGCGGCCTCGTCCTCGCCGGCCATGGTGGTGTCGGCCCCGAAGCGGACACCCGAACGGTGGAGTTCGTAGCTGGGTGCTGCCAGTTTCGCGTTGTCCGACATCTTGTCGAACTGCGCCGGGGCGAACCAGTCCACGACCGGATCCGCAGAGACCCCGGAAAGTACCGCGCCGGTCACCGCGTCGGTCAACTGTGCCGCATCGATGTCGATGCGTGACTGGGCGGGCAGGGCGTGGCCGTAGACCTCCAGCGTGCGCTCGAGCGGCGCGACGGTCTGACGCAAGGAGAGGGTGCCGTCGGCCAGCATCGGTGTCGCCGCCGGGTCTGCGCCGGCGGTGAGCACCACTCCGGCCTGCAGCCCCGAGCCGCGGGTCACTTCCCACGCGTTGTCGGCGTTGATCTGCGCCTGGATGAGTGGCAGCAGGTCGGTGGTCTCCAGCGCGACCGGCCGGGCCTTGTCACCGACGGTGAAGTCGAACTTCACCTTGACACCGAAGAACTTGAACTGGGCTAGGCCGCTTGCGAACCAGGGCTTCGGACCCTCCAGGTGAGCTGCCAGGCTGACGCCCATCAACTCCTTGTTCCCGGAGTACACCGCCACCCCGGCGGTCACGTCGGCGACCAGTTTGAAGGGCGAGAAGATCAGCAGGACGTCGAACCCGAACCAGCCGCGGGCCGTGTACGTCGTCAGCACCACCTTGACCGAGGCCTCGATCTCGAAACGGCCGCCGAACTGCACGGTGTTGGGCGTCACGGCCAGGTAGGCCGACAGCGTGATGCCGATGTCCTCGGTCAGCGCGATCGAGGCGCGCATCCGTTCGAGTGCGCCGAAGACCGACGGCAGGATCGACGGCGGCTGGAACGACGGATGCCAGCCCCCGATCGACAGCGCGAAGTAGGGCTGCGGACTGGTGGCCACGTGGAACGCCATGTCGCCGCTCAGCTCGATGACCCCCAGCAAACGTGAGTCGTACAGCGACGCCGCGACGGTGACGGTGCCGTTGGCCAGGTCCACGACCCCCAGGGAGTCCATCGTGATCTCCACGACGGGCACCTCGGGGTCGGGCAGCGCCATCGCTATGGAACCTAGGATGACGATCAAGCCCTGCGGCATCGAGATCATCACGCCGATCTGGGCGGTCAGCAGCGACACGGGTGCACCCCAGCCGATGGCAACCACAGGTCCGATGACCGTGTTCCCGACGTCGATGGGGAAGTACGCGTCGATCTGCGGGATGAGGATCAGCGCATCCCGGACCGGGTCATCGGGGAACATGATCGCGTCGGCAGCACCCTGCTTCAGACCGAGCGCCAGGGCTTCGGTGTCCATCCGCCGGTTCAGCGCGATGACCCCACCGACACCTTCCAGGGTGAATCCGAAGCCGAGCGGGATGCCCGGGATGTCGATCCCGAGACTGCCGAAGAACGCCCACCCTTCCTCGCCGCCGGGCAACTGGGTGTCGATGACCACCAGCAGGCTGACGCCGACCTCGATGACCTTCAGGGCCGCGCCGCCGGCGTATCGACCGGCGTCGTGGTCGATGTCCAGGAAGCCGCCACCGCTGATGACGTCGCTGCCGTCGAACGCGAAGGCCACGCGGTCGGGAAGGTCGATGCCGATTTCCAGCGCGAAATCGTCGGGCGTGTCACCGCTGCTGATCAATGCTCGTACGCCGACGCCCGAGACGGCGACCTGCAACGGTCCGATCGTGGACTCGGCATCGACCACGACCGACAGCACCAGCGCGCCGTCGTCGTCGACATCGGCCGAGACGGCAATGCCGCTGACCGTGATCGGGCCGATGGTGATGGTGACGGGCAGCTGGAACGCGAGGCCGACGTCGGCGCCGAAACGAAGCCCCTCGCGCGACAGGGTCACCTCCATGTCCAACTCGGCCTCGATCCCCGCGATCAGGCTGGCCATGAACGAGTCGGCGCCGTCGGAGTCGAGCCGAAGAGCCAGTGTCTGCAGCCCCACGGTGAGTGCGAGATCGGGTTCGGATGCATCGAAGGCGACGCCGACAGTGACGCCACCGACATCCAGCCGCGGACCGCTTGCTGCGCCGAACAGCCGCCACGGTTCTTGGCCGGTCAGGGTCAGGGCAACGCCCAACTCGCCGACGGTGTCGGCGACCAGAGCAACCTGCCCGGTCGGGCTGACGGTGATGCCGACGACCGGCTGGGGGACGCCGATGCTGACATCGCCCAGCGGAACCGGGATCGGGTCCGTCGACAGGTCGCCTACGTCCACCCCGATGGCCAGCCCATCCGCGGGGCCCATGTCACCGTCGGACCGCCAGGGACCGATGACGATGCTGATGCCACGAAGCTCGGACGGCGCACGGTGATCGAGCCGAAGGCGGGTCACCTGGAGGTCCTCGTCACCCAGCCATCCGGACAGGTAGGCCTGCACGTAGTCCAGGTCAGGGGGCTCGCGCGTGACGTGAGCGACGTCGGCCAACGCAAGCGCGAGAAGTCGCCCGATGCGGCTGCTGTCGATGCGGCCGTCGGTGAGGAACCGGGTGGTGGCGAAGTCGCCCGGGTCGGCCATCAGATCGCCGAGGCCGGAGGTGTCCAACGCCAGCGAGGTGTGCTCTTCGGTCGGCCCGTCCTCGGTGACCGGCAACTCGTAGACGTTGCGGGCTGCCAGACCGATCGCTTCGAGTAGTGCGACCAGCCACGCCGCCCGGTACTCGATCACGTCGAAGGCCACCATCTGCGGCAAACGCAGTGCTACATCACCGGCGATCGCAGACCAGTCGAGGTCCGCGCCAGGGATCTCGACGTCGGCGTCCTCGAGCGCATCGACGACATCGCCCACCGGACCGATGAGCTCCAGGGCCGCCAGAAGCTCCTCGAAGGTGAAGTCGTCGGTCAGCGCCTCAAGGTGCTCGGCGACCAGAGGTACCAGCGCTTGCATTTCCTCGGACGCCGGCACCGCGTCGATGACCACCCCGGAGTCCACCTGGTAGCCCAGACGGCGCAGCGCCGCCAGGAACTCGCTGGGCCGTGCCGCCAGGTCCGCCAGCATGCGGACGGTGCCGCTCAGCGTCGACAGGATCGGGTCGTCGCTCATCGCAGGACCTCCAGCTCCACCGCGTCGTCGAATCGCACGTCAGTACCCGATCATCAAGTCGGTGTCCATGAACACATCCACACGGCGAGCGATCTGAACGTCGGGACCATCGGGGCCCCCCGGCGCACCGGACTCTCCGAGCCCCAGCAATTCGATGGATTCCTCGGGGATCCGGAACCGGTCCCCGAGCATCACCTGAAACGCCCGGCACATCGCCTGTGTCCGGCGCTGGGAGAGCGCCAGGTTGTACTCCTCGGTGCCCGGCGCGGAGGCACGACCCTCGATCAGTAGCCGCCCGTACGGCGAGGAGAACCCACGGAGGTGCTCGGCGAGCATCTCCTCGAGCTGGGGAACGACCTCGGAGCGGATCGCCGAGGAGTCCGTGTCGAAGAAGGCCTCTGCGCCCATCCATTCCCCCGCAACCACGTGATGCGGTACGAACTCGGGCCGATTGATCTGTTCCAGGTCGATCACCTCGACCGCAGAGTTCATCGCACCCGTGGACACCCCGAGCTCGTAGACGGCGACGTGGGATCCGAGCAGGATGTTCGGGCCACCCGCGTCTCCCTTGAGTGGCGGCTTCGAGCCATTACCGTAGAAGACGATCTCACCCCACCATCCATAGCGGAAGACGAACGCGCCGCTCTCGCCGCCGATCATGTCGATGGGCCCGTTGAAGTCGGTCCTCGACCAGTCGGCATCACTGGTGACCGAACCTGAGTCGATCTTGACCACCCCGATACCGCCGGCGAGTCCAGCGCTGCCCTCCAGGAATCCCAGCGCGTAGTCCTGCACCCACTCCTGCTGGCCGTTACGGGACTTCGTGACGGTGATCCATCCCGCCATGCCGCCGTACCCCGCCGGTATCGCCGGGACCGGGACGTCCACGCTGCCTCCAGCCAGTTTCATCGACCAGTCGTAGACGAACTCGCCCTGCTGCGCGGCCACCGGGTCGACGACGATGTCCAGGAGGCGCTGCAGAACGGGGGTGTTGCCGGGTGCTCGTCGCGCCATGTCGATGGCGACCGTGTAGGCGGAGTGCTGACGTCCGTCGATCTCGACCCGGCGCGACATCAGCAGTTTGCGGGCCCACTGCCGGGCGACGATCAGTTGCTTGTCCGCGTTGTCCGGGTGCAAGAACTTGCCCACCTCGTGCTGGAGCCGGCCATCGGAATCCAGGGCGTGCCCGATCTTGGCGCTCACAAGCGGAGTGTCGACCCAGCCCTGCAGGTCTTCGTGCAGTTGCAGGATGGCCTCGCCCAGGTGGAAGGCCTCCCAGGCGTGCAGGGGCGTGCGATGCACGGCACGGGCGATGACCGCCTCGACCTCGGACAGCGACTCCAGCGCCCGGTCGGAAAGGTGCGGTTCGCTGGTCACCTGGATGTATTCCCATACGGCGGGCATTCCCTGGGGCAGGTCGATCGGGTGGTCGTCGGGATCGTCGTTGCCATCGACGTGGACGCGCAGTCCGACGGAGGGATCCGAGAGGTCGAAGGTCCACGTACCGGTGGTCGGCACACCGGGCGGGTCGAGGTCGCCGTCGAGGGTGAAACGCCACGTCGACGCCGTGGCGTCATCGGACTGCAGAGTCGCGGTGACGCGGCGCTGGGTCGGCAGCCAGCAGGTCTCGTCCTGCCCGTCGCCGTCGATGTCGAACTGCGCCGCGATGCGGGTCTGCCACCAGCCCACCGCGACCCGGCCGACCTGGTTGATCTGCAGACAGCCGACGAGGAACGGGGACCTCGT
Source organism: uncultured Actinomycetota bacterium (assembly GCA_963769435.1). Lineage (GTDB taxonomy): Bacteria > Actinomycetota > Actinomycetes > S36-B12 > UBA10799 > JADKAV01. Next base: position 655,422 of record CAVYLN010000002.1, read on the forward strand.
GTGCTCCTGGCCGATGGCGGTCGCCACGTCGAGGTCGATGCCGGTCGTTTCGTAGAAGCCGGTGATGTCAGCCTCGGCGCCCAGCGCCTCCACTGCTGCGACGTCGGCCGGGTTCGCGGCGGGCGAGGACGTTCCGAGGACGTCGATCACGCGCAGGTTGTGAGCCAGCATCAGCAGTCGGCCCCAGGTCAACTGCTCCGTCCCCTCGAACGGCCCGCCGCGCGGGTGGTGCGCCCAGCCGCTGACCTTTGCCAGCCGTCGCTTCAGAGCGCTGATCAGCTCGTCGGCCGCCGCCGGTGGCACAGGAAGGTTCCGGCTCACAGCGAGCAGTTCCCCGGTGGTGTGTGTCTGCAGCAGTTCGGCCTGCAGCAGCCAATCGGTCGCGATCGCGCCGCTCTCCATCGCGGCGTACAACTCGGCGCCGATCTGCTCTATGAGCCGGCGGTCAGCATCGTCGTCCCACGGCCATGCGAACTCCCAGGCGGGCTCGACGAACATCGGGAGCACTCCCGGCTGGTCGTAGGCTGAGTCGGTGTACTGCCAGAGGTCTGCTGCCGCCGCGATGTCTGACAGGAACACTGCCGCGATCGTGGGCGCGGCGACCTTGAGCGACCCGAGCTGTCGACCGAGCAACGAGAGCGAGCCGGTCTGTCGGACGGTGATCTGCACCAGCGAGAGCGTCTGGTCGGCCCGCACGTCCACATCGACGGTGATCACCGACTCGTTGACACTGTCGGTGATGGGGCCGACGGCGCCCAGGGTAGGCAGCGGCACCGCGAAGGTGGGACCGGCACCCTCGTAGCGCGTGCGCGGGCGCACAGCGATGGCGATGACCAAGTCATTGGGGGCAGGCTCCTGGAATCCGACCTCCGTGAGCCAGTCAACCCATCCCAGGCTGTAGCCGAGAGTGGCGGGATGGTGGGAGGTCAGGTGTGTTGTGTCACCTGTCGAACCCGACGCGCCGCTGATCTGCATCCACCAGCGCACCTGGCGGTATCCCGCCAACTCCAGCGCATAGAAGACACCGTCCATGGCGTCGAGTACCTGCTGAGTCAACCTCCCGTCGCCGAAGACCGGATCGGAGCGGTGCTGGCGAATGCCGTGTGCGGGCGGCACGCCGGCCGCAACCAGTAGCGACGGAACCGAGAACGTCACCATGTGCGCCGCCCGCGGATCCGTTTCGCCGCGAGATCCCTGAGGTGTTGCACACCAGGTGGGGCCAGGGGCTTCACGTCAGAATCGCCCTCTCCTCCGATCAGAACTGCGGCAAGCGGTCGTTGCGTCCCGGTAGGTGGTGGTACTGGCATCGTGGTGCACCCAGCCCCTTCGCGTCAATGCGCAACGGCACCGTGATTCAGGGACCTGTTGACGCCGGGGGAGTGAGCGGAGGCCCGTTGCCCCGGCCCAAGCCCGCCGTCAGGCGGTGATCACCTCCACGCGGCACGTCAGCGCGGGGGCCTTGGCCAGCCGGGCATCACCGGTGATGAGAACGGTCTCCAACGCCTCCGCCAGAGTCACGTAGGCCGCGTCGTACGGGGTCAGGTTGCCGCGCAGTTCCCAGCAACGCGCGAGCAAGGAACGATGCGGAGCGCGCTGTATCGGCGCATCCCTGAGGTCGTCCAGGGCCAGGGCCGCACGCCGTGTGTCGAGCGCACCGCGACTGACTGCCCGGCGCAGAACCGAGAGGACCTCCAGGTCCAGGAGTTCGGGCGCGAGGAGTTGCTCGCCCCGCAACCGGTGGCGCACCGCGTCACCGTCGGGACCGTCGTCGGCCAATGCCACCACCACGACGCTGGCATCAACGACGGGCACGATCCTCCTTGAGGTCCGCCACCGCCTGCGCCAGAGGGATCGATCCCCCCGCCCGCCCACCTGCCCTGTCGAGAACCTCGTCCAGAGTGGGTACAGATGCTTCGGCGATCAACCGAGCCAGCAGATACTCCTGCAGGGACTGATGTGCCTGCACCGCACGCCGGCGCAGCACTGCATGGGTTTCTGCCGGAACGTCCTTGATCTGGATACTGGGCATGGCGCCATTTTGCATGTCTGGGCGCCACACCGCAAGTGTCGTCCCCCACCACCAAGTTCCGTGTTCAGTCATCGGCGCTGGTCAACCGGGGCATAGTTCCCGTAGACATGGATACTTCCCATGGTGGATTAGGGAGGTCGACATGACGACGGATGTGGTGGTCGTGGGCGCAGGGTTCGCCGGATTGCGCGCTGCCCAGCGGGTCGCGAAGGCCGGGCGAAGTGTCACTGTTCTGGAGGCCCGCGACCGCGCCGGCGGACGCGTCTGCCCGGGCCAGATCGCCGGGCACACCATCGACCTCGGCGGCATGTGGCTGGGACCGACCCAGCGCCGACTCGACGCGCTGTCCCGCGAGTTGGGAATGGTCCGCTACCCCACTTGGCTGGAAGGCGAGTGCACGTTGGCCTTCCGCGGTCGCTTCGGACCGGTCACCCGGCGAGGACTTCGACAAGGTGCTGGGCACGCCGAACCGACTGCGCCTGCTGAAGCTGAACTGGGATCTCGACCGCGCGATGAAACACCTCGACGTCAGTGCGCCGTGGAACCACCCCAAGGCCCACGAGTTCGACGGACAGACGGTGGCGTCCTGGGTCGCCGGCCGGACCTCCAGCGCCGACATCCGCGAGCTGATGAACATGGTGTGTGAGGCGGTCTTCTGTACGGAAGCCAGGGAACTGTCCTTCCTCTTCTTCGCCTTCTACTGCAAGGCCGCAGGCGGGCTGCTGGTCCTGCTGGCCGGCGGCCCGGGCGGCGCGCAGAACTTCCTGTTCGACGGCGGGCTGCACGCCGCGGCACAGCACCTGGCTGACGACCTCGGCGACCAGCTGCGACTCGAAGCCCCCGTCGTGGCCGTGGAGCAGGATGCGGACACCGTCAGTGTGACCACCGCGTCCGGTGATGCCGTGACCGCGCGTCGACTGATCGTGGCCACACCTCCCCCTCTGGCGGCGCGGATCACCTGGGAGCCCGGCCTGTCGCAGGACCGTCGCCGCCTGCTGGAGAAGCAGACGATGGGCTCGACCATCAAAGGCCTGGCTGGCCTACGACCGACCGTTCTGGCGCGACAGCAACCACAACGCCTTCGTCATGGACGACACCTCCGCCTTCACTCCGGCGTTCGACGCCACCCCACCGGGTTCCGATGTCGGGCTGATCGCCGGGTTCTTCGAATCGGTCGAAGGGCGCAGCGTCGCAGAGGACGGGCCGGAAGCGCGGCGCGAGATCGCCGTCAGCACGCTCGTGCGCCACCTCGGGCCGCAGGCGGCCTCACCGATCGAGTACGTGGACAAGGACTGGACCGCCGAGCAATGGTCGCAGGGCTGCTACGGCGCGGTCATGCCACCGGGCGTCCTGACCACCGTCGGCCACCTAATGCGCAAACCCTTCGGCGCGGTCCATTGGGCGGGCACCGAGACCGCCACCGAGTGGAGCGGGTACGTGGAAGGCGCTCTGGAATCCGGGGACCGCGCATCCCGGGAGGTCTTGTCGGCACTGCGCGACTACCCACTAGGAGGTGAGACATGATCACGAGTTTCGAGGTGGTTGCCGACTCCGTGGACAGCGCCCGCGAGATGGCCGTCAACCAAGCGAGAGCGATGGGATACACGCGCATCGAAGCGGTGTTCACCACACCATTGGGCGATCGCCGCTACAAGGTTCAGATGACCGTTTCCCACTGAGCCCTCACACAGCCAGGACGACGAGGCGCCTACGTGCTCCGATGCGCCTTCCGCCAGGTCGTCAAGCCTGCCCGCAGGTCGTCGTCGTCCATCACAATGGCGACAGTGGGGCAGTCCTGCGGGCCCTTGTGGGCGTCCGGATGGCACAGGGTGCACGGCTGGTCGTCACGCAGCGGACACCTGGCATCCACGACACGGGTCGACATTCACACTCCACTTCAGATACGTCCATGGTAGGCCTCGGCCAAGGCCCTCCCGCGCCCCTCTGGAAGTCACGCACCGGCCTGCACTGCGCCGGTCACCGCCTCGTCGTGACGGACCCGCCTGCGCCACAGGAGGAACGTGATGCCACCGACCGGCATCGGGAGGATCCACGTCACCAAGCGGTAGAGGAGCAGCGCCGTGCCCAGTGCACTCACGTCGGTGTTCGACGTGATGCCGAGGATCGTGGCGATCCACGTGACGGCCAACGCGTCCTTGCCCGGGATGGGCAGCATGTTGATGGCCATGACCAGCCCGGTGGCGAGGATCGCGGCCACCAGCGTGACCACGTTGTTGTCCAAGCCGGTGAACCGCAGGCACAGGATCATGATCAGCGCGTTGGACAGCCCCCACGCCAGGTTGGAGACGACCAGTGCCCGCCCGTTGTTCTCGATCGTCCCGCGGGTTCGGGCACCGAATTTGACCACGCTCTCCTCGAGATCCGTGGGCGGTGTGCGGCGGAAGAACCTGATCACTTTGGAGGCGACCTTCTGCAGGCCGCGGCCGACCGAATGCGCAACCTCCTCGCTCTTGGCCACACGCAGGATCAGCCCCATCACGAGGATGAACGCGGCGCCGAGTCCACAGAACCACCAGAAACCGGTCCATGTGCCCTGCCCGGCCACCAGCACCAGCGCCAGGCCCAGCAGCGGCATCACGACCACCATCGCGTATCGCGCGACCAGCGCGATCACCACGGCGACCGCGGACTGCTCGTCGGTGTACCCGTACGTCCGGTACATGGCGAAACGGATGGCCATGTCCGCCGGCGGCGGGAACACGAACGCGCTCAACTGACTCGTCGCCGAGGACTCCGTGCCCTGGTACAGACTCAATCCGGGCAGCGATGCCTTCGAGGTCCAGCCGAGGGCGACCACCGACAGCAGGCCCGACACCACAAGTGCGACGATCTGCCATGCCGTCAGCGCCTGCAGATCCGCCCAGACCGTGGCCCAGTCGAGTTCGCTGGGAAGCAGCACGAACAACGAGTAGTACAGCATCGCCAGAACGATGACGATGCCGACCGCTTTGACCAACCGGCGGCTGCCTTTGCGGCTGGGCGCCTGCTCCGGATTCGGGACCGTCGAAAGGATCAGACTCACTCATGAACCACTTCCCTTCGCATGTCCTTGTGGCCAGCGTCAGCCTAGCCCCGCGGCCCGGGCGTGGCGGGCTGAGTCTCAGCCCCGCAGCACTTTCTCCATCGACTTGCCCTTGGCCAGTTCGTCGATCAGTTTGTCCAGGTAGCGGATCTTCTGCATCAGCGGATCCTCGACGTCCTCGACGCGCACCCCACACACAACTCCCTTGATCAGTGAGGCGTTCGGGTTCAGCCGCGCGTCGGCGAAGAAGTCCTCGAAGGTCGTGCCCTGCTCGAGGTGGGTCTCCAGCGCGGACTCATCGAAGCCGGTGAGCCAGCAGATCACCTGATCCACCTCAGCTTTCGTGCGCCCCTTCCGCTGCGCCTTCGCGACGTACAGGGGATACACCGACGAGAAACTGCTTGTGAAGATGCGGCCCACGCTGCATACCGTAGCCCTGCGACCGGCGGCCCTGGGTTTCGGTGGGGCGGCCGCCCCTCAGTCCTCGCCCACGAAGAGCAGCCGGTTCGGCGTGTCGGCGGGTACTGCGTCGAGCACATCGACGGTTGCCGCGCGACGCAACTCGCGCCTCACCTCGGAGGGTCCGGCCTGCGGGTTGTCCTGCAAGTACAGGGCCACCGCCCCGGACACGAACGGGGCGGCCCACGACGTCGCGCCCACGTTCCGATAGCGGAAGACCCCACCGTCGAACAGCACGGACGTGATGCCCTTGCCGGGAGCCCACAGATCCACACATGGACCCCGGTTCGAGCCGGACCACGCGCGATCCCGCTGGGTGCTGGCCGCCACGGTGATCACCGAGGACAGACGTGCCGGCGACTTCCCACAGGCGTCGGTACTCTCATTGCCCGCCGCCGCGACGACGGGGATGCCACTGTTGACCAGTCGCCTGACCGCACGATCCACCTTGGCTGATCGACTGAAGGTGAGCGACATGTTCACCACTGCCGGTCGTTCGGCGTTGCGGCGGATCCAGCCGGCGGCGCGCACCACCGCTCGCCGCTGTTGCTTGAGCGTCATCGTCGGTCCGCCCTCGGTGCATCCGAGCGCCTGAACCTCGACCAGCGTGGCACCGGGAGCCACCCCGGTACTGGTACCCCCGGCGATGCCTGCGACGAACGTTCCGTGGCCGACGCCGGCTTCATCGGGGCAGTCCGTGACGTCGGTGCCAGTGAGGTTGATGCCGAGCGAAGCGCGCCCGCCGAATTGCGGGTTGTCCACGTCCAAGCCCGTGTCGACGAGGTAGATGGTCACGCCTGTCCCGTCGGCGGGCGGGTCGTAGGTGCCGTCCAGCGGCAGCGCGCGCTGGTCGATCCGGTCCAGACCCCAACTCGTCGTGCTGTCACCGATGGCCGGCAGGGCGGCGCCGGTCAAGGCGAGTACGGTCGCGATGAGAACAAGGACTTGCCGCTGACCGAGCATGGCGCACCTCCAGGTGTCGGCGTCAGGCTCCGAATGTAGCGGGCGCGGAGCGACTCCCACATCCGCGAGACGGTCGATGTTCCCCGCTCGGCGAAGCGGCACTCACGGCAGGCGCGGGCGGATCGCCGCAATCAGCCGCTCGACGTCCTCCATCGTGTTGTACAGGTGGAAAGAGACACGCAGACGTCCCGCTCGCATGGAGGCGCGAATCCCGGCGAGCGCGTCGGAGGGAAGGTCGTCGGGCAGGTCGAGGGCCACGATCGCCGAGTCTGCGGGCTCCCGATCCAGGCCTCTGGCCAGCGCGTCGGCCAGCTCCAGGTTGTGCCGATGGATGGCCTCGACGCCGAGTTCGGTGATCAGCCGCAGGGCCGGCTCGGTGCCCACCCATGACAACCAGGCCGGCGACAAGTCGAGGCGTCTCGCATTGGCGGCCAGGCGTGGCGGAAGCCCGTAGATGCTGTCCCACGGTGAGTCGCCCGCATACCAGCCGGCGTACAGGGGATGGATCCTCTCGAGCAGGTCCGGGCGGACGCTCATGAACGCGGTGCCTCGCGGACTGAGCAACCACTTGTACGCGCCCACCACGACCGCGTCGTAGTCGGAGGCGTCGAAAGGCAGCCAACCCACGGCCTGGGTCGCATCCACCAACACCCGGGTTCCGTGACGACGAGCGGCCTCCCGAACAGCGGCGAGGTCGACAACCCGACCGTCCTTGGACTGCACTGCACTGACCGCCACCAGGGAGGTCTGGGGTCCGATGGCGTCGGCCAGTGCGGCCGGCGGCACACACTCGACCTTCAAACCGAGGTCGGATCGGGCGGCGAAAGGGAAGGTGACCGACGTGAACTCGTCGTCCACGCAGAGGACGTGGCCACCCGCCTCCACCGACCCGGCCACGAGCCCGACGAGCGCGGAGACTTGGGCGCCCACGGTGACCCAATCCACCGGAACGTGGACCAAGTCCGCGAACTCTTGGCGCGAACCGGCGACCGCGGCGTCGTAGTCCGCAGGTGTCGCCTCGCCTTGTTCCCAACGGGCCAACTCGGACCTCAGCGCGTCCATCGCCGTTCTTGGCGGCAGGCCGAGGGCCGCGGTGTTGAGGTAGCCAGCGGCGCCCGGGAACATGCGGCGGGCCTCGTCGATATTCATGAAGACAGGCTGTCAGCCGTCATTCGTCCTGTTTGTAGCGGTACTCGCTGGTGCGGTAGGTGTGGCCAAGCGGACTGGTCCAGATCAAGTCATGTCCCGGGGTCTGCGGATCTCGCTGCACCCGCCAGGCGGAGAAGGTCTTCGTGCGGTGGTGACGCCGACAGAGTCCGGCCAGGTTGCTGGGACAGGTGGCGCCGGCCGGATGGGGCACCACGTGATCGCAGTCGAAGAACTCGGCCCGGGTGTGGCACCCGGGGAAACGACAGACCACATCCCGAGCCTTGATCGCATCACGCACGTGCTCAGGGATCCGGTACTTGACGGTGCCCATCGCGTTGAGAGCGCCGGTCACCGGGTCAGTCACCAGCCGCCGCCACCTCGCATCCGGCGACATGCACAGTTGTCGGGCAACCTCTGAAGCCATCGGGCCGAGTCGCTTGGACTCCGGAGTCCAATCGTTGTCACCGATGAGCGATTCGGCACTGATCACGACGTCGACGTTGACCGTCACCGTGGTGTGCAGGTCGAGGAACCCGACCAGGGCGTCAGCCCGTCGTTGGCCGGCAGTGCGCTCATCCCCCTGCTCGTAGGGGTCCGCACACTCGGGCGAACCGGCAAGCTTCTCAAGAGCCTGCATGAGGATCTCGGCATGCTCGATCGACAGGTAGGCGACGACGTCGGCCATGCCGTGCCCGGTCGGGCGCACCCAGACCTCCCGTCGATCGATCGCCTTCTTGCGAAGAGCGTCGTCGGGGTCCTTCTCGCAGGTGAGTGCCATCAACTTCTTGCGCAGTTGGTGGCCGGTGTGGGACTGCCCGTACCCGATCGCGATCAATTCCAGTTCTTCTCTTCGCGGGTCGGGGACCTCGGACAGAAGATCCCGGATCATGTTCGCCTTGGTCTGGTCGATGCGGCCGTCGAGCAGAGCCCCCCAAAGCAACTCCCGCTCACAAAGCCCGATCGCGGAATCCAGCCGGTGGTCCGCGCTCCGGGGCGAGATGGTCAGCATGGTGGCCAACTCCTCCGCAGCGCCGTTCAGCGGGTAGCCCATCGCTTCGATCCGGGAGCTGAGTTCGGCGATAAGCACCGCGGTTTCGGCGTGCTGGCGACGCATGGCCGTTTCCGCCTGCTGGATGGCGTCGCAGAGTTCCTGGTCGTCCAAACCACGCGCGTCCGCCAGCGCTGCGCTGACGGACGGGAACGGGTCGATGACGGGGATCTGCATACCCCTATTAGAACACATGTTCGAATCGAGATCAACTACCCGGCCGCCCTTGTGGACAACGAGCTGGCCTCCCGGATCAGGCGCGCGCGAGCAGATACTCGGTGACTCGCGCCCAGTCCGGGAAGGCCTCTGACCGGAACGCGATGACCTCGCCCTCGAAATCCGCGACCCCGTTCTTGCCCGGGCGATCGTCGACCAGGAAGTCGCCCCTGTTGAGGTTCTTGTGATGCGACAAGATCAGTCGCTTGTACGCGGGTGTCCCCTCATCCATTCCGAGGTGCAGGTGGACCCACTCGACCTTGTGCTGCCAGGCCGACGGGTTCAGCCACGGCGCCGTCGACAGGATGTACGTGTCGAAATGCTCGGACAATTCCCGAAAGGCATCCAGCGCTCCGGACACGGGCGGCATCAAAGCGAACAGTCCCGGCATCTCGTCCACCCGGTCCTCATACTTCGCGAGGACGTCCGGCGCGATCCCCTCCAAGCGGGCCGAGAAGTCCACAAGCGTGTTGTCCATGTCGATGTAGAGCGTCTTCATGTGAGTCCCCTTCTCGCGCCAGCCCGGCGAATGCGCCACGGCCCCAGCACTCCCAGTCTCCCAGGCACCTACGACACGAAGGCGGATCCGAACGGGCGGGGTAGCTCTACTCGAACTTCTCCGCACTCCCCCGGGACCGCTCGACGGTGTAGCGCCGTTCGTTCGCGGCGACCTTACCCGCCGCCGCCTGCAGCAGGTCCACCCCCAGGACATCCGCGAGCCGGACCAGATAGATGAGTACATCGGCCATCTCGGCCGCGACGGCGTCGAGCCGCTGCCCGGCAAGGCTCGCCGACTCCTCCGGGGTCAGCCACTGGAACTCCGCGAGCAACTCCCCCGCCTCACCTGCCACCGCCATGGCCAGGTTCTTGGGCGTGTGGAACTGCTCCCAGTCCCGCTCACCCGCGAACTCCCGCAAGCGCATCGCCAGCTCGTCCAACGTCATGGGCCCTCCACAAGTGTGCGAAGCATTTCGCGCGTCTGGGCGTCGGTCGAGTACACGACCGTTCCCACCATGCCGCGGGTGAGCAGGACCTTGTAGACGTTGCGGACGAACTCGTCGAAGTTCTCCGCCCCCTTGCCTCGGAAGGCCGGATCGCGTGACTCACGCACGTCGGACGCGAGGCGGTCCCCCCGCCACACGAGGTCCGGCCCAAGGATCACCCCGGACCAGTCGTACTCGAATCCCTGGGCGGTGTAGACGCATCCCACCTGCCCGAATCCTCCGTCCTCGGTCGCCCACAGCGAGGTGGGTGGCGCGCCCTCGTGCCGGCGCTCCTGCTTGTTGTTCCACGGTCGCGCCCAGTCGCCGATCCGGACATCGGTCACGAGTGGCTCACCCTTGACCGCGTCGGACCATCGCCAGCAATACCCGGCGGTCATCCGCGCCCCGTATCCGTCCGCCTGGCGTTTGGCCAGGAAGTCCTCCATCTCCGCCGGGGAGTCGGCGACGAGCACGGTGTAGTTCTCATCGCCGGTCCAGGGCACGGGCCCGCCATCGGCCAGTCCGAGCAGCCGCAGGACCCATTGTTCGTACACCCGCGAGCCACCGGACCGGAACTGGCCGTCGAGTTCAACCCTGCGGACGTCGAGTCCCCGCGCCCGGGCTGCGGCCTCGATCTGCGAGACCGTGCCGATCTCCCCGGGGCGCACGACCTGGTGTTCATCGAGCAGGAACACGGGCACCCGGGCCACGTCCAGGAGTTCCTCGATCTGCCGGCGTGTGGACCGTTTGTTCCTCGGTGTGTACCGGTTGTTGCTGTTCTCGCGGATGCGATGGGCCTCATCGAGGATGAGCGCGTCCAGAGAGTTGGGCTCGGCGTCGGTGAACTGATTGAAGTAGCCGAAAAGACTCTGGATCCTCGGCTGTCGGGCGCCAGCGACCTTTCGCAACGTCTTGGTGAAGGCTCTCGATCCAGTGGCGTGCTCGGCCGTGCGCCCCTGCCGGAACAACTCACCGAGCACTGACAGTGCGATCACACTCTTGCCGCTACCCGGCCCCCCGGTCACCACGATGACTGACTTGTGGTCGTCGGTCGTTGCACGCCTCACGGCGCTCATCACCAACCGGTACGCGACCTCCTGTTCGTCGAGGAGGACGAACTGCTCTCTGTCCCGGATCTCCTGCGCCGCAAGTTTCATCAACTGCTTGCTCGGCGCGACGGCGGACTCCAGCAGCATGTCGGCCGTCGGGGCACCGGGCTCCGGGGAGAGGCGGCTCTTCAGATACTCCAGCCATGCGCCTCGTTGCTCACCGGTGAACAGCCGTGCTCGTTCGGTCTCCGGCGAGGCCCGCAACTGCCGGACCCCCGCCTCTGTGGCGTTGTGCAGATACGCAGCACCGTGGACCAGTTCTTCGCGCTCGCGCAGGGCCTTGACGAAGTCCACCATGTAGTCGACGTAGTTCTGTACCTGACGCCCAGGGTGCAACACCGGGTGATCACCGTAGGCGTCCACCAGGACCAGCCCATCGTCCTCGGGGAATGCTCGGGCACCGCTCCACTGCTTGAGCTCCACCACGACGAACGACGGATCGCCGGTGCGAGGGTGCTGTCCGCAGAGGACGACGTCGGCGCGCTTGCTGGACAGCGGCATCCTGTGCTCCACGAGCACCTCGACGTGTTCCAGACCGGCGTCCCTCAGATCCCCGGTCAGAACGGGCAGCGACGACTGCCAACTCCGCACCTCCGCCATCGAGGCGCGGTACCCCATGTCCACGAGGAACTGCTGCTGCAATCGCGGCACCGCCTGTCCGGCGAGCAACTGCGACAGCAGCAACTCCCCCGAGGACCGGAATAGCGGCACGACAACCCCCGCGCAGCACGGATTGAACGTGCGGGTGGGGGCATGTCCTCACAGCGGAAGCCCGTCGGGCCGCAACCTGACGGATCAAGGCTAGCGGGGGCCTGCCGAACCGCGCTCGATGTCGCGCATCCGGGAGCCACCCGCGGCCCTTCCCCAGCGCCATTTCGACCCCTCAGAAATGTCACACCCCCGCCGTACGTTGGAACTGTGAGAACGGGGAGAGGAGGGGTCCGATGAGCGACCCGACACCTGATCTGGATGAGTCCGTGGAGCGGGCCTGGAAGCAGTACCGGGCGGCTCTGGCTGAGGCCCTCGACGGTCTCGGCGAGGACGAGTCGATCCAGATCGAACTTGAAGCCGGCAGCGATAACGGTGGCACGACGCCGTACGTCCAGTTCCTGCGCCTGCCGAACGACATCCTCCTGGAGGCGGCGAGCAACCGTTTCCTGGCTGGCACCTGGCGGCTCGACAAGAGCGCCCGTCGGCGTCTGCGTGACCTCGGGTACGTCAAACCGACGGAGCAGATGCCGAACTACTGGCTGACACTCCCGACCGATCATGTGGACCGGGCCGCGGCACTTGCGGTGGCCGCGCTGCGGGAGGGCTACGGCGCTGTGCATCCGGCCTTCTTGATCAACTCCGGTTTCGACTGGGCCGGCGAGGATGCGCCATCGACGGAAGAACCGTCAGGCGCCAATCCGCCGGCGATCTACCCCAGGAACCGAGAGCACCTCGACGAGTTGATCGACGAGACCCTGACCGAGATGTTCGGGGCCACCCCGCAGCGCGACTCCGATGGGGACGTCCCGGTGCCGGCCGGCACAGGTGTGATCTTCGTGCGCACTCACGAGGACAGCCAGTTGATCCGCCTCTTCGCGCTGATGGCCACCGACATCAAAGATCTCGACGCGGCGATCCACGAGGTCGGCACACTCAACCGCGACGTCGACAGCGTGAAGTTCGTCGTCTACAAGAACAGCGTGATCGCCAGTGCGGAACTGTTCGCGTGGCCGTTCGCGCCCACGCAGTTGCGGCCCTTGCTCGCTCATATGCGCGAGGTCGTCAAGGAGCACGACACCGATCTGGCACGCCGGGTCGGAGGGCGGGTCTTCCTCGACCGGTCCCGCGCCGCAACGGCTCAGGCAGCCTGCCATGAAGCGCCCGACTCCGACGACATCCATCCGGTCATGCTGAGCATCCTCCAGCTCGATGCTGAACGACCAGGCGCCCTGCGACCGAAGGATGCCGCCAAACTGTGCGGCTACGACAGCGACCTGTTGCTCGAACTCATCCACTGGAACGAGCAGCAGGAGATCGAGTGGCGCAAAGCGCGGGATGAGACCGATGACGATGAGGAAGCGCAGGCGTGCGAGCACGAGCGGGCACACGCCGAACGCACCATCAAACTCCTGCGCAAAGCCCTCCGGCGGGTGCTGCTTCGATAGCTACCCGCGGGGAACCGACCGACTTTCCCTGGGCGACCACGATCAACGGACGCCTAGACTGAGCCGGTGAACGCCTCGGCCTTCTTCGAGCACGTCACGCTCTTCTTCGAGGTGGTGGGGGTCCTCGTCCTGGTCCTCGGCCTGGTCCTGGCGGTGGCGGTCTCGCTTGTCTCGCTGCGCAGGCGACGGGATATCGGCGCCTCGGTCACCACGTTCCGCAACACGTTCGGCGGGACACTGTTGTTGTCGCTGGAGATCCTGATCGCCGCCGACCTCACTCGGACGGTCACCGTCGATCCCACGTTGGACAACGTCCTGGTGCTCGGTGTCATCGTGCTCATCCGAACCGTGTTGAGCATCTCCCTGGACATCGAGATCGACGGCGTCGCGCCGTGGCGGCGCGCAGCGATGGAGTCGGGCGCCACCAAGGTCGCGCGGGCCACGCGCGAGGGACTCCAGCGGGACTGACGCCAGTCGCGGCCACCAACCGCAACGTCTGTCCGGACCCACGACGAAGTCGTCGTGGTTATGGTCGTGCCAGGGATCGGATCGGAGAATCATGGACACACCGAAGAGGCCCGCGCAGGAACGCGTAGCGCGTCGAGTACTGCGGATCTTGGGAGCACTTCCGACGGGAGCGCAACGCGTCATCGGGGGGAAGCCGATCCGCATCGACGGCCAGCAGCTGAACACCGAGGTGCAGATGGCACTGCGCCTGCTCAACCTGACCGCCGGCGAGACCTTCGAGACCCTGCCCCTGGATCAGGGCCGGGCCCAGATCAGCAGCGAGGCCTGGGTGTTCGGTGACCCGGTCCCGGTGAGCACCGTGCGCGACATGACCATCCCGGGCCCCGCCGGACCGATCCCCGCTCGCCTCTACAGGCCGGCAGGCATCGAGGAACCGTCGGCCCTGCTGATCTACTTCCACGGCGGCGGGTGGGTCCTCGGCGACCTCGAGGTGTCCGATTCCGCATGCCGCTTCCTCGCGGTGAACGCCGGCCTCACGGTGCTGTCGATCGACTACCGGCTGGCACCGGAGAACCCCTTCCCCGCCGCGGTCGAGGACGCTGTGGCCGCCTTCCGGTACGCGGTGGACAACGCCGCCACGCTGGGGGTCGATCCGGCCGCCATCGGGGTCGCCGGGGAGAGCGCAGGCGGCAACCTCGCCGCTGTCGTCTCGCAGGTCACGACCGCAGAACCCGGGCCGGCTCCGGCGTTCCAGTTGATGTTCTTCCCGGTGACCGACCTGTCGACCAAACACCCGTCGTACCGGCTGTTCCCTGACGGGTTCTTCCTGACCGAGGCGCAGATGGACTGGTACCGCGACCACTACCTGACCGACCCTTCGCACGCGCTCGACCCCCGCGTGTCCCCTTTGCTGGCCGAGGATCTCTCCGGCCTCCCGCCGGCCTACTTGGCCGTGGCCGGATTCGACCCGCTGCGTGACGAGGGCGAGGCGTACGCCCGCCGGCTCAAGCAGGCCGGAGTGCCCGTCACGCTGCGCCGCCACAGCGGCCTCATCCACGGCATCGTCAACGCCACCGGTGTCGGCCACGCCGGGCGGGAGGCACTGCTCGAAGCGGCCGGCGCCCTGCGGGTCGGGCTCACAGCCCGAGCGGGCGTGCACTAACTGGTTCGTGAGCCAGACGTTGTTGGTGGCCGGTGGTTTGTTGGTGGCCGGTGGTGTTGTATTCGCGGCTGTTCTCAGTCGTCTCGCAGACCGCCGTTGCTGTGCCCGTGGTGCCCGACGCGAGGGTCGCTTGATGCGGAACTTGCTCGCGGGGACTCCTTGGATTTGACGGACTTCGTACCTTGCAGTGGAACTCGCCAAACCCTGCGAACCGGGGACGCGGGAATCAGTCAAGGACGGGGTGAGCGTGCTGCCACCTCCCGACCCATAAGCCGGAGACGATTCCTGACCGACCCTAAGCGCAGTCAATCATCATTGGGCCGGATCGACCAACTCGTCCTCAGGAGAGATCCCGCGGGCCCGAAGGCTCTTGCTCGGGGGCCAGCCAACGGTGAACCCACTGGCAGATGCTCTCGAAACAATCAGCGTCCACGTGACCCACGTGGTCAACGACCCGGTCCCGGGCAATCGTGCGTACCTGTTCGGTCATCGCGACGGTCGGTGTCGGCAGTCCCGTCGGCCCACTCAGTGCAATGTGGTTGGGCCAGCCCCGGTCCCTGCTCGTCGCCGGTACAACAGTGACCAACGTGGCCGCCGCCAAGAGGTGATCAGCCGAGGACACCACCACTGCCGGCCGCCTTCCCCCCTGCTCGCGACCAGCTACAGGATCGAACTCGACCCACAGCACGCTTCCAGGCCTCATCAGAGGGACTCAGGCGTCGCCAGCGAATCCCAGGCCGCCGTCTCGTCCAGATACTCCGCGTCGGGATCGGCCATCGCCGCACGGGCAGCGGCCATCTGCTCCAGCCACACCCGCTCTTGCTGAAGATCCGTGAGGTACTCGTCGACGGTCTTCCCCCGGGCGCGTGCGGCCTTGGTGATCAGTTCGCGGGTGGACGTGCGTACCTTTAGGGTGGTCATACTTGCAGGCATACCCAAAGTATGACCTGTGGCCCACATGGGGTCAACCGTCCAATCACTGTTCCCACAGCAAGACCTCCCGCGCCAAGGCCTGGCCCACCTCGGACACATCCAAGGGACCCGACCAAGGGCTGCGCAGGAGCCCCAGGTTCTCGAACACGTCGACGACGGGGATGCCCAGGGCGAGGTCGAGATACTCCAACGGTTCTCCGTCCTTGCGCTCCCAGCCCAACGCGCTCATCGCCTCCACGATCAGGGCCTTCGGAATCGAGCCCGTCGACGACGAGGCGCACAGCAGCACCACCAGCGAACCCTCCCGATCGAACCGCGGCTGCTGCGGCGACGGGACCAGCCGGGAGGCGATGTGGCCCCAGAGGAATCCGTGATCGACCAGACCACGCGCCCCGGCCTTGGTGGTAACCAAGCGCCCCTTGTGTTTGCGCAGCAACCCCAGCGTCTGGAGCATCTGCCGGAAGGCAAGCACGGGCCGTGTCAACGTCTCGCGATTCTTGCTCCCGCGCCAGCCCTTCGCGCCCGGCACCACGGCACTGGCGGCCCGCACGTCATCGGGTTTGAGGTAGCCGGCCGACGTCAGTGCAAGTCCCTGGCCCTGTGCACGTTCGAGGAACCACAGGACGGGGCGAAGTGCGGCGTCGAACTCCTCGGGACGCATCCGCGATCCGGGCTCGGACAGCCCCAGCCCCAAGGCAATCAGCTGATCGCCGACGGATGCGTGCCGCAGCCCCTGAAGAAGCTTCGCCAGCGCGGGGTTCACACCCGCCTGGCGCATGAGCAACATCGGGTCCAGCAGGCTGCGGTTGACCTCGGCGACGTCGAAGTGCTGCGGATCGGGCAGCACCTCAGCCAGGTCCTCCTGCCGGCGCAGGCCCCCGCAGTTCTCCGGCGGCCCGGCGCGCTCCCCACCCACACACCGGGCGATCGCGGAGTCCGAAGGCAGCACCGCGTCCAGACGCAGTGTGAGATCCCAGTGATCGCCGTAGTCGTAGACGTAGTCCAGGACATCGCCGGGTTCCTGCAGGGTCTCGTCGAGTCTCACGTCCTGCGCGGGGATGCCCTCGACGTCGCCGTCCTCCACGTCGTACGGACACACGTACACCTGGCTGTCCAGATCGAAGGGTCCGCCACCGATCGAGAAGCGGTACAGGTGGGTGTCGGCCCACCCGAACGCTCCCTGCAGTACGGCGTGCACCAGGTCCAGAGACAGGTCCGAGCGCAGGTCGAGCGTGCGCCAAATGCGCGGCTGCGCCTCGTTGAGATCCGCGGTCACCCGGTAGAGCACAGGCTGCCGGCGACGCGGCTTCCGCAGTTCCGGACGAGGCACGTATTCGATGTGGGCGCCACCAAGGATCGGCGTCAGCCTGCGCAAGTCATCGAGTTCCGCACCTGCGATCGCCGCCTCGAACTGTGCACGGGTCTCGTCATCATCAGCCATCGGCCCACGCTATCCGCTCGATACGGAACACCCGGACATCGATCCACCGACACATTCGGGCCAGCGGCTCGCCGACCTTGCCCTCTCCCGAGCGGGGCCGCCCCGGGGCGCGGGGGTTACCCGTGCCGCCCGAATCGGCTAGGCTGCCGGTCACCCGGGACAGCGGACAGGTGGCAAATGAACATGTTCTTGCGACGGACAACGGCGACGGTGGCTGGAGCCGCGATGGCGGCTCTCTCGGTGGCGGTCGCGTCGGCGGCGACGCCACAGGTGAACTGGACGCCGGTCAAGACGATCTCAGACTCGGGATCGGACGGGTTCTGGCCCCGGGTCGTCTCCTCCTCCGACGGCACCCGGCTCACCAGCGTGTGGCGCAAGGAGACTACGCCGACCCAGCATCACATCGGTGCTGCGAGCAGTCTCGACGGTGGTGCCACGTGGACGCCGCCGCTGGAATTGGACGACGGCGGCGGACAGCCGTCTCTGGTGGGCTCGGACGACGGACTGCGCGTATCAGCGGTCTGGTACTCCTTCGCCAACGACAAAGTGCGAACAGCCTCCAGCAGCAACGGAGGGCAGACGTGGTCCACTGCGACCGACATCATCGGCTCAGGAACCTTCAACTCCAACCCGTTCCTGGCCGCCTCCAGCGATGGCACTGCGCTGACCGCGGTCTGGGTCAACAACATCGGCGGCAAGAATGTCGTACAGACCGCCTCCAGCGCCAATGCCGGACAGACGTGGTCGTCACCGCAGAATCTCTCCGACACCGACGAGGACGCCGTCGACCCACACGTGGCCATGTCCGCCGACGGAACACGCGTGACGGTGGCGTTCTCGCAGAAACCAACCGTGGGAAAGCAGCTGGTCTTCGCGCGCTCCAGCAGCAACGGTGGGAGCACGTGGAGCGCGGCCACGCCGATTTCGGTCGCGGGCGAGAACGCATCGGAGCCCAAAGTGGCGATGTCGGCCGACGGCAGTGCGGTGCATGTCGTCTATGGCGGCGAAGATGCCGGCTACAGCCGGATCCAGGCAACGACCAGTCCTGACGGCGTTTCCAATTGGAGCACTCCGGTCCCCCTCTCCGAGGCTGGCCAGGCGGCCAGCGGACCACAGGTCACGGCATCGACGAACGGCACCCGGTTGACTGCCACCTGGCAGCGATTCGACGGCTCATTCGATCGCATCCAAAGCGCATCGAGTTCCGATGCTGGGGTGAACTGGACCCCCATACCCGTGACCCACTCAGAAGCCGGTTCCGACGCCTACGATCCGCAGATCGTCGGATCCGACGACGGGGTGAACGTGACGATCAGTTGGCCGCGAGAAGACTCGAACAGCTCCTACCTCATCGAAACCGCATCCAGCGATGATGGCGGTGGTAGTTGGAACGCCGCAAGATTGCTCTCTGACAACACCCAAGAGGCCTACGATCCCGCGCTTGCCACCTCGGCCGACGGACGGCGGGTCCTGGCGGCCTGGTCCCAGTCGGATGGCACGGACTTCCGCATCCAGAGTTCGATCCGTTTGATCCAGACCGCTCCCGGGGCACCGCGCGCCGTGACGGCCGCGGCCGGCGACGGGCTGCTGACCGCGTCCTGGACACCTCCCGCCGACGACGGCAACTCGGCGGTCACCAGCTACACCGCGACGGCCGCGCCAGGTGGCGCTACCTGCACCAGCACGACCACGTCCTGCACCATCTCCGGCCTGGCCAACGGCACGACCTACACAGTCAGCGTCACCGCCACGAACGCCGTGGGGACCGGCCCCGCGAGCTCGCCGAGCAATCCGGTCACCCCCACCGGACCGGTGACTCCCGTCCCGAACCCACCGGCTCCGGCGAAACCGGCCACCACCGTCATCGCCAAGGCGAAGGCCGGCAAGAGCAAACTGCAGGTGAGGATCAAACCCGACCTCGGCGCGAAGAAGCAGTGGAAGTTCGTGGTTCAGGTCAAACGCGGCGGCTGGAAGACCCTCAAGACCAAGAAGGGCAAAGTGAAGGTCTACGCGACCAAGGGAACCAAACACCGCCTGACGATCAACCTCGACAAGGGCAAGTACCGGGCCAAGAGCAGGGCCGCCCGCGGCTACACAGCCGACACCAGCAAGGTCGTCGCACTCAAGAAGTGATCGAGCGACACATTCCCACCTGTGCACTCAGGATGGTACGGTGGGAGCGTGAGTGGGACATACTCTGCGAGTATGGGAGATCGGGGACGCTTGGTCGTCCCGGCGGAGTTGCGGGAGCGAGCCGGCCTGGATGAAGGCACAACGGTGGTACTCGTCGAGACCCCCCACGGCGTGCTGCTTCTGACCCGTGAGCAGTTGCGCGACCTCGTCCGTTCGGGACTGGAGGGCACGGACCTGGTCAGCCGATTGCTGGCCGACCGACGGGCTGCGGCATCCGCCGAGGACGTGGCGTGACGGTCCTCGACGCCTCAGCACTACTGGCCTTCCTCAGCGGTGAGCCCGGTGCCGACGTGGTCGAGGTGACCCTCGAGAAGGGCGCGATGTGCAGCACGGCGAACTGGAGCGAGGTGGCGCAGAAGGTGCTGGCAGCCGGCGGCGACTGGGACCTCAGCCGGGCCCTGCTCCTCTCCTACGGGCTCGGCCTCGAGCCGGTCGAGGCCACCGACGCCGAGTGGGCAGCGAGGCGCTGGCGCCGCGGTGAGGGGCTTTCACTGGCAGATCGCCTGTGCCTCGCCCTGGCCCATCGCACCGATGACGACGTGCTCACCGCCGACAGCACGTGGGGCGAGGGGCAGGGAATCCGGCAGATCAGGTGAACCTGTTGGTGCCGCCAATCTCGCAAGAAGCAGACAGGTATACCAGTCAGGTAGATTTCTACCATGAGCCTCAACATCAAGAACCCGCGCGTTCACGAACTCGCGAGGGAGGTGGCCCGCCGCACGGGTTTGACACAGACCGGAGCCGTCGAAGCCGCTTTGGAACGGATGTTGTCCGACCTGGCCGAGGGAAGTTCGTCCATCGACGACCTGATCACGGACATCCAGACCGACGTTGCCGCACACGGCCCGGTGTCCGTCGACGCCCTCTATGACGAGTCCGGCCTCCCTGATGATCGTTGACAGTTCGGCGGTCGTCGCCGTGCTCAATCGTGAGAGTGGTTGGAAGGCTTACGACCAAGCCCTCCGCGAGGCCTCTGACGCGCAGATGTCCGCCGCAACATACGTGGAACTGGGGATCGTCGTGGACAACCTGCGTGATCCGTCCATCTCACGCAAACTCGACCGACTACTGGCCGCGTGGGGCGTTCGCGTGGTTCCACTCACGGCGTCGCAGGCACAACTGGCCCGTGCGGCCTACCGCGATTTCGGCCGCGGCTCGGGGCATCCGGCTCGCCTCAACCTCGGCGACTGCTTCGCCTACGCCCTGGCCGCGGACACCGGTCTGCCACTGCTGTTCAAGGGTGACGATTTCGGTCACACGGACATCCCCGCGGCCGTCTGAAACCGGGCTCATTCGTCCTGTTGGTAGCGGTGACTGCTGGTCCAGTAGGTGCGGCCCAGGGGGCTGGTCCAGACCAGATCGTGCGTAGGACTCTGGGGGTCTCGCTGCACACGCCACGCTGAGAAGGTCTTGGTGCGATGGTGGCGACGGCACAACCCGGCCAGGTTGTCCGAGCAGGTCGCGCCGTCCGGGTGCGCCACGATGTGGTCGCAGTCGAAGAACTCGGCCCTGGCGTGACACCCGGGGAACCGGCACGTCACGTCCCGGGCTTTGACCGCCTCCCGGAGGTGCGCCGGGATCCGGTACTTGACCGTGCCCATGGCGGCCAGTTCGCCGGTCACCGGGTCGGTGACCAGTCGCCGCCAGCGCGCGTCGGGGGACATGCACAGGTCGCGGGCCAACTCCGAGCCGATCGGGCCGAGCCGTTTGGATTCAGGTGTCCAGTCGTTGTCCCCGATGAGGGCGTCGGCACCGATCACCACATCCACGTTGACCGTCACCGTGGTGTGCAGGTCGAGGAATCCGACCAGGGCGTCGGCCTTGCGCTGGTCCGCGGTGCGCTGCTCGCCCTGCTCGTACGGATCAGCGCAGTCCGGGGCATCTGCCAACTTCTCCAGGGCTTGCATGAAGATCTCGGCGTGCTCGGCCGACAGGTAGGCGTGGATGTCGGCCATCCCGTGCCCGGCCGGTCGCACCCACACCCCGCGCCGGCCCACCGCCTGCTGGCGCAATATCTCGTCGGGGTCCTTCTCACACGTCAGGGACAACAGTTTCCTGCGCAGCTGGTGACCGGTATGGGACTGGCCGAAACCGATCGCGATCAGTTCAAGCTCCTCCCGGCGCGGGTCGGGCACGTCGCTGAGCAGGTCCCGGATCAGATGTGCTTTCGGCAGGTCGATCCGGCCTTCGAACAGTGCCCCCCAGAGCAACTCCCGATCACACAGCCCCACTGCTGAATCCAGACGGTGGTCGGCGCTACGCGGCGAGATCACCAGCATCGTGGCCAACTCCTCCGCGGCCCCGGCGATCGGGTACCCCATCGCCTCGATCCGGGAACTCAACTCGGCCACCAACACCGCCGTCTGCGCCTGCTGCCGACGCATGCCCATCTCCGCCTCTCGGAGTGCATCGCACAACTCCTGGTCGTCCAACCCCCGCGCGTCCGCCAGCGCCGCGCTGACCGACGGGAAGGGGTCCACCAGGGGGGCTGTCATACCAATATTAGAACATATGTTCGATACATTTGCAAGGGGCTGGGGACATGTTCGCCAAGGATCTTGGCCGAACTGCTGGACACCCTATATAGCGTTCGTTATATTGGCGAAGGGCCACCTGGAGTTGACCGCCGCGTCCCCAGACACCTGTCCGTCGCTGACCGAAAGGACCCCCCATGAGCACAACAGTCACAAGGACCCCGGAGCACTGGGACGTGGTCGTCGTCGGATCCGGCTTCGGCGGGTCCGTGGCCGCACTGCGCCTGAGTGAGAAGGGCTACAGGGTGCTCGTCGTGGAGTCCGGCCGGCGCTTCCGCGACGACGAGCTGCCGAAGACCTCGTGGCGCTTGCCCAAGTTCCTCTGGGCACCTGCGATGGGCATGTTCGGCATCCAGCGTCTGGCGCTGCTCAACGACGTGCTCGTACTGTCCGGCGCCGGAGTCGGCGGCGGTTCGCTGGTGTACGGCAACACCCTCTACGAACCCCTCGACGACTTCTACGCCGACAAGCAGTGGGCGCACATCACCGACTGGCGCGACGAACTGGCCCCGCACTACGAGCAGGCCAAGCGGATGCTCGGCGTCGTGGAGAATCCCGTGGAGACCCCCGCCGACAACGTGATGCTCGAGGTCGCCACCGACATGGGCGTGGCCGACTCGTTCCACCGCACGCATGTGGGCGTGCTCTTCGGCGAGCGGCCCGGCGAGGACGTAGCGGACCCGTTCTTCGGCGGCGCCGGTCCCGCCCGCACCACCTGCGACTCCTGCGGATCCTGCATGACGGGCTGCCGGCTCGGCGCCAAGAACACGCTGCCGAAGAACTACCTGCACCTGGCCGAGGGCCTCGGCGCGACCATCCAGCCGCTCACCACGGTCACCGCGATCACCCCGCAGGCCCAAGGCGGCTACCGCGTCTCGATGCGCGCGGCCGGACCGGGCGCGGGCAGGCCCCCACGCCAGATGGTCACCGCCGACCACGTGGTGCTGGCCGCCGGGACTCTCGGCACCCAGAAACTCCTGCACACGATGAAGGACGCCGGCGACCTGCCCGCCATCTCGGATCGACTCGGGAGACTGACCCGCACGAATTCGGAGTCCATCCTCACCGTCGAGGCACGTGACCTCGAAGTGGACTACTCCCACGGACCGGCGATCACCTCCTCGATCCACCCCAACTCCCAGACCCACGTGGAACCCGTCCGCTACGGCCGGGGCAGCAACTTCATGGGGATGCTCAGCACCCTGCTCACTGAGGGCGACCGTCCCGGGGAGCCGTCGGTGCCACGGCGCAAACGTTTCTTCACGGCCCTGCGCAACGACCCGCGCTCCTTCCTGCGCTCACTGTCGGTGCGGCGGTGGTCGCAGCGCACTACCGTGATGCTCGTGATGCAGAGCCTGGACAACTCGCTGAACGTGTCGCTCAAGCGCAACAGGTTCGGCAAACGCACCCTGGCCTCCGAGCAGGGCACCGGGCAGCCGAACCCGGCGTGGATCCCTGAAGCGCACGAGGTGGCCACGCGGTTCGCGGAGAAGACCGGCGGTGAGGCGCGCGGGACGTGGACCGAGGCCTTCAACGTCCCCATGACCGCACACATCCTCGGTGGCGCCCCCATCGGTGACAGCCCGCAGACCGGCGTCATCGACCCCTACCACCGCCTGTACAACTACCCCGGGATCCACGTCGTGGACGGTGCCGCCGTGAGCGCCAACCTCGGTGTGAACCCCTCGCTGACCATCACCGCGCAGGCCGAGCGGGCCATGTCCTTCTGGCCGAACAAGGGTGAGGGTGACACCCGTCCGCAGCAGGGCAGCGCGTACGTCCCGATGGAGGCGGTGCGCCCGGTCGAGCCGGCCGTACCCGAGACCGCACCCGCGGCGCTGGTGTGGTGAGCGGGCGGGCGGGCGTCCAGACCCCTGCCGAGGAACGGATCCTGCGGGCGACCATCGACGGCCTGACCCAGTTGGATCCGGCGGCACTGACGCTGCAGCGGATCTGTCGTGCCGCCGACGTGACGCCTCCGACCGTCTACTACCACTTCGGCAACAAGGACGGGATGATCGCCGCCGCGGTCGAGAGGTTGGTCTCGGACTGGCTGGCGATGATGGATGCGGCGGTGAACCGCGAGGGAGGTCTGGGACAGACCCTCGAACAAGCGGTCGGCGCGTGGGAGGCGACCATCACCTCCCCCGGCCGGCCGATCACCGTCTTCGCGTGGGTGACGCTACTGATGGCCGGCACCTCCGAGGAGTGCCGCGACGCTCTGGTCCGGGCCCGCGACCGCGCATTGACGCTGGTGTCGCAGGCCTTGGAGCCGCACATGGACGAAGCCATGGCGGCGCAACTGGCCAGCGTGGTCATCGACGCGGTGGTCGCCGCCGCCCTGCAGTACGAACTGGACAAGGACCGCACGGCGCTGCGGGCGCGACTCGATGGCCTGGTCGGGCTGGTCGGTGCAGCCGCCGCCACGCCGGGACCAGCGACCCCTGTGGCGCGGGGCTGACCCGTGACGGCCGAGACGCCGACGAGCCGGCGGATCGATCCCGCCGACCTCATCGACGTCTTCGTCTACGTCGTGGTGCTCAACCTCGCGGTCGAGTACGTACCGGCCGTCCTCTCGGAGACCTTCACGCTCTCCCTGCTGACCGCCGTGCTGCTCAAAGCCGTCCTGGAAGTGGTGGTCATCCTCAAGCGCCGGGTCAAGGGTCGGTTCAAGGCCGCGGTCACACCCGTCGGCAAGGCCGCCGCACTCCTGACGCTCTGGCTGCTTCTGGTCAGCAGCAAGTTCGCCGTCCTGGAACTGGTCGACCTGGTCTTCGGCGACCAGGTCAGCCTCGGCGGGTTCTGGGCGGTCACCGGACTGATCCTGGCGCTGCTGATCTCACGAGCAGGCGTGCGGCGGCTACTCGCGGAACCCGACCCCGCACTGCGCGTCGACTAGGACCGATCAGCCCTACGGGCGCTGCGGGAAAGCACAGTCCGACACCGCCATGGCCCACGTGCCGCCGGCCGGCTGCTCCACCTTCGGCAACTGGAAGGTGGTGACCCCGTTGCCCCCGTACCTGATTCCAAGGATCGTGTAGAGCACCTCGTTGCCCCGGACGGGCTTCAGCTGCCCGTTGAGGGGCAGGTAGTTGGCGGGGACCTTGTCCGTGAAGAGGCTGACCTCGCCGCAGTACTCCGACCCGAACGGGGGCAGGCCCCGTCGGTTGTTGACGAACGCCTGGACCGGAGCGCCGGTGATCGGCGGGTACTCCGGCGCCGGGGTCAGTCCGGTGGCCTTCACCGGGAGCGTGCTGGCCAGGAACGCGATCTGGCCGGCTTCGCGGGTCGCCGGGAAGTTGTTCACCGGGAAGGATCCGTCGGTGGCCATCAGCCACCGGATGGGTTGCGGCTCGGGGTCGTCGAGGATCGGCGTGATGCCGGTCATCTTCGGCACCCCGAACGTGGAGATTCCGTCCCCGCCGAAACGGGTGCGCAGCATCGAGTACAGGACGGCGGAACGGTCATCCTCGAGGGTCAGCGTCCGTCCGTCCGCCGGGACGGTGTCCTTGACGTCCCAGTTGGGAGCCCCGGCGAACAGGAAAAGTCCGGTGTTCGGCCGGCCGTCGTCGTCGGCCGCCCCGAACCGGGCCTGGTACCGCAGTGTCACTTTGTCGCCGGCCTTGGACTTGATGACCGCACGTTTGGTCGCGTCCTTCGCGGAGACCGACTGGCCGTCCACGCTGGTGTCCGGCGCCTGCACCTTGTAGGTGCCCCGCGGAAGCCCCTTGAGAACCTTCTTCCCCGACACCGAGAGAGCCCTCGAGTAGCCTCGCGCCTTGCCCTTCACGCCGACCACGACGACCGGTACGGGCTGACCAGCGGTGTCGCCTTTGACGACGAGCTTCAGCCGCTTGGGTGGAACACTGCTGTCCGCGGTGGCGATGGCCGGAGCCATCACGGAGCCGGCAAGAGCCAGGGAGGTCGCGATGGTGAGGCTGGAGAGGAGTCGGCGCATGGGCGTCCTTCGGTCGCAGGCGGAACACCGGTGAACGCGGCGCGTGGTTCTAGGACGTCACGCTAGCAAGGCCGGTTCCGCGCGCAGGGGGGCCACGTTCCGACTCTGCCCAAGACACCGACTGCTGAGTAGCGTCGTCCACATGAGTTCCGAGAACCGCCCCACCCGCACCGAGCACGACAGCATGGGCGAGGTCGAGGTGCCCGCAGAAGCCCTCTGGCGAGCCCAGACCCAGCGCGCACTGGAGAACTTCCCTATCAGCGGGACCACGCTCGAACCGGCACACATCGTGGCCATGGCCCGGGTCAAGAAGTCGGCCGCGCGGATCAACGCGGACCTCGGGATCATCTCGGCCGCGCAGGCCGAAGCGATCTCCGCGGCTGCCGACCAGATCATCGGCGGAGCACATCATGACCACTTCCCGCTGGACGTCTATCAAACCGGGTCGGGTACCAGCAGCAACATGAACATGAACGAGGTCCTCGCGTCGCTGACCTCCCGTTCGGGGGTCGATGCCCATCCCAACGATCACGTCAACGCCGGCCAGTCGAGCAACGACACGTTCCCGACCTCCATCCATGTGGCAGCGGTCGAGGCGACCACGCGCGAACTGATCCCCTCGCTCGACACGCTTGCGCAATCCCTGGAGGCGAAGGCCGACGAGTTCGCGGATCTCGTGAAGGCCGGCCGCACCCACCTGATGGATGCCACGCCGGTGACACTCGGCCAGGAGTTCGGTGGGTACGCCGCGATCGTGCGGCTCGGTATCGAGCGGCTCGAGGCGACCATGCCGCGGGTCGCCGAACTGCCGCTGGGTGGGACCGCGGTGGGGACCGGGATCAACACCCCACCCGGCTTCGCGCAGGCGGTGATCGACCACCTCGCCGAGGACACCGGCCTGCCCTTCACCGAGGCCCGCAACCACTTCGAGGCACAGGGTGGGCAGGACTCGCTGGTGGAACTCTCGGGACAGTTGCGCACGATCGCGGTCGGCCTGATCAAGATCTGCAACGACCTGCGATGGATGGCCTCGGGCCCGACCACGGGTCTGGCAGAGATCCACCTGCCGGACCTGCAACCGGGTTCCAGCATCA
Organism: uncultured Actinomycetota bacterium; assembly: GCA_963769435.1. GTDB lineage: Bacteria > Actinomycetota > Actinomycetes > S36-B12 > UBA10799 > JADKAV01. The sequence continues at coordinate 682,360 of CAVYLN010000002.1, forward strand.
TGCCCGGCAAGGTCAACCCGGTGCTGCCCGAAGCAACGCTGATGGTGTGCGCCCAGGTCATCGGCAACGACGCCGTCGTCGCGTACGCCGGCAGCAGTGGCAACTTCGAACTCAACGTGATGATGCCGGTGATGGCACGCAACCTGCTGGAGTCGATCAGGCTGCTGACCCAGGTCTCACCCCTGCTGGCCTCTCGGTGCATCGACGGGATCGAGGCCGACGAGCAGCGGATGCTCCGGTACGCCCAGTCCTCACCGTCCGTGGTCACCCCGCTCAACAGGTACATCGGCTACGAGCAGGCCGCCCGCGTGGCGAAAGCCGCGCTCGCAGAGGACCGGACGATCCGCGATCAGGTGCTCGCGATGGGTTTCGTCGACAGCGGCGATCTCACCATCGAGCAACTCGACGAGGCACTCGACGTGCGCCGTATGGCCGGTCCGCAGCGCGATGATCACCGCCGCAGCGGTCCCGGGTCGTAGGTCACCTGTTTGGCCAGCGCAGAGGCGGCCACCCGCGACGGGGTGATGACATTGGCCGCCTGCCAGGCTGCGACGGCCACCGGGTTGCGCCAGGAACCGAAGCGGCCCATCAGCCGCGACATCCTCACCACGGAGGCCGTCCGGGCGTGCCGTTCGGACTCGTACTGCGCGAAGGCCGCCGTGTGGTCACCGGTCTCGTCGAACGCTCGGGCCAGCACCAAGGCGTCCTCGATGGCCATGCACCCGCCGAGGCCCAGGTTGGGGGTCGTGGGATGTGCAGCGTCCCCGAGCAGCGTCATCCGTCCCAGAGACCAGCGATCGACAGGATCGCGGTCGAACAGGTCGTTCTTCAGGATCGCCTCCGGCGGGGTCGCGGCGACCGCCTCCGGGAGTCCGCCGACCCAACCGTGCAGGATGCGCAAGAGGGTGTCCTTGCGCTGTTCGGGCGACTCCTGTCCTCCCGGATCCGTCCGGCGCGCGGTCCACCAGTACACGTGGCCAGGATCGAGCGGATGTACCGCCCCGCGCACTCCGCCTCCTTGCACCTCGGTCATCATCCCGGGGTCGGCCACCTCGAGGCGGGCAAGACCGCGGTAGGCCGTGTCCCCGCTGTACCGGGGGTTCTGCGCACCGAGCACCGCGCTGCGCACCACGGAGCCGAACCCGTCCGCCCCGATCACCATGTCGGCGCGCAACTGCGATCCGTCGCTGAACTCGAGATCGACGCCCCCGGGATCCTGCCGGACGGTCACGAGGCGTTTGCCGGTGATCAATGCGTCACCGTCCAGGGGTTCCCGCAAGGCCGCGTGCAGGTCGGATCGGCGCACGACGTAGCCCAATCCGCCGGTCATCGTGGACACGTCGAACCCGGTGATGCTGCGGCCGCCGGGCGTGGCGGTCTGGGCCCAGCGGAAGGGCGAGACCTGCAGCTCCCAGAACCACGGCGCGACCCCGATCTCACGCAGGGACTTCAGAGCGCCGGGCCACAGACCGATGCCGGCACCAACCGCCTCGATGGCCGGCGCCTGCTCGTAGACGGTCGTCTCAACGCCCACCCGCCGCAGCGCCAGCGCCGTGCCCAGTCCCCCGATCCCGGCCCCGATGATCGCGATCTTCACACCGGGACTCTAGTCGGCCGGTGCCGCGAACAGTCGCCTCGGACTGGGCCTACCCGACAGGATCGGTGACATGAAGCGCCGACCGCCGCCCGAAGGCCAGCTCGTGGTGATCAACGGGGCGGGCAGCGGGATACTTCCCCAGCGCGCGCAGGACGCCCTGATCGCCGTGGCGCCGCGGAGGGGCTGACATGTGGAGTCTGTTCGGCGAGGTGTGGCCGTTGGCCCTCGCGGCAGCACTGACTCCGACTCTGTTCGCACTGCAGGTGCTGGTCGTGTCGGGGCCGAAGTGGGATACCCGAGCTGCTGCGGTCACGCTGGGCAGCGGCGTCGTCTTCGCGCTGTTCTTCGTCCTCGCCCTCGGGGGTCTGAGTCAGTTGCCGGACGCGAACACCGGGGCGTCGTCACGCTGGGTGTACGTCATCGAGGCGGTTTGTGGCGCCGTCTTGGTGGTCCTCGCTGTGTGGATGTTGCGCCCCCACCCCGACGCCGACCGGAAGCTGGAAGCCAAGGTCCGGGCGCACGCCGAGCACGCGTCACCCATCGTCTTCGCCGGGCTCGCGGCATACATGACCGTCACCGACTTCTCGAGCCTGGTCCTGGTGCTTCCGGCACTGCACGACGTCACCAGCTCGGCCGTGGCCATCCCCGAAAAGGCGGTGGTGGTGGCGTTCGTGTTCGTGTGCGTGATGTTGCCCGTACTCTCGCCACCACTGTGCGTGCGTGTGCTCGGCGAGCGCGGGCTGCACGTCCTGAACCGGGTGTACGCGGTGCTGATGGGACACCAGATGCAGGTGATGGGGGCGGTCGCCGGCGTGATCGGCGTCCTGCTGCTGGTGCGCGGAGTGAGAGGACTGTAGGGCACGACGCGATCACATCCGACCTGCTCCACCGGCTCGTAGAATCGGGACACGACGAGAGGAACAGACATGACTGTCAAGGACACTGGACCCGAGCCGAGCGTCTTCGACCTGGAGACCGAGACGACCGCCAACGACAACTACCGCACTGTCGCCTGGAGCGGCAAGTATCTCCAAGTCACCCTCATGTCGATCCCGGTGGGCGAATCCGTAGGACTTGAAGCACATCCCGACACCGACCAGTTCCTGCGCCTGGATGGCGGGAAGGGCCGCGTGGTGATGGGCCCGGCCGAGGACCAGCTCAACGTCCAGCACGACGTCGAGGACGGATGGGCGATCATGGTGCCCGCCGGCACCTGGCACGACGTCATCAACACCGGCGATGAGCCGATGCGTCTGTACGCCATCTACGCACCGGTGCACCATGCGGCCGGGATCGTCCAGCCCACAGCCGCCGACGCTGAACGCGACGAGGACAGCGGGACCGACGTGCCACCGACCTGGTCCGTCCAGCCCGATCAGGCGAGCCCCGACGAGCACGCGGGCTGAGCGGCTGCGCGGCTGAGCACCCCGGATCAGCCGGGCCCCAGCGCGATCGTCAACTCGAGCACCGTGCGCGGGTCCTTCAGCCGGTCGCCGTACAACTGCCGCAGTTGTGTCATGCGGTAGCGCACGGTCTGGGCGTGGATGTAGAGGTCCGCGGCCACATCCTCCCGACGCCCCTGGTGCAGCAGCCAGGAACGAAGTGTCTGGCTGAGCCTGTCCGCGACCGCCGGTCGTTGTTCCCGGATTGGCGCAAGGACGCGGGCACGCAGGTCCTCCAGGGCTTCGGGATCGGCGCCCACCACGAGTTCCGGCAGGAATTCCTCGGTGTCCAGGACCTCCGCATCCACACCCACCCTGCGGGCGCGCAGCACCCGTTCACAGGATGCCCGGACCTGCGTCCACGGCCTGGCCGGTCCCACCACCGCCGCGGCGTCCGCGAGCACCTCCAGCAGGCGCGCGCGGGCACCCTGGCCGGGATCCGGCACGAGCAGCAGGGTCATGTCCTGAGCCAACCCGGGAGCCTCGTTCACCTGCAGCGACCGCGAGTCGACACGTGCAACCACCGAGCGGGCCTGCGACTCACCGACGAGCACCGCAACCAGACGGGCAGGCGGTTCCCAGTCGGCGCGGTCAGCGGCCGTGGCCAGGAACTCCGGCGACTCCCCGGCCATCAGGGCCTGGGCCAGACGCTCGAGGTGGCGCCGGCGAATGCGGTCCGAGGCGGCCAACTGCTCGGCATGTCCGGCGACACTGGCCGCCGACAGTCGGTCGATGTAGGCGAAGACCAACTCGGCGAACTCCACCAGCGTCTGCGCATCCAGCCCGGCGCCCACCGCTTCGGTCGCCATCCCCCGCCACGCGACCCGGGCACCCACGCGGTAGGCCGCGAGCAGGGCGTCCATCGACCGGCCGCGGCGGGCCTCCCCTCGACCCAGGGAGTACGCGGCCTCGAGCGAGGGCTGCAAGGGCGTGCTGGGGTCGGAATCCTTCACCCGCGAGGCGAGGCTCAGAAAGCCACGCAGGGCGAACTCCACCGCCTGTTCGAGATTGGCCTGCTCGTACTCCTCGAGGGTCCCGCCGTACCCGGGCACCTCGATGGTGACGGCCGCCACCGTCTCCGCGGCGACGTCGGGGAGACGGGATCTGAGCCTGGCCGCAACAACTTCATCGAGGGCGAGGTCGGAGGCCCTCAACTCCGAACTGTCGGAACGCCATTCAGTCATTTCACCCTCGATTGTCTCTGACGAACAACTAATGCCACCTGATTCCACTCCGGACAGGTAAGACTTTATCCCAGGTGGGCAGGCACTCTGAAGTCATGGCAATCGAAACACTCCCAAGCACGGGCTCCGGAACCGGCATCCTGCGCCATGGTCTGCACCGACTGGCGGCAGCCGCGGCATCGCCGCTGGTCCCTTCGGACTTCGTCGACGTGCTCGCCCCCCTGCGCAGCGGGGCGGCGCTGCGTGGACGTGTCGTCGCGGTGGAGCCCGAGACGCCGGACGCAGTCACCCTGGTCATCCGCCCGGGACGTGGGTGGGCGGGGCACACACCCGGCCAGTACATCCGGATCGGAGTCGACGTCGATGGTGTGCGCCAGTGGCGGGCGTACTCCGTGACCTCACCGGCCGACCGCGCCGACGGACTGCTCACAATCACGGTGAAGCAGATTCCCGGCGGCAAGGTCAGCACGCACATCGTCCGGCACCTGCGCCCCGGGACCGTGATCCAGTTGGACCAGGCAACCGGCGACTTCTGTCTGCCCGCGCCGCCTCCGTCCAAGGTTCTGTTCGTGACCGCCGGCAGCGGGATCACCCCGGTGATGGGCATGCTGCGTAGCACCGCCCTGGCCGATGTCGTGGTGGTGCACAGCGCCCCCACCCGCGCGGACGTCATCTTCGGCGCCGAGCTGCGCGAGATGGCCCGCCTCGGACGTATCCGACTCGTCGAGCGGCACACCGACACCGACGGGATACTCACCGCCGACACCCTCACCGCGGAGGTACCGGACTTCGCCGAACGCCAGACCTGGGCGTGCGGACCGTCGGGGCTGTTGGACCACCTCGACGAGCACTGGACCGCGGCCGGGATCGGCCACACCCTGCACACCGAGCGCTTCCGGGCCCACGTCGTGGACACCGGCGAGGGCGGCGCCCTGAGCTTCACCCGCACCGGGATCACCGTCGCCGCCGATGGCGGACAGACACTTCTCGACGCCGGCGAGGACGCCGGGGTGCTCATGCCCTCGGGGTGCCGCATGGGCATCTGCTTCGGCTGCGTCGTACCGCTCGAGCAAGGAGCGGTACGCGATCTGCGCTCCGGCGAGATCACCCGCGCCGTCCCGGGTGACGGCGTACTCGTCCAGACCTGCATCTCCGCGGCCGCCGGCGCCTGCGACATCGACCTGTGACCACCTGACCTTCCAAGGAGCAACCGAAATGACCGCAGTACTAGAAACCACGAACACCCAGATGAGCCACCTGACCGAGGAGGACCTCGACCGGCTCGCAGACGAACTCGACGCGCTGCGGGCGGAGGTCGTCGCCAGCCGCGGTGAGAGCGATGCGGCCTACATCCGGCGCATGATCGACATCCAGCGCAAACTCGAACTCGGCAGCCGGGTGGTGTTGCTGTTCTCGATCCTCCCGCCGGCCTGGATCGTGGGCACCGCCGGCCTGTCAGTGGCCAAGATCCTGGAGAACATGGAACTCGGGCACAACATCCTGCACGGCCAATGGGACTGGATGCGCGACCCCGCGATCCATTCGACGACGTGGGAGTGGGACCACGTGGCGCCGGCTGCGATGTGGAAGCACTCCCACAACGAACTGCACCACACGTACACGAATGTTCGGGGCCGCGACAACGATCTCGGCTACGGGATCATGCGCGTGGACGAGGACCAGCCCTGGAAGCCGATGTACCTGGGCCAGCCGCTGTGGAACCTGATCAACGCCGCCTTCTTCGAGTACGGCATCGCGGCCTATGACATGGAACTCGGCGCCTACTACAAGGGCAAGCGCGAGGTTGACGACAGTTTCCGCAGCAACGCCAGAGGGGTGCTGCGCAAGATCCGTGCGCAGGTCGTCAAGGACTACGTGATGTGGCCGGCACTGTCCGGGCCATCCTTCCTGCACACCCTCGGCGCGAACTTCACCGCGAACCTGATCCGCAATTTGTGGACACACTCCGTGATCATGTGCGGGCACTTCCCCGACGGCGTGCAGACCTTCGCCAAGGACTCGATCGACGGGGAGACCAAAGGCCAGTGGTATCTGCGGCAGATGCTCGGGTCGGCCAACATCAGTGGCAGCCCGGTCATGCACATCATGACCGGCAACCTGTCGTTCCAGATCGAGCACCACCTCTACCCGGACCTGCCCAGCAACCGGTACCAGGAGATCGCGCCCAGAGTGCAGGACATCTTCCAGCGCTACGGCCTGACCTACACCACCGGGAGCCTGGTCGGACAGGTCGGTTCAGCGTGGCGGAAGATCGTGCGCCTATCGCTGCCGAACGGCTTCCTGGGGCGCGACTAGGTGTGCCGTTCGTACAGCCGGCGTGAAGCAGTATGCAAAACGACGGTGAGCCCTTGGGGCTTCCCGTGGGGGAAGTCGGTAGGAAGTGCGGGGTCATTTTGCATACTGACGCAGTCGCAGTCGACCACTGAGCCCATCCTCTGATTCGGCTGCCACTGGTCCGAGCAGAGGCCAGCGTTGAACGCGCATCGGCATGGCGCACGCTGTCACACTCATGAATGTTCAGCCCAGGCCTTCCCCGGGCCGATGGGGAGGTGAATCAGTGGAGGATCACCTCGAGCGGGTTGCCCCCAACACGAAGATTCCCTCCGCAGAGGAGATCTTCCGGGAAGCACTGGACGAGGTCGACGAGATCTTCATCGTCACCCGGTCCAGGCGCGACGAGCAGGGCGTGATCGTCGATTTCGAGTACCGCTACCTGAACGCCGCGGGCCTGCGGATGATGGGCAGGCCCGCCAGTCAAGTGGTGGGCCATGGCCTGGTCGAACTGTTCCCGTCTCACGTGCCGACAGGGCTGTTCGACGCGTACCGGGACGTCGTTGTGTCAGGCACACCGGGGCACGTCGTGATCCCCCTCTTCGACGAGAACGGCGTCGTCGGCTCGTTCCTGGTCGATGTCCGAAAGTTCGGTGACGGCTACGTCATGATCGGGCGCGAGATCAGCGAACAGTTGCGACACGAGGGCGAGTTGCGTGAATCGCGAGAGAGATTCCAACTACTGGCCGAGAACACCTCCGACGTCGTCTACCGCACCGACGAGCACGGACGATTCACCTGGGTCTCGCCGTCGGTTGGCCGGACACTTGGATGGTCGGTCACCGAACTGCTGGACACGAGTTCCTCAGACTTGGTCCATCCGGACGATCTGGCGGATCTCACCGATGACAAGCCCACTGACGGGGGCCCGGCGCTTCGCCACGAGTCGACGGCGCGCTTCCTGACCCGCGACGGCGAGTATCGCTGGATGCACGCCATCTCGACACGACTGACGTCCGAAGACGGGGCATCGGCCGGATCCGTGGTCGGTCTGCACGACGTGCACGAACAGACGGTGGGGAAGTTGGCGCTCGCCGACTCGGCCGCGCTCTTCCGCACCGCCGTCCACTCGGCGGCCATCGGAATGGCCATCATCGATGGCGACGGCCTTCTCATCGAAGTCAACACGGCGCTGCTCGAACTGCTCGGTTTCACGGGGGGCTCCCCCGACGGCATGCCGGTCGAGAACTTCATCCTGGATCCGGACCGCACGAGGGTCCGTGCCGCATTGAAGGCCGAAGACGACGCCGTGGTCCTGACCGACCTTCGGCTGATCCGGCACGACGGTGACACGGTGTGGACGAGGTGCGCGGTGGTCGCCCTACGTCCCGCGGATGGCTCCCCCGTGCGCCACCTCGTACAGGTCGAGGACCTGACCGCACAGCGCAAGGCGCAGAAGGAGTTGGAGTACCGGGCTTTCCACGACACGCTGACCGGGCTGCGCAACCGGGCGTGGATCCTCGACATCCTGCCGGAGGAGTTCAGCGCCGCGAAGAAGGGCGGCCGAAGACTCGGCATGATGCTGGTCGACCTGGACGAGTTCAAGGTGGTCAACGAGTCCCTGGGACACACTTTCGGCGACGAACTGCTGATCAAGGTTGCGCAACGGCTGCAAGATGCACTCCCGTCCGACTACTACCTAGGGCGTATCGACGGCGACGAGTTCGTCGTCATCGCCCCTGAGATCTCCTCACCAGCGGAACTGGAGGGCGTCGCCCTGTCGATCATGGAGAGCCTGAGGGCCGAGGTCGTGCTCGACGGCCACCACGTGATCCCCTCCGCCTCCGTGGGGATCAGTGTCTCGTCGGTCCAGTCCACGGCCGAGAGCATGCTGCGCGACGCGGACAGCGCCCTGCACCGCGCCAAGGCCGGCGGTCGCGGCCGGTGGCAGTTCTCCGATGAGGACATGCACCGAGCCGCTGTGGAGAAGATCTCGTTGGTCGAGGACATCCGCGTCGGCATCGAACGGCGGCAGTTCGTTGTCCACTACATGCCGATCGTGGAGATCGCCGAGAACCGGATCTGCGGACATGAGGCCCTGGTCCGGTGGAACCACCCGGATCGTGGACTGCTCGCACCGGCGGCTTTTCTGCCGGTGGCCGAGGAGACCGGCCTCATCAACGGGATCGGGGACCTGGTCCTCGAACAGGTCTGCCGCACGCTGGTCGACGGTGAGGATCTGCCCGGTGCCATCAGCGTGAACTACTCCGCGGCACAGATGTCCCAGCCCGGGTGGTCCGCCGACGTGCGTTCGACCCTGGAGCGCTTCGGGGTGGCGCCCGAGCGCATCGTGATCGAAGTGACCGAGACCGCGGTGTGGAACCTCGTGCACTCGAAGCGGGCCGACCTGAACTCCCTGCGTGAACTCGGGGTCGGACTCCACCTCGACGATTTCGGCACCGGCTACTCGCCGCTGTCCCTTCTGCGCGACCTGCCCGCCTCCGGGATCAAGCTGGATCTGAGTTTCGTGCAGGGGCTGGGGGAAGGCGGCACTCAGACCGCCGCGATCGCCGCCGGCCTTGCCGACCTTGTGCGAGCATTGGCCATCACGGGGATCGCCGAGGGCATCGAAACGGCCGAACAGGCCAAGCGCGTCCAGGATGCCGGCTGGCTATTCGGGCAGGGCTTCCTCTACGGCCGCCCGGTGCCGCACCCCGTTACGACTCTGGGCTGAGTCGGCCGTGCTCCCGCGGTTCCTGATCCGCAACAGGAGCCGCATGGTCATGGGGAGCCTCTCTCTCGACGGGGTCGGTTTGTCCGACCTGCGGATGTCCGCGAGTCGGTTCATCGACGACCGGATGCACCAGCAACTGGCCACGGCGGTGGCGCCAGCACTGCGGTCCTTCGATGAGGCCCTGGTGGAAGTCCGGTCCGCCTACGGCGCGATCTCACTGACGGTCAATGGCTATCGAGACGATCCCGCACAACTGGACCACCTGATCCAGGCCGCCGGCGAGTTGGCGGACGGACTGGCGCACATATCACCCGCGCAACCCGGCGGGTCCGCGGGATTCGGCGTCTTCTGGGGACCGCCGACACCAGACGAGCACGCCGTGGGTTTCCACATCAACAGCCCGGAGTACGACGCTGCCTACGCACAGGTGGCCACCAATCTCGGGATGTCTCAAGAGGACCCGTACGGATTCCACCTGCGCCTGGCCGACTGCCCTATCCCCGGCTCGACCCGGCCGGTGCACCCTGAGGAGTGATGGTTCACGTGCCCGCACGCGCAAGCGCCGTCGTACGGTCGGCGGTCGCGTTCTTGCTGCTGCCCGGAGTGGTCGGTTTCGCGATCCCGGTGGCGCTGCTCATCGCCCGCGGCGAGCCCCGGGCGCACTGGACACCACTGATCGGTCTGGGCCTGCTGGTGGGACTTGCGGGGACGGCCGGATTGCTGTGGTGCGCGAGGGCCTTCCACACCGTCGGCAATGGCACGTTGGCACCCTGGGATCCTGCCCGAACACTCGTGAGGATCGGCCTCTACTCCGTCAGCCGCAACCCCATGTACATCTGCGTGCTGCTGATCCTCGCAGGCTGGGCACTGGGCTTCGCCTCATGGACGTCTGGCCGTGTACGGGGTCTTCGTCGCGGTGGCGTTCCACGTCCGCGTGGTGCGCGCCGAGGAACCCACCCTCGCCCGCACATTCGGCGCCGAGTGGGCCAACTACCGCTCGTCAGGTTCCGCGATGGCTGGGACGGGTGCGGCCGAATCCCTGAGTGCTCCGTCACATCGTGAGGACGATCTCGCCCACGAAGTCCCTCTGGTACTGGACATCGCACGAGCACCGACCCTCCGTAGACCGGACACACGTCACGCGCCCCGACCGCTCAAACACACGCAACCGCCCGCGCTACTGACACACTCACGTGCATGGATGAAGAGATGCTGGAGGCGCACATCGCATTCGAGGTGGGCGCATGGACCGAGGCGCTGACCGAGACCCTGGGCACGCAGACGGCCATCGTCTTCGAGTGGTTGGACACCGTGTCGCTGGGCAGCGTCTTCAGCGAGGCCGACCTCGACGCCCTGATCGAATCCGTCCCCGCTCCCGACCTGACCGGCTCTGTTCTGACCCTGCACGCCGCCGCACTCGAGGACGGAACCACCCTGGGCGAACTGATCCGCCGCGAGGACTACGACCGCGTCGCGGCGGCGATCGCGACGATGTCCGACCTGCGGGAGGCGCTGGTCGAGCAGATCACCACCAACGAGGTGTACGCCGATCTGATCTCGCACGTACTCTTCCACGGCATCCGCAACTACGTGATGACCGAGAGCCCGATCGCGCGCGTCCCCGGCGCCTCATCGCTGATGCGGATGGGACAGAACGCCTTCGACACCGCGGTACCGCGCCTCAGCAAGGGCATCGAGAAGCAACTCACCGCCTTCGTCAGCGCGAACCTTCAGGAGACGCTGCGCGAGAGTCGGCAGTTCCTCACCACCGTGATCGACGAGCAGGCCATCACCGACGTGGCGGACGACACCTACACCCGCAACGCCGACTCTTCGGTCGCGGACGTCGCAGCGCTGATCCCGGAGGACACCCTCGCCGAACTGGTGGCCGTGGCACAGGAGGCTTGGCTGCATCTGGCATCGACACCGACCTTCCGCGAGTCCCTGCAGTCGGTTCTCGAGGCGGACGCGGCCCAGTCGGTCGCGGGACTGCTCGCCGAAGCCGGGGTCACTGAGCCGTTCGTGGTCTCACTCGCGCGGCCGTGGATCCTGCGGGCTGCCGACGACGGGGTGCTGGAGGAGATGATCCGCGATCGGCTGACCGCCTTCTACTCCTACTACGAGTAGCCGCGTCGGGCGATCGGCTCGGCATCCACCTCAGCCCGGAGGACGTTGCGGCGACCCTGCTGCGGGCGGTGGAACAGTCGCGGCGAAGGTCCGCAACCGCCAGGCTGCGCAATCCCCACATCCCGGTCGGCCGGCGGGCCCGCTTGTTCACCGCCCTGGCCCAGTTCGCCCCACACTGGGCCAACCGATTGACGACCAAACTCGCCACCGACCGCTAGCGGCCCCGAACCTGCCGGGCATCTGCCTCCTGTCGTTGTCCGGTTTTGCATGATGATCATCCCCGGCGGCGTCCGCTCATGAGGGCGATGGCGCCCCGGAGCCATGATCATCATGCGAAACCGGACACCGGTCGGCGGAGACCAGCCCTGCAGATTCGGGCCGGCCTACGGCGACCAGCCCTGCGACCGAAGATTCACCTCGGTGTCCTCAAGCACCCAATCGGGCAGAACCATGACCTGTCGGACCGAGAACCGGATCAGCAGCGTGCCCCGGCCGTGGACCGCGTTCTGCCGGATCAGATCTGCCTCGAACGCCTCCTCCTTGGTGTGGAACTCACGCGAGTCGATCTCCGCCGCAAGGTTCAAGCCCTCCCAGTACGCGTCGACCCGCTTCGGGCCCCGATGGGTATCGAGCCAGACCTGCAGGGTCGGCGTGGGCAGATGCGACTCCTTCAGCAACCTCCAGTACTTGGCCTCGCCGCCTGACTCGGCCCCGGCTGCCGCCTCCTCGGCGACCATCCGCATGGACCTCAGTGCCCGGCGCGGCACTCCTGCCGGATCCGCCAGTTCGGCCGGGGTGACGAGTCCATCCATCACCGCTTGCATCGCGGGGAACCTGAGCGCATCGAGATCCATGCACATCACCGAACCGATCAGCGCCTCGCGAACCCCGACGACTGGCACGCCCAGATGCAGGTACACGGGCCCCGGGGTGCGCTGATGCACGCGAACCGACTCGTGACTGCGCGACCCCGGCCGTGGGACCGCCACATGTATGGGCTCAGTCGGTGGCCTCTTCAACAGCCCCCACAGCCACAGAGCCCAGGAGTGACTTATGGCCGCGTCGGTACCGGCGAACAGAACGGCCGCGCGCAGCGACCCGAGCATGTCCAGGTGTGATCGTGGGTCCACCAGCACGCCGGGCAGCGGCTCGGTCAGCAGACCGCGGTCGATCCGCCTTCGCAGCCAGCGCCGGCCCACTCCCGCAGACGTCAACTCCCGACGGGTCGCAAAGCCTTCGCCTGACTCCAACAGCATGCGCGTGATCTCGCTGGGGTGCACAACTCACCGTTGCCAACCCGAGTTCTCGGGACAAGGCACCGCGGAAATCTGTGGACAGCGATGGGTTGCGTGACCACGCCGCCCTGTCCCGATTTGCATGATGATCTTGCCCGGCGGCGTCCGCCCATGAGGGGGGTCCGGTCAAATCCCATGATCATCATGCAAATCCGGACAGTGGTCGACGGTGACAACGCCCCGGACTACAGTGCGGCGGCCAGGACCTCCCTCTCGAGCCGCGCGTAGCTGGTCTCCATGCCGCCGGTCATGCCGGTGGCCAGGACGATGTCGCGGATCTCGGCGCTCGGATAGGTGACGAGGATGGACAACAACGTGCCGCCCTCGACCGCGGTCAAAGTCATCTCGTTGGTGGTGCCGGGGCCATCCATGCCGATCATCTGCTCAGTGGTGACGCTTCGGTGTGGCGGCGTGGATTCCAGCAACTCGCCGGTGAAACCGAACCGTCCGGAGCCGTCGACCGCCTCCCATTCGTAGCGGTAGGTGTCGCCCACCTCGGTCGCGACCTCACAGACGGGCATCGTCCAGCCATCCGGTCCCAGCAACCACCGTCGCATGAGTGCCGGGTCCTGATGTGCCTGCCACACCTGCTCCACCGACCCGCGGATGACACGGCTGACGCGCACCTGTGTGTCGCTGAGGATCTGCGCCGAGCACGCGGCGTCGGATGCGAACGAGGCCAGGTCGGCCAGCACGTCGTCCATCTGACCCATGGCCGCCCGCATCCCCTCTTCCATGCCCATCGCGATCAGACGCTCGAGTTCCTCGACGGAATCGAAGAAGGTCGTGGTGGAAACCTGCGAACCGCCGCCTGTCGCGGTGAACTCGAAGACCATACGCATGGAGGGCATCCCCGTGTCCGCTGAACCGTCCGTTGCGGCGAAACCGTCGCGCACCTCGAAGGACTTCATCGGCTCGACGTGGAGGAACTCCCAATATCCGCGCGAGACGTCTCCGTCGGGACCGGTCATCGCGTACTCGCTTCGGCCACCTACGAACATGTCGTGCCGTGGTGAACACCGCAGGATAGGTCGGCGGGCCCCAGAATCTCTCCAACTCGCGCGGGTCGGCATATGCGTTCCACAGTCGCTCGAGTGGTACCGGGAACTGCGCCACCACGTTCATGGTCAGCGCCTCAGGATCCTTCGTGATGGATGTGATGGGCATGGTGGGGGTCCTTTCTCAGGGACTGTCTTCGATGAGCAATGCGTCGAGGCGGGCCACACGGTCCCGCCAGATCTGCTCGAACTTGTCCAGCAACTGCTGGACGCGCTCGATGGTGTCCGGGTTGGCGCGCACGAGTCGCTCTCGGCCTTTGGGGTGCTTGGTGATCAGACCGGCCCCTTCCAGGACCGCGACGTGCTTCTGCACTGCCGCGAAGGACATGTCGTAGCGCTCGGCCAGTTGCGAGACCGAAACCTCGCCGACCAGGGTGCGCACGACGATGTCCCGGCGGGTCCGGTCGGCCAGTGCCCGGAAGACCCGATCGACCTCGTCATCGGTCATGCGCTCGACTTCATATACAACCATTGGGTTGTACGTTAGCACAGGATCTCAGTAGGGGCGAATCCGAGCCGCATCGCCATCGATGAGCGCCTACCATGACAAGCGCCATGTCCACTTCCGCGCCCCCGACCACGCGGCACAACCGTGCATCCCAGGTCATGGTGGTGGTCCTCCTGCTCTTCTGGGCGTTCACCATCGCGGTGTTCACATTCACGTTCCTGACGCAGAACGCGGCGCTGCAGATGCGTCTGGCCGGACTCGGCAGCGTGGCACTGTACGTGGTGTGCGTGGCGCATTGCGTCGTCGTGCGGGGCACTTGGCCGGCGGTCCTGTTCTTCGGGCTGGCGGCCACCCTGGCCTTCGTTGCCGAGTACCTGGGTGACAACTACGGGCTGATCTTCGGCGCCTACCACTACACCGACGCCCTAGGACCGCGACTGGGGGGTGTTCCGGTGCTGATCGTGTTCGCCTGGGGCACCGTGGTGTACTCCGCGTTCGCGCTCGTGGACTGGCTGGCGAACCGCAGGGACCGACAACATCGCGGTTGGGGACTGCGCATCACCTACGCGCTGCTGGTCGGGCTGGCAGCCGGCCTGGTGACCGCCGCTTGGGACCTGATGGCAGACCCGTTGTCGGTGTCCGGCGTTTGGGAAGAAGTGCTCGGTACGCAGGCCTGGTGGTGGTGGGTTGACGGCGGGGCGTATCTCCCGGACCTGCAGCAGTGGCGCGGTGGTGACGGGATCCCTGTGGAGAACTTCGTGGGCTGGGTCCTTGTCCCGGCCACGATCGTGGCCATCTTCGCCGTGGTCTTCCCTCGCCCGGCGCGGATCACCACCCGGTCGCAGGCCGCCGTCCCAGTGCTCGTGTACGGGTTCCTGTACTTGACACTGGCCGGGGGGCTCATCGAGATGGCCTGGTTCGACCCCGGACTCGAACAGGCACTGCTCATCGGCACGTTCACCATGGGACCCGTGATCGCCGTAGGACTGCTGGCAGTACTGGCTTTCGAGGAGGCGACCTCCGAGGGTCCGCCGGAAGCAACCCCGTCCAGCGACTAGGCTCGGCTCACCTACTGCAGAGGGGTCGACCATGCGCCTGACACTGACGGCCGCCCGCGGACCCGGAACCCGCCTCACCGCCTTGCTGACGGCGGGCGCCATGGCCGCGCTCGTCGCGTGCTCGTCCGGCGCCGGCACCGGCGACGATACCCCCGGCACATCACCGACCACGGTCCCGGTGAAGGTCGACCAGGAGGCACTCACCGCGGACGTCGAAGAGCTCGCCGCCGAGATGACCGCACCCGGCGTCGTCGTCCTGCTGAAGTCACCACAAGGCGATTTCCAGCTGGCCACCGGCACGACCGAGGTCAACGGCTCCACCCCCGTCACCATGGACGACCACGTGCGGATCGGCTCGAACACGAAGACCTTCACCACGACGGCGATCCTGCAACTGGCCGACGAGGGCAAGATCGACCTCGAGGGACCGGTCTCCGACTACTGGTCCGGCGTCCCCAACGGCAAGAACATCACCATCGCGCAATTGCTCAACATGCGCAGCGGGCTGTACAACTACTCCGAGACCCTGAAACTCAACAAGGCCCTCGACGAAGAACCCGAGCGTGTGTGGAAGCCGCGCGAGTTGCTGCGGATGGGCCTGTCCCGGCCCGTCTACTTCCCCCCGGGCGAGGGCTGGCACTACTCCAACACCAACACGGTCCTGCTGGGCCTGATCGCGGAGAAGATCGAAGGCGAACCCCTGCCGCAGATCATCCAGGACCGTTTCCTGACGCCCTTGGGACTGACCAGCACGAGCTTCCCGCCGAGCACCACCTCGGCCATCCCCGATCCCCACCCGCGGGGATACATGTACAGCACCAACGTGCTCACCATGGACGGCGCCGAGCTTCCTCCCGCACAGCAGGAGGCGGCGGCTGCGGGGACGCTACTGCCCAACGACGTGACGGATGAGAACCCGTCGTGGACATGGGCCGCCGGCCAGATGATCGCCGGCGCCGACGACCTCGCGACCTGGGCGGAGGCACTCGCGGAGGGCTCGCTGCTGTCCACGCAGATGCAGGAAGCCCGCTTGCTCAGTCTGGCACCGGCCAACGACTCGCTGCCCGCCGGCTCGGTCGAGTACGGCTACGGCATCGCCAAACTGGGACCGATGTACGGGCACACCGGCGAGCTCCCCGGGTTCAACTCGTTCATGGGCCACGACCCGCAGAAGGACGTGACGCTGATCGTGTGGTCGAACCTCGGTTCCGCGCCGAACGGGGAGCCGGTTGCCACGACGATCGCGAGGAGCATCATCACCCGGATCTACCCGACCCCGCCGGAACCCGAACCCAGCGGTTCCTGACGGCGAGCGGCTACTTCTTCGTCGGCGGCGCCTGCTTGGGGGCCATCAACGCGCCGATCTCGCGGAAGATGCCGTCGCTGGCGTTCGGATAGACACCATCGGCGGCAAAGGCCTTCTGCTTGAATGTCGCCGCCACGGCGATCGCGATGTCCTTGTCGGGAAGGTAGGCCATGGTCGCGCCATAGCCACCGAGCAGCGGGTTCTGCAGCAGCCAGTCACCGGACCGGACGACGCCGAGTCCGTAGTTGTAGACGATGGACTGCTGGAAGCACTCCGGCGTGCAGTTGTCCTGCCGCTGGCCGAATCCCAGCAGCCGCGACTGCGTCATGGCGCGGTAGCTCTTCTTGGACAGCAACTGCCCGGTGCCCACGGACCGTGCGGTGCGGATCATGTCGTAGATGTTGGTGGTCTGCGTCGCACCCACCGGGGTACCCCACGCCATGTTCCAGAACGTGGACTCCTCGTAGAAGCTGACGTCCGGCGCCAGCCCCAGGACTCCACGCCGCTCGGAGGAGAAGGCGTGCAGCACCGGACTCGGGATCTCCGCGTTCTGGTTGGCGACGGTGGCCTTCAGGCCCATCGGATCGAGGACCTTCCGCTTGATCAGTTTCGCCAGCGGCTTGTCACCGACCTCGGCCAGGATCTTGCCGAGCAGCATGAAGTTGGTGTGCGAGTAACTCCAGTTCGTCCCCGGCTCGAACAATGGTGGCTGGGAGAACGCGACCTTGCGCCGCTGCTTGTACGTCCACTCGTGGAACGGGTTCTCGTAGAACCCTTTGTCGAACACCGGATCCCGCTCGTAGTCGGGGTACCCCGAGGTCTGGTTGGCAAGCATCTTCAGCGTGACCTTGTCCGCGTTGGGCAGGTCTGGCATCCAGCGGTCGACGGTGTCGCTGAGTTCCAACTTCCCCTCGTCCACGAAACGCAACAGCAGCGTGCTCACGTAGGCGAAGGCGACTGCGCCGTTGCGGAACCGCATGTTCTTCGCCGCGGGCACGCCGGTCATCGACTTCCCGAACGCACGCGTGGTGACGACCTTGTCGCCTTTGGTGACGCGAACGATCACCGCCTTGAGGTGGTTGCGGTCCATCTCCTCGCGGACGATACGCGTGATCTCCTGCTTGCTGGAGGAGTCCGCCATGGCCGGCAGGGCCGAGCCCACGAGCCCTCCGACCGAGACAACCACTCAGACACCCACTGACCGCGACCCGCGCAGTCCACCGTCCGACACGCATCCTGGCTCCCTTCACGCAGAACTTTGAACGAAGTCAACCACAGGCCGCCGTGGTCGATCACCCGACGCAGGGCACGCCGTGGCAGGCTTGGGTCCGTGAACACCCAGCGAGTCCGGCCGGACGAGGGTCAGTTGCGGCTGGCCGTACTGATCGACGCCGACAACGCCCAAGCCTCAGTGATCGAGGCGCTGCTGGCCGAGGTGGCCCGCTTCGGCGATGCCACGGTTCGGCGCATCTACGGGGACTTCACGTCGCCGGCCAGCGCCTCGTGGAAGAAGGTGCTGCAGCGCAACGCGATCAAGCCGATCCAGCAGTTCGCCTACTCCACGGGCAAGAACGCCACCGACAGCACGCTGATCATCGACGCGATGGATCTGTTGTACACGGACAACTTCGACGGCTTCTGCCTGGTGACCAGCGACAGCGATTTCACCGGACTCGCCACCCGCTTGCGGGAAGCCGGCCTGACGGTCTTCGGCTTCGGCGAGCGGAAGACACCGGAGGCCTTCCGGAACGCGTGCCACCGGTTCGTCTTCGTGGAGGTCCTGCGGGAGGGTGATCGCTCCGAGGAGGCCGGACCGGCTGAGGGTGCCAAACGTCGCAGGCCGAAGGCCGCACAGCCCACCGAACCCGAACCCGCTCCGGCGAAGTTCCCCAAGCGGTTCGTGATGCGGGCACTCGAGCAGTCCGCCGACGACTCGGGCTGGGCCGAGCTGGGAACCTTCGGCAGGTACCTGGTCAAGCTGCAGCCGGACTTCGACTCGCGGCTGTACGGCTACCGGAAACTCTCCGACCTGGTGCGTGCGCGCAGTGATCTGTTCGAGATCGAGGAGCGTCAGATACAGGGATCGAACCAGAAGGCCATCTACCTGCGCGCCAAATAGGCAATCGCCTCAGGCGAAGTTGACTCGGTTCCCGCCCACCCGCTGGGACAGGCCCAACGCGTTCCCGGCCTGCCTCGAGCAGCGCATCCGGCGACCCGCCGGCCGGTTCGTACGCCACGCCGATGCTGATCGTGACGACCCCGTGTCCTTCTGCCGCCTTGTGGCGCAGCTCGAGTGCGCGCACCCCGGCACAGATGGCGTCGGCGATCGCGCCGGCGGCCTGGGCGGAGGTCTCCGGAAGCACGACCGCGAAACGCCCGCCCGCGACCCGTCCGACGGCATCGCCCGGGCGATCTGCGTGCTGCATCGCCACGGCTCGCGACCTTGCCCAGCACGTCGTCGCCGGCGTGGAACCCGTAGATCTTGTTGTAACCGGCCAGGTCGTCGACCTCGATCAGCAGCAGCGCCACCGAACGCCCCTTATCCGTGGCCCTGGCGCACTCGCGCGCCAACACGTCCTCGAAGACCCCCACGTTCAGGGTGCCGGTCATCGGGTCCAGGTAGGACCGCTCCGCGAGCATGTCGGCCTGCTGCTTGAGCAACAGGTGTGTGGTCGCCCGCGCCAGGAGCACACGTTTCGTGACCGGTTTCGCGATGTAGTCCGCACCGCCCGCCTCCAGGCAATGGGACTCGATCTCGGGCAGCACCTCGGCGGTGATGAAGATGACCGGTACGTGCCGCAGACTCGGGTCCGCATGCAGATCACTGATCACGTCGAACCCGTCGAGACCGGGCATCTGCACGTCCAGCAGGATCAGGTCCGGCAGGACACGCTTGGCAAGGGCCAACCCTTCCTCCCCGGAGTTGGCGACATGCACCTTCCCGGTCGCGGCGAGCATCCCCCCGAGAAGTCGTGTGATCACCGGGTCGTCGTCGATGACGACGATCGTCGGCTCCGAGTCAAGTGGGTCGGCATCAGCCTGCATGAATCCGATGCTAATCGCTGCGTGACCTCAGACGTCGGTTCACGCGAACGGCCCGGACCCCTCTGGTGGACTCAGTGGTGCGGGCGGCACCACACTTGGACGGTGACCAAGGCAGAAGGACCGGGCTTCGTCCAGCGCGTCGTGACCGCGGTGATCCAGACCTTCCAGCCACTGATCACAGCGCCGGCCCGACTGATCGGCAAAGTCCTGCTGCGGGATCGCCCCGACCCCGCGCGCCCGGTGTGGAGTGAGAGCTCCCGACTGTGGATGCCGGCCAATCGAGGCATCGAGATCACCGTTGTCATGCCCGCGTACAACCCCGGCGATGCGTTGCGGCCGGCGGTCGACCGGCTCGTCGACGTGATGCGGGCCGAGGACATCGGGTTCGAGTTGATCGTGGTGTCCGACGGATCCACAGATGGCTCAATGGCCACCCTGGAGGGCGCCGGTCCAGAGGTCCGGGCCATCGAGTTGCCGGAGAACCGCGGGAAGGGCGCCGCACTGCACGCGGGTTTCTCCCGTGCCCGCGGGGCATGGGTCGGTTTCGTGGACTCCGACGGGGACATCGACCCCGCACACCTGGTCGAGTACTTGAAGACGGGCCGGGAGACCGGCGCGGACCTCGTGTACGCGAACAAGCGGCACAGCGGTTCGATCTCCGCGTCCTCACCGATACGCAAGTTGATCTCCTTCGGCTTCTCCAGCCTGGTCGGTTCCCTGTTCACCCTCGGGGTCAACGACACCCAGACCGGCTGCAAACTCATGCGGCGGGAGGTACTCGCCGACGTCCTGCCGCGGCTACGGGAGACGCGGTTCGCCTTCGACCTCGAACTCTTCGTCGCCGCCTCGTCGGCCGGCTACACGTCCGCGGTGGCCGCGCCCGTGGAGCTCAAGGAGAGGATGGCCGGCTCCTCGGTGTCCAAGTCGACGATCGTGCGCACGCTCAAGGACGCTCTGACGGTCCTCGCGCGCCGCGATTCCACGGCCACCTACCAGAGTGCGGTGCGCCCCCAGAAGTCCGTGTACACCCGCCACGCCGGAGTGCCCAGCCGCACTCGCTGACTCATGACCGTCGTGTGAACAACCAGACGTAGTCCTGCTGGTTGATGCCCCAACGGTCCGGGTAGGTCGCCACGATGAGGCGGTCGTCACGCTTGCCGCGCACCTTCACGGTCGTGCGGACCACCTTCTGTCCCTCACCCAGCGTGACCGCACCGGAGGCCCGGATGCCGTCGACGTCGTATCCGGAAATCTTGTATCTCACGGTTGTCGCATGAGACGCCGGTGCCAGCGCACGGATCACCAGACGGACCCGGTACCGTCCATCCGACCAGGTCGTGAAGCCCTCGGCCTTGACCGCCGCGGGGCGACTGGAGAGGTCGGTGGTGGTGATCGACCGCGGCACCGACCACATATCCAGAATCCAGACCCTGCCACTGCCCGCGCGGGGGCTGAGTCCGACCCATCGGATGCGGCGCAGGTCCAGTCGCGGCGCGGCACGTCGCAGGTCCCGGGTGCTGACACCCACCGACTGGGCCCAGAGATGACCAGGCAGGTTGGCGCCGATCTGGGTCAACTGATCCCGCCGCACCCGGACGCGCGCGGTGACGCCCGCGGCATCACGAACCGCAAGACTCACCGCGCCTGCCCGCCAGGTGTTGGTGTCGACCGCGATCCGTGCCCTGATCTCGCGCGCACCGGTGATGTCCCGGGCACCCGCCAGCCGGTGCAGTGCGGTTCCCGGACGTTTCCAGGCGACCATCAGTGCGCGCTGGCCGGTCGAGATCGTCGGGAACTTCAGCGCCGGCAGCCAGTGCGGCGTCTGGGTGTCGTTCCAGCCGAAGTCCCCTGCGCTGCTCAGTGCCTTCACGGTCGCGGCCTTGAGCCCCTGGCGTGCGACCGCGCCCCGCCACTGCCTTTCCAGGAGTTGTCCAGCTGTGGCCGTGGTCCGCGTCGCGACCTCCCCCACATCGCCGGGTCGGACGGGTGATCCGTCCAGGAACTGCGTCATGTTGCGATCCCCGTACAGCGTCAGCCGGGCCATGGCCGCCACGTAGGAGCGGGCGGCCCTGCGCTCCTGACCACTTCCGAGCCGCTTGCCCTTCCGGCACGGTCCTGCCCAGGTGTTGTAGACAGCGGCATCGTTGACCGCCGGGGCCTTCGCCAGACCCGGAGTCCACTGGGTGTTCAGGTAGTTGTGATTCGCCCCGGGGATCCACACCGCGCTCCGGAGTGCGCTGTCACCGGGCAGCCGGGATCCGGCTTCTACGTAGTTCTGCCCCTCGAGCATGAACACGTCGCCGTCACACTGCGGTAGCACCGCCACGAACGGCAACCCCGGCACCGCGAGTTTGACCTGCAGGACTCCGGCCAGCGACATGACGCCACGCACCCGGTACGGCGCCGTCGTGTAGCGGTTCTGCAGCGCGAGCACGGCCATCGCCGAGGCGCCCCTGCTGTGCCCCACCAGCAGCACACGACTGAGGTCGATCTGCCCGGCCACCGACCGGGGGTACGCGGATTCCGAGCCACGGGCGGCCGTGGCGATGGCTCGCAGGTGGGTGTCGGTCAGAAGGGCGCGGGCAGTCGTACCACCGTCGGCGAAATCGTCCTGCTGACCGTTGACCCCGTCGGCCGAGATCGAGACCGAGGCGAAGCCCTGGGTCGCCAGCCGGTCGGCGAGGTACCGATAGCCCTGATAACTCGGCGTCGGCCGGTAGCCCCGCGGACACGGCCAGCCATAGTCGGCCTCCCCGCCGCGATAGCAGGAGCCGTGCGCACCGTGCAGGAACACCACCAGTGGACGCTTCCCGGCCGACCTACGCGGCAGCGTCACTTCGCTGGTGAACTCGGCCCGGTGCGTGGCCCCGACATCGACTACCCGGTCGCCGCTGGAGACCTCGACGCGCTGGTGTCCGAGTTCGCCGGCGCGCGCCGGCCGGATCTCGCTGCTCGGCAACGCTCGGTCGGCATGAGCGGGCTGGCCCGCACCAGCGACCAGGAGTGCGACTGCCCCAAGAACGGCGATCCATCGCATGGCGTCCTCCCCACCTCAGGATGGACCAGCGGGGTCGCCAGTCGCAGGACGAACGGGGCCGAGTTGAGTTCTGAACAAGCGAAGGTCGTGCGCTGACTCACCGATCGAGGCAGGTGCACACGCACGCCTTGTTCCCCTCCGGGTCGCAGAGCACCACGAACGACGGCGCCTGACTGTCGTCCACCACCCTGCCACCGGCGGCCAGCGCGGCTGCGATGCGCTGCTCGGCCCTGTCGTGGGGCACCCAGAGATCGACGTGGAACCGCTGCCGCGGCGTCTCGTGAGGATCCGTGCTCTGGAACCAGAGCAGTGGCACCCGGCCGAGGGGGTCTCGGATCTCATCGCCGTCCAGCGATTCCGGGGACCCGGTGAGCAATGCCGCCCAGAACGGTCCGATCCCCGCGAGTTCGGCGGTATCGAGCGCCAGTTCGAATTCGGCCAGCACACTCGGTCGCGCCTCGATGCCCTGCTCCGCGGCGATCAGGCTGATCTGCCGCGCGAGGTCGAGGTCCCGCTGCGTGACCGCGGACACGTCGTGGCTGAACAGCGCGATGTCGACGAAGGGGTAGGTGAGCGTGACGTCCGGGTGGTGGTTCGCACGCTCGGCGACCTCTCCCACGGCATTGACGAAACTCAGACCGGCGGCGAACGAGCCGGTCAGGAAACGTGCATGCAGGGCCTGTGCGAGCATGCGCCAGTCATCGAGTCGGGCGTCGAGGATTTGCGTCGTCGTGAGCTTGTCCATGCAGGCCAGTATCGTCGCGATCGGCTCGAGCGACTAGATCCAGCCGAGCACCCCGGCGAAGAGCACGAGCATGACGGCGTCGATCGCGAACACCGAACCGATGAACCGCACCTGACGTCGCGGTGGCCAGTCGTAGCACAGGAAGGCCGCAAGGAAGAACGGGATGTACACGGTGACGAACACCGGGAACGCCCCCCACCACGGATACACCCAGACGAACGTCGACGTTTTCGCCAGGAAGATCTCGAAGATGGCGAAGAACGCCGCGTTGCCCACGGCGAACACCCATCGGTTCGGGACACCGAGGATCCGCATCGCCGGGTCCTCGGGCAGGAACTTGCTCATCACCAGTCCCGCGATCGCGAACATGAGGCTCAGTTCCACCCCCACCCCGACAAGCACCAGGAAGGACGTGCCCTCCGGCACGGTCCAGAGCGCATGGCCCCAGAAGTGCTGGATGAGGGCGTTGAGGATCTCGTAGAACCAGTGCACGCCGTACAGGGCGAGCCCGGCGGCGATCGGCTTCCAGTTCCGTTGCGCGTACTCGTTGGCGTAGACGTACAACACCAGCGCCAGCATCGGGATCACGTACCACTGGAAGTTCTCACCGGTTCGCAGGATGTCGAGTGCCTGTTGTGTCGCTTCAGGATTGTTCATGGCCCCTCCTCCACCGGTATCCAGCATCTCGCACCGCGCATCCGAGGGGGTCGCATTCGCGCCGGCGGACGGGGCTCTACGACGCCGTCCGGTCGACGGTCACGACCACCTTGCCGGCGGGATGGCCGCTCTCGACGAGGCTCACCGCCGCGGCAGCCTGCTCCAGTGGGAAGCTGCGGTCGATCACCGGCTTCACGTGCCCTGAGTCGATCAAGTCGCGCAGTTCGTCAAGGGTCTCGGTGTTCTCATCGGCCACGAAGGACTTGAGCGTCTGACGGACGAACACATTGATCGCGACCGCGGCGACGATGTTCCCCAGCGGGCCGAGCAGGCGACTACCGTCTCCGAATGATTGCACCAGGGTTCCGCGGGCCGTGAGCATCCGGCGCAGGGTTCGCGGCGAGTATGTGCCACCGAGTTGCAGAATCATGTCGTAGCGGTGTTCCGCTGACGGGAAACCTCCGGCCGTGTAGTCGATGACCGCATCTGCCCCGAGTGCCTCGACCATCTCAGTGTTGGCGGTCCGGCAGACCCCGGTGACCCGTGCCCCGAGGTGCTTGGCGATCTGCACAGCGAAAGTGCCCACGCCACCCGAGGCCCCGATGATGAGCAGGTCCTGACCCGCCCGAAGGCCGCCGGCGCGCAACCCCTGCAGCGCCGTCACCCCGCACAGGGGCACGGCAGCGGCCTCGGCGAACGAAAGGCTGGTGGGCTTCTTGGCCAGTTTCCGGGCGGGCACCGCGACGTACTCAGCGAACGCACCATGCCCGAACCCGTAGACCTCATCCGCGGGGGCGAATCCGGACACCGAACCCCCGACGGCTTCCACGACGCCGGCGACATCGCCGCCGGGAACTGCGAACTTGGGACGGCGCACGCCCCCGAGTCCGGCCGGCCGCATGAGGACCGGCTCGCCGCGGATGAAGTGCCAGTCCCACGGATTGGCGGAGCTGGCACGAACCCGCACGAGCACCTCGTCGTCGCCGTACGCCGGTCGCGGTATCTCAGCCATGCGCAGAACGTCCTCGGGCGGCCCGTAACGGTCCTGCACCAACGCCTTCATCGTGGTCCCTTCGTCCACCGAGAACCGTATCCCGCGAAATGGTCTGGCACGCCGCGTGGCGTGGATACCCTCGATGGGTGAGCAGCAGGCGGCCGGTCCCTCGGGATCGCACCAACGACTACACCGCCGAACAGGCGGCCCGGCGTCGCGCGTTCGCTGCCGAGCGCACCGGGGCAGACCTCACGCACGTGGGCGGGTATTCGTTCGACCCCGCCGTGTTGCCCGGCAACATCGAGAACTTCATCGGCGTCGCGCAGGTGCCGATCGGGCTCGCAGGGCCACTGAAGGTCAACGGCGAGCACGCCCGCGGCGAGTACTACATCCCCCTGGCCACCACCGAGGGCACCTTGGTGGCCAGCTACAACCGCGGCATGCGCCTGCTCAGCGAGGCCGGCGGCGTGACGACCACGGTCGTGGACGACCGGATGCAGCGGGCGCCCGTGTTCATCCTGGAGGACGCACGCGGGGCCCGGGAGTTGGCGCAGTGGATCCGGGAGCATCACGACGGACATCGCCGCCGCCGCGGAGTCGACGACCACCGTCGGCCGGCTCATCGAGATCGAGCAGTACCACGTGGGCCCGATGCTGTACCTGCGGTTCGACTACACCACCGGTGACGCGGCGGGGCAGAACATGGTGGGCCGCGCGACATTGGCCGCGTGTGAGTGGATCAGGGCCAACCACCCGGGAACTCCGCGCTATGTGCTCTCGGGCGCGATCGACACCGACAAGAAGCACTCCCAGATGAACGTGATCCGGACCCGGGGCAAGCGGGTGGTGGCCGAGGCGACGATCCCCGCCGCACTTCTCGAGCAGCAGATGGGGGTCACCCCGACGCAGCTGTTCCGGATGCGCCAGGTGAGCCAGGCCGGCGGGATCCTGGCGGGCAGCGCCAACTACGGCGCGCATGCCGCCAACGGGCTCGCGGCCCTGTTCATCGCCACCGGTCAGGACGCGGCGAACGTGTCCGAGTCCCACGCCGCGATCACCTACTCACAACTGCTCGAGTCGGGCGACTACTACTGGTCGATCACACTGCCGGCCCTGATCGTGGCCACGGTCGGCGGCGGGACCGGCCTCCCGACCCAACGTGAGTGCCTGGAGATTCTGGGCTGCGCGGGTCCGGGACGGGTGAAGGCCTTCGCGGAGATCTGCGCAGCGGTCGTCCTCGCCGGCGAGGTGTCCTTGGCCAGCGCGGTGCTGGCCGGTGACTGGGTGACCAGCCACGAGCAACTGGGTCGCAACCGATAGCCGTCGCGGCACGCGCCAGGACTAGGTTGGACAGCGATGACGAACCCACTGCCCGGACCCGCACGGCCCGAGTCGGTCTTCACCTATGCAGCACCGACCTTGGTCTACGGCCCCGGCGCGATCAACGATCTGCCACACGCCCTGCGGGGCCATGACCGGGTCCTGCTGATCACCGACGCCGGAGTCGCGGCGGCCGGTGGGCCGACACGGGTCGCCGGACTTCTGCGATCCGCCGGACACCAGGTCGAGGTCTTCGCCGAATCGCACATCGAGCCGACCGACGCCAGCCTGCAACACGCCATCGACGCCGCCCGAGCGACCGGGCCGTGGGACGCCTTCGTCGCCGTCGGAGGTGGTTCGAGTATCGACACCGCCAAGGCTGTGAACCTCATGTCCACGAACCCCGGCGAACTGCTCGATTACATCAACGCACCCATCGGCAGGGGTACAGCACCTCCAGAACCCGCTCAAACCCCTGATCGCGGTCCCCACCACCACGGGTACGGGCTCCGAGAGCACCACGATCTGCGTCCTGGACGTCCTGGACCGACACGTGAAGACGGGCATCAGCCACGCCCGCCTGCGGCCGACGTCGGCCGTGGTCGACCCGGACCTCACCATGTCCCAACCGCCGATGGTCACCGCCTGTGCGGGGCTGGACATCCTCTGCCACGCCCTCGAGAGCTACACCGCCCGTCCCTACACCGCCTTCGAGGCCAAGACCCCCGAACAGCGCGTGCCGTACTGCGGAGCGAACCCGGTGTCCGACATGTGGGCCGAACGGGCACTGACCCTGATGGCGGAGGCCTTCGTGCCGGCCGTGCGCGACGGCGGCGATGCCGATGCCCGGGCCAAGATGGCCCTGGCCGCGACCCTGGCGGGGATGGGATTCGGCAACGCCGGGGTGCACGTGCCGCATGCCAATGCCTACCCGATCGCCGGGAGGGTGCGCGACTACCGGCCGGCCGACTACCCGCAGGACGAGCCTCTGGTCCCGCACGGCATGGCCGTGGCGCTCACGGCGCCGGCCGTGTTCCGCGTCACCTTCGACGCATCGCCGGAACGCCATGAGCGGGCGGCGAACCTGCTGGGCGCTTCGGGACACGGTCCGGACCTGCTTCCTGGAGTCCTGCGCCACATCATGAACGCCGTGGGCATGCCGGCAGGACTGAGCGACGTCGGTTTCGGCGAACCGGACATCCCCGACCTGGTGACGGGGACGCTGGCCCAGCAGCGCCTGCTCTCGCTGGCTCCCGTGTCCTTCGACCCCGAGGATCTGGCAACCGTTTTCAGGGAGTCGTTGTGAGACCGACCCGCGACGACTTCACCGTGGTGTACACGGTGACAACGCGCTGGAACGACAACGACCACTACGGACACGTCAACAATGCGACCTACTTCGAGTACCTCGACACAGCCGTCAACGGCTGGCTGATGCGGGCAACCGGCACCGATATCCGCGACCTGCCCGCGATCGGCATCGTGGCGAGCACCGGCTGTGACTACTTCCTGGAGATCGGCTTCCCCGACACGTTGGAGATCGGCCTGGCGACATCGCGGGTGGGGAACTCGAGTGTGACGTACCGCCTCGGTGTCTTCCGCGCCGGCGATGCGCAACTGCGGGCCTTGGCCCACTTCGTGCACGTCTACGTCGACGCCGACACCCGGCGGCCGGTACCGATCCCGGAACCGATCCGGCATGCGGTCGCCGGCCTTCCGCATCTGGCGCGCGACTGACCCCCGGCGGCTGTCAGCCCGTCGCCCACGCGACCTGGTAGCGAGGCCCGTACCTCGGCGGAATCCTCCTGCTCACTCCGCGGCCCGGATCCGCCTGCCCGCCTCGAGCATCTCGTCGTTGTAGGCGACAGGGTTGGACCGTTTGCTCCAGTAGGCCTTCTGCGCGGGCGCATCGGGCAGGATCAGGAACACGCGA
Organism: uncultured Actinomycetota bacterium; assembly: GCA_963769435.1. GTDB lineage: Bacteria > Actinomycetota > Actinomycetes > S36-B12 > UBA10799 > JADKAV01. The sequence goes on from CAVYLN010000002.1 coordinate 710,632, forward strand.
CGGTCCACCGCGTCGAGCACCCGCGAGGCCATGGTGTCCGCGTCGATCGACGACTTGGCGATGAGCTTGGCCGAGATCGACGTCATCAACGGATCCTCGTCAGTCAGCGAAGCGGCGAGGTTCGTGCGGAAGAACGAGGGGCACACCACGGACACGTCCACGCCCCAGGGCCGCAGTTCGTGGCGCAGACTCTCCGACAGGCCGACCACCGCCGCCTTCGTCGCCGCGTAGGCACTCATCCCCGCGGGGTGTACGAGCCCGGCCAGGGAAGCGATGTTCACGATGTGCCCGCTGCCCTGGTGCTTGAACACCGGTGCGAACTCGCGGCAGCCCAAGGCGACGCCCAGGACGTTGACGTCCAGCAGGCGCCGCCACTGTTCGGCATCCGTGCGGTCGATCCGACCGCCCCCAGCGATCCCTGCGTTGTTCACCAGGACGTCAAGACCCCCGAACTCGGCGACCCTGTTCCGGACCGCGTTCCAGTCCTGGACCGACCGGACGTCCAGACGCTGGTAGCCGACTCCCGGTGGCACGTCCGCGGACTCCGCCAGATCTGTCGCGAGTACCAGGTCTCCGCGCGCTGCGAACCCGCGCACCAGCGCCGCTCCGAGGCCGGAGGCCGCCCCCGTGACCAGTACCCTCACAGGCCCAGGTCTCGGCCGATGAGTTCCTTCATGATCTCGTTGCTGCCGGCCCAGATCTTCGTGACACGTGCATCGCGCCAGGCCCGTGCCACCCGGTACTCGTTCATGTAGCCGTAGCCGCCGTACAACTGCACGCACGCGTCGAGCACTTCGTTCTGGATCTCGGCCGACCACCACTTCGCCTTGGCCGCATCAACTGCGGTCAGGGTGCCGTCGTTGAACGCCATCACGCATTGGTCGATGAACGCCTGCGAGACCTCCATCTTGGTGACGAGTTCGGCGGCCAGGAACTTGTTGTGCTGGAACGAGCCGATCGCCTGCCCGAAAGCCTTGCGCTCCTTGATGTAGTCCAGCGTCTCTTCCAGGATCCCGGCGGCGTGCGCCAGGTTCGACACCCCGGCACCGAGCCGTTCCTGCGGGAGTCGCTCCATCATGTGGATGAAGCCCATGTTCAGTTCGCCGATGACGTTGGCATCCGGCACGCGCACGTTGTCGAAGAACAGCTCGGACGTATCACTCTCGGTCTGGCCGACCTTGTCCAACTTGCGACCCCGGGTGAAGCCCTCCATCCCGGTCTCCACGCCGAACAGGGTGATCCCCTTGGCCCCGGAGCCCGGGGTGGTGCGTGCCGCGACGACCACGAGGTCCGCGGAGTAGCCGTTCGTGATGAACGTCTTGGACCCGTTGATGACCCAGGTGTCCCCGTCCTGGACCGCCGTGGTCTTCAGCGCGGCCAGGTCGGAGCCGCCACTCGGTTCGGTCATGCCGATCGCGGTGACGATCTCCCCCGTGCAGAACCCCGGCAGCCACCGCTGCTTCTGTTCGTCGGTGCACAGGTCCTCCAGGTACGGGGCGACGATGTCGGCGTGGATCCCCAGGCACGACGACATGGCCGCCGACACCCGCGACAACTCCTCGCTCAGCACCGCGTTGAACCTGTAGTCCCCAGCCGCGGAACCGCCGTACTCCTCGGAGATCTCCAGACCGAGGAAGCCCTGCTTGCCCGCTTCGATCCAGATGTCGCGCGGGATGGCCTTCGCCTCGATGAACTCGTCGAGGCGTGGTCGCACCTCCCGGTCCAGCCATGCGCGGGCCGAGGCACGGAACGCCTCGTGGTCCTCGTTGTAGATGGTGCGTTTCATGGGGAGTCCTCTCAGACGAACAATGCGACCATTTCGACGACGCAGGCGGGCTTGTCGGAACCCTCGACCTCGACCGTGATCCTCGTGGTGACCTGATGGCCCATGGATGCAGGTTTCACCGACAGCAACTCCACACCTCCACGAACGCGCGAGCCGACCTTCACCGGTGCTGGGAACCGGACCTTGTTGCAGCCGTAGTTGACCCCCATGGCCACGCCGTCGAGGCGGTAGACCTCCGAGGAGAACATCGGCGCCAGCGACAGAGTCAGGAAACCGTGCGCGATGGTCGTGCCGAACGGCCCGTCCGCGGCGCGTTGCGGATCCACATGGATCCACTGGTGATCACCGGTGGCGTCGGCGAACAGGTCGACCTGGGACTGGGTCACCTCGTGCCACTGACTGAAACCCAGGTGGGAGCCGACCGCTGTGCCGAGGTCATCCAGCCCGTCGAATACGCGCACGTCAGTCCTTCGGTCCGCCGGCCACGTAGATGACCTGGCCCGATACGAAACCGGCCCCCTCACTGGCCAGGAACGACACGGTGTGTGCGATGTCCTCCGGCTGACCGACCCGGCCGACCGGTATCTGGGAGGCGGCCATCGTGACGAACTCGTCGAAGGCCAGACCGATGCGCTCCGCGGTGGCCGCGGTCATGTCGGTCTGGATGAAGCCAGGGGCGATCGCGTTCGCGGTCACGTTGAAGCGGCCCAGTTCGATCGCGAGGGTCTTGGTCAGTCCCTGCATCCCCGCCTTGGCCGCCGAGTAGTTCGCCTGGCCACGGTTGCCCAGCGCGGACGTGCTCGAGAGGTTCACGATCCGACCCCAGTCGGCTTCCCGCATGTACGGCTGAACCGCACGGCTCATCAGGAAGGCCCCGCGCAGATGCACCCCCATGACCGCGTCCCAGTCCTCCACCGACATCTTGTGCAGCATGTTGTCCCGGATGATCCCCGCGTTGTTCACGAGCACCGTGGGCGCACCGAGCTCGGCGGCGATCCTGTCGACCGCTGCACCCACCTCGTTCTCGTCGGCCACGTTCGCACCGACCGCAAGTGCGGTGCCGCCGGCCGCTGCGATCTCGTCGACCACTGCCTCGCACGATGGGGCGTTGAGATCCAGCACTGCAACAGACATGCCGTCCTCCGCGAGACGCCGCGAAACCGCCGCCCCGATCCCCCTGGCACCACCGGTGACGATTGCCGTACGAGTCATTGGTCCTCCTGGTTCGCTGTGGAAATCACTAAGCAAGCGCTTACTCAGGATGTTACTGTCCGCTTAGTCATTTCGGTGGACGATTCGGGCAAACGGGAGCGACCTTGGCAGATGTCGTGGCGAGTGGACGGGCAGCCGCGACCCGGGAACGCCTCCTGGCCGCTGCCGGGATCGCATTCGCGCAGCGGGGTTTCCACGCGACCACCACCCGCGACATCGCCGCGGCAGCCGGCATGAGCCCGGCCGCCGTCTACGTCCACCACGAATCCAAGGAGGAACTCCTCTACCTCATCGCACTAGACGGCCACCTGCGCACGCACCGTCTGATCATCGATGCGATCGCCGGCTCCACGCGACCCGCGAAGCAGTTGTACGACCTGATGTTCGCCTTCAGCGCCTTCCATGCCGAGCAGCACGCGATCGCCCGAGTGATCAACTACGAGCTCGCGTCGCTGAATGAGGAACACCTCTCGGAGATACAGACCCTGCGCAAAGCCATCCAGCGCGACGTGCGATCCGTCGTCCGGCACGGGGTGGCCGACGGCACCTTCACCCCTGAGGATCCGCTCAAGACCACGATGGCGCTGCTGTCGTTGGGCGTCGACATCGCCCGCTGGTACTCACAAGACGCGACCTGGCCCCCGGCCACCATCGCAACGTTCTACGCCGACCTCGCCCTGCGGATGGTCGGCGCCGACAGCAAGGAGAAGAAATGAACGTTCTTGACAGCTTCCGCCTCGATGGCCGGGTCTCACTTGTGACCGGGGCATCGTCCGGTCTCGGTGTCGCCATCGCCGTCGCCCTCGCGGAGGCCGGGTCGGACGTGGTGGTCGGGGCGCGGCGGGCCGAGCGTCTCACGGACACCGTGGCGGCCATCGAGTCCACGGGGCGGCGGGGGGTCGCGGTGGCGACCGATGTCTCCCGCCCCGAGGACTGCACCGCGATGGTCGAGGCGGCCATGGCGGAGTTCGGCCACGTCGACGTCCTGGTGAACAATGCGGGGGTCGGGACGGCGGTACCGGCCACCCGGGAGACCCCTGAACAGTTCCGCAACGTGATCGACGTCAACCTCAACGGGTGCTACTGGATGGCCCAGGCCTGCGGCCGGGTGATGCAGCCGGGCAGCAGCATCATCAACATCAGCAGCGTGCTGGCACTGACCACCGCCGGGCTGCCGCAGGCGGCGTACGCGGCGAGCAAGTCGGGGTTGCTCGGACTCACCCGCGACCTCGCACAACAGTGGGCGACGCGCAAGGGGATCCGCGTCAACGCGATCGCGCCCGGGTTCTTCCCCACAGAGATGACCGAGGAGTACCCGCCCGGCTACCTCGACGCGCTGCAACACCGCGTTGTCATGGGACGTATGGGAGAACTCCCTGAGTTGGCCGCCTCAGTGGTCTTTCTGGCGAGTCCAGCCGCCGGCTACATCACCGGCCAGACCGTGGTCGTCGACGGCGGCGTCACCATCACGTAAGCACCCACTTCGGCTCGCCTACGGAACCGGCGGCCGGGCTTCATCCCGCACGACGCCCAAGCGATAGCACGTAGGCCGCCTGCACCGGAACGGTCTCCGGCAGCGTGACCTGCAGTATCCCGTCGTGCACGCGTGACTCGATCGGCCCCACGCCCAGCAGTCGGACCGACCCGACCCACCTGAGATCGACGTCGCGAATCCCGAAACCACGGGTCCCCGGAAGGTCGAGCAGCAGGGCGAAGACCTCGCCGTCCTTCTCGGTGAATCGGACCTCGGTCCCTTGCGTGGTCATACCTGTGGCCGTGTGCCAGGGCCGCGTTCCGTAGAGCGCCTCGCCATTGGTGCGAAGCCACTGCCCGAGGCCACGGATCGGTGCCTGCTGCTCCTCAGGAATCGTCCCGTCCGGGCCGGGGCCCACGCCGATCAGGAGGTTGCCGTTCTTGGACACGATGTCGCAGAACGACCGGACGAGTTCTGTCGTCGTGACGATGTCCTGCGGGCGCTCGTGTCGGTTGGCTCCGAACGAGTGGCCCACGCCGCGCGTGGACTCCCACTTCTTCTCCTCGATCTCGTCGAACTGCGCATACTCGGGGGTGCGGAAGTCGTAGTGGTGAGCGCTCGGGAAGGTGAGGTGTTTCGCGCTGTCCGGCAGGAAGCGCCACAGTCCCTGGATGACGGTGCCCGCGGTCCGGGCCAGGGAGTCCCTGACGTCACCCCGCTTGACCGGTGATTCCAGCCAGCGATCGTTGACGACCCCGTCGGGCACGGCGTTGTAGTAGTGCGCGAACAGGGCCGCGAGGTTGCCGCCACCGGGCCAACAGATGTCGTTCCACAACACCGATGGTCGATACCGGTCGATGAGTTCGAGCACATGGCCCGTGGCGTACTGGAGGTACTCGCGACTGTCGGGCACGGCGAGCGCCGCGTCCGCCGGGTTCTGTAGGACGGCCTCGTTGAACGGCCAGTCGTAGCCGCCGGAGTAGTACAGCCCCATCCGCATGCCCGCATCGCGCACCGCGTCGCTGAGGTCACCGACCAGGTCCCTCTGTGCGTGATACGCACCCTTGTTCGGATGCTTCAGCACCGACGGCCAGAGCGTGAACCCCTCGTGATGCTTGGTCGTGAGCACCACGTATTTGGCCCCCGCATCCGCGCACAGCCCGGCAAGTGCGGCCAGGTCGGCATGCCCGGACCCGTCGTCGAACATCCTGCGGAAACCGTCGTACGCGAAGTCCTCACCGTAGGTCTGCCGGTGGTGGACCCAGGTGGGACTGCCCTGGATCTGCATCGAGTTCAGGTACCACTCCGCGTATGGGTTGTTTCGCAGCATCCCCGCGGGACCCTCACGCTTGAGCAGATCCTGGATGTTGTCCACCTGCGGCGCCCAGCCGGGCACGGAGTAGAGCCCCCAGTGCAAGAAGATGCCCAGTTTGGCGTCGTCGTACCACGAGGGCAGCGGGTGTTCCGAGACGGAATCCCATGTCGGTTCGTACACGTGAGGCCCCCTTCTGAGGTCAACTCAGGCTAATGACCGACTGCGGCCGTGGCGCGGCGAACACATCGTTCCCGGCGGTCTCGGGATGGGACTTGGCACGTCTGACGCCCCGTGGACGTCCACCGGGCAGACCTGCCCGTGCCCGCCCTGAACTGCTCAGACCGGATGGTCAACGATGACGCAGGGGACGTCCTCGTCCTCGCTGAGGTGGTAGCTGGCGCACGTACGGTGGTATCCGTCGGCGATGATCGTGTGCGCGTTGTGCAGCAGGTTGCCGCGCACGATCAGGACGGGGGCCAGTTTCACGCCTTCGACGACCTTCGCCAAGTCGCGTTTCACCGATGGATCCTCCAGCGACAGCAGCGACAACCGAGCGGAACGCAGGATGTCCTTCGCCTTGTGCAACTCCGTCGGGGCCTTCCGCAACTGGTCGGACAGCTTCTTGGCCGTGGCCGCATCGAAGCACAAGGACAGGTACGAATCCGCGGCCGGGTAGTCGTGCTCATCGGGGTTCTGCTTCCACAGCTCCGAGGGCGTGTTCACGGTCGGGAGTTTGTGTTCATGCGATCCCATGGTGACTCCTTTCGCAAATGCACTATCCCAGGTGGACCGAGCCGTCGTCGCGATGAGCGTCCGAGGTCGGGTAACCCGAGGTGTGCCGTGACGAGTCGGGACCCTGCGCCCCAGACAGCGTTAGGGGATATCGACCCGGCTCAGACCGACGACCCGGTCAGCCTCGGGAAGCACCGTCGACGCGTGGAAGTCCCGCAGGAATCCGGGGTGCCTTTCCTCCCACGAACGTGCGCCGTCCTGGATGAGATTCAGATAGGCACTGGCCACGACTCCCTGCGCCACGTGCGCCGGCTGTGTGTATCTCGTGCGACCCACGAATGCGAGGACCCTCCCCGGCAGCGCGGAGGGACTCTCAACGGCCGCGGTGCAATCACTGACCACGTACCGGAGTTCGCGCGCACTCAAGTGACTGCAGACGGCTGTCGTCCACTGGGACCAGAACCCCGTTGACCGACGACTCCGGCCTGGGCGAGATGTTCGCGAACAGTACGTAGGGCGGCCGGTCCCCCCGTGCGTCGTGATACTGCTTGTCCGGCTGCGATCCGTCGTTCGGGAACGCCACGTCGAACACCCGCTCGTGCCCGACGAGGCTGGCGGGCACGAGCTCGTCGAGATCAACATCCGGAAGTGTGGACAGCAAGGAGACCGGGGACAGCAGCGATCCGTAGGCGAACACGTAGAGCGCTGCCTGCGCGCTTCCGGAATGCGGCATCGACAACATGCTACGAGCCGTGCAACTCCACCGCCCGGCCCATGATGCAGGCCGGCGGCGAGCCAGGCGGCTAGTCCGCCTCCCGCAGCGCCCGCTTCAACCCCTTGTTGACCGTCTTCAGCACCTGGATCCGGGCGAACTTCTTGTCGTTGGCCGGGATCACGTGCCACTGCGCCCGGTCGGCGGTGGTGCGCAGGATCATCTGATCCACGGCGCTGACGTACTCGTCCCACTTCTCCCGGTTGCGGTAGTCCTCGTCGGTGATCTTGTGCTGCTTGTACGGGGTCTGCTCACGGGCCTGGAACCGGGCGAGTTGTTCCTCGGGCGAGATGTGCAGCCAGAACTTGGCCACGTAGTAGCCGCGCTCGGCCAGTTGCGCCTCGAAGTCGTTGATCTCGTCGTAGGCACGCTGCCACTCGGCGGGCGCGGCGAATCCTTCGATCCGTTCCACCAGGACCCGTCCGTACCAAGTCCGGTCGAAGATCGCCACCCGTCCGGCCGACGGCAGCATCCGCCAGAACCGCCACAGGTAGTGGTACTTGTTCTCCTCCTCAGTGGGTGCCGCCACCGGAATCACCCGGTAGTCGCCGGCCTCCAAGGCTCCGGTCACGCGCCGGATCACACCACCCTTGCCGCCGGCGTCCCACCCTTCGAACGCGAGCACGGTGCTGACGCCGCGCCGCCTGGCCTCCAACGACAACTTGTGCAGTTTCGCCTGCTCCTTGGCCAACTGTTTGCGATAGTCGGCCTTGTCGAGGCTCTGCTCCAGGTCGACACCGCTGAGCACATTCGCCTGGCCCTCGACGTCGCCGAAGACCGATGCTGCCAGTGACGGTCCGGTCGTCGGCTTCTGCTGCAAGCGTGCCGTCAACGCCGCGAGAACAGTGCGGGCGACGGTGAGATCCCGGTACCGGTCATCGGTCGACTCCACGATGGTCCAGGGGGCACCCGGACCACTGGTCTCGCGGAGGATGCGTTCGGCGATCGGAAGGACCGGATCCATCTGGTCCAGCGCCGCCCAGTCCCGCTGATCGATGAACCATCCCGACTCAGGATCCTTCTCCGCCGCCTCCAGCCTCTTGCGCTGCTTGTCGGCGGGGGTGTGCAGGAAGAACTTCAGCACGAGGGCACCGTCGGCCACCAACATCTCCTGCATCGACGAGATGTGGTTGAGCCAGTGGCTGAAGTCCGGCTCGTCGATCTCACCCGCGGCCAGCATGGCGGCCGCGCGCATCAGCCCCCCGGCGAAGATCGCCGTTCTCCCCTTGGCCGGCAGCGAACGCCATAGGCGCCACAGTTGCGGGCGCTCCATCTCCTCCTGCGTGGGGTCGGCGAAGACACGGGTTTCGACGAACCGGGTGTCCACCCACTCGTTGAGCCGGTTGACCATCTGGTTGGCCGCGATCCGGTCATCCCCGGCGATCCAGATGATGACGGGGAAGTCGGCGTGGCGCAGATCGTACTGGGCGTTGATCAGGCCCACCCGTAGATCGGGCACCGCCTTCTTGTATTCGGCCTTGCTGATCTTGTTGCCGACCTCGGCCACTTCCAGCATCGCGATCTCCCCACAGTCGAGAACGGGCGGACTCCGAGTCTCCCAGTGCCGAGGCCGCGTTGCCCAGCGAACGGCGTCAGCGCTGCGGGGTCTCCCGGAATCGACTGCGATACTCCCCGGGGGTGACGCCCACCACCCGCTGGAACGACCGGTGGAAGGTCTCCACCGTGGAGCGGGTCCGCATAGTTGCCCGGGCTGCTGCCGACCTCCCGCGTGAACAGCCTCTGGAAGCTCCGCTGCGCCATCCCCACCCGAAGGAGAATGACGCCATGACTGCGACACAGAAGGCTGCGACACAGAAGGCTGCTATCGGCGCGGCCACGATCCTCACGTCGGCGGCCGGGCTGCAGGTCACCCTCGCTCTCGGCGCTCCGTGGGGCGACGCCGTTCTCGGGGGCCGGGCACCCACCGACGACGGCGTGCTGCCCGGTCGACTGCGGGTACTCGCCGGCGTGCAAGCCGGGGTCCTGCTGACCGGCGCATGGGTCGTGACAGCACGCGCCGGGATGTGGAACGTGAATCCCGAGTCCCGCGGCCTGCGACGGTCCACGTGGTCGGTCGTGGCTCTCATGGCGCTGAACACTGTGGGCAATCTGGCGTCGACCAACAGATTCGAGCGTGTCGTCCTCGGCAGCGCGACCGCGACGGTCTGTGTGCTGTCGGCCTTCGTCGCACGCAGCTCTCCCGGCGAGATCCCCAGCCCGGTCGAGGGGATCAGGGCAGGGTTCGGCGCTAGGCCATGGGAGTCGCCGTGATGGCGTCTCTGCGACCCGAGCGCTCCGCGCCGATCCCGGCGATGACCACGAAACCCACGCCCAACAATTGCGGCCATGCGGGAACCTGCGCAAGCAGGAGTACACCCCAGGCGGCCGCCACGGCCGGCTCGAGTGCCATCAATGTTCCGAACGCCGCAGTGGTCAACCGCCGCAGAGCCTGCAACTCGAGGGTGAACGGGATCACCGGGAGCAGCAACGCCAGCCCGATCGCCTGCACGACGACCGAGGCCGTGATGTGACCCCAGGCCTGCGGGACGCCGACCACCGAGGCCGCGATGGCTGCGATGGGGATGGTGATGGCAAGCCCGTCGATGCCGGTGAACCTGTCGCCGACCACCTGGGTGAGCAGGATGTAGCCCGCCCAGCCCATGGCCGCGACACCGGCGAACAGGACTCCGACCAGATCGATGCGCCCGGTCCACGGCTCGGTGAGCAGCAGGACCCCCACCAGCGCGAGCACCGGCCAGATCAGATTGCGCCTGTTCGCCGAGCGGAACACCGCCACCCCGAGCGGTCCGAGGAACTCGATGGCGACTGTCGTCCCCAGGGGGATGCGCTCGAGGGCAGCCAGGAAGAACAACGTCATCGTCCCGGTCATGACCCCGAGCAGGAGGGCCACCCTCAGATCGGCCGCGCTGTACGCCGAGAGCCGGGGCCGGGCGATCGCGATGAAGATGAGTCCGCCGAAGAACAGTCGCAGCCACCCGGTACCACCGGCTCCGACCTCGTCGAACAGCCTCGTCGACAACGCGGCACCCAACTGGATGATCACGATCGCCGTCACCGCCAGCGACCAGGCGGGAACCCGATCGGTCAGTGCCGGGACCGAAGCCCTTTCAGTCACCGGAATCGCGACCCGCCAGATACTCCCCGAGCAACTCGAGTCCCGCCGCCAGGATCTGCGGGTTGTTGGCGTACCCGATCCGCACATATCCCTCGAGATCGAAAGCACTGCCGGGCGTGAGCAACACCCCCGTGCGCTCCAGAAGGTCGACGCACAGGTCCCACGATGCAACGTCCAGGTCGTACTTGAGCAGTGCAGTGGTCCCGGCGGCAGGTCTGATGTAGCTGACGTGCGGCTCGTCGCGGATCCAGCGGTCCAAGACGTCGAGGTTGCCTCGCACGATTGCCCGACTTCGGTCAAGGATCGCCTCCTTGGCCTCCAGCGCCACACTCGCGAAGTAGTCGTCGACCATGCCCACGCTGATCGTGTTGTAGTCGCGGTGGATGGCGACCGACGAGATCACGTCCTCCGGCGCCACGATCCATCCGAGCCGCAACCCCGCCAGGGAGAAGGCCTTCGACATGCTGCCCGTGCTGATGCCGCGCTCATAGACGTCGGCGATCGAGACGGTCGCCCCGGAGTGCTGCTGCTCCAGACCGCGGTAGACCTCATCGGCCAGCACGTACGCTCCCACCGATCGGGCGATCTGGGCGATCCGATCCAACATCTGCCCGTCCATCAAAGCGCCGGTGGGGTTGTTCGGGTTGCTGAAGGCGATCAGTTTCGTCCGGTCCCCCACCAGGTCGCTGAGGCGGTCGAGGTCGGGGCGGAATCCATGTGCCTCCTGCAACGGCAACCGGTCGACCCGGGCTCCGATCGACTCCGGGATGGAGTAGTGCTGCTGGTAGTTCGGCACGATGGCGACCACGTGATCCCCCGGTTCCACCAGTGTCTGGTGAACGAGCGAATTGGCGCCGATCGCGCCGTGCGTGATCGACACGTTCGTCGGGTTCTGGCCGGAGTACAGTCCCGCGACCGCGGTGCGCAGCCGCTCCGAACCCTCGATCGCGCCGTATGTCAGATGCATCCCCAAGAGGTGCTCGCGGAAGGAATCCCGAACGCCGGCGATATCCACGAGTTCGGCAAGGGTCAGCGACTCCACGCAGGTTTCCGCGAGGTTGTACCTACAACGTGTCTCGTAGGCGTTCATCCACATCTCAACGCCGAACGGTGCGATCTTCATCGGCCCTGCACCTGCCCCATGACGGCCACCGCGATGGCAGCGTCCTCGATCCCCAGACCCACTGACCGGAAGAAGACCGGCCGGTCGCCGGACGGAGGGTCGTCTGCGCCTGCCAGCAGTCCGGGCAGGTCTCCTCTGATCTCTTGGGAACGGAATCCGTGCCGTTCGGCGGCGATCAAGAACTCGCCGGCCGCAGCGAGGGCAGCGGGTCGGTAGTCACAGTAGACATCGAGCCCGGACAGCGACGCGGGGTCGATCTCGTGAGCCATCGGCGCGTTGGTCGAGATCGAGGTCACGACCGCACTGTCGGCCAGCGTTCCCACATCGATCACGGGCTCCGCGGCTGACGTGCACAGCATCACGACATCCGCCCCGACCACAGCCGCATCGGGCGAGTCGGCGACGGAGACCTCGCCGGCGAACGCGCTCTCATCCACACCACTGGGCGCGTAGATGCGCACATCACGAAAATCGCGAACTGCACGGGCGTATCTGAGGTGGGCGCGCGCCAGGGGGCCGGCGCCGACGACGGCCAGCGTCCGAGCATCAGGGGCAGCCAACAGGTCCACCGCCAGTGCCGAGGTCGCCGCGGTACGCTCCGCGGTCAGCACCTTGGAGTCGAATATCAGGACAGGGTCGCCGGACTCCAGGCTGATCAGCATGGTCCAGGCGGTGACGACGGCCGCGCCCTCACCCTGCGGTAGATAGGGCGACACCTTCACCGCATAGACGCCGGCGCCGGGGAGCACTGCCTGATACACGATCACATCGCCACCCTCGGGTAGTGCAGCAACACTCTGGAGAGGCTGCACGGCCCCGCCGCTGCCCAACTCCAGGAAGGCCGACCGAACCGCCTCGATCACCGCCCCCTCGGTCAGTTCCGGGATCGCCTGGCTGTCGAGTACGGTGGCAGTGCTCATACTGAGCAGTATATTGCTCATGAGGAAGGCGAGGTGAAGGACATCGGGAACGCTCCTACCGCGCAGTTCTTCGCCAGGCTGGGCGAGCAGATACGCAGCCGGCGCAAGGGCGCGGATCTCACCGTGCAAGAACTCGCCGATCGGGCGGCGATCAGTCGCCGCATGTTGACGCACATCGAACTCGGTCAGGCGAACCCCAGCCTGGTCACCGTGGATCGCATCGCTCGAGCACTCAGCACGGACTTCGCCTCCCTGGCCCGCGACGACGGTCCGCAGCCACTTCTCGTCAACAGCCCGGACTCCGCACTCGTGGTGTGGTCGTCGAATCTGGGCAGCCGTGCTGTACTGCACGTCGCCACACACGCGAGTCCGACGGCGGAGTTGTGGTCCTGGACGCTGGAGCCACACGACTCGTATCGCGCCGAGCCCGACCCCGCCGGCAGCGAGGAACTCTTCCTGGTGATCTCCGGTCGGCTGACGATCGCAGTCGACGGCGACGAGCCGGTGACGCTGACGCCTGGCACCTCGGCCCGCCTGGCATCCGATCGCCTCTACTCCTACGAGAACCGCACCGCCCGTCCCGTGAAGTTCGTACGGGTCTCGCAGATCGTCTGATCGGTGACATCCGGGCGGCGCCATAGGCTGGTGGGCATGTCCTACGTCGTCGTGAACGCACTCACCGTGCCAGCTGATCAGGCGGCCACACTCGAAGCCCGCTTCGCCGCCCGTCGCGGCGCCGTGGATCAGGCCCCCGGGTTCGAGCACTTCGAACTCCTGCGCCCGGTCGGCGGGACCGACACCTACCTGGTGTACACCCGCTGGAACGACGTCGAGTCCTACCAGTCCTGGCGGGAGTCCCAACAGTTCGCGGCCGGGCACGGACAGGGGCGTCCGGCTGCCACCGGCTCGGACATCTGGGAGTTCGAGGTCGTCTGAAGCAGCCGCCACCTCGCCGATTCCGCCGCGGACGGCTAGCGTGACTGGCACCGGGCGAGGAGGAAGCATGGCAGGCAACGGCACGTCTGAGGATCCCTGGGAGTTGACCACCGCCCCCGGCTCCTCGAACTACACGATGTACCGCGACGAGCAGGGCGATCCGCCGGCGCTGGTCTGCCAGGTGGGTTCGACGACCTTGAAGTACCACCTGCGAGCCATCGAGGATCTACATGCGTGGCTCCTCGACGTCGGAGACTGGGTGGAACTCGGCGCCAGCGACGAGAAGAAGGAACCCAAGCCCGACACTGTGGAAGCCTGGGGTCGTTCGGCCCAGAATCCGGTTGGTGGCTGGTACGGCCTGCGCAAGGGCTACCGCGGTCGGTTCGGGATGTATCTGCCACCCCTGCTCGAGCACCTCGGCCTGGTCGAACTCGAGCACAACCCCCGCAACAACCGTGTCCGCGCAATCGACTGACACGGACTCGGAAACGGTCCTGCCGAGCCCGAGTCCCGCCGCGCATGCGGGCCGATGGCTGCTCGCCGCGTTCATGGCGGTGGCTGGAACCGGACACTTCCTCGCTGCGGACACTTTTCTGGCCCAGGTGCCGCCGTGGTTCCCCCAACCGGAACTGACAGTCGCGCTGTCCGGAGTGGTGGAACTGCTGTTCGCAGTCGCCCTGGTCGCGGCACCTCGATGGCGAACACAGGTGGGATGGCTACTCGCAGCGTTCTTCGTCATCGTGTTTCCGGGCAACGTCTCGCAGTTCCTCACCGGGACCTCCGCGTTCGGCCTCGACACGGATCTGGCCAGAGGGATGAGACTGCTGTTCCAACCGGTTCTCGTGCTCTGGGCGCTCTGGTGCACCGGGGCATGGGCGGCCTGGCGGCACCGACGCTGATCGGCACGTGGCACTTTCAACCGAGTCCTGTGCCAGACCTTCCATCGGCGCCCTTGCGCCCACTAGGCTTCCCAGCACTGTCGCCTCCGGGCGAGCCGCGGGAAGGACCCAGACATGGCACCCAGAACCACCACCGCCCGACCGATACGCAGGCTGGCCGCCGCGGTGGCGTCGCTGGGAGTGCTCTTCGCCGGTATCGCACTGGGCGCGACGCCGGCACAGGCCGACGATCCGCCGTCGGTCATCTTCCTGGGAGACTCGGTCACAGCAGGCTTCGGGTTCTTCGGGCAGAAGGAGAACGCGAAGAACGTCACCGGGACCGTCAACAACCCTTTCCCGAGCAGCTGGTACTTCGGGGACAACAGCCTGTCCGACTGCAGCCCGGGCGTGGGCACGCCCATCGATCAGTGCAGCAACAACAACTACAACGGCGCGCCCTGGAGCGCGGGACCATGGAAGCCCGGCCCCAACTCCCCGAACGTGGCCTACTCGTACCAGATCGCCGCGAACCAGGATCCGGCCAACACCGTGCCGGTGGAGAACTGGGCGATCACCGGCTCGACGCCCGAGCAGTGGGACACAGGCGGGGCCTTCAACTTCCAGTTGAACAGCATCAAGAACACCCATGTGGTGATGACTCTCGGTGCCAACCCGATCCTGTCGAGCATGCTCCAGGTCAAACTGGCCGGGGTTGCGGTCACCAACGGCGCCTGCGCCGACTCGACCCAGTGGCTGGGCTGGACCGGCTGGTGGGCGTATCCGGTGCAACACGTGGTGGACTGCGCCGACCAGCAGTGGTCGCAGAACAACCAGACCGCTCATCTCGAGGGCGTCTACAAGACACTTCTCAAGAACAACAACAAGGTCATGGCACTGAGCTACTACCGCACGTGCCCCTGGTCGTTCGGTATCTGGCAACCCCAGGGCAACGTCGCGAAGGGACCCGCGTCCGGGAACCCGTGCCCGTCCCAGAAGCAGAAAGTCTCGGAGTGCAGCAACTGCCCCGTTGACGGCTCCACGACGCAGTATGCCCAGGCGATCGCCGTGCAGGACGCGATGAACGCCAAGATCGCTGCCGCCGTGGGAGAGGTCCAGCAGTGGGCCAAGACCCAGCCGGGGATCAACCCCAGCAACCTGCAGCTGGCGATCCCCAACCAGAAACAGTGGGAGCAGCACCAGGCGTGGGATTCCGATCCCTGGGTGTTCAAGAACGACACCTGGATCCACCCGAGTCAGCAGGGCCACACCCAATTGGCGAAGACCGTGACTACTGCCATGTGTTCGGCGTTCGGCCAGTGGTGCGGCGACAACCCCACCTGGGATCCCGCACCGACGATCGCCAAGGCCACAGTGACGCAGAAGGTGGCAGGTGCAGTGCCGACCAAACTGAGCAACAAGTCCAAGGCTGACCTGCCGCATCGCACCAAGCAGAAGAACGCCATCGGCTGGGACAGCCTGACGCCGAAGGTGTGCAAGGTGTTCGAGGGCGACCTTGTCAGTCACAAGAAGGACGGCAAGTGCAAACTCGTCGCCAACGCCTTCCGCAGCGGCAAGGAGAAGAAGATGACGAAGCGCTACGTGGTCAAGGTGAAGTAGCGCCCGTCGTATCGCTCCCCCGGACACTCCTGCGGCGTTGTCCACAGATCGGTTTGGCGCTCTGGCTGTGTCGACTTGGCAGTAGGACGTCTACGTCATGCCTGCTCGGCACCGGCCATAGGATTGGGCCAGCGACCATCCCGGCGGTAGACGGCCGCCGGGTCGAGAAGGTGAGGCGCACGTGACTTCGGCATCGGCCCCGGAAAACATCCGAAACGTGGTTCTGGTGGGGGACGCCGGGTCCGGCAAGACGACCCTCGTCGAAGCCGCACTGCTGGCCACCGGGGTGCTCACACGCGCCGGCCGCGTCGAGGACGGCAACACTGTCAGCGACTACGACCCCGTGGAGATGCGCCAGCAGCGGTCGATCAACCTCACACTGGCGCCAACGACGTTCGACGGCTTGAAGATCAACTTCATCGACACCCCCGGCTACGCGGATTTCGTCGGCGAACTCAGGGCCGGACTGCGCGGTGCCGACGCGGCACTGTTCGTGGTGTCGGCTGCGGAGGACCTCACCGCAGCGACGCGGATGCTGTGGGCGGAGTGCGCCGAGGTCGGGATGGCACGCGCGGTCATCCTGACCAAACTCGACCACCAGCGGTCCTCGTTCGAGGAGTCCGTACAGCAACTGCAGGCCGCACTCGGCGAGGGCGTGCTGCCGCTGTACCTTCCCGCCTACGAGGAGGACGGGCACACGGTCGCCGGGCTGATCGGACTGCTCTCGCAGGAGGTGGCGGACTACTCCTCGGGATCCAGGACCAAACGTCCGGTCGACGCCGACCAGTCGGCGGCGATCCAGGAACCGCGCGGCCGCCTGATCGAGGCGATCGTGACCGAGAGCGAGGACGAGTCCCTGCTTGACTCGTGGGTGGCAGGCGAGGACATCGACATGGACGTCGTGATCTCGGACATGGAGAAGGCCGTCGTACGCGGCGAGTTCTATCCCCTGGTGGCGATCAACCCCGTGAACGGCCTGGGCATCCTGGAGGTCCTGGAACTGGTGGCGAAGGGATTCCCGTCGCCACTGGAGCACAAGGACGTGCAGGCGACAACGCCCGACGGCAAGCCGCGCAAGCCTTTGCGGTGCGACCCGTCCGGACCGCTGCTGGCCGAGGTGATCAAGACCACCTCGGAGCCCTACGTCGGCAAACTCTCGTTGGTCAGGGTCTTCTCCGGCACCCTCAAGCCGGAGACCGCGGTACACGTCTCCGGGCACTTCGCCGATGCCAGTAGCCACGAGGACCACGACCTGGACGAGCGAGTGGGTTCGCTCTCGGCGCCCTTGGGCAAGTCCCAGCAGTTGATCCCGCAGTGCCAGGCCGGCGACATATGCGCTGTGGCGAAACTGACCCGCGCGGAGACCGGGGACACTCTGTCCGGCATCGACGACCCCATGCTCCTGGAGGCGTGGCAGGTGCCCGAACCCTTGCTCCCGATCGCGATCGAGGCCCGCACGAAGTCCGATGAGGACAAACTCGCCAAAGCCTTCTCCCGCCTGCTCGCCGAGGATCCCAGCCTGTGGCTGGAGTCCAAGGAGGACACGGGCCAACAGGTGCTGTGGTGTCTGGGCGAAGCCCACCTCGACGTGGTGATGGACCGATTGGCCAACACCTACGGCGTCGCGGTGGACACCGTGCCGCTGCGCGTGTCGCTGCGCGAGACCTTCGCGACCAAGGGCGAGGGGCATGGCCGCAACGTCAAGCAGTCCGGCGGCCACGGACAGTACGGCGTGTGTGACATCGAGATCGAGCCGCTGCCGCAGGGAAGTGGCTTCGAGTTCGTGGACAAGGTTGTGGGCGGGGCCGTGCCTCGCCAGTACATCCCCTCGGTCGAGAAGGGGATCCGCACCCAGATGGCCCGCGGCGTCGCGGCGGGCTATCCGGTCACCGACATCCGCGTCACCCTCCTCGGCGGCAAAGCGCACAGCGTCGACTCCTCCGACATGGCGTTCCAGACAGCGGGGTCGCTCGCGCTCAAGGACGCGGCGGAGAAGACGCCGGTCTCCCTTCTCGAGCCTGTCGCCGAGATCGCGGTGATCGTTCCCGACGATTACGTCGGGGCTGTGATGACCGACCTCTCGATCCGCCGGGGCCGCCTCACCGGCACCGACTCGGCGGGAGCAGGCTTCACATCGGTCACCGCCGAGGTGCCGGAGATCGAATTGACACGCTACGTCGTGGACCTGCGATCGATGTCCCACGGGACCGGCCACTTCCGGCGTCGCCACGTCGGATATCAGCCGATGCCCGCGGCACAGGCGGACAAGGTCAAGGCGCAGCAGACCTAGGAAGGAAGGCCGTGATCGCGCGGTCGGCAGCCGAAGAGATCGCGTAATTCGCCCACGACTGTCCTCCGGTACTGGACCAGCTTCACAACGTCCTGGTCGACCTCGCTGCTGTCACCGCTGTCGGCTACCAGCCGACGATCGATGAACTACTTGCGAACCTGCCCGCGTCGGGCGAGGCGTGCTCGCGTTGAACGGGCGTTCTCACCGGGACTGTTTGCTCCGGTAGAGGTCCTGGTCGGCCCGTGACAAGGCCGTCTCAAGCGTCTCTGACGCTGACCAGTCCGTCACCCCTGCGGTCCATGTCGTCGATCCGCCTCCCTGCGCCAATCGCCGCAGCGCCTCACGGGCCCGGGCTGCCGGCACACCGGGCATGATCAGCGCGAATTCGTCGCCGCCGAAGCGCGCGACGACGTCCGTGGCGCGCAACCCGCTCTTGAGGTCCCGGGCGGTCGAGACCAGCAACTCATCGCCGGCCAGATGCCCGCGCCGGTCGTTGTACGCCTTGAAATTGTCGAGATCCACCAGAGCAACCGTTGCCGGTACACCCGTGCGCCGCATGTCCGCCGTCACGAAATCACCCATCGCGCGCAGGCCCCGGCGGTTCAGCACGCCGGTGAGCCCATCTGTGACCGTTTGGGTGCGCAGTTGTGCCACGAGTGCGGCGACGGTGCCGCTGACCGTGGTACTGACGATCGCGATGACGACGTAGAAAGCCAGGTGCAGCAGAGGCGTCACGACGAGTACCACCACGGCGTACGTGATGAGCATCAGGAGCAGTTCGACGACGAAGCGCCGGATCGGCCGGAAGTAGGCGGCGTAGACGCTGAAGAGCATGATGTTCAGGCCGAGCATCACCTGCGTGTCAGGGGCCTGCGCGAACGCTGCAGAGCCGACTGCCGCCATCGACGTGACGACCAACGCGAAGTCGAGGCCATTCCCATCCCGGAAACGATCTCCGAAGAACCACACCCAAAGAGACATCGCGAGGAAGAACAGCGCCGCGAACACCCCGAGCGAGTGCAACTCGGCAGCGATGGTGGGCACCAGTGAGAACAGCGCCGCAGATGCGCTTGCGATCAGTAGGAACCCGCTGAGGACCAGACTTGGTAAGCGCGCATAACGTCCGGCGGCTGACCGCGGCCACCTCGTCGCCGTATCCGCCCTGCGGGTGATCGCTCGCGCGTCCACACTCCAAGCGTAACCGTGGGGCGTCCGGGTCGTCCGATCCCGCCCGTCGATCCGCTGGACCGGCCGCAGGCGCATCTACAGGCGTAGAATGGACCCAGGCACGAGGCCCGAGGCGAGTCGGTCGAGCGGTCACGTGTGATGGCGCTCCGCCCGACCGCGCGTGCTGAGGTGCGCAGGTGCACCGATCGGCACCGCCCCGGGGGGAGGTGGGGATCATGTCCGATCCGCAGTATTGGGACGGCGAGCGGTGGTTGCAGTGGGACGGGACCCAATGGGCCCCACACCCGGATCCCCCGCCGCCCCCGGAGGAACCACACGTCGAGCAGGCAGTCCCAGAACCCGGGTCGACGGACTGGCCTCCCCCGACCGCCGCTCCCCCACGCAAGAGCCACACGGGCGCGATCATCGCCACTGTTGCCGGCGCGCTGGCCTTCGTCCTGATCCTGGCTGTAGGAGCGTTCTGGCTCATCAGTCGAAGTGACGACAACACCACCACGGGCACGCAGGGCACGTCGATCACGACAGTGCCGATCAACGGGACACAGGACTCGTTCACCGACCCGGTGGGCACCGACCAGCAGATCACCCCGAAGACGACCAAGCAGCCGGTCACCGTGCCGGGCGGGGAGCCAGGACTGTACGGCGGCACCCGGGACATCGGCAGCTGCAACCGGCAGAAGCTCATCCGCTTCCTGATGGCCAACCCCGACAAGGGTCGCGCCTGGGCCGGCGTCCTGGGGATCGACTACGAACAGTTACCAACCTTCGTGATGAAGTTGACTCCACTGGTGCTGCGCAGCGACACGCTGGTGATGAACCACGGGTACGCCGATGGCCAAGCCACATCGTTCCTGTCCGTTCTGCAGGCCGGAACCGCGGTGCTGGTCGGACGCCGTGGGCTGCCGGTGGTCCGCTGCTACTGCGGCAACCCCTTGACCCAGCCGCCGGCACAGGTGACCGACGCCGTGTACACCGGGCCGACCTGGCCGGGATGGAACCCGCAATCGATCACGGTGATCACACAGAACGTGACAGTGATCGACATCTTCATCGTGATCGACATCGTCACCGGCGACCGGTTCACCCGTCCCGCGGGAACGGCCGGGGGTGCTGACGGCACCACCGGGACCGACAAGTCGACAACGGCACCTCCGGAGTCGGACGGCTCCACGAGCGCACAGGTCGAAGACGTGACGGGCTTCCTCAGCGCACTGGCGGCCGGCGACTACGCCGCGGCGGACTCCTACTGCACGGGAGGTTTCATCTCCCGCTTCGGCGGCGCGGCGAACATCGCTCCCGGTTGGGGGAGGCTGACCTCGTGGCAGATCACCGGCAGCCATAGCGGTGACACGTTCGTCGCTGTCTACGTGAACGAGGTCTGGGAGGGCGGCACCCGCTCCAGCACCTACTACGTGACCAAGACCGGCGGGACATACATCGAGGACGCCGACTTCGTCGACACGGACACCGGGTACACCGAAGATCCGTACACCGAGGATCCGTACACCGAAGATCCGTACACCGAAGATCCGTACACCGAGGACCCGTACGACTACCCGTCGGACTACCCCGAGCAGTACCCGGACGAGGGCGGGGAGCCGACCGACGCCGTGGGGTGATGCTGGCGAGGCGCTAGAAGTCGACGTGTCCGGCGATCCGCGTGACGGTGGCTCCCCCCACCCACACCGTGCCGTCGTGATCCTGCGACAGGTACACCCGGCCGTCCCTGCCGCATGCCGTGCCCTGTCGAGCCGTGTACGGAAAGCGAAGCCGACCGGCATCCACCAGCCACGGCGCCACTGACGCGTTCAGGCTGCCCGTCACCGGATCCTCCTGAGTGAGCCCGCCGACCGGGAAGAAGGCACGCACCTCGAGATCGGCGGGACCCCCAGCCGGGTGCAGGGCGACAGCACCTATGAAGTACCCGTGCAGTGGACCGGGTTCAATGCCGAGCAACGTGTTCACGTCGGACACCAGGACCGCCACCCAACCCGGACCGTTGTCCACCCACTGCACGTCCACGATTCGATCACCCGGGAGGCCGAGCACATCGGCTATGCGCCGCCGGTCCTCGTCGGCGACCGGTCCAGTGCGCACGAGTCCGGGAGCGGCGAAGGCCAATCCACCGGAGCCGAGCCGGATCGCGACGTCACCGGCCGCACACTCCTGGACGATCATCTCGGAGGCCGCACCGGTCGCTTCCAGCCAGGCGTGGCAGGTCCCGAGGGTCGGATGACCAGCGAAAGGGAGCTCCTGGGACGGGGTGAAGATGCGGACGCGGTAGTCAGCCCCCGGACGTGTGGTCGGCAGGACGAAGGTGGTCTCGGACAGATTGGTCCACTGGGCGAACCGTTGCATCTGCTCGTCCGACAGGCCGTCGGCCTCAAGGACCACCGCCACCGGGTTCCCCGTCAGGGCCTCGGTCCCGAACACGTCGACCTGCCGGAACGCTCGCCGCATGCGCCCAGGATGCCAGAAACCGAGATGGGGATTCGATCAACCATCGTCGGCCGTATGCGTCGCCGGGCCGAGGAACACACGGCCACCCTCCGCGGCACCCGTGACAAAATAGTGAAATGCTCTTCGCCTCTTTGAACCCGCCCGACGAGAACGCGGGGCTGATCGGCCTGGTGCTGGAGACGATCGATCGACTCGGGGAGATCGGCGTTGGCGCGTTGATCCTGCTCGAGTCGCTGATTCCGCCCATCCCCAGCGAGGTCGTGCTTCCGGCCGCCGGCGCGCTGGTCTACTTCGGCGACCTGTCCGGTCCGCTCACGATGTTCTGGGCGACGCTGGGCTCGGTGCTCGGGGCACTGATCCTCTACGGAGCCGGCCGGGCGTTCGGCGAGGAACGCACGCGACGGGTGATGCTGGCGGTGCCGCTCATCGACGAGGACGACGTCGATCGCGCCGACGAATGGTTCGCCAAACACGGCGAGAAGGCCGTGCTGATCGGACGGTTGATCCCGGGCGTCCGCAGCCTCGTGTCGCTGCCCGCCGGTGCCGCGGGCATGCCGCTGGGCCGTTTCACACTGCTGACCGCGATCGGCTCGGCGGTGTGGAATCTGCTGCTGATCGGCAGCGGATGGGTGCTGGGGACGCAGTACCACGTCATCGAGGAACACATCGACACTGCGAACAACATCATCTACGTACTGATCGGGGCCTCGCTCGCGGTCTTCGTGATGCGCAGGCTCACTCGACGACGACGAAGCGCCACCGGGTGACTTTGCGGATCCATGAGTGCCGCATGCCCGGTGACACCTGTCCACCACGCGGCGTAGCGTGACATCGTGGCCCGTTACTTCGAAGTACACCCGGAGAACCCCCAGTCCCGCACGATCAATCAGGTCGTCCAGATGATCCAACAGGGCGCACTCATCGCCTACCCCACGGACTCCGGCTACGCCCTCGGCTGCAGGTTGGGCAACATCGAGGGCGTGGAGCGGATCCGGGACCTGCGCAAGCTCGACGACCGCCACCACTACACACTCGTCTGCCACGACTTCGCCCAGTTGAGCCAGTTCGTCTTCGTGAGCAACAGGGTGTTCCGCCTGATCAAGGCGCACACCCCGGGCAGCTACACCTTCATCCTTCCCGCCACCCGCGAGGTGCCGCGACGGTTCATGACTTCCAAGAAGCGCACCGTCGGAGTACGGATTCCGCCCACCCCGGTCGCGCAGGCCCTGGTCACGACCCTCGGTGAGCCGCTGCTGTCCAGCACCCTGCTGATGCCCGGCGACGAGCAGCCCATGTCCGACGGGTGGGAGGTCAAGGAACGCCTCGACCATGCGGTGGATGCCGTCATCGACGCCGGCGAATGCGGTACTGAGCCGACCACCGTGGTGGATCTCTCCGAGGGAGAACCGGAAGTCGTGCGAGTGGGCGCGGGCGACCCAACCCCGTTCGAGGGCGAGTGAACCAGCGCGACTGCGTCAGTCTGCAAAATGACCGCAGGGATCGCCGAAGCCTCCCCCACGACTGGGGTATGAACCGACCGACCGTTTTGCATAGTGCGTCATCAACGGGGAGCCAGCTCCCATCTGCGCGCCTCCATGTTCGCCTCGACGTCCTGTAGGACCCACCTCGGCTCGGTCATCACCTGGTTGACCGAGAAACGCACGAGGACAATGCCTGTGGCGTGGATCGCGTTCTGCCGCCGCATGTCCCTCTCGAAGGCAAGCGCCTTGGTGTGCACGTCACGGCCATCGATCTCCGCGCCCAATCTCAGCTCGGGCCAGTAGGCGTCGATGCGCTTGACCCCGAGATAGGTGTCGATCTCGAACTGCAGCACCGGAGTCGGTAGCTGAGACTGCTCGAGCAACCGCCAGAAGTTGGCCTCGCCCCCGGATTCGGCCCCCTGCCGGGCCTCCTCGGCCAGTTGTCGCATCGCCCCTCGAGCAGACGACGGGACACCCGAGGTGAACTCGAGATCACCCGGCGTGAGAAGCCCGCGCTGAACAGCCTCCATCGCTGGGAACCGTACCTCGGCAACATCCATCAGCGCTGTCGCGCCGACGATGGCCTCGGCGGGTCCGACCACGGCCAGCCCACCGCGGGTCATGGTCGGTCGCGCGGTTCTGTAGTGGACGCGCACGCCGTCCGCACCCCGGCACCCGGTGCGGGGAACTGCGACATGAACGTCGCGGGGGACTCTGTCCCCAAGAACACCCCAGACCTCCAGAGCACTCAAGTGACTCAATGCAGCGTCGGGACCCGCCTGCAACAAAGCCGCGCGGAACTGGGTCTGGCGGTCCAGATGGAGACTCGGTGACGCGAGAACCTGCGGGTGGAGCACCAGGAGTCGACCCTGCGCGATCCTGCGGGAGATCCAGGAGCGCCCGACACCCGCGGCCCGCAACTCGTGACGGGTCACCAGCCCGCCGCCCAGGTCCAGCAACCGACGGGTCGTCTCCTCCGCACTCACGCTTCAACTATTGGCACGCCGAGGGCGGCGGAGCGGGCCCGCGGACTATCTGTGGATAAGCCCCGTGGTCGGCCGCGACTGCGTCAGTCTGCAAAATGACGGCGCCCTTTCCAGGGGTTTCCCGCACGGGAGGCCCACGAAACTCACCGTCGTTTTGCACACTGCGTCACGCCAGGTCTGCGAGCGGGCATTCTCGCGGAGCGCTGACCAATAGAGACCCTTGTGAGCAACCTCACGCAACCAGTTGTTTGGCTCGCCCGTGACGCGGGGTACCGTCGTACAGAGCCGGTTCGACAACTAAATCCGCAGGGAAGTCCTGCGGACGGACCAGCCCGCCGAAGCGCTCAGCGCGCCGGGGACCCACGTTGTTGGGGCGAATCCGACCCAGGTCGGTAGAGGACTTCTCTCCTCGAGCCCGTCAGCTAACCCGGTAGGCGGAATGAGAAGGAGACACTTGATGGCGATCACGCCTACCGGATACCGCCGTGCCACCGTCGCTGTCGTCGGCACCGCAGTGGCTTTCGCCGCGCTGCCCACAGCGGCCGCAGCAACCCCGGCACCCGCAGCCTCCAAGGTCGCCGCATCCTCGGCTCAGGACCGGGCGAAGCAGAAGCGCGCCAAGCGGGTCGCACAGCGCGAGCGCGCCAACCGCGCCCGTTCATCGCTCGTGCGGGTCGCCCTGAACCAGAAGGGCGAACGCTACGTCGCGGGCGCCGCTGGACCCGGCCGTTTCGACTGCTCCGGCTTCACGATGTACGTGTACAAGAAGGCCACCGGCAAGTACCTGCCCCACTACTCCGGCGCCCAGATGCGCAAGGCGAAGCGGGTCGGCCGCAAACACCTGAAGCCCGGCGATCTGCTGTTCTTCGGCCCCGGCGGCTCGCAGCACGTATCGATGTACATCGGCAAGGGCAAGATGATCCACGCGACCAACCCGCGTTCCGGCGTGCGCATCGACAGCATCAACATGGGCTACTACAAGGCGCGCTACGCGGGCGCCGGGCGCATCATTCAGGGCTGAGAGACTCCCGGTCGGCGAGCGTCGGGCCCAGCGAGACGGCTACGTAGACAAGCCAAGCGATCATGCCGATGTGCAGAACGTCGTTCTCCGAGAAGTAGAACCCGCTGCCGTCGGCCCACAGTGTCTGGGTGATGCCGAGCGCGTAGTAGGCGAAGTACGCGACGTTCACCGCGATCAGTAGCACGGCCGCGGTCAGGATGGCTCGGTCCATCCGTGCTCTGCCTTCACGGAATCGAAGCCAGGACACGACCATCACGGCGATGATCCCCGGCAGCGCGAAGAGCATCAGCACCTCGAACGAGAGCAGCAGCTTGCTCGGCTGAAGGACGCCCAGCACGGCTACGACGCAGTAGAGCAACGCGTTCAGAACCGCATAGACGATGATGCCGCGTCGGGCACGGCCCACAGTGCATGCGAACGCCACCGCGGTGAGCATCGCGCTGACACTCCAGGCCTGGGTCACGCTGTAGCCGACCTCGAAGCCGTTGGTGTAGGAGCAGAAGTCCTTGCCCGCGCACTTGAGCGCATAGCTGAAGGCCTGATAACTGACCCCGGCCTGCGCCGCGCCGACCCCGCCGAGGACGAGCGCTATGCCCAGCCAGGTGCGCGAACGCTGACCCGCCCGGGTGGCGACGAAGTAGATGCCCACAGCGATCCACAGGGCAGCCAGCGCGAAGACCAGCAGGGTGCCCAATGGCTCGTTGAGCACGGTGTCGCCGATCTCGACGCAGGGCCGTTGCTCACACCACTGTTCGGGGGTGACCGGCGGGTCGTACTGCAACTCGTCCAGACGACCACAGCCGGCGAGGGCCAACGAGAACAACACCAGTCGCTTCACCCCTGTCACTATGTCGAGGTTCACCCGCCGATTCAGCGCATGACTTGACCTCCAACACATTGCGATATATCGTTACTGCATCGCATACCAACGCGATCAAGATCTCACAGGAGGAACCATGAGTTACGCACAACCGATGCCCCGATGGGCATTCATGACATCCGACGACCGCCCGGGCAAGCGCCGCGGGGGTCGTCATCATCGCCAGGCAGGCTGGGGACAAGGGGGGCCCTGGGGTCCGCCGCCGCGCCCGCGACGCGACCGGGGGGACGTCCGCCTCGCGATCCTGCTCCTGCTCGATGAGCAGCCGCGTCACGGCTACGAGATCATCACCGAACTCACTGAACGCAGCGAGGGCCGGTGGCGCCCGTCACCCGGGTCCGTCTACCCGGTCCTGAAGCGACTGGCGAAAGAGGGCCTGGTGGCCGCGGTCAAAGAGGACGGGAAGAACACCTTCTCCCTCACCCCAGCGGGCACCGCTCTGGTCGAGCAACAACGCGAGGAGTGGGGGCGAGCCGTGGGCGCGCCGCTCGGGCCAGGACGACGAGCGATCGGCGGCACTGTGGAGCGAAGGCAGGCAGCTCGGCGCCGCCGTGTGGCAGGTGAGCCAGCTCGACGACCCGGAGCAGGTCGAGGCGGCCGCCGGCATCCTCGCCGAGGCACGCAAGAAGATATACGGGATCCTGGCGCAGTAAGGGCGGACAGGCCACTGCCGGCCGCAGATCAACGCTAATGGATTCTACGAACCTGACCGATCACAAGGACAAGTGATGATCGACAGGAGGTCGCATGCAGACTCAGCCTTCACTCAACGGGGGCGACGTCTTCGAGCGTGCGATGGCGGACTCAGCGATCGGCATGGCGCTCGTCGATCCGGGCGGCCGGATCGTCACCGCCAACCGCGCCCTGTGCGAGTACTTCGGCTACCCCGCAGCCATGCTCACCACGATGACGGTCGAACAGGTGACACATCCGCAGGACATGGACGCGGATCTGGCGCGCATGCAGCAGGTCCAGGACGGGACGATCGACTCGTACCATCTGCAGAAGCGGTACGTCCACGCCGACGGTCATGTACTCAGCGGCTATCTGACGGTCAGCGGCATTCGTGATGACGACGGCCGCTTGGACATGTTCGTCGCGCAGGTCGTCGACATCACTCGCGAGGCCGCACTGGAGGAGAACCTGCGGCTTCTGGCCGAACACGGCACGGATGTGATCGCCCGCGACGGCAACGACGGGACGCTGCAATGGGTCTCCCCGTCCATCACACGTGCCACAGGGTGGCAACCCGAGCAACTGGTCGGGGTTGCTCTGGAGGACCTCGTCCACCCGGACGACCGGGCGCTGGTCCACGCAACTCAGGATCATCTGCGGGCAGGTGAGTCCGCCACGTTCGACGTGCGCGTCATGCACGTGGACAGCACCTTCAGCTGGTTCGCCGTGAACGTCGATCCGGTTCGCACCCCTACCGGCAAGATGATCGGCCGGATCGCCACCTGGCGTCCCATGGACGCGGAGATGCAGGCCCGGCAACTGGCCGAGCAGCGGGAGGCGGAGTTCCGGATCCTGGCGGAGAACGCCACCGACCTGGTCATCAGAGTGGGCGAGGACGGCCGCCTTGCGTGGGTCTCCCCCTCTGTCATCCAGACGCTGGGCTGGGACCCCGACGATGTGATCGGGCGTGCGCCGGCGGCATTCCTGCACCCCCACGACGCCCAGGACATGGTCGAACGGGTCACCCGATTGAGCAAGGGGGACCCGCGGGTCGAGAGCGCCCGACGCGTCCTACTGGCCGACGGCAGCTACCACTGGTTCTCCGTGCAGGCATCGCGGGTCACCGACCCGGACGGACGCCCTGCGGGCCGGGTCATCGGCCTGCACGACATCGATGCCGAGATGCGCGCGCGGGTAGCCCTGGAAGCCAGCGAACGCACCTTCCGGACCGCTATGGAAGCGGCACCGGGCGGCATGGCCGTACTGGATCTGGACGGTCGCTTCGTGGAGGTCAACAAGGCCCTGGCGGCCATGCTCGGGCGGACGTCGGGGTGGCTGACCGAACACAGTATCGGGGACGTCCTGCATCCCGACGAGATCGCCGCCGACAATCTCCTGCGCACACACGTCCGCTCAGGCCTGGAGATCTCGGGTGTCCAGGAGTGCCGACTCCTGCGCGCCGACGGGACCATCGTCTGGGTGGAGCATGCGATCGGCCTGGTGCGCGATGAGAACGGTGCACCCGCGTCGTACGTGTCGCAGTTCGTCGACATCAGCGAGGCCCGCGAGTCACGGCGCGAATTGGAGTTCCTAGCCGGCCACGACCCCCTCACACGACTGTCGAACCGGCGCACCCTGATGGAACGCATGGGCACAGCACTGCTACAGACACCCCGCACCGGAACCCGGATCGGTGTGGTCTTCCTCGACCTCGACGGACTCAAGGGGGTCAACGACACCTACGGCCATTCCGCCGGCGACGAGTTGATCGTGCAGGTGGCCCAGCGCATCCGGGATGCCGTACGCGGAGACGACATCGTGGCACGCCTCGGCGGTGACGAGTTCGTGGTCGCGCTGATCCGGGTGCACGATCTCGAGGATGCGATCGACGTGGCTGAGAAAATCCGGGAGGTGGTGGCCGAACCGATCCAGACCACAGGTGCCACCGTCCACGTCACGGTCAGCGCGGGTGTGACACTGGCGGCCACCAGCGACGCTCCGGACGGCGCCATCGCACGTGCCGACCAACTGCTCTACCAGGCGAAGGCCGCCGGTGGCGACCGGGTCGTGGCCCGCTGATCAACCCCGGGCTTGGATACCCTCTCGTGCCGTCTGCACGGCCATGTACCCGGCCGCGAGCAGCATCGCGATGCCGAAGCCGAGTCGTAAGTTGCCGGTGAGGAGCGACCAAACCGCCCAGATCGCGACCACGATCAACGCCACCACCAACAACGCCATCAGCAGGCTCGCCAACCGCCGGCGCAGTATCGCCTCGATCACGATCATGGCGAAGGCGATCCAGACGATCGGCCACAGGATCCCGCCGCCGTTGACGAGCATCAGGATCCCGAGCGCGGCCAGCAGGATGGACGCCGAGGCCGCCGACCAGATGCGCAGCAGCCTGCTGCGTGCTGTGTCCGACTCGGCCAATGGTTTGGCCCGGTGGTGCAGGTGCGCGTGCACGGGCTCCACGGGCAGCGGCCGACGCTCCAGCCCCAACTCGTTGCCCTCCCGTTGCTGCTGCACCGTCAACTGGGACTTGCGCAGCAGGGCGACACGTGCGGCGGCCTCCTTGACCTGTGGGGTCGGTTCCTGCGGCGAGATCCCTTGGACCCGTTCGGCGGCTCGGGCAGCCCGCAACCCCTCCCTCGCTTCATCGAGTTCTGCGTTCACCTCGGCAAGACGTGCGGACAGGTCCTCCCCGGCAGCTTCGAGATCGGCCAGGGCCCAGGTGTCGGTGGGGGCTTCCTTGTCCAGTCCCGCCCAGGCGACCGGTTGTGCCCAGGACTGCCGGACACTCCCGTTGCGCTCGTATCGCATGCCGGCCGGAGCCCGCTCGCCACCGAACACGTCCTGCGTGTCGAGGCCCCACAGTCCCCGGTAGTCAGCCACCCACGCAGTGTCGTCGGTGACCAGGACCGCCTCCCACGGCGCCTGCTGCCCCGGACCGATCGACAGTCCGTCGCCGCGCTTGTAGTCGATGTAGGGGATCCCGATCGCCCCCGAGTCGTCATCCTCATGCCAGGGGAGGATCTTCAGCACCGCTCGACGGACGTGATCGATCCAGTCCGGAAGCGGCACCGGGGCGTTCGTCAGATACTCCCCCTTCAAATAGGCGCCCGAGTGCGATCCAGCCCCCGCGTAGACGACCGGGTGTGTGCCTTCGACGAACTCGATGTCGGGATCGTCCCAGCGTCGGCGCAGGTCGTCGCCCTCCTCGTCATGCGACGAGAAGGCGACCCACACAGGCCGTCGAGCATCGTCGTCGGTGAGGAAGATGGTGACCTGCTCCCAGTCCGACTCGTGATCGTTGACGCCGCCGAAGTTGGAGCGCCAGTCGTTCATTGCGTAGAAGTACCAGTACTGAAGGACCACGTAGCCCGCATCGCGCGTGACATGACCGTAGTAGAAGTGCTTGTCGTGGTCCGGCGTCGAGGCGTAGGCGATCTGCGCCGCAGCCGCGTAGCCACCCGGCACCCGGCCCCGCAGGAGCAGGGTGAACCGCATGAACGCGTCCACGAAACGGGAGAGAAGACCCACCGCCGCAAAACGGCTGGATGCCTTGAACCGCACGCGATCGGGTCGTCTGCGCCACGCTCGGTACTCGCGCCGCTTCAGCGGCCTTTCGACCTGTTGCAGGTACAGGACATCGCCGACATGAACCCGGCCGAGGTCGGCGAGGGTGTCGAGCGTGAGTGAGCCGCGCGGTGCCAGTTCATCCGGCTCGTCGTCCCCAGCACGGAAGAGAGCGCTGTTGGCCACGAAGTCGCCGACCGAGGCGGGGAAGAACATCTCGCCGGCGTTGTAGCGGATCACCGGTTCGTACTGGCGCAGCAACCCGAGATCGTCTGGCATGCCCATCCCCTCTCTGTCGGTAGCGGGAAGCCTACAGTCGGATGTCGTGTGGGGGCACGAGGAGACCGGATCCCACAGTCTGGCGTCCACGCACACCTACGACCTACGGATTCCGTAGGTCGTCATCCGACTTATCCACAGGAACCGTTGCCGCAAATCGGACAAAACGTGGAACCGACTGTGACGATTCCCACAATCGGCGTGCTTCTGGTCGAGTTCCGGAAGATGTGTGCTTAGTGTGGCCCCGACGCAAGGCAGTGAACGCATTGGAGTTTTCTTACGACCTATCCGCCACGCAGGAGTGAACACTCGCCCCCGGCGAGTGGACCAGTCGACCGTCCGCCACTCAGTAATCGTCCCCTGAGTCAGGTCGCTCACTCTTCGGCCCGGGCTCCCGCCCGCTTCGTTCAGACACCGACATCGGAGTTGCTTTGAAAGTTCGTAACAAGCTCGTCAGCGCGGCCATCGCCGTTCCCGTTGTGATGGCCGTGCCCAGCATCGCCACCGCCGACACGCCGGCCCCGACCCCAACCGCCACAGACCCGGTCGAACCCCCGGTCGAGCCGCCCGGTCGAGCCGACACCGGAGACGACCGCGCCGGCGCCTGTGGCACCCGCCCCGATCGATACCGCACCCGCCCCCACCGGTTCGTACTCGGCAATGCCGGTCAGCAACCCGGTCCCGACCCCGGCGACGAAGCGTGCCCGGGCGACGAAGAGAACGTCCCGAGCCGGAGTGAGCATGCGCACCCGCGGGGTCCGCTACAGCCCGATGAGTGCGGTCTACCGGCTCATGAAGTGGGCTCGCGCCGGCCGCAGTGGATACCGGAACGGCTGCCTCAGGCTGGCCGATGACGCCTACGCCCCCGTCGGCGGGCGGACCGGCACAGCCCTGCGGCAGTGGTACCGCGCGAAGCGCAACGGCTACGGTCACCGCAACCGCTACGCGCCAATCGGTGCGCAATTGTTCTGGCGGACCTCCAACCCGGCGGGCCACGTCGCCACATACGTCGGGCGTGGACTGGTGGTGACCAATGTGGGCAGCGGCCGCGTGCGGATCATGCCGTGGCGCACCCTGGACCGCTGGGGCCCCTACCTGGGATGGGCGGAACCCTTCTACAAGTAGAGGGAGAGTGCCATGGTGGGCGACCCCGTCTGACGATCCGGCGCGCCCACCTGGAAGAGTCCTGCACATGAGTCAGTCGCGACGATTCGTGATGGGCGCCCTCGCGTCGGCCTTGGTGATGCTGTCGGCATGCTCCGACGGTGGATCCACGACCTCCGAGACTCCACTTCCACCGCCGACCAGCAGTCCGGTGCAGTCCGGCACCGAGACGTCGTTCTGCGAGGCGGCCCTGGCATGGGCACAATCGCCCGCCGCCACCGAAGCGCAGATCGCCGCCCAGAGCGGTGACACCGAGGCGCTGGTGACCGCGTACAAGAATTGGGCGGCCCCGACTCAGGCGATGGTCGATGCGGTGCCCGGTGACGCGCCCGATGACGTGCAGAAGGCATTCGCTGACCTCAACGACTCGGTGCAGACGATCGCCGAGGAAGGCGCGCAGAGTCAGAAGCAGGCGAACGCCTACGGAGCAGCGCAGGACACGGTGCTCGACTACTACGGCAAGACCTGCGGCTGAGAACCTCGCGATCGGGCAGGAATCCCTCACTCCAAGGCGGTGATGACCGACGCCACGGCCCGCGGGACCGCCTCTGCCACCAACGGCGACAGTGCGGTTCCGGGGTCGAAGGCCACTCCCTCGATCGCCACGATCATGAATCGAGGCGGGAGGCGACCCAGTTGACGGGCCAACGCGACCACCTCGGCGAGCCCGAGATCGTGGGTTCCGCCTGCCCTCGTGTCCGATTCCGGGACGGTCAGCACGCTCACGTGGCCAGGTGCACCGCCGGAGCGCAGAGCGTCGACCACCACCACCGAGTCGTAGCCGTCCATCATGTGGAGGAGTTCGGCGGGCGCGGTGAGCGGGGCCACGTGGACCTCGTGGAGCCCACGCCTGGCGACCTCCTGCGCCACAGCCGGGCCGACACCGTCGTCCCCACGGTCCGGCGACCCCAGGCCGACCACCAATGCCGTCACCGGTGCTGCACCGTGAGGTCCAGGAAGTGTGTGGCACACGAGATGCACGGGTCGTAGTTGCGGATCGCCGTTTCGCACTGCAGGGTCAGTTCCTCCTGCGACAGATCCAGCCGGTCCTGCACGAACATCCGCAGGTCCTCCTCCACGCTCGGCTGGTTCTGGGACGTGGGTGGCACGATCCAGGCGTCGAGGATCGAGCCGTCATCATCGATCCGGTAGCGGTGATAGAGCAGACCGCGGGGTGCCTCGGTGGCACCGTGTCCCACTCCGGCACGAACCTCCACGGGCACCGACGCCGGGCCACCGTCCCAATCGTCGATGATCCGGATCGCCTCGTCGAGTGCATAGACCAACTCGACCGTGCGCACGAGGATCGACCGGAAAGGGTTGCGGCATGTCGGTCCCAGACCTGCCGCCTGCGCCACCTCGGTGGCCAGCGGGGACAGAGACGCCGCATGCAGGCTGTAACGAGCCAGCGGGCCCACCACGTAGTTCGCACCGTCGAACCGCGCGTGCAGCGCGTTGGAGTGCTCGACATGCTCCTCCACAACGTGTTCCCCGAAGGCCGACACCGGCGCGTGCAGGCCGGCGCTGGTCACCAGCGACCCCGACTCCAGCGGGTAACCGTTCTCCGCCCCCAGCGCGAAATACAGGTAGGGCTGTTCGAAGTCCGGGAAGTCGAATCCCGCCAGCAGGGGCACGAGGCCGAGAAGGTCGTCACGAGCCTGGACGAGCTCCGGCCGGATCCCCCTCAGTTCGGACTTCGTGGGCATGCGGTGGAAACCACCGACCTTCACGTTCACCGGGTGCACCGATCGCCCGCCCACGACGCTCATCAACTGGTTGCCCGCGTGCTTGATCCGAAGTGCCGCCTCCACGACCCCGCGGTGCTCGCGGGCCATCTCGATCCCGCCGTCGAACCCGAGGAAGTCGGGGGCGTGAAGGAAGAAGATGTGCAGCGCATGACTCTCGATCCACTCGCCGCAGTAGAGCAGCCTGCGCATCAAGCGGATGTGTTCAGGAACCTCGATACCAAAGGTGTCCTCCATCGCCAGACAGGCACTCATCTGATACGCCACCGGACAGATGCCGCAGATGCGTGCGGTGATGTCCGGAGCCTCGGAGTAGTCCCGTCCGCGCAACAGCGCCTCGAAGAACCTCGGCGGCTCGAAGATGTTGAGACGCACCCGCTCCACCCGACCCTGGTGCACCTCCACGAGCATCCCGCCCTCGCCCTCGACCCGCGCGAGCATGCCGACCTTGATGGTTCGTTCCGTCACTGCGGACCCCCTTCGTCGCCATGGCGCTGCGACTCGGCGCGGAACGCCTCGGCACCGGCATTGAAGGAGCGGAAGAACCGCTGAACATCCAACTCCGACATGCCGTCGGCGAGCAACCGCGCGGCCAGGGACTCGGTGTTCGGGCTGTCCTGCGGTCCGAAGCAGCCGTAGCAGCCTCGATGGAAACTCGGGCACAGCGCGCCGCACCCGGCCTGGGTCACCGGACCCAGACACGGGGTGCCATGCGCCACCGCCACGCAGACCGCCCCCCGTCGCTTGCACTCGACGCAGACGCTGTAGGTCGGAATCCGGGGCTGCCGACCCTGGACGTAGGCCGCGACCACTTCGAGGAGTTGACTCCGGTCGATGGGGCACCCGCGCAGTTGGAAGTCGACGGTGACGTGAGCGGCGATGGGGGTGGAGCGATCCAGCGTGCTGATGTACTCGGGGTGCGCGTACACGATGGAGGTGAACTCCTCCACGTCGGCGAAGTTGCGCAGCGCCTGGATCCCTCCGCTGGTCGCGCACGCCCCGATCGTGATCAGGTTCTTCGAGATCTCCCGCACGTGCTGGATCCGTTGGGCGTCGTGGGCGGTGGTGATCGATCCCTCCACCAGGCTCACGTCGTAAGGCCCTTCCACCTCGGCGCTGGTGGCCTCTGGGAAGTATGCGATCTCCACGGCTTCGGCGACCGCGAGCAGTTCTTGTTCACAGTTGAGCAGGCTCAGTTGGCACCCGTCGCACGAGGCGAACTTCCAGACGGCCAGTTTCGGATGTGCTGTCATCACAACTCCCACACGTCCATGAGCGGGGCGAGCCGGTCATAACTGAGTACGGGGCCGTCGACGCACAGGAAGAACTCACGAAGCTGGCAGTGGCCACACAGGCCAACGCCGCACTTCATGTTGCGCTCCATGGACAGACGCAGTCTGTGGGAGGGCACTCCGCGACCGCGCAGCGCGTTGACCGTCAGCGTCATCATGATCTCCGGGCCGCAGATCAACGCCGTTGTGCGGGGCGGATCGAAGCCGGCGCGACTGATCAACTTCGTGACCGGCCCCACGCGGCCCCGCCAGGAGGGCGGCGCATAGTCGACGGTGATCTCCACGTCCATCTCGTACTCTTCAGCCCATCGGCCGAGGTCTTGTGCGAAGAGCACATCAGCTGGCGACCGGGCCCCGTACAGCAGCACAACGCGGTCATACTGATCGCGGCGGTCGGCGATCTCCCACAGCGCCGGGCGCAGAGGCGCGAGACCGATGCCACCGGCAGCCAGTAGCACGTCACCGCCGGCGGCCGCTGCCGTCTCCCACCCCGTGCCGTACGGTCCACGCACGCCGACGACCGTCCCCACCTGCGCCGTCACCAGCGAATGGGTCACGTTGCCGACGTCGCGGATGGTGTGCGTGAGCGGGCCGGGCCAAGTCGGGTCCCCGCTGATCGAGATCGGCACCTCTCCGACCCCGAACGCGTGCAACATCGTGAACTGACCGGCGGCGAAATCCAGCGGTTCGCCGTCGAGCGGTTCGAGCGAGAGCGTGACGGTGTCGTCGGTGTCCAGACGCGACCGCGTCACCCGGAAGGGGCGCGGCAACATCGGGTCCGCATGCGGCGCGGCGGTCTGCGGCCGCGGTCATGTCGGGGCCCCGTACATGTCGAGCATCTGCACGCGCGCCGCCTGCAAACGCTCGTACATGACCTGCGAGACCTGCCGCATCAAGGCGTAGCCCAAAGCCGGGTCCTTGTCGCATTTGCCGCGCAGGCACGCCCCGTCGAAGGCCACGGCACTCGTGGGTTCGATCGCTCTCGCGTCGAACATCCACAAGTACGGCGGGATCAGCCACGACCACCCCACCACCTCACCGTCATGGACGGTGTCCAGCGTGATCGTGCCTCGGGACGGGTTGTGCAGTTCGACGGCCACGCGGCCGTGGCGGATCACGAAGAAGGTGTCGGCGGACTGGCCGGCGCGGAAGAGCATCTCGCCGTCGTCGAAGCGCGCAGTCGTCGCGCACCCGGCCACCAGAGTGATGACCGCCTCGTCCAGGCCGTGGAAGAAGGGGCTGTCAGTGAGTAGTTCTGGAATGGTGCGCATGGTGGTCTCCTACCCCTCTCGCTCTTGGGCGGCGGTGCTTCGCAGTGTCGCGATCTCCGCGGTGATGTCGATGGCGGCGGGGCACCACGTGATGCACCGGCCGCATCCGACGCAGCCCGACGTCCCGAACTGGTCGATCCAGGAGGCGAGCTTGTGCGTGATCCACTGCCGGTACCGCGAACCCGTGGAGTCCCGTACGAAATTGGAGTGCAGCCGCGAGTACTCCTGCGAGAAGCAGGAGTCCCACACGCGGTGCCGCTCGTCGACGTCGCCGCTGAGGTCGCTGACGTCCTCGACCGAGGTGCAGAAGCACGTCGGACACACCATCGTGCAGTTCTGGCACGCCAGACAGCGCGACGCGACGTCGTCCCAGTGCCGACTCTGCGCCTCGGAGTAGAGAAGATCCCGGAGGTCGTCGGTCCTCATCGTGCGGCCCATGCGACGCCACGGCGGACTGCACGACCTGCTCCGCCGCGTCGGTGTCGGCTGGCGACGCAGGTGTGGGCTTCAGTTGCGCCAGCACTTCCTCACCGGCTTCCGAACCGGCCTCAGCCACGAACCGGTGCTCAGCGGTCCAGCAGTTCGGTCAGAGCGATGTCGTAGCCGGCACTGGGCTTGGGCCCGGTTCCCATCGACGCGCAGAAGCACGTGCCTGCGGGATCCGCGCAGGTCGTGGCTACGACGAACGTGCCCTCCCGGCGCGTGGCGTACCGCGTGTCGAGGAACCCCCGAGAGGACAACACCGTGTCCTGCACCCCCACCGCCGCGAGGTCGCAGGAGCGGACACCGACCAGCGCGACCGGCTCGCTGGGCACCTCACCCGGCTCCACGCTGAACCCTTTCGGCTCCCGACGTCCGCGCCACAGCAGTTCGTCGGCGGGAAAGAACACCGGCTTGGCCGACTGCATGGGGGCCGCGAAACCGAAGAGTGCATCATCGCCGCGATCACGCAGGCGATAGTGACCCGCTTCCTGGTCGTCACCCACTCCCCGGGGAAGGTCGTCGATGGTCTCGATGTCCGCCACGGTGATGACCCCGTCGCGCACAGTAGGACCCATGACGCGATAACCACGGCGTCGCAGGATCTCGAGCAAGTCCTGCAGACCGTGCAGTTTCAGGATCGACGCCTCAGCCATAAGCACCTCCAAGGGCGCTGAGACAAGCCTACGCCTGCCGGGCGGCCGAAACTGCCCGTTGACGCAGATGTCCACAGAGCGGGCGGTGCCCAAGACGGGCTCGCAGAGAAGGCGCCGATGCGTGCAACGATGATCGGGTGACGACCCGGCCCAGCACCGACGAAAGGGCCCGATGGCACAGGCGGGCTCTGAACCTCGCCTACTTCACAGTCGTGTACAACGTGCTCGAAGCCTTGGTCGCGATCGGAGCCGGAGTCGTCGCAGGTTCGGTCGCGCTCACCTCGTTCGGCGGAGACAGCGTGGTCGAGTCGCTGTCGGCGTTGGTCATCGTGTGGCAATTCCGCTCCGCGGTACCCGAGGATCAGGAGCGCCGGGCCCTGCGTCTGATCGGGGCCGCGTTCTTCATCCTCGCCACCTACATCACAGTCGATGCGCTGCGTGCACTGCTCACCGGCTCCGACGCGGATCCCAGCCCGGTGGGCATCGCGCTCGCTGTCGTCAGCCTGATCGTCATGCCGCTACTGGCCCTCGCGAAACGGCGAGTGGGCCACCAACTGGATTCTGCCGCGGTTCTGGCAGACAGCACCCAGACGCTGCTGTGCATGTGGCTGTCGGCGGCACTGCTCGTCGGACTTCTTGTGAACACGTTCCTCGGGTGGGCGTGGGCCGATCCGGTTGCCGCATTGGTCATCGCCGCATTCGCGGCCCATGAGGGACTCGAGGCCTGGCGTGGGGAGGACGACGACTGACCCTGGGCGGGACTACAACCGCAACGGCGGCCCGCGCAGCGGTGCACGAGTGGTGCGACGCCCATCCTCCACAACGATCATGAGCCGCCCGAGGTGTACGCGCCGATGATGGTAGTGACAGATCAGGACGAGGTTCGGAAGATCAGTGGGACCGCCGTCACTCCAATGCCTGATGTGATGGGCGATGCAGCGATGGGCCGGCACGGTGCAGCCGGGGTGGATACATCCGGCTCCATCTCGTACTGCGAGGGCTGCCCGCTGCGCCTTGGTCGCATAGCGCAGCGCGAATCCGACTGCGAGCGGCTCCCAGTGCACATCGTCGGTCCGGAACCCCACCACGTAGGACACCTGCGCCGAACACGACTGCAGGCCCACGTCGGTGCGGGATGCCAGTAGCCCGGACGGCCACGAGACGCCGCTGGCGGACTCCAACTGTTCCGGAGTCATTGTCAGCGTGACATGCCCGATGCCCGTGGGT
This sequence comes from uncultured Actinomycetota bacterium, assembly GCA_963769435.1. Lineage (GTDB taxonomy): Bacteria > Actinomycetota > Actinomycetes > S36-B12 > UBA10799 > JADKAV01. The sequence goes on from CAVYLN010000002.1 coordinate 749,204, forward strand.
CGATCGACGTCATCGGTTGCCCGCTCGGCGATCTCTGACAAGGCGTCACACCGGCGGTTCGCAGGCGTCCGTATGTCGTCGTCAGCCGCTCTCTGCGCGAAGACGTCGAAGGCCGCGGCGAGCTTCTCCCCGGTTGCGGGATCCAACAGGCCGTCCAGATGCCACCATCCATCCAGCGACTTGGACAGATGCACGCGACGCCGGCTGTGTTTGATCTCGGCTTCGTCGTCGGCGTCCTCCGGCGAGTACTGCTGGATCAGCCTGTCGACCAGCGCGCGCGTTTCCGCCGCGGTCCGGGATCGGGCGAAGTCGACAACGATGGCCTCGGCCTGTACGAACGCCTCCCCGAGTCGGCGCTGACCACGCCTGATCGCACGCACATGTTCCTCCGAGATGTCACCCGCGTTCAGAGCGGCAGCGGTCGCGGGCAGGTCGTCTCGCAGAGAGCGAGCCGTGTGAACCATGGCACCCGCGACTGCCGCTGTGGTCCGGGTCTGTTGCGCCAGCCAGTCGGCGGTCGAGCGTTGCCCGAGGACCTGCCCGCCGCCACGCGCATCGAACCCGGCCAGCACTACGTACTGCAGCCCCGCGAGCTGGTTGGCGAGGCGGTGCATCGCCGGTATCGCCTGCTCGTACTGCGCGAGTGCCCAGTCCCCGGGGTCGCCAGGAGGCAGTGCCAGTACGGCCGCCTGCAGATCACCGATCGGGCTCTCGGACAGTTGGACGGTCATGACTCACCCCCTATGTCTCGAACATTAGTGCGAGGGTGTGACACGACCAGTCGCACGAAGCAGATCTGTGGACAACCGGCGGCACACGCTTCGCCGTCCCCACCCCCTGCGATGATCCAGAGGTGACCGAGGATCCAGACACCCGCGCGCAGGTCGCCGTCCAAGCGGTCCTGACCGCGATGGCCGGACCTGACGCAACACCACGGGAAGGTCAGGTCGAGGCGGTCGCATCCCTGCTGAGCGCCAGTCAACGAGTTCTCGTCGTGCAAGCCACCGGTTGGGGCAAGTCAGCGGTCTACTGGGCGGCCACCCTGGCCCGGCGCGACGAGGGTGCCGGGCCGACCATCGTCATCTCACCCCTGCTCGCGTTGATGCGCGATCAGGTCGCTGCCGCCGAGCGCATCGGGATCCGCGCCGCCACCGTGAACTCCGCCAACCGCGACGACTGGGACCTTATCTTCGACGAACTCGCCCGGGACGCTGTCGACGTGCTGCTCGTCTCCCCCGAACGCCTGACTCACCCCGACTTCCTGACCCGGGCGATGCCCGCCTTGCGCAGCAGTGGCCTGCTGGTCATCGACGAGGCGCACTGCATCTCCGACTGGGGGTTCGACTTCCGCCCCGACTACCAGCGGATCGCGAAACTGCTCGTCCACCTGGATGCCTCGATCCCGGTCCTGGCGACGACCGCCACCGCCACCTCCCGGGTCGTGGACGACCTGGCTCATCAACTCGGGCCCACGACCAAGGTCATCCGCGGTCCGCTGGCGCGTGCGTTCCCTGTCACTGGCCGTCGTTGCGGACCTCAACGCGGTGGAGCGCTTCGCGTGGGTCGCCGAGGCCATCCCGACGTTCGAAGGCTCCGGCATCGTCTACGGACTGACGGTCGACGGGGTGCATGCGCTGGCGGCTTTCCTGCGCGAAGAGGGCCTCGACGTCGAGGCCTACACAGGACGGACCCCGCCGGAGGTGCGGGAGGAGATCGAAGGGAAACTGCGGCGCAACGAACTCAAGGCGGTGGTCGCCACTTCCGCGCTCGGTATGGGCTACGACAAGCCCGACCTGGCCTTCTGCATCCACGTCGGCTCCCCGAACTCCCCGGTCGCCTACTACCAGCAGGTGGGTCGCGCCGGTCGCGCCTTGGACTCCGCGGCCGGCGTCCTGCTGCCGGCCGACGAATCGGACGCGCGCATCTGGGAGTACTTCATCACCGCCACCCTTCCCGACCCCGACATGGCGCACCGGGCGCTGGCCCTGCTCGCCGAGCGGCCGATGTCCACGGTGCAACTCGAGGCGGAACTGAACAGCCCCCGCAGCCGGGTCGAGGTCCTGCTCAAGCAACTGCACGTGGACGGTGCCGTGAGGCGCGTGCGATCCACCTGGGAAACGACCGGGTCGACCTGGGAGTTCGACGGCGAGAAGTACGACCGGGTCGTGCGACTGCGCCGCCGCGAAGCGGAGATCATGGCCGCCTACGCACGTGGCGACAGATGTCTGATGCAGTTGCTGATCGAGGCGCTGGACGACCCCGAGGCACAACCGTGCGGGACCTGCTCAGTGTGTACGGGCACCCTCCCGGCACCCGGCGCACGACCCGACCCCCAGACGGTCCGCCGGGCGCTGGCCGCGATGCGACAGCGGCCGAACATCATCGAGCCGCGCAAACTCTGGCCCACGGGTGGGCCGTGGAAGGGACGCATAACCGGACTCGAACCGGGCCGCGCGGTGGCCCGTGGCGCGGATTCGGGATGGAACGAGATCATCGACGAGGTGACGGGCCCGGACGGCCCTTTGAGCGCGGACACCGCCGACGCGTTGACGCACGGCCCTGCAACAGTGGCGGCGCGAAGGGTTGTTCCGCATCGATGCAGTCGTTCCGATGCCCAACCTCGAGCACCCGCAGCGGGTCTCCGAGATCGCCCGGATCGCGGCGGACGTTCTCGGGGTCAGGTTCAAGACGTACTCAGGGCCACCGCGCTGCAGCGAACCTCCGAGCATCCCCTCGCTGCCACGTGTCCGAGAACTTCACGCAAGCCTCGCCCTGGTAGGCACTGCTCCTGTCGGCTCGGTTCTACTGGTCGACGAGGCGGTGCACACCCGGTGGGGAATGACGGTGGCCGCCCACCTGTTGAGACAAGCGGGTACCGATTCGGTGGTGCCATTCGCAGCGCTCGACAAGGGCTGAAGGGGTTTTGTCGCACCCCAGGCGCATAGTGATCCCACACGCCGCACCGTTCGGCGCGAATGAGGGGGAACTGAATGCACATCAACGCTCAACTCGACGTCGACGTCGTCTCTGTGGAGCAGGACGACACCGTTACCGTCATGCTCGACCTGGCAGCACCCGAAGCTGAGGACCGACCCGAACGACCAGCCTCTGCCGTGATCGTCGTACTCGACCGCAGCGGATCGATGGCGCGCGGTCGACTCGACGCCGCCAAGCAGGCTTGTGTCTGCCTCGTCGATCGTCTCCACGAACAGGATCACTTCGGGCTGGTGGCCTTCGACGACCAGGCGAGTCTTGTGGTCGCCGCAGATACCGTCGGCCGATTGGGCAGAGAAGAAGTACAGCGCAAGATCGCCGCCGTGCGTACCGGCGGATCCACCGACCTGTCCTCGGGATACCTGCGCGGCCTGCAGGAGGCGCGTCGTATCGCGGCGCCTGGTGGCACGACGATCTTGGTGCTGTCCGACGGGCGCGCCAATGCCGGAATCACCGACCCTGCGAGTTTCCGCCAGATGGCGGCCGGGGCGGCTGCCCAAACGATCACCACATCCACCATCGGCATCGGCACCGGATATGACGACCTGATCCTGTCGGAGATGGCGATCGGTGGCACTGGGAACCATACCTTCGCCGAGGAAGCAGATGCCGCAGCCGCCGCGGTTGCCGGGGAACTCGAGGGGCTGTTGTCGAAGACTGTCCAAGCCGCCAGCTTGCTCATCAAGCCCACCGACGATGTCATCCAGATCTCGGTGATCAACGACCTGCCGAGTCAACGTGTGGCTGGCGGTGTGATGGTGGAACTCGGCGACTTCTACTCCGGTGAGCAGCGCCGACTCCTGGTGACCCTCGAGGTTCCGGCCATGGCTGGTCTGGGACTGGCGCAGGTCGCGCACTTGGAGTTGGCCTACGTGAGCATCCCGGAGCTCCAGGCCCACACGGTTGCGCTTCCGATCTCGGTGAACGTCGTACCGCAAGACGTCGCGCGTGGCCGCGTCCCCGACGCGCAGGTGCAGCGGGAGAAGCTGCTCATGGATGCACAGTCCGTCAAGAGGAAGAGCGAGGAAGCTCTGCGCCGGGGCGACATCGACGCCGCGCGATCCGAGCTGCGGGGCACGGTGACCTCCCTGACCGATGCCATGGTCGTGGCGCCTGATGCGGACTTGGAGGAGGAGATCGGATTCCTGACCGATTCACTGCTCGACCTCGATCGCCGAGATGCCGAGTTCACCGGCAAGAAGCTCAGCGCGGACCGGACCAAGAAGTCCCGCGGCTTCAAAGGACGTACGCAAGGCGGCGAGGGGGATGGCAAGTTCCCCACCGACGAAGGGGAGAGTGAATGAATCAACGCCCCACGCTCTACCTCGACATCGATGGGGTTCTCAACGCGATTCCGGATGAGCCAGGGCCGACCGGCTACTCGATGCTGGTCATAGACAGCTACGTGATCCACTTGCACGACGAGATTGCCGAGATGGTGTCCAAGCTCGCATCTCACTACGACATCGTCTGGTTCACGCTGTGGAACGAAAGGGCCGCGCCCTTGATCGGGCCGCATGTCGGGCTCGAGGAAGCACCACACCTGTCCACCTCGTGGCGATTGGGCCGGCGAAGGATGCTCGCCCAGGGCTACCCCGAGGCCGCCATCCGCTTCGTCCTGTACGCGAAGACACCACTGCTCAAGGACCGAGTCGATCTGCATGCGCAGTGGATATGGATCGACGACTCCCACGGCCGTGGCGACCACAGTTACCTCATTCGCGAAGGCTTCGACCCCGCGAATTTCCGACTCCTGCGCACCGACCCTCGGCTCGGCCTCACCTGGCCGGACGTGGAACGGGCCGTTGGGTGGATCCCGGACTTGGGCACAGTCGCAGAAGAGATGGACCTGGGACCCGTGCAGCAACTCCCGCCCGGGACGACCGCGGGACGTACAGAGCCCGTGTGACTGGCGGGAACAGGACCGAGACTGGCAACGTGTAGTCATGGCGACCGACGGGGACAGTCCTTTCCTGGCGATCCCCGAGTCGGACTGGGTCGCGGCGAACGACTTGGCGTTCGCGATCCGGGACCGGTTCCCCGCATCCCCCGGCCACACCCTCGTGATCCCTCGCAGGCCCATCGCCGACTGGGATGCGGCAACACCCGCGGAACGGGCAGCCATCCTCGAACTCGTGGACCGGGTCAAGCATGCACTTCGCGAATCCCATCAGCCGGACGGCTTCAACTTGGGCATCAACGAAGGGGCTGCCGCGGGCCAGACCGTGTTCCACTTGCACTTCCACGTGATCCCCCGCTACGACGGCGATGTGCAGGATCCGAGGGGCGGGATCCGGCACGCGGTGATGGGCAGGGGCAACTGGGAGGTCTCCGGGTGACGGGCAACGTACATGACCACTTGTGAGCCGACGCCTCAGGCACAACTCGAATTCATCGAGAGGTTCCAGCGACTGCTCGATTCCGGCCAGTTCGTCGCCACCTACAAGTACGCGTTGATCGTCGCCCTGTGTAATGTCGCCGCCGAGCACGGATTCGATGATGATCGCGAACAGCGCATCCCGCTGCAGCAACTGGGACAACAGTTCCTGCGCCTCTACTGGACCCATGTCCGGGCGTATCCCGGTCTGGATCAACCACTCAGACAGAACACGGGGAAGCAGGCCGCGATCCTCGCCACCGTGACCAGGGCCCGCGGCCTGACCCGGAACCCCGACAGAGTCGACGCAGCGGATGCCGTGCCCGAGCGCCTGCTGCGAGAAGCCACAGAGCGCGTCAGGCAGATGCCTCTCATGAAACTGCAGACGATCGGACGTGAGAAGAGGCAACCGGATCATCCCGACAACTTCCTCTACCCCACGACTCTGGACGGGGGGTGTATCACCTTGCGGCCTGGTGTATCAGCGTGCCTTCGTCGATTCCGTGTCCTCATCGTCTCGTCGACACAGGCCGCGTGGAGCGAATACGTGAGGAGGAACAACCCCGAACTCGGTGCCGGCCACGACCTGGACAACTTCCTGTTCGGCGTTGACCGTACGGCAGTTCACCCACTGGTACCGCACCTTCTGGACCTCCAGCGCGGACGGTGCTTCTACTCCGGTTCGCCGCTGCGCGCTTCGGCCACACATGTGGACCACTTCATCCCGTGGGCCAAGTACCCGTTCAACTCGCCCTTCAATCTCGTGGCAACCAGTCGTACAGCGAATCTGCGCAAGAGCGATCACCTGGCCGCGCTGCCTCACGTCCAGGCCTGGCGGATGCGCAACTCAACGCAGTCCTCGGCGCTGATCGCGATGGGTGCGATCGCGCACGACCAGCAACGATCGGTCGCAATCGCCCGATACGCCTACTCAAGTGCCGCGCGGGTTGGAGCCCTGGGATGGCTCACCGGGAGCACACTGGATGAGCTGTCGGACTGGGAGTCCGTCCTCGCGGCGTCGTAGAGGTCCCCATCTACACCTCGACCTCCACTGCATCCCCTTCCCGACAGAAAACGAGCACCCGCCGGCCGACCTCCATCCCCGTCGCGTCGGCCAGAGCCACTGCATAGACGGCCAACTGCTTGCGGTACGCCGCGATCATCTCGTCAGACGGCTCGGCGTCGGTCTTGTAGTCGATCACCACGATGCGACCATCGTCATCGGTGTAGAGCAGGTCGATGAAGCCCTCCACAACCTGCTCGCCCGCGACGGTGCCGACGTACGTCTCCTTCTGGTGTGCCACCTGTGCGGCCTCGCGGGTCGCGGTCGCTTCGAACCCGGAACGGGCCAGCCTGACGACAGTCTCCGCGCGCTCCGCGACACCTTCGGCGAGGGCCTGGGCACGCGCCGCGCCTTCCAGTCCTTCGCCGGTCGCCAGATCCACCGTCTGCAGGGTCGCGTGCACGGCTCGGCCGATCTCCGTGCCGTAGCGACCCTTGAGCCAGGCCGGCTTCTCGAGATCGCGGGCGGCCTTGTCCAGACCCGGTGGCAGGGCGGGCAACGCCAGGCCTTCCGGGAGGGGCACCTCACCGTGAGCGATGGCACCGGCCGACACAGCCTGTCGCGAGCGTGCGTTCTCGACGATGCGTTCGTGCCGCTGTTGCCAGCCGGGTTGCGGGGCGGGGACGTTGGCGACCCCGCGTGGCGGCAGGACTGTCCCGCGCAGGGCCCAGTTCTCGTGGTCCGCCCCCGAAGCAGCATCCAGCAGCACGTTGCCCCGGCTCCCCTGCCCGCCGAAACCGCTGACGACCAGATACTCCTGTGCCCGAGTGCATGCCACGTAGAGAAGGCGCCGGTCCTCCTGCAGAAGACGTTCCTTCTCCGCCGCCGCAGCTGTCGCCCAGCCGATGGTCCTGGGCAGGGCGCCCAGCGACACCTGCACGCCGTCGGACTCCCAGACCAGGACGCCGGGGTCGGCATTCGGCCGGATGATCAGGCTCGCGACGGCCACCATGCCGAACTCGAGGCCTTTGGCCGCGTGAATGGTCATCACCGACACCTGATCCGCGTCGTGCTCCGGGAGAACGATCTCGTTCTCACGGTCCTCACCGTCGGCCCGTGCCCGCGCCCACGACAGGTACTCGCGCAACGATCCGTGCGCGGTCTCGGCCCACTGCCTGGCCTGGTCGATCACGATGCGGTACCGCCGCCAGATCTCCGCGGGGTCGGGGTGGACGGCCGCGAGGCCCAGCAGGTCGTAGTTGTCGACGATCTCGGTCAGCACCTCGCTGGGGGACAACGTCCGTAGCCGACGGTTGAGCCGGTTCAGGAACACCATGGCCGGACCGACCGGTTCGTCGGCGGCCAGGCCCCCGGGCGCCTCGGCCCAGACCCGCCAGCTCCCGCCCGCGTGCCGCCACCTCCACAGGTCGTCGTCGCCACAGCGCAGAATCGGGGTTCGCAGTGCCTCGCCCAGCAACAACTCGTTGCTCGGGTCATCGGCAGCGGCCGCCACCAGCAACAGATCGCGCACCTGTTCGGAGCCGTAGATCAACGACCTTGCCATCAGCCGGTACGGCACGCGGGCGGTCACCAGCGCAGACTCCAGTGTCGGCAGGTGCGAACGGGACGGTACCAATACCGTGATGTCCGAGGGCCTGATCTCCCGATCCCGGAACGGCCACCGCTCGGTCAGCGCGGTGGCGATCACGTCGACGACATGTTCGGCTTCCGACTCCTTGTCGCCATCGGGCTCCGAGACCAGGACCACGCGCTTGCGGTCGTCGGGGTGCACGCGCGTCGGTGACGGCCCAAGCGCGATGAAATCCGGCTGGACACCCTCCTGGCGCGTGATGAGACGTCCGAACACCATGTTGATCCAGTCCAGGACGTCCGCGTGCGACCGGAAGTTGGTGGACAGCTCCGCGCGGGCATCCCGGCCCAGGTAATCCGAGGCTTCCATGAACGTTGCGATGTCTGCTCGGCGGAACCGATAGATCGACTGCTTGGGATCACCCACCACGAACAACGACCCGGCTGGGACCCGGCACTCGCGCCAGTCCTCTGGCGCCACCCCCGGCGCCGGCCGCGATCCGCACCGCCAACTCGACCTGGATCGGGTCGGTGTCCTGGAACTCGTCGAGCAGTACGTACGGGTAGCGCTGCTGCAACTGCCGACGCACATCGGCATTGTCACGCAGCACGCGCCGGGCCAGCACCAGCAGATCGTGATAGAGCAACTGGCCCTCGCGCCGCCGCTCCTCGGCCGCCTGCAGGATCTGCTGTGCCAGATAGGCCAGGACCCTGCGCAGGCACCCGTCCAGGACCGGACCCATGATGTCCAAGCCCTCGAGGTCCCGGATCCGGTCACGGACGAGTCCGATGTCCGCCCAGTTGGCTTTTCGGCCCGCCCTGCCCGCCTTGAAGCTGGGCGCACCGCGCCACACGTCGAGAAGGTCCCCGATGTCCTCAGCGGATCGAAGGGCATCGCCCCAAGCCAGGACCTCCCGCAGGCGGACCAACAAGCCATCCGCGTCGTCCGTGCATTCGGTGACCTGCATCGCCAAGTCATCGAGGATTTCTACGCACGGCCCGAGATCGGGCTCCGGGATCGGCTGATAGTCGCGGTCCGCAAGCAGGTCCTCGACGAGATCCCAGTCCGCCTGCAGCCGCAACGCGAGCTTCTCCAAGGAGGGGGTCCACGCCGACCTGCTGCTCACCTTCACACCCGCGTCCATAAGGATCCGCAGGGCGTCCGCGAGGTCCTCGTCGGCCAGCATCTGACTACGCACCGTGCTCCACCACCGGTCGATCCGCACCGCCGACCCGACTTCGTCCAGCACCTCGATCACCGGTGGCAGTCCGGCCTCGACGGGGTGCTCGGCCAGGATCCTGCGCGCGAACGCGTGCAGGGTCCCGATGGCTGCGGCATCCAGGTCCGCCACCGCGTGTGGGTGTGTCCTGCCCAGCTCGGCGCGCACCCGGTCGCGCAGTTCCGCGGCTGCCGATTCCGTGAAGGTCACTGCAGCGATCTCCCGGATGGGCTTGCCGGCGCCCACGAGTTCGCAGATTCGGTCCACCAGGATCCGGGTCTTCCCCGAACCCGCACCAGCGTCGACCACCACGGTCCTGTCGATCGCCGTCACCGCCAGGTCGCGGTCGACCTGGTCGCGCAGTCGGCTCATCCGATCACCTCCCGATAGTCGTCGAGCGCGGGATCGCTGAGCAACTCGTCGAAATCGTCCGGGGCCAGTCGCTCGTCCCCGCCATCGACACCACAAGAGGGGCAGTCGTATCCGTCGGAGTGCGCCGTGGGCCGCGGCGGGAACAGCCCCAGGCGATGCCCGTCGACGGCGACTTGGATGACTGACAGCGCATCGTCGAGGACTTCGTCCGTGACCTCGTAGCCGATCAACCGCTTGTCCTTCGCCCCTGAGATGAACCAGTAGTCCGCCCGGGTGGGCTCAGGTCCCCGGCCACACTCGCGTTGAGCGGCCAGTGCGTAGATGGGCAGTTGCAGGAACCTGCCCGCGTCGGTCGGATTCTGCTGGCTGAGCCGCTTGTACTTGTAGGAGCTTCCCGTCTTGTAGTCGAGGACCCGCAGGCTGCCGTCGGCGTCGATGTCCACCCGGTCGACAGATCCGCGCAGCACAAGAGTCGTGCCATCAGGCAGACGCACGGGCAGATCCGCGAATCCCAGCTCGGGCCGCAGCGGCTTCCAGCGGCCGGCCCGTAGGTCGTTGTCCTGCTCGATCCAGGCCCGCAGGTCGCGGCGCATCCTGCGCTTCAGCCGGGTCCAGGGAGTGCGTAGGCCCACAGCCTGTGACTGCTCCGCATCGCGGAACGCCTCCTCGATCAGCACATCGAGCTGCCCGACCATCTGCGCAGGCCACGGCTGCCCGAATCCGGGATCGGCCCACTGCGTGACCAGCTTCTCCAGGACCCGGTGCTGCAGACTTCCCTGATCCACCGCACTCATCTCGATCGTTTCATCCGGGTCGTCCAACTCGTGCAGCCCGAGGATGTAGCGGTTGAAGTAATGGTGCGGGCACTGGTACCAGGCCTGCAGAGCTGTCGGACTCGGACCGATCGGGGGCATCTGCGGATCGCCACCGACGTGACCAGTGAACCGGGTGAAGGCGTTGGCGGCTCGGTCCTTGACCATCGAACGCGCATTGCGATCCACCATCGATGGATCCGCCAGTGCCACTCGCTGGCGAAGCCCCACTGGAGTCACGGGATCCTCGGCCAGGACTGCCTGCGCGTGGGATCCGCGCACCTTCACCGCCGGGTGTACCCGGTCTTGCCATGTCGTCGCCTGCACATCCTCGCCGAGGAAGTGCTGCAGCGTCGGAAGCAGCCACCGTGACGGGACCCGGTTCACCGCCGAGCGGATGTCCGCGCGCGGGAAGGACATGACGATCTCCCCTGCTCCCGCCAGTGCAGCCAACAGGTCACGGTGCTGCCGGTCCTGACGATCCCGCCAGGTCGGCAACACGCCGCCCGACAGCAATCGCACCGCCTCGGGCAGCAGTGGGTCGTCCGCGGTGGTCGGGGGAAGCATCCCTTCAGCCATGCCGAGCACACACAGCAGGTCGAAGTCCTGACCCACGGCATCCGCGATCGGCCCGATCATTACCCCGCTGCCGATCTTCCCCACGCGGGTGGTGCTGTTCCGCAGTTCGAGTTCCAGGGTCTCCCGAAGCGCCATCAGGGACGGTCGGCCGGCGACCTCGTCCAGACCTCGCAGCCCGTCCACGAAGCTGATGATCTCCTCATAAACACGCGCCTGGTCCGGGACTTTCGGGACCTCGGGGAAGACGCGTCGCCAGAGCCCCAGGAATCGGTCCGCCAGGACGGCCCAAGTCTGCGCTGTGTCCAGGGAAGCGAGATCTGCCGCGAGTTCGGCGATGAATTCGCGCAGCGCCGCAGCCGAATCGGCGTCGTTGCGCTGGCGGGCGGCGCGCTCAGGGTCCTCTTCGGAGCCCGCCGCGAGCCTGAGACCGGCCTCCAGCGCCCGCAGGCGCACGTCCCAGTCTGCGCCCGAGACGATCCCCGCCTTGCGTGACAACCGGTCCGAGCGCCCGGCATTCACGCCCTTCACCGGCGCATCCGCGAGCCAGGCCATCACGTCGGCCCTGCGTAGATCCCGGTCCTGAAGGCGCAACAGGTTGCGCACGGCTCTGCCGTAGATGCGTTCGGCGGCCGGCTTCACTCCCCGGCCGTAGGCCTCGATACCCGCGGCCGCGAGGTGCTCGTGCAGTAGACGTGCGTAGGGATTCGCAGACGGGTAGACGATGCCGATGCGATGCCCAGGGGTGCCATCGCGCAGCCGTTCCGCGGCGACGGAGAGCACCGCCCGCACCTCATCGTCGGCATCAGTCGTGCAGATGACCTGGTCCGCCACTGGTTGCGGCGGAACCACAGTCGCCTCCGATGAGGCATGCAGAGCAGAACAAACCGAATCGAGCACACGGGAGTCTGCAGCCGCGCCGGTCACCCCGACGATCGCCGTCACTGTCGTCACCCGCGCCACGGAGGCCAGGAAGCGTTGTTCCGGAGGCGTCAGTTCCTGCGGGAGAAAGAGGATCACAGGCGGCAGGGACCCCACCAGCCGGGTGGCGGCCTCCATCAACTCGGCCTCGTCGTAGTAACCGTGTCGCAAGCGCTCCCGAACGGAACTGTGCAGTGAGATCACTTCGGCAGTGACCCGCTGTGCGGCTGCCAGTTCCGGCAGCGCGGCACGATCCAGATGGTTGAGTTCACGGCTCGCGTCGGCAAGCGCTCGCGCCGTCTGCGGATGCTCGGCGATGTCGTGGAACAGACCCGGTTGCGAACCCACCACCGCACGCATGCCACCCACCAGAACGGGAGCGGTGATCGGACGCCGACCGGCCCCTGCGACCGACGCGGCGGCAAGGGTCTCGGCGAGCCGGTAGAGGTTGACCATCGTCAGACCCGCGATACCGGGCCCGCCGCCTCGGCCGTGGGCCGCGAGCCACCGACGCGCACTCACCTTGAGCGTCTCGGTCGGCACCACGAGCATCACCTGACGCAGGGGGTCATCATCCTTGGCCTCAGCGACAGCCCGCGCGAGTTCCTCGTACGCGGGCCGCCCGAACCCGCTGGTCACTATCGACATCGCAATCCCCCTTCCGACTCATCGTGGCAGAAGGGTCTGACACAGATCGGTTCTGATGTGGGCGTGGCCACTGCCGATGTGCGGAGAGGAACGAACGCATGGATCGGTCGCGCCAGGTGTCCGTTCATCGCGACCGCTCTCATCGCCACGATTGTGGAGCATTGGCTTCGGGCCGGTCACGAACGCCACTGAATCCGTGACTCGACAGCGATCCGGACGTACCGTGGATTCCAGGGGGTGCATCATGATCGCGCGATACCTGGCGGTTCCTGCCAGCGCCGTTCTACTCCTGGCGGCGACTGCTCCGGCACCGTCGGCCAAACTCGGAAGGCAGGACGTCGGTGAGGCCTTCATCCTCGCGATGAAGCAGAAGGACAAGAAGACGGCCGCCACGTACGTTCGTGCTGTCGGCCCCGGCGGGCAGAGGGCCGTCCTCAAACGGCCGGACTACATCTTCGAGGGGAAGTCGGCCTGGGATCCGGTGACCGGTGCCCAGTGTTCGGGCCTCATCTGCCTGGCGAAGAAGTTTCCGGCCACTCCTGAACCCGGCTGGTACGTGCTCAAGCGCAAAGGGAAGTTCCGCGTGGTTGCGCGGGCGTACCTGGACACAGCGACCTATCTGCTGGACCAGGGCACGTTCGGCTGCCTCAACAAGCCGCGCAAGGTCCGCAACAAGGCGAAGAACTGGAACCTCGTCAAGAAGGTTCCAGCGGGCACGCCCGTGTGGTGGGTTCCTGACACCGGCTACGTGAACGTCGCCGTGGATGCGGGTTCCAAGAAGCCTCGCCAGAAGATGATCTTCGGCTACATACCCGACATCGCCGATCATGTCAGCGAGGACTGCGGCGACTGACGCGGTCAGGCCGGTGTCCTGCCCCTCCCGGACCGGGCCGCTGAACTCGATGGAGGTCCGGCCTACTCAGTGGGAGTTCTCTTCGCGCCGGCCTTCTTCGCGCCGGCCTTCTTCGCGCCGGCCTTCTTCGCGGGAGCCTTCTTCGCGCCGGCCTTCTTCGCGGGAGCCTTCTTGACCGATCCTGCCGACACCCTGCGACGTTGGGGCCGTTGACGTTCCACCCGCACCGTGGTCCCGGGGCCTGCAGGCAAAGGCGCCCGCATGTAGGCGACCCCGTCGTGAACCTGCGTGGTCCACTCGAGTCCGGTGGTCTTGAACAGATGCAGCATCCCGTCGTTGTCCGCGAGGACACTTGCGACCACCTCGGTGAATCCCAGCCTGGCGGCCATATGGATCATCGACTGCAGCAGCTTCCGTCCGACCCCCTTTCGCTGGTAGGCGTCCTCGATGATCATGGCGACCTCGGCCGCGTGTTCTCCCGCCTCCGCGTCCGGGAAGACGTTCCCCAGTCCGATGATGGAGCCGTCCTCGCTCATCACGACCAGAGTCGCCCCTCGGTGGCCTCCCGACAGGCGGTACAAGCGCGTGCCGTGCCAATCCGCGATCGAGAAGTACCTCTGGTATCGACTCCGCTCGGAGCTCCGCTCGTGCATCGCGGCAACCGCGTCGGCGTCCTCGGGCCGCGCCAGACGGATCCAGACCGTGCCGTCCTTGACCTGCTCGACCCATCCCGCCGCTTCTTCGTTGCCAGCCAGGGACGCGATCGTCGACGACAGCCTCAGCAGCGCCGATGCCCTTGTACGTTCGGCCCTTGCGAAGGGCGCCCAACTTCGCTGCAGCACGACATGCCGATCGGGAGTCCACTGCAACCGCATCACGTCCGGGCTGTCATCCTCACCTTCGGTCGCATCCGCAACCTCCACGTTGTCGGCCTCGACCAACTGGCCCGCGGCGAACGGGGCCATTTCAGGACTGCTGACCAGTTGTGTGGCGCCGTCCAGGACTCGCGTCGGTAGGTCGATCGCATCGTCGACCGACCCCGGCCCGACGTGCGCTTGCCTGCCGACCGAATGGGCCGCGGCCAACATGACCTCGGCGCTCACGCTGTCCGGCGCGATGAGGGCGACGTCCACCGTGCGGTATCCGTCGCCCGAGTCGACCACCTGCATGCCGACCGTGTAGGCGTGCAGAGAGCCGAGCGCACGAACAAGGCGTGCCACACCACCGGGCTGATCGGGGACGTTGACGCGCAACCGCCACGGCTCACCGGCCTCGAACGCCGGCGTCAGCAGCAGGTCCTGTGGAGCCATCGCGGTTCCCAGGCGGGCCATCAGGGTCACCCACTGCAGCATGGACGGACGCGTGTCGAGCACGGGGTCGAGCATCGCGAGCCCGACCGACATGGCCATGGCGAGGTGCACGATGGCGGCGTCCGAGATCTCGCTGTCGAGCCCTCCGTTGGCCCGGATCTGGGCGACCAATGCCGCCGCATTCCGCCTGCGTCGCTCAAGCCTCGATCGCTCGATGTCCGCCAGTCGCTCGTCCAGATGGGCGCGGGTCAGAGCCTCGAGTTCGAGGATGTCCCAAGTGTCTCCGGGGCTGCCGAACGCCTCCTGCGCAGCAGCCAGGATCACTGCGATGGGCGGCTTGCCCTCAGGGTCCTCGACCGCGGACGCCAACTTCTCCGCAACCGAGGAGGAGACGCGTCGAGCCATGACCGCCTCGAAGAGTTCGGCGCGACCGCCGGTGAGGCGCCGCACCGTTGACGAACTGACCTTCGCCTCCTTCGCGACCATGCCGATCCTGGTTCCACTGAAACCGTGCTCCGCGAACAGGCGGGCGGCACACTCGACGATGCGTTCCCGGACTTCTTCATCAGACTTGACCATGGGCATCTCCGATGGGCGGTGGACAGCGCGTGACATGGAGCCCCGGTGAACGCTGCTATTCATACGATCCCCGCACGGCAGGACTGAGTCAATCGCACACGAGGGCGGTGCGTGTGATGTTCAACTCACGGCTCGTCGCGGCGCAGCGCGACAGACGTCACGGCACTCCGAGAACGGCGCGGAACGCCGGGTTGGGATCGGCATCCGGCAGCACTGCCAGAACCTCGTCCATGACCTCCGCCGCCGGCCGTCCAGTGACCTCCCTGCCATAGAGCGCCGCGATGAATGGCGTCCGGGAGTGCGCATGAACGCAATGCAGGTAGACGGCCCGTCCGGCATCGCGAAGGTCTGCGATCATGCCCACCGCCTGCTGGGCGACGAAACCCAGGTTCCGGTTCTCCTCGGGGTCAGCGCTGTCGATCAACCAAACCTGAATGTGGTCTGCACGGTCGATGCCCTCCGGCAACTCTTCACCACCCAGCCGACACAACGACACCACGGCATCGATCTCAGAGGGCAGATCGCGTAGCCCGAACACATCGCCGAGCCACAGACCTGAGTCGTGCGGATGCCGCACTGGATCCAGTGGCGAGAGTGCGTAGTCGTAGAAGCGATCGGGCCAGGGGCGACCGTCAAGTGCCGCAAGGGACCAACGCACCAGGTCCTGTCCGGTGATTCCGGGCCAGCCTTGGAGACCTCGCCGCCACGACAGAGGAATTGCCGACACACCCCAGCGGGCACCCGCCAAACCACCCGCGATCGCGGCCACGGTGTCGGTGTCGCCACCAGCTGCGACGGCCACCCGCAAGGCCTCCTCGAAGTCCTCCGGGCCACCCCGCTCGGTTGCGTGGATCGCGGCACACGCCGCCTGGAACGCCCGGACGACCCATCCGTTGTGAGCGGCGAAATCCTTCGGGTCACCGTCGATCGCGTTGTCGATGAGATCGGACCAGGTCTGCCGGCGCTCTTTCGGCAGCCAACGAAGACCCTCGGTCATTCGAAGTCCCCCATGCACGATCGCGAAACGCTGCGCGTGGTTCCACAACACACAGGCGTCGCCGGCGGCCGGATCCCCGTGGGTCATGTCACTGTACGTGCGGGCCGCACGACTCAGCCCGGCAGGATCGTCGAGGTACCCGAGCACGATCGGCGTGGTTCGCATGAGCGATCCATTCCCGGCGGCCCGCCCACCGATCTCGTACATGCCGGTGGCAGCCCTGGTGAGATCTGCGGCGAGGACGGGCCGCTCCGCCCTCTGCAGAACAGCCCGCACCGTGGCCCCCACGTCTGGAGCGGACTTCGACCATTCCACCCATGCCGAGGCGATCTCGTTGCGGACCTTCTCGGCGAGCAGGTCCTCCCCTTCGGACAAGGCCCTCAGAATCGGCACGGCCATGGACGTGTCGTCCGTCCACTCGCCTGGCGCGAACGGCCCCAGTCCGCCACCGATCATCGCCACCTGATCACGGGTGACCGGAGGACCGAACTCGTACCCGGCCCCGAGCGCGTCCCCCACGGCCAGGCCGACCATGGCACCCACTGCCCGATCGCGCTGCGCTGCGGTCAGCCCCATGCCGACCCCCTCGCGGAACCTGCCCGCAGAAGCACCCCCACGGCGCCGACGGGCGCCCGCATCCGTTTCCACGGTGCACTAGAAATGTCCATGTTCTATCCCCCGTTTCCTTGCGAGAAACACCTTGACATACGGGTACGACAAACCGCTGCCCTTGGGACAGCGCGAAGCTGAGCGACCGCCGAATCACCCGACAGGGCGACTCAAGAAGCAGTTCCGGCGTTCCGAGTTCTCTGTAGAGGGCAAGAATGGTGACGGGAGTGACGATGAGCACAGTTGAAGTGGATCGCCTCCAATTGCGTGTCGAAGGCGAATCGGCGCTGATCGACGCGATCTGTGGCGCTGTGAGCGACAAGGCGCTGTGCCCGGACGACATCCTGGATCAACTCCGGCTCGATCGACCCGGTCTCACGCTGGAGCGGCTGCTCATCACGCTGTATGAGAACTCCGCCCTCTTCAACAGGACACGCGGGCGATGGCACCTCAAAGGTGCCGGACCGAGTACCCGGCGTTGGCCGGCATGGTCCGGCGAGATGTCCGGCTTCAGCGGCCCGTGACGGCCCAGCCGTGCTGCCCCGACTGCAGCCCGCAGTGCCAGATGTCGGGCTTGGCCGTCGGCCAGTACGGCGAATTCGGCACCGGGTATCGAGGAGCACCCCACGACTCGGGGTTCGACACCCAGGCGGCGGTCTTCTGGGGTGACGAGTGCTGTCCGGACTGTCCGTGGTGCCCCATCTGCCAGGGAACCTGAAACAGCCGTCCATCGGGATACACCGGAGTTCGGTCCGCAACTGCTCGAGCGGTTCGGGGGTACGGCACGCTTCGACCCCACGGTCGAGGAGGTCCCTGAGGAGATCGACATCGCTCCCGGCCTGTACCTGTGACCCACGCGCGCCGGCTCACACCTTGTCCCAGTCGGGATCGGTGTGCAGTTCAACATTGATCCACGTCAGGCGCCCGGGTTCATGAAGGGAATCCATCAGTTCGCGGCGGATGACATCGGCCTGGCCGACCGCCCGATCATCAGCGATCAGGTAGTCGAGCTCCAGGTACAGTTTGGGGCCCAACTTGCCCATGCGGACCGTCGGTGCGGGCAGCCTGTGGCCCGACTCACACGGTGTACCCTCGAGCACCGGGTCGCGCACTCGGCGGACTCTTCGAGCAGCTCGGTGTACATGGACCTGATCATGCGCAGCGGCGTCGGGAGGATCGCCGCAGTGGCACACAGCACGAGGACGGGATCTGCGTATCGGCCGATGTTCGCCAGTGACGTCTCCTGCAGAGCAAGAGCCACGCCGAAACCGATCATCATGCCCGCGCTGAGTACCCAAGCCGCTGCCCACTGCGCCGCCTCGGCCAGTGCGGCGGGCCTCAGCAGGTGTCGAGGATCCGGGTCATCGCGTCCTTCTCCGCGGGCGTGAGCCACAGTCCGTAGCGTTGCTTGGTCAGAATCTGGATCGACACGTAGGTACAGCGAAAGGACTTCTTGGGCGGTAGCCAGGTCGCGGCGTCACCGTCGCCCTTCTGCATGTTGAGGTCGCCTCGAACCGCCAGCAGGTTCCGGCGGTCGTTGGCGAATCGCTCCCGCTCGGCATCGGGCCAGTACTTGGCGCCGGTCTGCCAGGCGTTGGAGAGCGACACCACGTGATCGATCTGCACCTCCAGGCTCGACACAGGGCCGCGCGTGAACGCGACACGCTGCCCGCTGTAGGGATCGTCCAGCACACCGGACAGAACGACGCAGTCCTGCACCACCTTGTCGGTGAGATCACGCCGCAAGATGTCGTTGCGCGTGTCGCACCCGTTGTCGTTCACGTCGGACCACGGCGTTCCGAACGCTGCGCGATCGTAGTCGGTGAGAGGTGCACGTCCCTTGACCGGAATGTCCTCCAGCGCTGTCCTGGCGACCTCGATCGTGGCGGAGGCAGTCGTCCTCGGCGGCTTCGGGGATCTCACCCGGCTCGCGCGCCGGGGCTTCGGTCCGGGTTGGGGCAGTCGGCGAGGCCGGACGCACGGTCGGCGCGGGTTCCGTCGTCGAGTCTCACCGGTAAGAACACCCACCCAAGGATCACCAGCAAACCAATGGCCAGCAGACCACCGGCACATCCCGCGGGAGCGCCGTGGGCCATCGGCCCTCCTCCCGGCCGGAGCTCGGTGCTCGACCTCGGGCCACGAGCGCAGGTATGGACGGTCTCGAACACGACCGAACCTAGCAGCGGGCAGGGCCGGGTCATGGACCTTCTCCCCCGGCTCCCGCAGAGCCGCCGATGGCCACGCGTTGCACCTGAGCGGTGATGCCCGCAACTGCTTGGACCGGGATGTGCACAACCGTCTCCAACAGGTCGAGCGCCTTCTGCAGGCTCGCTTGCCGTTCCGGCGCGGTGGCGGTCGGATCCAACGCGCGGTCCAGCAGCACCTTGGCCCGCCGGATGGCCTTCTGGTCCGCCGGCGCAAGCGTTGACCACTTCTTCTTGCGTGCGTAGTTCACCGCAGCCTGCCACCGGATCTCCAGACCATCCACCGCTCGTTCATACTCCAGGTCCGGCGCCGCGTGATGCATCCTCGCACGTCACCAGGTACGCCACGAAGGCATGGGTGTCCTCACAGGACTCATCAGCGAGCAGTGGCATCGAGATGATCTGCGAGATGTCACTGAGGAACGCTCCGTACTGTTCCTTGACAGTCTCGTGCCGCAGTCGCAGGCGCTCGCGGGCACCGGGAGCGGCAAGTCGCTGTACGCGGACGTTGGGCACTTGATCGGATCGGATGCGCTTCAAGCCAGGGTTGAGGAAGTCAGGCTCGATGAAGCTCATGGCCATCGGCCAAAGGAGCATACCGAGGGTCCACGCCATGACCGCCAGCCCCGGCCAGGAAGGCCCACGCCGGTAGTAGTCGTCGGCCTCGCCGACCATCACCAGCCCGTAGGCGGCCGCGCCGAGCAGCAGCACCCAGCCGTAGTACGCCCCCAACCTGGGCCGGGCCCTCTGGATCGCATCGTGTTCGGAGATCACGGGAACCACTCCTGGGGGGTATCGAGAAAGGGAACCAGTTCCGACATCTGGCCGCGCTCGTCGGGGCACATCACCGTCAAGGTCTCGATACCACCGCCGGCGTCTATCGTGCAGCCGCGCACAGGCTCGCCGTACCCGCGTATCGCCGACGACGATGCTGGCACCAGGACGGTGACGTCCTCGAACTTCTGGTTCACCCGCGGGTCGTCGGGCAGATCCTCCTCGACGGACACCTCGTACTTGTCCCAGATCGCTTCGGGCAGCCCGCCGGCGGGGAACCCGAAGTGCGGACCACCCCACATGATGGAACCCAGCGCGA
This sequence comes from uncultured Actinomycetota bacterium, assembly GCA_963769435.1. GTDB lineage: Bacteria > Actinomycetota > Actinomycetes > S36-B12 > UBA10799 > JADKAV01. Next base: position 769,362 of record CAVYLN010000002.1, read on the forward strand.
CACTCAGCAGCAGCGCGGCGAAGGTCGCTGTGAGCGGAGATGCCTTGAGCGCAGCCGCCACGTACGGAGGCTTGACCCAAACGTAATGGCGTACGGGTTCATCGTCGTACGGCCTGCGTACGTGCTCGGGGATCTCCACGGCGTAGACACCGCGTTGCGCGTCCCAGGTTCCCCACTCTGCGATCTGGCCGCGGGTCTTCGACTGCTCTGCCCGGTATTCGACGTCTCCGATGAGCACGCCGGTGGTTCGGGAACTCTGAGTACGGGGGCCTTCGAGACGCCGCACGCGCCGGTCGTTCACACGGTCGGCGACAGCCGTGCCCAGATACGTAGCCCCTGTGACGAGGTAGAGGCGGATCCCCGGCGCCAGAGTTGCGAGGAACCCGAACGTGTACGCCTCATCGAGCCACGTCATCGCGCGCCTCCTTCGCCCGACGCAATGCCACCTTGCGGTATCGGCGCTCGGCCAGTGCCTCTTCCTTGGCGTCCATCAGCGCCTCCCAACCGGACACCGCCAGGATGAGTGCGCCGACGAAGAAGGGCGTGAACAGGATCATCTCGACGACGCTCATGTTCGGTCCACCGAGAACCGTGCGGTTGCGTGCCGCCTTGGCGGGGATCAGACGACCCTGCGCATCGAGGTCCTGGATGTGCTCGGGGTGGTCCGTTCCGACCCCGCGGGTCCTGATGTGCTCGGCCGGCACCCCGAGTTCGACCAGCACAGCCTTCACCGTCTGTGCCCGCTGTAGCGACAGTGCGCGCCTGCCGGACGGCGTCCCATCGGTGGCAGTGGTCCCCGTGAGGAGGACGGACTCACCGGACTCCTGCAGGTACCGAGCCACGTCCGCCAATTGAGCCTTGGCGAACTCCGCGTCGCGCAACTGGGCGCTGTCGGAGACGAACGCCACGGACTCGCCGTCGAGCACCACCGATTCCGCCGGCATCAGCGCCGTAACCTCGGGGACCCGCACGACGGCGACTGCGGGGGCACCCACCGGCGGCGGTCCCGTGACCGGCCGCTCGTCGACCCCCACGCACGAGGCGCCCGCCGCCTCGACGATCGCCACCCACTGTTCGGCGAGTTGCCGCCGCGACGCCGTGTCCAGCGGCTCCTGCGGGGCACTGGTGTCCCCGATCCCCACCAGGAAGACACGGATGCCGGACAGGTCGGGCAACTGCCCGGCCTCGGCGAGGCCGGACACCAGATCCTTCGGCTCCGCGCGCAACATGCCCCTCCGGGTGAAGTCGAGGACCCCCTCGGTCTGCAGGCCCGAGTCCGCCATCACGACCGTGCCCTCGGTGCTCGACCCGTGGATCTGCCGCGCGGCCAGATCGAGCGCCCGCAGTGGGTCCGCTCCCGGCGCTGTGGCACGCACTCCTTCGATGCCTGTGCGCAACCGGTCGGCGGCCATCCCGATCTCCCTCTCCGCGGCGACGGGGTTCTGCGCCGTAGCGGTGAAGTCCACGCCGCCCAGCACGCCCGGATCGGCGCCGGAGTCGACGACGGAGACTTCCTCCCCCGCGCGGGCGACAGGCTCCAAGTACCTGCCGAGCGCCGCCACCGACGGGGCCGGCATGTTCGACCTGCCGCCGGCCACGACCGCCATCGGACCGATGACGTCACATCCGCCCGGCAACGATGGTGCGGAGACTTCCTGCGTGCTGCCGCAACCGACGAGCATGATGCAGGCGGCCACGATCGATGCCCACCTCACAATGCACCTCGCAGGTGCTGCTGCGCCGCGCGGAGTTCACTGCGAAGCTCCGCCAGGACCGCATCGTCCGCGCCGGACTCCTCATCGATGAGTTCTATCTGGGCTGAGAGCTGTTCGTGTTCACACGACCACGTCGTGACCTGGGACCCCGCGGCGGCCTCGATCTCCGCCGCCTCCCGTGACCGCCACGATTCGATCAACGCATCGAAGACATCGGCGTTGGCCTCGTCGAGCGCACCGGCGGCGAGCATGCGCTCCACCTCGTACTCGAGGCCGCGGCGCCGCCGCACGGCGAACGTGGAGGGCCTGATGGGCGCTGTGACCCGTTTCGACCTCTTCATGGCCGGTTCCCCTTCTCTGTGAAGATTCCTGTGGTGCGGCTGGGCAGGCTGAGCTGCTGCGCCATCCGGATCCGGGCGATCTGCCGCAATTCCGACGCCTGCGCGCCGAGCACGGCACGGTCGCGGTCGAGCTCCTGTTCCGCAGCAGCGATCCGGCGGTCGAGTTCGCTGGCGCGCCGGACGAGTGCCGCGCGGCGCTTCGACCGGCGCCGCGCCTGGCGGTGTTGCCGTCGCTCCAGGCGATCGAGCTGGGTCCGCAGCCGCGACAGAGCCTGCCGGCGCGGGTTGTAGGAGGTGAACCCGATCGCGTACGCGACGACGCCTCCTGCGAGGAACAGGGCGAGCATCAGTCCGGCCATCACCAGGTTGTGGCTCTCCGGCGCGGGGGCACCTGCACCGAACAGACCCTCCGACGGGGCGCCGTCCGTGACGTTCACTCGGACCACGAAAGCCGCTGTCCCCAGTAGCAGCCATGCGCTGACCAGTGTGATCACCAGCTTCCGGCCGTGGGCCGCCCGCCGCGCCTTGAACGCCCGTGCGTACGAGCCCGCCTTGTGCATCGTCACGATCGCTGCGGACGTCATCGCGGCCACGAACACCGCGAGTTGCCAGGCGTCGGCAGAGGCATTGAAGGCCTGCAGCGCGATCCAGAACGAGACCGCGTCTCCGGCCGCCACGCCGAGCAGCAGAAGCTTGTCGAGACTTCGATCCCACCGCCCCGCATGGTCGCCCTCGGGAGTGCTGAAACCCACCGCCACCGTGGGATGTCCGGGTAGTGCAGTCATGCTGTTTCCTCCGCTTTCACAAGGTGTATGGCTCGGATCTGTTGGTCGGCTGGACCGATGGCCGGGCATGCTCGGAAGCCCGCGACGAGCGCGTCTCGGTCGGGGTGTGTGGCGGTGACGCCCGCGAGATAGTTCGCCGACGTCTGCCGGCGAGGGCGTGGATCCGCTGCAGATCGCTGCGCAACTCATCTTCGAGTACGGACAGCCTGTCCTCGCACGCTCGGACCGCCGCCTGCCCTGACCCCACCACGGCCTGCTGACGACGCAGACTGGTGAGCGCATCCGACAGTGCACGTTCGAACTCCGATGCCCGACGCCGAAGGACCTGATCATCGGTGAGGTCGAACTCTCCGAACCGTCGCCCACCACTGGGCCCCTCCTGCTGGATCCGCGCCGCCACAGCCTTCGCATCCTCCAGCAATCCGGTTTGCGCTTCGCAGTGTGCCGTGAGGTGCTCACGCGCATCGCGGAGATCGGACAGCAGTGGGCCGTAGTGACTCACGAACGACTGGGCCTTGACCGACGCCCAGTGGGCGATCCGCAGCTGCCGCGCTGTGGCCATGCCGGAGGCCGGGGTCGGGAGCCCACGCATCCCGTCCAAGAGACCGACCAAACGGTCGCCTCGCAGGCGCACGCGCGCCCTCGGCTTGCGCCTGCGGTGTGCGCGCGGCAGCAGCCCCGTCGGGGAGAGTTGCGGATCCGACCCGCCGGACCCCCGACGATCGCGGAAGACACGGCCATTCACGAGGCCACCGCCTGCCATCCCGGCTGGCTGGTCAGGTGCCAGCCCCCGCACCAATCACATTCGTACTTGCGCACCACCCGGATCGTGTGCCTGCCGCCGTGGGTGGCGGCGAAAGCCGCTTTGCCCTTGAGCTGTCGCAGCGCCAGTCCTGCCTGATCGCCGTCGCGGTAGCGGATCTTGCCGCTGGGACACGTCCGCTTCTTCTTCCTTACCCGACTCATCACCACTCAACTCCCTCCACCGAAGTTGTAGAGCAGGGGTCTGACAAATCCGTTGGATCTCGGCGTGGCGCGTTGACAAGTGCCGTGACAGAGCTTCGTGATCGGCTATCGATGAAGGGAGCCGAGAATCTCGTTGCTCCCGCGAGGCTTCAGGCAGACGACTGCTCGCGCCGCCTATGACGTTCGAGCCCGTCCAGAATCAGATCCAGGCCGAACTCGAACTCATCGGAGTAGTTGTAGCCGGGCCGCAGGACGTGCTCGAGGGTCAGTTCGGCCAGATGTGGGTACTCGTCTCGTGGGAACTGCTGCAGGATCGATTCGGCCACCTCGGCGGTCTGCTCCGGGGTGTCGAACGGCAACGCGGCCTCCTGCAGCGCGAAGCCATAGATGTAGCCGTCGATGGCGGAGACCGCGTGGGCGGTCAGCGCGATGCTGAAGCCCGCGCGGCGCAGAGTCCCGATCACCACGTCGTGGTGATGCAACGTGTTCGGACCGGGATTCGCCCGAGACTCCATCAAGGGGGGCGCCCACGGGTGACGCACCATGACATCGCGCGCGGAGATCGCCCGGCGCCGCATCGCTGGGCGCCACGGCTCCTCCGGCAACGGCAACTCGATCTCGGAGAAGACACGGTCCACGAGACCGTCGAGGATGTCTGCTTTGTTCGCCACGTGGTAGTAGACCGACATGGGTTCCACGTCCAGCGATCGTGCGAGTTTGCGCATGCTCAGGGATTCCAGTCCTCCGGCATCAGCGAGCGCGAGGGCCGCGGCGAGGACGCGACTGCGCGTCAGTGGTTGCCGGCGGACCCCGGCCGGTTCGATCTGCGCGGACATCCCAGTCCCCTCCTTCGCTGATCCGGTTGTGCGTCTTGACTTATCGTACACCGTACGGTTACCTTACGTCGTATGACTTACAGCGTACGAAACACCGCACCCGAAGAAGAAGGAAGCACCGACATGGAAGCCAGCGCCCTACCGACCACGATGGAAGCCATCACCCAGGACCGCTACGGTCCTGCCGACACGCTGCAACTGACCAGGGTCGGCGTTCCCGAGATCGCTGCGGATGAAGTGCTGGTCCGTGTGCACGCCGCCGGCGTCGATCGAGGTGTCGTACACCTCATGACCGGCCTGCCATACCCCGTGCGGCTCGCGGGGTACGGGATCCGCAAGCCCAAGAACCCCGTTCTGGGCATGGATCTCTCGGGGGTGGTCGCGGCGGTCGGCAGCGAGGTCACGCAGTTCGCACCCGGCGACGAGGTCTTCGGCATCAGCAAGGGCAGTTTCGCCGAATTCGCCCCCGCACTCGAGAGCAAACTGGCCCCGAAGCCCGCCAACATCAACCACGTGCAGGCTGCGGCCATCGCCATCTCCGGACTCACCGCACTGCAGGCCGTGAGGGACCACGCGCACGCCGCACCCGGACGCAAGATCCTGGTCACCGGGGCCTCGGGGGGCGTCGGGTCCTTCGCCGTGCAGATCGCCAAGGCCTTCGGCGCCGAGGTCACCGGGGTCTGCAGCACGTCCAAAACGGACCTCGTCGACTCCATCGGCGCAGATCACGTCATCGACTACACGACCAAGGACTTCACCCGCACCGGCGAGCACTACGACGCCGTCGTCGACACCGGGGGCAACCGGTCGCTGAGCGATCTGCGCCGCGTACTCACCTCCGACGGTCGGCTGGTCATCGTGGGCGGCGAGAACGGCGGGCGGTGGCTCGGCGGCACGGACCGGCAATTGCGCGCCATGGTGGTGTCGCGGTTCGTGAGTCAGACACTGGGGACTTTCATCAGCAAGGAGTCCGCGGAGGACATGCGCGTGCTCGCCCGAGATGATCGAAGAAGGCGAACTCATGCCTGTCATCGACACGACCTACCCGCTGGCCGAAACCGCAGCGGCGATACGCCACGTGGAACAGGGCAGGTCGCGCGGCAAGGTCATCGTCACCATCTGAGTCCAGCACCCGAGAGAGAGGAATTCCCGTGTCCCCTTCGACTGCCTCCGTGTCGCCCCGCAGAGCCGCACTGATCGCCGGCGCCGGCTACGTCGCCATCTTCTTCCTGGCGATCTTCGCGAACTTCTATGTACGCACCGGTCTCATCGAGGCCGACGATCCCGCCACCACCATCCAGAACATCGCCGACTCGCAGTCCCTCTTCCGGCTGGGCACCGTCAGCTTCCTTGCGGTCTTCATCGTGGATGTCGTGGTCGCCTGGGCCCTGTACGTGCTGTTCCGTTCGGTGAACCGCGACGTCTCGTTGCTCAGTGCATGGTTCCGGCTGGTGTACACCGTGATGCTCGGAGTCGCCCTGATCTTCTTCTTCATCGCAGCTCAGATGGTCGCGGGCGGCGGATACCTCTCAGCCGTCGATGCCGACCAGTCGGCCATCCCAGTGATGCTGCTGCTGGATGCGTTCAACTACGCCTGGCTGATCGGACTCGCCTGCTTCGGTGTTCACCTGCTTCTGATGGGCTATCTGGTGATCGCGTCCGGGGCGGCGCCGAAGATCCTGGGTGTCCTGCTCGCTATCGCCGGTGCGGCCTACCTGATCGACACCGTGGCCAACGCACTGCTGTCCAACTACGCCGACCACGCGTCGCTGTTCCTGATGATCGTGGCGATCCCGTCGGTGATCGGTGAACTGGCATTCACAGTGTGGCTGCTAGCCAGGGCTGGCAAGGACCAGCCTCGTGTCGATGAGATGGAGGGCCGCCACCTGCTCAACGCGTGATCCCTGCCGGTACGCCAGCGCCGCGTGGATCGCCTGCCGGCACGCCAGCGCCGCGGATTCCCACAAGGTTGTGAATCTGACGTCACTGAACGGCCAGATGTTTGCACGATCCCGCGTGAACAATGAACCCGCTTGCCGGTACGCCAGCGCCGCGTGGATCGCCTGCCGGCACGCCAGCGCCGCGGATTCCCACAAGGTTGTGAATCTGACGTCACTGAACGGCCAGATGTTTGCACGATCCCGCGTGAACAATGAACCCGCTTGCCGTAGCGCACAATGAGCACAACCGACGAGAGGCAGGACATGAGCGAATTCACAGCGGATGTGGTGGTGATCGGTCTGGGGCCGGGCGGCGAGGATGTGGCAGGCAACCTCGCGCAGGCGGGTCTGGACGTCGTCGGGATCGAGAAGGAACTGATCGGCGGCGAATGCCCCTACTGGGGATGTGTCCCGAGCAAGATGATGATCCGCGCGGCCGGCGCACTCGAGGAGGGCAGGCGGATCCCCGAGTTGTCCGGCTCCAGCACGATCCGCCCGGACTTCTCGATCGTCGCCGACCGAATCCGCAAAGAGGCGACCGACGACTGGAACGACCAGGTGGCCGCGGACAGGTTCACCGGCAAAGGTGGTCACCTCGTGCGCGGCGAGGGGAAACTCATCTCGGCCGACGTCGTGGCAGTCGCCGATGACACCTACCGCGCGACACGGGCCGTCGTGGTGGCCACGGGCACCCACGCCTCCATCCCCCCGGTCCCGGGCCTTGCCGGCACGCCCTACTGGACCAACCGTGAGGCGATCAAGACCACCTCGGTGCCCGACTCGTTGATCGTCATGGGCGGCGGCGCGATCGGGGTCGAACTCGCGCAGGTCTTCGCTCGTTTCGGCAGCACCGTGACGATCATCGAGGGTGCCGAACGAATCCTGCCCCCCGAGGAACCGGAGGCGTCCCGGATCATCCACGACGTGCTCGTCTCGCAGGGCATCACCATCCACACCGGCCAGTTCGCCTCCGAGGTCGGCTACGACTCGGGGTTCGCGGTGACCGTGGGTGGATCGGTCGTCCGCGGCGAAAGACTGCTCGTGGCGACCGGCCGGACCCCCAACGCGCAGTCCACCGGCCTCGGCGACCTGGGCGTGGAGTTGTCACACGGATACCCGCCGGTCGACGAGCACATGCAGGTGCTCCCGGGTGTCTACGCGGTGGGCGACGTCGCTGGCAAGGGCGCCTTCACACACATGGCCATGTACCAGGCGGCCATCTGTGAACGGGCGATCCTGGGCAAGCCCGGCCCCGGCGCGGACTACTCGGCTGTGCCACACGTGACGTTCACCGACCCGGAGGTCGGGTCGGTGGGCATGACCGAACAGCAGGCACGGGACGCCGGGATCAATGTCGCCACCGGGTCCGTCGACGTGCCGAGCACGTCCCGGGGGTGGATCCACAAGGTCGGCAACGAGGGCATCATCAAGGTCGTCGCCGACGCGGACCGGGGCGTACTGGTGGGCGCCACCAGCGTCGGCCCGACCGGCGGCGAGGTGCTGTCGGGACTCGCCGTGGCGGTACGCGGCGCGGTCCCGATCGCGACACTCAAGAACATGATCTACGCCTACCCGACGATCTGGCGCGGAATCGAGAACGCGATCCACGACACCGGCTTGTGAGTCGGGCTCACCCCGGACGGAACGGCCCGCCGCCCCGTGCGACATGGACCGCGAGTTGTTCGTAGAGCCACGGGTGTGAGCTCGGCGACTCCAGGGCCCTGCGGGCCGATTCGTAGCCGTTCCGGTCTCGCAACCGCCGCCGCAACTCTTCCGCGTCGGGACCGAACTCCGGACGTCCCACAACCGCGGCCAGCAGTGCCAGGTGCCGGCGACGATCGAACAGGACCTCGTCCCCTCGCGGATCGTACGGCTCGAGCGCCAGAGCCATCAGGGCCTCCAGACCCTCGCGCTCGATCCATGCGGCGGCGACATCGGACGCCGGTCCAGAACCGGCCAGCACCTCGATCTCGGGTTCGTCCTCCGAGATCGCCAGGCGCAGCGGACCCACCTCGCCGATCCGGACAGCGGGCAGCGCGATCAAGGTTCTCTCCAACAGCAGTCCGGTGCCCGGGACACGTAGATCGAAGGCCACCGGGATCGCGCCATTCCTGGTGGGCACACCGATCACCCGCAGGGCTCCGACAGCCACCCATCTCGCGAGCACCGGCATGCCCCCGCAGCGCCGCCGCACATCGGCGTCCGTGGCCTGCCAATGCAGCGGCGCATCCGACCAGTCGAGTGGATCCTCCGGTCCGCCGGTCGGATCCAGCAGCAACCGGCCCAGCGCCTCCCAGATCCCGTCCTCGTCCACACCCACTTCCACGATCGCACCCTTTGTCGCCAGGACCGGCTCGTCGAGCGGGAAGGTCCGGCCACCCTCCGGCGTCGTCACAGTGATCACCCCTGGTGCGGGCCGCGCCCGACCAGGGCCGAACCTGTGGCGGCCATCGTTGCGCTTGCAGACGCGGCAGTGGCCGTCGTCGTGACGTTCAGGTTGAGCCAGGTCGATGTCGCTGAACCACGTCTGGTACCTGGTGGGGACGTCGACCCTGTTCCGAGATCGCGGAGGTGGGCACGCCTGGTCACATCCGACCAGATTCCAGTACAACCACCGCCGGGAGTTCCAGTGACCGGCCGCCGTGATCGACATGGAGACCCAGGGACCGCCGTGCGGCTTGCACACCTCCCCCGGCCGGGCGTCGGGGATCAGCGGACAGCAGCGATCCACCACCTCGCGACCCGCCACCGCGAAGTGGGACACCTCAAGACCGGACTGCAGGTCCACGACGGAAACACCACGAGGGTCCCACCGCATCGCGAACCGCCCCCCGAGCCTCACCGCAGCACTCAATGCCGCCGCGCTGTCCCGCATGACCAGCATCCGGTCCAGCCACTGTCGGTCGGCCGCCAGCGCCACCGCCTCGATCGACGGCACAGAGATCTCCGGCTCGTCGAAGCCCTTGATGCTGGTGCTGGCCACGATCACCGGGTGGCCGAACGGGAATTCCCCGCCCTCCCCCGCGGCGGTGAAGGCCACGAGACGGTCGTGGATTCTCAGCCGCAGCTCCTGAGTGCTGAATTCCGCAATGATCTGCGACCGGGGGCGCGTCACATCGACACGCCATGCCACCACCGGAGACACCGCCCCGAACTGCGGGTCGCGTGGGGCCTCGTGGGAACCGGCCTGCTTCGGGTATCGGACATCGCGCACGACAACGGGTTCGTTCATGGTCACTCCTCGACCGCTCGTCCCGCGGGAACTACACCCACGGGCAGGTCGTCACCCGGGGCACCGTGCCGGTAGCGCGGTTGCCGGAGCAGCAAGCCGGGGCTTGACGCTGCTCACTCATGACCTGCGTCCACCGTACCTGCCGGGTACGACATCGGGCCGCGACCGGAGGTCTCGTCGCATTCACCGAACGCTCCACGCGCGCAGCGGTTACCTTGGCCCCATGCTCATGCTGGCCGTCGCCCTCGCCGTCGTCCCTCCGACTCCGGACTGGATGGGCGAGTTGTATGCCGAACGCCCCGACACCCGACTGACGCAGATCGTGATCCCGGGCACGCACGACTCCGGCGCCTTCAAGATCGACACAGAAGGCAAGTGCAAGGTCACCGCGATCGCCGGCACCAACCCGGTCCAGGTCAGTGCTGCGAAGCGCAATCCATGTGGCGCCGGCAAGTTGTCCAAAGCACAGAGTCAGAGCTTCACCGGTCAACTCAATGGCGGCATCCGGTACCTCGACATGCGTCTCGGGGTACCCGAGAACAAAGTGGTCTCCGCCAAGAAGGCGGGCAAGAAACTCTCGAAGAAGGCCGCCGCAAAGGTCCCGGTCTACCTGCAGCACACGTTCATCTCGAAGCGCTTCACCAAAGGACTCAACCAGATCGTGCGCTTCGCCAAGGATCACCCGCGCGAGCAGATCATCCTCGACTTCCAGCACATCGACCTGACCGGCAAGAAGAAGATCGACAAGTACTACACCTCCGCCATCGACAAGATCCTCAGGACCTACAAGGTGGACGGGAGTACCGTGTGCTCGCGTGCATGGACGTCCACAAAGATCCCCGACGTGACCCAGGCGACCCTGGGCCAGGCGTGGGCGGCCGATCGGAACCTCCTCGTGCTGTACGCGAAAGGGGAGTTGCCGAAGCGGTCGTGCTACCGGCCGCGGGAGAACGTCCTGTACTCCCCCTGGCCCAACACCGAGGACCCTGCGGTCTCAACAGCCTCGAACCTGCAGTACCTGACGTCACGCCAGGCGGCACTCGGGGGCTCCGGCAGTTGCACGGTGGGCGGCGGCGACCAGTGCGGCCTGTTCGTGGATCAGCTGCAACTGTCGATGAGTTTCGCCTCGCAGGTTCAGTGCCTCGCGGGCAGCCGCACGCAGAACTGCTCGTTGCTCGAACTCGCGCAGTTGCGCAACAGCACGGTCGTGCAGGAGATGACCGACTGGAAGGCGCAGGGTCTGCCCATCAACATCTCGATCGTCGACTTCTACGAAGTGAACGACACCGCACGCGGTCTGATCGCTCTCAACGACTGAGCACGTCGACTGGGTGCCCGGGTCGAACCACCCCCGCGAGTCCGACCCGGGCTCGGACGCGGTGACCCCCTGTCCCGCATCCATGGCCAGAGTGCACTGGGGGTACGACAAGAAAATCCGGCTTGTCAAGGACCGACACGCAGATGTGGACAACTAATGGGCCGGATTCGGCGGCAGAACGGGGTAGCGGACGTCAGCTGCAGCAAGCTCCGCCGCAGCAACCACCCGTCGACTCCCCCGAGCCGAGGGTTCCCACGGCACCAGCCGTCGTGAGCAGCCGGACGGTGTCATCGTGCCCGCTCGGACACGCGGCCGGATCCCCGGACCGGTCCATCGGACGGTTCTGCGTGAATGTCTGCCCGCACGCGCGGCAACGGAACTCATACATGGGCATGCGCCCAGGATAGGCCGACCCGCACGAACCCTCTTTTCGGCAACCCCAGGAAGGCCGGCCCCTTGGCGCAGCCGCTAAAGTTAGGCTTACCTAACTCCTTGGAGGAAGTTCATGCGCCGTACCGCGCTGGCCCTGGCCGCCGCGTCCCTGTTGGCCCTCGCCGGATGCACGGCGAACGACGAGTCCGCAAGCTCATCCGAGGGCGGACTGGTCGTCTACTCCGGCCGCAGCGAAGAGCTGATCGCCCCCCTCATCGAGCAGTTCGAGGCCGAAACGGGCACGGATGTCTCCGTTCGCTACGGAGACACCGCAGAATTGGCCGCGCAGGTCCTTGAGGAAGGCACAGACACTCCCGCCGATGTCTTCTTCGCCCAGGACGCCGGGGCGCTACAGGTGCTCCAGGACGAGGGCCTGACGACCGAGCTGCCCGCCACCACCATTGAGCAGGTACCGGCTCAATACCGCAGCGCCGAGGACCAGTGGGTCGGCACCAGCGGCAGGGCGCGCGTGATCGTCTACAACACCGACGCCCTGAACGCAGACCAAGTGCCCGACAGCGTGCAGGACCTCACCGCACCGCAATGGCGGTCGCAGGTGGGCATCGCGCCGACCAACGCCTCGTTCCAGTCGTTCGTCACCGCCCTGCGGAAGACCCAGGGCGAAGCCGCTGCCGAGCAGTGGCTCGCGGATCTGGAGGCGAATGACGTGCAGACCTTCGAGAACAACACGGCCATCGTCGACGCCGTGGACGCCGGACAGGTCGAGGTCGGTCTCGTGAACCACTATTACCTGTACGAGAAAGCAGACGAGGTGGGCGAAGAGAATCTCTCCGCCGCCAACGCGGCATTTGACGCCGGCGACCCCGGCAACCTGGTCAACGTTGCTGGCGTGGCAGTCACACCACAGGGCTCGGGCAACGCGTCCGCGCAGGAGTTTGTGGACTTCCTGCTCTCGGAGCAGGCACAGGACTTCTTCGCGACTCAGACCGCGGAGTACCCGCTCACAGACGCTGCGGAGCCCCGCGAGGGACTTCCACCGCTCGCGCAGATCGAGGGGCCGGAACTCACCCTGGACCAGTTGGCGGATCTGAGAGGCACGCAGGATCTGCTCATGCGGGTTGGGCTGCTGTGAGCGAGGCTGACTGACGTGATGCGACCCACGCCGCTACATGCCCTGGGCGCGATCGCCGCGCTCGTGGCGGCGAGCCCGCTGCTGTACCTGTTCGTCCGGGCGAACGCAGCCGGATGGGACCAGATCGCCGAGATCCTCATCCGGCAACGCACTCTGGAACTGTCCGTGGCGAGCCTGGGGCTGGCTCTCGCGGTGGCGGGCACGTGCATCCTGATCGGGGTGCCGGTGGCCTGGGTGGTCACGATCGGGGACATCCCCGGGGGCCGGTGGTGGCTGGTGGCGGCCGCGCTGCCACTGGCAGTCCCTTCCTACGTCGCGGCGTACACGTGGCTGGCGGCGTTCCCGGGGCTGCAGGGCTTCCTGCCCGCCTGGGCGCTGCTCACGCTGTGCAGCCTGCCCTATGTGATCCTGCCGGTGGCGGCGGTTCTGAGCCGGATCGATCCGGCCCACGCGGAGGTCGCCCGCACCCTGGGGCTGGGACGGTGGCAGGCCGCCCGGCGTACCACGCTGCCACTGGTGGCCCCCGCCGCGGCCGCCGGCGGCCTGCTCACGGCTCTGTACACGCTCAGTGACTTCGGCGCCGTGTCACTGCTGCGCTTCGACACCTTCACCCGCGTCATCCAGACCTCGTACCGCGCCGCGTTCGACCGTACGAGCGCCGCTGTCCTGGCCATCGTGCTGGTGGCGTTGGCCCTGATCTTCGTGGCCCTGGAGCGGACGATGCGCAACCGCCACGAACTCTGGCGCGTCGGCTCCGGCACCTCTCGACCCCACCTTCGGCAACCCCTCGGGGCCTGGCGGTGGCCGAGCACCGTGGCCCTGGCCGTCCTGTTCGCGACATCGGTCGGCTTCCCGGTCGTGATGCTGATCCGCCTGATGTCCGCCTCGCGACAGACCGACCCGGATCCCGGAGCCTGGCTGCAGGCGGTCGCCAACACGGCACAAGCAGCGGGTCTGGGCGCATTGATCGCGATCGTCCTCGCCCTTCCGATCGCGGTGCTCGCCTCCCGTCGCCGGGATGTCGTCAGCCGCGCGGTGGAATCGACGGCGTTCGTCAGTCACGCACTGCCGGGCGTGGTCGTCGGGCTCTCCCTGGTCTTCCTGGGACTCGCGTTGTTCCCCGGGCTCTACCAGACACTCGTCATGCTGAGCTTCGGCTACGCGGTGCTCTTCCTGTCGAACGCGATCGGCTCGATCCGCGCGGCGACCGACCAGGTCCCCCGGGGACTCGAGGACGTGGCTCGCACCCTCGGCCAGCGCCCGGGCGGAGCCTGGTTACGGGTCACCGCCCGGATCTCGCTGCCCGGTATCGCCGCCGGAGCACTGCTGGTCCTGCTGACCGCGATGAAGGAGTTGCCCGCCACCCTGATGCTCAGACCGACCGGCTTCGACACCCTGGCCACATCCATGTGGACGCACACATCGGTCGGTTCGTTCAGCCAGGCAGCACCCTATGCCTTCGGGCTGATGGCGCTGGCCGCGATACCTGCCTTCCTGCTCGCCCGGATGAGCAGTGGTCAGGCAGGTGCCCGGTGAACGCGATCGATGTGCGCGGGCTGAGTAAGCGCTTCGACACCGACGTACTCGTGGACGTGGACCTGCACGTCCCCGCAGGCGCGATCACTGCGGTCCTGGGCGGAAGCGGCTCCGGCAAGAGCACCCTGCTGCGATGCCTGGCCGGCCTGCTTCGCCCCGAACAGGGCGAGATCCGCATCGGTGGCACCGAAGTCTGCGGCAGAACGTGGGTTCCACCGGAGCGTCGCCGCGTGGGCCTTGTTCCGCAAGAAGGTGCCCTGTTCCCCCATCTGAACGTCTTCGACAACGTCGGCTTCGGGCTGCGCGGCCGCGATCGTGGGGTGCGCATCGAGGAGTTGCTCCGGCTGGTCGGACTACCCGGGACCGGTCGGATGCGACCCCATGAGCTCTCCGGCGGGATGCAGCAGCGAGTCGCAGTCGCCCGGGCGCTGGCCCCGCGTCCGGAGGTGCTGCTGCTGGACGAGCCCTTCTCAGCACTCGACGCCGGGCTGCGCGACGAGGTCCGGCGTGACATCTTCGCGGCCATCAGGAAGGACGGCGCGACGGCGGTGCTCGTCACCCACGACCAGCAAGAGGCCTTCGCGGTCGCCGATCGGGTCGCGGTCGTGATGGACGCCACCATCGTGCAGGATGCACCAGCCGAAGAGGTCTACCGACGTCCGGCGACACTCGACGTCGCACGTTTCGTGGGAGACCTGGTGGTCGTACCGGCCGAAGCCACCGGATCGGGCGTCGCCGTCACCCCGATCGGCGACCTGCCCTGCGACGCGCCGGTCAGCACTGGAACCGGCGGAGTGCTCGGCTTCCGCCCGGAGGATCTGCGTATGGACGGCTCCGGCTCGGTGTTCGCGCGTGGTCGCGTGGTGGCGGTCCGATACCACGGCCACGGCTGCATGGCGGAGGTCGCGATCGGAGGGCTGACCGTGCACGTGCGAACCCTCGAGACGGGATATCGGATCGGCGATGAGGTCCAAGTCGGCTACGTGCGGCCAGCGAGGTTCTACGCATTGCCCGGGCAGACGGCTGCGATCAGCCCGGACGCGGATCTCTCCGGCTTGTCGGAGACGGGCACAACCGGATCAGACCCGGCGTGGGGACCGCGGCAGGGTCCGGACCTGCGGTCGACGGGGTCCGCCACGCACTGACAGTCCCATCGGGGTCAGCCCAAAGCTCGTCGTGGCCGCTGCCCCCGTTCAAGCCGAGTGCACGAGCCCCAGCACACTGATGACATGCGAATGCCGACGGTGAAGGGCCGGTCTCTGGCCGGCAGCGAACTCGCAGTGCCGGGCGGATTGGCCGGCGAGACCAACATCCTGCTCCTCGCGTTCCACCAGTGGCATCAACGCGACATCGACGCCTGGATCGCCGCGCTCTCCGACGCCGGCATCCCGACCAGCCCACCGCACGACGAAAGAGGCAGGGCCACCTCCGAGCGGGTTCCGGTGGTCCTCTACGAGATACCGATGCTCGGCGGCAAGTGGCAACCCTTCCGGGGCTTCATCGATGGGGGAATGGCCTCCAGCATCAAGGTGCCGGCGATCCTTGCCAGAACTGTCACCGTGTACGGACAGATCGGCGACGTCGAGCGGGCTCTGGAACTGCCCGACCGTCGTCACGTGTACGCCGCTGTGGAACGCGACGCACAGATCCTGGCCATCGAGCGGGGTTGGCCCGGGGACGTCGATGCCATAGTGCGATCGGCTCTGTCCTGACAGCACGACTGGTGCTTGGATGAGGGGCATGCAGGTCACGCCATTTCTCTGGATCCAACATCCCGTCGAGGAGGCCGTCGACTTCTACATGGGCCTGTTCCCCGACGCTGAGACACTCGCCGGCCCAGAGGTTTCAGAGCACATGTCCTCGGCCACGATCGCCATCCAGGGACAGACGCTGCACCTGTTCAACGCCGGGACCTACCGGGAACTGACCGAAGCGTTCTCACTGATGGTCACGTGCTCGACCCAGGACGAGATCGACCGACTGTGGGGCCCACTGTGCGACGGCGGAACGCCCACCCGTTGTGGCTGGGTCACCGACCGCTACGGGATCACCTGGCAGATCATCCCGGAGAACCTGCGCGAGTGGCTCGCCCATCCCGACCACGGCGCGGACGTCACCCGGGTGATGCTCGACATGGTCAAACTGGAGATCGGTCCGCTCAAGGCGGCCATGACGCCCTGAGGATCCAGTCAGTGGCTGGCCAGTGATGCGGCCTGCTTCTCAGTCGGTGTCTCACCTGGCTTCACATCCATCCGGTGCACCCGCCAGGCCAAAGCGATGGCCAGCGCCGCGACGAGGGCGACGAGGACCCCGCCAAGAGCGCCCGGGACGCCGAAGAGTTTGAAGATCACAGCGAGGTTGCTGATGATCACCATGCCGCCGACCAGGGTCCCGAGGGAGTGGACGGGTGCCCGTCCGGCGAAACGAGCTGCGAACGGGGCGACCAACAGCCCACCGATGATCAGGCCTGCGACCGCGCTCCACGGAACCTGTGACTCCTTGGCGCCGAACAGGAAGCCGGCAGACGCCGACACCGCTACGGCGAACTCCGCGGCGCTGACGGTCCCGACCACCTTGCGCGGAGAGTGCTTGGTCAGCGTCATCAGCGACGGAGTGGCCACCGGCCCCCAACCGCCACCGCCGGTCGCGTCCACAAAACCGCCGAAGAGCCCCACCGGCCACAGGTGCCGAGTGCGTGCCTTGACCTGCGGGATCAACGTCCGGCCGAAGGCGAACCGCATGACGATCGAGATACCCAGAACCAGAAGGATCAGGGCCATCCAGATGCGGGCGCCGTCAAGACTGACGTTGGTGAGCACCACGGCACCGAGGAAGGCACCGACGGACCCGGGCACCCCGATGGCCAGCATGACGCGCCATTCGATGTTGCCCTCACGCCAGTGGGCCAGTCCCGAGACCAGCGTCGTGCCCATCTTGGCTGCGTGGGTCCCGGCGGACGCGGCGACAGCGGAGTAACCCATCAGGGTCAACAGCGTGGCCGACGTGATCCCGAACCCCATACCCAGGGATCCATCGACGAACTGCGCAAGACCGCCCACCAGGGCGAAAACCACGATGAGCGGCATGCCGACTCCTTCTATCCATTACTGCAAATGTTACCTCACTATGTTCACTTTAAACCTCGTCCAGCGAGTTGCCAATGTGACGTGTGACGCACGGGACGTCAAGTCAACGTCAAGGCGCACCTTGCCTGTTCTTGACGTTGCGGATCATCGAGCCTTAGCGGCCGATCCGGCGATCCTGGATACATGAGCAACAGCCCCCGAATCATCGCAACCACGGCCAGCGTGGCCCTGCTGGCCGCCGCCGGCGCAGGCGCCGCAGTCGCCGCTCTGGACTTCGTGGACTCCCCCCAGTCACAGACCGAACTCGACGCCAGCGCCACGACACAACTGCCCACTCCCCAGGATGACCGCACCACGGTCTATCGGGCACCGCAGGACGATGACGACTGGGACGACGAGGACTGGGACGATGACGACCACTCGGGTCAGATCCAGCCGGCACCGCCCAGCACCACGTTCAACGGTGGCCAGGGCCAGAAAGCGCCGAACAACACGTCGAAGTCGTCATGATCACGGTTTCGCGCAACACCTGGAAGACCGAGCTGCTGCTGTCGGTACGCGCCAACCACAACCCCGCCCTCGAGTCGGGCCTGCAGAGACTGCTCGACGCCGAGGTCGCACACCTGGATCGTTCGGCCAGCCGGTTCCGGGACGACTCGGACCTCGCCCGCGTCAACGCCCGGGCCGGCGCCTGGGTGGA
The DNA here is from genome assembly GCA_963769435.1 of uncultured Actinomycetota bacterium. Taxonomy (GTDB): domain Bacteria; phylum Actinomycetota; class Actinomycetes; order S36-B12; family UBA10799; genus JADKAV01. Next base: position 787,342 of record CAVYLN010000002.1, read on the forward strand.
GGTCTCCTGGTCTTTCGTAACTGTGTTGACCGCGGCGCTGGATGCGGCGCGGATCAGCGGCGGACTGGTCGACCCCACGATGGGCCGCGCGATCAAGGCCGCCGGATACGACAGATGGGCCGGACAGGCCACATCGACCAGACCTGGCATCCATCGCGGCCGGTGGCGCACCGTCGGCATCCGCCCCGGACGCCGACAGGCACAGGTGCGGGTCACTGAGGGCGCCGAACTCGACCTCGGATCGATCGCCAAGGCCTGGCTGGCCGATCGGCTGGCCACCACGGTGCATCGAGCAGGACACGACGTCTGCGCCAACATGGGCGGCGACATCCGCGTCATCGCCGGCCAGCCGTGGACGGTCTGGGCCGACCCAGGCGTACCTGGCGTCGAGCCCCGACCCGTGGACCTCGTCGACGGGGGCCTGGCCACCAGCGGTGTGGGCAAGCGGGCCTGGGAGGGCGGCCACCACATCATCGATCCCCGGACCGGAACCCCCGCCGAAACCCCGTGGGCCTCCGTCTCGGCAGTGGCTGCGACCGCCACCCACGCCAACACCGCGAGCACAGCCGGCGTGATCCTCGGCGACCGGGGCCCGCAGTGGATGTCGCGGCGGGGCATCGATACCCGGTTCGTCGGATTGCACGAAGTGGCCACGACGAACCGTTGGCCACAGGAGGTGGCGGCATGACCTGGGAACTCATCCGCGTCACCGGCCTGGTGGCTCTGGCGCTGCTGACGGTGTCGGTGGCACTCGGGATCGCCGGCCCAGCCATACGCCGCCCCACCCTTCGACTGACGTCTGTGAGCCTGCATCTGACCGCCGCGGTCGGGGGTATCGCATTGGTCGTGGCACACGTGGTGTTCGCAGTCCTCGACAGTTGGGTGACAGTGCCACTGTCCGCAGCCGTCCTGCCCGGGGCATCACCGTGGGAACCCCTGTGGGTCGGCGTCGGCACGGTCGCGTTCGATCTCCTGATCGTGATGGCCGCTACCTCCGCGTTGAGGCAACAGGCGCCGCGGCTCTGGTGGCGGGCCCACGTCCTGGCCTACCCCGCGTGGGCGTTGGTCTGGGTGCACACCCTGACCATCGGAACGGATCGGGGAACCACCCTGATGATCACTCTGGCCGCGGCCAGCGCGGGGCTCGTGGCCGCCGCCATCATGGTGCGCCTCATGAGCCGGCCGGGCCCGGTCGGCACCAAGCCCACCCCCGAGAGAGTCGAGGTTTCGCAATGACCGTCCAGATCCGTCCAGCCAGTCTGCTTCCCGGGATCGCGGTCGCGGGCATACCCGCCGCCCCGGCGCCGCATCGGTTGCTGGGCCCCGGGACGCTGCTTCTGTCGAACGCCCGGCCAGGTCTCACCGTGAGCCTGCCGGAGCATCAGGCACAGTGGGGTCCCACGCCGCGAGCGAGCCTGCCGCAACTGATCGACGCCGCCGAACGCACCGGGCTTGGTCGGCGCTGGAGGTGCGGGCTTCCCCACCGGCCGCAAACTCCGGTCGCTGGCACAGGGCAAGACCGGGCCGGTGATCGTGAACGGATCGGAGGGCGAATCCGCGAGCGGCAAGGACACGGTGCTGCTCACGCACGTGCCACATCTGGTGCTCGACGGGGCAGTGCTCACCGCCCGGGCACTGGCCAGCCGGGAAGTCATCGTTCGCGTCCCCGTATCGCGGCCGACGGTGATCGCCATCGTGCACGCGGCCGTCGGCCAACGCAACGACGGGATCCGGATCACGGTGAGTCCTGGCGAGGACTCGTTCATCGCCGGTGAGGCCTCCGCGGTCATCTCGTCCCTGCAGGGAGGTCCTGCCAGACCGGCAGCTCTTGGGAAACCGCCCACGATGCGCAAGGGCATGCGCTCACGGCCGGTGATGCTGAGCAACGTCGAGACCTTCGCGAGGCTCGCGCTGGCCGCGAGGGGGCATACCGGCACGAGCAGCCTCGTCACCGTGTCGGGCGCGGTCCTTGACGCCGGCGTGATGGAGTTCCAACCTGCGACGCCCTTGGGCCACGTCCTGAGGTCCGCCGGCGCGGACTCCGACCTAGCGGCTGTGATCACAGGCGGCTGGCACGGGACGTGGATGCGCCCCGACGGCAACCGGCTGTCAACGCCCACGAACCGGAACGCCTTCGGTGCGGCAGGCTGGCACTGGGGCGCGGGCGCATTGATCGCCATCCCCCACGACCCGTGTCCGGTCGATGTCCTGCATGCGATCACGGACTACCTGGTGGGCGAGGGGGCCAAGCAGTGCGGGCCGTGCGTCCTAGGGCTCGAATCGGCCCGCGACGATCTGGCGGCCTCCCGCGAGGTGACCGATCGGGTGCTGGGTCGCGGACTGTGCGCACATCCCACCGCAACCATCTCAGCGATCCGTTCGGGCCAAGCACTGCTGGCCGACGAGTTGGCGGCTCATCGGTCTGGGCTGTGCATGCACGCAAGGGGCCTGTCATGAGCAGTGTGAACATCGATTGGCGGCGGTGTCGCGGCCATGGCGCCTGCTCAGCGGCGCTGGAGGAGTTGATCACGCTGGACGAGTGGGGTTACCCGGTCCTCACCGATCGCGAGGTTCCGGATGATCTGCACGCGGCGGCGCGCATGGCCCAGTGGACCTGCCCGGCCGCAGCGCTGCGGGTCAGCCGATGATGCGCCACATCACGGCTGGACTTCAGGCGGCAGGCGACCGGAACGTAGATGCTCCAGGGTCACCGCTTCCAGGATCCTGCGTTCGGCGGTGCGCACTGCGAGCCACACGTCCTCCAAGCCCGCTGCCGCCCCTTCGTACTCGATGTTCTCGGGGCGCTCCCCCTGCACCACCGTCAGCGGACCGTCGACGGCTCGAATGATGTCGGCCAACGTGATCTCATCGGCCGACCTGGCCAACTGATACCCCCCTTCCCTGCCACGTCTGGTGCGCACGATCCCCGCCCTGCGCAGATCCGACATCGCGGAGCGGACGTAGTCCCTCGGCAGGCCCTGGTCCTCGGCGATCCCGTCGAGTGAGACGAAGTCGTCCTGTCCCGCCAGTTCCGCCGCGGCCTGGATCGCGAACACGATCCTCCCCGTCAGCCTCATGTCCCACCCGCCACCGCGATGTTGATGATCCAGCCCTCGTCGCCTGCGGCGATCTCGAGTTCCAGGGGCAGAGGCGGCAATTGCTCGACCGGGTCAGGCGAGTACCAGGCCACGAAGGGTGCCTCCACGCGGGTGCTGCCGGCAGTCACGGCGGGCAGGTCGATGGCGAAGAAGCCGGTGCTCGTCAGATCGGGCAGATACAGACCCACCCGTACTGAGGTCGGGGGGCTGTTGTCCAGGATCAACTTCGTGTCGGTGACGTTGATCCGGGTCGTGTAGGGCGCGCCCGGAGCGGCGGTTCCCATCGTGGCTTCGGCCCATTCCGCGCTCTGGCCCATCATCGAATCGAAGACGCTCACCTCCTGGGCCTGCTCGACCGTCACCGCGAAGGCGTTGCTGAACGTGGCTGTGCCGCACCCGGTCAGCAGACCGAGCGTGAGTACCACCGCGATGAGCCAGCGCACACCCCAACGCTAGTTGCGCGGCCGCGTCGACGTCGGATCGGCCGTGCCGCCGGATATCGCCTGACGCTCGTTGAGCACCCCGGTTCCGCTATCGGCGTGGCTAGACTTCCTGCGTGGCGGAGTGGTCGATCGCGGTGATGTCCGGTCTGGTCCTCGGCTACGCCCTGCTGGCCAAGAGATTCGCCGCCGCCAACATCACCCCTCCGATGCTCAGCGTCCTCGCCGGGATCGTCGTGTTCTCGGTGGCCCAGATGGAGGTCGACACCGCCGCGATCCATGTGATCGCCGAACTGACGCTGGTGATCGTGCTGTTCCACGACGCGTCCACGGTCAAACTCGGCAAACTGCGACGCGACCCGGGAATCGCGCTACGACTGCTGGGGATCGGCTTCCCGATCGCGATCGTGGCGACATACCTGCTGACCCATGAGTTCCTGCCGGCACTCGGCGTCGCCGGCGCATGGCTGGTGGCCGCCGCGGTCACCCCGACCGACGCCGGCCTGGGCGCCCCAACGATGCTCAACCCCGTCGTGCCGTTGCGGGTGCGGCGTGCGTTGAACGTGGAGAGCGGGCTGAACGACGGCTTGGCGACCCCCCTGGTCCTGCTGGCACTGTCGTCACTGGTCGCAGATGAGGGAGCCACGGAACCGTCGGTCCTCAGCGTCGGATTCGTTCCGGTGGCGTTGGCTGTGATCCTCGCGGTCGCCGGTGGTCTGGGCGCGGCCTGGCTGATGGACCGCTCCCGGGAACGCCACTTCAGCAGTCGTCGGGGACGAGCCATCGTCACGCTGGTCCTGCCACTGCTGCTCTCCGGCCTCGCCGACATCATCGGCGCCAACACCTTCATCACGGCCTTCGTGGGTGGCCTGGTCTTCGGTGCGGCCAGCCTCACCGTCGAGGTCGAGCCGGAGACCTCCGGACTGCTGGAGGTCTCAGCCGACCTGCTCGGGTTCGTCGTATGGTTCTTCGCCGGGGGCCTGGTCCTGACGGTCTTCGCCGACGGGATCCGCTGGGAATGGGTGCTGGTGGCGGTGGCCGCGCTGACGGTCCTGCGGATCGTGCCGGTATGGATCGCACTCATCGGGACCGGTTTCCGCTGGCAAACGGTGGCCTTCCTCGGCTGGTTCGGCCCGCGAGGCCTGGCCACCATCGTCTTCGGGCTCCTGGCGCTCGAGGAACTCGGAGCGGAGTCCCCGGTCATGTCGGACCTCTCCGGAGTGATCGCGCTCACCGTGCTCCTGAGCGTGTTCGCACACGGCGTCAGCGCGGCGCCCCTGTCCGTCTGGTACGGCCGGTGGGTCAAGCGCACACACCCACCGATCGAGGATGTGCAGTCGGTCGAACCCATGCCGTCGCGTGGTCGCCACAGCTACTGACGAGACCGTGGATGAGACGCGACTCACGTCCACGACAGGTATCGGCACCTCCTGACAGGGCAGGATCTGAACATGGAGAACGTCGAGATCGTAAGGGATCGCAACGCCAACCGCTTCGAACTGCGGACCGGTGGCGAACGCATCGGAGCCATCGACTACGTCCAGCGCGGTGCACAGGTCGTCATGACACACACGCATGTGTCCGAGGAGTTCAGCGGGCAGGGCCTCGCGGCAACGCTGGTGGAGGCCGCCCTCGAGGACGTGCGGGCCAGCGGGGAGTCCGTGGTGCCCGATTGCGCCTACGTCCGCGGCTACATCCGCAAGCACCCGCAGTGGTCGGACCTCGACGCCACGCAGCAGGCATCGAACGCCTGACCGCGGGTCGGGGCGCACACAGCCCGGCACCCGGTCGGGTCACCCGGGCTTGAGCGCCTGCAACGTGTAACTCATCGGCAGCCGCTCGGGACGTTGCGCCAGCGACCACTCACCGTCCCTGGCCACGGTCTGTCCCGGCAGCGGGTCCCAGGGCACGCTGTCGTGCTCCTCGAGTCCGGTGATGACCATGCCGTGGTCCAGCAGCGCGGTCACGATCTCCCCGAGCCCGTGGTTCCAACTGTGCGTGGTCGAGTTCCGCAGCCGCAGGTCGGAGGTCGCGTAGGTCTGCTCTTCGGTCTCCACGATGGGCTCCGGGTTCTCGAAGTACGGGTAGTCGATGACCAACCGGTCCGACACGTCGTAATCCAGTGCCCAGAGCACGGGGTGACCCTCCCTGAGGAACAATCGCCCGCCGGGAACGAGCAGGTCGTTGACCACACCAGCCCATCTGTGTATGTCCGGCAGCCAGCACAGCGCCCCGATCCCGGTGAAGACCATGTCGAAACGGCCTTTCCCCAGCACCTGCGGCGCGCTGTACAGGTCGGCGCACACGAACTCGATCTCGTAGCCGAGATCGGCTGCCAGACCCCGTGCCACCTCCAGTGCCGGCGCGGAGAAGTCCAAGCCGGTCATTGTGGCCCCGAGTCGGGCCAAGGACACGGTGTCGGTCCCGATGTGGCATTGCAGGTGGACACAGCGAACACCCGCGACATCCCCGAGGCGGGGAAGATCGAAGCGCACGACGCCACTGATGAAGCCGGGATCGTCCCGGAAACTCTGCAGGGCGTAGTCGGGCGAGGCCGCATGTATCGCGACCCGCTCGTCCCAGTTGCGGCGGTTGACCTCGAACGATTCCACCCGCGCAACGTAGCGCAGGGAAGACTGTGGCCGCGATCGGGATTCTGTCGGACAGTGGAGCGGCACGGGCATACGGTGGGCCCATGGCGATTGCACTGATCACAGGTGGCGGGTCCGGCATCGGCGCCGCCTGCGGAACCCTCATGGCGAAGAACGGCGACACGGTCATCCTGGCCGACATCGATGTGGAGGCCGCGGACGACGTGGCAGCTGCGATCGTCGCCGCAGGAGGCAAGGCGGAGTCCGCGGGCCTCGACGTCCGGGACGGCGGGGCCTTCGCGGCACTGGTCGACCGTGTCGTCCAGGATCACGGACGGATCGACCTGATCTTCAACAACGCCGGCATCGGGGTGGGCGGCCCGATCGAGGATCTCACCATCGACCACTGGCAGCGGATCGTCGACGTGAACATCATGGGCGTCGTCAACGGGATCCGCGCGGCGTACCCGCACATGATCCGCCAGGGGGACGGGCACATCGTGAACACCGCTTCGCTGGCCGGGCTGGTGCCGAGTCCCCTGCTCGCCCCGTACGCCATGACCAAACACGCGGTGGTCGGGCTGTCACTGAGCCTGCGACCCGAGGCAGCACAGCACGGCATCCGGGTCAGCGCTTTGTGCCCGGGACCGACGGAGACGCCCATCCTCGACAGCAAAGGGCCCGCGGACCTGCCACAGAACGAGTCGATCTCCGCGCGCGACCTGCTGACCAAGGCGACCGGTGAGATCTACCCCGTGGAGGACCTTGCGGCAGACCTGCTGGAGGGAGTGGCCAGGAACAAGGCGTACATCGTCGCCCCGCGCCGCGCACGCTTGGCGTGGTGGCTGCACCGACTGTTGCCCGGATACCTCGAGAAGAACGCCAACCGCCTGGTCGCATGGGCCCGCCGGGAGGCCGAGAAACTGGATCCCTCGCGGCTTTGAGTCGCCGCGATCGCAGCCAGATGCCCGCGGACGGCCCCCATCACGTCAGACGAGGCCCCCAGCCCCTCGTGGGCAGGGATCGTCCCGAGGCGTCCGGCCTGGTAGTCCTCGAACGCCTGGATCACTTCGGCCTTCGTGTTCATGACGAAGGGCCCCATCCAGGCCAGCGGCTCACGGATGGGCGCCCCGCCGAGCAGCAGCACCTCCATCTCGTGCGTGCGCGAATCCTGGCTGGCGTCGGCCCCGAACCGGATCTCGTCACCCGGGCCGAACACCGCGAGTTGCCCTGAGCTGATCGGGGTGCCATTGGCGTTGCCGCGTCCTGCGAGCACGTACAACAGCGCGTTGAAGTCGGGGCGCCAAGGCAGCGAGACCTCGGCCCCCTTGGACACCGAGACATGGGCCAAGGAGATGGGCGTGGTGGTCGTGCCGGGCCCCGTGATCCCACCGATCTCACCGGCGATCACGCGGACCAGCGCACCGGCATCGGCCGTCGTCGCAAGGCCCACTTGGCCCGCACGCAGATCCTGGTACCGCGGGGCCGCCATCTTCTGGCTCCGGGGCAGATTGACCCATAGCTGGACCCCGTGGAAAAGCCCACCTGATGCTACGAGGTCCTCCGGTGGCCGTTCGATGTGCAACAGTCCGGAACCCGCCGTCATCCACTGCGTGTCGCCGTTGGTGATCAGGCCACCGCCGCCGTGGGAGTCAGCATGCTCGAAGGTGCCATCGATGATGTAGGTGACGGTCTCGAATCCCCGGTGCGGATGCCACGGAGTCCCCTTCGGCTCCCCCGCCGCGTACTCGACCTCGCCCATCTGATCCATGTGTATGAACGGATCCAGGTGCTCCAGGGGAACCCCGGCGAAGGCCCGGTGCACCGGGAAACCCTCTCCTTCGAAGCCGCGCGGAGCGGTGGTCAGCGAAATGACGTCGCGAGGACGGGCCGCGGACACGTCCACTCTCGGAAGAACAGTGATGTCGTCGACTGTGATGGCAGGCATGTCGACCTCCTTACGGCCTCTGCAACATAGTTGAGTTTACAACTATTCCCGGACAACGCCAACCGTCCCGCTGTTGCGGCTGCTCCCCACCCCCGCCGGTCTGGAGAACGTCGGTCAAGACGCGCCGGTCAGCCGGCCGCAGCCAGCCCACGGGCAGCCGTACGGAACCCGGCTGGTGCGGCGGTCGGCTCCGGAGTACCGGCATCCAGCGGAGCATCCGGCGACGGAGAGGCCTCCGGCGTGGGGGATGCCTCCGGGAGCGGCTCGACGTTGTTGTCGCCGCTCGCGCGTGCGATCTGCCGCTGCGCCTCGATCGCCCGGTTGATCGCATCCTGCAGGTCGTCCTGGGCCTCACCGTAGGCCGTGAAGTCACCCTCGCGCAGCGCCTCTTCGGAACGGGTCAGCGCCGCGTCGGCATCGGCGAGGGCCTTCGTCAGTTGCTGCTCGGGCGTCGACTTCTTCTTGTTGTCGTTGCCGTTCTCGCTCTGCTGCTTGTCCACCGTGGCGCCGAGCACCTTGGCCAGCGCATCACTGAGGTTGGCATCGAAGGCGACCTCCTGCCCGAAGGACACGAGCACTCGCCGCAGGAGCGGGTAGCCGTCCTGGCTCGCGCGCACGTAGACCGGCTCCACGTAGAGGAATCCACCGGCCACGGGCAAGGACAACAGGTTGCCGAGTTCGACCTCCGAGCCACCGCGCCGCAGCAGGGACAACTGGGTGGCCACTTCCGGATCCGATTCGAAGGTGTTCTGCACCTGCAAGGGCCCGGGAATCACGCTGTTGCGTGGTAACTGCAGCACCCGCAATCGCCCGTAGCCTGGTCCAGGTTCCGAACTCGCGCTCATGAAGGCTGCGAGGGTCTGCCGCCTGACCGGTGAGAAGGTCGTCGTCAACGCGAACTCCTGCGACACCTGATCCGGCATCCGCAGCGTGAGGTAGTAGGGCGGTTGAGGCTTGCCCGCCGCCTGCTGCGTCGGATCGGTGGGCACGTACCAGAAGTCCTGGCCGGAGTAGAAGGACGTCGGGTCGGTGACGTGGTAGCGGCTGTAGACCAGACGCTGGGCCTTGAAGATGTCCTCCGGGTAGCGAACATGCGCCTGCAGCTCCGCAGGCATCTCGCTGGCGGGCTTGACCGTGTCGGGGAACGCCTTCTGCCAGGCCTGCAGGATGGGGTCGGTGGCGTCCCAGGCATACAGCGTGACGGTGCCGTCGTAGGCGTCGACCACGGCCTTCACGCTGTTGCGGACGTAGTTGACGTAGTCCTGCTCGATGTTCACCTGGCGACGCACCGTCAGCGAGTCGCTGGTCGCGTCCGACCACCGCAGGCGCGCCGAGTAGGGGTAGGAGTCCGAGGTCGTGTAGCCGTCGACGAGCCAGACGATCCGTCCATTGACGACTGCCGGGTAGGGGTCGGCGTCGACGCGCATCCAGGGCGCCACACTCCTCACACGGGTCAGCGGGTCCCGGTCGTACAGGATCTTCGAGCCCGGCCCGATGAGGCTGGAGAGCACGATGTTGGGTTCGGAGAACTTCGCCGCGTACATCAGCCGGTTGAGCGGCGAGCCGACGTCGACCCCGCCCTGCCCGTCGTATGTGTTGTTGCGCTGGCCGCTCGGGCTGGTGTCGTCCGGGAAGTCGAGTTCCCGGGGGTCCCCGGGACCACCCACGATCGAGTATGTGGGCGACTTCTCGCCGAAGTAGACGCGGGGTTGACTGATCTCCAGTTCGCCCACGGGTGGGATGTCCTCGGCGAAGAACTCGGGTTCACCCTCGGTGTTCGCCCGGTTGTCGTATGCGGCCACCAATCCGTACCCGTGCGTGTAGACCAAGGTGTCGTTGGCCCAGTTCCGCTGCGCCGCGGGAACTGCCGCAAGATCGACTTCACGGGTGCTGACGATCGCCCCGCTGCGGCCGTTGGGCAACTGGTACCGGTCGACGTCGAGGGTGTCCGGGAAGGAGTAGAACGTCCGGATCTGCTGCAGCTGCCGGAAGGTCGGAGACACGATCGCCGGGTCCAGCAGGCGGATGTTGTCGAGTGTGCCCCGGTCTGCCGCCAGCGACTCCTCGTCCGGCTGGCCGACCGCCGAGTACTCCGAACTCTGCACGTTGGACAGGTTGTAGGCGTCACGGGTGGCTTGGATGTTGCGACTGATGAACGGCGCCTCCTTGCCCGGCTCGTTCGGCCGGACCTGGAACTGCTGGACCACCGCCGGGTAGATCCCCCCGATCACAAGTGCACTGACCGCCAGTAGTCCCAGGCCCACCAGCGGCAGGGTCCACGTGCGACGGAAGATGTTGAGGAAGAAGAGGACCGCGCAGACCAGCGCGATGAAGGTGAGGATCGTCTTGGCGGGCAGCACCGCCTCCACGTCGCGGTACTTCAGACCCGTGAACCCCTCGACGAAGTTCTCCTGTTTGAGCGACAGCGCGAAGCGGTCCAGCCAGTAGGCCACGGCCTTCAGCAGGCAGATCAGCCCCAGGAGCGCCGAGATCTGGACCTGGGCGGCCTCTGAGGCCTGCAGCCCGTTCTGCAAGCGGAACCCGCCGTACAGGTAGTGCACCGCCACGACCAGAAGCAGCGTGAGGAACAGCGCCATGAAGCCGAAACCGGTCAGATACCGCAGGAAGGGCAGTTTGAACACGAAGAATCCGACGTCCATGCCGAATTGCGGATCCTGCGTCCCGAACGAACCCCCGCTGCGGAACAGCATCCACCGACTCCACTCGGCGGTGGCCGACAGCCCGGCCAGGGTTCCCAGGAACCCGGCGATCCCGAACAGCAGCCACTTGCGGATCGGCTCGACGCTCTGCCGATAGCCCTCCATGCTGGCCGACAGGCGCGGGTCGTAGTCGGGGCGGGTGCGGTAGGCAACGTACATGCCCAGGCCGACGGCGCCGGCCATCAGCAGCCCGAAGACGAGGAACAACAGTGATCGCACGCCCACGACGGTGGTGAACACCGAGGTGAAATCCACCGACCGGAACCACAAGAGATCCGTGTAGATCGACGTGAAGATCAGGAACACGACGAGCAGACCGGCGAGGATCGCGAGCGTGATCGCGAGCACACGACCCCGCGGGCCGCGGTTGGCGGTAGGTTTCGTGGCGGTATCGAACGTCACAGCCCCACCCTACGAGACCATGGCGACATGCACCCGACCGCAGACCTGGAAACCGTCGTCCGCGACCTGGATCGTCATGTATCCGGCGACGGGTGGGCGCAGCCCCCGCGACTGTTCGCCCTTGTGCACGAGGCCACCGGCGTCTCGGTGGTGGAGCAGGCCTGGGAGAGCAGCGGCGAGGATCTGATCGGCGACCTGGCCCGGATCACTTGGCCACCCGACGTGGACGGTGCTGCCGTGAGCGTGCAGCGTGTGCTGGAACCGGATCATGACGTCCGATTGACGGTGGCGGCGCTGCGGACCCAGGAGGTCTCCACCGCGCTGCGCTACCGCGACCACGACTCCGACGCTGCGGTCGCAGTTGGCCCCGGCGTCTTCCCGCGCCTCGAGCGGGCGCTGTGGGACACGCTGCAGTAGATCGCACCGGAGCACCGGTCGCGATGGCCGGGGCGCGGGAGCAGCCCGGGCTCCGGTGCGCGGAGTGCGACTACCCGGCCGGACAACCCGACACGGCGAGGGTGCCCTCGAGCACGTCGCGGGCCTGACCCAGTGAGTCCACCGCGGCGATCTCGAGACCGTCGGGGATGTTGCCCACGATCTGGTCGCAGTTCTGTTTCGGCGCCAGGAAAAGCGTGGCGCCGTCCGCACTCGCCGCCGCCATCTTCTGCGCGATCCCGCCGATCGCACCCACTGTGCCATCGAAATCCATGGTGCCGGTGCCGGCCACCTGTCGGCCGCCGACCAGGTCGCCGGGGGTGAGCTTGTCGACGATGCCCAGCGCGAAGACCAGCCCGGCGCTGGGTCCACCGACGTCGTCGAGATTGAAGTCCACAGTCACCGGTGAGTCGGCCAGAACCCCCAGGCTCACGCCCAGGTATCCCTTCTGCGGCTCGTCGGGGTTGGCCCCGGTGACCACCGTGACCGTCTGGTCGGCGGCATCCCGGGTGATGTCGAGTTCGACCGCTTCCCCGGGGCCGGCGTTCTGGATGATCCGGGCCAGTTGAGACGGTCCGGAGACCTTCTGTCCGTTCACCGCGCGCACCACGTCGCCATGTTCCAGGATGCCCTTCGCCGGCGACTCCGGCAGGACCTCGATCACCCACGGCCTCGTCTCCACCGGCTCCCCGACCTCGCGCAGGGCAGCGATCCTGGCCTGCTCCTGGGAGTCGCTGAACTGGTCCGCGCCCTGTTGCTGGGCCACCTCGCCCGAGGTCTCGGGTGGATAGAGCAGCGCTGTCGGGACCACAGCCGCCGAGGGGTCGATCCACCCGCCGAACGCTTCGAACAGCGTCAGATCCCCATAGGGTCCGCCGCGCTCGGACACCGTCGTCATGTCCAGTTCTCCCGAGACCGGGAAGACCTCAGCACCCTGGATGCTGATGACCGGCTTCCCGTCGGACTCCGCAAGCACGTTGAACAGTGGTCCGGGCGACAGCCGCACATATGGCACCCGAATGATCTCCATGGCGGCCAGCACCACCAGCCAGGAAACCAGGGCCAGGACGATCACCCGTTTGCGGGGTGTGTCCACCAACCGCCTCACCGGTCGTCTCGCAGTGCCCGCTGCAGTCTGCGCAGATCCCGATCTCGCACCGGTCGGTACACCCCGCGCATTCGCCACCACGCCACGGCGATCACGACGACGGCGGGAATCCACCACAACAGCACCGACATGGACACAGGGTACGCGGGATTCAGCGGGCCCACGGCAGGCGCAGGGTCCACCGGCAACCGGCTCAGCAGCACCGACGTGGCGTTCCACCCAGGGCGTAATGCACTCGCTGGGGCCGCGAGGACGGATCGTCGTAACCTGGGAATCTGATATTCGACACGAACAGGCGGACCTGATGAGCGGCAACCTCCCCTTCGGCTTCTCCGGAGATCCGGGCGATTCGAACGATCCCAATCAGGGCCCCGGCGGATTCGACATGTCACAACTCGGCGCCATGCTGCAGCAACTGGGGGCGATGCTGCAGAGCGGCGGGAACGAGGTCAGTGGCCCGGTGGACTGGGATCTCGCACGCAATCTGGCACGTCAGACCATCAGCCAGAAGGGCGACCCCTCCGTCAACGACAACGACGTGCGGCGCATCGCGGAGGCCTTCGAACTCGCGCAACTGTGGCTGGACACCGCCACCGACTTCCCGGCTGTGTCGGGCACACCATCGACCTGGAGCCGAAGTGAATGGCTCGAGTCCACGTGGCCGGTGTGGCAGCAGATCATCGAGCCCATCGCCGAGGGCGTGCAGCAGACCCTCACCTCGATGCCGGACATCGGTCAGGTCAACCTGCAGGACCTGGGCATCCCCGGACTGCAGGAGAACATGCCGCCCGGGATGCCCGACCTCAACGAACTCGCCGGGCCGCTGATGAATATGGCCAAGCGGATGGGTGCCGCCATGTTCGGGGCACAGGTGGGCAACGGTCTCGCGACACTGGCCGACGAGGTGCTCGGCGCCAGCGACGTCACCGTGCCACTGACCAGTGATGGTCGGCCCGCCCTCGTCAGCGAGAACGTCAAGGCCTTCGGGGCCGACCTCGACGTCGAACTCGGCGATCTCTACCTGTTCCTGGCGCTGAGGGAGGCCGCCCACCAGCGCCTCTACGCACACGTCCCGTGGCTTCGCACAGCGGTCGAGACCGCGGTGCGGGCCTACGCCTCCGGGATCTCGGTGGACACCGCGAAGATCCAGGAATCGCTTCAGGGCATCGACCCCAGCGACCCGCAGGCGATGCAGGAGGTCATGTCCTCCGGCGTTTTCGAACCCGCACAGACCGAGGATCAGAAGCGTGCACTGTCCAGGCTGGAGACGCTGCTCGCACTCATCGAGGGGTGGGTACAGGACGTGGTGTCGGTGGCGATCGACGACCGGATGCCGTCGGCCCAGCGACTCGGCGAGACCATGCGGCGACGGCGCGCTTCCGGCGGGCCCGCGGAGAAGACGTTCGCAACCCTCATCGGACTGGAGTTGCGGCCCCGGGCGTTGCGCGAGGCCTCGGCCCTGTGGGCGCAGTTGCGTCAAGCGCGCGGAACCGAGGGCCGCGACGGCGTCTGGCGACACCCGGACCTGATCCCGACCGCCGAGGATCTGACCGACCCCACGGCCTGGCTCGAAGCCACCGGTGAGATCGACGAGTGACTTTCCGCATCACCCGCGCAAGCGACGCGCCGACGTAGGACGTCCCGGATATGTGTCAACAGGCGGTGCATAACTGAAACCGCTGGTCAGGCGGCGCGTCACTGCGACACGAAACGGACATTCCAGGAGTTGTCCCCAACTTGCCCCGACGCCATCGACAGACCGTCCCCCGGCTATCCACAGGATGATCCACAGCGGTGGAAAGTGGGACCGCAACTCATCTGGACGTACCGTCGCAAGGGTCCATAACGTCAGTCCTGAACGAGGCCCCCGAGAGGGAAGCGGACCGCAGGGGAAGGCGGGAAGCCGAACACACGGGGGCCTCGCTCTATGTCCGCAAGGCACAGGTGACGGCCCGGCTCACCGACCGCGGAACACCGGCTCGCGACGCTCCCGCGCAGCGGCCAGGCCCTCCTGGACATCTTCTGTGGTCATGGTCACGGGCTGCGCCAGTCCTTCCCACCGCAGCGCCTCGGCCAGGCTCCGGGGAACGTGCGGTGACAGACCCCGCTTCGTGAGGCGGGTCGCGATCGGCGCGTTCGCGGCGATCTGTCGCACCCGGCCCGGCACATCCACGATCGCGACGGACTCGGTGGCCAGGCCGCACGCCAGCATCGCCTCGGCATCCAACGACCGACCGGTGAGCAGCAGGTCGCGCGCCATCGCCGGTCCCGCCGCCTGGGTCAGCAGATATGTGGTCCCCATCCCCGCGTGCAGCCCCAGACGTGTGAACGGCACCGAGAAGCGGGCCCCGGGACCGACCCACCGGATGTCGCACGCCAGCGCCACCGCCGCTCCGGCACCCACCGCGGGGCCGTCGATATGGGCCACGGTGGGGACCTGCAACTCGGCGACCTGCAGCCAGCTGGCGTAGAAGTCATCCATACGCCGGCTCAGGTCCGCCACCCCGTAGGACCCGCGCTCGGCCAGCCATCCGAGATCGCCGCCGGCACAGAACGCACGCCCCTCGCCGGTGACCAGCACACACCGCAGTTCCGGCATGGCCGCCAGTTCGGACATGGCCAGCGACCAGGCCTGCGTCATCGGCCCCGACATCGCGTTGCGCTGCTGTGGATTGGCCAGGATCACCTGCGCCACTCCCGGATCGTGCCACCGGACCACCAAATGGTTCTCGGAGGCGGTCAGTGCCGCTAGCGGTGGGGTGAGTGTCATACGCGCACCCTAGCCACGTAGCATTTCGGCTACACAAAGGCACAGCCTCGCGGACAGTGGGGCCAAAGGGAGTGGAACATGGCTGAGACCTATGAGGGCGAAGGTTACTGCGTCAAGTGCAAGGAGAAGCGACCGCTGAACGGCGAGGTCCACGAGACCAACGGCCGTCGCATCGCCAAGGGCAAGTGCCCCGTGTGCGGCACTACCGTGACGCGCATCCTCGGCAAGAGCAGCTGAACTAGCAGTAGACGTCCGGCGGGTTCCAGGCAACTGGGGCCCGCCGTCGTACGTCCGGGCACGGCCAGTGGCCCGAAGGCTCACCGGGCCAGCAAGGGCGACTACCACCGACGGATCCAATTGGGGCTGCGTCACCGCCGCCGCGCAATCGCAGTCACCGTTGACCGTCCAGACCCGCCAGGCGGGACCCGGCGCGGACGGGTCGAAGATCATCTCCAACCCCACTGTGTCGGGGATCCTCGGCGATCAGAGCCACCGCCGCCGCAGCCTGCACGAGTTGCACAGGTTCACTCCACGTCGGTACGGACACCGCTTGCGCGACAACCGCGCTCCACCGTGGATCGGTCGCGGCCCAGGTCCGGTCGATGCACTGCGGACACGGGCCCCGCATCACATCGAGTACGGGACCCACGTGCACGGCACGCGTCTCGAACCAGACGGGGATCAGCCGCCGGAAGCGTGTCGGCGCCCCCAACAGCGAGGGAACCTGCCCCTGCGGGAACACCACGACGTCCGACGCGTCGTCCACGTCGACGCCCGCGCTGACCATGGCCTCCGACAAGGCGCCCACGAGCAGCCCACACGGATGGATGCGTACGCGTGTGCGTGACCGATGCTCACTGGCGATCCCGGCTCGGAGGAGTCGGTCGAGCAGTGCCTCCGCCTGGTCACCCGGGATGTCCAATCGTCCGGCGGCCTGCATCAACGACGCACGGGATCGTTCACCGTTCACGAGGGCAAGCCACGCGGACATGGCCCGTGGCGCACCCGCAACGGTCACCGCATGGGTTCCCCACCCGATCTGAAGCACGGAATCATCGCGCCACGCGACGAGGGGGTTGCCGATGACCTTGGGATTCATGACGGTCATCGTGGCCGGGACCTGCTGTGGACCACCCCTGCGATCCACACCCCGCACGTGCTAACGCCGGTGGTGCGGTCAGCAGAAGCAAGGCACAATCGCGAATATGGCCAACGACAGCAGCGCGATCCCCAAACGTGCGGTCGCTCGCACTGCACGAATGGCCAGTCTGCCCATCGGCTACGCAGGCAGGACCGCATTGGGCATCGGCAAGCGCATCGGCGGTCGACCCGCCGAGGCCGTCGCCACCGAGATCCAGATGCGCACCGCCGAGCAGATGTTCAAGGTGCTCGGCGAACTCAAGGGCGGGGCCATGAAGTTCGGCCAGGCGCTGAGTGTCTTCGAAGCCGCTCTGCCCGAGGAGATGGCCGGACCGTACCGGGCAACCCTCACCCGCCTGCAGGACGCCGCACCCCCGATGCCCGCGCAGACCGTGCACGATGTCCTCGTCGGATCAGTTGGGCCCGGACTGGCGGGAGCGGTTCAGCGAGTTCGACGACGATCCCGGCTGCCGCCGCTTCGATCGGCCAGGTCCACCGGGCGGTGTATCGGGATGGACGAGTGGTTGCGGTCAAGATCCAGTACCCGGGTGCGGGCAAAGCTCTCATGGGCGATCTCAACCAGGTGGCACGCATGGGCAAGATGTTCGCCGGGATGGTCCCCGGCATGGACATCAAGCCACTGCTCGACGAGTTGCGTGCGCGGGTCGCCGAGGAACTGGACTACCTGCGGGAGTCGGAATCCCAACGGGCGTTCGCGGTGGCGTTCGAGGGTGACCCGGACTTCCGGATACCGCACATCCTCGCGGCCGCACCGCTGGTTCTGGTCAGTGAATGGGTGGATGGGATCGGGCTCTCGCACATCATCGCCGACGGCACCCGCGAGGAGCGCGATCGCTACGGAACCCTCTACAACCGCTTTCTGCTGGCCGGGCCCGCGAGGGCAGGACTGCTACACGCCGACCCACACCCGGGCAACTACCGCGTGACCGAGGACGGCAAACTCGCGGTCCTCGACTTCGGCGCGGTCGCACACCTGCCCGACGGTCTGCCGGCCGCCATGGGACAACTGCTGCGCATCGCCATGCTCGAGGACGCCGACGGGGTGATGAGGGGGCTGCGGGAGGAAGGGTTCATCAAGCCGAACATCACTCTCGATCCGCAAGCCCTGCTGGACTACCTGACTCCACTGGTGGAACCGGCGCGGTACGAGAGTTTCCACTACACGCGGGAATGGCTGCGCGGCGAGTTCCAGCGGATGAAGGACCCCCGCAGCGAGGAGTTCACGATCGGGTTCAAACTGAACCTCCCGCCGAACTACCTGTTGATCCACCGGGTCTGGCTCGGCTCGGTCGGGGTCCTGTGCCAACTCGACGCGAACGTGCCCTCCCGGGCCGAGATCGAACGCTGGGTTCCCGGCTTCACCGTGCCCGACGCGGTGTAGCGGCCCCGACAGCTGCTGCCGGGGCCGCCTGCCCGGTCATGCCCGAGAGCGCGGGCGGGGTCAGGCCAGGACCGCGTCGATCCTTCGTGGCCATCTGGACCTGCATGGCGGCGTCGCGCGCCGCAGCGTCCTTCCTGGGACGCCCGTTGCGTTTCGGGGAGGGCACGGGCAGACCGCCGAGGAACAACTCCCCGCCCCACACGCCACAGGTCTCCCGGCGCTCGAGTGCGCCCCGCAGACAATCCGCGCGCAGCGGACATGCCACACACAGGGTGCGGGCGCCGTCGATCTCGCTGGGGACGTCGGAGAACCACAGGTCGGCCGGACCCACCACGCAGGGGATCTCGACAGTCATTTCTCACCTCCATCAGGACAAACAAAAAGGCCGCGGTTTCGCGCCGCGGCCTTGTAGATCTGGGATCAGGACTACCCGGGACGCACCGCACGATCGGCAGCCGCGAAGGCCGCCACGAAGAACGTGTTCTTGACCATCGTCGGCTCCTCTCGTCGTACGTCCTCGGTCAGGGTACGTGCTTCATCGTGGCTTGGCAACGGGGTTTCTCGCCACGATCGCGAGCAGATCCTCGCAGTGGTCGGCGACCACCGCCTTGTGGATCCCCTTGACCTTGGCCAACTCGGCGCGGGTGGCGGGACGACTGCTCGCGATCCCGATCAGCACCGCGTCGGTCGCGACGAGGAAGGCGGGGATGGCCTTGCCCGTCTGCTGTTTGCGGGCGGCGACCACGGTGCTGCGCCAGCCCCGCAGGTCCTCCACGAGTTCCGCCGAGATGTCACTGGGACAGGCGCGACATGTCCCCATGGCCCGCTCCGCCCCGCTGCTCAGCCGCTTGCCACAGACCCGGCAGCCGGGTCGCTTCGGCGCCGCTTTGGGGGCCACCGACTGCCTGCGCCGCCCTTCCGGGAGGAAGCGTGACGGCTGCCTCTGTTCGCGACGGGAACCACCACTGGCATAGGACAGTTCGAGGATGTCGCGGGCCCGGGTGACCCCGACGTAGAACAGCCGGCGCTCCTCGGCCACATCGACCATCTCACCCTGGTAGCGCAGTGGGAGACCGCCCTCGTGCAACCCCGGAATGAACACCGCATCCCACTCGAGGCCCTTGGCCGAGTGCAACGACGCCAGAGTCACCGCGGCCGCCACGGGCGCGTCGTCGTTCTCCGCCCGCTCGTCGAGATCGGCGACCAGGGACTCCAGGCTCGTGTGGGTGCGCGCCAGCCCGACGATCGCGGCCAAGGACTCCCACTCCTCACGCTGCGCCTGACCCAGCGGCGGGGTCGGCGTGTAGCCGACGGGTTCCAGAGCCGCCGCCACCGCGTCGACGACATCTTCCGCGCCCGGCTGCTTGGCGGCGACCCTCAGCAACGACACCGCACGCTTGACCTCTGGGCGCTGCATGAACCTGGCACTTCCACGCACGGTGTACGGGATGCCTTCAGCCTGCAGTTCCCGCTCGAACCGCGCCGTGGCCGAGTTGATCCGCACCAGGATCGCCACCTGTTCGGCCGGCCGGTCCTTGAGCAGTTGTTTGATGGCGGCCGCGACCCCGGCGGCTTCGGCCTGCTCGGACTCGTACACCCGCGTCTGAACATCGACCTGCGGCCCCCGGTGCGACACCAGTTGCAGCCGCTGACGTTCATCACCGGAGGAGAGCACCTTGTTCGCAAGGTCGATGATCTGGGTGGAGCACCGGTACGAACGGGTCAGTTGCAGAACCTTCGCGTCAGGCCACCGATTCCGGAACCCCAGAAGGTACTCGCTGGTCGCTCCCGCGAAGGTGTAGACGGTCTGCGACGGGTCCCCGACCACGCACAGTTCGTCACGGGTTCCCAGCCAACCCTCGATCACCTGTTGCTGCAGCGGCGAGACGTCCTGGTACTCGTCCACCGTGAGCCACCGGCACCATTGACGCACCTGTTCGGCCATCGTGAGGTTGTCCCGGATGAGGCCGGCGTTGAGCAGAAGGATGTCCTCGAAGTCGAGCACTCCGGCGCTGGACTTGGCGTCCTCGTAACCTTGGTAGACCTCGGGCAGTCGCTCGCCCACAACACCATCGGTCGCGACCTGGTGCGGGGCGAGCCCCACCGCCTTCGCGCGTTCGATCTCGCTGGTCACGTCCCGACGACCCGCGTCGTCGAGCCGGATCCCCACGCGCGTCAGGGCGGCGGAAACCAGGCCGATCTTGGAGGCCTGGACCCGCGGCAGTTGCCCACCGACCGCCCGCGGCCACATCCACCGCAGTTGCCGCAACGCCTCGGAGTGGACCGTCCGGACCCGGACGTCGTCGATTCCCAGCTCCCGAAGCCGCCTGCCGAACTCCCCGGCAGCCCTGGTGGTGAAGGTGACGACCAGGGTCCGGCGCGGATCCATCGCTCCGGTGGCCACGCCGTATGCCACGCGGTGGGTCAGCGCGCGCGTCTTCCCGGTACCCGCACCGGCCAGCACCGCGACCGGGCCGGAGGTCGCGACCGCCACTGCCCGCTGGTCGGGGTCCAGCGGCTGCAGGATCTCGTCGGCGTCCACGGGACGATCCTGACACCCGGGCCCGACAACGGGGAGTGCCGGGAGGCTCAGCGGCTCCAGGTGTGCGGGATCGGCCGACCGAACCAGTCCGCGATCAGGTGGTGTGCCACCGAGATCCGCGGTGGGATCCGCAGGCGTCCGCCCTCGGCTTCGGTCAGGAACTCGTCACGACTGAACCAGGCGGTCGCCGCGATCTCGTCGCCGTCGGGCACCGACGGCTGGGAATCGGTGTGGGCCGTGAACGCGATCATGATCGACGAGGGGAAGGGCCACGGCTGTGTCGCGCGATAGTGCACCGCGTCCACCGGCACGCGCACCCCAGCCTCCTCCGCCACCTCCCGGACGACGGCCTGTTCGAACGTCTCCCCCGGTTCCACGAAACCCGCCAGCGTCGAGAACCACCCCTGCGGCCAGATCGACCGGCGTCCGAGCAAGGCCCGGTCCTGGTCGTCGACGACCAGCACGATCACCGCCGGATCGGTGCGTGGAAAGTGCTCCGAACCGTCGCCGGGACATCGGCGGATCCACCCTGCGCGTTCGATCCGGGTGGGCTCTCCGCACCGGGGGCAACGGGTGTGCACCGCGTGCCAGTTGTCGAGCGCGACGGCCGTCAGCGCTGCGGACTTCTCGACCTCGGTGAGCCGGTCGGACAGAACCCGCAGTTCCTCGGCGCCGTCCGTGGCCGACCGTTGCGCGAACCACGGGATGCCCTCGGCCGTACCCAGGAACATGGCCTGATCGGGGTCGCCCGGATCCCCGGGCGTGAGGTCGCAGCCGCCCCCGGGACACCGCGATCAGGCGCCGGTCCGGGCGGTTCCACAACTCCCGTAGTCGCGACTCATCGGTGCGCACGGCTTCGTCGCGCAGGAAAAGATCCGGTTCGGCGGTGGGCCACACCAGGCAACCGTAACCCCTGTGTCAGGATTGGCGAGCATGGGCGATTTCATCAAGCAGCTCACCGGGGTGCGGTTCGTCGCCGCCGCCTGGGTGATGCTCTACCACTTCCAACCCGCGCTGGCCGCCAGCGGGTTGCTCGTGCCTGTCCTGCACGAGTTCCTGCGCCTGGGCTCGGTGGGCGTCGACCTGTTCTTCGCACTGTCGGGCTTCATCCTCACGCACACCTACCTGACCCGTCTGGGACCCGGCCTGAGCGTGTCGGGCAGCCTGAACTTCTGGTGGCTGCGCCTGGCCAGGGTCTATCCGGTCTACTTCGTGATGCTCAACGTCGCCGGGCTCGCGGCGCTGGCGCAGGGGCTTGTGACCGGTGAGGGTCGCCGCGACTGGATGACGCTGCCCTCGTACCTCAAGCAGGTCTTCATGGTGCAGGAGTGGGGGCCGGACCCGTCGCGAGGATGGAACTTCCCGGCCTGGTCACTGTCGATGGAGTGGCTGGCCTACCTGTTCTTCCCGTTGCTCGTGCTGGTGCTGTGGCGTCTGCGGGATCGCCTTGGTCCGTGGGCCCTGGCCGGGCTCGCGTTCCTGGCGCTCACCCCTCTGCTCTACATCGGCCTGACTCGTGACGACGACCCCTTCCTCGTGCAGGGCTGGGCCAGCACCATCCGGATCGCCACGGAGTTCACCGCGGGCAGTCTCACCTACCTGGCCGTGCGCAAGTGGCAGCACAGCCCCACCGCGGGCAAGACCGCAGCTGCCCTGGCGTGGGTTGTCCCGGTCGCGATCCTGGCCATCGCCGTGATCATGGGCAACATCGACGCCCTGCAATGGGAGGGGCTGCCCGACGAGGCGCCCCGAGGTTATGTCGTGATCATCCCGCTGCTGGTGTTGTGGCTGGGAGCGCTGGCGTTGAGCCACGGTCGCCCGTCCAAGTTCCTCAGCACACACACGCTGGTCGTCGGAGGATTCATCTCCTACTCGCTGTATCTCATTCACATCGTCTGGTACGGGTTGTGGCGCGCGGGAATGGACGTGGTCGGAATCGACGGCGGACCTCTGTATCTGCTCAGCACCTTGTTCCTCATCGCATCGACGGTCGGGCTCGCCTACCTGATGTGGCACCGGGTGGAGGAGCCGGCACGGGAGTGGATGCGCAGCAAGGTCGGGGTGCGGAAGGTGCCGACCGAGGAAGCCGGCGAACGCACCACATGACCTTGCGGGTCGGCAGCTACAACATCCTGCATGGAATGCGGGTGCTCGGTGGCGCCCAGGAGCGCGACGACGCCGCGCTGCGCGAGAGCGTGGCACAACTCGACGTCGATGTGCTCGGCCTGCAGGAGGTGGACGCGGGGCAGGAACGCAGCGGCATGGTGGACCAGACCGCCGCAGCGGCCGCGGCGCTGGGAGCCGATCACTGGCGGTTCATCCCCACGGTGGTGGGCACGCCAGGTCCGGGCGCGAGCTTCCGCCCCAGCACGTCAGCCGATATCGAGGAGTCGATCCGCGGGGAGTCGACCCACCCCCTGTACGGGGTCGGGCTGGTCAGCCGGATCCCCGTGCGGCAGTGGCACCACCTCGTGATGGACCCCGCCCGGATCACGATGCCGCTGCTGGTCCCGGGCAACCCCAAGCCGAGGATGCTCAGGGTCCCTGACGAGCCCCGCGCGGTGGTCGCCGCCGTCCTGGACCTGCCAACTCCCGTGACCGTGGCCACCGCACATCTGTCCTTCGTCCCGTTCTTCAACGTGGGACAACTGCGCCGGGTCAAGCAGTGGCTCTCGGACCTCCCCCGGCCTCTCATCCTGGCCGGGGACTTCAACCTGCCCGGCAGGATCCCCAGCCGGGTGACCGGCTGGGGGGAGGCGGAGCTGGGAGCGACCTACCCTGTGTTCAAACCGCGAGTACAGTTCGACCACATCCTGTCCGACGGCTTGGCGGCTCGGTCTGCTCAAGTGCATGCCCTGCCGGTGTCGGATCACTGCGCAGTGACAGCGACGTTCGCCCTGTGATCCCCGGATCC
The DNA here is from genome assembly GCA_963769435.1 of uncultured Actinomycetota bacterium. Classification (GTDB taxonomy): domain Bacteria; phylum Actinomycetota; class Actinomycetes; order S36-B12; family UBA10799; genus JADKAV01. The sequence continues at coordinate 810,852 of CAVYLN010000002.1, forward strand.
GAGCATCTCGGCGAGGGTGTCCAGACCTGGTAGTTGCGGGCGGACGATCGTCGCGTCGCGCACGTACACGAACGCAGTGAGCACCTGCTCGGGTGCGACCCCGACCCGCCGGGCCCATCCCAGGCGGTACACCGCCAACTGCGCAGGATCAGAGACCTGCGCCCGGGTGGTCTTCCAGTCCACGACCTCCCATGTCCCATCGGGATGACGGAACACCGCGTCGATGATCCCCCGTACGGTCAGGCCCGCGATCTGGACGGTCACCTCGGTTTCGGAGGCCACCGGGGTCATGCGTGCGTACTGCGTCCGCCGATACCCCTCGATCAGTTCTGTCAGGTCGCCGTCAGCGCGCTGAGCGTCCTCGGCGAGCTCCCAATCGGGCAGCAGCGACAACTGCTGGTGTGACGCCGCCACCCATTCATGGAAGGCAGTTCCGCGCCGCGCCGCCACCGACGACACCTTGGGCATCGGCCGGGCGAGATCGAGGGCCAGTGCCTGCGGGTCCTGGGTCGCCCGCATCAGTGTGGAAGCACTGATCACGGGCGGCATGTCGACCTGCGCGGTGGGCAGTGACTGCTCGAACTCCCGCTCGATGACCGCGTCGATGTCCGCGTCCATCCGGGCGAGCTTCGCGGACTCCTCAAGGGTGAGCGCCTGATCCCCGGCGACAGGGTCGGCGATTGAGACGAACACGGGGTCGGCCGCCGGCCAGTCGACGTCACCGGCGCTGTCCCCGGGGCCCTCATCGGACGGCTGATCGCACCAGGTGTCGACCTGGACCGCGTCCAGTTGCCTGCTCGCCAGCAGATATGCGCTGGGGGCCCCCTTGCGGCCCCCGGGCGACCACCAGTGGCCCGACACGAACAACTCCTCACGCGCGCGTGTCAGCGCGACGTATGCGAGTCGGTTCTCCTCCCAGGCGTCATGACGCTTGTACTGCTCCTTCAGCGCGAGCGCCGCCGACTTGAACCCGTCCGGGAACCCACCGCCACCCATCCCCCATCCCGGCAGGGATGGCAGGCGCGAGCGATCGCCCCGCAGGGGATAGGGCAGCGCTTTGTAGTTCGTGGTCCACAACGGCCTCCCCTGCGATGAGGGGAAGACACCGTCGCGCAGCGCCGGCACGAAAACACAGTCCCACTCGAGCCCCTTCGCCCGGTGGACCGTCATGACCCGCACCGCCCGGCCCCGTATGGGGAAGTCCGTGTCCGGCGTCTCGTCGAGGTGCTCGGCGAAGTCCAGCCACCGCAGGAAGGCGGCGACGGACGGATCGTCGTGTGAAGCACGGTATCCGGAGATCACGTCGAACAGCCCCGCAACGGCATCTGTGCGCGATTGCGGGTCCGGCCCCAGCCTGATCTCCACGGCGAGGCCGCTGATCTCGATCACACGGTGGGCGGCCTCCTCGATCCCCGCGACCAGCGCGGGACGCATCGCATCGAGTTCGGCCGTGAACTCCGCCAGCCGACAGCGCGCTTCATCGCTGACCTGTGGGCCCGGGTCGTAGACGGCGTCCAGCAGGCTGACGACATCCACCGGGTCCACCTCGGCCACCGCGGCCCGCACCGAATCCTCGAATCCCGCATCGGGTGTGGGAGCGCCGCCCACGAGGTGTTGAGCGCGCGCGCCCAGGACAGCGAGGTCGGACGGGCCGATCCGCCACCGCGCGCCAGTCAGCAACCGCACCAGGGCCCCGTTGTCGGCGGACTCCAGGACCCGGAGCAGACTCAGGACCTCCACGACCTCGGGCAGGTTCAGCAGTGATCCCAGGGATGCGGCGGCGGTGGGGATCCCCGCCTCCCGCAACGCCGCGGCGACCAACCGCACGTATTCGTTGGTGCGGCAGAGAACGGCGATCTCATCCGGACACCTACCCGCCTGGATCTGCGCGGCGACCCGCGTCACCAGCCATTCGATCTCACCGGACCAGTCGTCGAACAGCGCCGCGGTGACACCTCCGGTCTCCTCGGTCCCAGGCCGCAGAACCTGCACATCCCGGTGCTGGGCCCTTACTTCGGCCGCCACCTCGTTGGCGACGTCGAGGATCATCGAACCGGATCTACGGTTGATGCTCAGCGTTGTGGTTCCCGCCGTGCCGCGAGGCGTGCGGAAATGCTCCGGGAAGGAGTCGATGTTCGCGACCGAGGCACCGCGCCACCCGTAGATCGCCTGCAGCGGGTCACCCACCGCGGTCAGCGGATGCCCGTCGCCGAACAGGTTCTGCAGGATCATCCGCTGTGCCACGGATGTGTCCTGGTATTCGTCGACGAGCACCACCCGGAACTGCTCCCGCACCTGCTCCCGGACATGGGCCAGGCCCGAAACCCGTACCGCCAGACGCATCAGGTCGGCGAAACTCACCACTGCTCTGGTGGCGCGGTCCGCCCTGACCTCCTCCACCACACGAGAGGCGAGGATCCGTTTGCGGGCCGCGTCCCGGGCGTCTCGCGCCTCCACACCCGCAAGATCGGCCAGCGTGTCGATCAGCCGCTGGTCGTGCGCCCGGAGTGCGGCCGGATCCACCAGGTGCTCGGACATCTCTTCGTCGAGTGCCTGCACACGATCGCTGACCGTGCGGATCGTGGCGGTGTCCATCTGTTCGCAGTCGACCTGGCTGCGGGCCACAGCCCGATAGGTGCCGACGGCCAGGTCGGTGGGGCTGAGCAGGCCGGCCGACGGCTCGGCGCCGATCAGCAGCGCCCACTGGGACAGCAGATCCATCGCGAAACCGTGGTAGGTGCTGACCGTGGGATCGGGTGGTGACTCCTCCTGCGGTTCCCGGACCCGCGCGAGCAGTTCCCGTATCCGAGTGCCCAGTTCACCGGCCGCCTTGTTGGTGAAAGTGAGTCCCAGCACCTCCCCGGCCGACACCTGACCCGTGGCCACCAGCCATACGACACGCGCTGACATGACCGCGGTCTTGCCGCACCCGGCCCCGGCCAGAATGAGCATGGGACCGTCCATCGGTGCACTGATCGCCGCCCACTGCTCATCGCTGGGCGGGAAACCAAGGACCTCCCCGAGGCGCTGCCGGTTCATGGCCGCACCTCCCCGCCCCGTGGATCCGCCGGGCAGGAAGTGGCCACCACACAGGTGCGGCACCAGGGACCCGGTCGGGCGTGCGCGAGTTCGGCACGGATCCCGGCGACGGTGGACTCCAGAATCGGTCCGACCCACTCGGGCACATCCTCGGTCTCCTGACGCAGAATCTTGGCTCCCGGCTGCTGCTGTCCGCGCGGAGGGTCATGGCGCAGGAACAGCAACTGCGCGACCGCCCGGCCCTGTTCCCCGAGGCCGCCGAGTTCCGCGACCCACCGGTACAGGCCCATCTGGATGTGCGATGCGGCTTCGGCCTTCGTAACGGTCTTCCCGGTCTTGAAGTCCGTGATGACCAGTTGGCCGGCCTCGCGGTCGACGCGATCGGCCTTGCCGACCACTCGCAGGGTCTCCCCGGACGGCAGTTCCAGGCATGTGTCGAACGGCACTTCGGCTCCCACGAATTCCCCCGGGGTGTTCCGCATCCACGTCAACAACCGGCGTGTGGCCGCAAGTGCCTGTGTACGTTCGTACCGGGCCTGCCACCCCGGCTCGTAGCCCACGGCGTGCCATACCCCGTCCAGGACCTCGTTCACCCGATCCTCGTCCGGCTCGAGATCACCGGCAGCGATCGCCTGGGCACAGAGGTGCAGGAGGTTGCCGAAGGCGACACTTGTGCTGGCAGGAGCAGCGGTCCGCACCCGCTTCTCGAAGAACCACCGCCTCGGGCACTGCACATATCCCTGGACCCCGGACGCCGAAACAGGCAACGGTTCCGACGGGTCGTACCAGGGGGTCTCGTTGACCGTCCACTCTCGATGGCCCCACCACCGGCTCGCGCGCGCCCAGGGGAAGATCTCCTGGCCCCGTGAGTCCTCGGTCCGGGAGAGCGCCTGGAGCCTCTGCCAGACCGCGTCCCGCATCGCCGGCGATGACTGCGGATCGGCGAGCGCCTGTCGCAGACCGGCCACCACCCCGACCGGGGTCAGCGGACGGTGCGGCCGCCCGTGCACCTCGGTGACCCCGTCGTCACCGGCTGCGAGAGCGACGAACGGTGAGGGAGTCGGCCCATCCTCCACAGTGCTTCTGACCGCGGTGATGAGCAACGCCGCGGACGCCCGAGTGCAGGCCACGAAGAACAGGCGGCGCTCATCGAGCAACTGCTGCTCCCGCCAGGCCCCCGGGGATGATTCGGAACCGCCAGTCGGATCCCCCGAACAGGCGTGGGGCGCGCGCGCAGGTCCGGCCACGTTCCCTCCTGCACGCCGGAGACCACCACCAACGGCCACTGGCTCCCCTTGGCCCGATGAGCGGTGAGTAGGCGCACGGCATCCCGGTTCCAGGTCTTCTGCACGTTCGGGGCGGCCGGGATGGCCTGCTCATCGAGTTGGTGCAGGAACTCCCCCACAGAACGCACCGACTCGAACGCCAGATCCATCTGCTCGGCGTGGTCGAACAGTTCCATGACGGCGTCGAGGCTCTGATTCGCCTCCCGGGCCCTCCGGCCCCCACCGAGCGCGTCGCGGCGCAACCGGTCGGGCCATCGGGTCGACCGCCACACCAGATCCAGGACCTGCGCGGGCGGGGTGTTACGCCCTACCGCGTCGGCCACCCGCTCGAGCAGTCGGCCCATGTCCAGAACCGGCCGTGCGAGGTCCGGGTCCACATCGGCGAGCAGGTCCGGGTCGCGCAGACAGTCGACGACGAGTTCCGAGGACGCCGGTGGCGCGGGGTCGGTGACCCGCTGTCGGAGCAACCGGCCCAGCCTCGAGACCCGTCGGGCGTCCAGTCCGCCCAGCGGCGAGCACAGCAGATCCCTTGCGCGCTCCCCCGTCAGTCCGCCGTCGACACCTGCGCCCGCTCTGAGCACGTCGAGCAACGGCCGCACCGCCGGGGACAGGGCCAGTGGGATGTCATCCCGGGCGATCTCCGTGGGGATTCCCGCCGATACGAGTGCGCGTTGCAGCGCGGGGAGATCACGCTGTCCGGACCGCACCAGCACTGCCATCTCGGACCACCCGAGCCGCAGCCCAGGGAAGACCTCGGACTTGCCCGAGCGGACGCGGCGCAGGACGTCGGCGATGTGGTCGGCCTGCGCCGACTCCGACTCATAGACACGCACGGCCACACTGCCGTGCGACAGTCCCCAAGGGCTCGGGGCTGCGATGGGCACGGACCTGATCTGCCGCCACTCCCGACAGTGCGCTGCGGGGCACCACCCGACGTGCGACCTCCGCGATGGCCGGACCGAACCGCCGGGTGGACCGCAACGTGACCGTACGGCACTGTGGGGCGGCGAACTCGTCGCCGAAGCGGAGGATCCCGTCGGCGTCGGCACCGCGGAACCCGTAGATGGACTGGTCCGGGTCGCCGACGGCGATCACATCGGCGCCGTGGGCGCACAGCCTCCGGAGCAACGCCACCTGCGCCGGGTCCGTGTCCTGGTACTCGTCGACGAAGATCGACCGGAGGTCCGTGACCCCTGGCACCGGGTGTTCGTCCAGCATCGCCGTGGCGCGGCGGATCAGCTCGGCGTAGTCGACAGCGCCGGCCAGTCCGATGATGTCCAAGTACTCCCCGTACACGTGCGCCGCGGCCGCGACGATCGGATCCGAGCTGACGACGTCCCCCGGGGCCAGACCCAGGGCTTGGGCCCGGGAGATGAAGACCCGCAGCTGTTCGGTCAGGCCCCGACTGGTGCGTGCCTGCTCGAGTTGCGCAGGCAGGTGGGCGGACGTGCGAACGATCTCCCGCAGGATCGACTCCTGCTCGGGGGCGCCCATCAGCCGCAGGTCCGGCCGGTGCGCCCGCAGCAGTCGGTAGGCCAGCGAATGGAACGTCGTGGCCACCGGGGTCGGATGTTCACCGCTCGTGAGGCGCCGGCGCAATTCGGCCGCCGCCAACCGGCCGTAGGTCAGCACGATCATCGACCCGGCCGGTTCACCCCGTCGCAAGCGACTCTCGACCGCGGCCACGATGACGCTGGTCTTCCCCGTGCCCGGCCCCGCCAGGACCCGCAAATGGCCGCCACGGTGCTCGATGACCTCCCGCTGGGACACGTCCGGCACGAAAGTGTCCACATCCACCTGCGGCCAGTTCAGCGAGATGGTGTGCGCCATACGAACAGCACACCACACGGGTGTGACACGCAAGGACCTGTCGCCAGTGCGACACGACGATCGAGGCTGCCACTCACATCTGACACGATGCAGTGGTGAGCACTGGCGATCCGGGACACCCGGAATCGGGGACTGCGCACCAGGCTGGACAGGATCAGCCCGGGGCTGCAGAGCACCCCACGGTCCGCCTGGGCGCACCTGCCGACCCGGTGGGAGAGCCGGGCTCGACCACGCACTTCGCACCACCGCCGGACGTCCCCCCATCGACGGTCCCTCCCGAGGATGCGCCGTTCGCCCCGACCGAGCAGCCCGATGACGAGCGAGGCTCGCAGGACACGGGGCCCACCACCGACCAGCCTTCGGAGGCGCAAGAGTCCGAGGCGTCCGCCGAGCCGGTTCCAGAGCCCGCCGGGCAGGTGCCGACGCGTCCGGTGAACTCCGAGCGCGACACCGACACCGAGACCGTCGTGATCGAGGCGGACGTGATCCCACGCCGCCTGCGCCGTCCCATCGATCTGCTGCGGATGTTGACCGCGGTCGGAACCGCGGCGTTCATCCTGGCGATCGCCTACTTCGCCTCGGCGGCCGCCGCCGGTCTGGAAAGTGACCTGACCAAGGCCTCCGACAGCATTCCCGGGGTCATCATCGTCGCTGCCAACGTCATCGGTCTGCTGGGTGTCCTGGCTCTTCCGATCGCCGCCGCCTTCGACCTCATGATCCGGCGACGAGGCCGGCTGCTGTCGGAGGCACTCGCCGGGCTGGTCGTGGCGGTGATACTGACCTCCCTGATCGCCTGGTTGATCACGCGCTACCCGAACCCCCGACTACTCCTCACGCTGACCGGCCAGGATTCGCCGGGGCAGTTGCCCCCCTTGAACGCGATCCTGGCCGGACTCGTTGCGTTCATCACGATCGCCCGCCTGATCGAACGTCCTAGGTTCGGGCCCATCTCGATCGTCGTGGTCGCGGCGATCGTGCTGGCCAACATCGTCACCGGTGGCATCACCGCGACCGCCCTCGTGCTGTCGATCCTGCTCGGATGGGCGATCGGCCTTGCGATGCGGTACGCACTGGGCACGCCGACCACCCGCCCGAGCGGCTTGGCGGTAGCCACCGCTCTGGAGGAAGTCGGATATCCGGTGACCGTGCTGCGCGCCCACCGCGAGTTCAGCGCCGGCCGACGTTACGTCGCGACGACACGGGCCCGGCAGACACTCAACGTCCTGGTACTCGACCGGGACCTGGAGGGGGCAGGCGTCGCGGCCAGCATCTGGCGGACCCTGCGCGTACGCGATGACAGCGCGCCCTCCCGGTTGAGCATGCGCAAGCGCCTTGAGCGCACAGCCCTGCAGGCCTACGCCGGGCAGGCCGCCGGTGCCCCGACCCCGGAACTGCTGGCCGCGGTGCAGGTCAACGAGGACGCGGCGCTACTCGCGTTCCCGCGGATCGACGGACGCACCTTCGAACAGATCGGGGCCGATCTCACCGACGCCGATCTGGACAAGGCGTGGCGAGCGGTGCGATCGCTGCATGACCGCGGGATCACACACCGATCACTCACCGCCGGCCACCTGCTGCGCGACGACGACGGTGACGTGTGGCTGCTGCACACCGAGGAGGGCGCGATAGCCGCCAGCGATGTCGCGGCCCGGGTCGACCTCGCCGAACTTCTGTGCACGCTTTCCCTTCTGACCGACCCCGACCGGGCCGTCGCCTCCGGACAGCGGGTGCTGGGGCCCCTGCGCCTGGCCAAGGCGCTGGGCGTGCTGCAACCGATCGCCTTGTCCAGCGAGACCCGGCGGGCGATGCGCAAACGCCGGGATCTGCTCGTGCACCTGCGTGACCTTCTGCTGGAGATGTCACCCAACCCGGAACCGGAGCAGGTCGAACTCGAGCGGCTGCGGCCACGGATGCTCTTCACCGTGGTGGCCGGGACGGTCGCGGGTTACATCCTGCTCACCCAGCTGGCGCAGGTTAACCTCACGACGTTGGTGCAGGACGCCTCATGGGGCTGGGCGCTGGTCGCCCTGCTGCTGTCGGGGTTGACCTACGTGGCCGCGGCCATGGCCCTGGAAGGGTTCGTCCCGGAGCGGCTGCAGTTCCTCCGCACGTTCCAGGCACAACTCGCCGCATCCTTCGCCACACTCATCTCGCCGCCGACGCTGGGTGCGGTCGCGGTGAATCTGCGCTATCTCCAACGCACCGGGGTGCACCCGGCGCTCGGGGCCGCGAGCGTCGGGGTGTCGCAGGTGATGGCGTTCGTGGTGCACCTGGTGCTTCTGCTGGGTTTCGGTGTCATCGCGGGTACTCGGCAGGAGAGCGACTTCACGCCACCGTCATGGGCAATCTTCGTTCTGGTCGGGGCGCTGCTGGCCGCGGTCCTGCTACTCCTGCTGCCGCCCACCCGGGCGTGGATCACGCGCCGGATCCGGCCGATCTTCCAGCAGGTCGGACCACGCCTGCTGACGTTGCTGCAGCAGCCCCGCAAGCTGGCGGTCGGGGTGGGTGGCATCATGCTGCTGAACATCGGGTACTGCGCCTGCTTGATCGCGTGCGTGTGGGCCTTCGGCGGATCGGCGCCACTTGCCGCCATCGCCGTGGTCTACCTCGCGGGTGCCACCATCGGCCAGGCGGCACCCACCCCCGGTGGGTTGGGTGCCGTGGAGGCAGCCCTGTCCGCCGGCCTGACCGCGACCGGGATTCCGGGCGGTCTGGCCGTGTCTTCGGTCCTGCTGTTCCGCCTGGTGACCTTCTGGCTGCCCACGGTGCCAGGCTGGTTCGCCTTCAACTCGCTGCAGAAGGCCGAGTTGCTCTGAGGCGACGGGCACGCCCGGCCAACTCGAGGACTGCAGAGCGGTCAGCTGTCGGAATCTGCGCCGAACATGCGTACTTCCTGAGCGCATCGACAGGCAACCGCGAACTTCCTGGCCCATTCCAGAGCGTCCTCGCGGGAGGCCAGGTCCAGCACGGTGTAGCCGCCTTCGATTCGCTGTGTCTGCGGGTACGTGCTCCCAGTGACGCTACCGTCCCCATCCACCATGACCGGCGGAACGCTCTCGTCGATGCCACCGGCGAACACCCAGACGCCGGCACGTTTCGCCTCCTCGACCACCGCGCGTGCAGCGTCCGAAACCGCCGGCAACTCCTCCGCGGGGACCAGCATCGCGGAGCTCGGGAACGAGATCAGATACTTCACCGCGTCCGTCCGATCAGTAGTTGGGCTTCTCGGGCTCGATCTGATTGACCCACGCCACCACTCCGCCGCCGACGTGCACGGCGTCGGCGAACCCCGCCGCCTTGACCAGGGCGAGGACCTCGGCCGAACGTCCACCGACCTTGCAGTGCAGGACCACCTGCTTGTCCTGGGGCAGCGTCGCCAGTGCCTCACCGGCCAGGAACTCGCCCTTGGGCACCAGCGTCGCCCCGGGGATGTTCACGATGTCCCACTCGTTGGGCTCGCGGACGTCGATGAGGACGAAGTCCCGCTCACCACGTTCGCGCTGCTCCAGCATCAATTGCAGATCCTTGACACTGATGGTCGAGTCCTTGGCTGCTTCGGCCGCCTCGTCGCTGACGGTGCCGCAGAAGTAGTCGTAGTCGATGAGCCCCGTGATCTTCACAGTCTCCGGGTGTTTGCGGATCTTCACCGTCCGGTACTGCATGTCGAGGGCGTCGTACACCATGAGCCGGCCGAGCAGGGAGTCCCCGACCCCGGTGATCAGTTTGATCGCCTCGGTCCCCATGATCGACCCGATTGACGCACAGAGAACACCGAGCACCCCACCCTCGGCGCAGGAGGGGACCATCCCCGGGGGCGGCGGTTCCGGGTACAGGTCGCGGTACTGCGGCCCGTGCGACTCCCAGAACACCGATGCCTGTCCCTCGAAGCGGAAGATCGACCCCCACACGTAGGGCTTGTCCAGCAGTACACAGGCGTCGTTGACCATGTATCGGGTCGCGAAGTTGTCGGTGCCGTCCACGATCAGGTCGTAGCCGGCGAAGATCTGCAGGACGTTGCTGTTGTCCAGCCGCTCGTTGTGCACGATGACGTCGATGTACGGATTGATCTCCGCGATGGCGTCGGCGGCCGACTCCGCCTTGGGTCGGCCTATGTCGCTCTGACCGTGGATGATCTGCCGTTGCAGGTTCGACTCGTCGACCACGTCGAACTCCACGATGCCAAGCGTCCCGACCCCCGCGGCGGCCAAGTACATCAGCGCGGGGGAACCGAGGCCGCCGGCGCCCACACACAGGACCCTGGCGCTCTTCAGGCGTTTCTGTCCGCTCATCCCGATCTCCGGGATGATGATGTGGCGGCTGTAACGCCGCACCTCGTCCACGGTGAGGTCGGCAGTGGGTTCTACCAGTGGGGGCAGGGACACCTGGGCTCCAAGATGATCGGTTTGCTTGCGACAACCGTGCCATGCCCGAGGTTGTTCCCCGACAGCAGGTGGACCGAATCGATGCACACGGGTCGTGCGCATGGCGACCCGGTGGCAGACTGCGTAGATGATCGACGTGGCCGAACCGATGACGCGACCCCGTCCGGGGTGGATTCCTTTCCACGGGGCCTTCGCAGTCGTCGCCGCGGCGGTGCTCCTGATCCCCATCGCCGACACCGGAATGCGGGTCCTGGCACTGGTGGTCGGGTACAACATCGCCCTGCCGGTCTTCGCGCGGCGCACAGGTGATGACGGCCTCTGGACGGCGTGGGCGGTCCTGGCCCCCATGAGTGTGCTCATGATCCTGCCGGACTGGTTCCTGTCGGCCGTTCTGGGGACTCTGACCTTCCCGGACACCGGCGCCCCGTACATCGGGACCATGCCGGTGTTCATGGCGGGCATGTGGGCGATCGCGCTGATCCCCGTGATGCATGATCGGGATGACCGTCGAGGCGGCCAGGGGCGCGCGGCTGGCCTTCGCCGCGGTGGCGGCCTGTGGGGTCCTGCTGTTCGTCGCCGCGGAGCGCGTCGCGCCGCTGATCCCGCTCTGGGAGCCGATCGGGGTCACCGAGATCGCCGGCGTGGCCGTCTACGTCGTGCTGCCCGAGGCCGCACTGTGCATCGCCAGCTACCAGCTCGTCCGGGGCGCCCGGCAGCGACCGCTGGCGGCGACGGTGGGCGGGATCATCGCCATCCCGTTCATGTACCTGGGGATGCTGGCCACCGGCTACCAGTTCCTCGGCTAGTCACCGGCTCTCAGCAGAACGGCTCGATGAGCGTGCGCCACGCGCGCTCGACCAGTTCCGGGTGCTCCATCTGCGACACGTGCCCGGAGTGGGGCAGGATCATGATCCTGCTGTGCAGGAAGTGCCGCGACGCCCTGCGTGCGGCGCGGGGGTTCACGAGTTTGTCCTGCTGGCCGTACACCATCAGGACCGGGACCTTGACCCGCTCGGCGAGTTTCCACGGGGCGTCCGGGCCCCGATCGAAGTAGGTTGCCAGGATCCCTCGCAACGCCGACTGCACAGCCTGCCCGGACCAGGGTTTCCCGCGATGTCGAGGGCATCCTGCTGGGCCTCGGCGACCCGCTGGGCGGGCACGCTCGACGGGTCCGCGTAGACGAGATCGAGCGTGGCCCGGACGCGTTTGTCGACCGGCAGTCGCGCGATCCGCTCGGAGACCTGGTTGCCCAGCCCCGGCAAGGGCGATCACCGGGAGTTGGACGTTCGTGCGCATCGGCCGCAGATCCGGCAGTGCGGGTGACACCAGGGTCATCGACCTGATCAGATCCGGGTACCGTGCGGCCAACTGCAGGCTGATCGCTCCCCCCATGGAGTTTCCGAACAGGTGCACCGGCTCGGCGAAGCGATGACGTATCAGCGCGGCCAGGAACTCGGCCTGCGAGCGTGGACCGTAGTCACCGGAGGTGGCGGGGCCGCTGCGGCCGAACCCGGGCAGGTCCGGGGCGACCGTGTGCAGACGGTCCGACAGCAACCACATGAGGTCCGTCCAATTGGCAGCGTTGCCGCCGAGACCGTGGACGAACAGCGCTGGCGCGCCGTGACCGGTCTCAGTCAGATAGACCTCCTGGGAACCGACCGGCACCACGGACCCTGGGACACGCTCACGCACCATCACCCCACCGTACGGGTGGCAAATCGACACGAACTACGCCAACCGTGCACGCAACCTAACCTACTGGCGAGTAACATAGGGCTTGTGTCCATCGCCGAACCCGCAAGACGAGGGGTCCGCCTTCCCCGGAAGGCGCGCCGTGAGCAACTGCTGGCCTCCGCCCAGGAGGTTTTCGTCACGCGCGGCTACCACGCTGCGGCCATGGACGAGATCGCCGTGAAGGCCGGTGTGAGCAAGCCCGTGCTCTACCAGCACTTCCCCAGCAAACTGGACCTCTACCTCGCGTTGCTCGAACAATCCAGCCAGGACCTCGTCGAGCGCGTTCAGCAGGCGCTCGACGGCACTGATGACAACCACCTGCGGGTACGGGCGGCCATCGATGCGTACTTCGCATTCGTCGACGACAAGTCGGCCGCGTTCCGGCTGATATTCGAGAGCGACCTGACCAATGAGCCGGCGGTCGGCGCGATCGTCGAGGGCACCGACTACCGCTGCGCCACGGCCGTCAGCCATGTCATCTCGGCCGATACCGGTCTTCCCGAGGACCAAGCGATGCTGGTGGCGACCGGCTTGACCGGCATGGCCCAGACCGCTGCCCGCTACTGGCTGCGGCAGCAGGGAAGGATCCCCCGCGACCAGGCGTCGCAGATCATGTCGGTGCTGGCATGGCGAGGGGTGTCGGGGTTCCCGAAGACGGACGCCCGCCACTGAGTATGTGCGCCCTGCGCGAACGTCGCGGATCCCACACGACGGCCGCGGCATGCTGACGTAGGCTTTCGACGTGGCCAAAGCAGCAGCGAAGAACCCCATCGAAGTCAAGATCGGCGTGCAGTACTCACCGCGTGAGATCAGCATCGAGGTGACCGAGACCGCCGACGAGGTGCGGGCGATAGTGGAACAGGCGGTCGCCGACGGCTCCGTGATCCACCTCACCGACGTCCGCGGTCGCCAACTACTCGTCCCCGCCTCGACCTGCAGTTACGTGGAGATCGGCCCTCCGGAGGCACGCCGGGTCGGCTTCGGCGCCGACTGAACCTCCGCGGCACCCCCGCGGCTTGCCGCCGTCAGGCGTTGAGCCCGAGTTCGCGCATCCGGGCGGCGTGGGCATCGGTCAGCCGGGCGAACATGCGGCCGAGTTCGGCGAGGTCGGTGCTGCCCACGAGCAGTTCGCCCATGGCTTCCCGCTCCGCGGCCACTCGCTGCGACTGCGAGAGAGCCTCCCCCACAAGGCGGCGTCCCCACAGCGACAAACGACTCGCCAGGGTCTTGTCCTGCGCGATCATCCTGCGGACGGTGGGTATCACGAACTGGGAGTGCCCGAGGTCGGCGCACACCTCGTCGACCAGCACCCGGGCGTCGTCCTCGAGGTACTTGCCCACCTCGCGGTAGAAGTCCGCGGCGATCCCGTCGCCCACGTAGATCTTGACGAGGGCCTCGGGGTAGTCCGCCGGGGCGGTGGACTTGTGGAAGTTGTCGATCGCCGCCACGAAGGGCCGCATCGCCTGCATCGGATCCGAGGCGCGGGCACGCAGGCCCTCCACCAGGATCTTGTAGTGTCCGTACTCGCCGATCGCCATCTCGGTCACGGCCTCCCGACCGGCGAGGTCCGGCGACAGCAGCGCGTCCTGAGACAACCGCTGGAAGGCCTGCAACTCTCCATAGGCGAGCACCCCGAGCAGGTCGATGGTCGCCTCTTGCTGCGCTGATTCCACGCCCACAGGCTACTGCGGAGTGTCCCGCCGTGGACGCTGGCACGGGGCGTGGAACAATGGAGTCACTGAATACAGGAGAAAACCCTGAACGATCCAAGTTTCGAAGACCTCGGCGTGCGACCCGAAACCGTCGCATCCCTGGCCGAGAAGGGGATCACGCACCCCTTCCGCATCCAACAACTGAGCCTGCCCCTGGCACTCGACGGTCACGACGTGATCGGTCAGGCCAAGACCGGGACCGGCAAGACGCTCGCCTTCGGCATCCCGCTTCTCGAGAAACTCGACGGCAATGCCACGTCGCCGCAGGCGCTGGTCATCGTCCCGACCCGGGAACTGTGCCTGCAGGTCGCAGAAGACATCGCGGAGGCCGGCAAGCAGGCCGGTGCTCGAGTGCTGGCGATCTACGGCGGCAAGGCGTACGAACCGCAGATCGATGCCCTCAAGAAGGGGGTCGACGTTGTCGTGGGCACCCCGGGGCGCCTCATCGACCTGCAGAAGCAGCGGATCCTCAACCTGTCACAGGTGAAGTCCCTGGTTCTCGACGAGGCCGACGAGATGCTCGACATGGGGTTCCTGCCCGACGTCGAGAAGCTGGTCTCGATGGTTCCGCCCGTACGCCAGACGATGTTGTTCTCAGCGACCATGCCCGGCCAGATCCTGAGCCTCGCGCGGCGGTACATGACACAGCCGACCCATATCCGGGCCACCGATCCCGGCGACGAGATGGCCACGGTGGAGGCGGTCGAACAGCACGTGTGGCGCACACACGCGATGGACAAGCCGGAACTGATCGGGCGAATCCTGCAGGCGGACGGTCGTGGTCGCACGATCATCTTCTGCAAGACCAAGCGGGCCGCCCAGCGCCTCACCGACGACCTGCTCGAGCGCGGCTTCGCGGCCGGCGCAGTGCATGGCGATCTGGGCCAGGGTGCACGCGAAAAGTCCCTGCAGCAGTTCCGTGACGGCGAGGTCGACGTGCTGGTGGCCACCGACGTGGCAGCCCGCGGCATCGACGTCGAAGCCGTCACCCACGTCATCAACTACACCTGTCCCGACGACGAGAAGATGTACCTGCACCGCATCGGCCGCACCGCACGCGCCGGCGCGGAGGGCGTCGCCGTCACATTGGTGGACTGGGACGACCTGCACCGCTGGAAGATGATCGACCGGACCCTCGGGCTTCCGTTCGCCGACCCCATCGAGACCTACTCCACGTCCGAGCACGTGTTCACCGGACTCGGTATCCCTCACGAAGCGACTGGGCGCCTCAAACCCCCGGCACCGCAACCGCCCCGGGAGGACCGGGGTGGCCGGCCCAAGGGTGGCGCCGACCGCGACCGCAGGCGTGGCTCCTCGAAGGAGGGCCGATCAGGCGGGGGAAGCCGCGATCACAAGCCGCGGGACGCGTCGCCGAAGTCGGGCGAGGACCAAGCTCGCCGGAGGCGCAAGCGCACGCGACGTCCGGGTGGACCGTCGACTCCGCAGGAGCCGACCTCCTAGGGCTACGCCTTGATCCGGACGCGGACCCAACTGCGCGCCGAGCAGGACGGGCACTTCATCCACACGCGGTCCGTGCGGCCCGGCGTCGGGATGTACATCATGGGGGTGGCCAGCCTCGCGGCCTGCACCATCGACACGACCGACCGGCTGTCGCACTTGGTGCAGTGCAGCGCGACGCTGCCCATGGCCGGCGGCAGGATCTCGTCGCTGAACAGCGCGCGCTTGCCCTGCGGGTCGGTGAGGCGTCGCGGCTTGTCCCCCGGTGTGGGTACGCGCCGCAGGGTCGCCGGTCGCTCATTCATGATTGCTCCATCATCATCGCCGCCAACTCCCGGTACGCCTGTGCACCCTTGGATCGACGTGCAGTGGAAAGGACGGATCGCCCCGTGCCCGGCGCCTCGGCGAAGCGCACTGACCGTGACACCGGGGTCAGCACAGGCAGGTCGTACTGCGCCTCGATGTCGCTGAGCACCTCTCGTGCCAGCCGCGTGCGGGCGTCGAACATCGTGGGCAGCACACCCATGATGCGCAATCCCCGGTTGGTGTATCGGCGCACGTCGTCGATAGTCTCCAGCAACTGCGCGACCCCCCGGTGGGACAGCGTCTCGGCCTGCATCGGGATCAGGACTTCGGTGGCGGCGGTCAGCGCGTTGATCGTCAGACACGCCCAGACTCGGCGAGCAGTCGATCAGCACGACGTCGTAGTCCGACGCCACCTCCGACAGCGCCTCGCGCAGGACGTACTCGCGGCCGGTGCGATTGGCCAGTTGCATCTCCGCGCCCGACAACTCGATCGAGGCCGGCAGCAGATCCGGCGCCCTCCGGGGTCTCGGTGATCGCCATCCGCGGGCCCAGCCGTCCGAGCAGGACGTCGTGCACGGTGAACTGCACCTGGTCGGGCTCCACACCCATCGCGAACGTCAGGCACGCCTGTGGGTCGAGGTCGATGAGCAGCACCTTGCGACCGGCCTCGGCCAGCGCCGCCCCCGTCGAGGCGACAGTCGTCGTCTTCGCGACGCCACCTTTCTGGTTGGCCACCGCCACTATCCGTGATTCCACCGCTTACCCCTGAACCTTGCACCACCCCGGAAGCACTATTGTGCCTCAGTGAGCACGCCTCGGTCGATAGCGCTCCCCGATGGGGTTCGGCGTGTTCACTTCGAGGACCCGGATGTAGCGGGTCTGCGCACCGCTGGGGACGGCAGAGGCACGGTTCTGTGCGCTCCGGGCTTCACCGGCAGCAAGGAGGACTTCCTCGCATTGATGCCAGAGTTGACCTCTTACGGGTGGTCCGTGGTGGCGTTCGATCATCGCGGCCAGTTCGAATCCGCGCGGCGGCCGGAGTACAGCCTCGACGGCTGGGCCGACGACGTGTGCCGCCTCGCTGGTCACCTGCCTGGTCCGGTCCACCTCGTGGGTCACTCGTTGGGGGGCCTCATCGCAGGTCGTGCTGCGGCCCGCCGGGACTGGGAGTCGGTGACGCTGCTCAATTCCGGTAGTGGTCCCATCCACCAGTCCCAACACGACAGGCTGCGACTGCTGATCCAGGCCCTCCGGCAACTGACCATGGAGCAGATCTGGGAGGCCAAGACCGCAGCCGACCGCGCCGCGGGAACTCCGGTGAACGAGCCCCAGATCGAGGATTTCCTGCGGGCCAGGTTCCTGCGCACCGATCCGAGGAGCCTATCCGCGATGGCCCAGATCCTGCTCGACGGCCCGCACCAGAACCTCGCGGGCGCGACCGCGCAGTTGCTGATCGCGTTCGGCACCGAGGATCCGGACTCGTGGTCCTGGCAGACCCAGGTCGATCTCGCACAGCGCTGGCGCACCCGACTGGCGACCATTCCGGGCGCGGCCCACTCGCCGGCCGTGGAGGCACCCGAGGCGACCGCCGCGCTGCTTGCCGGAACGTTCACCCGGGCGGGTGACCCACGATGTGTGAAGACTCCGCGGTATGGGTATGCCCCGGGTATGCGCATCATGACGCCACTGGACCGCGACCCCGCATCCGTGCGGCGCGCGCGCAAGATGGTGGGCGACCAGCTGTGTGCGTGGGGGCTGAACGCTCTGGTGGACGACGCTGAACTCGTCACCAGCGAATTGGTGACCAACGCCATCTCGCACGGCGGCGGTTTCGTGGAACTGCGCCTCACTGCGCTGGCCGACCGGGTGCGGATCTCAGTGCTGGACGGAGACCGCTCGGGAATCCCCGCGGTCTCGGGAGACCGCGGCCTGGAGATCGGCGGCCGTGGCCTTTCCCTCGTCGAACATGTCGCCACCGATTGGGGCTACGACATCACCGATGACGGCAAAGAGGTCTGGGCCGAACTGAGCACCTGACTCCGCAACCTGCCGGGGGGCGTCTGCTGCGGTCCCGTGTCACAACCCGCTGAGTTCGATGAAGCCGAACACCGCATTGCCGATCAGCTGCACGGCGATCGCGGCCAGGAGCATCCCCGAGATCCTCGTCAACACCGTGATCCCGCTCGTGCCGAGCACGGCGGCGATCACAGTGCTGAACCGCATCGCCAGGTAGAGGACGAGGTGTACCGCGAGGACTCCTAGCGCCACAGCGCCCAACTCGGTGCCTGTCTCGGCCTGCTGCATGAACAGCATGACGGCGACGATCGCGCCCGGACCCGCGATCAGTGGCGTGCCTAGTGGCACCAGCGCCACGTTCACATCGTCGGACGCGCTGATCTGCGAGCCCTTGCCCATCAACAGTTCCAGTGCCACGATCAGCAGCAGGAGACCGCCGCTGGCCTGCAAGGCCGGCAGTGAGACGTGCAGGTAGTCCAGGATCGCCTGACCGAACAGGGCGAACCCGACGATCACGCCGAGTGCGGTCAAGGTGGCCTGCAACGCGAGTCGGCGCATCTGTGCCGCACCGCGCCTGTGCGTCAGTCCCAGGAAGATCGGGACGATCCCGGGCGGATCCATGATCACGACCAGGGTGACGAAGACAGATCCGAAGAGCCGCCAATCCACGCTACTGGTCGGGGGTCGGGTCGACCGGGGGCGTGCTGGCGACCGGCGCCGAGACCCCGAGGATCTGCCTGGCCTGGCCCATCACCGCGGCGTCGCAGACCACGTCGTAGCGCTGCGCCGTGATCTGGCTGCGCGACAGGAAGTCCCGCTTGCCGCCGGTGAAGGCGTACGACAGCAGCCCGAAGACGATGCCGAACGCCGCGCCGTAGACGAGGCCGAGCATGACCAGCGAGAACGTACTGCCGTCGCCACGGGCGAACAGCGACACGAACAGCCCCAGCAGCAATCCGAACCAGGCACCCATCGCCAGCCCGCTGAGCGCCGCGCGGCCCCACGACAGACGCCCGACGACCGCCTCGACCAACCTGAGGTCCACTCCCACGATGGCCACGTTCTGCACCGGGAACTTGTTGTCGCTGAGTTTGTCGACAGCGGACTGCGCATCACCGTAACTGTCATAACTTGCCAGGACCGGACGGCCCTCCAGCTGCTTGAACGGATCCACGTTCGACATGTGTGCTCCTCAGGTGCTCCACGAGGAGCGTATCCGACACGTCCCGTCACGAGCGGTGCGACAGGTCTGCGGGCGGTGCGGGCTCAGCCCCTCGACTTGTACTCCTCGAGAAGGCGGCGGGCGATGATCATGCGCTGGATGTCGGCCGTGCCCTCGCCGATCATCAGCATCGGGGCCTCGCGGTACAGCCGCTCGATCTCGTACTCCTTGGAGTAGCCGTAGCCACCGTGGATCCGGAAGGAGTCCTCCACGACCTCTTTGCAGTATTCGCTGGCCAGGTACTTGGCCATGCCCGCCTCCAGGTCGTTCCGGGCGCCGGAGTCCTTCGTGCGGGCCGCACGCACCATCATCAGGTGCGCCGCCTCGACCTTGGTGGCCATCTCCGCCAGCCGGAATCCGACCGCCTGGTGCTCCGCGATCGGCTTGCCGAAGGTCACTCGCTGCTGGGAGTACTCGACTCCGAGTTCGAAGGCCCGAGTGGCCAGACCACATGCGCGAGCCGCCACGTTCACGCGGCCCACCTCGACCCCGTCCATCATCTGGTAGAAGCCGCGGCCCGGTTCGCCGCCCAGCAGCGCGTCGGCGGACAGCCGGAAATCGGTCATCACCAACTCAGTGGTGTCGACTCCCTTGTAGCCCATCTTGTCGATCTTGCCGGGGATGGTCAGTCCCGGCAGCACCTCGCCGAAACCGGCGGGCTTCTCGATCAGGAACGTGCTCATCTTCTTGTAGACGCTGGCACTGTCGTCCGCGTCGCCGTCGGTGCGCACGAGGACTGCGCACAGCGTGGAACTCCCGCCGTTGGTGAGCCACATCTTCTGACCGTTGAGCACGTAGTCGTCGCCGTCACGAACCGCCTTCGACGTGATCGCAGCGACGTCGGAGCCACAACCTGGTTCGGACATCGAGAAGGAACCCCGCAACTCGCCGGTGGCCATCCGGGGCAGGAAGTCCTTCTTCTGCGCATCCGTTCCGTGCTGCATCACCATGTAGGCGACGATGAAGTGGGTGTTGATGATCCCGGAGACACTCATCCAGCCCCGCGCGATCTCCTCGACACACAGCGCATAGGTCAGCAGGGACTCGCCGAGTCCGCCGTACTCCTCGGGGATCATCAGCCCGAAGATCCCCATCTCCTTCATGCCTTCGACGATCTCGGTGGGGTACTCGTCGTTGTGTTCGAGGTGCTGGGCCTGCGGAATGATCTCATTCTCCACGAACTCGTGCACCGCAGACAGGATCTCCTGCTGCACATCTGTCAAACCTTCGGTCTGCGCCAAACGCCCCATGATGCCTCCAACAGTGGTTACCAGGAGTATCCCACCGCGGGTCGCACCCGGCAGCAGGTGGTCTGGCGCTAGCCCGCCTCCCGGCTCACTGAACAAGGACTCGACCGGACACGACGATGACGAGCACCGGTCGCTTGGTGGCCAATGGATGGCGACCTTCGCACTTCCGCCAGATTTGTGACGTTGTTGCTGGATTTCGGCCGAATTTTCGACAACAACGTCACAGAAGCCGCAAGCGCACCCGAGCGCCGATCAGCTGTTCGTCAGCCGCACAGGTGCCAGGCCGACCTTCACCCGGCCCTTGCGGATCCGCTTGCAGGAGTCCGACAGATCGCAGGCCTTGTTGACCTTGAAGGACTTGGGCACCTGGTAGGTGACCTTCTTGTTGCCCGGCCGGTAGACCCAGTAGTTGCGGGTGGCGCCCTTCTTCGTCAGACATACGGTGACCGACTTGGTGATCGTGCACCCCTTGTTGTTCGTGCCGGCGAGGTTGGTCAGCAGGTTGCGATACGTCCAGCCCGGTTTCAGAACCTTCCCCGAGGCCGACGTGGGCCAGATGCCCAGACCGAAGTCGTCCCACCCGTACCAGTCGACCTGCACGACACCGTTGTGCAGCGACTCCAGGTAGGTCTGTGCCAGGTATGCCGAGCCCTTGCTCTGGGAGTACTTCTTCTTGGGCCAGTTGTTGTCCCGATTGTTGCCGTAGTTCATCTCGGTGTCCAAGATCGGGAGTTTCTTGTAGCCCGTGGCGTTGATGACCTGCTTGGCGTAGTCGAGCCCCCTGGCCCTGTCCTTCAGGTTCCCGTTCCCCGGTCCCTTCTTGAGCCACGGATACAGGTGGACGGCGATCCCATCCGGCTTGCCGCCACGCTTCTTCAGCGCCTTGAGGTAACGCTTGAGCCAGCCCTTCTTGACGAAGCTCTTGTTCTGAACGATCGTGCTGGACGCTGTCAGGACCTTGGCCCCGGGATCAACCTCACGGATCACCTGTTGGGCGGCGACGGTGAGTTGCGCCATCTCCACAGCGCTGTCCCCCGACGGGCTGCTGAACATGGCTGTGAGGTTGGCCTCGTTCCACATCTGGTACTGGGTGATCTGACCCTTGTACCGGGTGGTCACCTCCCGCACCCAGGTCTTCCAGTCCTCGATGTCCTTGGGGCCGGAACTGCTTCCCCCCGGGAAGTACTCGCAGTTCGAGTAGTTGCCCGGTGTGCACGGTGGCTTGACGTTCTTCGCGGCCCATTCCGGGGTGTAGCCGAGTACATACATGATGTCCTGCGCCCCGGTCGCCCGGGCGTTGGCCACGACCTGGTCGAGCGTTGTCCAGTCGTACACGTCCTTCGCCGTGTTCACCTGGTCCCAGCGCACCCCGTTGTCCCAGATCCGGATGCCGCCGAAACGGTCCTCGGCCGTGGGCGGCGTGGTGGTCAGACTGTGGACGTGCATGCCCATCAGGCCCGCAGGCACCTTCTTGGACGTGGCCTGCTTCTTGTCCGGCTTCGGCAGATCCGGAGGCGCCGCCACCGCGGTCCCGGAGGCCAGGATCACCACTGCCCCGGTCGCGGCCAGGGACTTCATCACAAATCGCATTCCAAGCCCTTCGTTTGGGACATCCTCACACGCTCTGCGGATGTGACGTACACAGAGTCGATGCCGGATCCATAACAAGTCGGTGACGAACAACGGGCAACGACGGGTTGACCGACTAACGGACGGCTGACCCGGGGGTCGCCCCGGGGTTTGCGAACCGGTCGTGCGACGCTCAGCCGGCCGGCGGCTCGAACGTCTTGGTGCGCTGCATGCCTGCGGCGCGTCCCTTGGCCGAGATCACCAGCGCCATCTTGCGTGAGGCCTCGTCGATCATCTCGTCACCCAGCATGACCGCACCCTTGGCCCCACCCTCGGCGGAGGTGTAGTAGTCGTAGGCGTCGAGGATCAGCTCGGCGTGGTCGTAGTCCTCCTGCCGCGGCGAGTAGACCTCGTTGGCCGCCTCGACCTGGCCTGGATGCAGCACCCACTTGCCATCGAAGCCCAGGGCCGCACTGCGGCCAGCCACACGCTTGTACCCCTCGATGTCCTTGATCTGCAGATACGGGCCGTCGATCGCCTGCTTGTCATGAGCCCGCGCGGCCATCAGGATGCGCATCAGGATGTAGTGGTATGCGTCACCCACGTCGTAGCCCGGAGGCTGCTCCCCGACGACCAGTGACTTCATGTTGATGCTCGCCATGAAGTCGGCCGGGCCGAAGATGATCGTCTCCACACGCGGACTGGCGGTGGCGATCGCATCGACGTTGATGAGGCCGAGCGCGTTCTCGATCTGGGCCTCGATGCCGATCCGGCCGACCTCGAATCCGTTGGCCTTCTCGATCTGGGTGAGCAGCAGGTCCAGGGCCACGATCTGCTCGGGGGTCTGCACCTTGGGCAGCATGATGCAGTCCAGGTTCTGCCCCGCGCCCTCGACCACCTCGACCACGTCGGCGTAGGTCCACTGGGTGGTCCAGTCGTTGACCCGCACGACGCGCACCTTGTTCTCGTAGCCACCCTCGTTGAGCGCCGCGACGATGTTCTTGCGCGCCTCCGGCTTGGCGATCGGGGCGACGGCGTCCTCGATGTCCATGAACACCTGGTCCGCGGGAAGGCCCTTGGCCTTGTCCAGCATCTTCGGGCTACTGCCCGGCACGGCCAGGTTCGAACGGCGGCTGCGAAGGGTTTCAGTCATGATCCGACGATATCCAGCCTCCCTCACGGCCGATTTCACACCCCCGGCTCGGGCATCCGAGGACGGGACCCGCGCACGACGACCACCAGCCCCACGAGCATGACCGTCAGGCCGAGCACCAGCGACCAGCCCACCGACTGCCCGAGGAACAGCGCCGCCAGGATCGTCGCACCCGGCGCTTCGAAGAGGATCGCAGTGCTGACGACCGTCGCCGACGTCCGGTGCACGACCGCGTTCATCACCGAATGGCCGCCGATCTGCGCGATCACGGTGATGGCCAGGATCAGCAGCCAGTCGCGGGCGGCATACCCGAGCAGCGGCACGCCGGCGGCCACACATAGTCCCAGCAGGGCCAGCGCCGCCACCCCGTAGACCGAGGTCGTATAGGAACCGAGGTCCGTGTTCTCCCGGAGTCGTTCGCCGAACGCCACGTACACCGCAGCCAGCATGGCGGCGGCGAGAGCCAGCCCGAGTCCGATCCAGGAATCTGCGTCCAACTCCCCGAATCCGGTGATCAGCAGCACCCCGAGCACACTGATCGCGATCCCCGCCCAGATCGCTCGTGCGGGCCTCACGCCGGACATCCGCGCCAGCAGCGCCGACCAGACCGGCTGAGTGGAGATCATGGCTGTGCTCAGCGCGACGCTGGTGAAGCGCAGACTCGGGATCCAGGTGGCGAAGTGCGCCGCCAGAGCGACACCTGGCCACACCGCGGCCCGGGCACCGCCGGGCAGGTGGATCCTGCGTGAGGTCGACGCCATCCACGCCACCGTGAGACCCGTGGCCAACAGACACCGGTACATCGCGATCGCCAACGCCGGTGCGGCACACGCGGCGATGAGCGGCGCGGAAGCACTCACGCACAGGACCGCGACGAACAGAAGCAGCCCGTCGCGGGCCGAGACCCTGCCGATCACTCCGGGACGCCCGGGCGACCGCCGGCGCTCAGGCCAGATCCGCGAGACTGATGGTCTTCTTCTTCGGCGGCGCTTTGATGACGACCTTCTTGTTCCAGTCGGTGAAGTCGACCTCGCTGACCTCCGCCTGGTCCGGTGAACTGGTGATCATCAGCGGGTAGGGCTTGCCGGTCGTGGCGATCCAGAGGGTACCGATGTTGCTGGTCAGGGGGACTGCCGGCTGCCCCTGACTCACACCTACGTCGCCCACCTCGACGGTGCCGTCGGTGCGCAGGAACTGCTTCATCAACGGTTTCATGATGCTGGTCTGCTTGAACGACTCCAGTTTCGGGTTGTTCAGGTCGCCGGTGACCCACTTGTCACCGATCCGTTTGGCCTTCTTCGCGTTGAACGCCTGCGTCCAGTAGTCCGCGTCAGCCTTGATGTAGATCGTGCCGTCGACGACGCGGGTCTTCAACGTGGTCTCCCCGGCGGTTCGACTGCCGTCGCTGGAGTCCTGGGTGACGACGAGATCCAGCGAGGCCTGCGGGCTGGTACCGATCAACCGCATGCTGCGGGCGCTCAGGGCGGCTTTGTTCGCCTGGTTGAGGATCTGCTTGGGTCCCAGTTCCTCGACCCCGTTCGGCTTGCCCACCGGCGTGCTGGTCTGCTCCGTTGCGGATTCCGTGGGCGAGGGCGAGGCGGATTGCGTCGTCGCCGAGTCCGAGTTCGAACAGCCGGCCGTGACCCCCAGAACCACGACCCCAGCCGCCAGGATTGCCATGCGCATTGCGACGACCGCCTCGTCTCGGTGAACAGTACGCCTGACACGCTACCCGCAGCACCCGGCGAATGCCCGTGACCCCACCGCCGTGCGAGCGATAGCCTGCCCACGTGACGGTCACGCGAGCCTTCATCGCCCGACTCCGCGGGTCGGCGGTGTTCGACCCCAATGGGGAGCAGTTGGGCAAAGTCCGCGACTTCGTCGTGGTGCTGCGCCACGGGGCCCTGCCGCCGCGACTCGTCGGCCTGGTCGTCGAGGTCGGCGCACGTCGCCGGATCTTCCTGCCCATCACACGTGTCACCAAGATCGACGTCGGGCAGATCGTCACCACCGGGGTGCTGGATCTGCGGCGTTTCAAGTTGCGGCCCTCGGAGAGCCTCGCGGTGGGAGAGCTCTTCGACCGCGTGGCACTCCTGCGCAGCACTGATGAGCGTGTGAAGATCCTGGATCTCGCCATGGAACAGAACAGCCGTCAGGACTGGGAGATCACCCAGGCGTATGTGCGCAGCGCGTCCCGGGGACTGGCCCGCCGCGGGCAGACCCGGGTCGTGGCCTGGTCGGATCTCTCCGGCGTCGGAGTGACCGAGGCCGACCAGGCGACAGAGACGATGCTGGAGTCACTGGCCGAGTTGCGCGCCGCCGACGTCGCCAGTGTGCTGCACGACCTGCCGGAGAAGCGGCGATTGGAGATCGCACGGGCTCTGGACGACGAGCGCCTGGCCGACGTCCTTGAGGAGATGGCCGAGCACGATGCGGTGCAGATCGTCAGCCAGCTGGAGTCGGAGCGTGCCGCCGACGTCCTCGAGGAGATGGACCCCGATGACGCCGTCGACCTGTTGAGCGACTTGACCCCTGAACAGGCCAGGGAACTGCTGGAACTCGTCGAACCGGAGGACGCAGCGGATCTGCGCCGACTCCTGCTCTACGACGAGTTCTCCGCGGGCGGCATGATGAGCCCGGAACCGGTGATCGTGGGTGCC
Organism: uncultured Actinomycetota bacterium; assembly: GCA_963769435.1. GTDB lineage: Bacteria > Actinomycetota > Actinomycetes > S36-B12 > UBA10799 > JADKAV01. Next base: position 836,469 of record CAVYLN010000002.1, read on the forward strand.
GACGGAACCGTGGCCGAGGCCCTCGCCCAGATCCGGAACCCCGACCTCTCGCCTGCCCTGGCCTCGCAGGTCTACGTCGTGCGGCCACCGATGCAGACCCCCACCGGCAAGTTCCTCGGCGTCGTGCACTGGCAGCGGCTGCTACGAGAGCCACCCAGCGATCTCGTCTCACGGGTCATCGACAAGGATCTCGCACCGCTGACCCCGGACACACCACTTCCGGCAGTCACCCGCTACTTCGCCGCGTACAACCTGGTCGCGGTACCCATCGTCGACGACAACGGCCACCTCCTGGGCGTGGTGACGGTCGACGACCTGCTCGACCACATCCTCGGGGACAACTGGCGTGAGGAGCCGGGGGTGAGCAATGACTGACCGCAACAGCTTGGAGAAACCTACTCGCGGGCGCCCGTCCATCCGTCCCTCCTACGACCCGGAGACGTTCGGCCGCGCGTCCGAGGGGGTGGCGCGGTTCCTGGGATCCTGGCGCTTCATCGCGTGGATGAGCGCCGCGATCGCCACCTGGCTGGTCTACAACATCGTCGCCACGGATGCCGCAGATCCGTATCCGTTCATCTTCCTCACCCTGCTGCTGAGCCTGCAGGCCTCCTACGCGGCCCCCCTGATCCTGCTGGCCCAGAACCGGCAGGACGACCGGGACCGCGTGCAGTTCAAGGAGGACCGGGACCGCACCGAGCGGCTGATCGCCGACACCGAGTACTTGGCGCGCGAGTTGGCGGCGCTGCGGATCGGGCTCGGTGAGGTGGTCACACGCGACTACCTCCGCCGCGAACTGCGAGCTCTGCTCGACGAGATCGATCGCGGGCCGGACGCTCCCTGACCTCGCCTGCATCGAGGTGGATCGCCAGCGATCCTGAGCGGGGGGCAACGCCCTGTGGCCCGGGCAACGACCGGATCGACCCGCGAGCGGCTTCTCCCGTGCCACGTACCATGGGTCCATGCCGACAACTGACGCGATCACCGCGGCCCTCGCCTCCGTCGACGACCCTGAGATCCGGCGACCCATCACCGAACTCGGCATGGTGAAGTCGGTGGCCGTGGACGAGGACGGCGCCGCACGCATCGAGATCTACCTGACGATCGCGGCCTGTCCGATGCAGAACACGCTGACCGAGCGGGTCAGGGAGGCGGCCGCCTCGGTGCCGGGTGTCAGCCGGGTCGAGGTCATCTTCGACGTCATGAGCGAGGAGCAGCGCAAGAACCTCCGGGAGATGCTGCAGGGTCCGACCAAGGACAACCCCTTCACGAAGCCGGGCAACCTCACGAAGATCATCGCTGTCGCCAGCGGGAAGGGCGGCGTGGGCAAGAGTTCGGTCACCGCGAACCTCGCGGTGCAGTTGGCGAGGTCCGGCAGCAAGGTTGGACTGATCGACGCGGACATCTACGGCCACTCGATCCCGCGGATGCTCGGCGTCACCAGTCCGCCAACCATCGTGGAGGGCATGCTGATGCCGCCGATGGCGTATGACGTCGCGACCATTTCGGTCCTGCCGTTCAAATCGGGCGGGAGCAGCCAGGCGGTCGCCTTCCGGGGTCCGATGCTGCACCGGGCCCTGAACCAGTTCTTGACCGACGTCTACTGGGGCGATCTCGACTGGCTGTTCCTGGACCTCCCACCCGGCACCGGGGACATCGCCATCTCCGTGGCTCAGTTGCTGCCCCGCGCCGAGATCCTCGTGGTCACCACGCCGCAGGTCGCGGCGGCCGAGGTGGCGGTCCGGGCGGGCATGCTCAGCGAGTACACCAACCAACGCGTGATGGGCGTCGTCGAGAACATGAGCGCCTTCCCCTGCCCGCACTGCGGTGAGCCGACCGACCTGTTCGGGTCCGGCGGAGGCGAGATCGTGGCCAAGCAGCTGAGCGCGGCATTGGGTTCGGAAGTCCCTCTGCTGGGGAAGATCCCGTTCGACGTCAGGTTGCGCGAAGGAGGGGATCAAGGACGGCCGCTGGTCATCGACGACCCGGCCGCCCCGGCCTCAGCAGCGATCGCTGCGATCGCCAGTCAGTTCTCCACCAGACCCCGCGGTTTGGCCGGCCTTGACCTCGGCATCTCGCCGGTGCGTAGCTGACGCCTGCGAGTACCAACGGATCGCGACGCAGACCCGGACGGCGATCTAGGTCGCGTTGGGGTCCACGGGGCTCGACGACGGTGGCGGGTTCTCCTTCGACACCGGCGCAGGGGACTCGGTGACAGGCTCGGTCAGCGAGGCGAGCATTCGCTTGGGGTGCAGATCAGCCAGGGACTTGAGGTCGTCGCCGACGGATCCGAGGTCTGTCGTCTGCGAGATCTGGGAGCGCGCCTGACCGAGGGTCTCCCTGGCCCGGGCCACGAGTTTGCCCGCGCTGGAGGCGGCTGAGGGCAGCCGATCCGGGCCGAACACCAGCAGCGCGAGCAGCCCGAGGACCAGCAACTCACCCAAACCGATGTCGAACACCGTTACAGGGTACGCCCTCCGGCTCAGCGCTGACCCAGAGTGACCGTGATCTCCTTGCCGCTCTCCAGGGTGAGAGTGATCTCGTCGCCCGGCGCGTTCTGCCGGATGTCGGTGATGAGACCCACGGCATCGTCAACCCTGGAGCCGTTCACAGCCACGATGACGTCGCCGGATTTGAGACCGGCACCATCGGCCGGCCCGCCAGGCGTGACCGCCTGCACGCGTGCACCCTGCCCCGAGAAGTTGAAGTCGATCTCGGCGCCGATGATCGGTGTCGAGGAGGTGCCCGTCTCGATGATCTCCTGGGCGATGCGGTTCGCCGTGTTGATCGGGATGGCGAATCCGAGGCCGATGCTGCCGGCCTGTCCGCCGCCGCTGGCGCCCAGCGAGGCGATGGCCGAGTTCACACCGATGACCTGCGCCTCGGAGTTCACCAGTGGTCCCCCGGAGTTGCCCGGGTTGATGGGCGCATCGGTCTGGATGGCGTTGATGAACGACGTCTCTCCGGAGTCGCCGCCGCCAGCGGTCACGGGCCGGTCGAGCGAGCTCACGATCCCGCTGGTCACCGTCCCCTCAAGCCCGAGCGGGGAACCGATCGCCACCGCCTGGTCGCCCACCTTGACGCTGTTCGAGTCGCCGATGGCGATGGGGGTCAGGCCGGTGCGGTCCACCTTCACGACAGCGAGGTCGTAGTCGGCGTTGCGTCCGATCAGGTCTCCGGTGAGCCGGGTACCGTCCTGCAGAACGACGTCGATGTCGCCGCCTCCTCCGGCCGCCGCCTCGATCACGTGGTTGTTCGTGAGGATGTAGCCGTCCTGACTGACGACGAATCCGGAACCCGATCCCGCCTGGCCACCACCTGAGACCTCCAGCGAGACGACGCTCGGCAACACGGTTTCGGCGATGGATGCGATGGATCCATCAGCCCGCGGGGATAGTGCCGTGGGGTCGCTCGGAGCATTGACACTCACCGAGGACACGGACCCGGAGTTCCCGGCCAGTTGGTAGCCGAGGGCTCCTCCGCCGACACCGGCCAGCAGTCCGGTCAGGGCTGCGATCGCCACAACCTTGCCGACGCCTCCCGACTTCGGTGCGGGCGAGCTCGTCTGAGGGGCGACTCCGGGCGGCGGCGGAAGGTAGCCGTCGGTACCGGCCTGTGGCCACTGGGAGCTGTCCTGCGGGGTCTCGGTACCGGCGTACGCGCCGTATCCCGCGTAGTTCTGCTGTGCGTACGCATCCTGCTGCGGCTGGGCATACGCAGCGGTCTGCTGGGAGTCCGGGTCCAAGACCTGTGTCCTGTGATCGGGCGCGGGCCACTGCTGAGGATCCTGCGGCACAGCAGCCTGCTGAGAGGGTTCATCGTGCCAGTCGGCCTCAACCCCGGTGGCGGGCGGCGCCTGCCCCTCCGGAACGCCGTTTCCGGCCCCGGCAGCAGCAGCATCGGCGGGATCAGGCCCCGGCACGACCGGCGACGGTGTCGACGGGTCCTGCGGCATCCCATCGTTGCTCATCTGCGACTCCTCATGGTCCACGACTGAACTCACGGTATCCCTCTCTGGCGTTTCTGGCCCCACGTGGTTCCAGGATGCGGCCGCGGTACCGCACACACCAGCCTGTGGGGGTTCGGACTAGGTCAGCGATCTGTAATGCCGCGAACCGCCCATACTGCGGTGCCGAGCCGCAGGACCGACAGGTACTGTCAGCACCATGGACGCGACCTCATCCTCCGTCACGCCCCGGGATCTGCTGGCCTTCTGCGAAAACTGGAACACCGCGATCCTGAGTGGCGAGATCGCCCCGATGACCGTGAATGCCAGCGTGCTGCGACTGCTGTCGCTGTTCGCCGCGCTCACAGGCGCCCAAGCGGCCGTCGAGGTGGGCTCGCACAGCGGAACCACAGGGCTGGCGCTGTTCGAGGGCATGGCCCAGGACGGCGTGCTGACCTCAGTCGAGCCCGATCCGGAACGACTGCGGATCGCCAAGGAGTCGTTCTTGGCGGCGTCGATCCCGCACGGCCGCACCCGACTGATCGCCGCCGACCCGCACGAGGTGCTCTCGCGCCTCACCGACGGCCACTACGACCTGCTTCTGTCTGGCGACAAGCCGGCCGACCACGCGGCGTTCGCCGAAGAGGCCGCGCGACTGCTGCGGCCAGGCGGGATCGCGGTGTTCCTCAACATCGCCGACGCGGCCGACCCGGCCAAGCGGGAACCCGGGCAACTGGCTGTCCGGCAGTTCACCGAGGCGATGCAGGCCGACGAGAGGTGGCTCACCACCTTGCTGCCGCTGTCCGACGGGGTCCTGGTGGCGGTCCTGCGTCCCTGAGCCGGGTTCCGCAGTCAGTATCGGGCGCCGGCTCGCAGCCAGCGGCCCAGCAGGGCGGCCCCGAATCCGGTGCCCCCGATCGTCCGCACCCCCGCCGCGGCGGTGGCCCGCGCCGGGCCCGCAATGTCGAGGTGGGCCCATGGCACGTCTCCGGCGAAGGGCTGCAGGAACAGTGCCGCGGTGATGGCCCCGGCGCCGGGGTTCGCGCCCAGGGGGATGTGGCACTGGTCGGCGACCTCAGAGGCCAGGGCCGGTCGGTAAGCCTGCTCGAGTGGCATCTGCCACAGTTGCTCGCCGGTCGCGGTCCCGGCATTCACCAGACTCCGCTCCAGGCGGGATCTGGTCGCGAACACCGCTCCCATCTCTCGCGACAGCGCCATCGTGGCGGCGCCGGTCAGCGTGGCCACGTCGACCATCACATCCGGCCGGAGGTTCATCCTGGCGTAGGCCAGCAGGTCGGCCAGTACGAGTCGACCCTCAGCATCGGTGTTGCGGACCTCCGTGGTCCGGCCATCGACATGAGTGATGACGTCGCCGGGACGATAGGACGCAGCACCCACCGCATTCTCCGCGAGCCCGATCAGAACCGTGAGATCACAGGTATCGGGTGCCAGTCGGATGGCGGACAGGACCGCCGCCGCTCCCGCCATGTCGGTCTTCATGAGCATCATGGCGTCTCGGGGTTTGATCGAAAGGCCACCTGAGTCGAACGTGATCCCCTTGCCAACCAGGACGACCCGGTGCCCGGGACCCGGTCGACGTATGACCACCACCCGTGGCGGGCTGGCCGAACCGGCCGCCACCGCGAGCACCCCGCCGAACCCGCCCCGCCTGAGTTGCGGCACACCGAGTACCTCGATGTCGGCGCCAGCGGACCGCGCCACCGCACGCGCCTGCTGCACCATCCACTGCGGATTCTTGGTGTTCGAGGGGGTGTTGACCAGATCGCGGGCGAACGCTGTCGCGTCCGTGAAGGCCATGATCTCGTCGACGTCCGCATCGGCCGCCACGAGTAGTCGCTTCTGTTCTGCATCTCGAGCGGGGAACAGATAGCCACCCAACCGCCAGCCCCGGATGAACTCACGCAACTGCTCGACCGTCGGCTCGGTGCGAAAACTCACCGTTCCGGGGGGCACCGCCCGTACCACCTCGGCGCCGAACGCGGCCCAATCCGCCGGTGCGTCCGCGATCGCCAGCCAATGCTCAGCACCGTCGGCCTGTAGGAGGACCTGGGAGCCGGACGGACGCAGAGACTCGGGCATCTCAAACCGGTCACGGTCCAGCAGCAGGATCTGCCCGTCCGGTGTGCCACCGCCACGCTGAACATCCATTCACCCACCGTATGCGAGGGGCCCGGGACAGCGTGTCAGGCAGGGCACCCGCTGGCGGCCCGCACCGGGCGGGTCGGCACGCGTGCGTCGGGCAGCAGAGAAGCGGGTCCCGGATCCGGAACCCGCTTCAATACCCGCCAGAACTACTCGATGCTCTGAAGAAGTCCGCCCAGTTCGGCAGCTTCGTCACGGGAGATCTCCACGACGAGGCGGCCACCACCCTCGAGGGGGACCCGCATGACATAACCGCGGCCCTCCTTGGTGACCTCCATCGGGCCATCACCCGTGCGCGGCTTCATGGCCGCCATATCGGTCCCCTTCCGTCGATGAAACTGTCATTGCCGCGCGTCCCGCCACCGCAGGTCCCGCATTCACGCTTTTGCCCAGTCTAGCCCGCCGAGCACCCCTTCGTGTGCCGCGTTGCGGCAACTGTCCCTCCAGGCGGGCCCGGAGTTCATCCCCATACCGCGAACCGCGCGAATCGCCGCAGTGAGGGAGCCCACCCCCCGCCTCGGCGCGCACCTGGTGCCCAGCATCCACTCGTGCCGGCCGTCCCAGTCCGTCATCGCCGGCGAACACAGTCTCTGGGTCGACGGGGACATCGACGGGCAACTGCAGGGTCTTGAGATCAGGCGTCGTCGGACCGTTCGTCAACAGGCGCGAAAGGTGGGGACGGCATGGCAACCGGGTCGGAAGGCAGGGCCGGTGTCCCGCCCTCCAGCTCGGCGATCCGCGCGCGAAGTACGGACAGGGCGGCATCCACCTCGTCCATCCGATAGCCGCGCAATGCCACCGGGAACCTCAGCAGATCCACATCGGCGGCGGTGGGCCGCGGCGGCAGTGAGACCTGGAAGCGATCGCGGGTGGGCTGCGGCACGACAGGCAGACGGCCGGCGAGGATCAACGCGAAGGCCACCACCAGCGCGGCCGCCAGGACCAGGAAGACCCAGGACATCCGGTGCTCCTTTCGCAAGATCGGGCAATACCTGACAGTCTGTCACTTCACAGGAGGATCACCAGTGCTGACGTTCGGCTCCCACACCTTCACCGACGACCAGATGCTCGTCATGGCGATCATCAATCGGACCCCCGACTCGTTCTACGACAAGGGCGCCAACTACGCCCGTGATGCCGCGCTGGACCGCGTGGACCAGGTTGTGGAACAGGGTGCGCACATCGTCGATGTGGGCGGGGTGAAGGCCGGGCCCGGACAGCAGGTCGACCCCGACGAGGAGAAGCGCCGCGTCGTGTCGTTCGTGACCGAGGTCGTGGCACGTCATCCGCGCACGGTGGTGTCGGTGGACACCTGGCGATCGGATGTCGGTAGAGCGGTGTGCGCGGAGGGGGCCACACTTCTCAACGACGCGTGGGGAGGTCATGACCCCGACCTGGCGCAAGTGGCCGCCACCTTCGGGGTGGGACTGGTGTGCACACACGCAGGCGGGCTCACACCACGCACCCGGCCCCACCGGGTCGCGTACCCCGATGTGATGGCAGCCGTCCTCGAGGACGTCGTCGGTCAGGCACGTCGGGCGGTCTCACTCGGGGTCGACCGCAACAGCATCCTCATCGATCCCGGCCACGACTTCGGCAAGAACACCCGCCATTCGCTGGAATGCACACGTCGACTGCCCGAGATGGTCGACACCGGTTGGCCGGTACTGGTCTCGTTGAGCAACAAGGACTTCATCGGCGAGACCCTCGACCGCGGCGTGGGCGATCGACTGACCGGGACGCTGGCCACGACCGCGGTCTCCGCCTGGCTTGGCGCACGTGTCTACCGCGTGCATGAGGTCCGGGAGACGATCGAGGTCCTGCACATGGTGCAGGCCATCGCGGGAACCCGGCAACCGGCGCTGAACCGCCGCGGCCTGGCCTGAGGCGCAATCCCGTCGGCTATCCGCGATCGACGCGGCGGATGACCCGGATCACCTCGTCGGGGTCGTCCGTGACATAGAGCAGCTCGTGGTCCCTGGTCCCGATCTTCTCCTCGGCTGCCAGTGTCCGGGTGATCCAGTCGACGAGCCCCGCCCAGTACTGGGTTCCGACCAGGACGATCGGGAAGGATGTGACCTTCTGGGTCTGGACAAGTGTCAGGGCTTCGAAGAGTTCGTCGAGGGTGCCGAAGCCACCCGGGAACACCACGAAACCATGGCTGTACTTGACGAAGCAGGTCTTACGCGCGAAGAAGTACCGGAAGTTGACGCCGATCTCGACCCAATCGTTGATGCCCTGCTCGAAGGGCAGTTCGATGCCCAGTCCGACACTGGTCCCACCGGCCTCGAAGGCACCTTTGTTCGCAGCCTCCATGATCCCCGGCCCACCGCCGGTGATCACCGCATAGCCGGCTCCCACGAGGCGCGCACCCACGTCCTCGGCGGCCGCGTACTCGGGATGGTCGCGCGGGGTCCGCGCGCTGCCGAACACCGAGATGGCCGGCCCGACGTTGGCCATCGCGCCGAACCCCTCGACGAATTCGGCCTGGATGCGCAAGACCCGCCACGGGTCGGTGTGGACCCAGTCGCCTGCGGCACGGCTGTCGAGCAGTCGCTGATCGGTCGTGGAGCCTCTCGCTTGCCGACCTCGCAGGACCACGGGCCCCTTGCGCCGCTTCGGGGCCGGCGGTGGGGTTTCGGAATCACCATTCATGTTGCCACCGTAGGACCAGTGGACGACCACGCGGCGAACCCGCCATGACCTGCCGACGAACGGGTGACGCCCGGGCGCTTCGGGGCCTGCACCGTGGGCCGGCGATCAGTCCGAGAGCGACGGGCTGGGGGCCGGCGTCCGATGGCGACGGGTCGGGGTCCGGCTCCGAGAGCTCGATGTCGTAGCGCTTCGCTGCATTCGGGCCGAGCCCGGCTTCGGCCAGTAACTCCTCAGCCGTACCCCGATAGACGTTGAGGTCCAGGACCCGGGAACCCGAACCGGGCAGCCTGCCGGAATCCGTGAACTGCCAGATCCGTGCGTGGTCCGCGGGCCACCTCCGGATCTGCAGCGGGCGGTCCTTCAGGTACAGCCCCCAGTTCGCGTGCCACAGCGGGTAACTGTGCAGTTTCGGATGCGGGAGCAGTCGACGTTCCATGTATCGGGTGTAGGAGTAGAACCAGGGCGTGCGTCCTGTCCGTTTGGCCACCACCCGCAGCCAGGTCAGGGTCCAGCGGGTCAGCTTCCGCTTGCCGAGCGACGTCGCCTCGGTCTCGAGATCCAGCGCCAGGGGAAGGTGTCCGGCCGGGAGCCTGCCCACACGCCTGGCCGCCTTGCGTGCCTGCCGCTTGGCGTCCGCGACCACCTTGCCCTTCCGGCTGGTCGGGGTCGCGTAGTAGTAGGCACCCACCAGCAGACCGGCGCGGCGCGCGGCGACCTTGTCGCGTGAGTACCAGTAACCCGCCTCCGCATGCGCTGATCGGGAAGTGTCTCCCGACTTGATGATCGCGAACCGCACCCCGCGTTTCTGCAGTTTGCCGAAGTCCAGGACGCCCGGACCGATGTGCTGCCACCTCGAGACATCGACGCCGCGGATACCCGTCAGTCCCTGGTGTGCCCACGACGTGGCCTTGGGCTTGGGCTTGTACACCCCGGATGCCTGTTGCACGCCCACGACCGCGAGCGAGCCGCACATCGCCACCGCGCCCACTCCGGCGATCGCCCGCCTCATCGCAACCACTCCAGCATCTGTGCCTCACACCGATGCAGGTGTTCGACGGGAACGTACTCGCCGCGTGTGTGGGCCAGGGAGGGATCTCCGGGACCGAAGTTCACCGCTGGGATGCCCAATGCCGAGAACCGCGAGACGTCCGTCCACCCGAACTTCGGCCGGGGTTGCGCATCGGTGGCCGCGAGGAAGTCCGCCGCCGCGGGATGTGAAAGACCCGGCAACGCACCCGGGGCGTTGTCGACGACCTCCAGTGGATAGCCGGCGAAGACGTCGCTGATGTGTGCCAGCGCCTGCTCGGGGCTGCGGTCCGGGGCATAGCGGTAGTTCACCGTGACCACGCACGCGTCGGGGATGACATTCGTGGCCACGCCACCCTCGATGCCCACCGCGTTGAGGCCCTCTCGGTACTGAAGGCCGTCGATGACCGGGCTGCGTGGCTGGTAGTCGTTGAGCCGCATCAGGATGTCGGCGGCGGCATGGATGGCATTGCGCCCCAGCCAGGACCGGGCGGAGTGCGATCGTTCACCGTCGGTACGGATGTGGGCCCGAAGTGTGCCCTGACAGCCGGCCTCCACCCCGGCGTCGCTCGGCTCCATCAGGACCGCGAAGTCGGCCTCGAGCAGCTCCGGGTGGTCCTGTGCGAGACGTCGCAGCCCGTTCGCCTCGTCGTCGATCTCCTCACACTCGTAGAAGATGTACGTGACGTCACGGCTCGGTTCGGTCAACTCGTGGGCACAGCGCAGAGCGACGGCGACGCCGCCTTTCATGTCGTTGGCCCCGAGGCCGTAGACACGGTCCTGCTCGATGCGGTGGGGCAGGTTGTCGGCAGCGGGCACGGTGTCCAGGTGACCGCCCAGAACGACACGTTGTCCCCGGCCCAGGTCGGTGCGGGCGACGACCGTGTTCGAGTACCGGTCGACCTGCAGGTGGGCACACCCTCGCAGGGCTGCTTCCACTGCGTCGGCGATCTGCTGTTCGGACCGCGACTCGCTGGGGATGTCGACCAGGGCGGCTGTCACGGCGACCACATCGGCGGAAAGGTCAAGCATCGAACCACAGTAGGCGCACCTTGTGGACGATCGTTCACGCACCCGCCATCTTGACCGGAATACGGCGGTTTGCCGGCCTCGGCGATGCGCAGCCCCGCGGGGTGCCCGTCCGGGCCGCGCCGCACCTGCGGGACAGCTGTCGTGCGGGACCTGCGGCAATGGCAGGCTGGGGCCATGCTCATCGACTCCCCTGCCAGCGGCATCGGCCTGGCCACCATCGCCGGTCAGACGGTCCTCGACGTCTGGTACCCGCAACCCGGACTGACCCCCCAACCTGTGGCGCCCGCCGACATCTCGACGGCCATCGACCACGACCAGGTCCGTGGGGTCCGGGTGGAGACGGTGGTCACGGTGATCGAGGACCTGTCCCAGCCGCCCACCGACACCGCGGACGTGTACCTGCGTCTGCATCTGCTCTCGCACCGACTGGTGGCCCCCCGCACCGTCAATCTGGACGGAGTGTTCGGCTTGCTCCCGAACGTCGCGTGGACAACGGCAGGACCGGTCGCACTGGAGGACCTCGATGCCACACGGATGCGCGCCCGGTCGCACCGGCAGTACGTGACCGTGCTCAGTGCCGACAAGTTCCCCCGCATGGTCGACTACGTGGTGCCGTCCGGGGTGCGCATCGCGGATGCCGACCGGGTACGGCTGGGCGCTCACCTCGCGGAAGGGACGACCGTGATGCAGGAGGGTTTCTGCAACTTCAACGCCGGCACCCTCGGCGCTTCCATGGTCGAGGGGCGGATCTCCGCCGGCGTGATCGTGGGCGACGGTTCCGACATCGGTGGGGGCGCTTCCATCATGGGGACCTTGTCGGGTGGCGGCAGCGAGGTCATCACGATCGGCGAGGGGTGCCTGATCGGTGCCAACGCCGGTGTTGGAATATCGCTGGGCGACGGCTGCATCGTGGAAGCCGGCTGCTACGTCACGGCCGGTTCCAAGCTCACGACCCCCGATGGCCACGTCGTCAAGGCCCGTGATCTCTCAGGTGAGCCGGGGTGGCTGTTCCGCCGGAACTCGGTGTCGGGCGCGCTGGAGGCGGTCCGGCGCTCAGGCACGTGGGGCGAACTCAACGCCGACCTGCACAAGAACTAGCCGCCCGGGTGCCGCCCCGGACCGTGACGGGTGCAGGTCGTCCACAGCCCGACCAGGTGCGCTCACGAGAAGTACGCGCGGTACCTGCGTCGCATCACCGGCCTGAGCACAATGCGGACCGGTCCTGGCAGCACGTCGTAGACCTTCTGGTCCGCACTGTCGCCGCCGTCGGCGATCCAGGGGAAGACCAGCATCGCGTGCTTGCCCTTCTTGTTCGCGGCGTTGAACGGCTTCAGGTCGTCCTCGGTCACGTACTTGGCCAGCAGCGGCTCGGCCTCGGCCTCCTCGTGCGCACAGTGGGCTGCCAGCACCATACGCAGCGTGTCCAGGTCGGCGATGGTGGAGTCAGGCAGCGCCCCGCCCCCGCGGAAATCCTCGTCGACGGTGGCCAGCGCGGCGTGCAGTTGTCCGTGTTCGGCAGCCATCGCCTCCACCGTGGCAAGTTCAGCAGGGTCCGTGGATCGCTGCTCGATCAACGGCCAGAGGAACTCGTCCTCCCCCTCGTGGTGCTGGTGGAGAACCTCGGAGAAGAACCACCAGTGCTTGCGGGCCGCGGCCACATCGTCGCTACGGACAAAGGCCTGCACACGATCGAGTTCACGCAGCAAGGCTCTGTGGAGCATGCCGTTCATCGCGAAGTCGACAGCCATCAGCGTTGACCGATCGGCACGTAGTCCCTCTCGGCCGCCCCGATGTAGACCTGGCGCGGCCGACCGATCTTGGTCTGGGGGTCCTTGATCATCTCGCGCCACTGGGCGATCCAGCCGGGCAGCCGGCCCAGTGCGAACAGGACGGTGAACATCTTCGTCGGGAAACCCATCGCCCGATAGATCAGGCCCGTGTAGAAGTCAACGTTCGGATAGAGCTTCCGGGAGATGAAGAAGTCGTCGGCCAGCGCGACCTCCTCGAGCCGCTGCGCGATGTCGAACAGCGGGTCGGTGACTTGGAGGTGGGCGAACACCTCACCGGCGGTCTGCCGGACAAGTGCGGCCCGTGGGTCGTAGTTCTTGTAGACACGATGACCGAAGCCCATCAGTTTGACCCCGTCCTCCCGGTTCTTGACCCGGCGGATGAAGTCGTCCACGGAGTCGTCGGAGTCCCGGATCGACTCAAGCATCTCGAGCACAGCCTGGTTGGCCCCGCCGTGGAGTGGACCGAACAGTGCATTGACGCCGGCCGACACGGACGCGAACAGGTTGGCGTGTGAGGAACCCACGAGCCGCACGGTGGACGTCGAGCAGTTCTGCTCATGATCGGCATGCAGGAGCAACAGCAGATCCATGGCCTTCGCCACCACCGGATCGTTGACGTAAGGCTCCGCCGGCCAGCCGAACGTCATCCGCAGGAACCCCTCGACGAGGTTGAGTGAGTTGTCGGGGTACATCAGGGGCTGCCCCAGCGACTTCCGATAGGCGTAGGCCGCGATCGTCGGCAACTTCGCGAGCAACCGGTAGGTGGAGATCTCGACCTCGTCGTCGTCGAAGGGGTCGAGGCTGTCCTGATAGAAGGTGGACAGCGCACTGACCGCGCTCGACAGCACCGGCATGGGGTGGGCATCGCGGGGGAAACCGTCGAAGAACCGGCGCAGATCTTCGTGCAGGAGTGTGTGCATCCGCAGTCGTTGGTCGAACTGCGTCAACTGTTCGGCGCTGGGCAACTCCCCGTAGATGAGCAGGTAGGAGGCCTCCAGATACGTGGAACTCGCGGCCAGTTGCTCGATCGGATAGCCGCGATATCGCAGGATGCCGGCGTTGCCGTCGATGTAGGTGATCGCAGAGGTGCACGCGGCCGTGTTCACGAAACCCTCATCGAGGGCGACGTGACCGGTGGTTGCCAGCAGTTTGGACGCGTTCAGCCCGGACTCACCGTCGGTGGCGGTGACGACCGGGAGATCCAGGGCGACATCTGGTCCGTTCAGTACGTATTCGCTCACCCCTCCACGCTAGTCGCGACGGGTCCTCAGCGCCCCGGAAGGGCGCAGATTCGTCGAACGGAAGGGGTCGCAGTCGCTAGCCGGTGAGCCGGGCCGCGGCCCTGTCGACGTCGGCATCAGCAGCGGTCAGCGCCACCCGGACGTGCCTGTTCCCACCCGGTCCGTAGAAGTCACCTGGGGCCACCAGGATCCCCTTCCCGGCCAGATGGTCGACCGTGTCCCAGCAGAACTCGTCCCGCGTGGCCCACAGGTAGAGCCCCGCCTGCGAGTCATCGATCCGGAATCCCGCCTGCTCCAGGGCCTTGCGCAGCACGGTGCGCCGCCGCCCGTAGATGGCCCGCTGTTGGCGTACGTGATCCTCGTCGAGCAGCGCCGCGGTCGCCGCGGCCTGGACCGGCAGCGGCACCATCATGCCCGCATGTTTGCGAACGGCCAGCAACGCAGCGATGACGGCCGGGTCCCCGACTGCGAACCCGAAACGGTAGCCCGCCATGTTCGAGCGTTTCGACAGGGAGTGGACCGCGAGCAATCCGCGGTGGTCCCCGTCGCTGACATCCGGGTGCAGGATGGACACCGGATCGGCGTCCCAGCCGAGTTCGATGTAGCACTCGTCGCTGACCACCAACGAGCCGGACTCCCGGGCCGCCGCCACGACTGCGCGCATCTCGTCGACGGACATGACCCGCCCGGTGGGATTGGCGGGCGTGTTGAGCCAGGTCAGCGCGGCCGGTTGCCCCACGTCAGCGGTGTCACAGCCTGCGATCAGAGCCCCGACGCGGTAAGTGGGATAGGCGACATCCGGCGATGCCACCGTGTCATCGGTGCCGAGCCCCAGCAGCGTGGGCAGCCATGCGACGAACTCCTTGGTCCCGATCAACGGCAGCACGTCCGCGGCGGAGGCCCGGACGCCGAGTGCGCGAGCCAGCCAGTGGACAGCCGCGTCGCGAACCTGCGGTGTCCCGTGCACCGTGGGGTAGCCGGGTGAATCGGCTGCTGCGGCCAGCGACTCCTGCACGACTGCAGGCGTGGGGTCCACCGGGGTTCCCACCGAGAGATCAATCATCCCCCCTGGGTGCGACTGCGCACGGGCCTTGGCGCCGGTCAGACGGTCCCACGGGAAGTCCGGCAGTTGCACCGCCGCTACTCGTCGTGCTGCTGCGGCGGTAGCGCAGCGACAAGTTCCACGTCGTGATCGATCTGGCCGAGTTTGGTCGCGCCGCCCGGGGAGCCGATGTCGTTGAAGAAGTCGACGTTGGCCTGGGTGTACTCGGACCACTCCTCGGGAACATCGTCCTCGTAGTAGATCGCTTCGACCGGGCATACGGGTTCACACGCTCCACAGTCGACGCACTCGTCGGGGTGGATGTACAACATCCGCTCACCCTCGTAGATGCAGTCCACCGGACACTCGTCCACGCAGGCCCTGTCCTTGAGATCCACACACGGCAAAGCGATGATGTACGTCACGACCGCCCCTTTCTCCCAGTTGGTAGAGCCCTCGTGACAAGGCTATATCGCTGGCCTTCAGCACGCCGACCGGCACAGCCCGGGTCGGGCCTTCGAGACCGGGCGGAGTCATCGCGACCTACACCCCGCCGAGCCTGTGGTCCAGGAACACCAGGGCGGGGGCGTGGAAGTCACCTTCCACGATGCTCTGGACCCTGCCGACCACGATGCTGTGATCGCCACCCGGGTGGATCGCCTCCGTCGAGCACCGGAGGTACCCGATCGCACCAGTCAACTTCGCGATCCCTGTTTCGTCACGACTGTGATCGACGACCTCCATCTGGCGGTCCAAGGGCCTGCCCCGTTCAGCGAACCAACGGGCGGCGGCCGCCTGTTCGGCGGCCAGCAGGTTCACGATCCAGTGATCGGCCACTTCGATCGCTTCGTGGAAGCGGGAGTCCCGCTGCACGCAGAAGAGCACAAGCGCCGGCTCCAGAGACACCGATGTGAACGAGTTCGCGGTCATCGCGTGGTCGAATCCGTCGACCACGGTGGTGACGACCACCACACCGGTCGCGCAGCGCGCCATCAGCCTGCGGAAGTGTGCGGTGTCGTCCACGGTGGAAACGCTAGTGCCCGGCGGCCGGATACGCCCGGCGCGCGCCGTCCGTCGACTAAGCGGTGCTGGCGGCCGTGGCCCCGCTGCGCACGTCGATGACGTCTCCCTCGAGCACCTCGAGGATCTCCTCGCCCACGAGTTCGTGCCGTTCGAGCAGCGCGTCCCGCAGTGCTTCCACCTTCTCGCGGTTCGCCTCGAGGACCTCTTGGGCGACCTGCTTCTGTTCGGCGAGCAACTGCTCCACGGCAGCCCGCCCCGCGGCATCGGCGATCACCCGCCCGACGAGGTTGGTGTCGCTCATCGAAGATCCCTGCACCGCGGCGAGGCTGATCAGCGAACCCACCATCCCGGTGGCACCCACCATCTGCGCGGCCACGGTGGTGGCGTAGTTCAGGTCGGAACTCGGACCGGTGGAGATCTCCCCGAAGAACATCTCCTCGGCCACCATCCCCCCGAACGCGATCTGGATCAGGGACAGCAGCTCGCTGCGACTGCGTGTGAACACGTCCTCGGTGTCGTTGTGTGCCAGGATCCCGAGCGCCTCCCGGCGCTTGATGATCGCGAGCACCTCCAACCGACGGCGGGGGGCCACCAGGTGTGCGACCACTGCGTGACCTGCCTCGTGGGTGGCGATGAGGCGGGCCTCGTGGTCGGTGTAGGCGACGGGCTGCCCGAGACCGACATCGGCGACCAGGCGGGCGGCGTGCACGTCGCGCACGCTCATCTCGCGGGCACCGCGGCGCAGTGCCTCCACGAGGGCCTCGTCGAACAGGTTCTCCAGCCGCGCCGGCGTGTAGCCGGTCGTCAGTGCGGCGATGTGGTCCCTGGCGCGGTCATCGTCGAGCTCCGGGGTGTGGGAGCGACGTTCCAGCATGAGATCGATCAGATCACGACGGCCGGCCTTCGCAGGAGCCTCGAAGGTCAGGACGCGGTCGAACCTCCCAGGGCGCAACAACGCCGGGTCGAGCGAGTTGGCGCGGTTCGTCGCGGCGATGAGCAGCACGTTGCTGGGCGCAGGCTTGGGCCGGGCGAGATGCCTGTGTGCGGGCAACAGCAGGTTGACGGCGTCGACGATCGCCCCGTGCAGCCGCTGCAATCCCGTCGGCTGGTCGAAGGACTGCATCTGCACGAGCAACTCGTTGACGACCCCGCCAGTACCCTCGCTGACCACGGAACCGTGGACGGTCATCCCGCCTGCGGCAGCCGCGGAAAGTCGCGCGTCCGCAGTCGGCAGGTCGACCAGACCCCCACAGGAGGCGACCGATTGGGATGTGGCGCTCGCAGTGGACAGCCCGCCGCGGGACGTGGCGATGGCGTCGATCTCCTCGATGAAGCCGATCGCACCGCCCTCCTTGCGGGCAGCCTTGCGAAGCGCCTTGAAGTACGACCTGATCTTGCGCGCGGTCGCGCCGTAGTACATCGACTGGAACGACGTGGCGCTGACGAACAGGAACGGCACCTCGGCCTCCGCGGCCATCGCCCGGGCGACATACGTCTTGCCGGTACCCGGCAGTCCCTCGAACAGCAGCCCCCGGCGTGCAGTGCCTCCCATCTGACGGGAGAACGAATGGTGGGCGAGGAACAGGTTTATCGAGCGGACGACCTCGGCCTTGACCGAGTCGATGCCCCGCACGTCGTCGAAGCGGGTTCCGATCTGCTCCGGACGATATGTCAGGTGCGGGGACCTGCCGGCCACCACCGTGGTGCCCAGCAGCGTCCCGATCAGAACGAGGAAGAAGATACCGACTATCAGCAGGAACGGGTCGACGGTCGGCAGCCTGAGCTCGGTGACATCGATCCCGCGTCCGGCCAGGATGCGCCACCACAACAGTCCGGCCGGGATGCCGAGCAGGACCGCGACGCGCAGTAGGCGACGCTGCCGGCTGCGCTCCCGGGAACGGCCGACATCGGCCTCGGATGCGCGCAGGCGACCGCTCGCGACCTGGCTCAGGAGCTCCTGATTGCCCACAGCACCTCCCGATAGACACCCCGCTCACTCAGCGTGCACGCGTGTGCGGACGAATCGGTACCTCCGGGGAGCGATTACGCCCGAACGGGCTAACCCTTCCGGGTGAACCAGTAACGGATCACACCCCAACGGGTGATCCGTTTCGCTTGCTCTCCCGGCCGCCTGGAGACGGCCGTCAGGCGGTGATGCCGTTGAAAAGATCCGTCTCACGTCCCGCTTCATCGAACGGCGGGGCAGGGTCACCCTGGGCGATCCGGAAGTGTTCCACCCCCATGGCCTTGCTCCCGAGGTTGTTCGACAGCGCGAAGAAGCCGCCGTCGGTCTGCACCTGTGATGCGTGCTTGGCCAGGGCCGCCATCTTCGTGTCCAGGTGAACGGCGAAATCGACCGATGCCGTGATCAGCGAATCCTCGACCCCGAACGGGAGGTCCTCGGGATCCATGGCGGCGAACCCGGTGTCCTCACCGGCCGCGCGCAGCGCTGCGATGCCCTCACGCAGCATCTGCTTGGGAAGTGCGGTCCAGTAGACCTTCTGAACGCGCCACGGTTCGCCCAGATCTGTGCGGAACGAGCGGCACCCCGGCCAGGGCCACGGCGTAGGTGAGCACCCGATGGGCCTGGATGTGATCGGGGTGGCCGTACCCTCCGAAGTCGTCGTAGGTGACCGCCACCTGCGGTTTGACCTCCCGGATGACCGAGACCAGGTCGGTGGCAGCCTCGAGGAGGTCCGCCCGCCAGAAGCAGTCGGTCCGGTCGTTCGCGGGGGTGCCCATCATGCCGCTGTCCCGGTACTTGTGCGCGCCTCCGAGCAGTCGCCAATCCGTGACCCCCAGCACGGCCATCGCCTCTGCCAGTTCGGTATGACGGTGCTCGCCGAGGCGATCCTCGTTGTGCGAGGCGAGATGCTGGGAATCCTCCAGCAGGACCTCGCCCTCCTCACCCAGGGTGCACGTCACCAGGGTGACCTGGACGCCGTCGGCCACGTAGCCGGCCATCAGCGCGCCCGTGGTGATGGTTTCGTCATCAGGATGGGCATGCACGATGAGCAGTCGTCGGTCGGCCATGGTGCATAGCCTAAGCACTGGTGGGTGCGTGCCTCTAGCCTTGGCTGGATGGAGACCTTCCCTCGACAGGCGGCGGCCACCGGACAGTTCCGTCACGGCCAGCCCCGCAGTTTCCGCATCACCGAATCAGCGGTGTACTTCCTGCGATCCACGGGTGGTCGGCGCAGCTCTCTGCAGTTGCACCGCTGGGACCGGCACACCGGTAAGACCTCGACCGTCCTGTCCGGTGACCCGACGACCACGATGAGCGACGCCGAGCGCACCATGCGCGAGCGGGTCCGGGAGACGGCGTCGGGCATCACCGCCTACGACGTGCGCGATGAACGGGTCGTCGCGGCCGCCGGTGGCACGCTGCTGCAGTGGGACCCGGAGGTCGGCGCACGAATGGTGCCCGGCACCTCCGGTGCGTTCGACCCACGCCTGAGCCCCGACGGCGAGTGGATCAGTTGGGTGGCCGACGGCGAACTGCGGCTGCGCAGATGGGACGGGACCTCCGAACTGTCGCTGGTCGGGCCGGAGGGCGACGAGACGTGGGCCGTGGCGGACTTCATCGCGGCTGAGGAGTTCAGCCGCAGCCGAGGCTACTGGTGGCTGCCGGACTCCAGCGGGCTGCTGGTGCAGCGCACCGACGAGTCGTCAGTGCCTGTCTGGTTCCGCAGCGATCCCGCGCATCCGCAGACGACGCCCGTGACACAGAGATACCCGCACGCCGGCGCCGTGAACGCACGACGTCGAGTTGTGGCGGTTCGACGTGACCGGCGAGGGACGACGCGTGGGGCTCCCGGACTCCGAGTACCTCGCCGACGGTGGGGGCCGGTGTCGTGGGGGTGTTCACCAGGGATCAGACCGCGCTGACCATGTGTGACTACGACGGCTCGGTGGTGGGTTCGTTGCAGCAGGAACCGTGGTTGGATCTCGTGCCTGGTCTCCCGCGCCGCGATCCCGAGGGACGACTGCTCGCATGGGAGGACGGCGAACGACGTCACCTGACGATGGACGGAATGGTGGTCGCGCCGGAAGCCAACCTCAGGTCGCTGGTCGGGGTGATGGGCGAGCACGTCTACCTACTGGCCTGCGACGATCCTGCCGACAGTCGCCTCGCCCGCGTCGGACCGGAGGGCTTGCGATGGTTGTCGGACCCGGGCCGCTATGTGACGGCCACGGTGGGTGCCGGCCTGATCGTCACCAGCGAGGTGTCATGGGGTGAGTACCGGGCCGAGGTGAGGATCCGGGACTCCGACTACACAGTCCTTGCCGAGATCGAGAATCTCGCTGAGGAACCAGTGGTCGCGGCACACCCGCAGCGTCTGGTGTCCCCTCTGAACACCGTGCAGAGCGTGGTGCTGATGCCCTCAGCACAAGCCGAGGAACCACTGCCGATCCTGATGTACCCGTACGGTGGCCCCCACGCACAACGGGTCCTCGCCGCCCGCGGCGCGTATTCCAGCGCACAATGGCTGGCCGACCAGGGTTTCTGCGTGGTCGTGGCCGATGGCAGGGGCACACCTGGGCAGTCACCGGCCTGGGAACACTCGGTCGCCGGCGACCTGCGCGACCCCGCGCTGGAGGACCAGGTAGTCGCGTTGCAGGCGGTCCTCGACGAGCACGGCGAACGACTCGATGCCGACCGGGTGGGCATCCTCGGCTGGTCCTACGGCGGCTACCTGGCCGCACTCGCGGTGCTGCACAGACCCGACGTCTTCCATGCCGCCGTCGCGGGGGCACCGGTCACCGACTGGCGGCTGTACGACACCGCGTACACGGAGCGATATCTGGGCGATCCCCGCGACGGATCCCGGACCCTACGACCACTGCTCCCTGCTCGGTCTCGCGCCACAGTTGCGCCGCCCTCTGCTGCTGATCCACGGCCTGTCGGACGACAACGTCTTCGCCGCGCACACCCTCCAACTGTCCACTGAGCTGGTGAGTGCGGGGCGTCCGCACGAGGTCCTGCCCTTGTCCGGGGTCACCCACATGACTCCGCAGCCGCAGGTCGCGGAGAACCTGCTACTGCTCCAAGTGGACTTCTTCCGGCGTCATCTCACGTAGGCCGGACAGTAACGCGCCGCGCCGGCCCACTACTCCGGCGGCAGCTCCGAGAGGTCCAGCGCGCCGGTGGGCACGTCGTTGTGGACGATGTCGCGTTCCTGCGGGAAGTGGCAGGCCGAGAACTGCCCGCCAGCGGTCCCGATCTGTATCAGGGGCGGCTCCTGCTGTGCGCAGATCTCCTGTGCCTTCCAGCAGCGGGTCCGGAAACGGCACCCGGACGGAGGGTTGGCCGGGCTCGGGACGTCGCCTTGCAGCACGATTCGTCGCCGGTCCTCGCGGCCCGCGGGGTCGGGCACCGGGACCGCCGAGAGCAGGGCCTGGGTGTAGGGATGGGTCGGGTGTTCGTAGATCGAGGACTCGTCGCCGATCTCCACGATCTTGCCCAGGTACATGACCCCGACCCTGTCCGAGATATGACGGACGACCGACAGGTCATGCGCGATGAAGATGTAGGTGAGGTCGAACTCGTCCTGCAACTGCTCGAACAGGTTGATCACCTGGGCCTGTACCGATACGTCGAGCGCGGAGACCGGCTCATCACAGACGATGATCTTCGGCCGCAGGGCCAAGCCCCGGGCGATCCCGATGCGCTGGCGCTGCCCACCCGAGAACTGGTGTGGATACCGGTTGATGTGCTCCGGATTCAGACCCACCACCTCGAGCAGATCCTGGACTGCCTTCTTGCGGTCTCCCTTGGGCGCCACCGACGTGTGGATCTCGAAGGGCTCCCCGACGATGTCACCGACGGTCATCCGCGGGTTCAACGACGTGTACGGGTCCTGCAGCACGATCTGGATATCACGGCGCTTGGCACGCATGGCCCTCGAGCCCAAGGAGGCCATGTCCTCACCCTCGAACCAGATCTCCCCGGAGGTGGGGTCCTCCAGTCGCATGACGAGCCGGGCCAGCGTCGACTTGCCGCAGCCCGACTCCCCCACGATGCCGAGGGTCTCGCCCTTGTTCAGGTCGAAGGTCACCCCGTCCACCGCCCGGACCTGCCCGATGGTCTTCTTGAAGACGATGCCCCGGGTGAGCGGGTAGTGCTTCACAACGTCCTTGACCTGCAGGATCGTCTCAGTCACGGGCCACCTCCTTCCAGTAGAAGCACGCCGCCGTGTGATTCTCGGCGACCTCCTCGGTGGGGGGCACCTCGCGTACACAGAGGTCCCGGCGGTGCGGGCAGCGCGGGTTGAAGTTGCACCCTGGCGGCAGGTTGAGCAGGGAGGGAGGTAGGCCCTTGATGGCGTACAGTTCCTCGCCTTTGGAATCCACGCGCGGCATCGAGTCGAGCAACCCCTGGGTGTACGGGTGCGCCGGCTTGCCGTACAGATCCCAGACACCGGCACTTTCCACGATGCGCCCGGCGTACATGACAGCGATCTTGTCGGCCACTCCGGCGACGACGCCGAGATCGTGTGTGATCAGGATCATCCCCATGTTGCGTTCACGCTGCAGATCCTGAAGCAGTTCCATGATCTGGGCCTGCACGGTCACATCGAGGGCGGTCGTCGGCTCGTCGGCGATCAGCACTTTCGGATCCAGGCTGATCGCCATGGCGATCATGATCCGCTGCCGCATACCGCCTGAGAACTGGTGCGGGTAGTCCTTCACCCGATCCTTGGCGCCGGGGATGCGGACCTGTTCCATGAGGTCGACCGCCCGCGCCATCCCGTCCTTCTTGGACATCCCGCGGTGCACCTGGAACATCTCGGCGATCTGGTCGCCGACGGTGAACACCGGGTTCAGGGCCGAGAGGGAGTCCTGGAAGATCATCGAGATCTCCGCCCCTCGGATCTTCTGACGCTCGGACTCCGGCATCTTGAGGAGGTCCTTGCCGTTGTACCGGATCGCCCCGCCGGTGATGAAACCCGGCGGCATGTCAAGGATTCCCATGATCGTCTGTGCCGTGACGGATTTCCCGGAACCACTCTCGCCCAGGACCGCGAGCGTCTCGCCGGCGTCCAGGGTGTAACTGACCCCGTTGATCGCCTTGGCGACCCCATCGCGGGTCCGGAACTCCACGTACAGATCGTCTACATCCAGCAGATGCTCGCTCATGTCCTCACCGGAGCTTCGGGTCCAGGGCTTCACGCACGGCGTCGCCGAGCATGATGAAGCTCAACACAGCCACCGACAGGAAGAACGCCGGGAAGAACAGCATGAAGGGTGCGACGCGGATGTAGGGCTGCGCATCGTTGATCATCGTGCCCCAGGAGATGACCGGCGGCTGAAGGCCCAGTCCCAGGAAGGACAGTGTCGCTTCAGCACCGATGTATCCACCCAGCGAGATCGTGGCGACCACGATCAGGGGCGCCAACGAGTTGGGGACCACGTGTTTGCGGATGATCCGACCACTGGTGGCTCCCAGTGCGCGCGCGGCGATGACGAAGTCGGCGTTTCGCACCTGGATCACCGATGACCGCATGATCCTGGTCATCGACGTCCACCCGAGGATTCCCAGGGCCAGCACCACCTTGCCGACCTCGGAGTACAGGCTGGTCGAGTCGGAGGCCGGGAAGGAACTCAGCACCAGGATGCCACCGAGCAGCAGCGGGATTCCGAAGAAGATGTCGGTCAACCGGGACAGGATCGAGTCCACCCAGCCACCGAAGAAGCCGGCAATGACACCGATGAAGCCCCCGACCAGCATCGTGAACGCCGTGGCGAAGATACCCACCAGAATCGAGGCCTTGGCACCGTAGATCGTCCGTGTGTACACGTCGCAGCCGTTGTTGTCGTAGCCGAACCACGCGGCCGAGGACGGGCCCTGGCGGGACAGTTTGAGGTCGCACGTGTTCGGGTCCTTGCCGAATGCGAGCAACTGCGGGAAGAACGTCATGATGAGGAAGAACACGATCAGGATCGCCGAGATGATGAAGATCTTGCTCGTGCGCAGTTCCCGCCACGCATCACTCCACAGCGAGCGAGGCTTGTCGGAACTGGGCTCCGGCGGGAGGTTCGGCCCCCTGGTACGTCTCGGACTCCACCGTCTCCGGTGCGGCTGCGGCGATTGACGCGTTCGGATCACTCATAGCGGATCCTCGGGTCGATCGCGCCGTAGAGGATGTCGACGAGAAGGTTCACCAACAGGAACACGAGGACCAGGACGGTCACCACTCCCACGACGGTGGCCCCCTCCCTGGTCCGGATGGACAGGTACAGCAGTCCGCCGATGCCCCGGATGTTGAAGATCCCCTCGGTCACGATGGCGCCGCCGAGCAATGCACCGAAGTCGGCGCCGATGAAGGTCACCACTGGGATCAGCGAGTTCCGGACCGCATGCCGTCCGATGACACGGCGACGGGACAGGCCTTTCGACGTCGCCGTGCGCACGTAGTCCGCACGCAGGTTCTCCGCCAGGTTCCCGCGCATCAGGCGGGCCACGTAGGCCAGGGAAAGTGACGCCAGCACGAAGGCCGGCAGAAGTAACTCATAGACCGTGGCGTTGGGCCCGACCGTCGGCGGGAACCAGCCCAACTTGATGCCGAACGTGAACTGGGCGAGGAAGCCGATGACGAACACTGGGATCGAGATGACGATCAGGGTGCTGACCAGGATCAGGTTGTCCCAGAACCCTCCGCGGTTCAGCGCCGCGAGAACACCTGCACTGATGCCGATGACGAATCTCGATGATGATGGCGAGCAGCGCCAGGCGGAACGTCACGGGGAAGGCCTGTGTGATCTCGCTCCACACCGTGCGCCCGGAGAAGCTCTCCCCGAAGTTGCCCTGCAGAACGTTGACCAAGTACTTCCCGTACTGCACCAACAGCGGATCGTTGAGGTTGAACTTGGCACGTCATCTCCGCGATGTACGACTCGGGACACGGCCGGTCGCCGCACTTGCCGACGAACGGGTCTCCCGGCAGGGCCCACACCATCGCGTAGATGATGAACGTGGTCCCGATGACGACAGGGATCATCTGAAGGAGTCGCCGGACGGTGTAACGACCCACAGCGACCCCCTCCTTTCATCGATGACGATCGAACATTACTCACCCCCCAGGTCACATGCACGGACAACCCCTGAGTTTGCGTGCAGATGTCCGGGTTGTCCGGCGACTCGGCGCCCCGCGGTCGCTCGTTGCCCGGCTGTGTTGGCGATGACGTGCATCCGAGGCTTGTCCCTCGCCATGAGCTGGCCAGGACGGTCGACGCGGCGCGTCATGGGGTACCACGAACGACTGCGGCCCCACCACCACGAAGGACGATGGGGCCGCAGCACGGTTGTTGCTGACTAGCTCTTTTCGATGGTCAGCAGGTTCACCCGGGAGAACGGCGTGAACTGGACGTTCGTCACCGTGTCGGAGTAGCCGGCCACGACAGAGCCGTACCACATCGGGATAACCGGCATGTCCTGAGCAAGGACGGCCTCGCCCTGCTGGAACAGGTCGATGCCTTCCTGGCCCGGCTTGGCCGCGGCCTGGTCCATCAGGTCGTCGAACTGCTGGTTCGACCAGTCACCATCGTTGGCGGACGCCCCGGTCTTGTACAGCGGAACCAGGAAGTTCTCGATGGACGGGTAGTCCATCTGCCAACCGGTACGGAACATGCCGGTCATCTCCTTGTTCACGACCTCCGTGCGGAAGGTCGCGAAGTCGGGAGTCGGCTTGCCCACGCAGTCGACGCCGAGCGCGTTGCTGATGCTGACGCACGTGGCGTCGACCCAGCCCTTGTGCCCACCGTCGGCGTTGTACGCCAGGGTCAGCTTGCCGTCGAACCCACCAGCGGCGTCGAACATCTCCTTGGCCTTGGTCGGGTCGAAGTCGCAGAACTCGCCGCAGACACCGGCCTTGTAGCCGTTCACGACCGGGGAGACCCAGCCGGTGGCGGGCTCACGCGTGCCGTTGAACACGTTGTCGATGATCTGCTGACGGTCGATCGCCATCGAAATCGACTTGCGAAGGTCGGCGTTGTCGAACTTCTTGTCGTAGATCGGGAAGCTGATCGTCTGGATGATGCCAGCCGCCTGCTCCACGACACGGTCGCCCAGGACGCTCTTGTACTGCCCACCGGCAAGACCGGAGTCGGGGATGGTGTCGAGCACGTCGAGGTTGCCCGCCTGCAGGTCGGCCCACGCGGCGTCAAGATCCTGGTAGATCTTGAAGTCGACGCCGGACACGCTCGGCTTGGCGGCACCCGGGTAGTCCTCCCAGGACTTGAGCTTGATCGAGACCTTGGGGTCCCAGCTCTCGAACTGGAAGGGACCGTTGCCGACCGGGTTCTCACCGAAGGCCTCGGGGTCGTCGAAGAACGACGTCGGGCATCGGCGCGAAGCCGGAGTATCCGACCATCACCGGGAACTGCGAGTTCGGGCGGCTCAGCGTCACCTTGAACTCGGTGTCGCTGACGACCTCGAGACCAGTCATCTCCTCGGCCTTGGGCTTGCCCACGGGGTTGCCCTCGTCGTCGAACTTGCCCTGCACCTCGGCGAAGCCCTCGATGGGCTCGAAGAAGTAGGAGTTCAGCGCGGCGTTGGGACCGTAGGCGGCCCAGTTCCACGCGTCGACGAAGCTGCTGGCGGTCACCGGGGTGCCGTCCTGGAACGTCCAGTCGTCACGAATGGTGATGTCCCAGACCTTCTGGTCGGCGGACTCGATGGCGGTGGCCACTGCGTTCTCGGGCGCAGCGGTCTCCTGGTTGTAGGTCACCAGGCCGGTGAACATGGCGTCGATGACGTTTCCGCCACCGGTCTCGTTGGTCGCTGCCGGAATCAGCGGGTTCTGCGGCTCCGAACCGTTGACGGTGACATAGGCGTCAGAGCCGCCCCCGTCCCCGGAACCACTGTCCGACCCGCCACAGGCGGCCAGTGTCAGCGCGAGCACGCTGACACCGATCACCGCCGGGGCGGCTTTCCTAAGTCCACGCATGGACTATCCCTTCTATGGGTGCTCACATCGGTTGAGCACATTGTGTTCGGATTCTGTGAAGAATCCCAGCACCCCCAGGCCCACACGCCGGACGGATTGCGTCATGCGTCCCAACCTGGGGTTAGCGTGCAGATTTCGCCCCTATTGTGCCAAGCCATTTGCCTGCCGGTCATCATCGGGTGGCCGAATCGTTACTTGCGTGGTAGTAGGCGAGTGGCCCCGGCGAGTATGAGCTATGTGTTCGTGCAGGTAGTTTGGAACGCCATGGCTACCCGAGACGTCACAGTATTCGTGGCACAGTTGTCCGCAGGAGGTGCGATTCTGCATGCGTAGGCGTACGACAGTGGGTCTGGTGTCGCTCGCCCTACTCGGCGGCCTGGCCCCGGCAGTGAGCGCCCTGGAGGGTCGTCCCGACACGGGCATGCTGGTGATCGGGCACCGGGGCGCCCCGGTGTACGCCGCGGAGAGCACTCTCGGCAGCTACCAGCGCGCAGCGGACCTGGGTGCCGACCTCCTCGAGGGCGATCTGGTCATGTCCAAGGACGGCCAACTGGTCTTGTGCCACGACGTGGAGTTGAGCCGCATCACCGACGTGGCAGTCGAAGTACCCGGGGCGGGCGACCGATCCGCAACTTCAACGGGATCGACTACACCGGCTTCTGGGTCGACGACTTCACCGTCGCCGAGCTCAAGACGCTGAGCAAGTGGGACGGTCAGACGCTGGCCACCCTCGACGAGCTGATCTTCTTCGCGCAGGGCCGTGGCGCGACCCTGTACATGGAGATCAAGGAATCCGACTACTTCCGGGGCCGGGGGTTGGACCCGCTCCCCGCGCTCGTGAACACCTTGCGCGCACGGGGTATGGACCAGCGTTATTCGGCGTTCTGGATCCAGTCCAGCAATCCCGCAGACCTTCAAACACTGCGCCCGCAGGTGGCGAACCGAACGGTCTTCCTGACCCGCGACGTGACGCCTTCGGATGTCGGGCTACTTCCCCGGGTTCCGGCAGTTCGCCGATGCGATCGGCGTGCCGACGACACGGGCTCGCAGGCAACTGGTCCGCGACGCACACGCCGCCGACCTCGCGGTCCACGTGTGGACGCTGCGCGGAAGCCGCGACGCCTACCGCAAAGCTGCTGCGATCGGTGCCGACGGTGTGATCACCGACTTCCCCGACCTCGGTGTCGATGTGCGCAAACGACTGCGCCTCGGTGACCGCCCCACCGGCCTGACCAGCCGGGTCGAGAACGGCAGTGCGGTCGTGAGCTGGACCCCGGTGCCCGGCTCCTGGTACGCCGTGACCTTCGACTTCGGCGATCCCCTGGAGGCCCCGACCGTCTGGACGAACGCGGCTTCAGCCTCCATACCGATGGCGGAGAGCAAGAGCGTCGACATCACCGTGGCCCGCTTCGACGGCGGCCGCCTGGGTGCCGACGCCTTCACCAGAGCGAGCCTCGCGTCCACGAACTACGACCAGCCGCGGACGAAGACCCGCGTGACCGGCGTGGAAGCTACAGTCTCCGCCGATGCCAAGACGCGTATCACCGGGCGCGCGGAGCGACTGAAGGGCAAGAAATGGGTCCCGCTGCGCAACTCGAAGGGCTGGCTGCGAGGCCGGGGCGAGGACGTCACCGACCTGCGTCGCAAGTTCAGCACAGACAAGAAGGGCGAGTTCAGACTCACCGTTCGGGTACGTGAAGACATCGTCGCGGGCTACGTGCCCGAACGCTCCTGGATGGTCGGGGTCACAGCCACCAAGAGACTCAAGCCCTCGAGTTCGGACTGGATAGACAGCAAAGAGGGTCCACCGCCGGCACCCAAGAAGACCAAGAAGAAGACACAGAGCCTTCAGAAGAAGGACGTCAAGGTCCGGGTGCGCAAGAAGCGCTGACCGACACCCGCCGCAGGGGCGCACAGACGTTGACGCGGCACTCGACCGAATCGCCCGATCCTGCTCTCATGCCGTGCCGAGGCAGAAGCGGTGACCTGAGGAATCCAGCAGGACCAGGACATTCGCCTGCGGTTGATGCTCCGGCACCTCGGCCCCGAGACCCACGGCACGGCACCAGGGTGCGCCTCATCCGACGGACGCGGCCGTTACCTCCGGCACCTGTTGTAGGTTGGCGCCGTGACGCCTGTCGGGCTGGGCACCATGACGAACCAACTGTTGAGTGACCCGCGCTTCCGAAGACTGGCGATCATCACCTCGCCCACTACGGGCAATCCTGCGCTGGGGACGATCGACGTGGCTCGAGCGGACGCGGCTGTGGTCCTGCAGTACGCAGCCGAAGGTCAGCCGGGCTGGTTGCGGCTCGAGGACATCCGCGAGCAGGTGGAGCGGTCCCAGCTTCGCCGAGACCTTCGACGTCGCGATGACAGATCCCTTCCACGCATACGGTTCGTCCTTCGAATGCCTCGCGTTGGCCCTCACAATGCTGAGACCAGCAGGAGTGCTGCTGGTGCATGACTGCTTGCCACCACCGGAGTACACCAGTCCCACGTTCGTTCCTGGCAACTGGTGCGGGACGACCTTCGCCGCCTTCCGGGACCTCTGCGTGGGAACGGGCTGAACTGGTTCACCCTGGGCACCGACTTCGGGATCGGCGTGGCCGTCAAGGGCAGTGATCCGGTCGATCGACGGGTCCCTGACGACGCGTGGACCGAACAGACCCACGACGACTACGTGACCCGCTACACGGCCGACCCTTGCGCATTCATGCAAGTGGTCGACGGTGACGACGCTGCTGCCGCTCTGGATCTGGCTCTCGGTGGCGAAGCAGTCGGTCACCTCCGTATGCCCTTCCCCGGTTGGCCGGACCTGCGAGAACGCCTTCACGAGTCGTCTGACCGGTCACGAGAGCGACAACTCGAGGATGACCGCGCGCTGCGTGCCGAGTTGGACTCGTTGCGCGAGAACGTCCGGACCCTCGGGGATGACCTCGACGCGCTGAAAGTGGAGAACCACGGTCTGCGGGAACGGGTCGCCCATCTACAGGCCCACATCGTGGAAACGGGGCGGCCGTCCTGGCAGGCTCGGTCACTGCTGAAGAGCACGCCGAGGGCGGTCCGGGCTCGCCTCGTGCAACGTGCTCGCCGAGACCGCGCGTAGGACTCACCTGAGCCGGAGTGCCTGCGGCGTTGACTCCGCACGGCCCGTTCCACCCCTCCGCCGAGCATTCCGGACCGACTGCTGAAGTGGTCGCCAGTTCGTCCCGCCTGAAGCCAGTCCGATGCTGAACTCGCCCGGATGACGCGCCGGACAGGCCTCAGAGGACTGACTGCCCGATGGGACCCGGGTTGTACGCGACCTCCCACCTGAAGCCGTCCGGATCAGCGAAGTATCCGGAGTACCCACCCCATTCCCGGGTGACGGGGTCCGCGATGATCCTGGCCCCCGCGTCCCTTGCTGATGCCAGCACGGCGTCCACTGCCTGGGAGACCCGACGTTGTGCGCGAGCGTGAAGGGCAGGGCTCCATCGCTTCGGCGGATAGGCCACAGCTCGGTGACCGCCGCATCCTCCTGCCACAACGAGCGGCCAAGCTTCTCGCCCGTCCGGATCATGACGACCTCCCCGGGAACA
Source organism: uncultured Actinomycetota bacterium (assembly GCA_963769435.1). Taxonomy (GTDB): domain Bacteria; phylum Actinomycetota; class Actinomycetes; order S36-B12; family UBA10799; genus JADKAV01. The sequence goes on from CAVYLN010000002.1 coordinate 866,914, forward strand.
TCGAGTTCGGCGGTCCAGCCGAGACGCTCTATGTAGAAGTCGCGACTGCGGTCAAGATCGCGAACCACAAGCGTCACAAAGCTGATGCGAGGGTACATGCTCGGATCCTAGAACGGACTCCGGACAGCGTCGGGTGAGAGTCGACTACACGTTGAACCGGAACTCGACCACATCGCCGTCGACCATGACGTAGTCCTTGCCCTCGATACGGACCTTCCCGTGGGCCTTGGCCTCCTGCATGGATCCGGCGGCCATCAGTGCGTCGAAGGAGATGACCTCGGCCTTGATGAAGCCCTTCTGGAAGTCGGTGTGGATGACGCCCGCCGCTTCCGGCGCCGTGGCTCCCCGGGGAATGGTCCAGGCCCGGGCTTCCTTGGGCCCCGCCGTGAGGTAGGTCTGCAGTCCCAGCGTCTCGAAACCGACGCGCGCCAGAGCCTGGATCCCGGACTCCGACTGACCGATCGATTGCAGAAGATCCAGCGCTTCGTCCTCGGGCAGTTCGGTCAGCTCGGCCTCCACCTGCGCATCCAGGAACACCGCCTCGGCCGGAGCGACCAGTTCAGTCATCTCGGCCCGGAACGCCTCGTCGGTCAGTTCGTCCTCATCACAGTTGATGACGTAGAGGAACGGCTTGTTGGTCAGCAGGAACAACTCCCGCAGCGGCTCCGGGTCGACCCCGGCGGCGAACAGCGTGCGCCCGGAATCCAGGATCTCCCTGGCCTGCTGCGCGGCCTCCACGACCGACGGCCCGCTCCTTGTGCAGGCGGGCTTCCTTCTCGAGTCGAGGCAGTGCCTTGTCCAGCGTCTGCAGGTCCGCCAGGATCAACTCGGTGTTGATGGTCTCCATGTCCTCGGCCGGAGAGACCCTGCCCTCCACGTGCACGACGTCGGGGTCGTGGAAGGCGCGCAGCACCTGGCAGATGGCGTCCGACTCCCGGATGTGGGACAGGAACTTGTTGCCCAATCCCTGTCCCTCACTGGCACCCCGCACGATCCCGGCGATATCCACGAACTGGACGGTGGCTGGCACAAGCTTCGCGGACCCGAACACCTCGGCGAGCTGCTGCAGTCGTGAGTCGGGAACCCCCACCATGCCGACGTTGGGCTCGATCGTGGCGAACGGGTAGTTGGCCGCCAGAGCGCCGGCCTTGGTCAAGGCGTTGAAGAGGGTCGATTTGCCCACGTTGGGCAGACCGACGATACCGATAGTCAGGGGCACGAGGTGAAGTCTAGGTCGCTGCCGGAAATGTCATACCCTGCGGGCACAGTGACTCCATGATCACCGTCGCACCACCACTGCTGCTCTCGGCGCTTCTGCTGGTGGGGATTCTCCTGTTCCTCGCCTACCGTTCCGGGGTGCGATCGGGTGCCCCACGAATCGCCGAGCTCGAGGGGCGCTGCACGACGTTGGCCGAACAGATCCAGACCCGTGGCGAACTCGATCAGACGTTGAAGCCACTCCAGCAGGCGATGACGACGCTGCAGCAACAGGTGGACTCCGCCGAACGGGCCCGAGTGGGCGCCATCAGCGGACTGTCCGAGCAATTGCTCAACGTCGGCCGTGAGGTCGGTGTGGCCACAAAGGATGTACGCGAGCAGGCACAGCGGATCACGCAGGCGCTGTCGCGGACCCAGCACCAGGGCACATGGGGCGAGATGCAGTTGCGTCGACTCGTAGAAGCCTCCGGGATGTTGAACCACGTGCACTTCACCGAGCAGACCACCGTCCACGACGGGGATCAGCGGCTCCGCCCCGACATGCTCGTCGAACTGGGCCAAGGGCGCACCGTGGTGGTGGACGCCAAAGTCTCTCTCGACGCCTTCCTGGATCCCGACATCGATCCGGAGGCGCAATCAGCCATGCATGCCGCGGCAGTGGCAGAACATGTCGCCCGGCTCTCGAGCAAGCAGTACTGGAAGGCCACCGGTACGCCCGAGTTCGTGATCCTGTTCCTTCCTGCTGAGCACATGCTGGGCGTCGCGTTGCGAGCCAAGCCCGATCTCCTCCAGTCAGCATTCGACCGCAAGGTGGTGCTGGCCACGCCCACCACCCTGATGGCCACACTGCGAAGCATCTCGTGGGCTTGGCAACAGGTCGAGATGGCCGACCAGGCCTACGAGGTCCTAGCGGCGGGCCGCGAGGTGCATGACCGCCTACTCACCATGCAGAACCACATCGCCCGCGTGGGAAAGGGTCTGACCGATGCGGTGGGAAGCTACAACCAGTTCATCGGGTCCCTCGACTCGCGCGTGATGCCGGCGGCCAGGCGTCTTGCGGAGAAGGTCGCACCTGAGGCCGATATCTCGGAACCTGCCGAGATCGACGTACGACCACGTCCGAGGACGGGCTGGGACGTCGAGATCGTGGATTCCGACGCCGTCCGGGACACCGGGTAGGGATGCACGGCATCGGGCACGCCTCGGGTTACGGTTGAGGGGTGACCACCCAGGAACCACGTGTGACTACTGCACCTTCCGGGGTGTCTGTCCAGATGATCGATGAGGACGAGGCCGGGAATACTACCCTGGCCAACGTGAGTGCTCCGCAGGACTCGAGCCGCGGTGGCGGCTTGGGCGTGGGAATGATGGTCCTGCTCGTCTTCACGGTGACAATCCTGGCCGCCCTCGGAGACACGGCGGTCAACGGCAGCATCACGGCCATCACTGGGGCCATCTTCGTGGTGATCTCGGTGATCGCCGCGGCAACCATCGGCTACCGGGATCTGTCCACGACGATCATCACACCGCCACTGGCCTACTTCACGGCGATCCTGATCGCGGGCCAACCGGACCTGCTGGACGGGGTCACCGACAACCTCCTCATCAGGGAGGGAGCGATGGTGATCGCGGGACTGGCCTACAACGCACCCTGGATCTTCGCCGGAACCGGGGCTGCCGCGCTCATCGTGATCATTCGGCGCTGGATCCTGCACCGCTGATTCAGGTCTTTGCGGCAGCCTTGATGTCCTTGCGCAACTCCGGCGGCAGCGCGAACACCAGACTCTCCTCGACGGTGGTCACCAGTTCGACGTCGTCGAAACCGTGAACCGACAGCGCCTCCAGCAACTGGTCGACCAAGGATTCCGGGACGCTCGCACCGGAGGTCACGCCGACTGTCTCGGCGCCCTCGAGCATGCTCCAGTCCATCTGCTCGGCGTAGTCGATCCGGCACGCACGCGCACCGGCCTCCTCCGCGACCTCGGCGAGTCGCACTGAGTTGCTGGAGTTCTCCGAGCCCACGACGATCACCACGTCGCACTGGGGCGCGATCACCTTCACTGCCGCCTGACGGTTCTGAGTGGCGTAGCAGATGTCGTCGCTCGGGGGGTCGATGAGCATGGGCAGCCGCTGCCGGAGACGGTCGACAGTCTCCATCGTCTCGTCCACGGACAACGTCGTCTGCGAGAGCCAGGCCACGGGGCGATCCGGATCGAGCGAGACGGTCTCGGCCGCTTCCGGAGACTCCACGACCGTGATCGCCTCGGGCGCCTCCCCCGAGGTTCCCTCGACCTCTTCATGGCCCTCGTGACCGATCAGCAGGATCTGGTAGCCCTCGTCGGCGAACCGCTTGGCCTCGTGGTGGACCTTCGTGACAAGCGGGCACGTGGCGTCGATCGTCTTCAGATTGCGCCGTTCGGCCTGGTCGTGGACCGCCGGGGAGACGCCGTGCGCGCTGAACACCAAGCCGGGATCCCTCAGGCACCTCCTCGGTCTCATCGACGAAGATGGCGCCACGCCGCTCGAGGTCCGAGACGACATGGACGTTGTGCACGATCTGTTTGCGGACGTAGACCGGAGGACCGTACAGCTCGAGGGCCTTCTCCACCGTCACCACCGCGCGCTCCACCCCCGCGCAGTAGCCACGCGGAGCTGCCAAAAGGATTCTGCCCATCCCCCAATGCTACGTGGGTTCGTCGATCTGCGCTTTTGCCGCCTCGATCCGGGTCTCCGCCTGGCCGAGCAGGCGATCGCAGTGCGCCGCCAGGAACTCGCCCCGCTGCCACAGATCCAGCGACTCCTGCAGCGTGACGTTCCCGTCCTCGAGCTTTCGTACGATCTGCTCGAGTTCGTCGCGCGCGTCCTCGAAGGACAGTTCTTCGTCCGGCGATCCTTCAGGCATCTTCTGATCCTTCCACCAAGGCGGCGAAGCGCCCCGACTGCACCCTGACATCGATCCGCGTCCCCTGTGCGGGAGGCATACGAATCAGTTGCCCGCCCGGGTCGGTCACCAACGCATACCCCCGGTCCAGCGTCGCCTGCGGGGACAAGGCCCGAAGTTGCAGATCGAGGCTCGCAAGGTCCACCCGCTGACGTTCGAGGCAACGCGACATCGCGGGCAGCAGTCGGGCGTGGCCGCGCTCCACGTCCTTGCGGGGCGTCACGAGCAGCACAGCCGGATCGGCGAGGACCCGGCGCTCGCGCCAACTGTCGAGCAGCCGGCGATCGTGGACCGACGCGTGCCTGCAGCCTCGAACGCAGCCGCTGTCGCAAGCTCGCTACGTGGGCAACGACCTCGGCGACGTCCGGTACAGCCAGCGTCGCCGCATGTGTCGGTGTTGCGGCGCGGGCGTCGGCCACGTCGTCCAGGATCGGCCGGTCCGCCTCGTGCCCGATCGCACTGATCACCGGCGTGACCATGGCGGCCACCGTGCGCACCAGACCTTCGTCGGAGAACGGCAACAGGTCCTCCAGCGAGCCCCCTCCGCGCGTCACGATGATCACGTCCACCAGCGGATCGCCGTCCAGTTCGACCAGCGCCGCGGTCACCTGCGCGACTGCCGACCGCCCCTGCACCGCGACCTCGCGGATCTCGAACCGGACCCCAGGGAACCGGGACTCGGCGATCCGCCGCACGTCCTTGAGCGCGTCCGAGTCCCTACCTGTCACGACCCCGACGCTGCGCGGGATCAAGGGCCTTCGCCGCTTCAGGTGAGTGGCGAACAGGCCTTCGGCCGCCAGCAGTCTCCTGCGGCGTTCGATCTCGGCGAGCAGGTCGCCGTAGCCCGCCAGATGGATCTCGGCTGCCCGCAGCAGGACCCTGGTCTGCTTGGTCAACTGCGCCTTGACCAGGACCGTCACCCGGTCACCCTCGGCGGGGGTCCGCGGGAGATCCGCGAACTTGCTGGGGTGGATCATCACATCCGCGCTGACGGCACCTTGCTCGTCGCGCAGCGTGAAGTAGGTCTGTCCGCCCGCCGCCCGAATCTTGGAGATCTCACCAGCGACCCAGACCTGGCCCAGTCGGCCGACCCAGTCCCGGAAATGCTGGAACATGACGCGTAGGGGCCACGGCTGCTCCAGAGTGGGTGCGCTCACGAGAGCTTCCCGATGAACTCCTGCAGCTGGTCGTAGGAGACGGTCCCGGTGACCACGGTTGTCGAGTCGCTGGTTGTCAGAACGAGGGAACGCTGGTCATCCGAGACGTACTGCAGCCACTGTTGGCCGTCGATGCTGCGCTCACCGTCGGGGGTCCCCTGCAGCGTCTGCTCTTCGATGAATTCCGCGGGGTCCGCATCCGTCTGCGCAAGGGCGACGTATTCGTCCTCCGGGGTCACATACCCGAGGAACCACGTCGACGAGTCGGCGTTCTGCTCGAAGCGTGCCGACGTCGTCCGCCACTGCGCGGGAAGTCCGGCGGGGACCAGCACGTAGTCCGCTTGTGCGCGAGCCGCCTGCACCATGGGGGCGGGATCCACCGTGCGTACGGGATCCGGGGCCGGGCGCCACACCACCGCGACCAGGAATGCCACGAAGGCGCCGACCACCGCCATACTCAGGATCAGGTCGCGCAGACCCCGCTTCGAGCGATCGTCACTCACCGGCCCATTCCAGCAGGTGCCGACACATCGGACTCCGACCCCCCGGACACCGCCGCCGCGTACGGCGGACTCAGAGGTCTCCGCTGGACTCGGGCCCGCGGGCTCGGATTGCGGATCGGGACGCTTGCGCTTGCGGGGCTCGGCCGCATTCATCACCGTGTCGCCGAATGGGACACGACAAGACGGAACGGTGCGGAACTCGTAAGCCGCGCAGGCGAAGTTGCGGGATCAGCGCCCGCACCGCAGCGATCGTGGCACCGCGTGGTCCGCCACCGTCGTGCAGGAGTACGACGGACTTGTCCCGGACGTGGGTCGCAACATGCCCGGCGATGTACAGGGAGTCCTGGTGGGCCCAGTCCTGCGGATCGACGGTCCACATCACCGGCTTCAGACCCACCGTCGAGACCACCGCCGAGACTCCCGGGCTCATGGCGCCGTACGGCGGACGCATGCACCGCCCCCCGGCCTTACCCATGAGCCGCTGGGTAGCGCGCAACTGGTGACCGATCGCGGGAGCGGACAGGGCCGTGAGGTCGGGATGTGCCCAGGTGTGGTTGCCCACGGCATGGCCCCCCATCCACAGCCGCGTCGCGTAGCCCGGGTCCTGCGCCAGGTACTGACCCACCACGAAGAACGTGGCCGGGACATGCTCTCTTGCCAAGAGCTTGAGCAGCCGCGGTGAATTGAGGGCATTGGGACCGTCGTCGAACGTCAAGTAGACGATCTTGGGCTTGCGCGCGGCAGCCTCCTGAGCAACTGCTCCGGTGGCTTGCGGACCAGCGCCCAGCATCGCCACGGCCCCCAGCGCCGCAACCAGACCGAGTCCCCGATTGCTCACACTCAAGTGTGGCACGTGAAGACCTGCCCACGGGCCCCACGCCTCGCCGTCACTGGTGATCAGGTGGACGTTTGGTGCCTGCTACCGGCCAGGACCTAGGCTGAGGTCATGCCGGAGTTTCGCTATGTCGACATGCTTCCCCGAGGAGCGGACACCACCGATTACAGACTGTTGAGCACAGACGGTGTGGAGGTGGTCGACGTCGGCGGCGAGCCGTTCCTGCGGGTCTCCCGCGAAGCGATCCGGGACTTGACCTTCGCCGCTATGCGTGACATCCAGCATCTGCTGCGCCCTGGGCACCTCCAGCAGTTGCGCAACATCCTCGACGATCCCGAGGCCTCCGCCAACGACCGCTTCGTGGCCCTCGACCTTCTACGCAACGCGAACATCGCGGCCGGCGGGGTGTTGCCCATGTGTCAGGACACCGGAACCGCGATCGTGTCCGGCAAGCGCGGCCAGCGGGTGCTCACCGATGGGCCGGACGAGTCGGCGATCACGGAGGGCGTCTTCGACGCCTACCAGCAGTTGAACCTCAGGTACTCCCAGATGAGCCCGCTGAACATGTGGGACGAGGTCAACACCGGGACCAACCTGCCCGCCCAGATCGAGATCGGTGCGGACACCAAGCCGGGTCACGAGTTGCAGTACGAGTTGTTCTACATGGCCAAAGGTGGAGGCAGCGCCAACAAGTCCTACCTGTACCAGGAGACCAAGGCGGTCCTGAACCCGGACACATTCCGCACCTTCCTGGACTCCTCACTTCGGGCGCTGGGCACCGCGGCGTGCCCGCCCGTATCACCTCGGCGTCGTGGTCGGCGGAACCAGCGCGGAGTTCGCCCTGAAGACCGCCAAGTACGCATCGGCCAGGTACTACGACAACCTGCCCGACCACGGCGGGCCGGACGGCAACGGCTACCGCGATCTCGAGCTGGAGCAGGAGATTCTGCAGCAGACACGTGACTTCGGCATCGGTGCGCAGTTCGGCGGCAAGTACTTCTGCCACGACGTCCGGGTCATCCGCCTGCCCCGCCACGGGGCCAGCGCACCCATCGCCATCGCCGTGAGCTGTTCGGCCGATCGGCAGGCTCTGGCGAAGATCACGCCGGAAGGTGTCTTCCTGGAACAACTCGAGCAAGACCCGGCGCGGTTCCTGCCTGAGATCACCGATGACCACCTCGACGACGACGTCGTAGCCATCGACCTGAACCGCCCGATGTCCGACGTGCTCAACGATCTGAACCGCCTGCCGGTCAAGACCCGGGTCAGTCTGACCGGGACGCTGGTGGTGGCCCGCGACATCGCGCATGCGCGCATCAAGGACCTGCTCGACAAGGGCGAACCCATGCCGCAGTACATGAGGGACCACCCCGTGTACTACGCGGGCCCGGCAAAGACACCGGAAGGCTACGCCTCGGGCTCGTTCGGGCCGACGACCGCCGGGCGCATGGATTCCTACGTGGACCAGTTCCAGAAGGCCGGGGGATCCATGGTCATGCTCGCCAAGGGCAACCGGTCGAAACAGGTCACCGAGGCCTGCCAGAACAACGGCGGCTTCTACCTCGGCTCCATCGGAGGCCCCGCGGCGCGGCTCGCACAGGACTGCATCCGCAAGGTCGAGGTCCTGGACTTCCCCGAGCACGGCATGGAGGCGGTCTGGCGCATCGAGGTCGAGGACTTCCCTGCCTTCGTCGTGGTCGACGACAAGGGCAACGACTTCTTCGCCGAGACCATGCGCCCCATTGCGTCACGGATTCCGGTGGGCCCACCGAGCCAGTGATGACCGTGGCCTGAGCCGCAGCGTCGACCTCGGCCCCGCGGCGCGCTCAACCACGTTGGAGATCGTTCACGAGGTTGGAGAAAACACGCGTGGCTTCTCCAACCTCGTGCACAACCTCCAACGTCGGCGGGACCGGCGGCGCGACCGTCGGCGCGGACCGGCGGTCGCGGACCGGCGGCGCGGACCGGCGGCGGCGGTCGGTGGGGAGCGGCAGCGGCGGCACCGTCGGCGGCGGTCGGACACGCGAAAGCCCCCGCACAGTGGCGGGGGCTTTCGGATGTATGGATCAGTACCAGCCCTTGCGCTGGAACGCCTTCCAGGCACCGTTCGGAGTGCCGTAGCGGCCCTTGATGTAGGAGAGGCCCCACTTGATCTGGGTCTCCGGGTTCTTGCGCCAGTTCTTGCCGTGGGTGGCCATCTTCGAGCCGGGCAGCGCCTGCGGAATGCCGTGCGCGCCGGACGAGCCGTTGTGCGCGTGCTGGCTCCAGCCCGACTCGCGCGTCCAGAGCTTCACCAGGCTGGCACGCTGCTTCTTGCCCCAGCCGTAGCGGTACTGCATGTAGTTCTTCGCGTACCACTTGTTGTAGTTCACGGAGCCGAACCGGTGCGGTGCCTTGCCCCGCGACGGCGGCCTGTTGGTGCGGTCCTTCTTGGCGGCAACGCTGGTCGCCTTCACGCCGGAAGTCGTCGGAGCCACCGCGGTTGCGGGCGCGGCGACACTGCCGAAGAGCAGCGGCACACTGATCGCACCGGCGATGGTGGCTCGGGTTCTGCGGGAAGTCATAGCGAATTCACTCCTGAGGGGTTGATGCTGTACACGGACGTGGTGCCCGCCTGCGGGCGGACGCAATCGTGAGCCGGCTCACACCGGCCGGTGGATCAGTACCAGTGGTGGCGTTTCCAGAAACTCCAGGCCTTGACCGGTGAGCCGTAGCGGCCCTTGATGTAGTCCAGACCCCAGTCGATCTGGGTCTCCGGGTTCTTCCGGTAATCCTTGCCGTGGGTGCGCATCTTGGACGCCGGCAGCGACTGCGGAATGCCCCACGCCCCCGAAGAAGGGTTCACGGCCTTGTGGTTCCAACTGGACTCGCGGTACCACAACCTCTTCAGCGCACTGAACTGCTTGGCGTTCCAGCCGTAGCGGATCGAGGCTGCCTGTCGCGCGTACCACTGGGAGTAGGCCACAGTGCCGAATCTGGCAGGCGCCTCCGAGCGGCTCGGCCGCGGTAGATCGCGGTTGTCGGCGGTGGACACGGCGGGTGTCGCACCGATCAGGGTGGCAGCGACGACTGGGGCGATCAGTAGGGACTTCATACATTCCAGTTGGTCGGGCGTACGGGATCGCGCACACTCACAGAGCCCTTCGCGCTCCTGGCGGCCCGGCTCGATCCACCGGACATCACCGCCTGGAACCGGCCGCCGAGGCGGCACGGGGTGTTGCGATCCGCTTGCTCCGCCGCGTCCCCACGGCATCACAGCAGGCGATCCGCCACACCCGGGCGTTCCTGCTTCGTTCCCCACGATTGCCGTGACATGGATGTAGTTCAACCCCGGATAACGTGACATGGGTCACGCCCAAACCGGTCAATTCGTACCTGAACCGGATGGCGGCCACGGAATCCGTCGTCCAACAGCCTCAGACTTCGGTTTCCGCAGCATCCGTCCCGAGGGCATCAGTACCAGTTGTGCGAGTTCCAGAACCCCAGGGCACCCGAGGGGCTGCCGTAGCCGCCCTTGATGTAGTGCAGGCCCCACTTGATCTGGGTCTCCGGGTTCGTCGCCCAGTCCGCACCGAACATCCCCATCTTCGAGCCCGGCAGCGCCTGCGGGATCCCGTGCGCTCCCGACGAGGTGTTGTGGGCCCGGTGGTTCCAACCCGACTCGTGCTGCCACAACTGTTCGAGCGCCGCGAACTGGTCGTCGCCCCAGCCGTACTTCTGCTGCATGTACTGGCGTGCGAACCATTTGTTGTACGCGACGGTGCCGAACTCGTGTGGTGAGGAACTACGACTGGCCCGGAAGTCACGGTTCTGCCGCTCGGCGGCGGCTTGCCAGGTCTTGCTACCAGGGACAGCGACGTTGACGAACACTGCATCGCCGGCAGCCGAGCCGGTGCTCGGGGACACCCCCACGGTGGCCGCAACGCCGGTGGTTTCGGCGGCAGGGGCACTCGGGGCGATCAGTACCAGGGCGGTCGCGGGCACGGCGATCGCCAGTACTCCGATTCCGACACGTGCAAGACGGCCATTGGGCATGCGAATCCTCCAGACTCTCGTCTGGTGGATGCCCCGTGGCGGACCCGGGCAATCGTGAGCCCGCTCACGTCCGAGCTGCTACAGCGGGTAGTCCTCGAGCAGTTCGGTCACCAGCGCCGCGATCGGCGAGCGCTCTGAACGGGTCAGCGTCACGTGCGCGAACAGCGGGTGTCCTTTGAGCCGGTCCACCACCGCCACCACACCGTCATGGCGGCCCACCCGCAAGTTGTCGCGCTGGCCGACGTCGTGGGTCAACACCACCCGGGAGTCCCTGCCGATCCGGCTCAGCACAGTGAGCAGAACGTTGCGCTCCAAGGATTGCGCCTCGTCGACGATCACGAATGCGTCGTGCAGCGACCGGCCGCGGATGTGGGTCAGGGGCAGCACCTCGAGCATGTCGCGGTCCACGATCTCGTCGACCACCTCTTGGGTGGTGACGGCCTGCAGCGTGTCATGAACCGCCTGCGCCCACGGGCCCATCTTGTCCTGTTCCGACCCGGGCAGATAGCCGAGTTCCTGGCCACCGACCGCATAGAGGGGCCGGAACACCACGACCTTCCGGTGCTGCCTGCGTTCGAGGACCGCTTCGAGTCCCGCGGACAGCGCCAACGCACTCTTGCCGGTCCCGGCACGGCCTCCGAGCGAGAGGATCCCGACACTGGGGTCCAGCAGCAGATCCAGCGCGATCCGCTGCTCGGCGCTGCGCCCATGCAATCCGAAGGCCTCCCGGTCGCCCCGGACCAATCTGACCTGCTTGCCCTCGGTCACTCGTCCGAGAGCGGACCCGGACTCGCTGGTGAGGATGAGCCCGGTGTGGCACGGCAGCTCGCGCGCCTCGTCCAGATCGGCGAGGTCGTTGCGGTACAACTCGTCCACCCAACTGGCGGGAACGTCGATCTCCTCGATCCCGCTCCACTCACTGGTGGCGGCCAGTTCGGCCCGGTACTCCTCGGCGATCAGCCCGACGGCCGAGGCCTTCACCCGCAGCGGCAGGTCCTTCGACACCACCACGACGTGATGGCCCTCGGCGGCGAGGTTGCGGGCGACGGCGAGGATCCGGGTGTCGTTGTCCCCGATCTGGAAGCCGCTGGGGAGCACGGACGGGTCGGCGTGGTTCAGCTCCACTCGCAGAGTCCCACCACTGTCCAGGGGAACCGGTTCATCGAGCCTGCCCGCCGCCACCCGCAGATCGTCGAGCAGACGCAGGGCGGTCCGCGCGAAGTAGCCGAGTTCGGGATGCGTGCGTTTGCCCTCCAGTTCCGAGATCACCACCGCAGGCAGGACCACTTCGTGCTCGTCGAACCGCAGGATCGCGTGCGGGTCGGACAGCAGGACGCTGGTGTCGATCACATAGGTGCGGAAGGGATCTTCAAAGGGCACGCTCGGCCTCCGTTCCACCGGACCCCGGACGGATCCGGTATTCGCCGAATCTAGGCCTCGCGAGGTGACGAAGGAGACTGCCACGCCGACCGCCAAGTGACGAAATGCTGAACAGCACGTCCCCGGCGGTCAATTGCCGTAGCGACGCTGCCGATCCGCGTACGAACGCATGGCCCGCAGGAAGTCGACCCTTCGGAAGTCCGGCCAGTACGCCTCGCAGAAGTAGAACTCCGAGTGCGCGCTCTGCCATAGCAGGAAGCCGGAGAGACGCTGCTCGCCGGAGGTGCGGATCACCAGGTCGGGATCAGGTTGACCGCGGGTGTAGAGGTGCTCGGCGATGTGTTCGGGCTCCAGAACCTGCGCCAACTCGTCCAAAGTCGTGCCCTTCGCCGCCTGCTCGGACAGCAGGGAGCGAACGGCGTCCACCACCTCACGACGGCCGCCGTAGCCGACCGCGACGTTCACCGTCATGCCCTCGATGTCCCGGGTCGCTGCGTCGGCCTGCTTCAGAGCGTTGGCAGTCTCGACGGGCAGCAGATCCAGCGCGCCCACCGGATGGACCCGCCATTCCCTGGTGGCCGCCAGGGCGTCCACGGTCTCGGTGATGATCCCCAGCAACTGCTCGAGTTCGTCGGCCGGGCGCGCCAGGTTGTCGGTGGAAAGCAGCCACAAGGTGACGACCTCCACGTTCACGTCGTCGCACCAGCGCAGGAACTCCGCGATCCGCTCACCGCCCACCCGATGACCCGCGGAGGCGCTGGTTCCCTGCAGCGTGGCCCAGCGTCGATTGCCGTCCAGGATCACCCCGACGTGCCGTGGCACCCGCTGCGCGTCGAGGCCGGCGAGCAACTGACGCTCGTAGACCGAATACGCCAGATCGCGCAGACCCATGCCCACCTCCTGGATGGAGGGTACCCCGCCGAGCCATCGCGAGGAGCGCCCTGCACCGCAGATGTCGACATCGGGACGAGGACCGGTGTCAGGGGCACTGCCGCGACACCCCCGCCGAGCTCAGAAGCCCAGACCGTCGTCCTCCTCGTCCTCCTCGTGGCGCTGCGCCTTTTTCTGCCCCCGTACGCGTTCTCGCACGAGGAACTCCGCGGCCTCTGATACCGAGACCTCGCGTGATCGTTTGCCCTTGACGATCACCGCACGACTGGCCACGTGCAGCGCGATCTGCGGTTTCGCGGTCGCCACCACCACCGCTTTGCCCGCTTCACGAAGGGCGATCGACGTGATCGAGGCACGACTCGCGGAAGGGTCGCGTGCCGATGCTGGCGGTGTGGTCGAACATCACCATCGGGACTGGGGCGTGCACAGCGACGGCGAACGCGATCTGGTCACGGATCTGCTTGCCGAGATCCTCCACTCGACGATGCATGAGACCGTCGACAAGTGCCGTCTTCGCGACCGGTTCGACCATCCGCTCGATCTCGGCGTCGGTGAGTCCGTAGATGCCGGCCAGCATCCGGATCGTCTGCTCGACACTGAGTTCGCGGACCCACCGGTTCGGCGGCGTCACCAGCAGCAGACTGCGAGCGGGGCGCTGCACCTCACCCTCGTCGAGCGGCAACATCCCGGCGAGCACCCGCATGATCGCGTTGGTCCGGACCGGATCGCGGCTGACCAACAGCAGCGACTCACCCGCCGAGATCTGGGTGGTCAGTTCCCGGAAGACCCAGTAGGACTCGCGGTTGTGGGAACCCATCATGCGTGGGACACCTTTGATGATCTGCTTCTTCTTCCGCAGCCGCACGCCCTGCATCCCGGCGTGCGAGAAGCCGGCGAGCGCGTTCACACCTTCCGCCGCACGTTGATCCCGCGACCGTAGAGCATGACCACCCCGGCGACAAGAATCACCAGGATGACCCCGAACGACAGGGCGTAGTTCGTCCACGAGGTCAGGACCTCATCGGGCCAGACCGCCGCTCGGTAGAAGTCCAGCACCCCGTGGAACGGGTTCAGGTAGAGCAACGACTGCATCCATTCGGGGAAGTTCTTCTGCGACCAGAGGATGGGGCTGCCCCAGAAGAACGCCCGGGTGAGGATCGTGGCGAAGACTTCGATGTCGGGCCAGCGCAGTGCCAGTCCCGACAGGAACAACGCGAACCCGAGACACAGCAGGAACTGCATGAGCATGGCCACCGGGAAAAGCACAGTGCCCCAGGTGAGACCGGCTCCGCCCACGAAGATGAACACCAGGATGATCGGGATCGACGTGATGAACTCGAACATCCCGACCAGCACCATCCGCAGCGGCCACACCGCCGGGGGCAGTGCACTGGACTGCAGGACGTCGCCGTACCGGATGAACGCCCGCGGGCTCTTGCGGATGGTCTGCGACAGCCAAGTGAACGGATAGATGCCGGTGATCAGGAACACGATGAACGGCTGCAAGCCGATGCCGCGACCGCCGGCGAAGATGAAGGAGAACACCGCCCACATCAGCATCGCGAGCAGGAAGGGCTCTCCCAGCGTCCACACGAACCCCAGGCGATAGCGCCGGTACAGCGTCTTGAGGTCCTGCCGGACCATCAGGGCGATCGTCCGACGACGGCCGGGCAGGCTGGCGACGTCGGAGATCATGCCCCGATGCTAGTTGTCCGCGGTCGCGGACCCACCGCTGGACACTTTGGTCGGCGACGTGTCGGAGTGCCGGGCGATGTACTCCCGGGACCACCCTGTGGCCTTGTGCTCGGCGTAGAACGAGAAGAACGGGATGGTGCCGGCCAGCATCACCAGCAGTGTGCGGGGGAAGATGTTCCACTTACACCGCAGCGACAGATCCAGCACAGTGGCCAGGTAGATCATGAACATCCAGCCGTGCAGGACCGCAACGGGGGTATGGATGTCCCAGATGAGCCGTAGCGGGATGTGCACGAAGACCAGCAGCAGGAGTAGTACCCCCACGATGTAGGCCATGATTCGGTAGCGCGTCAGGGCACCGGACATCAATCCACCCGCTCTTCATAGTCCAGCGCCTCTTGCTCGCGCTGCGCCTCGACCATGCGCTGGTCGGCCATCACCTTGTACCAGAACCAGCCCACGAAGCCGACGAACACGACCCACTGGATGGCATACGCCGCGTTCTGCCAGTCCAGGGTTCCCTGCCTGTGCGCCACGTCCCACTGCCACCATCCGAGCCGGACGAAGACCACGGAGATCACCAGGCACAGCACGTGCCACGGGATCCAGCGGGGCTGAAGGATGAAACGAAGCATCAGGACCGAGGAGGTCCCTGTGAATCCACGACGTCGGTCGAATCCGAGCCGTTGCCGTCCTCCGGGAAGTCCACACGTTTGATCTGCTTGTTCAGCGACTTGAACAGGAAGATCGCGGCCACGATCAGGGCGATGAACGTGACGAATCCAGCCACACCGGGTCCGACGGTACTGGGGTCCGGCAACTCACCCTGAACAGCGAGAATCGTATGCACGATCCTAAGTTTACGCCGATGCCGGGACGGGGCAGCGCGGGCGCTATCGCAGGCCGGCGAACAGGTCGTCCTCCGGGCCTTCATAGGGCAGCACGCTGACCGCCAGTTCGAAGTCCTCGGTCGGCCATACCTGGCGCGCGATCTCCGCGGGAAGGACGAACCAGTGGCCATCGGGGTCGATCTGCGATGCGTGTGCCTTGAGTGCGGCGTCCCTCACCTCGAAGTACTCCCCGCACGGAACCCGCGTGGTCACACGATGAGCTGTCGTCGGGACGAGCTGCGATGTCCTCGATCCACTGCGCGTAGGGGGACTCGAACCCGTTGTCCACGGCGGCTTGGTGCAGGGCCAGCACTTTGCGCTTGTGGAAGGTCTGGTGGTAGTAGACCTTGCTCACCTGCCACAAGGGAGCGGCCTGGGCGACGGCGGCCATCGTGACCTCGTGACACCGCACGTGGTCGGGGTGGGGGTATCCACCGTTCTCGTCGTAGGTCGTCACCACATGCGGCCTGAACTCCAGGATCTGCTCAACCAGCGGACCCGTGGCCACCTCGAGATCGATCTGCGCGAAGCAACCGTGCGGCAGAGGTGGCGGCGGGTCACCGCTGGGGAAACCGGAGTCCTCGAACCCGAGCCAGGCGTGCTCGACCCCGAGGATTCTCGCGGCCTCGGCCATCTCCTGCCGACGGACCAACGCGAGCCGGCCGGGGTCCACCTGCAGTCCGGGGTTCAGCACATCCCCGCGCTCTCCACCGGTACACGTGACGACCTTGACCCGGACACCTTCCTCGACGTACTTCGCCGTACTGGCCGCGCCCTTGCTCGCCTCGTCGTCGGGATGCGCGTGTACATGCATCAACCGCAGGCCGTTGTCCACGAGGCCACGATACGCGTAGGCATCCCGGGCACCCATCGGCCTCGACCAGGCACGTCCGGGCGTCCAGCACCGGCTGCCGGGCTGTGGACCGCGGCGAACCGCGTGCACGGATGGTCTGCGAGCAGGCACAATGGGGGTCCACGGCCCTCCGGCATCAGACACCGCCGGTGGGCCGCCGCACATCGAATCAGGGAGAGTCACGTGAGCGAGCAGAAGGTCACCTGGCTGACGCAGGAAGCCTACGACCGCCTGACCGAGGAACTCACCGAACGCACCGAGGTGACCCGCGCGAAGATCACCCGAGCAATCGAACTGGCGCGCGAAGAGGGCGATCTCAAGGAGAACGGCGGCTACCACGCTGCGAAGGACGATCAGGGGCGCAACGAGGCACGGATCCGCGAGTTGAAACACCTGCTCGAGCACGCGCAGGTGGGTCGCCCCGAGGACACCGTCGAAGGCGCGGTCAGCCACGGCTCCACCGTCACCATCGAGTTCCCCGGTGGGGACAAAGAGACGATGCTCGTGGCCTCACGCGAGGAGAAGGCCCACACCGACCTGGAGATATGCTCCCCTGACTCACCTCTGGGCCGCGCGCTGCTCGGAAAGCACGCCGGTGCCACCGCGACCTACGAATTGCCCAATGGGCGTTCGATGGAGGTCAAGATCATCGAGGTACACGACTGAGGCCGGTCCGCGCCCATTCAGGCGCGGAGGCGGTCCGACCAGCCGGATGTCACTGGATGACTGGTAGGCCCTGCGCCTGCCAGGCGACGATGCCACCGTCGAGATCCTGGGTGTTGCTCACACCCGCCTGCGACATCTGATCCATCGCTACCTTGGAGCGGTTCCCGCTACGGCAGTACACGGCGTACGTGGCCTCTGGGTCGAGTTCCGCGACCTGCTGGGCGAAGGTGCCCGATTCCACATCGATGTTCACGGCGTTCGGAAGGTGACCGGAATCAAACTCCGCCGGCGTCCGCACGTCGAGGGTGACGACCCCCGCCTGCTGGGTGAGGTCGTTGAATTCGGACGGGGACAACGTGGTCGACTGAGCCGTGGAGCACGCGGTGAGGGCGAACAGCAGGATCGCCAAGGCAACGAACAATCTGCGCATGGTTCATCGTACCCCTAGGGGGTATATGTCGGCGAATCGGCCCATGCCGCCGAGACCGAGAAGCCCTTCCCGTTCAGCGCTGACAGCAACTCCCCCGCGTGCTCCTGGCCCCGGACCTCCACCTCCACGACCACCGCGCACTCGTCGACCCGTAGCCGCGGATCCGTCCGGTTGTGCGACACAGTCACCACATTCCCCTTGGCCGCAGCGATCTCGGCGAGCAGCGTGTCGAGGTGGCCGGGCAGATCCGGGATACGGGCGGTGATCACGACGTACCTGCCGGCCGCGACCAGGCCCCTCTGTACGATCCGCAGGAGCAGCAAGGGGTCCACATTGCCACCGGACAGGGTGACCACGACCGGCGGTTCGAACTGTTCCGGGTACGCCAGAACCGCCGCCAGTGCGGCGGCCCCAGCCGGTTCCACGAGGAGCTTGCTCCGCTCCAGGCAGGCGACGACGGCGTGTGCGATCTGCTCGTCGTCGACGGTGAGGAAGTCCACCCCCGCGGCCGCGATGATCTCGTAGGGCAGCAGTCCGGGTCGGGCCACCGCGATGCCATCGGCCATGGTGTTCATCTGTGTCAACGCGACCGGATGCCCAGCCCGCAGCGAGGCGGGGAAGGATGCGGCCCCGGTCGCCTGCACACCGACCATGCGCACATCGGGCAACGCTTCCATCCCGAGGCAGATGCCTGCCAGCAGACCCCCGCCGCCAGTGCAGACCACGACGGTGCGGACCTCCGGGTGCTGCGCGGCGATCTCAAGACCGACGGTCGCCTGTCCGGCCACGATGTCCCGGTGGTCGAACGGATGAATCAGGACCGCGCCGGTGCGCTCGCTGTGGTCGACCGCCGCGGCGAGTGCCTCGTCGATCGTGCTGCCGACGAACTCCACCTCCGCCCCGTAGCTGATCGTCGCCTCGATCTTGGGCAAGGTGGCGCCCTCCGGCATGAAGACCGTCGAACGCACCCCCAGCAGGGACGCGGCGAGGGCCACACCTTGCGCGTGGTTGCCGGCGCTGGCAGCCACTACACCCCGTGCCCGCTCCGCCTCGGTCAGCCGTGCGATGCGGTTGTACGCGCCCCGGATCTTGAAGGAACCCGTGCGCTGGAGGTTCTCGCACTTCAGGTAGACCGGCCCACCGACGAGTTCGCTGAGCCAGCGGGCGGGAACCGCCGGAGTGTGGAAGACGACCTCCGACAGCAGCGATGTCGCCTGCTGCAGTTCCTCTGGTCCGATCGGGCCTTCCGTCACAGGGTTCCTTCGTCCGGCGGATGGGACAACTCCGCCAGCATCTTGTGCACTTCCCTGGTCATGGGATCCACGTTCTCGACCTGCTGGGGCCGTGCTGCCACGTGGTACCCCGGTACCGCTCGCGGGCCGGCACCGAAGGCAACCACTGTCGAGGTCTGATAGTTGAGGTGCGCGCGCCCGTCGACCGTACTCAACTCGGCCTCGGAGAAGAATCCTGCCACTGGCACGTCGAGCCGTGCACGCGCCACCGCCACGTCGTGATCCGCGCTGCCGAACATGAAACGCCCCCGGGTCGTGGACCCGAACATCAGGGCACCGGCCAGTCGCGGCGCCATGCGGGCTGCCACGCCCTCGAGCATGACGTTCAGGTCGTCGTCGGCAGCGGTCTCGTCACGAACGTGGAACTGCACCGTGGAACCGACAGGGATCGGGGCGACCATCTGCAGCGCGCCGCGCTGGCCCTCAGCAGCCTGGAAATCGTGGATGATGAAGTCGCCCATCCGCGGCTCGTGTGCGGTGATCGCGACTCCCAGCTGCATACCGGAGAGGGCGAGGCTGCGCTCCGGTTCCTCCAGCGAGGCGATCACCTCCTGTGCCCGCAGGGCCGCAGGAGTACCTGCCAGTGACTTCAGGAGGAAGCCGGTCGAGTCAGTCACGGTAAGGGTCGGCCCCACCGGGCGACAGGCCGGGCTGAGAACCGAGTCCACCTCGACGTGACCCCCGACCATCACTCCGACCGCCCCGCGGGTATGGATACGGCCATCGAGCAGGAACCGCGTCGCGCGGGCCGGCGCCGGCCCGGAGGCAACAGCGCCGACCACCGGAAGGTCCGTCATGAGGACCGCTGAGTGTGAGGCGAAGTCGTTGGCCGGGAACGACCAGGGATCGGTGAACACGATGGCCACCACGTCGTCGCGGCGACGCCCGGGCAGACCCATGATGTGCTGTCCGTCGGGTCCGGCCATCACCTCGAGATGGAACGATCGTGCCCGCAGTCCCGGGATGCGCGCGGCCCACACCGCGACCGCCGTCCCTTGGTCGTTGCCCTGCCCTGCCGCCATCACCCCAGACGCGGACGTCCCGACCACGGTGGCCGCCGAGAGGTGCGCGTGTGAGGCCAGCAACGCCTGTTCGACGTCCTCGGGATCATTGCCTGCCACAAAGACGAAGGCCAGGTTGGGGGTCGAACCCAACTGGAGCAGTGCCTGCTTGACCGCCTTGCGCGCCAATGCCGACATGTCCACGGGCCCGGGTCCCGCGGCGACCGCCAAGCCCTCGCCAACCAATCCCACCGGTGTATTGTCGCCGATCCCTGGCCCGGAACGGCACTCGGGCGCTGCGACACCCGGATTCCGGGGGGAAAACCCGAAGTAGAGCGACGCTTGCGGAATGCCCGGGTCCCAGTTATTGTTAGCAACAGTAATGACTATCGCTAATGAAATCTCCCGAGACCAAGGAGACGTGTGGCGAACTCGAACGTGGCGCCGGACCTGCGGATCGCGGTCATGCGACTGTCGCGCAGGCTGCGCGCGGAGCGCACCAGCGACTCGTTGACGCCGAGCCAGATGGCGGTGTTGGGCACTCTGCTGCGGCAGGGCCCCATGTGCCCGGCAGATCTCGCGTCCGCCGAGCGCGTGCAACCACCCTCGATGACGCGGATCCTCAACTCCTTACAGGATGCCGAGCTGGTGACGCGGACTCCCCATCCGACCGACCGCAGGCAGGTGCTCTACGAGGCGACCCCGACGGCTCGGCGCATGGTTCTTCGGGACCGCGAGGCCAGGGACCACTGGTTGGCCCAGAAGTTGTCACAGTTGTCGCCGGAGGACCGGGAGACCCTCGAGCGGGCGATTCCGATTCTGGACTCCCTGGCTCTGGACTAGCCCGGACGTTCTCCGCGCTGCACGTCTCCAACTACCGTCGCTACGCCACCGGTGCCCTGGCGTCCAACATCGGCACCTGGATGCACCGGATCGCACAATCCTGGCTGATCCTGCAACTCACGGCGGACCCCCGCATGCTCGGCCTGGTGGTCGCCGCGCAGTTCGCACCCATGCTGTTCCTCGCGCCATGGGCCGGGGTCCTGGCCGACCGCCACGATCGCCGTCGCATCCTTCAATACACCCAGGTGGGCATGGGCGTTCAGGCGCTTGCCCTGGGCCTCCTGACGCTTTCCGGGCACGCCACCGGGGCTTGGGTCCTCGCGGCTGCGGCCGTACTCGGCATCTTCACCGCGATCGACGGGCCGGCGCGGCAGTCGATCGTGTCCGACCTCGTCCCCCCGGACCAGGTGGTCAACGCGGTCGCTCTCAACAGTGCCAACTTCAACGCGGCACGACTCGTGGGTCCGGCGGTGGCCGGGCTGATGATCGCCGCTTGGGGGCCGGGCTGGGTGTTCCTCGTCAACGCCGCCACGTTCGCGGTCATGTTCTTCGCGCTCACCCGGATCCGGTTGGCCAGACGTCCTCGCCCGGCGCGCCCCGGCGGCATGCGAGACGGCCTGCGCTACGTCCGGGAGCGTCCCGACCTGTGGTTCGTGATCGCCCTGGCCGGCACGGTCGCGATGCTGGTGTTCAACTTCCCCATCACGATCGCGCTGATGGTCTCGGATGAGTTCGCCGCGGATGCCCGCAGCTACGGTGTGCTGGCATCCCTGATGGCCGTGGGTTCACTGGTGGCCGCACTGATCCAGGCGCGGCGCAATCGCACGGATCTGCGGCTCGTCACGGTTGCCGCGGCGTCCGCAGGGCTGGCCACCATTCTGGCCGGGCTGATGCCCAGCGTCCCCAGTTTCGCCGCCGCGCTCGTCGCTTGCGGCGGCGCCGCTCTGACGATGATGACCGGCGCCAACTCGTACCTGCAGACCCGCTCGGACGACCATCACCGCAGTCGGGTGATGTCGCTGTACATGGCGGTCTTCTTCGGGACGACCCCGATCGGCGCACCCCTCATCGGACTGCTTGCCGGGGAGTTCGGGGCTCGCGCCGCCCTGGTGATCCCCGGCCTACTCAGCGTGGCTCTGACCGCCTGCCTGGTCGCCTGGTACCGGATCACGACACGCAGGCGGCTGGCGCTTTGAACACGAGCGGCCCAGACGGCTCAGATGTGCCATTGCGGTTTGCGGGCAGCGCCGAAAACCAATCACGGCAACCACGATGAGCCAGCCAGCAGCAGATACAGCGGGATCTCGGTCGGGATTCCCAGATGAACGGTGATCCCGAGGATCTTCGACAGGCCCATCGGTAGCAACGCCATCTGGTTGTTGAACGTGGTCAGTGCGGTCTCCATCCCCGACCAGGTCATGATCGCTCCGAGCCCGGCCATTGGTACGCCGACGCCCACGAGGACCCGCGCGAATGCCCGTATCCGGCCGAACCCGAAGGCGGTGCGTAGCACGGCATACGTCACCCAGAACAGCCAGAGGAACGCCGCGACGCTGAGCGTCACGTAGAGGTTGCGCCATTGCTCGTCGGTCCAGAACCGGTACCAGTAGGACAGCGGTCCCCGGGACACCACCGCCACACTGAGTAGCAGCGTCTTCACCAGCAACGCCCCTCCCACACCCGCGTAGAGGGCGAAGGCGTCCGGTGCCCGCAGGAGCAGTCTCACCGTGATGGTGAAAAGCGCCATCGATCCCAGGGTCGCGAGCAGGAAGGTCCAGGACAGCCAATTGGAGAAGGCGCCGCGACTCAGCAGGAGAAGCAAAGCCGGCAGCGCCCACACGAGCACCGTCGCCCGGCGCGAGTGGGGGGCAGGGGGGTCGTCCGCCAGCCGCCACGGCCGCGTGGCGCCGATCCACAGACCCCGCCCGGCTACCATCACCGACGAATCGGACCTGCGGCCCAGCAGGCCCGCGCCCACCAGCGCGGCGATGGCGAGCAGAACCGCGCCGGTGACGATCTGCGCCGACCGGGTGCGCTGCGCGTGGGCCAGTCCTGCCTCCACGGCGAAGAAACTGTATGCCGGAGTGTCGAGGTCCTGCCCGTATGTCGCGACGTGCCGGTCCACCGCCCCCTCGTACCGCCGCAGGCCGTCCTCCCAGCCCTGCCATGCCTGCTGATCGCCAGTGTTCAGCCAGTCGTAGTAGGAGAGGATCGCCTGCCGGTAGGCCCCCAGCGTCGCCCACAGGTCGACCTCATACTCCAACGAGTGGATGAGTCGATCGCGCAGGGCGGGGTCTCGCCACGTGGCGGGTTCGGTGTCGCGGGCACTCTGCAACATCTGCTCGGCGGCAGTCTGCGCATCGCCCGCCTCCGCGATCGCTTCCTCCACCCGACCCTTCGAGGCGTGGTGCACGACACTCAGTGCCGCACTGTCACCACTGACGATGTCCCACTCGAAGATCCACATCATCGGTGGCGGCTCGAGCCCGAGGGCGAGCACCCGCTTCTCGGCGAACGGCGTGATGTAGAGCCCCTGCTTGGCCACCTCCCGGGACCTCGCGAAGATGTCCTCGACGGCGGAGATCGTCTCCGGATCGTCGGAGAATGTTCGTGATATCCACGCGCGGTTGACCTCGGTTAGGTCGACCTGCGAATCCCAGGCGAGCCGTCCCGTCGCGTAGACGTCCGCGTCGTACAACTGCCAGAAGCCGGACTTCAGGTACAGGGACATCGGCCCCGCCCGCCACGGTCCGCCGTCCTGGGTCCAGACCCAGACCCCCGCGATATTGGGGTTCTGCTGCTCGAAGGCTTGAAGCGCCACCTGATGGTCTGCGGACAGGTAGTTCGGGAAGGAGCTGAACGCTTCGAACTCGCGCCTCGACTGGAACTCGACGATCCGCCGCTGGGCGCCCTGGTCGAACGTCGGGTTCAGCGGCAGCCACGAGTAGAAGTCGCCCATGGTGAACTTCGTGACGACCACGAGGTTGTCGTCGGGGATCCCGTCCAGGACGGCCCTGTATGTCTGGGGGTTCGTGTGCATGTCGCCCACGTCACCCACGCCGACCGACCACGTCCGGAAGTAGATCGTCTTGTCGTTCGCGCGGCGGTCTGCGGTGAACTTGGTGAGCATGGTGCGCACGGAGTCGACGCTCGTGACAGCGAGCGTGGAGTAAGTAGTCCCAGCCCGGCTGGTTGTAGACGGTGCCCGCCTCCCCGATCCTGATCATGAGCCCGTCGACGTAGGGCATGTTCTGGAAGAACTCGTCCAGTCCAGCCTGGTAGATCTCCCACAATCTGGGATCATCGACGTCGAATCCGCCGATCTCGTTCTCGATGTAGTCGTTCAACGGGCCGGTGTTCGCCAACATGTCGGTCTTGAAAACCACCCGCATCCCCATGTCCGCGGCGTACTTCCACATCGCGCCGAACTGCTCGACCATCGCCTTGTGACGAGCGCGGTACGGGCTGTCCGGGCCGTAGATCTCGAAACCGTCACCCACTTGGTCGAAGTTCACATACTCGAGGAAGCCGTTGACGATCACGCCGTTGTAGCCGTACGCGCGGATGTGGTCGACGTATTGCTTCCAGTCGCGTTCCGCCGCCAACAGACCTTCAGGATCGACGTAGGGCGGCTCGGCCAGGATCACGTCCGCGAACTGGTTGGAGTTGTGCGAGTAGTCACTCTGCTGGCTCCAGCGCACGGGATCAGGCTCCACGCCAACAGCCCCGAAGTCGGCGAAGCGGTATTCCAGATCCGGCACCACCGGCAGCCCCTGCAGATCCGGCAACGGGTCCCCCGCGGCCACGGCGTCGGCGGCGGCGAGCAGGCCGTTGGCCATGCCCTGCCTCCCCGCCCCCTGCACACCGGCATCCGTCGAGGCGGTATCCCTCGGGCGGCAGCGCCGAGTCGTCCCGGACCCGGAAATCGGCGTCAGGCGTGCCGATGTCAGGACGTCGTCCGGTCTCCTGCTCGACCGCGTCAGCCAGTCTGCCCACCGCCATCACCAGCAGCGGATCGCCCCGGTAGCCCCGAGGCATGCCGATGGATCGGATGTCGACGGGCGCCGACTCCCTGGCCACCTTCGCCGCGCCCGGCAGGAGCGCGGTCGCGGGGACCTCCTTGTCCGACAGAGACAGGGCGAGCAGGCTGTTGACCGCCGACGCGACCCCATAGCCGACCACGACGGCAACCAGCAGATAGACGACCGAGGCCGCCCACCATTTCCGACCTGCCGCCACGACAGTCAGGCTACCCAAGGACGCACCACTTGGTCGGAACGCTAGCGGACGCGATCGAACTCCTGATGGGAACCCGGCGCGGGTAGATCTCCGGCCAATAACCGTCCAATCAACCGCGAGCAGACCGCGCGCGCCGTGTCCGAATTCGGGCCCGGCCGACACACCCTTCGACCCAGGGTGCGCTCCCAACCGCCGAGGATGTCGGCGTGCCCCAGACGGTGGACGATGACATGCGCGGCCGATGGGGTGGCTTCCGCGAATCGCTCGTGGTTCATCCCCGGCGGCGCGCACGGACCTCCGACCCCGGCGGCCAGGATCATGCTCGGGAACCTGAACTCCGCCGCGTGTCGAACGTGTGAGGGCCCACCGGCACGACGACTCGCGTCGACGGGATCCACCAGGCACAGGCCGGCCAGCAGATCTGCGAGTTGTCCCGCGGCGAGCCATGCCGCCAGCCCGCCGCGGGAGTGCCCGGCGAGGAAGACCCGGCCCCGCGTGGCATCGGCCTCGCGCAGCACCTGCCGGGCAGCGTCCACCGCCTCCTCACGCACCCCGTGGCGACCGCGCAGCGTGGAGATACCGCGCGGGTACAGCTGTGGGACGGTCACCGTGATCCCGTCCACGGCGAGCGGGGCAAGCAGTTCGAGATACGCGTGCGCCGACGTCATGAAGCCGGGGAGGAACACCAGACGGTCAGGTCCTCGGCCCTCAAGTCGCAGCACGCGTGGTCTCATCTCGCGGTAGCGTCTCCGGCATCCGCACGGCCAGCCCCAGCGCGAGCAGAGTCACCACCGCACCCGCTGAGAAGGCGACCGGGAACCCGGCCTGGTCCAGCAAGATCCCCGCCACCAGCGGACCGATGATCGAACCGACGTCGGACATCATCTGGAAGCCGGCGACCACCGATCCTCCGTGGTGGCCGCGGGCGACGTCCCCGACGATGGCGGTCGGAGATGGGCCGAGGAAGGCACCCGACATCCCCGCCACCGCCATAGCGATGAGGAACCACACCGGGTTCGGCGAAGCGGCGAGCAGGATCAAGGAGAGGACCCCGACCCCCAGCCCGATGATGAGCGCCGGGCGACGTCCCCGCCGGTCCGCCGTCCGCCCTCCGAACGCGAGCAGTCCCGCCTGCAGGCCCGCAGCGACGACGAATCCGGCGCCGGCCAGACCCGGACCCTCCTGCAGGCCCTCGACGACGAACAGGGGGACCAGCGAGGAGCGCAGTCCGAAGAACACGAAACCGTTCGCGAAGTTGGCGCCCAGCGCGGCCCGGTAGGCGGGCAGGCGCAACGTCGGGAGGAAACGGATGGTCTCCTTGTCCTCGGCGAGTTCGGGCGACTCGACGTGTTCGAGTCGGGGCAGAAGGGTCACCGCCACGAGGAACGCCGCGAACAGGGTTCCCGCATACACGAAGAACGGCGCGCGTATCGACAGGCCGATGACGAGACCACCCACGGCCGGACCCATCACCCCTCCGATCAGGAAGCCCGCTTGGAACAGACCCGACGCACGGCCTCGGTACTCCGGCTGTGTCACCCGCAGCAGCAGCGCCGTCGCCGAGATCGTGAACATGGCCGAGCCGACGCCGCCCAGACCCCGCAACACAAGCAACTGCACGTAGTCGTCGGCGAACCCGGCAGCCAGACTCGAGAAGCCGACGATCCCCAGGCCGCTGGACATGATCGTGCGTTCGCCCATCCGGTTGACCGCCCAACCGGCGGCGGGGCTGCTCACCAGTCGCATGGCCGCGAAGACGCTGATGACTGCGCTGGCGGCGAAAGCGGTGACCCCGAAACTGCGGGCGAACAGCGGGATCGCCGGGATCACGATGCCGAAGCCGAGGGCAACGCAGAACGCGATGGCCGCCAGCACGCTCACCTCGCGCGGCAGGCCGCCGACCTTGGGCACCCAGGACTTCACTGCGCCACTATCTCAGCCACTTTCGCGACCAGCGGATGTGGGCGAGACTTGGGAGATGGACCTCAGAAGCCTTTTCAGTGACAAGCGATCGATGGTGCGACCCGAGAACGCCCTGCCCAGCCGGGCCGACTACCCCTTCAGCGTGCCGGACCGTCACGCAGTCCTGGGGACCTCCCTCAAGGGCCCCTGGGGCGACACGGTCGAGGTCTTGTATGTCGGGATGGGCTGCTTCTGGGGCGCTGAGGAGTACTACTGGAACGCCCCGGGTGTGGTGTCGACGGCGGTTGGGTACCAGGGGGGTTACAGCGACTACCCGACCTACGAAGAGGTCTGCAGCGGGCGTACCGGACAGACGGAGGCGGCGATGGTGGCCTACGACACGGACAAGACCTCCACGCTGGAGATGCTGCGGATCTTCTGGGAGCACCACGACCCGACGCAGGGTTATCGACAGGGCAACGACGTCGGCACCCAGTACCGCTCAGCCATCTACTGGACCACCGAAGATCAACGCGAACTCATCGAGAAGACCCGCGACGCGTACCAGGAGATCCTGACCGCCAAGGGTCTCGGTGAGATCACCACCGAGATCGCCCCCGCGGCCGATCACCCGTTCTTCTACGCCGAGGACTACCACCAGCAGTACCTGCACAAAGTGCCCAACGGCTACCGGTGCCACGCGAACACCGGGGTGGCGTTGCCGCTGTAGGTCGCCGGCTCTGCGCTCAAGGTTGTGAATCCTCGTCGCTCACGTGACGAGATATTCACAACCTCGACCCCGTCGCCGCGCCTACTCGACCACTACCGTCGCGTTGCTTCCCGCCGGGCCGAACAGCGCCAGATAGGCTCCCGCCGACGCCTGCTGGGTAGCCGTGTCCGCACCACCGGAGCCGATCATGGACAACGTGTCGTCGAACAGTTTCCAGTCGCTCTGACCCGAGATCGTCAGACGTGCCGCTGCGGGAACGCGGTACCACTGCACCAGCCCTTGCGCACCGATGGTGACCGGGTTGGTACCCGCCACCAGTGCGGGAACCGTGTCCGCGGGCCTCAGAACACTGCTCTTGAATGACAGGTACTCCTCGCCGCCCTGCATCGTGAAGTCGAGGTCGTACAGGTCTCGGCCGAACCCCAGGGGAATCTCGAGGAACATCGTGCCGAGGGTGTCGCTGGTGGTGGCGTCGAAGGGTACGGATTCGACGAGTGCACCGGTGGCCAGCAGGTACCCGGACAGCCCGGGTATGGAGCCGATCTCGACGGCGGGGGTCCCGGCCAGAGTCCAGTTCAACGACTTCGGACTCTCATTGGCCAGCAGCCACTTCTTGCCCACCCGGGCCTGCCAGGCAGCCGACAACGAACCTCCAGGGCGGGTCTTCTGCCCTCGGGCGACATGCGAGTAGTACGTGCCGACACCGCCGATGCCGCGCTGCACCACGTAGGTGCGGCCCCAAGCTTTCACCGACCGGATCGAAACCCCGGGGCTCTCGGTGGACCAGAAGGACCCGTCGTTGCGCAACTCGAAACGGCCCGGGCCGCGGACCCACACACCGTCGACCAACTTCGCGACCTTGAGTGAGCGGTTCTTGCCCTTGGACAATCTCAGCGTCTCGCTCTGGGCAAGGAAGGTGCCGGACAGTCGCTTGATCTTCTTGGCCGCCATCTTCGACGTGACCTTGCCCTTGCCAGGTTTACCGCCGACCTGCTTGGGCAACTTCTTGATGACTCCGGTGTCGACCAACGCATTGAGCAGCACCGTCTGAGCCACGGTTTCGGCGGCGATGGAACTGAAGCTCCTACCCGCGCCTTCCACGACGACGGCCAGTCGCTGGTCGGGGGCGATCGCGAACGACGCGTGGTAATCCACCGTGTCGCCGCCCTTGGTCCAACCGAGCACCCCGGCGGACTTCAACGCCGGATCCTCGACGGAATCCCATCCCAGCCCGTAGCGCAGGAAGCTGGGCGGTCCGACCCGCAGGGTGGTGGCCGTCTCATCGGCAGCCATCTGCTGGATGGCGGAACTGGACAGGATCCGTTTGCCGGCCACCTTGCCGTTGTTGGTGAAGACTTTGGCCAGTCGGGCCATGTCGCGGGATGTGGACATCAGACCACCGGAGGCGAACAAGTTCGTGACCTCAATGGGCTGCGCACGTCCCCCGTCGATGATCGGCGCGACCGTCCCTGGCGCGGAAACCGACGTCTGGTAGCGCGAGTGCTTCATCCCCAGTGGCTTCAAGATGTTCGCTGTCACGTAGTCCTGGTACGGCACACCTGATACCCGCTCCACGACCAGTCCCGCCAGCGTGAAGCAGTCGTTGCAGTACACGTTGATCGCGCCGGGCGTGGTCTTCAGCGAGGAGTTGCGAAGGCCACCCAGGGCGCGATCGATGTACGAGGGGATCGGCTCGTGGCTCCAGGCGTCGGCGTACTCGGTTCCCGGTACTCCCGCGGAATGGTTCAGGAGCATCCGAACGGTGATCTGGCGGTACTGCGGCGACTCCATCGAGAAGTCGGGGACGTATCGCACGACCGGGGCGTCGAGAGACACCTTGCCCTGGTCCACCAACTGCATCACCGCCATCGTGGTGACCACCTTGGTCACCGAACCGACCCCGAACTGCGTGGTCGGCGACGGCTTCTTCCCCGCCGGGGTGACCCGGCCGAAGGTCTGACTCCACACCGTCTTGCCACCAGAGACCAGTGCCAAGGACGCCGAGGTGGACTCGGTCTGCTTCAACGCGCTCCGGACCGCCTTCCGGCCGGCTTTGATCGTCGTGTCGAAGGTCGGCTCCGGCTTCTTCTTCACTGCCACGGAAGCCTGGACCGACGGCAGGGCCCCGAACACGGTTGCGGTGGCGATTGCAGCCGTCAGGATCTTGATGATGCGCATTCGCATGGCCTCTCCGGCCACGCGAGGTCGCGGTGCACTGACCCGACAGTAGATGATCCAGGGACGGGCTGTCGAACGGCGCCCCTCCGCAATCTCGGCCCGCCGACAGGAGGAGACTCGCTGCATGCTTGCGCTGGTAGTGAGGTTCGACGTGAAGGAAGACTGCCTGGAGATGTTCGACGACTTGGTCGCGCGAACCATCGACGGAATCGCCAGGCTCGAGCCGGACACGCTCGTGTACCTGACGAGCGTGCCTGTCTCGGAACCCGACGTCCGGGTCTTCCTGGAGGTGTACCGGGATCAGAACGCCTTCGAGCGCCACGAACAGCAGCCGCATGTGCGAGCGTTCCTCACGGCCAGGGAGCAGCTTGTGACTTCGGTTTCGGTGGACCGTTTGGCTGATGTCACAGGCAGATTGCCCGGCGAGACATGAGGTGCCGGCCCAGCGGGAAGCTCCCTGACGACAGAGACGACACGGGTGCGGTCCGCCCGTCGTCGGCACTACCGAGGCGAATCGCCGGTACCCCGTCGCTGAGAGGTGCCGGGCAGTTCGCACTGCCCGTCCGCGCAGTCCCGGTGCACCCCACCGACAGTGGACAGTCCATAGAGCCGATAGAGCGGACAGGAGCCCAGGGCTGCTGTGGCCTTCGCCAGTACCACCGCTTCGAGTCCGCTGCCACGGACACTCCGGGCGTTCGTACACGGTTCCCGTACGCTGACGATTCATACACGTCCGGCCCACGTGTTCGCGCTCGACCGCAGGTGCCCCGTTCAGCGCCGGGCCGACCCCACTGACGCCCGGCGCTCCGTTCGAACGAGCGACCGGATGGCTCGAGTCACCAATCTGGGCTGGTCCAGCTGGATGTAGTGCCCGCTCTTGGCTGCGATCAGGTGGCGCGTGCCGGGTACGAGTCCCGCCAGCATGTCCTGGGAGTCCTGGAACGCCCGCTCCAACTCGTTGATCGGCCATTCCGGCGGGAATCCGAACGGGTTCGGCAGGTCTCGGGAGTGGGAGATGACCACGACCGGCATCCGGCGCAGTGGTTTGTCCGACTGGGCCTGGCGCACTTGGGCGGCGCTGGTCTCGAGGCTGAGCCGCTCGAACGCCTGGTAGGTCTGCAGACCGGGCGGGGGACCGGGGTTCAGCACGGCGGCCAGATACTCATCCGGCGTCAGGAACTCCTTGTAGGCGTCGACGAACTCCTCGTTCTGGGCGTCGATCGACACGAGGCCGGCGACTCTTCGTGGGTGCAGGGTCGCATGGAGGCGCGCCACCATCCCGCCGAAGGAGTGTCCGACCAGCACATAGGGGCCCCGCACATGTGCGGCACGTAGCAGCTTCCGCAGATCGACGACGATGTCGCGTGCGCTTCGCGGCATCGCGACCGGATCGCTTCGGCTGAACCGACCGGGAAGCAGGTAGGTGCCAGGGCGGTCGTAGGCACACACGCGGGTGAAACGGGCCACCGCCGGGAACACCGCCGGACCCGGCCCGGATGGTGGGAGGCTCCAGACCTGGGCGAGGTCCCCGGTGCCGGCCTCGAGTACAACCGTTGGGCTTCCAGTACCGCGGCACTTCAGGTACAGCTTGCGCCCGCCTGGGATCGCGACCCGCTTGGCGAAGTCCGGGCGGCCGGTGGTCCGGGCCTCGTGGTGGCCCGCCGCGCGTGACGTCATCGCGAGTGTGACGCCCGCGCCATGGCGTCGGGGATTCGTGGGGTCACTCCAGGCAGGCGCTGAAGCCGCCACACCAGAGGACGCCAGGCACCCGGCCAGGAGCAGCGATCCAAGTGTCGTGGGCAAAGACCGAGCGTTCAATCGAACACCTTCCAGACATCGGCCCCGAGGCAAGCGTACTCCGACGGTTCGTTCACCCCTTCGGCTCGGACAACGCCTGCTCGGGCGCGAGGACTTCGGTGAGCGCCTTGAAGATCTCCGAGCTCGCGTTGGTGTACAAACCTTCGGAGTCGAAAGCCTTCGCATCGTAGGTGGTCACCACGGAGATCGTGAGTCCGTCCGGCGGAAGGTAACCAGAACTCGCCCCGGTCCCGCCGAAGTTCATGGTCTGGGTGATCCACTCCCCCAGCAGCACCACTCCTAGCCCGTACGAGCCGGTCTCGGTGTTCTGCTGACACGCCGCACATTTGCCGCTGGGGTCCGGCTCTCCGAAGCCGACCAGATTCTTGCCCACCTGTTCCTGGTACATCTGCGGCGAGACCTGCTCGCCCGAACCCACGATGGCCATGGAACGGCTGATGTCCGAGATCGTCGAGGTCAGCACCGCACCCTCGGCCGTGGTCCACGACGGATTCCAGAACGTGGCCTCCTCGTAGAACCTGACCTTCGGTGGGATCTTCAGGTCCGCCCTGCGTTCGGACGAGAAACTGTGCAGCACAGGCTCGGGAATAGCCGGGGTGTCGTCGTTCGTGCTGGTGCCGGTGAGGCCCATCGGTTCGAGGACGTACTCCCGCATCACGTCGGCCATCGGCTCACCCGTGATCTTCTCCAGCACCACGCCGAGAATGACGTAGTTGGTATGGGAGTAGGCCCAGTTGGTCCCGGGCTCGAACAGCATCGGCGCCGATACACCGATGTCGATGAGCTCCTCGTTGGTCCACTGCCGGAAGGGATCGCGCGAGTAGGCCTTAAGCAGACTCGGCTGGTAGACGTAGTCGGCGTATCCGGAGGTCATGTTGAGCAGGTTCTTGACCGTGATCGCATCGGCCTCTGGGAGGTCGGGCAACCACGTGGACAGCGGTTCGTCCAGACTGACGGTGCCCTCATCCACGAGCTTGGCGAAGATCTGGCCGATGTACGTGAAGCCGAACGCGCCGCTGCGGAAGTGCATCTCAGTCGTCGCCGGCACCCCTGTCATCGAGGTGCCGGTAGCCCCCTTGTACAGGTCCTGGCCATCCCTGGTGACCTGCACGATCAGCGACCTGAGGTCGTACTCCCCCATGGCCTCACCGACGACCTGCTCGATCTGCGCCGTCAAGGCAGGATCCGCGGCGGCGCTCGGTGAACCCGACTGTCCCGGATTGGGGCTACCCGTACATGCCGCAAGAAGCAACAGCGCCGACACCGCCAGCACTGCCAGGGAACCTCTGATCGACTTGCTCCGCGAACGACCCACGGCACTTCCCTTCGTCGGGAGAGTTGCACGCAGCTCTCTGCAGGGACCTCACTGTAGTTGCAGAACGACCTCACGGTCGTGACCGGCGCTCGCCCTCTCAGTGACGGCTAGCCGGGTCCCCGCTCGAAGGGCCTCTGATCCGGCGCGCACACCGTGCCCCGCGGTGGCGTGACCAGATCTACCAGGTAGGCGACCCGGGCACTCTCCACGCACGAACTCGGATCCTGGAAGCTCAGGTGTCCATAACCGTCATGGGTGAGGAGCACCGCATTGCCGAGAAGGCGCTGGGCACGCACCGCGTTCGCATACGCGGTATTCGGGTCGTGGCGGGTGCCGATCAGCAGGATCGGATTGGGCGTGTCCGCGTTCCACGGCCCGCGATAGGCGTCTTGTCCACGAACTCGCCAAGCGGCGCACGGGGCCCAGAGCCACCAGCCGTTCACACGTCCCTGCATGCGACTGATGCGGTTCAGTCTCCCGATCACATGGGGCCAGGCCCGAAGGCTCCGACGGGCGGGCGCGTCCGCACATTGGATCGCTGCCGAGGTCGTGACCCCAGCCCAGCCTTGCGGAGAAAGGAAGGGGCGGGCCCCCGCTTCCAGGTCCGACGCGTCGCCACGTAGCGCCGAATCCAGCGCCGCCGCGTTCTGTGGCCACGCGGCGGGATCGCGCAAGGGTTCGAACTGCGAGAGCAGCAGGTCACCCTCGTCCAGAACGCCCGGCGGACGCACCTCCGGAGCCGGCAAAGGCGAGCGGTGTACCCGGCTGAAGAGCCGACGTACCCGCTCGGAAGGCGCACGAGCCCCTCCCGCGAGTGCGCACTGCTCGGGGCCTGCCCGCTGGCACAGTTCCAGGAATCGGTCGAAGACCTCGTCTGCGCCCGCCACGCTGTTCGCGGCTCGCGCCTCCGCGCTGCGCGAGTAACTCACCGGGTCCACCACACCGTCCAGCACCATCGCCCTGACCCGAGTGGGGAACATGTTCGCGTAGGTCTGTCCGAGCATGGTGCCGTAGGACAGTCCGGCATAGGTCAACTTCTGATCACCCACGAGGCGGCGCAGATGGTCGAGGTCACGGGCGGTATCCGCGGTCGTGATGTGAGGCAGCAGCCATCCGCTGACCTCATCACAGCGGCGGGCAAGTTCGCGGGTGGTGCGGCTGAACGACCTGGACTGCGCCTTCGTGATGGGGATCGAAACCCCCCTCCAGAACCTCGCAGCGCTGCGCTCGTTGCGAAAGCAGCGCACTGGCGTGCTGGCGTTCGTGCCGCGAGGATCCCAACTGACAACGTCGAACCGGCCATCGCCCCAAGCATCGAGGCCGTCGCCTGCACCCTTCACCAGCCCGACCCCGGTGGCACCCGGGCCGCCCGGGTTGATGAACATCGAGCCGATCCGCTGGTCGGGGCGGCTGGCGAGATGCCGGATGAGTTTCAGCCCGATCGTGCGGCCGCGCGGGCGGTCCCAGTCCAGCGGCACCCGGATTCGTGCACATTCGAGTCGCTCGCCACAACTCCTCCAGGGGATCGATGTGCTCACCGCCGCCGAGCGCGCACCTGACCCTTCCGCTGCCGCAGCGCCGCCGGGAGCAACCGTGCCTCCGAGCGCCACCGCCAGACCCGTCGCGAGGACCAGCCCCCGGCGAACGGCACTACCGATCGCGAGCGACCCTGACGCAGCCATGCGGCGTCCCTTCATCGAGGTGCAGTGCCGAGTCACTCACAGTACCTTCCGCGGCACAGTGCGAGCCGCCGCCGCCCACCAGAGCGTGCACCGCGCTACTCGACCACCACGGTGGCCGTGCCGCCCGGCTGACCGAAGACCGCCAGGTAGGCACCACCCGGCACCTGCTTGGTGACTGTGGCGCCGTCGCCGGCGCCGAGCGCAACCAGATCGTCGTCGAAGAGTTTCCAGTCGCTCTGGCCGGAGATGGTCACCGCAGCGGCGTCGGCCACCCGGAACCACTCGACGTAGCCCTCGGCTCCGAATGTGACCGCGTTGCTGCCCGCCGACAGTGTGGGGACACCGGCGGCCGGCTTGAGGACGCTGCTGCTGAATGCGAGGTACTCCTGGCCGTCCCTGCCCGAGAAGTCGAAGTCGTACAGGTCCCGGCCAGACATCAGCGGGACCTCCAGGAACATCGTGCCGACGGTGTCGCTGGTCGTCGCGTCGAAAGGAACCGATTCGACGATCGCACCCATGGCCACGAGATAGCCGGGCAGGCCGGGGATGGTCGTGATGTCCACGGCCGGTGTCCCGCCAAGCGTCCAGTTCAGCGAACTCGGGTCCTCGTTGGCCAACAACCAGGCTTCTTGCCCACCCGATTGCGCCAGACCGGCGACAAGTGACCCGCCAGACCGCATGCGTTGGCCGACCGTCGCGTGGGTGCGGAACGTCCCGGTGCCACCGACGCCACGCAGGGTCAGGTAGGCGCGACCCCAGGCCTTGGTCGAGCTGATGGATGATCCAGGAGTCGTGGTCGACCAGAAGTCGCCCGTCGGCCCGCCGCACGAAGCGACCCGGCTGCCGCGCCCATGTGCCGTCGGTCAGCAGCGAGAACCGCAGCGACTTCCTCTTACCCTCGCTCACTTTGAGGATCAGCGTCTGCGCAAGGTAGATGCCCAGTCATCTTCTTGATCTGCTTGCGCGTCGGCTTGTCCTTGGCGGGCTTGCCGGTGATGTGCTTCGGCATCTTCTTGAGGCGCCGGTTTCCACCAGGGCGTTGAGCAGCACAGTCTGCGCGATCGTCTCGGCACTGCCCGAATTGAAGGTGGTACCGGCCCCCTCGACAACTACCGCCAACTTCTGATCGGGCGCGATCACGAACGCGGCATGCTGCTCGACCAGGTCGCCACCCTTGGTCCAGCCGCGGATCCCGACCGACT
The DNA here is from genome assembly GCA_963769435.1 of uncultured Actinomycetota bacterium. Classification (GTDB taxonomy): domain Bacteria; phylum Actinomycetota; class Actinomycetes; order S36-B12; family UBA10799; genus JADKAV01. The sequence goes on from CAVYLN010000002.1 coordinate 902,610, forward strand.
TCAGGGCGGGATCCTCGACGGTGTCCCAGCCGAGGCCGTAACGGAAGCTGTTCGGCGGGGCCGCCTTCAGAGTGGTGGTCGTCTGATCCACACCCATCTGGGCAACAGCCGCACTGGACAGGATGCGCTGGCCGCCGACCACCCCGTCGCCGGTGAAGATCATGGCCAGTGCGGGCCATGTCGCGGAGCGTGGACAGAAGGCCACCGGCGGCGAAGATGTTGGGGATCTGGAAAGGCTGGACCTTGCCGCCCTTGAATGATCGGCGCCACGCGACCCGGGCTTCGGCGTCGAGGTCGGATACGATCGAGTGCTTCATCCCCAGCGGCTTGAGGATGTTCTTGGACACGTAGTCCTCGAGCGGCATGCCCGAGGCCCGCTCCACCACCAACCCCGCCGAGCGTGAAGCAGTCGTTGCAGTACACGTTCATCGCACCCGGCGTTGTCTTCAACCTCGACGTGCGCAGGCCGGACAGCACACGGCTCGGCGTAGCCGGGGATCGGCGTGTAGCTCAACCCGTCGGAGTAGTCCGTGCCGGGGAGTCCCGCGGAGTGGTTGAGCAGCATCCGCACGGTGATCTGCCGGTACTGCGGCGAGGCCATCCTGAAGTCCGGGATGTAGCGCACCACCGGGGCGTCCAGCGACACCTTCCCGGCGTCCACCAACTGCATCACCGCGATCGCGGTGACCGTCTTGCTCACCGATCCGATCCCGTACATCGTCGTTGGAGGATGGCTTCTTGCCGGCGGGGGTGACCCGGCCGAAGGTCTGGCTCCAGACGATCTTGCCCTTGGACACCAACGCAATGGACGCAGACGTCGCCTTGGTCTGTTTCAGTGCACTGCGAACCGCCGCGCGGCCCTCTTTGATCGTGGCGCTGAACCTGGGTGGCTTCGGCGTGTCCACGGGCTGCGCGGCCTGAGCCGCCGGCACACCCCCGACGATTACCGCGGTAGCCAACACAGCAGTGGAAATACCGGTGATACGCATGGTGCTCCAGCCTTCCTGGCACGCGGAGCCGCATGCACAGGATCGACAGTATGCGCTTATCTCCGGGGTGTCTCTAGTGGCGACCCTTCCGCCTTGGCCACTTCGACGTCGCACCCCAAGCCCGGGGCCGGGTCCACGGCCCGGCAGGGCCGGCACGGGCCGGAGCTCCTAGCGTCTGCCGACTGCTGCGGGGCCTGCGGCAGTCGCCTCTGCGTCTTGTCCACAGATGTTTTTGTGGGTCTGGTGGTGTCGCACCCTCGTACTAGTGTTCTAGGTGAAGGGGGGTGGTGGGGATGACGGTCACAGCGCAGGTCACCGATCCGGACACGTGTTTGGACGGGCTGCAGGCGCAGGTCGACGGTCTGCTGGGCATGGACCCGGCGGAATGGTCGTTGGAGCAGCTGGAACGGGCGATCCGCGACGTGCACACGATCACCGCACGGTTGGCCGCGGTGCAGGCCCGCGCCCTGGCCTGCTTCGATACCCGCGGGGGTGGGCAGATCGCCGGGGCGCGGACCACCGGTGACTGGCTGGCGAAAGCCACCCGGATGCCGCCGAACCATGCCGGCTGGGCGGTGCACACCGCCCGCGCATTACGCGACCACCTGCCCGCCACCGCCGCCGCGCTGGCCGACGGGGTGATCAGCGTCGAGCATGTGAAAGCCATCCGCGGGGCGTGGCGGCAACTGGACCCCGCCGCGTTCACCGACGCCGAAGCCCAGATCGTGGCCTTCGCCGCCGCGCACGACGTGCGCGCCCTGCGCGCGATGCTGGACCTGATCATCCAGAACTACCGCAAAGACACCCACGACAAAGACGCCGAGGACGCCCGCGAGCGCCGCCGCGCCCACCTGTCCTGCAGCCTGGACGGCTGGTGGCACCTCGACGGCCACCTCGACCCCGCCACCGGCGCCGCGCTGGCCGCCGCCCTGGACCTCTACGCCCAACCAGTCGCCGCCGACGACCCGCGCAGTCCCGCCCAACGCACCGCCGATGCCCTGGCCGAGATCGCCACCCGCGCCCTGGACCCGACCGACCGGCCCACCGGCCTGGGCCACATCACCCTCACCCTCACCCAAGACCAGCTGGCCACCGGACTCGGCGCCCACTGGCCCTCAGGACTGCTCGCCTCCACAACCGACATCCGCACCACCAGCTGCAGCGCGCACATCACCTACGTGGTCGGGATCCCCGTCGACGACGTGCACTGGCAACCCCTGGCCGTCGGATTCGCCGAACGCTACGCCACCAAAGCCCAACGCGCCGCCCTAGCCGCCCGCGACGGCAACGGCTGCATCCACCCCGGCTGCACCGTCCCCGCCCACCGCTGCATCGCCCACCACATCCGGCACTGGGACCACGGCGGCCCCACCGACCTGTCGAACCTCGTCCTCATCTGCCACTACCACCACCGCCGCGTCCACCACGGCAAACTCACCATCACCACCACCGAACACGGACACCACACCACCCACACCACCCGCACCCCACCCCTGGAATAACACCCACGAGTAGTGCCTGAACACGCCGACTTTTGGATCATGAGAACTCCGGGCAGACTTAGGGACATGGACCTGCGGACACAGTCACGACTGCAGGAAGTCGTCGACAAAGGGGCGCCCGGCCAAGCCGAGCATGCCGAGCAACTCTTGGCCCGCGTGAACTCGGTGGACGGCGCTCTACCCGAGTCGCTGGTGGAGGAAGCCGCCGCGCTCTTCGATGCCTACCTCAACGACCCCTACCTCACGCGCCAGCCTGAGGGGCCGGATCGGCGCGACTGACACAGACACCGGTCCACCCTCGGATCGCGATCCGCCCAAGACCTGTCCGGCGGCGTACCGTGAACGCCATGTTGCGCCGACACCTGACTCCCTCCTTGATCATCTCGCTCATCGCCCTCTTTCTGGCCACCAGCACGGCCAGCTACGCGGCCCTGAAACTGCCCAAGAACTCCGTGGGAACCAAACAGATCAAGAAGTCTGCGGTGACCTCGAAGAAGGTGAAGAACCGTTCCCTGCTCGCCAAGGACTTCAAGAAGGGACAACTGCCCAGCGGAGCGCAGGGTGCGACAGGACCGCAAGGGCCACAAGGACCGGAGGGGCCACGCGGACCCAGCCATGCCTATCGCGCGGATCGCCCGAGTGACCTGCTGCCGTTGACTGCCACCTTCCAGCCAGTGGTGACCACCGAAATCCTGCCCGCCGGGTCGTACGTGCTGATGAGCCGGGCGAACATCCTCGCCGGTGGCTCGAGCACGGTGCTCTGCAGCATCGCCAACGATGCGGCCCAGAACGTGACACTGGGATTGGGAGATGTCCTGGCTCTAGCCCAGACCGCGACCGTGACCCTGGACGCCCCCGAATCGGTGTCGCTGAACTGCTCGAAGTCCGTAGGTAATCCCACAGTCGCGCAGGCGAGCATCACAGCGATCCGGGTCGCTTCCCTGACGACTTCATAGTGCCGAGGCCGGCTCAGCCGAACGCGCCGGCACGTCCTGCCACAACATCGGCGTAGGTCTCTCGCGTGGTCTGCGCCATGTGCTCCCACCCGAGTCGCCGCCCCACGTCCACCGGTCCGGCCTCGGCGTAGCGCTGCCAGAGGTCACGGTCGTTCAGCAGGTGCACGATGGCCGCCGCGAGCGCGCGGGGATCCGACGCGGGCACCACGCTGCCGGTGACCCGGTCCTCGATCACCGCACGCAGACACGACACGTCCGTGGCCACCGTGGGCAGGCCGACCGCGAGGGCCTCCGCGGCAGCCATAGCCGGCGGCGAGGTCGTGTAGTCGTACTTGAACGGCCAGGCACCGACCTGGGCCGCCGCCATCTCTCCCAGCAGATCCTCGACCGGCTCGGTGACGACCTCAAGATTGTCCCCGAGGCCGGCCGCCCGCGCCTTGGCCAGCAATCCGTCGAGTTCCGGACGTGGGATCAGGAGCAGTCGCAGCCGCGCGTCAGGCACGCGCTGCAACACCAACGGGAACGAGTCCAGCAGCGTGTCTATCCCCCGCACCGATTCCGCCCGGCCCGCGAAAAGGACCACGGGTGCCGTGTCCGTGAACTGAGCACGGCGGGGGTCCGTCGGGGCACCGGAGCCGAGTCGCCGAGCGCCGATCTTGGCTTCCACACGGGGATCGGGCGTGAGTACCGCAGCGGTGCCGGCGCGACGCAGCGCGCGGATGACCGCAGACTTGGGAATCACGGTCGTTGCCACCACCCGCGGGCGCAACACGTTGGACTGGACCGCAGCGCGCAGGCCCCCCTTGCGCAGCCGGGTGGGCGACGGCAGGGTCGGCCACGCGTACATCGTCAGAACGTTGGGATAGTCGGCGATCGCCGTACGTGAGGCGAACAGCGGCGCGAGCGCCCCACCATGCAAGTGAACGACGTCCGCTGCCATGTCACGCAGGGCAGCTTCCAGCGCGTCCCCACGGCCCAGCGGAAAGGTCTCCACCGCTCCGCCGAGCTCCGTGACGCCGGCGAAGACTTCGGTGCCGTCATGCGCGCGGGTGGTGATCAGGAAGTGCTCGCCTTCCACACGCTGGGCTGTTTCTGTCACGGTCCGGCCCATGGCCTCGTGACCGGAGAACTCCGCGATGACGTGGACGATCCGCATCAGGATGCCTTGCGCATCCCACGCACCAGCCCTGCCGCCTCGACCCCCTTGAGAAGGACCAGCCCGGATGCCTTCACCGGGTGCTTCGCCAGGGTGCCCGCCTGCCGAAGAACACCTGAGCGAGCCAGGTGGGACCTGCCTTCGGGGTGGCGGCTGAGGTACTCGGCGACCCATCGCCCGTAGTACTGCTTCTTGCCGTACGTGACGTGTAACTGGATCCTGCCCTCGTCGTGCCAGATCAGCGAGTCGATGCGATCCACGATCGTCCCGAGCGCCTTGGTGCGATCCGCCAGATCCCAGTCCTCGGCGGCCGTGAGCGTCTCGTCCCACCCTCCGGTGGCCTCGAACACCTCACGGCGGAAGGCACGCGGCGCCTCCACGTCGGCATCCCCCACGTAGAGACTCTTCTCCAGCACGCGGCAGGACGCGAAGAAGCCCTCCCCGAAGGACCGCTCCGGGATGATCACCGCGCCGACCTCAGGACGCTGCTCGAAAATCGTCACGAATTCCTCGACAACGGTGGGTTCCAGCACCATGTCGGAGTCGATGAACACGACGATGTCGCCCGTGGACTCGGCTGCGCCGCGATTTCGCTGCGCGCTGCGCTCCGGCTTCTGGTCGTAGACGGCGTCCGCGAGTTCAGCGGCGATCTCGGCGGTACCGTCGGTGGAACTGTTGTCCACCACGATCACCTCGACGTCACCGTGCGTCTGGTTGCGGCACGACTCAAGGCACAGCGCCAAGGTCCTCGCGGAGTTGCGCGTCGGAATGATCAGACTGACCTTCATGCCCGTCCCCTGTCCGTCAGCAGCCAGATCGGCACGCTCAGCATCCCGATCGCGAAACCCATAGTCACGAAGGTGTCCGACAACTCACGCTGGTCCATGGCGACCAGGGCTGCAGCCGACAGCATCGCGAGGATCGCCACGATCAGTGGTAGGCGCCATGCCCAGGCGAGTCGGCGGCGGACCTCAAGCTGCATCGTGCACCAGCCTCAAAGGCGAGCGCATCGCGTTCGTGGCCGCTTGCATCACAGCGGCCGCAACGTCATCCCATGAACGTGCGCCACCGTATGGCTCGGCGACGAAGGGCTCCTTCTCCCAGTGCTCGAGCATGGTCGGGATCCACCGGCCTAGCGCCATCGGCGTGGCCGGTACGACGACCCCACCTGCGGCGCGGGTGGAGTCACGAAGACCCGGCACATCGTAGGAGACCGTCGGGGTCCCGACTGCGGCCGCCTCGGTCACGACCAGACCCCATCCCTCTCGGACGCTGGTGGCGATATGCAGATGCGCAGCGGCCATCAGCCGCACCTTCTCGTCCTCGTCCACACGACCGAATACGGTCACGCCATCGATGTCGGCGGCCTTGGCCTGGGCCGTCTCCAGGTCGGGACCGCCACCGATCATCCACAGTTGCAGATCGGGGATCTGTTGCCGGGCGACCTCGAAGGCCTCGATGGCGTCGAGGGGCCGCTTGTATGGCACGTGCCGAGCACACCAGACCAGGGTCGGACGCTCGTCCTTCGGTACATCCGGGACGCTGACAGGCGGTTCGAATCCCTCAGGGACGACCGTCACGTTGTGCACCCCGAAGCGCTCGATCGACGCCTTGGTCGATTCCGAGACCGCCAGGACCGGTTGGTCGCGGTACGACCGGAGCCACTTCGGCTCCAGCACATAGCGACCCAGCAGACTCGCGGGCCACGGCGCGTTGTGGGCCCAGATCTCCTCGCAGGTCTGGTGGATGAACGCCACCGTGGGGACGTCCTTGATCCACGTGTGCGCCTCGAAAGCGACCGTGTTGATCATGTCGATGACGAGGTCGAACCCCTGGTACTGACCGATCGTCTTCCACCACACCCGCGCGCGACGGTAGACGGTGTAGCGGCTTCCGCCACGGACCACCGTGTAGCCGTCGATCTTCTCCACCGCCGGACGATCGGCGACAGCGGCTGCGAACAGCGTGATCTCATGGCCGTCTGCGGCCCACCGCTTGGCGACTTGTTCGGTGTAGACCTCGGCGCCGCCGGCCTGCGGGTGGGCCAGGTCCCGCCATGTCAGAAAGAGGATTCGCATGTCAGGCCGCCTGCAGCATCATGGGCATGGGCATGGGCTTCGGCAGCGCGATCGGGCGGGCGATGCCTTCGGTATGGGCCCTGTAGGCCGACGACAAGTGCAGTCGGCCGAAGATGTTGAGCGACTCGACAACGGTACGGAGGATGGCTTTGACCCCCACGGTCGATCCCGCCATCCGTTCGCGCAACTCCACGGGCGCGGCCTGCATGGCAGTGATGCCCGCGTGCTTGGCCGCGACGAAGAACTCCAGGTCGAACGCGAATCGCTGTTCGCGCATCACAGGCAGGACCTTGGCCATGGCGTCTCGGCGGAAGAGCTTGCAGCCCGTCTGGGTGTCCTGCACTCCGAGGTCGAACAGCCCCGTCTGAAAGGCGACGAACCCGCGGGAGATCAGTTTTCGTACCCCCGAGGCGGCCGAGTGCGAAGAGTCGAGGTACTTGTTCGCGTAGACGACCTGAAGGTCCCTGGCCTTCGCACGATGCAGGTAGTCGGACAAGTAGGTCGGGTCGATATCGCCATCCGCGTCCACCATGCCAAGGTACTGCCCACGAGCCTGCGAAAACCCGGTATGCAGGGCCGCGCCCTTGCCACGGTTCTCCGGCTGCTCGATGACCCGGACACCCGGGATGCCCGCGATCGTGGCCTCGGAGCCGTCGGTCGATCCGTCGGAGACGGCCAGCACCTCGTAGGACAAACCCTCCGCCTGAAGTGCCGCGACCAGTTCCAGGACGTTGGGGCGCAGTGAGTCACCGGGGTTGAAGAAGGGGATCACCACGCTGAGTTCCACCTCGGCGTCCCCGTTGAGGCCGGAGACCGGCCGTGTCGGCATCGAGGGACGTCGCCGGTCCAGCATCATCAGCATGGCCGCCACGATAAGGGCGGGGACGATGATCAGCAGTCTCAGCAGCTCGCGGGACAGGGCCCGGGACTGCTGCATCAGGATCGGGAGGGTGGGGGTGATTTGCGCCATGTCCACACCGTGGACGCAGCGACTCAAGGCACGTTCAAGCCGGACACAACCCCGGATCAGACCTTGCTCGTACCCCGCCAGGCAGGCACTTCGAGGGCCGCGAGGGCCACGAGCAGCACCGCGCCGGCAGTCGCAGAACCCGCCGCCACCGCGGTCGTGGAGTCGTGCCAAACGCTGATGATGGCGATTTCCAGGGCCGCGCCGACCCACGGCAGCCAGGCCGTCCACGAATGCCTCGCCAGACCCGCGTGCACCAGCACACTCACGAAGGCGCTCAGACCGGCCACCAGAGCGAGGACCCTGGTCACGTTCTCGGCGTCACTGTAGGTGCCGGGCCCGTACAACACCCCCAGCACCAGGCCGGGCACAAGAGCCACTACCGAAGCGACCAGAACTGCTGGCAGTCCGACTACCAAGAGTGACGATCGCAGGGCGCCGGCTCGGGCGTGGTCGACCCATCCGGACACAAGTTTGGGGTATGCCACCGAGATCGCGGCGGCAGGCAGGGCCAGGATCGTCTTGCCGATGGTCGCCGCGGCCACGTAGCCGCCCGAGGCCGAAGCGGGCAGGAAGTGCCGGGCGAGGAAGAGGTCGACGGTGGTGAACAGGAACAGCCCGCTGACCACGGCGCCAGTGCGTACGTAGTCTCCGGGCGAGAACGTGGCGGCCGGGCCGGCCGGTGCCCGTAGCGAAGCCACCGCAACCAGCAGGAGTGCGAAGACCTCCCCGAGCAGCGTGCCGAGCAGAGCCCCGGTGACCCCCGCGACGGCGGCCAGCGCGAGACCCGGCCCGATACGGACCGCGGTGGCCAGAATGTAGCTCGAGGCGACCATGCCACTGCGACCCACACCCAGCAGAAGGCCACGCATGACCGCGATGAGGGCGGCGACCAGCAGCGTAGGCGCCAGAATGAGCGCATCCCAGGTGGAACCCAGGTGAAGGAAATCTGCCACAGGGACCGCGCCGACCACCAGCAGCAACACGACCGGCGTCGCGTAGATGGTCGTGCGCAACAGCAACCTGCGGCTCGTCGCGGCCGACAGCCCTTGCGTGGCGGTCGCCCGTGCACTTGCGGTCTGAAGTGCGGAAAGCGGAACGGCCACCAGGGTCATCGCGGCCAATACCGTGCCCAGCGCCCCGTATTCAGCCGGGTCGAGCGCACGACCCACCACTGCGTGGAACAACAAGTTGGCCGCGCTCTGCACCATGACGGCGATGAACAGCGGGGCCGCAAGCCTGGACAGACCCCGAGAACGGATCGACCGGTTGGCGGGCGCAGTGATGGCTGACACCCACTTACCGTGACCGGCCATCCTCAAGCCTTCCTCAAGCAGCACTACGGGTTCGCTCCACACCGGTTCGCACCTGTGGCGTTCCTGCGCCTGCAAGGGTCACAGTAGAACAGTGAGACCTCTGGCTGTCGTGTTCGCGCTCTTCGCGCTGCTCGGCATGCCTGCAACGGCCTTCGCCGAGCAGGGCCCCGGCTACGGCGGGAACGCGGATGGTCTGACGGTCACCTGGGAGGAACCCAAGGACAAGGCCATGGCCGCCCCACCCCCGGTGCCGACCGACGAGAACGGTGGCACCTCGGACGGCCCGGTCACAGATCCACAGCGTTTGGCGCTGAACGGGGAGGCGGCGACCCTCAACGTCGAGGGGATCGGCTTCCGGGGCCTTTCCGAGGTGACCATCCAGTTCGGTAACCAGGACACTGTCGCGGTCCGCGCGGACCCGACCGGGACCGTCAGTTCCACGTTCGCCTCCGCCAGCAGCGACGCCCCCGGGACCACTGTGGTGGCCGTCGGGCGCGGGCCGTCCGGCGCCACTCGGACCCTCGTCGGGTCGATCCCGCCACTTCCGTCCGGCACGAACCTGATGGGCGTCGTACCTTGGCTGCTCGTGGTGCCCGTGGTCCTGCTGGTCGCACTGTCGTTGATGCGACAGAAGGCCGAGGAGCAGTATGACCCGGATCTCGTCTTCGCCGCCGCGCCTACGGGCCCGCCACTGGCCGCATTGCCCGCTCCACCCCCGGATGGCGAGCTCCCGCCACCCCCGCCTGCCGGTCGAGCACTGCTCGGACTCCCGCCGCCTGCCGCGCCCACCACAACGACGCACGACGACCCCCTGAGCCGCCCCCCGACCACACCCCGCATCTACTGAGCGTCGGAACTGCTGCCGGCCGGGGTCCGCTCAGGGTCGCGTCCTGGAGGTCAAGGCCGTCCGCAGGGTGTTCCTGTGCTCGATCAGGCCACCGGTGACCAGTAGCACGAGAACCAGCCCGGAGGCGACCGTCGCCGGTAACAGGAACCTCCAGGGCTCGTAGGTGACCGTGGCCGCCTCACCTGGAACGTCGAAGGCGATCGTGCCCGCCACGGTCGGTGTGCCCGAGGTTCCGCCGACCCGCCACTCGGGGCTGTACTCCACGGGGATCACCACGGCACCGGGCTCACCGGCATCGATCGACCACTGGGTTGCGCTGTCCTTCTTCACCCCGCCGGAGACCTGGCTCACACCCCCCTCCCCGCCGGGGGCTGTGGTCACAGCCTCAGTCCCCAACTCGCCACTGGCCGCCCATACCAGCGTCTGCTCGTAGCTGGCAGTGCGGCGGGACACGACCCGGCCGATGCCGCGCGGCAGCACCCGGTAAACCGTCATCGCGGCGGTGTCCATCACGGGTTCGAGGTCTGTCTGCTCGGACACCCACGAATAATCGGTCAGCTCCTTGGTCTTGGCCAGGAGCACGTAGTCCACACCCAGCGGGGCGACCAGCCGGCCGAAAGCCCCGCCACCGGCATCGGCGATGAGCCGATCGACGTACGCGGTGCGCCGGGAGGTGGAGTCCGTGCGAAGGCCTGGCAGTTCGACGGCGTCGGAGGTCAGCACCTCACGATCGAAGAACGCATTGGCAGGAGTGGCGATGGTCCGGTCCTGGGAGAACCCGAATGGCTGATAAGCGTGCCACGGCAGGAACAGCGCCAGTCCGTCACCCTTGCCCATCGTCAGGTTCGCACCCCACCACCCGACCGGGTACTGGCTGGTGGAGATCGAACCCCCCAGTCCCCACACGAGGGTCGGAGCTACGAACAGCGGCGCGATGCCCAACGCCGCGGCGCCGGCCCGCCATTGGACACGCCGCGCGGCCAGCCACTCCACAGCCGCACCGAAGGCCACCGAATACCCCAGCAGCACCAGCGCGATCCATTTCTGCTGCTCACGCATCGCCTCGAACAGCGGCAGGGTGTCGAACGCGAACCGGTACAGTCCCGCGGCCGGTCCGGAGACGCCGGCGGCCAGCAGGAGCCCCACCACGACGATCGCCACCAGCGGAGCCGCGCGGTCCCGCTCGCGGCGCCACAACGCGTTGAACCCGACAATCACGGCGCTCACCAGTGCCAGTGCCAGGACGATCCCCAGCACCGGGCCCAGTGCGGAACGCACGGACTCCGCGTCGGCCGTCCGCCAGAAGCCGTGCAGGGTGGCGACCGAGGCCAGCACCCCACCGGGACCCGAACGAGTGGCGTATGCGGCCAGATCGGCCTCCGTCACCCGCAGCGCGGGCGTGTTCGTCAACCAGAGCACGAGGGCGTACGAGTAGACCAGGCCGGCGGCCAGGACCACTTGCGCTGATCTGGCCATGTCCCGCCATGACACCCGTGGCAGCAGGGCCACAGCCATCACCACCACCGCCCCCAGCCAGGCTGCATGTGGACTCACCGAGATGGCCAGGGCGTACCACAGCGCCGGCCTCACGGCGAACCACTTGTTGCGCTGCTTGGCCTCCAACAGCGATGCGAACAGCCACGGCAGCAGGGCCATCCCGAGCAGGAAGGCCACATGTCCCACCCGCACCCGGTCGACGACCACGGGATTGCAGACGATGAACAGGGCCGCCGACAGTCGCCGCCACCGGTTCCCCCCGGCCGCCACGCTGGCCCCGGCCGCCGCCAGCGGGAAGTAGGCCAGGATCAACAGCCAGGCCGTCGCCGATGCCCCGACGAGGTTGCGCAACAACTGTGTGCCGAGCCGGAACGGCATGGCGTCCAGTGCGGAACCTGAGAGGCCGTAGACGCCGGGGGTCAATGTCTGGTTCGGGCCGCTCACCCAGTCGAGCAGCAAGAGGTAGCCGCCACGGGTCCAGGGCGCCACCACGGCGACACCCACGACCAACCCGACGAGGGCCGCCTCAAGGGTGACGCGGCGGGAGTTCATGACCTCTTGGGTGGCCCTAGGTGCGCGGCGCTGATCACCGCCAGCACAAGAGGCTCGACGGCGTCGTCCTGGCGTCCGGACGTGTCGATGATGAGGTTCGCGAACCGGCCGGGCTCCTCAGCGAGCAACTCCCGGAACTGCTCCTGCTGACGTCGCTGATCGGCCAGTGACCGTTCAGGCTTGCGCTCGTGGATCATCTCCGCTGGTGCATCGGGGAGCACCATGATGTCCGGTCTGGGCACGATCAACTCAGCGAACACCGATGCCCGGGATCCGGGCCACGGTGACTCCCGCAAGTCATAGACGTAGCGGTCGCAGATCACCACTTCACCCCGCCGGCGGGGCCCTGCAACAGTGGTGAGATAACGCCAGCCGTATTCGACGGCGTAGTACCACGCGGCGAGCCGGCGCAACCCCTGATGATCGAGCGTGGACGACTTCTCCTCGACAACAGCAGCCTCCGGAGGGTCCTGCGAAACATCTTCGCCGCCTGGCGTCGGGATTCCCAGGATTCTCCGTGCGAGGCTGACCCCCGGGAGGTTCCCGCGGGCCATCCCGAAGTATGCCGTCCGGGTCGTGAAGCCCACATCCTCCAGTCGCTGCTGCGCCTCGCCGGCCACCGTCGACTTGCCCGAACCGTCGGTGCCCACGGTCGCCACCACTACTCCGCGCGACCGGTGGCCGAGAGGACCCTTGCGACGGCTGGGCACGATGCTTCGGCGCTGCCTCCAGGCCGCACCCAGCCCCGAGGGGGCGATCGTGCGTCGGAGCAGCAGAAGCCGGGCACGCCGTGCGAGATCCGCGCTCGGCGCGGCCCCGTCCAGAACGGCGACGACCTCGGGGGCCACGGGCCCGAGTTGAGCACGCCACAGGGCGGCGGCGTCGTCCCGGCCCACCTGCGACATCGCTGCCCAGACCGCCCGGGCCTGCTTCATACGGCTCTCGGCAGGGATACGGCCGCGTAACAATGGACGGATGAGCAGATCGGCAGCCCCGGCCCGACCGGTCAGCCGATGGTCCGCATCCACCGTCACGTCCGCCTCGGCGCACAACAGGACCGGCCCGACGAGCAGGTCACCGAAAGTGACATCCACGATGGCGACACCGGTGTCGGCCACTACCGCCCAGCCGGAATGCCGGAGGCGGCGTGGGTCGTCCGCGTGTTCGACCAGCGACGCGGGAAGCCCCGCCTCGATGCGGGAACGAACATCTGCGGCAGCATCGGCGGCGCACCAGATGTCGAGGTCCTTGAAACCGTCCGATGCGACCCACTGCTCGGCGGTTCCGGCCGGACCCTGCCATGCCCACGCTGCGTCACCGAGCAGCTGCGGCAGGGATTCGACGATCTGTGCCCGCTGGCAACCGGCCCGCAGAGCAGTCATCATGGGCCTCACACTAGGGCAGGGCACCATGCCGGTTCATTCTGAGCGGTCAGACAAGACCCCCGCTTGCGCGTTTCTTGAGGTGGGACTGTGAGTCTGTCCACCATGCCGCCCACCCAACAGGCACCGGAGGTGCCGAGCACGGGCGAGCAGCGGACCCGTCCTCCGCGCAGATTCGCCTGGGCCTGGCCGGCCGGCTTCCACCCGGCACGGGCATACGGGATCGTCCTGATCATCTCCACGCTGATCGTGGGCAGGTGGTTCCGTGCGGGCACGTTCATCGCGACCGGTGACATGGGACCGTTCCTGCGGCAGGGCTGGGAACCAGGGGTCCTGTGGTCGTGGAACCAGCAGGTCACGGGGGCCGGATCGGCGGCACACACGATCGGGCGTGCCCCCGAGTTCCTGCTCATATGGATCAACAAGCAGCTGGGCTTCGACGAGATGACCGCGCAGTGGATGTTCTACACGATCATCTACGGGCTCGTGGCGTTCGGCGTGGCCTACGCGGCCGGCGCCATCGTGCGCAATGAGTGGGCGATCGTCGTCGCCGGGACCTTCGCGGTCATGAACGGCTTCTTCCTGACCCGAATACCCAACCCGCTGAACATCATCTCGGTGGGCACCGTGGCCCTCCTGACCGGCATCGCACTGCGTGTGGCCCAGGGGCGAACGGTTCCCACCCCCATCGCCGGCTTCGCGTTCATCCCGATCGCCTTCCTCGCGTTCAACCCGCCGATGTTCGTCGTCGCGGCCATGTGGGCGACTGCGGGCGCCCTGGCGCTGGTCTGGGCGATGTACGGCTGGCGGGCGTTCCTGCGGCTGCTGCGATGGGACATCATGGCCGTGCCATGGGTCATCGTGTTGAACCTGTGGTGGATCTTCCCGTTCCTGCAGGCCTACACCGGCGGGGGCGGCGCGGAGTCGAATGCCACGTTCACCGACCCCACCAACTGGACGTGGGCCCAGATCAACAACCAGATCCCGAACATCCTCACCCTGACCGCCAACTGGGCCTGGTACCTGCCGCAGTATCTGCCCTTCACGGACGCACTGGACAGGCCGGCCTGGATCTGGGTCCGCTACCTCATCCCCACTCTCGTGTTCGCCGCGCCACTGGCCGCGCTCGCCGCGCGCCGCCGCGCAGCCATGGTCCTCCTGGGACTGGCCGGGGTGTTCGTGTTCCTCGCGAAAGGCCTCATGGAGCCGCTGTCGCAGGTGAACCTGTGGCTCTACCTGCACATCCCCGGCTTCTGGCTGTTCCGTGAGCCGATGAGCAAATTGGGCCAACTGCTGGTGGTGTTCTTCGCCATCCTGATGGCCATTCTGGTCGAGGGCGTCATCGAACGATGGCGCAACCGTGGCACCCGTCCTTCCCTGTGGCCCGCGGTCATCCCCCACCCCCGGACACTGGCGCTCGTGGCCACCGCCGTGGGTGTCGTGCTCGCCGCGAGCTACCCCTACCCCGTAGCCACCGGTGGTGTGATCCCGGACGCCAGACCCATGCAGCCGTCCGCCCACGTCCGGGTCCCGGATTTCTGGCGGGAGATGGCCGCGGTCATCAACGAGGATCCGAGCCCCGGGAAGGTGCTCGTGCTGCCGCTGGACGACTACTACCAGATGCCCACGGAGTGGGGCTTCTTCGGCGTTGACAGCATCGCGAACCTGCTGATCAAGCGGGGCGTCGTGCAGCCCAAGCCGGACGGCTACTTCGGGGACGTGCCGGGCTACAAGGCCGACGTGACAGGGATCCAGACCGCACTGCTCGCCGGCGACCTGGACGCCGTGCCACGACTGCTCGACGCCAGCGGCATCGACAAGATCATCGTCCGGCACGATCTCATCCGGGACATGCCGGGCCGCAGCATCGCCGACGACACGATCCTGGCCAAGGCACTGGAACGCACACCTGGGATGACGCGAGAGCGGGAAGGGGACCTGGAACTGTGGAAGACGCCACCGGCCAGCGGTGAGCCCGTGCGCGCCTACGACAACATCGTGTCGGTGGGGGCCCGTCCGGACGCCGGGGCGGCGGTCATCGGATCGATCGGGTCCGGCAGTGCCGTCATGGCCCTGAAGAGCAGCACCAAACCTCCGCTCTATCCAACGGTGGATGATTCCGTGCAGGTCACCGACGACTCCGTGCAATGGCCGGTGCCGGCCGTCGACAGCGGATCACCGGAGACCACCGTGGACCTGCTCCCCGGTCGCTACGTGGTGGCCCAGCGTGCCCGCGCGGCTGCTGTACTGACCCCGACGCTCGACGCCGGCGCGAAGAAGTTGGTCTTCACCGATCCCACCGAGGTGCGCATCGACGGCCGCGTGGTGTCCGAGCGAGCACCCACGGAGGTGCCCGTGCCCAGCACCGACATCGTGGCTGTGCGGGTGGGTTCGCGGGCCGTCTCCCTGGACGGCTGGGGGCGACAGGCTCTTCCCCGCAAACCCGGCACCCCGGTCCAACCCGCGTCCGTTCCGGTGGGCGCGGCCACCCCGCTCACGGCCTTCGTTCCGTCGAAGGAAGCCGCTCGCCCCGCGCCCCCCTCAGAGGTTTATGACTGCAACAACTACGAACCGCGCCCGGCCAGTGAACTGAAACTGCGCAAGCGGACGGTGCAGACCGACAAGGGCCCCGCCATCCGCCTCAGCGCCATCGACCATGCGGCGTGCACCCGCATCGAGATCCAGGACGCCGAGGCCGGCCGCACGTACCGGGTCCGCATGGAGTACCGGATGGTCGAGGGCAAACGCCCGCAGATCTGCCTGTGGCAGGTGGGCACCGACGGCTGCATGCTCGCGCCCCGGCCCTCGATCAACGCCGGGTGGCACCCGTACGAGCAGATCGTCACGGTCGAGCCGGACGCCGATTCGCTGATCCTGGTGCTGCACGCCGATGTCGGGCAGCGGCTTCTGGGCCGGACCGTGACCGACTACCGTTCCATCTCCATCGAGGCACTGGATCCCGTGCTGGAGACGGAGGTCTGGCCGGAACCGATCGCCGAGGACCAGATCGATCTCGACGGGGGGAAGCACCGGCTGTCAGTGACCGGCGGTCCTGCCGGATCCGCTCTCGCTGACTTCGAACCACTGCAGGACTGCTTCAGGTACGACGACAAAGACCAGGAGGAAGCGGGTCTGATGGCCGAGTACTCCGGCGACCTGCGTGATCCCACGATCACCCTCGGCGCGCGTGACCACATGGCCTGTCTGGGCGCGACCGTGCCTGACATGGGTCAGTCGTCGCTGTACCGGTTCTCCCTTGAGGCCCGCAAACTCGACTCCCGTGACCCGAAGTTCTGCCTCTACCTGCGGGGCCCGGACCGGTGCCAGCGACTCCCAGTGGCCGGACCGTGGGATGACTGGACCCCCTACGCGACGCTGGTCGGCCCCAGCGACCAGGCTGTCGAGACCCGGGTCTACCTGTATGGTCTGCGCACTCTGGAAGGTACGGAGCAGTCACGCGTGGAGTACCGCTCGATCCGCCTCAACCCGGTGGCATCCCCCAGTTCGGTGGTGCTCGTCCGGCAGCCGTACGGCGGCACTCCCGACCTCATGGACGACAGAACCATCCAGGCGCAGTCCAAGGAGGTGAACCCCACACGCACCGACGTCGAGGTGGGACCCGGTGCAGCACTGGTCGCCCTGACCCAGACCAACGCACCCGGGTGGAACCTCACCGGTTTCGGCAAGTCGTCCGCCGCGCAGGGGTGGATGGCGTCATGGAAGGTCGAGGGACAGCCGGTCGACGGGGCGGCCCGGTACCTCCCGGCGAGCAAGAGCCGCCAGGCCCTGTACCTGTTGCCGGTGGCGATCGTCAGTGCCTTCGCGGCCATGGCGATGGGCGTGTGGTGGCGACGGCGGAAGGCGGCGAGGTCCCGTGGCTGACCCCTACGGCCCCGCCGGCGACCCCCGCGGCCGACCGCCGTTCCCGCCGTACGCGGCCTCGGGCCACAACCCGTATCCGCAAGCCGCGCCACCACCACCGCCCGAGCCCCCCAGACGCTCGCGTCGGCGGCGTGTGGTCGGCGTGGTGGTCACCATCCTCTTGCTCATCCTGGCGATCCTGCTGCTGCTGCGTTCGTGCGCCGATGAGCAGCCCCAAAGCGTCACCGTCGTCGCCGCCGGCGACATGGGATGTGACCCCGACGACCCAGCGGTGGGTGGCCCCCTGGACTGCAAGGCCCAGGAGGTCTCCGACATCGCGGTCGGAATCCAGCCTTATGCATTCATCGGTCTTGGCGACTACCAGTACGAGATCCCCACGACGGAGGGCTACACCGACGTCTACGGACCCAGCTGGGGACGGCTGCGAGACATCACGTTCCCGGCGATCGGCAACCAGGAGTACAAGGTGAACGAGGCGAACACGTTCCGCACCTACTTCGGGGAGCGATCAGGACCCGAACAGGGCTACTGGTCGGTCGAGCTCGGACAGTGGCACGTGGTGTTCCTGAACTCGAACTGCACGGTCGTGACCGGAGGTTGCGCCCCCGGCTCGCCCCAGCACCGATGGCTGGAAGCGGACATGGCAGCCAACGAGAGCCGCTGCACCATGGCCGTGTGGCACCACCCTCGGTGGTCGAACGGCATCGCTGGTTCGGACGCTCGAATGGCCGCCCTCTACGAGACCCTGCTCCTGAACCGCGTGGACATCCTGCTCTCGGCACACGAGGCCGACTACGAACGGTTCGGTCAGCTGGACGGCAGCGGAAACGCACTTTCAGCGGGCATCCGGCAGTTCGTGGTGGGCACTGGCGGCCAGGTCACCTACGACCCGGAGATCGGTGACGCGAAATGGCGGGCCAAGGCCAAGGCCGTGCCCAACGAGTTCATGACCACTGACGATCACGGGGTCCTGGAACTGACCCTCGACCCCACGTCGTACAGCTGGGCATTCCACGCACTCGACAAGGGCGTGATCGACTCCGGCACCGCGCCGTGTTCCTGACCTACAGGAATCATGCGCCATTGCCGATGCAGCCTTGAGGCGGGCTTGAATATTGGAAGGCACGGTGTCGATGTGAAACAAAACTCCTCTCTGCGACGTAAGACCATTGCGACGGCTATCGCGGTGTCCACCGCTTCGCTGTCACTCGTACCGGCACTCTCGGCTTCGGCCGCAGGTCCGAAGGCTCCTGGGACCCTGAAGGTGGAGCGGGCCGGCGACGGCCAGCAGTTGTCCATCACCTGGCGTCCCGTGCAGGACATCGACCACTACACCGTCACGGTCTTCGACGGTAAGCGCGATACCTCCCGCGTGGTAGACCCCGCGACCAACACGCTGACCGTGGACGCTCCCGGCACCTGCACCCGCTATCAGGTACGGGTCTCCGCCGTGGATGCCCAGGGGGCTACCGCCACGACGGGCACGTACCGCGTGGCGCCCCTCGCGCCGGGCGCGGTGAGCAACCTGAACCTCGACCGGAGTACTGATGGCTCGAAGGCGGTCGCCTTCTGGGAGCCCCCCCGCAATCCCGGACAGGGAACTGTCTCCTACGAGGTGAAACTCAAGCAGCTCAGCAACGGCAAGTTCGTCGATGAGCAGACCACCGACGCGACCAAGGTCAGCTTCGACGGCCTTGACCCGAAGCGCGTCTACGCCGCGCAGATCACGGCCACGAACACCTTTGGTTCATGCGTCACCAGCAAGAGCCTGATCCGCAACGAGAAGCCTGCCGAACCCACGAAGGTGAACGTCGCCCGCGACGCCTCGGCGTCCGCGAAGGTCAACGTGGACTGGACCGCTCCCAAGTGGCGCGGCTACGGCCAGGTGGACTCCTACGAGGTGCTGTACCGCTGGGCCGGCTCCAAGCAACTGTTCCGCGAGGTGGTCCCCGCCAGCAAGACCAGCACGACCCTGGAGCTCGATCCGGGCAAGCAGTGGCACTTCCAGGTCCGCGCTCTCGGAAACGAGCGTGGCAACCTCTCCCGCACCGTCATCCTCAAGAAGGATGGCGCGCCGGGCACGGTGGAACTCGACCCCGCGGTGGAGATCACCGAGGCCGATGGAACTGTCGACGTGAAGTTCACCGGCCCGGTCGGATCGAGCAGCAAGTACCCCAAGATGCTGCTCAAGATCCAGCCGACGGTGGGTTCGAAGGGCTTCAGCGACTCCCACGTGGTGTCGAACAACGCCGGCTCGGCGTCCTTCGACAAGGTCCCGTGCGGCGTCTACACCGTGACCGTCACCGGGCAGAGCACCGACGCCACGGCCAAGGAGTTCGGCCGCCAGGTCATCAACCGCTGTGACACCGGCGCGATCCCCGCGAACCAGTGGAAGCTGGTCTTCGGCAAGGCCGACATCATCGACAACCAGGTCGACATGCGCTACGGCAACGAGTCCCGCGTGATGTCCACCACCAAGCGCACCTCCAAGAACGCGGTGTTCACCACCGAGGCGACCCTGCGTTCGGGCTGGGGCTACGGCATCTGGACCAGGGCATCGCTGGAGCGTGGGGCCTCCGTGAGCGGCTACTCGTTCCAGTACGACCCCGGCTACGCCAACGTCAACGCCGGCTTCGGCAAGGCGCTCCTGCTGCGCCTGTGGGAGAACGGCAAGGAGTGCGGCACGCCGGTCGCGAAGGTCAAGTGGCCGCAAGGACTCGACGTCAACGCCAAGCACAAGATCGTGGTGGTCAATGAGGGGGACACGCTCTACGCCTCGATCGACGGGATCAAGATGTTCGATGTCCCGAGCCTGAAGTCGGCCATCAAGACCTCCGGTTGCACCATGGCCGAGCCGGACGGCACCGAGGTCGGGTTCCGCAGCTGGAACGCATCGTCCTCGGTTCAGTTCGAGAACACGACGCTTAGCTGAACCACCGCTGCATGACTGTGGGGCCGCCCGACCAGGGCGGCCCCACAGTTCTGTGCCCAGGAAACCCCGCCCGGCAGCTTCTGTGCAGGATTGCCTTCACATGTGAACGCGATCCTGCACGCGTGTTCACGGTTGCAGGTCGAAAGCGCGCCTCAACTGCGTGAGCAGGGGCGCGGTTGCCCGGCCGTCGAGTTTCCGGCACCTCCCGGCCCACCACCAGCAACTGGTCGGCCCAGCCCCGCGACTCGATCCGGGGAACCTCGCGCTGCGCCATCAAGGCCAAGGCCGCATAGAACCGGTCGGCATGTGCAGCCAACCGAGCGTCGGTGAGTTGCCGCAGTCGCTGCACCGTCCGGTCGAGTTCGATCTCGTAGTTCACGAAGGCTCGATCTCCAGTTCCTCCATCTCCGGTACGGGCTGTCTGCGCACGCGCCGGATCAGCGCCCACGGCCCACGCGGACCACGCCCGCCGGCCTCGAGGTGGGTTCCCGCCTCCTCGGCGGCGTCGATGGCGGCCTGCGACAACTCCATGACGGCCGCGGAAGTCTCATCACCGGGCTGCGGCGCGTCCAGAGCGGCCAGCACCGCGGGGAAGAGCACCTGGGTGACCCGCTCGTAACCCTCCGGACTGGGGTGGAACCTGTCGTCGGCGAACAGGTCCGGATCGGCACTGAACTCCGCACCCAACTCGTCGGCGAACGAAACCACGTGCGCGCCCTGCCGGACACACGCGATCATCTGCGCGGCGGCCAGTTGTCTGCTGAGGCGGCGTGCGACCCATCGCAAGGGTTGCGGGATGGGTCGCACCGATCCGACGTCCGGACAGGTGCCGACCACGACCTGACACCCCACGTCGCGCAGTCTGCGCACGGAGTCCTCGAGGTGACCGACGGCCACCTGCGGACGGCCCACGTGCGTCACGTCGTTGGCGCCGATGATGATCACCGCGATCTGGGGGCGCAGGTGCAAGCCCCGGTCGACCTGCGCGGGCAGGTCCGCGCTGCGGGCTCCGACGGTGGCCGCGTTCATGAGGCGGACCGGTTGGTCCAGCACGTTGCTCATCCCCTGCGCGAGCATCGCCGCGGGTGTGTTGCGTGCGTGCTCCGCGCCCAGGCCGGCGGCGAGGGAGTCGCCGAGCATGACGAACCGCTGGGAGGTGCCCGACCGGCGCGGACCGTACAGGCCGTCGGCATACGGGGCAGCGGCCCGCCGTACGCCTATCTCCCGGCGTGCGTGGCGACCCTGCGCGAACGCGACCCCGAAAGCGGCAGCCCCCGCTCCGAGCAGCCCACCGCCGCCGTACGCGGCCGTCATCGCGATCCGCTTGGCATGTGCGGCACGAATCATCGGGCTGCGAGCCCCGGATCGGCCGCCTCTGTTGTGGGGGGTCGGACTTCCGAAAGGTTCGGCGCCAGCGGATGCTCCTCTTTCGACGACCGCCTCGATCTCACGTCACCACACCTTTGCGACGCAGGAAACCACGCACGGACTCCCGAGCACCGGTGTTGATCTGCGGGCCGTGCGTGAACGCGGCCACACGGTACTCGAGGTCACCCAGCACGGCAGCGGTCTTCCTGGTCAAAGGGAAGTCGGTGCAGAATGCTTTGACCGGCCAGGACATGCGACCGTTCATGTTGAAGATCGCGTCACCGGTGATGAGCACCCCCGAGTCGGCGTGCAGCAGGCTGGCATGGCCCGGCGTGTGCCCTGGCGTGTGGTGCACAGCCAAGCCGCCGGCGACATCGAGCAGATCGCCGTCGACAAAGGTGTCCGAGACGGGGCATGGTCTCCAACCCATGCCGGGCATCCGGTCCAGCACCCTCATGACCACCGATTGCCCCGCCGGTGGCCGGCCCTCGCGGATGTACCGCGCATCGTCGGCATGCACCGACACGCCGTCGGCGCGCGACTGTTCGACCACCGTGGCCGCCGAGCCCGCATGGTCGAGATGGGCGTGGGTCAGCACGAGTCGCTGCACGTCCCGCGGGTGTTTGCCGATCTGCTGGAGCCCGGCCACGATCCGCTTGGTGGCGAAGCGTGTCCCGGCGTCCACCAGCGTGACGGACCCGTCCTGCTCGACGAACGCGAACGTGTTGATGAAGTCGCCGGCCGTCGGGATCCGGTAGACCCCGGGGCCGAGAGCGACGACAGTCATGTGCCTAGTTGTTGCTGTTCAGGATCGCGAGGAAGCGCAGGATCTCCAGGTAGAGCCACACGAGGGTGACCACCAGGCCCAACGTCATCCGCCACGCGAACACCTCAGGGGCACCTTCGTTGACTGCCTGCTCGATCGCGGCGAAATCCAGGTTGAGCGAGAACGCCGCCAGGGCCACACCCGCCACACAGAGCAGGAGCCCCAGGCCGCCGACTCCGTAGAAACCCCAGCCGCCGCCGACGCCGAACAGCGCCGACACGAAACTGGCGAGAGCGATGACCAGGTAGGAGACCATCGCCACCATCATCACCTTCATGAAGGTGCCGTTGACCCTGATGATCCGGGTGCGGTAGAGCACCAGCATGACCGCGAACGCCACGAACGTGCCGAGCACGGCTTGGGCGATGATGTTGGTCCCGTTGCCGGCCTGGTTCACGTAGTCCTGGTAGAACATGCTGATCCCACCGAGGAACACGCCCTCGACGGCCGAGTAGGAGAGCACGATCCCGGCCTTCGGGACCTTGCGGAAAGCACCGAAGAAGAAGAGTCCGAGGCCGACCAGCATGGCGACGAACGGCAGCCACGGCATCGTAGGGGTGAGCACCCAGCCGATTCCCGCACCCACGAGCAGCGCCACGAACGCCATCCCGGTCCGGGTCACGACGTCGTCGATGGTCATCGGGCGCCCAGCTGCCGGAATCCCGGTCGTGGGAGCAGTCTGCTGGTCGAGGGTGGCCGTGCCGGCAGCCGATTGCTGGTAGGCGTTCACCCCCTCGTTGTAGGCGAAGCCGGGCTGCTTCTCGATATCCCGGAACATCGGGTTCTTGGATTGCATGTGGTCCTCCTTGACTAACAGGGTATGGGCAACAGGGGTTCGCCGCCAATATTCAAGGCGTGTGAATCGTCACTTGCGCTTCAGGATTACCTTGATCCGGCCCTTGCCCTTCTCGTTCAAGGATTGCACCTGGACCCGCCACGGTCCGGCACCGACCCGCCTCACGGTCAACCTGGTGTCCTTGGTCCGGCGCCATTGGGTCACACCCTGCACCCGCACGCGATAGCGGGGTTTCAGCCCGGTACGAAGGGGCTCGCGCCAGCGCACACGCAGGCCCGCCTTCTTGCGGACGGCACGCAACTTCCTGACCTTCCCCGGTTTGACCGGTGTTGCGATCCGGCGGGTTGCCGTCGGGCCCGCCCCGAGGTCGTTGGCCGCGCGGACGTCGAGGGTGTGACGCACACCCTTGGGCAACTTCCGCAACCAGATACGTGAGGTCGGCGCGACAGTCGTCCACTCCGGCGGCGTCCGGTCGCGGCGGGTGAGCCTGAACTGCACTGCGGTCAGCGACTCGAAGGGCAATCGCAGTTCGACCCGCGCCGACGTCTTGGAGCGGTACTTGACCGAACGGATCTGCAAGGCGCCGGGCAGGGTCAGCGGCGTCGCGCTGTTCGACGTGGCCCAGGCGCCGGAGCCGAAGACGTTGCGTGCGGATACGCGCACCTCGTAGGGGACCCCGTTGGACAGCCCGCCGATGAGGCGTTGGCGAAGTGTGCTGGGCCAGATGTTCCCGTAGGCGGTCCACTCCCCGCCGAGCCGCCGGTATTGCACGTCGTAGCCGGCGACGGGCGCACTGCCCGCATCTGCGGGTTCCTCCCACGAGGCGATCACGGCACTGTCCGCGGCGCTCAGGGTCACCGCGGACGGGGCGCCGGGAACTCTGGGTGCGTAGCGCAAGGCGGCATCGACATCGAGCAGACCCGCACCACAGGACCCCTGACAACTGCTGAACGCCGGGAACGGGCGCACCGTCTTCCGAAGCCGCTCATCGATCGCAGCGGGACCCTGTCCGGTGACCGACCGGGCCATGGCGGCGGCCGCCGACACGAATGGGGCGGCCATGCTCGTGCCGTAGTACTCCTCGTATCCCGGCGCAGCAGGAGACTGCGTGCCGAGGTTGACGGTGCTGAGGATGCCGGTACCGGCCGAACCCTTCACGCCCCCCGGCGCGAAGATCGGCAGATCCCGGCCGTCGACCCCGAAATTCGAGTACCAGGCCCGGTCGCCGCTACGGTTCACCGCCCCCACAGCCAACAGGTCGTAGCATCCGGCGGGCGACACCTCGGTGATCGGTCCGGCCCCGTTGCCTGCGGACACAACCACGTTGGATCCCCGGCTCCGGGCGTCGTCGATGGCCGCCTGCACGAACGGCTGACATACGGAGTCCGACGACACCGACAGGTTGATCACATCCGCGGGCGTCGGATTGGCCGCAGTGCCGGGCACATCCCCGCCGGAGGCCCAGGTGACCGCTGCCGCCACATCGGACATCGTGCCACCACACTTGCCGAGGGCTCGTACGGGCAGGATCTGCGACCCCGCGGACAGCCCAGAGACGCCGATCGCGTTGTTCTGAACCGCCGCTGCTATCCCCGCCACATGGGTCCCGTGCCATGAACTCGGCGCCGACTGACAGCCCGCGAAGGTCTCCGGGTGCTCAATCAGGTCCTGGGCGCTGACCCAGTCCCCAGGATCCGAGGCATCCGGATCCCTGCCGTCGCTGTCGTTGGCGACCACACTGTCGGTCACCATGTCGAAACCAGGGAGGACCTGTGCGTCCAGGTCGGGATGCGAAGTGATCCCGGTGTCGATCACGGCGATCACCTGACCCTCACCTGTCGTCAACGACCAGGCTGGCACCGCCGCGACCCCGCTCACCGGATCTGTCAGTGCCCACTGAGCGGGGAAATCGGGGTCGTCGACGGCAGCGTCTATCGTCACCCTGGTGTCCAGGTCCACTCGCTGCACACCATCGCGCGACTCGATCTCCCGGGCCGCGCGCAGGGCCTGGGCCCGACTGACCCCCTCGATCGCCACCGCCGTGATGCCGGGTGCGACCGGACTGCGCTCGGTATCGGCATCATCGAGCGCCTGCCCCACCAACGATTCGGCCCTGGACGCCGACGTACCCGGTTCCCGTGTCACCACGAGCCCGACCACCTCGTGGGATGGCGCGGGGTCCGCCGACGCCGGGGCACCGGTGACCAGGGCCGCGACGACCGCAATCGCCGCAGCCCCAGCGAACGAACGTGGACCCAGCATCACTTCAGGGTACGTGCTCACGGCCGTGGGACGCTGCTACCTGTCCGATGGTTCCCACGACCCGAGGCGGGAACCGGCCCCATGCGCATAACTCGGGCCGGCTCCATAGCCCACGCGACCCGACCCGCCGCACGCGGCGGGTCGTGCCCGGGGCGGGAACCGGCCCCACGCTGACGCGTCGGCCCTCCCAAATCCATAGCCCACGCGACCCGACCCGCCGCACGCGGCGGGTCGTGCCCGGGGCGGGAACCGGCCCCACGCTGACGCGTCGGCCCTCCCAAATCCATAGCCCACGCGACCCGACCCGCCGCACGCGGCGGGTCGTGCCCGGGGCGGGATTTGAACCCGCACGTCTTTCGACCCTCGGGTTTAAGCCGAGTGCGTCTGCCAGTTTCGCCACCCGGGCGACGAGGCCAAGGGTAGTACCTGGGTCACGGTCCTGGATGCCACCCGCGGCGGCACGCGGTCACGGCTAGTCCAGGTACACCTTGCGTTTGTGCACCCCGGCGGCCGACACCACCCGGTCCAGGAAAAGGAACCCGTCGAGGTGGTCGACTTCGTGCTGGATCGCGCGTGCCTCGAAGGCATCCGTGACGATCGTTACCGCCTCCCCCGAGAGGGGAAGTTGCCCCGTCACAGTCAGCCGCGTGGCCCGTTTGACGTCCCCGGTGAAGTCGGGCACCGACATGCAGCCCTCGCGAGCCTTCTCGTTGCGGGAAGCCTGTTCGATACGCGGGTTCACCAGCACGAATCGGCCGTGGCAGGTGCGTGTCTTGGGATGGGTGCTGACGTCCAAGCAGAAGACCCGCCAGCCCACGCCCACCTGGTTCGCCGCCAGCCCGACACATCCCGGGGAGACGTCCATGGTCGCCAGCAGGTCGGCCGCCAGTCGCACCACTTCTTCGGCGGTCGGATCGACCTCCGTGCAGGCTGCCGAGAGCACGGGGTGCGGCGCTGCCACGACCGGTCGGACCTCGCCCATCGGCAGGTCCACGGCCAATGCGGTCATAGGACGTCCGTGTCCGTGGGCTGGACGGTCACATCGACGCCGACAGTCTCCCCGACCGCCTTCAGCGCGGCGGTCAGTCTCTCGCCATCTGCGAAGGACGGGAAGTCCGCCTCCGCCACGACGACGTAGAGTCCTCCTCCCAGTCGCGTCTGGAGGTCTGTGATGTTCCCTCCGTACGAGGCGATCGCGCCGGTGATCGCGGCCACGATCCCGACCCTGTCGGCACCATGCACGCTGATGACGAAGGACTGCGCCTCAGCAGTCGACTCCACCTGCTCGTCGGTGACGGGAAGGACACTGACGACGAGGTCATCGCCTTCGAGGAATGCCAGGTCTGCAGCCACATCCTCCACCGTGGCATCGGTGCCGACCACAAGGGTCCAGGCGAAATGCCCACGCAGCAAGGTCATCGACGAGTCCTCGACGTTCGCGTCCCGCAGTGCCAGCGCGGCGGTCACATCCGCGATGATCCCTGGCCGGTCGTGTCCGAGAACGGTGATTGCCAAAGGCGCCATGGGTGGCACCTTACTGTGCTGCGCCGGCCAGTTCGAGCGCGATCCCGTCGAGGATGTCGTGCTCGCTGACGACAACCTCGTCGAACCTGCCGAGTTCCAGGATCCGGTCCAGCACCAGCGCGCCACCTCCGATCACGTCCACCCGACCCGGATGCATAACAGGTTCAGACGCCCGCAGATCGCGGCTGGCTTCGAGCATCTGGACGGTGACCGCGTGGACCTGCGAGCGCGGGATGCGACTGCCGTGGATGCGCCGCGAATCGTATTCGGGAAGGCCGAGTGCCAGCGCCGCGACCGTGGTCACCGAACCGGCCAGGCCGATGATGCGATCGGCCCGGTCGAACCGCGTGACCGTCAATGCGTCGTGCACCGCGGCATCGATGTCCTCAATGGCCGCGGAGATCTCGTCTGCTGTCGGGGGGTCGGACCGCAGGTGCCGTTCGGTCATCCGCACACAGCCGACGTTCTCGCTGACCGCCGCCTCCACATCACTTCGCCCCACCACGAATTCGGTCGATCCACCGCCGATGTCCACCACAGCGACGCGATCCCGCACATCGAGCACCGACACCGCGCCCCGGAAACTCAGACTCGCCTCCTCGCTCCCATCGATGACCTCTGGCGCGACACCGAGTCGATCGACCACGCCGGCCACGAAGACTTCCGCGTTGTCGGCGTCACGCGAGGCCGACGTCGCAACCATCCGGATCCGATCGGCACCCGCGGCCCGAATCTGCTCGGCGTAATCACTGACCGCGCGCCACGTCCGTTCAACGGCGGCGTCGTCCAGTCGTCCGGTCACATCGACACCCTGCCCGAGCCGGACCACGCGCATCTGACGGGTGACATCCGTCAGGCCGGAGGGTGTCACGTCCGCGATCAGTAGCCTGATCGAGTTGGTGCCACAATCGATCGCGGCGACCCTCATCCCCCGTCCTCCAGACAGCGGCCGGGCCGATCCAGGACACCCCTGAGCCGCAACTCGTCGAGGGCCTCGTCCCCTAGCGGGTTCACACCGGGTCCCATGGCCAGTGACTGGCCGACGAGTACGTGCAGACACTTGACCCGATCCGGCATGCCACCTGCTGAGATGCCGTCGATCTCCCAGACCTCACCGAACTGCGCACGTGCCTGCAGGTAGGACTCGTGGGCAGCCCGGTACGCCCGGGCGGTCTCCGGCTCCTGGGACAGCCGCTGCTGCATGACCGCCATCATGCCCTCGGACTCCAGGGTGGAGATGGCGGCGTTCAGACGTGGACAGGTCACGTAGTAGAAGGTCGGGAAAGGGGTTCCGTCCTGCAACCGGGGCGATGTGCTGACCACTTGCGGTTGGCCACATCCGCAGCGGGCGGCGATGGCCACCACATCCCGCGCGGGGCGGCCGAGTTGGCGGCTCACGACGTCCAGATCCGAGTCCACCGGCTCAGCGGGGGGCATCGGGCCGCACACTCACCACGGACTCGTCGGGTTGTTGCTGTGCCTGCTGAACGGAGCGCAGAGCGCGCTCGTACCACGCGGAGTTGTCCTCGACGTCCTGGGACAGGGGTTGCGGCTGCGGATCCGACGACGGCGGATCGGTGACCACATACCCGGTCTCGCCCGGGTACTGCAGGTGGAAGCGTTCCCTGGCCTGGGCCACCGCGTAGTCATCGTCGGCCCAGAGGTCGGCCTCCTTCTGCAGGGCATCGACCCGTTCCCGCTGGGCAGCCGTGGTCACCTCGAGTTCGGCGATCATCGACCGCTGGTTGAGGAACTCCCGCAGAGGCAGCGCGAGGGTCAGCAGCAGTGCTGCGCCGATGATGACCACGACGGTGAGGCGTCCAGTGGTCAGCCCCGGGCGCTGAGCCGCCCGGATCGTGCTGGTCCTGTCCACGGTCCTAGCGTCACCCACCCCGGTCCATCCCTTGCGTATTCGCAGGATATCCGGCGTGTTGGCCAGTCACAGCGACCGGGCGTAGGCGGTCAGCCCGTCACGCACATACTCAGCCCCCTCGACGCCGCCGTAGTTCGCGGCGAACCGGTCATCGTCGACATACATCTGGGCCAGCCCGATGAGTGCGTCGGTCGTGGGTGTGCGTCCACCCCAACCACGGGCGATCCAGCGGGCGTGCCGGGCGGCGATCGCGAACACAGGCTCGCTGTCCACGGGGAGTGCGGCGTGCCGGGCCGCGGCCCAGTCGGTCGCGATCTGTGTGTGTTCGTCCATGAAATCCCGCTGCTCGTCCTGGTCGAGGCCGCGCCACCACTTGTCGCTCTCGTTGTATGCCTGCTCGCCCCACCTGCTCTGCACCTCGTCGCGGTACTGCGTGTGATTGAAGCCTTCGAACATCTCCCCGGCCATGAGTGTCTCCTTCTGCTCGACCTTGCGTATGGTCTGCTCCACGCTGGCTATCTGCTTGTCCCACAGGGCACGGCGCCGGCGCAGGTCCCGCAGGTGTTCGCGCAGGGCCGCCACGTCGTCGGTCTCGCCCTGCAGGACACGTCGGATGCTGGCCAGCGGCAGGCCGAGTTCGCGCATGACGAGGATGCGCTGCAACCGCACGAGGTCCTCGCGCGTATAGCACCGATAGCCCGACGCGTCGCGGCCGGCCGGCAACAGTCCGATCGCGTCGTAGTGACGCAACGTGCGACTGCTCAGGCCGGTGCCCTGGACGACCTCCCGGATTCCGTACTCCACGAATCGACGGTAGAGGTTGACGTTGCGTGAAGGTCAAGCGCGACCTCAGATGGGGCGCGGACCTACTCGACGGTCACTGATTTCGCGAGGTTGCGGGGCTGATCCACGTCGTGGCCCTTCGCGGTGGCGAGCTCACACGCGAAGACCTGCAGTGGGACCGTGGTGACCAGCGGCTGCATGAGCGTCGGAACGGCCGGCACCGAGATGATCTCATTGGCGTACGGTTCGACGCCGTCATCGCCTTCCTCGGCGATCACGATGGTGTAGGCCCCTCGGGCGCGGATCTCCTGGAGGTTGGAGATCATCTTCTCGTAGAGGACCGAGCGACCCTTGGCCGACGGCATCACACAGATGACGGGCAGACCCTCCTCGATGAGGGCGATCGGCCCGTGTTTGAGTTCTCCGGCCGGGAAACCCTCGGCGTGCATGTACGCGAGTTCCTTCAACTTCAGAGCACCCTCGAGGGCCACGGGATAGCCGACGTGCCGGCCCAGGAAGAGCACCGAACGGGCGTCCTTGAGCCCACGGGCCAGTTCTCGGACGGGATCCATCGTGTCCAACACGAGATCGATCTTGTTCGGCATGCTGGCCAGGTCGGAGACCAGCCCCCGGATCTCGTCGCCGAAGAAGTTGCCGCGGACCTGTGCGAGGTACATGCCGAACAACTGGGTGGCGACCAACTGGGTGAGGAACGCCTTGGTCGAAGCGACCGCGATCTCGGGTCCCGCGTAGGTGTAGAGCGCGGCATCGGATTCCCGGGGAATCGTGGAACCCTGGGTGTTGCAGATGCTCAGCACGCGGGAACCCTGCTCGCGCGCGTGACGGACCGCCATCAGCGTGTCCATGGTCTCCCCCGACTGCGAGATCGCCACGACCAGCGTCTGTCGGTCCAGGATCGGGTCGCGGTAGCGGAATTCGCTGGCCAGTTCGACCTCCACCGGGATCCGCGTCCAGTGTTCGATCGCGTACTTGGCCACCAGTCCTGCGTGATAGGCGGTCCCACACGCGGCGACCACGATCTTGTCCACCTCGCGCAGTTCAGCTGTCGGAGATGGTCAGCCCGTCGAGCACCAACCGGTTGTCCTCGGTGATCCTGCCGAGGAGGGTGTCTGCGACCGCCTTCGGCTGCTCGGCGATCTCCTTGAGCATGAAGAGGTCATAGCCCCCCTTCTCAGCGGCGCTGGCGTCCCAGGTGACCTCGTACTCCTGCCCGCTCGCGGGTGCACCATCGAAGTCCGTGACGTCGACACCCTCGCGGGTGATGGTGATCACCTGGTCCTGACCGAGTTCCATCGCGAATCGGGTATGCGCGATGAAAGCGGACACGTCCGAGGCCAGGAACGTCTCACCCTCGCCGAGCCCAACCACCAGCGGCGAATTCCGCCGAGCCCCCACCAGGGTGTCGGGGTCGTCGGCGGACGCCGCCACCAGTGTGAAGGCTCCGCGCAGTTGCCGGCAGGTCCGCTGCATCGCGTCGGTCAGATCGACGCTGTCGCGAAGTTCGGCCGCCAGCAGGTGCGCGGCCACCTCGGTGTCCGTCTCGCTGAGAAACGTCACGCCGCCGGCCTGGAGTTGGTCGCGCAGTTCTGCGAAGTTCTCGATGATGCCGTTGTGGATGACGGCCAACCGGCCGTCCTCGCTGAGGTGCGGGTGGGCGTTGACGTCGTTGGGTGCTCCGTGCGTGGCCCATCGGGTGTGCCCGATACCCGCGGTGGTCTCCGGCAAGGGCGCCTCGGACAGCGCGGCCTCGAGGTTGGCAAGCTTCCCGGCCCGTTTGCGGGACTGCACACCGTCGGCGGTAACGACTGCCACACCGGCGGAGTCGTACCCCCGGTATTCCAGGCGCCGTAGCCCCTCCACGACGACACCGGTCGCGTCCTGCGCCCCTACGTACCCCACGATTCCGCACATATCCACACGGTATCTGTGCGCACCCCGGTATGTCGTACCCCCGGCCTTGACTTGTCGTGACGGGGAGAGGCCCCGAACGAAGGAGTCCTGCGATGTGTCGGATGTGTGACGACCCGAGCCTGACTGTGGCGGACATGCGGGCCGAGATGTTCCGCGTGATCGAGCAGTTCGGCTGGATGGTTCAGTACGTGGAGCAGGAGCCGGGCTACGAGTCGTTCGCCTACACGATCGGCCTGTCCGGACGGGATCTGCCGGAGTTGCTGGTCGAGGGGCTCGGACCCCGCGAATCCGCCGAACTGCTCAACCACGCTGCCCGCGAGGTGCTGCACGGCGGCCTCGGTCCGTGCGACCGGCTCAGCGGCCCCGACGGCCGGCAGTACCTGCTCGGGCAGATGGTGGACCCGGGTGGACTGTACGGCGCGATCGACGCCTACGGCGAAGGCATCGAGGCACTTCACCTCACACCCATGTGACGATCCAGGCCTGAACGATCTGTGGAGGTGACTACATCGAGGGCGGTGATCCGACCGCTCAGATCGTCAACCGCTCGCGGACCACATCGGCGAGACCCTGGGCGACCTTGGCTGCGGTGTGCTCGTCCTCGGCCTCCACCATCACCCGCACCAAGGGCTCCGTGCCGGACTTGCGCAGGAGCACCCGGCCGGTGTCGGCCAACAGCAGTTCGGCCTCGGAGACAGCGGCGGCCACGTACGGGTCGCTGTCGAGAGCTTGCTTGTCCACACCACCGACGTTCACCAGCACCTGCGGCAGGCGGTACATCACGGCCGCGAGCTCGTCGAGAGGCAGTCCGGTGGCTGACATTCGAGCCATCACCTGCAGTGCGGTGAGAATCCCGTCGCCGGTGGTGGCGTGATCCGTCATGACCACGTGACCACTCTGCTCACCGCCGAGCACGAAGCCCGAACCGAGCATCGCCTCGAGCACGTAGCGATCGCCCACCGCTGTTTGGACGACCTGGATCGACTCACGCTCCATCGCCAGCTTGAAGCCGAGGTTGGCCATCACCGTGGAGACCACCGTGTCCTGGGTGAGCCGGCCCTGGTCGCGTAGGGACAGCGCGATGATCGCCATCAGCTGGTCACCATCGACGATCTGCCCCCGGGC
The DNA here is from genome assembly GCA_963769435.1 of uncultured Actinomycetota bacterium. Lineage (GTDB taxonomy): Bacteria > Actinomycetota > Actinomycetes > S36-B12 > UBA10799 > JADKAV01. The sequence continues at coordinate 935,155 of CAVYLN010000002.1, forward strand.
GTCGACCGCCAGGCAGCGGTCGGCATCACCGTCGTGTGCGATCCCGAGGTCCGCGCCGTGCTCGAGTACGGCGCGTTGCAGATCCTCCATGTGCGTGGACCCGCACCCGTCGTTGATGTTGTACCCGTCGGGCTGGCAGTGGATCTCGATGACATCCGCGCCGGCTTCCCGGTAGGTGAGCGGCGCCACGTGGGAAGCGGCGCCGTTGGCACTGTCCACAACGACGACCAGGCCGTTCAGTGGCGACGTGATGCTCGTCAGGAGGTGGCCCACGTATTCACCGCCGGCGGCTTCATCGGTGACGATGCGGCCGACGGCGTCGCCGAGTGGGCGGTCCCACTGTTCCTGCAGTCGCGCCTCGATCTGAGCCTCCACATGATCGGGCAATTTGTTCCCGTCAGAGGTGAAGAACTTGATTCCGTTGTCCGGCATCGCGTTGTGCGATGCCGACAGCATGACTCCGAGGTCGGCTCGCCGCGCCCTGGTCAGGAATGCGACGGCAGGCGTCGGCAGGACGCCGACATCGATGACGTCGACTCCGGCACTTGCCAGTCCCGCGGACACCGCGGCCTGCAGGAACTCGCCACTGGCGCGTGGGTCCCGGCCGACCACGGCCGTTCGACGCGACCCGACCTCCGAGAGGATGTGCGCGGCGGACACCGAGAGGTCCAGTGCCAACTCCGCCGTGACGTCCCGGTTGGCGAGTCCCCGTACGCCGTCGGTACCGAACAGCGAGCCCATGGCGACGATCAGCGCTTGCTGTATTGCGGCGCTTTGCGAGCCTTCTTGAGTCCGTACTTCTTGCGCTCCACGACCCGCGGGTCACGGGTGAGGAATCCGGCCTTCTTGAGGTCGGGGCGGTAGTCGTCTTCGTCGATCTCGAGCAGCGCGCGGGCGATGCCGAGGCGAAGTGCGCCCGCCTGACCGCCCACGCCGCCACCGTGCAGCCTGGCGACGACGTCGTACTGGCCGTCGAGCCCGAGCACACGGAAGGGTTCGGTCACGATCTGCTGGTGGACCTTGTTGGGGAAGTACGTCGCGAGATCGCGGCCGTTGATCTTCCACTGCCCCGAGCCGGGCACGACGCGCACGCGCGCCACGGCTTCCTTGCGCCGACCGGTGCCGCCGCCAGGACGGTCCACCGCCTGGCGGGTCGCAGCGGCGGGGGTCTCTGTGGTCAGAGTCTCAGTCACGGGGTTTCCTTCCTCGGCGCTACTGCGCGACCTGGCTGATGACGTACGGGGTCGGCTGCTGCGCAGCGTGCGGGTGGTCAGGGCCCGCGTAGACCTTGAGCTTGCGGATCTGCTTGTTGCCCAACTTGTTGTGGGGCAGCATCCCGGCCACGGCCTTCTCGATCACGCGGCGCGGGTTCTTCTCCAGCAGGTCGCCGTACGAGGTCGACTTCAGACCACCGGGGTAACCGGAGTGCCGCTGGTCGAGCTTCTGCTCCGCCTTGGCGCCACTGAGCGCCACCTTCTCGGCGTTGATGACGATCACGAAGTCGCCGGTGTCCACGTGCGGGGCGAATGTGGGCTTGTGCTTACCGCGCAGCAAAGTGGCGGCGTGCGTGGCGAGACGACCCAGGATGACATCCTCGGCGTCGATGACGTGCCACTCGCGGGTGACGTCGTCGGCTTTCGGGGTGAACGTGCGCACGACTTCCTACCTAGTTCAGTGTGGTGGCCCTGCCGGGAAGCAGTAGCTCTGCTGTTGGGCTGGGGAACTGCAGGTGCAGTCTCAACCTCAGGTTGGCGCGCACACGGCGCACACGACCTCCCAGAAGGATAACTCACCGGGCCCGCAGTGAGGCAGGTGGGGACCCGTGCTGTGCAGCGGAGGTGCCAGTTGTGACACCCCCGCGCCCAGCCGTCAGTCGTAGTACTGGATCCCGTCCACGTCGGTGGACACCCGGGTTCCCGACTCGTCGGCAAGGATCGCCGTGAGATTCTCCAGCGCGCCGATCACCGCGACCTTGCCGGATCGTGCGAACGTGCAGGCCGCGTCGACCTTCGGGACCCATGGAACCGGCCGGGAAGTCCAGCGCCTCCAGTGCATCGGGGTGTGCGGCGGCGATGGCCTTCTGGTCCGGTGTCCCCCAGTTGACGTAGACGGCGTCCGCGTCGGTGGCGATCACAAGAGTGTCCGCATCGATGTCGCGGGCCAGAACCATCGATGAGAAGTCCTTGTCGATGACCGCCTCGACACCGACCAGTTCGCGGGTCCCCTTCTTGTACATGGTCGGGATGCCGCCGCCACCGGTGCACACGACCACGGCCCCTTTCTCCAAGCACCACTCCACCGGACGGATCTGGAAGATCCGCTGCGGCATGGGGCTGGGCACAACACGGCGCCATTTGTCGCCGTCCTGGCGAACGGTCCAACCCTTCTCCTCGGCCAGGCGCTTCGCCTCTTCTTCGCTGTACACCGGTCCCACGAACTTCGTCGGGTTCTCGAAGGCAGGATCGTCCGCGTCGACCTCGGTCATCGTGAGCAGGGTTGCCAGCGGCTTCTCGAAGGGCAGCAGGTTGCCCAACTCCTGCTCGATGAAGTAGCCGATCATGCCTTCCGTCTGGGCGCCTAGCACGTCGAACGGATAGGTCGACTCCTCGTTGAACGAGGCGGCCTGAAGGGCAAGCAAGCCAACTTGGGGTCCGTTTCCGTGGGAGACGACCAGTTCATGGTCCAGTGCCACTGGCGCCAATGCCTCACACGCCAAGCGGACGTTCGCCCGCTGGCTGTCCACCGTCATGGGTTCGCCACGCTTCTGGAGTGCGTTCCCGCCGAGAGCAACCACTACACGCATCAATAGCCTCCGTCTGTGTCGGTCTGTAGCAGCAGAGTGTCATGACCTACTCAGGTGACGCATCTTGTCCGCGTCATGACGCGGTGAACTCTGCCCGTCGGCAGGGTTACCCGCGGTAGCGCCGCGCCCGTGTGGCCTGCTCGGCCAACCGGTCATCGGGCGGGTACTCCACGGCCACGAGCGCGAGGCCGTGCGCAGGCGCAGTGGCGAACAGGGACACCCGGCGGCGGCCGGCCAGCACATCGGAGAGTGCCTTGGCGTCCAGACGGCCCTCGCCGACTGCGATCAGAGCACCCACGACAGACCTGACCATCGAGTGGCAGAACGCGTCGGCGGTGATACTGACCGCGATCAGGTCGGGATCCCGCGGATCAACGCGTCGGATCACCTGCACATCCAGAACGGTGCGCACCGACGAAGCCTCCGGCCGGGCTCTGCAGAACGCCGCGAAGTCGTGCTCACCGCGAAGGACCTGACCGGCGGAGTGCATCTGCTGCACGTCCAGCCGGCGTCGATGCACCAGCACGCAGTTGCGACTACGTGGATCCAGGCCCCCACTGTCGGAGATGAGGTACTCGTACGTGCGTGAACGGGCCGAGAACCGCGCGTCGAACCCGGCAGGGGCAGCGCCCGCCGCGAGTAGCCGGACGTCTGCGGGCAGGACCGCGTTCAGTCGCCTTACGGCCGCATCGTCCCCCGGCCAGACTCCGGCCGGCAGGTCGACGTGGCACACCTGCCCGAGGGCGTGCACACCGGCATCCGTGCGTCCTGCGACCGTGACGCGTGCGGGCACACGCATCACCCGTTCGATGGCCCGCATCACCTCGGTCTGCACGGTCCGCTGGTCGGGTTGCGATGCCCACCCGGCGAAATCGCTGCCGTCGTAGGCGAACACGAGCCGGAAACGCAAAAGCCCGCCACCTTCCGGCGCGGGCTGTTGCGTTGGGGGTTGAGCGTCAGTCATCGCCCTTGGACGGCGCTTGGTCCTTCAGACCCTCGACCGCGTCCTTCTCGGCCTGCGCCTGCGCGTCGGCGATCTGCTTCGTCGGCTTCCGCCTTCGCCTCGGGGGTCTCAGCGGCGGCCTCGACCTTCTCGACGGCCTCTTCCGACGCCGCCTCGACCTGCTCGCTCGATCTCTTTGGCGAGCTGGTCGGCAGAGTCGGCCGGCTTCTCGGCATCCTTCGCCGCGCGCTTGGCCGCGGAGGTCGCCTCCTTGACCACCGCCTCGGCCATGGGTTCCACGAGTTCGATCACGGCCATCGGCGCGTTGTCACCCTTGCGGGGGCCGATCTTGGTGATCCGGGTGTAACCCCCGGGGCGACCGGCGTACTGCGGCCCGATCTCGGTGAACAACTCGTGCACGACCGACTTGTCGCGGATCACCGACATGACCCGGCGGCGGGCGTGGAGGTCACCGCGCTTGGCGAACGTCACCAGCCGATCCGCCAGCGGGCTCAGGCGCTTGGCCTTCGCTTCGGTCGTGGTGATGCGCCCGTGCTGGAACAGCGCGGTGGCCAGGTTGGCCAGCATCAGTCGCTCGTGCGCCGGACCACCACCGAGGCGGGGTCCCTTCGACGGCGTGGGCATGTGGTTCTCCTTGACTAAGCGGCAGCCCTAGAGCTGCTCGTCCTCTGCGTACTGTTGGTCGTCCTCGGCGTAGAACGTCACTGCCTGCGACGGGTCGAAGCCGGCGGGGCTGTCCTTGAGGTTCAGTCCGAGACCCTGCAGCGAGTCCTTCACCTCATCGATGGACTTCTGCCCGAAGTTGCGGATGTCCATCAGGTCGGCCTCACTGCGGGTCAGCAGCTCGCCGATGGTGTGCACACCCTCGCGCTTCAGGCAGTTGTAGGAGCGGACCGACAGGTTGAGCGCCTCGATCGGCTGGCTGAACTGTTCGGCCATGTAGGTGTCGACCTCGGACGGTCCGAGTTCGAGGCCCTCAGCGGTGGCGTTCAGGTCGCGGGCCAGCCCGAACAGCTCCACCAGCGTCTTCCCGGCACTCGCGACGGCGTCACGTGCCCGGATGCTCGGCTTGGTCTCCACATCGACGATCAGGCGGTCGAAGTCGGTGCGCTGCTCGACACGGGTGGCCTCGACCTTGTAGGTCACCTTGAGCACCGGCGAGTAGATCGCGTCGACCAGGATCCGCCCGGCCTGCTTCTCCACCATGGAACCGGCGGCCGCAGGCACATAACCCCGGCCGCGCTCTACGGTCAGTTCCATGTTCAGGGCCGCACCTTCACCAAGGGTCGCGAGGTGCAGGTCCGGGTTGTGGACCTCCACGCCGGTGGGCGCCTCGATGTCGGCGACGGTGACCTCCCCGGGCCCGGAAGCCCGCAGGTACATGGTGACCGGCTCATCCATCTCGGTGCTGACGACGATGCCCTTGACGTTGAGCACGAGCTCGGTGACGTCCTCGGTCATGCCCGGGACTGTGCTGAACTCGTGCTGCACGCCATCGATACGGATACTCGTGACCGCCGCACCGGGGATGGACGACAGCAGGGTGCGTCGCAGGCTGTTGCCCAGGGTGTAGCCGAAACCCGGCTCGAGGGGTTCGAGGACGAATCGCGAACGACTGTCGGAGACGAACTCCTCGGTCAGAACTGGTCGACTTGCAATCTGCACGTGACTTCTTCCTTTCTCAGGCGACCGCTATATGACGCCCGGGAGACCGCAGCAAGGTGCCGCGGCTGACTGCATTACTTCGAGTAGAGCTCAACGATGAGTTGTTCCTGCACCAGCGTGTCGATCTGCTCGCGCTTCGGCAGGGAGTGCACCAGCACCCGGAAGTGCGACGGAATGACCTCGAGCCACGCCGGCACCTCGCGCTCGCCGGCCTCGGCGTGCGCGACCACGAACGGCGTCATCTCACGGGACTTGTTGCGCACCTCGACGATGTCGTTGGGCGACACCCGGTAGCTGGGGATGTCGACCTTCTTGCCGTTGACGGTGATGTGGCCGTGACGCACCAACTGACGCGCCATGTCGCGGCTCTTGGCCAGACCCGCGCGGTAGACCACGTTGTCCAGGCGGCTCTCGAGGATCGTCAGCAGGTTCTCACCGGTCTTGCCCTGCTGCCGGTTGGCCTCGTCGTAGTAGCTGCGGAACTGGCGCTCGAGCACTCCGTAGATGCGGGCGCACTTCTGCTTCTCCCGCTTCTGGAGCAAGTACTCGCTCTCCTTGGTCCGGTTGCGGCCGTGCTGGCCGGGCGGGTAGGGGCGCTTCTCCACCGGGCACGCCGGCGAGTCGCACTTGGCACCCTTGAGGAACAGTTTGGTCTTCTCGCGGCGGCAGCGCTTGCAGTCCGCGCCTGTGTATCGGGCCATGTTCTATCTCCTGCTCAGACCCGGCGCCGCTTCGGCGGACGGCAGCCGTTGTGCGGTACGGGGGTCACGTCTTGGATCGTTCCGACCTCGAGGCCGGTGGCCTGCAGCGACCGGATGGCCGTCTCACGCCCGGAACCCGGGCCCTTGACGAACACGTCGACCTTGCGCATGCCGTTGTCCATCGCCCGCCGGGCGGCAGCCTCGGCGGCCATCTGGGCGGCGTACGGGGTGGACTTGCGGGAGCCCTTGAACCCCACCTGCCCCGACGAGGACCAGGCGATGACCTGTCCCTGCGGGTCGGTGATGGTGACGATGGTGTTGTTGAAGGTGCTCTTGATGTGGGCGTGGCCGAAAGCCACGCTCTTCTTCTCTTTGCGGCGCGGCTTCTTCGCGCCCTTGCCTTGGGGTGCCATGGCTGCTCAGACTCCTGCTCGTGTCACTTGCCGACCTTCTTCTTGCCGGCGACGGTCTTGCGCTTGCCCTTGCGGGTCCGCGCGTTGGTGTGCGTGCGCTGTCCACGCACGGGCAGACCGCGGCGGTGGCGTAGGCCCTGGTAGGACCCGATCTCCACCTTGCGGCGGATGTCGGCCTGCACCTCGCGGCGAAGGTCACCCTCGGTCTGGTAGTTGGCTTCGATGTAGTCGCGCAACGCGATCACATCCGGTTCGGACAGGTCGCGGACGCGCGTGTTGGGATCCACACCGGTCGCGGCCAGCGCCTTCTGGGACAGGGAACGTCCCACCCCGAAGATGTAGGTCAGGCCGACCTCGACGCGCTTCTCGCGCGGCAGGTCAACACCCACAATGCGTGCCATTGGGCTCTCCTAGTTCGTTCACGAAGGTCTGTGACGTCATCGGTCCCACCGCCCTGGTGGGTCCCCGGCCTTCGCGTCCGGGGGTGGCGTCTGGCAGCCCTTGGCTTCGGGCACCAGGTTCGGATGACGTCTTACCAGGGGTCAGCCCTGGCGCTGCTTGTGGCGAGGGTTCTCGCAGATCACCATGACGCGACCGTTGCGACGAATCACCTTGCACTTGTCGCAGATCTTCTTAACGCTCGGTTGAACCTTCATCGGTGTCCTGCTGATTCCTCACTTGTACCGGTAGACGATGCGTCCCCGGGTCAAGTCGTAGGGCGAGAGCTCCACGACCACTCGGTCATCCGGAAGGATCCGGATGTAGTGCATCCGCATCTTGCCGGAGATGTGGGCAAGGACCTTGTGGCCGTTGTCCAACTCGACACGGAACATCGCATTGGGCAGTGACTCGACGATCGTGCCCTCGAGCTCGATCGCGTCGTCCTTCTTACCCATGCGTGATCCAGTCTTCCGATTGTGTGCGGATTGTGCGGTATGTCGTACCGCGGGTGAAGGCATTCGCCCTCTGTTCGAGTGTAAAGCATGGGTCGCGACGACGGCTAGGGGGGCGTTCACCAGGAACAACCCGGCCCGTCGGTGGGCCGTCAACCCGCCAGGGCGGAAACCTGCACGCCCAGCGCCGCGAGCTCGGACCTGCCGCCGTCACGGGCCGTCAGCACCCACGGACCAGTGGTCGTGATCGCCACAGTGTGCTCCCAGTGTGCGGCCAGGGAACCGTCCATCGTGACCACCGTCCACTCATCGGGCAGCGTCACATTGTCGGGTGCACCCAACGTGATCATCGGTTCCACAGCCAGCACCATGCCCGAGACGAGTTCCGGACCCTTGCCGGCCGGCCCCACGTTCGGCACGTCCGGTGGCATGTGCATCTGGGTGCCGATTCCGTGCCCGACGTATTCCCGGACGATCCCGTAGTCGTGGACGGCGCCACGAATCGTGCGCTCGACCGCCGCACCGATGTCGGTGAGCCGACCGCCCGCGCGCGCGTGTGCAAGTCCGTGCCACAGCGAGGAGCGGGTCGCCTCAGACAGTTCCGCGGCACCCTGCCCGATCTCGCCCGACCCCCACAGTGATGGCCGCATCACCGTGCCAGCCGTGCAGGATCGCACCGCAGTCGACGCTGACGAGCGCACCTTCATGCAGAGGGATCTCGCTGGGGATGCCGTGGACGATCGCGTTGTCGACGCTGATGCAGATGCTGGCCGGGAATCCGTGGTAGCCGAGGAAGGAGGGTGTGGCCCCGGCCGAACGGATCACGTCCTCGGCGATCGCGTCCAACTGTTTGCCGGTGACCCCGGGGCGGATCGCGGCCGCCACGGCGTCGAGCGCGTCGGCGACAACGAGGCCGGCCTGCACGCATGAGACCGATCTGCTCATCGGTCTTGATCTGCACGCGGGCGCCCCGGCGGAACACTCAAGCCCCCAGCGCGGCTAACAACCTGTCGGTGACCTCGTCCATGGATCCCATGCCATCGACCTTGACGAGCAGGCCGCGCTGCGGAGTACACGCGGACGAGGGGTTCGGTCTGCTCCGCGTACACGTCCATGCGGCGCCGGATCACCTCTTCGGTGTCGTCGGCGCGGCCCTGCTCCTGCGCCCGGTTCAGCAGACGCGCCACGACCTCGTCGGTGTTGGCAGTGATCTCAACGACCTTGTCCAGGTGTGTGCCGAGACCGGTCAGGATGGAGTCGAGCTCCCCGACCTGGGCCAAGGTGCGGGGGTAGCCGTCGAGGATGAAGCCGGAGGACGCGTCGGGCTCTGCCAGCCGACCTGCCACCATCGAGTTCGTCACCTCGTCGGGGACGTACTCGCCGGCCTCCATGTACCGCTTGGCCTCCAGACCCAGCGGGGTCCCATCGGCCAGGTTCGCCCGGAAGATCTCCCCGGTGGAGATGTGGGGCACCTGCAACTTCTCCGCTACCTTGACCGCCTGTGTGCCCTTGCCCGCACCGGGCGGTCCCATGAGAACAATGCGCATTATCGCAAGAACCCTTCGTAGCTCCGTTGCTGAAGTTGTGCCTCGATCTGTTTCACCGTATCGAGTCCGACACCCACCATGATCAGCAGAGATGTCCCACCGAAGATGAAACTCTGCCCGACGCCCAACGCTCCGAAAGCATAGAGCGGGATGACCGCCACCACCGCCAGGTAGATCGACCCGGGGAAGGTCAGTCTGCTGAGCACGTAGGCGAGATACTGCTCGGTCGGCTTGCCGGCCCGGATACCCGGGATGAAGCCGCCGTACTTCTTCATGTTGTCGCTGACCTCGACCGGGTTGAAGGTGATCGACACGTAGAAGTACGCGAAGAAGATGATCATCGCGACGTAGAACAGGATGTAGAGCGGCTCGGTGCCCTGCGAGAAGTTGCGCGCCACCCACAGGCCCCAGCCGGTGTTCGTGTTGCCGCTGACCGTCGAGATCAACTGCGGGATGTAGAGCAACGACGAGGCGAAGATCACCGGGATCACACCGGCCATGTTGACCTTCAGCGGGATGTACGTGGAGGCCCCGCCCATGAGCTTGGATCCGACCATCTTCTTGGCGTACTGCACCGGGATCCGGCGCTGCGCTTGCTCCACGTAGACCACCGCGGCGATGATGACCACCCCGACGGACAAGGTGAGTACCAGCGGGAACGCGCCGCGGGAGACGTAGATCGAGTAGAACTGTCCGGGCATCCCGGCGATGATCGACACGAAGATCAGCAAAGACATGCCGTTGCCGACGCCGCGGTCGGTGATCAACTCACCGAACCACATCAGCATCGCGGCACCCGCGGTCATCACCAGCACCATCGTGATGATCAACGGGATGGACTGGTTCGGGATCAGGTTCTCGTTGCAGCCCTGGAACAACTGCCCCGGGGAGCGTGCCAGCGAGATGAACGCAGTTGCCTGCAGGACCGACAGACCGATCGTCAGGTATCGGGTGTACTGCGTCATCTTCGCCTGGCCGGACTGGCCTTCCTTACGCAGCGCCTCAAGCCTCGGGATGACCACTGTCAGCAGCTGGATGATGATGCTGGCGGTGATGTAGGGCATGATCCCGAGCGCGAATACGCTCAACTGCAGCAGTGCGCCACCGCTGAACAGGTTGATCAGGCCATACAGGGAGTTCCCCTCGACCAGCGTCAGACAGGTCTGGATGGCTGTGTAGTCCACGCCCGGCGTGGGGATGATCGCACCGACCCGGTAGATGGCGATGAGACCCAACGTGAAAAGGATCTTGTTGCGCAGGTCCGGAGTCCGGAACGCCGCAGCGAATTGCGATAGCAAAGATCCTCCTCGCGCACCCGCGGCGCGCACACGAAGTTGTTCGGTACTGACCTGAGAGTAGCAAGGCGACCCGCGCTGTCGGCGGGGGTCGGCCCCCCGGCTCTGGAACTGCCCTGATCAGCGATAGGCCGCGGACAGTACCTCAGCGGCTTCGATGGCGACTCCGGCATCGTCCTCGGGGCGGGTCAGCGCGGCGGAACCCCCGGCGAAACCGAAGACGATTGCGGCGCCTGTGAGAACGCGCAGGTCGTACCACTCCGCCCAGCGCTGAGCCGGGGCGGACTCCACCTGCAGGATCTGGGCGTCCGGCCACCAGGGTTGCGGATAGCGCAGGAACACCTTCTCGAGATTGCCTGTGATCAAGGATTCCGCGGCTGCCCGCACCGCGGGCGGCAGATCCAGTCGCGGCGATCCCGACTGCAGGAGCGCGACGGGCACGGCCACCACGGCGGCATCCGCGCGGACCGAGTCCACCTGGACACCGTCGGATCCGATTCGCATTTCCCCGACCGGCGAGTCGAGCCGCACGTCGAGTCCAGTGGCGAGCATCTGCGGGACCTTGTCGAAACCGCCGGCCACGAGGGCGTGGTCGCCGCGGTCGTACTCGCCCTCCCACAGGGCCTGGGCACCGAGTCGGTCCAGGTCGACGCCGTACTCCATGGTGATCTCGGTCAACTGCGCGAGTTCCCTTGCGGGGGTGTCCGCCCGCCAGCCCTGATCTGCGAGCCCCACGGCGACCGAGGTGTCCCTGCCTGGCTTCGTCCTGATCGCCGCCGCCGCTGCCCGCTCCAGGGCGGTGACCGCCCGCCCCACGCCAGTGGCCGGGGTCCCGGTCCGGTAGCCATGCACGAGGGTGTCGTCCCAGTCCGTCGGCACCAGATCCAGTCCGGCACGTCTGACGACATCCACCATCGGGTTGTCCCTGACCCCGTGGATCCACGACGCCCCCATCTCCAGGGGCACCCCGAGTGAGTAGTCGGTCCGCACCCGTCCCCCGACCCGATCCCGCGCCTCCAACACGGTGACCTCACGACCAGCGGCCCTGAGGACCTGCGCCGCCCGCAGCCCGGCGAGGCCCGCACCGACCACGAGCACCGAGCGCAGCTCAGGCACCTCCAGCAGTCGCCGCGCCGCCCGTTCCCCCGATGTGTAGGCACCGTGCACGGTCGACGGGTGGTCCACCGCTGTGTACTCCCCTGCCAGAACGACACGGCCACCGATGAACGCCTCGGCCAGCACCCGTCTGGCCCCCAGGGGGGTGCCGACGGGCAGGGCCGAATAGGACCCCAGGGACCACGGGTCGACGTCCCAGCGCGTCACCAGACTGCCGTCCGGGGCATCACTGGCGGTTGTGCCTGCCGGCGCAGCGCACCCCGCGAAGGACCAGGCGCCGGTGACCGCCGCCCACTTCAACAGGTCCCGGCGCTGCATGGCGCCACCGTACTGGACCCGATGGCATGCCTGACCCGAATGCGCTCCGACGGCCCTGGCGAGACCTGCCGACAGCCAAGGTTGTGAATGTCGCGTCACTGAGCGTACGGATGTTTGCACGCTCCGGAAATGCGACTGCGGACCGACGGACCCGACGCAGAAGGGGCGCCGGTTTCCCGACGCCCCTTCTCCGTTTGCTTCGTGATCAGGCGGTGGTGACCGATCCGCCTGCGGCCTCGATCTTGGACTTCGCCGTGGCCGAAGCCGCGTCAACCGTCACCTGCACCGCGACCGAGATGTCGCCGTTGCCGAGCACCTTGACGGGCTGGTTCTTGCGCACCGCACCCTTGGACACGAGGTCCTCGACAGTGACCTCTCCGCCCTCGGGGAACAACTTCTCGATCTGGGCGAGATTGACGACCTGGAAGGTCACCTTGTTCGGGCTCTTGAAACCCTTGAGTTTGGGCAGCCGCATGTGCAACGGGGTCTGACCACCCTCGAATGCGGCGGACACCTGACCGCGCGCGTGCGTTCCCTTGGTACCGCGGCCGGCGGTCTTCCCCTTCGAGCCCTGACCACGGCCCTTGCGGGTCTTGGCGGTCTTGGCGCCGGGGGCCGGTCGCAAGTGATGCACCTTGAGTGTCATCTCACTTCACCTCCTCAACCGTCACCAGATGGATGACGGTGTTGACCATGCCCCGCAGTTCGGGACGGTCTTCGATCTCGACGGACTGGCCGATCTTGCGCAGGCCCAGCGAACGCAGCGTCGCGCGCTGCGAGTCGGTGCCGCCGATCGGGGAACGGGTCTGAGTCACCTTGAGCGTGGCCATCATGCCCCCGTCCCCGCCGCCTGGGCACGCAGCAGCGCGGCAGGGGCGACGTCTTCGAGGGGAAGGCCACGACGGGCCGCGACCTGCTCGGGGCGCTCGAGCTCACGAAGAGCGGTCACGGTCGCGCGCACGATGTTCAGCGCGTTGTCCGAACCGAGCGACTTGCTGAGCACGTCGTGCACACCGGCGCACTCCAGCACGGCGCGCACCGGGCCGCCTGCGATCACACCGGTACCTGGTGAGGCAGGACGCAGCAGCACGACGCCGGCGCTGTCCTCACCCTGCACGGGGTGCGGGATGGTGCCCTGGATCCGGGGAACCTTGAAGAAGTTCTTCTTGGCCTCCTCGACACCCTTGGCGATCGCAGCCGGGACCTCTTTGGCCTTGCCGTAGCCGACGCCGACCATGCCGTCGCCGTCACCGACGACCACGAGGGCCGTGAAACTGAAACGACGGCCACCCTTGACGACCTTGGCGACGCGGTTGATCGTCACGACCCGCTCGAGGTACTGGGACTTCTCCTGGCCACGGCCGCCATCACGACGGTCCCGGCCGGAACGATTCTGATTCGACATCTCTTCTCCTAGAACTCGAGGCCGGCTTCGCGGGCACCGTCAGCAACGGCGGCGACCCGCCCGTGGTAGCGGTAGCCGCCCCGGTCGAACACCACGGCGGACACCCCGGCAGCCTTGGCGCGCTCGCCGAGCAACTTGCCCACGGCCTGCGCCTTGGCGGTCTTGTCGCCGTCGTCGGCACGGACATCCGCTTCCATGGTGGACGCTGAAGCCAGCGTCTTGCCCACCGTGTCGTCGACGACCTGCGCCTCGACGTGACGGGTGGAACGGAACACGACCAGCCGAGGCCGCTGCGAGGTCCCGGTGACCTTCTTGCGGACCCGCGAGTGGCGACGGCTGCGGGACACGGAACGCTTCGATCCCGACCCGAGTTTGGTTACGACGCTCATCACTTACCTGCCTTTCCGGCCTTGCGGCGGATCTGCTCGCCGGAGTACCGGATGCCCTTCGCCTTGTAGGGGTCGGGCTTGCGCAGCTTGCGAATGTTCGCGGCCACCTCGCCGACCAGTTGCTTGTCGGTCCCGGAGACCGTGAACTTCGTGGGACCCTCCACCTGGAAGGAGATCCCCTCCGGCGCATCGATCTGCACCGGGTGGCTGAAGCCCAGCGAGAACTCCAGGCCCTGTCCCTTGGGGACGACGCGGTAACCGGTGCCGGAGATCTCCAAGGTCTTGCTGTACCCCTCGGTCACCCCGATCACCATGTTCGCGATCAGCGTGCGGCTCAGACCGTGCAGCGACTTGCTGCATGCGCTCATCGTCCGGCCGGGAGACCTCGATCGCGCCTTCGGCGTTCTGCGAGACCTTGATCGGCTCGGCGACGACGTGGGAGAGGGTGCCCTTCGGACCCTTCACCGTGACGGTCTGGCCGTCCAGCGACACGGTCACCCCACCGGGCACGGGAACCGGGTGTTTGCCAATACGTGACATGACGATCCTTACCAGACGTAGGCGAGGACTTCCCCACCCACGCCCTTCTGCTCGGCCTGCCGGTCGGTCAACAGACCGGACGAGGTGGAGATGATTGCGATTCCCAGCCCGCCAAGGACCCGCGGCATGGCGCCACGCTTGGCGTACACCCGCAATCCGGGCTTGCTGACACGGCGCACCCCGGAGATGGAACGCTCGCGGTTGGGTCCGTATTTGAGGCCGACGACCAGCGTCTTGCCGACCTCGGCGTCCTCAGTGCGCACGTCCGCGACGTAGCCCTCGGACTTCAGGATGGAGGCGATGCCCTCTTTGATCTTCGAGTGCGGCATCGCAACCTGTTCGTGATGCGCCGCGCTCGCGTTGCGCACACGCGTCAACATGTCGGCGATCGGGTCGGTCATGCTCATGGGGTTCTTCTTTCTCGCCGCGGTTTCCGGTTCGGACCTTCGGCGGTGGGGGTCGGGACTACCAGCTGCTCTTGGTGACGCCGGGCAGTTCGCCGCGGTGAGCCATCTCACGCAGACACACACGGCACAGGCCGAACTTCCGGTACACCGAGTGCGGCCGGCCGCACCGGTTGCAGCGGGTGTAGCCGCGCACCTTGAACTTCGGCTTCTTGTTGGACTTCTCGATCAATGCCTTCTTGGCCATCTCAGTTCTCCTTGAACGGCATGCCGAGCAGCGTGAGCAGCGTACGGCCACCCTCGTCGTCGACCGCACTGGTCACGATGGTCACGTCCATACCGCGGGCGCGGTCCACCTTGTCGGGGTCGACCTCCGGGAACATGACCTGCTCGGTCAGTCCGAAGGTGTAGTTGCCGCGCCCGTCGAACTGCCGCGGCGACAGACCGCGGAAGTCACGGATACGGGGAAGCGCCACCGACATCAGCCGGTCCAGGAACTCCCACATCCGGTCACCGCGAAGTGTCGTGTGGGCACCGATCGGCTGTCCCTCGCGCAGTTTGAACTGGGCGATCGACTTGCGGGCCTTGGTCACCTGCGGCTTCTGGCCGGTGATGGTGGCCAGGTCCCGGACGGCACCGTCGATGAGTTTGCTGTCGCGTGCGGCATCGCCCACGCCCATGTTGACGACGACCTTGGTCACGGTCGGCACCTGCATGACGTTCCCGAGGCCGAGTTGCTCCTTGAGGGTCGCGCGGATCTCGTCGTTGTAGCGCTGCTTGAGACGCGGCAGCGCCTGTGTCTGCGTCGCGGTCATTCGATGTCCTTACCTGTCCGGCGGGCGACTCGCACCCGTCGTGTTCCTTCGTACGTCGTGCCGTCGGCGCGGCGCTTCTCGACGCTGTCGCGCCGGGATCCGACCTTGGTGGCCTTGCCGTCGGCGTCCACCAGCATCACGTTCGACACATGGATCGGCGCCTCCGTGTGAATGAGCCCGCCGGTCTTCGCGCCGCGGTCACCCTGGCCCACCTTGGTGTGCTTGACAACCCGGTTCACGCCCTCGACGATGACCCGATCGGTGTCGGGGTCGACGATCAAAACGCGCCCGGTGATGCCCTTGTCCTTGCCGGAGATCACCTGCACGGTGTCCCCCTTGCGAATCTTCACGCTTGCCATCACAGGACCTCCGGTGCCAGCGAGATGATCTTCATGAAGCGCTTGTCGCGCAACTCGCGGCCGACCGGGCCGAAGATGCGCGTACCACGCGGCTCACCGTCGGCCTTGAGGATCACGGCGGCGTTCTCGTCGAAACGGATGTAGGACCCGTCGGGGCGACGCTTCTGCTTGGTGGTGCGAACCACGACCGCCTTGACGACCTCGCCCTTCTTGGTCGCACCGCCGGGAATGGCGTCCTTGACGGTGGCGACGATCACGTCACCGATGCCGGCGTACCGACGGCCCGAACCACCGAGCACGCGGATGCACAGCAACTCTTTCGCGCCGGTGTTGTCGGCCACCCGGAGCCTGGATTCCTGCTGGATCATGGTTACTTCGCCTTCTCAAGGATCTTCACGACCCGCCACCGCTTGGTGGCCGAGGTCGGACGGGTCTCCATGAGCTCGACGCGGTCGCCCACGCCACACTCATTGTTCTCGTCGTGTGCCTTCAAACGGCTGGTGCGTCGAACGACCTTGCCGTACAGGGGGTGCTTGAACCTGTCCTCCACGGCGACCACAACGGTCTTGTCCATCTTGTCGCTGACGACCAGGCCCTGGAGGACCTTGCGGAATCCACGCGCCTGCGCGGTCTCCTCGGGGATCACTTGCTCACTCATGCCACGACCTCGTCATTCGTAATGCCCAACTCGCGCTCACGCATGATCGTGTAGATACGAGCGATGTCCTTCTTGACCGCGCGCAGGCGGCCATGGTTCTCCAACTGACCGGTGGCGGACTGGAAGCGGAGGTTGAAAAGCTCCTCCTTGCCCTCCTTGAGGCGCGCCACAAGTTCCTCGTTGCTCAACAGCCGCAACTCTTCCGTCTTAGTAGCAGGCATCAGTCCTCACTCACTTCGCGCCGCACGATCCGGCACTTCATCGGCAGCTTGTGTGCTGCCCGCTCCAGTGCCTCCTGCGCGGTCTGTTCGTTGGGATAGGTCAACTCGAACATGACCCGTCCCGGCTTCACGTTGGCGACCCACCACTCGGGTGAGCCCTTGCCGGAACCCATGCGGGTCTCTGCCGGCTTCTTGGTCAGCGGGCGGTCCGGGTAGATGTTGATCCAGACCTTGCCGCCACGCTTGATGTGGCGGGTCATCGCGATACGGGCCGCCTCGATCTGACGGTTGGTCACATACGCCGGTTCCACGGCCTGCAGGCCCCAGTCGCCGAAGCTGACCTTGGTGCCGCCCTTGGCCATGCCGCTGCGCTTCGGGTGGTGCTGCTTGCGGTGTTTCACTCTGCGGGGAATCAGCATCTCAGGCCTCCGTCGCCACCGGGGTCTCGGCAGCAGCCTCGACCGGTGCGGTCTGGGTCTCGCGCTCGGCGTTGCGTGGTCCGCGGTCCCACGGTCCCCGCGGTCCCCACGGTCACGGCCACCACGACCCTCGCGACGTCCGCGACCCGGGGAGCCGGAGCGCTGCAGACGTGCTTGCCGCTGCTGCTCGCGTTCCGCGCGGTCGGTCGACACCTCGCCGTGGTAGATCCACACCTTGACGCCGATGCGACCGAACGTGGTCCGGGCCTCGTAGAACCCGAAGTCGATGTCCGCACGCAGCGTGTGCAGCGGTACCCGACCCTCGCGGTAGAACTCGGTACGGCTCATCTCAGCGCCGCCGAGTCGTCCGGACACCTGCACCCGGATCCCGAGTGCGCCGGCCCGCTGCGCCGACTGCATCCCCTTGCGCATGGCGCGCCGGAACGACACTCGGCTGGACAACTGCTCGGCGATGCCCTGGGCGACCAGCTGTGCGTCCACCTCGGGGTTCTTCACCTCGAGGATGTTCAACTGCACCTGCTTGCCGGTGAGCTTCTCCAGTTCCATACGCAGGCGCTCAGCCTCGGCACCCTTGCGGCCGATGACGATGCCCGGGCGTGCGGTGTGGATGTAGATGATGACCCGGTCGCGGGTGCGCTCGATCTCCACCTTCGAGATCCCGGCCCGCTCCATGCCCTCTGACAGCAGCCGACGGATCTTGACATCCTCGGCGACGTAGTCGGAGTAACGCTGACCAGGCTTCGTGCTGTCGGTGAACCAGCGGGTCACGTATTCACTCGTGACGCCCAACCGGAACCCGTGCGGGTGTACTTTCTGACCCACGTGGCTCACCCCTTCCCTTCGGTCGTCACCGCTGTGCGCGATGCGACGACCACTGTGATGTGACTTGTGCGCTTGCGGATGCGGGCCGCCGATCCACGCGCCCGCGGGCGGAAGCGCTTCATGGTCGGACCCTCATCGACGTACACCTCGGACACGAACAGGTCGTTCGGGTCGAGGCTGTTGTTGTTGGTTGCGTTGGCGATGGCGCTATCGAGCACCTTGCCCACCGGCTCGCTGGCCGCCTGCGGAGCGAATCGAAGAACCGCCTGCGCCTCAGCCGTCGGTAGACCTCGGATGAGGTCGACTACCCGACGCGCCTTCATGGGCGTGACGCGCACATATCGCGCACGGGCCCTGGCTTCCATCGCTATCCCTGCCTTCTCAAATGGTGTGTGTTGTCCTGGGTGCGCTCTAGCGGCGCTTGGCCTTGCGGTCGTCCTTGACGTGACCCTTGAAGGTCCGTGTCGGGGCGAACTCGCCGAGCTTGTGCCCGACCATGTTCTCGGTGATGAACACCGGGATGTGCTTGCGGCCGTCGTGCACCGCGAGCGTGTGGCCCAGCATCGCCGGGACGATCATGGACCGGCGCGACCAGGTCTTGATGACCGCTTTGCTGCCCTTGTCGTTCTGCGCCTCGACCTTCTTCATGAGGTGCGTGTCGACGAAGGGGCCCTTCTTCAGACTGCGTGGCATCGTGTGTTCCCTCAGCGCTTCTTGCCGGACTTACGGCGGCGGACGATGTACTTGTCGCTCGGCTTCTTCTTCGAACGGGTGCGTCCCTCGGGCTTGCCCTTCGGGTTCACCGGGTGACGGCCTCCGGAGGTCTTGCCCTCACCTCCACCGTGCGGGTGGTCGACCGGGTTCATGGCCACACCACGGACGGTCGGGCGCTTGCCCTTCCAACGGTTGCGGCCGGCCTTGCCCCAGTTGATGTTCGACTGTTCGGCGTTGCCGACCTCGCCGATCGTCGCACGGCAGCGGAGGTCGACGTTGCGAATCTCCCCGGAGGGCATCCGCAGCTGTGCGTACGGGCCGTCCTTGGCGACCAGCTGCACGCTGGAACCGGCCGAGCGGGCGATCTTCGCGCCGCCGCCGGGACGCAGTTCCACCGCGTGCACGACGGTACCCGTCGGGATGAACCGCAACGGCAGGTTGTTCCCGGGCTTGATGTCGGCACCCTGACCGGTCTCGATCCGGTCACCCTGTCGCAGGTTCTGGGGGGCGAGGATGTAACGCTTCTCGCCGTCCGCGTAGTGCAGCAGAGCGATCCGGCTGGTCCGGTTCGGGTCGTACTCGATGTGCGCGACCTTGGCCGGCACGCCGTCCTTGTCCGCACGCCGGAAGTCGATCACCCGGTAGGCGCGCTTGTGACCGCCACCCTGGTGCCGGGTGGTGATCTTCCCGGAGTTGTTGCGTCCACCCTTCTGCGGCAGCGGACGGACCAACGACTTCTCCGGCGTGGAGCGGGTCACCTCGACGAAGTCGGCGACACTCGAGCCACGACGAGCCGGCGTGGTCGGTTTGTACTTACGAATTCCCATGTCTGTTCCCTGCCTCAGCTGACCGGTCCGCCGAAGATGTCGATGCGGTCACCCTGGGCAACCGTCACGACGGCACGCTTGGACGCGGCGCGGTGGCCGAAGCCGGACCGCGTGCGAACGCGCTTGCCCGCGCGGTTGAGGGTGTTCACACCGGTCACCTTGACGCCGAACACTTTCTCGACGGCGATCTTGATCTCGGTCTTGTTCGCGTCCGGCCGCACCAGGAAGGTGTACTTGTTCTCGTCGAGCAGCCCGTAGGCCTTCTCCGAGATCACCGGTCCCAGCAGGACGTCGCGGTGGTCTGCGATCCTCATGCGGACTCCTCCTCGATGTCGTCAGCGGCAGCCTGCGCCTCGGTGGAGGTCGCGGTGGCCTTGGCCGAAGCGCCGCTGCGCGGTCCCGCGAGGAACTGCTCGAGCGCCGCCTGGGTGAAGACGATCTCGTCGTTGACGAGCACGTCGTACGTGTTGAGCTGCTCTGGCGCCAGCAGGTGCACCTCGGGTGCGTTGCGCAGGGACAGCCAGGTCAACTCATCGGTGCGCTGCGCCACCACGAGCACGGCAGCAGCCTGTGTGACGGTCCGCAACGCGGCGAGCGCGGACTTCGTGGACGCCTTGTCGCCGTCGAGCAGCCCGGTCACCACGTGCACCTTGTCGGCACGAGCCCGATCGGACAGGGCCCCGCGCAGGGCGGCGGCCTTCATCTTCTTCGGTGTCTTCTGCTCGTAGTTGCGCGGGGTCGGGCCGTGGACCACACCGCCGCCGGCGAACTGCGGAGCACGCACCGAACCCTGACGGGCGCGGCCGGTCCCCTTCTGGCGATACGGCTTGCGGCCGCCACCTGCGACCTCGGCGCGGGTCTTGGTCTTGTGTGTCCCTTGGCGGGCCGCGGCGAGTTGGGCCACGACCACCTGGTGGATCAACGGCACGTTCGTCTGCACGTTGAACACCTCGGCGGGAAGCTCCACACTGCCTGCTGCACCCCCGGAGGGGCTCTTGATGTCGATGGATGTCATGTCATGCCCCCTTCGCGGCGTCGCGGATCAGCACGAGCGCACCCTTGGGCCCGGGCACGGAGCCCTTGATCAGGATCAGGTTGCGGTCGAGGTCGACCGCATGCACGGTGAGTCCCTGGGTCGTGACGCGGTCGGACCCCATACGTCCGGCCATGCTCAGACCCTTGAAGACCCGGCCCGGCGTGGCACAGCCACCGATCGATCCCGGCGAGCGGTGCTTGCGGTGCACACCGTGGCTGGCACGAAGGCCGTGGAAGCCGTGGCGCTTCATGACACCGGCGAAACCCTTGCCCTTGCTGGTGGCAGTGACGTCGACGACCGCTCCGGGCTCGAAGACGTCGGCCTTCAACTCCTGGCCGAGGGTGTACTCCGAGGCATCCTCGGTGCGCAGTTCCACGAGGTCGCGGCGCGGTGTCACCCCCGCCTTGGCGAAGTGGCCGCCGTCGGGCTTGTTGACCTTGCGCGGGTCGATCGCGCCGAACGCGATCTGCACCGCCGAGTAGCCGTCCGTGTCGGGGGTCCGGATCTGGGTGACCACGCAGGGCCCTGCCTCGATCACGGTCACCGGCACGATCCGGTTGTTTTCATCCCATACCTGGGTCATGCCGAGCTTGGTGCCCAGCAGCCCTTTGCGAGTTCTCGTCTTCATGGTGGCGTCCTACAGCTTGATCTCGATCTCGACACCGGCCGGCAGATCCAGCTTCATGAGCGAATCCACGGTTTTGGGGGTCGGATCGAGGATGTCGATGAGTCGTTTGTGCGTGCGCATCTCGAAGTGCTCGCGGCTGTCCTTGTACTTGTGCGGCGAGCGGATGACGCAGTACACGTTCTTCTCCGTCGGCAGCGGCACAGGACCGGCCACCTTCGCGCCCGTGCGCGAAACCGTGTCCACGATGGTCTTCGCCCACTTGTCGATGACTTCGTGGTCATAGGCCTTGAGCCTGATGCGGATCTTCTGTCCCGCCATGGCGCTTGTTTCCTCTTCTTCTCGCCGCTGTCGTCCTGGGGTGGTCGGGGGCGGGGGCTTGCGCCGCCCGCCCCCGAACCGGGGGTGGTGCTGGTACTACTTGTTGATCTTTGTGACCCGGCCGGCGCCGACGGTGCGGCCACCTTCCCGGATCGCGAACCGCAGACCGTCTTCCATGGCGATCGGCTGGATCAGCTGCACCGACATCTCGGTGTTGTCGCCGGGCATCACCATCTCGGTGCCGTCCGGCAGGGTCACCACACCGGTCACGTCCGTGGTACGGAAGTAGAACTGCGGGCGGTAGTTGTTGAAGAACGGCGTGTGACGCCCACCCTCGTCCTTGCTCAGGATGTAGACCTGGGCCTCGAACTCGGTGTGCGGGGTCACGCTACCGGGCTTGCAGACGACCATTCCGCGCTCGACGTCCTCGCGCTTGGTGCCACGCAGCAGGAGTCCTACGTTCTCGCCGGCCTGACCCTCGTCGAGCAGCTTGCGGAACATCTCGATGCCGGTGACGGTCGTCTTCTGCGAGTCGTCGCGGATGCCGATCATCTCGACCTCCTCGTTGACCTTCACGATGCCGCGCTCGATACGACCGGTGACGACGGTGCCGCGACCGGTGATCGTGAACACGTCCTCCACGGGCATCAGGAACGGCTTGTCGATCTCGCGCTCCGGGGTCGGGATGAAGTCGTCGACGGCCTGCATGAGCTCGAGGATCGACTCGCCCCACTTGGCGTCGCCCTCCAGCGCCGGAGCAGCCGCGACCTTCACCACGGGGGTGTCGTCGCCGGGGAACTCGTAGGTGTCCAGCAGCTCGCGCACCTCCATCTCGACGAGTTCGAGGATCTCCTCGTCATCGACCATGTCGCACTTGTTCAGCGCCACGACGATGCTCGGCACGCCGACCTGGCGGGCGAGCAGCACGTGCTCCTTGGTCTGCGGCATCGGGCCGTCGGTGGCGGCGACCACGAGGATCGCGCCGTCCATCTGAGCAGCACCGGTGATCATGTTCTTGATGTAGTCCGCGTGACCCGGGCAGTCCACGTGAGCGTAGTGCCGGGCCTCGGTCTGGTACTCGACGTGTGCGATCGAGATCGTGATACCACGCTGACGCTCTTCAGGGGCCTTGTCGATCATGTCGAAAGGCGTGAAGGGGTTCAGGTCGGGGTACTTGTCGTGCAGCACCTTGGTGATCGCCGCGGTCAGCGTCGTCTTTCCGTGGTCGATGTGACCGATGGTGCCGATGTTGACGTGGGGCTTCGTCCGCTCGAACTTCGCCTTCGCCACTGCGGTCCTCCTATTGATTCTGGACTGACGGCCGCCTCCCGGGCGGGAATCGGCCTGACTGCCTAACTTCGGTTGTTGTTGTGGTTGGGTGTCTCAAACCTCGAGACGTTGACGTTCGGGACTATTCCCCGCGCGCCTTGGCAATGATCTCCTCGGCCACGTTGTTGGGAACCTGGGCATAGGAGTCGAACTGCATGCTGTAACTCGCGCGCCCCTGGGTCTTGCTCCGAAGATCTCCGACGTAGCCGAACATCTCCGACAGGGGTACGAGAGCTTTCACGACGCGGGCGCCGCTGCGCTCCTCCATGGCCTGGATCTGGCCACGGCGGGAGTTCAGGTCGCCGATCACGTCACCCATGAAGTCATCAGGAGTGGTGACCTCCACGGCCATCATGGGCTCCAGCAACACGGGCTTGGCTTTCCGGGCGGCCTCCTTGAAGGCCATCGACCCGGCGATCTTGAACGCCAACTCCGAGGAGTCGACGTCGTGGTAGGCACCGTCGAGCAGTGTCACCTTCAGGTCGACCATCGGGTAACCGGCGAGTACACCGGTCGTCATCGCCTCTTTGCAGCCGGCGTCGACGCTCGGGATGTACTCGCGCGGGATCCGGCCACCGGTGATCTTGTTGACGAATTCGTAGCCGTTCTCCGCCTTGTCCTCGGACTCCGAGTCGGCGTTTGGCTCCAGCGCGATGATCACGCGGCCGAACTGCCCGGAACCACCCGTCTGCTTCTTGTGGGTGTACTCCTGCTTGGCGACCGGCATCGTGACGGTCTCGCGGTAGGCCACCTGCGGCTTGCCCACGTTCGCCTCGACCCGGAACTCACGGCGCATGCGGTCCACGAGCACCTCGAGGTGCAACTCACCCATGCCCGCGATGATCGTCTGCCCGGTCTCCTCATCGGAGTGGACGCGGAACGTCGGGTCCTCCTCGGCAAGGCGCTGGATCGCCGTGGCGAGCTTGTCCTGGTCGCCCTTGGTCTTCGGCTCGATGGCAACCTCGATGACCGGGGCCGGGAACGTCATGGACTCCAGCACGATCGGGTTCGCGGGGTCGCAGAGCGTCTCGCCGGTGGTCGTGTCCTTGAGACCCATGACCGCCACGATCTCGCCGGCACCGACCGACGCGATCTCCTCGCGCTTGTTGGCGTGCATCCGGTAGATCTTGCCGATGCGCTCCTTGCGCTCCTTCACGGAGTTCAGCACCTGCGTCCCGGTGTTCAGAACACCGGAGTAGATGCGGATGTAGGTGAGCTTGCCGAGGTGCGGGTCGCTGGCGATCTTGAAGGCCAGCGCCGAGAACGGCTCTTCGTCGTTGGGCTTGCGCTCCATCTCCACAGACTCGTCGTTGGGCTTGTGCCCGGTGATGGCAGCGACGTCCAGCGGGGTCGGCAGGTAGGCGACCACGGCATCGAGCATGGGCTGCACGCCCTTGTTCTTGAACGCCGAGCCGGTCAGCACCGGGGTGAGCTTGCCGTCGAGGGTGGCCCGGCGGATACCGGCCTGCAGTTGCGCCTCGGAGGGCTCCTCGCCCTCCAGGTACATGTGCATGATGTCGTCGTCGGCCTCGGCCAGCGTCTCGATCATCTTCTCGCGGTACTCGGCGGCCTGGTCGGCCAGTTCCGCGGGGATGTCCTCGAGGACGTAGTCCTCACCGATCAGGGTCTCGCCACGCCACATCATGGCCTTCATGCGGATCAGGTCGACGAGTCCGATGAAGTCGGCCTCGGCACCGATCGGCAGTTGCAGCACCAGCGGGGTGGCGCCCAGCCGCGAGACGATGGTGTCGACGCAGAAGAAGAAGTCCGCACCGGTCCGGTCGAGCTTGTTCACGAAGCAGATGCGCGGGACGCCGTACTTGTCGGCCTGGCGCCATACGGTCTCAGACTGCGGCTCCACACCGGCGACACCGTCGAACACCGCAACCGCACCGTCGAGCACCCGCAGCGAACGCTCCACCTCGACGGTGAAGTCGACGTGACCGGGCGTGTCGATGATGTTGATCTGGGTGCCCTTCCACTCACAGGTGGTGGCCGCCGACGTGATCGTGATGCCGCGTTCCTGCTCCTGCTCCATCCAGTCCATCGTGGCTGCGCCGTCGTGGACCTCACCGATCTTGTAGTTGATGCCGGTGTAGAAGAGAATGCGCTCGGTCGTGGTGGTCTTGCCGGCATCGATGTGGGCCATGATGCCGATGTTGCGCACGTTGTTGAGATCAGCCATGTCGTTACGCCCCTACCACCGGTAGTGCGCGAAGGCTTTGTTGGCCTCGGCCATCTTGTGGGTGTCCTCGCGCTTCTTCACGCTGGCGCCGAGACCGTTGCTGGCGTCGAGCAGTTCGTTGGTGAGGCGCTCGGTCATGGTCTTCTCGCGGCGGGCACGGGCATACGTGACCAGCCAGCGCAGGGCCAGGGTGTTGCTGCGTCCGGAGCGCACCTCGACCGGCACCTGGTAGGTCGCACCACCGACACGGCGGCTGCGGACCTCGAGGGTCGGCCGGATGTTGTCCAGCGCACGCTTGAGGGTGACCAGTGGGTCGGTGCCGGTCTTCGCCTCGCAGCCCTCGAGGGCGCCGTAGACGATGGACTCGGCGGTGCTCTTCTTGCCGTCGAGCAGCACCTTGTTCACCAGTTGTGTGACCAGTGCGGAGTCGTAGACCGGGTCGACGACGACCGGGCGCTTGCCAGCGGGTCCCTTGCGAGGCATCAGCCCTTCTCCTTCTTCGCGCCGTAGCGGCTACGAGCCTGCTTACGGTTCTTGACGCCCTGGGTGTCGAGAGCGCCGCGGACGACCTTGTAGCGAACACCGGGCAGGTCCTTCACACGGCCACCGCGCACGAGCACGATCGAGTGCTCCTGCAGGTTGTGACCGACACCGGGGATGTAGGCCGTGACCTCGATCTGGCTGGTCAGGCGCACACGGGCGACCTTGCGCAGAGCGGAGTTCGGCTTCTTCGGGGTGGTCGTGTACACACGCGTGCAGACCCCACGGCGCTGCGGGCTTCCCTTGAGCGCAGGGGTCTTGTTCTTGGCGACCTTGTCCTGCCGGCCCTTACGGACCAACTGCTGGATCGTGGGCACTACGTCTCCGCTCTTTCGATCGGTGGTCGGTGGCGGCACCGGGTGGCGCCATGCGTTGTTCCGTCCGGTTCCTCCGACCCACGCGGTCGGGCGTGTCGCGGATTTCTCCACTCTTCACGCGACCGAATCTGTGGTCGGGGTCAGTGCCAAGCGCTCACGGCGCAAGCCAACCACGTGGGCTGTGAAACCCCGGTTGGTTGGCTAGTCAGGTCACTAACATCGGCGTCCGGACGTCCCAGACACTCCTAAAAAGGTACCGCACCCTCCAACCAGCGGTCAAAGGGGGTTGGCCCGAAATCCGTGACCTGCGACGTGATCTTGGTTACTCTGCGGCGCTGCAGGCGTTATCCGGCCACCCGCGAGTGGGGGCGCACCGCCGCGCGGACCCAGCTCGCCACGCCGAACTGCGCGGTGAACGCCACACTGGGGCCCATGAACGAGATCTCCTTCTCGGCTGGCACCGCAGGCGACGTCGCCTTCCTCGCCCTGGGCATGGCGATCCTCGCGACACTGCTCTGGATGGCCTACCGGACCCTTCAGCACCCCCGCCTGCCGGTCATCAGGTCGATGGACGATCCGCCCGCGGTCACCCCTGTGGGGGTGCTGCGGTACGTCCTGACGACACCGATCATGGTGACCTTCTGGATGTCCGTGCTGCTGTTCCTGCTGTCGACGGCGGCCAAGGAGCGAACGGGCGAGCAGATCGTCGTGGCCACGACGGCGGTCATCGGGGGCGCCCGCCTCCTGGCTCACGTCCATGAGGAGATCGCGCACGAGTTGGCGAAGGCCGTGCCCATCGCCATCCTGGGCTTCATCCTCATCGGCAGCGGATTCTCGGGCTGGGAGGGCTTCGTCGCGGCGTTCGACGACATGCCGGCGGACCTCATGGACGAGTACTGGTTCGGCCTGGTCGTCTTCGACATGGTCATCACGGCGATGTGGTTCGGGTGGTTGCGCCTGCGATGGCGACGGCGAGAGGTCCGCGTGGTCGGCGGGGGTTCGCGCACCAGCGCACCGGAGCGCGCCTGGCGACGCCTGCGCAACGTCGGCTACTCGACCGCCGCGGGTGAGGAGTAGAGCCCTTCCGCACGAACTGTCGTGGAGTGGCGAGCGGGGAGCGGCGACCAGCGCCGACCAGTTTGTGCGGATTAGGCGCCGGTTATGTCCGCAATGCCCCACCTGTGCCGCCGAATCTGGTTGGGCAGAGCCCACGGCCAACCACTTCGTGCGCCTGACTGCCCGTGACTCCGGCCCCGGCGCGGGTCCTAGAAGACCGACAGCAGGGCGTCGACGTTGGTGGTGTCGACGGTGCTGGACGTGAACAGTCCCGCGATCAGCGCGACGATCAGGAACCCGAAGAAGAGGATTCCGACGGCGATGTTGATCCAGGCGATGATCTTGGCCGCGGTCACCATGCCGGCACCGTTGACCCAGCCGTTGGAGGCAGCGATCGCCTTGGATGCCTTGCTCGCGAACACCAGGGCCACGATGGCCAGAACGAAGGGGCAGACCGCCCAGGACAGGATCGCCAGGACCAACGCGACGATGGCGTCGGAAGATGTCTGCGGCTGTTGTGGTGGGTACCCGTAGGCGGGGGGAGGCGGTGGTTGGCTCACACGGCTCAGACTAGCCGTTCCCCGTGCCGTTTTCGATTCCCCGACTGTGCGCGACCCAGTGCAGTGCGATGCCCGTTGCCACCGAGGCGTTGAGCGACTCAGTGGCCGCGGTCATCGGTATCGAAACCAGCAGATCGCAGTTCTTGGCGACCAACTGGCTGAGTCCCCGGCCCTCCGCGCCCACCACGAGTGCGACCGGGCCATCGGCCAGTCGCGACAAGTCCGCGAGGCCGCGGTCGGACTGCGCGTCGAGACCCACGCAGAACGCGCCGGCCTCCTGCAGTAGGCCAAGTGCCTGGGACACGTTGCCGATCTGACACACAGGCAGTCTCGCCAGGGCACCCGCGGAGGTCCGCCAGGCGGCCGGTGTGACCGGTGCCGAGCGACGCTTGGGAACGAGCAGTGCGGTTGCCCCGAAGGCGGCGGCCGAACGCGCGATCGCTCCCAGGTTGTGTGGGTCGGTCACTTGATCCAGCACGACCCACAGGGCCCGGTCCGTGGCCAGTAGCGAATCCAGGTCGGTGTACTCGAACGGTTTGGCCACCAGCACCAGCCCCTGGTGGACGATGTCTCCGGCGACGTCGTTCGATCGTCGGTCCGGCTCACCTCACGCACCGGCAGCCCCTGCTGCCCGGCCAGGGTGACCGCCTCGTGCACCCGGTCGTCGAGGTCAACACGAGCCTGGACCAGCAGTTCCGTGGCCGGAGTCCTGGTGCGCAGCGCCTCGACCACCGGGTTGCGGCCCACCACCACGTCGCTCGGAGGACGCGACGATCGTCCCGCGCGACCGCTTCGCACCCGGGGATTTCGACCGGCGTGCGGCGGGATGACCCGGACGGTCCTTGGCCGCCGGGGTCGGCCCCTTGCCCTCGAGCCCCTTGCGCCGCTGACCTCCGGAGCCGACGCTGGCCCCCTTCTTGGAACCGGTCGTGCGCCGGGCGCCGCGCCGCTGCGAGTTACCGGCCATCGGAGTCCACCGACCAGACCGGCCCAGCGGGTCGGTCCTCGATCTGGACACCCGCGGCCAGCAAACGGTCGCGGATGGCATCGGCCTGCGCCCAGTCCCGCTGCTCCCGAGCCTTCTGGCGGGAGACCAACAGGTCGTCGACCAAGACCCCGAGCGCCGCCAGTGCCTGCTCGGACCCAGCGTCCCGTGAGCGCCATGGGTCCTCGAGCGGGTTGATACCCAGCACCGAGGACATCGCGCTGACCCACCGCCACGCCTGCCGGAAGGCCTGCTCGTCGCCGTTCTCGGACGCGACGTTGCCCGTCCGCACCGTGTCGAACATGACCGCCACGGCCGCTGGCACGCCGAGATCGTCGTCCATGGCCTCGACGAAGGCCGCGGGGCACTCGTCCGCCTTCGCGGGCGGCAACGGCTCGTCGGTGATCTTGGACAAGAAGCCCGAGATGCGGCGGAAGCCCACCGCCGATTCGACAACCGATTCGTACGAGAACTCCAGCGTCGACCTGTAGTGCGCGGCAGCCAGGTAGAAGCGCAGCTCCACGGGCCGGACCTGCTTGAGGACCTCGTCCACCGCGAGCGCGTTCCCCAGCGACTTGCCCATCTTCTCGCCGGCCGCAGTGACCCAGGAGTTGTGCAGCCAGTAGTTCGCGAATCGATCCCCCGCGGCGCGGGACTGGGCCAGTTCGTTCTCGTGGTGCGGGAAGATCAGGTCGATCCCGCCGCCGTGGATGTCGAACTGGGGGCCGAGGTAGTAGACCGACATCGCCGAGCACTCAAGGTGCCACCCCGGACGACCGGCGCCCCAGGGCGAATCCCAGGCGGGTTCGCCCGGTTTGGCCGACTTCCACAACGCGAAATCGCGCGGGTCGCGCTTGCGGGGATCGTCGGCCGAATCCGTGGCCGCCTGCAGATCGTCGAGTCGCTGGCGGGACAGCTGGCCGTACTCCGGGTATGACGAGACCGAGAAGTACACGTCCCCCTCGACTGCGTATGCGACCTGCTGCTCCTCGAGCCGGCCGATCAGTTCGATCATCTGCGGGATGTGACCGGTGGCCCGCGGCTCGACGGTCGGGGGAAGACATCCCAGGGTCTCGTACGCGTGCGTGAATTCCCGCTCGTACTCTTGCGCGACCGCCCACCACGGCCGGCCCTGCTCCGCGGCTCTGGCCAGGATCTTGTCGTCGATGTCGGTGACGTTGCGGCAGACCGTGGCCTCGTACCCGCATGCCCGCAGCCATCGGGTCAGAACGTCGAAGACGACCCCCGGCCGCAAATGCCCGACATGGGGTGCGGCCTGCACCGTGGCGCCGCAGTAGTAGATCGACGCATGACCCGGGATGAGGGGCGTGAATTCACGTACGCTGCGCGTGCCGGTGTCATAGATCCGCAAGGTCACTGGTCAAGGTTACCGATCGGCTGGACAAGGGCTGTGGCCATCGCCGCCAACCCCTCCCCCCGGCCGGTGAAGCCCAGGCCGTCGGTGGTGGTGGCGGACAGATGGACCGGACATCCCGCGGCGCGGCTCAACGTCTCCTGCGCTTCTACCCTGCGGCCACCGATCCGAGGCCGGTTGCCGATCAGCTGGACACCGATGTTGACCGGGGCGAACCCGTGATCCCTGGCGTGGCCGGCCACCTCGCTGAGGATCTGCACCCCCGCTGCGCCGCGCCACTGGGGCCGGTCCGTGCCGATCAGAGCACCGAGGTCACCCAGTCCGCAGGCGTTCAGCACCGCGTCGGCGCAGGCATGTGCCACGACATCGCCGTCGGAGTGTCCGGCCAGCCCGGGTTCGTCCGGCCACAACAGTCCTGCAACCCACGCCGGTGCGGAGGCGTCGAAGGCGTGGGCGTCCACACCGATCCCGATCATCACGTGGGCATCGTCCCATCCGGGCTGGCCAGCCACGCGGCGATCCTGAGATCCAACGGGGTCGTGATCTTGACCGAGTACTGCGAACCCTCCACGACGACGACCTGAACCCCGGACTGCTCGACGAGCATGGCGTCGTCGGTGACGGCACCAGTGCGGACCGCATGGGCGCGCAGCAGCGTCTGCACGTGGAACCCCTGCGGAGTCTGCACCGCCACCAGACGCTCTCTCGGGAGGGTCCGTTCGACGACCCCGTTGTCCACGAGTTTGATCGTGTCGGTGACCGCAAGTGCGGGCACCACAGCCCGGGCCCCGAGTTCCAGCGCCTGCCGTACCCGGTCGTAGACGCCCGCAGGCGCGAACGGTCTGGCAGCGTCGTGGATCAGGACGTGTTCAGTCTGTGGCGAGAGGGCGGCCAACCCTTCCCGCACCGAGGCGTCGCGACTGGCACCCCCAGCGACGACCCTGACGCCCGGGAACCTCCGGCCCACCTGCTTGACCAGCGCGCCGACCTCGGCGGCAGGCGCGACCAGCACCACATCGGTGAGCCACTGCAGGTCGTCGGCCGTACGCAGGCAGTGGCCGATCATGGAATCGCCGGCGATCTGGACCAGGGCTTTCGGCACGTCGGCACCGAGCCGTTGACCGCTGCCCGCCGCCAACAGGAGCATGCCTGTCATTCGGCGTCCAGCCGCGCGAAGACCAACCGGCCATGACTGGTCGTCGTGACCGATGTGAGCCGGGCATCGACGGTGTCCCCGATCAGATGGTCGGCCCGTTGCACGATCACCATGGTGCCGTCGGCCAGGTGACCGACCGCCTGCCCCGGCTCCTTGCCCGATCGTGCGAGATGCACCTCCACCACATCCCCGGATCGAACCGGTGCGGCCATCGCCTTCGCGAGCGCCTGCAGATTGAGCACAGACACTCCTGCGATACCGGCAGCATCAGCCAGATGCTGATCGAGGGTGAGCAGCGAGACCTTCCTCCGCAGGCAGATCTGGACGAGCTTGGCGTCGACCTCCGTGACGCCCGCCGGATCGTCGGGGATCACTTCCAGCGGCAGGTCCGAGCGCAGGCGGTTGAGCACGTCGAGTCCCCTACGGCCCCGCGCTCGGCGTCCCTCGTCGGCGCCGTCGGCCAGCCCCTGGAGTTCGTCGACCACGGCCTGCGGCACCAGCAAAGTGCCGGTCAGGAAGCCGGATCGGGCGACGTCGAGGATCCGGCCGTCGATGGCCACCGAGGTGTCGACGACTTTGGGCCCCCAGCCGGGGCTGGCACCGCCGGGTGCGCCAGCGGTGTCGGCCAAGCCACCCCGGATCACGGCGGCCCGGTTGCGGGCGACGCGGAATCCGGCAAGACCCCCGACGACCACCAGGAAGGCGAACAGGGCGGCCACCACCCCCGCTGGTCCCAGTAGGAACAGCGGCCAGGCGACCAGGGAGACCCCGACCATCGCCACCAGTGCACCGATGAAGCCGGCCACGACCTGGTCGGGAGGCAAGGTGTTGAGCCGTCGTTCACCTCGCTCGATGCTTCGCAGCACGCGTCGGCTGATGACGCCTCCGACCGAGTAGCCCAGGCCGGCACCGACGATCACCGACGCGATGGTCGCATCAAAGACCCCGAGGATCTGGCCCGGGTTGTCCTCCTGGAGCCGGGATCCGATCTGGAAACCCACGGCTGCACCGAAGACGACCAGGAGAAGTCGCAGTACCTCGGCACCGACGTCCGGGACCTGCGAAAGCCTGGGCATGACCCCAGACTAGGACGCGAGCACCTCGTCAAGGATGATCTCGGCCTTGTCCTCGTTCGTCTTCTCCGCAAGAGCCAGCTCACTGACCAGGATCTGGCGGGCGCGCGACAGCATCCGCTTCTCCCCCGCGGACAGGCCGCGGTCCTGATCGCGGCGCCACAGATCGCGGACGACCTCCGCCACCTTGATCACGTCACCTGATGCCAACTTCTCGACGTTGGCCTTGTATCTGCGCGACCAGTTCGTGGGCTCTTCGGTATAGGGCTGGCGCAGCACTGAGAAAACGCGCTCAAGCCCTTCGGAGTTCACCACATCCCGGACGCCAACGAGGTCTACGTTGTCCGAGGGCACACGCACTACCAGGTCGCCCTGGTCGATGCGCAGAACCAGGTACTCCCGCTCCTCGCCTTTGATGACGCGCTGCTCGATCGATTCGATGCGTGCGGCGCCGTGATGCGGATAAACAACCGTGTCTCCGACGGAAAATGCCATAAGTGGAGGTGCCCCTTTCCGTGGCCTCTATCGTAACACGCCGTATTCGTGCGGTAAGCGATCCGTAAATACCGTCAACACCGCGTGACTGGCCGAGTCGGCTTTGATCGCACACGCGGCCACCGATAGAGTGCCGACAGCATCACCGCTCCGGGAGGAAACCAGTGTCCATTGACCGTCGCCGCCTCGCCGCGGTCGCTGCCGCCGCTGTCCTGATACCGTCCCTGTCCGGCTGCTGGGCGGGTTTCGACGCCCAGACCTCGATGCAGGCCAACCAGGCGGTGGGCAACGGCACGAACATGTCGACCGGCGACATGGAGATCCGCGGGGCCACCTGGGTACGCAACGTCGCGAACCCGGAAGAAGCCACTCTGGTCGCAACCTTCGTCAACAACGGTGACGTCCCCGACAAACTGGTCAAGGTCGACGTCGAACCCGCGTCCCCCATGGGGATCACCGGTGGTGCGATCGAGATCCCGACCGTGGGCTCTGTGCGCACCGGCTACTGGAGTCCCAACTTCATCAATGCCTTCCGGCTGCAGGCCTTCCCCTCGACCTTCGTGCCGACCACACTGACCTTCCAGAACGCTGGGACCGTGACCGCCGACGTCATCACCGTGCCGAACACCGGGCAGTACCAAGGGGTCGTGGTGGCGCTCGCCGACCAGCAGGAGTTGCTGGAGTTCGTGGACGCCGCCGGCTCCGAGGATGCCACCGACACTGAGAACGTGACCAAGGCCAAGAAGAAGAAGCAGAAGCAGGCCGACGAAGGCTAGAGTCCGCGCCGGGTCCCCGGGACTCTAGACCTCGAGTTTGTAGCCGAGCCCGCGCACCGTGACCAGCATGGCGGGCTCGGCAGGATTGGCCTCGATCTTTGAGCGCAGACGCTTGACGTGCACGTCGAGGGTCTTGGTGTCGCCGACGTAGTCGGAACCCCACACGCGGTCGATGAGTTGGCCGCGGGTGAGCACCCTGCCCACGTTGCGCATCAGCAGCGCCAGCAGTTCGAACTCCTTCAGCGGCAGCTTCACGACCTCGCCGTCGACTGTGACCACGTGCCGGTCGACGTCCATACGGATGTTGCCGGCCACCAGAGTGGCGTCGCCCGCGTCGCCGGTATCAGGGCCGCGGCGTCTCATGACCGCACGGATGCGAGCGACCAACTCCCTCGAGGAGAACGGCTTCGTCACATAGTCGTCTGCTCCGAGTTCCAGGCCGACCACCTTGTCGATCTCCGAGTCCTTCGCGGTGACCATGATGATCGGCACCTGCGACGTGTTGCGGATGACCCGGCAGACCTCGGTGCCGGACATGCCGGGCAGCATGATGTCCAGGAGCACGAGGTCCGCACCCTCGCGCTCGAAGGTCTCCACCGCGGTGTGGCCGTCGGCGGCCACCGACACCTCGAAACCCTCCTTGCGCAGCATGAACGACAGCGCGTCGCTGAACGACTGCTCGTCCTCCACCACCAGAATCCGACTCATGCTGTGCTCTCCTCTTCGACTGCGCCCATCTGGGCTGGAATCTCGGACGCGACGTACGGCGGGAGTCGCAGCGTGAAGGTGCTGCCCTCTCCGAGCACGCTCCACACGCCGACTTCACCACCGTGGTTCTCCGCTACGTGTTTCACGATGGCAAGCCCCAATCCGGTACCGCCTGTGACCCTTGATCGCGCCTGATCGACCCGGTAGAAACGCTCGAACACCCGGTTGAGCTCATTGTCGGGGATCCCCATGCCCTGATCGGTGACACTGACCTCCAGGACACCGTCGGACAACTTCGACGCCACCGCGACCTTGGAACCCCGCGGACTGTAGCTGATCGCGTTGGTGAGCAGATTGCGCAGGGCCGTGACCAGTTGCGATTCCACGCCCAGCGCCTGCAGGCCGGACTCACCACCCACGACGATCTCGATCTGCGAGTTCTGTGCGGCCAGCCGGGTCGTGTCGACGGCCTCGGCGACCAGCGCATCGACGTCGATCGGCTGGGCTTCCTTCAAGGGATCGGCACCCTGCAGGCGACTGAGGTCGATCAGATCGCCGACCAGTTCGCTGAGCCGCCCCGCCTCGGCCTCCATGCGCCCCGCGAAGTGCCGTACCGCCTCCGGTTCGTCCGCGGAACTCAGGATCGCTTCAGCCAGCAGACTCAGTGCCCCGATCGGGGTCTTCAACTCATGACTGACGTTCGCCACGAAGTCGCGCCGCACCGCATCGACGCGTTGAGCCTCGGACAGATCCTCGGCAAGAACCAGCATGGTCTCCGGTCCCAGCGGAGCCACCCGCAGCCGCAAGGTGATCAGGCCTTTGCCCAGCGGTGGCCGCCGGACTGTGAGTTCGTGCTCGCGGATCACCGAATCCCGACGTACGTCGGCGATCATCGCCACGATCTCCGGAATGGCGATCCGGCCGTTGTGCACCAGCGTCAGAGCCAGTGCCTGACTGCTCACACGGATCGGGGTGCCGGAGCCGTCGACAACGATCGAGGCCCCCGGGAGGGCGGACAGGATCCTCTCGATCTCGGCCCGATGGGCGGCGTCCGCACTCTCGGAGTCGACCACCAATTCGATCCGCGGGAACCACCGGCGGGCGCCGACGACCCCGACCACCACCCCGAGGGCGACGGCGACGATCAACCAGACGGCTGCCACACAAGTGAGGATACGAATCAGCGGCGCCGGAAGTGCGCAGATGGGCGGCAAGCGCTGATGCGTCGCCTGCCGTTCACCCTGCGTACAGCGTGCGCCTGCCGACCGATCAATGGGGCACGCCTACAGTTGAGTCACCATGCGAACTCTGTTCCACGCCCGACTCGAGGCCATCGATGAGGACCTGGTCTACATGACCCGGCGTGTGGGTTCAGCCATGAATCGGGCCACCCAGGCCCTGCTCGACGCCGATCTCTCGCTGGCGGAGTCGGTCATCTCGGGCGACGCCGCGCTCGATGAACTCGCCTCCCGCATCGAGGACGAATCGCTGACGCTGGTCGCTCAGCAGCAGCCGGTGGCGCAGGATCTTCGGGCACTGCTTGCAGCACTTCGCATCTCCGGCTCACTGGAGCGTATGGGTGATCTGGCCGTGCATGTGGCCAAGGCCGCCCGCATGCGCTATCCGATGAGTGCCGTACCCCTGGAACTGCGCGGGGTCGTGGTCGACATGGGCTCGGTCGCGCAGCGGATGGTGGAGGAGACGGGGGTGGCCCTGGCACGCCGCGACGTGGTCACGGCATCCCAGTTGCGCGCCATGGACCGGGAGATGGACCGGCTTCATCGGGAGATGTTCAACATCGTCTTGTCGCCGGCCTGGTCACACGGGATCGAGACCGCGGTGGACGTGACCCTGGTCAGCCGCTACTACGAACGCTTCGCCGACCATGCCGTGACGATCGGAAAGCGGGTCATCCACGTCGTGACCGGCGAACCCTACGCGGGCAGCGGCCAAGCCTCCCTCGGCGGAAGGCCCGGGACGCCCGAATAGCACTCTTCGGTCACTGTTCGTTCATGTTTCGTTCACCTTGCTGTACACTCATGTTCAGAACAGACAGGAGGTTCCACCATGGTGACGATGAAGTGGAACATCACGCCCGGGCCCGAGGGGCGGCCGGTGCTACGCGCTTCGTGGAATCCCGTAGTGGTACCGGGGCCCCGCGCGTCCAGCGAGAATCAGCCAGAGGGTGCGCTCAAAGCATCCTGACCGCACGCGGGGACTGACCGCCCCCGGAAGCGGCATCGGTCCGCATCAGCGAACATGGTGGCTATGCAACAACCCCGCCGGGTGGCCATGATCTCGATGCACACTTCCCCGCTGGCGACTCCCGGCAGCGGCGACGCCGGTGGTATGAACGTCTACGTTCTCGAAGTGGCCAGACAACTGGCCCGCAAGTCCACCGAGGTCGAGATCTTCACACGCGCCACGAGCCGGGACCAGCCGGCGCAGGAGTACGTGACCGATGGCGTAACCGTCCACAACGTGAGCGCCGGACCCTACGAGGGGCTGCGCAAGGAACAACTCCCCGCGCAGATGTGCGCTTTCACCGCCTCGGTCCTGCGGGATGAAGCACACCGCCCCGAGGGGTACTACGACGTCGTGCACTCCCACTACTGGCTGTCCGGCCAGGTCGGCTGGGTGGCTGCGCAACGATGGCAGATTCCCCTGCTGCACAGCATGCACACGATGGCCAAGGTGAAGAACCTCACGCTGGCCGTGGGCGACACCCCCGAACCGTACGAGCGAGTACTGGGGGAGGAACAGGTCGTTGCTGCCGCGGACAGACTGATCGCCAACACACAGACGGAAGCCGATGACCTGGTCACGCTCTACGACGCGGACCCGGAGTCCATCACCGTGGCGCCGCCGGGGGTCGACCTGGATGCGTTCACACCCGGACCGCAGGACGCCGCCCGCGCCCGCTACGGCTTCGCGCCCGACGACATCATCGTCCTGTTCGTCGGGCGGATTCAGCCGCTCAAGGCGCCTGACGTCCTGGTACACGCGGCCGCACATTTGTTGCAGCGGCGCCCAGAGCTGCGCCCGCGACTGCGTGTGGTCATCAACGGTGGGCCATCAGGCAACGGGATCGAACGCGCAGATGACCTTCCCCGCCTGATCGCCGAACTCGGCATGGGCGACGTCGTGACGCTGATGGAACCCGTCGGCCGCGACGCCCTGCCGGACCTGTATCGCGCTGCGGACGTGGTCGTCGTCCCCAGTTACTCGGAATCGTTCGGCCTGGTCGCCGTCGAGGCACAGGCGTGCGGCACGCCGGTCGTGGCCAGCCGGGTCGGTGGCCTGCAGACCGCGGTGGGCGATGCCGGAATCCTCGTACCGGGCCACGATCCCCGCGACTTCGCGAACGCCATCGAAGCGGTCGCGGTGGGCCCCGGGCGACGTGGGGAGTGGTCGGCTGCCGCACGTGCGCACGCCGAGCGTTTCAGCTGGGCCACCACGGCCGAGGCGACGCTGACCGCCTACGAAGAGGTGCTCGATCGGCGCCCCATCCTCCTGCGGCGCTACGCATGATCGACACCATCACGCAATGGCTGGACGGTTCGGGCCTGGAGTACGAGGTGTCCGGCGACGTCGTCACGGTCGTCCTCCCCGGCGAGCACAAACTGCGTACGACCTGCGCGCTGGCGGCCGGGGCGCACTCTTTGGCGGTCAATGCTTTCGTCGCGCGCCATCCCGATGAGAACACCGCAGAGGTCCATCGGTGGCTGCTGGAGCGCAACCGGCGACTGTTCGCCATCGCCTACGCGATCGACCACCTCGGGGACATCTACCTGGTCGGCAGGATTCCCGCACAGAGCGTGACATCCGAGGTCCTCGACGCCGTCCTCGGCGCAGTACTCAGCGAGGCCGACGGGTCGTTCAACACGATCCTCGAGATGGGCTTCCGCTCCTCGATCGAGAAGGAGTGGCGTTGGCGGCTGTCCCGCGGCGAGTCGACGGCCAACCTGGCCGCCTTCGAGCACCTCAGGCCGCGCGACTGACCGATGGCGGGCGACATCCGAGGCCGGCATGTCGATACCGTTGCGCCATGAGCACATTGATCCTGCTGCGCCACGGCGAGAGCGAATGGAACGCACTCAACCAGTTCACGGGCTGGGTGGACGTCAACCTCACGGAGAAGGGGTTCGCGGAGGCGGGCAAGGCCGGCGCCATGCTGGCGGAGGCCGGGGTGCTTCCGGAGGTGGTTCACACGTCGGTGCTCCTGCGCGCAATACGGACCACCAACCTGGCGCTGGAGGCCTGCGACAGGCACTGGATCCCGGTGCGGCGGTCCTGGCGTCTCAACGAACGTCACTACGGCGCGCTGCAGGGCAAGAACAAGAAGCAGACCCTGGATGCCTACGGCGAGGAGCAGTTCATGCTGTGGCGCCGCTCGTACGACACCCCGCCGCCGCCGATCGACCCGGATGACGAGTTCTCCCAGACCCACGACCCGGCGTACGCCGCACTGCCGCCGGAGTTGCGTCCGCTGACCGAATGCCTCAAGGACGTCGTCAACCGGATGCTCCCCTACTGGTACGACTCGATCGTGCCGGATCTGGAGACGCACGGCACGGTGCTGGTAGGCGCACACGGGAACTCGTTGCGTGCCCTCGTCAAGCACCTGGAAGGCATCTCGGATGCGGACATCGCCGGGCTGAACATTCCCACGGGCATCCCGCTGGTCTACGACTTGGACGAGCAGATGCGTCCCACAGGCGCAGGCAGATACCTCGACCCGGAAGCTGCCGCGACAGCCGCTGCCGCCGTGGCCAACCAAGGCAAGAACTGAGCGATAGGCTGGAACCGCCAGGACAACCTGAGGAGCCATCATGAGCAGAGAATTCGGGGACCGTCCAGGTGATGAAGTCGTCGAAGCGCTCTGGAACGAACTCGCGGAGGAACTCGGAACCGACGGCCCCGGGTACACCGACACTCATCCGGACGGCCACACGATCGGCCACCTGATATCCCAGGATGACGAGGACGGCATGGACCGTACATCCGAGGAGATCGCCTGGGACAGCCACGACACCACCGACCTGTCGGCGGAGGAGTCGGCCATGCACTTCGAGGAGGACAGCGGCGTGGAGGAGAACCTGTCCGATGAGATCCTCCACGACTTGGAGGAGTTCGAGGACTGAAGTTCTCGTCGCCGTGGGGAAACGCGATCCGCGGCCGATCCCGGTGCGTTCCGGACGAGGATCGACAACGCCGGCGACGACTACGGTCCCACATCCGCTACTTGCACTCTCGACAGGAGAGTGCTAACAATGGGACTGGCACTCTCAGCGGGAGAGTGCTAATGGGATCAGGTGAGACCGATCCCGGCGGACGGGACGTGACCGGACGGCGGGCGGTCGTCCGTCGCGGGCACACGATCCCGTCAGACCACCCATGTGCGGGAGGAATATCAACCGATGGCGAAGATTATCGCTTTCGACGAGGAAGCACGCCGCGCTCTCGAGCGGGGCATGAACACCCTCGCCGACGCTGTGCGAGTGACCCTGGGACCGAAGGGCCGCAACGTCGTTCTGGAGAAGAAGTGGGGTGCCCCCACGATCACCAACGACGGTGTGTCCATCGCCAAGGAGATCGAGCTCGAGGACCCCTACGAGAAGATCGGCGCCGAGCTCGTCAAGGAGGTCGCCAAGAAGACCGACGACGTGGCCGGCGACGGAACCACCACGGCAACGGTCCTGGCCCAGGCGCTGGTCCGTGAGGGACTGCGCAACGTGGCCGCCGGCACCAACCCGATGGCGCTCAAGCGCGGCATCGAGCAGGCTGTCGAGGCCATCAGCAGCCAGCTGCTGGAGATGTCCAAGGAGGTCGAGACCAAGGAGCAGATCGCGGCAACCGCATCGATCTCCGCGGCCGACCCGCAGATCGGCGAGATCATCGCCGAGGCCATGGACAAGGTGGGCAAGGAAGGTGTCATCACCGTCGAGGAGAGCCAGACCTTCGGACTCGAGCTCGAGCTCACCGAGGGTATGCGTTTCGACAAGGGATACATCTCCCCCTACTTCGTCACAGACCCGGAGCGCATGGAGGCGGTGCTGGAGGATCCCTACATCCTCATCGCCAACTCCAAGATCTCCGCTGTGAAGGACCTGCTGCCGATCCTCGAGAAGGTCATGCAGTCGGGCAAGCCGCTGGCCATCATCGCCGAGGACCTCGAGGGTGAGGCCCTGGCGACCGTCGTGGTCAACAAGATCCGGGGCACGTTCCGCTCGGTGGCCGTCAAGGCCCCCGGCTTCGGCGACCGCCGCAAGGCCATGCTGCAGGACATCGCGATCCTGACCGGTGGCCAGGTCATCTCCGAAGAGGTCGGCCTGAAACTGGAGAACACCGGGATCGAACTGCTCGGCCGCGCTCGCAAGGTCGTCGTCACCAAGGACGAGACCACGATCGTGGAAGGCGCTGGAGACCCCGACCAGATCGCAGGCCGGGTCAACCAGATCCGTGCCGAGATCGACGCCTCGGACAGCGACTACGACCGTGAGAAGCTGCAGGAGCGCCTGGCCAAGCTGGCCGGCGGTGTTGCAGTCATCAAGGCCGGTGCCGCGACCGAGGTGGAGCTCAAGGAGCGCAAGCACCGCATCGAGGATGCCGTGCGCAACGCCAAGGCCGCCGTCGAGGAGGGCATCGTCGCCGGTGGCGGCGTCGCTCTGCTGCAGGCGTCCCAGGCAGCGTTCGAGAAGTTGGAGCTCGAGGGCGAAGAGGCCGTCGGGGCCAACATCGTCAAGGTGGCCGTTGAGGCACCGCTGAAGCAGATCGCTGTGAACGCGGGCCTCGAAGGCGGAGTGGTGGCCGAGAAGGTCCGCCACCTCGACCCGGGCTTCGGCCTGAATGCCGCGACCGGCGAGTATGTCAACCTCATCGAGGCTGGCATCATCGACCCGGCCAAGGTGACGCGTTCGGCGCTGCAGAACGCCGCATCGATCGCCGCCCTGTTCCTGACCACCGAGGCCGTCGTGGCCGACAAGCCGGAAAAGGCCGCACCGGCCATGCCCGGCGGTGACCCGGGCATGGGGGGCATGGACTTCTAGTCCACGCGCAACCGCACGAGGGGCCGATCCGCATGCCGGGTCGGCCCCTCGTCGCGTGTGCGGCGCCGGGGACCGGATCGAGTTCCGCGATGGTGGGTATCCGCTCTACCGACGCAGGGCCGCCATGCGATGTGTGCGAGCCATGGCCGACGAGGCGAGTTCCGGATGCGCCTCGGCGATCTTGCTGGAGGTGATGGCGATCTCCTCGGGGTCGAAACCCGACGCCTCGAGGACTCGCTGTCGGCTGAATGCGGCCCCATAGCGCTGCGGCGCCGGCGTGTTGAAGACGAGGTGCTCGAGTGCTTCCCGCACCCGTTCGGCGGCGTGACCGTCCCCGAACGGGTTGGTGTCCATGGTCATTGCCCGCCGCGCAGCCTTGCTGTCCAGCAGTTCCAGCGCCACGTCACGGATCCTGTCGGTGTTGCTGCCGACCAGAATCAGGGATCCGCTCTCGACACCCTCGGGGCGTTCGGACTCGGCGCGCGCCACCAGCACCGGAGTTCCCACACTTGGGGCTTCCTCCTGCACCCCGCCGGAGTCGCTGATGGCAAGCGATGCCCGCTCCAACAGCCGCGCGAACGGGATGTAGTCGATGGGTTCGGTGAGAACCACGTTCGGAACCCCGGACATCACCGCGAACACCTCGTCGCGGACCCTCGGGTTGGGATGGACCGGCCACACGACCAGCACGTCCGGGCGGGTCTCGGCGATCTGGCGCACAGCGGTGGCGATCCGGCGCAGCGGCTCGCCGAGGTTCTCGCGGCGGTGCGCGGTGACCACGACCACCGGAAGATCCGGATCGTCGAGCGCGTCGAGACGACTGTCCGGCCATGGAGCGTGCAGTTGTGCGGCCCAGTGCAGCGCGTCAATACCGGTGTTCCCGGTCACGAAGATGCGCTGGGCGTCGACCCCCTCGCGTACCAGGTTCGCCTCGTTCGCAGGCGTCGGCGCCAGGTGGAAAGCGGCCATCCGCGAGATCAACTGGCGGTTCAACTCCTCGGGGAACGGCGAGAGGATGTCCCGGGTGCGCAATCCGGCCTCAACATGCACGACGGGCAGCTTGGTGCCCATGGAGGCCAAAGCGGCGCCCATTGCCGAGGTCGTGTCGCCGTGCACGAGCGTGAGGGCCGGATACGGGCTGCCTGGCCGTTCGGCGGCCCCGAACAGGCGGGGTCGCGACCTCCGCTCGTCCCCGCCACGTAACTGCGTGAGCAACTGGTCGAACGCATCGACGCAGTCGCGGACCAATCCGTTGATCGTGTTGCCGACGCGCCCGATCCGCAGGTCCGCGTCCGGTGTGATGCCGGCGGCGCTGAGGATGGGAAGGACCATGTCGGCGTGCTGGCCGGTGTTCACCACGAAGGGCTGCAGCAGGTTCGACTTCTGCAATGCCTGAACGACCGGCAGCATCTTGATCGTCTCGGGCCTGGTACCCATCACCACCAGGCACCGCACCCGACCATCGGAGTTGCCCGGATCTGCGACACGGGGGCTCGGAATCGTGGAGGTCATGCCCTGAATATCGGCGCCTACAGCCGAATCTTGACCTATAGTCCCGCGCGAGGAGTGCCGATGATGTCTGTGTGGGCTGGTGGAACGTTCGGGCGGCGATGGTGGGATCGGCCGTCGTCGCCGCGCTGACGCTCGCCCCGGCCGCCGCGAGCCAGGCCGCAACCCTGACCGACGGCGAGTCGAGCGCCGGCTGGAGCGTCGTCTTCGCCGGCTACGGCACGGTCACCGCAACCTCCCGCGCAGTCAATCTGCGACCCGCGGTCGCCGAGGATGCGGCCACGACACACGCTGCCCTGGTCGTCCGTGACGCACCCGGCACTGCCGATCGCATCCGGTCCCGGGTAACGCTCAACGAGCAACTGCGTGTGGGCTCCTCGGCCAACCCCTGGGAGACGGGCTGGCTGTTGCTGCGCTACACCGACCCCGAGCACTTCTACTACCTCGCCTGCAAGACCAACGGATGGGAACTGGGCAAGCGTGACCCCGCGTATCCGGGCGGTCAGCGCTTCCTCGCCACCGGCGAGGAGCCATGCGCGGCGGTCGGTGATGCCGCGAACCTGCTGCTGGCCGCGAAGGGCAACCGGTTGACGGTCAAGGTGGACGGGGAAAGGGTTGCACAGTTCACCGACACCCAGCGCCCCTACCGCTCGGGGCAGGGGGGCCTGTACAGCGAGGATGCCGATGTCACTTTCGATCGACTCATCGTCGCGTAGCCGTCGGGCGTCAGCCGCGTCCGGACTGCCAGACTCGTGAGCGTGCGGGTTCTGGGGTGGATCACGACATTGGGCGCCTTGGTGGCGATGTGCCTTTCTCCGACGTCTGCCGCGGTCGCGGCAGCCAAGCCGAACCCCCAGGTCCCTTTCCCCTACAACCTGTCGATCCGAGGGGCATACGGGGTCGCGGAAGTGGTCGTCCCGATCGCCGAGGGGGCGACACCCGCACGGCTGCGGGGCCGGATCTCCTCGTCGTTCACCTCCCCCGGGTTCGTTGCTGATCCTCGTCAACGGACGCGTGGCCGAGTCCGTCCCGGCGGTCGAGGGAGGCCCGTTCAGTGTCGACCTCAGTGGTGCCGACGTCCGCGACGGTGGCCTCACCATCGGGCTGCGGACCGACCTCG
Organism: uncultured Actinomycetota bacterium; assembly: GCA_963769435.1. Lineage (GTDB taxonomy): Bacteria > Actinomycetota > Actinomycetes > S36-B12 > UBA10799 > JADKAV01. The sequence continues at coordinate 978,679 of CAVYLN010000002.1, forward strand.
ACCCGGATCGGGACTGCTTCCGCGACGACCAGGCCGTGGCCTCACTCGACAATGCCGCACTCGTCCTCGAACGCCGCCCCAAAGCCCCGACGACCGTCGCCGGGTTCCTGGACGCCGGGTCGTCGTCGTTCGTCGTCTCCATCCCCGGCTCCCCCACGCCGACCGAGCAGGCCGCCGGGCTCGATGCCATGCTCGCCCTGCGGCACATATCGGGGCCGAGTACCACCCTTGAACTGCTGGCCACCGATGTCCCACCGCCGACCACAGCCGAATCGAGGACGGTGGTGGTCGACGCGACCGACGACGCGGAGAATGCGCTGACCGTCACCGACGGCCGCCTGTGGGTGACAGGTGCCGACGAGGGGCTCGCGGCCGCGGCGGTGTCCATCGCGGACCCGAACAATGCGCTGCTCGATGTGACATCGGTGTCGGGTCTGTCCGGCCAGGCCGACTACGCACCACTGACCGGAACAGCCAGCCTGCAGGACCTCGGTATCAGCGCACTGCGGGTCAGTGGAGTGGGCCGGGTGTCACAGACGGTGGAAATCCCGCAGGCCGCCTTCGGCTCACCGGTGTCCCAACTCATCGTGGAGCTGCGGGCAGCGGCCACCCCGGTCGTGCCCGGCCAGCAGGCGCGGGTCAACATCAACTGGAACGACCGGCTCGTCGCTTCGCAGGCCCTCAGCCAGGATTCCCGTCTCGCGCTCGACTTCACTGCTGGGGCGGAGGATCTCCGATCGCTGAACTACCTGGAAGTCGAACTCGAATACCTTCCCGCCGGCGGCGACTGCAGTGACCCCCCTCTCAGCGGTGAGGTCCAGCTGGATGTCGCGGCCAGTCAGGTCACACCCACGTTCGGCACCTCGGTCGGCCCCGGGTTCCAGCGATTCCCGCAGTCCTTCGGTCCGGCGATCCCGGTGACGGCGGGTGCGGCGTCTCAGGACGACCTGGCGAATCTCGGTGGGCTGCTCGATGCAGCGGTACGCGTGAGCCCTTTGCAGTACACGGTGGAAGTCGTCGATGCCTCAACCTTGGCTGAGAACGGCGGCGTCGGCACCGGGATCGCCGGACAGCAGGCCGACGAACTGGGGGCGCCACTGCCCGACGAACAGGACAGTGCCGGTTTCCCCCCGGGACGGACCACACCGTATGCGGCGCTACAGGCGTTCCAGAGCGGCGGATCGGACCTGGTGCTGCTCTCGGCGGCGCCCGAACAGGAGGCCGCGACGCTCGCCGCGTGGCCGGGCACCCAGGCCGGCGGATGGTCATCATTGACCGGACAGGTGTACGTCCTGGGCCAGGACAGCCCTGCCCCGGAGCCGTTCGCCGCCAAGAGCACCGCACCGGACAAACGCACGCCACAGATCATCGCCGCAGCCGTCGCGACGCTGCTACTGGGCGTGTTCCTGCTCATCTGGCTGCGGCGGCGGCCGGCAAGGGACTGAGCCATGGGCGTCTGGGACTGGCTGGTGTTCGTTGTCTACTACGTCTCCTTCGTCGCGATCGCGATCGGATACGTATGGACGATCGTGCTGTTCATCGTCGGCTATCGCTACCTGAACACTGTGGATCAGACGCCCTCCGGTGACGAGTCGCAGTACCTGTGGGTGTTCATGGTGCCTGCCCTCAACGAGGGTGTGACGATCGCCGACAGCGTCGACAGGCTTCGCCAGGTGGCCGCGACCCACAAGATCATCCTGGTCATCAACGACGGGTCGGACGACAACACCGGCGAGGTGCTCGAGTCCATCGGCGGCAGTGACCTGGAGGTGCTCACCAGGCGAGCACCGGATGCCCGGGTCGGAAAAGCAGCGGCCCTCAACGCGGCCTTCGCGCACGTGGGCGAGCACATCCTCGACAAACCCGCGTACCGGGACTTCCCACCGGACAAGGTCATCTTCGGCATCGTGGACGCCGACGGCCGCCTTGCGGCGAACGCGCCGACAGCCGTGGCGGGCCATTTCGACGATGCTGCGGTCGGCGGGGTGCAGGTTCACGTGCACATCTACAACCAGACCAGTTGGCTGACCCGCATGCAGGGCCTCGAGTTCCGAATTTTCGGCGGGCTCTACCAGGTTGGGCGATCGTGGTGGGGGACGGCTTTCCTCGGAGGCAACGGACAGTTCAACCGGATGACCGCCCTGCGCTCGGTGTCTAACCAGGACGGCCCGTGGTCGCACTACCTGACCGAGGACCAGGAACTCGGGCTGCGGTGCCTGGCCGCGGGGTGGCGCGGGGAGCACGAGACCCGCACGCAGGTGGCTCAGCAGGGCCTCAACGACCTACGTCGTCTGTACCGGCAACGCGGCAGATGGTTCCAGGGCAACCTCCAGGTCCTCAAGGACCTCGGCCGGCTCAACTCCCCGGACCTCTACGGCGTGCGGCGACTGGACACGGCCATCTCCCTGATCCTGCCCGTCCTGCAGATCGTCGTCGGCCTGGCACTACTGCTGGCGCTGATCCTCGCGGTGTTCTTCAACGTGTCGTACCTGCCTTGGGGATCACCGATACTCGTGGTCTTCTTCGTCCAGTTGTCCGTCGGTCCCACGTTCCTGGGCGTGATGATCGTGGCCCGCGGCCGCGGGCTGGCGGGTGTCCCCACAGTGCTCGCCACCGCGGTCCCCTACCTCCTCTACACGTGGGTGATGTGGCCGGTGGTCGGGATCGGGGTCTGGAAGCAGTTGCGCGGCTCGACGACGTGGGCCAAGACCGATCGCGAGGCGGTCGCCGAACCCGCATGACCCGTTCGGTCTGTCACACTCGGTGGACCACCAAGTCCATGCCCTCACTGCACCCGGACTTCGTCTGGGCAACCTCCACGTCCACCGGACGCAGGATCGCACGGTCCGGACTCCGGCAGGTGGTACACCGCCGCGAGCAACGAGCGACCTGAAGACGCCAGTGGACCCCGGCTCTGGCGGAACCGGGGTCCACTTGGGGGACTTCCCGTGGGAGGCGACGGGAAGTGCGCCTTCACAACAAGCGGAACACGAGGGATCTCGCTTGTAGGGACAGTTGGGCGGCTTCGGCACCGTTCGAGCCGTGCATCCGGTCAAGGACCGAGATCAACTCACGCAGATCGGCCGGCTGCTCGCGGAACCGCGGTGTCACGTAGGGGATGAACTCAGCCCCGAGCCAGGCGATCAGGCGTTGACACTCCGGCACCCCTGTGTAGCCGTCGTCAACGGCCGCGACCACCTCGAGAACGAGCCGGTCGGCCGTCTGATTCAGCTCCTCCAGGATCGGCGAGCCGATCACCTGTGGACGGGCCTCAGATACAGTCTTGTCGTAGATCATGGTTGGCACCTCCCGGCTCTGTGATCAAATCGTGACCTTTTCGAGACCATTCTGCGCACATCCCGCGGGGGTTGTCCACCCCCGATCGGGTCGATCGTCCGGATTTCGGCGCACGCACCCCGTCATCCATCTGTCGGTGTGGACAGCGACGTGCGGTCAGAGGTCGTGTGCGTCGAGGATGCGGTAGGCGTAGCCCTGTTCGGCGAGGAACCGCTGCCGGTGGGAGGCGAAGTCGGCATCGACGGTGTCGCGTGTCACCACCGTGTAGAAGTGCGCGGTGGCACCATCGGCCTTGGGCCGAAGCACCCTGCCGAGCCGCTGGGCCTCCTCCTGCCGGGAGCCGAACGTCCCCGAAACCTGGATCGCGACCCGCGCCTCTGGCAGATCGATGGAGAAGTTGGCCACCTTGCTGACCACCAGCACCGGCACCGTCCCAGCACGGAAGGCGTCGTAGAGTTCCTGGCGCAAACTCACCCGTGTCTTGCCGGTGATCAGCGGCGCATCCAGTTCCGCGGCCAACCCCTCGAGTTGGTCCAGGTACTGCCCGATGATCAGGACCTGATCGTCGGGGTGAGATGCGATGAGTTGTTTGACCACGTCGGTCTTCACATCCGCTGTCGCGGCCAGTCGGTACCTGTCCTCGGGTTCGGCCACCGCGTAGGCCATGCGATCCGGCTCCGGTAGGCTCACCCGGATCTCGCAGCAGTCGGCCGGCGCGATGTACCCCTGGGCCTCGATGTCCCGCCAGGGGGCGTCGAATCGTTTGGGACCGATCAAGGAGAAGACGTCGGACTCCCGGCCGTCCTCGCGCACCAGCGTCGCTGTCAGCCCAATCCGGCGGCGGCTCTGGATGTCCGCTGTGAACCGGAAGACCGGTGCCGGCAGCAGGTGGACCTCGTCGTAGATGATGAGGCCCCAGTTGCGCGCGTCGAACACCTCGAGATGCGCGTACACACCTTTGCGCTTTGACGTCAGGATCTGGTACGTCGCGATGGTCACCGGTCGGATCTCCTTGGACTGACCGCTGTACTCGCCGATCTCGTCCTCGGTGAGCGAAGTGCGCGCCACGAGTTCATCCCGCCACTGGCGAGCGGCCACGGTATTCGTGACCAGGATCAGCGTGGTCGCCTGGGCCATGGCCATCGAGGCGGCGCCGACGATCGTCTTGCCGGCACCACAGGGCAGAACGACCACACCGGACCCGCCGTGGAAGGCGTTCTCGGCCGCCTGCTTCTGATACTCGCGCAGCGACCAGCCGTCCTCCCGCAGTGCGATCGGGTGGCGTTCGCCGTCGACATAGCCTGCGAGATCCTCCGCTGGCCATCCGATCTTCAGCAACGCCTGCTTCAGCCGGCCGCGCTCGCTCGGGTGGACCACCACCGTCGCGTCGTCGATCTGCTCTCCGAGCATGACCGCCGTACGTTTGTGGCGCTGAACCTCGGTGAGGACCGCCCGGTCGTGGCTGACGAGGACCAGTCCGTGGGCCGGATGATTGTGCAACTCCAGGCGACCGTAGCGGCCGACAGTCTCGGTGACATCGAGCAACAACGCGGGACTGACCGGGAAGCGGGAGTAGCGCACGAGCGTGTCCACGATCTGCTCGGCGTCGTGTCCGGCGGCACGGGCGTTCCACAGCCCGAGGTTGGTGAGGCGGTAGGTGTGGACGTGCTCGGGGGATCGTTCCAACTCCGCGAACACCGCGATCTCGCGCCGACACTGCTGTGCCTGCGGGTGATCCACCTCCAACAGCAGCGTGTGATCGCTCTGGACGATCAGCGGACCGTCGCTCATCCGTCCGACCCGTATGCCGCGATGCGCGAGATCGGGACCCCGACCGTGCGACCCGTGGACAGGCTCCAACCGGTGAGCCGACCTGAACGCAGTTCGATCGGTTCCACGTACTCGGTGCGGACCTGGGACCCGTCGGAGTAGCGCAACCAGAGCCGCTGGTCGTCGGCGATCGCACGTCGGCACACGTCGACCATTGTTGCGGGGTCCGCGTCCTGCAACGGCGGCGGGGACGCCTCGGTCCGGGCATCGTCACCGACGAGATGAGCCACAAGTCGCGTGACGGCCTGTGGATCAGGTGACGCCGCCGGCCTTGGGTGATCCAGCGGATGCGCCCTCTCCTGGGGCTGGGAGGACGTGGTGGCGATGCCCGCGGCCGCCAGCCGCCGATGCACCACATCGGGCGGCAGGTCGGTGGTGAAGACCTGCGGGGTGAGCTCCTCGAAGCCCATCTCCCGCACGGCCTGGGTGTCCTGTTCGCCAGGCTCGATGATCGTCGCCGGGAACACGCGGGCCGACCCGCCACGTGCGGCGTCGCGCACGGCATACTCCACGGACTGCGGGACGGGCGTCCGGGATGCGCCGGCCAGTTCCGCGAGCAGGCCATCCGGGTCACGCCCGGACACCGCCGAGCGGAGACGGGCGGGGTCGAGGCGGTGCACCGTGACCGGGCCCCACGACTCGACATGGCTGATCCCGTCGATGAGGTGCCAGGTCGCGTTGTCCACGGACACCGGCGCGACGATCGTGTGGTCCGGCTGGACGACGAGACTGCCATGTTCGGCGGACTCCGGCAGCGCAAGAGCCGCCGCGGTCACATCCGGCAACGCCACCAGCGCATCAGTGGTCCCCGCACCTTCGACCAGGCCGAGCGTCACCGCCTCCCAGTAGACGTCGGCAGCCTGCTCTATCGCCCGGTGCATCCGGGGACGATGCCACGCCACGGTCTGTGTGAGGCCGTCTGCGTCGATGGCCGCGTGGGCGGGCCACACCTGCAGGATGTGGGAACGGTGATGTGCGGTCCGGGGTTGCCCCGTGGACGTCACCACCCCCAATTCGTCGGGCCGGCACGCCCGAAGCGGCCGATCGCCTTCCAGCCATGCCCGGATCAGCACAGACCACATCTCCCGCGGCGGACTGGTCAACCAGTGGTCGGCCGCAGACGTGGGGGCGAGATGGTCGTCCACCGACCCGATGAGTCCGGCCCCCGCAGCCAGCTCCAGCCATGCCATGAGGTCTTCCACCGGGACCGACATGCGTTCGGCCCGGTCGGCCAATGTGCGCCGGGAGACTCCGCGGACACCGTGCCAAGCCATTGCCTCGCGCGCAAGGGAGGTCACCGTGTAGCGCACCCCCGCAAGCGGGCCCCAGAGCGAATGTCCGGGCGATCTCTGACTGGCCGGATGCTCCGGCGGTCCCTCCACCGGGGGCAGATACATACCGCCGCGCAGCTGGAGTGCGGTGTCACGCGGTAGTACGAAACCCCCGCCTCTGGTCGCCGCGAGGGGGAACGACTGATCGTGCAGGGGGTTGCTCCACACGAGCCGGTCAAGGAGTTCCCGATCCATGTCCGCACTGAGCGCTTCGACCTCCGCAGTCGCCACCGCGGCGGGCCCGGATGCGGCCAGGCCGCAGGGGAACGGGCCGTATGCCTGTTGTGCGGCACGCGTGATCCGGTAGTGTCCCGGCGCCCCCCACAGCAGCGCCCTGGACCACAGGTCGTCCACCGAGGCCTGCACGGCCTCCGGCTCCTCGGGTAAGCCCTGCGCCACTGTCGCGGCATCGGCCTCGTGCAGGCACGCATAGACCTCGAGCACACGAAGTTCCGTGGTGTTCAGCGATTGCATCGCCTCCAGGACACTCGCGTCGTCCGCGGCCCGCCGGGCGAGTTGGCTCATGTCGGCCGGCCACGGGTGCAACAGATCGGGCCGCAGCCACAGCAGACGACTGATCTGCCCCGGCGACCGCGTGCGTAGATCATCGGCGAGCGACCGTGGGGTCCGGGTCAGCGAGGAGGTAGCCATCCGCACTACGTTACGTACATGCCGGGCGATAGTGCGAACGCGGACCCCGTTCAGAGCCTTATGCGCACTCTGGGGACCTATCCCGGCCTGCTCGTCGCCTTCTCCGCGGGCGTGGATTCAGCGCTGCTGCTGGCGGCCGCGATGCGTGCGCTGCCGCCGGACCACGTCCTCGCGGTGACCGCCGTCAGCAACTCCTTGCCCGCCGCCGAACTGGCCTACGCCAGACAGTTCACCTCCCGGTTGGGTGTGCGCCACATCGAGGCCCCCACCGACGAGTTGTCACGGGAGGGCTACCGGCAGAACGGTACCGATCGCTGCTACTTCTGCAAGGCCGAGTTGCTGGAGGTGGTCTCCTCACACCTGGCGGAGTTGCCTCCCGGCTCCCGGGTGGCGACCGGGACCAACGCCGACGACGTCGTCGAAGGGTTCCGGCCGGGGATCCGTGCGGCCGCACAACGCGGAGCCGTGACACCACTCGCGGACGCGGGATTCTCCAAAGAGCTCGTTCGGGCGACGGCGCGGGAGTGGAATCTGGCGGTGTGGGACAAACCGCAGTCCGCCTGTCTATCGAGCCGCATCGCCTACGGAATCCCGATCTCTGTCTCCCGTCTCGCACGGGTCGAGGCCGCTGAGATCGCAGTACGCTCCTCGATGGCCGCGCACGGTGTCGAGCCGGTCAATGTGCGTGTGCGCGATCTGGGCGATGGCGCCCGGATCGAGGTGGATCGCGCGGTCCTGGACCTGCCCGGGGATTGGCAGCAGGCCGCCGCCGACGCCGTGCAGGCCGTCGGTTTCGCCCACGCGCAGGTCGATCCTCGCGGCTTCAGGTCCGGGTCGATGAACGAGGGGCGCTCGCAGCCGCATCGATGACGCGCCGCCGACGGCGCGACTGCATCCAGAGCCACCCGAGCAGCACCGCGAATCCCACGCCGCTGAGCATGGCCAGGAACCAGAGGACCGGGAGCACTGGCGCTGCGTCGAACACCAGCTTCGAAAGCACGACCGCCGCGGCGAGCAGCCCCAGCCCGAAGAGAACCAGGCCCACGACGACCGAACGGGAGCGCATACCGCGAGCGTATCCGGTGGGCTGCGGAGCGCTGGAGCCTGCTTCCACAGCCTGGGCGGTGTCGACAGACACGTGCGGGGCTACACCGGCCAGCCCGGCTGGATGACGTTCACGATCAGATCCGCCTTGTCGTCCAGGGGTAGGAACGCTCCGTCCACGGCTGCCATAGTCGCGGTGTAGAGGTCCTGGAGATCCCAGTCGGCCTCATCGGCCAGCAGCTGCATCTCCCGACTCATGCTGGTGCCGCTCATCAGGCGATTGTCCGTGTTGACCGTGACTGCGAAGCCGAGGTCGTTGAGCAGCGTGATCGGGTGCTCGGCGATGCTGTCGGCGATACCCGTCTGCAGATTCGACGACGGGCAGACCTCCAGGGGGATCTGCCGGTCCCGCACGTAGCCGGCGACGTCACCGATCTCGGCTTCATCGCCGTCGACGCGGATGTCCTCGACGATGCGGACTCCGTGCCCCAACCGCTCGGGCATGCACGTCGCGAGCGCGTCCGAGATGCTGCTCACCCCGACGGCCTCACCGGCATGGATCGTGTAGCGACACATGGCAGCGCGCAGCTTGGCGAACGGATCGATGAAACGCGACGCCGGGAACCCGTCCTCCGGCCCGGCGATGTCCATGCCGACCACCCCGTCGTCGCGGAAGCCGATCACGAGGTCCGCGACCTCGTCACCGCGGTCGGACTGGCGCATCGCGCACAGCAAGGCGTTCACCTCGATGTCGCGTTCGGTGTCGAACCCGTCGAGGACCGCCTCGACGGCCTGCGCCATGGTCAGACCTCCGCTCGTCAGCAACTCCGGCGCGAAGCGCACCTCCGCGTAGACAACGCCGTCATCGGCGAGATCCTCCGCGCACTCGGCCGCCACCCGGCGCAGCGCCTCCTCGGTCTGCATCACGGCAAGGGTGTGCTCGAAGGTCTCGAGGTAGCGAACCAGCGATCCGCTGTCGGCCGCCTCGACGAACCACTGACCCAGCTCTTCGGCATCGAGGGTGGGGAGGCGGTCGTACCCGCACTCGGCGGCCAGATCGATGACCGTCTGTGGGCGCAGGCCACCGTCGAGGTGGTCGTGCAACAGGACCTTGGGCAGAGCACGGATCTCATCGAGGTGCATGACCTGATCCTGTCAGACGTCGCGCCCGAGGTCAGCAGGCCCGAACGCATTGGGCAGCAAGCTCTGCCAGCGTCTTGATGCCGTCCGGGTGTTCGATCCTCAGTTCCGGGCCACCGAACTCGTACAGCAACTGACGGCACCTGCCGCACGGCATCAGCAGGTTGCCGGCGCCGTCCACACAGGAGAAGGCGACCAACCTGCCCCCTCCGGTCATCCGAAGGGCACCGACCAGGGTGCACTCCGCGCACAGCGTGAGGCCATACGACGCGTTCTCCACGTTGCAGCCCGCGATGATCCGGCCGTCGTCCACCTCCGCGGCCGCACCCACCGGGAACGATGAGTAGGGCACATAACTGCCGGCCAGTGCGTCCCGCGCTGCGGTGCGCAGTGCGACCCAGTCCGTCATGACTTCTTGTACGGGATGCCGTCGGCGGCCGGTGCCCGCACCTTCCCGACCAGCCCGGCCACGGCCAGCAGCGTGGCCAGGTAGGGGGTCATGAGCATGAACTCGCTGGGGATAGGCGTCCCGATGATGCTCAGGACGCTCTGAAGGTTGTCGGCGAAGCCGAAGAACAGCGCCGCGGCCAGCGCCCCCAACGGCTTCCATCGACCGAAGATCAACGCCGCCAGTGCGATGAAGCCCTTGCCCGCGGTCATCTCCTTGCCGAACGCGCCGACGGCTGCGACCGTGAAGAACGCCCCACCGAGTCCGGCGACGAGCCCGCCGAGCAGGACGTTGCGGAAACGCACCGAGTTGACCTTGATCCCGACGGTGTCCGCCGCGGTGGGGTGCTCCCCCACCGCCCGCACCCGCAGACCCCACTTCGTGCGGAACAGCGCAACGTTGATCACGATCACGATCACGTACATCAGGTACACGACGATGTTCTGATTGAACAGGATCGGGCCGAGAATGGGGATGTCACTGAGGACCGGGATCGCCACCGGCGAGAAGGTCGGGGGCGAGTTCCAGGTCTCCTGGTTGGGTGCCAGCAGACGGCCGTAGAAGAACGACGTCAGACCGACCGCCAGCACATTGAGCACCACACCGAGGATCACCTGATCGACGAAGTACTTGATCGCGAAGACCGCCAGCAGCAGCCCGATGAACAGGCCGCCCAGTGGTGCCGCGATGAGACCCAGATAGGCGTTCTGCGTCAGGCTGGCGACCACCGCGGCCACGAAGGCGCCGGTCAGCAACTGCCCCTCGATGGCGATGTTGATGACACCCGCGCGTTCGCACAGAACGCCGGACATCGCTCCGAAGACCAGCGGTACCGCGAGCAACAACGAGCCCTGAAGCAGGCCCACGAGGTTGATGGTGTTGCCGGACACGGCCCATGACAGGAAGCCCAGGACGAAGAAGGTGCCGAACGCGGCGCTGAACGGCCACAACGCGCGTTCCTTGCGAGCGCCCCACAGCGCCCCGAGCGCGGAGAGCAGGGCGAGCACGCTGAACACGATCGCGGCGAGTTTCGCCGGCAGAGTCACGTCGGGCAGTGCCAAGGCCTCATCGCCGAGCGTCAACTGGAATGTCACGTCCTCACCGCTGGGCGTGAAGAACCCGAAGACCACGATCGCGAAGACGCCAAGGCCTATGAGGACCTTCACCAGACGAGGGGTCGGGGGAACTATGTGCACCTCGGGCAGGACCTCGGGTTCGGGCACGACTGCTGTGCTCATGCGTTCCATCCCTTCGCCGTCTGCATGAACCCGGCACTGCCGGACTCAGGCAGTCGGAACACCGATCTGACCAGCGGTGGTGCCGCGATGAACAGGACGATCAGGGCCTGGATGACCAGGACGATGTCGATCGGCGTGCCTGTCGCGGTCTGCATGTTCAGGCCCCCGGCGCGCAGTCCGCCGAACAGGATCCCGGCGGCGGCCACACCCCACGGGTTCGCCCGGCCGAGCAACGCCACGGTGATGGCGTCGAAGCCGATGCCGGCTGAGATCCCGCCGGTCAGCGACTTCTCGGTCCCCAGCACTTGGGCGCTGCCGGCCAATCCGGCAAGCCCCCCTGCGATCAGCATCACCAGCAGATAGACGCGGCCGACGTTCATGCCGGCCGTGCGAGCGGCCCGCGGGTTCGCCCCGACCGCACGGAACTGGAAACCCAGTGTCGACCGGTCCAACAGCCACGCCACACCCGCAGCACAGGCGAGCGCGACGAGGATGCCCGCGTGCAGGCGCCACTGGTCCACGATCGTCGGGTACTCCGCACCGGAGTTGACCGGAGGGCTGATCGGGTCCTGCCGACCTTCCCGCAGGAATGACGGACGGGTCAGCAGATAGGCCACGAGGTAGATGGCGATCCAGTTCAGCATGATGGTCGTGATGACCTCGTGCGCGCCGGTCTTGGCCTTGAGGAAGCCGGCGATGCCACCCCAGATGGCACCGCCGATGAAGCCGCCGAGCACGGCGAGCGGCAGGTGGATGAACCACGGAAGGTCGAAGTTGAAGCCGATGTAAGCGGCGAAGATCGCGCCCAGGATGATCTGGCCCTCAGCACCGATGTTGAACAGGCCGGCCCGGAAGGCCAGGGCGACCGCCAGACCGCCGAGGATCAGCGGAGTGGCCATCGTGATGGTTTCGCTGAGCGGCTCCAAGGCCCCGACCAGCCCCTCCGAGGACAGGCGGGCCGGGTCGAACAGCATGCCGGTCAGCAGTGCCTTGTAGGCCTCGGCGACTGCGGTCCAGGCCGCGGACAGCGTGTCCAGCGGGCGGGCGAAGAAGTACCTACTCGCCTCTTGCACCGCCGGATCCGAGAAGGCGATGAAGAAGGCGCCGATGACCAGGGCCATGACGATGGAGAGGAACGTGATGCCGGCCGTGCCGGACATGGCCGTGCGCAGTCGGCTCGGCTGTTTGGCAGGTGCGGTCTCAGTCATGCGTCACTCCCGCCATGAGAAGGCCCATATCGTCGCGTGAGGTCTCGGGGCCCACCATGCCGATGATCGCGCCGCGGTACATCACGGCGATCCGGTCGCTCAGCGCGTAGATCTCATCGAGTTCGCTACTGATGATCAGGACGGCCGCGCCACTCTCCCGCTCGGCCACGATGCGCTTGTGCATGAACTCGATCGACCCCACGTCCACACCTCGTGTGGGCTGCGATGCGACCAGCACCCGCAGTTCCCGGGACATCTCCCTGGCCATGACCACCTTCTGCTTGTTCCCGCCGGACAGGGAGGACACAGGGGCATTCGCAGCCTGGGTCCGCACGTCGAACTCGTCGATCAGTTCGACCGCCTTGTCCTCGATCACGTTGCTGCGCAGAACGCCCCCCGAGGAGTACGGGGGGTTGCTGACCTGGTCGAGCACAAGGTTCTCAGTGACGGTGAAGGAGCCGATGAGTCCGTCCGCCTCCCGGTCCTCGGGCACGTAGCCGAGGCCGCTGTCGAGAATCTCCCTGGGCTTCAGCCCTTTGAGCTCGTGATCGTCCAGGGCGATGGAGCCCGTGACCTCCCCCTCGAACAGACCGGTCAGAACCTGGGCGAGCTCCGTCTGGCCGTTTCCTTGGACCCCGGCGATCCCCAGGATCTCCCCGGCCCGCACCTCGAAGTTGAGATCCCGCAGGATCGGCCGGCCCTCGAGATCCGCCGCGGAGAGCCCGCTGACGGTCAGCACCGGGTCCCCCGGGTTCGCCGGTGGCTTGTCGACCGTGAGACTGACCTCACGGCCGACCATCAGCCCGGCGAGTTCGGCCTGGGTGGCGTCCGCGGTGGCCTCCCCCACGACCCGGCCCCGCCTGATCACGACGATCCGGTCGGCGGCCTCGCGGACTTCCCGCAGTTTGTGGGTGATGAAGACGATGCTCGTGCCCTTGGCCTTCAGATCACGCATGATGCCGAGCAACTCGTCGGTCTCCTGCGGCGTGAGCACCGCGGTCGGTTCGTCGAGGATCAGCACGCCGGCGTCGCGCACGAGCGCCTTGATGATCTCGACTCGCTGCTGCACCCCGACGGGCAACTCCTCGACCAGCGCATCGGGATCGACCCGCAGGTTGTACGCCTCCGACACCCGGATCACCTCGGAACGGGCGGTCTCGAGGTCGAGGAACATCCCCTTCGTGTGCTCGTGCCCGAGCATCACGTTCTCGGCCACCGTGAACGGCGGCACGAGCATGAAGTGCTGGTGCACCATCCCGATGCCCGCAGCCATCGCGTCGCCGGGGCCCTCGAAGTCCTGGACCACGTCGTTGACGAGGATCTCGCCGGCCGTGGGCTGCAACAGGCCGTAGACGACGTTCATCAGAGTGGACTTGCCGGCGCCGTTCTCCCCGAGCAGGCCGACGATCTCCCCCGGATTGACCGTCAGCGAGATGTCCTCGTTGGCGGCGAAGTTGCCGAACTTCTTGGTGATGTTCCGCAGCTCGAGTTTCATCCGTCAGCCCCTTCGGTCAATACAAAGGTGAGGGGTCCAAGCGATTGCCCGGACCCCTCACCGTGTTGTCAGCTACCAGCCGGCTGGTTCGGCGAGGTCACCTCGATCGACCCGTCGATGATGCCCTGCCTGATCTGCTCGAGCTGGTCCTTCAGCTCCTGCGGGACCTGCTCCTCGAAGTCGTGGAACGGTGCCAGACCGGTTCCGTCGTTCTCGAGAGTTCCGACGTACTCCTCACTGGTGAACTCGTCGTTGACCGCGGTGCCGATGGTGTCCTTCACGGCGATGTCGATCTTCTTGAGCACCGAGGTCAGGAACACGTCCTTGTACTGCGGCGCGGACTCGTAGCCATCGCTGTCCACCCAGATGATGTCGGCCTTGCCGGTCGTCTGGGCTTCCTTGGCGGCACCGAGTCCGACCGGACCCGCCACCGGGAAGATGATGTCCGCACCCTGCTGGATGAAGTTCTTCGCCAGCTGCTGCCCCTTCGCCTGGTCCTCGAAGCCACCCGCGAACGATCCCGCGTCAGGCTTGTTCTGGTCCCATCCGAGCACCTCGACGTTGGCGCCGTTCTGCTCGTTGTAGTACTGCACGCCCTCCCAGTAACCGTCCATGAACGCGGTCACCGACGGGATCGCGAGACCACCGAACGTGGCCACCTTGCCGCTCTGGCTCATCCCCGCCGCGAGGTATCCGGCCATGAACGAGGACTGCGCGGTGTTGAACAGCAGGCCCTTCATGTTGTCGATCTTGGGATCGCTGGCCGCGTCGACGATCGCGAACTTCTCGTCCGGGTTGTCGGTGGCACCTTCCTTGGTCGCATCCTCCATGAGGAAGCCGACGGTGATGATGATGCCGCAGTCGTCGTCGACGAGTGCGTTGATGTTGGGCGCGTAGTCGGTCTGGCTCTTCGACTCCAGGAACTTCTCCTGGATGCCGAACTCGGCCACTGCGTCCTGCACACCCTTGTACGCCGAAGCGTTGAACGAGCGGTCGTCGATACCACCGGCGTCGGACACCATGCAGGCCAGGAAATCGCTGGCACCGGATGCTGCCGGGGACGCGCTGTCACCACCCTCGTCAGGTGCACTGCTGCAAGCGGCCAGGGCTAACGCTGCGGCCGCTCCCACGGCTGCGAAGCGAAGCATTTTCATACGTTCCTCCAAACGTGAACTCGCCCCGGACTTTACGCTACGTTCACACGGCCTGTCCGGTGACCCGCCGGATCGACGCTGGTGCCATTCCCGCGGCGACGAGGCCTCCGGATCGCAGGGGAAGGCACCCGCGGATCACGGGCCGGGCACCCCAGGTCCGGACATTCCGGTCTAACGGCACGGTGGGAAAGCCTCGCTCCGCACTCCCCACTAGCATGAATCTGTAACCATGCCCAAGGAGGTAACAGTGCCAAAGGCTTCTGTCGGCACGCTGTACCGGGGGCACGAAGGAATGTGGACCTGGGTCGCCCATCGGATCACGGGCGTGGCGGTCTTCTTCTTCCTGCTCGTGCACGTCCTGGACACCGCTCTGGTCCGGGTCTCACCCAACGCCTACGACGCGGTCATCGCCACGTACAAGACCCCGTTGGTCAACCTCATGGAGGTCGGCCTGGTCGGGGCGGTGCTGTTCCACGCGCTCAACGGCATCCGGATCATCCTGGTGGACTTCTGGTCCAAGGGTCCACGGGTCCAGCGACAGATGACCTGGGCGATCATGGCCGTCTGGTTGGTGCTGATGATCCCGGGCGCCTACTTCATGCTGATCCACACCGTCGAGACCCTGTTCGGGAGCACCTCATGAGCGCGCCCGCCCTGAACGCACCGAAGACCGCACGCAGTGGCGGCCGCACGAACTACGAGATGTGGTCGTGGGTCTTCATGCGGGTCTCCGGAATCGTGTTGGTCTTCCTGGTGCTCGGTCACCTGCTGATCATGAACATCCTCGACGGCGGGGTTCAGCGAATCAACTTCGCGTTCGTCGCCGGGCGCTGGAGCAGCCCCTTCTGGCAGGTCTGGGATCTGCTGCAACTGTGGCTGGCCATGCTCCACGGCGCGAACGGACTGCGCACGATCATCAACGACTACTCCGAGCGGGACCAGACCAGGTTCTGGCTCAAGGCAGCACTACTCACCGCGACTGTTTTCACGATTGCACTGGGCACGCTCGTGATCTTCACCTTCGACCCCAACATCAGCTGAGGAAGATCCATGCAAATCCATCGCTATGACGTCGTCATCGTGGGCGCCGGCGGCGCCGGTATGCGGGCCGCTCTGGAGTCCGGCACCCGGGCACGGACCGCCGTGCTGACCAAGCTGTATCCCACGCGTTCGCACACCGGCGCGGCTCAGGGCGGCATGTGTGCCGCGCTGGCCAACGTCGAGGAGGACAACTGGGAGTGGCACACCTTCGACACGATCAAGGGCGGCGACTACCTGGTCGACCAGGACGCCGCCGAGGTCATGTGCAAGGAAGCCATCGACGCGGTGATCGACCTGGAGAAGATGGGCCTGCCGTTCAACCGCACGCCCGAGGGGCGCATCGACCAGCGTCGCTTCGGCGGACACACCCGCAACCACGGCGAGGCCGCCGTTCGCCGCGCCTGCTACGCAGCCGACCGCACCGGCCACATGATCCTGCAGACGCTGTACCAGAACTGCATCAAGCAGGGCGTGGAGTTCTACAACGAGTTCTACGTGCTCGACCTGGTGCTGTCGGAGGACGGTCAACGCACAGCAGGTGTGGTCGCCTACGAACTCGCCACCGGGGAGATCCACATCTTCCGGGCCAAGTCCGTGGTGTTCGCGACCGGCGGTTTCGGCAAGGTCTTCAAGACCACGTCGAACGCCCACACGCTGACCGGCGATGGCATCGGCATCGTCTGGCGCAAAGGCCTGCCGCTGGAGGACATGGAGTTCTACCAGTTCCATCCGACCGGCCTGGCGGGTCTCGGTGTCCTGCTCACCGAGGGAGCCCGCGGTGAGGGCGGCATCCTGCGGAACAAGGACGGGGAACGGTTCATGGAGCGCTACGCTCCGACGATCAAGGACCTCGCGCCGCGCGACATGGTCGCCCGCGCCATGGTCCAGGAGGTCCGTGAAGGCCGTGGAGCCGGGCCCGACGCGGACTACGTCTATCTCGACCTGACACACCTGCCCGCCGAGCAGATCGAGACGAAGCTGCCCGACATCACAGAGTTCGCGCGCACCTATCTCGGAGTGGACCCGATCACCGAACTGGTGCCCGTGTTCCCCACGGCGCACTACGCGATGGGCGGCATCCCGACCAACATCGAGACTGAGGTGCTGCGCGACAACGACGCGATCGTCCCCGGCCTGTACGCGGCCGGGGAGTGCGCATGCGTGAGTGTCCACGGCGCCAACAGGCTGGGCACCAACTCCCTGCTCGACATCAACGTGTTCGGCCGCCGTGCCGGTATCGCCGCATCCGAGTACGCCAATTCGGCGGAACTGCCCGATCTGCCCGACGGATCCGAGGTGTTCGTGGAGCAGATGGTCGCAGGGCTGATGGACTCGACCGGGGGCGAGCGTGTCGGTGACATCCGCAAAGCCATGCAGGAGACCATGGACATGAACGCGCAGGTGTACCGCACCGAGGCGACGCTGAAGCAGGCGCTGTCGGACGTGCAGGAGTTGCAGCGCCGATACCGCAACGTCGCCATCCACGACAAGGGACAGCGCTACAACACCGAACTTCTGGAGGCGGTCGAACTCGGATTCCTGCTGGACCTCGCGGAGGTTCTCGTCGTGGGGGCGATCGAGCGCAAGGAGTCCCGCGGCGGGCACGCCCGGGAGGACTACCAGGCCCGCGACGACGTGAACTTCATGCGCCACACCATGGCCTACCGTCACGTCGCCGACGACGGACAGCCAAGCGTCCGGCTGGACTACAAGCCCGTCGTGGTGACCCGCTACGAGCCGATGGAGCGCAAGTACTGATGACTACCACAGTCCCCGAGCAGATCACCAGGCTCGACGTCACCTTCAAGATCGCTCGCTTCATCCCTGAATCGGACGACGAGCCGCACTACGAGGAATACGAACTCGCGTGCCTACCCACTGACCGGGTTCTGACCGTACTTCAGCGGATCAAGGACGAGATCGACGGGACGCTGACCTTCCGCCGCTCGTGCGCGCACGGAATCTGCGGTTCGGACGCGATGCGCATCAACGGCCGCAACCGCCTGGCATGCAAGACCCTTATCAAAGACCTCAACGTCAAGAAGCCCGTGATCGTCGAGGCCATCAAGGGACTCCCGCTGGAGAAGGACCTTGTGGTCGACATGGAGCCGTTCTTCGACGCGTACCGGGACGTCATGCCGTTCCTGATCGCGGAAGGACATGAGCCGACCAAGGAGCGCCTGCAGTCAGCCGAGGACCGGGCGGTGTTCGACGACACGACCAAGTGCATCCTCTGCGCATGCTGCACCACTTCGTGTCCGGTGTTCTGGAGCGACGGTCAGTACTTCGGACCCGCAGCCATCGTGGGAGCCCACAGGTTCATCTTCGATTCCAGGGACGCCGGCACCGACCTGCGCCTGGACATCCTCAACTCCCAAGAGGGGGTCTGGCGCTGCCGGACCACCTTCAACTGCACTGAGGCCTGCCCGCGCGGCATCGAGGTGACCAAAGCGATCCAAGAGGTCAAGCGCGCGCTGATGTTCCGGCGCGACTAGCGTTTCGCTCCGCGGGGGGCTAGACGAGTCCGCCGTGTTCACTGTCCAGCGGAGATGCCGCCGGCTGGTGCTCGAGGGGACGGTATGTGTAGAAGAACGTGCACCCACCGGGACCCACCTCGGTGACGGCGTGCGGGACGCCCGGCGGGATGTAGATGTAGGAACCAGGCCCGAGACGCTTCTCGACCATGGTGCAGTCGCCGTTGAGGATCAAGATGTGATGATGCGCGGCGTGGTGGGTGTGCTCCGGGTTCTCGTGGCCCTCGTCCACCCGCATCATGCCCAGCGTGACGTCGCCCGACTGCCACAACGTCTTGCGGTAAACACCTGGAACTCCGGGGACGCCCTCCCACTGCATGGCGTCGATGTCCGCCCCGCTGGCAACGATCAGTTTGCCCAGATCGTCTCGATTCATCGCCGTCGCACCGCCTCTCGTTTACCCCAACCCTATGCCTGACGGTTCGTCGGCTGCGAGGGTATCCGAACTGTGTTTGAGCCGTCTGCGCAGATGCTTGTTGGCGCCTGAGACGCGACACGGGTCGGTGAACCGAGACACGGGTCGGTGAACCGAGACACGGGTCGGTGAACCGAGGACGACCGCGCCTTTGCCTCATGCAGAGGTCCACTTGCTCCCCTGCCTGCCGTCATGCGGTTCTGGCTGGTGGTGCGCGGGTGGTGGTGGGGGTGATGTGGGGGACGCCTTGGTTCATGGTGATGGTGTAGCGGCCGTGGTGGAGGTCGTGGTGGCATCTGGAGCACAAGAGGGTGAGGTTTGCCAGGTCGGTGGTGCCGCCGTGTTTCCAGTGGTGGATGTGGTGGGCTTGGCAGTAGCGGGGTGGGCGGCCGCAGCGGATGCAGCCGTGGTCGCGGGCGATCAGGGCGGCCCATTGCGCGGCGGTGGCGCGGCGTTTGGTGCGGCCGAGCGCCAGGGGGAGGAAGGTGTCGTCGCGGTGGACGCCGAAGATGATCGAGCACACGGCCGCGCAGCTGTAGTAGTCGAAGGTGTTGGGCAGGATGGGGGTGCCGTCGGGCAGTCGGGCACCAGCACCGTCGGGCAGGTGTTCGACGTCGATCAGGATGCTGACCGCGGACACCCCGAGTGGGCGGGTGGTGGTGTGTCCGGCGTCGATCAGGTCGGTCAGGGCGTCGGCGCGGCGTTGGGGCAGGGTGTCGCCGGTGTCATCACTGGTGGCTGCGGCCAGGGCGTCGGCGAGGACCGCGCCGGTGGTCTCATCCAGTAGGGCGGTGAGTCGCCACATGCCGTTGGGGCCCGCCGACAGCCGCGCGGTACGGCGGTCACGTTGCGCGGCATAGGACAAGGTGGGGTGCTGGTTGTCGGTGTCGTTGTCGGCGATCACCTGCAGGATCCGGCCCACCTCCCGGGGGTCGGTCGCGGCGGCGAGCGCGACCACTGCGCCTTGTCGGGCGGCGAAGTCGGTGATGTGGGCGGCGTGGTCCAGGATCGCGCGCACGTGCATCCCGGAGATCTGGCCTTTCCGGTAGGCGTCGGCGACTTCGGGCAGGTCCCGTAGTTTCTGGGCGGTGTGGACGATCCCGGCCCCGACCGCCGGCGTGGATCCGGTGGTGGTGGCGACCAGGGTGCTGGTGGTGCCGGCCCGCAACACCCGCGAATCCCCCTGGGCATCGGCGGCATCGGCCAGATCGCTCAGATAGGCGTGGATCTGGTTCAGCGCGGTGGCGACCGCGGTCATCGCCGCGGCGCGTTCCTCGGCACACAGCACCTCCGGATCCGGCAGATCCTGCGCCGTCGCGGCCGCCACCGGTCGAAACCTTCCGGCGGGTCGGTGGGTAGCGAGGCGCGGATCTTCGCCCGCCGCCGTGCTGCCATCGAAACCTCGAAGAACCCGTCCATCCCGTCCACCCCCTTCTGATCAACCACCCCCAGACTAGAACGCACGTACGACAAAACCCGGGCCCGAACAGAAGACTGTGGACAAGCGGAAGCCCGACCGGCCGGTGTGCACAACCCGTACGGCCGGCTAGTGAGATACGAGCGTCCAGGGGAGACCGGAAGGCGAGTCAGCCACAAGATTTGCGCTGCGCCTCGGGACGGGCGACTTTCGCAGTGTGACCCAACTCCTGGCGAGGGGTGCGGGTCCCGCGGAAGAAGCGGGCGAATCCTGGGGCCGATCTCGAATCTTCGCTGCGTGGCGTTGCCCGGATCACCCGAAATCCCGACCTACGCTGATTACCAATGCGTACTCTCATCGCCACGGCTGCACTCGTGATCATCTCGTCGGCTCCTGCGGTTGCCCAGGAGTCCCCGGCGCTGCCCTCACCGACACCATCGGCCGCTCAAGGAGTGGAGATCCCCGACTTCGCCACCAAGTCCTGGATCGTGGCCGACGCCGAGTCGGGCGATGTGCTGGCCGGGCAGAACCCCGACGAGCAACTGCCGATCGCCTCCACGCTCAAGACGTTGACCGCGCTCACGCTCCTGCCGCGCCTGCAGTACTCCAGCACGTACGAGGCGCGAGCCACCGAGACGCTCACCGAGGGCGCGCACGTCGGTGTGCTGGCGGGCAACCGCTACACCGTGGAGGAGTTGTTCCACGGGATGCTCATGCGCAGCGGGAACGATGCCGCAGTGGCCCTCGCCGACGCCTACGGATACCAGCGCACACTCGACGCCATGAATGCCGAGGCCCAGCGCATCGGCGCCAACAACACGGTCGCGATGTCGCCCAACGGCCTCGACAAGCCGGGCCAGGTGAGCACCGCTGCTGACCTCGCGCAGATCTACCGCGTCGCGATCCGCGACGAACGCCTGCGGCAGATCCTCACCTCCAAGCAGGCCCAGTTCCCGGGCCAGCCTCCGAAGGACCCGACGCGACAGCGTGGCGATTTCACGATCTTCAACAACGACAGCCTGCTGAACAGCGACTACCCCGGCTTCATGGGTGGCAAGAGCGGCTTCACCAGCCAGGCGGGCCGCACCTACGTGGCAGGCGCGGAGCAGAACGGGCGCAAACTCGTGGTCGCTCTGCTGGGGATCGGGGGCGGGACCACTCAGACCGCACGGGAACTACTGGACTGGTCGTTCGCAAACGTTGATCAGTTGACTCCGATCTCTCAGCTTCCCGCCATGGCCGAGGACACCTCCGCCGTCGCGGCGGCACCGGCCGGCATCGCCGATCCCGACGACATAGCGCCCACCCCGACCGATGAGCAGGCACAGTTGGCAGCCGCCTCCGTGGCGGAGTCCGCGATCAGAACTGCGGGCGAGGCGCTTGCGGAAGCACCTGGGGGCACCAGCGCGCAGGATGCTGCGCAGACCGCGGTCGAGACCGCCGAACAGGCCGGTGTGTCCACGGCAACAGCGGGGACCGGGCTGTCTGCCGACATGATCGTGGCCGGGCTGCAATCACCACCCTTCGCGGGCGTGACCCCGGAGGAACCTGCCGCCGGACGCGGGCTCATCGCCTCGCTACTGATCGGCTTGTTCAAGGCGCTGATGTGGCTGCTGCTGTTCCTGGGGATCGCCGTGGTTTTGTTGCGGATACGTGCAGTTCGCCGGATCAACCGTCGGCGGGCAGCGCAGGCGCGTCGCCTTGCAGCGGAAACTCCCGCAGAGGACTCCATGCCGCGTCGGGTCCCATCTCGTACAGGGTGATCGCTGCCACGTCGAACTCCGCACGGTAGTCCGCAAGGGTTCGCTGCGCAGTCGTGAGCGTCTCCTCCGGAACATCGTGGGCAACCGTCACGTGCGGGTGGAAATCGAACCGGAGACGGCGCGCCAGTGGCCCGGATCGGACATCCCGCTCGAGTGTCACGATCTGCGGTTCGCCGTCCGAGACGCGCACATACACGACCGGCGACGTCGGCCGGAACGTCCCGGTGCCCCGCAGTCGCACCCCGAAGGCCGCGTGCCGCGAGGCGACATTCTGCAGGTGAGCCACAGCCGGGTCCACGTCCGACACGGTCGTGGGTGGCAACAACGTGACATGCGCCTTTATCAGGTGCGCCGCAGGGTCACCGAAACGCTCCCGCCACTGCTCGAGTTCCTCAGCGAACGGTGGAGGTATCGCGATGGCTACACCGATCGTGCGCCTCACGCTCCGCTCGCCCGCAAACCCAGCGCCTGGTAGGCCGCCTCCAACGTGGGCCCGGCAGCCTCGGCGGCCCGCTGCGCACCGGCCAGCATAAGCCGGCTCAACTCGCCGGGGTCGTCGAGAAGTTCTCGGGTGCGGGCGGCGAACGGCTCCGCAACGGCGACCACCGCTTCAGCCGCGGCAACTTTCAGCGGCCCGTACATGCCGCCGGCGTACTCCTCCGCCACCGATGCGACCGACCTGTCGGTGGCCGCTGCCAGGATGCTCAGGAGGTTGGAGACACCCGGCTTGTTGACGGGGTCGTACCGGACCTCGGTCTCCGAGTCCGTGACCGCCGACTTGATCTTCTTCGCGATCTGTTTGGGTGGGTCGAGCAGGAACACACAACCCGCCGGAATCGATTTGCTCATCTTCGAGGTCGGGTCCTGAAGATCCAGTATCTTCGCGGAGTCCTTCACGATGTAGGGTTCCGGAACCGTGAACGTTCTGCCGTACCGCGTGTTGAAGCGTTCAGCGAGGTCTCGCGTGAGTTCGAGGTGCTGGCGCTGGTCCTCCCCCACCGGAACCGCGTTGGCCTGGTAGAGCAGGATGTCCGCGGCCTGCAGGCACGGGTAGGTGAACAGCCCGACGGAGGCGCTGCCCGCCCCCTCTCGCGCGGTCTTGTCCTTGAACTGCGTCATCCGCGACGCCTCCCCGAACCCGGTCTGGCACATCATCACCCAGCCGAGCTCGGCGTGTGCCGGCACGTCGCTCTGCACGAACAGCGTGGCCCGCTGCGGATCGATCCCGGCTGCCAACAACTGCGCGAAGGAGACGCGGGTGCGCTGCTTCTGCACCTGCGGGTCGCCCTGGACGGTGATCGCATGAAGATCGACCACACAGTAGAAGGCGTCGTTGTCGTCCTGCAGCGCCACCCAGTGACGCAGAGCACCGAAGTAGTTGCCGATGTGGAAACTGTCGGAAGTCGGCTGGATGCCGGACAGGATGCGTGGGCGGGGCATGGTCCTATTCTGTCGGCTCGCCCGACGGGACGGGCGCCAGGGCAACCAGCACACGGGAGATCCGGCGGCCGTCCATGGCCGTCACAGTCAGGCTGTTGCCGTCCAGTTCAAGGACGTCGCCGACCGTCGGCAACCGCCCCAGCTGCGCGATCATGTACCCGGCCACGGTCTCGTACGGACCGTCGGGCAGTTCGAATCCCACTTCTTCCACGAAGTCGTCGAGGCTCAGCAGACCATCCACCTCGGCCTGGCCGCCAGGGGTGAATGTCGTTACCTCGCGCAGATCGAATTCGTCGCGGATGTCCCCCACGAGTTCCTCCACCAGGTCCTCCAGCGTCACGATCCCCGCGGTCCCGCCGTACTCATCAACCACGATCGCCAGGTGACTGCCGCTGTCGCGCATCTCCTGCATCGCGGGAAGGATCGCCTTGCTGTCCGGGAATCGCGGTACGGACCGCACCAGCCGCTCGAGGCGCAACGAACGGTGTGCGATCTCAGGATCGAGCAGGTCGCGTACATGCACGAAGCCGATCACCTCGTCGGCCGAACCCTCCACCACCGGATAGCGGGAGTGCGGCATCTCGCGCACCTTCGCTACGGCCTTGTGCACGGGAAGGTCCGCGTCCAAGAACTCGACCTCGGTGCGGGGCACCATGACTTCCGCAAGATCGCGCCCGCCTGCGGAGATCACATCGTCGATCAGTTCCCGCTCCTCGTTGCTCAGCGAGTCCTGAGCCGCCACCAACCCCCGCAGTTCCTCCCCGGAGATCCCTTCCTTCGCTGCCTCCGGATCGCCGCCCAACAACCGTACGACCGCATTCGTGGATATCGACAGCAGCCAGATGAAAGGCCTGGAGACCTTCGCGAGGGCGTCCACGGGCCCCGCCAGTGTCAGAGAGACGGACTCGGATCGCTGCAACGCCAGCCGCTTGGGCACGAGTTCCCCGAGCACGAGTGACAGATAGGCGATGAACACCGTGACCCCGATGAACGCAACGGTCCCCGCGAACCGGGTGGGCAGACCGAGGCCCTCCAGCCAGGGGGACACCTGCGGGGCGATCCTGGAGGCACCGAAACCTGCTGAGAGGAAGCCTGCCAGAGTCACACCGACCTGTACGGCGGCCAGGAATCGGTTGGGGTCGCTGACCAGACTGCGAAGTCTGCGCCCGCGGGCACCCTGAGTTGCCGCCAGATGTTCGATCTGCGACTCCCGCAGGCTCACCAGAGCCGTTTCCGCGGCCGCGAAGAAGCCGCCGATGAGCGTGAACAGCAGCACCACGCCGATGTTGGTCAACAGTTCGCCCACGCGTTCCAGAGTACGCCGACGGACTTCCGGTCGAGGTCCCGGCGAGGGGCCGGCGCAGCGCGATGACGGATACGGCGCGCCCTCCGCAGCACCGTCAGCAGACCGGCCATGCGGGCGCCGCGAGGCGTACTACTGCGCGAACTCCGCGATGACGGCCGCATGATCGCTCCAGCGCTGGGCATAGCTCGGTGCCCGACCGACCACGAACGAGGTGCACGAATCCGCAAGATCCGGTGATGCGAGCACGCAATCGATCCGCCATCCGGCATCGTTGTCGAACGCCTTGCCGCGCCAGGACCACCAGGTGTACGGCCCCGGACCCTCGCCACCGAACCGGCGGCCCAGATCGACCCAACCCATCCGTGCGTACCAGTCGTCGAGGTGGGCACGCTCGGAGTCGAGGAACCCCGCCTTGCCACGGTTCCCCTTCCAGTTCTTGATGTCCACCTCGCGGTGGGCGACATTGAGGTCCCCGCACACCAGCGCCGAATCGCGCTGTTCCATCCACTTGCCCATCGCCGCCAGGAAACGTTCTTTGTCATCCTGGGCGGGCGTGTCGGCCTCGCCGGTATGCACGTACACGCTGGCGACCTCGATCCCGCGCACGATCCCCGCCACCCAGCGGCCCTGCTCGTCCGCCTCACCCAAGGGTGCGGTGGCCCGGATCGGCCACCGGCTCAGCAGCGCGACACCCGCGTGCCCGGATCTGACTGCGCTGGGGGCGTGCAGCAGGTGCCAGTCGGCGAAGGGGCCCAGGGCGGAACGCAACTGCTCGTCGCTCGCGCGAACCTCCTGCAGACACAGCACATCCGGTCGCTGTGCCGCCAGCCAATCGATCCCCCCGCGCCGGACGGCAGCCCGGATGCCGTTGACGTTGGCGCTTACCAGCCTCAATCAGGCCATCGCCGCTTGCAGGTTCTCATCGATCGAGGCGAGGAACTCCTGCGTGGTCTGGAACGGCTGTTCCGGTCCGATGAGCAGAGCCAGATCCTTGGTCATCTTGCCGCTCTCCACCGTCTCGATGCACACGCGCTCGAGGGTCTCGGCGAAATGGGTGACCTCCGGGGTGCCATCGAGCTTGCCTCGGTGGGCCAGTCCCTGCGTCCAGGCGAAGATGCTGGCGATCGGGTTCGTCGACGTCGGCTTGCCCTGCTGGTGCTGACGGTAGTGCCGCGTCACCGTGCCGTGTGCGGCCTCCGCCTCAACGGTCTGGCCGTCCGGAGTCATGAGCACCGAAGTCATGAGACCCAACGAGCCGAAGCCCTGTGCAACGGTGTCGGACTGCACGTCGCCGTCGTAGTTCTTGCAAGCCCAGACGTAGCCGCCCTCCCACTTCATCGCCGCAGCGACCATGTCGTCGATCAGACGGTGTTCGTAGGTGATTCCCGCCGCTTCGAACTCGCCGGCGAACTCCGCCTCGTAGACCTCCGCGAAGATGTCCTTGAACTGACCGTCGTACGCCTTGAGAATGGTGTTCTTCGTCGACAGGTAGACCGGGTACCCCCGGGAGAGTCCGTAGCGCATGGACGCCCGCGCGAAGTCCCGGATCGAGTCGTCGAGGTTGTACATCCCCATCGCGACACCGCCGCCCGGGAAGTCGTAGACGTCGAACTCCATCGGTTCGGAGCCGTCGGCGGGCGTGTACGTCATCGTCAGGGTGCCCGGGCCAGGAACCTTGAAGTCCGTGGCACGGTACTGGTCGCCGAATGCGTGGCGGCCGACGACGATCGGTTTGGTCCACCCGGGGACCAGGCGGGGGATGTTGCTGATGATGATCGGCTCACGGAAGATGACGCCACCCAGAATGTTGCGGATGGTCCCGTTCGGGGAGCGCCACATCTTCTTGAGACCGAACTCCTCCACGCGGGCCTCGTCCGGGGTGATCGTCGCGCATTTCACGCCGACCCCGTACTTCTTGATGGCCTCCGCGGAGTCGACCGTGATCTGGTCGTCGGTCGCGTCCCGGCTCTCTATCGACAGGTCGTAGTACTTCAGGTCCACGTCCAGGTACGGAAGGATCAGCTGCTGCTTGATGAAGTCCCAGATGATCCGGGTCATCTCATCGCCGTCGAGTTCGACGACCGGGTTGACTACCTTGATCTTGGTCATCGTCAGAGGTCCTGCACGTCGGCCTGCTTGGCCCGGACCGCTTCCGCTGCCTCTTTGAGCCCGGCCAACTCGGTCTCGGTCAGATCGGTCTCCACGATCCGGCGAACACCCTCACGGCCGATCTCCGCCTCGACACCGAGGTAGACACCCTCGATGCCGTAATCTCCGTCCACCCAAGCACACACCGGCATCACCGCGCCGCTGTCCTCGATGACGGCCTTGGCCATACGGGCGGCCGCGGCTGAGGGGGCGTAGTAGGCCGAACCTGTCTTCAGCAGGGCCACGACCTCGGCGCCACCGTTGCGGGTACGCACCACGAGCTCCTCGATCTCCTCGGCCGACATCAGGTCCGACAGCGGCTGTCCGTCGACCGTGCAGCGCGACGGAACCGGGACCATCGTGTCGCCGTGGCTGCCGAGGGTAAGGGTCTTCACGCTGGCGATCGGCTTCCCGAGCTTCTCGGCCACGAAGTTCGTGAAGCGCGCGGTGTCGAGCATGCCGGCCTGCCCGATGACACGGTTGTGCGGGAAACCCGTTGCCAGTTGGGTCAGTGCGGTCATCTCGTCGAGCGGGTTCGAGACGACGATGACCACGGCGTCCGGAGCGTGGGTGGCCACGTTCTCAGCCACCTGACGAACGATCTTGGCGTTGGTCTCGATGAGGTCCATACGGCTCATTCCCGGTTTGCGGGGAAGTCCTGCGGTGATGACCACGATGTCCGAGCCCGCGATGGCCTCGTAACCGGACCCGTTGATCCCGGTGGTCTGACCGGTCACCTTGGTCTCGAAGCCCTCGACCGGACGGGACTGGTTCATGTCAAGGGCCAAGCCCTCGGCCTTGCCTTCGACGATGTCGGTGAGTACGACCTCATCGAAGACGTTGTACTCAGCCAGCCTCATGGCCGTTGTCGACCCGTAGAAACCCGCTCCGACTACCGTGACTTTCCCGCCCATGACACACCTTTCGACTGTTTTGGCCCGCGACCAACGTTAGCGAATCGGCACCTCGAGCATGTCACCGCATCCAACGCCGATCAGGCGCGGTTCACGGGAAGAGCAGGAGCGTGACGGCGCACAGCGATGCGGCCAGAGTTGCGAGCAGGCCCACGTCGACGATCCTGGTGCGAGAGGCGAGCCAGCCCGCGGTGCGGGAGGGGAGGACCAGACGCATCACTGCGGCCAGGCCGAGCGCGAGAGTCAGTCCGAGTAGACCTTGCTGGAGTGAATCGAAAAGGACCAGCGTCAGACCGGCGAGTGCCACCACCGACACGAGGACGAAGGGCCATTGCGCGCGGGGTGCCTGGGCCGGTGCCTGGGCCGGCGCCTCGACGGCCCCGAGAAGAACCGCGGAGTCGCTGACCAGGTAATCCTCACCCGATGCCGCGCTCATAGGGGTTACCGTAGTACCTCATCCGGGCGAACGGCGAACCACGTGGCCGTTAACGGCTCCGAGTTTCGGACATCTCCACGACGTTGACCAGAAGCATCGCGCGCGTCATCGGCCCGACTCCGCCCGGCATCGGCGCAACATGCCCGGCCACGTCGAGCACATCCGGGGCGACATCGCCGACCAGTCCACGATCCGTGCGAGTGATCCCGACATCGAGCACCGCGGCCCCGGGGCGGACCATGTCCGCAGTCAACAGCCCCGGCACTCCGGCTGCCACGACCACGATGTCCGCCTGTCTGGTGTACACGCCGAAATCCGGGGTTCCGGTGTGGCAGAGCGTGACGGTGGCGTTCTCCGATTTGCGAGTCAGGAGCAGTCCCAAAGGCCGTCCGACCGTCACACCGCGGCCTATGACCACCACGTGTCGCCCCGCGATCGGCACGTCGTAACGGGTCAGCAACTCCACGATCCCGCGGGGTGTGCACGGCAAAGGGGCGGGCTCGTTGAGGACCAACCGCCCGAGACTCATGGGGTGCAGACCGTCGGCGTCCTTGGCCGGGTCGATGGCCGCCAGAACCGCGCCGGTGTCCAGGCCCCGAGGCAGCGGCAACTGCACGATGTACCCGGTGCACGCGGGATCTTCGTTCAGGTCGCGCACAGCGGCCTCGACCTGCTCCTGGGTGGCGGTCGCCGGCAGGTCCACGCGGATCGACTCGATGCCGATCTCAGCACAATCGCGGTGCTTACCGGCGACGTACGAGTGGCTGCCCGGGTCGTCGCCAACGAGCACTGTGGCAAGCCCGGGGGTGATACCCGAGGCCTTCAGTGCGGAGACTCGCTCGGCGAGTTCGGCCCGTATGGTGGCGGCCGTGCGTTTGCCGTCCAGAATCACCGCAGTCATGCGCTGATTCTTCCACCCCCCGCATTCCTGGGCCGTGGCCGGTCAGTGGAAGAAGTGTCTTATCCCGGTCAGGTACATGGTGGCTCCGGCAGCTCGGGCCGCCGCGGTGACCTCCTCGTCGCGCACCGACCCCCCTGGCTGGACGACGGCCCGCACCCCCGCTCCGAGGAGCACTTCGAGTCCATCGGGGAACGGGAAGAACGCATCGGAGGCGGCCACCGCCCCGGCGGCGCGCTCCTCTCCCGCACGCAACACAGCCAGCCGGGCCGAATCCACCCGGTTGACCTGACCCATCCCGATCCCGACCGCCGCCTCGTCCTTGGCCAGCAGGATGGCGTTCGACTTCACCGCACGGCAGGCGCGCCAGGCGAATGCCAGGTCGCGCAGCGTGCCCTCGTCGGCCGGCTCGCCGCACGCGAGCGTCCACGTGGCCGGGTCGTCGCCAGGCTGCGTCGATGCGGTCGGGGCTCTGCATCAGCATCCCCCCGGAGATGAAGCGGACCTCGGCGCCCGGGTGACGCGGCGGAGCGACCAACAGCCGGATGTTCTGTTTGCCGGTCAGAACCTCCAGGGCATCCGGTTCGAAAGCGGGAGCGATGACGACCTCGAGGAAGATCTCACTCATCGCTTCGGCGACGTCCTTCGTGACAGGACGGTTCACCGCGACCACGCCGCCGAAGGCCGAGACCGGGTCGGTGTCGAACGCCGCACGGTAGGCCGTCAGCAGGTCCTCACCCACCGCGATCCCGCATGGGTTCGCGTGCTTGATGATCGCGGCGGCCGGCTGCGCGAAGTCCCAGGCGCTGCGGTGGGCGGCGTCCCCGTCCACGAAGTTGTTGTATGACATCTGCTTGCCGTGCAGCTGCTCGGCATGCGCGAGCCCGTCCGCGTGCTCGTTGATGTACAGCGCCGCCCGCTGGTGCGGGTTCTCGCCGTAGCGGAGCACCTCAGCCCGCTGCCACGTGGCGGCGACCCAGCCCGGGAAGCTCTCCGAGGCATCGAGGGACCCCAGCCACGACGCGACGGCCACGTCGTAGTCGGCGGTGTGCCGGAAGGCCTTGACCGCAAGCTCCCGGCGCTGATCAGCACTGAATCCTGTGCCCGCCTCCACCACGGCGACGACCTGCGGGTAGTCCTTGGGACTCACGATCACCGCGGTGTTGGCGTGGTTCTTGGCCGCGGCGCGCACCATGGCCGGGCCACCGATGTCGATCTGCTCGATGCATTCCTCGACGCCGGCACCGCTGGCGACGGTCTGCGAGAACGGGTAAAGGTTCGCCACCACCAGGTCGATCCCGGCGATGTCGTGCTCGGCGAGAGTCTGTTCGTGCTCGGGTTTGCGGCGGTCGGCCAGGATGCCGCCGTGGATCCTGGGGTGGAGGGTCTTGACCCGTCCGTCCAGAATCTCGGGGAACCCCGTGACATCGGCCACTTGGACCACCGGGACACCGGCGGCCGCGATCGTGGCAGCGGTCGAGCCCGTGGAGACGATCTCCACCCCCGCCGCATGCAGTGCACCCGCCAGTTCCGCGATCCCGTTCTTGTCGTAGACCGAGATCAGCGCTCGGGCGATCGTCATAGTTCCACCTTCCGTCCGTTCACCACACACCCCCGGGCGACCAGAGCACCCACCACTTCGGGCAGCAGGCGCCATTCCACACCTTTGATCCGTTCATGCAGCGTGGCCTCGGTGTCATCAGGGGCCACGTCGACGACCTGCTGGGCGATGATCGGGCCAGTGTCGACGCCCGCGTCCACCAGGTGCACCGTGCAGCCGGTCACCTTGACACCGTAGGCCAGCGCATCGCGCACCGCGTGCGCGCCGGGGAAGGCCGGCAGCAGGGCGGGGTGACTGTTGACCACACGCTGTGGGAAACGGTCGAGGAACACGGAGTCAAGGATGCGCATGAACCCGGCAGACACCACCCAATCGGGCCGGTGCGCGGCGATCTCATGAGCCAGGGCAGCACTCCACGTCGCCCGGTCCGGGTACTCACGCGGGCGCCACCACCGCGGTGGGGATCCCGGCGTCGGCGGCACGCTGCAGCCCCTCCGCGGCACGATCGGCGGCCACGACCACGATCTCGTACGTCCGGTCGGGGTCGTCGATCAGCGATTGCAGGAGGGTGCCAGTACCGGAGATCATCACGGCGACGCGGGCGGGCACACCCTGATCCTAGGTCGACGGTTCGTCCGGGCCATCACCTGGGGAAGGCGGCGGGGACCCCGCCGGCTCGCCCGGCTCCGAGTCCGCCGGATCCACGTCTGCGGCCGATACCGAACCGTCGGCGTCGGTCAAGTCGGATGGCTCGCCGGCGCCGCCTGAACCACGTGTCCGATCGGTGACGTCCACGACGTGGCGCCCGGACCACCATCTGCGGATCCGGGTACCGACGACCTCGAGCAGAACCCCCACGGCCACACCAGCAGCAAGCACCGCGATCACCATCGGAGGCGGACCGAGTACGTCCAGACGGCCACCCCCGATCCGGCCGACGCTGATCGCCCACCAGAGGTCGACCGCGATCAGCAGGACGGCCAGGGCTGCGGCCCGCGCCAGCAGCCAGTCGCGTTTCGACGCTGCCGTGCCCGCTATCCGGGACAGGACCACCCCGGCCGCGATCGGTGTCAGGGCGCCGATCATCCACCAGGGCTGGGCAGTGGTCGGCAGCAGATGAAGGCCCAGCATCTCGACGGTCGAGTCGAGCGAGGAGGTCGGTGTCACTGTCGCTCCGGCGACCGTGACACCGGTCCCGACGCTGTACGAAAGTGCCCACATGAGCGCTGCGGGCAGGTAACCCAGCCACGCGATCAGCAGGGCAGCGCCTCCGACGAATCCGGGCTGGACCTGATCGAGCAGGGTCGCGGTGCCAGCATGGGACAGGATCAACGAGGCGAGCAGGGCGACCGCCGCACCCATCGTGAGAACGGCCAGCCCGGCAACAGCCGGGCGGACCAGGGTCCACGCCCTCTGGAAACCCTCGCGGCCCAGGTTGGCGCGCCAGGCCATCGCCACGCCCGCCACAACAAAAGCCAGCGCCCCCGCGTGCAGTGCTGCCCGGACCGGCATGGCCGAGGCCCCGGAGACCGTACCGAACAGCGCAGCCATCAGCGCCACGGTCGCGTAGGCCACGGCGACACTGGCCGAGGCCACGACCAGGGACTTCGGATAGGCCACCGCACCGCGGTGTGCCACCCACCGACCGGCCGCCCACAAGGCAAAGGACGGGAACACGACCCACGCCCAGGGCAACAGCGTCCACACACCGTCTCCCACGACGAACGGTGTGCCGTGCGCTGCGAGCCAGATGTCGGTTCCCACCCGCATTGCGGTGTCGGAGGCCGACTCCCCGGCGGCGAAGATCCAGACGAACAGCGTCAGGACCACGGTCACTACCAGACCCGTCAGCGCGGCCCACAGCCCCGCGGCGAGGCCGGCGAGCGGCAACGGCAGCGGGCCCGACCGCCAGAAGGTGCTGACCGCGGCCGCGGGCGACGCCCAACCGGAACGGGCAGATTTGATCCGGTCCGCCTCACGGCCCGTGGCAGCACGGTTGGCCGGCCTCGAGGAGGGTCGAGACGCCGCGCGTGTCGGGGTCGACCGGCTCCTGTTGGAAGGGCCTTGGGACGCGCGACTCACTGGTCTAGGTTCGCATCCATTGCCCCGGTCGGTGGCACATACACGCCGATTAGCCCGGCTCGGCTCGGGTTGTTCGGCCTCATCGAGGCGGGGCAGGACCACTGCGGATGACATCGCCGGACAGAGGTTACGGTCGGAGGGTGAGTAAGCCCACCGTCGCCGTGGTCCTCACAGGCGCGGCTGCCCGCGGCGCCTTCCAGGCAGGCGCTCTGTCCAGGATCGTCCCCGCCCTGGAGCAACAGGGGCTGCGTCCGAGGATTCTGCTGGGCACGTCCGCCGGCGCCATCAACGCGGCACTGT
This sequence comes from uncultured Actinomycetota bacterium, assembly GCA_963769435.1. Taxonomy (GTDB): domain Bacteria; phylum Actinomycetota; class Actinomycetes; order S36-B12; family UBA10799; genus JADKAV01. The sequence goes on from CAVYLN010000002.1 coordinate 1,011,770, forward strand.
GGGGCTCATACGCCCACCTGCCCAGCGACGAAGCCGCGGAGGAGCTTGTCGGGGTGTGGGCGAGCATGGACCGCGCGAACGTCTACGCCCATCCGGCGCTCTCGCTGCTGCGCGATGGCCTGCGGCTGCTCCCAGGGTCGCTGTTCGGGATCGGAAACGGCCTCGGGTCTCTGCTGGACACACGTCCACTGGCGGCCACCGCCGACCGGTTTCTGGACTCTGCGCAGCTCGCCGCCAACGTCGCGGGCGGCGCGGTCGACGCGGTCGGGGTCGCCGCCACCCGCATCCCCCCTGCGACGGACAAGCCGCGCACCCCTGCGGACCCGGCGGGCCGATGGCACATCTCGCACACGCACAGCGTGGTCTTCCTCGACTCGACCCTCGACACCTCCGCGGTCGCCGACCCCGAACGGGCGCTGCGGGTGGCGCAGTCCCCGATCGAAGCCGAGCATGTGCTGGCATCGGCGGCTATCCCAGTCGCATTCCCCGCGGTACGCGTGCAGTCATCCACAGCCGTTCGACGGCTGGTACGTGGACGGCGGGGTGCGTCTGAACGCACCGCTGCGACCCGCGGTGGCACTCGGTGCCGACCACCTCGTCCTGATCGCAGCGCACGCGACGGCCTACCCCACACAGGCCCCGGCAGAGCCCGGGCGCAACCCGGACCTCGCGGATGCCGCCGCCATGACGCTGCACTCGATCCTCGCGGACCGGGTGATCGAGGACCTGCAGGAGCTACGGACCCGGAACCGTTGGCTCGAGCAGGGTGCGGCGCCGCGATCGCGCACGGGCCGGGAGTACCACCAGGTGCGCGTGATGGACGTGTCGCCGGCCCCGGGCACGCTCGCGCAACTGGCTGCGGACGTCCTGCGGTCGAAGGGCCGGACGTGGTGGCGGGAGACGGACTCGCTGGCGCTGGGACGTCTGTTGCGGGGGGTCGGGGCTGGACCTGGACAGCAGGAACTGCTCAGTTACACCTTCTTCGACGACGAGTACTTCGCGCGCCAGATCGCGTTGGGCCAACAGGCCGCCGACCGGGCCCTGGCCCGCGGCTGGGGCTGACGTGCGAGCGCCCAACCGGACTACCCGACCCACTCGGTGATGCCAGGCGGGCGCCTACAACCCCGCGACGATCTCGTGGACCAGTTGTGCCGCCTGTGCCGGCGTCTTCCCGACCCTGACTCCCGCGGCCTCGAGCGCCTCGGCCTTGGCAGCGGCGGTTCCTGATGAACCGGACACGATCGCGCCGGCGTGTCCCATCGTCTTGCCCTCGGGCGCGGTGAAACCGGCCACGTATCCGACCACGGGTTTGGTGACGTTCTCCTTGATGAACGCGGCGGCACGTTCCTCGGCGTCCCCACCGATCTCACCGATCATGATGATCACCTCGGTGTCGGGGTCCTCCTCGAACGCGGCGAGACAGTCGATGTGGGTGGTCCCGATCACCGGGTCCCCGCCGATGCCGACGCAGGTGGTGAAGCCGATGTCCCGGCACTCGAACATCATCTGGTAGGTCAAGGTCCCGGACTTCGAGACCAGGCCGATGCGTCCGGGCTTGGTGATGTCGGCGGGGATGATCCCGGCGTTGGACTTCCCCGGGCTGATCAGTCCGGGGCAGTTCGGCCCGATGACCCTGGTGGTCCCGGAGTCCTGCGCGTAGGTGAAGAAACTCGCCGTGTCGTGCACCGGCACGCCCTCGGTGATCACCACCGCCAGCGGGACCTCCGCATCGACGACCTCTGCCACCGCACCTTTGGTGAATTTCGGAGGGACGAAGACCACCGACACGTCCGCACCCGTGGCAGTCCACCGCCTCCGACACGGAGTTGAAGACGGGGATGGAGGTGCCATCGGCGTCCACGGTCTGGCCGCCCTTGCCAGGGGTCACGCCGGCCACGATGTTCGAGCCGCCGGCCACCATTCTGCGGGTGTGCTTGCCGCCCTCCGAGCCCGTGATGCCCTGCACCAGGATCCGGGAGTTCTCATCCAGGAAAATCGCCATGTCTTCTCGTCCTCCCTAGCGCGCGGCCAACTCGGCCACCCGGGCGGCGGCTTCGTCCATCGTGTCCACAAGTTCGATCACGTCATGCTCGGCCTCGTCGAGGATCCGGCGGCCCTCGGCGGCGTTGTTCCCGTCGAGGCGGCACACGATGGGCTTGTCCACCGCGTCCCCACGGTCGGCGAGCATCCCCATGGCCTGCACGATGCCGTTGGCGACCGCGTCGCACGATGTGATCCCGCCGAAGACGTTGACGAACACACTCTTCACCTCGGGGTCGCCGAGGATGATCTCCAGACCGTCGGCCATGACCTGTGCCGAGGCGCCGCCTCCGATGTCCAGGAAGTTGGCCGGCTTCACCCCACCGAAGTCCTCACCGGCGTAGGCGACCACGTCCAAGGTGCTCATGACCAGTCCGGCACCGTTGCCGATGATGCCCACCTCACCGGTGAGCTTGACGTAGTTCAGACCCTTCTCCTTGGCCTTGACCTCCAGCGGATCCGTGGCAGCGATGTCCACGAGCGCCTCATGATCGGGGTGGCGGAAGTCCGCGTTGTCGTCGAGGGTCACCTTGCCGTCCAGCGCCAGGATCTGACCCTCCGGGGTCTTCACCAAGGGGTTGACCTCCACGAGGGTCGCGTCCTCCTTGACGAAGACGTCCCACAGTTTCACCAGCACCTCGGCCACCTGCTCGGCCACATCGGCGGGGAACTTCGCCTCCGCCACGATCTCAGCCGCTTTCGCGGCGTCCACGCCGGCGAGCGGGTCGATGGCGACCTTGGCAAGCGCCTCGGGGTTGGAGACCGCCACCTCCTCGATCTCCACACCACCTTCGACACTGGCCATGGCCAAGTAGTTGCGGTTGGCGCGGTCGAGCAGGAAGGAGACGTAGTACTCCTCGGCGATGTCGGCAGCGCCGGTGATCAGGACCTTGTCGACGACATGTCCCTTGATGTCGAGTCCGAGGATGGCACGTGCCTTCTCCTCGGCATCCGTGGGGTTCTCGGCCAGTTTCACGCCGCCGGCCTTGCCGCGCCCTCCGGTCTTGACCTGCGCTTTGACAACGACCAGCCCGCCGATCCGGTCGGCCGCTGCGGCGGCATCCGCCGCGTCGGTCACGACCTCACCGGACTGGGTGGGAACGCCGTGCTTCGCGAACAGTTCCTTCGCCTGGTACTCGTAAAGATCCACTGCACCACCTCATCGCTCGACCTGCCTGCATGTGACGCTACTGCGTGACTACTGCCGACCCCGATAACCGGGTCGCGCGACCCTCGGCGTCCCCCAGATTCTCCCGGACCCACGTGAGAACCTGCTCGGTGGACGTGCCCGGCGTGAAGACCGCGGCAACTCCCATCCGGGCCAGCGGCTCCAGATCCTCCTCGGGCACGATCCCACCGCCGAACACGACGATGTCGTCGGCGTCACGTGCGTGCGAGTTCGTCCAGGACCGCCTTGAACAGCGTCATGTGCGCGCCGGAGAGGATCGACAGGCCGATGGCCTGCACATCCTCCTGGATCGCGGCCTGCACGATCATCTCGGGAGTCTGGTGCAGACCCGTGTAGATGACCTCCACCCCTCCGTCACGCAGGGCTCTGGCGATGATCTTCGCGCCCCGGTCGTGACCGTCGAGCCCGGCTTTGGCGATGACGACCCGGATCGGCTGTGGCACGCCTGTGAGTTTACGCCGCAACACGGGGCGGCCGCCGCACGGTGCGACCCGGCGATGGGCCGACCGCACCCACGGGGACAGGTACTCAACCCGATCGTCACCTCGTTTCGCGATGTCCCGGGTACAAATCGGCCGCCGATGGGCTAGGTTCCATCTATGCCCGATTCCGCCGGCGAGCACGAAGACAGCTCCCTTCGTCGCGGTATCGACAAGGCCAGGCACACCGGGGATTCGGCCAAGAAGATCGTTGTTGAACCCGACCGGGATGCGGGGAGTCGCCAAGGAGGCGGCCTGGCTGGCCACCCACGTCGCGATGTACCCGTTCGGTCTGATCGAGGACAAGTACCGCCACGCCGAGGAGCGCCACAACCTGGATGGGCTGCCGCCGGTCCAGCGGGGCCTCATCATCGGCGATGTGGAGGCGGCCGGAACCCCGATCATCCTCATCCACGGCATCATCGACAACCACACCGTCTTCGCCTACTTGCGGCGGGCACTGACCCGTCGGGGGTTCGGACGCGTGATCACGCTGAACTACTCCCCGCTCTCCGATGACATTCCCCGCGTCGCACGTCGCCTCAAGTCGTTGGTGGAGAAGGTCCGCCGGGAGACCGGCTACGAGCGCGTACACGTGATCGGGCACTCGATGGGCGGGGTCGTCGCGCGGTACTACGTGCAGTGCCTCGGGGGCGACAAGCGCGTCCACACCCTGGTGACCCTCGGATCCCCGCACGCCGGCACCATGCCCGCGTATCTCGTCCCGCATTCCGTGGTCAAACAGATGCGTCCCGACAGCCCGATCGTCAAGGAGCTGGACGCACCGGCTCCCCACTGCCGCACCCGGATGGTGGCGATCTGGTCGGACCTGGACCAGATGATCATCCCCAAGCGCAACGCCCGGATCGTCCACCCCGACCTCAATGCCCGCAACGTGTTCGTGCGGGGGGTCGGGCACATGTCGTTCCCGGTCGACGGTCGCGTCGTACACGAGATCTGCACCACGCTGGCGCAATTGGACGCGGACGGTTCAACTCTTGTGCGGGGCACCACCTCCATCGGCAGCAGCACCGGCAAGGTGACAGCCGTTGCAGACGCCCCCGCGCGGACGCACCGCAGGGCGAGCGGGGTCGCGGACTAGCCGGTCGGATCCGGCGTTCTGTCCCGGACTACAGGAAGTCCTTGGGATCGCGCTGCGTCCCGTTCTTGATCACTTCGAAGTGCAGGTGCGGGCCCGTGGAGTTGCCCGTGCTGCCCACGGTACCGATGACCTGACCCCGAAGGACCCTGTCGCCCGGGCGAACCTTCGTGCTGGTCAAGTGCGCGTAGAGCGTCTTCACCCCGTTGTCATGGCGCACGACGATGTGGTTGCCGTACGCGCCACCGGCATCCTCCTGCAGCACCTTTCCCGCCAATGCGGCGAAGACCGGTGTCCCGGAGGGCGCGGCGAAGTCAAGGCCGGTGTGGTGGCCGGACGACCACCCGCCTGCCTGCCCGAACGTCGCGGAGTACTGGTAGTTGCGCGTGGGGGTGAACATGTCACCGGAGGATCGCTGAGCGCGCGCGCGAGCGCGCTTCTCACGCTGGATCTCGATCCGTTTGGCCTGCTGGGCGGCGTCCGCCATCAGATCCGCGGAGAAGTCCGGGGTCACAGGTTCCGCAGCGGGGGCCTCGGAAACGTCCGCCGGCTCAGTGCCCACCGCTCCAGCCTGGGACGTCGCCGCCCCGGCCAGCAGGGTCGTCGCCATCGCAGCGACACCCGCTGTCTGGAGCAGTCCCTTTGCGCGAGCGGTGCGTGGTCATTGCTGGTTCCTTTCCGAAAATCTCTGGTCGACGGGCCGTCAGGCACCACGAAGGTGCTTGCGGGGGTCGAGTTTCTTGCCGTTCTTGGAGCGCACTTCGAAGTGCAGGTGGGGGCCGGTCACGTTGCCCGTCCCGCCGACGCGGCCGATCCGCTGTCCGGCTTCGACCTTCTTGCCCTTCTTGGCCTTGCGCTTGCTCAGGTGGGCGTACAGGCTCCGCTTGCCGTTCTTGTGCTTGACGATGATCGCCTTGCCGTACGAACCTGCCCAGCCCGAGAAGATCACCTTGCCGTCGGCGACAGCTTTGACCGGAGTGCCGCGCGGGGCAGCGAAGTCGAGCCCCGTGTGGCGCCCGGACGCCCAGTACGAGCCCCGCTGGCCGAACTTGGCGGACAGGCGGTAGTTCGTCGTCGGCAGTTTGCTGAACCTGGCTGAGGCAGCTGTTGAGGTCCGGTCATCGGTCGCGGCCGTCGCGGGCACTGTCGCGGGCACCATGAGGGCCGCTGAGACGCCGATTCCGGCAATGGCTGAAAGCTTCTTCATGGTGCCGTGATGCTCGGTATGTTGACCCTTCAATCACCACAATCAGGGCAAAACGTACAAACAGGGCGTGACCTACGCCACCCACCTGTGCGCTGGACCACCTGTGTGGGGGCGCACGCCCCTGGTGGTCCTAGACCTTCTCCACCGGCGCATACCTCAGCAGAAGGCGTTTGACGCCCTCACTGCCGAAGTCGATGTGCGCCTCGGCCTTCTCAGCCTCACCGGCGGTCGAGACCACCGTCCCGAGCCCGAACTTGGGATGGAGCACGTTGTCGCCCGCGCTGAGGTCGACGATCGGTCCGGCAGTTCTACGCGCGACCCCTGCGGCATGCGCCAAGGCCGGGGCGGCCCCTCGGCCCCCCGCGCTGGGTCGCCGCGAGAGGTCCCGTCCGGTGCGTCGCCAGTCGACGAGGCTGTCCGGCAACTCGTCGAGGAAACGGCTGGGCGGGTTACTGTTCGGGGTCCCGAACTGCATGCGCATCGACGCCCGGCTGATGTAGAGCTGCTTGCGGGCGCGGGTCACCCCGACGTAGGCCAATCGACGTTCCTCCTGAAGCTCCACCGGGTCGTCCAGTGAGCGCGCGTGCGGGAAGACGGACTCCTCAAGACCGGTAAGGAAGACCGCATCGAACTCCAGACCCTTGGCTGTGTGCAGTGTCATCAGGGTCACCAGCCCGCCCTCGTGGTCCGGCAGGTCGTCGGTCTCCGCGACCAGCGCCACTCGCTCCAGGAAGTCGTCGAGGGTGCCGTCCGCGTTGTCGGCCATGAATTCCCCTGCCACCGAGGCGAGTTCGGCGAGATTCTCCAGCCGGGACTCGTCCTGGGGGTCACTGGATGCCTGCAACTCGGCCACGAGGCCTGAACTCTCGAGAACGGCCTCGACCATCTCCTCGGGGTTCGCCCCTGCTTCCAGCAGCAGTCGCAGTTCGTCGAGCAGCGCCAGGAACGCTCCGATCCGGGTCTCCGCGCGGGGACCGATACCGGTCTCGGGCGCACGCCGCAGGGCCGCTTCGAACGGGATCTGCTCCCGGGCGGCGAACGCGGCCACCTGCTCCACCGTGCGGTCCCCCAGACCGCGCTTCGGAACGTTCAGGATCCGGGTGACCGCGACGTCGTCCTCGGGGTTGGCCACTGCTCGCAGATAGGCCAGAGCATCGCGGACCTCCCTGCGTTCGTAGAACCGCACGTTGCCCACGATGCGGTAGCGCAGCCCCGATCTGAGTAGCACCTCCTCCAGCGGCCGGGATTGCGCGTGAGTGCGGTAGAAGACCGCGATCTCAGCGGCGTCCACACCACCACTGGTCAGAGCGCGAATCTCGTTGACCACGAAGGCGGCCTCATCGCGATCGTCGTCGGCGACATAACCCACGATCTGCTCGCCGTCCCCGGCATCGGTCCACAGCCGCTTGTCGCGGCGCCCCACGTTGTGCGAGATCAGGGCGTTGGCGGCCGAGAGGATCGTCTGGGTCGAGCGGTAGTTCTGCTCCAACAGGACGACCTCTGCTCCGGGGAAATCCTTCTCGAACTCCTCGATGTTGCGCACGTCTGCGCCACGGAAGGCGTAGATCGACTGATCCGAATCACCGACCACGCACAACTCGGCCGGATCCAGCCCCTCCGTGCCGTCGCCGACCAGCCTGCGGACCAGTTCGTACTGGGCCCGATTGGTGTCCTGGTACTCGTCGATGAGGACGTGCGCAAAAAGTCGGTGGTAATAGGCGGCGACACCGTCGAAGAGGGTGAGCACCGCCACGGTGTTGCCGATCAGGTCGTCGAAGTCCATCGCGCCCGCGCGCTGCAACCTCTCGGTGTACAACCGGTACACATCGGCCAGCACCTGCTGGGACTCCGTCTCCACGGTCGGCGCGAACGCCTCGTGGTCGATGAGTTCGTTCTTGAGGGCGGAGATCTGGTGCGCGAGACCGCGCGGCCGGTACTTGCGGGGATCGAGATCGAGATCCTTGCCGATGTTGGTGATGAGACGCCGGGTGTCGTCGGTGTCGTAGATGGAGAACGAACTCGGGAAACCCAGGTGATGGGCTTGCCGGCGCAGGATCCGGACGCATGCGCTGTGGAACGTGGACACCCACATCCGCTGCCCCGCGGGGCCCACCGCGGCTGTCACCCGGTCCCGCATCTCGCTGGCCGCCTTGTTCGTGAACGTGATGGCCAGAATCTCCGAGGGCAGGGCCTGATTCGTCGCCAGCAGGTGCGCGATCCGGCGGGTCAGCACGCGCGTCTTGCCCGACCCCGCACCTGCCACCACGAGGATCGGGCTCCCGCGATGGGATACCGCTGCGGCCTGCTGGGGGTTGAGATCAGAGAGTATGTCGTCCACCACGCCTGAGTGTAGGTCCGAGGTTCTGGGTGCCGAAGAGCCCCCACCCGTGGGTTTCCGAAGAGCCCCCACCCGAGGGTTTTGTGAAGATGTTTCGCCGACACGCCGGGAACCAAGTGAAACTTCTTCACAAAAGGGGCGCGCCAGACCGCGCGATCACGGCAAGCGGCCCGCAACCTCGCCGTGGGACTCGAACTCCCTACTTGACGATCCCCACCATCCGCAACGATGCCGAACCCTTCGCCGCCTTGCCCCGGACGTTGACCACACGCTCCGGTCCCAGAGTGACCACAGCCAGATCGGTGTTGGAGCGCCCGGGTCGCACGTCGATGCTGCGGCCCTTGGGTCGCTCACCCGATCCCCAGACGGTGATCCCCCCGGATTTCTTGGCGCCCTTGGTGGTGACGGCCAGGACCACCGCCTTGGCCTTCCCGGGCACCTTGCCGGCGACGTCCAGGGTCCGTGTCTTGCCCCCGCCGGTCCTGACGCTTCCGAGATCGGCGGACGCCGCCTTCAGCCGTCCACTGTCCTGCGACGGCTTGGTGATACCGCCGGTGACCATCACCTTCACCGTGGCCGGCGCGTTGGACGTGTTGCGCAGCCCGACCGAGCCGTCGGCACTTGGAGCGAACACCGTGGCCGATCGGGTTCCGTCGGCGGCCACGACCGCGGCGTCCGCGCGGGTCTTGGCACCCGGCGAACTCACGCGGACGTGCCCACTGGCCGTGCCCTTCGTGTTGAGCGTCAGCGACAGCCCCGCCAGACCCGTGGCCGGTAACCCCGGGGTCTTGCCGAGATCAACGGTTTGCGTGCTCTTGGCCGGCAGTTCGACAGTGGTCGCCACCGTGGCGGGTACCGGTGCCCACGTGCCCGGGCGCCCGTTCGCCGCCGCGGTCGCGTTCCTCGCCGAAGTACCCCAGCACGTCCACCGACAGCCGCGCATGGCCTGCGACCGTGGCCAGCCAGATGCGTCCGGTGTCGGACACCGGCACGATCGCGGTAGCAGCCGAGGAGCCTGCCATCGCCAACGAGACGGTCTTCGGACCGGATGCCCCGGGGGAGCCCGAAGCAGTGATCCACCCGGGGGCGTTGGACGAGTACGCGGTGACGCGCACTGCGACCGCCTGCACACCGGTGCCGGGGACCCCCTTGCGCCCAGTCACCCGGATGGCGGTGCTGCGGTCGTCGCCGGACCAGCGCCGCTGCTGCAGATAGCACCCGGTCTCACCCTTCCGGCGTCCATCGAAGACGCGGCTCGGCTTGATCGGGACGAAGTTCGCCGAGGGCTTCAGCGCACGAGCCACGCCCGACGCACGTTTGACCTTGCACGGAACATCCACCACGGGGGTCCCGTCCCAGTAGGACGTGCGCCCGGCGGCGCCGTCCCAGGTCATGGAGAAGTGGACGTGATCCCGATGGCAGAAGGTGTCACTGCCGGACCCCTGCATCGAGTAGCAGCCCTTCAACTCGGTCCACCCGCGGCCGGGGTCGTAGGCGCGCCACATCTCGTCGGCCCACCCGATGTACATGATGCCCAAGCGCCGCGCGTTCGCCGCCGGGGTTCCATCGGGGCCGGGTGCGGTCACCCAGTCCACGAAAGCCTGCGCCTCAGCGCGCTCGGAGGAGTCCTTCCAGTCGACCATCCAGTCGACCGCGCGACCCTCCTTGTGCTCGGAGATGCTGTCCTGATCGCACGCCCGGGTGATGCCGATGACCGCCTCGCCGTAGGTGTCGAGCAGGAGCTGGCGCAGCTTCAGCGCGCCAGGTCGAGCGACCGGGTCACACGTGGTCATGCCCTCGTACTCGATCGGGGCATCGAGGACCGCCGGATAGGGTCGCTCGGGTGGCAGGACCGCGCTGACGTTCTTGGCCGCCAAGGAAGGCGTCGCGGCCACCATCACCACGGTCAGGGCGGACAGCAGGGGAAGAATGCGTCGCACTAACACCCGTGGCACCTTGCCAAAGTTGGCGGCGGGAGTCGCGCATGTCGGCCCCCGATCGGGTCACGAAACGATTACAGGTGCTGCCCAACCCTCCGCACGAAGTGGTTGGCGATGGGCCCCACCGGTCGGTTTTGGACCAGTATTGGCGGAATATTCGCCCGTTTTGCGGCTTTAGACAGGATTTGTACCGCAGAAAGTGGTTGCCCAAGGGCCCCGCCTCAACCAGATCGTGCGGTGCGCCTACTCCCACTCGATGGTGCCCGGGGGTTTGCTCGTCACGTCGAGCACGACCCGGTTCACGCCCGGCACCTCGTTGGTGATGCGGGTCGAGATCGCGGCCGTCACCTCGTGCGGCAGCCTCGACCAATCCGCGGTCATGGCGTCCTCGCTGCTGACCGGGCGCAGGACCACCGGGTGGCCGTAGGTCCGGCCGTCCCCCTGGACTCCCACGCTGCGCACACCCGCCAGCAGTACGACGGGGAACTGCCAGACCGCGCGGTCCAGACCCGCAGCGGTCAGTTCCGCCCGCGCGATGGCGTCCGCCCGCCGCAGGATGTCCAGGTTCTGCGCCGTCACCTCGCCGACGATCCGGATGGCCAGGCCCGGGCCCGGGAACGGATGGCGCCAGACCATCTCCTCCGGCAGCCCCAGTGAGGTACCGACGGCACGGACCTCGTCCTTGAACAGGTCCCGCAGCGGTTCCACGAGTTCGAACTCGAGGTCCTCGGGAAGTCCGCCCACATTGTGGTGGCTCTTGATGTTCGCGGTCCCCGTGCCGCCGCCGGACTCCACCACATCCGGATACAGCGTGCCCTGGACGAGGAACCGCACATCACCACCACCGTCTGAAACGACCTCGGCGGCAGCATCCTCGAACACTCTGATGAACTCGCGTCCGATGATCTTGCGCTTGGCCTCCGGCTCGGTGACCCCCGCGAGTGCGTCCAGGAACCGTTCACGCGCGTCCACCACGACCAGGCGGGCGCCGGTCGCGGCGACGAAATCGCGCTCGACCTGCTCGACCTCACCCTGCCGCAGGAGACCGTGATCCACGAACACGCAGGTGAGCCTGTCGCCGATCGCCCGCTGCACGAGTGCCGCCGCGACCGCCGAGTCGACCCCTCCGGACAGCCCGCAGATCGCACGGGCCGACCCGATCTGCTCTCTGACGCCCGCCACCTCGCGTTCGATCACACCCTCGGTCGACCAGTTCGGCGTCAGCCCGGCGATGTCGTAGAGGAATCTCTGCAGGATCGCCTGCCCGTGATCGGTGTGCGCGACCTCGGGATGGAACTGCACGCCGGCCAGCGGCCGGGACTGGTGCACGAAACCTGCGACCGGGGTGGCGGCCGTGGTCGCAACCACATCGCAGGCGAAGGGCGGGCTCACCACGGCGTCCCCGTGCGACATCCACACCGACTGTTCGGCCGGCTGGCCCTGGAAGAGCACGGAGTCGGTGGTGCGCAGCTGGGTTCGCCCGTACTCCCGCAGACCGGTCCGGTCGACCTGACCACCCAGCGCCGCAGCCATGACCTGGAATCCGTAGCAGATACCGAACACCGGGACCTCGGAATGCAGGATCTGCTCGTCGAAGGCCGGAGCGTCGTCGACGTAGACGCTGGCCGGCCCCCCGGACAGGATGATCGCCAACGGACGTTTGGCGAGTATCTGCTCGGCCGTCCAACTGTGCGGCACCACCTCTGAGTAGAGGTGGGCCTCGCGCACCCGTCGGGCGATCAGTTGTGCGTACTGGGCGCCGAAGTCGATCACCAGAACCGGGCGGGGCAGATGTGCCATGCTCCGAGTCTAGGAGTGGTCGGGACCGCGTCGGTGGGTGCCATCGGGACTGCTCCGCAGTGGCCTACCCCTTCTCGGCGGCCGGGTGCGGACTCACCGTCGGCGGGGTGAGCAGTCCGCCGGCCAGCGCTTGCCTCGCAGTCCGGACCCCCACGGTGACCCACGCCGCGAGCAGGCCCGCATAGAGCAGTACCGCGGACCACCTGAAGACCGCGAGGTCAGTGTGTACGGCCAACTGACTGGTGCCGGTCACACATGTGCCGACGGGGAAGGTGAACGACCACCACGTGAGCGCGAATCCCATGTTCCGGCGGGCCGCCCGGCGCGTGAGCAGCGCGGCGATCGGCATCCATAGCAGCATGAACCCCCACATCGGCACGCCGAACACGACGGCGAAAACGTTCAGGCCGGTCGACAGCGGTGGGGGCACAGCCACCAGCGCCGCGGTGCCGAGCAACCCCGCTGCGGTGATCGACTGACCCACCGGCCCGAGAACCACCCACAGCGTTGGCACCCGGGCGGAGCCGGAGGAACCGAAGTGCGCCAATCGGCTCCAGATCAGCGTGATGATGATCAGCGATGCCATCAGACTCATTCCGAACATCGCATAACAGGCGAAGAGCATCGTCTCCCGGAGCTGACCTTCGGGCGCATGTGTCACGAGGAGGGCTCCCGCCGACGCCGACACCATCGGCGGGACGACCGGCATGAGCCATCCGCCGAAGGCACCGTCGTGACGAACCTCGAGTCGCGTGAACAGTCGGTAGGGCACAGCGACCGCCGCGACGAGCCCGAGCACCGTTCCCGCCGTCCACAACACCACGTCGACCGCGAGCGCAGCCGTCGGACCGATGAACCGCTCCCCCACAAGCAGAGTCGCCGTACCGACCGTCATCAGAGCCATCGGAGGCGCCCCGAAGAACTGGATGGCGATCGGGTCGTCCGCGATCGCCCGCAGAATGCCCGGATCCCGGAGCCAATTCATCGGCATCACCACCAGCAGCCCGACCAGGATCACGACGGCCAGCAGCCAGGCCGACGCAGTCACGGAGCACAGGCACCGAAACCGGCAGGGATGCGCCTGCGACCGCCACGATCCCTGTGCCCATCACCGACGCGAACCAGTTCGGCCCGATGACTATGCGCCCCTCGATGGGCGACCCCAGAACGCCGAACCAGCGCGGCAGCCCGGTGCCACGTTCCGCGTGTGCCATGCAGGGAACGTAGTGCAGCACCCGGGCCGACCGCACGGTGACCCTGCCTTCCCGCGGGACTTCGGATGCGATCGGTCGACTCGTGACCGGATCCGACCGAAGTCCCCCGGGATCTAGAGACTCAGCGCACCTCGACGATCGGCAGGCGCAACGCACCTGGCGCGTGGTCGGGCACGACCGGCTCCTTGGGGACGACCGGCGCCACCCGCTGGTACTGCTCGCCGAGTCCCGGGCGGACATCGGTCTCACCCTTGTTCGGCCACAGCGCCATGGCTCGTTCGGCCTGGGCGGTGATGGTCAGCGACGGGTTCACGCCCAGGTTCGCCGTGATCGAGGCCCCGTCCACGACGTGCAGGCCAGGGTGGCCGTAGACACGGTGGTAGGCGTCGATGACACCCGAACGGTCCGAGTCGCCGATCGCACAGCCACCCACGAAGTGCGCGGTCATCGGCGCCTTGATGAGGTCTCCGTAGTTCCCGCCCGGACAGACCGCCGATGCGCTGGCTCAGCAGTTTCGCCGCCTCGTTGCCCGCCGGGATCCACGTCGGGTTCGGCTCGCCTTCACCCTGCTTGGACGTCAAGCGCCACCGGCCGAAGCGGCCACGCTTCCCGCTGACCGTCAGCGAGTTGTCCACCGACTGCATGACCAGCAGGATGATGCTGCGCTCGGACCATCCCCGCAGATCGACGAACTGCAGGAACTCCGAGCGGTGTTTGACGACCTCTCGCAGCCACGTACGCCAGCGCGGCTCACCGTCGACCTCGTCGGTGAGCACCGTTGCCAGCGCACCCATGACGTTCGAGCCCTTGCCGTAGCGGCACGGTTCGATGTGGGTGTGTGGCTCGGGGAAGAAGCTCGAGGTGATCGCCACGCCCTGGGTGTAGTCGCGGGAACGGTCGTCGGTGATGGCACCGAGAAGGGACTCGGAGTTGGACCGTGACAGCTTGCCCAGAGTCGGGGACAGGTTCGGCAGCCGACCGGTGTCCTTCATCTGGTGCAGCAACCGTTGGGTGTTGTAGGCGCCCGCAGCCATGATGACCTGCTTGGCGTAGATGCGCCTGCGCCCCTTGCGCCGGGAGTCCGTGCGCTTGACATCGATCGCGTAGCCCTCTCCGAACTGCTCGAGACCTGTGACCGTGGTCATCGGCTGCACCTCGGCGCCGGCGCTCTCCGCGAGGGCCAGGTAGTTCTTGACCAGCGTGTTCTTCGCGTTGTGGCGACACCCGGTCATGCACTCCCCGCACTCGGTGCAGCCGGTGCGGGCCGGGCCGCGTCCACCGAAGAAGGGGTCCTCCTTGGTGACACCCGGGCCGTCCCCGAAGTACACGCCGACCGGGGTCATCCGGAACGTGTCGCCCACCCCCATCTCCTCGGCCACGGCCTTGAGTTCGATGTCCGCAGGGGTCATCGTGGGGTTCTGCACGACGCCCAGCATGCGCTGCGCCTGGTCGTAGTACGGCGAGAGCTCGCTTTGCCAGTCGGTGATGTGCGCCCACTGCTTGTCCTTGAAGAACGGCTCCGGCGGCACGTACAGCGTGTTGGCGTAGACCAACGACCCGCCGCCCACACCGGCGCCGGCCAGGATGATCGCGTCGGGGAGCACGTGGATGCGCTGGATCCCGTAGCACCCGAGCGCGGGTGCCCAGAGGAAGCGTTGTGTGCGCCAGGAGGTCTTGGGCAGGTCCTCGTCCTCGAAACGGCGGCCCGCCTCGATGACCAGCACGCGGTAGCCCTTCTCCGTGAGCCGCAGCGCGGAGACGGACCCGCCGAAGCCGGATCCGATGATCGCCACGTCGTAGTCGAACTGTTCCATCAGGACATTCCCATCTTCTTCATCAGGCGCAGCGAGGTGGCCATGAAGTGGCCCCATTGCTCGTCATCCATGCCGAACTGCGGACCGAGGTGCACCAGTCGCTGCACGGCCACGGTCTGGGACTCGGTGTACTTCAACAGGCCCTCGGTACCGTGCCGTCGTCCGATGCCGGAGGCGCCCATGCCGCCCATCGGCGCGGACGTCGTACCCCACGCGGACCCATACCCCTCGTTGACGTTGACCGTGCCGGCGCGCAGACGGGCGGCGACCTTCCGGCCGTGCCTGGTGTCTCGGGTCAGCACCGAGGCGTTGAGGCCGTACTCGGTGTCGTTCGCACGGTCGATCGCCTCTTCGTCGTTCTGGACCTTGTAGAGGCTCACCACGGGGCCGAACGTCTCCGTGATGCAGGCGGTCATGTCGCGGGTGACGCCCTCGAGGATGGTGGGCTCGAAGAACAGCGGACCGATGTCCGGCCTGGCCTTGCCGCCGGTCAGTGCCGTCGCGCCCTTCGACAGTGCGTCCTGCACGTGATCGACCACGGTGTCGAACTGCTTCTGGCTGATCAGCGACCCCATGTCCGCACCCCACCCGACACCGGCGTGCATCCGCATCGCGGCGGTCCTGGCGACGAACTTCTCGACGAACGCGTCGTAGATCTTCTCGTTGATGTACATGCGCTCCATCGAGATGCACAACTGCCCCGAGTTGCTGAAACACGCACGAACGGCGATCTCAGCGGCCCGGTCGAGGTCCGCGTCGGCGAGGACGAGCATGGCGTTCTTGCCGCCGAGCTCCATGGAGCATCCGATCAGCCGCTTCCCACACTGCTCCGCGAGCTGTCGGCCCACAGCCGTGGAACCTGTGAACATCAGGTAGTCGGCGTTGTCGACGATCGCCGGACCGATGGTCGTCCCGGGCCCGACCACGACCTGGAACAGGCCTTCGGGCAGCCCCGCCTCGCGCAGCAACCTCACCGCCCACAGCGCGGTGAGCACGGTTTGGGAGTCCGGCTTGAGCACGATGCCGTTGCCGGCCAGTAGCGCGGGAATCGCATCCGACACCGCCAGGGTGAGCGGGTAGTTCCACGGCGCGATGATGCCGACGACACCCTTGGCGTGCCGTATCTCGCTGACCGATGTGAGCACCGGGAGCACACCACGGTGCCGGGATGGAGCCAGCTTCTTGGGAGCCACCCGGCCGTAGTGCCGCGATGTCAGCAGGACGTCGAGGAACTCCTCGGAGGCATGCGCCCGGGCCTTGCCGTTCTCGATCTGGATGAGATCCAGCGTCGTGGAGCGGTGCTCGGCCATGATGTCGTGGAACCGCAGGATGATCCGGGCGCGTTCCCTCGGCGTCCACTGCGCCCATCGTTTCTGTGCGCGGCGGGCCGTCTCGAAGGCCATTTCGACGTCCTCGACGGTGCTGATCGGGACCTCGGCGAGAGGTTCCAGGGTGAGCGGGCTGACTGACACCAGCCGTTCGGCACGAGGAGATGCGACCACCTGCGTGATCAGGCTGTTCACATCGATTCCGGCCACTTGCGCCGGCGGTCGCTCGGGGGCGATGGTCATACTGATCAGCCTAGACCGGTATCCGCCATCGCGAACGGCAAAGTGGCAATCGCTGGCCGCGGCCATCCCCTTCTCCGTTACCCACGGAGAAGGGGATTCGTGGGTCGCCGCACGAACTGGTGGGGCCGCAGCCCCCGCCGACCTGATCCGGTCCCACCTGCGGTACCTCCCCAAGACCCGGGTGGTGCGCGCCCGCATAGCGGACCACAGGATCCGACCTGGAAGTCCCACGGCACACGGGTTACCCTGATCCAATGCTTCCCGCCGCAACCTGGCTCACCGCTGCCGCGTTGGTGACCCCACTTGCGATCGCCGCCGTTGGTACAGCGCCGTCCGTGGCGAACGGGCAACCGTTCCCACTCACCTCCGCGAGCACTACCACCACCCCGACCGAGACTCCGAGTTCCACCCCGAGTTCCACCCCGCACGCAGACTCCGACCGAGACCCCCACCACGCCAGCACCGGTCCCGACCGTGACCACGCCGACGCAGCCGGTCCCGACTCCCGATCCGGTCGATCCCGACCTGACCCTGGAGCAGTCACTAGCCGCACTGGGACTGCCCACCGGGAAGGTGGACGGTGTCGTGACGGCCAAGACCCGACGGGCGCTGTGCGCCTACCGCGACCTGAACGGCAAGAAGGCCACGCGCAAGCCGGCCACGGCACGACTCGCCGCGGACATCGACGAGTCCACGGAAATCCCACTGCTGCCGCGCAAACTGTGGGGCGTGAAGGCGCTTGTCAGCCTCACCTGCCAGGCGACATATGTGACCAGCAAGGCGGGCGTCGTGCGACGGGTGCTGCCGGTCAGCACGGGCAAGGACAACGGCTACCACGCCACCCGCACCGGCTTCAAGCGCGTTTACTACAAGGTCAACGCCTGGCAGCGCAGCACGTTGTTCCCGGAACCCGACGGACGCCCCGGCCTCTACCGGCCGATCTACTTCGACCGTGGGATCGCTTTCCACGGCGTCCGCAAACCCATCCGGACCCGACCGCAGTCCCACGGATGTGTTCGCACCTGGCCCAAGCAGCAGGACTGGCTGTTCAAACGCCTGAAGGTCCGGGACCGGGTCTTCGTGTACGGGAACTACTGGAAGGGCCGCTCCGCCCCGCTCGGCGGATACGGCAGGTAGTCGGCGAGCGGTGTCAGTGGCTGCGGACCATCTCGACGCGCTGGAAACTCTTCAGGTCCGAGTAACCGCACAATGCGACCGAACGACGCAGTGCACCGACCAGGTTCATGGTTCCGTCGCTGACCCGTGAGGGACCGAACAGAACCTCATCCCAGGTGCCGACCGTCTCGAACTCGACGACCTCACCCCGGGGCAACTCCGCGTGCGTCGCCTCCATCCCCCAGTGCCGGCCGGCCCCCGGCGCCTCCTGTGCGCGGGCCAGCGGTGAGCCGACCATCGCGGCGTCGGCCCCGCAGGCGATCGCCTTGACGATGTCGCCGCTGCGGCCCATGGCCCCATCGGCGACCACGTGCACATATCGGCCGCCCGACTCATCGAGGTAGTCCCGCCGCGCCGCGGCCACGTCGGCCACCGCGGTGGCCATCGGCACCCGGACACCCAGCACGTCGGCTGTGGTGTGGCTGGCGCCACCACCGAAGCCCACGAGCACGCCCGCTGCCCCGGCGCGCATGAGATGCAGCGCGGACTGGTAGGTCGCGACGCCGCCCACGAGGACCGGAACGTCGAGTTCGTAGATGAATTGCTTGAGGTTCAGCGGCTCCAGCGCGGCACTCACGTGCTCAGCGCTGACGGTGGTGCCTCGGATGACGAACATGTCGACGCCGGCGGCGATCACGTCCTGGATGAAGTCGTGGGTCTTCTGAGGGGACAGCGCCGCGGCGACCGTGATGTTGGCATCCCGCATCTGCTGCACGCGGGCCACGATCAGTTCCGGCTTGATCGGCTCGGCATACAGTTTCTGCAGCAGCGGAACCGCCTGGTCGCGAGGCACCGAACGGATCTGCTCCAGTGCCGGCCCCGGGTCCTCGTAGCGGGTCCACAGGCCCTCGAGGTTCAGAACCGCCAGACCGCCGGCCTGGCCCATCGTGATCGCGGTGGACGGGGACACCACCGAGTCCATGGGTGCGGCCACGATCGGCAGGTTGAAGGAGTAGGCATCGATCTGCCACGCAACGTCCACCGCTTCGGGATCGCGTGTCCGTCGGTGCGGCGCGACCGCCACGTCGTCGAAGGAGTACCCCGCCCGAGCGGACTTGGACAGTCCGATCACGATTTCGCTCACGGGCACACAGCCTACTGCGAGCCGGGCACCGGGGACGCGGCAAGTGCCCCCGGCCGGGAGCGACTCATCGTCGGTGGTAGTTCGGGGCTTCGACGGTCATCTGGATATCGTGCGGGTGACTTTCCTTCAATCCCGCCGACGTGATCCGGACGAACCGGCCTTTGACGTGCAGCGCGGCGATCGAGTCGGCGCCGCTGTAGCCCATGGCCGCCCGCAGTCCACCGATCAGTTGATGGGCCACCACCGAGAGTTTGCCGCGGTAGGGGACCTGTCCCTCGATGCCCTCGGGGACAAGTTTGTCGTCGCTGAGCACGTCGTCCTGGAAGTACCTGTCCTTGGAGTAGGACTTCGCCTCGCCGCGGCTCTGCATCGCGCCGAGGGATCCCATTCCCCGGTACTGCTTGAACTGCTTGCCGCTGACGAACACCACCTCGCCGGGTGACTCCTCACAACCGGCCAGCAGCGAGCCGAGCATGACCGTGTCCGCCCCGGCCACCATGGCCTTGGCGATGTCGCCGCTGTACTGCAGCCCGCCATCAGCGATCACCGGCAGCCCCAGCGGCCGCAGCGCCGACGAGACCTCGTGGATCGCGGTCACCTGCGGCACCCCGACCCCGGCGACCACCCGGGTCGTGCAGATGGAGCCCGGTCCAACCCCGACCTTGACCGCATCCGCGCCAGCCCCCGCGAGCGCCAGCGCCGCCTCCGCTGTCGCGATGTTCCCACCGACGACGTCGATGGCGGTCTCTCTCTTGAGCCGGGCGACCATCTCCAGCACGCCCTGGCTGTGGCCGTGCGCGGTGTCGACGACCACGAAGTCCACTCCGGCCTCGACCAGCGTCATGGCCCGCTTGTAGGAGTCATCGCCTACCCCGACCGCGGCACCTACCACCAAGCGCCCGGCCGGATCCTTGGTGGCGTCCGGGTAGGCCTCGGACTTCAGGAAGTCCTTGACCGTGATCAGCCCACGGACCCGTTGGTCCTCGTCCACCAGTGGCAACTTCTCGATCTTGTGGCGACGCAGGAGCCGCAGGGCTTCCTGCGGTTCGATCCCCAAGTGGCCGGTCACCAGCGGCGCCTTCGTCATGATGTCCGCGACGGGCACCGTGCGGTCCTCCTCGAAGCGCATGTCGCGGTTGGTCACGATACCGAGAAGATGGCCTTCCTCGTCGACCACGGGCAGCCCGGAGATGCGGTACTGGCGGCACATCCCATCCACCGCTGCGAGGGTGTCGCGGGGTCCACAGGTCACGGGGTTGCTGACCATCCCCGCCTCGGAGCGCTTGACCATGTCGACCTGCAGTGCCTGGTCTTCGATCGACATGTTGCGGTGCAACACGCCCACACCTCCGATGCGGGCCATGGCGATGGCCATCCGCGCCTCAGTGACCGTGTCCATGGCACTGCTGACCAGGGGGGTCCGCAACCGCAGGGAGCGGGTCAGCTGTGTGGAGGTGTCGACCTCCGAGGGAACGACGTCGGAGGCTGCTGGCACGAGCAGGACATCGTCGAATGTGAGTCCGATGGGGGCGAACGCTTCGGGGACGCCGGGCTGATCCATGAACCCAGGCTAATCGCTCGGGTCAAGATCAGGTGATGAGTCCTGCCCGTAGCCCGACGGCGACCGCCTGAGCGCGGTCGGATGCCCGGAGTTTGCGGAACAGGCGGCGGGCGTGGGTCTTGATGGTGTCCTCCGACAGGTACAACTCGCGCCCGATCTCCCCGTTCGACAGCCCCCGGGACATCCCCGCCAGGACCTGCGTCTCACGCTCGGACAGTTTGAACTGGGGGGTGGGCGGTCCACTCGTGCGATCCCCACTGCCGACATGCTGGATCGCCAGACCCATCTCCAGTCGGGTGGCGTCCTTGCAGATGTAGCCCGCCGCACCGTTGGCCACCGCCGTGGCGACGGTCTGCGGGTCGTCCCCGGCGGTGAGCATGACGATCCGCACGGTGGGGTCGAAGTGGAGCAGCCGCCGCGCGCACTCCAAACCGCTCATGCCGGGCATACGCACGTCGAGCAGAACCAGGTCCGGGCGTTCGCTGGTGCATCGGGCGATGGCCTCGTCACCGCTACTGGCCAGGCTCACCCCCACCACGCCGGGCAGCCCACCGACGAGTCGTCGTAGGTTGTCCCTCACCGCCGGCGCATCATCGACGATCAGGACCGAGGTCACCGGACACCCCTTCCGCTCGCATTCCCGTTGGCTATGCCCCCCTATCGGCGGCAATCCCGGATTCCTTGAGCGGGCAGGCGCGGACCGCAGCGTGTAGCGGCCGTCGCCGCACTCAGCCGCCGTCAGGACGCCTCTCGATGCAGGGCGACGATGTCCGCACGTTCGTCCCAGCGCTGTGCCAACGAGCCGGTCAGTCCCCGACGAACGGTGTCCGCGATCGAACTGGCCTCGACGAAATGGGAGTGGGCCTTGTCCGGTTCGGCCGCCTTCAGGAGAGCGGCCAGCACCGCGTGGGTGGGCCAGGCGACCGCCAGGAAGCCCATCGACGTGCTCAGCATCAGGGATCGGCGCAGATCGGGGACGGCCTCATCCCTGTGCCCCGCCTCGATCAGGGCCACGGACTGGAAGAGCAGGCTCTTGGCCACATGTCGGGGAGCGGTGGCGGCTTCTGCAGTATCGACGGCCACCCGGGCGTGAACCAGGGCGTCGTCGTACCGGGACTCCAGCAGCGCCACCTCGCACTGGACCCACGCCATCCGCACCCGATGCCGCCACCAGGTGTGGCCCTGCCGCGGGTCGGCTGCCACTCGCTCGAGCAGGGAACGGCCCTGGGCCAAGCGTGGTCGAGGCGGTCAAGGCGTCCTGCAGCCCGACGGCATCGGCCGCGAGCCCCGTCATCGCCTCCACCGCGGCGCCGGGGGTCGCGGCGCTGGCCATCGCCTCCCGGTCCGCGCGCAGCGCGAGGTCGTGGGAGCCCAACTGCCGCAACAGACTGCCGCGCAAGGACCGGGCCATGGAGTACTCGGGCGTGCCGGGGGTGATCTCCTCGATCACGTCAAGAGCCTGCCCGTACCGGCCGCAGGCACCGAGGGCCACGCCCTTGAGCCAGGCCGTGTAGACCGCGGCACGCCCGGAGACGCCCCGGATGGTGTCGAGCACCGGAAGGGACTCGTCGATCGCGCCGTGGAAGACGAGCCACTCGGCCCTTTCCAGTCCCGCGTGCGCCGTCACTAGACCAGCGTATTGCTCATACGTGGGTGCGCACGAAGTTCACCGCATCGGCTAGTCCGGTCAGCCGAACCCCAGGAGCCTCCTCACCCCATCCGGGACCGGCGACGGCCAGTGCCGGCTTAGGGCGTAGCCCGGGAAGGCCCGAGAACGCCGCATCGTCTGCGTTGGCCGGTAGTTGCGCCCACAGGATGATGACTGCCGGGTGAAGTCGCCGGGCCGCCTGACCCAGTGCGGAGGGCGGGGTCCGGGCGGTCAGCAACTCCGAACCGATGCCTTGCTCGGCCAGCGCCGCACGCAGTGCATACAGGGGTAGAACATGATCCTCGGTCCCAGTGGCGGCCAGAAGCACGCCCTCGCCGCTTGACCGGCTCATCCAGGAAGAGCCCCGCGGTGACCGCGTCGGACAGCACGTGCTCGACGTCGATACCGACTTTCTTGGCCTGCCACTGCTGACCGGCCTTCTGCAACACCGGGCGCACAAGCCCCTCCCAGGTGGGCAGAACACCCACCTCCTGGACGCTGCGTGAGACCAAACTGGCACAGCGTTGACCGTCGAGCGCAGAGGCCGCCTCCCACAACGCCCTCACCCGGTGCTTGCCCCCGGGTTCACTGTCCACCGGTGGGGCCTCGGCAGGCTGGGTCCCCCGCAGCACCTGCGCCGCCGCCTCAGAGACCGGCACGCCCGCCCGCATCAACCGCTGCATGGAGACCAGCCGTTCCACGTCCTCGGGCGTGTACCTGCGATGGGCGCCCTCACTGCGCGCCGAGGGCTCAAGGCCGTAGCGATGAGCCCATGTCCGCAGGGTCGCTGGAGAGATTCCGAGTTGGCGGGCGACGGCCCCGGAGGACAACGTCATCATCTCTACGACCACGAACCGAGTGTGCCGTCGATATCGAAGCCGCGCATTATTTCGCTCCAAGAGAACTGGGTATTGACACGGTTTTGAAACGATATTACATTCGTACTCAACGAGACCAAGGAGTCATCATGGCGGAGCTCTCAAGACTTCCCGGAACCAACACCGACCACTGGGACTGGCAGATGGACGCGGCCTGCCGCGGCGAGGACTCCGCCAAGTTCTTCCACCCCGAGGGAGAGCGCGGGGCCGCCCGCGTCGTGCGCCAGAACGCCGCCAAGGCCATCTGCGCACAGTGCCCAGTCCGGCAGGCATGCCTCGAACACGCTCTGGCGGTCCGCGAGCCGTATGGCATCTGGGGAGGCCTCGGTGAGGACGAACTCGCCGCGCTCTACCAGAAGCGCAAGCTCCAGATCGCAGTCTGATCCACCCTCCGGTCGCTCACCCAGCCCCCTCCCCTGGTCGCGACCACCACGAAGGCCCCGGGCAATGCGCCCGGGGCCTTCGCACGTACTGGGCCAGTCTCAGACGTGACCGTGGTGATGTGAGTGACCATGACCGTGGTCGTGGTCGTGGTCCTCTTCCTCTTCCGGCTTCTCGACGACGAGCACCTCGGTCGTCAGCAGCATGGCTGCGATCGAACCCGCGTGCTCGACAGCGGACCGGGTGACCTTGACCGGATCGATGATCCCGGCCGCCACCAGGTCGCCGTACTCACCTGCGGCGGCGTCGTACCCCTGACCGAGCGGGAGTTCTGTCACCTTGGAGACCACCACGTCCCCGGACACGCCGGCGTTGGCCGCGATCCAGGACAGCGGCGCGCTCAACGCCTGCCGCACCACCCGGAAACCGGCGACCTCGTCGACATCCGTGGCGACGGAGTCGTCGAGAGCCAGCGCGGCATGGACGAGCACAGAGCCGCCCCCTGCCACGATGCCCTCGTCCACAGCGGCCCGGGTGGCGGCAACTGCGTCCTCCACTCGGTGCTTCTTCTCCTTGAGTTCCACCTCGGTGTGGGCACCGACCTCGATGACGCACACCCCACCGACCAGTTTGGCGAGCCGCTCTTTGAGCTTCTCCCGGTCCCAGTCGGAGTCACTGGCCTCGACCTCGGCCTTGATCTGCTCGATCCGGGCACTGATCGCGGTCGTGTCACCCTTGCCGTCGACGATCGTGGTCTCGTCCTTGGTGATCACGACGCGGTGGGCTGTGCCCAGTACATCGAGGTCGACCTGGTCGAGCTTCATCCCCAGTTCGGCCGACACGACCTGACCACCGGTCAGGATGGCCATGTCCTCGAGCATCGCCTTGCGGCGCTCCCCGAAGGCCGGAGCCTTGACGGCCGCCGAGTTGAAGGTTCCCCGGACCTTGTTGACGACCAGGGCCGACAGCGCCTCCCCCTCGACGTCCTCTGCGATGACCACCAGCGGCTTGCCGGCCTGCATGACCTTCTCCAGCAGCGGCAGCAACTCGTTGAGTGCGGCCACCTTGCCCTGCACCAGCAGGATCAGGGGATTGTCGAGCACCGCTTCCATGCGCTCGGTGTCCGTCACGAAGTACGGCGAGATGTAGCCCTTGTCGAACTGCATCCCCTCGGTGAAGTCGAGAGCAAGGGCAGTCGTCGTGGCCTCCTCCACCGTGATCACGCCGTCCGTGCCCACTTTGTCGAAGGCGTCGGCGATCAACTGCCCGATCTCCGAGTCCTGCGCGGAGATCGTTGCGACCTGAGCTGTCTCGGCCGCACCCTCCACCGGCCGGGCGGCATCCACGAGGTACTGCGAGACCTGCGCTACGGCGGCCTCGATACCCCGCTTCACGCCCATCGGGGAGGCGCCGGCCACAACCAGTCGGACACCCTCGGCGACCATCGCCTGTGCCAGGACGGTCGCCGTGGTGGTGCCGTCGCCGGCGACGTCGTTGGTCTTGGTGGCGACCTCCTTGACCAGCTGAACGCCCAAGTTCTCGTACGGGTCGCTCACCTCGATCTCACGTGCGATCGTCACACCGTCGTTGGTGATCGTCGGTGCGCCCCACTGCTTGTCGAGCACCACGTTGCGTCCCTTGGGACCGATCGTCACTCTGACGGCGTCCGCGAGGATGTTGACCCCTCGCTCCAGCGCCTGTCGCGCCTCTGAGTCGAATTCCACAATTTTGGCCATGTTGTTCCTTTGCTAGACAGGCGCAGGCCCCCGCAACCACCCGGGTTCCGGGGGTCCCAGGGGCCTGCGCGCCGATCTGGACGACTACTTCTCCACCACTGCCAGCACGTCGCGTGCCGACAGGATCAGGTAGTCCTCACCCTCGAACTTGATCTCAGTGCCGCCGTACTTGGAGTACACGACGACGTCACCCACGCTGATGTCCAGCGGAATGCGCTTGTCGCCGTCATCATCGAAACGACCCGGACCAACCGCGAGGACCTTGCCCTCCTGCGGCTTCTCCTTGGCCGTGTCCGGGATGACCAGGCCAGAGGCCGTGGTCTGCTCTGCGTCCAGCGGCTGCACGAGGATTCGGTCCTCGAGCGGCTTAATGGCGACCGACACGGTCTACCTCCCTATAGGGATCGAAAACGGACAGTAATTCTGGTGGTTCTGCTGTACTGCGGGCTTTCTGCCGATCCAAGCGTCGCGGTCCCGGACCAGATCCAACCCGTTAGCACTCGTAGCGGGTGAGTGCTAATTCAGACACTAATGGCAGTTAGCACTGTCGTCAAGAGAGTGCTAACTCGCGCCCTCCGGCAGGCGCCTCGCCGTCCCTCCGGATTGGGACACGAGCCCGGGTGCGCCCGGGCACACCCGCCACCGGGTGATGGATAGTGGAGCGTGGACATCGCGTGGCTGACCAGCGACGAAGGCCGCGCCGCGATTGCCGCGCTGGCCGGTGTGGACCCACTACTGGCACGCGCTCGGCTGCCCCATCTGACACCCGAGAGGGTTTCCGCAGCCCTGACCCAGGCGCGTCACAGACCTCCGGACTTCCCACTGCCACTGGTGACCGACGTCGGGATCCAGCAGGCCAGCCCGGTGTCGGTGGCACAGCGACGCGCGCAGAGGCTCTTCGAGGCGGGGACCCGCACCGTCATCGACGCCGGTTGCGGCATCGGCGTCGATTCGTGGGCCTTCGCGGGGGCGGGGCTGCGGGTCATCGCCTTCGAAGTGGACCCGACGACCGCCGAGGTCGCCCGCGCCAACCTGTCGGGGCTCGACGTCGAGGTGCGATGCGCCGATGTCACCGCCGCGGCTCTACCGCCGGCGGCTGCACTCTACGTCGACCCCGCACGACGACTTCAACACCACGACCCGCAGGGCCGGCCGTTGCGGGTCAACGACGAGCAGCGATGGCGCCCCCCGTGGTCGTGGGTCGTCGATCAGGCACGGCAGCGCGATGTGCTCGCCCGCATCCGACCGGGCTTCCGCGATATCCCAGACGGGGCCGAGTGGCACTGCAGTTCCATCCGCCGCCGACTGGTGGACGCCACCACATGGTTCCCACCGCTGGCCGAAGTCGACCGACGGGCCAGCGTGCACGACGGCACCCAGTGGCACGAACTCAGCGGTCCGGCGGATCCTCCGCAGTCCGGCCCAGTGGGGACCTACGTGATCGATCCGGATCCGGCGATCGTGCGCTCGGGACTGGTGAGCAACGCCGCCCGCCTCATCTCCGGGAGGCTTGTGGACCCGCACCTGGCCTTCATCACCACCGACCGGACCCCTCCCGGGTGGTTGGGCCGCTGCATGCGCGTTCTGGAGCAGGTGGAACTCAAATCCGTCCGCGATGCCTGCCGACGCCACGGTTTGTCCACCGCAACCCTGTGGGCGCGGGGTTTCCCGCAGCCGCCGAACATCGGGATCCCGGCTGGACAGGACGCGATCGTGGTCGCCGCCCGAGTCGGCTCAGGGCGCCGCAGTGTCGCGTGGATCGGGGTGCCCGTCCGCTGAACGGATCGACTCCGGGAGCCTCGTCAGAAATCGATCATCACGGACAGTGACCTCCTCGGCGCACACCGCCCGCGGCAGCTCAGGCGGGCCGAAGCCTCATCCACCCGCTTGACCCGGGGGTGCACCGTCCCGACCCCCCCTGGTCACACCGGCAACAGGCCGGGAGCAGGTTTCGGGAACGCGCATCATCGGTCCATGCCTGGCTACGGTGCCTCCCATGGTCATCGCCCGCAGGTCCTTCGCCGTACTCGCCACCACT
Organism: uncultured Actinomycetota bacterium; assembly: GCA_963769435.1. Classification (GTDB taxonomy): domain Bacteria; phylum Actinomycetota; class Actinomycetes; order S36-B12; family UBA10799; genus JADKAV01. The sequence continues at coordinate 1,038,963 of CAVYLN010000002.1, forward strand.
GGCTTGCTCTCCGGCATCGCACTGGTTGGGGCAGCGAACGCCACCGCCGCGGTCCCTTCGGCCTCGGTCGCCGCAGCCGCGGCGAAGGTCAACTCCGGGAAGGCGCCCTGCCAGAAACTGCCCAGCCTCAAGGGCAAGAAGCCCGGACAACTGCTCAAGTACAAGGAACTGAAGGTCGATCCCACCCTTCTCAGCGGAGCCCGGATGTTCCGTGTTCTCTACACCACGTCCGGGGTCGACGAGAAGGACGTCCAGGCCTCCTGCGGGCTGGTGATCCTGCCCGCCAAGCAGAAGAACCGGACCAACCAGATCGTCGCCTACGCGCACGGCACGATCGGGATGCACCAGTCCTGCCAGCCGTCGAACAACCCCAAGGGCTTCATCGGGCCGGGTCTGGGCGCGATCTCCTACGGAACCGGCCCGAACACGGTTCTGGGCAAGTCCAAGAACGGCATCATGCAGGGTCTCATCGACAAGGGCCGGATGGTCACCGCGACCGACTACTACTCCGGGCTGGGTGAGCCCGCTTCCGCTCAGCAGAGCTACGTGCTCGGACTGCCGGCGGGTGCTGCGGTGCTGGACAGCACGAGGGCGGGCATCCAACTGGCCAAGGGCCTCGAGAAGAAGGGCAAGGACCCGAAGACCTGGAAGATCGCCACATGGGGGATCTCGCAGGGCGGTCACGCCGCGTTCTGGGCGGGGCAACTGGCGAATGACTACTTCCGGATCACGAAACTGAAGCAGGACCCCAGGATCAAGCCCGTCGGCGTGGCCGCGGTCGTGCCCGCGAGCCAGTTCGTCGCCACCGAGCAGACCCCGCCGAATCTGATCGGGCGCCATCTCGGCGACCTCGAGATGCACGAGCCGGCGACCATCGTGAACGGCAATCCGGTGGGGGTCATGGGCCCGCTGCTGTTCTCACTGGTGATCAACTCGTGGGACAAATACCCGAGCACGGGAACGTTGCAGGCCGACGCGGCACTGCCCGGCTACCCGAGTTCGGTTCCCGCACCGCTGATGGAGGACGTGCTCACGGGACCGGGCGCCGGCGACGGCGTCCAGGTGGCCAAGGACATCTCCGCGGGTTGCCTGACCGCCACGACCGCATTCGAGACGAACCCGTTCAACGAACCGGCCGACAACGCCTTCTTCGTCCAGCCGATCTGGGGCGGCCCCACCGGCCCTGACGGTGCCTGGCAAGGCGAACTGGACCGGACGTGTCTCGACCCGGCGGCCCCGCAGGCGTTGAAGTCGTGGTGCACATGGCTGGCCTACAACATGCCCGGCCCCAACGGACAGAATCCGTTCAACAAGATCCCCCGCCAGAAGGACGGCTCGTACGCGAACATCCTGATCGCCGAGGGCATGGCGGACAACGTCGTCTGGTGCCAGAAGGCCGGGAAGAGCCTGCCCGGTCCCGAGGACTGCCTCGCCCGCCAGTTGTACGAATCGCTGGCTCCTGCGTGCAGCACCGCGAGTGTGAAACTGGACCTGTTCGCGAAGACCAAGAAGTCCCCGGCCAGCCACATCTCGACCAACGCTCAACTGGCCGACAACGGCAAGGCGAAGTTCAAGGGATCACGCCTCGACAAGTTCTTCAACGGCACCTTCAAGGACTCCCTCAAGGCGGGATGCAAGGCCACGGTGGTCAACGGTTGACGAACCGTCGACTCATCGGGTGAGGAGCCGAACCCGCGGTGGGTTCCTACCAGAGGACGGCGATGACCACGTTGGCGATCGAGAGACCGCCGATCAGTCCCCAGATCGCCGTCGAGATCTCCGACTTCTTGCGATTGACCAGGATCAGCCCGAGAACCACCAGCAGGACCACGAACTTCACGCCGATCTTGGCGTTGTCCGGCAGCGCCCATTCGTCCGGGTCAGCGTCGTGCAGCGGGTATCGGAGTCCGACCAGGAGCACGCCGGTGACCAACTGGGTAAGCGCGCCGTGCAGCATCGCCGGGTTGACGACCCGCGGCGACGACTTGATCTGCACCAGGAACCCGCCGATCAACGAGGCCAGGCCCAAGAAGTGCAGGATGACGAGGAGGTTGTAGAGGAAGCTCACCCGCCCATTCTCACCCGTGCGGTTGTGCCGTCGACCACCGGACAGCCCCAGAACCCAGGCAGCGCTGGTCAGCGGCCGGCAATCACGGCACCAGCGGCTCCTGCACAGGCAGGGAGGAGTCGGCCCCCAGCAACCAGCCCGAGGCGGGCCGTCCCCGTGCCACCATCTCCGACCCGAGCGCGGCCACCATGGCCCCGTTGTCGGTGCACAACGCCGGACGAGGCACCCGCAACCGAATCCCCTGGGCCTCGCACCGTTGCTCGGTGAGCGCACGCAGCCGGCTGTTGGCAGCCACCCCGCCCCCGAGGATGAGAGTGTCGACTCCGGTGTCCAGGCAGGCGGCCAGCGCCTTGGCGCTCAGGACGTCTGCGACCGCCTCCTGGAAGGATGCGGCCACGTCAGCGACCGGTGCACCCGGGTTGGCTGCGAGCCAGCGCTTCACCGCCGTCTTCAGGCCGGAGAAGGAGTAGTCGTAGGCGGAATCACGCGGCCCGGTCAGTCCACGCGGGAACGCGATCGCCTTCGGATCACCGTCGAGGGCGCTGGCATCGATCGCCGGACCGCCCGGAAAACCCAGGCCGAGCATGCGGGCCACCTTGTCGAAAGCCTCGCCCGCGGCGTCATCGATGGTGGCGCCCAGCGGTTCGACGTCGGCGGTGACATCACCCACCCGCAGGATCGAGGAGTGCCCGCCGGAGGCCAACAACGCGATGCAGTTCTCCGGCAGCGGTCCGTGCTGCAACTGGTCGACGGCCACGTGGGCGCTGAGATGGTTGACGCCGTAGAGAGGTTTGTCCAGGGCCAGTGCCAGGGCTTTGGCAGCGGCCACTCCGACCACCAGCGCCCCGACCAGTCCCGGTCCGGCGGTGACCGCGATCGCGTCGAGGTCGTCGTAGCCCACCCCCGCATCGGCCAGCGCCCGGTGCAAGGAGGGGATCAGGGCCTCGACGTGCGCCCTGCTGGCGATCTCCGGTACCACGCCTCCGAAGCGGACCTGCTCGGGCACGCTGCTGGCCACCGCATCGGCGAGCAGTCTGGTACCCGACACGATCCCGATACCGGTCTCGTCGCAAGAGGTCTCGATGCCCAGAACCAGCGGACTCATAGGGCCAAGCCCATCACGAGTGCGTCCGAGAGATCCGGGTAGTACCTCTCCCGCAGCCGGACCCGGGCGAACCCGCGGCTCTCGTAGAGCCTGATCGCCGGCACGTTGTCGCTGCGGACTTCGAGGTGAACACGCCGGCACCCGATGTCCCGGGCATGCTGCACGAGGTGGTCCAGCAACACCCTGCCGATCCCACGACCCTGCATCTTCGGATCCACAGCCACGGTTTGGACATCGCAGTCCGGAACCGCGATCCACAATCCGCCGTAGGCCCGGACGACCTCGTCCTCCGCGACGACGTAGTAGCGGTCTTCGCGGGCGAGTTCCGCCCAGAAGGACTCCGCGGGCCACGCATTCGACTCGAACACGGCTCGCTCGATGGTGAGCACACGTTCCAGATCCCACCACCGCAGCGGTCGGATCTTCACGCCGGCATCATCGGCCGCAGTGACGTCACTGAGGCCTGGCATCCGGTTCCCTCAGGTACCAGGGCCGGGCGGGCAGGTCGGCCGGGATCGCGAGCAGATCGGCCGCGTCGATCTGTGCGGCCTGCGCCAGGTCGGGGTATCTCGCCGCGGCCGGGCCCACCACGCGGGCTCCCGGCCAGGCAACGGCGACCTCCGCCGGCGGGATCACCACCGGCCCCTCCACCCGCCGACCCGCGGCGTATCGTGCCGCGAAGACCTCACGCCGACGAGCGTCGGTGACCACGACCCCGTCGCCGATCCGGTGACCGAGACCGTCCAGCGAGCAGACCCCCGAGACCGGGACCCCGAGCGCCTCGGCCATTGTCACCGCCGTGACCACGCCCACCCGTAGCCCGGTATACGGTCCGGGCCCGACGCCGACGACTATCGCCGTCACCGCAGACATGGGCGCCACCTGACGGATCAGTTCGGCGAGGTGTTCGGCGTGGCCGGTGGGCGCCTCGACTCCGGCCGATCTTCCACCGAAGGCCACGGTGCAGTGCGGGGTCGAGGTGTCGAGCGCCAGCGTGCTCACAACGGCACTTCCCTGCCGACACCGATGATCGACACCCGGCGCCCCCCGGGCAATTCCTCGATGTCGATCTCGAGGCGACGCCCGGACAGCGACTCGGCCCGTTCCCGACCCCACTCCACGCAGATCACCGCATCTTCGTCGACCAGGTCGAGATCCTCGAACTCGTGGGCACTGCTGAGCCGATAGGCGTCGGCGTGCACCAGGTCGGGGCCACCGACCGTCGTCGGATGTCGACGGGCGATCACGAACGTGGGACTGGTGACCGGCCCCCGCACGCCCAGACCCTCGCCGACCCCGCGCATGAGCGTGGTCTTGCCCGCCCCGAGCTCTCCGCTGAGCAGCACCACATCTCCGGCCACCAGCCTCATCCCCAGCAGGCGCCCGAGTTCCACCATGGCCTCGGCCGACTCCACCTCACGCACGATTGTCGAAGGCAAGGCGCCGGATCCCTTCGGTGACCTGCTCGTGCCGCTCGAGCTGGATCATGTGGCCGGTGTTCGCCAGGATCTCGACGTCCGGGCCGGCCAGCGAATCGGCGATCCGCAGGCTGTGCGAGGGCGGGGTCAAGACGTCTACGTCCCCGCACGTGACGAAAGCCGGAACACCCTTCAGGACGTCGAGGGCCGCGTGCTTGTCGTGCGTGAGCAGCGTCGGCAGGAAATCCACCACGGTCTCGATCGCAGTGGCGTTCAGCATCTGCACGGTGAACTCGTTGAGCGAATTGGGGGCACCCCGGCCGAAGCTGACGCGTTTGGTCAGGGCGAAGTTCAGGTCGGTGTACCGGACCTGCTGGACCAGGGGCCCGGTGCGGACCCGCTTCGGGTTCGCCGTGGTCAATGCGGTCTGCGCCCGCCCGGCCACACCTGCGGGGAGGCCGAGGAAGTCGGCAGTGAGGTTTCCGGCACTCGTGGCGACGAGTCCCACACCTGTCACGCGCTGCTCGATGGTCGTCGGGAACTGCGCGGCGAGCGCCATGATGGTCATCCCACCCATCGAGTGACCCACCAGCGTGATGGGCCCCTCGGTGAACCCGTCGATGACCCACTGCAGGTCGCGGCCGAGTTGATCGACGGTGTTGTTCCCCGCCGGGCCTCGCTCACTACGCCCGTGGCCGCGCTGATCCCACAGGACCAGTCGCGCCGCGCCCTTCAGCGCCTTGCGCTGGAAGTGCCAACTGTCCTGGTTGAGGCAGTAGCCGTGCCCGATCACGATCGTCGGCGCGTCCGGCCGATCCGCCGGGTGCACCTCCACGTACAACTGGGTACCGTCGCGGCGCGCAGCCAATGTGGCTCTCCACGCACGGAGCCGAACGGCTCATCTCGCAAAGGATCGGGGCGCCAGGGTTTGCGGACCGCGAGTTGCTCAGCCGCAACGCCGGCGGCCAGCCCGACGGCCACGGCGACCAGTGACTTCACCGCGCACCTCCCGAGTACACGCGCGGCACCCGCGGCCCGAGCCGCGTGACGATCTCGTAGCCGATGGTGCCCGTCACCTCCGCCCAGTCCTCGGCGAGCGGGACACCGTCCTGACCACTGCCGAACAGGATCACTTCATCACCCTCGGCGGCCGTGTCGTCGCCGAGATCCAGAACGAACTGGTCCATGCAGACCCGGCCGGCGACCGTCCTGCGCTTGCCTGCGGCGAAGACCGGTCCCACGTTCGTCGCAGCCCGCGGGATGCCGTCCGCGTAGCCCAGCGGCACTACTGCGGTCGTCGCGTCCTCGCCCAGGTGGTACTGGTGACCGTAGGAGAGTCCCGCTCCGGCCGGGAGTCGCTTGACCACAGCCAGTCGCCCCACCAGCGTCATCACCGGGCGAAGCCCCAGCTCGCGCGGTGTGCCCAGACGATTGCCCGGACTGATGCCGTACATCGCGATTCCGGGACGCACCAGCGTGAAGTGGGCATCGGGCAGTGCCAACGTCGCCGCCGAGTTCGCGAGGTGCAGGTGCTCCGGGTCCACCCCCAGCGATCGTGCGGTGGCCACGGCCTGTCCGAAACCGGCGATCTGCACGGTGTTCAGCGGATCCTGTGGATCGTCGGCAACAGTGAAATGTGACCAGATCGCCACAACCTCCACGTGGCCGGCGTCCTGGAGGTCCTTGGCTCGCTCCACGAACTGCGCCCAGACGTCGGGGGCACACCCTGCCCGCCCCAGTCCGGTGTCGATCTTGAGGTGGATTCTGGCCCTTCGCCCGGTGGTCCTCGCCGCCGAGGTGAGGCGATCGAGAGCCTGCGGCGTCGAGATCCCGACGTCGACTCCCGCGTTCACGACCTGTTCCCACGGGTCCCCCGGGGTTGCCAGCCAGGCGAGGATCCGGCCGGTGTCGCCGGCGGCCCGAAGGTCCAGCGCCTCGCCGAACAATGCGACGCCGAGCCACTCGGTACCGGTGTCACGAGCGGCGCGGGCCATCGGCAGCAGACCGTGGCCATACCCGTCGGCCTTCACCACCGCCATCTGCTGACTGCCCGGCGCGCTGGAGCGCAGGACGTCGAGGTTGCGCGCGAAGGCGTCGAGGTCGATGCGGGCTTCTGCGCGGATCACATCCCGATTCTAGGTCCGCCCGGAGGTCGCGACCGCGTTCACGGCTGTGTCGCCCACCGGACCGCCGCGGGTACCTGGTCCGCGATGTCCACACTGGTCGCAGGGAAGTGCGCAAGTACACCCGCCTGCCCGTGGACCAACGCGGCACAGGCCGCGATCCTGGGCGATCTGCGTCAACTCCGGCTCCCTGCCCACGAAGTTGCGCGCGAGCATCCCAGCCAGCAAGCCGGAGAGGACGTCCCCGCTGCCGGCCGCAGCGAGGTTGGGGCTGCTGTGGGTGTTGATGAAGACCCGGCCGTCCGGGGCCGCCACCACCGTCACCGCCCCCTTGAGCAACACCGCGACCCCGAGATCCGCAGCGGCGTTGCGCACGGCCCCGATCCGGTCGTCTCCCAGCACGAAACCCATCCGGGCGAACTCGCCCTCGTGCGGAGTGATCACCACGGGCCCCGCCGCGACTTCCGGCAGCGCTTCGGCGTCCAGCACCACCGGCCGCCCTGAATCCAGCGCCGTCCGCACGGCTGCGGCGAGTCGTTGCGGGTCGGCCAGGCCGGGACCGACCACGTAGGCGTCCGTGCGGCCCTCCGAGGCCACCACGTCGGGGAAACCGCCGACTGGTGAACGGACCATTCCGACATCCGCGTGACGTGCTCCGGCCGTGCACAACTGCCCCGCACCGGGGTACTTCTCGGACCCGGCGGCGATGCTCACAACACCCCGGGTGTACTTGTTGTCGCCGAAACCCGGCCGGGGGAACAGGACACCCGCATCGGCACGCTCGACCACTTCCACGCGCGCGGCGGGAAGTGTCGCATCCAATCCGATGTCCACCAGGTGCACGGTCCCGCAGACGTCGGGCCGTAGAACCACGCCCGGTTTCAGGGTTCCGAAGGTCACCGTGTGGTCGGCCCGCCACACCTGCCCGGGGACCGCGCCGGTGTCGGGCTGCAGCCCGCTGGGAAGATCCACCGCGATCGTGAGTGCTGCGTCCACCGTCTGCCGGATCGCGACCGCGTTGTCCCGCAGCGGTCCCGTCCCCCCGATCCCCACCACCGCGTCCAGGACCACATCTGCGGGGCGTGCCGCGACGACGCTGGCGCCTTCCCGCCGCGCCGCCCGCAGACCCTCGGGGTGCAGCGTGTCCGACGTGGCCACGATGTCCACGGCCACACCCCGCCGCGCCAGTTGGGACGCGGCGAACAACGCATCCCCGCCGTTGTTGCCGGAGCCGGCCACCACGCACAGCCGGATCCCCGAGACACGCCCGAACCTGCGTCTGATCAGGGCCGCGGTGCGCACGGCCAGGCCAGTGGCCGCCCGCTGCATCAGGGCTCCCTCGGGCATCTGCGCCATGAGCGCTTCCTCGGCCGTGCGAATGGTGGCTACATCGTGGACGGGACGCATGCTCCCATCGTGGCCGATGGGCCGGAGTGTGTCTTGACTCGCAGGGCGCCGGTCGCCCGGGTGTCAGACGGCCGGCCCCCGGCGCGCACGCGCGCACGACGACGCACGACGCACGACGCACGACGCACAAGACGCACGACGTTGGAGAACGTTCACGAGGTTGGAGGAACCACGCGTGTGTTCTCCAACCTGGTGAACAACCTCCAACGCCGCGGGGGTGCGCCGGACCGCCGCGGGGTGTGCCGGGCCGCCGCGGGGTGTGCCGGACCGCGCGGGGTGTGCCGGGCCGCGCGGGGTGTGCCTACCGGCGGTCTACCCCTGGAAGCGGGGGAAGGCCCTCCGTCCGCTGTACACCGCGGCGTCGTCGAGTTCCTCCTCGATACGCAGCAGCTGGTTGTACTTCGCCACGCGCTCGGAGCGGGCCGGGGCACCGGTCTTGATCTGGCCGCAATCGGTTGCGACCGCGAGATCGGCGATGGTCGTGTCCTCGGTCTCGCCCGAACGGTGGCTCATCATGCACGCGAACCCCGCGCGGTGGGCCATGTTCACGGCGTCGAGGGTCTCAGTCAGGGATCCGATCTGGTTGACCTTGACCAGCAGCGCGTTCGCCGCGGCCCTCTCGATACCGTCGGCGAGCCGGACCGGATTCGTCACGAACAGATCGTCGCCGACGAGTTGCACGCGCTCACCCAACTGTGCGTTGAGCGCGATCCACCCGTCCCAGTCGTCCTCCGCCAGCGGGTCCTCGATCGACACCAAGGGGTAACCGTCGAGCAGCGACGCGTAGTACTCGGCCATCTCGTCACTGGTTCGGGAGGCACCTTCGAAGGTGTAGACCCCATCGGAGAAGAACTCCGTGGCCGCGACGTCCAGCGCCAGCGCGATGTCAGCGCCCAACGCGAACCCGGCCGACTCCACCGCCTCGCCGATGAGGTCCAGCGCGTCGCGGTTGCTGGGCAGGTCCGGCGCGAAACCGCCCTCGTCGCCCAGACCCGTCGACAGCCCCCGCTTCTTGAGCACCGACTTCAGCGAGTGGTACACCTCCGCGCCCATCCGCAGGGCGGTGTTGAAGTCCTCCGCACCGATGGGGGCGATCATGAACTCCTGGATGTCCACGCCGGTGTCGGCATGCGCGCCGCCGTTCACGATGTTCATCATCGGCACCGGGAGTACGTGTGCCTGCGGCCCACCCAGGTAGCGGAACAGCGGGAGGTCGGCCGACTCGGCAGCGGCCCGCGCCACGGCCAGGGACACTCCGAGGATCGCGTTGGCACCGAGGCGGCTCTTGTTCGGAGTCGCATCGAGGTCGATCATCAACTGGTCGATGAGACGCTGCTCCGAGGCCTCGCACCCTTCGACCTCCGGGGCGATCTCGTCCTCGACCGCAGCGACCGCCTCGAGCACGCCCTTACCCCCGTAGCGTTCGCCGCCGTCACGTTTCTCGGAGGCCTCGAAGGCACCGGTGGACGCACCACTGGGGACCGCGGCACGCCCGAGGGAGCCGTCGTCCAGGCCGACCTCCACCTCGACCGTGGGGTTGCCCCGCGAATCCAGGATCTCCCGTGCGATGACTGCCTCGATAACCGCCACAATTCCTCCTTGGTTGCCTGGCCTGAGCCTATCGGGCGGCACGCGCGGTGCATATCGAGACCGCGTCACCGCACGACCGCGCCGCCTGTGAACGAGTGCAGATTCCCTTTCACATATGAAAGGGAATCTGCACAGGACGGCTCAGGCCCTCACCGCCGCGGGGTTCCGTGGTCTGCACGCACGAGCTCCTGAACGAGCGGACGGCTCAGGCCCTCACCGCGGGTTGGTCCCCTCGGCGGCCAGCAGGCGATCCCGCAACCCGATCGCCGCCGCCCGAGCACGCTCGTCGGCGTCCACACCCCGGGACCGGGCGGCAGCGACCAGTCCCAGAATCGCCTCACCTGCGTCCATCTGCGTCCAGCAGGGCCTCGAGGCGTGGATCCGGGGGCGGCAGCGTGACGCCACCCTTCTCCGCCCTGTGCAGGAGCTTCTCGATCAGGGGGATCGCCGGCATGGCCATCGGGACACCGTCGGTGACAGATGTGCGGCCTTTCTCGCGGCGCTTGCGCTCGAACCACGCCGCTTCCACGTCGTCGGCGGTCTCGGCGGTCTCCTCACCGAACACGTGCGGGTGACGGGCCACCAGCTTCTCCGCGATCCCACCGGCGACGTCGTCGATGTCGAAGGGATGGTCGGACTCCTGCCCGATCCGGGCGTGGAACACCACCTGCAGCAGCAGATCGCCGAGCTCCTCGATCAACCCGCCCCGATCGTCGGCATCGATGGCCTCGATGGTCTCGTAGGTCTCCTCGACCAAGTACTGCACCAGGCTCTCGTGGGTCTGCTCGGCGTCCCAGGGGCATCCGCCCGGCGATCGCAACCGGTCCATGACGGCCACCAGATCGAGCAGCCGGGCGCCCCGGCTCACTGCTGCTGTTGCTGCAACTGGCCCAGCGCGTCGGTCACCACCGGCGTCGAGAGGTCGTCGGGCAGGGCTCCCACGGTCAGTTGCTGCGCGTCCCACGTGCCGAACCGCGGGCTGACCTGCGGTTGGAGTTCGTCGCTGAGTTGTTGCACCTGCACCAGCAGCCCGGACTGGCCGGTCGGGTCGTCGCCGGTGATGGTCGTCTTGCTGATCTCCTCGATCAGCAGCGACGTGCGCACGACGGCGGGGATCTGGTCCGGCAGCACACCCGACTGCAATGCGCCCTGTTCGAGCGCCTCACGACCGCCGGCGCGCTCCTGCTCATCAGCGATCGCGGCATCGACGGCGCCCTTGTTCACGTCGACCCCCTTGCGGCTGGCGAGTTCGTCGACAAGTTCCGCGACCATCCAGCGGGACAGAATCGCCTGCGAGACCTGGGCGCTGGCCGGGATGCCCAGTGCCTCGGTCAACTCCGAGGTGGTGTCAGCCAGTTGTGCGTCGGTGAGCCGCTGCTCTCCGACGACCGCAGCCGACCCGGCCAGAGTCTGACCACATCCCACAAGGCCGACCGCCGCCAACAGCAACACCGGGACCCATCGCTTGACCGCCACGCCTACTCCCTCGAGGTGTCCAGTACCGACTCGATCAGACTACGCGTCCAGTCGATCAATGCGTGGTCGGCCAGCGGTTTTCCGCCGAATCCGGCCTCCGCCGGCCGGGGGACCAGGACGATGCCGGACGCCGCCTTGTAGAGACTCCCGGGGTACAAACGGGCCAGACGCAGTGTCCGGCTCTCCGCCAGGTGGACCGGCGACACCCGGACCCTCGTGCCGGCCATGACTATGTCGCTGATCCCCGCCGACCTGGCCACCAGGCGCAGCCGCGCCACCGCCACCAGGACCGTCACGGGTTCGGGCAATGGTCCGTATCGATCGACCATCTCATCGACGAACTCCGCGATCTCGGTTTCGCCGGTCGCCTGCGCGAGGGTGGTGTAGGCCATGAGCCGCAGTCGCTCGTCGGCCACGTAGTCGTGCGGCAGGTGGGCGTTGAGGGGCAGCTCGATGCGGACCTCCGGGACCTCCTCCTCACGTTCCCCACGCACGGCCGCCAGCGCCTCGCCGACCATCCGCACGTACAGGTCGAAGCCGATGTTGGCGATATGGCCCGACTGTTCACCGCCGAGGAGGTTACCCGCGCCGCGGATCTCCAGGTCCTTCATGGCCACGGCCATGCCGGAGCCGAGGTCGGTGTGCGCAGCGATCGTCTCCAACCGGTCGTGCGCGGTCTGGGTCAGCGGCTTCTCCGGCGGATACAGGAAATAGGCGTAGGCGCGCTCCCGGCCCCGGCCGACCCGGCCCCGCAACTGGTGCAACTGCGACAGCCCGAAAGCGTCCGACCGCTCGACGATCAATGTGTTCGCGTTCGGGATGTCCATGCCCGACTCCACGATCGTGGTGCACACCAGGACATCGATACGGCCCTCCCAGAAGTCGACCACCGTCTGCTCGAGCGCTGCCTCCGGCATCTGGCCGTGGGCGTACGCGATACGTGCCTCGGGCACGAGTTCTGCCAGTCGGGCGGTGGCCCTGCCGATCGACTCCACCCGATTGTGGATGAAGAACACCTGGCCGTCGCGCATCATCTCGCGCCTGATGGCCGCCGCGATCTGCTTGTTGTCATACGGTCCGACGAACGTGAGCACAGGCAGCCGGTCCTCCGGCGGGGTCTGGATGGTGGAGATCTCGCGGATCCCGGTCACCGCCATCTCCAGTGTCCTGGGGATGGGTGTGGCAGACATGCTCAGCACGTCCACCGAGGTGCGCAGTGCCTTGATGTGCTCCTTGTGCTCGACACCGAACCGCTGCTCCTCATCCACGATCAGCAGCCCGAGTTTCGGGATCCGGGTCTTCGGGCTCAGCAGTCGATGTGTCGCTATGACCACGTCCACGCTGCCGTCGGCGAGCCCGTCCAGGACCTGCTGGGCCTGGGCATCGGACTGGAAGCGTGACAGCGCCTCCACCCTGATGGGGAAGGAGGCGAAGCGCTCGGCGAAGGTCTTCTGGTGCTGCTTGACCAGCAGGGTGGTGGGGACGAGCACGGCGACCTGCATACCGTCCTGAACGGCCTTGAAGGCAGCCCGGACCGCGATCTCGGTCTTGCCGAACCCGACGTCGCCGCAGACGAGCCGATCCATGGGGACGGCCCGGCGCATGTCGGCCTTCACCTCGTCGATCGTGACCAGTTGATCCGGGGTCTCCTGGTACGGAAACGCATCCTCGAGTTCGCGCTGCCACGGAGTGTCGGGACCGAACTCGTGGCCCTTCGTGGCCTGTCGCGCGGCATACAGCCTGACCAGTTGGGCGGCGATCTCCCGCATGGCCTTCTTGGCCTTCGACTTGGCCTTCTGCCAGTCCGCGCCGCCGAGCCGGTGAACCGCGGGGGATTCGCCGCCGACGTAACGCGTCACCTGGTCGAGCTGGTCCGTGGGCACGTAGAGGCGGTCCGCGGGCTGCCCCCGCTTGCTGGCGGCGTATTCGAGGACCAGGTACTCACGCACCGCACCTGCCACAGTGCGCCGGGTCATCTCGAGGTAGCGCCCGACACCGTGTTGGTTGTGCACGACGAAGTCGCCGGGCTTGAGCGTCAACGGATCGAGGGCCTTGCGGCGTCTGGCCGGTAGTTTCGTGACCGCCGTGCTCGCGGTGCCGGTGATGTCCCGCTCCGTGACCAGCACGACCCGGCCGGTGCTGAAACCCTGCGTGAGCCGGGCTTTGACCACGTGCACAGTCGGGTCTAGGTCGGAGTCGACGAGCAGGCGCACTCCGACATCGTCGGCCTCGAGCTGCTCGGCGAGGCGCTGCGCGGGTCCGGCCGCCCCCATCGCGATGACCACGGGGATGCCGGCAGCCACCGCCGCCCGACAGTCCTTCGCCAGGGCGGCGATGTCACCGCGGTAGGCCGGCGCCGGCCTCAACCCCGGCACCACACTGCCGAGGGTGCCCACCGCACTGATCGGAAGCCCGCGTTGCTGCGCCTCGGATCGCAGCTGGCCAGTGCTGCGGTAGGCCGCGCGTGACAGGTCCAGCGGCACCGCGTTGCCGACTGCTGCGTTGTGCCAGCCTGCCTGCAGGAACTCCTCAGAGGTGCGGACCAGATCCACGGCCCTCGCCTCGATGCGTTCCGGGCCGACATTCACGATCGGGGTGCCCACCGGCAACAGTTCCAGCAACGTCACCATCCGGTCGGTCAGGACCGGGGCCAGTGACTCCATGCCCTCCACCGGGGTGCCCGCGGCGATGTCGCCCAGCACGTCCGCGATGTGGGGATAGGTCGCCATCAGCGTCTCGGCCCGTTGCCGTACCTGCTCGGTGAGCATCAGTTCCCGGCAGATCGGGATCCGCAGCCGACTCTCGCGCACGGCCAGGGTCCGCTGGTCGGACACGGCGAAGGAACGTAGTTGCTCGACCTCGTCGCCGAAGAACTCGATTCGCGTCGGGTGTTCCTCGGTCGGGACGAAGACGTCGATGATGCCACCGCGTACTGCGAACTGTCCCCGTCGCTCGACCATCGCCACACGTTCGTAGCCGGCACGGGCAAGAGATCCGACGAGGGTGTCGAAACCGGGCTCGTCCCCGGCACCCACGGCGATCGGCCGCTCCAGGGCCAGATCCGCGGCGAAGGGTTGCATGAGCGCCCGGATCGGCATCAGCAGGACGTCGGGGAGATCGCCGGCGACGACTGCCCCGATCACCGCCATCCGCCGGCCGACGGTGTCAGCGGTCGGACTCAGACGCTCATGGGGCAGCGTCTCCCAGGAGGGGAACAGCGCCGTGGAGCGGCCGAGATCATCTAGCGCGGCCTGGATCTCGTCGGCTTGCCTGCCGGTGGCGGTGATGGCGACGATCGGGCGCTGCGCTGCGGCGGCGGCCAGCACGAACGGCTCGGCGCCGGCGGTGACGGTGACATCCGCATCGCCCCCAGGCAGCTGCGCGAGCCAATCGGCCACCTCGGGGAGTTCGCCGAGCCGGCTCGTGACATCGGCGAGAATCACGGCTTCAATCTACGTGGGGCGAACGTAGTCGATGACCTCCGGTCTGGCGATCACGATGTCGTCGACCCACGGCGGCCGCTTGTTGAACTCGATGGTGCGACCGTCGAGGTGGCTGGCAACCATCCCGTGATCGACGGCCACGGCCAGCGGCGCGGCGGCGTCCCACTCCCAGAACCCGCCTTCGTTCACATAGGCGTCCACCCGACCGGCCAGGATCTCCCCGACCTTCGCACCGGCCGACCCGACGTAGACGAATTCGACGCCGTGCTCGGTCACCCCGTCCGAGGCCAAACGCGCCGAGATCGCGTCGGTTTGCGCGACGAACCTCTCTGGCGGTCGCGACCGGGACACGACCACCCGCAGCGGCCTTCCGCTCAGCGGCTCCACGACGGCATCGACGGGCTGGCCGGTCGTGTACACGACTTCCTGGGCGGGCAGGCTGAAGGCCGCGGATGTGAATCCGCTTCCGGCAGCACCCCGCTCCCAGACCGAGATCTGCACCGCCCAGTCCGCCCGGCCCTGGCTGTACTCACTCGTGCCGTCAAGCGGGTCGATGATCCATACCCGGGCCGCACCGTCGCGGTCGTTGGAGTCCTTCGCCTCCTCCGAAAGGACCGCGTCCGAGGGGCGTTCCCGGAGCAGCCGTTCGGCCAGGAAACTCTGGCTCGCCGCGTCCGCCGCGTCCTTGAGTTCCTTGCGGCGGACCTTGTCC
This sequence comes from uncultured Actinomycetota bacterium, assembly GCA_963769435.1. Lineage (GTDB taxonomy): Bacteria > Actinomycetota > Actinomycetes > S36-B12 > UBA10799 > JADKAV01. The sequence goes on from CAVYLN010000002.1 coordinate 1,054,305, forward strand.
CCCGCATCGACCGGGCCGAAGTCCGCACGCAGGTCCAGCAGCAATCGCCCCGCGGACAGCGAGAGTTCCTTGGCCAGGGCGGCGTCGGCGCTCAGATGGGTGGTCATAGGAGTTTCCTATCGGTTGAAGCGGGTTTGCGTCGCATCGAGTCCGTGGCGCAGCAGGTATTCGGTCGCGTCGGCGGCCTCTTCGACCATCACGGCCACCTCGGGGCGCTCGGCGGCGCGGAAGTCGGACAGAAGGTAGTCGGCTGGGTCCTGGCGCCCCGCCGGCCTGCCCACCCCGCAGCGCACCCGGAAGAAGTCGCCGTGGCCCAGTGACTTCCGCAGACTCCGCAAGCCGTTGTGCCCGTTGTCCCCACCCCCGAACTTGATCCGCAACGCGCCCAATGGGATGTCCAGTTCGTCGTGGATCACCACGAGTCCGTCGGCCTTCGTGAAGTCCAGCGCGGCCTTGACCGGGCCGCCGGTCTCGTTCATGTACGACCTCGATTTGAGCAGGACGAGCCGACAGTGGTCAGCGGTCCCGACGAACGCGTGCCCCTCGGCGGCGTCCGCATGAGCCCGCCGGTGCCGCGCGAACTGCAGACCGAGGCGTCCGGCCAGCACGTCCACGACCAGGTAACCGACGTTGTGGCGAGTGCGTTCGTACTCGCGGCCCGGGTTGCCGAGCCCGACGATCACCCAGGTGTCGGTCACTCGTCGCCGGAGGTCTCGCCGCCCCCAGCAGCGTCGCCAGCAGCGCCTTCCTCGGCCCCTTCGGTCACCCCAGCGGCCTCGGCGGCGTCCTCAGCGGCCGCAGCAGCGGCGGCGGCTTCGGCCTGAGCCTTCAACTCCGCCTGCAGGCGTTCGACCGCGGCGTCGATGACGTTCTCGGGGTCGGCCCCATCGGAGAGCATCTCGCTGACGATCTCGGACAGTGCGATCGGGTCGAGCTCCATCTCGGCAGCCACGGCCTCGGCCTTCGACATGACCTCCGCCTCGACCTGGCGTGCGCGCAGAGCCGCGCGGTCCAGCGTGATGAGGTCGAGGTGCTTCAGCGACAGCCGCACGGGGTCGCGCTGGATGTCACGCGGGGCCGTCGGAAGCACGTCGCCGTCGATGTCGATCTCAAGGATGACCTTGGTCTGCTTCAGAGCCTGACTCAGGGCGTGGTCGTCGAGGCTGATGTGACGCGGGGGTGCACCATCGCCATACAGGACCGCGGGCACCAGCCCGTCACGGCGCAAGCGGCGTGCAGCACCCTTGCCGAAGTCGGTGCGCGCGTGTGCGGTCAGTCGGATCTCTGCCATGTGTACTCCCGGTTGATGAACATGCGACCGGAAGGGCTCGTCGATAACGGGGCCGGATGGCCACCCTCGCCGGGTCTGGGCCCCAGTGTACCTGGGCGATCATCGGCCGGTCGATGCGGTGGTGTGCTCCACGCGCCGCCTCCAAGTTCGCGCGGAGCACCGCGAAGGCGGCGAGAACTTGGAGGGGCAAACCCCTACATTCAGCCCATAACGGCCACTGAATCCTCCAACTCTGCGCGAACAAAGGAAGCACACATCACCTGTCCGCGGGAAGTTGGAGGCGAGGCGAGGCCGCCGCCTCGCAGCGAGACGCTGGGTGGGCGTTCGGCCGCACCCGCGGGAGGTTGGAGGCAGTGGGAACGGCGCCGACGTGACCCCGTCCCGCCGACTACCCCTCGAACAGGCTGGTCACCGAGCCGTCGGTGAACACCTCGGAGATGGCGCGGGCGATCAGTGGCGCGATGGGCAGCACGGTCAACTTGTCGAAGCGGCGCTCACTGGGGATGGGCAGAGTGTCCGTGACGATCACCTCGGTGATCCGCGAGTTCTTCAGCCGCTCCGTGGCCGGGTCGCTGAGGACGCCGTGGGTCGCGGTGACAACGACCTCCGCGGCGCCCTGCGTCGAACAGAGTCTCCGCCGCCTTGGTGATAGTGCCGCCGGTGTCGATCATGTCGTCCACGACCACGCACACCCGGTCCTTGACATCACCGACGACCTCCAGAACGGAGACCTGGTTCGGGACGTTCGGGTCGCGTCGCTTGTGGATGATCGCCAGCGGGGATCCCAGGATGTCTGTCCACCGTTCCGCCACCCGGACCCGGCCCGCGTCCGGCGACACGATCGTCAGCCGTTCCCGTTCGACGTTGGCCGCGACGTACTCCGCAAGCAGTGGCAGTGCGAAGAGGTGGTCCACCGGCCCGTCGAAGAAGCCCTGGATCTGCGACGTGTGCAGGTCGACGGACATCGAGCCGGTCGGCGCCCGCCGTCGCGAACAGGTTCGCCATGAGACGGGCGGTGATGGGCTCACGTCCCCGGTGCTTCTTGTCCTGTCGGGCATATCCGTAGAAGGGCGTCACGACGGTGATCCGCTTCGCGGAGGCGCGCTTGAGTGCATCGACCATGATCAACTGCTCCATGATCGACTTGTTGAGGGGCTCTGCGTGGGCCTGGATCACGAACGCGTCACTGCCGCGCACGCTCTCCTGGAAACGGACGAAGATCTCCCCGTTGGCGAAGTCGTAGATCTGCGCCGGCGACACCTCGCATCCCAGCTCGACCGCGATGTACTCGGCGAGTTCGGGGTGGGAACGCCCCGAGAAAAGCATCAACTTCTTCTGTGACGGAGTAATCAGTTCTGACACGAGTGCCCCTCAGATGTCCAGCGCGACCTGTTCCACCACAGTAGCCGTCAAGCAGTCTCCTCAGATCCGCAAGGTCGACATTCGCGCCGGACCCGTGGGATCAGGCGCCGGTGGCCTCGTCGTCCGGCCGCCCAGCCGCCTGCGCCGAGGTCGTATCGGGCCGGTTGGCCACGACCCAACCCTCAACATTGCGCTGTCTGGCGCGACCCACCGCCAGGTCGCCGGCGCCCACGTCGGAGGTGATGACCGATCCGGCGGCTGTGTAGGCCCCATCCCCGATGGTGACCGGCGCCACGAGCATGCTGTCGGATCCCACCCGCACGTGCCGTCCGATCACGGTCCGGTGTTTGGCCACGCCGTCGTAATTCACGAATACGGTGGCCGCACCGATATTCGTGCCCTCGCCGATCTGAGCGTCGCCCACGTATGACAGGTGTGGGACCTTCGCCCCCTCCCCGACGTCGGAGTTCTTGATCTCGACGAATGCTCCCGCTTTGCTGGCGGTACGCAGCCGGGTCCCCGGCCGCAGATACGAATAGGGCCCGACAGTGGCTCCGGACCCGATCCGAGCGCCGAGGCAGTGGCTCTTGAGAACGGTCGCTGCGCCACCCACCTGGCAGTCGACCAGCGTCGTGTCCGGGCCGATCACGGCACCTCCCGCCACGGTCGTGGCGCCCAGGATCTCGGTGTTCCGACCGATGACGACATCGGGTTCCAGAACCACGTCGGCGCCAATCCAGGTGGTGGCCGGATCCTCCAGGGTGACTCCCGCCCGCATCCACCGTTCGGCCACTCGGTCGCGCAGGACCACGCCCGCCGCGGCCAGTTGGACCCGGTCGTTGATCCCATGTATCTCGTCAGGATCGCCGGCAACGTGCGCGGCCACCGGCCGACCGGCGTCGACCAAGTACTCGACCACGTCGGTCAAGTACTCCTCCCCCTGTGCGTTGTGGCTACCGATGTTCTGCAACCCCTCGCGAAGGCCGTCGGCGTCGAACAGGTACAGCCCGCTGTTGATCTCGTCGATGGCCAGTTCGTCCTCACTGGCGTCCTTGTGTTCGACGATCTTGCGCACGCCCCGCTCGTCGCGCACGATGCGGCCGTAGCCAGTGGGGTCGGGCAGCCGTGCGGTCAGCACCGTGGCCGAAGCACCCGAGTCCTCGTGCTGGGCTACCAGCAGCCGCAGGGTGTCGCCCGTGAGCAAGGGGGTGTCGCCGGCGAGGACCATGACGGTATCGGCGTCGCCCGGGATCTCCGGCAGTGCTTGGCGCACCGCGTCCCCGGTCCCCCGCATCGTCTCCTGGACCGCCGTGCGAGCACTCGGGTACGAGTGATCCAGGTAGGCGGCCACTGCCTCGCGCTGGTGTCCCACCACCACGACGATGTCCCCGATACCGGCCGCTGTGACGGCGCGCAGCACGTGGCCCAACAGCGGCTCCCCGGCCACCTCGTGCAGCACCTTGGCCTTGCTGGACTTCATCCGGGTGCCGAGCCCGGCGGCGAGAACGACTGCGACGGGATGTTTCACACGCCGTACCCTATCGGCCGTCACGACTCCCCCGCCCGGATTGCTGACACCCCCACCCGCGCAGACGAGTGCGCCCGCTGTGCGGGCCCCCCACATCCAACGATCTGGGCGATCAGCAAGCTCCCCGCCGAGGACTCGAACCTCGAATGCTTGGACCAAAACCAAGAGTGTTGCCGATTACACCAACGGGGATCGGCGTTGCTGGATCGATGCGACCAAGGGTAGCGCGGGTGGCGACGTGCGACGACAAGCCCTAATCCCCGGCTCGCACGATCCGCGCCCCGGGCACCGGGCCCGTGGCGATCTTCGCGCTGCGGCACAGACCGGTGCCGCTGAGACCCACCGCCAACTCCATGGCGTGTTCGGCGTCCTTGGCCAGGAAGACACATGTGGGACCACTGCCGCTGACCATGGCACCCAGGGCACCGTAGTCGATCCCCGCCTCCAGCAGCAGGTCGAGTTCGGGACGCATGGCGATGGCGGCCGGCTGCAGATCGTTGTGCAGCAGCGCGCCGACCGCCTCGTGATCACCACGGCGCAGGGCAGCCATCAACGCGTGGGGCACCGAGGGAGCGGGCACATCGCGGGTTGCGTTGAGCCGGTCGAAGGTCGCATACACCTCCGGAGTCGACAGCGAGGAGAACGACGTCGCAACCACCCAGACGAACGTCCCGGTCGTCAGCACCGGCGTCAGCACCTCTCCGCGGGACGCGCCCATCGCTGTGCCTCCGTGCAGACCGAACGGCACGTCCGAACCGAGTCTGGCGGCGATCTCGGACAGTTTGCCCTGACCGAGCCCGAGGTCCCAGATGGCGTTGCATGCGACCAGAGCGGCGGCGGCGTCGCTGGAACCGCCGGCCATGCCCCCGGCGACGGGAATGGTCTTGGTCAGCGTGAGCCGGACTCCCCCGGGCACCTCGAACTCCGTCTTGAGCAGTCGCGCGGCCTTGACCGCCAGGTTGGAGGACCCCTTGGGGACGCGGCCGCTGCCGGGGGCCACGTGCAGGCGCACCGTCGTGCCCTCGGCCACCGCATCCACATGGTCGGTCATGTCGAGGGCCTGGAACACCGTGGCAAGTTCGTGGTAGCCGTCCTCGCGCAGCGCTCCGACTCCCAGGTAGAGATTGATCTTCGCCGGGGATTCCACACTGACAGACGACTGGACCGCCACGGCTACAGGCTAGGGGGCCGCGCCTCCGACTTCGCGCTGGCGAGCGCCAGGAAGTCCTCCACCCCGAGTGCCTCACCGCGCAGATCCGGATCGATGCCCGCCTCCTGCAGCAGTTCGATGGCACGCGACGGCTCGGCCCAGCGACGCAGGGCGCTCCGCAGCATCTTGCGCCGCTGGGAGAATGCGGCGTCCACGGCGGCAAACGTCTGGCCGCGCAGCGTGGGATGTGCTTCAGGGTGGCGGGTGAACCCGACAAGTCCCGATTGCACGTTCGGAGCGGGCCAGAAGACCTCCGGCCCCACCTTCCCCACCCACCGCGCGGTCGCCCACCACGCCAGCTTCACCGACGGCACTCCGTACTCCCGCGACCCGGGAACAGCGGTCAATCGCCGCGCGACCTCGGCCTGAACCATGATCACGCCCGAGTTGATGGTCGGGAAGCGCTCGAGGACGTTCAGCAGGATGGGTACGCCGGTGTTGTAGGGGAGGTTCGCGACGAACACGGTCGGCTCCCATTCCAGTTCACGCAGCGTGACAGCGTCCTCGCAGCGGACATGAAGCCGACCAGCCGCGTCGGGGTCGAGTTCCCGGACCGTGCGTGGCAGGCGCCCCGCGAGGCGTTCGTCGATCTCGACAGCCTCCACGCGTGCCCCGGTCTCCAGCAATGCCAGCGTCAACGAGCCAAGGCCCGGCCCCACCTCCAGCGCCACGTCCTCCGGGCCGACCCCTGCGAGTGAGGCGATGCGGCGCACCGTGTTGGCATCGATCACGAAGTTCTGCCCGAGCCGTTTCGTGGGATGCAGATCGAGTTCCTGCGCGAGTTCACGGATCCGCACCGGACCCAGTCCGGCCATCAGAAGGCGCCGAACGCCTCGAAGGTGTTCGATCGCACCGTCTGGCACAACTCGTCCAGGTCGATCGACAGGTGGGAGGCCATCACACGCATGGTCAGAGGGATCAGATAGGAGGCGTTGGGCTGTCCGCGGTGCGGCACCGGCGCGAGGAACGGCGCGTCGGTCTCAACGAGCAACCGATCGCGTGGGACCACCGGCAGGGCTTCCCGCAGCGCCTGCGCGTTCTTGAAGGTGACCACCCCTGCGAACGAGCAGTACCACCCGCGCCGGGCCACCTCCTGCGCGAAGGCGGCATCACCGCTGAAGCAGTGCATCACCACCCGGTCGGGCGCACCTTCGTCGTCCAGCACACGCAGGATGTCGGCGTGTGCGTCCCGGTCGTGGACGACCAACGTCTTGCCGAGGTCCTTCGCGAGGCCCACGTGCCTGCGGAACGTTTCCTCCTGGACGCCGCGGCCCGCCGGGTCGGTGCGGAAGAAGTCCATTCCCGTCTCGCCGATGGCCACCACCCGATCGTCTGTGGCCAGCACGGAGATCTCCCGCCAATCCGCCTCAAGCCGCTCTGGTCCCTGCTCGGCGTGGATCCGGGGAGCCTCGTTGGGGTGCAGCGCCACCGCGGCCACGACCCTGGGCCAGTCGTGAGCGATATTCACGGCCTCGCGGGAACTGGCGACGTCGACGCCGACCTGGACGACCGCGTCGATTCCGACCGCCTCGGCCGCGGCAAGTGCCGTATCCACCGCCAGGCCGGGTTCACCGTCGCGACCCGCAGCACCGATGTCCAGGTGGCAGTGGCTGTCCACGACCGGGCTCGGCAGGGGTTCCGGCAGAGGCGGGTAGCCCGTGGGCAGGCTCACGGCTGTTCCAGGCGGGGGAACAGCGCCTCGCCCTTGGTCACCACACTGCCCGGGGCGAGTTGACCCCACCGTCCGACCTCCAGCACCGACTGTTGCGACAGATCGTCGGCAGCACCCAGGCTTTCCCACATCAGTTCGGTCGCCCTGGGCATCACCGGGTGGTAGAGCACAGCGATGGCTCGCAGCGACTCGCAGATCGTGTAGAGCACCGTGTCCAGGCGCCCCGCCTGCTGCTCGTCCTTGGCCAGCACCCACGGCTGCTGCTCAGTCACGTAGACGTTGACCGCATCCACGAACTCCTTGATCGCCACGATCCCGGCGCTGAAATCGAGCCTGCCCATGGCCGCATCGGCGTTCTCGGCGGTGGCGACCAACAGTTCCTGCAGGGCCAGATCCGCGTTGGCGTACGCGGCGGGTGCCGGCAGCACTCCTTCCCGGTAGCGCACCACCATGGCGGTCGCCCGCGACGCGAGGTTGCCCAGACCATTGGCGAGTTCGGCCGTGTAGCGGGCCGCCATGTCCTCCCACGAGAAGGACCCGTCCTGGCCGAACGCGATCGCGCGCAGGAAGTAATAGCGGAAGGCATCCGCGCCGAAGTCGTCAGTGATGCTCTCCGGCGAGATCCCGGTGAGTTTGCTCTTGCTCATCTTCTCGCCACCGACGAGCAGCCACCCGTGCGCGAACACCTTCTTGGGCAGCGGCAACCCGGCGGCCATCAACATCGCGGGCCAGTAGACCGCATGGAACCGCAGGATGTCCTTGCCCACCAGGTGCACGTCTGCCGGCCAGATCGAGTCGAACCTCTCCTGGTCGTCGCCGTATCCGATGGCGGTCACGTAGTTGAGCAGGGCGTCGAACCAGACGTAGACCACCTGCTTCTCATCCCAGGGCAGGGAGACGCCCCACCCCACGCTCGACCGCGACATCGAGATGTCCTCGAGCCCGCCCTTGATGAACGAGACCACCTCGTTGTACGCACTTCTGGGCTCAACCGCCGACGGATGGCGTTCATAGTGCTCGAGCAGCGCGTCCTGGAACTGGGCGAGGCTGAAGAAGTAGTTCGACTCGTGCAGCATCTCGACCGGACGGTCGTGGATCGGGCACTTGCCGTCGATCAGGTCACCGGGGCGCTTGAACTCCTCACACCCCACGCAGTACGGACCTTCGAAGTCCGCCTCGTACACATGGCCGTTGGCCCGCAGGGTCTCCCAGAACTTGCGGACCCCCTTGCGGTGCCGGTCGCTGGTGGTCCGGATGAAGTCGTCGTTGGCAGCCTCGATGGTGTTGAGTACGGGTTTCCATGATTGCTCGACGAGTTTGTCGCACCAGTCCTGCGGCTCCATCCCGTTGTCCCGGGCGGTGCGCTCCACCTTCGTCCCATGCTCGTCGGTCCCGGTGAGGTAGAACACGGGTTCCTGGCGCTGGCGGTGCCAGCGGGTCAGCACATCGCCGGCCACGGTGGTGTAGGCATGGCCGATGTGTGGCGCGTCGTTGACGTAGTAGATGGGCGTCGTGACGTAGAACGCCTTGGTCATGTGGATTCTCCCGGATGGACTCCGTCCAGTCTAGGAGCCACGGGCCCGGGACTCGCCCGCGCGTACTCAGGCTGGAATCATGAAGGTCCTCGCGTCAGCCGCACTGCTGACCCTCGTGCCCGCCCCGGCGCTGGCCACGCCCGAGGTGACCAACGAGGGCATCGGGTCGCTCAAGGTGGGCATGTTGGCCACGCAGGCCCGAGATGCCGGGTGGATCAAGCGTGGGGCGACCGGGTGCACGTCCGCGACCCGCAAAGGGGTGCGGACCGGCGACAAGCGAGTTCGAGTGCTGAGGCCGACCGCGCAAGCCCCCATTTGTGAAGAAGTTCGCCGAGTACCTCGGCGTGTCGGGTCAACTTCTTCACAAAACCGGCGCCCCCAGGCGCGGGCAGGACCTCGACGAGCTCTCGCAGATGACCCAGCTACGGCCGGACGCGTGACTGTGGGCGTCAGCGACCCACCACCTGTTCGTACAACTCCCGCCGGGACACCCCGGTCGCCCTGGCCACCTGGGCGACCGCCTCGCTGCGACGCATCCCCTCGTCCACCAGTGCATCGACCTGCTCAATCAGGTCCGGCGTGTGCGGGGTCGGCGGCTGCGCACCCGCGGCCACCAGCGTGACCTCCCCGAGGATGTCTGCGACCTGTCCCACCAGATCACCGACGGTGCCTCGCAGGACCTCCTCGTAGGTCTTGGTCAACTCCCGGCACACCGCGATCTCCCGGTCAGCTCCGAAGATCTCGACCATGTCCTGGAGGCACCCCTGAAGCCGACGAGGACTCTCGAAGAAGACCATCGTGCGCTGCTCGGAGGCCACGCTGCGCAGTCGCGCCCGGCGCTGACCGGCACGACGGGGAAGGAAACCCTCGAAGCAGAAGCGGTCGGTCGGCAGCCCGCTGAGGGCCAACGCAGTGGTGACCGCGCTGGGACCGGGCAGACACGTCACCGGCAGGCCCTCATCGAGGCACGCGCGAACTGCCGCCAGACCCGGATCGCTCACCAGTGGCATCCCCGCGTCACTGACCACGAGTACGGTGTTGCCCTCACGTACGAGATCCGCGATCTGCGTGGCCCGCTTCGACTCCACAGCATCGAAGTGGGAGATGACCTTCCCGCCGATCCGCACACCGAGATCCGCAGCGAGCCGGCGCGTCCGCCTGGTGTCCTCGGCCGCCACGACGTCCGCACCGGCCAAGGCATCGCGCAGTCGGGGGGAGGCGTCGGCGGGGTTCCCCAAGGGCGTCGCTGCCACAATCAGCACGCCGTGGAGTTGTGACACCGGAATCCTCCTTATGCTGGCCCGCGTGAGCCTAACAACCGTGACCGGTCCGGCGCAGACCGCCTCAGACCCGGCGCCGGGGCAGCGCGACCTGCCCGCCGGTGGCTGGCGGGGCTGGACCGGACCGCTGGCGATGGGACTGGTGGCGGCACTCCTGCGGCTGCCGGGGCTCGGCACACCGAAGGCACTGGTGTTCGACGAGACCTACTACGCCAAGGATGCGCTGGCACTGCTGCTCTTCGGTCATGAGCGCAACGCGAAGGACGACGCCAACGAACGCTTGCTCGCGATGGACGGCAACGACCTCGAAGCCGCTGGAACGATCTTCAAGGACACCCCCTCGTACGTGGTACACCCGCCGTTCGGGAAGTGGGTGATCGCGTCCGGGGAATGGGTGTTCGGGGCGAATCCGTTCGGGTGGCGCCTAGCCGTCGCCGTGTTGGGGATCCTGTCGGTGGTCATGCTGGCCCGCATCGTGCGCAGGCTGACGGCATCCAACCTGCTCGGCACGATCGCGGGGCTCCTGCTCGCCATCGACGGCATGGCCATCGCCATGAGCCGCACCGCCCTGCTGGACGGCATCCTCGCATTCCTGATCCTGATGGCGTTCGGCGCTCTCGTGCTGGACAGGGAGCGCACCCGCAGACTCTGGCCCCGGCACAGTCTGCGCCCATGGCGATTCGTAGCGGCCATCGCGCTGGGTCTGGCGTGCGGGGTCAAATGGAGTGGCCTGTGGTTCGTGCTCGCGTTCGGGCTGCTCACCGTGTTCTGGGATCTGGGGCTGCGAAGGCAACTCGGACAGTCGGGTGCCCTGCTCAAGACGTTGCTGCGCGATGCGGTCCCGGCGGCCCTGGTGATACTGCCGGTGGTCTTCGTGACGTACGTCGCGACCTGGTACGGCTGGTTCACGAGTTCGGGCTACCTGCGTGACTGGGCACTGGACAACGGTGGCTACACCGGCGCCGAGGGGGCACTACGATCGCTGGCCCACTACCACGCCGAGGCCTACCGCTTCCACACCGGACTCACCACCGAGCACTCCTACCAATCCAACGCCTGGGGCTGGCCCGTGCTCGCCCGCCCGACGAGCTTCTACTACGAATCCGAGGGTTTGACCTGCAACGCGACGACGTGCTCGCAGGAGGTCATCGCCCTGGGAAACCCGGTCATCTGGTGGGCCGCGGTGCTGGCCCTGTTCCACCAGGTGTGGCGGTGGATGGCGGTGCGCGACTGGCGGGCAGGGGCGGTTCTGTGCGGTTTCTTCGCCGGCTGGGCACCCTGGCTGCTGTTCCAGGAACGGACCGTGTTCAGTTTCTACTCGATCGTCTTCCTGCCTTTCATGCTCATGGCGCTGACACTTTCGTTGGGTTCGGTGCTTGGCACCCCTGACGACAGCAAGGAGCGCCGAGGCAACGGCGCCATCGCAGTCGCCACGCTGCTGATGGCAGCCGTGGCGGCCTCCTGGTGGTTCTACCCGATCTGGACCGGCCAGATCATCACCTACGACCAGTGGCAGATGCGGATGTGGCTGCCCACCTGGGTGTGAGCAGACACCGGCGCATGATGTCCGGATCTGCATGATGATCATGCCTCTGGAGATCCGCCCCCTCACGAGCCTCCGGCCCTGCCCGTGATCATCATGCAAATCCGGACAAGCCGCGACTACCAGCCCCCCTCGGCCGACCAGGCACCCCCGACGCGCCAAACGCAAAAGAAGTCCCGGGACACCGGTTGACGATGTCCCGGGACTTCACACGGTGGAGCTGAGGGGATTCGAACCCCTGACCCCCTCGATGCGAACGAGGTGCGCTACCGGACTGCGCTACAGCCCCGCGTGAGATCAGGGTAGCAATGGCCCGGCGTCTACTCGTTGACCGCCCGGGCCGTCTCGTACTCCGGCGGGTAGGCGTACTCATCGAGCCCGAGTTCGGCATCGACGTCGTCCCCGGCACGAAGCGCGGCTGCCTGCTCGAGCATGCGTTCAGCAGTCCACGGCCCGTTCTGCGTCGAGTCGATCTCACGCGGCACGGCCGTGGCACGTGGTGCCCGAAGGTACGACGGAACCGGCGCCTGGACGGGGTCCCAGGTGGCACGCGGTTGCGAGGGCGCCGTGTCGGCCTCGCCCCGCTGCGTCGCGCGGCGGCGACGCGCCTCCATGGCCCGGGTACGGGCGCGGGACTGGGAGCTCAGCAGATACACGTAGCCGGCCAAGGACCCTGCGGTCAGCAGGCCCAGGAACACCGGCACGACACCGGCAACCGCCCCGACGACGGCAACCAGGGTCAACGCGGACAGCCCGATGAGCACCCGCTTGCGGCGCTGTGCCGCCGCCGCGCTGGCGGTCCGGCGGGATTGCAGGTGGCGGGCGCGACGGCGGTGGCCGTCTTCCGCGGTGCCTACGAAGGGATCGATGCCGAGGTCGAGGTGCTGGTCGATCGCGGCATCCGCGGGCGCGGTGTCCACGCGACTCTCCCGCGCGCCGGGCATCGCGGCCACATCATGGGAGCGATGGCGACGCATGGACACGGAACGCAGAGATCGGCGGAAGCGCTGCGTGGTCCGGGCGTCGCGGTATCGGTCCGACGTCCCGAGCCAGCGGGGAAGGAGAACAACCGCCCACATAGCGATGACTGCAGCGTAGAGAAGGCCAGTGAGCACGCGCTCAGCCTATGGTCCCGATCTACCCGGAACCCGGATTTGCCCGGCGTGTTCGCCGCTCACCTGCCAGCGGTGGACCGAATCTCTGCTCGTACTGGTCGGCCAGTGGCGTGACCACCTCCTCAGCGGTCAAGGCGAAACTGAGGTGATCGCGCCAGTCCCCGTCGATGTGCAGGTACCGTTCGCGCAGGCCCTCGTACCGGAATCCCAACTTCTCGACCACCCGGATGCTGGGGCGGTTCTCAGGCCGGATGTTGATCTCGACGCGGTGCAGCCCACACGCGAAACAGTGGTCCGCAGCCATGGCCACCGCCATCGGCATCACCCCGTCGCCGGCGACCTCCCGGTCGATCCAATAGCCGATGTGCGCACCCCGAAGCGAGCCCAGGTGCAGCCCGCCGACCGTGACCTGGCCACGGAATCGCCCGTCAACGTCGAGCGCGAACGGCAGCGTGGTGCCCGTACGGGCGGCCGAACGCAGTGAACGAACCATCCCGCGGAAGGTGGTGGCGGCGTCGGTGGCGCCGGGCGGCAACGTCGCGTCCCAGGGCCGCAACCAGTCGATGTTGCGCGACCGCACGCTCTGCCAGGCGTGCCGGTCACGGTAGGAGAGCGGTCGCAGGCGTACCCCATCGCGGGTGAGCGTGACAGGCCACATCCGGTTCATGGGCGCCCCAACGGCATGGCGGTGACGCTGTCCCCACGCCGCCCGGCATCGGCCCCGGGCGGGATCACAGCCAGCGCGTCGGCCTGCACCAGCGCACCGATCCCCTCACCTACGGGCGTGGCGAGGCCGTCGGAGATCTCGACGGGAGCGACCGTGGTCACCAGAGGGTCCCGTTCGACGGTCTCCGCGAGTTCGACCTGGATCCGCTGGCCGTAGACATCACCGTGACCCATGAGGCGGCGAACGACGGGACGCACGAACAGTTCGAAGCCGACGAATGCGGCGATGGGTTCGCCGGGCAGCGCGATCAGCGGCACGTTCGACGATCCGAGTGATCCCGTCCCCTGCACCCTGCCCGGTTCGAGAGCCACCCATGCGAAATCGACGGTGCCCATGGTGGCCAGTACCGGCCGCAGGATGTCCCCCGCCTCAGCACCGATGCCACCGGTGGTCACAACCATGTCCGCTCGGCCGAGTTGATCGTCGAGGATCTTGCGCAGTACGGCTGGATCGTCGGCCACCGGCCCGACGCGGTACGACAGCGCCCCGGCCTCGACCACTGAACAGGCCAGCGACACACCGTTCACGTCGGGCTTCAATGCCGAACCGGGGGGCTGCGGGCGAAGTCTTCCGGTATCGATCAATTCGCTGCCCGTGGTGATCACGGCGATCCGAGGCCGGGGGTAGGCCGGCACCTTCCCGACGCCGATCGCCGCCAGAAGTGCGATCTCGCGTGAGCCCAGCACCTGACCCAGGGACAGCAGCGTCGTGCCCCGCTTGACCTGGCTACCCGCCAGCGCGATGTTCTCCCCGCGCGCGACACTTCTGCCCACCCTCACGACCGGCGCGCCCTGATCGGTGTTCTCCAGCGGGATCACACAGTCGGCGCCGTACGGGACGGGCTCACCCACGCCGACCCTGACCAGCGATCCGGGCGCAAGGGCCGAACCGGCCGGGAACTCCCTGAGCGAAAGCACGGAGGTGGGCGAGGCCATGGCGATGTCCCCGGAGCGCGCGGCATAGCCCAGCCGCGTGCTGGAGTGGAAGGCAGGGATGTCCGCGGGGGCGGTGACGTCGAGCGCCAACACACAGCCGTTGGCGTCCAGCAGCGGCAGGCCGAGCGGCTCCAACGGCCGCACCCGGCTCATCACCACCTGCAGGTGCTCGGCGAGGCTGCGCATCAGTCGCCCGCGAACTCCGCAGAGGACACGAAGTCCTGCAGCCACGCGCGGAAATCGGGCCCGAGGTCCTCGCGGGCGGAGGCCAGGCGGACCGTCGCCTGCAAGTAGGACTGCTTGTCCCCGGTGTCGTAGCGTCTGCCGGAGAACACCACGCCGTGCACACCGCCGCCGGATTCTGCAGGCATCTGCGCGAGCGTCTTCAACGCATCGGTCAGCTGGATCTCGTCACCGCGACCCGGCGGGGTCTTCCGCAGCACCTCGAACACCGCGGGGTCGAGCACGTACCGACCGATCACGGCGAGGTTGGAGGGAGCAGCCTGCGCGTCGGGCTTCTCCACCAAGTCGGTCACCCGCACCACCGTCGCGGATCCCTCCGGCCCCACGGATTCGACCGCCGCGCACCCGTACAGGTGGATCTGTGAGGCGGGCACCTCCATCAGGCACAGGACGCTGCCGCCGAACTCCTCGCGGGCGGCAAGCATCTGGTCAAGGACGAAGTCCCGGGGGTCGATGAGGTCGTCGCCGAGCAGGACCGCGAACGGCTCGTCGCCGACGTGCATGTCCGCGCAGAGCACGGCGTGGCCAAGACCCCGGGGCTCGCCCTGCCGGACGTAGTGGACCTTCGCGAGTTCGGCCACCTCCCTGACCACGGCGAGCCGGTCGTGATCGTTCTTCGTGGACAGTGTGCGTTCCAGATGGGGGGACCTGTCGAAGTGGTCCTCGAGCGAGGTCTTGTTCCGCCCGGTGATGATGAGCACGTCGTCGAGACCGGCGCTGACGGCTTCCTCGACCACGTACTGGATCGCGGGCCGATCAACCACCGGAAGCATCTCCTTGGGCGTCGCTTTGGTCGCCGGAAGGAAACGGGTTCCGAGCCCGGCCGCGGGGATTACGGCCTTGTTGACACGAATTCTCGACATGCGCGTGACTCTAGTGCGCCCAACCCCACCCTGGCGTCCCGGGATCAGGCATCACGACGCTTGAGGAGGATGAACCCGGACACCAACAGGAGCAGCATCCACGCCCCCCACACGGCCACTGATCGCGCGACGTCCTCACCGCTGAACCACGATTGCAGTGCGGAGAGCGGCAGGACGTCCGGCAACCACTCGAACCGCGAGCCCAGCAGACCGATGAGCGCACTTTCGAGGATGCTCAACAACAGCGGACCCACGATGCCGAGCGGATGATTGCGGGTCAGCACGGTTATCCCGAAAGCCAGCAATGCGAAAGTCACCGCGAAGGCGGCGGTCTGCCAGGCCAGGGTCGGCCACGACTGACCCCCGGAAGTGAGATTCCCGGTCACCAGCAGCAGGCCATACCCGGCAGCGACCGACAGCGCGGTCACCACCAGCGCGATGACCACCGTCATGGTGAATTTCGCGAAGAACACCCCGGCCCGGCGAGGGAAGGCTGTCAGCGTCAGCCGGATGGTCCCGTACCGGTACTCGTGACCGAACGCCATGGCTCCGAGGCTGGCCAGCAGCACGATCGCGATCGGATTGCCGATGATGGAGTCGGACAGAATGCTCGTGGTCGGTGTTGCCGGCAGGGTGTCCTCGACGTCGGCGAACGCGAGCGTGCCCAGGTAGGCGAACCCGACCGCGGACACGATGATGAAGAACGAAGTGACCCAGGTCGTCCGGATGCTCTTCGCACGACGCCATTCGTAGGTGAGAAGATCCATCAGCCGACCTCCCCGATCCGGAACTCTTGCCCCGACTCGGTGAGTTCCAGGAACGCCTGCTCGAGGCTGGCGGTGCGCTTGGTGAGCTCGCTCAGTGGCAGCCCGTGCCGGAAGGCGATATCCCCGATCTGCTCAGTGGTGGCCCCGCTGATCGAGATGCCGTCCGGGGGTACGACGGACACGACCTCCTGACCGAGTTCACCGCGCACAGCCGTGGCCAGTTCGTCGACGCGCGTCGAACGCACCAGGACGTCGTTCGTGGTGGACCGGTTCACCAGGTCGGCGACCGACTCGTCGGCCAGCAGGCGACCCTTGGCGATGACGACGACATGGTCGGCCATGATCTCCATCTCGCTGAGCAGATGGCTCGAGACGAGCACCGTCCGGCCCTGCGACGCGTAGAACTTCAGGTAGTCGCGCAACCAGTGGATCGACTGCGGATCAAGACCGTTGGCCGGCTCGTCGAGCAGCAGCACGTCCGGTTCGGCCAGGATCGCCGTGGCCAGGCCGAGTCGTTGACCCATCCCCAACGAGAATCCCTTCGGGCGCTTGTTGGCCACCGATTCGAGGCCCATCAGAGCGATGACCTCGTCCACCCGCTTCTTCTTCGTCCTGCTGGCAGCGGCCAGCATGCGCAGGTGGGAGCGAGCGGTTCGGCTGGGGTGGAAGAACTTGGCATCGAGGTGGGCACCGACCACTTTGGGAGCGTGCGCGTGCAGAGCCAGCGGCTTCCCGTCCCACAGCGTCACCCCGCGCCCCTTGTCCAGACCCAGCATCAGGCGCAGCGTGGTCGACTTGCCGGAGCCGTTCGGGCCCAGGAACCCGGTGACCTGCCCTGGCCGGACCTGGAAACTGAGGTCGTCAACTGCCACCGTCCTCCCGTAGGTCTTGTGCAGATTGGAGGCGGTGACGATCACAGAGGGACCCCTTGGTGGGTACAGGTAAGGACAGCCCCGAAAATAGCTGATAGACCTGATCAGACCCGCCGGGAGGCTCTCGACATGCCGACGTACCTCTACAAGTGCACCGAATGCGGACACCGCTTCGAGCACGCGCAGGGATTCCACGACGACCCGCTGGACACCTGCCCCGATTGCGGCGGTGCCGTGCGGCGCGTCATCGGCAACGTCGGCGTCTCCTTCAAGGGGTCCGGTTTCTACCGCAACGACTCCCGGTCGGAGAAGCGCACTGCGGCGAAGTCCTCGTCCGGCAAGGCCACCCCGGACACGGGCTCGTCGTCGGGGACCTCCGAGAAGTCGACCAAGAAGGACTCTGGGGCCAGCTCGGGCTCCGGCTCGTCAGGTTCGACCGGCTCCTCGGGCTCCGGCAGCACCGGCGCCGGCGGCTCCTCGGGGTCAGCCAGCTCCTCGGGCTCCGGATCGTCCTGATCCACGCCCCTGCGATGCGAGGCTGGATGCGGTCGCACTGGGCGTTGTCCGTCACAATGGTGAGGTGTCGTCCGCGGCTGCCGGGCGGGGTGCATCGACCTGGCAGACCGCTGCCTCACCCGGATGGATTGACCGAGTGAAGGTGTCGTTGCTCTACTTCGAGGGCTGCCCCAACTGGCTGGTCGCGCAGGCTCGCCTGCAAGAGGCTCTCCGCCAGTCGGGGCATGGAGGGCAAAACGTCGAGCTCATCAGGATCGCCACCGACGAGGCGGCGCAGCATGCCCGCTTTCCTGGTTCCCCCACGATCCTGATCGACGGGCGGGACCCGTTCGACAGCGGCGACCCCACCCGCTTCGGGCTCACGTGTCGCGTGTACCCAGGACCACAGGGACTGCAGGGATCTCCGACCGTCGAGCAATTGGTGGCGGTGCTGCGGGCCTGGGCCTAGTCACGGATCACGCCATGGTCAGTGGCGCCGGGGCCACCCGGGTGAGTCGCAAAGGCCGAACCCGGATCCTGTGGACAACCTCCGCCCGACCCGCTGAGAACGCCTACCGTCGAAGCATGGTGGTGGACTCGTGGCGCCTACAGCGCCGCTGGCGACGGCTGCAGCGGCCCGTCGCTGGTTTGCTGATCGGGACCGGGGCCCTGTTCATGTGGGCCCAGAGGAACGCTCCGAGCAGCACGGTGGCTACTGCCGTCGCGACCGCCGATGTGCCCGCCGGCCGGATAGTCGCGGCCTCGGACGTGACACTCATGGCGTGGCCCCAGGATTCCCGACCGGCGGCGGCGAGCGGGACGCTCGACGAGATCGTCGGCCGGCGGGCCACGGCGCCCATCCGGGCTGGGGAGCCCCTGACGACGGGCCGAGTGGTCGGGCCGGGTCTGCTGGCCGCGAGCGGGGCCGGACAGGTGGGCGTCGCGATCCCACCGAATCCGCTGACCTCGTCCGGGCTGATCAGGCCCGGCGACCACGTGGACCTCGTGGGGCGGACCCAGACCGGGGCCCGAACGCTGGTGGCCGCGGCGCTCGTGCTCACGCTGACCGAGGAGTCGGGCACTGTGCTGGCGGTTCCGGCCGGCAGCGCCGCATCGGTCGTGCAGGCGGCCGCCACCGATTCGATCGCGATGGTCCTGCGCGGGGACGACGGATAGGCTATGCCCGTGTCCCTCTCCAGCGTCAACCAGCTCCTGATCGAGCAGATCGAGCACGAGTTCACGGCATCCCAGCAGTACACGGCCTTCGCGGTCTGGTTCGACCAGCAGGCTCTTCCACAAATGGCGGCCCGCTTCTACGGACAGTCACTGGAGGAGCGCAACCACGCCATGATGATCGTGGCCTATCTGCTGGACCGTGATATCGACGTCACCCTGCCGGCGATCCCCCACCTGGAACCGATCCCGGACTCGGTGGCGGGCATCCTGGAGTTCTCGGTGGGCCAGGAGCAGGCGGTCACTCGTCAGTTCGAGCAGATCATCGCCGCCGCCCGCGATGATCGCGACTACCTGGCCGAGCAGTTCACCCACTGGTTCCTCAAGGAGCAGGTGGAGGAGGTCTCGAGCATGTCCACCCTGCTACAGGTGGCCACACGGTGCGGGGACAACCTGATGCTGCTCGAGGACTATCTCGCCCGCGAGATCCCCGAATCGGACGGCGATCCGACAGCGCCACGCGCGGCGGGCGGCGCGGCTGCGCTGCTGCCCTGAGGGCCTACCCCCGGTCGTGATGGGGTGGCCGATCGGCCAGCAGATCGGCGTCGGTCGAGTCGTGACCGCCGGCCTCGTCCTCGGTGATCGCAGGGTCGAGGTCCACGTCGAGTTTCAGTTTGCGGGCCACAGTCCCAGGGTAGGTGAGACGGGCGCCGTCGGCGCGGACTCCACACCCGGGTTAACCTCGATTGGTGCGTACCGCAATATCCGCTGCATGTGTCGCCGCCCTGATCTCGGGCGTTGCCACCACCGCCTGGGCGGACGAGACGCCACCACCGGACCCCACACAGACCTCACCGGCCCCGACACCGGCCCCCACCGAGCCGACCCCCGAACCCACGGCCGAACCCACCTACCTGCCCAAACGGTTGGTCATCGGCCGGTCCAGCAAAGGGCGCCCGATCGTGGCCAAGCGGCAGGGTGAACCCGACGCGAAACGGGTGCTTCTGGTTCTCGGGCAGATGCACGGTGACGAGCCGTACGGAAGGTACGTCGTCGACCGCCTTCGCAAGATGGACCCTCGCCGCGACACCGCGATCTGGACGATACGGACCATGAACCCCGACGGGGCGAGACTGCGCACCCGTCGCAACGCAAACCGGGTCGACCTGAACCGCAACTTCCCGGACGAGTGGCGGCGCGGAAGCCCCGGTTCGCTGTACTACTCCGGACCGCGACCGGCCAGCGAACCCGAGACCAAGGCCTTCATCGAAGGCGCCAGACAGATCCGTCCGGACGCGGTCGTCTCCTACCACCAGCGAGCCAACGTCATCGACCGCGGCCGGGCCAAGAAAGTGCGCAAGTGGGTGCGGCGGCTCAGCCGGGACCTCCGGCTGCCCATCAGCCGCGTCTCTTGCGTGACCAAGTGCGCGGGGACGCTCACCGGCTGGTTCAACGCCCAGTCGAAGGGCTGGGCGGTCACGGTGGAGCTCCCACGGCGCATTTCCGTGGCACGGCAGAAGTCGATGGCCCGCGCGATGGTGCGCTTGGCCCCGGACCTGAAACCGGTCGCGAAGCGCTGAAACCTGGGCCGCCGCGGCCACCAGGGAGTACGCGCGAACGGAGGCCGGCCCGTGCCCATCTCTCACCCGGACGCGCCGAGACCCCCGGCCGCTGGTGCGACCGGGGGTCTCGACAGGTGGATCAGGCTTCCGACTTCACCGACGTCGGGTCGTAGCCGTAGTAGGCGGTACGCGCGTCGCGGCGCTCGTGGGCCTCGACCTCGGCCTCCTTGGCGAACTCGGGGTCGAGATCGATGTCGTTGACGTGGAAGCGGGGGTTGTTCTCCCACATCCACTTCTCGAGCTCGGGACCGGACTCGAAGGACGTGATCAGGCAGTAGCGCGGTTCGTCGCCACCGTGCCACACGGAGTGCCACAGACGCTCGGAGTCCACCATCAGCTGTGCGCCGGCCGGGAGGTTGATCCGGACCTCGGTGCTGGGGTCGTTGATGTCCTCACGCAGGACCATGTAGGTGTCCTTGTCGTCGGTGAGGTTCATGAAGCAGCGCACGACCCAGCCCTCGCCGTCGGGGTTGAGGCGGTTGTTGTCGTCCTCGTGGGAGTTGTACAGGGCATCGGCGTAGCTGTTGGGCTGCAGTTCGATCACGCGACAGCGGCCCACATTGGCACCGGACTCCAGCGCACGCTTGACCAGCGTGGGGGCCTTCTCGACCTGGCTGTCGATCCACACGCCGTCCTTGTCGGCCTTGGGCGGGTCGAAGTGCCAGAAACCGTTGCACTCGATCTCGCCGTACGCACTGGCAAGCGGAGCGAACCTGGTGTCGCCTCCGGACTTCCAGTCGACGTACTCGAGCGACATCCATTCCTGCGGGTCG
Source organism: uncultured Actinomycetota bacterium (assembly GCA_963769435.1). GTDB lineage: Bacteria > Actinomycetota > Actinomycetes > S36-B12 > UBA10799 > JADKAV01. Next base: position 1,075,311 of record CAVYLN010000002.1, read on the forward strand.
ATCGGGTCACCGTACATGTCGAGGACCGCGTATCCGGTCTCCTCGAGCATCGGGAGTTTGTAGTGGGCCATGGAACCTCCAGACGATCTGAAGCCACGTGTCTGTGTGGCTCCCTACCATCATCCCCCATCGAGCCCGCTTTGACGCGTGTCCTAGGTCACATGTCGCCATACATACCGGCCGGGGTATTTGCGGCGTTCCCGGGACGCGGCCGCTGGCCACGCGGCATAGTGGACGTGCTCCGAGGAGGTGTCCCATGCCCTTGTCCGCGGTTCCCGACGTGCAGGCAGTGACGATCCACGGGCACCGGCGTGCGTTCGTCAAGGTCGGGCGTGGTCCGGCTCTGGTGCTCCTGCACGGGATCGGATGTGACCACCGCACTTGGATACCCGTGCTGCGCCCACTGAGCCGCCACTTCACTGTGATCGCCCCCGACCTACTCGGTCACGGCCAGTCGGATGCGCCGCGGGCGGACTACAGCATCGGCGGCTACGCGAACGGCGTACGCGATCTCCTGGCCGTGCACGGCATCAGTTCTGCCACCGTCGTTGGCCACAGCCTCGGCGGCGGCATCGCGATGCAGTTCGCATACCAGTTCCCGCAGAGCACCCAGCGACTCGTGCTGGTGGGTTCGGGCGGACTCGGGCGCAGCGTGAACCCCCTACTGCGCGCGATCACGCTGCCCGGAGGCAACACCGCTCTCAAAGCCGTCGCCCAGCCTCCGGTGCGCATCCCGGCGAAAGCAGCCATGCGCGCGCTGCACTCTCTCGGTGTGCCCGGAACAATCGATTTCGGCGGCCTGGCCGACGTGTATGACAGCCTCGGTGACAAGAACCGGCGGCGCGCCTTCCACCACGTCCTGCGCGCCGCGGTCGATTGGCGCGGGCAGGTCATCACGATGCTGGACCGGGCCTACCTCGCCGAATCGATGCCCAGTCTCGTGGTCTGGGGCGAGCAGGACACCGTGATCCCCGTCAAGCACGCCTACGCCGCACATGCCGTCCTTCCGGGCTCCCAGTTGGAGGTCATCCCACACGCTGGGCACTTCCCGCACGAGGACGACCCCGAGCACTTCGCGTCCGCCGTGATCGATTTCGTACTCGACACGAAACCTGCCAGGTACGAGGGCCGGGCCTGGGTGAAAGCCCTCAGCGACGGGCCGCGTCCGCGCAGGTTCTGGGCCTCGCAGCCGCCCCCGGCCGTCGCAGATGCCGAGTCACCGGGGGAATGAGTCCGGCCGCGGACCGTCCGACCGAGGAACACCCCGGTTCCGCTCCTGCGGGCGTAGGGGATACTCGACTCAGTCGCCCTCGTAGCTCAGGGGATAGAGCAGTGGTTTCCTAAACCGCGTGTCGGAGGTTCGAATCCTCTCGAGGGCACTTGGCACGGTGGCGGGCCGCAGTTCCGCAGGCAGCCTTCCGGTGAAGAACAGGCTCGTCAGTTGTCAGATCTTCACCAGAAGGCTCAGCCGGATCCAGGATCCGGGCCACGATTCTGGGACGATCCGAACCCTGCCCGGACGCTCAGCCGCAGATCATGGCGAGGGGCGGCGCTCCCGGCGCAAGAACTGGTTGGCGAGACCCAGATCCGGGCGCGGAGCAACCAGTTTCTGCGTTTTCCGGCGACGTTTTGAGCGGTGCATGCCGCTTTGTACCGCACGAACTGGTTGGCCAGGGTAGTCCGCCAACCAGTTCCTGCGCCGTCGTCACGTGGCGCCGCTCGGCCGGCAAGGGTTGTATCGGCGGTGCCGGCCTGTGAAAGGCTGGCGATCATGAAGATGGTCCTGGCGCTCTTCGCCGGATTCTGGGCTCTCATCTTCGTGGCCGGCCTGGCCAACCCTGGCTATCGCCACTACCGCGAGCACGTGAGCCTGCTCGCAGCAGATGGCAGCAAACTGATCTGGCTCACGACACTGGCGATCCTGCTCACCGCTGCGGCCCAGTGGGCGGGTTCCTACTACTTCTGGAACGTCAACCGGGTCGTCGCACTGCTGCTGGTGGCCGCGGGGGTGGCATTGGTCGCCGTCGCCGCGTTCCGGGTCCCGTGTCCGGAACGCGCCCGCCACTGCACCTACACCGTGGAGAACACGACCTCGGAGACGCTGCATGCCGTCGGTGTCGTGGCCTACGCGATCGTCACCATGATCGCGATGGTGGTGTTGGGGATCGTTGCGATCACCCGCGGCCATCACAGCCTCGTGGGGGTGCCGGGCCTCATCGCCGCCTTCGTGTTCGCACTGACGTTCAGCGGGCTGCTGGTGTTCCCGGAGGGTTTGGCGCAGCGCTCCTGGATCGCCGTCGGCCAGATCTGGCTGGTCGCGGCGGTCTTCGAGGCGCAGAAGCACCGCGAGCACCTGGCCCGGGAGGCCCACGGCACGCAGGTCTAGACAGCCGTCGCTGCGAACCGCCTCGCAGCGGGCTCCACGACTTGCGTCTTACCGTCGGCCCAGACCACGAGAGCGCGACGGTCGGTTCGGGAACTCAGCCACGCCACGCAACTGTCGCCCATGGCGTACGCGGCGGTCGCGTCGATGTCGGTCCAGGTCAATGTGGGCCCGACAACCGTGACGCTGGCGATCCCCTTCGGGGCCATGCCCGTCCGTGCGTCGATCAGGTGTGGACCGCGGTGGACGGTACCGCTGGTGGCCACCGCGCCGTTTCGCCACCGGCACCACCGCCACCAGGCGACTCGGGTCCAGCGGGTGCTCGATACCCACGCGCCACGGCTCGCCAGCGCTTCGGCACACCATGTCGCCGCCGGCCGACAGGCAGAAATCGTCATGCTGGATCAGATCCGCCGCCCGCTGCACCGCCCAGCCCTTCACCACACCGGACGGATCCAGGCGCAAACCGCCCCGCGCGTCCGGGAGCCACACGTAGAAGGCGCCTGCCGAGATCCTGCGTGCCGCCTCTCCCAATCGCATTACTTCAGCCACTTCCGGCGGGCAATCGTCGAGGAATATCTCCCCGCGGCCCAGTCGTGAGACGAAGGAGTCCTGCCGGTAGGTGCTGAAGACCTCGTCGACCCAACGCAACTCCCGAGTCACGGCCGACCACGCCTCGCGGGCCCCGGCGTCCCCACCGCCTCGGAGCACCAGCGTGATCGGCATGCCCATCACGTGCTCGACGAATCGCTTCTCGCTCACCCGATCGCCGCCTCGTCCAGGGCAGCCTGCAGGGACTGCACGTACCCGACGCTGGTCACCGTCGCCCCGCTGACCATGTCGATGTCAGCGCTCTGGGCCTGCAGTGTCTCGTCGACCAGGATAGGCAGGGCGTAACCGTTGATCTGTTGGTCCTTGGGGCTTTCCGAGGGGTAGTCGAGGACCTGCACATCGGTGATCCGGCCATCGGCGACGGTGATCTGGACCTGGACGGGTCCCCATTCGGTCTGCACCGAGGGACCGGTGACGGTCTCGGCCAGCTCGGACGGCGGGCTCTGCGATCCCGCGATCACGGCGTCACCGCCGGAGACTGCACCCATGGTCGAGGTCCGGTAGCCGAACAGCAGCACGACGATCGTCACGGTGGACAGGAACCAATAGGCGATGCGCTTCATCATTACCACCCGAAACTCTCGACGTGGAGTTGGCTCTGCCCCACTCCGGCCTGCTGCGCGACCCGGGTGACGCAGTCGGCCCACGGTTTCGGTCCGCACACGTAGACGTCCCGCTGGTCGATGTCGGGGATCCACTCGCGCAGGGCGTCGACGTCGTCACAACACACCGCGTTCCCGAGCCAGGAATCCGGTCCGCGCCGATGGCCGGGCAACAGCACAACCTGCAGCCCGCGCTCCACACCCAGAACGGCGAACTCCCGCTCGAAGAGGGCCCGGTCGGCGAACCGGTACAGCACGGTGGCCTCCCCCGGCTCGTAGTCCAGGCTCTCGGCAAGGGCGCGCAGAGGTGCGATGCCGACACCCGCCCCGATCAACGCGACCTTTCGCCGGGTACGCGCCCGAGCGGACAACCGCCCATACGGACCCTCGATGAGTACCCGGGTCCCCGGCCGGAGGTTCGCCACCTCCGAACTGCCGTCCCCGAGCGCCTTGACCGAGATCCGGAGGCTGCGCCCGTCCGGGGCGGCGGAAAGTGAGTATGGGTTGCCGCGCGACCAGCCCGGCCCGCCCAGGAAACGCCAGGTGAAGAACTGTCCCGACTCCACCGGCAGTCGATCGAGGTGTCGCCCGGTGAAGTACACCGAGGTGACGTCGTCACCTTCGGGTACGACCGAGGCCACCCGTACCTGATGCCGGACACTGCGGTACACCGGTACCGCCACCCGCCACAGCAGAACGCTGCCGGCGGCCACCGCCCAGAACGTCCACCAGTAGACCGTCGCGAACGCCGACTGGGTGAACTGCTGTCCAGTCCAGAGTTGATGTGGCAGCGCCAAGCCGACACCGAGGTACGCGTAGAGGTGCAGCAGGTGCCAGGACTCGTAGCGCAGGTGCCGACGGCCGATCCCGATGCTGGTGACGACCACCATGACCAGGCACGCCGTTCCGGCGACAGCGAGCAGCATCCCCGGGTAGTTGATCGCGAGGTCCCAGAACGTGGCCGGCAGCGCCAGCAGTCGGCCGCCCGCGTACCCCCACGTGTTGAACACGATGTGAGCCACCATGAGTGTGAACGACGTCAACCCGATGACCCGGTGCATCCGCATCACCGCGTCCTGCCCGAATGCGCGCTCGATCACCGGGATCCGGGCGATCAGCAGCACCTGGACCAGCAGCAGGTCCGAGGCCACGAGAGCGGTGATCCGGCCCAGCGAGTTCAGCCCCGATTCCCAGGAGGCCAGATCCTGGATCCCCCCGTCGGCGGCCCACCAGTATCCGACCAGTACCAGGCTGGCCCAGAGGAACACTGCTGAGGCCAGCCGTACGGCGGCGTCGCGGCGCGCCGACGACAGATCGAGGCCGACCCGGCGTCGGTCGGCGGTCGCAATAGTGGTCATCGGTGCCGGCCTTCATGGCGGTCGCCCCGCCACTGGCCACCGGGGCCGTCCTGGGAGGTCGCCGCGTCCTGCTGGACGGTTTCGCCGGTGTTCTGGACCGGGTCCTCACCGCCGACCAGTGCAAGTCCGACGGCCGCGCCGGCCACGACACTGGCGATGACCGCACTGATCGCGATGATCCCGGTACGGATCCGGTCGCCCGCGATAGGCCGGTCCCGGCCACGGCCCGCCGGAACTGGCGGTGGTGCTGGCTCCAGTCGCTGGGTGGGGGTGTCGGTACTCGCAACCGTCGTGGGATCCCATCGTGAGCCGCTGCCGGATGCCTTCTGAGAGTCTGCGTCGTCCACCCCTGCATCGTGCGACGGCTCGCTGCGGACTACCTGTGATCCAGGTGTGAGGGGGGTAAGAATCGGCCTCCTCGCAGGTCAGGGCATCACCCAGAACTTGCGAAGCGGCTGCTGGACATGCCACACGGTCCGGGCGCCAGCCTCGAGCTCGACCACGTCACCGGGCCCGATCTCCAGGTCCGGCTGGCCCTCGATCTCGATCCGCGCAGTACCGGAGAGGACCACGAAGACCTCGTGCGCCTCCACATCGGTCGATGTCCCCACCGTGTGTTCCCACAGCCCGCACGCCACCTCTGCGATCGGAGCTTCCCACACCGCCGCGGTCGGACTGCCCTGCCGGACCTGCTCGGCCGGCAGCCGGTGGTGCTCGAGCGACGTCTGGGACGACAGGATTCGGGAGGCCATGGGGCAGAGGATATCCCGCCATCGGCGGGCATGATCGGGTCCGGCGGCTGCGAGACGACCGGGGCAGCGAACAACTACTGCATTTCTTTACCTGAATTGCACTTGACTTTATGGCAGGGCCGGGCGATGCTTGAGCCACGCGAGGGGAGTACCCCAGATCTCGCCGATCGTCAGTACGGTGGCCCCGTCGGCCACCCGGTCGGCGGGGGCTCATGGGCCGGGAGAGACCTCTGGAGATCAGGAGTACAACCATGAGCGCAGTCCTCGAAGCCCCCCGCCCGCTGCTGTCCCGCCCCGACAGCGACGACCTCGACGCATTGATGCGCGAGCGCGGGTTGTGCATATCGGTCCTGATCAACACCACCCCCGGGGCGAGGCTCTCCGAATCCGACCGGCAGCGACTGCACGCCCATGCCCGCGACGCCTTCCGGCGCCTGGAACTGGAGCCGGACGGCGGCCTGGCAGCGGTGCTGGCCTCACGCCTGAGCACCGCTGTCGAACGCACCGCGCGCATCCCCGCCGACCTGTCGCTGGGCCTGTTCGTCAGCGAGAACACGGTGCGCATCATCCATCTGCCGGTTCCGGTCGAGGACCGCGTCGTCATCGACCCGACGTTCGCGACGCGCGACGTGGTCCGAGCGGTCCAGTCCAATCCGAAGTTCCTCCTGCTGCACATGGACTCCCGGTCGGCGAACCTCTACCGGTACAACCAGAAGTACCTCGAGCCGCAACTCTCGGGAACATTCCCCGCGCTTCGGGAGGGCCGCATCCGCGCGGGACAGGACCCCGAGGCCCAGCGCATGTTCCTCCGCAGCGTCGACGCCGGCCTGAGCCGACACCTCGCGCAGACGAACCTGCCGGTCGTGATCGTCGGCGGCGAGCGGGTCGTCGGAGAGTTCCTGCGGCTGACACGCAACGGCGCGAGGATCGCGGGCATGGCTCGCGGGATCCACTCGCGTCCCCCGCTCATCGACCTCGAAGACATCGGCCGCAGCGTGATGAGCGACCACGTCGCCGATCTCAGCGCGGCCGCTCAGGACACACTTCACGCCAGGTTGCGGGCAGAACGCGCCGTGACCGGGCTTCTGGGCTGCTGGCACGCAGCGGCCACCGGCAAGCCTGAGTTGCTCGTGGTCGAACAGCACTTCGCGATGCCGGCGCGCATGGTCGCCGAGGGCCGGTATGTCGAGCCCAGCGACGACGAGGAGCACCCGGACGTCATCGACGACGCGGTGGACGACCTCATCGAGCGGGTCATGCAGGCCGGCGGATTCGTCTCAGTCGTCCCGGACGGGACGCTTCGTGAGCACGGGCGCGTGGCGATGACGCTGGCCCGCTGAAGCCAGGGAACCGCAGTCCACACCACCGCGCACCGGGCCGGCGATGGCGGTGGGGACTGCGGGTCCCGCGCGCTCAAGCACAATGGGCCCATGAACCTTCTGCAACAACCCGACCCCACTCTGCTGCCCGACGACCCGGCCCTCGATCCGCTGGACAGCGGTGAGGACCCGGCGCTCGTGGCCGCGCGGTTCCCCGCCTCCAGCCTCGCGTGGGCCGCACTGGCCAAGCAGGCACGTTTCCAGGGCCGCACGATCGAGTCCTACGCGTTCGCCCGGGTCGGCTATCACAGAGGCCTCGACGCGCTGCGTCGCAACGGTTGGAAGGGACACGGGCCGATCCCGTGGTCACACGTTCCGAATCGCGGGTTCCTGGAATGCCTGCACGAGCTGTCCCTGGCGGCCCAGGCCATCAGCGAGACCGACGAGGCCGAGCGCACCCGCACGTTCTTGCGTGACAGCTCAGCGGAGGCGGCAGACGTCCTCGGGGTGTAGCCCCGCACAATCGGGCGGCGGGGGCACCTCCTCCTGGCCCACGCTCACACCTCGCAGGCGCAGGACCGGCCCCGGTTTCAGCGGGTGGGGGACGTCCACGCCGCCCGCATCATCGGCAGCTGCAGCGGCAATCGGGCCCACACGGCGGCCTTCTGCCAGGCCGGACGCCGACTCCTCTGCACATCCACGGCCATCTTCATGTTGCCCACCCAAATCACCGCCAGGGCCGCGGTCGTCACTGGTGGCGCCCACCTCTGCCCAGTGGCGAGTCCCGCCGCGCACGCGAGTTCTACCAGCCCACTGCCCACCACCCATGGACGGGGCTCCCCGAGCGCCTGCGGGATCATCGGTTCGAAGACCTGGGGACGCACCAGGTGGGTCACGCCACTGAGGGTGAACGCTGCGACCACGGCGTTGGTTCCGATGGGCATGTCCCACAGGCTATCCCCCGTAACGGCGTCTCAGACCAGGAGCAGGTGGCTGACCGTGTAGATGGTCAATCCGGCCAGAGCTCCGACCAGCGTCCCGTTGAGCCGGATGAACTGAAGGTCCCGGCCCACCTGGATCTCGATCTTGCGCGACGTCTCCTCGGCGTCCCATCGATCCACCGTCTCGGTGATCAGAGCGGTGATCTCGTCGCGGTTGTTCTTCACCACGTGCACTGCGGCGTCCTCGACCCAGGTGTTCACGCGGTCCTCGGGTCTGCTCGTTGTCCACGAGGTTGCGGCCGATCGAAACCAGGGAGTCCACGATCCGCACCCGCAGGTCGGAGGTCGGATCGTCCAGGGCGCCCAGCAGCATCTCCTTGGCCACGGTTCCGGTGGTCTGAAGCGTGCGCGTGACCTCCGGGTGGTCCAGCACCCGGATCTTGGCCTGTTCGGCGCGGAACTGCATGTCCGCGTCGAAACGCAGGTCGTTCGACAGTTTCAGCAGCGCCTCGTCGATCGAGGTGCGCAGTGGATGCGTCTTGTCGTCGCGCACAGCCTGCGCGAACTTGACCGCCTCCCGATACACCTTCTGCGCGACCAGATCGTCGGCCCACTTCGGCGACCAGCCGGGCGCTTGGCGCTCGACCACGTCGACCACCCGGACCTGATTGTCCTGCAACCAGTCATGCAGAGAGCCTGCGATCAGATCGATCAGCGGCACGTGTGCTTTGTCGGCCACCACTTCGCCGAGCAGATTCCCGGCGGGTTCGGCGATCGGGAACTCCTCGGCGCGCCGCCGCAGGAACTCCTCCACCGCCGAACGCACCTGTTCGTCGTCCAGCAGCCCGATCCCGGACTTGATCCCGACCGCGATCTCCGCGGATACACGCCGGGCGTTGTCGTAGTCGCTGATCCATCCTCCTACCCGCAGCCCCACGTCCAGGGCCCGGATCCGGCCGCGCACGACGTCCTCGGCCAGGAAGTTGGTGCCGATGAAGTCGCCGAGGTTGCGGCCGATCGCGTTCTTGCGGGTGGGAATGATCGCGGTGTGCGGGATGGGCAGGCCGAGCGGTCGCTTGAACAGCGCGGTGACGGCGAACCAGTCGGCCAGCGCACCCACCATCCCGGCCTCCGCCGCTGCCCTCACATAGCCGGCCCAGCCGACTCCGTCGCGCTCGAGCACGAAGGCGAACACGTAGATGATCGCGGCCAGCACCAGGGCCCCGACGGCCACGACCTTCATCCGGCGCAGGCCGCGCAACTTCTCGTCGTCGGCGGTTACGGATAACGCACTCATAGTCCGCATCCTGCCCCACGCGGCGATCCCGCGCGGCGATCCAGCCGGCCCTGAGCAGGTGCTGAGCTCAGCGGCCGGACACGACCAGACCGGCAGATCCGCCGCGGTCAAGGCGCCGGTCTGAGCCGGGTCGGCCGGCGCAAGGCGACAGGCGGCTGCCCATCAGATCAGCCGCGACGGATGCAGGTGCCAGATCATTGCGATCGCGGTGCTCGCCACCGCGGCTGCGGCCACTGGGGCCACCGATACCGCGAAGATCACAGACCCCCCGGAGCTGCCCGCCTGCCGCCACGGTCCAGCCGGCCAACGCGGTTGCCGCCACAGCGCCCCCGAGTACGGTTGTGCGCGCGGCGATCTTGCCCAGCCTGGACGGCTGTCGTTCCAGCGGATAGATCGCGGCCTCGTTGTACCACTTCACGGCCCAGGCGGCGAGCATGACCAGTCCGACCACGGACAGTGAGATCTGCAGGAAGTAGTACAGCGGCATCCCCGCCACCTGCGCACTGAATAAGGCGAACCGATCGGTCACCGGAGTTCCCGCGTGCGTGAACCAGTCGAGGAACTGGTGCGTCAATCCGCCGATGACCAGCGAGGCGATCACACCGGCGACCTTCGCCGGGGAGGAGAGCCGGACCCGCAGTCCCGGCTGGTGGGCGGGGGCGAGTCGGGCACGGATCGCCGATGGGGCGAACCAGTCCGCTGGGCGGGCGAAGAAGCCATGCCACAGCACAAAAAGGGCCAGCCCGACGACGGTGTTGGTGATGAACGTGGCGAACAGAGTGTGGGTCGAGTCGGTCGTGTACGGCAGAAGCGGCACGAACAGTGGCACATCCGGGGTCACCGTCCCGATCACCAGAGCAGACGTCGACAGCCACCGTCCCCGGATCGGGAGGGCGGCAGCCGCGTGGCTCACGGTGAATGGCATGCCACCAGTATCGCCGCTGATGGTGCCGCTGGCACGAAACGTTGAGCAAGGTCACATCGCCGGGCGCGGACAGCCGGGGCACCCTCGGTATCCTTGAGGCCATCGCCCCGTTAGCTCAGTGGTAGAGCACTCGCCTTGTAAGCGAAAGGTCGTCCGTTCAATCCGGACACGGGGCTCCAGATCGAGAGGATCCAGCACGCCGCTCCGCAAGCGTGGGCTTTGCCACCAACCGTCGTTGGCACTCGGCTGCGCGGGCGCACGTACGGACCACCCGAACCAAACCCGCCGGCGCCGACCGCGGACGCATACGGTCCGACACCGGCCGGCCAGAGCGACTAACGTTGGCCCGCATGTCCACACGCACAGTGCTTGAGATCTTCGGTTGGATCAGTTCAGGTCTGATCGTCCTGTCCCTGGCGCAAGCGAGGGTCTGGCGATTCCGGATCATGAACTTCGCAGGCGCCGCTCTCGGCACGATGTACAACGCCCTGCTCGGCATCTGGCCCTTCGCAGCGATGAACGCCGTCATCACGGTCATTGATGCCTACTGGATGGTGCGCCTGAGTCGTGAGGGCAGGCCCACTCACTACGACCTTCTGAAAGTGGATCACGATGATCCGTACGTTCAGCACTTCCTGAAGATCCACGCCAAGGACACGCACTCCCACTTCCCGCAGTTCGATCCCGGCGCCCCCACCAGGGCGACGGTGCTCGTGCTGCGCGGCGACGAGACCGTCGGTGTCGTGGCGATCTCGCACACCGCGGACAGCACCGCCCACGTGAGTCTCGACTACGTGACCGAACGCTTCCGCGACTACACGCCGGCCACGTACGTCTACGAGGACTCCGGGATGTTCGAGCAACTGGGGGTACGCCGAATCCACGTGCCGGGAACGGCCGACCACAAGTACCTGCGACGAATGGGGTTCCACCAGCAGGAGGGCGAGTGGGTACGCGAGGTCCCGACCTGAGGAGACGACGGCCGGGCGGCGATGGGGTGGCATGCCGATGCCACGCCAGGAGGGCATGTCGATCCGACAATGTGCCGCATATGGCTCCCATCCGCAGTAGCCTCGCGATCATCGCCCCGCTGGAGGTCATATGAGCACCGTCACCGCGAGTCGTTCGCCGCGCACGTTCTTCGGGCACCCCGCGGGTCTCTCGACGCTGTTCTTCACCGAGTTCTGGGAGCGTTTCTCCTACTACGGCATGCGGGCCCTGCTGGTCCTGTACTTGGTCGCCCCGCCGGACGGAGCGACCCCGCCCGGCCCAGGCCTCGGGCTCTCGACGGCCACGGCCTCGGCGATCTACGGCACCTACGTCGCCCTGGTCTACCTCTTCCCCCTGCTGGGGGGATGGATCGCCGACCGGCTCTGGGGCTTCCGGCGCGCCGTCCTGGTCGGCGGCATCGTCATCGCCTGCGGCCACTACTCGATGGCGGTTCCCACCGAGGCCACGTTCTGGCTCGGGCTGCTGCTGATCGCGCTGGGCACCGGGCTGCTGAAACCGAACATCTCGGCGATGGTCGGCGACCTGTACCTCGACCACGACGCCAAGCGTGACGCCGGTTTCTCGGTCTTCTACATGGGCATCAACCTCGGCGCCTTCATCGCACCCCTGGTCACCGGGTACCTCATGGACAGCTTCGGCTGGCACTACGCGTTCGGGGCCGCAGCCATCGGTATGACCATCGGCGTCATCCAGTACGTGCTCGGCGGACGCCGCACCCTCGTCGGCATCGGGCTGAGCGCGCCCAACCCGGCGAACGCCTCGGAGAAGCGGGCTTTCTTCGCGGTGGTGGGCGGCTCGGTGGCCGCCATCGTGCTCGTCGCCCTGCTCGATGCATGGCTGTTCGGTTTCGAGATCACGGACATGGTCGACATCCTCGCGATCTTCATCCTGCTGGTGCCGGTGGTGTACTTCGTGCGCATGTTCCGCACACCCGGACTCAGCGGGCAGCAGAGGTCCCGGCTGCATGCATTCCTGGGCCTGTTCATCGGGGCTGCGATCTTCTGGATGATCTATGACCAGGCCGGATCCACGCTCAGCGTGTTCGCCGAGCAGAACACCGACCTGACCGTGGGTAGCTTCTCGATACCCGTGCCGTGGCTGCAGTCCATCAACCCGATCTTCATCATCATCTTCGCGCCGATCTTCGCCGCGATCTGGGCACGCCTGGGCGACCGCGCGCCATCCACACCCCTGAAGTTCGCGTGGGCTCTGCTGGGGATCGCGATCAGCTTCCTGATCATGATCGTCCCCGCGCTCGAGGCGCAGGGCGGAGCCGAAGCCGCCGTCTGGTGGCTCGTGGGGGTGTACCTGATCCAGACCTGGGCGGAACTGCTGCTGTCGCCGATCGGCCTGAGCGCCTCCACCCGTTTGGCCCCGAAGGGGATGGAGGGTCAGATGCTGGCCCTGTGGTTCCTGGCCGTGTCCGTGGGTGACACGATCGGTGCCCAGATCCTGTCCCGGATCGGCAACGACTACGTTCGGGTGTTCACCACGTTCGGGCTCATCGCACTGGGCGCCGCGGTCATCGCCTTCCTGTTCGTGCCCAGGCTCAAGAAGATGATGGCCGGCGTGCACTGAGGGCCGGCGGTGCACTCACACCCGTGATGCGGCGGGTCGGCTGCCACGCCCGATCAGCCCCTGCACGAGCGCCGCACCCAGCAGGACGATCGCGGCGCCCACCGGCTGGTTCCACACAAGGGACTCCCCGAGCAGCAGGATCCCCAGCAGTGTCGAGACCAGCGGCGTCGCGTACGTCACCGAGGCGCTGACCACCGAACCGGCAAGTGCGATCACCCGGTACATCCAGATGAACGCCAGGCCGGTCGCCAGCGCCCCGAGGACCACGACCGCCAGCATCGCGGACCCGTCGAATTCAGGGCGTTGGGTGAACAGCAGCGTCAGCACAGCCATGATCACCGTGGAGCACAGCAACTGTGCACCCATGATCGACGGTCCGCCCTCCGGCCGTGCAGCCAGGAAACGGCGCGTCCACGGAACTCCGACGCCGTAGCAGACGGTGGCGCCGAGGCATGCCAGGGAACCGAGCAGGTCACCGGTCACTCCCTGCCAGATCCCCATCACGACCATGACCCCCGCGAACCCGATCAACAGCCCGCCGACCCGTTGTCTCGTGAGCCTCTCCGTGGGCACGATGGCCAGCGCGAACAGCGCCGTGAACAGCGGGGTCGCCGCGTTGAACAGACCGGCCAGGACACTGGACACCCGGGTCTCCGCCCAGGCGAACAGCGTGAAGGGGACCACGTTGGTCATCACACCGACGAAGGCGGCATGTGCCCAGACCACACCCGGACGCGGCAGCCGTTTGCGCTGGGCCACCATCACCAGCATCACGGCCAGGAAGCCGAAGAACACCCGCCCGAACGTGATCTGCAGCGGCGCGAACGCCTCGAGGGCCACCTTGATCAGGAAGAAACTCGAGCCCCACACGACCGCCAGCGCCCACCAATAGGGCAACCAGGCCGACAGGCGGGGCGTTTGCACCCTGCACAGTCTGCCGCCACTGCAGCACCCGCAGAGGTCGCGGGTGGTTCGCCGTGTCGCAGCACCCGCGGGCAGCCTCCCGGCAGCATTCTTGACTCATGGCCAGCGAGGCGACCTACCAGAAGTACCGGCGTCTGGCCCGCTACCCACTCTTCCTGGCCGGTCTGATGTTCCTGCTGGGGCTCGGCCTAGCCTTCGACCCGCACCTCGACACCATCGACCAACACCACCATGTGGGCCGGACCCTGACCCTGATCTCCTGGGCGATCTTCCTTGCCGACTACTTGATCTCGCTGGTTCTGGCGCCCGACCGCGTGCACTACATCAAGACTCACGTGCTGCAGGCGGTCGGCGTCATCTTCCCGCCGCTGCGCATCCTGCTGATCTTCCACGTGACCTTGACGGTCGCCCGCAGTTCCCGGGAGAGATTCGGGGACCGGGTGCGCGAGTACCTGCTCTACGTGTCCACGATGGTCATCCTGGCCTCCTCCGCCGCGGTGACGCTGGTGGAGCGCGACGCCCCGGACGCGACCATCAGGAGTTTCGGGGACTCGCTGTGGTGGTCGGCGGAGACCATCTCGACGGTGGGATACGGCGATCTCTACCCGGTGACGGTGCTAGGACGGGTCATCGCCGTGATTCTGATGGTCAACGGCATCATGATCTTGTCGGTGGTCACTGCGACAGTGGCGCAGAAGTTCGTGAGCAGTCAGTTCGGAATTCTCGAGCAGCCGCCACCCGACCCCCAACCTGAACCGGAGACCTGAAGTGGACAGCCTCAGCGAGCGAGATCGCGCGATCCTGGACATCGAGAAGCACTGGTGGCGCTTCGAGGGAGCCAAGCAGCAGGCCATACGGGAGAGGCTGAACCTCTCGCCCACGCGCTACTACCAGGTCCTCAACGAGTTGCTCGACGACCCGGCCGCACTGTCCGCCGAGCCGATCGTGATCAGGCGCCTGCAGCGCCAGCGGCAGTCACGCCGGGTCTCCATCTCGCACCGCGTCTGACGGGGTTCTCCCGATAGCCTCCTGCGACCAGCCCGGCCCGGCGTTCGAACACGTTGCGGGACCACCAGTCGCCGGTGCGCCACACAGAATAGGCCGCGGCGAGCACATAGGCGGGCCAGAACACCGGCCCCAAGAGGGCGTACTGACGCATGTGAACGCGCTCGTGGTTCCAGACCCTTTCCGGCAGGGTGGTGCGGCTGATGACCACGCAGCCGAGCGTGAAAGCGCCGGCGCGCGGGAATCGCCAGCGGTAACCGGTGGCCTCCCAGCCGGTTCCCCGACGCCGCACATCACAACCGGCTGCCCGGGCGAAGGCCCAGCCACAGGGGGTCGTCAGATTGACCAGGTTGAGCAGTGACACCGGGTCGCTCACCGCCATTGCGACACCGGCGCACTCACCAGCGGCGGGCGTTCCACATCCACGACCGCGTGCCAGGTCCCCACGAAGTCATGCCCCACCCGGTCGAACTGCGCCATGGCCTGGCCCACCCCGCGGGAACTGTGGAGCTGGGGGTCCAGTCGGCGCAGGGCCGTCTGCATGATCTGGGCGGCCATCCGGCCCAGCTTCCGCTCGTCGTGGTGGCGGTGCAGGCGGACGCCGAGGTCGACCTGTGCGATCGCGTCCACCCCCAGCAACTCGGCGGTGTCCACCAGCATCGCGAACTCGACCCCGTAGCCGACCGGGAAGGAGAGTTTCTCCAACAGACTGCGCCGGGCGGAGTACTCCCCCGCCAACGGCTGGATCACCCCGGCCAATTGTGGCCAGTAGAGGTTCAGTAGCGGCCGGGCGACCAGTTCCGTGACCCGTCCGCCGCCGGCCGGGACGGTGGTCTCACCCTCGACCAGGGGCCTCTCGTACACGGCCTTGCACAGGTGTATGCCGGGATCGGTCAGCAACGGCCCCAGCAGACCCGTGACGTACTGCGTGGTGAACGACCGCAGGTCGGCATCGATGAACACGACGAGATCCGCGTCGGTCGCCGCCAGCGCCCGCCACATGGCCTCCCCCTTGCCGGGCAGCGGCGGCAGCCCTGGGAAGACCTCGTCGAGGGCGACCACCCTCGCGCCCTGCGCACGGGCCACCGCCGCGGTCTCGTCGGTGGACCCGGAGTCCAGCACCACGAGGTCGTCGACGAGCGAGCCCAGCAGTTCGTCGTGGATGGTACGCACGATCTGGCCGACGGTCCGTGCCTCGTTCAGCGCCGGCAGGATCACCGCGACGCTGTGCTCCTTGCGAGCCAGCAGCTCGTCGGCACGCCAATCATCGGCCGTGGAGGTGCGGCTGGCGAGCCAGGTCTCAACGTCGTCGGTCACATGCCCCCCAGGACACCTCGGGTTCGGTCGTGTCCGACCAGCGTGTCACAATTCTCTAGACCTCATCCAGAGGGGCAGAGGGACCGGCCCGACGAAGCCCCGGCAACCTACCGTCCGCGGGAACGGTGCCAACTCCGGCCGCGAGAGCGGGAAGATGCGAAGGACTGTCATGACGATCGATCTGGGCAACGCAGTCGGACTCACGTGTAGAGAGTGTTCCGCGTCCTACGAACTCGGTGCGGCGTACGCGTGCATTGAGTGCTTCGGACCACTCGAGGTGGCCTACGAATTCGGGCGGATGACCCGCGCCGACATCGAAAACGGTCCGACTTCGCTGTGGCGGTACCGCGGGCTTCTGCCAGTTCGGCCAACCGCTGCCGACGAGCCGAACCTCGCGCCGGGCTGGACACGACTGCACAAAGCCGACAACCTCGCAGCGGAACTGGGTATGCGCAGCCTGTGGGTCAAGGACGACTCCGGCAACCCGACCCACTCCTTCAAGGACCGCGTGGTCGCCGTGGCCCAATCCGCCGCCCGGGCACTGGGCCTGACGACGCTGGCGTGCGCGTCCACTGGCAATCTCGCCCACGCGGTGGCCGCGGCGGCGGCGTGTGGCGGCCAGGAGTCGGTCGTGGTGATCCCTCACGACCTGGAAGCGGGCAAGACGATCACCACCGCGACCTACGGCGGCATCCTGCTGGCCGTGGAGGGCAACTACGACGACGTCAACCGGTTGTGTTCCGAGATCATCGGTGAGGACTTCTCCCAGACCTGGGGATTCGTGAATGTCAACATCCGCCCCTACTACGCTGAGGGCTCGAAGTCGGTCGGCTACGAGATCGCCGAACAACTGGGCTGGCGGACTCCCGCGCAGGTGGTGGCCCCGGTCGCCTCCGGTTCCCTGCTGACCAAGGTGGACAAGGCCTGGCGCGAGTTGGCCGGCCTCGGTCTCATCGAGGAGTCCGACTACAAGGTCTTCGGCGCCCAGGCAACGGGGTGTTCGCCGGTGGCCCAGGCCTTCGACGCCGGCTGGGACGTCGTGAAGCCGGTGAAGCCGGCCACGATCGCGAAGTCACTGGCCATCGGGAACCCCGCCGACGGCCCGTACGCACTGGACGTGGTGCGGCGCACCGGCGGATCCATCGCGGCGGTCAGCGACGACGAGGTCGTCGAGGGCATCCGCCTGCTGGCCCGCACGGAGGGAATCTTCGCGGAGACCGCTGGCGGCGTCGTCGTCGCCACACTGCGGCACCTCATCAAGGAAGGGGCACTCGACCCGGAGGCCGAGACCGTCATCCTGAACACCGGCGACGGGCTCAAGACGCTCGATGCGGTGATGGGGTTCGCCCGGCCCACCGCCACCATCCGTCCCGATGTCGACGAGGTTCGCTCAGCGGTCTGCTGACACTGTCGCGAAATCCGTTTCGGGATACATACGGCGGGTCTGTGGACGAGTGGCCCCATGACCTGCGTACACTGGTCATGATCACATCGTGATCCCGCGTTACCAAAGGTCGCGTGGCTTTCAGAAACACAGCAAGGACAACACAACACATGAGCAGTGTCAGCGGAACCGTGAAGTGGTTCAACGCCGAGAAGGGCTACGGCTTCCTCTCCCTGGACGACCAAGAAGGCGATGTCTTCGTGCACTGGAGCGCAATCCAGTCCGACGGCTACAAGTCGCTTCAGGAAGGTCAGCGAGTCGAGTTCACCATCGTGCAAGGACCGAAGGGCGCGCAGGCGGACACCGTCGTGCCGTTGTCCTGAATCGAGCCTTCACGAAGGGCCGGGTGAGTGATCACCCGGCCCTTCGTGCATCCAGAGCACCCCACCAGCAGCGGGACTGCCCGTGTCCCTCTGGTGCCGGCCCGGGGATCGGCGCTTAGTCTGGAGGGGTGATCGGATACGTGACGTGGGCGCTGAACATCTTCTTCCTGGGTATGGCGGTGTTCGCCCTGGTTGACGTGATCCGCAGGCCCCAGCAGGCCTTTCCCGCGGTCGAGCGGCAATCAAAGGTCGCCTGGGGTATCTTCACCGGGATCAGCGCCGCGGTCATCCTCGTGTTCGGGGCCGTGAACTTCCTCGGCATCATCGGCGTGATCGTGACCATGTTCTATCTCGTGGACGTCCGCCCGAAGGTCCGGGAGATCTCAGGGAGTCGATGAGCGGGCCGGTAGGACAGGTCACGCGGGGCACGACCGCCGACAATAGGCTGCGCCGTTTCGACCGTTGGATCACACACCTCTCCGGTCGCGTTCTCGGTGCCGCCGAGCGGCCGCTCGCGGTGGACCTCGGCTTCGGCGCCTCCCCCACGACCACCCTCGAATGGCAGCGCGCGCTCACAGGCGTCAATCCGGGCGTCCGCGTGATCGGGGTGGAGATCGATCGCGGCCGGGTCGCAGCCGCGCAGGGGATGATCGAGGCCCTTCATGGGGGTTTCGAGATTCCCACACAGCAGGCACCCCTGCTGGTCAGGGCCGCCAATGTGTTGCGGCAGTATCCCCGTGACGAGGTCGAGGCTGCGTGGCGACTCATGGCAGGACGTCTCGCGCCCGGCGGCTGGCTCGTCGATGGGACGTGTGACGAGCAGGGCCGCCTGGCCGCGATGGTGAGCGTCGACGAACGTGGGCAGCCGGCCTGGTTCACCGTCTCGTGCCGGCTCGCCGGGCTGGAGCACCCGAGCCAGCTGGCCGCACGGCTGCCCAAGGTCCTGATACACGACAATGTGCCCGGAACGGCGATCCATCAACTGCTACTCGACATGGATCGGGCATGGGACGCTGCGCCCCGGTGGGGCGCCAGGCAGCGATGGATCGCGATGGCTGAATCGCTGCGGGACACATGGCACGTTCGCGACGGGGCCGCACGGTGGCGCTTGGGCGAACTCACGGTGCCCTGGCAGCACCTCGCCTGACCTGGCGCGGACTGTGCGCTGCCGCCGCGACCCGGCGGACACGACGAAGGCCCCCACGTTTCCGCAGGGGCCCTCGTGTGTTTCAGCTATCGACCGATGGTCTCGCGAACCTTGTCGACGGCCGACTCGGCCCGCTTGCGCAGGTCGGCGGCGGAGTCCTCGGCGCGGGTCCGCAGGTCAGCAGCGGAGTCCTCGGCCCGCTCGCGCAGGTCGACGACGATGCTCTCGGCCCGGTCCTGCACTGCCTCGAACTTCGGCATCTCGAACTTCGGCAGCTCGAACTTCGGCAGCTCGATCTTGGGAAGCTCGAAGGGAAGCTCGAACTTGGGCAGCTCGAACGGCAGCAGCGCCAGCAGACGGTCCTTGGTCTCGGTCGCCTTGACCTGTGCGGTGTTGGCGGCCTCGGTGGCCTTGGCCTGCGTGGTCTTGACGGCCTCGGTCACAGCCGGCTTGGCAGTCGTCGTGGTCTTCTTGGCGGCGGCGGTGGTCTTCGCCGGTGCCTTCTTGGCCGCAGCAGCGGTCTTGGCCGGAGCCTTCTTCGCCGCAGTGGCCTTCTTGGCCGGGGCCTTCTTGGCCGGGGCCTTCTTCGCAGTGGTGGTCTTGGCAGTGGTAGCCATCATTTGTCCTTTCGTGGGGTTGCGGAACGCCGGGTCTCAGCGTGTGGACCCGACTCGGCCCGCGTCTGCGGGCCCGAGTGCGTGTCCTCACCGCGGTGTGCGGCGTTCTCGGATTGGAACGCCGCGTAGATCTCCAGAAGCGACTGGCGTTGACGTTCGGTCAACGTCGTGTCGCCGGCCAAAGCCGCCGTTACCGACGGATCCCCTTGCCGTGGCTCGAGGATTCCCGCACGTTCGTACAGGGACTCGGCGGAGATCTTCAGTGCCTTCGCAATCTGTGCCAGAATTTCGGCACTCGGCTTGCGAAGGCCCCGTTCGACCTGACTGAGATATGGGTTCGACACATCCGCGGCCTGTGCCAACTGTCGCAACGAGAGTTGCGCGGCGGCACGTTGCTCGCGGATGTATTCACCCACACTCGCCATGTCGATCCGAGCCATGACTCAAGGGTGACACCGACTGCTTGCAATTGCAAGCACCCAGCAAGCACACTGGGTGGAATGCGGCGCAGATCACATAGACAGGTCGTCGGCGATGCCGGCAGCCGCCTCCGCGAGGCTCGATGACGGTCTGAGCCACCCCACCGGCCGGCCCCCGCCGAGCACCGGCTGGCGCTGCTGATCGGCCAGCAGTCCGGCATCGACCCCCAGCCCGGCTAGGGTTGCCGCCGCGACCACTGGCCGGGCCCGCTGTCCACCGTCCTCGATCTTGAGGGCGACCCCGAATCGACGCCCGTCGACCTCCATCACCATGGCCTGCACGGACTCGGCCCCATCCTTGGCCACGAGGCCTGGCACCACGCGCATGAGTTGAGTGACATCGCGATCCGTGCCCCCGCAATATTCGGGATTTGCAGACATCGCCGCAGCCACGCGGGCCCCTGACGTGGTCGAAGGCAGCCGGACCATTGCCCGGGCCAGAGCCACCAGCGGCAACCCCCACAACGGTGCGCCGCAGCCGTCGGTGCTCGGCGGGCCCGGTTCACAGCCCGCCAGGACACCGATCGTGTGGTGCAGGTGCTGCTGCAGGGGGTGGGACGGCTCGAGGTAGTCCCGTGTGGACCAGCCGTTGACCACACAGGTGCTGAGCATGGCGGCATGTTTGCCCGAGCAGTTCATCACGATCCGGGAGGGGGACTCGCCGGCGAGGATGAAGGCTTCCCGGGCCAACTCGCCGTAGGGCCGGTCAGGGGGGCACTGCAGTTCCTGTTCGCTGAGCCCTGCGCGCAGGAGCATCCGCCGTACCCCGGCGATGTGGAAGGGCTCCCCGGAATGCGACGCGGCCGCCAGTGCCAGGTCGGGGCCGTCGATGTCGAGGCCGGCATCCAGCATCCCTGCGGCCTGCAGCGGTTTCACCGCGGACCTCGGATAGATCACCTGATGAGGATCGCCAAGGCTCCAGCCGATGGTCCCGGCGTCGTCCACGACCACCAGGTGCCCACGGTGCCGGGATTCGACCATGCCGCCGCGCTCGACCTCGGCGAGCACCGGGGCAGAGGTCACGCAGGACCCTTCAGCGCACTGTCGGGACGGGCTTCGCCGGTCCGGTAGCGGCGCGCCAGCTCCTCCGTGAGTTTGCCATGCACGTCATGCACTCGATGCCGGACGTCGGAGACCTCTCGCTCCATGTCCCGCAACTCGTCGAGGCGCGTATCAAGTTCCGAATCACTCATCGCGGAGTACTCGTCCAACCCGGCCCGCGCGATCAGGCGTTCGACCGCACGACGGCCCGCCCCCGGAGAATCGATGACATCGATGCCGACGGGATGGCTGCCCGGACCCATCTGGGTGGCCAGCGAGGCGACGAGCGCCGCAATATCCAGGTCCCGGCCACTCTCGGCCCGGCCATCGCTGCGCATCGCGACGTTCGCTTCGAGGATGTCGATACGTCCGTGGAGCATCCGGCGCAGGTAGGAAAGCCACGCCTCCTCCCGGTCCACCTGTAGGCGGCGGTCGCGCAGACACGGCGAGCGGGATTGTCTGCAGATCGGTCAGGAACTCCTCAGCCAGGATCCGATCGAGAGCCCGATTCCCCTGCGGTTTGACCAACGCCACGTCTGCAACTGTACGACTTGTCCGCTTCGGCGGTGGTGGGAAGTCGTCCAATCGGCGCAAATCTCGAAGTGCCCGGCCGACAACGAGTGGTTCAACCCGGGGTCTCGACGCGCCGACACTACGGGTATGGATGTTGCCGCCGAACTCGCCGCCCAGGCGACCCGCGGAGCCACCGGACGCTTGGATGTGGTCTCGGGCCGACTCCCAAGCGCACATCCACCTGCATGGTGGCCGCGTCGCTCTGCTGACCGGTGCCCAGACTCCCCCGGCACTGGGCATGCGGCTGGTCAGCGGCGGGCTACTGAGTCTGACGAACCTGGGATCCGCGCTGGCCACCCAGGACAAGCATCCCAACATGCGCCTCGGGGATGTACTCGTGCGCATGGGCCTCGTCGACCGGGCGGACGTGGAGGCGGTCGCCTGGGAACAGATGTGCGACGACATGGCCGACATCCTGACCTGGCCCGAACCCACCGTGACCTTCACCGACGCGGAGTCCGGCGTGGTCCCGCCACCCGGACCGAGTGTCGAGGAGCTGCTGGCCGCAGCAGCCCAGCGCGCTTCTCAGTGGCAGCACGTCGTGCGCGAGATCGGGGGTCCCGATACCGTCCCGGCCCTGTCCGACGATGTGATGCTGGCCAAGGACGTCGCGTTACGTCCCACCGACTGGGCCGTGCTGTGCCGGGTCGATGGACGCCGCAGTCTGCGCACCATCGCCAAGGAGTCGGGTTTCACCCTCCTGGAGGCCGCGTCGATCCTCCGAGGCCTGCTGGCGGCGGGGCTTACCAGTGTGCCTGTCAAGCGCGTCGCTCCGGCGTCATCACGCGTCCACCGGATTGGTCCCCGCCCCCGCCGCCACCAGCCGTTCTGCCGCAGCCACGCGTCGCACCGCCCAGCACGTCCCGCGACGCACAGCCGTCACCGGTTGACTCACCCTGGTCCGTGGAGGAGTTCGACGACCCGGCGGACCTGCTGCGGGAGTTGTCGCAACTCGGCGGCAGCGACCGACCTCCGCGGCGGCGCGGCGCACGCTGACGCCGTGGCGATAGCCTGCTGGCTATGCCGAACGGGCGATCGTCCTACGCCGCGGACCCCGCGAACGTCTCCTTGCTCGACGACGTCGCCCGGTGGTTCGGCGATGACGCGGACACTGCGCCCGCGGACCGTCCGGTCGATGTCCTGCTCAGCTACCGCAGCGCCGGATCGCCCCGCCCGGCACGTCGTGATCACCGGCCCGCTCGACGATGCGGTGGACGCATGGGACACCGACGTGGCACCACAGACGCTGGCGGGCGTGCTCTGGTCGCCAGAACCCACAGCAGAAGGTGGCCTGGACGCGATCCTGGGCTGGCTGGCGCTACGGACCCAGACGCCCGCGACACCGCTGAGCGACCTGGTGGACGCCAACCAGCGCGCCCTGCGGTGGTCCATCGCCGCCGCACGCCGGGTCCCGCTGACAGAGGAAGTGCAGGTCGACGTCGATGACGGCGAGATCCGCGGGTGGCTGGACGAGCAGCCGAACGTGCGCGAGCTCGGACTTGCGGTGGACCGGATCGGAGGCGACACAGCGGACGCGACGCTGACGTCGACCGAACGGTTCCGGCAGGCATTGCACGGACTTGACGCACTTGCAGACCTCCCTGGCCCCGATTTCACGGATCTGGACGGCGCCTTGGCCGAACACCTTCGTCAGGTCCAGCGATCCGGACTCGGCCGGTGGCGTTCGGGACGCGCCAGGGCCCTGAGCCAGCAGCGACTGTCGGTCGTTGCACGCGAGCCTGGCCGCGGATCGCCTGCGCGCGCTGATCGAGGTGCGCAGACAGCAGGTGCTCACCTCGCGTCGATCCGAACAGACCGAGCACCGTGCGGAAACGACGATGCACGCCGTCGTCGGGTGTGTGGCCGATCTGCAGCTGCCGGCCACCGTGGACTTCACCAAGGTCCCTCGCTCCTGGCCCGGGGAACCGGCGTCACCGCGCCGATACGTGCTGCGCCGCACCAGACGTCGCAGCCGCGATCCCGAAGTGGACGGCGCCACGGTCCGCGCCTGCGAGCACGTTCCCGCGGACTACGTCTTGTGTGTGATCGTCCAGTCCGGGTTCAGCCTGCCCGGTCTGCGCTGAGATCTCGTCCTGCGCGCTCCTCAGACGTAGTTGAACCTTGAAATAAATGCCCGAGTGCTCCGCGTTGAACCGAGCATGACACTGACCAGCCGCACCTCGGACCACCTCTTCGCCGACGGTCACACCGCCTACGCATTCGGCACCGAACCCGTGCACGGATGATGAATTGCGCTCCATCTACGACTCGGTGCGGTGGGCGCCGACTGCCATGAACAGCCAACCCCTGCGGGTCGCGTTCGTGCGCAGCCCGGACGCGAAGGCCGACCTGGAACCGCATGTCTCGCCCGGCAACCTGCCGAAGATCCGGTCCGCTCCCGTGACGGCGATCCTGGCCTACGACACCGACTGGCACGAGCACCTTCCGGCGCTGCAACCCTTCGCCACCGACCCACACCTGGCCTGGCAGGACCGGGGCAAGCGCATCAGCACCGCCCGGTTCAACGCCACACTCCAGGCCGGCTACTTCATCCTCGGCGATCCGCGCACACGGACTGGTCGCCGGCCCGATGGGCGGCTTCGACCAGGCGGGCGTGGACGCCGCCTTCTTCCCCGATGGTCGCTGGCGATCTCTGCTATTGGTCAACATCGGCCACCCGGACGCGGGGTCCTTCAAACCGCGCATGCCACGACTGGACTTCGAGCAGGCTGCATCTCTGCTCTGAGACAGTCGCCCTCGCCCGGCTCAGCCGTCGGTGCGTGGCGACAGCGGCCTCGTAGACCTCGACGGTGCGGGCTGCGATCCGGTCCCAGCCGAAGTCGGAGATGGCTCGCTCGCGACCGGCCCTGCCCATCTTCGCCGCCCGCGCGGGGTCCGCGATCAGTTCGTTGACAGCGGCCGCGAGGTCCGCCTCGAACTGCGCGGGGTCCTCGGCGTCGTAGTGCACGAGCAGCCCGGTCTCCCCGTCCACCACGACCTCTGGGATCCCCCCGACGTCGCTGGCGACCACCGGTGCCTCACAGCCCATCGCCTCCAGGTTCACGATGCCCAGAGGTTCGTACACGCTCGGGCAGGCGAACACCAGCGCGTGGCTCAACAGTTGCCGGACGTCCCCGCGATCCAGATGACCGTTGAGCCAGTGCACCCCGGAACGCTTGTGCGCGCAGGACCTCGATGGCACTGGACACCTCGGCGCCGAGCTCGGGGGTGTCCGGCGAGGCCGCGCACAGGACGATCGGGACTGACTCATCGAAGTGCTGCGCGGCTCGCAGAAGGTGTGAGATCCCCTTCTGCCGCGTGATCCGTCCGACGAACAGGATGTACGGCTTGTCCGGGTCGATACCGTGGCTGACCAGAGCGTCGACGTCGTCGACCCTGCGGTACTGGTCTGGTGTCAATGCCGTTGTGCACCACATGCACCCGCGCCGGATCCACGAACGGGTAGCAGTCCAGGACGTCGGCGCGCATGCCGTCACTGACCGCGATGATCGCATCGGCGTTCCGATAGGAGGTGTTCTCCACCCAGGACGAGATCGCGTACCCGCCGCCGAGTTGCTCACGTTTCCACGGCCGGCGCGGCTCGAGCGAGTGCGCGGTGATCACGTGCGGGTATGTCGTTGAGCAGACCGGTCGAGGTGGCCGACCGAGGTTCGCGTACCAGGTGTGGGAATGCGCAACGTCACATCCCTTGATCGAATCGGCCATCGCGAGGTCCGCACCGATGGTCTGCAACGCCGCATTGGCGTCCAGAAGGTAGTCGGGCACCTGATGGGCCTGCGGCGTCCTCCCGCGGCTTCCCGAGGCAGTGCACCTCGACTTCGATCAGTTTGCGCAACTCCGGGACGAGATGTTCGACATGAACACCGGCTCCCCCGTAGATGAACGGGGGCCATTCACGGGTCAGAATCGCAGTTCGCACGGCCATAGGCTATTGGGATTGTCTAACGTGTTGCATGTGAGAGAAGGTCCGAGCGTTCTGGGAGTCGTCCTCGCCGGCGGGGAGGGCAAGCGCCTCATGCCGCTCACCGCCGACCGGGCGAAGCCGGCGGTGCCGTTCGGCGGCGCCTACCGGATGATCGACTTCGTCCTGTCGAACCTCGTCAACGGCGGGCTTCTCGCGGATCGCCGTACTGACCCAGTACAAGTCGCACTCGCTCGACCGGCACATCACCACGACCTGGCGCATGTCGAACCTCATGGGTGACTACGTCACGCCGGTCCCGGCCCAGCAACGGCTCGGTCCCCGCTGGTACATGGGGTCGGCCGATGCCATCTACCAATCGCTGAACCTGGTGTACGACGAGCGTCCCGACTACGTGGCGGTGTTCGGCGCCGACCACATCTACCGCATGGACCCCTCCCAGATGCTGGACCAGCACATGGACTCCGGCGCCGGCGTCACGGTGGCCGGCATCCGCATGGCGCGCTCCGAGGCGAGCCCATTCGGGGTCATCGAGACCGATGCGACTGGCCAGCGCATCACGGCCTTCCACGAGAAGCCGGCCGATCCGCCAGGCATCCCGGACAGCCCGGACGAGTCATACGTGTCCATGGGCAACTACATCTTCAGCACCGACGTCCTCGTCGAGGCGCTGAAGATCGATGCCGGCGACGAGGGCTCCGTGCACGACATGGGCGGCAACATCATCCCGATGCTCACCTCGCAGGGTCTGGCCCACGTGTACGACTTCTCCGACAACGAGGTGCCGGGCACGACCGATCGCGACCGCGGGTACTGGCGCGACGTAGGAAGCCTCGACGCCTACCACGACGCGCACATGGATCTGGTCAGCGTGCACCCGGTCTTCAACCTGTACAACCGCAAGTGGCCGATCCTCACCTACCTGGCACCGTTGCCCCCAGCCAAGTTCGCGCTCGGCGGCAACGCCCACGAGTCCATGGTGGGCGCTGGGTCCATCGTCTCCGGCGGCCATGTGCGTCAATCGGTGCTGTCCAACGACGTGCGCGTGCTCGAGGGCGCTTTCGTCGAAGGTGCGGTGCTGATGCCGGGGGTCCGTGTGGGCCGCAACGCGGTGGTCCGGCGCGCGGTGATCGACAAGTGGGTCGACATCCCGGACGGCGCCCAGATCGGCGTGGACCTCGAACGCGACCGGGAGCGCTTCACGGTCAGCGCAGGAGGGGTCGTGGTCATCGGCAAGGGCGTCAACGATCGAGCCTTCAGGACGCAGTCGGCCGCCGTGTCGTCACGTCGGGCGGGAAGCCGCCCTGCCTTCGCGACCAATCCCGGAGTCGGACGACCGAGTTGCTCCCCGAGCCAGTCACTGGCCCGGCACAGTTCGTCGAGGTCCAGCCCGGTGTCGAACCCGGAGCGCTCGAGCGCGAAGACCAGATCCTCGGTGGCGATGTTCCCGGTGGCGCGAGGCGCGAACGGGCACCCCCCGATCCCGCCGAGCGAGGCGTCCAGGACGGCCACGCCGGCATCGGCCGCGGCAAGCGCACTCGCATACCCGGTGTTGCGCGTGTTGTGCACGTGCACCCGCAGCGGAACATCCACCGCCTCGCGCACGGCGGACAGCCGCCGGTGCACGTCGGCGGGCACCGCCACCCCGATGGTGTCGGCGATCGCCAACTCGTCGATCCCGGCATCGGCCACCTGGGCAGCGACGTCGACCAGCCTGGCGACGTCGACCTCACCCTCGTACGGGCAGCCGAAGGACGCGGAGAGGGTCACACTGACCGGCAACCCCGCCTCGCGCGCCTGCGGGGCGATCGCGCGCACCGCGCCGATCGCCTGCTCGGTGGTCATCCCCTGGTTCTTCTGCGAGAACGTGTCGGTCACCATCACCACGAGGTTGACCTCGTGAACGCTGGTGCGCACTGCCCGCTGGAATCCACGTTCGTTGAGCACCAGGCCGATGTACGAGGCGGCATCCGGCGTCAACTGCTCGAGGACCGCCTCCGCGTCGGCCATCTGTGGCACCCGGGAGGGATTGACGAAGCTGGCGACCTCGATCCGCCGCACGCCGGCCTTCAGACACCGATCGACGAACTCGACCTTCTGGTCGGTACTGAGCACTACCGCCTCGTTCTGCAGCCCGTCGCGCGGACCGACCTCGACGATCTGGATGTCGGTCACGTGGCATCGACCACAGCGCGGTCGGCCAGTCTGCGGCCGCAGCCAGCCGAGCACCTCCTGGTGCACCGGGTGCTCGAGATAGGCGACCAGGCCGTGCTCGTCGGTGTGTGTCGAGCGCAGGACCAGATCGTAGGCGCCGCTGCGACCGAGGGCGTCCAGGAGCACCTCGATGGACAGCAGGTCCGGGATATGGCCCTCCATCCCGCGCAGCCGGGTGGCAGCCTCGACACGGTCGGCCGGATCGTGCATCTTCATCATGACGACGTGGGTGATCACACGGTCATCGTAGAACGTCCGACCCCGGGCTCAGCCCGGACCGCGCGACGCGCAGACAATCCCCATTGCGCTGTCTCTATCCGAATCGGCCCGAGATGTAGTCCTCAGTGGCACGCTCCACCGGTGAGGTGAAGATCGTCTCCGTGGGGCCGGATTCGACCAGTCGCCCCGGCTGACCGATGCTGGCGAGGTTGAAGAACGCCGTGGTGTCCGACACCCGCGCCGCCTGCTGCATGTTGTGGGTCACGATGACGATCGTGTAGTTGCGCTTCAACTCGTGCACGAGGTCCTCGATGGCCAGCGTCGAGATCGGGTCGAGCGCCGAGGCGGGCTCGTCCATGAGCAGGACCTGCGGTTCCACCGCGATCGCCCGCGCGATGCACAGACGCTGCTGCTGGCCGCCGGACAGCCCGGCACCAGGTCGGCTGAGCCGGTCCTTGACCTCGTCCCAGAGGTTGGCGCCCTTCAGCGACTTCTCCACGACGTCGTCGAGGTTCTTGCCCTTGCCCTTGGCCCTGTCCAGCTTCAGGCCGGCCACGACATTGTCGTAGATCGTCATGGTGGGGAAGGGGTTGGGCCGCTGGAAGACCATCCCGATGGTGCCGCGCACGTTCACCGGGTCCACGTCGGGGGCGTAGATGTCGTCGCCCTCGAGCAGGATCTTGCCCTCCGTGTACGCGCCCGGGATCACTTCGTGCATCCGGTTCAGGCTGCGCAGCACTGTGGACTTGCCACACCCCGACGGTCCGATGAACGCCGTGACCGACTTGGGTTCGATGGACAGGTTCACACCCTCCACCGCTTTGAAGTCGCCGTAGTAGATATCGAGGTCCTCGATGTCTATCCGCTTTGCCATGTCTTTCCCTTCCTAGGTCTATTGGCGGGCGGGCGCCGTGAGTTTGGCAACCAGGCGGGCCAGCCCGTAGAACAGCACCACCACGATGATCAGGACCAGTGCCCCTGCCCAGGCGCGGTCGATGGACGCCGGCGTCCCCGACGAGATCTGATCCCAGATGAACGTCGGAACGGACGCCTGCGCGCCGGTGAACAGGTTCGGGTTCATCGACTGCGACAGGAACGTTGTGAGCAGCAGTGGGGCCGTCTCTCCTGCGACACGGGCGATGGAGAGCATGATGCCGGTGACGATGCCGCCGAAGGCCGTCGGGATCACGATGCGCACGATCGTCTTCCACTTGGGGACGCCCAGCGCATAGGACGCCTCTCGCAGGTCGTTCGGGACGATCTTGAGCATCTCTTCGGTGGACCGCACGATCACCGGGATCATGAGGATGGTCAAAGCCAGTGAGGCAGCGAAGCCAGAGCGCTCGAAGCCGAACGTCAACACCCAGAAGGTGTAGATGAACAGACCCGCGACGATCGACGGGACACCGGTCATGACATCGACGAAGAACGTCACGAACGTCGCCAGCCGACCCCGACCGTATTCCACGAGATAGATCGCGACCAGGATCGAGATCGGCACTGCGATCAGTGCCGCGACCCCCACCTGCTCGAGCGTCCCGACCAGGGCGTGCAGCAGGCCGCCACCCTCACGCAGGGGCGACACGTTGCGCATGGTCCCCGTGAGGAAGTCCCACGAGAAGGCGCTCAGGCCGCGGATCGTGACCGACACCAGGATCCACACCAGCGCCGACAGTGCGATGAGGAACGCCGTCCACACCAGAGTGGTCGCGAGCCGATTGACCGCGAAGCGCCGACCCTCGACCCGGAAGCTCCAGACCGTCTGCACGAGCATGTACATCAGGTACCAGATCACCAGCGACCCGGCGATCCCGCCGGCCGAGGTCAGCAGCACGATCGCCGCGGTCAGCGCGGCCCCGATCAGCGCGGAGTACAGCGTCCCCAGCCGGGGCAGGGTCCGCATCGCGAGTTGCGAACTGAGGCCCTCCAGGACCTCTGCATCCTTCTCGGCGAGACTCATGAGTTGGCCCCCGAGAACTCTTTGTGCTTGGCGATGATGGCTCGGGCGATCATGTTGACCACCAGCGTGATGATGAACAGGATCAGGCCGCTGGCCACGAGCGCGGACAACCCGATCGGTCCGGCCTCGTTCCACTTCAGAGCGATGTTCGCCGCGAAGGTGTTACCCCCGGGCTCGGTGATGGCCCAGTTGATCTCGAACGCCGCCGAGAGGATGAGTGCGACCGCGATGGTCTCACCGAGAGCACGGCCGAGTCCGAGCATGGTCGCCGAGATCACGCCCGGGCGGCCGAACGGCAGCACGGCCATCCGGATCATCTCCCAGCGCGTGGCGCCGAGGGCCAAGGAGGCCTCCCGGTGGTCCCGCGGGACCTGCA
Organism: uncultured Actinomycetota bacterium; assembly: GCA_963769435.1. Classification (GTDB taxonomy): domain Bacteria; phylum Actinomycetota; class Actinomycetes; order S36-B12; family UBA10799; genus JADKAV01. Next base: position 1,105,671 of record CAVYLN010000002.1, read on the forward strand.
GGAAGACCTCTCGGGACAGCGCGGAGATGGTCGGCAGGATCATGATCGCCAGCACCACCGACGCGATGAAGATCGACTTGGTGTAGATGCCGATCTCGTTCTTGAACAGCGGGATGAAACCGAGGTAGTCGTTCAGCCAGCGTGTGATGCCGTCCATGTGGTTCATGAGGACCTCGAGTCCCCAGAGTCCGTAGATGATCGAGGGGACGGCCGCCAGAACGTCGATCACGAAACCCAGCGAGGTCGATGTCCTGCGCGAGGCGAAGAACGCGATGAACAGGGCCGTTCCGATCGCGATCGGCACCGCGATGATCATCGCGATCACCGAGGAGATGGCCGTGCCGAAGGCCAGGGCCGCGATTCCGAAGAACGGCGGATCGGCATCCGGGAACCACTCCTGCGTGGTGAAGAAGTTGCCCGTGTTGTTCTGGAAGGCGGGAATGGCCTTCCAGACGAGGAAGGCGCCGATGGCCGCCATGAGGACCAGGACGAAGATCCCCGCACCCCGGGTCAGGTTGCTGAAGATCCGGTCCCCCAACCGGACCGAAGACCCCTGGACGCGAGGGGTAGGCGCGTCCAGGGGCTTCAGGTCAGTGCTCATTCGTTATGCGCTGATTCCTAGGAGAGGGACTTCACGGCGTCCGCGACCTGGGTCTCGAGCTCGGCCGGCAGCGGCACGTAGCCGATTCCGGAGAGCATCGACTGACCGTCGGTCGAGGACGTGTAGGTGAGGAAGCTCTGCACCAGGGGCAGCGCGTCGGCGGCGTTCCCGCTCTCACAAGCGATCTCGTAGGTCAGCAGGAGGACCGGGTAGGCGGCCGGGTCCTGCACCGCGTAGTCGATCTCCATCGTCAGGTCACCGGCGCCGGCATCGGCGTTGGGAACCACCTTCGCGCTTGCCAGACCAGCCGTCGCGGTGTCAGCGTTGGGAGCAACCGCTCCGCCACCGTTGTCAACCGAGGCGGCCTTGAGGCCCTGCGTCTCCACGAACGAGAGCTCGACGTATCCGATCGAGTTCGGGGTGGACTTCACTGAGGCGGCCACACCGTCTGAACCCTTGGAGCCCTGGCCACCCTTGGCGGTCCAGTCGGAACCGGGCTCGTACGGCCAGGCGTCGGGTGCGGTGGCCGCCATCCACTGGGTGAAGTTGTCGGTCGTGCCGGAGCCGTCCGAACGGTGGAACTGGGCGATCGGCGCGTCCGGCAGGGTGACACCGGGGTTGGCGTCGGCCAGCGCCTGGTCGTTCCAGTTGGTGATCTCGTTGTTGAAGATCTTCGCGGTGACATCCGGGGTGAGAACCAGGTTGTCGACACCCTCGAGGTTGTAGGTCAGGGCGATCGCGCCACCGACCATCGGGATGTTGATCGGGGGGTTCGCGTCGCAGCGGGCGGCGGCCTGCTTCAACTCGTCGCCCTCCATCGCCGCAGTCGGATCCGGCGAAAGCCACCTGGTCGTTGATGAAGTCAGCCCGGCCGGCGCTGGAGCCCGACGGCGAGTACTCGATCGTCGCACCCTCGCAGGCGGTCTGGTAGGCGTTGATCCACTCGGTCATGGCGTTCTTCTGAGCGCTGGACCCGGATGCCTTGATGGTGCCGGTCGCGCATTCGGCGCCCCCGATCATGCCGCCGCCAGCGGCTGAGTCCGATCCGCTGCCGGAATCGCTGGACGAACAGCCGACGAGTGCGAGCGCACCGGTTGCTGCCAGGGCAGCGATCTTGCTTGAGCGGGCGAGTTTCACCCTTTCCTCCCAATGTGTAGTCAAACCTGACGCTCGTGACGCTACGGAGTCGTAGTGGCCTGCCACTGAGCGCTCGGTGACGCCAAGGTGAACAGCGGCTGACGTCAAGCAAAAACTTCCTGACACCCAGGTATGGATCACGAAAAGGTCACTGCCGGATGAGCATCAAGAGTCCGGATGTAGAACAATTCGCGCTTGCAAAAGACCGGGTGTACCGGGGCCCGCTCGGGCCAAGGATTCCGGTTGCCCGCGCAGCCGGCCGGGTGCGCACGATCAGAGCCACCGACTGTGCTGCCAGGCTAGCCCGGTCTCCAGCCGCACATGCACAGGCCTTCATCAGCGACGAACCTGTGCAAACCACAAGGCGTCCCCTCTTCGTCCCACGGCTCGGCGGGTTTGCGGGTTGTCCACACCGGCCGGTCGGGCTTCCGGCTTGTCCACATCTTCTGTTCGGGCCCGGGTTTTGTCGTACGTGCGTTCTAGTCTGGGGGTGGTTGATCAGGAAGGGGGTGGACGGGATGGACGGGTTCTTCGAGGTTTCGATGGCAGCACGGCGGCGGGCGAAGATCCGCGCCTCGCTACCCACCGACCCGCCGGAAGGCGACTGGTGGCGGCTTCGCCGGACTGGACGCACTGCCGGATCCGGAGGTGCTGTGTGCCGAGGAACGCGCCGCCGCGATGACCGCGGTCGCCCAGCAACGTACCCGCCTGGACGCCTATCTGAGCGATCTGGCCGATACCGCCGATGCGCAGGGGGATTCGCGGGTGTTGCGGGCCGGGACCACCAGCACCCTGGTCGCCACCACCACCGGCAGCACGCCGGCGGTCGGGGCCGGGATCGTCCACACCGCCCAGAAACTACGGGACCTGCCCGAAGTCGCCGCCGCCTACCGGAAAGGCGCGATCTCCGGGATGCACGTGCGCGCGATCCTGGACCACGCCGACCACATCACCGACTTCGCCGCCCGACAAGGCGCAGTGGTCGCGCTCGCCGCCGCGACCGACCCCCGGGAAGTGGGCAGGATCCTGCAGGTGATCGCCGACAACGACACCGACGACCAGCACCCCACCTTGTCCTATGCCGCGCAACGTGACCGCCGTTCCGCGCGGCTGTCGGCGGGCCCCAACGGCATGTGGCGACTCACCGCCCTACTCGATGAGACCACCGGCGCGGTCCTCGCCGACGCCCTGGCCGCAGCCACCCAGTGATGACACCGGCGACACCCTGCCCCAACGCCGCGCCGACGCCCTGACCGACCTGATCGACGCCGGACACACCACCACCCGCCCACTCGGGGTGTCCGCGGTCAGCATCCTGATCGACGTCGAACACCTGCCCGACGGCACTGGTGCCCGACTCCCCGACGGCACCCCCATCCTGCCCAACGATTTCGACTACTACAGCTGCGCGGCCGTGTGCTCGATCATCTTCGGCGTCCACCGCGACGACACCTTCCTCCCGCTAGCGTTGGGCCGCACCAAACGCCGCGCCACCGCCGCGCAATGGGCCGCCCTGATCGCCCGCGACCACGGCTGCATCCGCTGCGGCCGCCCACCCCGCTACTGCCAAGCCCACCACATCCACCACTGGAAACACGGCGGCACCACCGACCTGGCAAACCTCACCCTCTTGTGCTCCAGATGCCACCACGACCTCCACCACGGCCGCTACACCATCACCACGAACCAAGGCGTCCCCCACATCACCCCCACCACCACCCGCGCACCACCAGCCAGAACCGCCTGACGGCAGGGCGGGAGGAAAGGTGACATCCGGTAGCCGCATACCGCGCCGATAGGCAGGACCACATTCGGAACCCGCGAGCGCCAGGCGCCTTGTCCGCCCGCGCGCATCAGGACCCAGGGATCAAACCTCGATGCGCTCTACGACAACCCGATCCGCGGCTCTGTGGAAGACCACCGCTGCGCCAAGCGGCAGAGCGTGGTTCGGGACCTGGTCGAGACCCAATCCCGCGGCGACGTGCTCCATCAGCACGGGGAGGACCGGCCGGTGTGTGCACACCACGGCGGGCGCCGGATCAGCCAGGATCTGATCGATCCTCTTGAGTGCGGCGGTGGGCGACGAGGCGAACCCTTCTTCGCTGAGCAGCGGTTCCCGAGCGATCGTCGCATGGGTGGCGTGCGCGTACGGCCGCACAGTGTCCAGGCACCGCGCCGAGTCCGAGGAGTAGATCTTGCGGATAGCGAAGGCGTCGAGAATCTCCGCCACCTGCAGCGCAGCCTCTTCACCCGCGGGGGTCAGTGGTCGCTCGGCGTCGACCGATCCCGTGAAGTCTGACCGGCGCGCTGCCTCGGCGTGGCGCAGGATCACCAACGGGGTGGAAGCCGGAGCGTCCAGGGCATCCCGGACCAGGTCCCCGTCGCGGGGATAGCTGAGCATGTCGATCGCCGGCCCGGGTGGTAACCAGCGCAATTCGTCGATCTCTTTGTTGGGCGCGAACCCCGGCCCTCCGGGACGCTCCCAACCGACCCAGTAGTGCACCGACTTCGGGCGGGACTCGACGCGGTACTGCTGGGTCGGCAGCGGCAGTCCGAGTACCACGTCGGAGCCGGTCTCCTCGATCGTCTCGCGGCGTGCCGCCTCGATCGTGGTCTCCCCTGGATCGAGTTTGCCCTTCGGCAGTGACCAGTCGTTCTGCCGTGGGCGGTGCAGCACGCACACCATCGGACCCTCGGGTCCCCGGCGCAGCAGCACCACCCCCGCCGCACGAATGGGCGTCACCGACTTGGCCATCAGGCCAACCGCGCCTTCTTGTGCGCTCGTTCGACGCTTGGCCACAGCTCGACGAAGTCGTTGCGGGCGAACAGTTCCTGCTCGAACTCGAACTCGTGTAGAAGTCCCAGGCTGAAGCCCGATAGGCCGTCAACGTCGCTCGATGAGGCAAGCGTCCTCAGCGTCTCCTGCGCCACCCAGGCGTCCTGATGCTCGCCGAGCACCTCCGTGACCAGCGACAAAGCCTTCGCGAACTTCTTCACCCGCTCACCCATCACGGGGGCCACCGCCTCCGCGGCGTACCGGGCCTTCTTCGCCCGGATCCGCGCCTCGTGCCACGGGTGGGCCTCGCCATCGAGTTCGAGGACCTTGACCTCCTTGCGCAGCTTGCGCCACGCCTTGTCCACCAACCCCGGCAGGACGTCCTCGGCGGGCTGATCGGCCAACTCGTTCAAGCGAGGGTTGCGTGCGGCATCCACCAGTGAATCCAGGAAATCCCGGTAACGCACCGAGACCATCGCCTTCAGGGCGTGCTCGCGGGCGTCGCGTCTCTGCGCGGACAACGCCGGATCGACCACCGCCCGGATCATGGGGGCGTAGCTCTCACCCACTTCGTCGGCGTGCAGGTCGAGCCGGTCCTGGAGCACCTCGGTATCCCGGCTCACCCCCAACTCCCCGGCGATCCACCCGAGATCCACTCGGAGCGCCTCGGCCCACTGTTCATCCAGCATCGGCTCGAACACCTTGAGTCCGCTGCGCAACCGACGGGCTGCCACGCGCATCTGGTGCACGCTGTCCGGCAGATCCCTGCGCACGCGCACGTCCTGCATCAGGAACGCCCGGGTGTGGCGCCGAAGGTGGGCCATAACGGCCGCCCCAGCTGGATCCTCAGGACCGACGATCTGGGGTTCCGGCACGTCCGGCGGCTCCTGCGTGACCGGCCCCAACGCGGTTGCCGCCTTGGAGTCCTCGACCGGGACACCCCCCGCGGCCATCAGCGAACGGACGACCGGGCCCAGGGGAGCGGCCTCGACCAGCGCCTCCACTTCGAGTTCCCGGAAGCGTGCCGCGATGTGCTCCCCATCCAGGACGGATACGGTGTCGTCGACCAACTCGGCGAATGCGCGCCCGTCAGCGTCGAACAGCACGTACGGAGTGCGCTCGGTGCGCAACTCGGCGACCGCCCGAAGCGGCGCATTGCGGGTGTAGGCGAGGACGAGTTCGGCCAGTTCGGCGGGCACCTCAGCGTCCCCGGCTGTGAGCGCCAGCCGCACCTCCTCACGGGTGCCCTGCCTACCCTCGACCGGCAGTTTGAGGTGCCACCCCTGATCGTCACCGCCCTCACGGCGACGCAGCGTCACACCCCACCGGGCCAGTCGCAGATCGTCGGTGTCGTGGTACACCGCGACGAGTTGCCGCGTCACCTGCCGCTTGGCCCGCGCCACACCGTTGTCGGCCGCGGAGAGATCGGGGAGTCGGAACAGCCCGTGCACTCGCAGTTTGCTCTCGACCTCCACGTGCACCTCGGGCCCCACCGGCTGCTCGTCCGGCTTGCCGCCGTCGTCGTCGGATGTGGCAACCTCGGCAGGGGCCACCTGCGGGGGTTCGAGGCCGGCCTCGGCGTGGTCGATCGTGACGACATCCACCGGCGGCGTTACCTCGATGGAGTCATCCGGGTCCGGATAGATCTGGTCCTCCGGGTCGTCGGGCAGTTGCGCGACGCGGGCATCGGGAGGTGTGGGATCCTCGCGGTCGCCGTCCGGATCGCCCATGTTCGTCATCCTCCGCGCAGATGTTTGCGACGGATCATGTACGCCTGGAAGTCCTCCAGCCGACCGTCCTCCGCCTGATTGTGCACCCATTCTCCATCAGGTTCGAGATCCCATGCGGAGGTCCCCGGGTCGAACGCCTTGTCGAGGATCTCCCCCACATACGCGATCTGGTCCGGCGATTGCAGCGACACCAGTGTCTCGACCCGCCGGTCGAGGTTGCGGTGCATGAGATCGGCGGATCCTATGTAGACCTCGGTGTCCCCACCGTTGAGGAACTCGTACGCACGGGAGTGCTCGAGGAATCGGCCGAGGATGCTGCGCACCCGCAGGTTCTCGCTCATACCCGGCACCTGCGGACGGATGGCACAGATCCCCCGCACCAGGACGTCGACCGGAACCCCGGCCATCGATGCCCGGTACAACGCGTCGATGACCTTCTCATCCACGATCGAATTGCACTTGAAACGCACCCGCGCGGGCAGCCCGGCACGGTGATGTGCGACCTCTCGATCGATGCGTTCGAGCAGGCCGCTGCGGATCGAGTGGGGTGCGACCAGCAGGCGGTGGTACTCGGTGTGCATCGAGTACCCGGAGAGTTGGTTGAAGAGGTTCGCCACGTCCTGACCCACCTGGTCGTCCATGGTGAGCAGACCGAAGTCCTCGTACAGGCGCGCAGTCTTCGGATGGTAGTTGCCGGTGCCGATGTGACAGTAGCGGCGCAGCCGTTCGCCGTCGTCGCGCACGACCATCGAGAGTTTGCAGTGGGTCTTCAACCCGACGAGCCCATAGACGACGTGCACGCCTGCCCGTTCGAGCTTGCGGGCCCATTTGATGTTCGCGCTCTCATCGAAGCGGGCCTTGATCTCGACGAGGGCCAGCACCTGCTTGCCCGCCTCGGCGGCATCGATCAGAGCGTCGATGATGGGCGAATCGCCGGAGGTGCGGTACAGCGTCTGCTTGATCGCCAGCACCTTCGGGTCGCTCGCGGCCTGCTCGAGGAACCGCTGGACGCTGGTGGAGAACGAGTCGTAGGGGTGGTGCAACAGCACGTCCTGCCGACGCATCGCCTCCAGCACGTTCGGGGCGCTCGCGCTCTCCTTGTTCTCCACCAGCAGGCGGTTCGTCTTGGGCACGAACGCCGGTTCCGACAGGTCTTCGCGATTGAGCCCCACGAACGCCCACAAGCCGCGCAGGTCGAGCGGTCCCGGGAGCACGAAGACCTCGTTCTCGGCCACCCCCAGTTCACGAACAAGCAGTTCCAGCACGTGCTGGTCGATCGTCTGCTCCACCTCGAGCCGAACCGGCGGGCCGAACCTCCGTTTGCTCAACTCCCGCTCGAGTGCCTTGAGCAGGTTCTCGGCGTCATCCTCCTCGACCTCGAGATCCTCGTTGCGCGTGACCCGGAAGAGGTGGTGCTGCAGCACGTCCATCCCGGGGAAGAGCAGGTCGAGGTGTTCGGCGATCACGTCCTCGAGCGGCACGAACCGGGAATCCCCGATGTTGAGGAAACGGTCCAGCGACGGCGGCACCTTCACCCGGGCGAACAACTCGGTGCCGGTGGTGGGATTGCGCACGACCACGGCCAGGTTCAACGACAGGCCGGATATGTACGGGAAGGGGTGCGCGGGGTCGACCGCCAACGGGGTGAGTACGGGATAGATCTTGTCCCGGAACAGCGACGCCAGTCTGCGGCGGTCGTCGCTGGTGAGATCCGCCCACCGCAGCAGCGTGATCCCCTCTGCCTCCAGCGCCGGGCGCACGTCGTCGCTCCACGCATCGGCCTGCCGGCGCATCAGATCGTGCGCGTGCACCAGCACCGCGTCATGCACCTCGCGCGGCAGCAGCCCGCTGGCAGCGCGGACCGCGATGCCCGCTGCGATGCGGCGTTTGAGACCTGCCACCCGGACCATGAAGAACTCGTCGAGGTTGGAGGCGAAGATCGCCAGGAACTTCGCCCGCTCCAGCAGAGGAAGCTCCGGATCCTCCGCCAGTTCGAGGACCCGCTGGTTGAATGCCAGCCAACTCAACTCACGATCGATGAAGCGGTGATCAGGCAACTCACTGACCACGTCAGGAGTCTCCGAGGGGGCGGTGGTCATGACCCCAGCGTGCCAGAAACGGGCGGAACCTTCGCGTCCGCGGCTGTGTACTGCACGTCGCAATCCGCACGGCTGAAGCCCAGGCTGGTGTACATGGCCACGGCGCCGGTGTTGTCGGCGTCGACGTAGAGCATCACCCTCGCGAGCCCCAGGCTCTGCAGGTACCGCAGGCCGGCCACCGTCAGTGCGGACCCGAGCCCGGTGCCGCGCGCCCGAGGCGCCACCGCGAGGACGTAGACCTCGCCGGTGCGTTCGTGCGCGTGACCACTTCCGCCGTGGACCTTGGTCCAGTGGAAGCCCGCGAGGCCTTGGTCGTCGAAAGCGAGCAGGAATCCGGCCGGGTCGAACCACGGTTGCCTGAGCCGCTCATCGAGATCGTCCGAGGTCCACGATCCCTGGTCCGGCAGATCCGCGAAGGCGACACGGTTGAGTTCGAGCCACGCCTGTGCGTCCTGCGGGCTGAACGTCCGGACGGTGACCCCGGGCGGCAGAGGCACCTCCGGGAGTCCGGTGAGGGTGCGGGTGTAACGGCACAGCAGCCGGACCGGCCGAAGGCCCCAGCGCGAGGCGAGAGCGTGGGCGGCCGGGAGTCGGCCATGGGCCCAGATCCGGACACCCGGTCCGACCTGCTCCAGCATCGACCTGAGCAGCGTCCCCCCGACTCCGCGCCCACGGGCGGCAGGATCCACCAGTAGCTCGCCCAGAGGCTCCTCGCCGTCGGAGAGGAAGCCGTACGCCACGAGCGCGCCGTCCGCGTGGACGAGAGCGTGACGGCCACCATCACCCCCGCCCGCGAGCACGTGCAGGTACGTGTGCTCCGAGATCGCGGAGACACCGTCGGCGGCACTGACGCGGTCGAGCAGAGCGTCGATCGCGGCAACGTCGGCCGCGGACAGTCGCGACACCCAGGTGATCGAATCGGTCACGGGGTGAACTCTGACTCCCTGTCAGCGCGCGGCGGGACCAGTCGGTAGCCGACGTTGCGCACCGTTCCGATCAATGCCTCGTACTCGGGGCCCAGTTTGGCCCGCAGCCGTCGCACGTGGACGTCCACCGTGCGAGTGCCCCCGAAGTAGTCGTAGCCCCACACCTCCTGGAGCAGTTGCTGCCGCGTGAAGACACGGCCGGGGTGCTGCGAGAGGTACTTGATGAGTTCGAACTCCTTGTAGGTGAGATCCAGCATTCGGCCGCGCACGGTGGCGGTGTAATTGCCTTCGTTGATGAGCAACTCGCCGTGCTGGATCTCGGGCTCGGCGTCCTTCTCGGCCTCGTTCATCCGACCGAGCGCCAGGCGCAGGCGCGCTTCGATCTCCCCGGGGCCAGCCGTGTCGAGCAGGATGTCGTCCACGGCCCAGTCCGCCGACACCGCGGCAAGTCCGCCCTCGGTGACGATCAGCAGCACCGGAAGATCAGAGCCGGTGGCGTTCAGCACCCGGCACAGGCTTCGCGCACCGGGCAGGTCACGCCGGGCGTCCACGAGGATGATCTCGCCGGGAGGGGCATCGAGCAGGGCCGCCGCCTCGGCAGGGAGGATCCGGATCTGGTGGGTCAACAGCCCGAGCGAGGGCAGCACGTGGTCGCTGGGTTCGACCGCGTCGGTCATCAGGAGAAGACTGCTCATCGTGCCACCTCTTGCGTCAAGACTAGGCCAGAGCGCCGGCTACGCCGGAATGGCCTCACCGAGCGCCGAGATGACGTCGGCCTTGCGCGGTTGCCCCGACGCCCTGCGGACGATCGCACCTCGGGAGTCGAGCACCAGCACCGTGGGGGTGCGGGAGACATTCAGATCCCGGGCCAGGTCGAGGTACTCGTCGACGTCGAGATCCACGTGTTTGACCCCGGGGATCATCCCCGCGACCTCCTGCAGGATGCGCCGCGTGGCGCGACACGGGGCGCAGAAAGCGGACGTGAACTGGACCAGCGTCGCCTGTTCACCGAGGTCGCTTCCGATCTGTGACGAACTGAGCCGACCGGCCGTTCGCCGGTGACTCTGCATGCGGCCGTTGGCAACCCGCGCCCACACGCCGAAAGCCGCGAGCAGAACACCCACGCCGAGGAGAATCAATACACCAGACACGTTGTGCAGAACACCTCCCTGTTCCCGGACATTCCCGACACGCCGTCTATCCTGGAACGGAAGGTCCGATCCGAGTCCGCAAGCAGGAATGCCTGAGGTGGGTTTCGGGTTTCCAAGAGTACCCAGCAATCGCCACCCCGTCGAAAGAGCCCACAGTGATCGATCCCCGCGGCACCCGCTTCTCCGCCGCCATCACCAGCATCGTGCTGGCGCTGGTCATCCTGTCCGCCCCTGGACCGGTGGCGGGTGTGCTGATCAGTCTGCAGACGCTCGTCTTCGCCTTCGGCGCCATCCTCGGCCCCGGATCCCAGCCCTACGGGTGGCTGTTCAAGACCCTGATCAGGCCCCGCCTGGCGGCGCCGTCCCACATGGAGGACTCGCTACCCCCGCAGTTCGCACAGGCCGTCGGGCTGTTCTTCGGCCTGGCCGCCAGCGTCAGCATGCTGTTCGCCTGGACCCTCGGCGTGTGGATCTTCGCCGGATTCGCCCTGTTCGCCGCGGCGCTCAACGCGATCTTCGGGTTCTGCCTCGGCTGCGAGGTCTACCTGAGGGTGCGCCGGTTCATCCCCGCTCCGGCCATCCCTTCGCAGGAGACCTCCTACATCGATCTCACAGACCACACCTCGCGCGTCTGAGATGCCTCGTCGGCTGATCGTCCAACTGACCACCGACGACCCGGAGACGGTGGCCACCGCGCTGACGGTGGCCGTCACCGCACGTGCCTCAGGTGCCCAGGTCGACCTGTGGCTGTCCGGGCCGGCGACCATGTTCGCCGTCGTCGGCAGGGATCCGGGGATCGCCCTGGAGTACGCACCGGACGTCGAACAGTCGCTCGAAACGATCGGTTCGGTCACCGTCTGCAGCCAGTGCGCCGCACGCCGAGGACTGACAGAGGGGGACCTGCGCCCCGGAGTCAGGATCGCGGGCGCCGCCACTCTGGTGGAACAACTGCTTGCCGAGGGCACCCAGGCTCTAACGTACTGAGGCCGTGCCACCGGCTCGCGCGGGACGACGGCGGGTCGGCACGTCGGTGACCCACTACGCTGGGGCCATGACCGAGTTGTTCTTCACGTCACTGCTGGTGCTGGTGACGCTGGTAATCGTGTGGTTCTCCATCTACGTGCTCTACCGACTGTTCAAGAGCGAATAGTGGATCTACCCGACGAGCTGCTGCCGCTTTCCTGGCTCCTCGGCCAATGGGTCGGCGTCGGGACCGGCCAGTACCCCACGATCGAGGACTTCCGTTTCGGTCAGGAACTGTCCTTCACCTGCGACGGCCGACCCTTCATCGCCATGAACTCCCGGTCATGGATACTCGACGACGAAGGCAACCGGGTCCGTCCGTCGGCCATGGAGTCCGCCTACTTCCGGCCCAGGCCTGACAACCAGTTCGAGGCACTTTTCGCCCATCCCACCGGATTCACCGAGGTCTGGTACGGCCGCGTGACTATCGCCGACATCCAGGACGCCAGGATCACTCGGGCCAGTCTCGAGATGACCACCGACTCGGTGATGCGTACGGAGAGCGCCAAGGAGTATCTGGGCGGTCAGCGGCTCTACGGCCTGGTCCCCGACGGCGATCTGGCGTGGACGTTCGACATGAGCGCCATGGGCGAACCCTTGAACAACCACCTGGCCGCCAAACTCCAGCGCGCGTGAGCGAAGTGTTCGAGGCCAGGCTGCGCGACGGGGGCTACCGTCGGACGGAGCAGCGCCGCGAGGTATGGGAGACGGTGGGCCGTCTGCGCCACGCCACGCCCGACCAGATCGCGGCCGAACTGCCGGAGGTGGACACCTCCACCGTCTACCGCGCGCTCGAGGTCCTCGTCGAGGTGGGGCTGATCACCCATACCCATATCGGCCACGGTCCGCCGGTGTACCACGCGGTCGACGAGACGCCGCACCTGCATCTGGTGTGCCAGCGGTGCGGTGCGCAAGCCTCCGCCGACGTGTCCTCCGCGGCCGGTCTGCTCGCCGCCCTCCTGGCAGAGCACGGTTTCGCGGCCGACCTCGACTACATGTCGCTACCGGGATTGTGCGCGAAGTGCCGCGAATCTAGATGAAGAGGAAACAAACCGGCACCCCTGGAGCGTTGTACCCGGCATGACCCATTTCGGCGATCCGTTCACCGAGCAGAAGCGCCTGGCCCGCGGTGAGGGCTGGGTGGCTCTGGATGACCGCTCGGTTCTTGCGCTCACCGGTGCCGACCGGATCGCCTGGCTCGACTCCCTGACATCGCATCGCATCGAGGCCGACTGCTCCACCCAGGCCCTGATCCTCGACCCCCACGGCCACATCGAGTACGACCTGCATGTGGTCGACGATGGCTCGACCACATGGCTGATCGTGGAAACCTCCGGCGCGGACACACTGCGGGGGTACCTGGAGTCGATGCGATTCCTGTCCGACGTGACGGTCTCGGATCTCAGCGAGGACCACCACGTCGTCTGGGTACCGCGCCGGGAGGGTTACGGCGATCGACCGACCTGGCTGGTACCCCTCGAGTACGCCGGCATCGGCTGGACCCCGGCCGGCAGCGACCGGGGTGGCAGCCGCCGACAAGTACGTCCCCCACCGACCCGACACGTTGGTCGGAGCGGAGGTGATCCTGCCCCGTGGAGAGCAGCCCGAGGGCCCGGAGTGCGGGAGTTGGGCGCTGAACGCGCTGCGCATCGCGGCCGGTGTTCCAGAGGTCGGCGTCGACTCCGACCACAAGTCCCTGCCGCACGAACTCGGCCTCATCGGCTCGGCAGTGCATCTGGCCAAGGGCTGCTACCGGGGCCAGGAGACCGTCGCTCGTCTTCACAACATGGGCCGCCCGCCGCGACGACTGGTCCTGCTGCACTTCGACGGCGCCCTGCCCGATCCCGGCGCCGAGGTGATGCTCGGGTGACAAGGTGATCGGCCGGGTCACCTCGGTGTCCCAGCACCACGAACTCGGGCCGATCGGCCTGGCGGTGGTGAAACGAGCTGCCGCCATCGACCAGCCCGTGTACGCCGACGGGATCGTGGCCGCCCAGGAACAGATCGTTGTGGCCGGATGAGCACACTCAAACAGAAGGAGAACGCGTGATCACGATGTACTCGACGTCCTGGTGCGGCTACTGCATCCGGCTGAAGTCCCAGATGAAGCGGGCCGGGCTCGACTTCCGGGAGGTCAACATCGAACAGGATCCGGCGGCGGCGCAATTCGTCGGAAGCGTCAACGGCGGCAATCACGTCGTGCCCACGGTGGTGCTCCCTGACGGAACCGCCATGACGAACCCGAGCATCAGGCAACTGATGGCGGCCGTCGACTAGGCACGGGTACACCCCCGGGGCTACAGCCCGGAGGCCCGCAGAGTTGCCCGCACGCCCGGATGGTCGGGGTCGAGCCCGTAGCGGTCCCGGTAGACGGCCACCACCGCGTCATGCAGAGCGGCACGGACAGGTGGGGGCCCGTGCAGGTGGCCGCCATCGTCCGGCTGCGTCAGGCGGGCGCCCATCAACAGCAGGCGCGGCTCCTCACCCTCCTGCCCATGGTCCGGCGGGGCGTAGTCGCGGACCGCGAGCAGATGGACCCCGTGCCGCCGGTAGAAGTCGATGCGCCGCAGGTCGTCGCGACGCTCCGTCGAATCCTGCGGGCGACCGTCGGGGTCCTCCACGTCAAGCAACAGCATCGTGCGTCCGGCGTCGCGCAGGTGGTCGACCAATGCCGCGAACAGTGCCGATCCGTGCCCGCCCCCGCGGTGCTCGGCATCCACCACGAAGTAGCGCAGAAACGACAACGACGTGCTGCCGAGGTGACGGACCAGCGCGAGTCCCACGGGTGGGGCCCCGGGCCTGCGCTCGTCCAGGAGGACGAGTAGTTGCTCGTCGGGACGGTTGGCCGTGATCTCCTCCCACGGCGCACGAAGCGCGAGCGGGAACGACGACTCGTAGACGTGGCGCACGTCCGCCTGGTGGGCGGCGTCGAGCCCGGCGAACGCCGCCAGCCTGCGCTCGGTCATGCCGTACCCCCGATCCCCAAGCCGGCGTCCCACGCGGCCTCACCGCCGACCACCGTCGCGAGCACCTCGATGTCTGCCAGCTCAGCGGGCTCCACCTGCGTGGGGTCGTCGGACAGGACGGCGAGGTCGGCGAGCTTCCCCGGTCCGATCCACCCCTTCCGGTCCTCCTCGTAGGAGGCGTAGGCCGACCCGTAGGTGTAGGCCCGCAGCGCGTCGTGTGCGCTCACCACTTCGTCGGGGCCGAGCAGGTCACCGGACGCAGTCCGCCGGTTCACCATGTCGTGGATGCCGAGCATGGGCCGGCCATCGACGACCGGCCGGTCGCTACTGCCCGGGACGACCAGTCCCGCGGCCAGCAGCGATGCGTGCCGGTAGGCCCAGTCGGAACGCTGCGGTCCCAGCGCTCGGCGCATGCCGTCGCCGATCTCGCCGACGAAGCGGCCCTGAGGCACCGGCACCACGCCGAGGCGGGCCGCCCTGACCACCTGATCGGGCCGGGCGACGCCGAAGTGTTCGATCCGGTGCCGGGGCTCCGGGTTTCCCGGACGGCCACCCCAGCCGGTCCGCGGGTGATCGCGCGCACAGCGTTCGTACGCGTCCAGCACGAGGTCTATCGCGGCGTCACCGATGGCGTGGGTGGCGACCCGCCAGCCGGAGCGATGGGCGGACACGATCGTGTCGACCAGTGCGTCCGCGTCGTCCTGCAGGTACCCGCGGACGCCGGGCTCGTCGCTGAAGTCGCGGCACATGGCGGCGGTGTGCCCGATCAGCGAACCGTCGGAGAACACCTTCACGGGTCCGAGGCGCAACCGGTCGTCGCCGAACCCGGTACGCAGACCCAGGTCGATGCCGGCGCCCAAGTCGTCGGCGTCGTTGCCGCGCAGTGCGTGCAGGGCCGCGGACACCACCATGAGTTCGACGCGGACGGCGAGGCGCCCGGCATCGCGGGCACGCTGATACGCGAGCGCCTCGACCGGGGTACGGCCGATCCAGCCCCCACCCACACCGGCCTCCACCACACTGGTGATGCCCTGCCGGACGTACACGTCGCTGGCGCGTGCCACCGCGTGGGCGACATCGTCCACCAGGACTGGGCGACGCAGCGGTGTGAGCAGGTTCTGTGCCTGCTCCTGCAGAAGCCCCGTGGGGCGTCCGGAGATGTCCACCGCGACCGTCCCGCCCGGCACGTCGCGGCCATGGTCGGAGATGCCCAAGTCCGCCAGGACCGCCGTGCTCACCACACACATGTGCCCCGACGTGTGAGTGAGCAGGACCCGGCGCCCGGGCGCGACCCGCTCGAGCAGGTCGCGATCGGGATGGCCGCCGATCTTGTTCTCGTCGTAGCCGTTCCCGACGATCCACCGGTCCGCCGGCGTGATCGCGTTGGCCGCAGCGACCGCGGCGGCGACGTCGTCGAGGCTGTGGATCGGCGGGGTGGACAGATCGATCTCGTCGAGGCTGGCACCGAACCAGGCCATGTGCTGGTGGGCGTCGTGGAAGCCGGGCACGACGCACCGGCCGCCCAGGGACACCGTCCGTTTCGCAGTGAGCCCGGCAGCGTCCGGGCCGACGTGCAGGATCCGGTCGCCGAGCAGGGCCACGACGCCGGCCCGAGGTTCGATCCCGGATTCATTCGGCGCCATCGTCAGGACGGCCGCGTCGGTGAGCAGCAGGTCGGCAACGGGGCTGTTCACGGCCGCGGCCCCTGCGCCCCCGCGGCGAGCCAGCCGAACAGGGTCCGGAACGAATCGGTCCACGGGGCCGGGCGTCCGGACCCGTCCGTTTTGACGACAACGCGCGTTCCGTGGGCCACCGGAAGCTCGGTCCCTCCCGGGCCTGGCACAGCGCAGCGGTACCCCCAGGTGGCGCTTGTCCGTCCCAGCCGGACCGCAACGACCTCCACCCGCAATACCCCCGGGGAGGACACGGGGGCGGTGAACTCGAGGGCGATCCCGCGGACCACGTAGCCGATGTCCTCGTGCCGCTGGGACAGGTCGGTCCAGCCGTAGCCCAGGTGCTCGAAAAGCGCCGACTGCGCCCGCTCCACGTGCACTGCGAAGCGGGAGTTGTGCATGACTCCCAGCGGGTCCATCTCATCGAAGTAGACCGGGCTGTCGTACCGGAAGCAGGCCGGTCCCACCACAGTCATCGCCACACCCCTTCCGCCCGGTCCCACGTCCGGCCAGGGACCGCGACGATGCGCGTCTTGGCCACCCGGTGCGATGCCGTGACCGGCAGGTCGTCGCACACCTCCCAGTAGCGGGGCACCTTGAAGCGGGCCAACCGCTGACCGCAGTGCTCGGCGAGTTCCTCCACGAGCGCGTGCTCCGGGCGGTCGGCCCCGGCCATGGACACGAACGCCTTCACCTCCTCGCCGCGCAGTTCGTCGGGCACCGCCACCACGGCGGCGAGCCGGACGTCGGCGTGGGTGAGAAGGACGTCCTCGACCTCCCGGGCCGACACGTTCTCTCCTGCGCGCCGGACCATGTCCTTCAGCCGCCCCACCAGGTAGACGCGGCCGGCCTCGTCCATCCGCCCGAGGTCGCCGGTGTGGAACCAACCACCGCGGAAGGCTGCCGCCGTCGCCTCCGGGTCAGCCTCGTACCGGTCCATGAGACCCGGTCCACGCAGTACCACCTCTCCGACCTCGCCCCTGGGTACCGGCAGATCCTGGGCGTCCACGACCCTGACCTCCCGGGCCCGCGCCGGAGCCCCCACGCAGCCACTGCCCACGAGTTGATCGTGGTCCGCGTCGGTCACGCGCAGATCGGCACCGGTCTCGGTCATCCCGAAGGCCTCGTACCACTTCACACCCCACCGCTGCTCCAACTCCTCGTGGCGTGCGGGCGGGATGGCCGAGCACTGTACGACCCGGACCCGGTGGGAACGGTCGAGCGGGTCGGAGGGCATCTTCAGCATCAACGTGGGCATCGCGGCCAGGCAGTAGAAGTAGGTGACCTCGTGCTCGCGCACCTTCGACCAGAATGTGGACGGGTGGAAGGCGTCCAGTACGACCAGGTGTGCCCCCGCCAACAGCGCGGCGACCACGTTCCACTGCGGGTCGATGTACGAGAACGCCTGCGCGGTGAGCATGGTGTCGCCGGCACCCAGATGTGGGAACTCGTCCACGAGGCCGCCGCCGAGTTCGATCCAGTACCGGTGGGACAACACGCACCCTTTGGGGCGTCCCGTCGTGCCGGAGGTGTACGCGATGTTCACGGTGTCCTCGGCGCCGACCCGGTGCGCGGGCGGCGCAGGGATTGCCTCGACCGGCAGTCCGGCGCCTGCCAGCTGCTCGACGTGGAGCACGGGCAGGTCCAGATGGGCACAGCCGAGCGCCTCGCGCACCTGCCCGGAGAGGCTGGCGGATGTGACCACGGCGCTGGCGCGGGAGTGCTCCAGGATGTGGCCGGCGTCCTCCTGCCGGTAATGCGGGTTCAGAGGGACCATCGCCGCGCCGAGCCGAGCCAGCGCCAGCCACGTCAGCGGGAACTCCGCACGGTTGGCCATCATCACCGCGACCCGGTCGCCGACCGCGACCCCCCGGTCGGCCAGCGCGGCGGCCAGGCCGGCCGATCGTCGGCCCACGTCGGCGAAGGTCAGCGACTCGCCGGGGTCGAACGTCCAGGCCATCCGGTCCGGCCACAGGCGGGCCGCACGGTCGACGGCGGCAACCAGATCCTTGGCGTCCGCACCCCTTGGGTCACCCACCGGAGGTCTCCCGGAATACCTCTGCGGCGGACTGCGCCTCCCCGGTCGACATGGTCGCGATCGCCGCGTCCACTTCGCGCTCAAAGGCCTCCGGCTCGGTGGAGTCCACGCCCTGGTCGAGCAGCGACTTGGCCAGCGCCAGGGCGGACGGGGGCTGCGCGGCGAGCCGCTGCGCCAGTTCGTCTGCAGCCTCCTCGTGCGACCCCGTCGGGACGACCCGGTTCACCAGCCCAAGACGGTGCGCGTCGTCAGCCGACAGGTGTTCGCCCAGGAACAGCAGCTCCTTCGCACGCACCGGGCCCACGGTCCGCGGCAGCAGCGCGGAGATCCCGCCGGTCACGCTGAGCCCGACGCCCACCTCGGGGAACCCGAATCGGGCGTCCTGCGCCGCCACGACGAGGTCGCACCCGAGAGCGAATTCGGCGCCCGCACCGAGCGCGTAGCCGTGGACGGCGGCGATGACCGGGCCCGGGAACGACCGGATCGCGCGGGTGACGTCCTGGATCCGCTGCAGCCGCAGACGGGCCGCGGCTTCGTCCTCGGCGGGTGCGGGTTCCTTCAGGTCGTGGCCGGCGCAGAACGCACGTCCGCGGCCGGCAAGGACCACGACCGCGACTTCTTCGGCACGGGCCCGCTCGAAAGACGCCAGGACACCGTCGACCAGGGCGGGCACGACGGCGTTGAGACGGTTCGGTCGGTCGAGGTGCACTGCGGCGACCCGGCCGTTGGTCGAATACGAGACACACTCGTTCACTGGACGACTGTAGCCCCACCGCGCTGGCCTTGACCGGCCCTGACTCGGTGGTGGGCGGCGGGGTCGGTCCGCGATTGCCGGATGCGGCCGAGTTCCTGCGATTGCCGTGGATCCGCGCGGAGGCGCTGGCAGGACACCCGTTGCACCAGCGGACGATCCGAGTTCGCCAATTCGAGCCGCCGGGTGCGACACTGTCCGCATGCGCAACCTGGGTGTCGTACTCGTAGATGAAGCACACCGGCAGGCCTGGTCGACCCGCCCTGAAATCGCCTCGCGGATGAACCCGAAGGCCCCCGCGGACGCGGGCTACGTGGTCGCCGCCGACACCCTGCGAACTGCGGGCTACGAGGTGCGCGCTCATGAGGACGGGCTTCTGACACCGGCAGTGCTGAGCAGCGTGGACGTGCTGGTGATCCCACACTGCTCCGATGACGCATGGGAGGCCACCACCGGTGTCGGGTCACCGGCGCATTCTCCGGACGAACTGGCTGCCATCGAGGAGTTCGTCGCCGGCGGCGGTGGGCTGGTCGTGCTCGCGGAGACGGAGCAGGAGAAATACGGGAACGTCCTCGGCGAACTCGCAGGCCGATTCGGGATCGACGTGGTGTCGACCACCGTCCAGGATCCGGTGCATCGGTTCAAGGACGTCAGCACCTGGGTGCTGGGCCAGCCCGGGGCGAAGACCGAGCAGGATCTGCTAGCCGAGGTCTCCGCGGCCTGCTTCTACCGTGCAGGCGTGCTGCGGCTGAGCACACCCGAGGCGTTCGCAGTGGTGGTCACCTCCCCGGAGGCCAACCTGCCGGGTGAACCACTCATCGCCGCCGTTCACAGCGGCGCCGGCCGGGTCGTCGTCGCGGCCGACTCCGACCTCTTCGGCGACGACTCCATCGAGGACCTCGAGCATCGCAGGCTGTGGCTGAACCTCGTCACGTGGGCCGGGAGCGGACACGCCGGCGAAGAGTCCTCGGTGGCTGACGCGTCCGGCGCATTGCAGGACCCGGCGTGGGAGGCTCTGGTTGCCGCGATCGAGCAGCTGCGCCCCTGCAGGCCAAGGACGGCTCGGTCGACCCGGAGAATCGCGACCGCGCGGCTGAGTTGGTGACCGACATCGCCGGAGCCGTCACGGCACTGAGCCCCCGGTTCCCGCACCAGCAGGCACATCTCGAAGCCACCGTCACAGACCTGCAGGCCTGGCGCGACGCCGGACTGGGCGTACCCGACTTCCTCGACTCGCTGCTGCTGTTCCACCCAGAACAGGATCGTCGCGACGGGGTCGAGCATCTGGCCGTGTTCCCCATGTACACCCAGAACGGCAACCCCAACCGCAACGTTGAAGCCGTCATCACCCGAACCGTGTGGCCTGACTGGATCGCGCGATTGGAGGCGGGCAGACTACGACAATCCGGCCTTCGTCCCCATCGAGTTCGTGGGCTTCACGAAGGGGTACGACACCCACTCGGCAGTGTTGTTCCCGGAGACCGTGGCGACCCGCGAGACTGCCCAATTCACGTGGGGTGGCATCTTCTGCGACCGGGAGTCCGCCCGCTTCCGCCGCGTCTCGGCCGCTGCTGCGGACCTGTTGCAGTTGTCGCTGCCACCGGACGCGGAGCGACTGCTGGTGGACCAGCGGCTGGCGCAGGAGACGTTCATCCTGTGGGACCTGGTCCACGACCGCACGCACAGCCACGGGGACCTGCCGTTCGACCCGTTCATGATCAAGCAGCGGATGCCCTACTGGATGTACGGACTGGAGGAGTTGCGCTGCGACCTCACCACATTCCGGGAGACCCCGGCTCTGGAGGCCCAAGGGGCGACGCTCGCCAGGCACGTGCGCATCGCGATCCTTTTCGACCGGCTCTTCCGCTTCCCGACGACCGGCGAGCGGGTCCGCAACTACGACGGACTCGGCGGCCAGATCCTGTTCGCCTGGCTACACCGCAACGGGGTGCTTCGGTGGCGGGACAACACGCTGAGCCTGGACTGGCCCCGCGTGTACGACTCGGTCAGTGAGCTCTGCGGCGAGGTCGAGACCCTCTACAACGAGGGCATCGATCGTTCCCGGATGGGGCATTGGATGGCGGCGCACACCTTCGTCAGCGGGCTGGTGCCGCCGAATCCGGCATCAGTATGGGCACAGGGGGCGCAGGCCCTGCCGAGCGAACCCCGTCTCGCGGTCGATGCGGTGCTGCCCGACGAGTTCCCACTCAACGTCTTCTACGAGGCGCTGCGGAAGAAGTTGGCGCCGGTCATCGAGTCGACCCGGGGGATCACAGGAGTCAGCGGATGAGCGCATCAACACCGGTGGCCGTCGTTCTGGGAGCGGGCATGGGCGGTCGCGGGGTGTCCCTGGCGCTGGCCGGTCAGGCGCACGTGGTCGTGGTCGACCGCGACCAAGCCTTTGCCGACCGTGCCGCGCAGGCTGTGGTCACGGCCGGGGGGACGGCCGAGGCCCGGACTGTGAACCTGCTCGACTTCGAGGCCGTGGAGGCGTTCCGGGACGAACTCCTGGATCGACACGGCCGGATCGACGCCGTCGTGCATCTCGTCGGCGGCTGGCAGGGCTCGAAGACGGTGGACCGCAAGGCTGCTGAGCAGTTCGCAGCCCTGGAGCCCGGCATCTTCGGCACACTGCGGGTCACGAGCGCGGTCTTCCGCGAGGCGCTGATCGCCTCTCCAGCAGGCAGGTTCTTCATCCTGTCGAGCGTCCAGGCCCAGTCGCCCAGCGCCGGCAACGCGGCCTACGCCAGCATCAAGGGGGCGTCCGAGACGTGGATGAAGGCGCTCGGCGACAGTTTCGCAGAGACCGCGGCGCGGGCCGTGATCCTCGTGGTCAACGCGCTCGTCGACGACGAGATGAGGACTCGCAACCCCGACAAGACGTTCCGCACGTTCACCGACACCGGCGTGGTCGGCGCGGCGGTGGCCGATGCAATGGCCGACCCCGCCGTCGAGAACGGCGCCCGCATCGTCCTGGTGCCGTAGCGGTTCCTGCGACGGGCTGCACGGGAGCCCGCGGGTCGTGCACAGCGTTGGAGCACCGCGACGTTGGAGTTTGTGCACCGCGTTGGAGAACACACGCGTGTGTTCTCCAACGCCGACGACGAACTCCAACCTCGTCGAACGGTCAGGCCAGCGGTGACGCCCGCCCGAACGCTCAGGCCGAGGTAGGGCTCGCCGAACGATCAGGGCGAGGTGACGCCCGCCCGAGCGGTCAGGCCAGAGCGGCCAGGACCCAGGCGGCCACCTCGGCCTCGTAGTCCAGGTGTCCGAAACGCCCGGCCGGGCCGGAGTGGGAGCCCTCTGCGGTCTCGACCCGGAACAGCACCGTGCCCGGCGAAGTCGGATCGGCCGGGTCGGCGCCTGCACCCCGGGCGGGATCGGTCGCTCGCAGCGCCATCACCCACTTGGCCGGTTCCCGGACCAGAACCCGGGGGTCGTGCAGGGCCCCGGTGACGAGCAGCGGCGGCCGACCATCGACCGGCGGCGGGTTGTCGTATGGCGAGTACCCGGCGAGGTAGGTCATGTACGCCGGGTCGCGCGGGTCGCCCCATTCGTCCCACTCGTTGACCGTCAGCGGTATCGAGGGGTCCGACATCGCGGTCACGACATCGACGAACGGGACCTCGGCGACCACAGCCCGCCAGCGGTCCGGTCGCTGCGAGTACACCGCACCCTGCAGCAGCCCCCCGGCGGACAACCCCCGGCTCGCGATACGGCGTCCGTCCACAAGGCCGAGGGCACCGTCGTGGGCGAGCGCGTCCGCGACGTCGACGAAGTCGTCGAAGGTCGTGCGCTTGCGCAACAACCGACCCTGCTCCCACCAGGTCCGCCCCATCTCACCGCCACCGCGCACGTGCGCGTGGGCGAACACCACCCCGCGATCCAACAGCGGAGGAAGAGCCGCGTCGAACTCGGGCTCGAAGACGTACTCGTATGCGCCATAGCCGTACAGCAGGCAGGGGGCGCTGCCGTCGAGCGCGATGTCGTTGCGCCGCAAGAGGGTCACCGGGATCCGGGCGCCGTCCCTGGCCGTGACCCACACCCGCGATGCGGCGTAGCGTTCAGGTTCGAGGCCAGGGGCCGGTGTCGTGTGCACCTCGACCCGCTCGCCGGACTCGAGGTCCACATCCCACCAGGAGGCCGGCGTCGTGCGACTCTCGGTGCGGATCGTGATGGCGCCCGGGTCGAACTCGTCCACCCGGGCCAGACAGATGGTGGACGCCTCGTCCGCGGGAGGGATTTCATAGGACGCCGACCAGTCCCGCGCGGCGACCCGCAGCAGCGGCAGGCCGTCCCGACGCAAGGTCAGCACAACGTGCCCGGCGAACGCGTCGGCTGCCACGACCCGGACTTCTGCGTCGTGGGCCACCACCTCCCGCCAGGGTCCCAGCGTGTCGGTCGCAGCGGCCAGGACCCGGAACTCCGGGGCCTCGTCGTTGGTGACCATCAGCAGTTCGTCGGCACCGCCCCACGGGGCGTGGTCGACGGTGTACTCAGTGCCACGGCGACGTCCGGCGACCGAACGCGGGACGGTGGTGGTGTCCCGGGCCGGGAGCAGCCAGCACTCGCTGGTGTCCCGGCTGCGCGATTCGATGACGATCCACTCCCCCGAACGGGTCGCGCTCACTGTGAGTTCGAACGACTCGTCGTCCTCCTGCAGCACCAACCGATCGGTGTCGGCGGGGGTCCCCAGGACGTGTTCGCGCACCTGCCACGGACGCATGGCGTGGTCGGGCACGACGTAGAGGAACCGGGTGCCCGTGGCGTCCCACGCGCCCGTGTAATAGGTCCCCGGCACCCGGTCCGGCAGGTCTTGACCCGTCGCCAGGTCGCGGAAGCGCAACGAGTACTTCTCGGCGCCGGTCAGGTCGACCGACCAGGCCAGGATGTGGTCGCCCGGTCCCGGCTCGGTCAGGCCGAACTCGGCGAAGGACGAACCCTCCTGCGCAGCAACCGCACCCAGGTCGACGAGCAGCTCGACCGGGCCGTCGGCGTCCCGCGGACGCCGGGCCAGACAGGGCAGATCGGCGCCTGCTCGGAACTCGGTCAGGTACGTGTACTCTCGGCGGATGAAACTGACCGACACGTCGTCGTCGGGGAGAAGCCCGCGCATGTCGGCGGCCAGTTCGTCGCGCAGCGGACCCAGTTGATGGACCCTCGCCTCGTAGTAGGCGCGCTCGTCGGTCAGCGCCCCGAGAACGTCCGGTCCGTCACCGGCCAGCCAGCCGAAGTCGTCCTGCCGATTTCCTGCCCCCCACGGCACCGTCGTGGGGTTTACTTGGGGCTGGGGCGCAGATGGCATGGCCGGACGGTAGCACTCGCTACCGCACAGGGAGGAAACAGATGAGGGTACGTAGACGTAGGCACGCGTGGGCGGCGCTCGCCAGTGCGATCGCGGCGATGGTGGCGCTACCGCTGCTGCCGGCAAGCGCCGATGAGTCGGGCAGCCCGTCGCCGGCGCCGGGCGCACCGGGGAGAAGACCGTGTTCACGGTCGGCATCACCCAGGACGTCGACTCGACGAACCCATTCACGGGTATTGCGGCTGCCTCCTTCGAGGCGTACCAGATGATGTATCCCACCCTCACCGAGTACTCGGCGGCGGACTTCTCCACCGTCCCCGGCCTCGCCGAGTCCTGGGAGGAGTCCGCGGACCAGACGTACTGGACGTACAAGATCAGGCCGGATCTGAAGTGGAGCGACGGCGAGCCGCTGACGGCACGCGACGCGGCCTACACCTTCAACCGGGTCATCAACGGCGACATCGAGCAGACCAACTACGGCGGCTACACGTCGAACATCACCAGAGCCGTCGCCGAGGACGACACGACGCTGGTCCTCTACGTGAAGAAACCCTCGCCGATCATGCTCCACCTCGCGGTCTACATCCTCCCGGAACACATCTGGAAGAACATCGACGGCAAGCAGGCGAAGTCCTACAAGAACGAACCGGAGGACGGCCAGCCCGTCGTCGGCGGCGGACCCTACGTGCTGATCGAGCGCCGCAAGGGTGAATTCCTGCGGTTCGCGGCCAATCCCGACTTCTACGGAGGCAAGCCCGCGGCCGACGAGGTCGTCTTCCGGGTCTACAAGAACACCGACGCGATCGCCGAGGCACTGCGCAAGGGAGAGGTCGACTACGCCAACGACCTCAGCGCGAACGTCTTCAACTCTCTGGCCGGTGCGGAAGGCATCACCACGGTCCCCAGCGTGTACTCCGGGTTCAACCAGATCGCCTTCAACATGGGAGCTGCCCTGACCGACGGCACGCCGATCGGGGACGGCAGCAAGCTGGTGCTCGACCCGCAGGTGCGCCTGGCGATCGCCCAGGCAACCGACCGTCAGGTGCTCGCCGACAAGGTGTACGGCGGATTCGCGAGCCCCGGAACCACCGTCATCCCGCCCTTGTACGCAAACCTGCATCTCGAGCCGGCCGATCCGGTGGCCTTCGACCTGGAGGCGGCGAAGGCGACCCTGGAAGCGGCCGGGTACACCGTCGGCGACGACGGGGTGCGGGTCTCGCCGGAAGGCGAGCGGATGTCGCTGCGCCTTCTGGGCCGGCAGGAGTCCAGCGAGTCGCAGAAGGTGGTCGAGTACGTCAAGGACTGGCTGGCCCAGATCGGCATCGAGGTCAAGGTCAAGATCGTCAGCGAGGACACCCTCTACGAGAAGGTCGGCAACGGCGACTTCGACATGTTCGAGTGGGGATGGGTCGTCGAGCCGGACCCGGACTACCAGCTCTCGACCTTCACCTGCGACCAGCGGTCCACCGACGACGACGGGACCATCTTCGCGGGCCTGTCCGACTCCTTCTACTGCGACGCCGAGTACGACAAGCTCTACGAGGAGCAGAAGCTGGAGACGGACACGGCCAAGCGCGCCGAGATCGTCAAGTCGATGCAGCAGATGCTGTACGACAGCAACGCGTACGTCGTGACCGTGTACTACGACAACCCGACCGCCTACCGGTCCGACCGCTGGACCAACTTCACCCCGCAGCCGGAGCCGGACGGTGTGTTGCTGTTCCAGTACGGCACCTGGTCGTACGAGAGCATCGAGCCGGCAACGGCCGACGCTGACGCGGGCGGTTCCGACTCTTCGGGCGGGGTCAGCCCGGCGCTGATCGGGCTCGGCGTGCTGGTCGCCGCGGGGCTGGTGCTCGGCGGCGTGCTGATCGGACGCCGGCGGTCGAACGACGACGACGTGGAGTAGTGGACCCGTGTCGCTGATCCAGGACGTTGCCGGGGGCGGCGGTCCCGACCCCGTCCCCGGCCCGCCACCGCTGTCTCGCAAGCAGAAAGGGGAGCAAGGGTCTGTCCCCCGGGGCCCGCTTCGCCTTGCGCAAGACGGGCGCGGCCCTGGGCACCCTGCTGTTCGTCCTGGTGGTCAACTTCTTCCTCTTCCGGCTCCTGCCCGGGCGATCCGATCGGGATGTACACCCGGGGACGCAACGTTCCGCCCGAACAACTGGCCGAACTGCGGGCCGAGTTGAACGCGTCCGGTCCTCGAGCAGTTCCTGACCTACCTGCAGAACCCGTTCTCCAGCACCATCGACTCGGCCCAGTTCAACCGGCCGGTGTGGGAACTGGTCACCGAGCGCATCTGGCCCACCCTCCTGCTGGTGGGCACGGCGATCGTGCTGGCCTCGATCATCGGCGTCTGGATCGGGATCAAGGCCGGGTGGCGTCGGGGCAAGTCGCTTCGACAAGGTCTCGACCGGGGTCACGCTCACTCTGTACTCCATGCCCGAGTTCTGGCTCGGCATGATCCTGCTGATCGTCTTCGGGGTCGGGGTCTTCGGGCTGCCCGGCATCTTCCCGATCGGGGGGATCTCGTCGCCGGGGGTGGACACATCGTCCTTGGCCGGCTGGCTCGACGTGGCATGGCACATGGTGCTGCCGGTCGCGACGCTGACGATGGTCTACCTCGCCGAGTACGCGCTGGTGATGCGTTCGTCGCTGGTGGACGAGATGGACGAGGACTACCTCACCACGGCCCGGGCCAAGGGGCTGTCGGACAAGTTCGTGCGCCGCCGGCACGCCGTCCCGAACGCCCTGCTGCCCACCATCACCCTCATCTTCCTCAACCTCGGATTCACCGTGTCCGGTGCGATCACGGTGGAGACCGTCTTCTCCTGGCCGGGTCTGGGCCTGCTGTCGTACGAAGCGCTGCGCGGCCCGGACGTCGCGCTGCTGCAGGCCATCTTCCTGCTCTTCTCCATCGGCGTCGTGCTGGCGAACCTGGTGGCCGACCTGCTCTATGCCGTGATCGACCCGAGAGTGAGGCAGTGAGTGGCCAGCGACCAGCAGACCCCCGGCGGCTGCGGGGGCGGCGGCTCAGCCGCAGGGTCGCCGCGCCATCGCGCGAGCCCGCCGGCGCGAGGCCTTCGGCCGCGGCTGGCGCCAGTTCCGCACGCACCGGGCCGGCATGCTGGGGCTCGGGGTGCTGGTCTTCTTCGCGCTCGCCGCGCTCCTGGCGCCGGTGCTGTTCCCGCCGGACACCATCAGCGTCACGCGGGCCACCGGCGAGCTCCTGGATCCGCCCTCAGGGGAGTTCTGGCTCGGCACCGACGACTCGGGCCGGTCCATGCTGGCGTTGCTGGCGTGGGGGGCGCGGGTGTCCCTGACCGTCGGCATCGCCGCCACCCTCATCTCCATGCTGATCGGGACGTCGGTCGGGATCGCCTCCGGTCACTACCGCGGGTTGGGCGGCTGCAGCGCTGCAACGGCTCACGGACTGGGTCCTGGTGATCCCGTTCCTCCCGTTGGCGATCGTGCTGGCCACCGTCCTCGGCGGCGGCTCGACGGTGACGATCATCGTCGTCATCGGCGTCACGTCCTGGGCGGGCACCGCACGGCTCATCCGCGCCCAGACCCTATCGGTCGAGGGCCGCCCGTACTTGGAGCGATCCCGGGCACTCGGCAGCGGCAACTGGCACCAGATGACCAGGCACGTGCTTCCCAACGTGTTCCCGCTGGTGCTGGCCAACACCACGCTCACCGTGGCGATCGCCATCCTCTCCGAGACGACCCTGTCGTTCCTGGGACTCGGCGACCCACTACGGCCGTCGTGGGGAGCCACGCTGGACCAAGCGTTCTCCAACGGTGCGATCTCCGCCGGTGCGTGGTGGTACATCGGCCCGCCCGGTGTCTGCGTCGTCCTCGTGGTGTTGTCGTTCACGATGATCGGCCGGGCGCTCGAGCAGATCGTCAACCCGCGCCTCGGAGGCCGGTGACATGGCCGTCCTGGAACTGCGAGGACGTCAGCGTCACCTACCGGTCGGCCGGGGGTGACGTGCCGGCGGTCCGCGGGGTGTCTCTGACCGTCGACGCCGGGAGTTCGCTCGGGACTGGCCGGGGAGTCGGGCTCTGGCAAGACCACGGTGACCTCGACCGTCCTTCGTCTGCTGCCCAAGTCCGCGACCGTCACCGGGCGAGTCCTGCTCGACGGCGAGGACGTGCTCACGATGAAGTGGGGACGCCTGCGCGCGGTCCGCTGGGCCAGTGCCTCGGTCGTGTTCCAGGGCGCCATGCACGCGCTGAACCCGGTGCAGCGTGTCGGCCAGCAGATCGCCGAGCCGATCCGACTGCACGAGAAGTCCGTGTCGGAACCGACGGCCCGCGCCCGCGTCGGGGACCTGCTGGAGCAGGTGGGCCTTCCCTCCCGAGTGGCCCAGTCCTACCCGCACCAACTGTCCGGCGGCCAGAAGCAGCGGGTGATGATCGCCATGGCGCTGGCCTGCGGACCGAGCCTGATCGTGGCCGACGAGCCCACGACGGCCCTCGACGTGATGGTCCAGCAGCAGGTTCTGGACGTCCTCGCCGACCGGGTGCGGGACCTGGATCTCGCCATGGTCTTCATCTCCCACGATCTTTCGGTCCTGGCATCGGCCTGCGACGACCTGGCCGTCATGTACGCCGGCCAGGTCGTCGAGCAGGGTCCGTCGGACCAGGTCTTCGAGGACGCCCACCACCCGTACTCGCGGGCGCTGGGCGACGCGTACCCGCGCATCGGGGACCGGCGCTTCCGCTACGCCCCCAGCGGACTGCCCGGCGACCCCCCGTTCCCCGGCGAGGCGCCCTCGGGGTGCCGTTCCATCCGCGCTGCCCCAGGTGCGCGGACGAGTGCGCCACCACGGACGTGCAGCTGCGACCCTCCGGCGATCGCCGCTGGTCGTCCTGCCTGTTCGCCCCGGAGGTGGGTACATGACCGAGCCGTGCCCGTCTGGAGGCCCGCGGCCTCGAGGTCACGTTCCGCGGGCGCGGCAACCGGTCCGCCCGCGCGGTCGACGGCGTCGACCTGAGCCTCGGGCACGGCGAGATCGTCGCCCTGGTCGGGGAGAGCGGATGCGGCAAGACGACGCTGTCGCGCACGCTGCTCGGGCTGGAGACGGCCCTCCGCGGGCGAGGTTCTGGTGTCGGGTGACCCGCTGCAGTACTCGGCTGCGGCGCTGAAGAAGCACCGGCGCAGCGCGCAACTCGTCCTGCAGGACCCGAGCGGGGCGCTCAACCCGCGGCGGTCGGTGTACGAGGCGGTCGCGGAGGGGCTGCGGGTGCACCGAGTTCGACGGCGACGAGCGGGCCGCCGTCGCGGACGCACTCGCTCGCGCCGGCCTGCGGCCCCCGGAGCGGTTCTTCCTGCGCTACCCGCACGAGTTGTCCGGCGGTCAGCGGCAGCGCGTGGTGATCGCCGGGGCACTCGTGCTGCAGCCGCAGGTGATCATCGCCGACGAACCGGTGAGTTCGCTGGACGCGTCGGTCCGGGGAGAGATCCTGGCCCTGTTGTTGTCCCTGCGGGAGTCACTCGGGCTGTCCCTGCTGGTCGTCACCCACGACCTCGGGGTGGCGTGGAACATCGCCGACCGCATCGCGGTGATGTACCTCGGCCGGATCGTCGAGCAGGGCCCCACCGAGGAGGTGCTCTCGGCGCCCAAGCACCCCTACACACGTGCGCTGCTGTCGGTGGTGCCGGAGATCGACCACGTCGACCCGATCATCCTCACCGGCGAGCCCCCCGATCCGACGGCGATTCCGGCCGGCTGCCGATTCCATCCACGGTGTCCCGCACTGCGGGACGGCGAGGCGGCCGCGGTGGCCCCGCAGTGCCGGGGCACAGACCTCCCGGTGCTGGCCGGGTCGGGCGAGCACCAGGCCGCCTGCTGGCTGACTGGCGGGTAGTTGGCGGCTTCTCCGGCTGCGCCACCCCTCCGAGCGAGGTTGGAGAACGACCACGAGGTTGGAGAACACACGCGAGGTTGGAGAACGACCACGAGGTTGGAGAACGCACGCGTGTCTTCTCCAACCTCGTGAACAACCTCCAACCTCGCGGCCTTGCCCAGCGCGGGGGTCGATCCGCGGCCTTGCCCGCGCGGGGGTCGATCCGCGGCCTTGCCCGCGCGGGGGTCGATCCGCGGCCCAGCCCCTCGGTCAGGTCGACCCGAGCAGGGCGGCGAGCCGGTCGGCAGGCACAGCGGGCACGGTAAGGCCCCGCCGCCCCGTGGTCGTGGTTGCCGCCAGGAGGCTGTCCCACACAGCGGACTCGGTCGCATCGACCGTGGCCTCGAAGAGGTCGTCCAGGCGCGACCCGGGCCAGGCGGCGCGCCCTGGCGTCCGCACCGCGAGGTGCCCGCAGACCGGTTGCGAGACAGCAGAAGATCTCGCCGCTGCCGTGGTGTGCGACCGAGCCGCACCTCGCCAGCCCGAGACCGACCCGGGCGGCGACCCGGCCCGCCGTTGCCGGGTCCAGCGGCGCGTCGGTGACGACGACCCCGATGCATGAGCCCGCCGGTTCCGGGTGGTGTTCCGCCCACCAGGCCGGCTCGTCGAGTTCGGCCCCCACCACGCGGCCGCGGATCGTCAGTTGGTGCGGTGCTCCGAAGTTGGTGAGCAGCACGACCGCGACGGTGGTGCCGTCGGGCAGGACGCGCGAGGAAGTCCCGATCCCGCCCTTCCACCCCATGCACACGGTCCCGGTCCCCGCGCCCACACAACCGCTCAGGGCCGACCGACCGTCAGCGGGGAGGTCTCCCTTGGCCGAAAGGCGCGCCTGCGACAGCGCTTCGGCCACGTGCGCGTCCGTCACGTGCATCGTGCGCGGGTCGTTCAGCCACGAGTCGTCGCACTCGCCCACGACCGGGATCACGACCGAGTCCTCGATCTCGGGCTGTTCGGCCATCAGCATCCGGCAGGCGGCGTCGTAGACACGGCCCACCTGCATCGTGCTGGTGAGGAAGACGGGGGTCTCGATCACTCCCCACTCCCGGATCTGCAGGCTGCCGGTCAACTCGCCCGCGCCATTGAGGACCGCGACCCCGGCCGGCACCGGGCTCGCCCAGACGTCACCTCCCGGGTCGACGACCGTTACCCCGGTCCGGGCGATACCGCTGCCCGCGGGCGGGTCGGCGTCGTCGCTGGACGATCGTCGCGTGCCCCAGACCTGCGCCGGGCACGTCGAGCACGGAGTCGCTGGGCCCGGTGGGGAAGCGGCCGAAGGACTGGTCGAGGAAGGGAGGCGGCATGGTGGCATCATGCCGCACATGACACTGCCCGTGGTCTGGTCCGACGACTGCCTGCTCCATGTTCCGGGCGGGGAGGTGTGGGTCGGCGTCCGGACGCCCGGGACCGAGGTCCCCGAGCGACTGGAGGCCCTCCGATCCGCCCTGGCCGATGCCGGGCACCCGTTCGTCCCGGCAACCGCCCACGGCGACGAACCCGTGCTGGCGGTCCACGACGCCGCGATGCTGGACTACCTGGCCGATGCATACAGCGGATGGGTGGCCGCCGGATTCCCCGACGACCCCGGGCAGGACCGGGTGGTCGGGTACCTTTTCCCCACCCCGGGGTTGCTGTCGGGACTTCCGCTGCGCACGCCCACGGCTGCGCACGCCCGCGCCGGACGCTTCTGCTACGACACGATGACCCTGGTGGGCCCGGGTACCTACCGGGCCGCCCGAGCTGCGGCCGACGCGGCCCTGACCGCGGTCGACCTCGTCGGCGCGGGTGCGCCCGCCGCTTACGCCGCCTGCCGCCCGCCGGGTCACCATGTCACGCGGGATGCCTTCGGGGGCTCCTGCTACCTGAACAACGCCGCCATCGCGGCACAGGCGCTGCGCTCGGCGGGACACCACCGGGTGGCGGTGGTCGACGTCGATGCGCACCACGCCAACGGGACGCAGTCGATCTTCTACGACCGGGCCGACGTGCTGGTGACCTCAGTGCACGTCGACCCCGGTGCGGGATGGTTCCCGCACTACCTCGGGTTCGCCGATGAGACCGGCCGAGGGGCCGGCGAGGGCGCGAACCTCAATCTCCCGCTCCCGGAGGGCACTGGCGACACGGGATGGCTGGCTGCGGTCGAGGCCGCGATCGAGGCGGTCGCCCGGTTCGACCCCGGCGCCGTCGTGCTCTCCCTGGGGTGGACGCGGCGGCCGACGACCCGGAGAGCCCGCTGCGGGTGACTGCCGAGGGTTACCACGCCGCCGCCCGGCAGGTCGCCGCCCTCGGTGTCCCGGTCGTCGCCGTCCAGGAGGGCGGCTACCACCTGCCGACACTCGGACGGCTCGTGGCCGCGACGCTGGACGGCCTCGCCGGCTGATCACCGCCGACGTCGCACTACATGCGGGCTCTCGGGCTGCGACGGTAGGGGCTCACGAACGGATCCCCGGAGATCCAGAAGCGCCATAACCGGTCCGCGGCCTTGCTGACCCCCACGCGCGGGCCCGTCGTGATCTCGGGGGCCGCCGACCGCGGTTCCAGTCGCAGGCGCCCATCGCGCAGATCCACGCCGCTGTCGGCCGGGGTCACGGCGAGCGCCTGACCCAAACGCCCCGGCCCGCGAGCCAGTTCCCTGTGGCCGCCCCGGCGACGACGAGCCACTTCCACCCCGCCGACGACCTCACCTGCGCGCAGCAGAATCCCGCCACCCACGCCGTCCGGATGGCACACCACGTTGAGACACAGATGGATTCCGTGGCTGAGGTAGACGTAGGCATGGCCGGGTGGTCCGAACATCACGGCGTTCTTGACGCCGGGACCGCGGAAGGCATGACTGGCGGGGTCGGTGTCCCCGGCATAGGCCTCGACTTCCACGATCCGCACCGTCACCTGCGCATCGGTGATCGTCGCCCCGAGCAGCAGTGGCGCCACCTCGTCGGCAGGACCTGCCAGCGCGTCGAACAGATCGGCCATGCCGCCAGTGTGACTCACGCGCCGCCGGAGCCCGGCACGTCTGGGGCCTGCCCCACGTTGCCGTGACATGTCACGGGGGGTGATGATTCACCATGGCCGAACTCAGCACCTCCGAGGTCCGCGCGAGGCGGCTCACCAACCTCCGGCTGAGCAGGCCGGGGACCAGTGCCGCGGAGTTGGCCGACTGGTTCGGGGCGATGCAGGCGCAGGACCTATCCAGCGGCAAGTGGTCGCTGGGCGTGCGCCTTCCGGACACTGACGAGTCCGACATCGATGCGGCACTTGGCAGCGGAGAGGTGCTTCGCACCTGGCCGATGCGGGGCACGATCCACATCGTCCACCCCCACAACGCCCGGTGGATGCTGAACCTGACCGGGGTACGGGCGTTGAACGGCCTGCAGGCCCGGTGGAGACAGTCTCGGCCTGGACAGCTCGATCGTCGAGCACGCCGCCACGGTCCTCAGTGATGCGCTGCGGGGCGGTCCGCTCACCCGCAGCGAGTGCCTGGCGGCTTTGGAGGCAGCGGGCATCGAGACCGGCGGCGGCCGCTCGTACCACCTCCTGTGGCACACCGCCCAGATCGGCGTGACGTGCATCGGCCCGAACGCGGGATCCGAGCAGACATTCGTCCTGCTCGACGAGTGGGCGCCCGAGCAACTGGCACCCGAACGCGACGAGGCGCTCGCGCTGCTGGCTTTGATGTACTTCCGCAGTCACGGACCGACCACCCGCGCCGACTTCCAGGGCTGGAGTGGACTCACCGCCGCTGATAGCAGGACGGCGATCACGGGCGCGGACCTGCGCGTCGCGCGCCATGCGGACCAGGAGGTCTACTTCCTCGACGCCGACACCGACGAACCTCCCGAGATGCTGCTGCTACCCGGGTTCGACGAGTTCCTGCTCGGGTACAAGGACCGATCCGTGTTCTTGGATCCCGAACACGCCGCTGCCGTCGTCCCCGGCGGAAACGGCATGTTCAAGGCCACGGTCGTCCAGCGCGGCCGGGTGATCGGCACCTGGCAGCGCCAGAAGCTGACCCGCAAGATGCGGATCACGATCACCGCGTTCGGTCGTATGACCGCCAAGACCCGCTCGGCCGTCGAGGCCCCCGCGACGCGATACGCGGACTGGGCGGGCAAGGATCTTGAACTCCTCTTCGACTGAGCACGCGCACCGCCCCCGACTCAGGGCAGGATACCCACGGGG
The DNA here is from genome assembly GCA_963769435.1 of uncultured Actinomycetota bacterium. Taxonomy (GTDB): domain Bacteria; phylum Actinomycetota; class Actinomycetes; order S36-B12; family UBA10799; genus JADKAV01. The sequence continues at coordinate 1,139,936 of CAVYLN010000002.1, forward strand.
GCGTCCTGTGCGCCCCGACAGGAGGTGCCATGTCGAAGAGCGGCAACCAGCCCCCGCCCGGGCTCGAACCCGGCGCACTCAGCGGCCCGCTCGGGACGTGGATGCGCCGCCCCCTGGCTCCCTGGAGTGCACACGCGTTCTTCGTGTTCATCCTGGTGGCCCTGTTCACCTGGGCGAGCATCACGATGCTGGGGCGTGTCCGCTACCTCCTGTGGTGGGCCGTCGTCGCGGCGTTCCTGTACTTCGCCATGGCTCCGGCGGTTGACTGGTTGGTCGGCAAGGGACTCAAGCGTGGCCTGGCCACGGCAATGGTCATGCTCGGGCTCGTCCTGGGTGTGCTGACCCTGGTGGTCGCCATGACCCCGCTGCTGATCAGCGAGACGGAGACCATGATCGATGACGTACCGGGGCTGATCAACAACCTCAAGGACTTCGCGGGCCGGTTCGGGGTCAACCTCGACACGACGTCGAACTCGAGTCAGGCGCAGTCCGCGCTGTCGGCGCTGCAGGGCCACCTGCCGGATCTCGCCGGTGGCGCGGTGAGTTTCACCAGCGCGCTCATCGGCGGCTTCTTCGAGTTCTTCGTCGTCCTGCTGTTCACGTTCTTCCTGCTGGCCAACCAGGACAAGTTCCGCCGGTTCCTGCTGTCGTTCCTGCCGCCGAGCACGCAGACAGTCGTCGGGCAGGCGTGGGACATCGCCGTGTTCAAGACCGGCGGCTACCTCTACTCGCGGATCCTCACGTCGTTCCTCGCGGGCTCGGTGGTCGGGGTCACTCTGTGGTTGCTGGATTGCCCTTACGCATTGGCCCTGGCGATCTGGTACGGGCTGGTCTCGCAGTTCCTGCCGATGGTCGGCACATACGTGGCGGCGGCCCTTCCCCTGCTGATCCTGGTGACCCGCAATCCTGCCGATGCCGCCATCTTCCTGGTCGTGCTGGCGGCATGGATCCCGTTCCAGGACTACATCATCAGTCCGCGCGTCTCGGCCAAGACCATGGAACTGGCTCCTGCCAGTGCCCTCATCGCACTGCTGGCCGGCGGCGCGCTGTTCGGGCCGCTGGGTGCATTTCTCGCGCTGCCCGCCGCCGCCGTGATCCAGAGCGTGGCCACAGCGTTCTTCCCCCGGCACACAGTCGTCGAGGAGGCCGCCGTCCGCGGTTGACGGCACCGGTCCAGCGCCGAGTCCTGCCTCAGTCCCGGACCGCGAGCACCACAGTGTCCAGGGCAACGCCGCCGTCCACGGGACGCTCGGCCAGTTCGGCCACCTCGATGCGCAGCCCCTCCGCCGCGAGCGCCGCGACGGTGTTCTCGACGGTGTAGCAAACGCCTGCGTCCGGCGGGCCACCGTGACCACGTTCGACATTGGCCTTGTCGTGGGCAACGACGAAGACGATCCCGCCAGGGTGCAGCCAACGCGCCGCACGCCGGAGCACGGCCGCCTGGTGATCATCAGGGATCTGTAGGTAGGACAGAAGCACCAGGTCCACCGGCATCGAAGGATCGAACTCGTCGACGTGCTCGGCAACCGTCGCCAGCTCGACCTCGGCCTCCATCGCCATCCTGCGCGCCTTGGCCAAGCCGACCGCCGAGAAGTCGACCGCGGTCACGTCCCAGCCCCGGGTGGCCAGCCATACGGCGTTGCGGCCCTCACCGGCGCCGAGGTCGATCGCACTGCCGGGAGTACGGTCGGCCAGGTACTCGGCCACGAACTGGTTGGGCTCACCACGCCAGATCAGTTCCGGATCCGAGTACCGGGCGTCCCATCCATCTGCATCCACGCTGCCATTCAACCAGCCGCCCCGACTACTCTGCCAACCATGACCGAACGCGCCGGAACCCCCGCCCGACCCGATGACCTCGTCGACGTGGCTCGCTTGATCACGGCCTATTACACCGAACACCCGGACCCGGAGGATCCCGCGCAACGGGTCAGCTTCGGAACATCCGGGCATCGCGGCTCCAGTTTCAAGACCAGTTTCAACGAAGACCACATCGCCGCCACCACACAGGCGATCTGCGAGTACCGCGCCGCACAGGGGATCGACGGCCCGCTGCTGATCGGCCGCGACACCCACGGTTTGTCCGAGCCGTCCTACGCGACCGCCCTGGAAGTTCTCGTCGCCAACGATGTCACCGTGCTGGTGGACGCCGCCGACGGCTTCGTCCCGACCCCGGCGATCAGCCACGCGATTCTGACGCTCAACGCACAGGGCCGAAACGCCGACGGCATCGTGGTCACCCCCTCCCACAATCCGCCCACCGACGGGGGCTTCAAGTACAACCCGCCGGACGGCGGTCCCGCGGACACCGCGATCACCGGGTGGATCCAGGACAGGGCCAACGCTCTGATCCGTTCAGGCCTGCGCGATGTCAGACGCGTCCCCCTGTCGCGCGCACGTTCGCAGGTGCAGACCTTCGACTTCATCTCGGACTATGTGGACGACCTGCCCACGATCCTCGACATCGACGCGATCCGGTCGGCCGGCGTCCACATCGGCGCCGATCCGCTCGGCGGTGCCAGCGTCGCCTACTGGTCGGCGATCGCTGAACGGCTCGCGCTCGACCTGGACGTGGTGAATCCCCGTACCGACCCGCAGTTCGCGTTCATGACCCTGGACTGGGACGGAAAGATCCGCATGGACTGCTCATCCCCGTACGCCATGGCATCGCTGGTCGCGGCCAAGGATCAGTACCAGGTGGCCACCGGCAACGATGCCGACTCCGACCGGCACGGCATCGTCACCCCAGATGCCGGGCTGATGAACCCCAACCACTACCTGTCCGTGGCCATCGACTACCTGCTCGGGCACCGCGACGGATGGTCCCCGCGGGCCTCGGTCGGCAAGACACTGGTGAGCTCGGCGATGATCGACAAAGTGGTCGCCGGGCGGGGCCGTGAGTTGCTGGAGGTCCCTGTGGGCTTCAAGTGGTTCGTGCCTGGCCTGCGCAGCGGCGATGTGGTCTTCGGCGGCGAGGAGTCGGCGGGGGCGTCCTTCCTGCGCAAGGACGGGACCACCTGGACCACGGACAAGGACGGGATCCTGCTCGCGCTTCTGGCCAGCGAGATCATCGCCAGGACCGGCGAGTCCCCCAGCCGCCACTACGAGTCACTGACCGAGCAGTACGGGAACAGCCACTACGCGCGCATCGATGCCCCGGCAGACCGGGAGCAGAAGGCACGTCTGGCCGCGCTCAACTCCGACCAGGTCACCGCGCGGGAACTGGCGGGCGACCCGATCACCGCGGTGCTGACCACCGCACCGGGCAACGGGGCACCGATCGGCGGGCTCAAGGTGCAGACCGACCGGGCCTGGTTCGCGGCCAGGCCGTCGGGGACCGAGGACGTCTACAAGATCTACGCGGAGAGCTGGGTCAGCGCCGAACACCTCGCACAGGTCCAGCAAGCAGCACGTGAACTCGTCACGGAGACGCTCGCGTGAGTGCCATCGTGCTGGGTGCGGGGCCCGGGCTCGGCGCGGCGCTGGCAAGGGCCTACGCGAGCACCGGCCGACAGGTCGCCCTGGTCGGCAGGCGCAAGGAGCGGGTCGACGAGATCGCCGCCACGATCCCCGGATCGGTCGGCTTCGCCGCCGACCTCGGGAATCCCGCAGCGGTCAAGGCGGTGGTCCGGGAAGCCGCCCAGCACCTCGGCGCACCAGACATCGTGCACTACAACGCGTCCGTTCTCGTGCCGGGTCCTCCGACCGAGGTCCCGCTGGACGCCGTCGAACGGGCCTGGAGGGTCGGGTGTCTGGGCGCCTGGGCGGCCCTGCAGGCCTCCGTTGCGCTGATGCCGCGCGGCTCCGCGTTCTTCGTCACCGGCGGCGGGTTGGCGCTGGACCCGTGGCCCACGGCAAGCGCGCTGGCCTCCGCCAAAGCCGCGTTACGCAACCTGGTACAGGCCGCCGCCAAGGAACGCGACGACGTCCGCATCGCCATGATCACCGTCGCCGGCACCATCGAGGAGGGGACCGATCTGTCCCCCGACGAGATCGCCCGGCACTTCCTGGGGTTGCTCGAGCAGACTGCTCCGGCGGTGGAGACCGTGCTTCCGAGGGCATAATTGTTCACATGCTGCGCGCCCTGATCCTCCTGGCCCTCGTCGCGCTCGCCGTCTACTGGCTGGTGAGAATGGCCGGCCGATCGCCGAGCCGGGTGAAGGTCAGCGCACGCCGCGCCGAGCAGGCGTTGCCAGCCATCGATGCCGGGGACTTCGAGGAACCGGCCGCCATCGCCCACGGTGCGGACAAGGGGTTCGGGGTGCTGCGATTGACACCCAGCCAGTTGATCTTCGCCGGTGGATCGGGACGAGTCACCACGATCGAACGACTGGACATCACCGGCGTCAGTGCCACCACCCAACTCCCCGACCGGGTGACCGCCAAGCCGGTGCTTGCCGTGACGACCCACGATGGTTTCCACTACTTCGCCGTCAACGATCCGGTCGGCTGGGAGCGACGACTGCTGTAGCACGCACGAACTGGTTGTGGACCGTCACGCGCCAACCACTTTCTGCGGGATGATCCGGGTATTACCGACATAGGAGACGCAAACCCCGCACGATCTGGTTCCGGCAGGCGGTTGCGCTCGTCCAGCCCAACCAGATCGTGCGGCCGACACGTCTAGAGGCGCAGAACCATCCGGGTGTTCCCCAAGGTGTTCGGCCGCACCCGATCGAGGTCCAGGAACTCCGCGACCCCCTCGTCCGCCGACTGCAGCAACTCCTCGTACACCCGGGTCTCCACGCCCCGTTCGTTGAACTGTTCGAAGCCGAAGGCCGTGAAGAACTCCGTCTCGAACGTCAGGCAGAACACCCGTGAGACACCCACGTCGCGGGCCCGCTGCACGAGGGCGGCCAACACCGACGACCCGATCCCCCGTCTCGTCAGGTGCGGGAGCACGGCCAGCGTGCGCACCTCCGCGAGGTCCTCCCACATGACGTGCAGGGCGCCGCACGCCACGACCGCGCCGTCGTCGTCGGCCACGAAGAAGTCGGTCACGTCCTCGTACAGCGCGACCGTGGCCTTCGAGAGAAGACGCCGGTCGGGAGCGTACTGATCGATCAGCGCCCGGATGGTGCGCACGTCGGAGGTTCGTGCGGGCCGGATGTGCATGTTCCAAGTGTTCCGCGCCCGGTCCAGGGCCCCGACCGGCGGGTCGCCGATCACCGGTTCTTCTCGAACACCAAGCGCAGCCCGATGAGCGTCAGGTCCGGCTCGTGGGCGGTGATCGTGCGCGACTCCGGCAGCACGATCTGGGCCAGCCCGCCGGTCGCGATGACCGCCTCGAGCGGCAACTCCTCCCGGATGCGGTCCACCAGACCGTCGACCTGGCCGGCGAACCCGTAGAGCGCACCCGACTGCAGTGCCTCCACGGTGTTCTTGCCGATCACCGAGCGCGGCGCGACGAGTTCGACCTTGCGCAGCGCGGCCGCACGCGAGGCCAGCGCATCCAGCGAGATCTCGATCCCGGGCGCGAGGGCACCGCCGAGGAACTCCCCCTTGGCCGAGACCACGTCGAGGTTGGTCGACGTGCCGAAGTCCACGACCACGCATGGCCCCCCGTACAGCGTGTGCGCGGCGAGCGTGTTGACGATGCGGTCGGCGCCGACCTCCTTGGGGTTGTCGGTCAGGATCGGAACGCCTGTTCTGGTACCGGGCTCCACGATCACGGTCGGCACGTCGGGGTAGTACTCGCTGATCATCCAGCGGACCTCCCGCAGCACCGCCGGCACGGTTGAGCACACCGCGATCCCGCCGATGTCCGGCTCTCCGCGCAGAAGGGCACGGAAGAGGATGAACATCTCATCGGCGGTCGCGCGCGGGTCGGTCTTGACCCGGAACGACCGGTGCAGGTCGTCCCCGGCGAACAGCCCGAGCACGGTGTTCGTGTTGCCGACGTCAATCGTGAGCAACATCCGGCACCTCCCGCAGGTCCGCCCCGATATCCAGCACTTTCACCGAATGTGTCAGTGCCCCCACAGCGACGTAGTCGACGCCCGTCGTCGCCACCTCGGCGGCGTTCTCCAACGTCAGTCCCCCGGAGGCCTCGAGCCGGGCGCGACCCTGGTTGACCACCACGGCCTGGTGCATCTGGTCGGCAGTGAAGTTGTCGAGCAGCACCAGATCGGCACCCGCATCGAGGACCTCCGCCAGTTGGTCCAGCGAATCCACCTCCACCTCGACCGGAAGCCCGGGGAACTGCTCGCGGACCGCCCGGAAGGCCTCGGTGACACCTCCGGCGGCGACGACGTGGTTGTCCTTGATCAGTGCGGCATCCGACAGCGACATCCGATGGTTGACGCCGCCGCCGCAACGCACGGCGTACTTCTGCAGCGCTCGCAGGCCGGGCAGGGTCTTGCGGGTGTCACGGACCCTCGGCCCGTTCGGACCCAGAACCTCCACCCAGCGTGCGGTGGCCGTGGCGACTCCCGACATGTGGGTCAGCAGGTTCAACGCCGTGCGTTCGGCGGTCAGCAGATCCCTGGTGTTCCCCACCGCGCTCAGCAGGACCTCTCCGGCGACGATCCGGCTGCCGTCCTGGGTGTGGATCGTGACCTCGATCGGGCCCACGATCTCGAAGACCCGGCGGGCCACATCCAGGCCGGCCACCACGCCGTCCTCACGAGCGACGAGGTCCAACTGTGATCGCTGCCCGGCGGGGATCGTCGCGCGCGACGTCACATCCGGGCCATCGGCCAGATCCTCGGCCAGCGCGGTGTTGATCAGTTCATCGACGTCGGTGTTCACAGGGCTGCCTCCTTGGTGATCATCCGGCCGTCCACGATCTGCGTCTGCAGGCGCACCAGCCACCGATCGCTGGGTCGCGGGTAGTCCTCCCGCCAGTGCGAACCCCTGGTCTCCTGGCGCAGCAGGGCGGCCTGCGCCAGGGCCCGCCCGACGAACAGCAGGTTGGTCATCTCCCAGGACCCGGTGGACGGTTCACCCGCGCCGAAACTGTCCAGGACATCCAGCGTGGTGGACAGCGATTGCGCGCTGCGCAGGACACCCGCACCCTGGGTCATCGACTCCTGGAACCGGTGGCGCTGTGCAGGATCGGCGGTCCACGCCGAGTGTTTCGCGACCGGGTCCATGCGGATGTACGACTGTCCCGCAAGGACATCGGCGATCCGATCGGCGAAGACCAGCCCCTCCAGCAGCGAGTTGCTGGCCAGCCGGTTCGCGCCATGGACCCCGGTGCAGGAGCACTCGCCACAGGCGTAGAGACCCGGCACCGACGTGCGCCCCCACAGGTCGGTGCGCAGACCTCCTGAGTGGAAGTGCTGGGCCGGGGCGACGGGGATCAGGTCCAGTGCGCGGATCGATGCCGTGTTCAAGGCAGGAGGCCAGGATCGTGGGGAAGCGACTGGCCCAGTCGATCCTGCGCCCGTCCAGCCACACGTGCTCGGCGTCGTCGGCACGCATGTGCCGCATGATCGCCTTCGCCACGACATCACGCGGGGCGAGATCGGCCAAGGGGTGCTCACCGACCATGAAGCGCTTGCCGCGATCGTCGACGAGGATCGCCCCCTCCCCCCGAACCGCCTCGGACACCAGCGGCTGCTGGCCGGAGGCCTCCGGGCCGAGGTACATGACCGTCGGGTGGAACTGTACGAACTCCATGTCCGCGACAACGGCACCCGCACGCAGTCCGAGGCCGATGCCGTCGCCGGTGGCCACGCTCGGGTTCGTGGACGCCGTGAACACCTGACCGATGCCTCCCGTGGCCAGCACCACGGCCGGCGCCAGGATCGCTCCCACCCCATCGATCTGCCCCTCGCCGATGACGTGCAGCGTGACACCCTGGGTGCGACCCTGCTCGTCCTGCAGCAGGTCCAGGACCAGCGCGTGCTCGATCACCCGGATCCGCTGACCCACTTCGGCGACGAGCGCCCGCAGGATCTCAGCGCCGGTGGCGTCGCCTCCGGCATGGGCGATCCGGTCGGTGAGGTGTCCGCCCTCCCTGGTGAGCGCGATGTCACCTTCGGGAGTCTTGTCGAATTCCGCCCCCCAGCCGATCAGCCTACGAACCGCCGTAGGTCCCGATTCCACGAGCACCCGGACCGCAACCGGGTCGCACAGGCCGGCCCCGGCCACGATCGTGTCGTCCATGTGCGCCTGTGGGGTGTCGCCGGTCCCGAGGGCGGCGGCGATCCCGCCCTGGGCCCACCGTGTGGAGCCCTCGTCCACCAGGGACTTGGTCACGACCACCACCCGCTGACCCGCCCGGCATGCCCGCAGCGCGGTGGTGAGTCCGGCGATGCCGGAGCCCACGACGACGACGTCTGCGTCGATGGACCAACCAGGCGGCGCCGCCAGCACGGAATCCGGCAATCTCACACGGACCTCACTTCCACCGCGCAATTGTCCAGTAGCCGGGTATTCCCCACGCGCGCGGCCACCAGCAACCGGCCCACGCCCGGTTCCGGAGGCCCCAGATCGGCAGAGCGGACCTCCACGTAGTCGACGTCGAGGCCCTGCAACTGGGCGCTCGCGGCGGCCTCGATCTCGGCGACGTCGGTGCACCGGGAAGCAGCCCGTAGGGCCCGCGGAATCGCGGCGGCCAGTTCCCGCTGCTCGGCGCTCAGGTACACGTTGCGGCTCGACCGCGCCAGACCGTCGGGCTCGCGGGAGGTCTCGACCCCCACGACGTTCACGCCGAGATCCAGGTCTCGCACCATCGAACGGACCAGTGTCAGTTGCTGGTAGTCCTTCTCGCCGAAGAACGCGTCATCCGGGCGGGTCAGCTGCAGCAGTTTCAGCACCACGGTGAGGACTCCCTCGAAGTGCCCGGGTCTGGCCGCACCCTCCAGCTGCCGCCCGAGTTCGCCGGGGTTCACAGTGACCCGTGCCGGACGTGTGTAGACCTCGGACGGCGTGGGAGTGAACACCGTGTTGACGCCGAGGCGCTCACATAGTCCCAGGTCCTCGGTGAGGGTGCGTGGGTACTTGTCGAGGTCCTCGCCCGCCCCGAACTGCATCGGGTTCACGAAGATGGTGACCGTCACGTGCTCGTCACGGTCACGGGCGGCACGGATCAACGACGCGTGGCCCTCATGAAGAGCACCCATCGTCATGACCACACCCCGGCGGCTGTCCCCGGAGTCGGCAAGCAGGTCGTAGCGCGATTCGACGACTCTCACCGCGACCTCCCCAACGCGTCGAGCAGCCCCTGGGCCGCCACCGGCGACAGCAGCCTGTGGGCGATCGCCCGATCGGCGGTCAGACGCGCCAGCGCGACGTACGCCGCCTGCAGTTGCGGGTCGGCGGCGAGCACCTCGACGTGGGCGGCCACCGTCTGCGCGTCGCCGCGCACCACCGGTCCGGTGAGTGCCGGGTAGCCCATGCGCAGGGCGTTGTCCAGGCTCGCCTGCAGCAACGGCGCGAGCAGGCGGGCCGGCGACTCGACACCGGCGCCGTCCAGCAGTTCGGTCGCGGAGGCGACCAGCGTGATCAGGTGGTTCGCGCTGTGTGCGAGCGCCGCGTGGTAGACGGTGCGTGCCTCTTCGGGAATCCAGATGGGCTCACCGCCCATCTCGACCACGAGCGCCTCCGCCGCCATCCGCAGGGGTTCGGCCGATGTCACCCCGAACGGGGCCCCTGCGAGCCGGTCGACGTCCAGGCTCGTGCCCGTCAGTGTCATTGCCGGATGCAGCGCCAGCGGTAGCGCACCCTTCGTCCTGGGCCGACCGCAGCACCCCCACGCCGTAGCGGCCCGAACAGTGCACGACGAACTGGCCGGCAGTGAAGTCGAGCCCGCGTGCCAACGGTTCCAGGGCGTCGTCCGGGACTGCCAGCAGCACCAGATCGACGCGCTCGACAACCTCCTCCACCGAGACCAGAGTCGCGTCCGGCACCAGCGTCCGGGCCCTCTCCCGCGAGGGTTCACTGACCGCGTGGGCTGCCACCACCTGATGTCCGGCACGGGCCAGGGCAGCACCCAGGGCGCTGCCCGCACGACCCACACCGATGATGCCGATGCGCAGGCGAACACTCACGGACGCGAGCCTACCGAGCAGACATCCCTGATCAGCCAGTTGAACGCCCCGAACCCGCCACGCTCACGCAGTACAGCCAGTTCGGCGACCTCGCTGACACTGCCCGCCGGGCGCCCGGCGAACACCCGGTGCTGGGGTATCAGCACCCCGCCGGTGCGGTCACGACACGACCGCAACTCCACCCCGGCACAGATGTCGGTCCCGCCGTCCGGCGCGGCGCGGACCCTGCGGCCCTTCCGGTATCCCAGATGGCGATCACCCCGGAAGTCCACGGCGATCACCTCACCGCTGCGAACGGCTGCGACCATCCGTGCCCAGGCTTCATCCCGCGAGCGGCCCACGAGTCCCGACTCACCGCCGGTCCACCGGCGCAGCCACGCCAGGTCCTCGGTATGGGCGGGTGCTCCGGCCGCCACGCGACCGGCTTCGTCGACGGTCTGGACACGGCCGTCGACGACACGGTCGGCCCCGATGTCGTCGAGGAACTCGTGGGCGAACAACAGTCCGTGGAAGTCCGGCAGGCACTGCGGCGCGACGCCCTGGATCCAGCCCACCGGCAGATCCTTCGGCGCCGGGCGCACGTCCACACCGATCAGTCGACCCGCGGGGAAACCCAGGTCCAGCAACTGGCGCAGCAGTCTCCCGTCACCGGCGCCGACGTCGACGATGTAGGGGTGGCGGATCCGGTGTCGATGGGCGGCCGCCTCACACCGTTCCAGTACCACCCTCGCGACGTGGTCACCGACGGAGATCGAGGTGGCGAAATGTTCCTCGGCGCGGTGCCTGACGGAGAAGCCGTGGGGGTCCTGATGCGTCCAGGAGGTCGCTTCCGCCCAGGTCACTCGTTGCGCATCCACCGCGTGCTCTTGTCCGAGGCCCTCGCAGCGCGCATGTGATCGATCTCGCTGGCCAACAGGGTCTGGGCCTGCTCGAGGCCGAAGTGTTCCCAGACCGCGTGGATGCGCCCGGGCGGAAGATCCAGATGTACGCTGGCCAGTCCGAGCGCGCGCTCCCACGGACCCTGTGTGAGTCGCACCGACTGCACCCGGGCGTGATGCACGACCTGCGTGCGCCGGGTGACGCGGCCCCGCTTCAGCACCGCGATCCGTCCATCGGCGCCGCCGGCCAGGAAACGCCACTGGATCGGTGACCGCCGCCGTACGGCGCCCGGCGGCGTTGTGAGCTCGACGTCCTCCGGCGAGGTTCCCGGCATGATCCGCTTGTACAGGTCATCAGCCACAGCCCGCGGCGCAACCGGCAGCAGGACGGATTCGGTGCCGGCGTCGTCGTTCTCCCGGGCCAGGCCCGCCACGGTCACGTACAGCCGCACCCACCCCCGCCGACGCCAGAACAGGGGTTCCACGAACTCGACCGCCGACACCCGGCCGGGTGGGATCGTGCGCGCCTGCGTCTGAAGCAATCCGTGCCGCAGCCGGATGCCGTCGGGCGACTCGGCGACCGAGAAGTTGTACAACTGGCTGAACTCGGTGAACACCATGAGCAGCGGCACACCACCGAGCAGGACCGTGAAGATGCCGCTCCAGCCGCTGGCCCACACCGTGGCCACCACGATCAGAACGGTCGCCAACAGCAAGAAGACGGTTGCGGCCCGCAGCACCAGCGACACCACCAGATCCTTGGTGGGGACCACGAGCAGCGGCTGCTCGGGAGCCTCGCCGACGTCGTGCTGCAGACCCGCGGAACGCGCGATGATCTCGCTGCGCAGGCTGTCAGCGTCGTCCACGGTGAGGTACTGCAGGTCGGCGCGGGAGTTCCCGGCCCCGGCGACCTCGATCCGCAGGGCGGCGAATCCGAAGACGCGGGCGACCAGCGGGCGGTTGATGTCGACGGTCTGCAGGCGGGACAGTTGCATACGGCGTTCCTGGTGGAAGACCACGCCGGACTGGATCGCGCAGGTCGCCGTCACTGTCGAACCAGAACGCCAGTCGCCGGTAGGCCAGGTACTCGTAGACCAGCACCACCGCCGCGACCAGCAGAGTCACCAGGAGCAGGATCAGTACACCGTAGGGCCGGGAGAGGAAGGACTGGGCGCCGGCGATGACCACACCCACGAACAGCGCCGGCAGGTAGGTCGAGACCCGCACGACCGGGGTCACGGGATGGACATGTCGTTTGGCCTGCTCACCGGTTCCGGGTGCCGGCGGCGGGTACTGCATGGACTCGGCCGAGCCCGAATCGAGCGGGGGTGGGGACTCGCTCACAGGCCCGCCGAACGCTCTTCGCCCTTGGCGGCGAGTCGGTCGCGCAGCTGGGCCGCGATCTCCGGGGTCAGTCCGGGTATCGCAGCGTCTGAACTGGCGGCGGCGGTGTGCAACTGCACCGAGGTCAGACCGAACGCACGGTCCATCGGACCGGCGGTGACGTCGACGAACTGCAGCCTTCCGTAGGGGACGACCACGAGCCTTCGGAACCAGATGCCACTGCCGACCACCAGGTCGTCGTCACGCTCGGCGTACCCCCAGGACCTCACACGGCGCCCGATCCACGGCCATCCGATCACCAGAACCGACAAGCCGGCGACCCGCGATCAGCGCCGCGATCCACTTCGGGGCGGGCGTGAGAGCAACGATCGCCGCGGCCACCAGCAGAACTCCCGCGAAGATCGCCAGGATCAGCCGCCTGACCACGATGAGTTTCGGTGACAGCGACTGCCACGTATCGCCGCCGGGACGGAACGCCACATCCACTTTGGAAGCCATGTTCCGAGTCTAGGCCGACCCCGGCGGCCACCGCGGCTGGCGAGCCGCGCGACCGGGCACCGGAAGTGCCGTGAGGGTCTGGCAGCATGGGTTCCGGTGGAAATCCTCGACATCCCTCTGCCGGCATCCCACCCGGCCGGCCACGGGCTCATGCGCCTTCGCGGTGTGGTGACCGCCGGGACGGTCGAGCGCGCCGAGATCGTGACCGGGCTCATGCACCGAGGCGCCGAGAAGCTCTTCGAGTCCCGTGACTACCGGCAGATCCTCTCCCTGGCCAACAGGCACGACTGGCTCAGCAGTTTCGACGGTGAACTGAGCGCCGCGCGGGCCATGGAGGACGCGCTGGGGATCACGGTCCCACCCCGCGCTGTCGCAGCCCGGCAGGCGATCAGCGAGGTGTGCCGCGTCAACCATCACCTGTACTGGCTGGCCGAGACCGTGGCCGCGCTCGGTGGGGACGCCGCTGAACTGCGCGAGGCCAGGGCCGGACTGACCCACGCGCTCGACCTGCTCACAGGAGCCCGGATGCACCTGATGATCGTGCGCATCGGTGGTTTGAGCATGGACCTGCCCGCCGACTTCCGTGACGGGATGCCGCTCGAACAGGCGAGTACTGCGGCCGCGTCCTGCCTCGACGGTCTCACGGGACAACTGTCAGGGGTGGCCACGCTGTCGTTGGCGCAGGCGCAGCAGTACGCGACCAGCGGTGTGGTGGCGCGCGCCAGTGGTTGGGCGCGCGATCAGCGCGACCACGTGACGCCGGTGATCGGGCATACCGGGGACGCGCTGGCCCGCATGCAGTGCCTGGTGGCCGAGGTGCAGACTTCGTGTTCCTACGTGCTCCGGATGGAGCTGCCTCCCGGTGACATCGGCACCAAACTGCCACGCACGCTGCGACTGCCGGAGGGCGAGTACTACGGATCCAGCGAGACCGCTTCCGGCGTCAGCGGCTGGTGGATCGTCTCGCGCGGCGACGTCGTCCCCTGGCGCATGAAGCTGCGCAGCGCGAGTTTCAACAACGCGGCCGCACTCGGGGCCTGCCTGCCCGGGACCCGCACCGAGGATCTTCCCGTGGCACTGATGAGTTTCCTGCTCGTCGCCGGCGACATCGATCGCTGACTCCGACGATCCTCCCGGATGGGGCAGGGCACCCCGTACACGGGCTACGAGAGCAGACCCTCCTGCGTCAGCCACTGCTCCGCGACCTTCTGCGGCGATTGCCGGTCGATCTCCACGCTGGCGTTCATCTGCTGCAGTTCGTCGGTGGTAAGCGCCTGCGACACCGAATCCAGCGCCGCCGTGATGGTGTCGTTGACCGCCGGCGTGTACAGCGCGGGCAGGATGTTCTCCGCGGTCTGCAGTCCCTTGTCGTCCTCGAGCACTACGAGGTCGTTGGCCGACACCGAACCCGAGGAGGAGAAGACCAGGCCGACGTTGACCTTGTCCTGCTTGAGCGCCTGGATGGTCAGCGGACCACCGGCGTCCAGCGGGACGAACGACGCGACCTGCACGTCATAGGTTTCCTCCAGCCCCGGCTGGCAGAACGGGCGCTTGGGGCACTCGGGCGGACCACCGAGAGTGATCGGTGACTGCTGGGAGTAGGTACCCAGTTCGCTGAGGGTGGTGAGACCGTTGGCGTCCGCGAAGGCCTGCGTCACCGCAAAGGCGTTCTGGTCCTGCGCGGCCGACGGCTCGAGCAGCGTGAGGTCCTTGGGCTCGGCGAGTGTCTGCGCCTCCGCGAACGTCTGCTGAGCGTCACCGGTCGCGACCTGCGGTGCGTCCGCCCCGTTCGCCTCCTTGTTCAGGAACTCGGTCAGGCTTCCCAGGTACTCCGGGGTGAGCTGGACCTCGCCCTTCTGCAGCGCCGGGACGATGACCTCACGGGTGGTGAGCTCCTTGATGGAGGCGTCCACCCCCTTGGACTGCAGGATCTGCTGGTACATGGAGGCCAGGATCTTGGTCTCCGAGAAGTTCGTCGTAGCGATCACGATCGGACCGCCGGCGTCCGGAGATGCTGTGTCGGTGGTGTCCCCACTGTCGGAGGAACACCCCGCCACCACGATGGCCGCAGCTGCCAGGAGTGCCAGTTTTGCCGTGCTTCGTCCACGAATCATTCGCCTATCCAACCACATCGCGGACTCCGCCGACAGCGCCGCGCGCAGCTATGTGGACGACGGCGCGGCGGGGATCTCCTGCATCTCGAGCTCCGCCCGGCTCTGGAGTCGCAGTCCCTTGGGTGTCACCCTGCGTTGCAGCACCGCCATGACCAGCTCCGCGATGATCGCCAGCAGAGCCGTGAGGATGGCACCGGCCAGGATCAGCGTGTTGTCCTGCAGGGCGAAACCGTCAACGACGTAACGGCCGAGCCCCCCACTGCCGACCAGTGCCGCCAACGATGCGGTCGCGACGACCTGGACCGTGGCGGTGCGCACACCCGCGGCGATCAGCGGCACCGCCAGCGGCACCTCGACCCGCGTGAGGATCCCGAAGCCGCTCATCCCCATCCCGCGCGCGGCGTCCTGCACCTCGTCGTCGACCGACGCGATTCCGGTGTACGTGTTGGTGAGCAGGGGCGGGATGGCGAACAGCGCGAGCGCCAGCACCGCCGCCAGGTTGCCGATCCCGATCTCGGGGATGGAGGCGAGGATCGTCAGGACACCCAGGGTGGGGACCGCCCGCCCGACGTTGCCCACGTTCGTGGCCAGGAACGCGCCCTTGCGGATGTGTCCCAGCACGAGTGCCACCGGCAGCGCCACGACCAGCGCGATGGCCATGGCGTAGAGGCTGATCTGGATCTGCTCCCATGTGCGGACCGGGATACCGTTCTCCCCGGTCCAGTTCGCAGGATCGGTGAACCATGAGATGACGTTCATCAGGAAGCCCGCTTCCTCGTCCAGGGGACCGTGACCCGCTCGACGATCAGCAGCAGCAATTCGAAGAACACCGCCAGGAACACGCAGCACAGTGTTGCGGTCAGGATCTGGGCGTGCCAGAAGTTGTTCTGGAAGCCCGAGAGGATCAGCGTCCCGAACCCCCCGTAGCCGACGAGCGCACCGATCGTGACCATGCCGACGGTGCTGACGGTGGCGATGCGGATACCGGCCAGGATCGTGGGCATGGCCAGCGGGATCGAGACCCGCGTCAGGATCTGCCGGTCGGTCAGGCCCATGCCGTTCGCGGCGTCCAGCACGTCTGCCGGAACCTCCTGCAGCCCCACCACGATGTTGCGCAGCACCACCAGCAGCGCGTACACCGCCAGCGCGATGATGACGGTCCACGGGCTCAGCCCGAAGACCGGCCAGAGCAGCGAGATGAGCGCCAGGGAGGGGATCGTGTACAGAACGCCGGACAGACCGAGGATGGGCCCGGACAGTGCCGGTGTTTTCCGGATCAGCATGGCCAGTGGGATCGCAACCGCGATCGCGAGGATCACCGAACCGACCGTCAGGTAGAGGTGCTCCTGTCCGGCGGAGACCAGTTCGGCCCAGTTGTCCTGCACGTAGGACCAGGACAACCACGGGTTGCTGGCGTCCGCGAGTATCGCCGACATGTGCTCGACCGTAGCGCACCGGGCGCGGGCGGGGTCATACTCGACGCGAATCTGCGCTACCGTCGGGAGCCATGATCTCCTTGCAGGACGTCACGAAACAGTACCCCGACGGAACCGTCGCGGTACACGATCTGACGCTGGAGGTCGATGAGGGCGTGATCTGCGCTCTGGTCGGGCCCTCAGGTTGCGGGAAGACCACCACCATGCGGATGATCAACCGCCTGATCGAGCCTTCCAGCGGCACCATCCGGATCGCCGATGAGGACGTCGCCTCGATGGACCTGCAGCAGTTGCGCCGCCGGATCGGGTACGTGATCCAGAACGCGGGACTGTTCCCCCATTACACCGTGCGTCGCAACGTGGCCACCGTCTGCCGACTCCTCGGCTGGGACAAGAAGCGCACAGACGACCGCGTGAACGAGATGTTGGACCTCGTGGACCTCGATCCCGACACGTTCGCGGACCGCTACCCGCATCAGTTGTCCGGGGGGCAGCGCCAACGCGTCGGAGTGGCCAGGGCCCTGGCCGCCGACCCCCCGGTGATGCTGATGGACGAACCGTTCGGCGCGGTCGACCCGATCGCCCGCGGCCGTCTGCAGGACGAGTTCCTCGCGCTGCACGACAGGGTCCGCAAGACCGTCGTGCTGGTGACCCACGACATCGACGAGGCCGTGAAGCTCGGGGACCGCATCGCGGTGCTCAAGCAGGGGGGCTACCTCGAGCAGTACGACCGGCCGGCCGCAGTCCTGGGCTTCCCCACCAATGACTTCGTCGCGGACTTCGTGGGGTCCGACCGGGCCATCAAGAGACTGCGCGTGAGCCCCATCCCGGTGGCGGCCTTGGGCTCCGAGACCGTCGAGCCCGGTCCGGGCATCCTGGAGGTCCCGGCGGAGGCATCGCTGTACGACCTGCTGGCAGCGGTGCTGCAGGCCGAGTCAAGTCTGGTGCGCGTCACTCCCGGGGGTCAGGCCGTCCGGATCGAGGACATCGACCGCCTGATGGAGGCGTCGCGGCCCTAGCCCGGCAGAGCCAACCCCGGGGCGGCGGAACAAACCCCGGCCGGCACGAAGCGTGCAGCAAACCCGGTCGAGCCGCAAAGCGTGCAAACATCTGTGCATTCAACGACGTCAGGTTCACAACCTTCGCCGTGCCGGACGCGGCGGTCCCCCCGTCGACGGCATCTCGAGCCGGTGCCGCGTGATCGGGGGCGCGGAACCGCGCTCAGCCCCCGTGCTCGCGGATGTACGTCGCGTACCTGGCCACGAACAGCGGTTCGAGTTCCCCGACCTTCTCGTGGCCGAACGCCTCTTTCGCAGCGGACACCAATCCGAGCAGGGAGCCGGAGATGTCACCGAGCGATCCCCCCTCGTCGGAAACGTTCTCGAGTGCCGGGGTGTGCGTCAGAAGGTCGTAGAAGAACCCGATGTCGTGGCGCTTCTCGGCCAGTTCGAAGGCCTTGTGACGCAGTTCTTCGTACGGGAGATCCTCGAGTGCCTCGGCCATGGGATCGACTCTAGCCGACCCTGGGGTGCACCCAATCGGCCGCCGAGTCGGTGTCGTTCTCACCGCCGTCGTCGTCATCGCCGTCCCCCTTGATCCGACAGATCCGCTCCAGCCACAACGCCGCGGCGATCACGAGCAGCCCTGCCACGACCGCGGCCAATGAGGCCAGACCGCGCTCCCTCGCGGCAAGGATGAACCACTGTCCCGCGAACCAGACCAGGAAACCTGCGTAGACCCCGGTGGCGATCGCGCCGGTTCGTGAAGCGGCCATGGCCAGCGCTGCCGTGCGGGCCGCCACGAACGGATCGACCGAACCCTCCCGCAGCCGCTTGCGGATCCCCATCGCCCAGAAGAACAGTGCCGCGGCCAGGATGAACAGGGTCGCGGGGGCGGTCCACGCGACCGGCACGCTGCGACCGGCGATCTCGTCCACGAGGTCGGCGAGAACCCATCCAGCGACCGCACTGACCACTCCCAGGGTCAGCAGCAGGCGCGCACTCGTGGGGCTCACCGCTCCACTGTACGCAGCAGTGGCCCCTTCCGGCGAACCCCTTGTCCGGTCAGTCGGTCTGCCACGGACTGCACGGTGTGTCCGTCGGGCAAGCGGAACCCGGGGTCGATCTGTGCCCACGGGACCATGACGAACGCACGTTCCCGAGCACGCGGATGGGGCAGCGTCAGCACCGGATCGTCGCTGACGACACCACCGTAAGCCAGCACATCGACATCGAGCGTGCGCGGACCCCAGCGGACCTCCCGCGTGCGGTCCCGGGCCTGTTCCGCGCGGTGAGCCGCCGCGAGGACCTCATCCGGGGACGCAGCGGTCCGCAGGACCACCACCGCGTTGTAGTACTCGGGCTGTTCCGGGCCACCGACCGGGTCCGTCTCGTAGACGTCGGAGACGGCCACCGGCCCCAGTTCCGCGAGTATCTCGACAGCGGACTGCAGGGCAGCGACCCGGTCTCCGAGGTTCGCGCCCAGCGACAGAGCGACCGTCATCGGGCCAGCATCGTCTCCTTCGCCGGTCATCGCGTGATCCGCACGATCACGTCCTCGAAGATCTCAGTCACGGGCGCATACGGCTTGTGCACGGCGATCGTCACCTGCTCCACACCGGCGAACTGCTTGACCCGGTCAGCGATGGTCGCGGCGAGCGTCTCGATCAGGCGCAGCGGTGGGCCCTCGACGATGCCGACGACTTCGGAGGCGACGGCACCGTAGTCGACCGTGAGTTCCAGATCGTCCTGCGCCGCAGCGGGCGCGGTGTCCACCGACATCTCCACGTCGATCACGAAGGTCTGACCCATTTCCTGCTCGAACGGCAGCACCCCGTGATGACCCCGCGCCCGGATACCGAGCACGGTGATTGTGTCGCTCATGTCGCCTCCTGCCACGCGTGTGCGACGCGCACCGCATCGTGATTACCCACCACATCATGGACCCGGACTCCCCACACCCCGCGCATGGCCGCGAGTGCACTGACGGCGGCGGTGGCCGTGTCCCGTCCGGCCTCGTCGCGCACTGCCCCGTCCTCCGCGAGAAGAGCCCCGAGGAAACGCTTGCGCGACGCGCCGATGAGCACCCGCGGACCGATCGCCACGATCCGGTCCAGCCCGGCCAGCAACGCCCAGTTGTGATGCAGCTGCTTGGCGAACCCCAGTCCGGGGTCGAGGATCACCTTCTCCTCGCCGATCCCCGCGGCCACACATGCACTGAGGCGCTGCTCCAGGGCTCGCGCCACATCGTTGACCACGTCGTCGTAGTCGGTGAACCGCTGCATGTCCGCGGACTGTGCCCGCCAGTGCATCGCCACGTAGTCCACCCCGAGTTCGGCGACCGTCGCCAGCATGGAGTCGTCGGCGAGACCGCCGCTGACGTCGTTGACCATCCGCGCACCCGCTGCCACACATGCCCTGGCCACGACCGCTCGCATCGTGTCGATACTGACGGCGACGCCAAGGTCCGCCAACGCGGAGACCACGGGCACCACACGTTCCAGTTCGGTCTCCAGAGCGACCCGCTGCGCGCCAGGGCGGGTCGACTCACCGCCGACGTCGACCCATCCAGCCCCGGCCAAGGCCATCTCGTGTCCGGCTTCGACAGCATCGGCCACCGAGGAGTAGCGTCCGCCATCACTGAACGAATCGGGCGTGACGTTGAGCACGCCCATCACAACGGTCACCCGGCGAGGATAAGCGCCATCGCCTCCGCGCGCGTGGTCGAATCACGCAATTGCCCACGAACCGCGCTGGTCGTCGTCGTTGAACCGGGCTTACGGATGCCGCGCATCGCCATGCACAGGTGCTCGCACTCGATGACCACGATCACCCCACGGGGCTGCAGGATGCGCTGCAGCGCGTCCGCGATCTGGGTGGTGAGGCGTTCCTGCACCTGCGGGCGCTTGGCATACACGTCCACCAGTCGCGCCAACTTGCTCAAGCCGGTGATACGCCCGTCGTCGGCCGGGATGTAGCCGACGTGCGCCTTGCCGAAGAACGGCACCAGGTGGTGCTCGCAGTGGCTCCACAGTTCGATGTCGCGCACGAGCACCAGTTCGTCGTGGGCGAGGTCGAACGTGGTGGTGAGGACCTCTTCGGGACCCTGCCGCATGCCGGCGAACACCTCGGCGTACATGCGGGCCACCCGCGCCGGGGTGTCCTTGAGCCCGTCGCGCTCGGGGTCGTCGCCCACGGCGTAGAGCAACTCCCGGATCGCCGCTTCGGCGCGGTCCTGGTCGAAGGGCGGGATCTCACGGTCAGGCAGGCTGATCGGGTTGGTCATTGATCCAGTCTGGAGCACACAGGTCGCTCGCGCTCGAGATGTCCACGCGGGCCTCACCCTGCGCCGGGTGGTGGGGCGGCTCTGCACGCACGAACTGGTTGGCGCCACCCTCGCCGGAACCACTTTCGGCGGGACAAATCCCCCCAAAAGCCCCAACCGGCCTTCCGGGAGCGCACGAAGTGGTTGAGAAGCGACCGATCGGGACGGTCGCCAACCAGTTCGTGCGCCGGACGGGGAACCGCGGGTGGCAGGTGGTACGCCTCAGACGCCTGGTTCCGGCGCCGGAACCCCACTGCCGGAGCCGTTGCCGTTGGACCCGGCCGGGTACTCGACGGGGCCACGTTCATGGGGACGGCGGCGGGCGGACCCGGTCCACGCGGGCCGGGCGTCACGGCGACGCAACTCGGCGAAGATGCCGGCGACCTGGTCCTTGTCCAAGGTCTCCTTCTCCAGCAGTTCGACGACCAGCCGGTCGAGGATGTCGCGGTTGTCGAAGAGGATCTCGTAGGCCTCCTGGTGCGCCTGCTCGATCAGCGAACGCACCTCCTCGTCGATGGCCGCGGCGATCTCCTCGGAGTAGTCGCGGACGTGACCCATGTCCCGGCCCAGGAATACCTCGTTGTTCTCCTGGCCGTACCGGATCGCCCCGAGCCGCTCGGTCATGCCGTACTGCGTGACCATCGCCCGGGCGACCGCCGTGGCCTTCTCGATGTCGTTGGACGCCCCGGTCGTCGGGTCGTGGAAGACCATTTCCTCGGCTGCTCTTCCGCCGAGCATGTACGACAGCTGGTCCAGCATCTCGTTGCGCGTGGTGGAGTACTTCTCCTCGTCGGGCAGCACCATCGTGTACCCCAGGGCGCGACCCCGCGGCAGGATCGTGATCTTGTGAACCGGGTCGCTGTTCGGAAGCGCCGCGGCGACCAGGGCGTGACCGCCCTCGTGATAGGCCGTGATCCGCTTCTCCGCCTCGTTCATCAGCCGGGTGCGCTTCTGTGGGCCTGCCACCACCCGGTCGATCGCCTCGTCCACCGCTTCCGGCGTGATCAGCGTCTGGCTCTCACGCGCGGTGAGCAGGGCCGCCTCGTTGAGCACGTTGGCCAGGTCAGCGCCGGTGAATCCGGGGGTACGGCGGGCGATGGTCATCAGGTCGATGCCCGGGGCGATCGGCTTGCCCTTGACGTGCACCTTGAGGATCTCGGCGCGACCTTTGAGGTCCGGGCGCTCTACGGCGATCTGCCGGTCGAAGCGGCCCGGGCGAAGCAACGCGGGGTCGAGGATGTCGGGACGGTTGGTGGCAGCGATCAGGATGACGCCGCCCGAGACGTCGAACCCGTCCATCTCGACGAGCAACTGGTTGAGGGTCTGCTCCCGCTCGTCGTGGCCACCGCCGAGGCCAGCACCACGGTGGCGGCCCACGGCGTCGATCTCATCCACGAACACGATCGCCGGTGCGTTCGCCTTGGCCTGCTCGAAGAGGTCGCGAACGCGCGAGGCACCCACACCGACGAACATCTCCACGAAGTCGGACCCGGAGATGGAGTAGAACGGCACACCCGCCTCACCGGCGACGGCGCGGGCCAGAAGCGTCTTGCCGGTGCCGGGCGGGCCATAGAGCAGTACGCCCTTGGGAATCTTCGCCCCAACCGCCTGGAACTTGGCGGGCTGAGCCAGAAACTCCTTGATCTCCTCGAGTTCCTCACAGGCCTCATCCGCACCTGCGACATCGGCGAAGGTGGTCTGCGGCATGTCCTTGGAGATCACCTTGGCCTTCGACTTGCCGAAGTTCATGATCCGGGAACCGCCACCCTGCATCTGCGACATGAAGAAGAACAGCAGCAGCACGATCAGCACGACGGGGAGCAGCGAGACCAGCAGGGTCACCAGGATGTTGTCCCTGGGCACCTCCACGGTGTAGCCGTCGGGCAGCTGGCCGGCGTCCTTCTTCGCCTGCAACTGGTTCTGCAGTTCGATGCCCTGACCGGTGATGTACTCCGAGCGGACCTCGGTGCCGTCCTGCAGGGTCAGTTCGATACGTTGCTCGCGGTCCACGAGTGTGGCCTGCTTGGCCTGGTTCTGCTCGATGTAGTCGACCGCCTGCCACGTGTCGACGTCTTTGACTCCGCCCACGCCGGATATGAGACTGCTGCCGAGCAGCACAAGTAGCACTGCCAGCAGAATCCACAGCAAAGGTCCCCGCGCAAGGCGCTTCATATTCATCTCCTTGAGGATAGAACGGACTTGACCAGTCCGTTCATTCCCATGGCCGTTCGGCGGTTGTGGCAGGGATGCCCCGGGGCCGGCTCACTGCGGCCACCGGGCGCCTCCCGCACGCGAGGTTGGAGTTCGTGCACGAGGTTGGAGAAGACACGCGTGCGTTCTCCAACCTCGTGAACATTCTCCAACCTCGCCGTGGGTGGCGCCCCGCCGTGGGTGGCGACCGCGCCGTGGGTGGCGCGCGCGGACCCTAGCCCGAGGACTCGTAGACAGAGGGCGCCAGTTTGGCCACGCAGTCCAGATTCCGGTACTTCTCGGCGTAATCGAGGCCATATCCGACAACGAACTCGTTGGGAATGTCGAAACCCAGGTACTGCACGTCGACCTCCGTGCGCATGGCGTCCGGCTTGCGCAACAACGTGAGCACCTCGACGCTCGCCGCACCGCGGGAACGCAGGTTGCGCAGCAACCAGGACAGGGTCAGACCCGAGTCGAGGATGTCCTCCACGATCAGGACGTGGCGGCCCGCCAGATCCGCATCGAGGTCCTTGAGGATGCGGACCACCCCGGAACTCTTGGTGCTGGACCCGTAGGAGCTCACGGCCATCCAGTCCATCTCCACCGGGATGGTGAGCGCCCGGATGAAGTCCGCGACCACCATCACCGCACCCTTGAGAACCCCGACGATCAGTAGGTCCTTGCCGGCGTAGTCCGCGTCGACCTGGGAAGCCAACTGCGCTAGACGGCTCTGCAGTTCCTCCGCGGAGATGAGAACGCCCTCGAGATCCCCATTGACATCCTCAACGTGCATCGTGCCTCCCGGACGTGTCGCGCAGGACAAGACTGCCAGACTCGCGCGCCGCGCGGACCCCGCCCGGCAAATCCGTGGGACCTTGTCCACGCCACCGGGTCACGAGCGTGTCCACCGCCACCACATGTTCTCGGGTCAGGGCCGCGCCCGGGCACCCGGCGGCCAGCGCCATCCGCCTGATCACCCGTCGCCGAACGGCCTGCGGAAGGGGCGCCAGGATTTCGACCTCCGCGCACGCGGCGCCCGCGGACAGTTCCACGTCCACACCATCGGCCCACTGGTCGAGCGCCTGATTGTCGTCGCGCAACGAAGCGGCCGACCTCGCGAGTCCGAAAACCACCCGGTCTCCCAGATCCGTCACAAGTGCCGGAAGTCCGTGATGACGCAGGCGTGCACGTGCGAAGCGATCGTCGGCGTTGTGGGGATCCTCGTGGGCGACGAGTCCGGCCTCGGAACACGCCGCCCGCACTGTCTCCCGGCGCAGTTCCAGCAGAGGCCGGCGCAGATCCCCGTCGACCGGGGCCATGGCGGACAGACTGCGCGCCCCCGAACCCCGGGCCAGGCGCAGCAGGACCGTCTCGGCCTGGTCGTCGAGAGTGTGTCCCAGCAGCAGCGTGTGCGCCCCGAGGTCCAGTGCCACCGACCGCATCATGGCGTAGCGAGCGGTCCGCGCGGCCGCCTCCGGACCGCCCCGGTCACCCACGTCGACCCTGCGCAGCACCACCGGTTCAAGTCCAAGCGCCCGGCATTGTTCGGCAGCCGTGGCGGCAGTCGGTCCGGAACCCTCCTGGAGGCCGTGGTCGATCACCACCGCCCCGACGCGGTGACCGCTGATCGCCGCTCCGGCGGCCAGACCCAGGGAATCCGCACCGCCGGAGCAGGCCACGAGCACGAGTTCCCCGGCGTCGATGTCCGCGAGGCTGCGAACGACCGCACGGCGGACCGCGAGCAGCGCAGGACCTGGCCTCACTGCTGTGTCACGCCCGGCGCAGCCACAGACCGGGGTCCTCGATCTCGGCGCGTGTGGGCAGGTGATCCGGGGATTCCCAGACGGCGTTGAGTCGGGGCATCCCACCGTCTGCCATCACCGCCCGGACGAACGCGGCGCCCTGTGCGTACTGGCGGGCCTTCAGATCCATGCCCAGCAGGCGTCGCAGCAGCCCCTCCCAACCACTCGTGCCGGCCGCGCGCCGGTACTGGAACGCGGCACGGATGACCTTGACGCTCGGGATCGCCTGCGGCCCGACCTCATCCATCACCACATCCGCGTGGCCCTCGAGCAGGCTCATGACCGCGGTCAGCCTGTCGAAGACGACCTTCTGCTCGGGTGTCTGCAGCGCGCCGACGAACCCGTCCGGGTCATCCCCAGAGCGGATCGTCTTGACAGCCGCGGAGAGCCGGCCGAAGAGTTCCCCGGCCGACATGTCGGCGAGCCCCATGTACTCGTGGATGTTCTCCAGCAGGTATCCGCTGAGCCAGGGCGCCGCCGCGAACTGGATGCGATGGGTTTGCTCGTGAACGCACACCCACAGCCGGAAGTCTCGCGGGTCGACCTGTAACTGCCGCTCGATCTCCACGATGTTGGGCGCGACCAGCAGCAATCGCGGGTGCTCCTCGGTGAAGATCTCGAACTGACCGAGCACACGTGAGCCCACGAATCCGAGGACCAGACCGAGTTGCGCCCCGGTCGCACGCGAGCCGACCTCCCGGGTGAACGCCGACGCGTTCTCCAGGCGTTCGGTCAAAGGGGCGCTGATGCGCTGGAAACTGTCCAGGTTGGACCTGATCCATTCGGAGCGGTCCACGACTCTCACCTCGCTGGGCAGGTGCGCGAACAGACCGGTGGTCTCCTGGACCAAGGGGGTCGCCTCGCCGGCGAGGTAGTACAACTCGGCGACGACGGAGTTGGCCTCCTCGGGGGACATCCGAGGGCCGCCGCCGACCACTCGCGATCCCAGAGTGGCGGCAAGGTTCCAGTCGACGGCGTCGGGCATGTCTCGACAGTAACCCGCGGATGCACGGCCGGCCGTGCGTGGAGGTGCAGCCGACAGCGAACCCGACCCGCCCGGCGCGTCGTAGGCTCTAGGCGTGAGCTTGGACCGTTTCATGGCTTTCGTACTGGCGTCCGCGGTGGTGCTGGCGATCCCGGGGCCGACCGTCATGCTGGTGGTCACCCGATCGCTGAACTTCGGGCACAGGGTCCGGCGGGCCACGGTCGCCGGCGTCGTTCTCGGGGACCTGGTCGCCATGTCCGCAGCCATGCTCGGCGCCGGGGCGCTGCTACTGGCCTCGTCCGAACTCTTCCTCGCGCTACGCCTCGCGGGCGGGGCCTACCTGATATGGCTGGGCATCCGCACCTGGCGATCCGGCGGGGCCCAGTGGCACCTCCAACAGCCTGGGGCGCACTCACCGCATCGGGTCTTCTCGGAGTCCTTCGCCGTCACCGCCACCAATCCGAAGAGCATCGCCTTCTTCGTGGCCTTCGTGCCGCAGTTCATCGACCCTGCCCGGCCGTGGTTCCCGCAGATCGCCGCCATGATCGGGGTCTTCGTCACGCTCGGCGGCCTCAACGCGGCCGGCTACTCCTGGCTCGCCGGCCGGGCCCGCGAGTCGATTGCCGATCCGGTCGTCAGACGACGGGTGGCGCGCGGGTCCGGAGGTGTGCTGGTCGCAGGCGGCGGCCTGGTGATGGCAGCGGCACACTCGTGATCGACCGGCGCCCATGACCTACTACCGCCACTCCCTGGCCCGGATCCACGCACAGGACCACACACAGTTCGCACTGGCGGCCGCCCGCCTGCTGGTCGAGCAACTCGACGGCGAGGGGCTGGTGATCGACCTCGGCTGCGGCGCCGGCGACCTGGCCGGGCCGGTGCGCGACGCCGGTTTCGACTACCTCGGGATCGACGTGAGCCCGGACATGATCGCACTGGCCCGCAACAGGCACCCGGACGTCCGGTTCGACCAGGGGTCCGCGTTCGACCTGCCCGATGTCCGCGGCGTCACGGCCATCGCAGCCGTTGGTGAAGTCATCAACTACGCCACCGACGCCAGGGCGGGTGCGGCCGGGCTCACGCCGTGGTTACGCAGGTGCCGGGACCTGCTGGAGCCCGGCGGGCTGCTCCTGCTGGACGTCGCCGGGCCGCTGCGCGCCGAACCGGAGCCCAGGACGCGGGTCTGGGCGGGGGACGACTACCGGCTCGAGGTGACGGTCAGCACGGATGCCTCGCGCCAGGTGCTGCGCCGCGAGATCACCGTCGACGATGCAGCGGGCCGTACCACGGAGGTCCACGAGTTGCACCTGATCGAACCGGTGGAGGTGATGGCTGCACTGCGGGTAGCGGGATTCCGCGGCACCGCGCTGGACGGCTACACCCCCGAGCTGCCGTTCCCACGCGGCTGGTCAGGCTTCCTGGCCAGGGTGGGTCCGACGTGAGCAGTGACCGATCGGGCGAATGGTCCGGATCGCAGTCTCGGGCGATACTCGTCCTATGAGTGCGATCCCGGAGCAGTCGCAGGGCCTGCGACCCCTGGTTCCGGTCGTCGTCCTGCTGGGCATCATGTGGGTGCTCGAGATCGTGGACACGGCCCTGCCCGCGGACCTGGACCAGTTCGGGATCGAGAGCCGTGACGTCGATGGCCTGACCGGAGTGGCAGCGTCCCCCTTCCTGCATGCCGACTTCGCGCACCTGATGGCCAACACCGTGCCATTCCTGATCCTCGGTTCCATCGTGGCCCTGCGAAACCCCAAGAGGTTCTGGCCGATCGCGATCACGATCACGGTCGTGGGTGGTCTCGGGGTCTGGCTGCTCGGGCCGTCGAACGCGATCACGATCGGCGCCAGCGGGGTCGTGTTCGGATTCCTGACCTACCTGATCACAGCCGGCATCCTCACCCGGCACTGGCTCGACGTGGTCATCGCGTTGGGAGTGCTCCTGCTGTACGGGGGCATCCTGGCGGGGGCACTGCCGTTCGGCGTTGCGGACGGGGTCTCGTGGCTGGCGCACCTGACCGGCGCCGCCGCGGGAGTGCTCGCCGCCTTCCTATTCGCCCGGCAGCCCCGTGGTGTCGTCCATGTGCCGCAATGACGGCAGGAACCAGGACCAGATCGCCACGGCCGTGACTCCGGCCGCCAGGATCAGGAATGCCCTCTGCAGACCGAGGTACTCGACCATGGGACCGCTGATCAGGTATCCGATCGGTCCTGCCACGTAGGCGGCCGACGTCAACAGCCCCACGACCCTGCCGCGCAGGGGCGAGGGAGCACGGTGCTGGATCATCAGGTTCACCAACGGACCGACCGGGCCGTAGAAGAGTCCGGCAAGCACCGCGAAGAGGACCAGGATCGCGAACGGCGGGAGAACGGCCATACCCAGGACCGACAACCCCGCTCCGGTCATGGCCACCACGAAGGCGATCCGCCGGCCGAGACTGTGGCCGACCGCCCCGTAGAGCAGGGCGCCCACGATCCCGCCGAGGGACAGGGCCATGACCGTGATCCCCAACCGTTGCGGCTGGGCGGCCTCCTGGAAGTAGACCGGCAGCACGACGCCCTCGACCGGCAGCCAGAATCCGACGATGACCATGCTGACCAGCGCCACGGCCCTCAGCACGCGGTCGTTCCACACGAAGCGGATCCCCTCCGTGGTCGAGGCCCACACCCCCGCGGCGCTCTCCGCCCGCTCGGGGCGACCCGCGCCGGGAACCCGGACGACGAACATGATGGCGGCACCCACCGCGAACAACCCGGCGGAGATCCAGAACGTCGCCGCGGCGCCGAGGAATCCGATCGCAAGGCCTCCGATACCCGGACCGATGAGATACGCACCGCCCCAGACGGCCTCGTGAATGCCGTTGGCCCGCTCCAGTCGCAGCCGAGCGGCGGCGGCGGCCTCCGGCAGCATGGCCTCCCGGGCGCTGATCCCGGCCGGATCGAAGGTGGCACCCAGAACTGCCAGCCCGGCCAGCGGCCAGAACGTCAGCGTGGTCAGGCCGCCGAGGATCGGAACCAGGGCCACCGACGTCATGGAAAGCAGGTCGGAGACGACCGCGACCCGCCGCCTGCCCACGATGTCGACGAACACCCCGGAGAAGAGGAAGGACACCAGCAGCGGCGCCGCCGTGATGGCGCCCAGTGCCCCCGCCGCGCTCGCGGAACCGGTCGCCTCCAGGACCAGCCAGGGGAAGGCGATCATGGAGATGCCGTTGGCGGTGCCACTGAAGACCGTGGCCGCCTCGAGCGCGCCGAAAGGCAGCCAGTTGCGGGTGGTCACATCCGCATTGTCCCGATCGGCAAGGCAGGATGGGTGCATGGGTTCCTGGCCGCAGACATCCCCGCACGAAAGCGCGGAGATCGTCGTGGTGGGAGCGGGCATCGCGGGACTGAACGCCGCCCACCATCTCGCGGAGGCCGGGCACGACGTGATGGTGCTGGAATCCGGGGACCGGGTCGGTGGTCGGATGCAGACCGACGAGGTGGACGGCTTCCTGCTCGACCGAGGGTTCCAGTTGTACAACCCCAGCTATCCCGACGGCGCCCGCGTTCTCGATCACGAGGCCCTGGAACTCCAGTCCTTCTTCGCCGGGGCCGTCCTGAGCACGGACGGCGGTCCCCGCTGGCTCGTCGACCCCCGGCGCGCCGCGCGCTCGGCATTACGCAACCTGCGCGCTCCCCTCGGCGTTCTCGGGACGGTTCAGACGATGCGGTACATGACCGGATGCGCCGTCACCGATCCCGGCGAACTGCAACAACGCCCCGACATGTCGACCAAGGAGGCCTTCGAGAAGGCGCACCTGGACGGCCGTGCGGGACGAATGCTGCTGCAACCCTTCCTCTCCGGGGTCCTGGCTGACACCGAGCTGCAGACCAGCCGACGTTTCACCGACCTGGTGCTTCGGTCTCTGGCTCGCGGCACGCCGGCGGTCCCCGCACGTGGGATGCGGGCCATCCCGGAACAACTGGCACAACCTCTGCGGCGCAGGATCTTCCGCGAGGTGAGCGTGACATCGGTGACCAAGGATTCGGTGCAGACACAGGGCGGCACGATCTCGTGCGAGGCGGTCATCGTGGCGACCGACCCCACGACGGCGGCTTCGCTGGTCCCGGGTCTACCCACGCCGAGGATGCGTGCGCTCACGACGTGGTATTTCAGCATCGAGGAGGACGACCTCTACGGTGGGAAACCTGTACTCATCCTCGATGCCGAGCACAACAGCCCGGTCACCAACACGGTCGTGATGAGCTACGCCGCCCGCGACTACGCCCCCGAGGGCAGACACCTCGTCCAGGCCACCGCGGTCGGCCTCCTCGACGCGGGCGTCGAGGAGGTACGCCGCCACCTCGCCGATCTGTACGGCGTTCCCACCGGGCACTGGGAACTGGTCGGGCACTACCCGATCGCGCAGGCGCTGCCGGCAGCCGTGCCACCCTTCGAGGTCCGCAGCCCACAGGACTTCGACGGGGTCCTGGTCGCCGGCGACCACCGTGACACTCCCTCCATCCAGGGTGCGCTGGTCAGCGGCAGGCGGGCAGCCGCCACGGTGCACCGGCGTCTGAAGTAGCCGGTCGGTCGACCGCTCTGCCTCCAAGTTCCCGCGCCGGCGTGCGCCCGGGGGCCGAATCTGCGGGAACTTGGAGGTGTCTGCGCCCGAATTGCCCGACTATGGGTGATCTACTGCCTCCAAGTCCCCGCACAACCGCGGAGGTGGCGCGGGGAGTTGGAGGGAAAGTCCCGGTGCCCTACCGTGCCCGCCAGACTTTGGTCCGGGAGTACGCGCCGTATCCCGGGGTCGCCGGAGCGGACAGGCGCAACCTCACGTAGAGGCGTTTCGCCTTGCCTCTGGTCCGGAGGGTGACCTTGCCGGATTTGGTGACGAGGACCTTCGCGTACCGCTTCTTCTCGCCCCTGGCGCTGCGCTTGGTCCCCCAGGTCAGATCGACGTCCGCTCGTTGCTTCGCGTTGGTGACCACTGCTTTGCCAACGATCACGGTCCTGCCCTTCGCGGCGACCCGCTTGGGCAGCTTCACGCGGGCCTTCTGCTTGGCCGGCGGGCCCACAGGTCCGGGGTCCACCGTGAGCGTGCCGGAGATGTACCAACCCAGGCCTTTGGAGAGGTCCAGGAAGTCCCCAGCCCGCAGGCAGGCGGCACCGGTGAGCGTCGGCACGCTGGCCGAGGTTGCTGCCACGGCGAAACGCCCGGTCGCCGGATCCCACCCGAGGCCCTGGCCGCCGCCGACCGGATCCGTCGCGGCCGAGGACAGCAGGACCTGGCCCTTCGCCGTGCAGGACAGACCCAGAGCACTGATCGTGGTGTCGTAGCGCAGGGTCATGGTCACAGTGCCGTCCGCAGCGACAGTGCCGGTGATGTCGGAGGGTCTGGCGGTCGCCGTGACGGCGCTGTCCAGCAGACTGAGTGCCGGCCACGCCTGCCCCGCCACCGGGAAGGTCAGCGAGCCCTGCCGGGAGGTGCCACTCCACGAGATCGGCCCCTGCGCGGTGACGTGGGCGTAATACACGCCCCCGGACGCCGACGGAAGCGCGATGTAGGAGCAGTTGGGTACGGCGTCGGTGCCGATGGGGGTGGATTGGCCACAGGCAGGTAGGTCGACCAGGGCCGCACCGTCCAGGTCCTGGGCCGCCGCAGGGTTGCCCGTCAGCGGGACGAACCAGGGCCACCGCGGCGCCGACGAGGATGGGAGAACGCACTGTCCTAGCCAACCACGGTCCGCGACGGCCGGGGCCAGGAGCCCGCACTTCGCCCGGCATGCGGATTCGTCCCAGACACGTACGGTGGAGTGATGGACTGGAGAATCGCCGACATGCCCGACCTCGCCGGACGGACCTTCCTCGTGACCGGCGCCACCTCGGGGCTCGGATTCGAAAGCGCGAAAGCGCTGGCAGGATCAGGTGGCCAGGTGATCCTCGCGGGACGTTCGCCCCAGCGCCTCGCCGACGCCCAACGCCAGATACCGCAGGAGACCCAGTCCCTGCTGCTCGACCTGGCGGACCTGGACAGTGTCCACAAAGCTGCTGACAATCTGCCCGTCGACTCCCTCGACGTGCTCATGAACAACGCGGGCATCATGGCGCCGCCGCTAGGTCGCACTGTCGACGGCTTCGAGACGCAGATCGGTACCAACCACCTGGGACATTTCGCGCTCACGGGTCTTACTCCTGCCGAAGCTGCCCGACGAGGGCGGCCGCGTCGTCACCGTCTCGAGCACCGCGCACCGGATGGGCGAGATCGACCTCACGGACCTCAACTACGAACACCGGAAGTACTCGAGTTGGCCAGCCTACGGGCAGAGCAAACTGGCCAATCTGCTGTTCATGGCCGAGTTGGACCGGCGCGTGCGTGCGGCGGGATGGTCGCTGAAGAGCGTTGGCGCACACCCCGGCTTCTCCTCCACCAACCTGCAGTTCGCCGGCCCGTCGATCGCGCACAATCCGGTGGGCAAGCAGATGACCCGGCTGATGAACGCCGTGATGAGCCAGTCCGCCGAGTCGGGTGCGCGCCCGCAGCTGTTCGCCGCGACCATGCCTGGCGTGCGCGGAGGTGACTACTACGGCCCGAAGAACCTCTTCGAGACCCGCGGAGCCCCCAAGAAGGTGGGCCGCACCGATGCGGCAAAGGACGCCGACGTGGCTGCCGGACTCTGGGACCTGTCCGAGGAGTTGACCGGCGTCACCTTCGATCTGACGACCAGGGCGCATTCCTCCCGCGAGTAGCCGTGGCCGCGGCCTTCGCACCGGGCGCGGGCCACCGAATCGCTGCGATGATGCAGGACATGGGATTCACGGCCGAGACCTGGCACGATCCCGCCATCGTCGGCGTCAAGCGGCTGCCCGGCCGTTCGGTCGTGCGGGGGCGGACCACGCTGGACGGCGAAGACGCTGTCCTCGACCTCGGCGGGACATGGGCCTTCGAGCACTACACGGGGATCCGCGACGTCGACCCGATCGCGTTGGGACGACGCGGTGCCGGCACGGGTCGACTCGAGGTTCCCGGTGTCTGGCAGTTGCAGGGGTACGGCATGCCCTACTACCTGGCGAACACCTACCCGCCCGGGATCGGCAAGGTAGCCTCCCGCATCCCCGAGATCGACCCGGACCTCAACGAGATCGGCGTACTCACCCGCGACTTCACGCTTCCCGCCGAGTGGGAGGGTCGACGCACGCTGATCATGTTCGAGGGCGTCAAGGCGGGCATGGCGCTGTTCGTGAACGGCGTCTTCGCGGGCTACACGCAGGGATCGTTCCTGCCCGCCGAGTTCGACCTCAGCGACCTCGTCCAGCCGGGGGTGAACACCCTGACCTGCGTCGTCTACCGCTTCACCGACGGCAGCTACCTGGAGAACCAGGACATGTGGGTCTTCAGCGGGATCTTCCGACCGGTGTGGCTGCACAGCGAACCACTCACGGCCATCCGGGATCTCGCCGTGACGCCCGTACTGGAACCGCCCTACGTCGATGGCGAGCTGGAGGTCCAGGTCGACGTCACCGGGGATCCGGGCGCGATGCTGGAGCTCCTTCTCAGATCCCCCGGCACGAGTCAGTGGCGACCGGTGGCCACCGTGGCCGCGAGCGGCCCGGTCGTGGAGCACATCACGGTACCCGCCGCGATGACCTGGAGTGCGGAGACACCGCACCTGTACGAGGTCGCCGCCCGGTTGAGCGTGGCGGGCGAGGTCGTTCACGTGAAGAGCACGCGCACCGGGATCCGCAGTGTCGAGATCGTGGATGAACAGCTGCGGGTCAACGGCGTGCGCATCATGCTCAAGGGGGTCAACCGGCACGACTTCGATCCCGACCACGGCTGGGCGGTCCCCCGACACCGCTACCGCGAGGACCTGCTGAAGGCCAAGCAGCTGAACATCAACGCCATCCGGACCTCCCACTACCCGAATCCGCAGATCCTGTACGACCTGTGTGACGAACTCGGTCTCTACGTGATGGACGAGTGCGACCTCGAGACCCACGGCGTTCGACGCAAGAACGTCCCGGGCGACAACCCGATGTGGACCACCGCTG
Organism: uncultured Actinomycetota bacterium; assembly: GCA_963769435.1. Classification (GTDB taxonomy): domain Bacteria; phylum Actinomycetota; class Actinomycetes; order S36-B12; family UBA10799; genus JADKAV01. Next base: position 1,173,544 of record CAVYLN010000002.1, read on the forward strand.
TCGTGGACCGGATGCAGCGTATGGTGCTGGCCGACCGCAACCACCCGAGCATCATCATGTGGTCGCTGGGCAACGAGGCCGGCGAGGGCGGGCCCGATGGAGGGAACTTCGTCACGATGAAGCGGGCGGCCCTCGCGATAGACGACAGCCGCCCGTTCCACTACGAGGGCGACCACAACCCGGCCATCAGCGACGTGGTCTCCAGGATGTACGCCACCGCCGAGCAGATGGCCACCTTGGGCCGGCACGAGACGCTGCGGCCCGCCGCGACCACGAAGGTGACCAACCTCCTGTTCACCGACGACAAACTCCTGACCCCGGAGCTGTTGGCCGGCCGGCCCGTGCTCCTGTGCGAATACGCACACGCGATGGAGAACAGCCTGGGCAACTTCGCGGAGTACATCGACGTCTTCTACCGGTATCCGAACATGGCCGGTGGGTTCATCTGGGACTACGTGGATCAGAGCATCCGACGCCACACGGCCACCGGCGACCAATGGCTCTACGGCGGTGACTTCGACGATTCGCCGAGCCACCGCTACTTCTGCGCGAACGGCATCCTGACCGCGGACCGTCGCGAGCACCCGAGCGCCCGCGAGGTGTTCTGGGGCTACCGGAACCTCGTGGTCGAGGCGGTCGACCCCCACTCGGGTAGGTACCGCCTGACGAACCGGCACAGTTTCACCGACGCCGAGCAGTTCTGCCCGCACGTCGAGGTCCTCGTGGACGGCGAGGTCGTCGGGCGCACGGATCTGGAACCGGTCCGGCTCGGTCCGTGGGAGAGCATGCCGTGGCACGTACCGGTGGCCGCAGCACCCGATCGGGGCGACGTGGTGGTCAGGTTCACGTTCACCACGCGCGCCGACCGACCGGGCGTCCCGGCCGGGACGGTGGTGGCGTTCGACGAGTTCGAGGTCGGCGCACCGTCTCCGCGACCGGTCGTGCACGGGACGGTTCCGGTCGTGTCGGGGGACGTGGTGACCGCGGGCCCGTCACGCTTGGAGTTCGACCCGCAGGACGGGTCGCTGCGCTCCTGGCAGCGTGACGGCGAGGAGGTCCTCGCTGGACCACTGCACATCAACTACTGGCGCGCCCTCACCGACAACGACCGTGGTTTCGGCAACTTCGACCGACGGCTGCAGCGATTGCTGGTGGACACGTCCTGGCGCGATGCCCGCTTGTCCGTGCGCCAGCGGCGGGTCGGGCGGGCCGGCGACACCGTGCGGGTGATCTTCGGCCTGCGGGGCAGGCTCTTCTCGCGCGCCCTGCTGGTGTACGAGGTGTTGCCGGACGGCTCCTTCATCGCACATCACGAGTTGGTGCCGCACAAGGCGATGCTGCGCCTCGGATTCACCATGCTGCTGCCGGAGGTGCAACGGGTCCGCTGGTTCGGCAAGGGACCGCACGAGAACTACATCGACCGCAACCACGGCGCGTGGACAGCCATCCACGAACTTCCGCTGTCCGGCATGACGCACGACTACATGCGCCCGCAGGAGAATGGGAACCGGACCCGCGTGCGGTGGCTCGAGGCGATCGGTGGTTCGGGCACTCTGCGGGCCGACGACGTGAACGGCGGGCTGCTCAATTTCACGGCGTGGCCCTACACGCAGGAGGCACTTGACGCCGCGGAGCACATCCATGAACTCGCGCACACACAACAGGTGACGCTCAACATCGACCGGCAACAGCGTGGTGTGGGTGGGGACATCCCGGGGGTGGCCGCGCTGCTGCCGGCGTACCGGATGCCCGCGGGCCGGCGCTACGAGGTGACCGTGCGGATGCGGGCGCTGCGCGACTGACTCCCTGTCTCACAGCCGCCGAGGAGACACCGGCGATCATGGGCGGACGGCGAGGATCTCACTGAGCCTCGATGTCCCGACCGAACTCGTCGACCTCGTAGGTCCACACCTGCGCGGGCCAGGTCCCGGGACGCAGCCCCGCTTTGCGCCATAGCCCGGCGACGAAGGACTCGCTGGTGGGCAGTTGTTCCCAGACCGCGGGCAGGAAGGTCCCCCGGCGACCCTGCGCCGCCACCACCGCACCCGCCCTCGGCAGTCGGGTCACGACGTCCTCGTACGACGTGGCCGGGAAGGCAGACAGCGGCCCGAGCACGGAGATCTCGAGGTGGACCCCCCGCACGTCCTGCAGCGGCTCGAACCGGGGATCGTCGAACGCCGCGGCGACGGCGTGCTCCACGATGTCGCGGCCGAGGCCCTGATACGGCTCAAGCGCGCCGATACATCCCAGGAGTTGACCATCGCGGCGTAGCGTCACGAAGACACACCCGTCCTCGCGCAGGTACTCGGGCAGGTCTTCGGGCACATCGGCACGCCCGGTTGTCAGCGCCTGTGAGATGCGCCCCGACTGCGAGGTCCAGCATCTGCTCGTGCTGGTGCCGGCTGAACATCAGGGCCCCACCGTGAAGGCGCCGTACCCGACGACTCGGCTGTGCGGGCCGGCCGTGTCACCGGAGTTGCGCAGATCCAGCAGGCGGACAGGTAGGCCCACACGCTGCGCCGCGACGAGCAATCCTCGCAGAGGGTAGGCACCGCACGCATCGTCGTCGCTGATGTCCTGCCAGTCGCCGGCGACGATCCGCTCCGCCGTCAGTCCATCGCGCCGCTGCGCCTGCGGGTAGGGCAGGTAGTGGGACAGATCCGTCGAGAGCACCACCACCGACGACGGGTCGCGCAGGAACGGTTCGAGAACATCCGCGACGTCGAACGGGTCGGCCCGCCCGACCAGCAGCGGCACGAGCCTCCATCCAGGTCGCAGTTGTTCCTGCAGGAAGGGCAACTGGACCTCCAGGCTGTGCTCGGGAGCGTGCGGGTAGTCGTCCACCGTGACACCGAGGTCCGCGATCACTTCCCGGTCGATCTCCACATCACCGAGCGGAGTGCGCCACGTCGCGCTGGCCGGAGCCGCGATCCCAGCCACCGGGACGAAGTGCGCGGGACCTGCCAGCACAACCCGGTCCGTCTGGCGCAGCGTGCGGTAGGCGTGGCCGCCACCGGGCCGGAGTACATGTGACCGGCGTGCGGGACGATGACCCCGGCCGGCTGCACTCCCACCTGGCGGCGGCCCGATGCCAGGTACTGGTTCACCTCCCGTGCCAGTTCCACCGGATCCGCGGTGTAGAACTGCCCGGCCACCGCCGGTTCACGCACTGTCATCTCTGGACTCCCATCGTGAGGAGCAATCGTTCGACCTTGCCGGACGCGTTGTGGGGCAGGCAGTCGTGGTGCTCGATCTCCTTGGGCCGTTTGTAGGCGGCAAGATGTTCGCTGGCCCAATCCCGCAGCGTCGCAGCGTCTGCGGAACCGCTGTACGCCGCGCACACCCGCTGCCCCCACACCTCGTCGTCACGTCCGAAGACCGCCACCTCGCGCACACCCGGGCACTCCCCGAGAACGGCCTCCACCTCGGCGGGATACACGTTCACGCCGCCGGTGATGATCAGGTCCTCGCGCCGGCCCTCCAGGTACAGCAGACCGCCGTCGAGCCGGCCGAGGTCGCCCACCGTGAACGCATCGTCGTCCCAGGCGGCAGCGGTCTTGGCCGGATCCTGCCAGTACGTGAAGCGCGCGAACTCCGGGGTGTGGCACCAGATCACCCCGTCGCGGATCTCCAGGGTGCGGCCCGCGCGGGCGCGGCCGATCGTGCCCGGGTGTTCCTCCCACTCGCGGCCGGGACAGACGGTGAACTGGCCCTCGGTCGATCCGTAGAACTCCCATACGGCGTCGGTGCCGGCCCACTCGTGCAGCCGTCGCTTGAGCGGCGGTGGGCAGGCGGCACCCGCGTGGGTGATCAGCCGGTACGGACTCGGCGGCAGATCCAGTTCGAACAGTCGCTGCAGATGACTGGGCACCATGAAGGCGTGTGTGGGCCGATGCTCCACGAGCGCCTGCGGCGATCCTGGCCGCGTCGAACTCGCCCGGAAGTATCGCGCTGCCGCCGACCTGCAGCACGAGCATCGCGTACCGCAGCGGCGCCGCGTGGCACAGGGGCCCGTGCACCAGCGTCCTGTCTGCGCGTGTGAAGTCCCACTGGTCGAGCTCATCGAGCCAGAGGGCCTGCGCCAGACGCTCGCCGATGCCTTGGGTGTAGACGCCCTTGGGCTGACCGGTGGTCCCGGATGTGTAGTGCATCGGCCTGCCGACCGGCCACTCGGACAGCTCCGGGGTCGCTGCCGGTGTGTTCGGTGAGGGCCACCAGGTCGCCCGCCTCCGAGACCACCGTGGTCGCACCGCTGTCGTTGACGATGTGGGCACTCTCCGCAGCGGTCAACATCGGGTTGATGGGGACCGGGACCAGCCCCGTGCGCAGTGCGGCCGCGACGATGGCGATCACGCTGGCCTGCAGCGTGGCGGCCTGATCCGCCGGGAAACGGTGCTCGGGCGTGATGATCGCGACCCGATCACCCGGGGACAGTCCCCGCGCACGCAGGCCCCCGGCAGCGGCTGCGGTCATCCGCTGGTACTCGTCGGGGCCGAGTACGAACATGACCCCAGGCTAGCCGTGAAGAGTGACCGGCATCCTGCGTCGGCCCCAAGTGCCGGGGCTCTGTGCGAAGACGCCGGGCAGGACCGTGCCGCAGTGTGCGCAGGCACCACGCTCGTCGAGGTCGTAGGTCAGCAACTCGTACCAGTCCCGTCCGATCACCGGGCGCCGGCAGCCCGGGCAGAAGGTGGTGTCGCCGTCGGGATCGTGCACGTTGCCCGTGTAGGCGAAACGCACGCCGTGGTCCAGGGCGATCCGGCGCGCGCGGGTCAGCGATGCCGGCGGTGTGGCCGGGACGTCCAGCATCTTCCAGTCCGGATGGAACGCGCTGAAGTGCATCGGGACGTCCTGGCCGAGGTGATCCACCACCCAGGTCACCATCTGGGAGAGTTCGGCATCGGAGTCGTTGTGATCGGGTACCACCAACGTCGTCAGCTCGACCCACACGGGGCACTCGGTGACCGCCCACTCGATGGTCTCCAGCACCTTGTCGAGATCACCCCCGCACACCTTGCGGTAGTAGTCCTGAGTGAAACCCTTCAGATCGATGTTGACGGCATCCATCGCGCCGAACAGTTCGGCGCGCGGACCCGGCTCGATGTATCCGGCTGTCACCCCGACCGTGCGGATCCCCGCCTCCCGGCAGGCCAGTGCGGTGTCCACCGCGTACTCGAGGAACACGACCGGGTCGTTGTAGGTGAATGCGACACTGGTGCATCCCAGCCGCACCGCCGCGTCGGCGATCGCCTCCGGCGACGCGGAGTCGGCAAGCGTGTCGATGTCCCGGGATTTCGAGATGTCCCAGTTCTGACAGAACTTGCACGTCAGGTTGCAGCCCGCGGTACCGAACGACAGCACCGGCGTCCCCGGCAAGAAGTGGTTGAGAGGCTTCTTCTCGATCGGATCGATGCAGTACCCACTGGACCGGCCGTAGGTCGTGGAGACGATCGCGTCGTTCTCACGTGCCCGGACGAAGCAGAGCCCGCGCTGTCCCTCGTGGAGCCGGCACGCTCGCGGGCAGATGTCGCACTGGACCCGGCCGTCGTCGAGCAGGTGCCAGTACTTCGTTTCGGCGACCTCGCCGAACGACGCGCTGGTGCGGACCTTCGCCCCCATACAACGAGCGCACCACCATTGGTCTCCGCTGTCAAGGGGCGAAGTGCGCCCCGCCCGTCGCCGACGCCCGCGGCCTCACCCGGGCAACTCCAAGTGGTACGCGAAGTGGCTGTCGAGGGCCAGCAGGAACGCGCCTTGCACCACGACGGCCTCACCGTCGCCTCGAAGGCCGCGCCGCACGGCCATGACACCGAGCGCGATGTAGCCCACATCGGCCACGGTGTTGATCAGCAGCACGCGGCGCAGACGAGCGGGCTCGGGTGCCGGGCGGGTGAACCCGAAACCGGCGATCGCAGCGTCCACGACACCCCAGGCGAGTGTCTGTCGCCCGAAGTTGCGGGCGAACCCGGTACGTCCCCGGGCCATCAGTGCGGCGCCGCCCACGTATGGAGACCGCCGACCACACCCCGAGCGTGCCCAGCAGGTGCTTGTGCGTAGTCATGACGTCCGCCCCACGTAGGGGCAGTGGCGGCACCCGTTGTGACAACACGTGCCGCGGTCGAGGTGGAAAGCCGCGGTCAGGACGAACAACCCCGTCTGCGGATCCACGTACCCCGCCCTTCCGGCATCGACGGCGGCCCGATGGGCGGCGAGGATCTCGTCACGCCGTGGATGATCGAGCGGCAGCCTGCTCGGGTGCGGGACTTCTGCAGCGCGGGACACCTTCCCATTATTCCGGCGGTCCGACGATGTCCGCCAGCGTGACGATCATCGGGCGCAACTTCTCGAACGAGGAGGCGACGCTGGTCCGCAGGCGGCGGGTCTCCATCCACGCCTGTGGCTCCCAGGTCCGCGACGCGTGCAGAGTGCGATGGCGCAGCAGGTCGATGTCGGCGTGGTCCTCGGGCACACCCCGCGGCCGGGTCTTCAACTGATCGCCGCCCATGGTCGAACCCGGCTCTCGGCAGTCCCTTGATCGCCGCGCGCAGGTCGGCTGCACCGTACTCGAGCAGATGCTCGCGGAACCTCTTCACCTGCGGTGATGTCGACATGTACCAGCCACCGGCGACCATGAGACCGCGCGGCGGACACCTGCAGGTACCACCCGAGGCCGTTCTCCGCGGCGAACAGGCAACCCTGATGATCCTTGTACGGCGTCTTGTCCTTGCTGAAGCGGATGTCGCGATACGGCCGGTACAACTTGGCCGATCCGAACTCTGGTTCCAGCGCGAGTGCGAGCTCGGCCAGCGGTTCACGCACGAACTGCTCGTACTCAGCCTTGTGGTCGGCCCAGAACTGCTTGGTGTTGTCGACTGCAAGGTGGTCGTAGAAGTCGAATGCCTCCGCGGGGATTCCTGTCATGGACCAAGCCTGTCACCGCTGGAGCAGACGTCAACCCGACCTGATCGCAACTGTGGATACCGGACTACGGCAGTACGGACACCAGCCTGCCGATCGGCTGGCCATTGCTGAACAACTTCGTGTCCAGAGCCGAGTTCAGGACGTCCCCGACTGCGAGCGCCGGGTTGAGGAACACGTTGCCGGTGGTCTTGGCCTGGTACTTCTTGGTCGCCCGTGACTTCAACTTCTTGACGATCATGATCGGAAGGCGTTTGCCGTCCAGGGAGGGGTCCACTCCGCTGACCACAGCGGTGATCGTCTTGGTGCTCTGCTCCAAGCGCGGGGACGAGACCACCACAGTGCGGGCCTTGGGCCCGTTGGTGAACACCATCGCTCCCTCGTGGCGGATGACCCCCTTCTTCGTGATCTTGGTGACCGGGAACGTGAAGCCGGTGGACACGCCCCATGTCTGGGAGTCCTGGCCTGCTGCCGACGAGGTGACGGCCGGTGCGATGGCGAAGAGCCCGAGCCCCTCGGAGACGAGGGCGTCGACCTGGGTACCGGGCAGGGTGATCGTGGTCTGGGTTCCCGGCGGCAGATTCGCTCCCGAGGCAGGCGCGGTCGCAGCGACGGTGCCGCCGGCGACGAGGGCGGCGGTGACGGCAACGGCGGTGGACTTGTTCATCGGGTGTGCCTCTCGTGGGGATCTGGACCAACCGTAGGGGCCGCCGGGGATGCGCCCCGGGATTGAATCGCGGACGCGGTCGGCGCAAGCGGCGCAGCGGGCGGTCCACGGCACGTCGCCGGGCACGTGTGCGGGCATGCGTCCTACTGTCGGACGCATGGCCCTGCGCGAGCGGATCGTTGCCGCGACTTCCGGGCGGGATCGGGTGCTCGACGCGGTGAAAGCGGTGGCCCTGCTCCTGGTGATCGTGGGGCACAGCCTGGCCTGGCACGTACGCCCGGACGGCACTGCGGTCAACGTGCTCGAGGATGTCCCCGGGTTGATCCCGCTGACCTGGGTCTTTCAGGTACTGCCCCTGTTCTTCGCTGCGGGGGCCGTGTCGAACGCATCGTCGTTGACACGCCATTCCTCTCGCGCCTACCTGAGCGCCCGAGGCCACCGGTTGCTCGCCCCAGTGGTGGTCTACGCCGGGTTGTGGACCGTGCTTCTGCTGCCCTTCGGCGGGTCGGAACAGGTGCGCGGCGCCGGACGGTTCCTGGCCCAGTTGCTCTGGTTCGCAGGGGTCTACCTGCTCGTGTCCGCAGCGGCGGTCATCACCACCAGGTGGGTGGGACGACCGGTGCTGACCCTCGGCGTCTGGCTGGCGGCGATCATCGCGGTCGATGCACTGCGGACCACGGACCTGGCTGCCTGGGGATGGCTGAACATGCTGCTCGTCTGGGGATGGCTGCACCAGTGCGGCTACTACCTGCCGCGCCTGCGCGGTCACCGCCTGCTGGCCCCGGTCGGGCTCGGCCTCATCGCGCTGGCGGTGATGGTGGCCCACGCGGGCCCGTATTCACACTCGTTGATCTCGGTGGCAGGTGTGCCGGGCCTGTCGAATCTCGCACCCCCGAGTGTCGTGCTGGCCCTGTACGGGGCAGGCCAGATCCTGATCATCGCGGGGCTGTGGGACCTACTGGGCCGAGCCCTGCGCAACGACCGGGTGTGGGCCGTGGTCGCGCTGGTCGGGGCGCGCGGGATGGGGATGTATCTGTGGCACATCCCACTGGTCGGGGTGGCGGCAGGGGCGGCGATCGTCACTGGGTGGGATGCGTGGCCGCTGAGTCCGTCCTGGTGGACGGTGCACCTTCTGGTCGTGGTCCTCGTGGTGCCGGGCGCGTGGCTGATCGCCGGCCTCGCCGAGACCCCGCAGCGCTGGTTGTCCAGATGGAACCCGCGGATCGCGGCCCCGGCCGCGGGCTGCGTCATCGGCGGGGCGGCGGTGCTCAACATGGCGGCGACCGGCTTCGCCACCGCTTGGGGCCCCGGCGCGGTCGGGCTGCCGTCGTCATCGGTGGTGAATCTGCTGCTGGTGGCACTCGCCTACGCGATGGTCCAAACGGCGGCCCGATCCCGCGCGGCCGCAGGCCGGCCTACGGGTTGACCAGCACGCTCAGCGCGAGCAGACACCCGACCGCCGTGAGCATCACCGGCTCCCATGTGGGTGCCGGATGGACCTGGCGCAACGTGTTGAGCCGGTGGGCCGCGGGTATGCAGCCGACCAGGCCGACGACGCCGACCAGGACAGCCAGGTGCAGCAACCCGGCAAGGGCGAGATGGACGGAACCGACCCCCGCGACCACCAGCACGGCCAAGACCGTTCTGCGCCATGCCAGCCGTGTTCGCTCGGTCTGCGAGTTCATACGACCGTCCCGGCGATCACGATGACCGCCAGCGCCACCATGCCGATCGTCAGGATCAGCGGGCCTCGCTGTGTGGGCAGCGCAGCCCCGGACTGCATGGCCTGCTGCACGTCCAACCAGTGGCGGTAGGAGGTGACCGTCAGAACTCCACCCAGCACGGAGAAGCCGACAGCCGCCACGCTCAGCAACCACGACCCGCCGGCGTCCGAGATGAAGATCCGGATCGCGATGCCGCCGGCGATCAGGGCCAGCCCGGTGCGCACCCACGCCAAGTACGTGCGCTCGTTGGCCAGCGAGTACCGGTAGTCGAGCTCCTCAGCCATGGTCGGTCTCCAGGCAGTACACGCGCGCCTCCCACGGACGCAGCACCGCACCTTCCGGATCCCGGTGGTTGGCGATCACCACGTCTGCTTCGGGCACGAACGGCAGGGTGGATGGTTCGGCATTCACATTCGCCACCACCAGCAGACGCGTCCGTGGCGTGGTGCGGGTGAACGCGTAGATCGCCGGATGATCGGCAAGCAGTAGTTCGAACACCCCGTCGCGCACCGCCGGTTGTTCGTGGCGGAATTCGATGAGACGGCGATAGTAGGCGAACACCGATTCCGGATCGTCCACCTCTGCCGCAGCGTTGATCCGGGTGTGGTTCGGGTTCACCGCCAGCCAGGGAGTACCGGTGGTGAACCCGGCGTGCCGGGAGTCGTCCCACTGCATCGGCGTGCGGGCGTTGTCACGGCCCTTGGCGCGCAGACCACGCAAGACTGATTGCGGCTCAAGGCCCTGCTCCGCGATGGCCTGCCGGTAGTGGTTCAGAGATTCGACGTCGCGGAACTGGGAGATTTCAGTGAACGGGAAGTTGGTCATCCCGAGTTCTTCACCCTGGTAGATGTACGGCGTGCCGCGGTGCAGGTGGAGCACCGTGGCCAGCAGTGTCGCGCTCTCGTACCAGAAATCCTCGTCGCCGTAGCGCGAGACGATGCGCGGTTGGTCGTGGTTGTTCCAGTAGAGGCTGTTCCAGCCGACGTCCGCGAGTCCGTACTGCCATTTCGCGAGGTTGCCCTTGAGCTCGACGAGGTCCAACGGGCGCACATCCCACTTGCCGAGCCCCTGATCGAGTTCGACGTGCTCGAACTGGAACACCATGTCGAGTTCGCGGCGGCGCGCGTCGGTGAGCAGGCGGGCCTGCTCCACGCTGACACCCGGAGTCTCCCCGACCGTCAGCAACTCGGCCTCACGACCGGCGAACACCGCCTCGTCCATCTCCTGCAAGAACTCGTGCAGCCTTGGCCCGTTGGCGTAGTACGGGCTCCCGTCGCCGTAGGGGTCCCCCGGATACACCGTGCCGTCAGGCAATTGCGGGGTCCTTCGAGATCAGGTTGATCACGTCCATCCGGAACCCGTCGACACCGCGGTCCAGCCACCAGTTCATGAGGTCATGGACGGCCCGTCGCACCTGCGGGTTCTCCCAGTTCAGGTCCGGCTGCTTCTTGGTGAACAGGTGCAGGTAGTACTCCCCGGTCGTGGCGTCACGTTCCCACGCACTGCCGGAGAAGATCGAACCCCAGTTGTTGGGCGGCGCCGGATCACTCACCCTTGCGCCACCAGTACCAGTCCCGCTTCGGGCTGTCGGGGCTCGACCGCGACTCGACGAACCACGGGTGCTCGTCGGAGGTGTGGTTGACGACGAGGTCCATGATCAGCTTCATGCCCGCGGTCGTGGACCCCGGCGAGCAGCCGGTCGAAGTCGGCCAGTGTGCCGAACACCGGGTCGATGTCGCGGTAGTCGCTGATGTCGTAGCCGTTGTCGTCCTGCGGGGAGCGGTAGATCGGGGACAGCCACAGAACATCGACACCGAGGCCGGCCGAGGTAGTCGAGCTTGGCCTCGATGCCCGGGAGGTCACCGATGCCGTCACCGTTGGAATCGGCGAACGAGCGCGGGTAGATCTGATACACCACGGCGTTCTGCCACCATTGAGCCACGGTCGCCACGGTAGTGCGAGGCCCGTACCCGGCGCGAGGCCGCGACACCGGCGCCGACATCGTCGGGGTGCCACACCGCGCATGCCGGCGCGCACCCTGCCGGCGTGGTCAGAACCCGTTGAGTTGATCCACGACCTCGAACAGATCCCCTTGGTCGTACCAGTTGACCGCGACGAAGTTGGGGATGTGCTCACGCTCGTCCCGGCAATTGCGGACCCTGTCTGCGAGGACGTCCTCGGTGTTCGCCTTCTGGGCGCTCGACACCAGAGTGGTGAAGCCGCTCAACCAGTGGTTGACCATGAAGAGTTCGGGCTCGGTCGGACCCCGGTTCGGTGCGCAGTCGAAATCGTCGACGGTCGCGTACGTGAATCCGGTGTCGGCCACGAGGTCGAAGCCGGCGTGGATGTACGGATACGGCTCGCCCCCGCCTTCGTTCTCCATCAGCACCAGGACCCGCTTGCCGGAATCGATCATCTGGCCCAGCGTCGGCCAGGGCTCACCCGTCCGGTGGACGTACGCCATGTCGGCCAGACCTGTGCGTTCGAGCACCTTCGCGGTGTCCGCCGGAGTGACGGTGTCCTGCACGAAGATCGTCACGACCTCCCGCGGGTGGGCATCGAGCCACTGCTTCACACCCGCCATCTCGGACTGCATCTCCGTGGCCCCGAGCTCACACAGCGTGTGGCACAGGAACGGCTGCTCGGGACCGAGGGTCTGCTTCACCGCGCAGCCGGTCGATCGTCGCTACGCATCGCAGGGGTCAGCGCGGTCGCACGGCCGTCGGTGAAGTCGGCCTGTGCCCGGGCCAGGGAGCGCTCGGCGGTGACCACCCCGCCGGATGCCGTGGCCTGTCCGTACCACGTGTCGATGAGGAACACCCTGATGCCGTCGTCGAGCGACTCGACGATGCCGGTGGGTTGTTCGGCGAGGAACCACCCGGGTCGGTCGGCCGCCGACATCGAGTTGTGACTGGCCGGGAATGCGACCTCGTCGAAGCGGCGGTCGCACAGTTCCACGTGCCCGTTGCAGGCGTCCGGGTCCGCGGTCGACGCCGAGACCGGCGTGGCTTGCGGGAGGGATGCCGGGAGCAGCACAACTGCCAGCAGGACCACCGCAAGCACCCCGGCACCCACCGGCAGCAGCCACGCGAGCCGCCACCAGCCGGTCTGCTCGGCCTCGGTCTGCCGCTCGCGCGCACGCTCGACGACGAGGTCGAGTTCCGTGATCCCGACGAGGAGCACGGCAACCCCGACCAGGACCGCCACGACCGCCAGCGCGACGTCCGGCGCGATCACGAACACCACTCCGACGCCGACGAAGACCAGGGCCCGGACCAGGGCCCAACCCTGTGACCGCGGCCGTCGGACGATCTGCCGGACGGCGGCGACGACGCGCGCATGGACCTGGACCTGCGGCAGGGCGGCGCTGGCCGCCACGACCAAGAGTGCGCCGACGAGCCCCGTCCACATCGCGCGCGCTGCCAGTGCCGCGCCGAACTCGTCTGCGGCCGCTTCCTGCAGCGCTGCGGCGACTCCGCCGGAATCGGCGAGACGACTGACCAGCCACCCGACGAGGGCCAGTACTGCCAGGGCCGCCGCAACCGCAACGAGCGACCATCCGATCCGCAGGAACGCGAGCCGACGGTCCGGAGCGATCATCGCCGCCACGGCCCAGCACACGAGTGCCAGCACCGGAAGCACCCACGCCAGCGCGGTGATCGTCTGGAACAGCGGGATGATCCTGCGCCGCCACTCCCTGCCTGGCCGCCCACCTCGGCCAGGGTGACGTCGAGTTGGGCCGGGATGTTCTCGGCCAGGTCGGGCGAGACCGCCTCCGCGAGCGAGATCACCGACGACCCGATGTCGGCGATGGTGAGCAGGGCGGAATCCGAGCCCTTCTGGGTCAGCGCACTGTGGAACGAGATGACCGCATGCGGTGAAGACGCCGTCGAAAGCGCTGCTGGCGACCAGGGTCGCCGTCGCCGACTGCAGTGCAGGGGCGATGGCCACCAGATCCGGCTTCGCGTCGACCACGACCGTGGTCATCTGCGCGCCGATCGCAGTTGCCACCTGCGGATCCTGGCGCATCTGGTTCACATGGCCGGCGAAACGCTCCGCGTTGACGATGTTGGCGTTGAGGAACCCGGCGATGCTGCCCAGCAGGAAGAACACACCCGCCGAGCACGAGGGCGATCGACGACCATCTCGCGATGTCGCAATGTTCCTCCCTCGTCGCTCATGGCGCGGCGCTCACACCCTCCAAGACGACTACTCTATGTAACCGACTCCACTTCGAATGGTCACAGCAGACGTCAAGGACGGATAGTTGAACCGTGGCGGACGATCATACCGATCACCGGGGGACTCCCTCTGCATGGAAACTTGTCCTCCCAGTCGCGCTCGTCGCCGCGCTGGGCCTCGCGCTGACGATAGGGATGGTCCAGCTGCAGCGCCACAATGTCGAGGAAGACGCCCGGGTGGTCATGCGGCAGAGCGGTGTCCACCACCGCGGAGCGGGCATCCAGGTCACTGGGACACCTGAACGGCTCGTTGGGCGCGATCACCGGCCTGCTGGCCATCCAGCGGGACATCTCGCGAGGAGGAGTTCCGCGTCTTCGTGCGGCGTACCGTTCCGGATCGCCCGGATATCCAGGCGATGGAGTACGCGCCGCTGATCCAACTGGACGCGGCGCGCCGAGATCGAGCAGCGCCTCGCCGCCGCGGGGCATCCCTCCGAGATCCGTGACCCGACGCCGAACGGCTTGACGGTCGCCCCCGACCGCCCCGAGTACCTCCCGATCCTGTACGCCTACCCGAAGGCCAGCAATCGGCAGGCGTACGGACTCGACGTGCTGTACCGCCCGAGCAACCGGGACACGGTCCTCGCCGCCCGCGACCAGGGCAGCACCCAGATCGGCGGACTGACCAAGATCGTGCAGGAGGATCGCCCCGCGCTGCTGCTCTACACGCCGATCTATCGAGCCGGGGCCACAGCCACGGACCGTGGCCGAGCGCCGGCAACGGTGGGCCGGGGTTGCTGTGGCGGTCCTGCGCCTGCCCGAATGGATGCAACTGTCCATGACCGAGCGCGCTGAACGCACCACCAGCCTGGCACTCTTCGACGATCGTGGACCGAGTTCCGAACTGCTGTGGACCAACGATCCGAGCGTCACCGCAGGCAGTGCACGGGACTGGTCGACCTCGTCGACCGTCACGCTGATCGAGGGGCAGGACCTGCGACTCGTCGGCACCCCCACCCCGGGGTTCCAGGCCGAGCAGGGCGCATGGCGGCCGTGGGCAGCACTGATCGCCGGCCTGCTCATCACCGGGTTGCTGTGCGTCGTCGTCTGGAAGTGGATGGACGCCCGCCGGATCCGACGGACCGCGGATGACTTGCAGCAGGCCACCAACCGCTTGCGTTTCCTCGCCGAACGCGACCCACTGACCGGCCTGCCGCACCGCGACGGCCTGCGCAGTTGGTTCGACGACTGGACACGCAGGAACCCGGATCGTTCGCATGGCACTGCTGTTCATCGACCTCGACGGGTTCAAGGAGGTCAACACCGCGTGGGGGCACCCCACCGGCGACATCGTGCTGCGTCAGATCGGCCATCGACTGAGCGTGCTGGGCGGCGATCGGGACGGGACCATCGCCCGTCTCGGCGGTGACGAGTTCGTCGTGGTGAGGGCCATGGACCGAGGTTCGCTCGAGGGTCTGACCACGATGGTGTCCACACCTCATCAACGAGCCGATGCCGATCGGCGACCGCGACGTCCAGTTCACCAGTTCCATCGGCATCTCCGTCTGGCCCGAAGATGGACCGACGCTCGACGCGCAGCTCGTCAACGCGGACCTCGCCGTGCGGGCGGCCAAGCAAACGAAGGCCGACTCGGTCGTGAGATTCGACCCGGTGATGGCCGCACAAGGCGCCGCCCAGAGGCAATTGTCCCGTGCGCTTCGGGTCGCGATGCGGGTGCCCGACGAGCATTTCTATCTGGAGTACCAACCACAGGTGGACATGCGCACCGGCTCGCTGGTGGCCGCTGAAGCCCTGATCCGGTGGCGGGACGCCAGCGGCCGTCTGATCTCCCCGATGGACTTCATCCCCCTGGCCCGTGAGCAGGGCATGATGCCGTCGATGGGCCGCTGGGTCCTGGATCAGGCCTGCCAGGCGGTCGCAGCCTGGCGAGAGACGTGTGAAGCGGTCGTGGCAGTGAATGTGGACACCCAGCAACTCGAAGGCGACTTCGCTGGAACGGTGTCGACGATCCTTCACCAACGTCGCACCGAGCCGGATTGGCTGGTGATCGAGGTGACTGAGAGCGCCGCGATGGGCGGGCAGGCCCAGCGCGAACTCGACCGGGTGCGAGCGCTCGGCGTCCAGGTGTCGATCGACGACTTCGGCACCGGCTTCTCGTCACTGTCCAGGCTGGCGGACCTTCCGGCGAACCAACTGAAGATCGACCGGGCGTTCGTCTCCGAACTCGGAGAGTCGCCCGAGTCCCTTGAGATCGTGCGCACCATCGTCGCGCTGTCCAACGCCCTGGGCCTTGAGACCCTCGCCGAGGGCGTGGAGACCCCGATGCAGGCACAGATCCTCATGCGGGAAGGCGTTCTACCTCGCCCAGGGCTTCTTGTTCTCGCGGCCCATCTCCAAGCAGGCCTGTCTGGAGATCTGGCAGACCGGTGTCGGCATGCCCGCTGCCCTGGTCAACGGTTGAGCCCGATCAGGTGTTGCGCGACGCAGAACCTGATCATCGGCCTCGGGTCGGTCCCGGCGTAGCGCGTCATCTTCTTCCTGGTCACCGACTTCATGCCCTTGATCCGTTGCTTGGCGCCGGAACCCTTCCACTTCACGGTGAAGCGACCGTCCGGTTGGTTGAACATGTCGTAGGACACCGCACGCAGCTTCTTCGAGCGCACCTTGCCCCGGATGCAGACGAACTCGCTGTTGAAAGCGCCCACCGCGCCGACGACCTTCGCGCCCTTCTTGCGCAGCGCGGCGAAATCCCCTAGGTACACACCGTCGCTGAACTGCAGGTTCTTCACCATGTACAGATCCCGACTCGGAGCGGCTGTCGCGGCGGGTGCGGCCAGCACCGCCGAAGCCGACCGCCAGGGCCGAGATGCCGGCCGCGTTGCGGATCGTCGTGTGCCTCATGACTCCACGGTACGCCTGGCTCGATCCATGCAGTCGCCCCCTTCGAGATCGTCGCCGAACTGCAACGGCCGGTTCCCGGCGGCGCGCTGGACGCGGCCGCAAGGACCGGCTGGACGCAACGCACCCCCACAGCGAACGGGGGACACCTGCGACAATCAGGTATCCCCGATCCAAGGACATCCTCACATGGCCCTGCGCAGCGACCTGCGGAACGTAGCAATCATCGCCCACGTCGACCACGGCAAGACCACACTCGTCGATGCGATGCTCTGGCAGTCCGGGCGCCTTCCGCGAGAACGCCGACGTCGCCGACCGCGTCATGGACTCCATGGACCTCGAACGCGAGAAGGGGATCACGATCCTGGCCAAGCAGACCGCGGTGACCCACGGCGCCGTCACGATCAACATCATCGACACCCCCGGTCACGCGGACTTCGGCGGCGAGGTCGAGCGCGGCCTCGAGATGGTGGATGGCGTGCTGCTGCTGGTCGATGCGTCCGAAGGGCCTCTGCCCCAGACCCGCTTCGTCCTGCGCAAGGCGCTCGCCAAGCACCTGCCCGTCGTGCTGGTGGTCAACAAGGTCGACCGGCCCGATGCCCGTATCGCCGAGGTCGTCGACGAGGTGTACGAGTTGTTCTTCGACCTCGACGCCACGGAGGAGCAGATCGACTTCCCCGTCGTCTACGCGAGCGCGAAGGCGGGGCGTGCGAGCCTCGAGCGACCCGACGACGGGGTCATGCCCGACTCCCCAGACCTCGAGCCCCTCTTCGCGACCCTGGTCGAGACGGTTCCCGCACCCAGCTATGACCCGGACGGTCCGCTGCAGGCGCACGTCACGAACCTGGACGCCTCGGCCTATCTCGGTCGGCTGGCGATCTGCCGGATTCACGCCGGCACGATCCGCAAGGGCCAGCAGGTCACCTGGTGTCGCGCCGATGGAACACAGACCAACGCAAAGGTCAGCGACCTGCTCATGACCGACGCCCTGGAGCGGGTCCCGGTGGACAGTGCCGGACCCGGCGACATCATCGCGGTGGCGGGCATTCCCGAGATCACCATCGGGGAGACGTTGACCGACCCCGACGACCCGCGGCCGTTGCCCGTGATCACGGTGGACGAGCCGAGCATCTCGGTGACCATCGGGACCAACACCTCGCCGCTGGCCGGCGAGCAGGGCAGCAAGATGACCGCCCGACTGATCAAGAACCGCCTCGACTCCGAGTTGGTCGGCAACGTCTCGTTGCGCGTGGCCGACACCGACCGCCCGGATGCCTGGGAGGTGCAAGGACGTGGCGAGCTGCAGTTGGCCGTGCTCGTGGAGATGATGCGCCGCGAAGGATTCGAGTTGACCGTCGGCAAACCGCTCGTGGTCACCAGGGAGATCGACGGCACCCTTCACGAGCCCATGGAGAGCGTGACGATCGACATCCCCGAGGACTACGTGGGGGTCATCTCCCAACTCATGGGTCTGCGCCGCGGCCGCATGGAGGACATGACCAACCACGGCACCGGTTGGGTCCGCATGGAGTACCGGGTACCGGCACGGGCCCTCATCGGCTTTCGTACCGAATTCCTCACCGAGACCCGGGGGACCGGGCTGATGCACCACGTCTTCGGCGGGTACGAGCCGTGGCAGGGGGATCTGCGGACGCGGCCGACCGGCTCCCTGGTTGCCGATCGCCGGGGGGTCGTGACCAGCTACGCCTGCTTCAACCTGCAGGAACGTGGAAGCCTCTTCGTCGAACCCGGCGCCGACGTCTACGAGGGGATGATCGTCGGCGAGAACGCCCGTGCGGACGACATGGATGTGAACCCCACCAAGGAGAAGAAACTCACCAACGTCCGCTCGTCGACCGGCGAGGAACTCGAACGGCTGATCCCCGCCCGCGCCCTCTCGCTGGAACAGGCGCTCGAATTCTGCCGTGAGGACGAATGCGTCGAGGTCACCCCGCACATGGTGCGACTGCGGAAGGTGGAACTGAACGCCGCTCTGCGGGGTCGCGCCGCCGCCCGTCGCAAGGCCCGGGGCTGACGGCTGATCGACACACCGTCGCAGGCCACCACCAGCCCGGGTGCCGGGGGTTCTAGCCTGAGGACATGAGCAACGACGCGCCTTCGGCCGGTTGGTACCCGAACCCCGACGGGACTGGCGGTCTGCGCTGGTGGAGCGGGGTCGGGTGGACGCAATACACACGATCCGGACCCGCCACACCCTTGGACACCGGGTCCACGGGGGGCCAGGCCTGGCCCGAGCACAGCCAGCCGTGCCACCGAAACAGGGGCTGAGCCGCTACCTGCCGCCGAAACGGGGGCTGAGCAACCACCGATCGCTGAAACACAAGCATTGCCTGCGGCCGCCGCCTCCTGGCAGGCACCCGGATCCCCGCAAACGGCTCCCACCGCCCCCCTCGGGGGCTACGCACCCTACTCACCGCCACCAGTGGCCCCACTGACCCCCAGTGGCATGCGGCCGCTGGGGTCGATGTTCTCCGACATCGGCCGGATCACACGTCGCGCGTGGTGGCCGATCCTCGGGATCTCGGTGGCGATCTGGGCGCTCGTGACCGCCGCGCTCGCGATCGTGACCGTAGCCCTTCTCGACATCCCTGCGTTCCGACGCGCACTCGACGGCCTCGGTACCGCACTGGACACCAACCCCGATGGCAGTCTCACCCAGGAGCAACTCGATCAGTTGTCCACCGACTTCGGGGCCGCGTTCAGCCGCGTTCCCGCCGCCGGGTGGATCATTCTCGGCATCGTGTTCGGGGTCCTGATGTTGCTGACCACGACTGTCCAGATCGGAGCGGTGAACCGGTTGGCGATGGATGCCAGCTCCGGAAACCCGGTCAGTTGGGGTGCCGCCTGGAAATCCGGATTCACCGCGGGATTCCGGCTGTTCGGCTACTACCTGCTGATCATGCTGCTGGCCACCCTCGCCGTGCTCGCGGTCACCGTGGTGATCGTGCTGGCGGCACAGATCGCCCCTGCACTCGCGGTCGCACTCGGCCTGCTCGCGTTCCTCGGCAGCATCGTCGTGGCGGTGTGGTTCACGGGACGACTGGTGCCGGCCCTGGCCCAGGCCGTCGTCAGCGGTCACGCACTGAGGTGGTCGTGGCGAGCCACGAAGGGCAAGTTCTTCGCGGTCCTCGGTCGCTACCTCCTGTGGTCGCTGGCCGCCTCGGTGATCGTCAACGTGGTCGTGACCGTCGTCAGCGTGCCGGTGAGCCTGATCTTCCTGGGACAAGCGGCCTCCGGCGATCAGTTGTCGCAGATGGGGCTGGCACTGACGCTGAACCTGGTGCTGCTCCCGCTGAGCATGGCGCTGGCCGCGGTCACCATCGTGGGTATCGTGCCGATCTGGCGCGACCTCAGCGATCACCCGCTCTACCGGTCGATCGACGATCAGGGGAATCCGATTCCCGCACCGCAGGCGTAGCGGTCTCACGTCCTGAGTCGACAGGACCCTGGGGGCTTTCGGGGAGGTGTCTGCGGAACTACCCTCGGGACATGCCCAGACCGGTCCACTTCGAGATCCATGCCACCGACCCCGGCGTCCTGCGCACCTTCTATCAGGAGGTGTTCGGCTGGACCTTTCAGAAATGGGGGGAAGCCGAGTATTGGGTGATCAACACCGGCGACGAGCCCGACGGGGTGAACGGGGGGCTCACGGTGCGCAGTGGCGCTCCGGCAGCCGATGGTGGCGTCAACGCCTATGTCGCCGTAATAGGAGTCGGAGACTGCCAGGGCTACTTCGACCGTGCAGTCGCCGCCGGGGCCGCAGCAGTCGCAATGCCTCCCACCGCGATGCCGGGAGTGGGCGTACTCGCCTACCTGAAGGACCCCGATGGCAACCTGTTCGGGATCATCGAGCCCGAGCCGGGGAGCGGATGAGGCACCTGTAGGCGGCGTTCGGCCCGCCCGCGGGTTCCGCTGACGGATCCGAGGGTGGCCCGGCGACCGACGAGGGCGCTGCCCCGAAACGGGCAGCGGATCGTCAGCTTCCACAGGCCCGATGTGCCGCGGAAGGCTTGTCCACATCTTCTGTTTGCGCCCCGGGTTTTGTCGTACGTGCGTTCTAGTCTGGGGGTGGTTGATCAGAAGGGGGTGGACGGGATGGACGGGTTCTTCGAGGTCTCGATGGCAGCACGGCGGCGGGCGAAGATCCGCGCCTCGCTACCCACCGACCCGCCGGAGCAGCTGGTCGACCAGCGTGGCGGCCGGACTGCGGCGCATCTGCCGGACCCGGAGGTGCTGTGTGCTGAGGAACGCGCCGCCGCGATGACCGCGGTCGCGACCGCGCTGAACCAGATCCACGCCTATCTGAGCGATCTGGCCGACGCCGCCGATGCCCAGGGGGATTCGCGGGTGTTGCGGGCCGGGACCACCAGCACCCTGGTCGCCACCACCACCGGCAGCACGCCGGCGGTCGGGGCCGGGATCGTCCACACCGCCCAGACAACTACGTGACCTGCCCGAAGTCGCCGACGCCTACCGGAAAGGCCAGATCTCCGGGATGCACGTACGCGCGATCCTGGACCACGCCGCCCACATCACCGACTTCGCCGCCCGACAAGACGCAGTGGTCGCGCTCGCCGCCGCGACCGACCCCCGGGAAGTGGGCCGGATCCTGCAGGTCATCGCCGACAACGACACCGACAACCCGCACCCCACCCTGTCCTATGCCGCGCAACGTGACCGCCGTTCCGCACGGCTGTCGGCAGGCCCCAACGGCATGTGGCGACTCACCGCCCTACTCGATGAGACCACCGGCGCGGTCCTCGCCGACGCCCTGGCCGCAGCCACCGCCGGCAGTGATGACACCGGCGACACCCTGCCCCAACGCCGCGCCGACGCCCTGACCGACCTGATCGACGCCGGACACACCACCACCCGCCCACTGGGCGTGTCCGCGGTCAGCATCCTGATCGACGTCGAACACCTGCCCGACGGTGCTGGTGCCCGACTGCCCGACGGCACCCCGATCCTGCCCAACGACTTCGACTACTACAGCTGCGCGGCCGTGTGCTCGATCATCTTCGGCGTCCACCGCGACGACACCTTCCTCCCGCTGGCGCTCGGCCGCACCAAACGCCGCGCCACCGCCGCGCAATGGGCCGCGCTGATCGCCCGCGACCACGGCTGCATCCGCTGCGGCCGCCCACCCCGCTACTGCCAAGCCCACCACATCCACCACTGGAAACACGGCGGCCAACACCGACCTGGCAAACCTCACCCTCTTGTGCTCCAGATGCCACCACGACCTCCACCACGGCCGCTACACCATCACCACGAACCAAGGCGTCCCCCACATCACCCCCACCACCACCCGCGCACCACCAGCCAAAACCGCATGACGGCAGGGCGGGGTTAGTGCGGGAGGGAACTCGCGGTCTTCTCGGCGAGCAGGGCGTCCCGATGCACCTCGCGGACAGCCAGGAGTTCGGCCACCGCATCAACGTCAACCCGGGCACCGAGCACTGCCGCGAGTACCGGCGCCAGATCCGCGCGGTAATCGTGTCCCCTTGAACGGAACTGTCCCGACTGCTGCTGCGCGGCGAAGACAAGATCGAATATCACCTGCCACCACGTCAGGATCGGAAGCCAGCCCATATCGTCTGGGATGTTCCGGCCCCGCGGGCGCCGCAACCACGCCGGGTAGCGCCAAGCCAACGCGCCGTCCCAACGGGCGACCGGATCTGCGTCGTGGTCGAGGAACCAAAGTTGCGCCACTTCCTGACCGCTCAACTGCTGCCACCTGTCCAGGTGCACGACGTTCGGGCTGCTCCGGAGATCGTTGCGCATCGAAGGTCCCCCCGGGGTCCCCACCGACAGCAGGGCATCGATGCCTGACACGATGCCGTCCGACTCGCGTGGCGGCGTGAGGGAAAGCGCCTCCTGCGCCACACGGGCGCCCAGGCTCTCGCCGTACATGAGTACCCGGGGCGGGGTGTCCATGGCCTCGACCCTCTCGACTATCCGGTCCAGCAGCGAACGAACGGTTCGAGCCCCCAGGCCCACCCTGTCCAGCGACAGCATGGACGGCAGAACCCCGTACTGAACGACCACGCTGGCACAGTCGCCCGCTGTGAAACACTCGACGGCCTCGGCGGCCACGTACTCGGCATAGCCGGATCCGGCGGGACTCATGATCAAGACGGTTCCCCGCGAGAAGGCGTCCAGTCGCTCGAGTTCGGCCATCGCCAGCTCGACCCGTGCCTCGACCGTGTCGGCGCTGTGAAGGCCGACGTACACCCTCAAGGGTTCGGCTGCCTCGCCCGTCACTGTTCGGATCTGTTCGGCAGGGGTCCGCAAGCTCACGAACCGGCGCCCGTCCCTCGCCAGGGTCGAGTAGTCGACCAACGAGCCCGGCCCTCCGGCGACATGGGAATCGTCGGGGGGTTGTCGTAGCGCAGGGTCCGCCGCGGTGCCGACCTCCCGCAGCTTGTCCAGTGCAACTCGCGCTCCGATCATCGACGAGGCGACAAGTCCACCCCCGGCGACCGCCGTCACGAGGGCACTCCATGTGGTGGCTGAGCCGCCATGGCGGTTCGACAGACCGACACCCGCCGCCACGATGCCGCGGTAGGCCAGACCGGGCAAGGCGGCCAGGGTCAGTCCGGCCGCCACTCCCGCCGCGGACGCGACCACCGGGCTCTGCGGCCGCGGATCCCACTGCGGGTACGAGCGGCGCTGCGCTTTCGCGTGGGCGGTTCCCCGCACCACGCCGATCGCGACTCCCGCAGGAACCAACCATCGCGAGTGGCGCGCGGGAATCTTCAGGAGCGGCGCTGGCCAGCATCGCCGTGGTCGCCGTGCAGGCCGCCGTGACCATGGCCTGATGCCGCGTGGTGCGGGGCACCAGAGTGGGCCGTAGAGCCTCCACCGCGCCGGCCGCCACTGCCAGGAGGCGAAGCGCCTTCATCGATAGGCGCTTGGACGTCGGGTGCGGTGAACGATCATGCTGACATTGTGTCCAATACAACGCCCGGACTTGCCTCGGGTGAGGAACACGGGCCACTCTCGAAGCGTGATTGTTTTGAGTGCGCCCGAACTCCAGGCCCTCCTGCAGGAACTCCCCGGATGGACCGGCGACACGTCGGCGCTGCAACGGAGCATCGAGTTCCCGGACTTCCCGACCGCGATCGAGGCGGTCGGGCTGGTCGCCGAGGCTGCCGAGACCATGGATCACCACCCCGACATGGACATCCGGTGGCGCACTGTGTCCTTCAGCCTGTCCACACACTCGGCAGGTGGGGTGACCGGCTTGGACATCGAACTCGCGCGAGCGATCTCCGCCCTCGTCTCAACCATGGCGCCATGAGCCAGCCCAAGGCGTACGGACGCCTCCTGGATCTGGCGCTGGCGCTCACCGCCGCCGGACGGGTCGGGGTGACCACCGGTCTTCTCCTCGAGAAGGTGGGCTACAAGCCCGACGATGCGGGAAAGCGTGCGCTGATGCGGGACCTCGACGACCTCCGGGCGGTCGGGCTGGAAATCGAGAACGCTGCTGACCTCGGAGAGGATGCCCGCTACGTGCTGCGGCCCGGCGATGTGCGACTCCGCGTCGAGTTCACACCGGAGCAGCGCGCCGCACTGCAGGCCGCCCTCGCGACGGCCAGCGCCGACGGACTGGTCGCGGTGCAGCGGAAGGCGCCGCCCGTGGATCTCGATCTCGTGCGTGAGGCTGTCAGCGCGCGCTGCCTGATGCGGTTCCACTACAACGGCACCGACCGCGAGGTGGATCCTCAGTCGTGGCAGTGGTCGGGCAACGATCTGGTCGTCACCGGCTGGGAACGCAGTTCGCACAAGATCAAGAGCTTCGCCGTAATCCGCATGCAGAACCTCACGATCGGCCAGCCCGGCTCCGCCGAGATCCCCGCCGACGTGGAGCGTCCGGGCCTGGACCCCATCACCTGGCAGGTCGACCCGCCACTGACCGCCGTCCTGTCGTGCCCGGGCTACACCCAGGACACCATCGCCCTACTCGGTGGCTCCGCCGACGGTGATGAGGTCCACGTCCCGGTCACCAACCGCCTGGTGTTCCTGGCTCGCGTACTCGAACTCGGATCACGGGTCACGCTCGTCGGCCCGGACGAACTGCGGGGCGAACTGCGCGACCTCCTGGAGGTGGCGAGGTGAAGCACACGAGGGCCGGAGAATCGTTCGCCAGACTGTCGAAGGTCCTGAACCTGCTCCATGCCCACCCGTCCGGGCTGAGTATCGAGTACCTGGCCGCACAGGTAGGCATCCCGGAGGCCCGGCTTCGCGACGAGATCCTGAGCTTCTACACCGCGGACACACTCGGGGTCAGACCAGACACCATCGTCTTCCTGTCCGCCGAGGGCCACGAGGATGATCCGGCATCGGCCGAGATCGTACGCGTGGTCACCGACCAGCCCAGCGCGGAACTCGGTGTTGTCCTGCTGTCGCCGCAGCGCTGGCTCGAGGTCTACGGGACCGCGGCCCGGATGTCCGAGATGCGCCCCGACGACGCGAATCTCGCCGACGCCGTGCGGATCATCGAGGAGAGGATCCTGGACGGGGTACCGCGCCGTCCCGACAACGAGGTCGGCCGCGTGCTCTCCGAGGCGATCAGCAAGAAGTTGGCCGTCGACATCTCCTACTCGCGCACTTGGAAGCCGGGGGTCGTCGATCGCCGCGTGCAGCCGGTGCGCCTGGTGGAGACCGGGCGCGGGTGGGAACTCGACGCCCTTGTGCCCGACGATGAGTTGCGGACGTTCATCATCGACCGGATCCGTTCCGCGGCGATCACCGACGAGCCGTTCGCCCCGCAGCCCGGACTCGATGCCCGGCTCGCGGCACACCGTGAGGCCACCACAGTCGATCTGGTGGTCCCGCTGCGCTATCAGTGGGCCGTCGACAGGTACGCGGAGAGCAGCGAGGTCGTCGAGCAGGATGAGGGGGATGTGAGCATCCGCGCGGAGTTCCTCCCACCCGTGGCCGAACGGGTTGGCCTGGTCATCGTCACCGCTCCCAACTCGTTCGTGGTCCGTCCCGACCGACTCAAGGACGCGGGCCAACAGATGGCGCAACTGCTGCTGGAACACCACGGCCTGGAGTAGCCCTGTGCGGGCCGTCCGGACAGTGGCAGACTAGACACATGCACATCGCTTCAGACGTCACGGAACTGATCGGCAACACCCCGCTTGTACGAATCAACCGGGTCTGTGACGACGCCTCGGCGACGATCGCAGCCAAGCTTGAGTTCTACAACCCCGCCAACAGCGTCAAGGACCGGATCGGTGTCGCCATGATCGACGCCGCGCAGGAATACGACCTGATCGGCCCCGACACGGTGATCGTGGAGCCCACCAGCGGCAACACCGGCATCGCCCTGGCGATGGTCTGCGCCGCGCGGGGGATCAAGTGCATCCTGACGATGCCCGAGACGATGAGCATGGAGCGGCGGATGCTGTTGCGCGCCTACGGCGCCGACCTCATCCTGACCCCTGGACCCGAGGGCATGGCCGGCGCGATCGCCAGGGCCGAGCAACTCGCCAAGGAGAACCCGAACTATCTGATGCCCCAGCAGTTCGCGAACCGTGCGAACCCGGCCATCCACCGCGCGACGACGGCCGAGGAGATCTGGCGCGACACCGACGGCGAGGTCGACATATTCGTCTCCGGGGTCGGCACCGGCGGCACCATCACGGGCGTGGGTCAGGTTCTCCGGGAGCGCAAGCCGGACGTCGAGGTGATCGCGGTGGAGCCGGCGGCGTCCCCGGTGCTCTCCGGCGGCGCGAAGGGCCCCCACCCACTGCAGGGGATCGGCGCGGGCTTCGTCCCGGAGATTCTCGACACCGACGTCTACGACGAGGTGGTCACCGTGGAGAACGACGCTGCCATGGCCATGGCTCGGCGCAGCGCCCGCGAGGAGGGGCTGCTGGTAGGCATCTCCTCGGGTGCCGCGCTCTGGGCCGCCATCGAGGTTGCCAAGCGTCCGCAGAACGCCGGCAAGCTCATCGTGGTCATGATCCCGAGTTACGGTGAGCGCTATCTGAGCACTCCGCTGTTCTCCGATCTCGCGGAGTAGGGCGGCTCAGATCCCTGCGCCGTCGGTGAATACCTCTACCTGCGTGCGGGCCTGGGTGACGAAGCTGCCGGGTGGCAGGTCCTGGGTCACCCACACACCACCGCCGATCACGGTGCCTTTGCCTATCGTGATGCGTCCCAGCACGGTTGCGCCGGAGTAGATCACCACGTCATCCTCGACGATCGGGTGCCGGGGGATTCCTTTCTCAACCCCGTCGAGTTTCTTGGCGCCCAAAGTGACGTGCTGGTAGAGGCGCACGTTGTCGCCGATGATGGCCGTTTCCCCGATCACGACCCCAGTGCCGTGGTCGATGAAGAATCCTCCCCCGATGTGCGCGGCGGGGTGGATGTCGATCCCCGTCTCCGAGCGCCCCAGTTCCGAGATGACACGGGCGATGAACGGGACCCCGAGCACGTGCAGGCTGTGCGCGATGCGGTGATGCATCATCGCGTGGATGCCGGGGTAGCAGACCAGCACTTCGGCCACGCTGCGTGCCGCCGGGTCCCCTGCGTAGGCCATGCGGATGTCCGAGACCAGCAGATCGCGTAGCCGGGGAAGGTCCTCGGCGAACCGTCCCACGATCTCGTCACAGTCGTGCGGGACGACGTGTCCGGACAGGCGCTGGAACTGCAGTTCGGTCGACACCTCACCGCTGAGGCTGCCCAGGGCGGACTCCAGCATCCGGCGCACATAGCCGTTGACGTCGGGGCCGCAGGACCCCAGCCTCTGCGGGAAGAGCGCCTTGATGAGGTGATCGGTGACCTCCGAAAGGACCGCTCGGGAAGGCAACTCGCCGGTCTCGTCGAGGCGCTGTCGGGCCAGTGACTCCAGGATCCGATCGTCGGCCCTCAACGGGACCACCCCGCGGCCGAGTCCCCCGGGTCGCCGGGCGCGTCCTCGAAATCTTCCATGCGGCGGACCTCCAGGATGTCCCCGGGCAACGCGGGGCAACGGGCGGCCCACTCGTGGGCGGCCTCGGTCGAGTCCACCTTGATGATCCAGAAGCCACCGACGGCCCCGGCCGCCGGGACGTCGCCGGCGTGGGTCCCATCTGCGCGGAACTCGACCCGAAGCCCCGTGCTCGGCGGGTGCAGCCCCTCGACGAGTTCCAGAACACCCGCGTCGGCAAGGTCCGCATTGAACCCCATCATCGCGTCGATCATCTCCTCCGACGGGACCTCATCGGCCGCCCGCGTGCCATACACCGCGGGGATCATGAACATCACAAACCGCATGGGAGAACTCCTGATCGCTGGGACGCCCAGCCTACCCGTCGTCGACACCGGCGACAGTCCACGCACATCAGGACCGGGGTAGAAAGGATGTGTGGAGGATCCGCTGATCGGCACCTGGGACATCATCGGCCTGTTGCCCGACGGACAGGAACTGTCACAGCCCGCGTCGATAACGTTCGACGGGCAGCGACCGCACTTCTACGACGTCCTGCTGTGCATCGGTACGTGCGAAGGCTGTGGCTCGACGAGCGGCTGCAGCTGACACAGACGAGGGAGGGCGGCCCAGCGGAACAGCGGGTCGCCCTCCCTTTTCCATGCCCGGATCGGGGTCGGTTCACTCTTTCCGGTGACCGCTGAACACGTCACGACCCGTGCCGTCGAGGATAGATTGGGCCTGGAGAGGAGCGTCGCGATGTCCGATTCCTCATCCGGCGGTGCGCTGACCGATGCCACGATGCGAGCAGCCATCGACAATGCGGCCATCGCGACGGCGATTCTCGACGGCGGGGCGGGGCGAATCATCCACGCCAACAGTTCGCTGTGTCAGTTGCTCAAGCGTGCCCGCGATTCGCTGCGGGGGGTCGGGTGGATGGAACTGGCCCATCCCGATGATCCATCGGTGGACCTTGCGGCGCTACGGGCCGGGGATGTGGAATCACTGCGCGCGACGCGGCGTTACGTGCTGCCCGACGGATCGACCGTCTGGGGTGATGAGTCGCTGGCTGCTGTCCGGGATGAGAGCGGCGAGCTGCTGGTGGTCATTGCCCAGGTCGTCGATGCCACGGAGACCGTGGAGGTCAGGGATGCCTTGGCCACATCGGAGCAGCGGTATCGGCTACTGGCCGAGAACGCTGCGGACTTCCTGATGGAGACGAGTACCGAAGGTGTCGTGACCTGGGTCTCGCCGGCGATCAAGGGGGTCCTGGGGTGGTCCCCCGAGGACCTCGTGGGGCATCTGCCTCTGATGTTGATTTGCGCCGGTTCACCAAGCAGGTGGGGAGAGAACCAGCAGTTGCTCAACAGCGGGGCGATGGCTGAGGACCGCGTGCGGGTGGTCACTCCGGATGGACGGTGTCTGTGGGCCGATATCGTCGCTCGGCCCGTCATCGACGCAGACGGTCGCGTGAGCTCGCAGTTGTCCGCCTGGCGTGATGTCACGGCTCAGATCGAAGCAGAACAGCGGTTGCGGGACTCGGAGGAGCGTTACCGGCTCTTGGCGGAGAACGCTTCGGATCTGGTCTTCCTGGGGAACCCGGACTGGACGCTGGCCTGGGTGTCTCCTTCGGTGACCCGAATCCTCGGGTGGGAACCCGATGAGTTGCTCGCCGCCGAGGACCTCAGCGCTCTGGTGCATCCGGAGGATCTGGGAAACACCCCGGTGAGCAGCGCCTCGGAGATCGGCGATGGAGTCGCCTACGACGCACGCTTCCTGTGCAAGGACGGCTCCTACCGATGGCTGTCGGTCACGATCCGATTGCTCGTGGGTCCAGAGGGCGAGCCGCTCGGCATCGCGGGCAGCGGGCGTGACATCACTGCGTCAGTTGAGGCGCGCGAGGAACTGCAGTTCACCTCGTCACGGCTGCACGCCACGCTCAACTCGATGATCGATCCACTCGTGGTGCTGCAGGCGGTACGCAACGCGCAGGGAACCATCGTCGACTTCGTGCATGTGGAGGCCAACGACGCCGCGGGCCGTCACACACACCGCTCCCGTGAGGACCTGATCGGCACGCTGCAGTCGGACGTGGTTCCCGGACAGGCGGAGTCGGGTCTGTACGACATGTATCGGGCTGTGATCGAGACGGGTGAACCGTGGTTCGGGAATGCCGTGCCCTACGAGGACGAGATGCAGGGCGGCGCCTTGCGGTTGTTCGACATCAGCGCCATCAAGGTCGCAGACGCTGTCTGCCTGACGTTCCGCGACGTGACCGAACGTGAAGAGGCCGCAACTGATTTGGCCGCCTCGGAGGCTCGGTTCCGGCTGCTGGCCGAGAATGCCTCCGACGTCGTGCTGGAGCATCGCAGGGACATCGTGTGGGTGTCCAATGCGCTCAAGGATGCCCTCGGCTGGGACTCGGACCAGTGGATCGGTCGCAAACTGTCGGAGTTCGTCCACCCCGAGGATGTCGGATCATTCGACCTCGAGGGGGCGGTCTTCATCGAGGGGGCGGCCTTAGGCAACGTGGATTCGGTCAAAGGGGCGACCTTCCGGGTGGCGCGTGCAGACGGTGAGTACCGCTGGATGTCCACGCGCGCGACGGCGCTGCGCGACGTCGATCGAAAAGTGGTCGGGGGAGTGGTCGGACTGCGAGACGTCCACGATGAGGTCCTCGCCAACCAGCGCTTGGAGGCCTCCGAGTCGCTGTTCCGCACGGCGGTGAGTTCGGCGCCGGTCGGTGTGGTTCTGGCGGACGCCGAGGGGCGACCATCGTTGACCAATCCCGCGATGTCGGCGATCGCGCAACGCAGTGCGAGTTGGCTGCGATCCCACCGGCTCAAGGAACTCCTGCACCCGGATGAAATCGAGCGTATCGACAAGGTCAACGAGCAGTTCCTGGCCGGCTCGCGTTCGATGTTCGCCGATGTCGTGCGGCTCGTCCGGGGGGACGGCTCGACGGCCTGGACCAAGGTGGCGGCGGTGCGGCTATCACCCGATAACAGCAACTCGGCTTTCATCCTCGTCCAGGTCGAGGATGTCACCGCGGAGCGTGAAGCCCAGGAGGAACTTGCCTTCCAGGCGTTCCATGACTCGTTGACGGGTCTTCGCAACCGGGCCTGGCTCGTGCAGACCCTCGAGCAGGACCTTGCGGATGCCAAAGAACTCGGCCAGCACGTCGGTGTGCTGTTCGTCGACTTGGACAACTTCAAAGTCGTGAACGATTCACTGGGCCATCTGGCCGGTGACGAGGTGCTCACGCAGGTCGGGCAGCGACTACAGCGTGCTCTGCGGTCTCGGGAGCGGCTCGGGCGTTTCGGAGGTGACGAGTTCGTCATCATCATTCCGGAGGTGGGTGACGTACTGGAAGTCGAACGGACCGCCGAGCGCATCGATGCGGTGATCCGGCAGGACCTGCAGATCCAGGGCCATCGGATCGTTCCCACCGGGTCCATCGGGATTGCCGTGTCGGACGGGGCCTCGACTGCAGAGGGCCTGTTGCGGGACACGGACGCCGCCTTGTTCCGGGCCAAGTCGGCGGGGCGTGGCCGGTGGCACTTCTTCGATCAGCAGATGCACGCCAGTGCGGTGGATCGGCTCACGCTGGAGGGTGAGATCCGGCACGGAGTCGATGAGGGGCAGTTCTTCGTGGTGTACCAGCCGATCGTCCGGTTGCGGGACCGGAAGGTATTCGGACACGAAGCGCTGGTCCGATGGCGGCATCCGACGCGAGGGCTTGTGTCGCCGGGCGATTTTCTTCCAGTCGCGGAGGACAGCGGCCTGATCGTGCCCCTGGGTCAGCAGGTGCTTGAAGACGTCTGCGCCACTCTGCGCGACGTGCCCGAGTACGGGCCGATCAGTGTGAATGTGTCGGCCGTGCAACTGGCCGCGAAGGACTGGGCCAAAGGCCTCTTGACGACGATGGACCAGTTCGCCGTGAAGCCCGAGCAGGTCGTCGTGGAGGTCACCGAGACCGCGGTGCTGTCGCAGTTGGACAGCACCGGCGAGGACTTGTCCGCCCTGCGCGATCTGGGGGTGGGTGTGCACGTCGACGACTTCGGGACCGGCTTCTCCTCGATCTCGTTGCTGCGTGACCTCCCGGTCACCGGCCTGAAGCTGGATCGCAGTTTCGTGCAGCACCTCACCAGTGAGGAGAGTCAGGCCAACGCGCTCTCGGCCGGCGTGGTGGGTTTGGCCCGTGGACTGCACCTGCTGGGCATCGCCGAAGGCATCGAGACCGAGCAGCAGTGGGCCACGCTGCTGGCCCAGGGCTGGGAGTTCGGGCAGGGGTACCTGTTCGGTAGGCCCGAGCCGCTTCCCGAGCGGTGAGGTCACTCACACCGAAGCCGCGTCCTCGAGGTCGTCCTTCTGTGCGCTCGGCCTGGTGGCCAGCCACGACCCGATCAGCACGATGGGGAAACCGATGACGCGGGCTGCAACCGCGCGGTCGGCCAGTACACCCTTGAGGCCGGCCGATTGCGGGCCGGACCCGTCGCCCTGACGATGATGTACTGCCCGGACATGACGGTGGAGCAGCATCTCTGCACCGCTCTGGGACAGCCGTTGCAGGTCGACGTGGTGGCCGACCGGCTCATCGCAGCGGGACCGCGCGGCGGTTTTGAGGCTCGGCGCGCATCCCCGGCCCTCGACGCTTGAGCCAGAGTCCGGCGCAGCGCCCGGGTTCGGCCAGTGGGACCGGCCCGACCCGACCCGACCACGCCCGGCCCGACCCGGCCACGAGGCCCGGCCCGACCCGACCACGAGGTTGGAGAACGTGCACGAGGTTGGAGAACACACGCGTGGCTTCTCCAACCTCGTCAACAACCTCCAACGTCGCTGGCGCAGGAGCCCGCCCGTCGCGACCCGACCGGCGCTCCAACGTCGCTGGCCAGAGCCCGCCCTGGCCCCGACTGACCGAGCCGACCTACTGCGGCATCACGTAGGTGTCGGCCAATCCGACAACCTCGTCGACGAATGCCTGTTCGGCCTGCGGGTCGATCTTCGGCGCCCGGATGAGTCCGAGAGCGGCCGCCCGCTGCTCGTCCGTCGCGGAGGCCTGACCGTGCAGTGAGACCGCGATCTCGGAGACGTCCTGCACGAAGACCGCGAAGATCCGGTCGAGGTGGCTGTCGCCGAGGTCACTCATGTCGCTGACGGTCCCTGGGCGCGGCACACCGGCGGACTCACAGACCAGTTGTGCGTAGACGACCTGGGTGAACAACTGCCCGAGGGTGAGCAGGAAGTCCAGATCCTTCTGCTGCGCCTCGCTGGGCGGAGCCGACATGACCAGGGCAGTGAACGCGTCGACCTGCTCCAGGAACAGTGCGACGTTGGGCAGGTGCTGGTAGCGCTCGAGCGCGGGTCGCCACGGCGCGAACGTGATCCGGCCCAGGCCCGGATGCCCGTCCCTGCCGGAACAGGTAGTCGTCGTCGGCCGCCTCCTGGCGCACCGGAACCTCCGGGTACTCGCCGGTCGCCATGAGGTACTGCGGCAGGAACTTCAGCACCAGCGCGAGGTTCACGTGGACGGTGCCCTCCAGCTTCGGCAGCGCCCGGATGTGCCCGGCCGCCTGCTCGAAGTACGTGTCCTTCTCGAATCCACGGGCCGCGATGATCTCCCACAGACAGATCGATGACACGCTCCCCCTCGCTGGTCACCTTCATCTTGGTGATCGGGTTGAACAGCAGGAACCGGCGATCGTCCTCGGAGGCACTGCGGAAGTAGTCGGCACTGCGCGCCGAGTACAACTTCATCGCCAGCAGCCGGGCGTACGCATCGGCGAACATCCGGCGCACGTGCGGGAAGGTCGTCACCTTCGTGCCGTAGAGGACACGGTGGTCGGCGTGGGTCACGGCCTCGTAGAAGGCGTGCTCACAGATGCCGATACTGGCCCACCCGAGGTTCACCTTGCCCACGTTGACGGTCGCCAGGGCGGCATCCCAGGCAGCCTTGCCGGTGTGCAGGATGTCGGCCTGGGTGACGGGGTAGTCATGCAGCGCGAAAGCCGACACATACATCTGGTCGGCGACGACGTTCTTCTGCAGTTCGTACTCCGGGGCCTGGGTGTCGACGAGGAAGAACACGTACTCTCCCGTGTCGGCGAACTTGCCGAAGACGCTCAGACGGCCTGCCACGTTGCCGTTGCCGATGTAGTACTTCGGCCCGTTGGCCACCCAGCCGCCATCGGTGGGGGTGAGGATCATGTCGGTGGAGTAGATGTCCGCCCCGTGGGACTGTTCGGACAGCCCGAAACCGAAGATGGCCCCGGACTCCAACAACTTGCCGACCAGCTGCTTGGCCTCCTCGTTCTCGCTCATCCACACCGGTCCGAGCCCCAGCACCGTGACCTGCCAGGCGTACCAGTACGACAGGGAGTAGAAGCCGAGGATCTCGTTGAGGTCGTTGATCCGCGCGGTGTCCCAGCGGGCACCTTCCCCGCCGACGGCGGCCGGGGTGCCGAAGGCGGCGAGAATCCCTTCCTTGGCGTTGAAGTCCAGGAAGTCCTGGTACCACGCCCGCTGGTGGAAATCGTCCTTCATCTCGGCCAGACCCTTGTCCTCGAAGAACTGGATCAGCGCTTTGAGCTGACGCTGGGTCTCGGGGTCGTAGGCCGACGGGTCGTAGGTGTGGGGATTGAAGATCATGGGCCCAACGTATCGTGTGTCCCCCGCCGCCGGAAAACCCTCTTGGTGAAGAAGGTGCACCTCACGTGTCACTGCTTCACCGAAAGCACGAGACTACAGGCATGTGCCGCAACATCACGATCCTGCGGGGCCTCGAGCCGCCCGCCACCGAGACCGAGATCCGCGCCGCCGCCGAGCAGTACGTCCGGAAGGTCAGTGGGGTGGCCAAGCCAAGCGCCGCGACCCAGGCCGCCTACAGCGCCGCGATCGAGGCGGTTGCCGCTGCCACCACCACGTTGCTTGCGGAGTTGCCGGCGCGACGACAGCCACCCACGACCGAACCCCCTCTGCGGCGCCTCGGCCGGGCCTAGCAGTAGTCCGATCAGGGGGCACGTCCCGCAGCCACCCCGGCCGGGGTACTCCGGAACAGGGCCGCCCACGCGGTCAGTAGCCAGGCGGCCACGAGACCGACGATCAGCCAACTGGAGAACGAGGCGATCCACCCGCGGATGAAGAAGACGTTGAGTGCGGCGAGCAGCCACATCACGACGATGACGATCGCCGAGACGGCCAGGGTCAGCAGGTACCGGCCCGGTCGGGCGCGGATCGCAACGAAGTTCGCGCCCAGCGGGTTACCTGCGCCCGCCGCCGCAGCCACCGGGATGAACGGGGTCAGTGCGAGCAGCAGGACCCCGGGCCAGAAGTAGAAGGCCAGACCCACGTTGACCAGGATCGTCCACCCGGCGATCCAGACCGCGAAGACGGGCAGTCGTGCGCCACGCAGATCACCGATACCGCTGCGCCCGACGACAGAGCGGTCGGCGATGTGGGCCATGAGTGCGAACGCGATCAACAGCACCGCCGCCGACATCCCCCACGCCAGCCAGAACACCGGAAGGCTCAGCAGTGACGCCTGGACCAGGGCATTGACCACCGTGACCGCGACGAACGGGAGGAACCCCCGCCACATCCTCGTGAAGCCGGTTGCGACGACGGACCGATCCGTACTGCTTCTCCGCAGCGCTCACGAGGTCCGCTCCCCAGCCTTCTCGATGACTTCCTGCACCTGGCCCTGGAAGATCTCCTGACCCGCGATCCTCACCGTCATGATCATCTCGTCGTCGTCGGGAACCTCCACCTCGATCGCCTCGTTGTCCACGGTGGTGCCGGTGCATCTGAACATGCCGTCCGCCTCCACGCACGCGGGCGCCGAGAGCAGCCGGACGTTCTGTGCGACAAGTACGTCGTCGGCGGCGATCTCGACCGTGGCCAGCGGGACTCCGCTCACCTGCTGCAGCGAGTCGACTTGGGAACATGCCGCGAGCAGCGGTACCGCGAGCACCCACACCCAACGCCTCATGACTGGACCTCCCCGGCGACGAGTCGCGCCTTTGCGGCCAGAGCCACTTTCTCCAGCTCAGCGTCGGTGATCCCGGACAGGTCGAAGGGTGCCGGCAGCAGGAGTTCGCAGTTGCGGTCCAGCGCCGAACCCATCCGCATCGGCGGGTTCTCTATCCAGTCGTTGGCCGAGAGTTGCCGGCTCAGGGAAGCCAGCCCATCCTGGCTGAAGTCCGAAGGAGTCCAAGCCGGACCAGCGGAGTGGTCCAGACACGTCGTGAACAGCGACAGGGTGCCGTCCCGGTTGTCCACGATCTCGATGAGTTGCTGCTGCTGCGGGAAGTCGATGCATGATGCCGTCGTGACCTCCCAGAAGCCGCCACCGCCGGGTTTGGCGTGCGGGATGATCGTGTTGATGTGTGTGTGCCCGTTGAACCACGCGACGAGGTTCGGGTAAGCCTGCAGCATCGCGACGAACTCCTCGGCGTGGATCAGGCGCTGGTTCGGTCCGAAGACCAACTGCGCCTCGTTCTCCAGTGTCGTGCTGTTGTGATGGCTCAGGACTATGCACAGTCTGTTCTCCGCCTGCGCCTGCTGGAGTCCGGCCTCGAGCCAGGTGAACTGGTCCTCCGGAACCGCGCCGTCCGGACCGGCGACCTGGTTGCACGTGTCGAGGCCGAACGCCCGCACGTGCGGACTGAGGTCCGCCATCCAATAGGTCTGTTTCGAGTCGAGGTTCTGCTGGGTGAAGCCGTGGCCCGCCGGTCCCGGGCTGGCCGGGGAATCCAGATGTGCCTGGATGAAGTCCATGGAGGCGAACAGCCGGCGCTGCGGGTCTGGGGTCACGCTCCTGATCCCTGCCTGTGCACCGAAGGCCGCGCGTGCGGCATGCAGGAACTGGTTGATCGCGCTGATGCCGGCTGCCGAGCCGCCGAGGAAATTGGCGGCGAACGGTTGCCACACGGCCGCTTTGCGGTCACCGATCGCCCACCGCCGCAGTGCGTCGTCGACCTCGAACGCGCCGAGGAAGGTGGTGTCGTGGTTGCCGTACACCGCGTACCAGGGTGCGGCCAGACCGACGGACTCCACGGTCTGGCTGACCGCGGCCTGCAGCATCCCCGGGATCCTCGGGAAGCCGTACGCGCCGTAGGGGTCGCCGCTGGGATCCTCCGGGTGATACGCGAAG
This sequence comes from uncultured Actinomycetota bacterium, assembly GCA_963769435.1. Classification (GTDB taxonomy): domain Bacteria; phylum Actinomycetota; class Actinomycetes; order S36-B12; family UBA10799; genus JADKAV01. The sequence continues at coordinate 1,210,049 of CAVYLN010000002.1, forward strand.
GTCGACTCGCTCCACGCCTGGACGCCCTCGTAGACGCCGGGCTTGCCCGAGTTGGGCGACACAGGCACCCCATCCAGAAGGTTGATGTACCACTGCAGTTCCAGCTCGGACAGCATGTCCGCGCTGTCGCCGGTGTTGAAAGCCGCGAGCATCGGCGCCCCGGTCAGGGGACTGACCTCGGCCGCACGCATGGCCTGCACCATGGCGGCCCCGACGTTGACCGTCAGGGTGTCCTGTGGCCGGAAACTCCCGGTCCACAGGGACTCGCTCTGCCCGACCATCACGTCGAGGCGGGCCGGCGATTGCGCGTCCATGATGTGGATGTCGCTCAAATGACCCAGATATGCGATCGAGCGGCGCCGGGCTCGCCGGCCAGGGCTGGCTGTCCTCCCCAGCACGTCGTATCGCGGAAGGTGGGGTTCACCGGCGCCGACGGTCAGTTGCCGGTACTGCCGGTACATCGGGGCGGTGAGCCGGATCGTCTTGTCGAGGGTGGTGGGGACGTCGGCTGGAGTGGCCGGGTCGGCCAGGCGTGCGGCCAGGGCGTCCTGCCTGATCCCGAGTGACGCGGCCAGTCCAGCCGTCGCCGCCAAGAACCCTCGCCGTGACAGTCCGGCCATCAGCACCTCCCGATGTCTAGAGGTGCAGCCTGTCAGTTCACGAGCTTCCGCTGCTGACCCAACTCACCCCTGCGGGAGGCCTTCGTCTGCCATCTCCGGTTCGCCCCACGGCCCATTGCTGAGCATCGCGCACAGGTAGCCCACCAACTCGTCGCCGCTGATCGGTTCGACGGTGATCGTCATGGCTGCTCCCCAGTGAGTAAGCATCGATGCTAACCCGGTGGGCCGCCGAGTAGAACCTCCCGATGCCAAGAGTGTGGAAGTGACCGTCAGAGCGCCGCCCGGCGCACCGGTCCGTCGTCAGTGGGACTGTGCACGGGGCCAATCCGAAGGACCGCCGTGATCGGACCGTGACCAACAGAGCGGCCGGAGTACGCGGGTCAGCGGATCCTGCGTGACACGGCGGTCTTGGTCGACTCCAGAACGACCGCGAACCGCACCACCTCCCGCGTGTACGGGTTGCGGCCGGACAGCACCACCCCGCCGGGCAGCTCATTCACCGCGATCTTCACCTCGTGGCCACGGTTGGCGGCCTTGACCGCGCGGTTGGCTGCGGTCTGCAGACCGCCGAGAGTCCGTCGACCCTCGAGGCTGCCCGCGAGGTACCGGATGTCGGTGACCAGCGCCGCCGCATCTGTGGCACGGATCCACTGACGCTGGCCGACCACCTTGGATGCGACCGGCCTGGCCACCCGGGGCCGCGTGTAGAACCAGCGCGCGTAGTTGTCCACGTCAACCCCGAGCCGTCTGCTTCGCAGTTGGGTGAAACCCTCCCGGATCAGCCCGTCCCGGACCTGCACACTCGACTGCACGCGAACCCGGCCGCCGATGTCGTCGAGGGTGTAGTCGAGGGTCCAGACGGTCCTGTCGCCCTCGACCACCTGATCCACCGTCGCCAGTGCCGCGGGTTCCAACAGATGCGACGCGCAACGCTGCGGCTGGGCGGGCACGGTGGAGGAGTCGAGGTCGACGAAACGGTCGGGGGCCAGGAGGTCCGTGCGCAGGTACTGCCGGAAGGATCGACTCGGGACGACCCCGAACTGCCCTTTGGTGAGGACCCAGGGACGCCTGGAGTGCCCCAGGTAGCGTGCCGCCTGCTCGATCTGGGCGCGGCGCAGGCGGGCGTCCAGGACGAATCCGCTGCGGTCGAACGTACCCAGCCCGCGCTGCATCACCGAGGGCCACCCGCTGTCCGACACACGTCCGCGGACTGGGTCATAGCGCTGTACCTGGACCACCGGTTTGTTCGGCCCGTTGCGCAGGCGCACCGTCCCGCCGGCCAGGAAGGCGTCCCGGGACGCCTCGCAGATCCCGTTGAGCTGGTCCACCGCACTGTCGAGCGGGACCGGTTCGGCGGCCGCGGGCCCAGCGGTCATCAGACAGGCTGCGGCTGCCAGCACCCCCACAGCTCTCACACCCAGCCTCCTCATGGGGTCACAGTGCCCCGGACACCAGTGTGCGCCCTGCGGCCCCGGCGTCGTGCACCGGACACGGGATCGGTCACACCTCCGACAGGAAGCCACCTGACTGGTGCGCCCACAACGACGCGTACACCCCGTGGGCGGCCAGCAGATCCCGATGGCTGCCCTGCTCGATGATCCGGCCGGCATCCATGACGAGGATGCGGTCCATCGCCTGGATCGTCGACAGCCGGTGCGCGATGACCAATGTCGTCCGGCCGGCCATGGCCTGCGCCAGCGCCCGCTGGATGTGCACCTCGCTCTCACTGTCGAGGGCGCTTGTCGCCTCGTCGAGCACCAGGATCCGGGCGTCCTTGAGGATGGCCCGCGCGATGGCGATACGTTGCCGCTGGCCGCCGGAGAGCTTCACCCCCCGCTCCCCGACGAGGGTGTCGAATCCGTCCGGGAGCGATTCGATGAACTCCAGGGCATAGGCCCGGCGGGCAGCATCGATCACCTGCTCCTGCGTGGCTCCCGGCAACCCGTAGGCGATGTTCTCGCGCAGGGAGCGGTGGAACAGCAGCGGTTCTTGCGGCACGTACGAGATCTGCCTGCGCAGACTGCGCTGCCGGACCGCGGCGATGTCCTGCCCATCGATGCGGATCTGCCCGGAGCCGAGGTCGGAGAACCTCAGCAACAGCCGGGTCAGCGTGGTCTTGCCGCTTCCCGACTGCCCGACCAGCCCGACCTTCTCTCCGGGCCGGACCGTCAGGTCGAAGTGCGCGAACAAGGGCTCATCGTGCTGGTCGTCGTGCCCGAACGTGATGTCATCGATCTCGATCAGACCCCGCGAGACCACCAGATCCGCCTCGTGGTGGTCGCGGACACTGGCCGGCAGGTGCAGGATCTCCACCATCTCGTGGGCATCACCGATCACCTTGTTGTAGTTGCGGATGACCTCGTTGATCGACCACAACTGACCGGTCACCGTGAGGGTGTAGGTGACCGCGAGGTAGATCGCGCCGATGTCGACGACGTCGTACTGCGACGCCAGGACCGCCGCGGCCACGGCTCCGGTGTTGATCACCGTGATCACCGACGCGTAGCCGGCGCTGAACTTGAGGAAGGAACGCATCACGTCGAGGTCGCGGGCGGTGCGGATCTCCGCGACCTCACTGGCCGCCTCCCGCTCGTCGGGCTCGGAACCCTGCGCCTTGACCGCCGCGATGTTCGTCATGACGTCGGCCAGGAAGCCCGTCATACGGTTCGCCGCGTGCGCCTCCGCAACCGTGAGGTCCTTCATCCGGCGGGTCGCCAGGAACACCAGCCCGACGAACGCCATGGACATGACGAACAGGAACACCGCGTACGGCCACATCACGAAGGCCAGGACCGCGGTCGCGACCACGATCCCGGTCAGGATCGGCATGAGCGCCCAGACGAGCGTGTCCCAGAACATCTCGAACGCGCCGATCAGTTTGTTCGTCTGGGACACCAGTGCCCCGCTGAACCGGTTGGCGTGGAAGGCAACGCTCTGGTCGGTGAGATGGTCGAAGATCCGCTGGAACAACAACTGCATCCCGCGGACCTCCATGGTCCACGTCGCCCACAGCACGAGTCGCCAGCCGATCACCGTCCCCACGATCTGGCTGGCCAGGTAGCCGGCCACCAGTGGCCAGGAGTTCTGCCACGTGACCTCGTCGCGCTGGATCTGGTTGAGCAGCAAGGAGATCACGTACGGGCCGAAGAACTGCCCGATCCCCACCGCGAAGACCGGCCCGAGGATCGCAACGAAGCGCCGCCCAGGGGTCAGCGCCGCGGCGTCCCAGAACAGGCGCAGCGTCGTGGTGGAGGTGGAGACGGCCATCGTCCAATGTTCGCAGCAGGGGGATACAGCGCTCCACCGGGTTTTTCCGCCGCCTTTGGGTGAGGATCCGACCACTCCCGGGTCATATCTTCACCACAAGCACCGTCGTGCCACACTTCCTTGCGGAGGCCAAACATGAGTGCTGATGAGTTCCTGGACCGGGTGATGCCGCACGTCGCGGATCTCAACACCGAAAGGTTCAGCCACGCGTCGTGGCGACACGAGAAGCGGCCGACCTCGGAGGGGGTCGGGCTGCTGCCGAACCCGGACACCGACGTCGAGTTGATGGTCGCGCACATCCTGGATGTCGAGGCGTACACCGACAACGTCAAGTACGTCGAGGGGATCGACGTCGTGGAACGCCGCTCGGACACCGACGTCACCTACGTGCAGCACATGAACCTTCCCCTGCTGGGGCGCATCCAGGTCCAGATCAACCTCTCCGACTACGGCACGCGCGACGGTTTCCGGGTCGTGGCGTGGGACCAGGACGACGAGGGCACCGATGCGCTCGACAAGAAGCACGGAGCCCGGACCGCCTACAACCTCGGGGCCTGGCTACTGGCCGACGATGCGGTCGGCTACGCCCTGTCCTCCGCCCCTCGCAAGAGTGACGTCGGGACCTTGAAATACATGGCGATGACCAAGGGCGCTGACGCGACGGCCGGCGAGGTGCTCAAGCAGAACATCCAGGGCATGATCGCCTGGGCCCACCGCGGCTGAGAGGTCGCCCGGGCACCGACTCAGGACGCGATGAGCTTACCCAGTCGCTTCAACTGGAATGCCCGGATCACGTCGGTGACCCCCTGCAGCATCGCCCAGATGCCCGCGAAGACCAGCAGGATGTAGACCCGCTCGAAGAAGAACTGCCCGGCGACCCAGAACGCCAGCACGAACATGATGATCCCGGACAGCAGACCGAGCCACCACAGGTCGTTGTCGGGCCGGGTCGCGAACGCCTCGATCACCCAGAAGATCGCGACCAGCAGGAACAGGAAGCCCAGGGAGTCGGCCAGCGCCGCGGTCGTGGCTCCGGGGTTGAACAGCGCCCAGAGTCCGGCGAGCACGAACAGCACCCCGAAGATGATCCACAGCCACTTCCAGCCGTCGACGACGGCTGCGATCACGAACTGCTGCATCCCGGTGAACAGGAACATGGCGCCCACGATCACCCCGACGGTGGCCACCGACGCCGCGTCGAGTTGCAGGATCACGATGGCGATGAAGAACCAGAGCACCCCCGTCACCAGGCTCAGCCACCAGAGTCTGCTCATGGCGCCCAGCGTCTCGCGCGCCTCGGCCCGGGTCTCCGCATCCATTTCAGACATTCTGGTCCTCCTGTCGACGTCACCAGTCCTACCAGCCGGAGGCCGCCACCTCGATGCGACCCGCCGCAGCGGCCGCCTGCATGGCCGCGAAGTCCTGGGCGTTCTGGTCGGCGTACGCCTCGGCGTACGCGGCCAGGAGACGGTCGAGGGTGTCGCTGGTGCCGAGGTACCCCGCCAGCGCGACGCGGTCCCCCGAGCGGCAATGCGCACGTGCCAGGGTCCAGCCGCACATCCGCGCATAGATGTCCATGGCGGCATCGTCCATGGTCTGCAGGTCGGCGGACTCCTTCCAGTCCCACATCTGGCGGACGTAGAAGTCCACGTGCTGACCACGGACTTCCACCTGCGTCCAGCCCAGCATGATGTCGCTGGAGGCCTGCATCACCCGCTGACCTTCGACGACCCGTTGACCGTGGTGTGTCGTCCGGGAGCGGCCGAGGTACTTCTCAAGGACCGACGCCTCGGCCTGCTTGATCTGCAGCATCAGGACATCGCTCTCGTCCTGATCCGCCATCAGGAGCATGACCCAGCAGCGGGTGCCCACGCTTCCCACCCCGACCACCTTGCGGGCGAGGTCGACGACGCGATACCCGGACAGCAGAACCCGCCGGTCGGACAACAGACTCCGGCGGTAGGACACGAGCGCCGCCTGCGCCGCCTGCTGGAACGTCGCCGCGTCCTGGCCGTCCAGCAGTTCCTCGAAGGGCACCATGAAGGGCGGGCTGCTGTCGAACGTGATGTTGCCGTCGGCGTCGGTGGTCGTCAGTTTCTGCAGGGCGCGTTCGCTGGTCTTCGTCCTCGCCTTGGCCACCGTCTTCTGGAAGGACTTGTTCAGCTTCTTCCCCGCCGCGCCCCCGAACTCCCGCTCGATGTCCTCGGCGGTCAAGTCGCGAGTACCACACGTCGAGCCGGGACATCCTGGAGAACTTCTGGACGCTCTCCCGGTAGGTCCGCACCACACGTGCCGTGATCCGCGCCCGTGTCGCCTCGTCGAATCCCCGTGCACGACCCGCCACGGCGAAACTGGCGACGAGTCGCTTGAGATCCCACTCGAAGGGCCCCGGCAACGTCTCGTCGAAGTCGTTGACGTCGAACACGAACGTGCGCTCGGCCGACGCGTATCCGCCGAAGTTCGCCAGGTGTGCGTCGCCGGCGAGTTGCACCGTCAGGTGGGTGTGGTCGCTGTACGACAGGTCGCTGGCCATCACCGCCGCCGCGCCGCGGTAGAAGGCGAACTCCGACGAGAGCATCCGCGCGTATCGCACCGGCACCAGATCTGCGACGCGGGAGTCACCCTGATCGATGAGGATCTGGACCGGATCGCGACGGTCCGCTGGCGGTTCCCATCGCGCGAGGCTCTCGCGGGGTACCCGGCTTCGGACCTCCCTGCCCGCGGCGCGGCGCTGCTTGCGCCCCTCGGATTCGTTGTCAGCCACTGTCGACCCCTTCCTTCGCGCGCCAGCCTAGGGGTTGGCGCCGACGTTTGGCGCGGGTCGGATAGCACTGTGACGCCCCGGCCGGTACAGGCCTGCGCTGCGGATCTCAGCCGCCGGATGCGCCGACCTGCAGGCCCTGCAGGACCTCGAACTCGTCCAGACCGCTGGGCAGGTTGTAGACGCCCTTGCGAAGACGCGTGGGTAGCGCGTCGAGTTGGCGGTTCGCGGCCTGCCTGCCGGCTTCGATCGCGCTGGCCGGGTCGGCGAAGTCCAGCAACCGCCCGCCGCTGGTCGACAGCACAACCACCGGCACCTTGGTGGCGATGCGCACCAGTGCATTCACCGCCTGTCCCCGGATCTGGTGTGCGTAGGACAGAGCACCCACTTCCCACCAGCGGTAGCCGGCGACGACGTCGGGCGACACCGCGGAGTGCCCCGTGTCCAGCACGACGACCGTCCGGGTCTCGGACGGGATCGCCTGCAGTGGCATACCGGCGACCAGCCCGCCGTCGATCAACTGCGAGCCTGCGATGTCCACCGGCGGGAACACCCCCGGGATCGCGCAGGAGGCCATGACCGCCTCCGCCAGATCGCCGGAATCGATCACCACCTCCGCACCGGTTTCCAGGTCGGTACAGGATGCAGTCAGTGGCACCGGGAGTTCCTCGAAGGTCGCGGGCAGCAGTTGCGACAAGCGATCTCTCACCTGCTTCTCCTGTTTGCGGGCCTGCCTGGTGGTCAGCCCGCGGGCGATCGCGCGCATCGGGCTGTCCAGGATCTCGTCGTGGATCCACAGCCAGAACTCGGTCATCTCCTCGATGCTGCGGCCGGCGGCCAGCGCTGCCGCGTTGACCGCGCCCAACGAACTCCCGGCCACATGGTCGGCGACGATCCCGCGCTGGGCCAGCACCTCGAGCATCCCCACCTGAGCGGGCGTTCGCCCCAGACCGAACGTGGTCACGACGCTGATAGGACTCTTCACGACGGCACCTCCTGGAGCATCGGCCGCAGTTCAGCGGTGACCCCGGGGTCGTCGGAGCGCGCCCATAGTCCCGAACGCAGGCGCCGGCGCTTGTGGATGGCCAGGTCGGCGAGGAAGGACAGGCCCATCGTGTAGCCGGACGAGCCCGCCCGCATCGTGTCGCGGAATTCCAGCGATCCCCCGAGGTCGTGGGGAGTGGGCAGCAACAGGACGGGCAACTCCCGGGCCACTTCCCGCAGTTGCCGGCGACGCTGGCTGGAGGCCATGATGCCCGCGACCCGTCCGATCACCCGGGCCGGTGACGCACCCACCTCGGCGGGCTTGCGAGCCCCGGTGTCGAGCACGACGATGCTGCCGGCGCCACGCTGCATCGCCTGGATGGCGGGAAGATTCGCGGACGCGAGGCCGTCGACGTACAGACGGCCGTCCAACTCCACCGGGGTGAGGACACCGGGGATGGCTGAGGAGGCCAAGCAGGCTCTCGATGAGTGGGCCGCGGTCGAAGACGTGCGGGCGGCCGGTGGCCAGATCGGTTGCGACGGCCGCGAAGGGCACCTCGAGGTCCTCGATCCGGCCGGTCCGCAGGATCGAGCGCAGCGTGGCCTCCTGGGTGTCGTTGGACAGCATTCCCGGAGCCCGCATCTGGGTCATGCCACGGGTCAGCCACTTGTCCCCCACCAGGAAACTCATGTTGAGCTGACCCCACACGTAGGCGATCCGGTGCACGCCCGAGGCGAAGTCCTCGGCCAGAATCGAGCCCGTCAACGCCCCCGCGGAGGTGCCGATGATCGCGTCGGGCTCCAGGTCGGTCTGGCTGAGTGCCTGCAACGCACCCCACTGCACCGCCCCGTGGGAGCCGCCACCGGCCATGACGTAGACGACCGGCTTCGGCAACAGGCGCGCGATGGGTATCCGGTCACCCGCGGACCGTTGCTCCGCCGAGCGTGGACCCGGCACATCCATCTCCACCACAGTTCAGGTTTAGCGCACTGCGACCCCTTGACGCCGCCGGTGGCTCACCCGGCCAACGCACTGAGTTCGGCAAGCCCCGATTCGATTCCCGCGGCCAGTACCTCGACATCGGGCACCCGGTCGTAGTCGGCGGTGATGCCGCAACAGATCTGTCCGTTGTAGGACACGATCGCGACGGTGATCAACTGGTTCATCCCCAGCGGCACGTATCCGAGCATCCGCTGCAAGGGCCTGCCGAGCATGTACAACTGCTTCTGCGGCCCGGGCACGTTAGTGGTGATCGTCGCCACCGCAGGCTGGGGCGTGCGGGCCGCCAACCTACCCGCCGCCGCGTAGAGCGCCGGCGGCACGAAGACCGCGTTCTCAAGTAACGAATCCAGACCCTCGACGGTCCCGCTGCGCTTCGCGCTGGCCATCTGCTGGCGTATGGCTTCGTAGCGGGTCAACGGGTTGGCCAGTCCCACCGGCATGTCCGCGAACATGACGGCCACCTCGTTCCCACCCTTCGGAGCGTCCTGCGGCCGCGTCGACACCGGCACCATCGTGCGCACGAACGCGTGCTCGGGCAGGCTCGGTTCGCGTCCCAGCAGGAACTCCCGGTACCCCGCGGTGATGGCTGCGAGGATGACGTCGTTGACGGTGCCGCCGAGCGCCGTCTTGACGCGTTTCACCTCATCGAGGTCACCGTCCGCCCAGGCCCAACGCCGATGCGGACCGGGCTGCCCGAGCAGGTGGTCCTCGGTGTGGGCCAGGGTCTCCCCGATCCGCAGAGTCCCGACCACGGCAGCCGCAGCGCTCATGACCGCATCCCGGGGCGACCCGAGATCGGCGGCCAGATGTCGCAGTCGACCCAGTGGATTGCGCACCGTGTCCACCAGCGCCCCCGAGATCACCTCCACGGCGCTCGGCGGCGGGGAGGGCTGCCACGATGACGGTTCGGTCTCGGCAACCTCGGGGGACTCGTCGAGGATCGTCTCCATGATGTCCGCACCGGACAGGCCGTCGACCATCGCGTGGTGGACCTTGTTGAGGATGGCGAAGCGGTCGTCGGCCAAGCCCTCGATCAGCCACATCTCCCACAACGGCCGGTGCATGTCGAGCCGATGCCCCAGCAGCCGGCCAGCCAGCGCCCGTAGTTGCTCCCGGTCCCCCGGGTGCGGGACCGCGGTGTGACGGACGTGGTATTCGAGGTTGAAGTGCACGTCGTCCTGCCACGTGGGCATTCCGAGGTTCAGCGGCACCTCGCGGATCACCTGGCGGTACCTCGGCAACCTGTCCAGGCGCCCGGCCACGTGCGCGAGGAGGTCCGGGTAGTCCGGCGCGGGGCCTTCGAAGATGAGCAGTGACCCGATGTGCATGGGCAGGTTGTCCCGTTCCAGCACGACGAAGGTGTCGTCCAGCACGCTGAGTCTGTCCACACCGCCAGCCTAGGTCGGGGGGTGCTCTTCGCGCTCGGTCTTCGGCGATGCCCACGCAAGAGACATCGCGACCGCAACTACGCCGGGCCGACCCGTGGCACGACGGTCCGCAGCACCACCGCGGAGTCGGGGAACAGGGTGGTTCGGCCCGCGCCGACGGCCACCTGCCCGGTCTCGACGAGCAGGTCGCCGGAGTAGCGCACCGTGGTGGGCGCCTCGCCCAGGTTCGCGAGCACGATCAGATCGTTGCGCCGGTAGCCGAGCACACCGGGCGGGAGTGCTTCGAGCAGGGCCAGCGAGCCCTCCCGCAGCGACGGGCTCTCGCGGCGCAGGGCGAACAACCGGCGGTAGAGGTTCAGCATCGAATCGGGCTGCTCATCCTCGGCCGCCACGTTGACGCTGCGGTGGTCCGGGTTGACCGGCAGCCAGGGCTGCACCCCTGGTGGGCAGAACCCCGCGTTCACGCCGCCGTCCCATTGCATGGGGGTGCGCATCTCATCCCGGTTGAGGCGTTCGGGCATGCGGTCGGTGATGAACTGTGGCACCCGCCGGTAGACGGTGGCGGCCACCGGGTCCAGGGCGTCCTTGAACCGCAACGGGGTGTTGCTCATCCCGATCTCCTGACCCATGTACACCGTGGGCACCCCGCGCAGGGTCAGCAGGATCACCGCCAGGACGCGGGCCTTGTTCCGGTCGCCACCCACCCGGTCGATCGTCCGGGACCGGTCGTGGTTCTCGAGCACGTAGGTGGGTTGCTGCGGCGCGGGGAAGTTCCGCTCGAAATCCGCGATCGTGCGCGTGAACCATTCGGCGTCGTAGGAGTAGGTCAGGAAGTCGAAGAGGAAGACGAGATTCAGGCCGTCATCGTCACCGAGGAAAGCGCGCAGGACCTTCGCCGGTCCGAACACCTCGCCCAGGAGCACCCGGTCGCCCGGGTACTCGTCGACCACTGCGCGCAGCTCTTTGGCCAGGCGGATGTTGTCCGGGGTGTTCTCCGTGTGGATCCGCTCGGTGAGCCGCGGGAAGCCGTTGTACATCCGCGGACGCACCGGGTTGTTGGTCAGGGCCGGGTCCTTCATGATCGTCCCGAAGATGTCCAGCCGGAAGCCGTCCACCCCCTTGTCCAGCCAGAAACGGACCGAGCCGAACATCGCTTCCTTGACCGCGGGATTGCGCCAGTTGAGGTCGGGCTGGAACGGCAGGAACGAGCACAGGTACCACTGCTTGCGGATGGGGCTGTACTGCCAGGCCGACGTGAACTCCATCGCCGACTTCCAGTTGTTCGGGGGGCGCTTGCCGTGTTTCCCGCGGCCATCGGCCCAGATGTACCAGTCGGCCTTCGGGTTGGTCCGCGACGACCGCGAGCGCTGGAACCACGGGTGCTGGTCGGAGGTGTGGTTGAGGACCAGGTCGAACATCACCCGCAGGCCACGCGCGTGGGCCTCGTCGATCAGGCGCTGCGCGTCCTGGAGGGTGCCGTACTCGGGCGCCACGTCCTCGTAGTCCGTGACGTCGTAGCCGAAGTCCATCTGCGGACTCGCGAAGAACGGCGACACCCACACCGTCTCCGCGCCGAGGTCCTTGATGTAGTCCAGTCGGTCGATGATGCCGGGCAGGTCCCCGACACCATCGCCGTCGGAGTCCGCGAAGGAGCGCGGGTAGACCTGATAGATGCTGGTGGACTGCCACCACGGCGACTCGGGCACGTCTGCGATTCTGCTCCGGCCCGTCCCGGCACCGCAACGCGGCGTCCCCTCACCTCCAACTTCCCGCACTCACCCGAAGCCGACTTCCTGTGAATGCGAGGAGTTGGAGGTTTTGTGTCCTGTTTGTCAGGGTTTGACGGGTTGTGCCCCTCCATCTGCACGCGGACCGACGCCGTCGCCGCGCGAAGTTGGAGGACCCGTGTCCCGCTCCGCCGTTGTGGCCGGGGACTTCGTCGTCCTCCGTCACGGCTCCGCGCCGATACGGATCATGAAGAAGACGACCACCGCAGCGGCGAACAGCAGCGCGGCGCCGACGTAGAACCCACGGGTGAAACCGTGGGTCAGGGCATCCGGCATTACCTGCGGTCCAGCCGCCGCGTTGGCCACCAGGTAGGCGGACGTGGCGGTGACCGCCACCGTGTTCATGAGTGCCGTGCCCAGCGAGCCACCGACCTGCTGGCTGGTGTTGATCATCGCGCTCGCGACCCCGGCGTCGTGATGGTCGACGCCGTGCAGGGCAACCGACGCGGTCGGGATGAACACGAACGCCATGCCGACGCTCATGATCACCATGGCGGGCAGCACGTGCGTCAGGTAGGCCGAATCGGCCTGGAGCTGGGCCAGCAGGACCATTCCCACACCTCCGGCGATCAGACCGGGGATCATCAACGGGCGAGGGCCGACCCTCGGCAGCAGGTTGGACGCGACCCCGGCGCCGAGGATGATCCCGATGCTGAAGGGCAGGAAGGCGAAGCCGGCGCGGACTGGCGAGTAGCCGAGGATCGTTTGCAGGAATATGCCCAGGAACAAGAACATGGCGAACATCCCGGCCCCCACCATCAGCGAGGAGATGTAGGCACCCGCCCGGTTCGAGTCGCGGATCACGCGCAGCGGCAACAGCGGGTGCGACGAACGACCCTCGATCACGAAGAACGCGACCAGCAGAGCGGCGGCCAGCGCGACCACATCACGCGGCATCGGGGTGCGCCAGTCCCGAGTCCGCCGGCGCCGCTTTCGTGAAGCCGTACACCAGCGCCAACAGACCACCGGTCACAGTGATGGCACCCGGGAGTCGTGGAGGTGTCTGCGTGCGCCTTCGACTCACGGACAAGACGCACCGCCAGCAAGGCCGAGATGCTCGCGATGGAGGTGTTCACCGCCAGGCACGACCGCCACGCAAGGTACTCGGCGTGCGTCACAGCAACAGAGCCACCACGCCAAGCACAGCCTGCGCGAGGACGACCAACATCGTGACCCCGGCGACGATCATCGGAACCTTGGCCCGGTCGTCGCCCTCCGCGAGACCCCGCCTTCCGATCAGCAGCGACGCGACCAGAGGTGACAGCAGGATCAGCGTCCCGATCCCGCCGGCGACCGCGATCGCCGACATGGCGGGGTTGTCCGGGTCGTCCGCCAGCAGTGTCAACAGACCCTCACCAACCACAATCGCCACCGGGAACGCTATTGCCAGAAACCCCAGCGCAACCCACGACGAAACAGTCCAACGACTCATCGCGCACCCCGCCTCCAGGGTACGCCGCCCGAGGTAGAAGCGACCGCTGAATGCACTACCGGGGCGTGCTGGTCGGGAATCGCTGCTGGGCGGCACGACACCCCTGCGGGGCGCTAGCCTCCGAGTCATGAACCGGCCTGCCGCCATCATCGGCACCACTGTCGTCCTAGCCCTGCTCGGCACACCCGCGGTGGCGGCCCCGTACCCAGTTCCGGATGCCAAGTCCGAGTTGCTGGCATCCGTCACCGCGACCAACGCGGCCCCCAGCTACCAGTACCGGGACAACAACCTCGGCTGGACGTCTGCCTATAACGCGGTCGGTCAGTATCAGGAGATCGACGTCGATGAGCAGCGGGTGTTCGATGGGATCGGCAACTTCCATGAGATCGGGTGGCCGTCGGACCGGGTGCGTCGCAAGGTGCAGAGCCCGGACTACCTGGACAACCCGTCCCTGCAGTGGGAACTCACCGTGGGGGCGAACCCCTACGAGTTCCCGCAATGGCCTGACATCCTCACCGACCGTCTCGGCCGTCTCGACGGTGTCGCCAACCTGGACTTCATCACGGTGGCCGACAAGTCGACCTCCGGCACCGACACCGTCTACCGCGTCGGCGACGGCGACGCCTTCGAGTACGTCTACACCGTCGATGCCACCGGCCGCATCACGCGCCTGGAACTGACCCGCGGGAACCGCATCCCGGAGACCGGCAAGTACCAGACCTGGCAGTACGTCCCAGTGGTGGTCACGCAACCGCCGGCAGACACTGTGCTCCCGATCGCCACCGTGCGCCGGGCGATCCAGGCAGCGACGCTGAACGCCACCATCAAAGCCCTGGCCAAGGACTCCGCGGCCACCGGCAACCGACTGCGCCAGCGCCTGCGCAAACTCCGGATCTGGACGAAGGAGGCCGTGGGACTCGAGAACGCATCCGGCGACGGCAGCGAGGACGAGCCGATCCCCCGCCACGTGCGGATCAGGGTGAAGAACGTCCCCGGCGGGGTACGGATCTTCCGCAAGAACCCGTACACCGGCACCCGACACGAGTGGCGGATCGGCAAGCGTGGGTCGACCTGGAAGGCCTACAAGACGCAGCCGTGAACCCGCCACTCACCAACCGGTGGCACCGTCCAGCGATTCGCGCAGCAGGTCCGCATGGCCGTTGTGCCGGGCGTACTCGGCGATCACATGCAGGTATACCCACCGCAGGCTGATGTCATCGCCACGCGGACCCTTGGCCAGAGCGTCCAACGGAAGGTCCGCCACCGCGTCGCGGGCCGCGGCCACCTCAGTTCGGTAGATCTCGAGGTCGTCCTCCCAGCGCGCCGGGTCGGTGCCGTCGAAATCCAGATCCGGATTCTCCTTGGTGTAGTTGAGCATCGGAAGCCGCATGCCGCACATGTGCTGGCGGAACCACCAACGCTCCACCCCCGCGAGGTGCCGGACGAGCCCCTGCAGCGACAGCGTCGACGGTGGCACCGCCCTGGTCGCGAGTTGCTCGCCGGACAGATCGGCGCACTTCTCCAGCAGCGTCTCGCGGTGGAAGTCGAGGAAGCCGTCCAGCATCTCGCGCTCGGGGCCGGTGCGCGGGGGTATGGGTCGCATGCGCCCAGGGTAGCCGCGGTGACACAGGCTTCGAGCCTCAGCGCCGGGGACCGGGTAGACGCATTCGAGGGCCGCGGCGAGGCGGGGTCACCCGCGAGAGTTCGATCATCCGCACCGCGCGGTGACGGTGTCCGGCATAGGGGGCGAGCAGTTCCAGCATGTCGGCGTCGGTGCCGTCTGTGTGCCCGGTCAGAGCGAATGTGACGTTGCGCGCGAGGTGGTAGTCACCGACACTGACGGCATCTGCATCGCCCAGTGCCCGGGAGCTGATCTCGGCGGCGGTCCACGGACCCACCCCCGGGATCCTCGTCAGCAGCTCCCGGCCCTCAGCCGCGGGCAACGCCTCGGCCCGCGTCAGGACCTGGGCCCGCGAGGCGAGCTCCCGGATGGTGACGATGCGCTGGACGTCCACTCCGTATCTGCGCCAGTCCCAGGACGGGACCCGCAGGACGGCTTCCGGCCCCGGTGGCACCCTCATCCCCTCCGGGCACGGACCCGGCGCCGGGTCCCCGTGCTCGACCACCAGTGACCGCCAGGCCCCGCGAGCCTCCACCCCGGTGACCCGCTGTTCCAGAACCGCCGCCAGTGCGACCTGCCAGGTGAGCAGCGCGCGGGGCACCCGGACCACCGCACCGTACTTGCGCCACTGCGTCTCTATCAGCGGATGTTGCGGCACGAAGCCGGTGGCGTCGTCGTGGGTACCGAGCAGGTCGCCGAGATGCTGCTGCGCCCACTGCGCGCCGTCGCCCCAGGCATGGCCCACCACACCCTGAGCCGTTGGGCGCAGGTTGATCGTGAACGCTCCCTGGGCTCCCATCCCAGTCAGCCAGAGATCACCTCCGGGACCATAGCGATACGCGGGATCGCCGGCGCCGCGGCTGAGCACGCCCAGCATGGCCCGCAGGTCGCGTCGCTGGGAGCAGTGCAGTTCCACACTCATGACAGGCCGCATTGCCGCGCGTAGAGCGCGTGGAGTCGAGCCCGCATCCGGGGTCCCACCCCGAGCGCATACGTTCCCGTCCGGCCGTCGGGCAGCGTGACCGTGACGTCGAAGACGGTTCCTTGCTTGTCCTCCGCCAGGGCGTGCGCCTCGCAACGGTTGGGCCGTAGGCGCACCTCCGGAGTGCGGGTGGGGTCCCCGGGCGAGGCGGCCAGCGCCCCCGGATCGCGGGGCGCGAAAAGGATCGTGGTGTCGATGTCGCCGATCATCGCCGGGCCGGGGGTGGTCACGACCCGTATGCCGTCGTCGGTCACCGCCCGGACACCGATGACCGCAACCTTGTCCACGTCCTGCTCGAAGCATGCCTGCTCGGTGTAGGCGGCGACCTGGCCCAGGGTGTCCGGAGCGTCGAGCACGAGGTCCGTACCGTCAACGGCCAGCGTGACATTCTCGGTGCCCGTGCCGTCGCAGATCGGTGGCGGCAGATCGACCTTCAGGTCCACGGCGGAACGCGGCGGGATGTCCACGGGCTCGTCCCAAACGGCCGGGCCGTACAGCCGCCCGGAATCCAGTTGGGCACGACCCACCGTGACGGGCTCCGGACCGCCGTTTCGCACCTGGATCTCCAGCTTGTCCGCGGGGGTGTCGCTGCGCGTCTGGTAGAGCGACACGGTCAGATCGGTGGCGGGCGGGCCGGCACAGGCCGCCAGGCACAGAGCCATCCCGAAAGCGGTCACGCGCCACACGCAGCCGAACGTACCCCACGGGCCGACTACCGTTGGGCCATGAGCCAAGGACCAACCATCACCATGTCCGTACCTTTCGACGACGCGGTCGCCGCGACGCGGGAGGCGCTGGCCGCCGAGGGGTTCGGCGTTCTGACTGAGATCGACATGCAGAAGACCATGAAGGCCAAGCTCGGCGAGGAGTACCCCCCGACCCTGATCCTGGGCGCCTGCAACCCCACGTTCGCGCACAAGGCCATGGGCATCACCGCGCAGGTCGCCACCCTCGTCCCCTGCAACGTCGTGCTCCGCGAGACGCCGAGCGGTGTCACGGTGGAGACCGTCGATCCCGCCATGCTGGTCGACGCGACCGAGGCACCGGATCTGGCCCCGCTGGCCGAGGACCTGCGAGCGAAGCTGGATCGCGTGTTCGCCACTCTGGCCGATCAGGGCTAGCCGGATGCTCGCCGTTGGGACCGACATCGTCCGCGTCTCCCGGCTGGAGAAGTATGCCGACGAGGAACACGACTCGTTCCTCCGGCGGGTGTTCACCCCGCGGGAGGTCGACCTTAGCGCCGGCAGAGCCTCGTCGCTGGCAGGTCGCTGGGCGGCCAAGGAGTCCGTGCTCAAGGCGCTGGGCTGCGGCATCGGTGATGTTCCGCTCACCGACGTGGAGATCATCACCGGCGACGACGGCCGGCCCACGCTCCACCTGCGTGGCCGCGCCGCCGAGTGGGCGCACACGGCCGGGCTGACCGACTGGCAGGTGTCGATCTCCCACGACGGCGACTACGCCGTGGCGATGGTCGTCGCGTCAGGCTGATCCCCGCGCCACCAGGTACGCCACGGCGGCGTTCACGGAGTCCAACTGGTCGTAGTCGTCCTCGGGGATGTCGGCATCGATGGCCTCGGAGACCGCGGACACGTACGCCAGGAAATCCATCGAGTCGAGGTCGGCGCCGTCACGCAGCGACGTGCTGGGATCGAACTCGTCGGGGTCGATCTCCGGGGCGACGTCTGCCAGCGCCGCCTGCACGATCTCGCGGGCTTGGGTCTCATTCATAGTTCCTCCGGGTTCGTCAGAGCATTGCCGAGTGCCGCCAGGAATCGGGCGCCGGTCCGGCCGTCGGTCGCGCGGTGGTCGGCGGACACCGTCACGGTCACGGTGCTCCGGACGGCCAGTTCACCGTCCACCACCCACGGCCGCTGACCCACGGACCCGATGCCCACGAGCGCCACCTGGGGCGGGTAGATCACCCCGTACAACAGATCCGGACCGTTGTCGGCGAGGCTGCTCACGGTGATGCTGCCCGGCTGCAACTCGCTGGCGCGAAGCCGCCCGGCCTTGGCCCGCTTCACCAGATCCGCGAGATGTTTCATCAGTGCGCCGAGGTCGAGGTCCTGCGCACCGACGATGCGCGGGGTGACCAGGCCTCCGGTACGGGTCGCGACGGCGACCCCGAGATCGACGTCCTCGGACGCGACGAACTCGTCACGCCACACACCGTTCAGGTCGGGGACCTTCTGAGCCGCCAGCACAGTGGCACGCAGGAACAGCACTGCCGGGAGCACCCTCTCGCGTGGTTTGCGCCCCGCGTTGTACTCCCGCAGCCAGGCCAGGGTGTCGGTGATGTCGAAGGTGCTGACGACGTAGTAGTGAGGGATCTCGCGGGCCGCACGCGCCATCAGAGCCGCCGTCGCCTGGCGCATCGCGGCGGTCCGGTCGACCGACACCTTCGCTTTCGCGGGAGGCTTCGCGGGCACGTCCGCGCCGGTCACCACCCGACCGCCATCGGCCAGACCGTCGAGTTCCACTCCGCGTTCCCTGGCGAGCCGCCGAGCGCGCGGGGTGATGCGGGGCCGTGACGGTGGCGAGGACTGGGGCGTGGGCGCAGGGACCGCCGGGGCAGAAGGGGCGCTGGCCGGCGCCGGGGCCTCTTTCGACTCCCCGGCCGCTGCCAGGACATCCTGACGGGTGATCTGACCGTCGGGACCGGACCCGTGGACGTCGCCGGGCTGGAGACCGAACTGGTGGATGAGGTGGCGGATCGGCGGGGCCAGGCGCGCCGCGCGGGCGGGTGCCGGCCGTCGGCTCAGCCACGGGCGCCGGTGCGGGTTCCGCCTCGGGGCCGGATGCGGGGGCGGGGTCGGGTGCGGCGGCCACCTCCGCACCTTCCGCGTCGATGCGGGCCAGCGGAGTGCCGACCGGCACCAGCGTGCCCGGTTCGATCAGCAGTTCGGCGACCACACCGCTCTCGAACACCTCGACGTCGATCGCCGACTTGGCGGTGTCGATGACAGCCACCACGTCCCCCTTCGTGACGTGATCACCGGGAGCCACCATCCACTCCAGCAGAGTGCCCTCGTCCATGTCGGCGCCCAGCGAGGGCATCAGGAACATGCCCATGGCGCTCAGCTCTCCCCGCGCATGGCCGCCTCGTGCCGCCGCTCACGATGTCCTCCGCACTGGGGATGGCCGCCTGCTCCATGTGACGGGCGTACGGGGTGGGCACTTCCTTGCTGGCGACCCGCCCGATCGGTGCGTCCAACTCGTAGAAGGCCTGCTCGGTGATGCGGGCCGAGATCTCCGCCGAGATGCTGCCGCTGCGCCAACCCTCGTCGACGACCACCGCCCGGTGTGTGCGGCGTACCGAGTCCACGAATGTGGCGTCATCCAGCGGCCGCAACGTGCGCAGGTCGATCACCTCCGCGTCGACGCCCTCGCCGGCCAGGCGTTCCGCCGCGGCCATCGTCGTGGGCAGCGTCCCACCGTAGGTGATGAGGGTCAGGTCCTTGCCGGGCCGCCGGATCGCAGCCTTGTCGATGTCCACCGGACCCGCACCATCGGGCAACTCGCCCTTGGTGTTGTAGAGACCGCCGTGCTCGAAGTAGAGCACCGGGTCGGGGTCCGCGAGCGCCGTGGCCATCATCCCGAACGCGTCCTCGACCGTCGCGGGCGCGACCACGCGGATTCCCGGGATGTGCGCGTACCAGCCGTCGAAACTGTGCGAGTGCTGGGCCGCCAACTGCCGCCCCGCGCCGGTGGTCATCCTGATCACGACCGGGACGTTGAACTGTCCGCCGGACATGTGCGACAGGGACGCCGCCGTGTTCACGATCTGGTCGAGCGCCAGCAGGCTGAAGTTGACGGTCATGATCTCGACGATCGGGCCGCATCCCACCCAGTGCGGCTCCGATCCCGGCGCCCACGAAGGCGGATTCGGACAGCGGGGTGTCGCGGATGCGCTCCGGACCGAACTCCTCGAACAGGCCCATGCTGACGCCGAAGCAGCCGCCGTAGGCCCCGACATCCTCACCCATCAGGAAGACCCGCTCGTCGGCGAGCATCGCGGTGCGCATCGACTGCCGCACCGCCTCGCGATACGTGATCTCGGCCATCAGAGCCTCCCCGCCGCAGTGCTGTCCGGGCTGTACACGAACTTCATCAGATCGGCGACGTCCTCGTCAGCGGACTCCTCGGCGAATGCGACCGCGTCCTCGACCTCCGCGGCGATCTCGTCCTCCATCTGCTGCACCACCGCGTCGTCGAGGTCGAGTGCGTTGCGCAACAGGTCGATCGGATCCCGTTCCCGCCACTTCAGCACTTCCTCCTTGTCCCGGTACAACTCCGGGTCGAACATCGAGTGCGCCCGGAACCGGTACGTGCGGGCCTCCAGGAAGTGCGGACCGCCGCCGGCCCGGATCGCATCCACGGCGCGGGCGGCGGCATCTGCCACGGCCCGCACATCCATCCCGTCGACGGTCCACGCCGGCATCTCGTACGCGGACGCCTTGATCGCGAGGTTGGTCTCGGACTCCGACCGGCTCAGGGCCGTGCCCATCGCGTAGAGGTTGTTCTCGCAGACGAAGAACACCGGCAGGTTCCACAACTGCGCGAGGTTCATCGACTCGTGCCATTCCCCCTCGGCCATCGCCCCTTCGCCGAAGAAGCACACCGTCACCCGGTCGCGGCCCAGCATCTTGTCCGCGAGCCCCAGTCCGATGGCGGTGGGAAAACCGCCACCCACGATCGCGTTGCCGCCGTAGAAGCCGTTCTCCTTGTCGAACAGGTGCATGGAACCGCCCCGGCCCCGGCTGCAACCGGTGACCTTGCCGTACATCTCGGCCATGACCTGGCGGGCCGACATGCCCTTGAGCAAGGCGTGTCCGTGCTCTCGGTAGGTGGCTACGACCGCATCATCGGGGGCCAGCACGGACATCACACCGGTGGCCACCGCCTCCTCGCCTATGTACACGTGCAGGAAGCCGCGAATCTTGGTCTGGCTGTACAACTCGACACAACGCTCCTCGAACCGCCGCACGCGCAGCATCGATCGGAGCAATTCCGCGGAATCGCTCATTTCGAGTCACCTCCGGGTGTCTCCAGCGTGGACAGGTCACCTTCGGGCAACCCGAGTTCGCGCGCCTTCAGCAGGCGCCGCATGATCTTGCCGCTGCGGGTCTTCGGCAGGTTGTCGGAGAACTCGATCTCGCGCGGCGCCACCGCCGGCCCCAACCTGCGGCGGGCGTGTGCGGTGAGTTCGCGCCGCAGCGTCTTCGGGTCGTCGTCCACACCCGGCTTCAGCGAGACGAACGCCTTGATCCGTTCACCCATCATCGGGTCCGGGATACCGATCACGCCGGCCTCAGCGACCCGCGGATCCTCCATCAAGACGCTCTCGACCTCGAACGGCCCGATCAGGTGCCCGGCCGACTTGATCACGTCGTCGGCCCGGCCGACGAACCAGAAGTACCCGTTCGCATCGCGCTTGGCCAGGTCCCCGGTGAGGTACCAGCCGTCCACGAAGCACTTCTCGTAGCGTGCCTGCTCGTTGAGGTACCCCCGGAACATCGACGGCCAGGGGGTCCGCAGTGCGAGCTCCCCGATCTCGTCGGGTCCCAGTTCCACGACGTGCCCGTCGGGTCCGGCCGCAGCCCTGCCCTCCTCGCCGCGTTGCAGGACACCAGCGGTGATCCCGGGCATCGGCTGGCCCATGGAACCCGGGTGGACGTCGCAGGCGGCGAAGTTGGCGATCATGATCCCGCCGGTCTCGGTCTGCCACCAGTTGTCGTGGATCGTCAGGCCGAGCACCTCCCGGCCCCACACGACGGCCTCCGGGTTGAGCGGCTCGCCGACACTGGCCACGAAGCGCACCCGCGACAGGTCGTACTCCCGCGCGAGCTCGGGTCCGGCCCGCATCAGCATGCGGATCGCGGTGGGTGCGGTGTACCAGATGCTCACCTGCTGTTCGGCCAGCGTGGAGTACCAGCGGCGGGCGTCGAACTCCCCCTCGTCGACGATCATGGTCAAGCCGTGCGTCAGCGGGGAGATGACCCCGTAGGACATACCGGTCACCCACCCGGGATCCGCGGTGCACCAGTAGATGTCGTCCGCGTGCAGATCCAGTGCGAAGTGGCCGGTGGCGTAGTGCGCCACGACCGCGCCGTGCACGTGCACCGCGGCCTTCGGCGTGCCGGTGGTACCGCTGGTGAAATGCAGGAGCGCCATGTCTTCGGCGCCGGTGGCGACGACCTCGAACTCCTCGGACTGTCCGGCCAGCAGTTGCGACAGATGCACCGCGCCAGGGATGTCTGACAGGTCCTCGTCGTCGGGGTCGTCGACCAGCAGGATGTGCCGCAACGTGGGCATCTCATCACGGACCGGCGCCACCTTCTTGCGGTAGAGCGCCCGGGAGGTCACCATCGCCACCCCGCTGCCGATCACGACCCGCTGGCGTACCGGCTCCGGGCCGAACGCACTGAACAGCGGCGCGAACACACACCCGGCCTTGAGCGTTCCCAGGATGGCCTCATAGAGCGCCGGGACCCGACCGACAAGGCTGAACACCCGCTGCCCGGGTTCGACTCCCAAAGCGGCCAGCGCGTTGGCGAACCTGTTGGTGCGGCGGCTGAGTTCCGCGTAGGTGATGTCGGTTCGGCCACGCTTACCCAGACATCGCAGGGCGACATGCTCACCCCGGCCGTGGACGACGTGCCGGTCGACTGCCTCGTACGCGATGTTCACCCCACCTGCGGGCAGTCCGTCGAGCCAATCCCCCGCCGCATCCCAGGTGAATTCTGAGCGCACAGCCGCGTAGTCGGCGAGATTCGGTGTGACGGAAAGATCCGCAGCATCCTTGCGGATTACGGGGAGTTCCATAGACCCACCCATACCTCTGGTATACACCGTCCGGGCCACCGATGTGGCCGGGATTCGGCGGCCGTGACCTACCCGCGACCATCACCGTGACGCATAATGCAAAACGCCCGAGCCACCTGAACCCGGCCGCTGAGGCAACTCAGCACGCAGAGCGCGTGACGCCGCTCGACGTTTTGCATTCTGCGTCACCAGTCGACGATGAGCGGCAGGATGGGGCCATGGACACACCCTCGATCTACGCCACCGTCATGACCGCCGAACGTCTGCTGGTCGGGGCCGCCGCGATGGCCGCCCCGGGCGCCCTGCTGACCGGCTTCGGGGCGCCTGCGGAACTGGACACTCCCGCGGTCCGCTACACCACGCGCCTGTTCGGCGTCCGCAACATAGCCATGGGCCTTCAGGTGTGGTCGGCGCGCAAGGACCCCGCCCGGTTGCAGACCTTGGCGGGGCAGAACGCGGTCGTCGAACTGACAGACCTGGTCGCCGGCGCCGCTGTCACCGCCAGTGACGAGAGGATGCGCACATCCGGGGTCGCGGTCATGGTGACGTCGCTGGCGGTCGCGTCCGGCTTCCTCGGGCTGCGCGCAGTCGCCTCCCGCGCAACCTGAGGCTTGTTACCCTCGCCACATGAGACGGCCCCAACGCACCGCCCTCGGAATCCTCGCTGCAACCGGGGTGGCCCTCGGCCTGGCATCAGCACCCTCATCCGCGGGCGTGCCGCAGGAGGTGTCCGCCCGGGCGGCGGTGGCCAGCAGTTCGAAGCCGTTGGTCTACATCTTCGTGCTCGACGGTCTCGACGGCGACCAGTACGACAAGGGGCGACTGCCGTTCGTAGAGAGCATCGTGAACAAGCGCGGCACGTACTACCAGGAGTCCCGGTCGATCATGGTCGCCGAGACCAACCCCAACCACACCGCGATGATCACCGGTGCCTACGGCGACACGTCCGGGATCCCGGCCAACGGTTTCGCCCTCTACGGCAACGGGGCCTCGTCGGTGGATGGCTGCCCACTGACCACCCGCGGCGACGGACCGACGAAGGCCGGACTGGCCCCCGGGTGTGTGCAGGCGCAGACCTTCTTCCAGAGCACGGCGACGAAGTCGGTCCGCAACCGGATCACGTCGGCGGCCATCATGGGCAAGCCGAAACTCGCCACCCTCTACTCCGCGAAACGGTCGAAGAAGAAGTACGCCGCCGACTACCTGTGGACCCCGTGCACGACCTCGTCGAAGCCGGACTACTGCGGGAAGGCCCCGACCAACAGCTCCGGCTACGCCGACGACAAGCACACCATGGACACGGTTCTGAAGACCGTCCGCAACGGCGTGAAGGCCGAGGGCGGCAAGCGCAAGAAGCCGAACCTGACGTTCGTCAACATGCCCTCCCTGGACAGCACGGGGCATGCCTACGGGGTCGGCAAGAAGTACCGGAAAGCGGCCAAGGCCGCGGACAAACAGATCCAGCGGTTCGTGAAGCAGCAGAAGAAACTCGGACTGTGGTCGCGCACGGTGATGTTCGTGCTCTCCGACCACTCGATGGCCACGACCGGCCGGAAGACCTCGTTGACCGAGCAGTTCATCGCCGCGGGGATTCCGAAGGAGTCCTTCGTGGTGGTGCCCAACGGCGGCACCGATCTGGTCTATCTCACCGATCGCACCTCACCGGAACGGTTCGACCTGTTGCGCCGGATGCGGGCGGCGGCGCTGGCTGACACCGCCACCACCGGCATCGACGAGGCTCTCTACCGGGAGGCGAACCCGCTCGACGCAGACGACACCTACACCCTCGACGGGGTCCACCCGGACTGGCACCTGGCCGGGCCGCGCACCGGTGACCTGGTCGTCACGCAATGGCCAGGTGGAGCCTTCACCGACCCGGTCAACCCGACCGCGGGCGGCCACGGCGCTCCCGACACCACGGACAACTTCTTCGCGATCACCGGCGGCTGGAAGGGCCTGGTCAAGAACGGGGCGATCGCGGGGCAGGCCGGTCCACGGTTCGACGACACGGCACTGAACCCCGGCCAGGCGGAGAACGTCGATGTCGCGCCCACCGCGATGCGACTGCTGGGCCTCGAACCACCCCGTGACAACCGCGGCCGGGACCTCGCCGAGGCGTTCAAAGGCTGGTAGGCGCCGCAGTCCGCCCAGTGAGCCCCGGTCGGTGGCGCGCAGGAGTAGCCATCCGGGTCACGACACGCACGCAGCCGCGACCCGGATCAAGCTCTGGGGGTTGATACTCAGGGAATGTTCTCAGGCCTGTCCGACCGCGTACTACCCGACAACCAACGTCGCACCCTCGACGAACTGACCGAGGATCTCGACCTCACCTACGGCGACTCTCGCGCCAAGAAATCCGCGTTCTGGACGATGCTGACCCTCTCGGCCTTCATCGCCACTGCGGGTGTGCTCTCCGACTCGACGGCCACCGTGATCGGCGCCATGATCATCGCCCCCTTGTCCACACCGATCATGGGCATGGCCCTGGCCATCGCCAAGCGCGAGCCCGGCGGGCTTCGGCGGGCCGGTTCGTTCGTCCTCTTCGGGGCGATCCTGGTCGTGGCGATCGGTGCACTCTTCACACTCGTGATCCCTGGCTCCTACGACCTGCTGGAGAACCCGCAGATCTCCGGGCGCACGTCGCCCGGGCTGCTCGACCTGATCGCCGCGGTCGCGACGGGTTTCGCCGGAGCAGTGGCAATGGCCCGCCGCGACGTCGCAGCCGTGCTCCCCGGTGTGGCCATCGCCATCTCGCTGGTCCCGCCGCTGGCCGTGGTGGGCGTGTGCCTGGGCGAAGGTGCGTATGCACTTGCCTCGGGGGCCGCGGTCCTGTTCCTGTCCAACATCCTGGCCCTGGTGCTCGCCGGCACCCTGGTGTACACCGTGCTGGGATACACGGGCGCCGTGGACGACCGCGCGCGGGTGTCACGACGCAAGGCGTACCTGACACTGAGCCTGCTGTTCGTCGTGATCCTGGTGCCGATCGCCGGCAACACGGCGGCGACGTATCTCATCTCGCTGTGGACGACCAGGGTGCAGACCACCGCCGACCAGTGGATCTCGACGGTTCCGGGGGCCAGTATCGACAGCGTCGACGTCTTGTCCAGCGACGTCTACGTGCGTGTGCAGACGCCCAGCGACATCCCGCCGGTCGAGGATCTCATGAACAGCCTCCAGGGGCAGATCCCGGACGGGATACCGGTGGTCGTCACGACCCAGTTGGGTCAGGAGATCGAAGCCGGGACGGTCGGCCAGTAGCCACTTGGGCGCCGGATGAACCCGGTGCCGGGCGTATCCTGGAAGTGCACACCTGGCGGCCGGACAGTCACGGCCAGGTTGATGTCACCGGACCGCGAGGTCAGTGCGGGGAGGCATCATGCGATTCCATTCGACGTTGGGTGTCATGGCGGCAGTGGGGCTTCTGGCAGCGACTCCAGCCGCCGCCTCGGATGCCGGACCAGCCCACACGCTGGCTGACCCGGTGACGGTGTCCGTGAGTCCTACGGGCCTCGAGGCGATCGCCGCCGTTTCGCGCACCGGCCGTTTCGTGGTGGGTTCCCGGACCTTCTACGGTCGTGCCGCGTTGTGGGATCTCCGACGCGACGAACGGGTCAAACTGCTCCCGCGCAAGGCCGTCCGGCCGTCGCTGAGTGACGACGGGCGGTATGTCTCCTACGCGCTGCCTGTGGGGGACTGGGGTCGGCGCAAGGTCATGGTCTTCGACCGCAAGACCGAGCGCACACGCAACGTCACACGCAAATCCTCCGGCGCACTTCTGCGTCCGTCCTGGCGCAACCGGTGTACGCAGGCGAAATGTGAGGAGGACCAGAAACTCCGGGATGCACCACAGTTGGCCGGTGGCCAGATCTCCGGCAACGGGAAGTGGGTGGCTTTCTGCGCCAACTTCGGCAAGCCGTCCCGGATCGACCTGTACGTCAAGAACCTGCGAACCCAACGACTGCGGAGGTTCAAGGCAGCGTGCCGGCCCGAGATCGAGAACGGGGACTCGCACATCGTCCGGGCCCCGAGTGTCTCGGCCACGGCCCGCACGATCCTGCTGCAGGGGCGACTGGAGTCCTCCGAGGCCGGCTTCACGTGGGCACCGGGACGGGCGCTGTTCGACCGTGAGGAACTCGAGGAGATCGGAGGGGTCGGCAACACCATGACCCGCGACGGCCGGACGGTGAGCATCAACGGCGCCTTCTCCGGATCGGGCTACCCCAGCGGCGTCCAGTGGTACGACGTGAGCAGCGGACTCACCGTCCCATCCGACCCGGCGGGGATGAAACTGACGATGGGCAACTCGTCGCGGGACGGTCGGTACGTGCTGTGGCGCTCCCCGGACGGTTGGCAACTGGAGATCCGGGACCGGATGACCGGCGTGGACTACGACCTCCAGGGCGCGCTGGCGGCCGCTGGGTTCACACCCGACACCCGTGCCGGGTCGCCCGAGGACCTGTGGGGAAATCCCAACCCCGCGTCGGCGATGAGCGGTGACGGCGCGGTCACCTTCGTGAAGACGACGACGGAGGAGATCGTGGCGGTGCGCTGGGCGCCGTGAGGGTCAGCCCACGAACTCCACAATGGCGTCCGCGAGGCCGGTCGCGTGGACCTTCTGCGGGTTGTGCCCGCCGTCGACGAACTCCAGGCGTGGGCCCGCCGGCACCGCATCGGCAAGCTGTCCGAAGGTGCTCGCCGAGATGATCGGGTCGTCCATCGACCAGGCCACCATGGTCGGCGCGCGCATCGCGGCCAAGTTGCTGCGGTGATCACTGAAGTTGAAGGCCGCTGCGTCCAGCAACGCGAAGGTCCGCTCGTCGTCACTGAGGTAGCCGGGGAAACCCTGCGCGGCGTAGAGGCGCCGGACCACCGGGGTGAGAACACCACGAACCGGCGGCACCTGCAGAAGATGGGCCAGGACCTGCAGGGGCGCTCTGCTGAAGTGCGGCCGTGGCCCGTTCGATGACACCATCACGCACGCCGTGACCAGATCGGGGTGATGGGCCGCGAGGTGGGCGACGACGGCACCGCCTGCGGAGTGGCCCACAAGTACTGCGGGCGCGACGTCGAGGCTTTCGATCACGACACGCACCGCCGCCGCGCGTTCGGCCGTCGACATCCCGGACCAGCCCGCGCGCGGGGACGCACCATATCCGGGCGGATCGATCCTGATCACGCGGCACCGACCAGCCAGCGCCGGGGCGAGCCATCGGAAGTCACGGCTGCTGCCGGGAAGCCCCGGCACCGCCACCACGGTGAACGCGCCAGCGCCCTCGTCGGTGTAGGCCAGGTCGGCGTCCACGAACTGTGCCGGCGGGTCGCTGGGCTGGAGGACTGCTGACATGGATGCAGAATATGACTTCTGACCGACTCGAAACCGGCCACCCCGCTGGTGACGCACGGTGACCGGTTCGCCGGGCATCTCCGGCGCGTGGACGACCGCGCCGTGCAGGTGGGTCCGCTCACCCGCCGACCGCATCATTCGCGGGGCTAGGGTTCTGCGCGTGGACATCCTGATCCTGTGCCTGCTGCTCGCGACGGTCGTGCTCGTGCTGCGCGGGGCACGACGGGGGTGGATCCTCGGGATCTGGTTCCTCACGCTGGTGCTGATGCTCGGGCTCTTCCGCTATCACGTCACGTCACCGCTGGACCTGAGTTTCTGATGAGCACAACGAGCGCCGCCCAGCAGACGTCGATCTGGTCGAAACTGATGTTCTGGGCACTGCACGGATGGGTGTTCGCCTACTGCACGGTCCTGCTCGGGGCCTTCACCATCCAGTTCGTGGCAGGCGAGTTCCCCTGTCCGCTGTGCATGCTGCAGCGCTACGGCATGATCCTCAGTTCGATCGGCGCGTTGTGGATCATCATGCAGGCACGCCGTGGGGAACTCACGGCAACCCGCTACGCGCAGGGACTCGGGATGGGGGTGCTGGCGGCGGCGGCGGGCGCGTCGGTGTCGATCCGGCAGATTCTGCTGCACATCACGCCCGATGACCCCGGCTACGGCGAACCCGTGCTCGGCCTGCATCTGTACTCCTGGGCATTCATCACCTTCGCGGTCGTGATGGTGTTCGTGGGAGCTGCTCTCATGCTGACTCCCCGCGGCATCCCCGTTGCCCCCGCCGACGGACCGGGCAGACTGATCTCCAACCTCGTGATCGGACTGTTCGTGGTGCTCATCGCCGCCAACGTGATCGCGATCATCTTCCTCGAGGGCTTCGCGTGGGTGCTTCCGGACAACCCGACCAGCTACAACCTGATCGACCAGTTGGGCGGCTGACTCAGGACCGAGTGCCCGTCCCCGCGCGGCCTGCTTGAACGAACGTGCCCGCCGGCCCCGGCGTTACGGTGGAGCCATGAGTCGGGTCGTGGTGCTGGGCGGGTGTGGCGGGATCGGCAGTGTCGCCGTGCGGACGTTGGCGGCCGCGGACGGCGTCGACGAGATCGTGATCGCCGACCTCCGCGGTGACGACGCAGCCGGTGCCGCAGCCACCTTCGACCGCCCCGGAGTCACTGGTGTGGCCGTCGACGCGACCTCCCCGGAGTCCCTGCGCGGTGTGCTCGACGGTGCAGATGTCGTCGTCAACTGCATCGGGCCCTTCTACCGGTTCGGGCCGCCGGTCCTGCAGGCCGCCATCGACGCGGGCATCGACTACGTCGACGTGTGCGACGACCTGGCACCCACGCGGGTGATGCTCGAGATGGACGAGGCCGCCGAGGACGGCCGGGGTCACTGCTCTGCTGGGGATGGGCAACTCACCGGGCATCGCGAACGTCATCGTCCGCCTGTGTGCCGATCAACTGCTCGACCAGGTCGAGACCGTCAACATCATGCACGTGCACGGGGGAGAGCCCGATGAGGGCGCCGCCGTGATCAAGCACCGCATCCATGCGATGGTCAACCCGGTGCCGCTGTTCGTGGACGGCGAGTTCATCGAGGTCAGACAACTCGATGAGGACGGTCAGGCGTTCGTGCGCGAGTTCGACTTCCGCGACGTCGGCACCATGCCGGTGTATCCCTACCCCCACCCGGAGACGATCACCCTGCCGCGCTATCTGCCCGGCCTGCGGCGGGCCACCAACATGGGCGTGATCTTCCCTCTGGACTACTTCCGCCGCACCCAGGACATGGTGCGGGTGGGGGCATGCTCGCAGGACCCACTGGAGGTCGGCGACCAGAACGTGGTACCGCTCGACGTGGCCGTGGGGCTGATCCAGCGCCAGCGCCCCGCCTTCCTTGAGGCCGCGGGGGTGACCGGGCCGGCCGGTTGTCTGGCCGTTGAGGTGGGCGGCGTGAAGGACGGGGAGCAGCACCAGTACGTCTTCCAGTTGTCGTCGACGTCGGCCGGCGCGGGCGAGGGGACGGGTATCCCGGCGGCGGTCGGCGCCCTGCTAATGCTGCGCGGCGAGGTCTCCGGGCCCGGGGTGCTACCGCCCGAGGCCGCGGTCGATCCGAATACGTTCCTGGCCCTTGCCTTCGATTCCATGGACCGGCTTGGAGTACGCACCGGGGGTGAGAGCGGAGCCGTGCACGTGGCACACATCGGCCCCGACGGCACTGTCACTGAGATCCCGTTGGGGACGTGACGGCGCTACGTGCCCTGAGCGCCCGTTCGCAGACGCAAGCAGGGGCCGCCCGCGCGGACGACCCCTTGCTGCGATGAGCGGACTACTTGCCGATGGCCGCGAACACTTCGGCCTCGCTGACCTCCTTCGTGCAGAAGAACCAGTCCTCGCACGTGACGCCTTCTTCCTTGCCCTCGACCCGGTCCTGCGCGGTACCGCAGGAGCCCGCCGGCGGGACGATGACGGGCTCGCCCGGACGCCAGTCGGCCGGGGTGGCCACCGAGAGCGCGTCGGCGGCCTGCAGCGCAACGATCACACGCTTGAGCTCGTCGAAGTTGCGGCCCAGGCTCAGCGGGTAGTAGATGATCGTGCGGATGACGCCCTTGGGGTCGATCACGAACACCGCGCGTACGGCCTTCGTGCTGTCCTCACCGGGCATGATCATGCCGTACTTGCCCGCGACCTCCATGGTGATGTCCTCGATCAGCGGGAACTTCACCTCGACATCCTTCATGTCGCGGAACGCGATCTTCTCCTTGATCGTCCGCAGCCAGGCGATGTGGCTGTACAGGCCGTCGATCGACAGTCCCACCAGTTTCGTGTTCAGTTCCGCGAACTCGTCCTCCATCGACGCGAAGGTCATGAACTCGGTGGTACACACCGGCGTGAAGTCGGCCGGGTGGCTGAAGAAGATCACCCAGTTGCCCTTGAAGTCTCCCGGGAAATTGATCTCCCCCTGCGTGGTCGTCGCCGTGAATGCCGGCGCCGGGTCCCCGATACGCGGCATCCCCGCCGTCGTTGTGGTTTCGGCCAACGAATCCGTTGTCATGTTCCCTCTCCCTTGTTTGTTGAATCCTTCTGACATTCCTGGCATGTCCCCCAGAAGACGATCTCGGCCTCGATGTCGGAGAAACCGAGTTGTTCGGGTGGGGTCAGGCACGAGTCGATCCCGTGATCGCAGGGCAGATCCACCACGCGCAAGCACTGGCGACACCGCAGGTGATGGTGGGGGCCGTCGGCGGCGAGTTCGTAGAGCGCGGGGCCTGCACCGACGTCGATACGCTGCACCATTCCCGCCCCGACGAGGTCGTTGACGACGTTGTAGATCCCCTGCGTGGACACCACTCCGGCGCGATCACGCACTGCGCGGGCGACCGTGTCCGCCGAGACATGCCGGGCGTCGGCGAGCACCTGCAGAACGGCGACCCGCTGAGCGGTGACACGCAGTCCGCGGTGTCGCAATTCCGCTTCCGCATTCAGCATGTTTCGAGTATATCCAATATTGGAATCACTCAACTCTCGGGCTCCCCCGGCCTCAACCCAGGGGCAGGACGTGCACCTCCTGCACGGTAGTTTCGGGGGTATGAGCAAAACGAATCCCGGCAACTTCTTCGAGGACTTCACCGTCGGCCAGGTGATCGAGCACGCCACCCCACGCACGGTGACCGAGGGCGACCGCGCCGTCTACGGCTCCCTGTACCCGACACGTTTCGCCATCCCGTCCTCCGCGGCGTTCGCCGCCTCCGTGGGCCTGGAGCCGCACCCGGTTGAGGAGCTCATCGGCTTCCACATCGCCTTCGGCAAGACGGTCCCGGACATCTCACTGAACGCGGTCGCCAACCTGGGCTACGCGGAGTGCCGCTTCCACGCACCCGTCGTGCCGGGCGACACTTTGCGCACCCGTTCCACGGTGATCGGTCTGAAGCAGAACTCCAACGGCAAGAGCGGCGTCGTGTACGTCCGGTCGGTGGCTACGAACCAGCGTGATGAGGTCGCCATCGAGTGGGCCCGGTGGGTCATGGTGCACAAGCGCGACCTCGAGGCGCCGGCGCCCGAGACGCTGATCCCGGACCTGGCGAAGGTCGTCGACCCCGCCGATCTCGTGATCCCCGCAGGCCTGGACTTCACGGCCTACGACGCCGTGGCGGCCGGCGAACCGCATCGCTTCGGCGACTACGAGGTGGGCGAGAAGATCGACCACGTCGACGGCGTGACCCTGACCGATCCCGAGCACATGCTCGCCACCCGGTTGTGGCAGAACACCGCGAAGGTGCACTTCAACACGCAGGCCCGCCCCGACGGCAAGCGCCTGGTCTACGGCGGACACATCATCTCGATGGCGCGGGCACTGTCGTTCAACGGCCTTGCCAACGCACAACTCATCAGTGCGATCAACGCCGGCGCGCACGCGTCTCCGGCCTTCGCCGGCGACACGGTGTACGCCTGGTCGGAGGTGCTCGACAAGGCCGAGACCTCGGCGCCCGGGGTGGGTGCGCTCCGCCTGCGCCTGGTGGGCACGAAGGACCGCGACGAGTCGATGACTCTGCGCGGCGAGGACGGCAAGTACGCCCCCGGCGTGCTGCTCGATCTGGACGTGTGGGCGCTGGTCCCGCGCTGACGCCTGGCGAGGCTACTCGGTCTCGTCGCCCTCCCGCTCGAGCGTCTGCACAGCGGAGCGCCCGCCGGTCGCCTCCTCGGGTCCCGGTTTGTCGTCGTTGCGGACCCAGACCGTCCGTTGCGGGAACGGGATCTCGATGCCGGCTTCGTCGAACGCCTCCTTGATGCGTTCCCGCAGAACGCGCGAGGCCGCCCACTGCTCGCCGGGCTTGGTCTTGACGACCATCCGGATCGCGACCGAGTCCCCACCGAGATCCTCGACCCCCCAGACCTCGGGAACCTCCAGCACCTTGTCACCGTGCTCGGGATCGACGTCGAGGGCTTCCCCCACCTCACGCATGATCTCCTTGGCCTTCTTCAGATCGGCGCCGTAGGCCACGCCCACATCCAGAACCGTGCGCGACCAGTCCTGGCTCATGTTCCCCACGCGCATGATCTCGCCGTTGCGGACGAACCAGAGGATTCCGTCGACCGAACGGATCTTGGTGACCCGCAGTTGCACTTCCTCGACCGTCCCCGTCGCGTCCCCCACATCCACCACGTCCCCCACCCCGTACTGGTCCTCCATGAGGATGAAGATGCCCGAGAGGAAGTCGGCGACCAACGACTGCGCGCCAAAACCGACCGCAACGCCGAGGATGCCCGCGCCTGCGATCAGCGGAGCGAGGTTGAAGCCGAACTCGGCCAGCACGAGCAGGCCGGCGACGAGGTAGACGCTGATCGTGATGATGTTGCGGAACAGCGAACCCAGGGTCTGGGCCCGCTGTGCGCCGCGCTCGGCATCGATGATCACTTCGGCCGGAGTGCTCCCAGTGGCCTCGGCGTCCGCGAGTTGCTTGGTGACCCGTCGCTGCACGAGCTTGTCCAGAGCTCGTATGAGCAGGTATCGGATGATGAACGCCGCCGCGAGGACGAACGCCACCCGGATGGCCATCGGCAGGATCTCGCTGATCCAGAAGTTCGTGTCCGTGAAGTTGTCGAGGACGTTCGACGCGGCCTGGTTGAGTTCGTCGGAGGTGATCCGCGATGGACTCGGGGACGGGGCTGGTGTTTCGGCGGCGGTGAGGAGTTGCGGGAATCGCACGGGAGTCCATTTCGTTCGGCGTGCGGCGGCCCATGGCCAGCCGCGGGCCGCCCGGTACCCGCCCGAGTCTAGGAGGTCACCCGCACCGGCCGGGGCGACATATCCCCGGCCGGGTGGCGATCAGTCGTCGTACTGGTCGTCGGTCGTGCAGTCCTCCGAGCCGTTGGACCTCTCGGCATCGGCGGTGAGCAGGCCGCCTCGCTTGGTCTTCGCCTTCACGCGGAAGGTGGCCTTCCGACCCTTGGTCCTGGTCGCGCCCTTACGGACGATCTTGTTGCCGCGCTTGATGCTGTAGCGCCACTTCTGGCCCTTCTTGCTGCCCGTGACCGACAGTGTCGCCATCCGCTTCTTCCCGGACTGCTTGACGGCCAACGCGATGCTGGAATCCGCGGTGCACTTGCCCTCGTCGATGTCCTCGCCGTCGTCATCACGATCGTCGCTGTCGTCGTCACGGTCGTCGCTGTCGTCGTCGACCCCGATGCCGACGGTCGAGTCGCAGGTCTGATCAGCGGTGGTGGCCAGCCCGGTGAATGACATCGGTGACCGATCCGCTCGTGTAGGCCTTGACCTCGAACTCGCCCTCACGGTCCGTGGTCGCCGAACCCGACGCGAGTTCCCCGCCGGGCCCGGACAAGGCTGTAGTCCCACGTCTGCCCGGGCACATGCGAGTCGACCGAGAACTCGACCTTGACACCGCCGTCGTCCTGTTCGGCCTTCAACTCCCATCGGGCTGTTCCCGAGCACACGCCCTGGGTCTTGGCCTCATCCTCCGAGTGGTCGGAGGCCACAGCGGGCCACGCGACCGGCATCGCAAGTGCCACACCGGCGGCGCCTGCCACCAATAACTTCATCATGCTGCGAATCCTCCTCGCCCGAGACGTGGACGGGGCGTTCCCGCCGGATCGCTGCCTCGACCACGTCGCACGTTACGCAGGTCGATGGTTAAGTCGCACCTAAAGCGACGTCAAGGATCACGGCGCGCTACTCCATCCGGGGTGCCTCGATGACCGGCAGGATCTCGCGGTGGGCCCGGGGCCGGGACGCGAGTCGGCCACCCTGGTCGACGGCCCACGCCACCGGCCGGTCACTGTCCCATAAGTCCGAACACCCCTCATCGGACACCGCGTTCGCGTAGCGTTGCGCACTTGACAGGGAGGCGATTCCTCGATGGCGACCGCGAAGTGGGTGGCAACCGCTACATCGACCGCACTGCTCTGGGCGCCGATGGGTGTGGCTGCGGCGAGTCAACCGGATCGCGTACCAGTTGAACAGCCCGCGACGGCACCGGACTCTGACACCGCGGACGCACCCGCGTCAGAGGGAGGGACTTCGCGCAGTCTGTCTCCAGAACTGCCCGACGATCTGCTGTCGGCCAACGGGATCGTACCCCCGACCCCGGATCAGGGCGCTCAACTGACGGAGCGGCAACGCACCGCGTTGTCGAGACAGGCGTGGCTCTCCCAGGGGCCGGCTCTGACTCCCGCCGTGCATTCGGTGTTGCCCGCCCGGGCCGGGGGCACCGGCGTTGTCCGGATCTCCACTGCCCGACGGTCGTCACCCGGGGTGAATGTGCGGAAGGTGAGCGTTCGGATCGCGAAGCCCCGGGGCGTGCGGGCCCTGCGCGCCAAGGGCAAGGGCTGGCGGTGCCGTCCCGGGAAGAAGATCACCACGTGCCGGAACCCGCGTACGTTCGGACCCCGGTCGGTCCCGGCATCGATCAAGGTCGTCCTCTCGGTGAAGAAGGGCTTCCGAGGCAAGACGGGACCGGTTCGGGCGCGGGTTGGCTGGTCCGAGCAGAAGATCGTTGTCGGAGCGGGAGGAAGCACCGGCCCGATCGGCACCTTCCGCGCGGACGGCTGGCAGCGACAGACGCTGCAGGAATCGACCCGGGTGCCCGTGGACCCGCGGCTTCGGCTCAGCCTGACCGCGGCAGCGGTCAAGAGTA
This sequence comes from uncultured Actinomycetota bacterium, assembly GCA_963769435.1. GTDB lineage: Bacteria > Actinomycetota > Actinomycetes > S36-B12 > UBA10799 > JADKAV01. Next base: position 1,245,711 of record CAVYLN010000002.1, read on the forward strand.
AGGCCGTGGCCGGTCGCGAGATTCCGATCGTCACTCATGCCGGCAGACGTGCGCGCGAATTCGTCCTCACCGCATCGGTGCGCAGAACCCTGGGCAGGAAGACCGCCGTGCGATGGTCCAAGGTCCGGGGGCCGAAGGTCTCCTTCCGGGGACCCAGGTTCCAGAAGGGCGTCGAACAGGCGGCCAGCCAGGTGGTCCTCGTGGGCAACAGACTGCGCAAGCCCACTCGTTTCACCTTCCGGGTCAGGGCCAGCAGCGGGGGTTCGACAGTCAGCAAACGCATCACGGTTCTCGTGCGCCCCAAGCGTTTGGGACGTTTCCGTTCGGACGAACGCGATCTGCGGCGACTGGCGAAACGTCAGAAGCGGTCGCTGACCAAGGGGCAGAAGGGCGCTCGGGTCAAACGGGCGCGCGTTCACACCGTGCGCGTCTCCGAGAGAGGGCCGAGACGGGTCACCCCCGGCGAACGATCCACGATCGCCCTGAAGACGAAGCGCAAGATCCGCTCGATCGAATGGTCCGTGCTGGAAGGCTCGGTCGATCCGGCATCGTTCACCACGTCGGGCGCCAAACTCACGTTCACCGCGCCCGACCGAGCCGGCGAGACCGCTCTCATCCAGGCTGTGGCGACCATGGGCAACGGAGATCTGGTGCACCGGGCCAAATTGATCGTGGTCAGGCCGGCGGCGGTCGGCGGCGGTCGGCAGGTCGGGGCAGAGCCCCCGGCGGACGCGGACGTCCAGGCCTTCTGCACCGTGGCCACTGCAGCCAACACGGGCCCGGCGCGGATCTCCCTGGCTGACGGCTCCGTGATCTCGCTACCCCGGACGGCGTTGAGCGGGGCCAAGACCTGCAACCAATCGGGCGCGCGCCTGGCATTCACGCAGGCCACCTTCACCTACGCCGGCTCGACTTTCCGGAACCTGGCCGGGACCGTCACCGCCACCGGGATCGTGATCGACTCGGCTGCGTACGTGTTGCCACCGGCGCTGCAGAAGTGGGCGAGCAAGGCCTACTCGGAGGCGCCCACCGCGCTGCCGGTCCAACCGGTCGGGGGCAACGTCTCCGCCGGACTGCAGGACGGCACGTGGCAGGCCATGACCGGCCAGTTCGCAGTACTTCCCTTCGCGACCGCTCAGGGCAGCCAGCAGGCCATGCAGAATGCTCTGGCCTTCCTACCCCTGCCCGGGGGATGGAGTTTCCCGGCGAACTCGTCGCGGCTGTCGCTCAACCCGCAGTCCGCCGACGGCGGGCAGGCGTCGTTGATCTTCCAACAGGTCGCCCAAGGCCCCTCCGGCACGGCGGGGTCGGTGTCCTTCGACCTGAAGCTGTCCAACGGCACGGTGTCGACTGTGGACGTGACGGCCGCGAACATCGGTGTCTTCGGCACCACCGGCACCGATCAGGTCAGTGCGTCGGGCAACGGCAGTTTCACGATCGGCCCGGACGGTTCGGTCAACGTCGACCAGCTTTCATTCGGGATATCGTGCGGAGCGGCCGATGGCTGCGTTCTGGTGCAGGGCCTGCTGTTCCAATCCGGGACTCTGAGTTGGAGCACGCAGGGGATGGGAATCGCATTCCAGGGCGTGGTTCGCGCCAAGGGCGAAGACTATGGACTGTCGGGCAACGGTACGTACACCTCGGCGATGCAGTGGTCGGTCGGCCTGGCGAGCACCTCGGACTGGAAACTCGGCGACACCGGGGTGACGCTGTCGGGGCTCAAGGGTCAACTGGCCTGGGTCCCGGTCAACCCGTCCGCTCAACAGCCATCACCGCGACTTTCCCGCCGATCCTTCGGTAGCCCCCCCGCGGTACCGCCATCCTCCCGCGTCAACTTCACCGTCGCCGGGGCCGCCACCATCGACCAGGCCAGCAACGCCGCAGTCGCACTATCCAACGTCAGCGCCCAGGTCACCAACGAATGCAATGCCGCCAGCGTGCAGGCCAAGACCTGCGATCGCGGCCAGGTGCGGGTCGATCTGACTGCGGACGCCAAGGTCACCCTCCCCGGCAACACCCCGCGGACCCTCGGGCTCACCGCCACGATCAACCTCTCGACGTTGGATTTCACCTTCTCGGGCAACCTGACCGGAGTGAGTTTCGGACCCGCCGCGTTCAAGATCCAGTCCGTGGCACTTACCCTGTCCAACACCGGGCAGGGCGCTTGCGTGCCGAAGGGCCAGAAACCTCCGGAATCCGGCTTGGTCGTCGGACTCAATGCCAGCGGTCGCATGCTCAACCAGCCCGCCACGATGAGCGGCATGGTCGGTCCGGAGGGCTACTGCCTGTGGGGAGACCTGAAGCAGGTATCGGTGGGCGGAGCGACGATCAGCGGGGTCACGTTCGGCTACGCGACCTTCAACGCCACCGTCACGACCGGCACCACTGGGCCGGCGGCCAAGGGATTCGCGGTCCCGGCGAACTCGGTGTCGCTGGTGGCCGGGTTCACCTTGCCGAAGGCCGTGCAGAAGGTCCTTCCGGCCGGCGGACAGGGCGAGTTCACGGCCCGACTCGCCGCGGGGGCGCAGACCTTCACCGGCTCAGTGGGATTCGACTGGAAACAGCCTGTATGGCTGTTCCCCGGAGGCACCTCGAACACCAACCTCGGCCTGCAGTCGGCCGGCATGACCGTGAATGCGGACCTTGACTCCGGTTCGCTGGCGATGAGCATGGAGGCTGCTGCGGAGCTTTTCGTGCCCGCGAACGCGAAGAAGGGTCTGGCCGCATCGAACACCCCGATGTTCGTCAAGATCGGCATCTCGGTCAATGCCGCCGGCGCGAACCTCACGTTCAGCGCCGGGGTGAATCCGAATACGGGAAAGCCGAACAGCCAGCCGATCACCAACGCATTCGGGCAGCCAGGCTTGACGGTCAAGGCCCTCGCGGTCAGCGGCAGCCTCGGGACCTCGAACACCCTCGACTTCTACGCCGACGTGGAACTGCCCCCGGCATGGGAGAAGGAAATCGCGATCACCCAACCGAACGCAGACATCATCTTCGGCTTGAGCATCAACGTCGAGGATCCCGTGCAGAGTTGCCTGATCTTCGAGGTGGGATCCTCCTCATCATGGGCCGACGTCCGCACGGGGTATCAGAACTCGCCGATGGTGGTGGATCTGGCCGACAAGGGGATCGTGCAGGCCAGATTCTTCAAATTGGCGATCGCCCCCACCGGCTGCACGCTCCCATCGGGCCAGAACTCGACATACACCGTACCCGCGGGGTACGCGTTCGCCTTCGACGGTGAAGTCCTCGGCGCAACGGTATTGGTTCAGGTCGAAGTCGAACTACCGACCGCGGCCAACGGCGGGGCACTGAGAGTGTCCGGGGCCTTGGAGATGCAGGACGTCAAACTCGCTGGGGCGGAATTGACCGGCTCCAAGGCGATCAACAAACCGGGATGCGTCAATGCCAGCGGCCCCCGGCTGAATGTGAACATAGACACCGGCAAGGGCGTCTACGCCTTCGACGTGTCCGGGCGCATCCAAGTCGGCAAGGTGCCCATCGCCGGTGCGTACATCGACATCTGCGGTTCGGTCGCGGCGCAGAACACCAGTGTGAGTGCCACCCTGTATGGCCAGGGCGAGATGAAACTGATCGGACTGGGCACACAGGCGGATGTCACTGTGAGTTTCGCGATGTCGGGCGGCACGGTGAAGAGCTCCAACGTCGCCATGGCCTTCACCACCGACATCCTGGTCATCAAGTTCCGGGGCTCGGCGAACCTGGTCTACGCGAACGGTGAGATGCGAGAGTTCCGGGCCGCGGTCGGGGACAGCTTCAAGTTCCTCGTCGGGAAGTTCTCAGGCAATGTGGCCGTGGGCTACTGCGCCGGTCGCTGGTCCTCGAGTGTCAGCAGCCCATCGTGCAGTGCGGGCTCAGGGGTGAACATGCGCGTCGATCTGTGGGGGAAGATCAAGTTCTTGTTCTGGTCGAAGAAGTTCGACAAGTCCATCTACAACCACTACTCGGCCGGGTCGTCCTCAGTCAGTCTCTCCGAGTCCTCCTCCACCCTCCAGACACAGTTGAGCCAGAATGCTCTGGCGCCCGGGCTCACCCTGGACGAGTTGACATCGAGCTACGACTCACAGGGCACCTACAGCGGCGGCGCGACCCCGGTTCCATACCTGCTCAAGGTCAACAAGCCCACCGGGCGGCAACCCTGTCAATCAGTCGGTGTCGCTGTGGACTGGACCCAGGAGTCCACCAGCCCGGCGGCCATGACCGTGCTGCCACCGAGCCCGAGCGGCTGCACCATCTCCGCGTACGTGTCCTGGGCGGGCAGCGGGCAGTCCGACTGGCAGCCTCCTGTCCCGGTCACGCTCGCATGCGACGACAGCGGATGCTGGCGGCTCGGTGCACCGGCCGGACGCTTCGTCGATGATCTGTCGAAGCCGGAATTCGGGGAACTCCCTGCCAGTACCTACACGGACGGCGTCATCCCCGGACCGCAGATGGCGATGACCAAAATCCTCGCCGCCTTCGGACGGACCAGCGACACCTGAGCGAGTTGGCCTAGTCCCGCGGGAACGGATACGCGGGCGTCCATGACCGCAAGCCGGTCACCGGGGCATGGGCCGAACCTCGCCCCGACGCGACAACCTTTGATCCTTCGTGTGTTCTCCCACGAGCCCCGGCACGCCTGGGGCGTCACCCAGGGACGCATCCATCGTGTCCGAAGGAGCCGTGCGCCGTGGCGAAGCACGGCCCTTCGACGTTGACCGGCTACCTGAGGATCCAGGTCTTGCGCCACGTGTTGGGCTTGTAGGTGTCCTCAGCGCCCTTCTTGGGTTTGGCCCTGACGATCACTGTGACCCTGACTTTGTCGCTGCCGCGGGTCTTGACCCGGATCTTGCCCTTCTTGGTCACCTTCGTGCCGCAGAAGGCCTTCTCACCGGCGGCGCTGCTGATCAGGGACCGGCACAGCACCACGGGTTTCAGGATCTTGCAGCTGCTCTTCTTGGTCTTGATCTTCTTGACGATCACCCGGTTGCCGACCTTCTTCGGTTTCGGCTTGACCAGGGTCACGTTGATCGGGCATGCGGTCTTGACCACGATCGGGGTCGCCTGGGACACGGAGTTGACCACGATGACGCCGACGGACTGGTCCTTGGTCGCGACCGTGACCTGGCCGTTGGCGGGACTGTAGGTGGGCGGGTTGAACTGCCACCCGGCCGGGTTGGGAGGCAGGGCCGGTTCGTCCACGGTGCAGACAGTGCCAGTCGGCAGCCCCGTGATCGTGGTCGACTGGCCGGCGGCCAGGCTCACTTGACCGTTCTTCACTAGGGCGGCACCGTCCAGGCAGGTGTAGTTGATGTCGAAGGTGCCGGTGTAGCCGGAGGCCTGCGGGTTGAACTCCTTGGTGATCGTCAACGACCCCGTATCGCGGGTGTTCACGATCGTGCAGGTGACCTTCTGGGCAGGCTGCAGGGTGATCTTGTCGCCGGTGTTGAGCTGACCGGCAACAAGGTCTGTGGACCCGCTCGTGCTGCCGTCATCCAGGCAGACCCACTCGCCGGGGCTGTATCCGCCGGGACCGGCCTCGGACAACGTGTACTCCGTGCTTGCGTACACGGACTTGAACGCGTCGGCGTCACCCTTCACGGTGAAGTTCTTGCCCTCCAACGGTGCCAGGGCGGTCGCGCTCAGGTCCCACGCGCCGGGGGACTGGGTACTGGCGCCAGTGACCGTCTTGACCAACTTCAACTCGGCCGTCGGCTGAGCGCACGAGGTGTACCTGGCAGTGCCGATCCGGGTCTGCCTGGTGCCGCCCGTGCCGATGTGCATCTGCGTGTACCAGAACGTGCATTCGTCCACGGGGTCCACGGACATCGCGCTGTAGTCGCCCCAACGGCTGGTGGCTGTTTGCGATGCGACGCCGGTGAACATCCGCGTCTCCGGCTCACTGAGCTGGTTGAGGGGTGCACCGACCCGCTGTCCCGTGTAATTGATGGAGGGGAACAGTGAGGTCGCGTCGCTGATGCTGTAGCCGAGGGCGATGTTGCCCACACCGTCCATCGCGGCGCTGCCCATCCAGCGATAGGCCTCGTCTGAGGGCGCGAAGGTGTTCTGTTGGTGGATGGACCAACTCGTCCCGCTTGAGCGCAATTCGTACCAGCGCAGCGCGGCGGTGTTGTTGCCGGAGTTGACGGTCTGGTTGGTCACCATTGCCTGGTGATCGCCGAAGTTGCGGTACTGCAGGCGCCACATGGGCCGATTCGACAGGTCGTCGACCTTGTTCGCGGTCCCCGGCTGCGGGACGCACTCCCGGAATGTTGCTGGAATGTCGCCCATGCAGTCCGAGCCGATGTCGATGTTGAAGGGGTCGGTCGGCAGTGTCTGGTCCAGGGTGAACGTGGAGTTGGCCGGGGTGGTCCAGTCCACGTGGAAGTTGTAGAGCTCCAGTCGATCCACGGCGCCGCCCTGCACCTGCGCGTCCACCGACATCAGGAACGGGTTGGGAGCATCCGCCGGGGGAGCAGTGACGCCGTCCCAGTCAGCCGGAAGGATCCGCTGCTGGCGGGGGCCGCCGCCGGAGGAGATGGCGAATGTCTGGAACGTCGCTGCGGCACCGGCGAGCATGTTTGTGCGGTCGAAAACGAACGCCCCGAGTTCGGCTCCCTCGTAGGTGGACATGTAGAGACCGTCGGGCCAGATGCCGAACTTCTCGTAATCGGGGAACGCGGGCATGTCGAACGCGTACGTGTTGTAGGTGCCGGTCGGGTCAGGGGTCGTCGAGTAGGCGATACACATCTGGTAGCGGCTGCCACCAATGGAGAACTGAGAGAGCATCCACCGATCGGCCGCCTGGTCGTAGAGCACGATCGGATCGCCGTCGTTGGTGACCTTGCAGGGAGTTCCGTCCGGGAGGTTGGACCAGAGCGCGTTGATGTTCGTGGGACCGGCCAGGGACGCGCCCTGCTTGTCCCAGATCTGGTACGAGATGTTGACCATCTGCACGTAGTGGTTGGGACCGACATCGCCGACGGTGTCGGGCGGGAAGAAGGGCGACGACTGGCCCGCATAACTGTCGGCCGTGCCCCCTGCGAAGGAGTTCACCGGGACGAGGTCCGCGGCCGCCTCCCCCGGGATGCTTCGCTGGACGGGTCCACTGTCGTTGTCGCCCTTCGGCCCCTCCAGGCCCGGCTGGGAGTCCGGGTCGACGAGTCCCTCGGGAACCTCGCCTCCCGTGCGTGGCTGTGACGACACGGGCAGGTCCCGCAGCGCCGGGCTGAGGGCCGGGTTCACGGGATCGCTCACCAACGCCGGACCGGGGTTAGTGGAAGGGCGCGTGGCAGGCCCGGTCTCGGCGGCTGCCGGGGACGCGACCATCGGCGGCTCCAACAAGCGACACTGCGGTCAACCCAACGAACCACGGACGAATTCTCACGAAGCCTCCAAGGGCTCGCTGGCGAAGCACTGACCGTACCGCACCGAAGCGCGCTGTTGCGCCATCACCCGCGTCGCTTCGTAGCCAGGCGCCGGGCTAGCCGGGAATGTCGCGGCAATCTGGAGCCGGCTGGCCAAGCAGTCGTACAGCCCTCGGGCGAACCCGGGACTCACCGCTGCCCCACCTCTGGCTCTTCTCCGGCGAGGATCTGCACACGCTCAGCGAGCTCCTCGCCGACTCGGAAGGGGCTGTGGCGCCCAGCCAGCCAATGCGTGAGCGCAGCAGTACCCGCGAGGATCGCCACAGCAGCAAATGTCGCGGCCAGTCGGGTTTCAGCGACTTCGCCGGCCACCTCGAACGTCGACAGGAACATGACCAGTGCTGCGGCCGCACTGGCGGCGCCCAGCAGCAAGTTGTCTGTGCTCAACGAGATCATCACCGCGACATATCCCACCGCCACGATCACTGCCACGGGCGGGCCCACCCAAGCGACCACGCTACCGAGAAGGACACCTAACAGTGTTCCGCTCACACGCGCCACCGATCGCGAACCCAAGCCGACCCCAGGGCGGGGAAGGGCGACGATGAACACAGTCATGGGAAGCCAGTAGCCGTACGCCCGGTCCCAGACGATCGTCAGCGCACCTGCCACCCCGGCGGCCAGGCCGAGCGCGGCCGCCGTCCAGGCAGCCGGATACGGGTCGAGCACAACGGGGTCCATGTTCCAGCGGGCGCCGGCGATCCGCGCCACCCCCAGACCGTTGAAGAGGCTCAGGATCAAGAGCACAACGGCACCGGTGGCGGCGTCGGCCGCGGTGAGGGGCTGGGTCAACGCGAACAGCAGACCAACCATGACCAACGGGGTGAACAGTCCCCACCGATAGGACCATCCGGCCAGCGCCCCCAGTACGGCCAGTCCCAACACCCACCACCATGTGCCTGCCAGGAACATGCTGGCTGCGCCGGCAATCACCAGCGCCGGCACGAACTGCAGCGTTCGCCGCAGACCCGAGGCCAAGCCACTGACGAATCCGACCAGGGCGCCGAAAAGGGCCGCTGTGGCGCCGTCGCCACCGATCAGCGCGTAAGCCGGCAGGGCGGGCAGGATGAGCAGCAGCACCAGAGCGGCCGATCCGGCGTACTTTCGCAGCCACCCGATGGAGGCGTCGCTCTCCTCAGTGCCCACGGTCGGCCTTCCGTTGATGAATCTCGGCTCAGTATGCACCAGTAAGGACGGCCGCCGCCGCCTCATGCGCGCCCCGCCGGAACGTCCGTGACCGTTAGGGCCATATCAATCGGGGCAGGTGCGACATAGCGTTGGCGCGCGGGGCAAAGTACCCAGGAGGTTCCGATGGCCGGAGTCATGAAGAAGTCATTCGACTCACCCGATGAGCAACGCACCCCGCCAAACACCACGGTTGACGTCGTGCACCTGGGTGATCAGGACGTTGCACGCTTCACATTCGCGCCGGGGTGGCGATGGTCCACGGACGTGGCGCCCGTTGCCGGCACCGAATCCTGCCAGGCCCACCACGTTGGTGCGGTCTTGTCGGGCACGTTGCATGTGATGCACTCCGATGGCACCGAGGTCGAGGTCGGCGTGGGCGACAGCTATGTCATCGAGCCTGGCCACGATGCCTGGGTGGTGGGTGATGCACCCACGGTTCTCGTGGAGTTCGAAAGCGCCGCCACCTACGCCACGTAGTCCACTGACTTCGGCGAACCCGAACCGTCCCCAGCCATGTGCTGCGCGGTTCGGGAGAGGTTGGGCATCTCGGGAGCGGTTGAACGCGTCTCCTTCTCCTCCGCCCAACTGACGAGCCTCGCCCCGAGGGGACATCGCGCAGTTTCGGATGGTTCCACGTGGGTTCGGCGCGATCGCCGCTGGCACACGCCGGGTTCGGGCTTCCCCGTGGGGAGATCGGTGCCCCCAGTAGGACTCGAACCTACAACCTACGGATTAAAAGTCCGCAGCTCTGCCAATTGAGCTATAGGGGCGGGGTGTTGGGAAAACCCTGGTGGATTCAGCAACGCCACTGCCGACCATCGTAGTGGGCTGTGATCGCGGCGTTCCGGGGGCCAAGAGACGGCCCCGTCGCGTGTGGCAACTGGCTGCAGCCGGTCCATGGCGGCGCTTGCCGACGAATCGGATGTTCTTCGTATGCGGGAAGTAGGGCGGACAGGGGCTGCCGCTGGAGGTTGTTAATATCCAGCCTCGAGAACGCCGGATATTGACAACGTCCACGCGAAACGGGTCCAACCCGGCCGAGCTGGCCTACATCTCCTCGTGGATGTCGGGATCCCCATCGAACAACCGACCGTTCGGTTCGCCGAGCCCGGAGATCGCCGCGACCTCGTCGGCGGTCAGTGAGAAGCCGAAGATGTCGAGGTTCTCGCGCTGCCGGGTAGGGTCGGCCGACTTCGGGATGGGCAGCGAACCGATCTGCACGTGCCAACGGAGGATCACCTGCCCCGGCGTTACGCCGAGCCTTGCGGCGGCTGCGGTGACGACCGGTTCATCCAACGGAGCCCGCGCCTTGCCCATCGGGCTCCACGCCTGCGTGACGACGCCCAGGTCCGCATCAACCGCCCGCATCTGTTCTTGCGGGAACCGTGGGTGCAGTTCGATCTGGTTCACCGCCGGGGTCACTGCTGTCTCGGCAGTGACCCGGAGCAGATGCGCCTGCGTGAAATTGGAGACCCCGATCGAGCGCACCAGTCCCTTCTCGCGAAGGTCCACCAAGGCCTGCCAGGCTTCGGAATACTTGCCGACGCTGGGGTTGGGCCAGTGGATCAGGTGCAGGTCGATGTAGTCCACGCCGAGCCGCGAAAGCGAACCTTTGACCGAGGCGATCGCGTCGTCGTAGCCGTGATCCCTGCCCGGCAGCTTGCTGGTGATCTGGACCTCCTCGCGCGGGATACCTGAGCGCCGGACGGCTTCCCCGACCTCCGTCTCGTTGCCATAGTTCACCGCCGTGTCGATGAGCCGGTAGCCCGCCGACAACGCGCTGCCGACGGCATCGATCGCCTCCTGGCCTTTCAGCGGGTAGGTTCCGAAGCCGATCGCGGGAAGGCTGTTGCCGTCATTGAGCGGGTACCGCGGGATGCCGGAGTCGTCCATGCCCCCACTCTTCCAGGCGACTCCGCCCGGACCAAGAGGCTGCGGATCAGCCGGGGACGTGGGACAGCAGCCAGGCGATCACGTCCGCGGTCACCTCGTCGCGGTTGGTCTCGTTGAAGATCTCATGGCGAGCATCGTCGTAGACCTTCACCGTGACGTCGGTGAGACCCGCATCGCGGTAGCGCTGGGCGAGCAGCACGATCAGTTCTCCACCGCCCGCGAGCGGGTCGTTGCTGCCTGAGGTGATCAGCAGGGGCAGGTCCGCGGGGATCCCTGCGAGCACCTCCGGATCGGCCAGCCGAGCGGCTGCGGCGAAAAGCGACGGGATGGTCTCCGGCGGCGTCTCGAAGCCGCACCACGGATCGGCGACGTACTTGTCGACCTCGGCCTCGTCGCGGCTGAGCCACTCGTACCCGGTGCGGTGCTCGAAGCCGGCGTTGAACGCCTCGAGGCCCGCCGGACCCTCCGACTGCGCCATGTTGGCGGCCAGCACGTCGAGCGCGGTCGAGCCGGACAGGACCACCCCGGCGTATTGAGCGCCATGGTCCAGAATCAGGGACTGCGCCGCGAAGGAACCCATGGAATGCGCCACGAGGAACAGCGGAAGGTCCGGCGTCTCGGCGGCGATCCGAGCCCCGTACTCGGCCATGTCGGCGGTCAGTCCGTCGAAGCCGGCCGGGCCGAAGTCGCCAAGTGCGTGCTGCCCGGTGCGACCGTGTCCCCGGTGGTCGGTCGCATGGACGAGGAACCCCGCGGCGTTGAGTGCCTGCGCCAGCCGGTCGTAGCGAGCGGCATGCTCGGCCAGACCGTGCGCGATCTGTACGGTGCCGATCGGGTTTCGGACGGCGGCCCACGCGTACGTCGCGATCGGGGTCGCGTCTGCGGAGGAAACGAATGACGAAGATGTGGAGGTCATGGCCTCATTGTTCTCCCAGTCCCGGCGGAAGTCACCTGATCGTGAGACGCGCACGCGGACCGATCGGATGGCTCTACATCAACCCCGAGGCCAGGGCCGCCCCAAGTTCCCAGCAGGCCTCCAGATCCTGAACTGCCGGGCTCTCCCCGGACCTCGACAGGACGCTGGGCCTGTTCCCAGCCCAGCCCCTTGGCCACCGCAGCAACCGAACGCACCGCACCTTCCAGTCCTTCGTTGCCATGCACGTACAAGCCGTACGCGGCACCTGCGGTCGCCTTCCGCGTGGGGTAGTAGATCTGGTCGAAGAAGTGCTTGAGCGCCCCCGACATGTACCCGATGTTCGCGGGCGTGCCGACCAGGAACGCGTCGGCGTCCAGCACGTCGCTCACCGTCGCGGACAACGCCGGACGCACCACCACTTCCACACCCTCGATGCCCTCGGCTTTCGTCCCTGCGAGCACGGACTCGAGCATCGCCTCGAGAGCTGGCGAGACCGTGTGATGGACGACCAAGAGGATCGCGGATTCGGAGGCCATGGCACGACGCTACGCGCCAGCGGCCGCACCGTTGTAGCAGCCCGGATCAATCCTGGGCACGATCAAGGTGACGGCACCGCCCGACCGACACCTCGACCAATCCGAGGGCGGGCTCTCCACGAATAGCCAACATGATCAAGAAGTTGGCCCTGTCCCTGGCAGTTGTGGGCGCTGTCGTTCTCGGTGTCATCGTTTTCGGGCGTCTGGCGAACACCGACGTGCAAGCGATGGTGCTCACCACCCTGTTCTTCGGAGCTCTCGCCGTCGTCCTGTTCCTCGTGATCCGGCAACGTCGAGAACTCCTCGGATGGCTCGCGGTGCCGTTCGTGGTGACGGCGGGTCTCGCGGGGGTGTGGCTGGGGCTTCCGCTGATCACCGACAACACCGTCGACGAGCAGTTGGTGACGGCGCCCGCATCGTCACCCGCTACGCCCGGCAGCTCGGATGCGCCACAGACCCAGGAGAACCGCCTCGTGTCCAGCGGGCAGTTCGAGGCAGCCTCGCATCCCGGATCGGGCACGGCTTCGATCATCGAACAGCCCGACGGCGATGCGGTGCTGACCTTCAAGGACTTCGAGACCGACAACGGCCCGGACCTGCTCGTTTACCTTGTGCCGGCGGACAGCCCAGCCGGAAGTGACAAAGGAGCCGTCGATCTCGGCGCGCTGAAGGGGAACAAGGGCAACCAGCAGTACGCCATCCCCGCGGGCACCGATCTCGACCAGGAATGGCGGGTTGTCGTGTGGTGCCGGGCGTTCACCGTGTCATTCACCGAGGCACCGCTGACCAAGGCGTGAGCCGCAGGCGGGCCCTTCCGCCATTTCGTGCGCGCGCTACGTCAAGCCCGCCGTGCGGGTCGATGGCCACGGGTCGAGCGCTTGGAGCGGCAGCGACTCCCACGCAGTGGTGCGCCTCTCACCCGGCTTGCGGAACCAACTCGTCGATGAGGACCTCGATCCGGCGCCGGATCTCGTCGCGGATGGGACGCACCGAATCGATCCCCTGACCCGCGGGGTCGTCGAGGACCCAGTCCTCGTAGCGCTTGCCCGGGTAGATCGGGCAGGTGTCGCCGCACCCCATGGTGATCACGACATCGCTGTCCTGCACGGCCTGCGTGGTGAGGATCTTGGGCACCTCGGCGCTCATGTCGATCCCTTCCTCGGCCATGGCCGCGACAGCTGCCGGGTTCACGCTGTCGGCCGGCGCCGACCCGGCTGATCTCACCTCGATGCGACCTTCGCCGAGGTGTGCCAGATAGGCGGCGGCCATCTGGGAACGGCCGGCGTTGTGCACGCAGACGAACAGGACGCTGGGTTTGTCAGTCATGAGACTCCTCGTGGTGGACTGGATCGGGTAGGTCGAGTGGTTCCGGAGTGACCCCCGGACGTGGATAGAAGAACTCGGTCAGTCCGGCGCCGATCGCAGCGCCGACGAACTGTGCGGCGATGAACGGCAGCACCGACGCCGGGGCGATCCCGCTGAAGCTCTCGGTGAACGCCCGGCCGATGGTCACCGCGGGGTTGGCGAACGAGGTGGAGGCGGTGAAGAAGTAGGCGGCGCCGATCCAGGCCGGCACCAGAGTGGGGCCCAAGTGTCCCTTCCCGGTCCGGGTGAGAGCACCGATCAGCGCCAGTAGCCCCGCAGTGGCGACGACCTCGCCGAGCAGGACACCGGTCCCCTCGCGCACACGGCTCGATGCCTCCCATGCCGGCCCGCTGAACATGAGGTTGGCCAGCGCGACCCCGCCGAGGGCGCCGCCGATCTGGGCCACGACGTACAGGCCCGCCTCGCTGCCCGCGACCTCCCGGCGCACGGCGGCCACCACCGTGACCGCGGGGTTGAAGTGCGCGCCGGAGATCGGCCCGAGGGTCCAGATCAGAACACCCAGCGCCGACACCGTCGCCACCGCGTTGATCAGAAGGTCGAGACCGAGGTCGTCGCTGAGGTTGGTCGCCATGATCCCCGAGCCCACGACGGCGGCTACCAGCATTCCGGTGCCGAGTGCTTCCGCGGTCACCCGCTTGAAAAGGGGGGAGGTCACGCCCGCAACTCTGCCTCAGCCGGGAGGATCGTCTCCAAGAGGGCCCGGACCCGACGCTCGATGTCGTCGCGCACCACGCGGACCGCGGCGAGGTCCAGTGCCGCCGGATCGTCCACCTGCCAGTCCTCGTAGCGGGTGCCGGGGAAGATGGGGCAACTGTCACCGCATCCCATCGTGACGACGACATCGGCAGCCTGCACCACCTCATCGGTCCATGGCTTGGGGAACTCCCGGGAGATGTCGATGCCGCGTTCTGCCATCGCCTCGATCGCGGCGGGGTTGATCTTGCTCGCGGGTTCGGAGCCGCCCGACCACCCGATCGCACGGTCTGCGGCGAGTTCTTCGAAGAAGCCCAGCGCCATCTGGGATCGCCCCGCGTTGTGCACACACAGGAACAGCACGACCGGTCTCGTGTCGGAACTGCGGCCTTCGATGCGGGCAAGCGCGGTGAGGCGCTGCGCTGCGAACCGTTCGGCCATGAGCGGCAGCCACTGACTCACCGCCGCCCGGTCCGCGAACTCGTCATAGGAGTGGTGGAGGAAACGTTCCAGCGTCTCCGCGGAGAAGACGCCGTCGAACCGCTCCTGCAAGCGCCCGGCCGCCGTGCGCAGCGCCAACTGTTGGTCGAGGGTCAAACCGGTACGGTGAAAAGGCGATTCACTCATGATTCCTCCAGGGTCACGACATACGAAAGTTGCTCGACACGGTCCTTGATCGTGTCGAAGGCGTCCAGGAATGCGGACTGCGGTCGTCCCACAGGGTCCGGCACCGACCAATGCAGGTGCGGCGTGTTGGACAGCTCCTCATCCGCGCTGTCGCACACCGTCACGAGCAGGGCATCGCCCGCGGATCCGGGGGTCAGTTGCTTGGGCGCCGCCCCACGCAGACTGAGCCCACGACGCTGCGCCGCCTTGCGCGCCATGGGGTTCACCCGGTCTGCGGGATGGGTGCCGCCCGATTCCACCGGAACGTCGCTGTGGTCGCGCCACAAGGCCTCGGCGAACTGTGACCGGGCCGAGTTGTGGGTGCACACGAAGACCACTTTGTGCGCCGGAATGGCGGTAGGTCGCAAGGTCTCCGCCCCCGTTGCGGTCAACTGCAGATAGGTACGGCGACGATCCCTCTCGGAGGGGTGACGCCGGACAACACCGGCATCCACGAGGATGCGCGAGTGGTGGGCCATGAGATTCGAGGGGACACCCAATTCCGCACTCAGTGAGGCAGGCGTGCGATCGCCGAGGAGCAGCGCCTCCGCCACGGCGAGCCGGATCGGATCCCCCAACGCCGCGAATACGGCGGCTCGCTGCTGCAACTCAGTGTCCATTGACTCAATGTTTACTGACTGATCTGGCCTTCGTCAAGGGTTGTCCACAGATGTTTTTGTGGGTCTGGTGGTGTCGTACCCTCGTACTAGTGTTCTAGGTGAAGGGGGGTGGTGGGGATGACGGTCACTGGCGCAGGTCACCGATCCGGACACGTGCTTTGGACGGGCTGCAGGCGCAGGTCGACGGTCTGCTGGGCATGGACCCGGCGGAATGGTCGTTGGAGCAGCTGGAACGGGCGATCCGCGACGTGCACACGATCACCGCACGGTTGGCCGCGGTGCAGGCCCGCGCCCTGGCCTGCTTCGATACCCGCGGTGGTGCGCAGATCGCCGGGGCGCGGACCACCGGTGACTGGCTGGCGAAAGCCACCCGGATGCCGCCGAACCATGCCGGCTGGGCGGTGCACACCGCCCGCGCATTACGCGACCACCTGCCCGCCACCGCCGCCGCGCTGGCCGACGGGGTGATCAGCGTCGAGCATGTGAAAGCCATCCGCGGGGCGTGGCGGCAACTGGACCCCGCCGCGTTCACCGACGCCGAAGCCCAGATCGTGGCGTTCGCCGCCGCGCACGACGTGCGCGCCCTGCGCGCGATGCTGGACCTGATCATCCAGAACTACCGCAAAGACACCCACGACAAAGACGCCGAGGACGCCCGCGAGCGCCGCCGCGCCCACCTGTCCTGCAGCCTGGACGGCTGGTGGCACCTCGACGGCCACCTCGACCCCGCCACCGGCGCCGCCCTGGCCGCCGCCCTGGACCTCTACGCCCAACCAGTCGCCGCCGACGACCCGCGCAGTCCCGCCCAACGCACCGCCGATGCCCTGGCCGAGATCGCCACCCGCGCCCTGGACCCGACCGACCGGCCCACCGGCCTGGGCCACATCACCCTGACCCTCACCCCCGACCAGCTGGCCACCGGACTCGGCGCCCACTGGCCCTCAGGACTGCTCGCCTCCACAACCGACATCCGCACCACCAGCTGCAGCGCGCACATCACCTACGTGGTCGGGATCCCCGTCGACGACGTGCACTGGCAACCCCTGGCCGTCGGATTCGCCGAACGCTACGCCACCAAAGCCCAACGCGCCGCCCTAGCCGTCCGCGACGGCAACGGCTGCATCCACCCCGGCTGCACCGTCCCCGCCCACCGCTGCATCGCCCACCACATCCGGCACTGGGACCACGGCGGCCCCACCGACCTGACGAACCTCGTCCTCATCTGCCACTACCACCACCGCCGCGTCCACCACGGCAAACTCACCATCACCACCACCGAACACGGACACCACACCACCACCACCCGACCCCCACCCCTGGAATAGCACGCAGGAGCTGGGCGTATACTTCAACTGTGATTGAATCAATTTCAATCGAATCGAGACCCGCGTGGCCGGACTCCGAGCAGGCGGTGAGTGTCCTGCAGGCCGTCGCTGATCCTGTGCGCTGGACAGTGCTCTCACGCCTGGCTACCGGCACCGCCTGCGTCTGCGAACTGCAGGAGCACTTCGACATCGCGCCGAACCTGCTGAGCTACCACCTCAAGGTGCTCCGGGACAACGACCTGGTGACCACCGCCCGCCGCGGGCGCTGGGTGGACTACTCACTTGCACCGGATGCGGCAGCGAGGATCCGCGAGGCTCTGCCCGGGGGCGATTGACGTGACGACGCAGGTCCAATCCGCGCGGCCCACATGGTGGCGCTGGGCGGGCCTGGGTGCCGCAGCCCTCGCGTGGCTGGCCCTCTACCGGGTCAACGAACCGTTCTGGGACTGGCTGATCTACGGCGTCTTCGGTTTGTCCCCGGACAGCGCCCTGGGCTCGAGCCTGCACTTCTTCGGCTACGACCTCGTCAAGATCGGACTCCTGCTGGTCGGGATCATCTTCGTGGTGACGGTCCTGCGTTCCTTCATGTCGATCGAACGCACCCGGGCCCTGCTGGGCGGCCGCCGCGAGGGCGTGGGGAACGTGATGGCCGCGGGGCTGGGCGTGATCACCCCGTTCTGCTCGTGCAGTGCCGTCCCGGCGTTCATCGGCTTCGTGTCGGCCGGCGTGCCGATCGGAGTGACCATGAGCTTCCTGATCGCGAGCCCGCTGGTCAACGAGATCGCGATCGGACTGCTGCTGGGGATGTTCGGCATCGGGCCGACGTTGCTGTACGTGGCCGCCGGCCTGACGATCGCGATCGTCGCGGGATGGACGCTGGGCCGACTGCACGCCGAGCGCTGGGTGGAGCCGTTCGTCTTCGAGACGCGCCTGCGCGGGCAGGTCATCGATAGCTCCGCGGGACTCACCTGGGATGACCGGATCGCCATGGGCCGCGAGGAGGTGGCCACGATCCTGCGGAAGATCTGGCCGTACCTGCTCGTCGGGATCGGGGTCGGCGCGGTGATCCACGGGTGGGTGCCGACCGACTTCTTCGCGACCTACGCCAACGCCGACAACCCCCTGGGCGTGATCGTCGCCGTCGGCCTCGGGCGTACCGCTCTACTCCAACGCTGCGGGCGTCATGCCGCTCGTGCAGTCGCTGTACGGAGCAGGCCTGCCGATGGGGACCCTGCTGGCCTTCATGATGAGTGTGGTGGCGCTCTCCCTTCCCGAGATGATCCTGCTGCGCCGGGTACTCAAGCCGCAGTTGATCGCCGCCTTCATCGCCGTCGTGGCCACCGGCATCGTTGTCGTCGGCTACGGCTTCAACCTGCTCCTCACGTGAAAGGAACACACCATGGAGATCAAGATCCTCGGACCGGGATGCGCGAACTGCCACCGGCTCGAAGAACGCACCCACGAGGCGGCGGCAGCGCTGGGACTCGATGTGAAGCTCGAGAAGGTGACCGACCCGGCCGAGATCGCCAGCTTCGGAATCATGAGGACCCCCGGCCTGGTGGTCGACGACCAGGTTCTGGTCTCCGGTCGCGTGCCGACGACCGACGAGATCGGGCGCCTGCTCAGCGAACGGTGACGGTCACCCGAACAGCGTCCCGAGGTCGGCGAGGCGATCCGCGTCCGCACTGAACCACGCCCACTGCCCGCGCTGTTCGCGGTGGATCAATCCGGCCTGCGTGAGCACCTTGAGGTGATGGCTCACGGTCGGCTGGCTCAACCCCACCGGCTCGGTCAGATCACACGCGCACGCCTCACCGGACGACCTGATCAGGGACAACAACTGCAGGCGGACGGGGTCGGCGACGGCCTTGAGCACCTTTGCCAGGCGCTCGGCGTCCTCACGGCCCAGCGGTTCAGCCAACCCCGATTCACAACAGGCACTGATGTCGATCACGGGAAGTTCTGCGTGCATGCCACCTCCATATTGACATTCATCAATACATGAGTAATATCGATATCGATCAATATAGGAGGAAACATGTCACGAGTGCAACTGGCCATCAACGTCGCCGACCTCGAGGAATCCATCGCGTTCTACAGCAGACTCTTCGGTGTCGAACCGCACAAGCGGCGTGACGGGTACGCGAACTTCGCCGTGCAGGTCCCGCCGCTGAAACTGGTCCTGATCGAGAAGCCCGCGGCCGCCGGCACCATCAACCACCTCGGTGTCGAGGTGCAGAGCACCGCGGAGGTCGTGGCGGCCGTCGACCGGCTCGAAGGGCAGGGCCTGGCCACGCGCGAGGAGATGTCGACGGTCTGCTGCTATGCCTTGCAGGACAAGGTCTGGGTGGACGACCCCGAGGGCACGGCCTGGGAGGTCTACACGATCACCGACGACGATCCCGCTTCCGCGGCGCCCACGGACGGCTGCTGCACACCGACGACGCTCACCCTGGCGGAATCGCCCAGCGCCTGCTGCTGATCGAACCGCCGGTTCAGCCCGACTTCTCCGCCAGCAGCGCCGCCTTGGCTTCGCCGAGCCTGGCCACTTCCGACTCCGGCAACTCGGGGTACTCGAGGTCGAGGCCGGTGATGGTGGTGGTGATGATGTCTGAGACCACCGCACGCATGGCCCACTTCCGGTCGGCCGGGATCACGTACCAGGGCGCCCACTCGGTGCTCGTGGCATTGATCGCGTCTTCGAAGGCAGCCATGTAGTCGTCCCAGTACCCTCGCTCGACGATGTCACCGGAGCTGAACTTCCAGTTCTTGTCCGGGTCGTCGAGTCTCTCCAGGAAACGGTCCCGCTGTTCCTCCTTCGAGACGTTGAGGAAGAACTTGAGGATGGTGGTGCCGTTGCGGGTCAGGTGCTGCTCGAAGTTGTTGATGTCCTCGTAGCGGTGTTCCCAGATCTTCTTGTGGCGCGCGCTCGGCGGCAGGTTCGCCTTGTCCAGCAGTTCCGGGTGCACCTTCACCACGAGTACCTCTTCGTAGTACGACCGGTTGAAGATCCCGATCATGCCGCGGGCGGGCAGGGCGTTGGAATAGCGCCAGAGGTAGTTGTGCGACCACTCGGCCGAACTCGGCACCTTGAACGATGCCACCGAACACCCCTGCGGGTTCACCCCGGACATGACGTGCGAGATCGTGCCATCCTTGCCGGCGGCGTCCATCGCCTGGAACACGATCAGGACGCTGTGCCGGCCGTCGGCGTAGAGCAACTCCTGCGCCTGCGCCAGTTCCACCTTGTTGGTCAGCCAGCATCTCGTCCGCGCGTTCCTTGCGCTCGTCCTTGTCCAACTCCCGGACCTGTTCGGGCAGCCAACTCGGGCTGTGGTCCGACATCCGGAACTTCTCGCCGGCCTCGATCTTCAACTGGTCCAGGGTCGATTTCGGGAGTGGCCACGGGGACTCCTATCCCTCCGCGGCGGCCTTGAGCCGCTGCAGGGTCATCTCGATGTTGTGCAGATTGTGGGGTGCCCGGGGTCCGGGGATCAGCAGCGAACCGGCCCACTTGACCGGACCAGACAACGGTCCCGTCCGGCGGTCCTCCCAGGTCTCGGTCACTTCACAACCTTCGGGGGTCGCAGTGAACTCGTAGCGCCAGCGGGAGATGGAAGAAGGACCCAGATCCACGTCGAACTCGAACAGTCGCCCGGGGACCGCGGCCAGCACGGTGCAGCGGGTGAACCAGCGAAAGACCCCCTTGCGGTTGGTGCCCCAGAACTTGTCGCCGGCCTTCAGCTCCCCCGGGTCGCCGAACGTGCCCGTTGCCTCCGGGGACCACTGACCCATCCGGGACACGTCCACGACGAGTTCGTACACGACCTGCGGCGAGGCAGCGATCTGGATGGTGGATGTTGCGGTGTCCTCAGCGGTCTGTTGCCCCATAGAACTCACCCTAGGACTACACCTGAACCAGCGTCTTGCCGACGTTGGCGCCGGTGAACAGGTCCTGCAGTGCGCTCGGCGCCGAGTCGAGCCCCTCACGGACGTAGGTCCGAACCTGCAGCCTCCCCTCGGCCATCCACTGCGCCCATCGCCTGGGATGCCTCGGCGGCCCGGTCCATGTGATCGAGGATGATGAATCCCTTGAGAAGTGCCCGCCGCGGGATCGCATTGACGATGTTCGCCGGACCCGGCGCCGGAGTACTCGTGTCGTACTGCGAGATCGCGCCGCAAAGGATGATCCGGGCATGATCGTTGATACGGGCCAGAACCTCGTTCAGGGTCTCACCGCCTACGTTGTCGAAGTAGACGTCGATCCCGTCCGGGCAGGTGCGCTTGAGTCCCGCGGCGACGCCCTCGGTCCGGTAGTCGATGCACTCGTCGAACCCGAGGTCCTCGACGACCCAGCGACACTTCTCCGGTGACCCCGCCAGCCCGATCACACGGGCACCCATGATCTTCGCGATCTGCCCCGCGATGGAACCCACGCCACCGGCCGCGCCGGAGACCACGACGGTCTGGCCCGGCTGTGGTTTCCCGATGTCCTCCAGCCCGACGTATGCGGTCAGCCCGGTGATCCCGAAGACGCTGAGCGCCTGCTCGTAGGTCACCCCCTCGGGAATGGGCACGCCGCCGTTGAGCACTGCGTGGCTCTGCCAGCCGGGCATCCCGAACACACGCGAACCGACCGGGAACCGATCGTTGCGGGACTCCACGACCTCTCCCGCACCCGCGCTGCGGATCACTTCACCCTTGACGATCTTGGGCAGGTAGGTGTCGTAGGACATCCAGCCACGGATGGTCGGATCGATCGACAGGTACTCGACGTCCATGAGGAACTCGCCGTCCTGCAGTGGCGGTAGTTCGACCTCATCGCTGCCGAAGTCGCTGAGCTGCACTTGGCCCGCGGGGCGGTTGGCAAGGGTGATCCGTCGCGAAGTGGTCATGCCGCCACGATACGTTGGACCCGCCATGGAACTGCCCGTCGCATTCGGTCTCGTCGTTCTGTTCGGCGCTGCCCTCGGCCTCGCCATCAGGCGTCTGCTCGGCGCGCGCGTCCGGCTGAACTGGTCCGAGGCGGTTCTGTCGGGGATCCTCGGAGCCGAGGGCGGGGCTCTGTTGGTCACACTCCTGCGCGGGGGATACGCCCGCGAGTACGGGCCCGCGGTCCTGTTCTGGTCGGGGGTCTCCACGGTCCTGGTCATGCTGGTCGTCGCGTACTTCACGCGGCAGCCCCACGTCACCGCCGCCGAACTCATCTCCCGCGGAGAGAGCGCGCGGGTCGAGTTCAAGTCCACCGCGCGCTGCAACCTCCACACCGGCCAGCGCGACGACAAGATCGAGATGGTGATCGCCAAGACGGTCGCCGCGATGGCGAACTCCGGCGGTGGCGACCTGCTGATCGGCGTCGACGACCAAGGCGAACCACTCGGCCTCGACGACGACTTGAAGTTCATGAAGTCGCCGGACCTGGACCGCTACGAGTTGTGGATGCGTGATTTCCTCACCAAGACGCTCGGCTCCACAGCGGCCGCCAGCGTGACCGCCGAGTTCCCGGTGCTGGAGAGCAGGGCCATCTGCCACCTGCGCATCGCCCCGGCCGCTCGCCCGGTGTTCCTGTCCCCGGGCAAGGGCCAGCCGGTGCAGATGTGGGTCCGCGTCGGGAACTCCACCCGACAGCTCGGGGTCGACGAGTCGCTGAGTTACGCCGCCGACCATTGGGGTCGACGCCGACTGCGGTGAAAACCGTGCCGGACGGCGGTGAAAGCGGTGCCCCGGCGGCGAAGCATGTGAATATCGCGTCACCCAACGCACAGATGTTTGCACGCTTTGGCGCCGACTGCGGTGAAACCCGTGCCGACGGCGGTGAAAGCGGCGCTGCAGCGGGGGTCCTGGCACGCTCCGGCGCGCCGGTCCCCGGCAGAGCTCTCAGCGACCCGTGAACTTGGCCGGCCGCCGCTCCAGGAAACTGCGCACACCCTCTGCGGCGTCCTCGGACACCATGATCGAGGCGAGCACCTCCTTGAGATGTGCCCTCGCGGCCTCCTCGCCGAAGTCACGTGCGATCCGGGCGTTGGCCAGCGTCTCCTGGACGCCCATCGGCGCCTGCTCGGAGATCGTCTGCGCGATGGCCAGGGCTCGATCGAGTTGCTCGCCCGGCGCCACCACCTCCTGCACAAGCCCGATCCGGTAGGCGTCATCGGCGCCGAACTCATCGGCGGTGAGCAGGAACCGCATCGCGTTGCCCCAGCCGAGTTGCGACGTAGCTCGCAACGTCGCGCCGCCGAACGGGATGATGCCGCGACCGATCTCCAGTTGCCGGAAACGCACGTCGTCCGCGGCGATCACGATGTCGCTGGCCAGTGCCAGTTCGATGCTCAACGTGTACGCGATCCCCTGCATGGCCACCACGACCGGTTTCGGCACCGGGGGTGCCCACATCCCGAACGGGTCGAACTGGTACTCGCCGGCCAGGGCCATCGGCCCCTTCTCCGCGACCGCCGGCCCCACTTGGGCCAGATCCAGCCCGGCGCTGAAGTGGTCGCCGAACGCGTGCACGACGCCGACCCGCAACTCCGGGTCCGTCCCCAGTCGCTCGTAGGCGGCCCCGAACTCGTCGATGAGTTCCAGGTCGAAGGCGTTGCGCTTCTCCGGCCGGTTGATGCCGATGAGCAGCACGTGTCCACGCTGCTCCACTTCCACCTTCATGACGCCTCCCATGACGCTGTGATGATCTCCCGAAGCACGGTGTGGTCGACCTTCTCGAAGGTCCTTGATGTACAGGCACGAGACCGATGTGGTGTGCGGACCGAGCCGTTCCAGCCGATCCAGGTGAGGGTCGAAGCCCTCCATGATGTAGACGGTCAGGCTCGCCTTGCGCGGGGAGAACCCGACCCGGAACCAGGTGTTCGTGCCGGTCGTGTTCGTGTACTCGGCCTCGCCGAACCCCACGATGCTGGAGCCCCACAAGACCGGTTCCGCCCCGGTGATGTCGGTCATCATGGCCAGCATCGCCAGGCCGTCCTGGCGTCGCCGCTCACCGGCCACCGAGTTCAAGAAGGCTTCGACGTCCCCGTCGTTGGGGCGGGTCTTGATCGTCACAGTCCTAACCTACGCTGAACGGGTGCAACGGCAGGGGGCGATCCGGCTCGGTCTCATAGCCGCGCTGGCGATCCAGTTCTGGGCGCTGTACGTCCCGCGGACACCCGGCGTGAGCAGCGATCTGCCACTGGACAAACTCGTCCACATCGGGTTGTTCGCCGCCGTCACCTGGCTCGGGGTCCGTGCTGGGATCCCCCGCGCGTGGGTCGTGGCCGCGATGATCCTGCAGGCGGGGGTCAGCGAACTCGTGCAGCGCTACTTCCTGGCCCAGCGGGGCGGCGACTGGTGGGACTTCGCCGCCGACCTGTTGGGAATCGCGATCGGCCTCCTGCTGGCCAACTGGGGGGCTACTGGCCGCCCATCTTCCGCATCTCGTCGGCGATCTCCTGGTCGCTGATCGGCCGGTCCCTGGGACCGTAGACCGCCCAGCCGCTGAACGCGGTGGCGATACCCATCCCGAAGAACGCCCACATCGGCCAGAAGTATCCGCCTCCCGACAGCGCCCAGACTCCCGTGAGGATCAGACAGACGATCACGAACCCGCCGACCATGCGCCAGAAGCCTCGCTTCTGGTTGATGCGCTTGACTGCCGCCGCCCGAATCTCCTCGTTGCTCATACCCACGAGCGTAGGACACCCGGGGACCGTGTCGCAGCGGTCAGCGGACCTGCCATGCGCGCAACGTCATGCCCGCTTCGCGAAGACGCTCGACCAGGTCGTCACCCATCGCGCTGGCCGGTGTCTGCACCCCGCCCGGCCCCTGCGTCGTGGCCAGGCACAATCCCGACTCGCCGAGCATCCGTGACGTCGCAGCGTAGCCGGGGTCCCCCTTGCCCATCACCTCGGCACCGTAGACCCGCCCGTCGGGCAGAGTGCTGCGGAACTCGATGCGGAACCCACCCTTGTCGCGGGCCTGCTGATCCGGGCCCTCCCCGGGTTCGGGCAGGAACCGTGAGGCCAACGCCCGTGTCGGGCGGATGGACAGCGCGACCATGCCACCCGTCGTCCCAGCCGCAAGGGCAGTGGCTCGCGCCCGCCCGCCGATCCCGGGACCGGTCGCGACGACCTCCTTGTACGTGAAGTCGCGGCCGTAGGAGTAGTCGAGCAGCATGTTGGATCGCCTGACGACCCGGGTGTTGATACCCGCCATCACGAACGGCCCGGTCCATGAGTCGAGTACCGGCTCGTAGTGCACCCACATCTGGTCACCCTGGTCCGGGCCGGACTCACCCGGCGTCAGCGCGTACGGGTCACCCATCACCGATCGCAGCGCGGGATCCTTCTTGGCCGCCTCCATCTGTCCGATGCCGCTGGCCACCGTGCCGCCACTGAAGCCGCCACTGGCCCACCGAACGGCCATCACGGTCTCGCCGAGGTCCCCTCCTGCCGCCTCCCGCAGCAGGAACACCCCGAGATCCGAGGGGATGGAGTCGAACCCGCTGGCATGCACGATCCTGGCGCCGGTCTCCTTCGCCACATCGTCGAAACGTTCGATGCTCTCGCGCATGAACAGCACCTCGCCGGCCAGGTCGGCGTAGTGGGTGCCGGCTGTGGCGCAGGCCTCCACGAGAGGCAGGCCGTACTTCCAGTAGGGGCCCACGGTCGTGACGATGGCAGTGGTGGATTCGGCCATTGCCCGCAAAGCCCCCGGATCAGCGGCATCCGCGGTGATCAACGGCCAGTCCACGCCGAGTTCGTCGCGCACCCCCTCGAGCTTGGACTGGGAGCGTCCGGCCAGGGCGATCCGCTCGGGCCCGCCGCGGTTGGCGAGGTATTCGGCGACCAGTTTGCCGGTGAATCCGGTCGCGCCGTAGACAACGAGGTCGTAGTCGGTCATGGCCCTACGGTATCCGTCACCGCTCGGGCCAGTACGTGGTCGCTCTCCACGGAGTCGGCGACGCGGAAGGTACGCTGTCCGACGATCTGGAAGCCGAACTTCTCGTAGAAGCGGATCGCCCGCTTGTTCTGCTCGTTGGTACCCAGCCAGATCCAGTCGTGGTCACCCTCGGCCTGCCACCTGAAGGCTCGCCAGCATCAGCGCGGCGGCCACACCACGACCATGCTCGGACGCGTCGACGTAGATCCGGCGCAGTTCGATGGGGTTGTGCCACCGAGTCGGGATCGGCGGGGGTTCGGTGGACAGCATCACATACCCCCGCACCTCGGGTTCGGCGTCGACCACCAGGAATGTCGCTGTGGCCATGTGCTCGCGGAAACGGTCTGCATTCAGCTCGTTCGCGATGTGCGCCTCGATCGCCGCCGGCGGCGTGTGGTCGGGGCACGCCAGCGGGAAGGTGCGGGCGGCGAGCCGGGCGATCGCCTCGGCATCCTCGGGCCCCGCGGGTCGGACCTCGGGCATGGTTCCAGCGTATTCAGTCGGATCCGCCACCGCCGACCGAGGCTGCCGGGACTACCGCGCGGCCAACGCCTCCACGATCCGCTCGCCGACACGGTCACCCTCGAGCACGAAGGCCGCGGGAGTGTCCAGCGGCGCGGACACCTCGGTGGTCTGATCGCCCGGGATAGGTCTGTCCGGTGAGCACGTTGACCCAAGTCCCCGGCGGGAAACTGACGTTCACCGAATCGGCCCCTTCTTCCAGCACCGGCGCGACCAGCAGATGGTCCCCGAGGAAGAACTGCAGATCCGCGCCCGCCGCCGCCGTCCCTGGGAACACCATCCAGGTCGGCCGCATCGCAGGCGTTCCGGTGGCCACGGCCTCGTCGATCACCGTCTTGCGGTAGGGGTACAGCGCCGAGTAGATCTTCGAGGCCTCGGCGAAGGCGGCTCGGGTCTGCGGTGTGTCGTACACCTGCTGGTTCTGCGCCGGACGGTTGCCCTCGTGGGTGCGCATGAGCACCCCGAACGCCTGCATCTGCGCCCACCGCTGGTTCAGCTCCGGTGGCCGCACGTAGTTCTTCACCACCGCGTTGATGCTGGTGTACCCGCCGATGTCGCTGTGCCACAGCGGCGAACCCGAGACACCCCCGGACAGCATTCCGTAGATCGCGCTGGCCATGCCGTCCTGGTCGGCGTAGTTGACCATCTGGTCCCCTGCCCACATCATCGGGACCTGCTCCGCCGATCCGAGGAACGCCGAACGCATGAACGCCATGCACTCGGGCTGGCCGGCACGATCACAGCCCTCTCGGACCACCGAGGCCCAGAGTTCGGGGTACTGGTTGTGAACCAGCAGCGGGTCGCCGTCGAACAGTTTCGCGTCGAAGGGCAGCGCCTCCCCGAAGTCGGCCATGAAGCCGACCGCTCCGGCACCCAGCACGTCGTCGGCGATCACGTCGGCGTACCAGTCGACGGCCTCGGGATTGGTGAAGTCGACCAGGACCGCGTCGAAGCCGTTCTGGTCCATCAGGTACGGCTGGCCGGACTGGGTCTGCACGGTGTAACCGGCGTCCACGGCCTCCTGGTACAGGTTCTTGATCGACGGAGTCACCCTTGGCCGCCGGATCGACGAGCCAAGGATTGATGTAGGTGAGAACCTCGATGCCCTGATCGTTGAGGTCGCGGACCAGCTTCTTCCAGCCCGGGTAGCGCTGCTTGTCCAACTGCCAGGTCCACCACAACCGGTCCCCGAAACTGGTCACCCGCTTGCCGGTCCAGTCCTGCAGCCAGACTCCCGAGATCTCGGTACCGGCCTCCTGCATCTCCTCGACCACGGTGCGGACCTTGTCCGTACCCCCCTGCAGGCCGAGGACCGCGCCACGCTGCACCCAGTCGGCCAGCGGCGGCCGGACCGCACCGGCCTCCCGTTTGGCGATCACATCCGCCGGGCTGTCTGCGACGAACGCTTCGGCGGAGATCGCCGGCGCCCACGCCTCCAGACTCGCCTGGCCGTTGCGGGAGAAGTCCGCGATCGTGAACGCACCGCTGTCTGGAGTGTCCGCGAACGTGAACGCCTTGTTCTCACTCGTCAGATAGGACGGCCACGCGGCGTAGGTCGTCGTCAGGTTCCCACCGGCCTTCTGGGTCACGTCCGCCAGATAGGTCAGCGGCTGCTCACCCCTGCCGACGCCCTGCTCCCGCGGCAGGATGGGCGTGATCGTCCCCGTGAGATCCAGTGGTCGGTACTGCTCCCCGAGGCCGTACAGCCTCTCCCCGTTGGCGATCCCCGCGGTCAGCACAACACTGTCGGCCTCGGGAGCCTTGACCGTCATCTGCAGGGCACGCACCGTCGCGGACTTCGGCACGGACAGCAGACTCATCGTGTAGTCGAGCGAACTGCCTTCCCCACTCAGGCTCCCGCTGATCCTGACGATGGGGCCGTTCTGCTTCACGGCGTCGATCGTCTGGTCGGGCAGCACGGCCGAACGGGTGACATCGGCCCAGAAGTAGCCGAGGTGTTCGGTGAAAGCGACACTGCCCTGGCCCGCCGAGATGAACGCGATGCCCGGTTGGGTCTGCCAGGCGATGCGCCCGTTCTGAGTGATCCGTACCGCGTTGTCGGTGACCTCGACGTCGTAGTTGCCCGTGCTCACCGTCACCGGTTCGGCATTCACGCTCAACGCTCCCGGCCGGATCGGGTCGAGGGAGTCCTTCGGGATCTGCGTCCAGAGATACACCCCTGCGGCCACCGCGAGGAGTACGAGCACGAACACGATGATGAACAGCCACTTGAGCAGGCGGCGCCACAGCGGTTTCTTCTTCCGTGCGGGGTTCACCTGCGTGTCACTGGTTGTTGTCACAGGGGACAACTTAGCCAAGCCGCGTTGCGTGCACGACCTCCCGTGTCACCACAGTGCTGGCCACGCCGTCCCAGTCCAACGAGTAGAAGGACAGGCACACAGGACCGACGGGGACGTCGTACAGGGCCCACTGCCCTGCGCCCACTGGATCGGCGATCGACCACCGCGAATCGTCGTAGACGGTCGTGCATTGCCCCGAGGCGGAGACGTCCACGTGCAGGTCCGCGTTCTCCGGGACGATGGCGTCGACGAGGTAGTCGGTGTACTCGTCGGGATACTCGACGATCGACCCCACGATGGGCGCCGCCGGCGGTACTGGCGCTCTGGTCACCAGTTGCCGGAAGGGTGCGGCCGCGAGGCCCCAACGGTTCACGATGCGGACCTCGTAGCAGTACGTCCCGTTGTCCTCGGCCACATACGAGTCGTCCACCCATCGCTGCGCCTTGACCGGAAGAACCGCGCCGCCGTACCGGTTGTCACTGGATCCGCCCTGGCAGACGCTCGCGTCGTAGACCCCGATCTCCACTTTCGAGCCCGCCCGGACACCCTTGGGCGCGGTCCAAGTCACCGTCATCGGCGACTCAGTCGTGTCGCCGCCGCTGAAGCGGACGTCACGCAGCTGCGGTGGCTTCGGCTCCTGCGGGCAGAAGAGCTTCGACAGGCGAACCCGGCCGCCATAGAGTTTGACCGCGCCGCGGATGTCGTCCTTGGACAGCCACCGGCAGTTGTAGAGACCCGCTTGTGTGGGCTCGCGGCAATCCGTGGGCCACGCGGCCTCCATGAGCTTGCAGCCACCTGGGCGGGCATGATCGAGACCCACGACATGCCCGAACTCGTGGGCGATCAGCCGACCCATGTTGGCCCGGTCCTCGACCCTCACCTTGCCCCGCACGAGGTGGACGTAGGCACCTCGTTGGCGGCCGATCGAGGCGTAGCCCGCGTTGCCCTGTGTGTCGCCGAAACCGTACGACCACCTGTGCCTTGCCGCGACTCTTGACCTCACGGAATCCGACCCGCACACCGGAGCGGTTCCACGCCTGCGCCGCCTTCTTGACGCTCCAGTCGTAGGAGGGGGGCAGGGTGTTGTAGAACCGGATCGTCTTGCCCGGCCAGCGCGGCCCGGGCGCGTTGTAGGCCTGCGCGGGGGCTCCGGCGGCAACTGCCATCAACAGCCCGATCACGAGGACCAGTACCCGCCGGATGATCATCGCCCCACGGTACGCCCGGACCGTGTCCGTTGACCACTCCCGCGGCCCCGGTGAATCGCGGGAAAGGCGCCGACTCTGCTTGGATTCGGTCATGGCCATATCCAAGGGGCGCTCACGGACAGCCCTGATCCTGTTCATCGTGGGAACCCTGCTGCTCCCGATCGGGATTCTCGGGCACTGGGCGCATCGGACGTTCACCGACACCGACCGGTACGTGGCGACCGTGGCTCCGCTGGCGGCGAAGGCCGAGGTTCAGGAGGGCATCGCGGAGACGGTCGCCGGGTCGCTGATCACGGTCGAGGGTGCGACCGCCCAGGTCGAGCAATGGTTCCCCAACGCACCCAAGGGATTGGTCAGCACAGTGGCGGAGGCCGTGGTCACCAGAGTGCAGGAGATCACCGCCGACCTCGTCGTGCAGTTGCTGGCCAGCGAACAGTTCGCGAACCTGTGGGCCACCGCGAACACCGACGCGCAGAAGGCGGCCATCGCGCTGCTGGAGAACGAACCGCCCCCGAGCCTGTCGGTGCAGGACGGTGACGTGGTCCTGAACCTCGATGTGGTCAAGCAGACCGTCCGGGACCGCGTCGCGCAGGAGGGGATCGACCTGCCGCAGGTTCAGGCCGGCGTGCTGCCCCCCACCGTCGTGCTGTTGCAGGACTCGCAGATCCAACAGATCCGGACCTACTACTCCTGGGGTGCCCCCTTGATGCAGTGGTTCATCCTGCTACCCCTGCTCCTGCTGGTGCTGTCGGTGGTGCTGGCCCCGGACAAGGCACGAGCCACCCGCCGGACCGGCGTTGGCGTGCTGATCGCGGCGGCAGCGGTGGCGGCGGTGCTGCTCCTCGGGAACTCCGCACTGACCCCCACGTTCGAGTCGACGGCGTTCGCGCCCGCTCAGACCGTGATCTGGGAGACCCTCACGGCCTACCTGGCGCGGGCCGCATGGTTCACCGCGGGACTCGGAGTCGTGCTGGTCCTGGCCGGGTGGGTCTGGATCGCCCGCCGACCGGAGGTCAGCGAAGCCTGACCGCAGGAAGTGGTTGGGCCGCGCGGGGCTCCAACCAGTTCGTGCGGACTGAACTACACATTCACTCCCAAATCGGGCGCAAGATGCGCAGGAACTGGTTGGCGGCGGACCCGGACCGGGGATCCCCAACCAGTTCGTGCGGTCAGCCATCGAGGAACGTCGGCGAGCAACTGGTCGGCCGCGACGGCCGGCGGCAGGTCCCCCGCAAGCACCGACGCCTCGGCCTGCTCCAACCGTGCCGCGACCTTCGCGGAATCCCGGAACTCGTCGAGCAGGCGGTCGCCGATCAAGGCCCACATCCAGCCGATCTGCTGGCGCTGGCGCCTCTCGCGTCGCTCACCGCTGGCGGTCAACTTCTCGCGGTGGGCCACGATCTGCTCCCAGATGGTCGGGAGCCCGTCACTGGTGACTGCGGAGCAGGTCAGCACCGGGGGTGTCCAGTTCGGCGATGCGGGAGTCATCAGGTGGATCGCACGGCGGTAGTCCAGGGCGGCCAGCCTCGCGCGCTTGACGTTGTCGCCGTCGGCCTTGTTCACGGCGATCAGGTCGGCGAGCTCCAGGACGCCGCGCTTGATCCCCTGCAGTTCGTCACCAGCCCCGGCGAGCATCAGCACGACGAAGATGTCCACCATCTCCGACACCGTGGTCTCGCTCTGGCCCACACCCACGGTCTCGACGAGCACCACGTCGAAGCCGGCCGCCTCGCACAGCAGTATCGACTCGCGGGTCGCACGCGCGACCCCACCCAACGAACCACTCGCCGGCGAGGGCCGCACGAATGCGTTGGGATCGACTGCGAGGCGTTCCATGCGTGTCTTGTCGCCGAGGATCGCCCCGCCGGTGCGCGAACTGCTCGGGTCGACAGCCAGCACGGCGACCTTGTGACCGGCGGCCGTGAGGTTGGTGCCGAACTGGTCGATGAAGGTGGACTTGCCCACCCCCGGGACTCCGGTGAGGCCGACGCGATCGGACCCGCCGGTGTCCGGCATCAACATCGTCAGCAGGTCCGCGGCCTGGGCGCGATGCTCGGGCTTCCGGCTCTCGACCAGGGTGATGGCGCGCGCCAGCCACATGGTGTCGCCGGAGCGCACCAGGTCGGCCAGTTCCTGCGTGCCGGGCAACTCCTGCCTCATGAGCCGAGCAACTGCTCCAGCAGGCCCTCGGCCGCTTCCGCGATCACGGTTCCCGGCGGGAAGATCGCCGCCGCCCCGGCCTCGCGCAGGGCGTCGAAGTCCTGCGGCGGGATGACCCCGCCGACGACCACGAGGATGTCGGGTCGCCCGAGATCGGTGAGGGCCTGCCGCAACTGCGGCACAAGCGTGAGGTGACCGGCTGCCAGCGACGATGCGCCCACGATGTCGACGTCGTTCTCGACGGCCTGCCGAGCCACTTCCTCCGGGGTCTGGAACAGCGGGCCGATGTCGACGACGAAACCGAGATCGGCGAAGGACGAGGCGATCACCTTCTGGCCGCGGTCGTGGCCGTCCTGACCCATCTTCGCGATGAGGATGCGCGGGCGGCGGCCTTCACGCTGCTCGAACTGCGCGACGCTGTGCTGCACTGTCTCGACCTGCGTGTTGTGATCGCCCATTTCCTGCCTGTACACCCCGGAGATCGAACGGATATCGGCCTTGTGCCGACCGTACACACGCTCGAGCGCGTAGCTGATCTCACCGACCGTGGCGTAGACGCGGGCGGCCTGCACCGACAGGTCCAGCAGGTTCCCGTCACCGTCTCGAGCAGCGGACTCCAGTGCGGCGAGGGCATGATCGACAGCGGCCTGGTCGCGCTCGGCCTTGAGCTTCTCGAGTTTGGCCAACTGTCCGGCACGCACCGCCGCGTTGTCGACCTTGAGCACGTCGATGTCCTCAGGTGCCTCGGGCCGGAACTTGTTGACCCCGATCACCGCTTGCCTACCCGAGTCGATGCGGGCCTGGGTGCGGGCCGCCGCCTCCTCGATCCGCAGCTTCGGGATGCCGGCCTCGATCGCCTTGGCCATCCCGCCGAGTTCCTCGACCTCGGTGATGTGCGCCCATGCCCGCTCAGCCAGTTGTCTGGTGAGCCGTTCGATGAAGTACGAGCCGCCCCACGGGTCGATCACGTTCGTGGTGCCGGACTCCTGCTGCAGGAACAACTGCGTGTTGCGGGCGATGCGCGCCGAGAAGTCCGTGGGCAGCGCGAGCGCCTCGTCCAGGGCGTTGGTGTGCAGGCTCTGCGTGTGGCCCTGCGTGGCGGCCATCGCCTCGATGCAGGTACGGATCACGTTGTTGAACACGTCCTGCGCGGTGAGGCTCCAACCCGAGGTCTGCGAATGGGTGCGCAGCGACTGGGACTTCGGATTCTGTGGGTCGAACTGCTTGACCAACTTGCTCCACAGCAGTCGCGCGGCGCGCAGCTTGGCGATCTCCATGTAGTAGTTCATGCCGATCGCCCAGAAGAACGACAGCCGTGGCGCGAAGCTGTCGATGTCCATGCCGGCGGCCATCCCGGCCCGGATGTACTCGACGCCGTCGGCCAGGGTGTAGGCGAGTTCGAGATCGGCGGTCGCCCCGGCCTCCTGCATGTGGTAGCCGGAGATCGAGATGGAGTTGAACCGCGGCATCTTGTCGGAGGTGTAGGCGAAGATGTCGCTGATGATCCGCATCGACGGGGAGGGGGGATAGATGTAGGTGTTGCGAACCATGAACTCTTTGAGGATGTCGTTCTGAATGGTGCCGGTGAGTTTCTCGGGCGGTACGCCCTGCTCCTCGGCAGCCACGATGTACAGGGCCATGACCGGCAGCACTGCGCCGTTCATGGTCATGGACACGCTCATCTTGTCCAGCGGGATGCCGTCGAACAGCACCCGCATGTCCAGGATGGAGTCGATCGCGACACCCGCCATGCCGACGTCGCCGGCCACCCGCGGGTGGTCGGAGTCGTAGCCGCGGTGGGTGGCGAGGTCGAACGCGATGCTCAGGCCCTTCTGGCCCTGGGCGAGGTTGCGCCGGTAGAAGGCGTTGGAGTCCTCGGCTGTGGAGAACCCGGCGTACTGCCGGATGGTCCACGGCTGGTTGACGTACATGGTGGGGTACGGCCCACGCAGGTACGGCGGAAGGCCGGGGTAGGTCCGCAGGTGGTCGAGTCCTTCGAGGTCCTGCGCGCTGTACAGCGGTGCGACGTCGATGCCCTCGGGGGTGTCCCAGATCAACTTGTCGGGCGTTGATCCGGTGGCCTCGGCGACGGCCTGTTCCCACGCCGCACGGTCGGGATGTGGGGTTCGGGGTGGCAGGTCGATCTGCGTGAAGTCGGTCATCGTGTTGCCTCCGCTCGGGTGAGGACGTCGAGGGCGTCGACGCCGACGTGGATGTACTCGTCGACGCCCGGGTAGTCGCCCTTGCCAGCCAGATAGACGCGTTTGGCCCCGGCGCGTTTGAGTGCGTCGGCGACATCCGCGGCCAGGTCCGCGTAGACGTCGTCCGACGAACAGATGCAGGCGATGTCGGCGCCGGAGGCGGTGAAGGCCTCCGCGACTGCCGCAGCGTCGCTGTACCCGCCGTCGGAGACCGCGCGCACTCCCCCGGCTGCGAACAGGTTGGCCGCGAACGTGGCCCGTGCCGTGTGTACAGCGATCGGGCCCAGGTTGGCGAGGAAGACCGTGGCATCCCCGGCATTGGCCCGCAGATCCTCGAACGGCTCGGCCAGCCGACGCCGCGGCCAGGGGGTCGCGCGCGTGGGGGTGCCGGCGAGTTCGACCGCCGGACGCGGGTCGGGGGCCGGCGCGGGTACGTGCTCGGGTCGTTGCTCGCCCAGCAGCGGGAACTCGCTGACCCCGGTGATGGGTCGTTCACGGGTGGCGATCTGGCCCGCCCGGCGATCGGCCACCAGCGAGATGTCGGTGCCGATCTCGTCGAGCGCCTCGGCCACACCACCGGCGGCCTCGATGCGCTGGAAGAACTTCCATCCCGCGGCCGCCAACTCGTCGGTGAACGATTCGATGTACCAGCTGCCTCCCGCCGGATCCAGCACCCGCCCGATGCCCGGATTCGTCCTGCAGGAGCAACTGTGTGTTGCGCGCCATCCGGCGACCGAGGTCCCCGGGGAGTCCCGCCGCGGAATCGAACGGAGCCAGCGTCACGGCTTCCGCCCCGCCGACCACCGCACCGAGTGTCGCTGCGGTACCGCGCAGCAGATTGACCCACGGGTCGACCTCGGTGAGCCAGCGGTCCGCTGACACCGCAACGATCTGCGTGGAATCGACGGACTGCCCACTGTGCTCCAGCACAGTGGCCCAGCAGTGCCGCAGAGCCCGGAGTTTGGCGACCGTGGCGAACACGTCCACGTCCGCGGTCACCTCGAGAGTGATCTGCGAGGCCGCGTTCTCCAGGCCCGTCGAGCGCCCGCAGGTACGTCAGACCCACCGCCAGCACATATCCGATCTCCTGAGCCTCGCTGGCTCCCGCATCACTGGCCGGGGCACCGGAGGCGACGAACGCGCGCAGTCGCGGCGGGTTGGTCCTGGCCAGGTCCACCGCCTCGTCCAGGGCGGACTGCAGACCCTGCGGAAGAACGCCGGTGGACACCAGCGTGCCGATCGGATCGATCCCGAGGGATCCGACGGCATCCGCGCCGTGCACGCCCCGCTCTGCCAGTAGGTCGCGGTACCACTGCCCGACCACCCCGGCATGTGCACCCGCGTGAAGGCTCACCGGCGCCGCCTCGAGGACCACCCCGGCGAGGACCCCCGCCAGATCCTCGGGCGTGCGGATGCTGATGCCTTCACCACCGCCGAGGTTCAAGACCAGTTCAACGCTGGTGGCGCCGTTGGCAAGGTCGTCCAGGACCCGCGCATTGGCCGCGGCGGGATCGGGGTGGACGGTGCGGGTGCGGATGTCCCAGTGCCCGTTGTCCCTCGGCTCGGGTTGGGCCCCGCGTGTCAACGGCGTCGAAACCCGGGAACCCGGACTCGTCGCGGCGGTGTCGTAGCCGTCGTAGAGCGGCTCGATGCGCAGTCCGTCGAGGGTCGTGCTGACCAGCGTGCGGTCGAAGTCCTTGCCCTTGAGCACCTTGTCCACCGCGGCCAACCACTGCTCGCGGGTGGGACTGTAATCCGACGCAAGATCCAGGTTCTCAGCCACATTCCGAGGATAGTCCTGCCGCTTGCGCACGCGGACTTGAGTAGCAGGCCGCCGTGCCCTTGGTCGAAGCCATGCGAGCGGATTTCCACCGACTGGTGCAACAGTGGAACGATGAGCGCATCCGACGACCACCAGGATCTTCTGAATCTGGCTTCGACGAAGGCCAAGGCGTACCTCCACGGGGTGGCTGAGCGATCGGTGCCGCCGGCCGCCACCACGGACGACCTTTTGGCCAACTTCGCGGAACCTCTGACCGAGTCGGGACGCGACCCCCATGAGGTGATCGAGCACCTTGTCGCCAACGCCGAGCCGGGGCTCACGGCGATGGGCTCACCGCGCTTCTTCGGCTTCGTCATCGGGGGCACCTACCCGGTGGCGGTGGCGGCGGACTGGTTGACCAGCGCGTGGGACCAGAACGTGGGTCTGCGGGAGGTCACCCCGGCGCACAGCGCCGCGCGCGAAGCGGTCGAGGGCTGGCTCGTTGACATTCTCGGCCTGCCTGCGGGCACGACGATGGGAACAGTGACCGGCGGCTTGATGGCCAACTTCACCGGTCTGACCGCCGGACGGCATGCCGTCCTGGCCCGCGCCGGTTGGGACGTCGAGGAGCGCGGCCTGCAGGGCGCGCCGCGGGTGCGCGTCCTGGTCGGGGCGGAGCGCCACGACACCGTGGACCTCGCGCTGAGATACCTCGGTCTCGGCGCACCGGAGGCTGTGCCCGCCGACGAACAAGGCCGGATCCATGTCGACGCCCTGGCATCAGCTCTCGCCACCTATGACGGGCCGACGATCGTGGCGCTGCAGGCGGGCAACGTACACTCCGGAGCCTTCGACGATTTCGCCGCCGCGATCCCGATCGCGCACGAACACGGAGCGTGGGTGCACATCGACGGCGCGTTCGGGCTGTGGGCGGCCGCATCCCCCACGACCCGGCATTTGGTCGCCGGGCTGGAACTCGCCGACTCCTGGGCAACTGACGCCCACAAGACGCTCAACGTCCCGTACGACTCGGGGTTGGCGTTCGTCGCCGACAGCGTGGCACACCGGGCGGCGATGGGGATCCACGCGCCGTATCTCATCCACAGCCAGGGCCCTCCGGACCCTCTGGAACTCGGCCCCGAGTTCTCCCAGCGTGGCCGCGCTTTCGCATTGTGGGCGACCCTGCAATACCTCGGCCGCGGCGGGATCGCCGACCTCGTGGATCGGATGGTCGGGCATGCCCAGGCATTCGCTGACGGGGTACGGGCGATCGGTGGCGAGGTGCTCAACGACGTCGTGTTCACCCAGGTCTGTACCGCGTGGGGCGACGACACGACCACCACCGAAGTGGAGCGACTGCTTCTGGCCGACGGGGCGGCTTGGATGACCGGGTCGACGTGGCAGGGCCGCAAGGTTCTACGGATTGCCGTGAGCAACCAGGCCACGACTGAGCAGGACGTGCAGCGTGCTCTGGAAGCACTTGGGCGCGCGTACCAACACGCCAGCCGGAGATGACCTCTTCGGCACCTGCCGACCTCCGGCAAGCGCACGGCAGCGTTCGGGACGGCTCCGTTGACGGAGACCCGCGCGGAGATGACCCCGGCAGTGGCGGCCGGCCAGTGTCCGGATTTGCATGATGATCATGGCCGCCGCGGACGACTCGTGCTTGGACCCGACCCAGAACCGATGATCATCATGCAAATCCGGACATCAAGCCCCGCCCACCCTGGCGATCCGACTCACGCGTAGCGCAACAGCACGTACGGGATGCAGATCAGGATCGAGACCGCCGCCGTCGGCAACCCGTACTTCATCCACTGCCAGAACGAGATGGGTAGCGCGTTGCGGGCGGCGATCCCGACGACCACGACGTTGGCGCTCGCACCGACCAGAGTGGCGTTTCCCCCGAAGTCCGCACCCAGCGCCAGCGCCCACCACAGGGCACCGTCCTGGCCCAGCGCCGGGTTCGACTGGATCAACGACTCGACCACGGGAGCCATCGCGGTCACGTAGGGGATGTTGTCCACGATCGCGGAGACCACCGCCGAGCCGACCAGCACCATCATCAGCGTGGGCACAACCTCCGAACCCGTCGCGTTGGCCATGGC
The DNA here is from genome assembly GCA_963769435.1 of uncultured Actinomycetota bacterium. GTDB lineage: Bacteria > Actinomycetota > Actinomycetes > S36-B12 > UBA10799 > JADKAV01. The sequence goes on from CAVYLN010000002.1 coordinate 1,283,550, forward strand.
CTGCGCGAGTTGATCCAGCGCACCCACCTCGACCAGGGCCCCCACCAGGATGAACAGGCCGATGAAGAACAGCAGCGTCTCCCACTCGACGTCCTCGACCAGCTCCCCCGGGCCGGCCGGTGAGATCAGGATCATGATGCCCGCGCCGACCAGTGCGACCACGGAGGGGGAGATGCCGGTCTGGCGCTGCAGGAGGAAGCCGACCAGGATCGCCCCCAGCACGATTCCGGACCGCCAGAGCAGGCGGGGATCCTTGATGGCTTCGCGCTCGTCGAGGGCCATTAGCGATTCGACCCCCTGCGGCTTGGCCGCCAGGGCCTTCCTGAACAAGACACGGATCAGCAGCAGGAACACGCCCAGCACGACGAGCACAACCGGCAGCATGTTGACGAGGAAGTCGGTGAAGGTCAGATCCGCGCGGCTGGCGATGATGATGTTCGGGGGATCACCGACCAATGTGGCCGCACCCCCGATGTTCGATGCGAGTGCTTCGGCCATCAGGAACGGGATCGGGTGCAGCCCCAGGCGCTCACACACCAGCAGCGTGACGGGCACCACCAGCAGAACGGTGGTGACGTTGTCGAGCAGGGCTGACGCGCCGGCCGTCACGAGGACCAGCAGAACCATCACCCGGTAGGGCCGGCCGCCGGCGAGTTTGGCCGCACGGATCGCCATGTACTCGAAGACGCCGGTCCGCTTCAGGACACCGACGACCAGCATCATCCCGAGCAGCAGGAAGATGACGTCCCAGTCCACCCCGGTCTCCGAGGAGTAGAACGCGTCCTGCGAACTGGTCACCCCAAGCCCGAGCACGATCGCCGCACCACCCAGCGACGCTGCCACCCGGTGCACCCGCTCGGTGGCGATGAGCACATACGCGCCGACGAAGATCGCCACCGCGACCCATGCGATGAGGGTCATGCCAGCACGGACCGGATCAACCTGTTCACGGTGACCACGCCCAGGAACTCGCCCTGGTCCACCACAGCCACCAACGGCACATGGGCGGCCGCCATCACCGCGGCAAGTTCGACGGCGTTGGCGTCGCCGTCCACGAAGTGGTCCGGCCGGTCCTCGGACGGTTCCAGTGAGCGGGCCAGGTCGGCCATCGTCCGGCCTTCGAGCCGCGCCGCCAGAGCGTCGGCGGAGGGCTCGTCGAAGACCCGGCCAAGAGCCGCGTCGTCGAGCACGTACCGGGGCAACGCCACCCTGAGCACCTGTGAAGCGGGGACCACCACGAATTTGCCGTCCAAAGCGATCACCAGCCCCGGCAACTGTGATTCCGCGATCATCCGCAGTGCGTCCAGGGCCGCCGTGTCCGGTCGAAGGACCTCGGTCGGAATGGCCAGATCCCGTGCCCGCATGGCTGCAGTCTGCCAGTTTCACGCCTGCTGTCGTGGCCGGAAGCGTGGCTCGGGTCACCTGTCGACCAGATACGTCCAAAGTCCCGCGGAATACGGCCATCCGAGCGACTCACAGGTGGGGTCCCGAGCGGTAGACTGAGATCGACGGGAGCACCTCTCGTCACGGCTGTTCCCGCACGCGACAGTGCCCCCGCCCACGTGTTCGGGAGGTGGGTCACATGTTCAAGAAATCGGCCACCGTCGTGGCATGCACCCTCGCGCTGCTGGCGGCATCACCGCCCGGCGTCGCCGCCGATGACGGGGCACTGGCCAGTGTCGACCCGGCCACCGGCACACTCGCAGGATTCACCTACGGCGAGGACGAGGCCAACAGCTACTACACCTGGTCGGGCGGGATTCCCTGGATGTGGTTCTTCTCGACCCAGCACATCGGGGTCGGGCCCGCTCCGATGGCGGGCGTCCCCTTCTACCTCCACGCCCATACCGCGGTCATCGCGCCACACACCGTCACCGGCAACGTCCTGATGACGATCCATCAGGACGCCGGCGGACTTCCGCTGCGCTACGCCCCGAGCGCGGCGATGCCGATGCGCTGCACACGGACGCAGTTCGATCCGATCCAGGCGTCGACCGAGATCCCTTGTCCGAGCGTGAACCTGGAGAGCGGCAAGTACGTCGTCAGCAATCTGGAACCCCTCGTGCCGGGCTTCGCGCTGGACATCGAGTTCCCGGTCGTGGTGGACGCTCCGACGACTGGAACCGCGGCCATGACGGCGATGTGGGCGACCACCGACGTGAGCCTCAACAACAACAATGTGCTGGCGACGGTGCCGGTGACGATCAGCGCGAATCCGAACCCGACCACGCCGACGCTGAAGACCAAGCGCCTGCCTAAGAAACTCCGCAAGGCCAAGCGGGTCCACTCGACCACCCCGAAGGTCTGCAAGGTCAAGAAGTCCAAGGTCGTCTTCACGAAGTCCAAGGTCTGCAAACTGGTGGGCAAGAAGAACGGCCGCACAGTGCGGGCCAAGGTGCGCTACTGACGGCCCGTCCACTCAAACAAAGCGTGCAAACCTCTGTGCACTCAATCCACAGATGTTTGCAGGCTCCCGGTCAACCAGCGCACGATGCCCGGCCCGAACACCGCCTGCGCGGAGTCGAACCCGTCGGCCAACAAGGTCCCCGCCTGGTCGGCGTAGCGGCGGCCGGTCGCGCCCCACTCGTCCTCGACCCAGCGGTTGAAGAAGTACCGCTCGCGCTCGTCCTCGGTGTGACGAGCAGGCTGCTGCGTGACCTTGAGCATCGCTGCGGCGAGGTCGTCGATCCCCTCGCCGGTGCGAGCGCTGGTCCGGTAGACCGGCGGCTGCTCCTCGTCGAACGGCCGGGCCAGCGACAGCGATGACCGCAGTTGGTAGTACGACATGCCAGCCGCCGGATCGTCGCACTTGTTGAGGATGAAGGAGTCCGGGATCTCGATGATGCCGGCCTTCAGGAACTGGATCTCGTCGCCGCCCAGCGGTTGCAGCACCAAGTACACGTGATCGGCCAGATAGCGGATGTCCAGTTCGCTCTGACCGATGCCGACGGTCTCCACCAGCACCACGTCGAACAGCCGCTTGAGCAGTCGGGAGACCTGGAAAGTGGTCGGCGCCAACCCGCCTAGTTCGGCCGCGTTGGACTGGCTGCGGAAGTAGGCCCGCTTCTCCCCGGTCGCGAACCGGGTGCGGGTGCGGTCCCCGAGCAGCGCTCCACCCGAAACGTGACTCGCGGGATCGACGGCGAGCACCGCCACCGAGAGGTCCGGATCCGAGGCGAGCAGCTGCGGGACGAGCCTCGCCACCAGGCTGCTCTTGCCCGCACCGGGAGTCCCGGTGATCCCGATCACCGCCGCCTGCCGCTCGTCGAGCAACTCGAGCACTTCAGCGCGTTGGGCGGCAGCCGAGGCCCGCGTGTCCTCGAACATCGCGACCAACTTCGCGACGGCGTGCTTGTTGAGCCCGCGGGCCCGCTCGACCGTTTCCGCCAGCGTCATCGGGCTTCGAGGATCTCCACGAACGACTTCCATGATGTCCATCAGCTCGTAGTCGGCCGGCGTGAAGACCCGTTTGATCCCCATGGACTCGAGTTCGGTGGCGTCGGCAGGCGGGATGATGCCGCCCATGACGAGTGCGATGTCCTCGTCGGCGCCCTGCTCCCGCAGTCCCTCGAGGATCTGCTTGGCCAGGTCGATGTGCGAGCCCGACAGCACCGAGGCGCCGATCAGGTCGGCCCCCTCCTCGACCGCCGACTGCACGATCTCGTCCGGGCTCAAGCGGATGCCGGAGTAGATCACGTCGAAACCGACGTGGCGCGCGGACACCGCGATCACCTCGGCGCCGTTGGAGTGTCCGTCCAGGCCAGGCTTGCCGACCACGATGCGGGGGCGGTGGCCCATGCTCTCGGCCAGTGCGTTGATCCGCTCGCGCAACACGTCGACCCGGTCGCCGGTCAGCCCGAGTTGCTGGCCTTCGATGCCGGTGTGGGGGCGGTATTCGCCGAACACCTCGCGCAGCGCCCCGGCCCACTCCCCGGTGGTCACCCGTGCCAGGGCACATTCGATGCTGGGCTCCATCAGACTGCTGCCGTCCCGGGCGGCGGCCTTGAGCGCCTCGATCGCAGCCTCCGCGCGGGCGGAATCCCGTGTGGCGCGGACCTGCTCCAACGACGCGATGATCTGCTCCGCGGCCTTCTCGTCGACCTTGAAGATGCCGCCGTCGTCACCTGCGGTCAGCGGCGAGGGCAGCCCCTCGGTCCACTTGTTCAGCCCGACGACGATCTTCTCGCCGGAGTTGATCTCGCTCATCCGCTCGGACATCGACCGCACCAGCGCGGTCTTCATGTAGCCGGTCTCGATCGCGGGGATCACCCCGCCCATGCCCAGGATCGTCTCGATCTCGGCCGTGGCCTCCTCGATCAGCGCGTTGACCTTGGACTCCACCACCGGACTGCCGTCGAACAGGTCGGGGTACTCCAGCAGGTCGGTCTCGTAGGCGAGGATCTGCTGCAGGCGCAGCGACCACTGCTGGTCCCAGGGTCGCGGTAGCGACATGGCCTCGTTCCAGGCGGGCAGTTGCAGGGCACGACAGCGGGCGTTGCGGCTCAGGGTCACGCCGAGCGCCTCCAGGATGATCCGCCAGGCGTTGTTCTCCGGCTGCGCCTCCGTCAGGCCCAGGCTGTTGACCTGCACCCCGTAACGGAAGCGGCGGTACTTCTCGTTCTTCACCCCGAACCGGTCGGCGGTGTAGGAGTCCCACAACTCGCCGAACGCCCGCATCTTGCACATCTCCTCGATGAACCTGATGCCGGCGTTGACGAAGAAGCTGATCCGGCCCACGGCACGCTCGAACTGCTCGTCGTCGAACTTGCCGCGCTCCTTGAGCAGGTCCAGCAGGCTGATCGCGTTGGCCAGCGCGAACGCGAGTTCCTGCACGGGCGTGGCACCGGCCTCCTGCAGGTGGTAGCGAGCAGATGTTGGAGGCGTTCCACTTCGGGATGGCTTCCAGGCAGTATTCGTACATCTCCGCGATGAGGCGCATGGACGCCTCGGGCGGGAAGATGTACGTCCCGCGGGCCAGGTACTCCTTGATCAGGTCGTTCTGTGTCGTGCCCTGCAGTTTCGACTCATCCTCGCCGCGCTCGCGGGCCAGCGCCACGTACAGCGCGAGCAGCCACATGGCCGTGCCGTTGATGGTCATCGACGTGTTCATCTTCTCCAGCGGGATGCCGTCGAAGAGGACGTGGAAGTCGTCCAGGGAGTTGATCGGCACGCCGACCTTGCCCACTTCGGGTCGCGCGATCGGGTCGTCGGAGTCGTAGCCGCACTGCGTCGGCAGATCGAAGGCGATGCTCAGCCCGGTCTGCCCCTTCTCCAGGTTCGAGCGGTAGAGCTCGTTCGAGGCTTTGGCACTGGAGTGGCCCGCATACGTCCGGATGATCCACGGGCGGTCGGATTCGGCGAGTTCGTGCGCTGGCGTGCTCATGCTCCATTATCCGCACGGGGGCCGAGGGGTGGTCAGCGGTAGGCCGCACAAACTGGTTGGACAGCAACCCGCGCCAACCAGTTCGTGCGGCGACACGCGGGACATAGCGCGCGAATCGCCCGTCGGGAACGCACGAAGTGGTTGGGGAAGGCCCGTGGACCTGCTCGGCCAACCAGTTCGTGCGGCCGCGGCGGCTCAGGCCTCCAGCGCCGCGTACTCCTCGTCGGTGAGCAGGCGGGAGCGGATCATGAACCGGAAACCCGTCGGCGCCTCCAGCGAGAAGCCGGCTCCCCGACCGGGCACCAGGTCGATGGTCAGGTGCGTGTGCTTCCAGTATTCGTACTGCGCCGCTGGACATGTAGACCGGGACCTCCCCCACACCGTCGACGTCGAGGACACCCCACAGCACGTCCGCGCCCTCGCTGACCAGGAACTCGCCGGCGGGGTAGCACATCGGGGAGCTCCCGTCGCAGCAGCCGCCGGACTGGTGGAACATCAGCGGCCCGTTGTCGCCGAAGAGGCGACGGAGCATGTCCGCCGCCTCCCCGGTGACATCCACCCGGGTGGGCATTTAGAAGAAGCCGAGCTTCTGCGGGCGAGTAGCTGACCAACAGGTTCTTGGTCTGCTGGTAGTGCTCGAGCATCCGCAGGTGGTTCTCCCGGCCGATGCCCGACCCCTTGTACCCGCCGAACGCCGCGTGCGCCGGGTAGGCGTGGTAGCAGTTGGTCCAGACCCGGCCGGCCTGGATGGTGCGACCGGCGCGGTAGGCGGTGTTGAGGTTGCGGCTCCACACACCGGCACCGAGGCCGTACAGGGTGTCGTTGGCGATGTGCATGGCGTCGTCGAAGTCGGTGAAGGACGTGACCGACACGACCGGGCCGAAGATCTCCTCCTGGAAGATCCGCATCGAGTTCTTGCCCTCGAAGATGGTCGGCGCGACGTAGTAGCCGTCGCTCAGGTCACCGCCGAGGTCGACCCGCTCGCCTCCGCAGACCACCCGAGCGCCCTCGTCCTGCCCGATCTGGATGTAGCTGAGGATCTTCTCGAGCTGGTCGTTGCTGGCCTGGGCGCCGATCATGGTCTCGGTGTCCAGCGGGTTGCCCTGCACGATCTTCTTGGTGCGCTCGGTCGCATCCGACAGGAACTTGTCGTAGATCGACTCCTGGATCAGCGCCCGGCTCGGACAGGTGCAGACCTCGCCCTGGTTGAGCGCGAACATCGCGAAACCTTCGAGCGACTTGTCGTAGAAGTCGTCCTCGGCCTGCGCGATGTCGTCGAAGAAGATGTTCGGGCTCTTGCCGCCGAGCTCGAGCGTCACCGGGATGATGTTGGCGCTCGCGTACTGCATGATGAGCCGACCGGTCGTGGTCTCACCGGTGAACGCGATCTTGCGGATGCGGTTGCTGGATGCCAGCGGCTTGCCCGCCTCGACGCCGAAGCCGTTGACGATGTTCAGGACGCCGGGGGGAAGCAGGTCGCCCACCAGGTCCATGAGCCACATGATCGAGGCCGGTGTCTGTTCGGCCGGCTTGAGCACGATGGCGTTGCCCGCGGCCAGCGCCGGCGCGAGCTTCCACGTCGCCATCAGGATCGGGAAGTTCCACGGGATGATCTGTCCGACCACGCCGAGCGGCTCGTGGAAGTGGTAGGCGATCGGTGTCGTCGTCGAGTTCGGAGATCGCGCCCTCCTGGCCGCGCAGGACACCGGCGAAGTACTTGAAGTGGTCGATCGCCAGCGGGATGTCGGCGGCCAGCGTCTCGCGTACCGGCTTGCCGTTCTCCCAGCTCTCAGCCACCGCGATCGCCTCGAGGTTCTCCTCCATGCGCAGCGCGATCTTCATGATGATGTCCGAACGCTCGCCGGCCGACATCTTGCCCCAGGCGGGGGCGGCCGCATGGGCGGCGTCGAGGGCCAGCTCGATGTCCTCGGCGGTGCTGCGGGCCACCTCGCAGAAGGGTTTGCCGTTGACCGGCGAGACGTTCTCGAAGTACTCGCCCTTGACCGGCGCGACACGCTGGCCGCCGATCCAGTTGTCGTATCGGGCCTCGTAGCTCACAACGCTCCCGGGTGTTCCGGGGGGTGCGTAGACGGTCATGTGGTTCTCCTAAGTTGTCGCCCGGCGCGTCCGGGATGAAGCCGAACCTAGGTTTCACAAGGTTGCAACAAGGTTGCAGAAACGTAACGGGCGGCCGGTGCGGACCGACCGACCGCGAGGTCGGCGAGTGCCGCCAATCGGCCGCGAGGTTGGAGAACGTGCACGAGGTTGGAGAAGACACGCGTGCGTTCTCCAACCTCGTGCACAACCTCCAACGCGAGCATCGGCGGGCCCGACAAGCACGCGCCCAGAGCACCAGCCAGCCCCACCACCCGGCCGGCACCGGCCGCGCGTGAACGACTCAGCGACGACCCTGCCCGGGCAGCCGCGGAAGCGGCACCGAGAGCAACTTGTGGAGCCGGTCGAGCCTGGCCATCAACCCGATCCGCTTGGGCGACGTGGCGGGCAGGGCCCGCAGGGCGGCCTGAATGATCTCCACGTCGTCGCGACCGTCCTCCCCGACCGCGAACTGCAGAAGGGCGTCGGCGTCACCGGAGGCCAACGCGGCCCTGCGCACCCTGGCCCGCAGGTCGCCGCGCATGTCGACGATCTCCGGGGACTCCGACCCCGGGAGCAGCGGTCCGGCATAGAGGGTGATCGCCGAACGCGTGTCCCCCCGGTCGAGGGCCTCGATCACCTCCTGGGCATCGGTGGTGATCGGCTCCGCGAGCCGGTAGGGCCGCGATAGCAGGTACCCCTCCCCGAGAATCTTGCGCAATCGCGCCAACTCCGCGCGCACGGTCACCAGGGGAACGTCGTGTTCGTGCATCATGACCGCGAGCCGCTCGGCGGAGAGACCCTGGGACATCGACAGCAACAGCAGCAACTCCGAGTGTCGCGCGCTGAGTTTCAGCCTCTCGCCCGGCCTGTCCAGGAGTGCCCGGTCGCGGCCCAGCACCACCAGGCGGGCGCCATCCGGGCGCGGGTTCTGCGTAGCCAGCCAATGCTCGGCAGCAACCGCGGTCGCGCGGACCATGGCCAGGGCCTGGGGGGTCGCCACGTCGTGCTGGCCGGTCACGTCGAGCACGCCGAGTATGCGGCCGGTGTGGGGGTCGTGGATGGGGACGGCCGTACAACTCCACGGCTGGACGGTGCCGCGGAAATGCTCGGAGGCGAAGATCTGCACGGGCGCGTCGAGGGTCAAGGCGGTCCCGGGGGCGTTCGTCCCGGCCGCGCGCTCCGACCACTGGGCGCCTGCCACGAAACCCATGTCCTCCGCCCGGGAGCGCAGACCCCGGTCCCCCTCCACCCACAGCAGGTTTCCCTGCCGGTCACCCACCGCGACGACGTGGCCGCTGGATTCGGCCGGCTCGGTCAACAGCGAACGGATCAAGGGCATGGCCGCGCCCAGTGCCGAGGACTCCCGGGCGGCCTGCAAGTGCGATCGGGCTCCAGCACCAGCGGCGGCGCGGGGGCCTGCGGGTCCACCCCCTCATCCAGGCTGCGTCGCCAGGATTCGAGGACCAATTGCCTGACACCGCTGACCCTGCCGGAGTCGCCGGAGAGGAAGCGCTCATGGGCGTTGCGCACCGCCCGGGCGACCGAACCCGAGGTCCGGCGCACCCCAGTGGGACGGTGGCACCCCGCGTGGCATGCACCGAGGGTACGTCGCGGCAAGCGGATTGCACAGGTGAACGTCGGCCTCGAGCCAATACTGTTCCTGCATGCGCAACCGTTGGTGGATCGCTCTGGTACTGGCGCTGGTCGCCTGCTCCACGGGCACCTCAACGGATTCGCCGAGCCCCGCCCCGAAGACGTTCGTGTACTCGCTGGTGGCGCCGCTGTCGGTGTCGCCGTCCGGCCTGGTCGCTCGCGCGGTCCTGCCCGGCGGTCAGAAGTGCCCCGAACTCGAGGTGACAGGCGCGACATCCGTGTCGATGCAGCAACGATCCCCGGGGAGCACGACAAAGGGAACCTTCGACGACGTCACCGTCTGCTCGGCGAACATCCCGGCCGGGGCCTCAGGGGTCGCTCTGAACGGCGAGCAGATCCCGGCACAGATGCCCCGGCAGGTCGAGACCGTGGCGGCGGTGGCCGATACCGGCTGCCTGGTGCGCAAGTTCGTCCAGAACTGCAACTCCGTGAAGGACTGGCCGTTCGCGACGATCGCCACGCAGATCGACAAGGCCGCGCCCGACCTGTTGATCCACGTCGGCGACTACTTCTACCGCGAGGCCGCCTGCCCCACGGCTGACAGCGACCGGTGCGGCGGCAGCCCGGCACCGCCGAAGGACGTCCCGTTCCTCGATTCCGGGGCGGGTTGGCTGGCCGACTTCTTCGAACCCGCCGAACCGATGCTGGCGACCGCGCCGTTGCTCGCGGTGCGGGGCAACCACGAGATCTGCGAGATCGGCGGCAACGGGTACTTCCTGTTCCTCGATGCCCGACCGGACAGTGCCGCGACCTGCGCGCCGGTGGAACGCGATGGCCGGATGGTCGCGCCCACCGTCCTGTCCAAGACGTGGAGCGTCGACGTCCCGATGATCTCCGGTCGCCCGCTGCGCCTGGTCGTCGTCGACTCCGCATACGGCTGGGACTACGGGACCTCCCCCTGGTGGCCGAAGCTGCGCCCCGGGTACGAGGCTGCGGCCGAACTGGCCAAGGACCCGGGCGTGGATCCGTGGCTCGTCGTGCACCAGCCTTCCCTGGCCAACACGACGGTCAGGTACAACCCCGGGAACGTGCCGGGCTGGACACCATGGGTCGCCGTGGATCAGGCGGCAGCGTCACACGGACTCCTGAAGGACTTCACGGCGATCGTGTCCGGGCATCTGCACCTCAGCCAAGTGGTGAAGGTCAAGGGACTGCCGCCGCAGTTCGTGTTCGGCGGCGGCGGCACCGACCTCGACCCGCACCAGGGGTACCAGCAGCCCGAGTACGGGCCATTGGCCGATTCCAAGGGCCGTCCGATCGTGCCGGGGGTCAAGCCCTACCCGAAGGCGGCCTACCGCTGGCTGGAGGTCGAGCACGCGTTCGGTCTGGCCAGCCCTGATCCCGCACAGGGCTCGTGGCAGGTCCGGTACGTGCGTCCCTCGGGCGCCGGCCTCACCGACTGCACGGTGCGCGCCGACTCCCCGGACTGCGGTTCGTGACACAGGACTGCGGAATACGGCTGCGGCGGGCTCGGTTGAACACGACATGCACCCACGCGTGACGATCCACATGACGGAGGTCCCGAAGGACCTGCCCATGGTCCACGCCTTCTCCGGGTTCGTGGACGCCGGACACAGCATCCGCCAGGCCGTCTCACATCTGACCACCAACCTGCCCCACCAGATGGTGGCCGAACTGTCCATCGACGACATCTACGACTACCGCGCGCGGCGGCCGGTGATGACCTTCGACCGGGATCACTTCTCGGACATCGACATGCCGCGCCTGACCCTCGACCTCTTCTGGGACGACCACTCGAAGCCGTTCCTGATGATCCACGGCCCGGAACCCGACCTCGGGTGGCAGCAGGTGACCGGGTCGATCATCGAACTCGCCGAGCACTTCAAGGTCAGCAAGACCATCGGTCTGCAGGCGATCCCGTGGCCGTCGCCGCACACCCGGGAACTGCTCGTCACCCCCCACGCGAGCGATCCGACGATGATCGAGCCGCGACCGGGACCGGTCGACCGGGTGGACGTCCCCGGCAGCCTGACAACGCTCGTGGAGTTCGCCACCGGCCGCGCCGGGATCCCGTCGCAGGGTTTCGCGGTGCACATCCCGCACTACCTGGTGAACACCGAGTTCCCGACCGGAGCGATCACCGTGCTCGAGGAGATCGCCAAGGCCGCCGGACTCGTGATCGACCAGGGCGACCTGCCCCGCGTGGCCGAACAGGTGCGGGCCGAGATCGACGAGTCGATCGCGAGCAGCACCGAGAACGAGGAAGTGGTCGCTGCGCTCGAACAGCAGCATGACGCGGACGTCGCGAGCTGGCCCGGAGAACTGCCGAGCGGGGACGAGTTGATGGACCAGATCGAGGAGTTCCTGGCCGGGCAGGACGACTCCGACTAGTCGATACCCCTCTGCTCCTGCCGAATCGTCCCAGAGGTCGTATTCTGAAGTCGCTTGTTCAGAAGGTTTACAAAGCAACGGGACGGGGAGCCGTGAGGCCGGCACAGGCATGGGACGCGGTTCAAGAGGATCGCGCGACGGGTGCGATCGTCGGAATGGCGGTCGGTAACGCGCTGGGCAACGGCTACGCCTTCGAATCGCAGATCACCGCACCCCATATCCGGATGCGACCGGGCGGCCTCGGACCCTACGACGAGGGCGAGTGGGCAGACGACACCGCGATGGCGATCCCGATCCTGGAGGCGATCCGGCGACGGGGAGGACCTGCTGGCGGACTCCACCCTGGACAGTGGTCGCCGCCCGCTGGGCGCAGTGGTTCACATCGGCTCGAGACGTGGCTCCGGCGGTCGCGGCGGTGCTGGCCGGCTACGACCGGCGGCGTGGCGCGGGGTCCTTGCGGGATGTGGCAGCGGAGTTGTACGCCGCGCGGCCGTCAGCACCGCCGGGCAACGGGTCACTGATGCGCACCACACCACTGGTGCTCGGTGGCCTCGACGATGCGAACCTGCTCGCCGACAGCGCGCGGGCCTACAGTCTCTTGACGCACGGCAGTCCGGAGGCGGCCGATGCCTGCCTGCTGCTGAACTTCGCCCAACGCCACGCCATCCTGACCGGCGATCTGGACCTCGGCGCGGGGCTGCCGTGGATCCCGAGGAGCGCCGGGACACCTGGGAGGCCTCGATCACCCGGGCCGAGATCGGGCTGCCGCAGGACTTCGCGATCCGCAACGGACTCGCCCATCAGATGTTGCAGACGGTGTGGTCGGCCGTCAGTCACGGGGACGGCAGCGGTCCACGGTTCGAGGACACTTTGCGCACTGTGATCGCGGCAGGCGGCGACACGGCGACCTCGGGGGCCATCGCCGGTGGCCTGCTCGGGGCTCGTTGGGGCGTCTCCTCGATCCCGCTGGAGTGGCGCCGGCGACTGCACGGCTGGCCCGGCCTGCGAGATCAGGACCTGACCGCCTCGGTGTGGCAGGCTCTGTTCGGCCAACCCTGGCCGTCGGCTTTCGAACACGATCCGTTCCTCGAATCCGCCGTCCCCCATCCGTTCGACCAGCAGGTCTGGCTGGGCGGGCTCGCAGGGTTGCGCCCGCTGCCGGCCGGGGTGGACGCGGTGGTGTCGTTGTGCCGGGTGGGCAGTGACCAGGGGCCTCAGCCCCCGGTCGCGCACGACGACCACCTGAATGTCTGGTTGGTCGATTCCGACGACCCGGCGGTGAACCCGAACCTGGAACTCGTGACCGCGCAGACGGTCGATCTGATGGTCAGGTTGCGGGAGGAGGGACGTACCGTCTACCTGCACTGCTCGGACGGACGCTCGCGCGCGCCCTTCATCGCGGCCATGTACGGAACGCGCGTGCGCGGCATCCCCGCGCCAGAGGTGCTCCGGGAGATCCAGCGGGTCGTGCCCGCCGCCGACCCGAATCCGCTCTTCGAACGGATGCTCGCCACGTTCGTGTGACTCGGGCCGTGCAACCGGTCGGGTTCAGTGCTGTGCGGCGAACCAGGTCCTGGTGGCGGCGACCATGGCCCGCACCCCGATCGCGATGGCCCGCTCGTCGACGTCGAAGGTGGAAGCGTGCAGGTCCAGCGTCTCCCCCTGACCGTTGTGCACACCGAGCCGCGCATAGGTGCCGGGAACCCGGTCGGTGTACCAGGCGAAGCTGTCACCGCCCCATGACTGGTCGGTGGGTACCACCGCTGCCTGCCCGAGTTCGTCGGCGATCGCGTCGGCCCACAGCGCTGTCGGCTCGACGTGGTTGTCCACCGGGGGCACACCTTGGCGGTGGTAGAGGTCCCATTCGACGCCGGAGTCGCCGAGGATCAGCTCCACCGATTCGTTGAGCAGCCGTCCGAGCGCCTCCCACACCACCCGGTCGGGGGTCCGCAGCGTGCCGGTCAGGACCGCCTTGGCCGGGATCACGTTGGGGGCGTCGCCGGAGATCACGGAGCCCCAGACCAGCCGGATCGGGCCCTTCTGGGCGCGTTCCACGCGCTCTGTCAGCACCTGCGGCAGTTTCAGCGCGAGTTCGGACATGACTGTGACCAGGTCGACGGTCGCCTCGGGGCGGGCGGTGTGGCCCCCGGGACCGTGCAGCGTCACCCGAACGACGTCGGAGGCCGAGGACACCGGACCCGTGCGAAGACCGATCGTGCCCACCTGTTTCTTGGGGTCGCAGTGCAGGCCGAAGATCACCCCGACGTCGTCCAGGTGGCCCTCGTCGATCACGTCCACCGCCCCGCCCGGGACACTCTCCTCGGCCGGTTCGAAGATCAGTCGCACCCGCCCGCGCGGCGGGTTCTGCGCGAAGTACAGCCCGGCGCCGAGCACGATGGTGGTGTGCACGTCGTGGCCGCACGCATGCGCGACACCGTCGATGTGCGAGCGGTACGGCCGTGTGGCACTCGTCGTCCATGGCCAGTGCGTCGATGTCGGCCCGCAGCGCCAGCACCGGGCCGTCGCCGGTTCCCACATCGCAGACCAGGCCCGTGCCGCAGTTGAGCACCTTGGGTTCCAAGCCCGCCACCTGCAGCCTGCGGACCAATGCCGAGGTCGTGCGGGTCTCCTGCGAGGACAACTCCGGGTGGGCGTGCAGATCCCGGCGCAAGGCGATCAGTTCCTGAGCGCGGGCGGCGACGAAGTCCGCCACGGCGCTCATTGCTGCAACTCCGCAGCCAGTTCCTCGCGCAACAAACTCACCACATCCTTCAACGAGCCCCCATCGGCCACCACCGCACGTTGACGGACGGCCGAGGACCCTGTCTCCAGTATCTCTCGCACCGAGTTCAGCGCATCGAGGGTCCCGAGTTCGGAGGCCACCGGCTGTAGCAGGTCGACGATCCCGGCGATGTTGTCCTTGAACGTCTGTGTGTTGCCACTGATGTCGGTCATCACCCTGCCGTCGAGACCGAATCGGGACGCCCGCCACTTGTTCTCACGCGCGACCCAACTCGGGATGTCCGGCAGCGGGTTGCCCGCGTCGACCTGCTGATCCATCCACACGACCAGCGCCTGCGCCAGCGCCGCGATCGCGCGCACCTCCCGCAGCGTCGGGATCCCGTCGCACATGCGGAACTCGATCGTCCCGTAGGTCGGGTGCGGCCGGATGTCCCACCAGACCTCTTTCACACTGTGGATCGTCTCGGCCCTGATCAGCGCGGTCATGAACCGCTCGAAGTCGGCCCAGTCCTTCATCCACGGCGGCAGGCCCGAGGTCGGCATGACCTCGAAGATCTTGGAACGGATGCTAGCCAGCCCGGTGTCGTCGCCGAGCCAGTAGGGGCTTGAGGTGGACAACGCCAGCATCTGCGGGAGGAAGCCGAGCAGCGAGTCGATGAACCGGATGGACTTCTCCTTGCCGCGCACCCCCACATGGAAGTGCACGCCGTGGATCGCCAGGCGTCGGGCCGGCCACCCGATCTCGTCGAGCAGGCGCTGGTAGCGCTCACCGGGACTCAGGTTCATCGCGTCCCACGACGCGAACGGGTGGGTGCCCGACGACATCATCGCCAGGCCGCGTTCGTCGAGCAGCGGCTTGAGCTCGAGCAGCGTCCCCTTGAGATCGGCCACCGCCTCGTCCGGGGTCTGGCAGACCCCGGTGATGACCTCGATGCTGTGGTTGAACAGTTCGTGCTTGGCCTTGGGGTGTTCGGTGTCCGGGTGCTCCGCGCCCACGATGCCCAGGATCTCGTCGGCGACCTCGACGTACTTGCCGGTCTGCTTGTCGACCACGCCGTACTCCACCTCGACCCCGAGGCTCGGGCCCACGGACGGCGTGAAATCCACGTGCATGTGGCTCAAGGTAGTGGGTCGGGGCGGTGAGGGGCGTGTTTCGGGGCCGTCGACTGTTGCGCGGTTGCTGGGTGAACCACCCCGAAATCGACAACGGCGCAACACTCGAGCTACATCGACGGTCACGCGAGAGGCGAACTGGGCGTTGCGGGGATGGGGCTGTTTCCCGTGATGCACCTCTCGGGTACGATGAAATGGCCCTCGACGGCAGACGTCCGAGGACCCAGGTCCCCATCGTCTAGCGGCCTAGGACTCCGCCCTTTCAAGGCGGCAGCGCGGGTTCGAATCCCGTTGGGGGCACGCAATACCGGACCAGGTACGGTTGGTCCACCAGTAAGGCCCCGTAGCGCAGTTGGTTAGCGCGCCGCCCTGTCACGGCGGAGGTCGCCGGTTCGAGCCCGGTCGGGGTCGCCAGTCCTTAGGGACAGCGGCCAGGTAGCTCAGTTGGTACGAGCGTCCGACTGAAAATCGGAAGGTCGGCGGTTCGACCCCGCCCCTGGCCACCACACCACAGAAATCTCCCTCTGATCGGGCTTCTTATCGTCCTCGTCGCAGCCTGGCTAGCCTTCAAGGGATTTCGGACAAGTCAGACATTTCCGCAAGACTGTAGGAGATGCGTAGGAATTGTGGGCCTCGGAATCAGGCCCGCGACAGGCGAAGGGCGGAGTTGCAGACGCCGTGATCTGGGACAGTTGCGGTCGAGCAAGCCACCACCATGAATGGATCGAAGGCAAGGGATCGACGTGGATCAGGTTCTTGCAGATCTCGAGGCCGGGCAGCCGCGCAGAGTAGATGATGAGCGGGTACTGGGCGCGCTCGGCGCGCCCAGCGGGAGCGCGAGCCATCCATGAACTGCTGGATGGGGTTCGTTCATGCAGCGATCTCGCTTGTGTCGGTGCGGCAAACGGCGCTTCCGGGACCACGATGAAGCGGTTCGCGCGCTGCACACCATCGCAAACAACAGCGTTGGGGCCACGGACGGGAATGAGCCCGTTGGGCACCGGATGACGAAGGACTGCCGACAGACGACCGCCAGACCATGACCCATATCGGCAATGCCTCCGTCAGGGTCAGCACGGCCGCATTCGTATCGAGCCTTCGAAGGGCTTCTCATGAGCCACAAGGGCCACGAACAGTAGGCCCATTCGCCTGCTCGACTCGGGCCGCGTCGGGACCGCGTCAGTGCTCATCGCCAGAAACAGCGAGAGAGTCACTAACCTCGGGCCAGGGCCTCTGCATCAAGTGGAGAAACTCAGGGAACTCCGCGAGAACGCTCGCGAGTTCAGCGTCACCGGCGGATCGAGCGATCACCGATCGCTCATTGAACTGCTGGATCATCTCGGGCAGGCCCTCCGTGTCCACCGGCTCGTCGGTGGCGGTGTCGACGAGATTCAGCGCGTTGTCAAGAGACTCCATCTCTGGAAGAAGACCGCTGAGGGATTCGTAAAGCCAGGCCGCGTCATGAGCCTCAAGGCGGCGGAAATTGGGGATGGTGAAGACCATGGACATGGTCAGCCACAGCGCTGCAGACTCCAGTGGGGACCTCTTCCTTCCTTCCTTCTGCTCCACTACACGCATCAGAGATTTGGCACCATCCAGCATGTGGGAGATCGTGGCCGATGCTGTGATCAGGGCCCGAAGTTTGGCAGCTCTTTCCTGAACCTCCGGGTCGCTCCTGAGCCGTTCGGCCTCTTGGCGCATCTCGTCCCTTCTACGGTTCTCTTTATCCTCCTCCGCCTGAAGAAGGCCGTCCTGCTCATCGAAATCGGCGAGCGCGTGATCCGCATCGATTCCGAGGCTCGACCCCAGCTTGGCAATCTCGTCGCGGTCGGCTTCTGCTACGAGCACCCTTTCTCCCTGATCCGTCAGAACGCCCAAAAGGACACTGGATTCGCCGTATACCCTCATCACCTCCCCCATAAGGGCGAATCCAGGGGACGGCGCTAGTCTCACCCTCCCGTCAAGCAGACCAAGCCCCATGCCCTTGGCGAAGATGAACAATGTGCCATCACAATGCGCCAGAACACCTGGGCCGTTGTACTTCGTGAACGGCACATACACTCCCGGGAACCATGTCGCCCTGAACGACTTACGATCGTGCCCGATCTTCCGTAGTGCCTTAGCAGCCTGTCGCTTCGAGAGCCCAGCTTCCATCAGCGCGGACATGTGATCGTCCATGTTCAGTACCCCGTTCTCCCATTGCTGGGTCAAGTCCGGTGGGGTGGTGTACGAACCGTGGGTTCGTGATCCTCAGATGGGCTGATGTTATGCGCTGATCGCGGTGGTGGTCACCTCCGGGTCGTCGGAGTCTGCGGGGTCGGTGGGCAGTAGTGCGAGGCGGCATCGTTTGAGGATGTCCAGGCCGATGTAGACCGCAAGATCGATCTCCTCAACGAACTACGGCATTCGATACTGGACCACGCCTCCACTCCACACCGGGAGGCCTTCACCGTCCACAAACTCAGACCGGGTCGTCATACAATCTCGACCAACCTGCCTGGACATCACACCTAGGCCAGGATCTTCTTCAAGAGTTTCCTGACTTCTTTCGAGCAGGTTTCTCATCCCGGCCCGCAGTTTTCCGACGAGTCGAGCCATTTTGCTCGAGATGTATTCGAATCGCAAAATTCAGCCATAGATTGCGGAAGTTACCTTCCGACTGAGTATCGGAAGGTCGGCGGTTCGACCCCGCCCCTGGCCACCACAGAAATCCCCCTCTGATCCGGAATTTCGCTCCTGGACACCACCGCACCCACATGAACATGGCGCCTGCCTGACCGCTTCAACCTGTTGGCGTGCGTCAGTATGCAAAATGATCACGCCGATCGGGCCAGGTCCACGAGGGCAACCGACTTCCGAACCCTTGGTCATTTTGCAAACTGACGCGCAGACCTGCGGCAACGTCTCCGCCACAGGGGCCGTGAGACACAATCGGGCTCGGCTACCCGCCCGCCACGTGGAACGCGCGGCCCCCGGCGTGGATCGCCTCGTTTCAGTCGTCGCCCACCATGCTGTCCAGGCAGACCGCGATCGCCAGGATCAGCGCCTCATCGCGGCCCGGCATGACCTCGATCCCATAGGTGTCCCGCACGCGGATCCACTTCTTGCTCACCTCGGCGACCTGCTGCTTACCGTCCTTGATCTCGTACTCGTGATCCAGGATGTTGCCGGTGACTTCCAGCTCGGAACCATCTGCGAGTTCGGCTACCAGGCGATGCCGGATCGGCGAGATCAACTTCTTCTTCACAGTTGCCGCGGTCGCGCCTTCGGGCGTCTCGATGACCATGGTGTCCTTGATGCGCAGCTTGCGCTCCTGGATCTTGTAGAGCTCGCCTCCGCCGCGGGACTCGATGACCAGAGTGCGGCGCACCCGCAAGGCCTTACCGTTGACCTTGAAGATCCGGTCGCCTTCACCGTCCAGGATCCAACTGTCGTCACCGATGGAGAAGATCTTCTCCTTCAGCTGGAACCGTGCACCGTTCTGAGAGTCTTTGCGTCTGAACATGGCGACAGTGTGCCAGGAAGCGGGGGCGGTCATGCGGTCTTGCGGCCGCAGCCGGCGACCCCCATCCGCCACCCCGAGATCCAGTGACCGGGATCGTGGCAGCCCCGTTGGGACAACTGGCGCGGTAGCCTCAGTGCCTGCCCCGATAGAAAGCAGCCCCCATGCGCCGAGTTGTCGTCGTCCTGGCTCTCCTTCCCCTCGCCGCATGTTCATCGAGCGGCGCCGAGCCCGATGCGTCGGCGTCTTCCATCCCGGGCCTGCCCGCCAGTGCCATCGAGGTCATCGAGTCGGCCCCCTACGCCAACGGCATCTGGGGGATCCACGTCACCGACGCGGAGTCCGGGGAGGTGCTCGTCGACTACAACAGCGCCACCCTGTTGGAGCCGGCCTCGGTGACCAAGACCTACAGCGTGGGTTCGGCGTGGCTGAAGTTCGGGCCGGACTCGAAGATCACCACGCCGGTGGTCCGCGACGGCGAGATCGACGGCGGCGGCCTCGACGGAGATCTCGTACTGGTGGCCAAAGGCGACGTCCTGATGGGCGGGCAGACCGGACCCGATGGCCAGGTGGTCTTCACCAACATGGACCACAACGACGCAAATCTGTTGCCCGGTGCGACCATCGCGGACAACAACCCCCTGGCGGGTCTCGACGATCTCGCCGAGCAGGTCAAGGCCGCTGGGATCGACCGCATCGACGGTGACGTCATCATCGACGACCGGCTGTGGATCACTCGCGACCTCGGGGAGAACGACGGGCCCGTCTCACCGATCGTCATCAACAACAACCTCATCGATGTGGTGGCCACGCCCGGCCAGGTCGGCGCGCGGCCGAGCATCGAGGTGCGGCCGCAGGTCGCTCCGTGGCGGGTGGTCAACCGGGTGGAGACCGTGGCCGCCGGCGAGGACACCGCAATCGAATTGAGCAGTCCCAGGTACGGCGTCATCCTCCTGCGCGGGACCATTGCGGCGGACGCAGAACCACAGTTGAAGGTCGAGCACTTCACCGATCCGCCCCGCTTCGCGCGCACGGCGTTCATCGAGGCGCTGGAACGTGCGGGAGTGACCGTGTCCGCCGACCCCACCGCTCCCAACCCGCGACGTGCACTGCCTGACCAGGTCGACTCGCTGCCGGAGGTCGCCGCCCTCGAGGGTCTGCCGCTCGAAGAGAACGCCACCTACATCCTCAAGGTCAGCTACAACCGCGGCGCCCAGACCCAGGTGTGCCTGCTCGCGGCGTCGGTCGGCAGCAGGGACTGCGACGACGGTTTTCCGGAGATGGCCAAGGTGCTCAGCCAAGCAGGAGTCGACCCGACGCAGGCCTCACTCGTGGACGGGTCGGGGCTGCCCGGCAACTTCGTCACGCCGACGTCCGTCACACAGTTGATGCAGGTCTTCAACGCCCGCCCGGACGCGCAGCAGTGGCAGGAGGCGCTGCCGATCATGGGTGTGGACGGGTCGGTCGCCGAGGTGCAGAAGGAGAGTCCGGCCGCCGGCAAGGTGTTCGCCAAGACCGGCACACTCGGTGGCGCGGACCTGCTGAACCAGCGCCTGCGGGTGGAGACCAAGGCGCTGGGCGGCTACATCGAGGCCGAGTCGGGACGCAAACTCGCGATCGCGATCATCGTCAACCAGGCGATGTTCGACGACATCGAAGGGGTCTTCGCAGCGAACGAGGACCTGGGCAAGATCGCGACGAGTCTGTACGAGGCGTACTAGCGGCGCCCTCAGGCCTCTTGACGCGCCGCGACCTCGCCGGCCCATCCCGTGATGATCCGGCGCATCATCGTCGGACCGGTCCTGGCCAGCGCGGTTGCGAAGGCTTGACCCGCCACAGAAGCCTCGGGCGTGAAGGTGAATCGCATGGTCACCCGGGATCGGCGAGAACCCGCATCTGCGACTGACCAACTCCCCTGCATGAGCGCCATCGGGTAGGGGTAGTCGGAGGCATCGGTGTGAACTTCCACCGAGAACGACTCGCCCGGACGCCAGACGGTAAGTGTCTCGTCCCAGTGTTTGTCGCGGATGTCCCAGCAGCGACGCTGCCCGCCAACGGCCGGGCTCACGAAGGCGCCCACCTTGGAAAGGTTGGGCGAAAGGCGCGCGTAGACCTCGGGGTCCGTCATCACCTCCCAGACATCTGCGGGATCACCCTCGACTGTCCGCGTCACCTCGACGACACGAACACCCGGTTGCGTCAGCCGGGCGGCGGCCCGGGCCTGAAGGACTGCGAGGACCGCGACCGGAATGGTGCTGGCCATCGCGATCACGGTACCGGCGGCCGCCGGCCGCGAGACCACCAGGAACAGCGCCACGCTCAGAGCCCATGCGGCATCGGCGGCAGCGACGATCAGGCCGACACGTGCGGTGGCCCGGCCGCCCGTACTGAGCCAGCCGACCACTCCCGCGTAGCCGATGAGACCAGCGCCGAGCGCCACCACCGCCTCGGTGGGCAGTCCCAGAGCCTCGGCGAGCCGACCACTCACGACCACGGCCAGGGCACCGGACACCCCCGAGTAGACAGCATTGACGCGGAGCCACAGATTCAGTCGGTTCGATGCCATGCCCGAACTTTAGTAAACGCTCGTTCACTTTGTCAAAGGTCGTTCTCCTACTACGATGGAGCCGTGGTCGACCAGCGACGAGTCCGGGGTGAGCGGACCAGACAGGAGATCCTGCGTGCCGCCGCCGATCTCGCGAGCCGCCGCGGCGTCGAGGCGCTCACGCTCGGAGCCCTCGCCGAAGAGTTGGAGATGTCCAAGAGCGGTGTCGTGAAGCACTTCGGGTCCCGCGAGCAACTGCAACTGGCGACCATCGACCATGCCGCGGCGGTGTTCGCCGGCGTCGTGCTGGCCGGTGCCGCCGACCAGACTCCGGGGCTCGATCGGTTGCGTACGATCACGGCGGCCTGGCTCGACTACCTCACCGGCACGACCTTCAGCGGCGGGTGTTTCTTCTACGCTGCCGCTGCGGAACTCGACCGACAGCCGGGGCCCTTGCGCGAATCCATCCGGGCGATCGTCACCGCCGGGTTGTCCCTGCTACGCGAGGACTTGCGGGCGGCGCTCGACACTGGGGACCTGCGGGCCGACACCGACATCGAACAACTCCTGTTCGAGATGCACGCGTACCTGCAGGAGGTCAGCCTCATGTACTTGCTGCTCGATGACCCGGATGGCCGTGTCCGGGGGGAGCGCGCGATCACGCAGCTGCTCCAGCGGCACGCGACGTAGCAGTAGCCCTCAGACCTCGACCACGTCCGGGAAGGTCTCGACGAGGTAGTCGACGAACGCCGGGCCGACTCGCTCCTGCCGCAGGACGTCGACCGACACCGGCATGGGGCGGGCCACGAACTCCGGATCGGCCAGAGCCCGCGCCGCGAAGTCGTGCTGCACGATCGCCGCCTTGCCGACCGAGACGAAATCCGCACCCTTGTCCAGGCACCACTGCAGATCCGCGGTCGATCGCGCACTGCCCGTAACGCCCAACCGCGCCCCACCGCGCGGCAGGTCCACGAAGTGGTCGATGAGCAGGCCGTCGCCGCCTTTCCGCGGCCGCATGAAGACGTTCCACAGCGACAGATCGAGGTAGTCCAACAGTCCCGACTCGAGCGCCCGCCGCGCATACTCGCGGCCGTCCTGAACAGAGGTGCCGAACCCCTCTGGCGAAAGGCGCAGTCCGAGTTGGAAGCCCGGACCGGTCGCCGCGCGAATACCTTCCAGGACTTCGAGGAGCATGCGGAAGCGGCCGTCCAGGGATCCGCCGTACCCGTCGGTGCGATGGTTGCGCGAGGTGTCGAGGAACTGCCCGATCAGGTAGCCGTGGGCGCCGTGCACCTCGACCCCGTCGAAACCCGCCTGCTCCGCGAGCACCGCGGCCGCGACGAAGTCATCAACCGTCGCCGCGATGTCGTCGAGTGTCATCGCCACCGCATCGTGGGCCGGGTCGTCCCATGGGCACTGCGCCGCGCTGCCGGTGATCTCCCGTTCGGCCCGCCGTCCGCCGTGGTGGAGTTGCACGGCGCTGCGGGACCCGGCCGCGCGCAGGCCGTCCGCCAGCTGACGCAGACCGGGAAGGTGGTGAGTACCGGCCACGCCCAACTGCCCACGCCAGACTTGACCCGCAGGGGCGACGAAGGCCGCCGCTGTCATCACCAGGCCGAATCCGCCGGCGGCTCGAGCCGTCAGCCAGGCCACCTCGTCGGCCGACAGAGCGCCGTCGGCGTTGCTCTGCGTGTTCGTCAACGGCGCCAACCCGATGCGGTTCTTCCAGGTCGGACCGTGGGCGAAGGTCAGTGGCTCAGTGGGCATCGGCACGCCTCGATCCTACGGACGGCGCCGGATGGCGGGGGTCGCACCTGGAACCGGGCGTTCACCCGGAGTTGATGCTGCCCACCTTGCTAGCCTCCTGGCCACAACAGGCCGAGAGGGAAACCATCGTGGGCTACCGATTCACCGCTGATGACGACGTCAACTTCCGCGTGCAGGTGATGCTGGGCGGCGTGATCTACGGGTTGGGGGACATCGGCGAGATCCTGCAGGCCGTCTCGGCCATCGGCGACGGCGGCGACCGGACCTGGTCCAGCACGTTCGCCGCGCTCGGTAAACGGATCGAGGCGGTGGCGGACACGGCGAAAGCGGCCGGCAACACCCGCAGCGCCCGGGACGCCTACCTGCGTGCTGCCGTCTACTACGCCGCCCAGCAGGACGCGGAGGTCTCGTACGCCGACGACGACACGCTCCTGTCGACGTTCCGCGACCACCGCAGATGCTGGGACGCGTTCGCGCAACTCAACGAGCCCGTCCTCGAACCGGTGGCGATCCCCTACGAGGGCTCCACCATGCCGGGTTACTTCCTCAGTGTGGACGGTACGCAGCGCCCGACCATGGTGATCATCAACGGCAGCGACGGACCCGTGACGTGGGTCTGGACCCTGGCACAGGCCTGTCAGGACCACGGCTACAACGCGCTCATGTTCGACGGTCCGGGCCAGCAGTCCATGCTCTTCGAGCAGAAGATCCCCTTCCGCCCGGACTGGGAGAACGTGATCACCCCGGTGGTCGACTTCATCTCCGGACGAGCCGACGTGGACGCGGAATCCTTGGTTCTGTGGGGCGGAAGCCAGGGAGGCTATTGGGCGCCACGGGCGCTGGCGTTCGAGAAGCGGTTCGCCGCCGGCGTGTTCGATCCCGGGGTGGTCGATGTCGGCGAGTCGTGGCTGGCCCACCTGCCACCGGAACTGATCCAGCTGCTCGACACCGGCGACCGGAGCGACTTCGACGCTGCGATGAGCGGCGGTATGTCGGATCCGCAGACCAAAGCGATGTGGAACTTCCGGGCACGCCCCTACGGCACCTTCGACCCGTTCGACGTGTACTCGCAGATCCGCCAGTACAACCTGACGGAGGTGGCGAGCAAGATCACCGCGCCGGTGATGATCTGCGATCCGGAAGGTGAGCAGTTCTGGCCGGGACAGCCCGAGAGACTGGCGGGGATGGTCAGTGGTCCAGTGAATCTGGTCAAGTTCACTGCAGAGGAGGGCGCGGACATGCACTGTGAGCCGATGGCGCGCTCACTGGTCTACCAGCGCATGTTCGACTGGCTGGCGACCGTGCTGACACCTGCGCGGGCCATGTAGCGCGGCAGCCCACACCACATTCACAACTTCGCGATCCCGCCCACCAGCAGCCAGAGGCCGATCACGCCGAACACCGCGGCCGCCACGGCGGTGTTGTTCCGCTGCAGCCACTCACGCGCAGTCACCAGCGCCCGTAGAGTTCCCTCACCGCCGACCAGGAACACCAACAAGGGGCCCGCGACGCTGGCGGCACCCACGAGGACGAAGACCACCAGGGCGACCCCGGCACCCACCACTCCGGCCCCGCCGGCACCGATGGCCAGTCCTGCGGCCAGTGCCATGAGCAGTTCCTTGGGGTTGGCCGCGGACATCAGAACTCCGAAACGGACCGCCTCCCGGGGCCCCGCCTCCATGACGCCGGCCAACCACTCGGGTGCGGGTCTGGACGACCGGCCCAGCCACATCCTGATGGCCAACGCCAGCAATGCCACTCCCAGCACGATGCGCAACCACGTGGCCCACCCCCTCGCTCCGTCCTGCACATCGATGGCCCCTGCGAAGAGGGAGAACAGTACGGTCACCGCGGTCAGGCCGAGGGTCCAGGTCACGACGTAGACGACTGCGGTCTGCCGTGGATGCGGCGTGAAGAGCATTACGATCGAGACGATCACCGGTAGCGGCGAGGCGAACACACCCAGGGCGAAGGGAAGGACCTCGATGATCAGTTCCGGCACCGGGCCATTGTGGCCGCTCGCCCGGACTGTTGGTCGATCTGCGGACACCATCCCCGCGGATGGGCGCCCGCTCAGACGTGATCAATCACTCACCTCGCCCTCCCGACACCCGTCATGGATGCCGATACACTACGTAGTAGAGCGGAAGAGGTGCGATTATGAATGCCCACACGAGGCAATACCGGGGTCAGAAGATCGTGAATCGGACGTGGTCCGTAGTGGCGCACCTGGTGGATGACGTCGAGCCCGACCGGCTTTCGACGGTCGCCCCGATGGGGGCCGACGGCACGAGGGCGAAGATCTTCTCCCAGAACCGCTGAACCGACGGACTCACGCCGGCTCGGGGGCCCGGTTTCGGCTGTCCTGAAAGCCCACTCATTGTGTAGCGATGACTGTCGCTGCGGTCACGATTGGGCCAAGTCGCGCATCGAGCATGCCCGGCTTCGGCACTAGCCGGTGCGACGTCGCTGGAACCCGTCCAACTGCCGGTTGGCCAGCTGTCGCATGACCAACGGCAGCAGTGGGGTTCTGCCCAATACGGACCCCACCGGCCCGAAGGCCTGCCCTGCCCATGTAGCGAAGTCGAAACTGTCCGTGTGTTCGACGATCAGCCCGCTTCCCAGGACGAATGTGGCGTCGACGACGTTGTGCACGCGACGGCCGGTGGCGCTGAAGGTGTAGTCGGCCTCCCAGTGGGCCCGGCCGACACGATCGGTGACTTCGATCCCGCTGGCCCGCACCTCGAGATCCTTGCCTGCGCGGCACAGCATGCGCCACATGTCCCGTGCGCGTTCTCCCTGCAACTGCCCGAACGCCGGATCGTGGAAGACCACGTCGTCGGCGTAGCAGGACGCCATGGTCTCGGCGTCGCGGACTGCGAAGGCCTCGTAGAATCGGGTGACCACATCGACGCCTGACATCTCACAGACCATACGGGACCAACGGGGCTACGGCACCGCGAGCGTTTCTGCCCCTCGCCTGCGGCGAACGGATATCTGGGGTCGGATTGCCGGCAGTGGTCGCACGGCACCTCTGGGGCATGTGGGTGCCCTGCTGAGGCGACCAGAGTTGTGCGACCGCGACCGGAGGAACGCTCGCCGGACGGGGTGCGCGGGCAGCAGCAAGCCGAGCGGAGTTCCGGCTGTCTTGAAAGCCCGCCCATTGTGGAGCGATGACCGTCGCTGCGGTCACGATTGGGCCAACGACACTTCTCCCGGCACCCCTTGCCGCGGGACAATGGAGGCATGAGGGTAGGGCTGGCTCTCGTGGGATGCGCGGCCTTCGGTTTGGCGGTGCCGCCGGTGGCGGCTGTCTCGCCGAACGCAGTGTCCGGGGACGTCTCCCCGGCGGCAGCGGCGCAGGCCTCGGTCGCGGCCCCGATGAGCACGACCACCAAACGCAAGCGCTACACCCTGACGATGACCTACACGGCCGACATCCAGTCGGGTGGTCCCTACCAATACTGCGGTGGGGTTCACCGATCTACCCCGCGACCGATCCGGTGTGGGTATGCAGACACCGACGACGACGAGCACCATGAGATTCGGTCGTACGGGGCGACGAGCGTGCGACCCTTCACGTTCACCCGCATGGGCAAGTACTTCAAGTTCAAGACCCGGATGAAGGGCACCTCGCAGCAGGTCGGCGGCGGTTCGGGGTGGTGGCACCATTGGATCGGCGGCGAGGGCTGGAGCGATGGCAGTTGGACCGCCCGTCACGAAGCCCACAGCAAGGTGGCCGGGAAGGTGTACCTCAACGGAGCCACTCCGGCACGCCTGATCAACGAGATGCGTGCCAAGGAGGACACGTCCAGCACGCGGACGGCGGTCACCTGTCCGGAGAGCGGATGCACGACCTCCACCGAGCCGTTCCCCAGCGGGTTCAGCGACCGTTCCTGGCTCAAGCGCGTCAACCTGCGCAAGGCGTTCGGCCAGGCGTTCACGGTGGTCGATCGGCGCACGACGCCGCCGCTGGCGATCAACGGCACGACCACCCGTGAGAAGTGGTACTACCGGTTCACACCGGTCGCCGAACCCGTGAAGAAGGAGCGCTGGCAGGTCGAGGTGCGCGGCCAGGACCGCTGGTCGTGGGGGATGTACACCGGACTGCGCGCGGGCGTCGACGTCGACTGGGCGCACCGCACGACGCTGGTCGTCAAGAACGGCAAGATCACCTCGGCCAAGGGGAAGGTGCACATCGTCCGGGTCCGCAAGTTCTCCGAGCCACCCGGCGCCTTCGACGTCATCTCGGTCAAGACGACCACGCCTCCGGCCTTCAAGCTCAAGGAGGCCATCAAACCGAAGAAGAGCAACCGGGTCGTGCTGAAACTGTGGAAGAAGAACCGGTCGGAGTATCTGGTGCGGTTCTCGGTGGCTGCCTCGGGCCCGGAGTTGCTGGACAGGTTGCGCACCATCGGAGTCGCCGACCCGGAGGCTTCCTACCTCGGGGTGATCGCGCGTGGACCGGTCGATGACAGCGCGGCGTCCGATCGTCCCGAGCAATCCACGCCTGGTCGTTCGCTTGGTCCCCGGTGATCCTGGTAAGTGGAAAGAGACCGACGAGTTCAACAAGCAGTTGCCTTGTCTGAAGTCCGGGGCCAAGGAAGCGGACTGCTTCCTCGCCAGGGGCGGTCAGATCGTGACCGTCACGCAGTTGAAGTGACCGCCTGGTGCCATCGCTCGGGTCGTGCTTGGCTGGACGTGTGAGTTTCGACGACGAGTGGGCGAACGACGCGGCCCATCGCGAGGCCTCCGCTCGTGACCGTGAGGAGCAGGCCAGGCGGCAACGGTGGGCAGCACTCGACCGGGCCGAAATGCAGGGCACGGGCGACGGGAACCGCCGTGCCAGGCGGGCGCGCCGCTCGCAGCGCTGGCGCAAGACGTGGCCGTGGCTGGTCTTCTTCGCGGTCGCCGCAGTCCTGATCACGGGCTCGTGGCTCCTGGGCCTGCAGTAGTCCGACTCTTACTTCGCGCGGTTGAAGGCCGGGGTGTCCGGAAGTTGCACCTGCCAGTTGCGGGTCTCGTCGACCGCGACCTTGATGCCGGCCGCGTCGAGGGCCAGCACATGGCCGCCCGCCTTGCCGGACTTGGTGATGAAATGCCAGTGGTATCCGGGGACGTTCAGGTCGCCGACAAACTCCGGACACCGAATGCCCACGAGGGTCCCGCGCACGTTGCGCAGTTCGAAGGTGCGCTGCCCTGCAAGGGCCTGGGACAGCGAGGGGTAGGGCTTCTTCTGCCGGGCCACGCTGCGGGTCTGTAGGTAGTCGAACCTGCCCTTGACCCGGATCGCATAGAAGGTGTTGGTGGTCGGCAACCGGCGGTCGATCGCGTCCCCGAGGCCTTCGAGGTCGACGTTGCCGGAGACGCGGAACCTTCGATCGGCGTCGAAGAACGTCACCACCGCGAAGGGGGTCTCTTGGGAGTTGCGGGCGATCCGGCCCCGACCGCTGAACGGCACCTGGTAGACCGTCCCACCGGCCACCACCATCTCCCCGTCGAGCCCCTCATAGGTGCCGAGTCCGAAGTTCCCATGCTCGCGCAATCGGGCCACGGTCATGGCGGGCTGGAAGAGGCCCTGCTGGAGCGCACCCACCGTGGAGACCTGGAAGAGCGTGTCGCGATCCGGCGGGGCAGTGCTTCCGGCCTCGACAGGTGCGGGCAGCGCGATCATCACCGCCGCGAGCGCAGCCGACCCCGCCATCCGGGACATACCGCGACGCAGGGTGTTCCGGGTGGTCGGCATCACCGAAGGCTAGCAGCGCAACACACGATGCCGAGGGCCGCTCGATCGGATCGCTGCGCACGAGCGGCCTTTCGGTGAAGGAGTGACACGTGAGGTGGCAAATCCTCACCAGAAGCCTGCGGGGCGGCCGACGGTAACCCGGTCACGGCTGCCACGACCCCCCGATCGGGTACCGTCGGGTGGGTCCAACGGGAGGCAGACATGGGCCAGAAACCGATCCCATTCCAGGCCGCTGAGCCCGGCACCTTCTTCCACGGCACGAAGGCGGACCTGCGGCCGGGTGCACTGCTGGAACCCGGGAACGACTCCAACTTCGGCGAGCGGAAACGGGCCAATTTCGTCTACCTCACCGCCACCCTGGACGCCGCCGTGTGGGGCGCCGAACTGGCGCTGGGCGAAGGTCCCGGCAGGGTCTACATCGTCGAGCCGACCGGGCCGTACGAGGACGACCCGAACCTCACCGACACGAAGTTCCCGGGTAACCCGACGATGTCCTACCGCACCCGAGACCCTCTTCGCGTGCTCGACGAGGTCACGGACTGGGAGGGCCACCCGCCAGAGGTGCTGCAGCACATGCGTGATCGGATCGAGGAACTGAAGCAGTCCGGAATCGAGGCCATCAACGAGTGACCTCGCACCCGGTGGTGACCCACAGTGACCGTCGGTGATGATCGCGAGGCCAACCCGAACCGGGATTGGATACAACTGAGGGGTGCGGGTCCTGAAGATCATCCTCATCTCGGTGGTTTCCCTGGCGCTCCTTGCGGGACTGCTCGTGGCCGGTCTCTACTGGTTCGGTCGCTGGCAGACCGACCGGGAGCAGGCGGCGTTGGAGGCCTTCTACACACCTCCGGCGCAGATCACCGGGGATGAGGGGGACATCATCCGATCGGAGCCGGCGCCGGACTGGGACGTCGAGTCGGCGAAGGCGACCCGCATCCTCTACGTGACCCTCGATACGAACACGCAGTCCAAACGGGTAGCCGGTGGCACCGTGTGGATCCCGACGAAGGCCGCGGAGGGCGAGCGCCGCGTCGTCGCCTGGGCGCACCCGACCGTGGGGTTGGGCAACAGTTGCGCCCCCAGCCGCACGGCGAACTCCTTGAGCCTCACCAGCGGCTGGATCCAGCAGATGGCGGCCGAAGGGTGGATCGTCACCGCGACGGACTATGCCGGCCTCGGCACACCCCCACCGTTCACCTACCTGGAGGGACTGCAGGAGTCCACGGACGTGGTGAACTCGGTGCGGGCCGCCTCCCGACTGCCCGATGCACGCGCCGGCACGCGATGGGGCGTGTTCGGACATTCACAAGGGGGCCACTCCGCACTCTGGACCGCGACCCTGGCGGCGGGGCTCGCCCCTGAACTGGAACTGGTGGGGGCGGCTGCCGCGGCGCCGGCCTCCGATCTCTACGCCACCATCAACCAGCAGTGGGACACGACCGTCTCCTGGGTGATCGGCCCGGAAGTGGTGGTGTCGTGGCCGGACACCTATCCCGACCTGGACTCGATCGCAGATCGTGTCCAATGCGGGACTGAACGCCACCCAGAGCGAGGCACAGGACTGCCTGACCGCTGCCGGCCTGTTCGGACTGGCGCGCCAGGAACTGGCCAAGCAGACGTACTTCAAGGTGAATCCCTACACGAACGAGGCGTGGGCGAAGGCGCTGGAGGAGCAGACACCGAAACCGACGAACGCGTCGATGCCGATCTTCGTGGCTCAGGGCACTGCCGACGAGGTGGTCTTGGCCAACAGCACCGCGGCGATGCAGAAGCGATGGTGCAAGGCCGGCAGCGACCTGACCATGGACTGGCTCGGCGACGTGACGCACCAGAACGCGGGCAAGGTCGCGGGTCCTGCCGTGGTCGACTGGATGGCCGATCGTTTCGAGGGCAAACCCACCGCGCCGAACTGCGAACAGACCCCGCCCGTGGCACCTTACGAACCCCCGGCCGGTGCTCCCAAGCAGCCCTGACGTTGCTGGGCCAGCGCGAACTGGCTACGAACTAGGCGAGCGCGGGAGACTCGACCGCCCGATCCGCGCGGCGCTTGATCAGGAAGCCGAAGGCGGCCGCGATGAAGAACATCAGCACACCGTAGATCGCGGCCGGCAACGACATCTGCGTGTCGAGCAGCACCGATTGGGCGACCACGATCGCCAGGGTCGCGTTGTGGATTCCCACCTCGAAGGACGTCGCGATCGACTCCCCCTCGGTGACCCGGAACGCCCGCGGGACCACGTACCCGATCGTGAGGCTCAAGATGCAGAACACGGTCGTGATGCCGGCCAGCGCACCGAAGTTGTCGCGCAGCAGTTCCAGGTTGTTCAAGACCGCCCCGATGATCACCAGCGCCAGGATCACCGCCGAACCGATCCGCACCGGCTTGTCCATGCGCTGAGCGAACTCCGGACGCCACCGGCGGATGATCATGCCGATGAGCACCGGGACCAGCACGATCGCGAACACCTCGAGGGTCTTCTGGAACTGCAGGCCGACCCGGTCACCGTCCGGGGCGAAGTAGGCGATGGCCAGGTTGACCACGATCGGCAGGGTGAACACGGCCAGGACCGAGTTGATGGCCGTCAGGCTGATGTTGAGCGCCACATCCCCGCGGAAGAGATGGCTGTAGAGGTTCGCCGTCGTACCGCCCGGCGAAGCGGCCAGCAGCATCATTCCCACGGCCAGGACCGGCGGCAGACCGAAGAGCTCCACCAGTCCGAAACAGATGACCGGCAGCACGAGGATCTGACAGACCAGGGCGATCGCCACCGCTTTCGGGTGCTTCGCCACCCGCGCGAAGTCCGCGGTGGTCAGACTCAGCCCGAGGCCGAGCATGATCAGGCCGAGGGCGATGGGCAGCAGAGTCGTTTCCATCGTGGCTCCCGCACTGGTCGGTGGCTGAGGTTCGCATCAGCCTAGTACAGGAAAGCCACTTCTGAGATGATCCCGGCGAAAGGCGGGACCTCCGGTCAGCGGACCGTCAGCTTGGAGACCACGCCACCGTGGTCGGACTCCCAGAGCGGAACCGGGGTCTCGCGGAACGGCGTGACGTTGGTGTTCACGCTGCCCGTCGACTTCACCTTGCCGTGAGTGAGCACGAGGTCGATGCGGGTTTCGTTCTCACTGACGGGGTTGGACAGCGCGGCGTTCTGGCAGCACGTCAGGCCCTTCCCATCGCGCTTACGCTTCCACGCGTCCTTGAAGTACGACTTGGTCAGGGCCTTGTACGTCTTCGGCGAGTACTCACCATATGCGTCGGTGTTGAAGTCGCCGGTCGCAACGACGGCCTTGGCGCCCTTCTGCACGAGCTTGACGAACTGCTTGCCCTGCTTCAGCTGGATGCTCTCCGACTCGCCACCCACCTCGAGGTGCGTGTTGGCGAAGCGGAACTTGGCGCCCTTGTAGGCCATGTCCGCGTACACCCAGCCGCGGCCGAACGAGATGACCTGGCCGGCGATCGTGAACTCTTGCTGGGCGCTGTACTTGCCCGACTTCACCGACTTCTTCTTGTACGTGAGGCCCTTGGCGCGGGTGTTCACCAGGATGACGTCACGGTCCTTCAGGGAGATCGAGCACGGCCAGGTCGACGGCAGCAGGCCACCGGGTTCACCGCAGGAACTCGCGGGATCGATGTAGGGGAAGGGTCCCAGACTCGCGTTGTCCGAGACGCCGACCACCTTGTACGCGAGGCCTTCAGCCTTCAGCGCCTTCTTCACGATCTTGAGGAAGTCCTGGTTCTGCAACGCCGGGCCGTCCGAGTTCCGCGTCGTGATCCAGTTCGAGACCTCCTGGAGTCCGATGATGTCGGGGTCCTTGGCCTTTACGGTCTTGGCGAAGGCAGCCGCCCGCGTCTCGAAGTCCGAGGCCATCGCCTCCTGGTAGACCTTCGCGGCAGCCAGCAGGAACGCCGTGGTGCCCTGCGCCGAGGCCTCGACGGCCGGGAAAAGGTCGGCGCCCAGGTACAGGTTCTGGGTCATCACCGTGATCTTCCCGCCGTCCTTCTTGGCGGCATGGGCGGGCAGTGGAGCGGCAATGGCCACGGCGCCTACCAAGGCACTCGCGGTGGCGGTGACGAACGTCCGACGCAGCATGGTTCCTCCTGATCAACCTGCTGGGGATCCTATGCGCACCCAGGTCTTGGTGGTGGGTCCTTGGCCTGATTGTGATGCGCGCTAGAGAGCCAGGTCGATGTCGACCAGCAGTTCCGCGGCCAGCCGCTCGAGGTCGGTTCGCAGGGCTCCCGCGTCGGCGCCGCTGGACATCTGCACGACCACGTGGGCTTCGAACAACTGCCCGCCTGCCATCGGTGCGTCCCGCGTTGCGGTCTCGATCGTCTCGATGGACAGCGAGTGCCGGTGCAGCACCGCTGAGACCTCATGGACGATCCCCGGCCTGTCCGTGCCGAGCAGATCGATGCGCAACGTCTGCTGAACCTCGGTCGGATCGGCGCCCGCTCCCGGATGGGCGGTTACCTCCAGCAGACCCTCGAGCCGATCGAGGGAGTCCGTCAGCGCCGCCACCCGCTCGTCTGGGACCGAGAGCACCACGATGCCCGCGAACTTGCCCGCGAGCCGCGCCAACTGGCTGCGCTCCCAGTTGCCCGAGTGCCCGGCAATCACCTCGGCGAGGGCCTCAACCAGGCCCTCGCGATCGTCGCCGATGACAGTGAGCACGATTCTGGGCACGGGTGCATCGTATCGGTCAGTCGGGCAGCGGGGAGTCCGTGAGCGGGTCGGCCACTGAGTCAGAACGCAAAACCATTCCGGCCCCCGCGCCCGACACGCCGCGACCCACCGGCGCGCCGAGTGTCCACGCCCCGCCCATTTTGCATACTGACCGCGGCGATCGGGGCCACCAACTCCCGGGGAGTGTGGAGTCCAGCCCGGCGCCCGGTGGAGACGATGTCGGCGGGGAGTCCGTGAGCGGGTCGGCCACTGAGTCAGAATGCAAAACCATTCCGGCCCCTGCGCCCGACACGCCGCGACCCACCGGCGCGCCGAGTGTCCACGCCCCGCCCATTTTGCATACTGACCGCGGCGATCGGGGCCAGAACCGAATCGAGCCACAGCAAGGGTCGTCTGGAGTGCATCCAGTTGCCGCAGACCCGCCCGGATCGACGCGAAGTGACCGATCGGGCACGATTGGCGAGTGTGAGCACCGGGACGACCGACCCGATCTGCCCGCCAGGCACACGCTTCGCCCTTGCGGTCGAGGCGGCGCGTGCCGACGGTGACGTCGCCACCGCAGCATGGGGGCTCGTGGGTGAGCTGACCGACGACGAGTTGCTGTGGCTGCTGGACGGAGACACCCCACTGCTCAAGGGTCTGATCGGCATCGGCAAGCGCTACAACGAGAAGCCGTACGAGGCGGGCCGCGTCGACCGGTTGGGCATCCCGGGGATCCGCTTCACGGACGGACCACGCGGTGTGGTCATGGGCAACTCAACCGCGTTCCCGGTGGCGCTGGCTCGCGCCGCGACCTGGGACGTCGACCTCGAACGACGGATCGGCGACGCCATCGGCGCGGAGGCGCGGGCACAGGGGGCGAACCTCTTCGCGGGTATCTGCATCAACCTCGCGCCGGCCCCGGGATGGGGGCGGTCGCAGGAGTCCTACGGCGAAGACCCCTTACTGCTGGGCGCGATGGGCGCGGCACTGGCTGATGGGGTCAACCCGTGGGTCATGTCCTGCGTCAAACACTTCGCCCTCAACTCGATGGAGGACGCGCGGTTCATCGTCGACGTGGAGGTGGCCGAGGAAGTGCTGCACGAGGTGTACCTCCCGCACTTCCAGGCGGTGGCGGAAGTGGCCGACGCGGTGATGAGCGCCTACAACTGCGTCAACGGCACCTGGGCCGGGGAGAACCGCTACCTGCTCCACGACGTCCTGCGCGAGATGTGGGGGTTCAGCGGCTTCGTGATGAGCGACTTCGTCTGGGGTCTGCGGGATCCGGTCGGGTCGGTGTCCGCGGGGCAGGACCTGGAGATGCCCTTCCGGCAGCAACGGGCGCACGCACTTCCCGACGCTCTGCTCGACGGCCGGTTGGAGCGCAGGGACGCACATACAGCCGCCCACCGGCTCCTGGCCGCGCAGATCCGGCTCGCGCTCCGGGCTCGGCCGGCGCCCCCGGGCGACGTGGTGGCGTGCGGCGCCCACCGGGACCTCGCCCGAGAGGCGGCCACGAAGGCCGCAGTGCTTCTTCGCAACGAACCGGTGGGCGGCGTCCCGGCGTTGCCCCTCGACCCCGCGTCCACGATCGCCGTCGTAGGACCACTGGCCGACAGCCCGAACCTCGGCGATGTCGGCTCCTCGCAGGTGTTCCCGCCATCCAGCGTCTCGGTCCTTGCCGGGCTGCGGGAGCGGGCAGAGGTCGTGCACGCGGGTGGGGACATCCCCACAGCGGTGGCCGCAGCACGGTCGGCGGATGCGGCCGTCGTGGTTGTGGGTCTGAGTTCTCAGGATGAGGGCGAGTCCATGACGTCCAACGATGCGGAGTCGATCGGGCTGCTCGGCGGGCCGGCCAGGAGCTGGCTCGGGTCGCGGCTGATCGGGTCGGTCCTGTCGCTGTTCGCCCGGCTCAAACACGTCGGCGGTGACCGCCGCGACCTGCACCTGCACCGCGAGGATGTCGAGTTGGTGGAGGCGGTGGCAGGCGCCAATCCGCGCACCGTGGTCGTGGTGATCGGGGGTGGCACGATCATGTGCGACCCGTGGGAGGCGAAGACGGCCGCGATCCTCCTGGCCTGGTATCCGGGCATGGAGGGGGGCCGGGCGATCGCGGACATCCTGCTCGGCGACCGCGAACCGGGTGGCCGCCTGCCGGTGGCAATACCGCGGCGCAGGGCGGACCTGCCAGTCGTGGACTGGAACGCCCGTCGGGTGGCCTACCCCCACCGGTGGGGGCAGCGGCGGCTCGATAGCGACGCAGTGGAGGCTGCGTACCCCTTCGGCTACGGGCTCGGCTACACGGACATCGTCGTGCGCGGAATGCGGCTCATCGACGAGCGGACAGCTGAGGTTCGACTGGCGAACACGGGGCCGCGCGATGGTCGTCAGGTCGTGCAGCTCTACGCCCGCCAAGCCGGCAACGACCTCGCACGGACGCCGGTCCTGGTCGGTTTCGCACCCGTCGAGGTGGCGGCCGGGAGCACCGCGGTGGTGCGGGTCCCTTGGAGTGACACACCTCTACGGCGATGGAACGGACAGGCCATGGAACTGGGGGACGGGCCCATAACGCTGATCGCCGGGCGGTACGCGGGGGACCCCGAAGCGGTGACCGCCTGACCCGGGTTCAGCCGCCGAGGACCCACGCCTTGGCCACGATCTTGCGGTCACTGCTGCGGCACACGTAGGAAGACCTACCCTTCTTCTCCGCGGCCTTCTGGGACGCCTTGGAACCGAGCTTGCAGTTCGTGCGCAGGTCCTCCGTGGTCTCCGATCCCGGCTCGCCGGTCGCGAAGGCGATCCAGAACGCCGACGTCGCACCACAACTCATGCCCTTGGACTTCACCTTGATCGCGATCACGTACTTCTTCCCGTTGATGGTGGTCTTGACGGGACTGCAACTGTTGAAACCCTTGGCTGACGCGTTGCCTGCGCTCATCAGCGAGGCGACCAGCAGGAGGGCCAGAACCATGATCAATCTGCGCATGGGGTGAGGCTACGACCCTCGGTGGGTGCCGGACAGTTGGCCGTTCGGACCATTCGGCGAGCGCGGGCGCACTCGACGATGTGCTGTCAGGATCGTCGGGTGGACTCTGAACAGGCCGAACTCGACCGGGAACTCCAGTTGCTCACGGGCGTGCACGAGCAAGTGCTTCGGGAAGCCGGGCTCGCGCGGGTCGCCGAACAGGTCGCCCTACTCCACAACGGTGGCGCCCTCGCCGTCGATCACCTGCCCCTGGCCGAATGCATCCAGCTCGCCGGGGCGCTGACGGTGCACCTGCACCTGGTCAACCTCGCCGACGAACGCCACCGTGTCCGTCTGCTCAACCGACCGGGGCCCGACCCGGATGCGGACGCCGGAGACGACCTCTGGCCGGCGGTGTCCGCCGCCGGGGCCCCGGTACACAAGATGCTCGACCGGCTGCGCATCCATCCGGTCCTGACCGCCCACCCGACCGAAGCCAGACGGCGTGCCGTGGCGACCTCCCTGCGCCGTGTTTCGGAGCAACTGCAGCGCCTCGAGAACCCTCGCCTCGGACCCGAGGAACAGCAGGCTGCCCGTCGTCGGCTGCTCGAGGAGATGGAACTGCTGCACAGGACCTCGGTGCTGCGCACGACCCAACCCGAGCCCCTCGACGAGGTGCGCACGATCATGACCGTCTTCGACCAGACCCTGATCCGGGCGGTTCCAAGGCTCTACCGGGCCACGGAACGGGCGTTGATCGGCGACGACAGCGGGACCGCACCCAGTCCCGTACCCGCATTCGTCAGGTTCGGCTCATGGGTCGGCGGCGACCGGGACGGCAACCCGTACGTGACCGCCGAGGTGACGCGACGAACGATGGCCGTGCAGGTGGGGCACGCACTGCAGGCCCTCGAGGTCTCCGTGGAACGGGTCGGCAGGACCCTGACCGCCGACCGGGACAGCACCCCCGCGTCCCGCGCACTTACCGAGGCGCTCGACCGGGACGCGGTCGCCATGCCCGACAGGTTCGCGGACATCCGCACCGGATCCCCCGGAGAACCGCACCGGCAGAAGATGCTCGTCATCACCGAGCGGGTACGGGCCACGAGGGCCGGGCGCCGCGAGCATGCGTACAGCGGTCCGGAGGAACTGATCGAGGACTTGCGGCTGGTGCAGGACTCGCTGGCCGCGGCGGGGGCAAAGCGGGCCGCGTACGGGGAACTGCAGCACGTGATCTGGTACGCACAGACCTTCGGGTTCCACCTGGCAGAACTTGAGGTCCGACAGCATTCCGACGTGCATCGCGCCGCGTTGCTGGATCTACTTGGGCAGATCGTCGACGATCCCGAGGAGCGCGTCGACGACCCGGCCTACCTCGACATGTTGGCCACCCAGGGCTGGCCGTCACACGTCGAACCGACCAACGATCAGACCAAAGAGGTGCTGGACACGCTGCGGGTGATGGCGTGGTTGCAGCAGCGTTGGGGCACCAGATGCTGCGGGCGCTACATCGTGTCGTTCTCACACAGCGCGGCCAACCTCGTCGCGGTGAGAGCACTGGCCCGACTGGCGGTGGGTGGGACACCGCTGCGCTTGGACGTGATCCCGCTGTTCGAGACAGGCGCGGACCTCTCCGCCGCCAGCACCGTGCTCGACGAGTGGGTGGGCCTCGCGTCGACCCGGTCCTGGCTCGAGCGCACGGGCAACACCGCCGAGGTCATGCTGGGCTATTCCGACTCGGCGAAGGACATCGGGCCGGCCGCGGCGACCCTGACCCTGGCCGCCGCGCAGAGCGCGATGGTCGGGTGGGCGCACAACAACGCGATCACCCTGACGATGTTCCACGGCCGCGGCGGGTCGCTCGGACGCGGTGGTGGACCGCTGCACCGCGCCATCACCGCGCAACCCCCGGGTTCTGTCGGGGGCCGACTCAAGGTCACGGAGCAGGGAGAAGTGGTGTTCGCCCGGTACGCGGACACCACGATCGCGCAGCGTCACCTTGAACGGCTGACGACCGCGGTGTTGCTCGCCGGCAGTCCGGAAGTCGAGCAGCGCAACGCGCAGGCGGCCCGTCGGTACGCCGGTCTCGCCGCAGCAGGTCGCGCAGACCTCACAGCGGATATACCGGTCGCTGGTGGAGACGCCCGGTTTCGCCGACGTGCTGGCTGAGGCCAGTCCGCTGGAGGAGATCGGCGATCTTCGGATGGGCTCCAGGCCGGTGCGGCGCAGCGCAGCGACCTCCGGGCGCTCGCTGTCGGACCTGCGGGCCATCCCGTGGGTCTTCGCATGGGCCCAGACCCGCGCGAACATCCCTGGGTGGTACGGGCTGGGCAGCGGCCTGGCCGCGGTGGGAGACGTCGCACTTCTGCGCGAGGCCTACCGGGAATGGCCCCTTTTCACCTCGCTGATCGATATCGCCGAGATGAGTCTGGCCAAGAGCAACGGCGATCTTGCGGCCAGGTTCCTGGCTCTCGGCGGCCGGGCCGACATCACCGAAACCATCCTGGCCGAGATGGAGCTGACGGTCACCAAGGTCCTCGAGGTGCTCGACCAGGACCAACTGCTGCAACACAAGCGCGTGCTGGGCTCGGCGATCGCGCTGCGCGGACCGTACGTGGATGCGCTGTCCCACCTGCAGTTGCGAGCGCTGGAACAGGTGCGGACTCCCCGCGATGGCGAAGGCCCCCTGTGGCGCCACCTGTTGCTGCTGACCGTGAACGGTGCCGCCGCCGGGCTGCAGAACACCGGCTGACGACCACCGACGCGAGGGGTTGTCGTCGCCAATTCCACGCAGGAACTGGTTGGCCGGATCGGATTTCAGCCCGGACTCAACCAGTTCATGCGCTCGTTTCAGGCGTTATGCCCGGATTGGGGCGAAATCTCACGCACGAACTGGTTGAGCGGACCCCGAGGCCAACCAGTTCCTGCGGACCAGCCGACCTCTACGGCTGCGACGGCCGGGCCACCAACCGGCCCGAGAGGCTGCGGGCCCGCGGGTTGGTGGCGATGAACGCGGCCAGAGCGATCAGCAGCAGCGCCAGCCATTTCTGCCACCCGAACGCAGACCCTTCGGCGGGCGCGAAGAGGTCGATCGCCACCGACCCGAGCAGTTGGCCGCCGATGGACAGCAGCCCGAAGACCAGCACCCCCACGCCGCGCACGGCCCAGGCCGCCAGCGCGATGAACGTCACGCCGATCGGACCGCCGAGATAGAGCCACCACTGGGGCGGCCAGGACCCGAAATCACCCCACAGGGCCAGGCCCGCGGCAGAGAGCACGAACAGGGCGCTGAAGCCCACGAGAAAGTTCATGCCGGTCGCCGCCAGCGGCTGGCCGGTGGCCATGGCGACCCGGCCGTTGATGGCCTGTTGGACCGAGACCCCGAGTCCCGCTGACACCGCGAAGATCACCACCCAGGTGACCGCCCCACCGCTGGAGTCGAGGCCCGCCGCGATCACGGCCAGCAGCGCCAGGGCGGCGGCCACGACCCGGCGCGCGGACAGCGGCAGGTGACCGGCGGGACTGAGGCCTGCGCGGTCCACGACCAGGGAGCCGCTCACCTGCCCGGCGACCACCGCGATGGTGAAGACCGTGACGCCGACCACGGGCACCACGAGGCCCTGGGTGGTGACCAGCCAGGCGCCGCCCAGACCGCCCAGGATCTGCCACCAGCGAAGGCGGCCGTCGCGGATGAGGGAGGGGATGCGGCCGACGGAGGCTCGCAGGTCCGACCTCGACGCCACGATGGTCCAGACGAGGATGAAGCCGGTCCCGAAGCTGATCGCGGCCGCGTACAACCCACCGCCGACCGCGTCGGCGAGATCGGCGTTGATCCGCGACTGCAGCGCGACCAGTACCCCCACCGCCACCGCCGCCACGACCATCAGGAGGCGACGGCGACGCGACTGAGGCACCCCCGCATTATGGCTGCCTGTTCGTGGTCGGCGGACGCCGGACTTCTCACCGAGCCCTTACCGAACTCCAGATGATCTTCCATCTCCACACCGCACAGTCGAGTTCCACCAACAAGGGAGAACACGTGAACAGGAAGACCATGAGCATCATCGGGGCCGCAGCAGGAGCAGCGGCCCTGACTCTGGGAGCAGTGACATTCGCCGCCGCCGACGATCAATCGACGCCGGCACCGGCCAGCACCAGCCAATCGGCCCCGCACGGTCCGGGCAACGGCGAGACCGCACTCACCGGCACGCAGGCAGAACAGGTCACCGCCGCCGCGCTGGCGGAGGTGCCGGACGGAACGATCATCCGGGTGGAGACCGACTCAGAAGGCGTCTA
The DNA here is from genome assembly GCA_963769435.1 of uncultured Actinomycetota bacterium. Lineage (GTDB taxonomy): Bacteria > Actinomycetota > Actinomycetes > S36-B12 > UBA10799 > JADKAV01. Next base: position 1,324,378 of record CAVYLN010000002.1, read on the forward strand.
CGAGGCCCACGTCCAGAAGGCCGATGGCACCGAGGTGATCGTCGCCGTCGACGCCGACTTCAACGTGACCGGAGTCCAGGAGATGCAGGGGCGCGGGGGACGCGGGGGGCATGGCGGTCCCGGCATGAACGAGACGCCGCTGACGGGCACCGATGCCGAGAAGGCGACTGCGGCCGCACAGGCCGAGTTCCCCGACGGCACAGTCCTGCGGGTCGAGACCGACGCCGGCGGAACCTACGAGGCGCACGTCCAAAGGGCCGATGGCACCGAGGTCGAGGTCAAGATGGACAAGGACTTCAACGTCACCGAGGTGAACGAGATGCTCGGACGCGGCGGCTACGACAAGGACGCGGACGCCGGTCAGTCATCCGACTCCGCCTGACGGATCCTGCTGCCATCGGTGAGTCGCGGTCATGGCGGCTCACCGATGGCGCATGTCAACCCGCCACCGGGATCGGAGGGCCAACCACCTCAAGGCCGTAGCGAGGTCCGATCTCACCCCACCGGGCGATCTCCTCGGGCAACGGCCGGCCGTCCCCGTTGGGCAGTCGCCGTTCGGTGGCTGGGACCCCCACCTCGTCGTAGAGCCCCAGCAGTCCTCCGGGAGTGGTGAACGCCAGCATCCGCGCCGGGGTCTTGCCCGTCACGCGGAAGGCGTGCGGCACCCCGAGTGGCAGCCACATGAAGTCCCCCGCACCGAGTTCGAACATGTCGTCGCCGGCCCGGTAGGTCATGGATCCCTCAAGGAGGTAGAAGGCCTCGGACTCCTTGGTGTGGCGGTGCAGCGGTGTGGCGATCCCCACCGGTTGCGTCACCAGGGCGACCCCCAAGGGCCCCCCGGACTCCTGCCCACTGAGGATCTGTTCGAACAGCGAACCCATGGCCCAGGTCACCGGGGCGGTACCCGCGGCCCGGTGAATCGGCTGTGTCTGACGGGATGTCTGCTGATCGTCCATGGCTTGCCCCTTCGGCAATTTCATCCGAACTACCTTCGGACGAATACTGGTACCGTAGACCTCGTGACTGAAGCAGTCAAGACCAGGGCGTACCGATCCGCCCGCCGGCAGGCCCAGGCCGCCGCGACACGGGCAGCCGTGATCGACGCTGCCGGCGTCCTGTTCGCCGAGAAGGGGTATGCCGCCACGACCGTGGCCGAGGTCGCCCGCCGGGCCGGAGTCGCGGTCGACACGGTGTACACGTCGGTGGGTCGCAAGCCCGACCTAGTCCTGGCGGTGATCGACGCTGTCCTGGGCGGCGCGTCGGCCCAGCAGCGTGACTACGTCCAGGCGATCCGGGCACGCACGTCCGGGCACGAGAAGCTCGCGATCTACGCGACCGCCGTCGCGGACCTGGTGCCGAGGATCGCCCCACTGCAGGAGGCACTGCGGATCGCCGGCGCCACCGACCCCGCAGTGCGCCAAGGCGTGGCGCGGACTCGTCGAACGAAGAGCGCGCAACATGCGGGAGTTCGCCGCCGACCTACGGGCGACCGGCGACCTGCGCGCCGACCTCGCGGACGCCGAGGTGGCCGACCTCATCTGGTCCATGAACTCCGCTGAGTACTGGCAGCTCCTGCACGAGCGCGGCTGGACACCCGCACGCTACGAAGACCTGCTCGCCGATGTCTGGACGCACACGTTGCTGGCCGCGGGGAATTGACAACACGCACTGCGGGTGTTGGTCTCGACCTATGACCCGCGTCGGTGTACTACGAAGAGTTCGGCGGACCTGAAGTCCTGCGCATCGCAGAGGTGCAACCACTGCCCATGGGCCCCGACACGGTGCAGATCACGGTGGCCGGTGCCGGCATCAATCCTGTGGACTACAAGGTGATGCGGGGATATCTGGCCGGGGCGTTCGAGCACCACTTCCCGATCGTGCCCGGCTGGGACGTCGCCGGAGAGGTCACCGCGGTGGGCCCTTCGGTCGCCGAGGTGACTGTGGGCGACACCGTCTTCGCGTACGCCCGGCTGGACGTGATCGGACACGGAACGATCGCCGAGGAGGTGGTCCTCCCGATCCGCACGGTGGCCAAAGCCCCGGAGACGATCGATCCGGTGACTGCGGCGGGGGTCCCGCTCACCGGACTCACCGCGCTGCAGCTCATCCGCCGACTGCACCTCCGGCTCGGCGAGACAGTGCTCGTCCACAACGCGTCCGGTGGGGTGGGCCAGTTCGCCTGTCAGTTGGCACGTCTGGCAGGGGCCCGCGTCATCGGGACCGCGTCACCGCGCAATCACGAACACCTTCGGACTCTGGGGGTGGAACCCGTTGCCTACGGCGATGGTCTCGACGAAGCCGTCGGGGCACTGGCCCCTGAGGGGGTGGACGTCGTGGTCGACCTGATCGGTGGGGTCCTCGACGATTCCGACCGACTACTGACGCCGGCGGGCCGTGTCGGCTCGATCACCGATGCTCAAGGCGCGCTGGCCCGTGGCGGGGTCTACGTGTTCGTCCGCCCGTCACGCGACGATCTCGCCGACCTGGCACAGCTCATCGACACCGGCGACGTCCGGGTCGACATCGCCGACGCCCTGCCCTTCGAACAGGCGGCAGATGCCTACCGCCGGCTCGAGGAAGGACACGTCCGGGGCAAGTTGGTCCTCACCCCCTGACGCCGCTCCCGCCAGACACCTGGGGACCCGCCCTCGTACCTCCGCGTCCATCGCGGAGGTACGAGGGCGGCGAGCCTACTTCCGAATGACCTTGAACTTGGCCTTCGCGGGCTTCGAGGAGTTGCCGGCCGGGTCGGTGGCCACCACGTAGATCGTGTGCTTCTTGCCCTTGCCCGCCTTCGACGCCGCCTTGAACTTCGCCGGGGACGCGCACTTCTTGTACTTCTTCTTGTCGATCTTGCACTTGAAGGTGGCACCGGCCTCGGAGGTGAACTTGACCTTCACCTTGATCTTCGCCTTCGTGGTCTTGATCTTCTTCTTGGGCGCCTTCTTGATCTTGACCTTCGGTGGCGTCGTGTCGTTGGCGGGCTTCACCTCAGGCTGGATCGGCGGGGGCGGCGACGCTGTGGTGAACGTGCGGTCCGCGCCCTTGCTGAGAACCACACCGTCGCGAAGAGCGATCAGCCGGTAGTGGTACTCGGTGCTGGGGCTCAGGCCCGTCAGTGCCGCCGAGACGGGGACCGCCCCAGCCCCGGATCCGCCGTCGGTCACCGGGGTCTTGTCGCCGTAGGAGGCGGTGGTGCCGAACTCGAACCGGTAGTCGGTGGCGTTGCCGCCTGACTTGTGGGTGCCGGCGATCGTGGCCGCATCGGTGGTGACCGCAGACGCACCCTCAGTGGTCGACGAAGGCAGCCCGAACACGTCACACTGCGGCGCCGGGCTCATGCCCCAGGCGTTCAGGGTTCCGGTATCCCCGGCCGACGAGGTCGCTGACGGTCAAGGTCCACGTCCCGCTCAGCGACTGCCCGTCGAAGGCGGACAAAGGCTGGTCCGGCGTGAAGCTGCCGGTGTAGCCACCCGGCGGGTTCGCGGCCGGAATTCCCTCGATCGGGGATCCGGCCTCGTCATCGAGGATCAGGTCGACGAAGTTGTCACCGCTCGCACCGAAGGTCCCTGAACCGGGTCGGTCCATCAGGACCACGGTCGTCGCATCGTGGGTCAGGGTGATCTTCAGATCGCCCACCCAGGTGTGGGTCAAGTCGCCGATCTTCACGTCGAGGTCGGTGACGGTCCCGTTGTCCGGGAACGTGAACGTCGAGGTGACGCCGGCCGGGTTGTTGTCCGGGATCGCCTTCGGCACGTCGGTGGAACTCGTGAAGGCAGGACCGCCGACCTGCACGGTCTTCACCGGCACAGTGACGGGGCCGTCCGGCCCAGTGACGGACACTGTGACGGCGATGTTTGCCCCGCAGGCCTGGTTCTCAGGCAGCGTCACCGCGAAGGCGGGGTCGTTGTCCCCCTGCTGACCACCGGCGATCGTCGGCCATGTGCTGTTCTGTCGGGTGACCTGCGCCCCGTTGTCGGCAGCGACAGTCCCCGTGACTCCCGAGATCGGCGTTCCCAGCTGGTTCTTCAGCGTGGTTGTGACCGCAAGGGTCTCGCCGGGTTCGGCGATCCCGTCGCCATCACCTCGGGGTGCGTTGTCGTTGACCACGGTCGCCACGTGCGTCAGCGACGTTGGCAGGCTGAAGTCCTCGGTCGCGGTGGTCGCGTCGGCACCCGGGGTCGACGCCAGGAAACCCATCCCGCGGGCGGCGAACACCGACCAGACGGTGCTGACATTGACATTGTTCACCGACGCCGACTGGATGATCGCGTCGCGCATGTCCAGCATGCTGGGCGCATTGGGCGACAGCCGCATCCCGCCGGTCACGATCTTCAAGGCGTCATTGCGACCGAGCGCTGAGCGCAGGTCCCACATGGTCTGCTGCCAGATCTCGCCATTGTCGTGGACGCTGGTGGGATTGGTCCCCACCTTCCCCAGATCACCGAACGTGTAGCCGCCAGAACCGGCGGTACCGGAGTCCGGGCACTTGTCGGCAGGCGCCCCGACCGTGCAGTCGATGGCCTGATGCCGGATCCGGGAGATGCCCCCGAAGATCCCGGGAATGCCGGTCGCGTACTCGCCGAGCCAGACGTCACCGGGACCGGCCGGATCCGTCCGGTCACCCTCGTGCACCAGCAGGTCCAGCGCGTAGAAGTCCGACCAGCCCTCACCCATCGAGCGGGACTGAATAGCCGTCAACCCGCCGCCGTTGCCGACCAGGCGGTTCGACAGCCCGTGGGTGTACTCGTGATAGACGACGTCCGCCGACGCACTGCCGTCCACGTCGTACTGCGGGCCGCTGGCAACCGGACCGCTGCCGGACCACAGGTACATCTGCATCCGGCCGGGCCCGCCGTCGGCGGGTGTGGCGAAGTTGGCGTTGTTCAGGCCACTGGAGTCCTGCGCCTCGGCGAGGACCGCGTCCCCGCCGACGCCCTGGCCGCTGGAGTTGACCTGCTCGAAGTTTCCGGAGGCCTCGTCGAAACCGATCGGGGCCTGCAGGATCTTGTCGTGGAAGTGGTTGGTCAGGTAGAACAGGCCGACCGCCCCCGGGTTGCGGTTGACGGCCTTGGACGCGGGGTTCGCACTGTCCCAGGTGCAGCCGAACGCGGGGCACTCCGGCGCCTGCGAGTACCACGTCATCGGGTAGGTCCAATTCCCAGCGGGGCCACCGTTGCGCAGCACCTCTTCACCGGCTTGGTAACCGTTGGAGCCGTTGTTGTCGACGTAGGTGTGGGTGTTGTTGCCGATCAACTGGTTGCCATTGGCCGCAGAGCGGTCGAGCCAGGTCGGATCCGTGCCGAAGTTCACCGCGATCGGCGCCTGGGTCTGCGACGGGTGCAGTGGCCACACCTGCGCGTCGTTGGTGTCGAAGGCCGTCAGGGACTGCCGGGCGAGCACCTTGCCCGACGTCGCGTCCACGACCACGCGGTAGAGGATGTCGTCGGAGTCGAGTACCTGCACCTCCCAGCCCAGACGGTCAGCTCCGGCCTGCGCGAAGACGGTCAGGTTGGCCGACTCGGCATAGGTCTCGTACGTGGTCTTCTGCTCCGGGCCCTGGGAGCGCTTCTTCACCGGCGGGACCGTGGAATCCCCGCCCACGTTGTCGCGCGCCACGAGCAGCGCCTCGTCGGCGGTGAGACTCGCGGCGGTGGAGGGCACGGACAGGTCACTGACCGGAGCGCCACTGATGTTGATCAGGCGGCCGTCCTTCGTGACGTTGCCGCGCAGGTAGCTGTCGAAGGACTCGATGCCCTGGTACTTCTGGGCGAACGTCACGTGGGTCACCCCGTCGATGGAGGTGTACGACTTGTCGAGCTCCAGCCCGGCCAGATCGGCACCGCTGAGCCCGAACGCGCCACGGTTGGCGCTCACGTAGCCGAGCACGATGTCGGCTGGTTCGGCGTCCGAGGCGCCCGTCAGGAAACCGTCGGTGCGCCCCGCGAACGCGACCGCACCGGTTTGTGGTGAGGCCTCGACGAAACCCTCATCGCCGAGCCGGCTTTCGAGCCGATCCGCCTGCCGGGGCGCGACGGGAGCGACCTTCTGCTCCTGTGCGAACGTCCTTGTTGGGAAGTAGTTGATCACCGTGATCATCCACCGCCGACGCCGAGCCGGCACCGGCCAGTCCGAGGACGCCGACGGCCAGCACCATGACGCCGAAACGGATTCGAGGGACACTGCGCATGTCAGGCACCGATCTATGAGTCCGGTCTGAGGCGTTGTGTCCCAGGCACGTGAGCGCGACTCTACTCTGGCTAGCCTTGCCTAAACAAGGACTTTTTGATCATCGGTTCAACAGATCGGCTGAGCCCCCATCCACCGAAAGGTCCCTACCAGGGGCGTGACGGATACCCTGTGTCGAAGTGCTGGTAGTCGGGGGTCGGAATGTCCTGCCAGATCCAGTCACGCTCAGTGAAGGCCCTCCACACCGGGCCCCGTGGCAGGATCTTCCCCTTCCCGCGCGTGCGGGCCGCATGTTCGGCCGTCGGCATGAAGCAGTCACAGCGAGGATCCAGCCACGGGTTCTCCCTCGGGTTGATATCGACGGCGCGGCCGTTCGCGTGTGGGGAGTCCGCGGCGTTCGAGTTCGCCTGAGCGGCGCTACGACAGTTGTAGGCCGATGTGTTGTCCGCGGCCATACTCGCGTTGTCGTCGCCGCCGAACTCCTCGATCGGCCGCATGGAGCGGATCGGGAAGTCTGCCTCGAAGATGTCTGTGAAGATCGCGGCCACGTCCTCGGCCACGTCCCGGTTGACCACGAGGACACCCCGCTCGACCTGACCCTTCCAGTTGTGGAAGTTCACCTCCACCCGCCGCAGGTCGGCGCGGCCGGCCGGACATCCGGGCCGAACGACGCCCGCCTCGCGCATCGCCTGCCACTGTCGGTCGGGAATCGAAGCGATCTGCGCGTCTGCCTTCGGAGGGCGGGACGGCGTCGGTGTGCTGGACGGCGGGGCGGAGGCCTCGGGCACGGCAGTCGCACCGGCGTGGCGGGTACCGGTTCGGCCTCGGCCGCACAACCGGACGCCGCCACTGCGAGCAGCACAGCGCCGAGCGATCGGATCACGACACCATTGTCGCGCGAGACGAGCCCGCTCAGCCGAGTCCGCCGCCGATGAGGCGCCCGATCGCGTAGGTCACGGCCATCGCGAGCGCACCCCCCACCACATTGCGGGCGACGGCGCGGGCCACCAGCGCCCCTCCGAGCCGGGCGCTGACGTAGCCCGTCACGACCAGGGCCAGGAGCATCGCGATGAAGGTGATCACGGCCCGCCCGGACTCGGGCAGTAGGGCCATCGCGAGCAACGGCAGCAGCGCCCCGGCAGTGAACGCGAGAAGGGACGACAAGGCTGCCGCCCAAGGGTTCAGGTACTGCCCCGGCTCGATCCCGAACTCCTCGCGGGTGTGCGCGGCAAGCGCGTCCCGCTGGGTGAGTTCCACCGCGACCTCGTGGGCCACGTCCTCGGTCAATCCGCGTGCGCGGAAAAGCCCCGCGAGTTCGGCCAGTTCCCCATCGGGATCGGCGGTGAGCTCCAGTTTCTCCTCCGCGACGGCGGCCGCCTCGGTGTCACGCTGGGAACTGACCGACACGTACTCCCCCGTGGCCATTGAGAGGGCACCCGCTGCCATCCCAGCCAGGCCCGCGGTGAGGATCGCCGAGGTGCTCGCCGTAGCCCCCGCGACTCCGAGCACCAGGCCGGCCGTCGAGACGATCCCGTCGTTGGCTCCGAGCACAGCCGCCCGGATCTTGTTCGAACGCTCTGCCAGATCCGCGCCGGAGCGTTCATGATGCGGGGCCTGCGTCATGCGGCTCACCCTATGGGCACACGCTCGGCATCAATCCGGCGATCCCCGCCCCGACCCGACACAATGGGCGTCATGCGTCTCGCGAACGGTCTGGTCGGAGCGGTGCTCCGCCACTTCACCACCGATCAAGCCGTGCGCGCCGGCATCATCACCGCCGCCTGGGCCGCCTCCGCCAGCTACTCACGAGGGTTGCTGCCGCGAACCCCCGTGCAGCAGGCGGCGGTCACCGGCGTGAGCGCCACGGCCTACTACGCACTCGGAGCGGCGACCTGGGCGACCGTCTCGAGCGCCGCGGCGGGTCTGCCGGGATCACGGCCCGGCCCCCGGGCACGTGTGGTCGCGGCCACAGTCACCTCGGTGGGAGGCAAGGCCGCCGAACTCGCCCTTCGGGATGCCAGCCAGGAAGGGCTGGCGGGCGGGATCGTCTGGTCCGAGGCCAAACTGTTGTCGGTCGTCGGCCTCGCAGGGGGCCTCGTGACCGCGAGCGACCTGATCGCCCACCAACTGTTCCACCTGCGGCGCAGTCCGGGTACCACTCTCGCCCTGGATCTGACCATGGGCACGGCGATGGCCGGCGCTACGTATCTGCGACGACTGCGCCGGGCCCGTGGCTACCGTCGCGATGGTGACAATCACGGCGCCGTCAAGAAGGCGCAGGACGGGACTCCGCTGAAGGTTCGGGCACGAACTGCGGCGGTGGCTTCGGCCACGGTGGTCGGGTCCACGGTGGCCCTGGCCACGTTCGCCACCACCGAGCAGTTCGCCGCACGGCAGATCGCCCGAGGGGTCAATGCCATGGCCGGCGCGGACGTCGGCGAGTTCGGGGACTTCGTCGGCCACGGTGTCACCTTCACCGGTATCGCGGGCGCGGGAGTCTTCGGACTGCGCCGCATGCGGATGCTGACCGAGAAGAAGGCCCAGGCCCTGGAACCCGTCTACGAGACCCCGCCCACCTCTCCGTTCGTGTCATGCGGGCCCAGCAGCGAGATCGGGTTCGAGGAGATCGGCAAGGAGGGCCGCAGGTTCGTACTCATGTGCCTGAGCACGGCGGAGATCGCCGACGTGATGGGTAAGGCGCTCGTCGATCCCGTGCGGATCGTGATCCCGCGCGAGGGCTCGATCGAACACCGCGCCGAGTTGGCCGTCCGGGAGTTGATCGCGACAGGTGGGATCGATCGCAGCGTGATCTGCATCGCGTCGCCCACCGGGGTCGGCTATGTGAACTACGTGATGGCCGAGGCCCTTGAGTACCTGACCCACGGCGACTGTGCCGTGGTGGTCCCGCAGTACGCCTACGTGCCCAGCGCACTGGCGTTGAACAAGACCGACGAGGGCGTGGACCTCCAGAGGGCCGTCATCGAGGCGGTGCGCCGGCGAATCGATGAGTCGGACCCGGCGAGGCGTCCCCGCATCGTGCAGTACGGGGAGAGCCTCGGAGCGCAGGTGGCCGCGGATGTCGCCGGCCCGCTGGGCGTTCCCGGGTTCGACGCTGTGGGCCTGGAGTCGGGGCTGTACCTGGGAGTGCCCTTCCGCAGTGCCCTGTGGAAGGACTGGCTGCACCACAGCGACGACATGGGTGCCGGTGGCCGACTGGTCAACGTGTCCGAGGCCGGCGAGTTGTCCTCCGGCCGGGGCCGACACGTCATGATCAACCACCACGACGACCCGATCAACAAGTTCTCCTACGAGATGGTCGTTGAACGACCGTGGTGGTTCGGCGCACCTGAAACCCGTCCGCCGAAGGTGCCCCGGGAGACACTGTTCCGTCCGGTCATCAGTTTCGTGATCGCACTCGTGGACCTGGTCAACGGCATGGACTCCAAACCGGGAGAGTTCAAGATGCTGGGTCACGATTACCGCATCGACCTGCGTGAGGCGCTCGAGAAGACGTACGACCTTCCTGCCACTGAGGATCAGCGCGCACTGATCGAGTCCGCATTGCGTCGCCGGGAACAGGACTGGGCGGAGAGGCGGTTGATCGCACGCACGGGGGAGAAAGCCCTCAAGCAACTGCGGGCCACGATCAACGCCTGGGGACAGGACAGCGTCAACATCCGGCTCGACGAGATCCCGGCCGACGACGAGGCGTCGAGTCGATTGGTCGAATACCTCAACGCGAAACTCGGCCAGTCCGGATCGTCGGCGATCGGCTGATCGGCGGCGAGTCGTCGCCGGATCCGTCGCAGACAGTAGTCGCGGCGCCGACGTACGGGACGGCTCAGCAGGATTCGATACACACTGCGTCGTTACCGTGAACGAGTGAGCGCTTCCGTCGACGGAGCAGCGGCTCCACGCGCCACGAGGGGAGCCGTCGCACTGCACTGGACCCTCATGGCGGTGTCCCTCGCGCTGGCGATCATCGGCGTCTTGACCTCACCGCCGGAAAAGCTCAGTCCCTCACCGATCAGCAACTGGGCTGCTGCCGGATTCGCACTCTTCGCCGCCTTCGCGATCCTGCTGGCAGCCTTCGAGCGGGCGAGCCGGGAGCTGGGCCGGCGCCGCTGGTTCCAATTCGCCGGCATCGCCGCCAGCATCTGGCTCGTGGGACAAGCGATCGGCTACATCGCGACCCGGAACGTGGCGGGTTCCTTCGACCCGCGCATCGAAACGATCCCGCTCCTGCTGGCCTTTCCCCTCCTAGTGATCGGACTGATCGCGCTGGCTTGGCCGTACGGGCTTCGGGGCTGGGAACTGGCCGACTCCCTCATTGAGAGTGCGGTCGCGGTCGCGGCCCTGTGGTTCGTGTGGACCCGGGCCCTGATTCCCCGATGGGCCGAGGTGGACCTCGGACCACAGCACACGACCCAACACATCGATCAGTGGCTGCTGTTCGCCGTCACCGCGACGATCGTTGTCGTCATCACAGCGAGTAGGGCGACCAGCTCCCTTCCTCTGATCCAGTTGTTGCTGCTGCTCGGGGCAGCCATTGTCTGCCTTTTCTCCGACATCGGCGGAGAGATCGGGCTGGACCGCCAGACGGGGATCACCTACTCGATCGTCGGCTACTGGCTCGGCCTGGCCCTGGCCATGGTGATGCTGCATCGTCCGGCGGCGGAGATCGAAACCTCTCGGCAGTACCTCGTGAGGGTCGCCGTCTCGGTGGCGGTCCCCTTCGGCCTCGTAGTCGCCGCAGGTCTGACCTTCATCCGGGCATGGCGGGAATCCGACCCGCAATCTTTGGCACTGTCGGTCGCCCCCACCCTCTGGGCATTGGTTGTGATCTCACTGGGGATGTTGCGGGCCATCTGGGTCGTCGACCACAGGGCTCGCAAGCAATCGGAGCTCGCCCGCCAACTCACATCGTCCGCCGAGTTGGGATGGGTGAACGCGCTGTTGCGGGACAACAGCGACTACGTGATGGTGATCGATCGGGGTGGACGAGTCGTGTACAGCGCGCCGAGCAGTCGCCGATCGCTTGCGTCCGCCGATCACATCAGCGATGTGATCGTTCGGCCTGAACCTGGCGCGCTCAGGTCGTTGCTGAATCGGGTTGCCGCCCGCGCCCTGGAGGCGGGGCCGCACCCGGTGGTGATGCGGGGTATCGACGGGGACACCCGGCAGGTCGAGGTCACGATCCGCCCGGTCCTCGAGATCGGATTCGAGGGTTTCGTCGTCAGCGGCACCGACGTCACCGACGCGCACATGCTGGCCGAGCGCCTCGCCAGCACGGGGCGGGTCGATGCGCTGACGGGCCTGCTCAGCCCGAGAGCCATGCTCGACGAGATCTCGCGTGCGCTGGAGGATTGTGAGTCCACCGGATGCCACGTCACGTTCGCAGTCCTGGACATCTCAGACTTCGGCGTGTGGAACGACCGGCTGGGCCGAGCACAGGGCGATCAGATCCTGCGAGCCGTCGCCGACGCACTGCACAAAATGCCGGAACCGGCACGAGCAATCGGCCGGATCGGTGGCGACTCCTTCGGGCTTCTGATCGTTTCCGCGACTCCCGACAGATCCGCGCAGGTGCGCCTGGCCTGGCTGGCTCAGAATCTGCGCGGGCTCATTCTCGCCGACGACAACGAGGTCGACCTGCGCTTCAGGAGCGGCTACACGGTGGTCGACAATCCACAGGAGACATCGGCCGAGCAGGTCGTGGACCAAGCCGACGTAGCGCTACGGCGGGCACGAATCAGCCATCAGGCGCACACGGTGGCCTTCCGGCAGGGCATGAACTCGGACCTCGTGCGACGCCTCACCGCAGAGTTGCAGATCCAGGACGCCTTGAAACATGACGGCGTCGTCGTGCGATACCACCCGATCGTGTCGCTGGCGGACGGGTCCATCCGCTCGTTGGAGGCACTGGCCCGCATCCGTGACTCTGACGGGCAGTTGCTGGCCCCGTACGCCTTCATGGATGCCGCGCACTACAGCGGATCGGTGGTGGAGATCGACCGGCGGATACGTGAGTTGGTACTGGCGGACTGGCCGAGGATCGTCGAGGGTGTGGGCAGGGACGTGCGGATCAGTGTCAACGTCTGTCAAGAGGAACTCACCGACGACCTGGTGCGGGAGTTCCAGCAGGATCACCGCTCCGAGCGACTCATCATCGAGGTGACGGAGTCGACGCTCATGCAGGACCCCGAGGCGGCCACTCTCGGCCCTCCAGCAGATCCGCAGGGCGGGAGCCCCGGTCGCGATCGACGATTTCGGGACCGGCTACTCGTCGCTCTCGCAGATCCTCTCGCTACCCTGCGACATCATGAAGATCGATCGCAGTTTCGTGGAGTCGATGCTCGACGACACCAAGACCCTGAGCCTGGTGCGGGCCATGATCCAGATCGGTCACGACATCGGGCTCGACACGATCGGCGAAGGCGTCGAGACGATCAGGCAGGCCGATGCGCTGCGGGCCATGGGCTGCGATGCCGCACAGGGTTTCCTGTACGCCCACCCACTGGCTCTCGACGACCTTCTGCAGTGGCTGGCGGACAGGCCGGCCGCCCCAGCGATCAGTCGCTGACGCCGCCGGCTATTTGCTGGCGTCCCGGTACTTGCGGATCGCCATCGGGGCGAAGATGACCAGCAGCAATACCATCCACCCGATCGTCACCAGGATGGGGTACTGGCTGGGAAAGCCATCGCCCACGTAGGGATTCGGATTGCCGAACAGTTCCCGGGTCGCGGCGGTCAGCGTGCTCACCGGGTTCCATTCGGCGATCGGCTGCAGGACCGCCGGCAGCGAGGACGGCGGCACGAACACGTTGGAGACGAACGTGAGCGGGAAGATCGTCACGAACGTCAACTGCTGGGCCGTCTCGGTGTTGGGCACCGACAAGCCGATCCAGATCCCGATCCACGCCATGACGTGCGCGAACGCCAGCAGCAGGATGACCGCGAGGATGAACTGGGCCAGCCCGTTGTTCACCTTCCAGCCCACAACCAGCCCCGCCAGCATGAGCACCACGAGGATGCCCGCCTGGTAGATCGTGTCGGCCACCGTCCGTCCAGCGAGCACCGCCGACCGGGCCATGGGCAAGGAACGGAAGCGGTCGATCAGGCCCTTGCTCATGTCCTCGGCCATGCCGATCGCGGTCGTTGCCGACGCGAACGCGATCGTCTGCGCGAAGATGCCCGGCATCAGGAACTCTTTGTAGTCCCCGCCGTCGGGAAGCGGGATCGCGCCCGCCGAACACGAACGCGAACAGCAGCACGAACATGATCGACTGCAGGATCGCGAAGATCGCGAGTTCGGGGATGCGGGGGATGCGCTTGAGATTGCGCCAGGTGATGACCAGGGCGTCGGAAAGGGGACCTGCCTGTAGGGCGCTCATGCGACGGTCCCCTCGGTGTCGACGTCGTCGGTATGGTGGCCCGTGAGCGTCAGGAACACGTCGTCCAGCGTCGGTCGCCGCAGCGCGACGTCGTCGATCGCGATGTCGTCCTCCCCCAGGACCCGCACCACCTCGACGAGTTGCTGCGCGCCCCCGCTCGATGGCCCCGTCAGCCGGCGGGTGTGCTCATCCACGTCGACGTCCTCGTGACCGAGGACCCCCTGCAGCAGGACCCGCGCCTGCGTGACGGCATTCCTGTCACTGACCACCACTTCGATGCGCTCTCCTCCCACCTGTGCCTTCAACTCGTCGGCGGTGCCCTGAGCGATGATCTTGCCGGTATCCACGACCGCGATCGTGTCAGCGAGTTCGTCGGCCTCCTCGAGGTACTGGGTGGTGAGCAGCAGCGTCGTGCCCTCGCGCACCAGCTCCCGGATCACGTCCCACATGCCGAGGCGGCTTCGCGGATCCAGGCCGGTGGTGGGTTCGTCGAGGAACAAGAGGTTGGGCCGCCCACTCAACGCGCCGGCGAGGTCGAGCCTGCGGCGCATGCCGCCCGAGTAGGTCTTGACGGTCCGACCGCCGGCGTCGGCGAGGTTGAACTGGTCGAGCAGTTCGTCGGCGCGCTTCTTCGCCTCCGCCTTCGGCATCTCGTAGAGGCGGCCGAACATGTAGAGGTTCTCCCAGCCCGTGAGGTTCTCGTCGACCGCGGCGTACTGTCCGGACAGCCCGATCGCACGGCGTACGTCCTGCGCCTGCTTGACGACGTCGAACCCGGCGACTTTGGCAGTCCCGCCGTCCGGACGCAGCAACGTCGTCAGGATCCGCACGGTGGTGGTCTTGCCGGCGCCGTTGGGGCCGAGCAGACCCAGGATCGTGCCCTCGGGAACTGCGAGGTCAACTCCGTCGAGGGCTCTGACCTCGGACGACCCGCGTCGCGCCGGGTAGATCTTGACGAGGCCCTGCGCCTCGATCGCGTTCGTCATAGGCCGACACTAAGGCCTGCCTAAGACACCCCGCCAATAGGGTTTCGGTGCCCAGCGAGCCTCCGAGATCCGCCGCCCTGTGGACAACTCACGGACCGGACGTGACCCTCGTCACACCTGTGGGGGGTATCGGAGTGGGCTTGATCACAGTTACTGATGGGCCCATAACGGGTATGCCATGGTCAAGAAGTCGCGTCGGGGATGCACCTCGATGCTGGCGCAGGTGGGAAACCTGCGTTGACCGCCCCACGGACCGCGGTGCAGTGAAGGCCGCGCGAGGGGACGTCCGACCAAGGAAATTGTCTTGCGTAAAGCACTCGTAATGCCCGTCGCCGCCTTCGCGATCGCCGGTCTCGGCGCCACCACCGCGGCTGTTCCCGCGGTAGCCGCCCCGACCAGCGCCGACAGCGTGGCCATGGCCAAGAAGAAGAACGACCGGAACAAGGGCAAGGCCTCGCGGAGCAAGCGGGCCTCCTACCCGATCCAGTTCAAGTACGTGAAGAAGTACAACCTCGGCAAGAAGCAGCTGCGTGAGGTCGCCAAGGCCAAGGCCTGGGCCAACGGCTGGAAGCCGCGCAGGGTCCGCCAGTGCGAGTCGGGCGGCAACTACGGCATCAACACCGGAAACGGCTACTACGGCGCCTACCAGTTCGCGGCCGGCACCTGGCGCGGTATCGGTGGCGGACGCTACACCGCCTACGCCCACCAGGCACCGAAGTTCGCCCAGGACCACATGGCCTACAAGCTGTGGCAGCGCTCCGGGTGGGGCCCCTGGGGTTGTGCCTGATCCAACCAAGTGAAAGGCGGGTCGTCGTGATGACGGCCCGCCTTTCGCATGTCCGGGCGCCTGATGGGTCGCCGCTACCCCGCTGGGCCCGCACCCGCCCGAGCCCGCACCCGCCCGAGCCCGTGCAGGTTTCCTTTCACATGTGAAAGGGATCCTGCACACGCGTGAACCAAACCCCGCGATCCGCCCACCCGAGGGCTAGAGAACGGTCGCCTCACCGCCGCGCCGCTGATCGGCACATGCCTGCAGTTCGTCATCAGAGGTGATCTGGACCGCGTTCACCCCACCGAAGTAGAAGTGCCGCGCCGGCCACAGGCTGACGTCGCCCAGGCTCGCCAGATCCACGAGCTCGGAGTCCGCTCATGCCCGGTTCGACCTGGATCAGTCCCCGGTTGTCGACATGCACCCGGGGTGCCTCGACGGCACCGTGGAGGTCGGCGTCACCGCCCAGCAGAAGTGTGATGACCCGGGTGAGTGCGCTGCGGATGCGCTCACTGCCACCAGTACCGAGCACCAGCGTGCCCCCGGAGTGGTCCACGATGCTCGGGGCCATCATCGACCGGATCCGTTCGCCGGGGGTCGCCGACGCGGCACCACCGGGGTGCAGGTCGTCCTCGCCCATCATGTTGTTGAGGTGGATTCCGGTGCCGGGCAGCATCACACCGCCCCCGACCCCGTTGGACAGGGTCAGGGCAGCGCACATCCCGTCGGCGTCCACGACGCTGATGTGGGTGGTACCCGCACTCGAGATCGCACCACTGACCTGCGACTTCAACCACGCGGTCGTCTCGGCCAACGCCTGTGCGATCTCGGCCGGTGATGGATGGGCCATTTCGGCGAGATCCCCGAGTACGTGTGCCACGATCGAGCCGCCGAGTGACGGCATGGGATTGGTGGTGATGGAGCCCGATCGGATCTGCGCCACCAACGGATCCCGGTCCACGACCTCGTACGACAGCAGATCCTCGGCGGTCACCGGGCCGTCGGGCATGAGTTCGTCGAACTCGTCGACCAGATCGGCGACACCAGCCACCCGACCGTCCGCCACGCGCTGCAGGAATGCGGCGAGTTCCGGATCCGCGAAGACCTCGCCGGCGCCGAGCAGACGGCCCGCGCGGCGCCATCCTCGTCCGGATCTCAGGCGTGAGCAGGAGCACCCCTTCGATGAGTTCCATCGCGTGGGCCTGAGCGGGCTCGAGCCGCACACCCCGACCCGCGTAGAGGATCGCCGGACCCACCACCGCCGTCAGCGGCATGGCTCCCCACCTGCGGTGGGCGTAGAGGAATCCGTCCAGGCAGCCGGGGATCGCGACAGTGGCGTTGCCGACGTGGAAGTCCTGCGTGGCTCCGGCATATGTCACGGTGACGGTCTCGACCGCACCCGCCGGGCCACTGGGCACGGATGTGAAGAAGTCGATGAGTCGCGTGGTCCCGTCCGGGGTGCGGACGAGCAGGAAACCTCCGCCCCCGAGGCTCGAGACCCCCGGCTCGGTCACGGTGGACGCGAAGGCGGCGGCGACCGCGGCGTCCACGGCGTTCCCGCCCGCCTCAAGGACCTTGGCCCCGACCTGTGCGGTGGCAGCCGAACCGCAACTGATCGCACCTCTGGACACCACGCCAGGGTATTGGCGCACGGCACCGCAGCGCCCGCCGGGGGCCGCGTCGAGAGCGGGAATGGCTTCCGGCCGCCTACCGTTGAACAGGACATGGCGACGACCGAACTCACCGATGTCAACTTCAACGACGCGACCGCCGGCAAGACCGTGGTCATCGATTTCTGGGCGGAATGGTGCGGACCGTGCCGTTCCTTCGCCCCGGTCTTCACGAGGGTCTCAGCCGACTACGGCGATGTGGTGTTCGGAAAGGTCGACGTGGACGCCAATCCTGGCCTGGCGCAGGCCTTCGGGGTGACCGCGATCCCGACGCTGGTCGTCATGAAGGACGGCAAGGTCCTGTTCTCGGATGCGGGTGCACTCAACGAGTCGGCGCTTCGCTCCACCATCGACAAGGCGCTCAAGGGGCCGAAGCGGATGACCTTCCAGTTCTGAGGAACCGGAGCGAGTGCTAGAGGACGCTCACACGGGCGTCGGGGGCGTAGTGCAACTCGAACCGACGGGCTGACACGGAACTGACCGCATCCACCACGACCTGGCCGTATTCCTCACAGAAGTGGAACACCACGAGGTGATCACCTTCGATGTCGATGGTGTCGCCGTTCTTCAACTGCTTCGCTGCTGTAACCACGTTCTCTAGAATCGGCTACTTCCTTATGGAACTCGAATCCAAACGGCCAAGATTCGGTCACGGTCCGGTCACAATGGGTGCGCTCGGGGCAGCCGACACCGAAACAGCCAAAGACGCGACCCATGCGCAGGCGGAATCAGCGCAGGACTGTGATCCGGAATCGCGTGACCGGCAAGGTGAAGACACCCCGGGTCAACGCTCGTCGGAGTCCTCGTAGCTGTCGTACTGGTAGTCCGTGTCATCGGTGCCGCCACCGTTACTCGGCGTCGACTTGGACTGTCCGCTCAATTCGGCCTGTAGCGCTTCAAGGTCCGTTTGTGGCGCGTTGTACTTCAATTCGCGCGCAACCTTGGTCTGCTTAGCCTTTGCACGGCCGCGCCCCATATGGCTCGACCCCCTCGCCCGGGTTCACCCCGAAGGTCAGTTGACAGATTCACGTTGGGCCCTGAGCCCACCTGTGCAGCGTACCCCGTCCGCGCTGACATACGCACCTTACCCACCCCGATCTCTCCCAGCGGTTGCCCCCCTCCGGGATGGATGCGAGACTCGTCTCAACTCGCTAACCGGACAATTGGAGCAAGGCATGAGCGCCAATCTGAGCCATCCCGAGGACCTCTTGACGCCCTCGGAGGTTGCGGCGCTCTTCCGCGTTGACCCGAAGACGGTCACCCGCTGGGCGAAGGCCGGCAAGCTGTCCTGCGTCAAGACCCTTGGGGGTCACCGCAGGTACCTGGCCAGTGAGGTCAACGCCCTGCTGGAGGGCGTGCCCGCGCAGCGCACGCCAGGCCCCGCCCCCGCCTGATCGGCCGCTCACACGATCTTGAGTGGCCCTGGGTGGTCGGGCGGCGCTGACACAGGCGTCAACGGCACCGCATAGCCCGTGAACAAGCCACCAGCGACAGCGCACACCCCGTTGCTGTCACGGGAGTAGAACTGAACGTTCGTGACCGACTCCGAGGTCGTCCCGAAGCGATATGCCGTTGCCGGGCCGAATGTCGGTGATGTCGCCCGGTACACGTCCGATACTGTCGGGCTCGCGAGCAGCAGATCCCGATCGTCCGGCGAACTCGTCCGGGCATAGGCTGTGCCGGCACAGCCGGCATCCTTGAAGTACACCGTTTCTGTGGATAGCAGCCAGCCGTTGGGGTAGTAGAAGAAGGTCCCCCCGTCGATGCGCACGACGAAGAGAGTGAAACCGACGGGCAGCGTGGACAGGGATTCGCCCACCACGGCGCCGTTGCCGTCGATCACAGTGCCCATGGAGGCTTTGGCCCCCGCGGCACCGGGACCACCCGGAGAGCCTGAGTTGCCTGCAGGGCCGGCCTTGGTCCACGAGACCTTCTTCCAGCCCTTCTTGCACTTCTTCTTCTTTTTCTTCTTCCCCAGAAGCAGGCGCACCTCGCCCGTGGATTTCTTCACGCACGCCTTGTAGGTGGTCTTCGCAGCGACCGGTGGCGTGACCGCCACCATCGCCGATCCGGCGAGAACGGCCGACGTGGCCGCGGCTAGTAGCTTTCGCATGTCGTGCCCCTAGTCGACCGTCAGCGGACCGGGGACGTCGGGCGGTGCCGTCACCTGCTGCAGCGTGATCAGAGTCCCGGTGAACAGGGCGCCCGCGGCGGTGCAGACCCCCGAACTGTTCAACGAATACAACTGCAAGTTCACCGCGTTCTCAGTGGTGGCCGTGAAGGCCCACGCGGACGTGGGACCGAACGTCGGGGTCGTCGGCCTGTAGACGACCCGTGTCGGTCCGCCGGCCGCGCCCACGAGGAACGCCGTCGTCTGCGCGGAGGTGGACTGGGTGTACGGAGTGCCGCTGCAGACATTGGTCTTGAAGCTCGGCGAGGTGCCACCGAGCGGGAGCACCTTCCCGTCCGGGTAGTACAGATAAGCGCCGCCGTCGATCAGAACGCTGAAGATCGGGACCGCGGCCGGGTAGGTGCCCAGGAACTTTCCAAGGGTCTTGCCGGTCCCGTCCTTGACCTCCTGGGCCGGGCCCTGCGGCCCGGTGGCACCAACGGGGCCCTGCGGTCCGGTCTTTCCCGTCTGGTTCCAGGAGACCTTCTTCCAGCCCTTCTTGCACTTCTTCTTCTGCTTCTTCTTCGTGGTGAGGATCTTGACCTTGCCGTCCTTCTTCTTCACACAGGCGACCACGGTCTTGGCCTGAGCGGGAATGGCAGCGCCGGTACCGACGAGAAGGCCCGCTCCCAGGGCCGCGGCCAATCCGACACGAGAGAATCTTGTGAACATCCGAGGTGCCTCCATACCGTCAGAAGATGCGTGGAACGTTACACCCGCGCGGCCTGCAGATGCTACTGACGATTCAACCGATCAGCGTCACGGACCCGCCGTGACCACCCTTGGCCGGGGCATCGCCGATGTCGGAGCCCGTGCGTTCACGGATCTCTCCGCAGACCCAGGCCGGCACCCCACGGGCGGTCAGCAACTCAAGAACCGGCGCGGCCGATGGCACCACCGCGAACATGCCGATCCCCATGTTGAACGTGCGCTCGGCGTCGGTGCGGGCAACACCTCGATCCAGAAGGAGCTGGAACACCGCCGGTGTCTCCCAGGTCGACCGGTCGATGTCGGCGTGGGAGTCTGCGGGCAGAACCCGCGCAAGGTTCGATGCCAGGCCTCCCCCGGTGACGTGTGAGAAGGCGTGGACCAGTTCCGCGTCCGCGAGTGCCAGACAGTCCTTGGTGTAGATCCGCGTCGGTTCGAGCATCTCCTCGCCGAGTGTGCGCCCGAGGTCTGCAAAGTCGCGGTCCAGCGACCAGTCGGACAGCAACACCTTGCGCGCCAGCGAGTACCCGTTCGAATGGAGCCCGGACGAGGCCATCGCGATGACGGCGTCGCCCGACCGCACGCGGTCCGGGCCGAGCAGGCGGTCGGCCTCCACCACGGCCGTGCCCGCCCCTGCGACGTCGTACTCGTCGGGGGCCATCAGCCCGGGGTGCTCGGCGGTCTCCCCTCCGAGCAGCGCACACCCGGCCTGCTGACAGCCGGCGGCGATGCCGCTGACGATGGCGGCGATCCGCTCGGGGATCACCTTTCCGGTGGCGATGTAGTCGGTCATGAACAACGGCTCGGCACCGCACACGACGAGATCGTCCACAACCATCGCGACCAGGTCGATGCCGATGGTGTCGTGGACGTCCATGGCACGCGCGATCGCGATCTTGGTCCCCACCCCGTCGGTCGCGGTGGCCAGCAGCGGACGTCTGAAACGGCTCAGCGCCGAGGCGTCGAACAGGCCCGCGAACCCTCCGAGTTCCCCCACCACCTCCGGGCGCATCGTGGCCTGCACCCGCGCCCGCATCAAGTCGACGGCCCGCTCCCCGGCCTCGACGTCCACCCCGGCGTCGGCGTAACTGCTCACGAGCCGGCGACCTCGAGGACGTGCTTGGAGCGCAACTGCGGGTCGGCCAGGGCCACGGGGTACTCGCCGTCGAAACATGCCCGGCAGAGCTGGCTCTTCGCCAACCCGGTGGCCTCGATCAGGCCCTCCAACGACACGTAGCTCAGGGAGTCCGCCCCGATCGAGTTCCGGATGTCGTCCACGGACAGACCTGGCGCGATGAGTTCCGCCCGCGACGCGAAGTCGATGCCGTAGTAGCACGGCCACTGCACGGGCGGTGAGGAGATCCGGACGTGGA
Source organism: uncultured Actinomycetota bacterium (assembly GCA_963769435.1). Taxonomy (GTDB): domain Bacteria; phylum Actinomycetota; class Actinomycetes; order S36-B12; family UBA10799; genus JADKAV01. The sequence continues at coordinate 1,345,637 of CAVYLN010000002.1, forward strand.
TCTCGCGGGCGCCCGCCTCCCGCAGCATCCGGGCGATGGCGCGCTGGGTGTTGCCGCGCACGATCGAGTCGTCGACCACGACCAGTCGCTTGCCGGAGATCACCTCGGACAGCGGGTTCAGTTTGAGCCGCAGGCCGAGCTGCCGGATCGTCTGCGAGGGCTGGATGAACGTGCGGCCCACGTAGGCGTTCTTCACAAGTCCCTGCGCGAACGGGATGCCCGACTGCTGCGCGTACCCGATGGCCGCCGGCGTGCCACTCTCCGGCACCGGGATCACGAGGTCGGCGTCGACCGGCGCCTCGATCGCGAGTTTGCGACCCACCGCGGTCCGCACGCCATGCACGCTGCGACTGTTGAGGATCGAGTCCGGTCGCGCCAGGTACACGTACTCGAACAGACAACCCTTCGGCTCCGGCTTGGCGAACATGGTGGAACGCACGCCGTTCTCGTCGATCGCCACCAACTCGCCCGGTTCGATCTCCCGCACGAAGGACGCCCCGACGATGTCCAGCGCTGCCGTCTCGCTGGCGATCACCCAGCCGCGCTCGAGCCGTCCCAGACACAGAGGCCGGATGCCCTGCGGATCCCGTGCGCCGTACAGCGTGTGCTCGTCGAGGAAGACCAGCGAGAAGGCCCCCCGCAGCCTGGGGAGCTCGGCGAGGGACGCCTGCTCGATCGTCTCGCCGGGATGAGCCGCCAGCAGTGCGGTGATCAGATCGGTGTCGGAGGTGGCCTCCATCGTCGCGTCCAGCGGGAGTTCCCCGGTGTCGAGGGTGGCCAGGCGCTCGGCCAGTTCGTGGGTGTTCGTCAGGTTGCCGTTGTGTCCCAGAGCGATGTGTCCGGTGGCAGTGCTTCGGAAGGTCGGTTGTGCGTTCTCCCACACGCTGGACCCCGTGGTCGAGTAGCGCGCGTGTCCGATCGCGATGTGTCCGTGCAGCGAATCCAGCATCGAGTCCGAGAAGACCTGGGAGACCAGACCCATGTCCTTGTAGACCAGGACCTGCTTGCCATCGCTGGTCGCGATACCGGCGGACTCCTGTCCGCGGTGCTGGAGCGCGTAGAGCCCGAAGTAGGTGAGTTTGGCGACCTCGTCCCCGGGCGCCCAGACCCCGAAGACCCCGCAGGCATCCTGCGGGCCTTTCTCACCGGGTAGGAGTTCGTGGTTCAATCGCCCATCGCCGCGCGCCACGTGTTCAGTGTTGCACAGGGTTGCCGGGGCTGTGGTGCGCTCCCGACTGGTTGCGAGATCGATCGGCGCGTGGGCTGCGAGTCGGGGGCGGGGCGACGCCCTAGGTGTCCGCTGTCCGTTTTCGCATGATGATCATGGGCCCAGCGGAACCCCCATGGGGGACAGACCCCCGCTGCCTTGATCATCATGCAGAACCGGACACCAGCGGCACCCCATCACCGGCCCAGCGGCAGCCAGGGGACAGGTCGACCAGGGGGCTGTCCGCTGTCCGTTTTCGCATGATGATCATGGGCCCAGCCGAACCCCCATGGGGGAACAGACCCCCCGCTGCCTTGATCATCATGCAGAACCGGACACCAGAGGCACCTCACCACCGGCCCAGCGGCAGCCAGGGGGACAGGTCACTGCGCTCGCCGCTGGCCTGAACACGGCCCTCGTCGACTGCCCGCGACCAGGTGAGCTCGCCGGAGACGAGGGCCAGCCATGTCGGTCCGTCACATTCGACGAGCGCGCGTGGGGTGCCCCGGCGGTGGGCACCACCGGGAACCGCCTGCACGGCTCCGTATGGGGGGACCCGGATCTCCACCGAACGGCCCGGCACCGCCTCCGCGAAGGCGGCGAGCGCAGCCTTCACCTCACGCCGGGTGTTCACACCCCCACGATAGGCCGGTAGCGGGGCTTCCACATCGAGTCGAGCACGGCCTGCAGAGGATTGTCCGGGGCGTGGCGGGCCACGCCCTCGTCGACCGCCTGTCGCACGACCGCGGCCGCCACCGACGCCGACGTCGCCCGGATGTCGGAGATCTCGGGCAGCAGTGGGCTGCCCGGGCCCTGCACCTCGACGAGTTGGGCAACGGCGCGGGCGGCGGCGTTGAGCATGCCGTCGGTGACCTTCGTGGCCCGGCTGACGATCGCGCCCAAGCCGAGTCCGGGATACAGCAGGGCGTTGTTCGCCTGCCCGATGCGGAAGTTGATTCCCTCGTACTTGACCGGCTCGAATGGACTGCCGGTCACGATCAGCGCCTGCCCGTCGGTCCAGTGCAACAGATCAGATGGGACCGCCTCTGCCAGGGAGGTCGGATTGGACATCGGAAGGATGAAGGGACGCGGGACATGCCTGTGCATCTCTCGCACGACTTGTTCGGTGAACGCACCTTGCACGGTGGACGTGCCCACCAGGATCGTCGGCCGGACACCTCGCACGGTCTCCAGCAGCGAGATCCTGCCCTCCGCATCGCGTTCGAAACCGACCACCTCGTCCGCGGGGCGGGCGAAAGGACGCTGGTAGTCGCGCAACTCCCCACCCATGTCGTCGGTAAGCAGCCCGGGGCGGTCGATCAGCCAGATCCGGCGGGCGGCCTCTTCCGACGAGAACCCCGCCTCCACGATCGCGTCACGGATCTGGTCGGCGATGCCCACCCCGGCCGTGCCCGCGCCGAACACTACGATCCGGTGGTCCGACAGCGGCCGTCCGGTGACTCTGACGCCGGACAGGATCGCGGCGAAAGCGATCGCCCCGGTCCCCTGCATGTCGTCGTTGAACGTACAGACGTGGTCACGGTACCGATCCAGGATGCGGCGGGCATTGGCCTCGCCGAAGTCCTCCCAGTGCAGCAGAGCCTTCGGGAACATCTGGGTCGCCGTGGTGACGTACCTGTCGACCAGCTGGTCGTACAACTCACCGCGCAGACGGGCATGCTTCTCGCCGAGGTAGCCCGGGTCCGTGAGCAGGCCCGTGCGATCGGTCCCCACATCCAGCACGACCGGGATCGCCCGCTCGGGATCGATGCCAGCGGCCGCCACGTACACGCTGATCTTCCCGATCGCGATGTCGATGCCACCGACCCCCCAGTCCCCGATGCCCAGGATCGCCTCCGAGTCTGTGGCGACGATCAGATCGACGTCGTCGGGTCCGAGTTGCAGGTTCGCGAACGCCTTGGGCACGTCGTCGGGCCAGCGTGATTGCAGGTACACACCCCGGGGCCGCCGGAAAGCGTGGCTGTACTCGCGGATCGCCTCCCCCACGGTCGGGGTGTAGACGATGGGCATCAGATCGGGCAGGTCGTCGACGAGCAGTCGGTAGAACAGGGTCTCGTTGCGGTCGTGCAGTTCCCGCAGGTAGACGTTCTTGGCCAGCGCACCGGGCTGTTCGGCCAACTGGCGACGCACCCGCGACAGCTGCTGGTCGATGGTCTCCACGCGCTGGGGCAGGAGTCCGACCAGGCCCAGCGACTCACGCTCCTCGTCGGTGAAGGCGGACTGCTTGTTCAGCCGTGGGTCGGCGAGTAGGGCTTGTCCACGCAGTGCGGTCGGGCGCTCAGGTAGATCAGACACCTTCTGGTTCTACCCCGCCGCGGCACTGCGTTGCCGAACAGCGGACTTCCACGCCACCCCTCGTCAGGGCCATCGCCCGACTGTAGTCTTGCCCGACGGCCACATCAGGAGAAGCCATGAAGACAGTCGCAACCGCCACCGTGTGCACAGGGATCCTGTTGGGACTGGTCGCGGCACCTTCTGCCGCCGCACCGGCGCCGGTGCCCAACAACCCCGTCACGAACAAGGACATCAACCGGGCGGTCGACGGACTGCCGAAACTGGTCAAGAAGCTGATGCGCAAGACCGGCGTGCCCGGCCTCGCGGTCGCCGTGGTCCACAAGGACCGCGTCATCTACAAGCAAGGCTTCGGGGTGCGCAGCACCAAGACCGGTAAGAAGGTCAACCCGTCGACGGTGTTCCAGGTCGCTTCGGTGTCCAAGCCCGTGGGGGCCTCCGTGGTCTCGGCCGCGATCACGAACAAGGTCGCCAAGTGGACTACGCCGGTCGCTGAACTGAATCCCGGCGTCGTGCTCTCCGACCCGTGGGTGACCAGCCACGTGACGGTGGGCGACCTATACGCTCACCGCAGCGGTCTGCCGAGCAACACCGGCAACGATCTGGAGGCCTTCGGCTTCGACCGCAAGACCATCATCGAGCGCCTCCGGTACGAACCGCTGTCACCGTTCCGCGACACCTACGCCTACAGCAACTTCGGAATGACCACGGCCGGTGACGCGGTCGCGCAGGCAGCCGGCACCTCGTGGGAGAGCCTGGCGAAACGTCTGGTCCTCAAGCCCCTGAAGATGAAGCGGTCCACCTACTCGCACGCCAGAGTTCGTCCAGGAGAAGAACCGGGCCGCCCTGCACCAGATCGTCAAGGGCAAGTGGGTTCCGTACTCCAAGCGCAACGCCGACGCCCAGGCGCCCGCGGGCGGGTTCAGCAGTTCCGTGGAGGACATGGCCCGCTGGTTGCGGATGGAGATGGACAACGGGAAGTTCGCCGGGAAGCGGATCGTCGGCAAGGGCCCGCTGAACACGTCGCACTCCCTGCAGATCCGGACCTCACCGACGTCGGGGGCCGCCCTGCCCGTCAAGGGTTACGGGTTCGGGATGGACGTCGCCGTCGACACCACCTCGCGGGTGCGGTGGGCACATTCGGGGGCGTTCACCGCCGGGGCCGCGACCCGGATCATGATGATCCCGGACCTCGATCTGGGGATCGTCATCCTGACCAACGGGTGGCCCGTGGGAGCCCCCGAGGCGCTGGTCGAATCGTTCGCGGACCTCGTGGAGTACGGCGAGGTCACCCAGAACTGGTTCAAGTCGATCGGTCCGGTGTTCGCGCAGTTCACACAGAAGCCGGACACCATCTTCGGCCAGAAGAAGCCGAAGAACCCGTCTCCGGCGCAACCCTTGCCGACGTACGTCGGGACCTACGCCAACGACTACGTCGGCCAGGCCTCGATCACCGAGGAGAACGGCAAGCTCGTCATGCGGGTCGGCCCCAACGGTGTGACGCGACTGCCGCTGCGGCACTTCAGCGGCGACACGTTCTACTACCAGTCGGTCGAGATGCCTCCGGGGTTCTTCACCGGCGTGCGTTTCTCCGGCGATGGGACCGCCTCCTCGCTGGAGATCGAGGAGATCAACTCCGGTCTCGGAGTCTTGACTCGGAGCTAGCGTTCACGGTGGCGCCGCTGGAGGGGGGCGGTCACCGCGTGAAGTCCTGCAAGGACCGCCGCTGACGACCCTGGTCGTCGAAGTTGGCGGGGTCCAGCCACTCGAGGATCGTCTCCCTGCGGGCGGGCCACTCATGGTCCAGCAGCGAGAACCAGGCGGTGTCCCGGTTCTCACCCTTCACGATCCGGTGCTGGCGGAACACGCCCTCGAACGTGAAACCGAAACGCAGGGCGGCCGACTTCGAGGCCACGTTGCGGTCGTCGCACTTCCACTCGACCCTGCGCGCGCCCAGCCCGAACAGGTGGTCGACCAGAAGGAACACCGCCTCCGTGGCGGCGGCGGTGCGCCGAAGTCCCGGCCCCCACAGGACGTGCCCGATCTCCGCGACGCCGTGCTCGGGCTCAATACGCAGGACTGACACCCTGCCCACCGCGGCGACCCCGGTCACGGCGGCGAAGAACAGCGGATCGGCACTGGCCAGCGCCGCAGGGAACCAGTTGTCGAAGTCCTGCGGATTCTCCGGCAGGTAACGGAACAACACGGGGTCGTCGATGGCGCGCAGCCCCGTCTCATGATCCTGCGACAGCGGCTCGAGCCTCACATGCCGCCCGTCCAGGACCTGCGGAACGACCTCCCGCATCACGCGAAGTGGCTGGGCAGCACCTGTGCGCTGCGCCGGCGCAGGTCCTCGATGTCGACGGTGAAGTGGTCCCCGAACTTCAGCACGGCTCCGAGGCCGGAGTCGACCACCCCTATCCGCTCACATGCAAAGCGCCGCGCACCACACATCTCGGTGAAGCGCATCTCCTCGGACCTGGGCACCACCACCAGGGCACGCCCGGCCGACTCGGAGAACAGGAACGTGAACGGGTCCACGCCATCGGGGATCCAGGTCCGCGCGCCGATTCCAGCACGCATGGCCATCTCGGTCAGCGCCAGGCCGACGCCACCATCGGAGACGTCGTGGGCAGCGGTCAGCATCCCGTCGCGCGAGCCCGCGATCAGGATCTCCCCCAGCACCTTCTCGGCGCCAAGATCGACCGCGGGCGGCATCCCCGTCAGAATCCCCTGCAGGGTCGCCACCGCGGAACCACCGAACTCGTCGCTGGTCTCGCCCAGCAGGTAGATCAACTCCCCGTCCGGACCCCAGGCCATCGGAGTGCGCCTGGCGACGTCCTCGAACACCCCGAGCACGCCCACCACCGGCGTCGGGTGGATGGCGGCCTGTGCCGTCTGGTTGTAGAAGCTGACGTTGCCCCCGGTCACCGGGATGCCGAGTTCCAGACACCCGTCGGCCAGGCCCGTGACCGCTTGCGAGAACTGCCACATGACCTCCGGGTCCTCCGGGGATCCGAAGTTCAGACAGTTCGTGACCGCTAGCGGCACCGCTCCGGTCGCCGCCACGTTGCGATAGGCCTCGGCCAGCGCCAGTTGTGTCCCCGAGTACGGATCGAGCTCCACGAAACGTGCGTTGCAGTCGGTGGCGATCGCCACACCCCGCCCGGACTCCTCGTCGATACGCAGCACCCCGGCGTCCTCCGGCATCGCCAGTGCGGTGTTGCCGCGCACGTAGCGGTCGTACTGGTCGGTGATCCATGCCTTCGACGCGTTGTTGGGTGAGGAGACCAGGGCCAGCAGGGTCTCCCGCAGGTCTGTGTGCTCGGGTGCGGTGGCGATCGCCTGCCGCTCCCGCAGCATCGACGGCTCGGTCAGTGGACGTTGATACACCGGACCGTCGTGGGCCACTGTCCGGGGCGGCACGTCGACGACGGTCTGTCCGTGCCATTCGATCACCAGCCGGTCCCCCGCGGTGACCTCACCGATGACCGTCGCCGTGACACCCCACTTCTGGCAGATCGCCAGGAACTCCTCCTGGTTGGCCGGTGTCACGACCGCACACATGCGTTCCTGCGACTCGCTCATGAGGATCTCTTCAGGACTCAGCGTGGCATCACGCAAAGGCACCCGGTCCAGCCAGACGTGCATGCCGCCATCGCCGTTGCTGGCCATCTCGGAGGTGGCACAACTCAGGCCGGCACCACCGAGGTCCTGGATGCCCTCGATCAGGTCGGCCTGCAGGAGTTCGAGCGTGCACTCGATCAGCAGTTTCTCGGTGAACGGGTCGCCGACCTGGACGGCGGGGCGCTTGCTCGGGCCCGTCTCGTCGAAACTCTCGCTGGCAAGTACCGAGACGCCCCCGATCCCGTCGCCGCCGGTGAGCGCCCCGTAGAGCACGACCAGGTTGCCCTCACCCCGGGCGCTGGACACATGGATCTCCTCGTGGCGCATCGCGCCAACGCACAGTGCATTGACCAGTGGGTTGGTCTGATAGCAAGGGTCGAAGACCGTCTCCCCGCCGATGTTCGGCAGGCCCAGGCAGTTGCCGTAGCCCCCCACACCGGCGACCACACCGTGCACCACGCGTACCGTGTCGGCTTCGGCGACGTCGCCGAACCGCAACTGATCCATCACCGCCAGCGGCCGCGCGCCCATGCTCAGGATGTCCCGGACGATGCCGCCCACACCGGTGGCCGCGCCCTGATAGGGCTCGATGTAACTCGGGTGGTTGTGGCTCTCGACCTTGAACGTCACGGCCCAGCCGTCGCCGATGTCGACCACGCCGGCGTTCTCGCCGATGCCGACCAACAGAGCGTCGGTCGGCGGGGTCTTCTCCCCGAACTGGCGCAGGTGGACCTTGCTGGACTTGTAGGAGCAGTGCTCGCTCCACATGACGGAGTACATGGCAAGTTCGGAGCTGGTGGGCCGACGGCCGAGGATGTCGCGGATGCGCTGGTACTCGTCGGGCTTCAGGCCGAGTTCCGCGAAGGGCTGCGGGTGGTCAGGGGTCTGCGCGGCGTGCTCGACCGAATCCATGGCTCTGAGTTTAGGTGGGCCGCACCGCCACTCAGGATCTGGTCGGCAAGATCAGGAGTCCAACCAGATTCTGCGGAACAAAACGGGCGGAAAGCCCCATATCGGCAGCGGAACCCGCACGAAGTGGTCGGGCACGGGCGGCCGACACCGCTGCCCAACCAGTTTCGGCGTGAAGGTCAGCCCACAACCTGCTGCAGCACGGCGGTGAACAGACCCAGGCCGTCGGTGCCGGGGCCGGTGAGCCCATCGATCGCGTGCTCGGGGTGCGGCATGAGCCCCACCACGTTCCCGGTCGGGTTCGTGATCCCCGCGATGTCCCGGCGGGACCCGTTGGGATTGCCGTGCAGGTAGCGGAACACGACCCGGCCATCACCCTCGAGCCGGTCGAGCGTGGACTCGTCGGCGATGTAGGCGCCTTCCCCGTTCTTGACCGGGATGACTATCTCCTGGCCGGCAGAAAACGTGGACGTCCACACCGTGTCCGTGTTCTCGACGCGCAGGGCCTGGTCACGGCAGACGAAATGCAGGCTCTGGTTTCGCACCAGAGCTCCGGGGAGCAGGTGCGCCTCGCACAGGATCTGGAAGCCGTTGCAGATGCCGAGCACCGGGAGTCCACGCTCAGCCCCACCGATGATCTCGGTCATCACCGGGGCGAAACGGGCGATCGCCCCGCACCGCAGGTAGTCACCATAGGAGAAGCCACCGGGCAGCACGACCGCGTCGACATTGTTGAGGTCATGGTCACCGTGCCACAGTGCGACCGGTTCGCCCCCGGCATACCGCACCGCACGGGCGGCATCGACGTCGTCAAGTGTTCCCGGAAAGGTGACTATCCCTACGCGCACACCCTCACGGTACGACAGCCACCGGGCAGGCGGCCTTGTGCACCACCGCGTGGCTCACCGAACCCAGCAGGAGTCCCCGGAAACCACCGAGCCCCCGGGATCCGACGACCAGCAGCGCTGCACCTTCGCTGGCCTTCACCAACGACTTGACCGGCGATCCTTTCATGACCTCCTGGCGCACCTTGACGTCCGGGAAGTCCTCACGGAACCCGGACATGGCCTCGGAGGTCTCACGCAGTTCGGCGTTCCCGTAGTCGCGGATCAGGACCTCCGGTTCGTAACTGGGCACCTCGACCATCGACCACGTCGGCGGTATCTCCCAACTGTGCAGCACGTGCAGGGCCATCCCTGAGAAACTCGCCTGCTCGAAGGCCCACTCCAGCGCCTTCAGCGAGTGCGGCGACCCATCCACGCCGACCACGATGTCGTGAGACTCACCCTCCACCGGGCGCACCACGACCGTCGGGCATTGTGCGTGTGTGGCCACCTGCCGGGACACTCCACCAAGCAGGTACCCGGTCAGGCCACCGGATCCGTGGCTGCCGACCACGACCATCTCGGCGCCCTCGGAGTGGTGCACGAGCGCAGCGGCGGTCCTGCCTACCAGCACCTCGCCCACCGCATTCGCCCCGAGTTCGGCGGCAAGTGCCAGCCCCTCGTCGTTGCTCGCCGTGGCTTCCTCACGAAGTTCTGCGAGCAACTCGGCTTGCAGGGTCCCGGCGGCGCCGATCCCCAGGTCCGCCGAGGGCATGCTCCACGTGGTGATCACCTCGAGTGTGCGGCCGCGCTCCTTGGCAGCCTGAGCGGCCCACCGCAACGCTTGGGTCGAACCCTCTGATCCGTCGAAACCAACAATGATCGAACCCTCAGCCATTTCAATCGCCCTCCGTCCGCTTCCATGGCCGGTTGTCGCCTGGCGACGGGCACCTGACGCAGCGGCCCAGCCCTCACTTCCATGCTACGCCTGTCGGAGGACCCCATGTCCGCAAGTGGCTACCGCTTCAGCAGGTCCACTCCCCTCCGCGGGACACGAAACCCCTTGTCAGGGTGATCCGGCGGACGGTGCGATCCCGGAGCACGAACTGCAGGGATGCACCCGGGCGATCGACCGCGTAGACCCTGCCGTACTCGTAGATCTCCCGACCCCGGAATCGTCCGTCCGGAAACTTCTTCCGCACTTTCCTGGCCTTGGACCCGACCTTGACGCCCGCGAATGCTGCGCTGCGCCTGGATGGCGATCACCGTGCTGCTGCTCCCCCAGAGCGCCCGTGCCCCGTACTCGGCGATGAAGTCGACGTCCTCCCCAGGGCATACCGCGCGGTCGTGGGCCATGGCGCCGGTGTCCAGTGCCTGCTCCACGGTCATCCCGAGGTCGACCGGACCCAGGCCCTCGAAGCCGAGCCGGGGGTCGGCAGCGGCGGGGGCCACAACCCCCAGACTGAGCGCCACTGTCACCGCCAGGATCCTCATGCAGGTGAGGGTAGGCCGGGATAGGTCTCGAATCGACCCGTCAAGAGGTCACGAATCGGCCTCGTTCGCCGCCTCCCGAACCACGTAGCGGTGTGGCCCGACCCCGGCTTTCATCCACTCATCGCCAACAATCGTCCAGCCTGCCCGCGTGTAGAGGTTGATGGCAGCCGTACGTGCGTTGGCCCACAGCGCGGCTGCGCCGGCCCTGGACGCGGCCTCCCCCGCAGCCCTCAGCACCTCGGTGCCGGTCCCGCCGCGGTGTTCGGGCAGGACGGCCATCGATCGCAGCTGCCACGTCGGTGGGGGCAGTTCCAGAATCTCCGGATGTGTCCACGCGGCAGGTCCCATCGAGCACCCGCCCACGACCTGGCCCGCGACCTCGGCCACGATGTGCAGCCAGTCGTGTGGAGGCGGCTGGTCCCCTGGGAGCGGCCCATCCGGGCGCAGCACGCGCAGCGTCACCGGCCGTAACTCCTCGATAGAGGCCAGGCGCACAACCAGCACGCGACCCACAGTAGTTTCGGGTCATGGCATACAAGGACGTGATGCGCTGGTTGGGGCACAAGAAGTGGTTCGCATGGACGGCCGCCCGACTTGCCCCACTGGACGCGAAAGTGGTCAAGAAGACTGGCGGCAAGTTCGGACTGCTGGGCAACTACGGCTTGCCCCAGTGCCTGTTGACGACCACCGGCCGGAAGTCGGGCCAGCAGAGAACTGTGACCCTGCTGTACGGCACCCGGGCGCCGGACGAGTTGGTGCTGATCGGTTCCAACTTCGGCCAGAAGCACCACCCGGCCTGGGCACTGAACCTCGAGGCGCACCCCGACTGCACCTTCGAAGTGGATGACAAGCCGCGCGAGATGACCGCACGTCTGGTCGAGGACCCTGAGGAGCGCGAGGAGATCTGGAAGCTGATGTATGAGATCTGGCCGGCGTACAACGCCTACCGTGGGCGGGCCGGCCGCGACATCAAGGTCTTCGTGCTGACGCCCGCCGCCTGACGGGCCTGAGCCCCGCCTGGCCGGCCCGCCGGAGCCACGACCAACGACCCCGCCCCGACCCAGCGACCCCGACCAACGACGTTGGAGGTTGTGCACGAGGTTGGAGAACCCACGCGTGCGTTCTCCAACCTCGTGCACAACCTCCAACCCCACGCGGCCGGGCAACCCCAGGCGGCCGGGCAAGCCGGACTCCAACCCCACGCGGCCGGGCAACCGGGCAAGCCCGACTCCAACCGGGGCGGCCCAGCAAGCCAACCTCCAACCGGGGGCGGCGCGGCCGAACTAGACGTTCGCGACGACCAGGCTGGCTCCGCCGAGCGCGGCGACGACCAGGACTGCCACCCGGGCCAGCTGGGCGGGGACCCTGGCCACGAGGCCGGCTCCCACCACGGTCCCCGCGACCAGCGCGGCGATCATCCACCACTGCGGGCCGACCACGCCGATGACGAGGGCGGTCACGATGTTCTGGAGCAGGAAGAAGAACTGCAGCGTCGCCCGGGTTTGCACCGGGCCCCAGTTCCCGTTCGCCGCGTACATGCCGACCGGGGGGCCGCCCACGCCTCCGACGACGTTGAGAGTGGCGCTGGCGAACCCGGCCGCGATGGCGCCCCGGGCGCCCTTGAACCAGGACCAGGAGGCGCCGCGGGCCAGCAGCACCACCCCGGCGATGACCGCCAGGCCCGCCGCCACCGCCACCACCGCGGTGTCCACGCCGGCCAGAGCGAACGCGATCACCGGGGTGGCGAGCAGGGTGGGCACCAACAATGCCGACGCATCCCGCCAACGGATCTGACGCCACTGTTGGGACAGCGGGAGCAACGAGGCCATGGCGGCCAGCACGACCACCACGGCAACCCCGTCGCGCGGACCCAGGTAGGCCAGCAGAGCGGGAGCCGCCACCAGCGAGAACCCCATCCCGGTGACCGACTGCGCGATCGCGCCGACCACGATCGAGACGGCCACCAGGCCCAGCAGCCACTCCATCAGGAGGCTCTGACGGAGGCGTCGAGGCGGTAGCGCCGCTGGAAGGACATCGCCACCAGCATCAGCACCGCCGGCACGGCCGTGAATCCGATCACCAGAGCTGTCATCGCGCTGTCGCTCTGCACGACGTCCTGCCCGGCGGTGGATGCCACGAACCCGCCGATGGCGAGCACCGCGCTGTAGACGTACGGGCCGATGGCCGTGCCAGTGGCCTCGGTGGCCGTCCACACGCCGGTGTAGGACGCGGCCTTGCTGCCATCGGCGCTTGACGCCCTGACCACGTCCGGGACCATCGAGAAGGCGAACAGTTGCAGTCCGGCGAAGGCCACTCCCAGGCTCGCCACGATCAGGGTGGTCACGGCCAGGCCAAGAACGGGACCGGCCGCCATCAGCAGCGATCCGACGACGAACATGGTCTGGCTGATCAACAGGCCGCGCTGCTTGCCGATGCGCTTGCTCACCCGCAGCCACATCGGGCTGGCGAGGATGGCCGGGGCGAGGAACGCACCCATGAACACCGCGGTGAGGCCCACGTTCCCGAAGACGTACGCGGCGTAGAACGGGACGCCGGCCATGAACAGGTGGGTCACGGTGCCTGTGAACAGGTAGGACAGCACGAGCATCCGGAACTCACGATCGCGCAAGGCTACGGAAATGCCCTCGCGGAAGCCCGGGTGGTAAGTGTGTTCGGTCGTCTTGGGCATCCAGGCACCCAGTCGCTTGATCCCGATGATCGCCACGATCCCGGAGATCAGCATCACGATCGACAGCAGCACGGCCATGGTCGTGTAGTCGCCGCGCTCACCGGACTTGACCAATGCGGGAGCGGCCACGCCGGCACCGAGCAGGCCCACGGTCAGCACGACCATGCGATAGGTCATCACCCGGGTGCGCTGGTGGTAGGAGACGTCGAGGTCGCTCGGTGTGGTCAGGTACGGGACCTGGAACGAGGCGAACAGGAGGTTGCCCACGATGTAGAAGGCGGCCACCCACAGCGCCGCACCCAGGCCGCTCAGGCTGGCGGGCACGGAGAACATCCCGACCAGGGCGATGGTGAGGAACAGTCCGATCCACATCATGTGGCGGCGGTGCCCGTACTTCATGCGCTGCTTGTCGGACACCGTGCCGAACCAGGGGTGGACGATCACGTCGAGCGCCTTGGGCAGCAACAGGGCCAGACCGGCAAGCCACGGGGTGACCGCAAGAACGTCGGTGAGGAAGTAGAGCAACAGCAGGCCGGGCACGGTGACCCAGACGCCCATGCCGACCGAACCGGTGGCATATGCGAGCAGTCTCGGAGAGGACGGAGGGGCTAGTTCGCTGACCTGCGCGGATGGCCGGTCGATGGTGGTGCTCATGGGGATTCCTCGGGGGGTGGAGTGGGCAGAGGGCATAGCGGTATTGCGGAGGTGTTGCGGGGATTTTGCGAAAGGGGCGGCTGGCCCGGAGGTTGGTAGGCGACCGGGCCAGCCGCGGGTCGGTCCCCGTCAGAGGGGACCGACCGATCGGGTGGTGCTACTTCCGGTGACGGGTAACCACACCACGCGCGAGTTCAGCGGAGTCGAACGCCCCGGACAGAACCCGCTTGGCCAGGGTGCGGCCGACCATCTGGTCGACCAGCACCGGGAAGTGCCGCGAGACGAAGAACTCGAGCTCACCACGCCTGCTGGTCGGCACGTCGCGGCGCACCGTGCGTGACAGCGCGGCGTTGACGATGGCGTCGACCACCCCGTCCAGGGGCTCGTAGACGCTCATCCCCTCCAGGGAGAGGCCGGCCTGCTTCGTGGAGTTGTGGATGGGGCTCTTCACGGCCGACGGGTAGACCGTGGTCACCCCGACGTGCGTTGCCAGTTCCAGACGCAGGGCGTCGGCATACGCGACCATGGCCCGCTTGCTGACCCCGTAGGCGGCGGCCAGCGGCAGTTGCATGACTGCCATCCGGGAGGCGACCATGACGATCCGGCCGCGGGACTCGGTGAGTGCGGGAACACATGCCGCGGTCACCCGCCAGGCGCCGATCAGGTTGATCTCGAGCTGCCGGTACAGCTCGGCATCGGGGGCGAACTCGGCCGGTGCCGGGCCGCCGGTGCCGGCGTTGTTGATCAGGATGTCGAGGCCGCCGAGTAACTCGATGGCCTTGGCGACGCCGGTCACGACGGACTGGTCGTCGGTGATGTCGCACGCGATCACCTCGATGGTGTCGGCGGGCTGCGGACGAAGGTCGAGACCGACGACCTCGGCGCCACGGGCAACGAACTCGTCAGCGATGGCGCGGCCGAAGGTGCCACTGGCGCCGGTGATCAGCACGCGCTTGCCGCGGGCGTCCATCTCGTCGTGCAGGAAGGGGATTTTCACAGGGGGTCCTTTGAGGTTTGGTGGGGTGAAGGCTGGGGACTTTGGACGGATCCGGTCACCTGGTGGTCGAATCCGTCCAAAGTCGGGACGGCGGAGGATCGGGCGGGGACGGCCGGGGCCGGAGAGCGTCAGGCCGCGGCCGGCACACGCTTGCGCGCGGTCGGGGTGAAGGAAGGCGTACCGCGGCGGACACGAGCCGCACCGGTGCGCAGTTCCTTGGCCGCGTCGGCGATGAAGTGGTCGAAGTCGATCCGCATCATCGGGCGCTTGGCACCCCACCGCTCGACTGCGCTGCTGTGCGCCTTGCGGATGGCCCTGTCCACCATGGATGCACCGGGCAGGGTGTACTCGCCGGCGAAGTAGGCGGCTGCCAGCTTCGACTGGGCCTCCACGACGGGCAGCGCTGCGCCGGTGGACTGCATGAGCCCGACGAAGGTCAGCGACGGGTCGGCCGTGTGGAACACCCGCTTGTACAGCGGCATCGCCTCTGCGTCGTCGCCGAGCCATTCCTGGCCCAGGAACGGCATCGTGACCCGGTAGCCGGTGGCCCACACGATGATGTCGACCTTTTCCGACGAACCGTCGGTGAAGACCACCGAGTCGCCCTCGAAGCGCTCGATGCCGCGCACCGGCCGCACCTCACCGTGGGTGATCCGGTGCAGGATCGTGTCGGAGATCGTGGGGTGGTTCTGGAACAGGCCGAAGGACGGGGCGAGCAGACCGTAGTCCTGCGGCTTGCCGACCGCGAAGCCGAGCATCGTCTGTGCGATGACCTGGCGAACCTTCCACGGCAGCACGGCCAGGGCCCCGTTGGTGGCGTCGGCCGGGCGGCCGAACAGGTACTTGGGAACGATGAAGGAGCCGTGGCGAGCGCTGAGCATCACGTCGTCGGCCACATACGAGGCGTCCACGGCGATGTCCATGGCGGAGTTGCCCATCCCGACCACGAGAACGCGCTTGTTGCCGAAGGTCTCGGCCTTGCGGTAGTCGTGGGCGTGCATCTGCTCACCGTTGAACTCACCGGGGTACTCCGGGTTCGGCCAGCGCGGGTCCCAGTTGTGGCCGTTGGCCACGACGACACCGTCGAGCTCGAAAACAGCACCGTCGGCAGTCCTGATGGTCCATCCGTCCTGGTCCCGCTCCACAGACGTGACCGTGGTGTTGAAGCGGTACTTCTCGGTGACGCCGAAGTGGTCGGCGTAGTCCTGCAGGTAGCCGGCGACCTTCTCCGCGGCGGGGTAGTCCTCCCACTCGGCGGGCATCGGGTAGTCCGCGAACTCGGTGCGACCCTTCGACGTGTTCAGGTGCAGCGACTCGTAGGCCGGCGACAGCCCGCTGGTGTTCTCGTAGACCCAGAGGCCGCCGATCCCATCACCCTTCTCGAAGCCGATGACGTCGACGCCACGTTCGATGAGTTCCTTGACGGCGGTGATGCCTGCCGCACCTCCTCCGATGACGCCGATACGGGGGTTTGTCGTGGAAGAAGGCACGCGGAATCCTTTCAAAGGAGCAGGGGGGTTATGAAATGTCCGGCTCTCCCAAACAGAGCCGGACACTCACAAGATGCCCACCCTGGATCTGCGGGAAACGTCACACCGTTGTGACGCCGGTCACAGTCCGCGCGGCCCGCTCCCGACGGTGGCCGACAGACTCACTCGACGGTGAGCGTGTGGTTCTCTATCACCGGATTGGCCAGCAGCGTCTCGGCCAGGTGCTCGAGTTCGATCATGCGGTCCTCGGTGATCTGACCTTCAACTTCGATCTCGAAACGTTTGCCCTGCCGCACACTCACGACCCCTTGCAGACCGAGCCGGCCCAGCGCAGCCTGAACAGCCTGCCCCTGCGGGTCCAGCAACTCGGCCTTGGGCATCACTTCGACGATGATTCGTGGCACGCACTCACTCTAGGCGGTGCGGCGTCCCGCCCGAAGAAGCAGTCGCTGACAACGAGGGACGGCGCCTACTGCGAAGGGGCGGTCGGCCGCTCCATACCGCCGTCGGCCATGGCTTTTGCGAACCGCACGTAGTCGGCCTCGGCAACGTCCGCGTATCTGACGCCGTACCGCGCCACCGCTTTGACGAAGGTGTCGGATCCGCCGAGATAGGCGTCGATCGCGATCCGGTCGCCGGTCACCGCGTGCGAACGGGCCAGGGTGAACCCGCACAGGCGCGCGAAACGGGGGACGTTCTGGGCCGAGCATCGCGTGTAGCTCGTAACGACCGGGCGCAACTGACTCACGAAGTAGTCGCGGTCCCGCCACCTGCTGAACCCCAGCAACGGGTCGGGTTCCGACTGGATCAGCGCCTGCCCCGAGGCGATCCTGCGGGCCTGGTTGCCACGATGCCGGAACTCCGGCCTGACGTACGGCTGAAGCACCGATTGTCTGGCCTCCTTGACCTGCAGCAACACACGCTCATGACGGTGGGGGCCCTTCAGCAGGACGACGTAGGAGCGCAGCCCCACGTCCGAGACTCCCCGGACCAGCATCCCGATGTCCGTGATGCGGTACTCGGTGAGCATCTGCTGGACGTCGGGTGACACCGATGCCGAATACCCGCTCATGATCGCGATCATGCCGTCGTGCAGCTGTACCGCCTCTTCCTCGGAAAGCCACTGCGTCAGCGGGTGGATCGGCGGACTGTGCCGCAGCCGGTACCCCGCGCCAACCTCCTCGGTGAGGTCGTCGAAGAGGCCGGACTCGTCGGTGAAGGCTAGGTCGCGGTGTCGCTTGCCCGGACTCTCGAGCGCGCGATCCACCTCGGTCCGCGGCACAGGGTCGAACCACAGTTGCAGCCGGTCCTTCTCCGCAGCCCAAGCCATCCCCCGCCGATACCCCTCGACGGCCGCCCGGGCCGCGGCCCGCTGGTCCTTCATCGCCCCGCCCTGGGCGCGCACCGCCACCGCCAGCCCCGCCGCGAGCCGTTTCACATCCCACTCCCAGGGAGCACGCAACGTCTCATCGAAGTAGCCGAGGTCGAAGACCGGGTTACCGTCGGGTGCCCGGAAGTGGCCGAAGATGCTGACGTCGACGTCACCGCAGGCCTGCACGTGGATGTCGGAGACGGGGGTGACCGAGAGATCTGCGGCCATGACCACGTCGTTGCCCCGGAAGAACGCGTTCACGTCTGCGGCCATCCGTTCGTGTCGCAGCGGCACCAGGGTCTCCACCCGGTCCTGGTCCTGGTCCAGCACCAGGTGCAGCGGATCCGGCCGCACCTGGGACCGGTACAGGTCGGCGTGCGCATCGTGTGGCACTCGGTTGCGGGCGTCGAGACCGCGCTGGATCCGCTCGTCGAGCGTTCCGGCCGACTTCAACTCCTGCCACATGGGCACGAGTCTACGAAGGTTCGACGTCCTGTGGCCGGTTCCAGGCCTCCCACGCACTGGCCACCATCTGTCGGAGGTCGGATTCGGCCGACCATCCCAGTTGTGTGTTGATCTTGTCGGCCAGGGCAACGAGCTGCGCCGGATCCCCCGGCCGCCGCGGTCCGATCTCGGCGTCGACATCGAATCCGACCACGTCGGACACCATCGCCATGACCTCAAGCACCGAGACGCCCCGACCACGACCCACGTTGTAGGCCTCCCCCACGCCCGGCTCCTCACAGGCCGCAGCGGCGACCACATGGGCGTTCGCGAGATCCGACACGTGGATGTAGTCCCGGATGCACGAGCCATCGGGCGTGGGGTAGTCGTCACCGAAGACCATGGGGCGTTGGCCGTCGCTCAGTGCCCGGAAGACCATGGGGATCAGGTTGAAGACGCTGGTGTCACCGAGTTCCGGACTTGCCGCACCTGCCACGTTGAAGTAGCGCAGGGCCGTCCACGACAGTTCCTGGTTGACCGCGGCGTTGCGGGTCATCCATTCACCGATCACCTTCGTCTGCCCATAGGGCGACTCCGGCATCAACGCCGCATCCTCGGAGACGAACTCCTCCCGGCAGTTCCCGTACACCGCGGCCGACGAGGAGTAGACCAGGGCGCGCGTCCCCGCATCCCCCATAGCCTCCAGCAACGACAGCATGCCGTCGACGTTCTCCCGGTAGTAGTACTCGGGGCGTTCCACAGACTCACCCACCGCCTTCTTGGCGGCCAGGTGCACAACGCCGGTGACGTCGAAGTCGCGCAGGGCGGAGGCGACCGTCGCGCGATCAGAGACACTCGCCCGCAACAGTGGCACGCCCTGCGGAACCTTGCGGTCGAGGCCGGTCGAAAGGTCGTCGAGGACCACGACGTCGCGCCCACTGGCCTGCAGTGCCCGCAACACGTGTGCACCGATGTAGCCGGCGCCGCCGGTGAGCAACCACGTGGTCATCGGAGCTCCTTGGCGTTTCCGGTGGTAATCATGCGAAGGCCTCTCCGGTGAGGGTTTCGAGGGCCTGCACGTACTTCGCGCGGGTCCGTGTGACGATCTCGGGTGGCAGCGGTGGCGGCGGCTGGTCGGAGCCGGGATCCCAACCCGACTCCAGGCGCAGCCAATCCCGCACGAACTGCTTGTCGTAACTCGGCGGCGCGGTCCCGACCTGCCACGCCGAAGCGTCCCAGAACCGCGAGGAGTCCGGCGTGAGGACCTCGTCGGCGAGCACGACGGTGCCGTCGGGGCGCACACCGAACTCGAACTTGGTGTCGGCGAGGATCAGCCCCTTCGCCGCCGCGTGTTCGTGTGCCCAGGAGTAGATCCGAAGGGAAAGGTCACGGATCTGCGCCGCCCGATCGGCCCCGACGATCGCCACGACGCTGTCGAAGGTGATGTTCTCATCGTGGTCGCCGATGGCCGCCTTGGTGGCGGGGGTGAAGATCGGTTCGGGGAGTTTCTGGGACTCTGCGAGGCCCGTTGGAAGAGGCACGCCGCACACCTCACCGGTGGCCTGGTAGTCGACCCAGCCGGAGCCGCTCAGAGTATCCGCGAACGACACATTCCACAGCCAGCATGTCCAGTCGTTCGCAGACCACGGCGCGGCCGGCCACCTCGGCCGGCACGTCGGTCGAGATCACGTGGTTGGCCACGATCGGCCGCAGGCGGTCGAACCACCACAGGGACATCTGCGTCAGGATCCGTCCCTTGTCCGGGATCGCTGAGGGAAGCACCCAGTCGTAGGCGCTGATCCGGTCGGATGCGACGAACAGAAGCCGTCCATCATCGGCGTACAGATCACGCACCTTGCCCGAGTAGACGTGCGTCCACCCCTGGATAGCTCCGGCTGTCACCGTCCCACGCTAGCGCCAGTCCCGGGTCGGGGGTCAGCGGTGTCGCGCACAGGGCTGCGCACCACCACTCGCCGGGGCGCGGGGCAACCCGGTGGTCGCGGTCCGCGGATCGGGCAGACTGGACGACCATGACCCCGAACAGCCCATCGCCTCGGACACTCGCCGGCATGGCTGCAGTGCTGTGGGCCTCGGCGGCGTTGCTCACCGCGGTCGTCGTCGGTGCGTCCGCGACACCCGCCGTCGACGCAACGATCTCCGACGGACTGGATACGTTCGCACATGCCAACGAGTGGGTCGCTACCGTGGCACGTTTCTTCGCCATCATGGGTAGCGGTCTGGTGCTGTTCCCGATCACCGTCGCCGTGGTGCTGCTCCTGGCCAGGCACCATCGGTGGTGGAGCCTGTGGGTGGCAGCCTGCGGCCTGGGCGGTCTGTTGATCTCCGAGACCGTCAAGATCGCCGTGGAGCGGCAGCGACCGCAGTGGCCGGATCCGTTCGAAACACTGGACAGCCCCTCGTTCCCCAGCGGGCATTCCATGGCCGGCATCTACGGATGGGTCGTGTTCGGGGTGGTGGCGCTGTGCCTCTTGCCGAGGCCATGGAACCGTGTGGCGGGCATCGGTCTCATCACCTTCGGGGTACTGATGGGCCCGAGTCGCGCACTTCTTGGCGTGCATTGGCCCACGGACGTGCTGGCGGGCTGGCTGTACGCGGGGGCATGGGTGCTGACGGTGGGTGCCGTCGTGCTGTGGTGGCGGTCCCGGGATCAGAGGATGGCGGCAGGGGAGTAGGCGGCGGCTTGCGGATACTCCTGCGTGATCTGCGCGATCCTGGTCGTGACCTCGCGGACCTGCGAACCCGCAGCCCCGGTGAATTCCAGCGGCTCGGCCATGAGCGCCGCCAGGTCGTCCGCGGACAGTGGTAGCCGCGGGTCGTTGGCCAGGCGCTTGAGCAACTCCGGGTCACTGCCGGTCCGCCGCATGTCCAGGGCAGCGGCGACCGCGTTCTCCTTGATCACCTCGTGGGCGGTCTCCCGTCCCACCCCGGCGCGCACGGAGGCCATCAGGATCTTGGTCGTCGCCAGGAACGGCAGGTACTTGTCCAACTCCCGCTGCACGACGGCCTCGAATACGCCGAACTCGTCCAACACCGTCAGCATCGTTTCGAGCATGCCGTCGAAGGCGAAGAAGGCGTCCGGCAGCATGACGCGGCGCACCACCGAGCAGTAGACGTCGCCCTCGTTCCACTGCGAGCCGGCGAGGTCGGCGGCCATGGTCTGGTAGCCGCGCAGCAGCACCATGAAGCCGTTGACCCGCTCGCAGGACCGCGTGTTCATCTTGTGCGGCATCGCGCTCGAACCCACCTGGCCGGCCTGGAAGCCCTCGGTCACCAGGTCGTGACCGGCCATCAGCCGGATCGTGGTCGCCAGGCTGGAGGGCGCGGCCGCCAGTTGCACCAGCGTTCCCACGACCTCGTGGTCCAGGGATCGCGGATACACCTGTCCGACCGACGCGAGCACCCGCTCGAAACCGAGGTGTCCGGCGACCCTGCGCTCGAGTTCGGCCAGTGACTGCTCGCTGCCGAGCAGGTCGAGCATGTCCTGCGCGGTGCCCACCGGCCCCTTGATCCCGCGCAGCGGATAGTCGGCGATCACATGTCGCAGGCGGTCGAATCCGACGAGCAGTTCATCGGCGGCCGAGGCGAAACGTTTGCCCAGTGTGGTGGTCTGCGCGGCCACGTTGTGGGACCGGCCGGTCAGTGCGAGGTCCTGGTGTTCGGCCGCCAGGCGGGCCAGCCGGGCCAGCACCGCCACGGTCTTGTCGCGTACCAGCAGCAGCGACTGCCGGATCTGCATCTGCTCGACGTTCTCGGTGAGGTCGCGGCTGGTCAGCCCCTTGTGGATGTGCTCGTGCCCGGCCAGTGCGCTGAACTCGTCGATGCGCGCCTTCACATCGTGACGGGTGACCCGCTCCCGGTCGGCGATCGACGTCAGGTCCACGTCGTCGACCACGGCGCGGTAGTCGTCGAGCACACCGTCGGGAACGTCGACCCCGAGGTCGGCCTGGGCCTGCAGGACCGCCAGCCACAGATGGCGTTCGGACACGACCTTGTTGCGTGCCGACCAGATCTGCGTCATCTCTTCGCTCGCGTATCGCGCGGCCAGGACGTTGGGGATCATCGGCTGGCCTCCAGGGCGATGTCGGTGCGGTAGTGACTGTCGGCCAGTTCGATGTCGGCAAGGTCTCGTAGGCCTTCTCACGGGCCTCGGCGAGAGTCTCGCCCGTCGCGACGACGTTCAGCACCCGCCCGCCGGCGGACACGAGTTCGCCGTCGCGCAGCGCCGTGCCGGCGTGCAGGACCCCGGGTGCTTCGGCGCCCCGGGATGACGTCGCCGGTGCGCGGCGATTCCGGATAGCCGAGGCGCGCCAGCACCACGGTGATGGCTACACCCTGCCGCCACTGCAGCGGTGGCAGGTCTGCCAAGTCACCCCGGGCCGCTGCCGAGAGGAACTCACCGAGCGGGGTCTCCAGCAGCGCGAGCACCGCCTGGGTCTCGGGGTCGCCGAACCTGGCGTTGAACTCGACGACCCGCGGGACCGTCCGCCGTGATCGCCAGACCGACGTACAGGACACCCTGGTAGGCGCTGCCGCGGCGGGCCATCTCGTCCACCGCCGGCTGCGCGACATGCTCGACCGTCCAGGCCGCGAGATCCGGGTCGGCCCAGGGCAGTGGGCAGTACGCGCCCATCCCACCGGTGTTCGGGCCGGTGTCGCCGTCGCCCACCCGCTTGAAGTCCTGCGCCGGGAGCAGCGGTATCACGCTGGTTCCGTCGCAGATGCAGAACACGCTGGCCTCCGGGCCGTCCAGGTACTCCTCCACGACCACACGGCCACCGGACTCCAGGCATGCGCGACCGTGGGCGAGCGCGGCGTCCCGGTCGTCGGTCACCACGACGCCCTTGCCTGCGGCCAGTCCGTCGTCCTTGACGACGTACGGCGCACCGTAGGCATCAAGGGCCCCCGGCAGGTCGTCGACGGACTCGACCGTCCGGGAGGCGGCGGTGGGGATCCCCGCGGCGGCCATGACCTGCTTCGCGAAGTCCTTGCTCCCCTCCAGGCGCGCAGCCCGAGCGGTCGGTCCGAAGGCCAGGATCCCCGCCTCTCGGCAGGCGTCCACCGCACCGGCGACCAGCGGCACTTCGGGGCCCACGACCACGAGGTCGAAACCCCGGCCCAGTTCCGCCACCGCAGCGGGATCCGACACATCCAGCGGCGTTGTCGAAGCCACACGGCGCGATCCCGGCGTTGCCAGGGGCCCCGACCACCTGGGTGACCCCCGGGTCGGCCAGTAGGGACATGACGAGGGCGTGCTCCCGAGCTCCGGAGCCGATCACCAGTACGCGCACGGGTTCCAGCGTATTCGGGCCGGTCGAGAGCCGAGCACCCAGTGCGATGAGGCCTATGCACGCAGGGCGCGGCATGTGCCCGCGCGTTCCGGTCTCAGGGCGGTATCAGTCACGCGCGATTGGCGCACGGACGTCGCCACCAGAACTCCGCGCCGAAAGGGCTTGAGCCCCCATTTCCGCGGGGATGTGGAGAGGATTTGTCCGAAACGCGAAGAATGTCCGCGTCGGCGGCCACCACATCTGCGCGGATTGGGGTGGGGCGCGCGGAGATGTGGAGGCAAGACCGCGGTCACAGGCGCGGGCATCGCCGGTTCCCCAGATCCAGGGCGGTGTTGTTGGGGGGTTTCGGTGGCGATGTGCCCAACAAGACGCCCTCGGCGGGAGCAGCGGCGCCGTCAGACCCGGGTGCCGCCCTCAGCCGACCAAGTCGTGGATCAGGATCGTCTCGGCGCGGTCCTGGCCCACGCCGATCGCCGAGATCCGGCACTGTGACTGCTCCTCGAGGAAGCGGACGTAGGCGCGGGCGTTGGCCGGCAGGTCGTCGAACTCGCGCGCTGCGACTGATGTCCTCGGTCCATCCCGGCAGGTACTCGTAGACCGGTGTGGCGACGGCGAAATCACCCTGGTTCATAGGGATGTCGTCGAAGCGCTGACCGTCCACCTCGTAGGCGACGCAGACGGGGATGCGCTCCCATCCGGTGAGCACGTCGAGTTTGGTCAGGAAGATGTCGGTCAACCCGTTGATGCGGCTGGCGTTGCGAGCGATCGGTCCGTCGAACCAGCCGCAGCGGCGGTCCCGACCGGTGGTCACACCCACCTCGCCACCCACCGAACGCAGCCGCTCCCCGTCGTCGTCGAACAGTTCGGTGGGGAAGGGACCTGCGCCGACGCGAGTGGTGTAGGCCTTCAGGATGCCGAGTACCCGGGAGATGCGGGTCGGTCCGATTCCGCTGCCGGCGCATGCACCGCCGGCCGTGGGATTGGACGACGTCACGAACGGGTAGGTCCCGTGGTCGACGTCGAGCAGCGTCCCCTGCGATCCCTCCAGCAGGATGTACTTGCCCTCGTCGAGTGCGGTGTTGAGCAGCAGTGCGGTGTCCTGCACGTGTGAGGCGAATAGAGGTGCGTACGACAGCAACTGCTCGCACACCAGATCCACGTCGATCGCCCGGCGGTTGAAGATCTTCAGCAGGATCTGATTGCGGTGGTATAGGGCACCCGCCACCTTGTCGCGCAGACCTTCCTCGTCGAACAGGTCCTGCACGCGGATCCCGATGCGGGAGACCTTGTCCATGTAGGTGGGTCCGATGCCGCGGCCCGTCGTCCCGATCTTCTTCTTGCCCGCGAAGCGTTCGGTCACCTTGTCCAGTTCGACGTGGTACGGGGCGATGATGTGAGCGTTGGAACTGATCACCAGCCGATCCGTGCCGATGCCGCGTTCCTGCAAGCCCTGCATCTCCCGCTCCAGGACGCTCGGGTCGATGACCACCCCGTTGCCGATCACCGGCACACACGTCGGAGTCAGGATGCCCGAGGGCAGTAGGTGCAGGGCGTACTTCTCGTCGCCGATGACCACGGTGTGCCCGGCGTTGTTGCCACCCTGGTAGCGCACGACGAAGTCGACACGTTCACCAAGGATGTCAGTGGCCTTACCTTTGCCCTCGTCGCCCCATTGGGCCCCCACGAGCACGATCGCCGGCATTGTGCCTCCCTCGTTCCGCAGACGAACCTACCGCACGCAGCGCGGTAGCAGGCGATGCCCGACCGGGTCAGGACACGCTGCCCGTGGACGCATCGCGCCCGTAGGCCGACACGACCTCGTCGAAGTCGGTGAATATTCTGTCCTCGGCGAAGGAACCGGTGATTCCGAGGGTGCGCATCGACGTCAGCAGTGCCGGGTCGGCCTCCATGATCCCGAAATGCGCGTCACGGGCGTGTACGAAGTCGATCAACCCCCGCACGCTGATGGCCGCGGAGTAGTCGATGTCGGTGACGCTGGAACAGTCGAGCACCAGCCACCGGACGGGGTCGGGTGCGGCGTCGAACACCGCTTCCACCGCATCGACGAAACGGTTCGCGTTGGCGTAGAAGAGTTCCGAGTCGTAGCGGAACACGATCAGTCCGGGCAGGGTCTGGGTGCCGGGCTCGGCGTTGGCGTAGGTCTCGGTGTCCGTCGAGGGCTTCATCACGAAGGACTCCGGGGAGTACTGACGCTTGATCAGCCAGATGATGGACATGACGATGGCGAGCACGATGCCCTGTTCGACACCCACCGCGCAGACGACGACTGCGGTGATGAGCGCGATGACGCCCTCACCTCGCCGTTGTCGCCAGATGCGCGTGAGCCCGATGTAGTCCACCAGGTCGACCCCGATGAGGAAGACGATGGCACCCAGCACCGCTTTCGGCATGTCCTCGAGCAGCGCGGTGAGGAAGAGAACCACGACCAGCACGACCGCCGACATCGTGATGTTCGCGACCTGTGTGCGTCCCTTCAACTCGTCGAGGATCTGGGTCTTGGTCGGACTGCCGTTGACTACGAAGGTTCCGGACAGTCCTGCAGCGACGTTCGCGCCGGACAGTCCGACGATGTCACGGTTCACGTCGACCTTCTGTCCATGCCGCATCGCGAAACTCCGGGAGGTCGCCGCGGACTGGGCGATGATCAGCACGAAGCAGGAGAAGGCGATACCGATGCAGGCACCGAGGGTGGACATCTCGATTCCCTGCGGCAGACCGATCGGGGGGAAGCCCCCCTGGACCGCACCGACCACGGCCACACCCTTGGACGATGCGTCGATCGCCGCCGATACCACGATCGACAGCAGTACCGCGACGATCGCACCCGGGACCACGGGCAGGAACTTCTTGAAGCCGAGGATGATCGCCAGCGTTCCGACGGCGAACGCGACGGTGAGCCACTGGACCGAGCCGAGGTTCGTGATCAGATCGATCTGCTGCTGGAACCACGTCCCACTGCCCTTGGGGATCCCCAGCATGTCGGGGAGTTGCCCGGTGAAGACCTGCACACCGACGCCGGTGAGGAACCCGACCAGGACCGAGGCGCTGAGGAAGTCCCCCAGGAAACCCAGGCGGAAGACCCGTGCGATCAGCAGCATGCCCACCGCACAGCAACGCGATGAACGAGGCGTACGCCAACCACAGCGACGAGTAGGGCGTGAGCCCAGTGACCGCCAGCCCGCCCGAGACCCGCGGCCAGGATCGCAGCCGTCGCGCTGTCGGCGCCGACCACCAAGAGTCGCGAGGAGTCCGATCAGCGCGAAGAGCAGCGTCGGGAAGATGACGGTGTACAGACCGGTCACGATCGGGGTCTGAGCGATGCTGGTGTAGCCCATGGTCTCCGGAATGGCCACCGCCGCCAGGGTCACCCCGGCGACGAGGTCGGTTCGCAGCCACGATCGCTGTATCCGCGCAAGGTGGCAGGAACACGATGCGAAGATTCACGTCGAGGAGTTCAACCACGCGGATGGTCGACAGAGGCCTCACCCACTCCGGGGGGCGTGCGGCGACCCGTCGAGGTGGGATCAGGCCGGACGGGCCCGCTGCTGCGCCCACGCCCGCAAACCGGCGATCTCCTCGCCGCGCAGGCGGGACAACGGGACAGTGCGGCCGATCTCGGTCAGCAGCATCGCGTCGTCCACCTCCCGACCGGCGGCGTAGGCGGCGTACAGGGCGGACGTCACCACGCTGTCCAGTTCCGCGCCGGAGAAGCCGTCGGTGGCCTCCACCAGTGCCGCCATGTCGAAGTCGACCCGGGTTGCGGGATCTTCTGCCGAGCAGCCCGTTCAGGATCTCGCGCCCGCTGGGCGGGATCGGGTAGGTCGACGAAGAACACGTCGTCGAACCTGCCGCGGCGCAGGATCTCCGGAGGCAGCGACTGGACGTCGTTGCTGGTCGCGATGACGAAAACGCCCTCCGGCCGCTCCTGCAGCCAACCCAGGAGAACGCCCATGACGCGTTGCGCGACCCCACCGTCCTGCTCGGCACCGCCGCCGAAGGCCTTCTCGATCTCGTCGATCCACAGCACCACGGGGGACATCACCTCCACCGAGTCCAGGGCGGCGCGCATCCGGCGTTCCGACTCACCCACGAGCGAGCCGTGCAGGCGTCCGGTGTCCAACGCCGCCAGTGGCAGTCCCCAGGTCCGGGCCACCGCCTTGGCGATCAGCGACTTGCCGCAGCCGGGAACGCCGACGAGCAGCACCCCTCGTGGCGCGGGCAGACCGTACTGACGGGCCGCGGGCTCGAAGCCGCGCCGACGCAACTGCAGCCAGTGCTTGAGGTTGTCCAGGCCGCCCACGTCGTCGAGGGAGACCGGAGGATCGATCAGGTCGAGCGGGCTCTCCCGCGACAACAGTTCGGCACGCAGCCGACGGATGTTCGCCGCATCCTGCTGCGCGAGCCTGCCGTCCGCGAGTGCCTCGCGCAGGATCGCGCGCTCGGCCTCTGCAGCGGTCAGGCCCATGACCGCATCGACGAGGGGCTCAGGGCCGGGGAGGTCGATCTGCAGGTGGGAGACACCCGCGCAGGGTCCGCAACACCACGTCGCGCATCTCGTCGCGGGAGGCAGGCGGCACCCGCCACGTGAGGCCCATACCATCCAGCGCCGGATCGAGGTCCACACCCGAGAGGATGACGCAGCGACCGGACATCGCGACCCCGGCCTGATCCTTGAGCATTCGCACGGCCACCGGATCCTCCAACAGGGGCGCAGCGTCCAGGAACACCGCCACGGACGGCGCCGCGCAGATCGTCGAGGAACGCTAGCGCCTGTCGCGGATCGGACGTGTTCAGCTGTCCCGCACCTCCCGCGCGGGACAGCCCGGTCGAGGGTCGCCAGACCCAGAACGCCGATCCGACCGCGGTGGCTGCGTCTCCGGCGATGGACAACAGCCGCGCCTCGTCGCGGGTATTGACCACCAGTAGCCCGTAGCGCGATGCGATCAGCGAACTCAGTTCCCTCACCGCATCGACCACGAGTGGATTCTCCCCGATCTGCGGTCGGTGTTGCAGCCTCGCACCGAGGCAGAGGTCAGCGGCGGCCCTCGGCCACGAACTTGCGCCCGCTGATCTGGTCGGCGTCGATCGCCACGTAGTGGTGTTTCGGATCCAGGTTCCACGGGAACAGCGGCAGGGTGTCGGCGAGATCGAGATCGGCCTCCCTGCTCAGCACCCGCGCCATACCGATCAGCACTACCGACCAGGCCTCGTTGGTCGACTCGTCGTAGCCGTCGATCTCGAAAGCGACCTCGTGGTGAGTCATCACCGAGGCCAGCTTGCTGCCTTCGGCCGTCTTGAAGATGACCTGCCCCTCATGCACCAGGTAGTTCACCGGATAGATGTCGGGCCGACCGGCTACAACCACGGCGAGCCGGCCGATCTGGCTGCGGCCCAGCAACTCCCAGCACTGTTCATCGGTGAGAACGTCCATACCCGCATCGTGCCACGTCGGGCAGTAATCGCACTGGCAACAGGGCCAAACCCGCTCCAAGGCAAGGCTTCCTTGCGACTTCGGCTGGGGATCACCATGGCCGCTGATCGCTGGCAGGGAGTGCCGGCCCACCCCGCGCGACGCAGAATGCAAAACCACATCCCGACACGCCGCATTCAGGCCTCTGGCGGCGGCGTGGCGACGACTTGACGTGCGGTGGTTTTGCAGAATGCCTCACTGGCCCCCGACCCGTCTGCCCTGGTACACGCGAGGGAGGAGAACGCCCACGAGGTTGGAGAACGTGCACGAGGTTGGAGAACACACGCGTGCGTTCTCCAACGCCGTGCACAACCTCCAACCTCGTGCACGCGGGGAGGTCTCCAACCGCATACAGACGCGGCGCGGTCCCCGAAGGGGCCGCGCCGCGTCAGACGTACGTGAGTCAGGACATCTTCGTCCCGGCCGAGCGCAGATCCTCACAGGCGCGCTTCACACGGTCGGCCATCCCGACCTCGGCGGCCTTCCCGTAGGCGCGCGGGTCGTACTGCTTCTTGTTGCCGACCTCGCCGTCGACCTTCAGCACGCCGTCGTAGTTCTTGAACATCCAGTCGGCGATGGGCCGGGTGAACGCGTATTGGGTGTCGGTGTCGACGTTCATCTTCACCACGCCGTAGTCCAGCGCCTCCCGGATCTCCTCCAGCAGAGAGCCGGAGCCACCGTGGAAGACGAGGTCGAAGGGCTTGTCCACGCCGTACTTCGCGCCGACGGCGTCCTGGATCTCCTTCAGAATGCTTGGCGTGAGCACCACGTTGCCCGGCTTGTAGACGCCGTGCACGTTGCCGAACGTCGCCGCCACCATGTAGCGGCCGCGCTCGCCGAGACCGAGTTTGGCGGCGGTGGCCAGGCCGTCCTCCGGAGTGGAGAACAACTTCGCGTCGTGGGTGGCCTCGATGCCGTCCTCTTCCCCGCCGACGACGCCGATCTCGAGTTCCATGATGATGTTCGCCTCATGGCACTTGTCGAGCATCTCCTCGGCGATGTCGAGGTTCTCCTCCAGCGGGATCGCCGAGCCGTCCCACATGTGGGACTGGAACAGCGGCAGTTTGCCGGCCTTGACCCGCTCGATCGAGATGTCGACCAGCGGACGCATGTAGCCATCGAGTTTCTGCATCGGGCAGTGGTCGGTGTGCAGTGCGACGTTGACCGGGTAGTCCTTGGCCACGACGTTCGCGAACTCGGCCAGCGCGACGGCGCCGGTGACCATGTCCTTGACCAACTGTCCGGAGGCGAACTCGGCGCCGCCCCACGAGAACTGGATGATGCCATCGCTTTCCGCCTCGGCGAAACCGCGCAGAGCGGCCACGATGGACTGCGATGACGTGACGTTGATCGCCGGGTAGGCGAATTGACCGGCCTTGGCGCGGTCGAGCATTTCGGCATAAACCTCAGGGGTAGCAATCGGCATGGCCCTACGCTATCGACTCGATTGTTCCGTGGCGAGTGGCAGGCCACCCAGGGAGACCGGGGCCTGGCCGCGACTCAACAGAAGGCGTCCGTCACCCGAGCCCGTGACTACCCTGTGAGGCATGACTGTGGGCCCGCACCCGTTGCCGTGGCCGAACGACCCACGGCTCGATCCGGAACTGCTCGCAGAGGGTGACACCCGCAACGTCGAGGACCGTTTCCGCTACTGGCGACGGGATGCGATCATCGCCGAACTCGACAGGACCCGCAGCGGCCTGCACATCGCGATCGAGAACTTCCAGCACGACTTCAACATCGGGTCCGTGGTCCGCACCGCGAACGCCTTCAATGTCGCTGCGGTGCACATCGTCGGCCGCCGTCGATGGAACCGGCGAGGCGCGATGGTCACCGACCGCTACCAGCATGTGCACCACCATCCGGACGCCTCCGGCATCGTCGCACTCGGACTGCCGATCCTGGGCATCGACAACGTCGAGGGCTCGCGTCCACTGGAGTCGGCACAACTGCCCCGGGAGTGTGTTCTGCTGTTCGGGCAGGAGGGACCCGGGATCAGCGAGGAATCACTGCGGCTGTGCGACGACGTGCTCCACATCACGCAGTACGGGTCAACACGGTCGATGAATGCAGGGGCCGCGGCCGCGATCGCGATGTTCGCCTGGGCGCTGCAGCACACCTAGCGGCTACTTGGGGTCGGGGGCGCTCTCCGGATGGCCGGCCGCGGCCGCCTCCCGCTTGTGCTTGATGTACTCGTAGACGATGGGCAGCACGCTGACGACCACCACACCGATGAGGATCAGTTCGATGTGGTCCTTCACGAATGGCACGTTCCCCAGGGCGTAGCCCAACAACGTGACTCCGGCACCCCACAGAATCCCGCCGATCGCCGAGTAGATCATGTACACCCGGAAGTCCATCCGGCCGATCCCGGCCATGGCCGTGATGAACGTGCGGACGATCGGGACGAACCGTGCCAGCACAATCGCCCGGGGTCCGTAGCGCTCGAAGAACTGGTGGGTCTTGTCCACGTACTCCTGCCGGAAGAATCTGGAGTCGGGCCGGTTGAACAACTTCGGCCCGGCCTTGTAACCGATCCAGTAGCCGGTGGCGTTCCCGATGACCGCGGCCAGCGCGAGCAGCAGCGCCGCCAGCCAGATGGGCGTGTCGATGGACTCCTGTGCGATGAACAGTCCGGTGATGAACAGCAGGGAATCGCCAGGCAGGAAGAACCCGATCAACAGCCCGCACTCGGCGAAGATGATGAAGATCACGCCGATCAGCGCCAGCGGCCCCAGCCAGTTGAGGATGTTCTCCGGCTGCAGGAAGTCCAGCAGGGCCACACTGTGTGTCATAGACACGACGGTACCCTGGGACACCGTCCCGCTCCGCGTCCAATGCGCTCCCACGCCTGCGTGCTCGCAGTATTCGGGCCCACCGACCGGCGCTGAGGACTAGCCTGACAAGCGTGAGCGCTCTGGAGCAGTTGAAGCAGCAGATCCTGGACAAGGCGGTCGTGCACGGCAAGGTCGTCCTGTCGTCGGGCATCGAGGCGGACTACTACGTCGACCTGCGGCGGGTGACCCTCGACCATGAGGCGGCTCCCCTCGTCGGCGCCGTCATGCGAGAGCTCACCGCGGACCTCCACTTCGATGCCGTGGGAGGTCTGACGCTGGGCGCCGACCCCGTGGCCACCGCGATGATGCACGCGAAGGGCAGGCCGCTGGACGCGTTCGTCGTCCGCAAGGAGGGCAAGGCGCACGGCCTCCAGCGGCGGATCGAGGGCCCGGACGTCGCTGGCCGGCACGTCCTGGCCGTCGAGGACACCTCCACGACCGGCTCGAGTGTCCTGGCTGCCGTCGATGCGCTGCGGGAATCGGGCGCGGAGGTCGTGGCGGTGGCCGTCATCGTCGACCGCGGCGCCGGTGCGGCCGTGCGGGAGGCGGGCCTGGAATACCGCGCAGCGCTGAGCCTCGGCGACCTGGGTCTGGCCTGAGCAGACAGTCCCCGGCCACCGGATTTCGCGGCGCGCCGACTTCCGCGGGTTGCCGAACGCGGCGACGATGGAAACGTGACCGACTTGACGATCGCGTTCCTCCCGCCTGTGCCCGGCTCGAGCAGTACTCATGGCGTGAGGTGGCTGCGGACGTGGCCGCCTACAACTACCCGGTGCGAATGATCAAGGAACTGCCCCCCGACTCGATCGATGGGGAACTCGACCTCGCGGGCGCGTGGGTCGCCCACTGCGCGCTGCAATTGGCCGCCGAACAGGTGCGCACCCCGGCCCTTCTGGTCGCACACGGTGAGGCGGGGAAGTTGCTGACCGCGCTCGGCTTCTCACAGCGGGCCTCGAGGCGCCGCGTCGTCGGCTACGTGATCGTGGACGGAGAGTTGCCCAAGGCGGGCGTGACCGACTGGCCCGACGCACCTGTGACCTACATCGGCAGCCGACAATCCAGGCTGGCCGGACTGCGTGGATGGGAACTGCTGCCCGGCGATGACGTGGCTGCGGAGATCCGCCAGGTGGCGGCGGCCGCGGTGTGAACGAGCGCCGCCCAGGAAGCAGCGGTGCACGGGCCTACGTCTGTGCGGCCGCGATGAGCCTGCGTTCCACCTCCGGGTCGATGCCGTAAACGGAGGCACGCGACGTTGGCGTCCAATCCGGGCCTTCCTCCTGCAACCACTGCCAGGTCTCGGCCACTGTGTCGTGCAGGGGACGCGGGGAGAACCCGAAGTCGAACGCGGCCTGCCCGTCGACCGACCACAGCCCCTTGACACCGGGGTCGTCCGGCGACCACAACGGCAATCCGCGCCACGGTGTGACGCCAGCGGCCAGCAGCGCCTCGTCGGGGATGAAGACGGGCTCGCCGCCCGTGACGTCGGCGATCGCCCCCGCGAAGTCGCCCCAGGTGTACTCGCCCGGCCGGGTGACGACGTCGTACTGCCCGGGTCGCCCGGTCTCCGCGCACGTCAGCACGAAGTCGGCGAGGTCCCGGACATCGACGTACTGGAAATCCTGCTCCGGCCGCCCGCCCACGACGAAGCCGTCGCCCTTCGGGCGGCCCGCCGCAGATAGTCCGGAAGCCGGCCCAGGTCCTCATGGGGGCCGAGCACGACCCCGGGGCGCACGACCAGGGTGTTGATCTCACCGAAGATGGTCTCGACGGCTCGCTCCACCCCCGCCTTCAGCCGTCCGTAGATCGCCACGTCGTCACTGGGGCCCTGGGTGATCCCGGTGTCGTAGGTCGGTGAGGACGCCTCCACCGGCTCGGCGGGCCACTGGCTGTGGGCGGTCACGGTGGACACCACGGCGTAGCTGGGAGCCACATCCTTGAGGATGCGGGCACTCATCAACGCGTGCGAGGGCGCGTAGCAGGCAGGGTCGATGATGATGTCTGCCCCACCCCGCTCATCGATGAGTTTGCCCAGATCCCGAAGGTCCGAGATCATCGTCCGGTCACCGCGGACCGCCAGGGCACCTGCCGGAGGGGGGCCACTGCGACCGCGGTTGAACACGACGACGTCGTACCCGCGTTTGTGTGCCGCGCTGCAGATGGCCCTGCCCACGAACCTGGTCCCGCCCAGAACGACCAAGCGCATCAGCGATCCTCCATCCGGCCCGAGACCGACCGCAGGATGCTGCGCGGCGTGTGGCGGGCAGCCCTCGCGACCGAACTGTACCGGCGACTCGGAACCGACAGGACCGATCCTCGTTCACAGTCCCGGACGCCCTGCTGAGCCACTCTGCGAGCGTCCAGCCACGCCCATCGGGGTGCGGTCACCGTCATCTCGGCACGTTCGTGGAACTCGGTGCGGGTCAAGCCGGGGCACAGCGCAGTGACATGGATGTCGTTCGGGGTCGTTGCGGCCAGACCTTCGGTGAACGTGGTGACCCACGCCTTCGCCGCGGAGTAGGTACCCAGGGGGAGCCAGCCCGCGACACTGGAGACGTTCAGGATCCGGCCGCGATCCTTGGCGAGCATCCCCGGCAGGGCGGCGTGCGTCAGCCGCATGACCGCGACCACCAGCACGTCGAGCAGTGCCTGCTCCTGATCCACCGCCGACTCGGCGAAACTCTGCGTGAATCCGTACCCCGCGTTGTTCACCAGCCAATCGACATCGCGAGCGGCGTCCTCGACGCGCGCCAACTGGTCACGATCGGACAGGTCGGCGGCGATCACACGGCAGTCCCCGAGTTCCTCGGCGAGTTCGTTCAGCCTGTCCTCGTCACGGGCCACCAGGATCAGCTGGTGGCCCTGCAGCGCCAACTCGACTGCTATCTCCCGGCCGATACCCGCCGTGGGTCCGGTCACCAATGCAACACTCACGGTTGGGAATCTTCCTCCCCCCATGGGACTCATGCCAATCGGGGCCGCGAGAATCTGCACATGTCCGATCATCTGGTTGCCAGGATGCGCCCGTACCAGCGCACGATATTCGGCGAGATGTCCGCGCTCGCAACCGAACTCGGGGCGGTGAACCTGGGCCAGGGATTCCCGGACAGCGGTGGTCCGTCACAGGTACGCGAGGCAGCGCTGGCCGCGATTCACGACGGCATCGGCGACCAGTACCCGCCAGCACACGGACTTCCGGATCTGCGTCGAGGCCATCGCCGAACACCAGGCCCGCTTCTACGGTCTGCACGTCGATCCACGCGACGGGGTGGTTGTGGCCACCGGCGCGTCGGAGGCGATCGCGGCAACAGTGCTGGCACTGGTGGAACCGGGCCAGGACGTGATGGTGCTGGACCCCTATTTCGACCTCTACCCGGCCGTGATCGCTCTGGCGGGAGCGAACCGGATCGCCGTTCCGCTGTCCGGTGACACCCTGCGGCCCGACGTGTCCGCGATGCGGGCAGCGGTCACCCCGAACACGCGGATGCTTCTGCTCAACAGCCCCCACAACCCGACCGGTGTCGTCTTCACCCATGACGAACTCGCAGAGTTGGCCGCCTTTGCGTGCGAGCACGACCTGCTGGTGCTGGCCGACGAGGCCTACGAACACCTGTGGTTCGACGACAATCCTCACGAGCCGATCG
This sequence comes from uncultured Actinomycetota bacterium, assembly GCA_963769435.1. Classification (GTDB taxonomy): domain Bacteria; phylum Actinomycetota; class Actinomycetes; order S36-B12; family UBA10799; genus JADKAV01. Next base: position 1,380,935 of record CAVYLN010000002.1, read on the forward strand.
CCACGCTGCCCGGGATGTGGGACCGCACGGTCACCATCGGGTCCGGCGGCAAGTCCTTCTCCTTCACCGGGTGGAAGGTCGGTTGGGCGAGCGGTCCGCCCGAGCTGATCTCGGCTGTACGGGTGGTGCGCCAGCATCTCTCCTACGTCTCGAGCGGCCCGTTCCAGCCCGCCATTGCGACCGGGCTGCGCCTGCCCGACGCCTACTTCGAGGACTTCCGCGCCGATCTGGCCGCCAAGCGCGATCGACTCTGCGATGGCCTGGACGCCTTGGGGCTGCGTGTCATCGAGCCGCAAGGCACCTATTTCGCGAGCACCGATGTCCGGCCCCTCGGCTTCGCCGACGGCCAGGAGTTCTGCCGCCGCGCACCGGATGAGGCCGGCGTGGTCGCGATCCCGCAATCCGCGCTCAGCGACCACCCCGAGACGACCGCACCGTACGTGCGCTGGGCCTTCTGCAAGCAACCCGAGGTCCTCGACGAGGCTCTTTCCCGCCTGCGGGGCTGGTGCGGCTGAGGCGCGGGAGCGCGACAGCCTGCCCGGCCGGCACGCCCCACATGGCCACGAGGTTGGAGGTTGTGCATGAGGTTGGAGAACGCACGCGTGTCTTCTCCAACCTCGTGGATGTTCTCCAACCTCGTTGCCAGGGGGACGTGACCAAGCGCCGGAACCACCACCGTGGTTGACGCCGGCACGAACCTGGCCCGATATTGTATGCAATTCAGCAGGAATTGAATACACAAGGAGCCTCCACGTGCCCGGTGCCCTCGACGGCGTACTCGTCGCGGACTTCACGCGCGTGCTCGCCGGACCGTACGCCACGATGCTGCTCGCAGATCTCGGCGCAACCGTGGTCAAGGTGGAACGGCCCGGCAGCGGAGATGACACACGGGCGTGGGGTCCGCCCTTCGACGGCGATGGGCAGTCCACGTACTTCCAGTCGGTGAACCGGAACAAGCTCTCGATCGCTCTGGACCTGCGCTCCCCCGACGACCTGGCTCATCGCCCACGACCTGGCACGTGGCGCGGACATCATGGCCCAGAACCACAAACCGGGATCGTTGCGACGGTTCGGGCTGGACTACGAGACGGTGCGGGCCAGCAACCCGGGAATCGTCTACTGCTCGATCACCGGATTCGGTTCCGGCGACGGCCGGGACCTGCCGGGCTACGACCTCCTGGTGCAGGCGATGGGCGGACTGATGAGCATCACCGGCACCGATGAACCGACCAAGGCCGGCGTGGCCGTGGTCGACGTTCTGACCGGGCTGCACAGCGCCGTCGCGATGCTGGCCGCTCTTCGTCACAAGGAGCGGACCGGGCAAGGACAACACCTCGAGATCAGCCTGCTCGGCTCGCTGCTCTCCTCGTTGGTCAACCAGTCGAGCGCCTTCGTATCAGCAGGAGTCGTACCGGGCCTGCTCGGGAATGCCCACCCCTCGATCGCCCCCTATGAGGTGTACCGGACCGCCGATCGCCCGATGGTGATCGCGGTCGGCAATGACGGACAGTTCGAGCGGCTCGCGAATGCCATCGGAGCACCGGGACTGACACAGGACCCGCGGTACCTGAGCAATGCCGACCGGGTGGCCCACCGGGCTGCACTGAAGAACGACCTCGAGCGCCGACTCACACAGGCCGGTGCAGACCATTGGCAGCAGGAACTCACCGCCGTCGGGGTGCCGTGCGGTCCCATCAACTCCATCGCGCAGGCGTTCGCGCTGGCCGACGACCTGGGCTTGGCACCGACAGTCGAGGTCGAGGGCGTGCAGCAGGTCGTGAACCCCGTCACCTACGCCAGCACCCCGGCCAGCTACCGGTCCCCTCCGCCCGAGGTCGATGCGGACCGGGAACGGGTGTTGTCACTGCTGCGGGCCAGGTCACGATGAGCGCAGGCACCGCTCAGGTGCGGACCATCGCCGCGCTGCGGTCCGACGTCCTGGCCGGCGTGCTGGCACCGGGCACCCAGCTGGTCCAGGAGGACATCGCCGCCCGCTACGGCGTGAGCCGGGTACCGGTGCGGGAGGCACTGCAGGCACTCGCCTCCGAAGGTCTGGTCTCGCACTACCCGCACCGGGGGTACTTCGTCACCGAACTCAGCGTGAGCGACCTGCAGGAGGTGTACCGCTTGCGCCGCATCCTGGAGGCGGAGGCCATCGCCGAGGCGATACCTGCTCTCAGCGACGACGACATCGACAATCTGGAACAGCTCTGCCGACTCGTCGACTCCGCGGCCGCTCAGGGCGATCTCGCACGATTGACCGCCGCCAACAGACGCTTCCACTTCGCGCTGTTCGACGCCGCCGGCATGCCACGGCTGTCCCGCCTGCTGCGCCAGTTGTGGGACGCCTCCGACCTCTACCGGGCCCTGTATTTCCAGCAGGCCGCCAACCGCGGGCGCGTCCAAGCCGAGCACGCGGAGATGGTCGAGGCGATCCGGGACCGGGACACGAACCGCACGATCCGTTTGCACGACGCCCACCGCGAACACTCGGTCGCGTGGGTTTCCGCCACACTGCGCCGCCAGAAGCCGATCACAGGAGAAGTTGATGAGTAAGAAACCCCAGACCCCGTTCGAGTTGCTCGACATCGACTACCTGCTCACCGACGAGGAGCGGGCGATCCGGGACGTGGTGCGCGAATACACCGAGGCCCGGATCAAGCCCGACGTCGGAGGCTGGTTCGACACCGGGGAGCTCCCGGCCCGCGAACTCGCCCGCGAACTCGGCGAACTCGGAGTGCTGGGCATGCATCTGGAGGGCTACGGCTGCCAGGGCACGTCGGCCGTCGCCTACGGCCTGGCGTGCCTGGAACTGGAGGCCGGGGACTCCGGCATCCGTTCGCTGGTCAGCGTGCAGGGGTCGCTGGCCATGTACGCGATCCACGCCTTCGGTTCGGAGGAGCAGAAGCAGCAGTGGCTACCGGGCATGGCCGCCGGCGAGTTGATCGGCTGCTTCGGGCTGACCGAGCCGGACTACGGCTCCAACCCCGGCGGCATGATCACGGGTGCCAAACGCGACGGATCCGACTGGGTGCTCAACGGTACGAAGATGTGGATCACCAACGGGAACGTCGCGGACGTGGCGGTGGTGTGGGCACGCACCGATGAGGGTATCCGCGGCTTCGTGGTGCCCACCGAAACGCCCGGCTTCACCGCCAATGAGATCCACCGGAAGATGTCACTGCGCGCCTCCGTGACCAGCGAGTTGGTCCTGGAGGATGTACGCCTTCCCGCGGATGCGGTCCTCCCCGGCGTCGCCGGTCTGCGCGGGCCGTTGTCATGTCTGAACGAGGCGCGGTTCGGCATCATCTTCGGAACCCTGGGAGCAGCCCGGGACTGCCTGCAGACGGCCATCGACTACAGCATCTCCAGAGAACAGTTCGACAAGCCGATCGCCGGCTTCCAACTGACCCAGAAGAAGTTGGCCGACATGGCAGTCGAGCTTGACAAGGGGATGTTGCTGGCGATGCATCTGGGTCGCCTGAAGGACGACCATCTGATCCGGCCGGAGCAGGTCAGCGTCGGCAAGCTGAACAACGCGCGGGAGGCGCTGGCCATCGCGCGGGAGTGCCGGAGCATCCTCGGCGGCAACGGCATCACGCTGGAGTACCCGGTCATCCGGCACATGAACAATCTGGAGTCGGTCTTCACGTATGAGGGGACCAACGAGATGCACACGCTGGTGGTCGGCGAAGCACTGACCGGGTTGGCCGCCTACCGCTGAACGGCGGCCGTGACACCTGCGCGGCACGAACTGGTTGGCGGTCACCGGGCCCCAACCACTTCCTGCGGGACCATTCGCCACGAAACGGACAAAATGCCGTCCGATTCCACCAAATCTGGTTGATCATCGGCTCGAGCCGGGCCACGCCAACCAGTTCCTGCGGTCCATGTGCACGCAAGGGCGGTCGGCCGATCAGCGGCCCGTGCGCGCGTGCCGGCCGAGCGCCCACACCGCGAGCACACACAGAACCACCGCGTAGCCGACCAGCACGGCGATCTCCATGGCTATCCCGGACAGACCGGCGCCGTCGTTGATGATCGCGTTCCAGGCATCCATGGCCCACGCTTGCGGGGTCAGGTGACCGATGGCCCGCATGGTCGGGCCCACCACCGACAGCGGCCACATGGTGCCGCCGAGCATGCCGAACACGATCCCCGCCGGCACTGCGATGGCCACCGCCTGTTCGGCGGTGCGCACCAAACCACCCAGCAGCATCCCCGCCGCCGACACGATGATCCCGTACAGAACCACGAGCACGGTCACAGCGACCGGATCACCGAAGTCGATCTGGAACGACAGCACGCCGAGTCCGAGCAAGATCGCCGCCTGCAGCATGGCGATGGCGAACCGGCTCATCCCCAGGCCCGAGATGTAGACACCGAGCCCATGCGGGGCGGACAGTGTGCGCTGGAAGATACGCAGTTGGCGGGCCTGCACCAGAGCCGCCGCGCCGAGCAGACCGTTGAGGAACATGAAGAGCATCAACTGCGACGGCACCGCGGAAGCGAACCGGTTCTCCTCCATCTCGTTGGCGGCACCCACCGCCCGCGCCGACACCGAGACGGGCGGCACTTCGGCCAGCGCTTGCGCAACGGCCGCCTGCGCCCGGGCTGTGGACACGTCCTTGCTCAGAACCTCCACGGCCACCGCCTCGGTGCTGACCTGCGCGGCTGCGGCATTCACCGTGGACATCACGACTCCGGCGCCGCTGGAGACCTGCTGGACGTAGATCTGGACCTCTGCCCCGTCCGGCGGCACGTACACCCCGCCGGCGAGCACGCCCATCCGGATGTCTCGGTACAGGTCGCCCCGATCCGTGTAGACCGTCACATCGACGGCTGCCGAATCCTGCAGCTGCGCCACGAGGCTGGTCCCGAGCGGACCGGGGTCGTCCTCGAGAAGCCCCACCGACAGCCGCTCACCGGCCTGCCCGAAACTCAGGCCGATCAGCAGGACCAGCACGACCGGTAGGGCGATCGTGCTGAACATCGCGATCCGGTCGCGGAAGAACCGGATCCATTCCACCCGCGCGGTGGCCAGCGCCGCCCTCATGTGAGCACCCGGTTGCGCAGGGCCAGCAGTCCGACGGTCGCCGTGCCGACCCCGATACCCATCAGCAGCAGGATCGTCGGCATCACGTCCAGCACGCCCGCCTGGGCAGCCGACAGATCCACGAAAGCCGAAAGTGCCAGTCCGTTCGGCGTGAACAGGCGCAGCGTGTTCAATGCGCCGGTCGCCCCGAGGAAGAAGGTGCCTCCGGCCACCGCGAACAACAAGGCGACGATCGTGGTCAGCGCATCTGCCTGCGCCTCCGTACGCGCCAGCCCGGTGATCAACAACGAGATCCCGGCGATGGCGGTCACCGCGGCGACGATCACAAGGAAGACGCCGAGAGGGGCACCCCAGTAGGCCCCGAAACCGAGCCACGTGATCAGCCACACCGCGGACATGCTCACGATCCCGACGATCATCACCCCCGCGGTCTTGCCCAGCAACACGGACGCGGCAGTGACGGGGGCGGCCAGGATCCTCGGCAGCGTGCCCTGGTTGCGTTCGGCGATGATCGAGCGGGCACCGTTGCCGATGATGAAGAACAGGAACAGCATGGCCATACCCGGCGCGAAGTAGGCCATGACCGAGAACGTCCCCTCGATCTCCCCGGTGGCCACCGTGATCGGTGGCGGCGTGCTCACCGCCTCCTGGATGGCCTCACCCACGTCCTCGATGCCGACCGAGGATGCCGCGGCAGCGGTCACCCGAGCGGTCTGGAGTTCGGCGCCGACCCCGGCCGCGACGGACTCGGCGACCGACTGCGCCAGGGGATCGGTCGACCTCCCGACGACATCGAGCTGCGCGGGTCGCCCGGCGAGCACCGCATCACGCAGGCCCGCGGGCATGACGATCACCGCGTCGTAGACACCGGAGTCCACCGCCTGCTCGACCCCTGCCACATCCTGGACCGACGAGAAGGCGATCCCGTCACCGCCGGATCCGACCAGCCCCTGCGTGATCTGGCGGGACAGGTCCGACCGATCGGCGTCCGCGATCCCGATCGTCACGTTGAGCGAGAACCCGCCGCCGAACGCGGCTCCGACGACCAGCGCGATGACTATGGGCGCGACGAGTGCCTGGATGATCAGCGAACGGTCGCGCAGTGACCGCCGCAGCCCCAGCGCGGCGATCAGCCATGTGTTGCGCCACATCAGTCGCGCAACGCCTTCCCCGTCAGATCCAGGAACACGGCCTCGAGATCCGGCTGGGTCACCTCCACGCCCACGACGTCGATCCGGAAACGGCCCGCCTCCTGCATCGCCGGAGCGATCAACTCCGGGCCGCGGGCCGTGACCACAGCGACCCCACCATCGATCCGCTGCACGGCGCTCACATCGGGGAGCCCGGCCAGCGCCTCGCGCCACGCGTCCAGATCCTGGTGTCCGGCGAGCCGGAACGTCACGGTGGTCTTCTCCGCGAGTTGGGATATCAGTTCGTCACGGGTGCCCTCGGCGATCAGCCGGCCCTGGTCGATGATTCCGATCCGGTCGCAGAGCCGCTCGGCCTCCTCCATGTAGTGGGTCGTGTAGAGCACGGCCATCCCGGAGCCGCCGAGTTCGTCGACCGCCTCCAGGATGCTGTTGCGGCTCTGCGGATCAACCCCGACGGTCGGCTCGTCCAGGATCAGCAACTGCGGTTCGTGGAGCAGACCGACTGCGATGTTGGCCCGCCGTTTCATACCTCCGGAATACGTGTCGATCCTGTCCTTGGCCCGGTCGGTAAGGCCCACCACTTCGAGTACCTCGTCGATACGTCGCCGCAACGCCGCTCCGGTGAGGTTCTGCAACCGGCCGAAGAACTGGAGGTTCTCCACGGCCGAGAGGTCCGGATAGATCGCGATGTCCTGCGGCACCAACCCGATCAGCGACTTGCGGGCCGACGTCAAAGGCTGTCCGAGCAGCGACACGGTACCCGCGTCCGCGGTCAGCAGACCGGCGATCATCGAGATCGTCGTGGTCTTGCCGGCGCCGTTCGGCCCGAGCAGCCCGTACGTCTGTCCCGGTTCGATCGTGAAACTCACCCCATCGACCGCCACGTGCTCGCCGAAGCGCCGCACGAGGTCGGTGACCTGCAAGACCGCTTGGTCCATACCTCGAGGCTACTCTTCCCCTCGTGTGCCCGACGCCCGCGGCGCGCAACCGGACCGGCCGGCACCTCGCCTCGCGGAGAGACTCCATGTCCGAAAACCGCTAGCCAGCAAGGGCGGCGAGTGGCAACAATCGATGCATGGGCCGGCTTGATCACGACGCGTGCTACCGGGCCGTGGCGAGCCGCGACCGGCGCTTTGACGGTTGGTTCTTCACCGCCGTCCGCACGACAGGGATCTACTGCCGACCCAGTTGCCCGGCGATAACCCCGAGAGCCGCCAACGTGGAGTTCCACCCGACGGCCGCCTCCGCCCAGGCCGCCGGCTTCCGCGCCTGCAAGCGCTGTCGGCCGGACGCGTCACCAGGCTCCCCGGAGTGGGACAACCGATCGGACGTGGTGGCACGGGCCATGCGTCTGATCCGCGACGGCCTCGTCGACCGCGAGGGCGTCGCCGGACTCAGCGCGGTGCTCGGGTACACGCAACGCCACCTGACCCGGCTCATGACCGAAGAACTCGGCGCAGGGCCGCTGGCCATCGCGCGTTCACAGCGTGCCCGCACCGCGCGCACTCTGCTGGAGAGCACCTCCATGACGGCAGCGGACATCGCCTTCGCCTCGGGGTTCGGCAGTGTCCGGCAGTTCAACGCCACCGTCCGTGAGGTCTACGCCGTCACGCCGGGGCAGTTGCGAACGCGCCACCAGGCCGAGGACGGGACCATCGATCTGCGCCTGGCGACCAGGACGCCATTCGCCGGGGATGCACTCCTCGGCTTCCTCGGAGTACGGGCCATCCCCGGAGTGGAGCACTGGGACGGCACGACATTCAGCCGCGGCCTGCGACTCCCGCACGCCGATGGCCACGCCCGGATCACGGCCCACGAGGACCACTGCCGGGTGAGCCTGCACGTGGCCGACGTACGAGACCTGGCGCCGGCCGTCAGCCGCCTGCGGCGGATGCTGGATCTGGATGCCGACCCGGTGGCAGTGGCGGGAACGCTCAGCACCACGCTTGCCGTCCATCGGATCCCAGGCCTGCGCAGCCCGGCCGCGTTCGATGCCGAGGAGACCGCCATCCGTGCCGTGCTGGGGCAGCAGATCAGTGTGGCAGCCGCCCGCACGGCGGCGGGTCGGCTCGTGGGCGAACAAGACGGATTCCCCACGTCGGCGCAGATCGCCGCCATGGATCCTGCAACGTTCCGGATGCCGCGGCGCAGGGCACGCACCGTCATCGAGTTGTCGACACGGCTGGCGGATGGGCGCATCGGCCTCGACCCGGGCGTCGACTGGGACGAGGCCGAGCGGGCCCTGCTGGACGTTCCCGGCATCGGACCCTGGACGGCCAAGTACATCAGGATGCGAGCTCTCGGAGACCCCGACGTAAGCCTGCCGGGCGACCTCGGAATAGCTCGAGCAGCACGTGCCCGGGGACTCGACCCCGACGACGCGCGATGGAAACCGTGGCGCTCGTACGCCATGCACTACCTGTGGAATCTGGAGGACTGACGTGCCGTATTGCGAATACGACAGCCCGATCGGTGTGCTCACGCTCGTGGCCACCGACACCGGACTGAGCGCGGTGTGGTGGCCCGATGATCCTCGGACGACCGAACTCGACGAGGAACTGCCCGGCCACCCGATCCTCGGGCAGGCCGCGCACGAACTCGACGAGTACTTCGCCGGGGAACGGCGCCGCTTCGAGGTACCGCTGGAGCCCCGCGGGACCCCCTTCCAGTTGGCTGCGTGGCAGGTACTGCGGCAGATCCCCTACGCCACCACGATCAGTTACGGCGAGCAGGCGCGCAGGCTCGGCGACCCGGCCAAGGCCCGCGCGGCGGGCGCTGCCAACGGCCGCAACCCCCTGTCGATCATCGTGCCGTGCCACAGGGTGGTAGCGACATCCGGCGCCCTGACCGGATTCGCCGGTGGCGTGGACACCAAAGGCTGGCTGTTGGATTTCGAACGGACACAGGACGCGGCCGACCTGGACGGCGGCGTACCGTGAAGAGGTGAGCGGATCGGGGATTCCGTGCCCAGCATGCGGTTCGGGCTCGTTGCCGGGAAGGACGACACACAGGGGATTGTCACGTGCTCCTGCGGCCACCGCGTCTACGCGGGCTACCTTCGCGAGTTCGAGTACCTCTCGACGCGCCGTCAGTGGCTGTGGGACCGGATCATCGAGGGGGCTGGGACGCCTGACACCCACACCGCCCGCGAGTACGGGATCTGGCCGGTGACGACGGTCGGCCCGGCTCCGGTCGAACGCCCCCGATCCACGTCTCCCCAGACGCTGCTGGTCTCGATCGGGGCGGGACTGCTGATCATCGCTGCCTTGGTCTTCGTCGCTGTGACATGGGACCTGATCGGACCGATCGGCCAGATACTCCTGCTCACCTCGGCAACTGCGCTGACCACGGTCACGGCCATCCTGTTGCGTGAGCGGGTGCCCCGCACCGCAGAGGCGCTGGCCGTGGTCGCATTCATGCTCGGCCTGATCGTCGCGGGCGCGGCCCCGGAACTCGGGGCGCTGCCCCGCTCATGGGGTGGTGCGGACAGCATCTACGGGGTCGCCGTGGCCGCCGGGGCTGTGCTCCTCGGCGTGGGTCTCGGCCACCGCTTCGCGATGGTCACCTGGGTGTGGCTGGGCTGGCTGAGCACTCCGATCCTGCTGGGCAGTGGACTCGGGCTGCTCGTGGACGCAATGGGGACCGACGAGCAGCTCACCCTCACCATCGGTGCGGTGGCGTTCCTGGCGCTGGGTGGCGCGCTGGCGTTCGGATCCCGCCTGGTCGATCCGGTCCCGCAGCGGTTGACGGCCGGCGTCAGCCTGCTGGTCGCCGCTGTTCTGACGGTGGCGCTGCTGGCGTTCGACCCCCCGACCGGGGCGACCGTGGTGATCGCGGCGGCACTGCTGCTCCTGCTGCTGGCCCAGGAGGCGACCGGCAATCGCGCCGCGGCGTGGGTCGGATGGCCGTTGTTCGGCACCTGGCTGGCAATCGCCGCCCTGCACCTTCCCGACGGCGCCTGGCTCACCGCTGCCATGGCGGCCGCAGGTGTCGCCCTTCTGTTCGGCATCGCACGGTGGGGGGTGGGGTTGGCGGCGGTGTCGGCCGGCGCACTGTGGACGACCTGGCTGGTCGCTGCCTGGGAGCCCGAACAGTGGCTGTTCTTCGCATTCGTGGGCCTGGGCATCTTGTTGTTCTCGCTGCGCGATGGTGCTGCACCGCTGGCCTGGTTCGGGGCGCTGAGCCTGGAGGTGGCTTTCCTCCTGCGGGTCGACGACGTGCCCTTCTTCGAGGTTCCCACCCTGGTGCTCGCGGGGCTGCTGCTCCTGGCCGGACTCATCCAGGTCCGCGCCGGGGAACCCCACTCGCTGGTGGCCTACGGTCCCGCGGTCACCGCCGCTCTGCTCCCGTCGTCCCTGCTGGTCTGGGACGACATGTGGTCGCAGGCCTCGCTGATCCGGTTCGGCATCGTGCTCGTCGCGAGCGTCGGATGCCTCCTGCTGGGCGTGCGGGCCCACATGCTCGGACTCGTGATCCCGGGCGCGGTCGCCGTATCGATCGCCTCGACGGCCCAACTGTGGGCCACCCTCGACACCCTGCCGCGCTGGCTCGCACTGGCTCTGGCGGGATCGGTGCTGATCGTCGTCGGCGCCCGCATCGAGTGGGTGCGCGGGCAGGGTGAGCGCGCAGGGGACTGGCTGCAGACGCTGCACTGATCGTCCTTCACAACTCCGCGACCACCGTGGTGCCCCGCGGCGTTATGAAGGGAGAATCGTCCTGGTATCGGGCATATCCGGCAATCCACCATCACAACTGCGCGAATCGCGGTCCCGATGGGTCATCGGCGCGGCGATCCGAAGGACCGCCGTAGGTGACTACTTCAGCCGGTACTTGCCCACAACACCCGCGTGGTCGGAGTGCCAGAACCCGTAGGACTGCTCACGGCCCACGACCCAGGTCTTGACCTTCTTGACCTTCTTCGGCGTCGTCGTGAAGATCTGGTCCACGCGGTGGTCGAAGTCGGCCTTCGAACCACCGGTCCGCAGGTCGTCGGAGTTGGCGATGCAGCAGCTCAGCGGGCTCGTCGTGCCGATGTCCTTGAAACCGGCCTTGGCCAGCACCTCGAACGCCTGCTCGTCACCGGGGACCAGGCCTGGGGAGTCGGAGTTGAAGTCTCCGAGCGCGATGACCGGGCCCTTCACCTTGCCCATGGCCTTGGTGAACTCCTTGGCCTGCTTGGCGCGGATGCTCGGTACCTGCGTGCGGTCGTCGAAGGCTTCCAGGTGGGTGTTGGCGAACGTGAACCACTTCCCGCCCTTGAGCTTCGCGCGTGTGGACATCCAGCCGCGCAAAGAGGTCACGGTGACGAATCCGGCGACCTTGATGCTGAAGCTGTTCTTCGTCTTGTACTGCGCGCCCTTGAGGTCCTTGGTCTTGATGCCCGCGCCCTTGCGCTTGAGGATCGCGTCGCGCATGGTGAGCCGGTAGTTGGCCTCGGCGCCGTTCGTGCCGGTCGCGGGGTTCGCGTCGGTGTCGGCCGGGGCTTCGAAGTCGAACTCGTTCTGGACGTCGACGACCTCGTACTTCACCTTCCCCTTGTTGATCCGCTTCATCAGGATCTTGAGGAAGTCCTGGTACACCTTCTTGGCCGCTGGCTTCTGGTTGAACACGGCGTTGAGGTTGACCGGGCCCTTGCGCCACAGCGCGACCTCTTGCAGCCCCACCAGGTCGGGCTTGCGCTGCTGGATCTCGTCGGCGAGGCCCTTGGCCCGCTTGGGGAAGTTCGTCGACCTCGAGTTGACGGAAGATCTCGCCGGCCGCGCTCACGAACTCGCCGCCGCCGGTCGCCCGCAGAGCGGGGCCGAGGTCCGCGCCCAGGAAGATGTTCCGGGTCATGACCGTGACGTTGTCGGCAGCAGTGGCGGTGCCCATTCCCGACAAGGTGATGGCGCCGGCCGTCGCTGCGATCAGCAGAGTTCTCATGGCCGAAACCTTAACCGAGCATCCCCGCGGACGGGACCTCCCGACCGCCCCGTCGGCCGAAGGGTGGACGACCGGGCCATCCCACCCCTCGCGCGCACGAACTGGTTGGGCCGGGCCGCTTCGTGCCTGCCACCAACCAGATCGTGCGGTCAGGCGGCGGCGTGTCGGGCCGACACGCCGCGTTCCGACACACGAACTGGTTGGCCGCCGCTCGCCGCCAACCAGTTCGTGCGTGCGTCTGACCCTCAGACCAGGACCAGGCCGTCTTCCAGCACGTCGACCGTGACCGAATCCCCGTCCCGGATCTCCCCCGAGAGGATCGCCCTGGCCAGTTGGTCGCCGATCTCCTTCTGAACGAGTCGGCGCAGGGGACGTGCACCGTAGATGGGGTCGAAGCCCTTCTCGGCCAGCCACACCTTCGCGGCGTCCGTGACCTCGAGGCTGATCCGACGGCTCTGTCAACCGGGAATCGAGGGCCTCGACCTGCAGGTCAACAATCTGCGTGAGTTCGGCAGGGTTCAGCGGCGCGAACATCACCACGTCGTCGAGCCGGTTCAGGAACTCCGGCTTGAACGACTGACGCACGACCGCCATCACCGATTCCTGGCGCTGCTCGTAGGGGACGGTCTGATCCACCAGGAACTGCGACCCCATGTTGGATGTCAGCACCAGAATGGTGTTCCGGAAGTCCACCGTGCGGCCCTGACCGTCGGTCAGCCGACCGTCGTCGAGTACCTGGAGCAGGATGTCGAAGACCTCGGGGTGGGCCTTCTCCACCTCGTCGAGCAGCACCAGGCTGTAAGGCCGCCGGCGCACCGCCTCGGTGAGTTGACCGCCCTCTTCGTAGCCGACGTAGCCGGGGGGCGCGCCCACCAGCCGCGCGACGGAGTGCTTCTCGGAGTACTCGCTCATGTCGATGCGGATCATCGCCCGCTCGTCATCGAACAGGAACTCCGCGAGCGCCTTCGCGAGTTCGGTCTTGCCGACACCCGTGGGCCAAGGAACAGGAAGGATCCGGTGGGTCGGTCCGGGTCGGAGATCCCGGCACGGGTCCGCCGCACCGCGTCCGACACCGCCCGGACGGCCTCTTCCTGGCCGATCACCCGCTTGCCGAGTTCCTCCTCCATGCGAAGAAGTTTCTCGGTCTCGCCCTCCATGAGACGACCGGCCGGGATGCCGGTCCAGGCGCCGACGACCTCGGCGATGTCCTCGGCGGTGACCTCCTCGGAGACCATCCCGCCCTCGGGACCCGCCTGGGATTCGAGTTCGCGCTCGAGTTCGGGCAATTCCCCGTACTGGATGCGGGCGGCCTGCTCCAGATCCCCGTCACGCACGGCACGGTCGGCGATGTTGCGCAGTTCGTCGATGCGGATCTTCAGGTCCCCGATCCGGTCCAGGTTGGCCTTCTCCAGGTCCCAGCGGGAGCGAAGCGCGCGCAACTCCTCCTCGTGGTCCGCGAGGTCGGCGCGCAACTTCTCCAGCCGCTCGATCGACGCCGGATCCGTCTCCTTGGCCAGCGCCATCTCCTCCATCTTCATGCGATCCACAGCACGCTGGAGCTTGTCGATCTCCTCCGGACTGGAGTCGATCTCCATGCGCAGGCGGGAGGCGGCCTCGTCCACGAGGTCGATGGCCTTGTCCGGCAGGAAGCGGGCGGTGATGTAGCGGTCCGACAAGGTGGCGGCGGCCACGACGGCAGCGTCGGCGATGGCGACCTTGTGGTGGGCCTCGTACTTCTCCTTGAGGCCGCGCAGGATCCCGATCGTCTCCTCGACGCTCGGCTCGCCGACGAACACCTGCTGGAAGCGGCGTTCGAGCGCGGGATCCTTCTCGATGTGCTGGCGGTACTCATCCAGGGTGGTCGCCCCGACCATTCTGAGTTCACCACGGGCCAGCATCGGCTTGAGCATGTTGCCGGCGTCCATCGCCCCTTCGCCGGACGCACCGGCACCGACCACGGTGTGGAGTTCGTCGATGAAGGTGACGATCTGCCCCTCCGACTGCTGGATCTCCTCGAGCACCGCCTTGAGCCGCTCCTCGAACTCGCCGCGGTATTTCGCGCCGGCCACCATGCCCGGCAGGTCCAGTGAGATCAGGGTCTTGTCGCGCAACGAGTCGGGCACGTCGCCGGCAACGATGCGCTGTGCGAGACCCTCGACCACGGCCGTCTTCCCGACGCCGGGCTCCCCGATCAGCACAGGGTTGTTCTTGGTGCGCCGGGAGAGCACTTGGACGACCCGGCGGATCTCGGCGTCACGGCCGATCACCGGATCGATCTTGCCCTCGCGGGCGCGTGCCGTCAGGTCGATCCCGTACTTCTCGAGGGCCTGGAAGCTGGCCTCGGGATCCTGGCTGGTCACCCGTCGGTCGCCGGCGACCTGGCTGAGGGCGTCGAGCAGTTTCGCGGGCTCGACGGGCAGCAGGTCGGGCTGCTTCTCCGCGATCCCGATCAAAAGGTGTTCGGTGGAGACGTAGGAGTCACCACGCTGCGTGGCGAGTTCCTGAGCAGCCTGCAGCACAGCGTGCATGTTCCGGGACAGGCTGGGTTGGCCCATGGTGGCGCCGCTAGCGGCCGGCAGTTGGGACAGGGTCGCGCGGACGTCCGCGTCCAGCGCCGGGCGGTTGACGCCCACCGTGTCGAGCAGGCTCGTGGCGATGCCCTCGCCCTGGGCAAGCAATGCGTGAAGAAGATGCGCGGGAGTCACTTCGGAATGCCCGTCTGCTGCGGCTTGCCGAATCGCAGCCCCGAGGGCGTCCTGCGCTTTAGAGGTGAAGTCCATGTATCTATGGTGCCTTTCTCACATGGTTGATGTCAATAACTATGAGCCTGTTCGCATCAAGGTTTTGCGGTCGCCCAGTGACCTGATATGTCCAAAGTCCGCGCGGTCGCCTGGTTCGCCGGTCGAGCGTGTGAATATCCGGGCACTGAGGCGACGGATATTCACACGCTTTCCCCGGGGTGTTCACCGGCGCCCGGGCCGCCACACCACCAGGGCCGTCGAACGCTCCTCGCGTTCGTAATTCTGCAGCCGATCGCGCAGTTCGACGACCTCCTCCTCGAGGTCGAGCACCCTCTTGATGCCCTCGAGGTTCAACCCGTCGGCAGTCAACCGCTGGACCTTCTCCAGGCGACGGATGTCACGCAGACTGTACAAGCGGTAGCGCCCGGAACGTTGCGGGGTCACGAGTCCGAGGCGGTCGTACTGCCGCAGCGTCTGCGGGTGCAGCCCGGACAGTTGCGCGGCCACCGAGATCACATAGGCGGGGAAGTCCTCATCCATGACTCATCGCCTTCCGGTACTGCTCGATGGCCTCGCGGGCCTGCGTGTTCAGATCGGCCGGCACCTTCACCGAGACCGTCGCCAGCAGGTCCCCCTTGGTGCCGTCCTTGCGTGGCGCGCCTTCGCCCCGGATCCGGAACGTGCGCCCATTGCTGGTCCCCGGCGGCAACTTCAGGGTCTTGGTCCCGCCCAGCGGCAGCGGCACCTTCACCTGACCGCCGAGCGCGACGTCGTCGAAACCGACCGGCACGGACACCGTGATGTTGTCGTCCTTGCGTGTGAAGGTGGGATCCGGGGCCACGTGCACGGTGATGAACAGGTCGCCGTTGTGCCCGCCCCGCTCGCCAGGTGCGCCCTTGCCACGCAGTCGGACCTTCTGCCCGTCCTTGACACCGGCCGGGATCCGGGCGTTGACCAGCGTGCTGGAGGCGGCCCGTCCCGACCCATGGCAGCGTGGACAGGGGTTGTCCACGACCAGGCCTCGCCCGCGGCAGTGCGGGCACGGCTCGGCGAACGCGAACCCGCCCGCGTTGCGGGTGGCCATTCCGCTGCCCTCGCAGTCGGGGCACACGCGCGGGGTGGTGCCCGCCTTCGCACCCGTGCCCGAACAATCCGGGCAGGCTTCCTCGCTGGTGAGCCGCATCGAAGTCGTCAGACCCTTCAAAGCCTCGGGGAACGAGATGTTCACGTCGGCCTCGATGTCCTGCCCACGACGGGCCTGCTGCTGCGCCCCACGGCGGTTGAACAGCCCCGACAAGCGTCTCGCCGAAGTCGCCCGCCGAGCCACCGGCGCGGCGGAAGATGTCACCGAAGTCGAAGTCCGGGCCTGGCCCGGCGGCACCCGGCATCCGGAAACCGCCGGATGCGGCGAGTTGCCGTGCCTCGTCGTACTCCGCGCGTTTGGTGGCATCCGAGAGCACGTCGTTGGCCTCGGAGACCTCTTTGAACCGATCGGCGGCCTTCGGATCCGGATTCGTGTCCGGGTGCAGTTCCCGCGCAAGTTTGCGGTACGACTTCTTGATGGTCGCGGCGTCGGCGTCTTTCGGGACGCCCAGGACCTTGTAGTAGTCCTTCTCCATCCAGTCCTTCATGCTCATCGGCGTCCCTCCTCTCGTCTACTCTTCGACACCGACCCGTGCCGGGCGCAACACCCGGCCGCGGAATGTGTACCCCACGGCGAACACCATCGACACCCGTGGGCCCTCGAGCCCTTCGCCCTCACTGTGGGTCATGGCCTCGTGGATCGTGGGATCGAAGGGATCACCTTCGGCCCCGAACGACTCCAGACCTAGCTTGGAGGTAGTCGCTTCGAGCTGGTCGCCCACGCTCTTGAGCGCACCCTCGTACTCGCCGTGCTCCCTGGCCCGTGCCAGGTCGTCGAGTATGGGCAGCAGGTCGGCCACCACCGCGGCAGCAGCGAGGTCGTTCAACGACTGCCGGTCGCGGTCCACCCGCTTGCGGTAGTTCGCGTACTCCGCAGTGACACGCTGCAGATCAGCGGTGAGTTCCGCGACCTGCGTGTCAACGGCCGGAGCTTCCGGCTCAGGTTGTGCCGTGTCGGCCGCCGGCGCGCGCACCTGCCCGGTCTCGGGGTCTATCCGGCGTTTGTCCGTGACCCGGACGCCTTCCTCGGCGCCCGGGTCCTGGTCGAACTCGCTCACTTCTGCTCGTCCTCGTCGACGATCTCGGCGTCCACGACGTCCTCGTCGCCGGCATCGGTCTGCTCGCCACCCGGTGCGTCGGACGGCGCGGAGGCCTGTTGCTGGTACAGCGCGGCGCCGAGCGCCTGGCTGGCGGTGGCAACCTTCTCCACCGCGGTCTTGATCGCAGCCACGTCGGTGCCTTCCAGCGCCTTCTTGAGCTCGGCCAGCGGCTCGTCGACGTTCGCCTTGGCATCGTCCGGAACCTTGTCCGCATTGTCGGCCAGGAACTTCTCGGTCTGGTACACGAGCTGTTCGGCGCCGTTGCGGGTTTCGGCCTCCTCCTTGCGCTGGCGGTCCTCCTCGGCGTGGGACTCGGCCTCGGCCATCATCCGGTCGATGTCCTCCTTGGGCAGCGCGGAGCCGCCGGAGATGGTCATCGACTGCTCCTTGTTGGTGCCCAGGTCCTTCGCGGTCACGTGCACGATGCCGTTGGCGTCGATGTCGAACGTGACCTCGATCTGCGGCACTCCGCGCGGTGCGGGCGGCAGGCCGGTCAGCTCGAACGTGCCGAGCTTCTTGTTGTAGGCGGCCATCTCGCGCTCGCCCTGGAACACCTGGATCAGCACCGACGGCTGGTTGTCGTCGGCGGTGGTGAACACCTCGGAGCGCTTGGTCGGGATGGTCGTGTTGCGCTCGATGAGCTTGGTCATGATCCCGCCCTTGGTCTCGATGCCGAGGCTCAGCGGTGTCACATCCAGCAGCAGCACGTCCTTGACCTCGCCGCGCAGCACACCGGCCTGCAGGGCGGCGCCGACGGCCACGACCTCGTCCGGGTTAACGCCCTTGTTCGGCTCCTTGCCGGCGAGCTCCTTGACCAGGTCCACGACGGCCGGCATGCGGGTGGAACCACCCACGAGGACCACGTGGTCGATCTCGGGCGGCGACTCCCGCGTCGGAGAGCACCTGCTTGAAGGGGGTGCGGGTGCGCTCGAGCAGATCCGCGGTCAGCTTCTGGAACTGCGCACGGGTGATCGTCTCGTCCATGAACAGCGGGTTCTTCTCGGCGTCCACCGTGATGTACGGCAGGTTCACCGAGGTCTGCTGCGAACTCGACAGTTCGATCTTGGCCTTCTCAGCGGCCTCGCGGATACGCTGCATCGCCATCTTGTCCTTGGTCAGGTCGATGCCGTGCGCGTTCTTGAACTGCGACGACGAGGTGGTCGACCAGCGCCTGGTCCCAGTCGTCGCCACCGAGGTGGTTGTCGCCGTTGGTGGCCTTCACCTCGACCACGCCGTCGGCGATCTCCAGCAGGGACACGTCGAACGTGCCACCACCGAGGTCGAACACCAGGATGGTCTCTTCCTTCTCGACCTTCTCGAGGCCGTAGGCCAGGGCGGCCGCGGTCGGCTCGTTGATGATCCGCAGGACGTTCAGACCCGCGATCTCGCCGGCCTCCTTGGTGGCCTGGCGCTGGGCGTCGTTGAAGTACGCGGGAACCGTGATGACCGCGTCGGCCACCGGCTCACCGAGGTAGGCCTCCGCGTCGCGCTTCAACTTCTGCAGCACGCGCGCGCTGATCTCCTGCGGGGTGTACTTCTTGCCGTCGATGTCGACGTTCCAGTTCGTGCCCATGTGGCGCTTGACCGAACGGATGGTGCGATCGGAGTTGGTGACGGCCTGCCTCTTGGCGACCTCACCGACGAGGACCTCACCGTTCTTGGCGAAGGCGACGATGGACGGGGTGGTCCGGGCGCCCTCCGCGTTGGCGATCACTGTGGATTCGCCTCCCTCGAGAACAGACACCACAGAGTTGGTGGTTCCGAGGTCGATGCCTACTGCTCGTGACATGTGGATTTTCCTCCAGTTGGGGTTTGCTTTCGTACGTCTGACTTCCAGTGTGAGGCCGTACTGACTCTTTGTCAACTAGTATGAGCCTAGGCGACTCACTCTTCTTTACAAGAAATCCGAACTGAGCGCAAACTGTGGGGTTCCCCCTCGTTGGGGGAAGCCAGGACCCACGGCCGGTGCGAGGTTGGGCACCTGAGCAGAGGGAGTTCGCCGTGTTCGACAACTGGATCTTCTGGATCGTCCTTGCGGTCATCTGGATCGCGCTGGCCTTCTGGCCCGCCCGCATCGCAGATCGCAAGGGCCACAGCTTCTTCGGGTATTTCGTCCTGAGCCTCGTCTTCTTCCCGCTGGCCCTGATCATTGCCTTCATGCTCAAGGACCGCACCAGGTCCACGGTCTAGCGGCAGACTCCGCGTCCGCGCCAAACACCGTTCCGGCGCCGTAGACTCAGCGGCGTGGTCTTCAAAGCCGTCGGTGACGCCCGGCCCTATCCCGAACACGAGCTCACGCTGACCCAGTGGTCGCAGTTGCCCCCGCAACAGGTCCGCCTCGACGAGTTGATCACCACCAAGTCCCAGCTCGATCTGCACACGTTGCTCAGCGAGGACAGCACCTTCTACGGAGACCTTTTCGCGCATGTCGTGAGGTGGGAGGGGAACCTCTATCTCGAGGACGGCCTTCATAGGGCGGTGCGCGCCGCCCTGCAGCAAAGGCCGACTCTGCACGCCCGGCTGCTCGACCTCGACGCCCGCCGGAACTGAGCCCCGCGGCCATCGGACGTCGTCCGACCCCCGCTCGGCGCCAGACCCGAAGCGTGCACGCCGCGCGCTCACCAGCTGCAGGCACCTCCACGCGACGTGGACCCGTGACGCGGCCGGTATCGTTGTCGGCGGTGGCGTGTCCGAGCGGCCAAAGGAGCACGCCTCGAAAGCGTGTGTGGGGGCAACTCCACCGTGGGTTCGAATCCCACCGCCACCGCGTACGAAGGGCGTTGCCGGGCTTGTCCCGGTGGCGCCCTTCGTGTTCGCCGGTGGTCGCGGATTCGAGGAGGAGTCACGCCCCGGCGTGACGACGGGGTCCCACCGCCACCGCGTACGAAGGGCGTTGCCGGGCTTGTCCCGGTGGCGCCCTTCGTGTTCGCCGGTGGTCGCGGATTCGAGGAGGAGTCACGCCCCGGCGTGACGACGGGGTCCCACCGCCACCGCGTACGAAGGGCGTTGCCGGGCTTGTCCCGGTGGCGCCCTTCGTGTTCGCCGGTGGTCGCGGATTCGAGGAGGAGTCACGCCCCGGCGTGACGACGGGGTCCCACCGCCACCGCGTACGAAGGGCGTTGCCGGGCTTGTCCCGGTGGCGCCCTTCGTGTTCGCCGGTGGTCGCGGATTCGAGGAGGAGTCACGCCCCGGCGTGACGACGGGGTCCCACCGCCACCGCGTACGAAGGGCGTTGCCGGGCTTGTCCCGGTGGCGCCCTTCGTGTTCGCCGGTGGTCGCGGCCGCCGGGGTCGCTACCCGGCGGACGGCGGCACTAGGGTTCGAAGATCATCGACACCCCAGGAGCCCAGACCGTGGAACCCATCAGCACCTCCGACCTGACGTTCCTCAACATGGACCGTCCCACGAACCTGATGGTTGTCAATGGACTCATGTGGTTCGACGAAGAACCCGATTGGGATGCCGTGCGGGCGGTGATCCAGGAACGTCTGGTCGACCGGTTCCCGGTGCTGCGCCGGCGTCCGGCCCAGGTCGATGGAGCCTGGATGTGGGAGGACGATCCGGCTTTCGGCCTGGACAATCACATTCGGCACGACACCCTGGGCAAGGACGCGGGCCCCACGGCCGCGCAACAATACGTCTCCGCCCGGATGAGCCAGCCTGTGGACCGCAATCATCCCCTGTGGGAGGTCGACATCCTCAGCGGCATGAGCGGGAAGGACGGCACCCCCAAAGCGATGCTCATGGCACGGTTCCACCACGCCGTGGCCGACGGGATCCGTATCGTCCAGCTCCTGCTGAGCATGTGCGACCTGTCCGAAGACGCGACGCCGCCACGCGTCGGACGTGGCCCGTCCGACGGAGGCGGGCTGAGCAAGGCGGCTGGCATGTCCAAGAAGCTGGCCGGGGACGTCGTGGACATCGCCGCCGGCCTTGGCTCGGCCACGAAGTCGGCCGTGACTTCCGCACCGTCCCGGATTCTCGGGTTGGGCCAGGATGCGTTCGAAGAGGGCCTGGATCTGCGGTTCAGCCCCACCCGGTTCACCGATGCGCTCACGGACGTCGCCTCGGAGGACAACCTGCTGGCGAACACTCTGCGATCGACCACCCGGCTGAGCCTGGCTGGCAGGCGACCCGATCTGACCGGCGACGGCCCACTGGGTGGGGACAAGCGCGTGAGTTGGGTGACCGGTCTGGATGTCGCCACCGTCAAGGCTGTCGGAAAGGCCCACAACGCCACCATCAACGACGTCCTCATCGCCGTGGTTTCGCGCGGTCTGACGCGGTACGTCCAGGAGCAGGAACGCGACGTTGTCGATGCCAGTTGGCTCATCCCCATCTCACTGAAGCCAATCGATATGAACCTCCCCCCGAAACTGGGCAACCACTTCGCCATGGTGGTGTTCCCGATGCCGTTGGGCATCGAGGACTGGGACGACACTGCTGGCGGCTGTCCGGTCGCGGATGGCGCGCCTGAAGAACAGCCCGGAAGCCATGCTCGTCTACGGGCTTCAGAAGGCCGTTGCGCAGACGCCGCAGGCCGTCGGGGTGGGCCTGACGGAGTTCGTCGCCAACAAGACCGTCGGGGTGTTGACCAACGTCCCCGGGCCTCGCAGCCCGATGTATCTGGCGGGCACGGAGGTTGCGGGCATCCTGGGCTGGGTGCCGACCGCAGCCGATCAGCCGTTGGGGATCTGCATCTTCAGTTACAACGGGTCGGTGAGCATGGGCCTCGCCGCCGACTCTGCGGTGATGGCGGATCCGGGGCGTCTCGCCGACCTGATCGTGGAGGAGTTCGACCTTCTCGTCGACAGCACCCTGCCGGCCGGGTAGGCCCCAGGCCGCTCTTCACACGCGAGA
This sequence comes from uncultured Actinomycetota bacterium, assembly GCA_963769435.1. GTDB lineage: Bacteria > Actinomycetota > Actinomycetes > S36-B12 > UBA10799 > JADKAV01. The sequence continues at coordinate 1,402,908 of CAVYLN010000002.1, forward strand.
GGTCATTTCTTCACGAGAAGAGAAGTCGCCGTGACGCGAAATGCAAAACGCCCAACCCGCCCGAGCCCGGCCCGCTGAGGAAACTCAGCGCTCAGAGCACGCGATGTCCGTCAGCGTTTTGCATTCTGCATCACGAGTCGATTGCTTCTGGTGGAGAAGTGACACGTGAGCGGCCATTTCCTCACCAGAAGGGCCACTGTGTGTGCTCTCACCTCACTCGGAGCCAAGATCGCCACACCAAGCCTTGTACTTATCTAACGTTCGCTATATAGTCGGAGTCTCCCCCGAGAAGGAACCGCATGGAAACGCAGTCACTCGACGACGCTCTGACTCAGTTGCAGGAACACAAACAACGATGGGCCCGCCTGCCACTGCGAGAGAAGATCCACTACCTCGAAGAGATCCGGGAACTCACGATCGAGTACTGCGACGAGTGGGTCGAGGTCGGCGCCGAGACTCAAGGGCTTCGCCCCTCGACTCCCCACTGGTGGGTTCCGAGGAATGGCTGAGCGGACCGTACCCCACGGTCGCCTGGCTCACCGACGTCCTGTCCACGCTCACGGCGATCCAGGGCTGGCGAGAACCCACTGGCCGGGTTCGAGACCCGGACCACCGACGACGGACAGGTCGTCGTGCGCGTGATGCCGCATTCGGTCTACGACCGCCTGCTGCTCAGTGGCTACGAACTCGACGTGTGGATGCAGCCCGGGGTGACGGAGTCGGATCTCCCCAGCACCGTCGGCACGGTTCTACCGCGAGCCCGATCCGGACGGCCGAGTCACCCTGGTCCTCGGTGCGGGCAACGTCTCGGCGATCCCGATCCTGGACACGCTGTACTCCCTGATCGCCGACGGTGACGTCGTCGTCCTGAAGATGAACCCCGTCAACGAGGCCTACGGACCGGTCTTCGAGCGCATCCTCGCGCCGCTGATCCGCGACGGCTACCTGCAGCATCGTCTACGGCGGCGCCGACGTGGGCGAGCACTCTGACCGGCAGCGAACTCGTCGAGGCCATCCATATCACCGGCAGCGAGCGCACCTACAACACGATCGTGTTCGGGGCGGGCTCGGCCGGAGAGAAGCGGCGAGCCGTCGGCGAAGCCAGTGCTCACCAAACCCATCCGGGCAGAACTCGGCGGTGTTGGCCCGACGATCGTCCTGCCCGGGCCGTGGACCGACGCCGACATCGAGTACCAGGCGCAGCATCTGGCCACGCAGAAGTTGCACAACGCCGGGCATACCTGCGTGGCTTCCCAGGTGCTGATCCTGCCCGGCCGAATGGGACAGGACCGACGACCTGCTCGACGCTGCTTCGCAAGCTCTCACCACCGCACCGGAACGGCGGTCGTTCTACCCCGGCACGGAGGAGAAGCAGCGGCCTTCCGCGCGGAGAACCCCTCGGCCGAGGCGCTGCCCGGCGCCCAGACCCGCACCCTGCTGGGCGGAGTCGATCCCGACAGTGATCACCCCGGGTTCACGCGACGAGTTCTTCGGCCCGATCTACTCACGACCGCGAACTACCCGGCCGGCACTCCGGCCGAGTACCTGCGCAACGCAGTCGAGTTCGCCAACGAACGACTGCACGGCAATCTCGGAGCCAACCTCATCGTCCACCCGGACACCCTCAAGGAACTCGGACCGGAGTTCGACCGGGCGCTCGAGGACCTCCACTACGGAGCGATCGGCGTGAACGCCTGGAGCGCGTTCGTGTTCCTCGCCGCCCGAGGGGCATGGGGCGCCTACCCCGGCAACACCCCCGAGGACATCCAGTCCGGGACCGGGGTGGTGCACAACGCCCTACTCTTCGATAGTGCCGGAGAAGAACGTGGTCCGAGCACCCTTCCGGCCCTTCCCGAGATCGGCGCGCCACGGCCATTCCACGATCGCGGTGAAGCCGCCCTGGTTCCTGACGAACCGCACGGCCATCGCGACCGCCCGACAGTTGACCCATTTCGCCGCCGACCCCAAACCGCAGCGCCTCATCGGCCTGTTTGCCTCCGCCCTGCGCGGATGACCCCGGAAGAGAGACACATCATGCACACATACGACTACGTCATCGTCGGCTCGGGATCCGCCGGCTCCGTGCTCGCCGGCCGCCTGACCGAGGACCCAGACGTCTCCGTCTGCCTGATCGAGGCCGGTGGCTCCGACCGCAATCTGAACGTCAAGATCCCCGCCGCGTTCCCGAAGCTCTTCAAGTCCGACCGGGACTGGGCCTACTTCTCCGACCCCGAACCGGGACTGCTGGGTCGTCGGCTCTACATGCCCCGCGGCAAGATGATCGGCGGCAGTTCCTCGATGAACGCCATGCTCTACGTCCGCGGCAACCGCGCGGACTACGACGGCTGGGCCAAGGACGGCGCCGACGGGTGGTCCTACGACGAGGTCCTTCCCTACTTCCGCAAGTCGGAGGACTTCTCGCGGGGAGCCGACGCGTACCGCGCGACGGGCGGGCCACTGCACGTCGGCGATCACCGGAGCCGAACGAAGATCACCGAACTCATGGTGGAAGCCGCCGCAGGAGGCCGGGTTCGACTTCACCGCCGACTACAACGGCGCGCAGCAGGAGGGCGTCTCCTACCTGCAGGTCAACCAGCGCAACGGCAGTCGGTGGTCGGCCGCCGACGCGTGGCTGCGCCCGGCTCGAAAGCGCAAGAACCTGACGATTCTCACCGGGGCCCACGCTCTGCGGGTGGTTGTGGACGACGGTCGTGCGACTGGTGTGCGCGTCGCCACCGATGGCGCAAATCAGGTCGTGCGTGCTTCACGCGAGGTGATCCTCTCCGCAGGTGCCATCGGGACGCCACAACTGCTCATGTTGTCCGGGATCGGTCCGGCGGCGCACCTTCGGGAGACAGGGCATCGAGGTGATCGTGGACAACCCGCACGTGGGCGAGCACCTGCAGGATCACCCGTTCTACCTGCTCAACTGGGAGACCACCGCACGCGGCACGCTGGCCGAGGCGGAGACGCCGAAGCAGCTGTTCAACTACTTCTTCCGCGGCCGGGGCCTGCTGACGTCCACGGTGGCCGAGGCCACGGCCTTCTTCCGGACCCATGACGACCTGGAGGCACCGGACCTGCAATTCCATCTCGGGGCGGCGTACTTCCACAACCACGGATTCGACACCCACGACAAGCCGGCCTTCGCGATCGCTCCCACGCTGGTGGCACCGCAGAGTCGCGGCCACGTCCGGTTGCGCTCTGCCGATCCGACAGAGGCTCCGAGCATTGTGGGCAACCACCTGACCGAACGCGCCGACGTGGACGCGATGCTGATCGGGCGTCGAGCGGGCGCGCGAGGTCGTGTCACAGCCCGCCCTGCGCCCCTACACGGTCGGCGGAGATCCACCCCGGTGTGCAGGTTCGCACTGCCGCCGCGATCGAGGCCGACCTGCGCCGGGACACGGAGCTGATCTACCACCCGACGAGCACGGCCAGGATGGGTGCGGCGGGCGAGGCCGTGGTCGACCCCCAGTTGCGCGTGTACGGCGTCGAGGGCCTGCGGGTGGTGGACGCGTCGGTCTTCCCGACCATCCCACGAGGAAACACGAACGCCGCCACGTACATGGTCGCTGAGAAGGCGGCCGACCTCATCGGGCCGACCGGCGTAGGATCACCCGAGACGGCCCAGGGAGGCGCAGAGATGGACACGCGCGCGGCAGGCGGGATCCCTGGCGACGAACGAATCCTGCGTGCCACGATCGACGCCCTCGCGCAGATGGATCCGGCGTCCCTGACGATCCAGCGGATCTGTCAGCAGGCCTCGGTGACCGCTCCGACCCTGTACTACCACTTCGGCAGCAAGGACGGACTGATCGCCGCCGCCGTGGAGCGTCTGGTCTCGGACTGGCTGGACCTGCTGGACCGACAGGTCTCCCGCGAGGGCGACCTGGAGCAGATGCTCGCTCAGGCCGTGACGGGTTGGGAAGCGATGATCCTGACACCGGCGCGTCCCTTGGTCGTGTTCGGTGGGTCACGCTGCTGGCGGCCAACTCCTCGGCCGCGGCCCGCGATGCCCTCATCCGCGCAAGGGATCGCAGCCACGAGATGGTGGTCGAGGCTTTGCTTCCGCACGTCCCCGACGCGGATGCCGCGGCGGGCGTGGCGTCGGGCGTGATCGACGGCGTGATCGCCGCCGCGCTGGAATACCAACTCGATGAGGACGCCGCCGCGATGCGGCGCAGGCTCGAGTCCATGGCCGCCACCGTGCAACTCGTGGCCGGGGCCCCGGCCGGTCGCTGACCCAGCGGCGGCCAGGACGACTAGCCGGCGGCGTCGATCGTCACCTCGCGGTCGTTCAGCGGCTGGACCGGCCGGGCGTTGCCGTCGTACGCGTCGCGGAACGACTGCAACTGCGCCGCGCTCACCTCGACCGGAGTCGTGGCCACCAGCCAATTCAGCCCACCCGTGCAGTCCGGTGTGGTCAGGCTGCCCGTGAACCTCACGGTGCGGGTGTCGTCGGGCACCATCTGATCCCACCTCAGGGTGACGATGTCCTGCGCCCCCTCCGGGAGGTCCAGGGAATCGACGTACGGCTGCATCCCGGGATTGTCCGCGCCCTCTTCGAGCATCACCCCGAGCACAGCCACCTCCCCGGCCTCCGACTCGTGCACGAAGTGCAACTCCGCGGGGTAGGTCACCCCGTCGACGATGTTCTCGGCCGGGGTATGGAAGTGCATCCTCACGAGGGCGTACTCCACCCCATCCACGGTGAGTGTCCCGCCGGGTCCCGCCGACGCCTCGATGGAATGCCCGTTGTTCAGGACCTGTGCGGGCTGTTCCCGGTAGTCGATGACCGGCAGCGGCCGCGCCACCTCCTCAGGGTCCGCGATCTCGATCGGGCTCTGGGCCTCACCGGTGGCGCACTCGGCGAAGGCGGGGGACAGGTCACCCCAGGCGTCGGGGCCGTCGGAACCCGAGTAACTCCAGTGGACCCCCTCCTTCGACGGACTGGCGTCGGGCGACTGGGCGGTCTCCGAGGAGCACCCCGCAAGAGCCAGAACGGACAGGAGTGCGACAGAGGACCTCTTCATCAGACAAACCTAGTGCGGTCAGCACCTGGGATGGGGACCCTGCGCGGTGGGCTAGGAGACGCGCAGCGCCTCGGCCACCGGGTAGCACGTCTTCGGACCGTGCAGAATCCCCACGGTGCCCGCATCCAGCGCACCCCGGCAGGAGCACTCGCGCTCGGAGTCGATCGTCCAGCGCAGCAGTTTGGCGAAGAACCAGCCGCACACGATCGCGTACACCGCCAGGAAGAGCATGAGAGGGACCATCGGAACTCCTTGCACGAACTTGCACCAGAGTGGAATACATCCTCGCTATGCGCAACTGCGAATGCGATCCCATGGGCGAACCCGACACGGCGGCGTGTTTCAACCCCTGCCCGACGCTCGGACCCCTAGTCTGCACCCAACGCGCGGAACGGGTCCGCCGGAAGGAGACCAGATGTCCTTTGGCCAAGCCGTTTCGAGCGGCTTCTCGAACTATGCGACTTTCAGCGGGCGATCGTCGCGCAGCGCATATTGGTGGTGGGTGCTGTTCACCATCCTCATGAGTGCTGCTGCGAGCATCATCGACAGCCTCGTCGGCCTGAACATCGGCGACCAGAACGTCGGCTGGCTCGGGCTGGTCGTGGCGCTCGTCCTGCTGATCCCCTCGCTCGCCGTGCTGTTCCGTCGCCTGCACGACACGGGACGCTCGGGCTGGTGGTGGCTGCTGAGCCTGATCTGCTTCATCGGAGGGATCATCCTGTTCATCTTCCGCCTCATGGACAGCACCCCCGGCGACAACCAGTACGGACCCAACCCCAAGAGCGTCTGAGACACGACACCGCCCCGATCCCCACGTCGGGACCGGGGCGGTGCTGTGTTTTGCGGCCGGGTCCACCAGCGGCGACGTACCGGTCAGTCGAAGGAGCGCGCGGATGCCGCGATGGCGATCGCTGCGAGAACGAGCACGGCGAAACCCACCCGCAGGGAGGAGAACTCTCCGATCACGCCCACCAGGGGCGCACCGATCACGAACCCGATGTAGTTGCCGACGTTGACCCGGGCCACCGCGATCCCCGTGTTGCCGGGGTCGTGATGGGAGGCCGCGACGAAGGCCAGCGGGAGGACCGGGCTGATCCCCAGTCCGACCACGGCGAACCCTGCGATGGCGACGATCGCGGTCGGGGCCAGCGCCACCACCAGCAGGCCGACGGCCGCGGTGAGACCCCCGGCGGTGATGAGCCACTGGGAGCCCCGGCGGCCCACGATCCGGTCGGCGAACATCCGCCCGATCAGCATGAACAGCGCGTAGGCGGCGTAGGCCAGCGCGGCGACGGACTCGGTCGCACCGAGGATGTCGGTGAGGTCGAGCGCCGACCAGTTGGACACCGACGAGTCGATGATGAACGCACAGACGACCGCGAACCCGAAGATGAGCAGGGGCCGCCAGGGAACCGCAGCCGACGCGGCCAACGGGTCCGGCGCGGCTTCATCAGCGACATCGCTGCGCACGAAACGGGTGGATGCGATCAGCCCGACCGGGATCAGCACCGCCGCGATCGCCCCGAAGAACCCCAGCAGCGACAGTGACGTTGCGGCTGCGATGGAGGCGGCGACCGCACCCAGGATCGTGGCCAGGCTCCACCAGGCGTGGAAGGAGGCCATGACACTTCGCCGCAGCAGTGCCTGAACGCCGATGCCCTGCATGTTCATCGTCGCGTCGACCGACCCGAGCCCGAACCCGAGCAGACCGAGTCCGGCCAACAGTCCGGGGAACGACCCCGCGGTGGTTGCCGCTCCGACCAGTGACGAGGGCACCGCCGACCAGCACGGCGCACACGCGCAGGACGATCGCGCTGTGGAAGCGCACTGCGAGCAGGCCGGCAACGACGCTGCCGACACCGGCCACGATCGGTACGGCCGCCAGGATGGCCGCGAGACCGCCCTCGGAGAATCCGAACTTGTCCTGGATGGCAGGGATCCGGGTCACCAGCGACGCGAACGCGAAACCCTGGCAGAAGAACGCCGTGCTGACGGCCAGCCGGTTGATGTTCATCCGCGCCGCGCCCGGAAGAAGTCGGCCAGCAGTGCGGAGCATTCGGCCTCACGCACACCCGCGACCACTTCCACCTGATGGTTCAGCCGGGGGTCGCGCACGACATCCCACAGTCCTCCTACCGCCCCCGCCTTGTCATCGAAAGCGCCGAAGACCAACCGTTCGACCCGGGCGAGGACCGCCGCGCCCGCACACATGGTGCACGGCTCCAGCGTCACGACCAGCGTGCAGCCCGTGAGGCGCCAGTCCCCGAGCACGGATCCGGCCTCGCGCAGGGCGAGGATCTCGGCGTGCGCAGTCGGGTCGTCATCGGACTCCCGGCGGTTGGTCCCGCGTCCCAGCAGCTCGCCGTCCGGTCCGAGCACGAGCGCAGCGATCGGCATCTCCAACCCCGGCTGTACCGCCAGTTCCAGGGCCAGGCCGATGGCCGCCTCCGGCGTCACGAAGTCACGATGCCGAACAGGCGATCTCCGGCGTCGCCGAGTCCGGGAACGATGAATCCTTGCTCGTTGAGCCGCTCGTCGACCGCCGCCGTCACCAGCGTCACATCCATCCCGTCGGTCTCCTTCTCCAGCCGTTCGATCCCTTCGGGCGCGGCGAGCAGGGTGACGATCGTGATGTCGGTGGCGCCCCGCTGCCAGAGCACGTGCAGCGCGTCGGCAAGACTGCCGCCGGTGGCCAGCATCGGATCGACCACGAAGACCTGCCTGCCCGTCATGTCGGCAGGCATGCGATCGGCGTAGATCGTGGGTTGCAGGGTCCGCTCGTCGCGGAGCATCCCCAGGAATCCGACCTCCGCGCTCGGGAGCAACCGGACCATCCCTTCCAGCATGCCCAGACCCGCCCGCAGGATCGGGATGAGGATCGGTGGGGGGCTGGCCATCGCCACCCCATCGGTGGTCGTCAGCGGGGTCTCCACCTGCACCGGCACCACCCGTATACCTCGGGTGGCCTCATAGGCCAGCAGGGTCACCAGTTCGTCGGCGAGGCGGCGGAACGTGGGGCTGTCCGTGTTCACATCTCGCAGCATGGTGACCTTCTGCGCGATCAACGGATGGTCGGCGACGAACGTACGCATAGGCGAATCGTGGCACAGACCGGGCTCACTCCAACCTGTACTTGCTGAAGAACTCCCACATCAAGGCCGATGCATCAACGGCACCGCGCCGTGGCCATACATGCTTGCCGCCGCGGATCCGATAGAAATGCACGGACGTCCGGTCCGAGCAATCGTCCCACTTCCGCAGGGTCACGCCAGGGGCGACGACACTTCGCACGTATTCGCGACACCGGTCGCGCCTGGCCCACCCCCGCATGGCCGCCTCGGCCGGAGGCGCTGTCGCGCTTGATGCGGTCAACCCTCCCGTGAACGGGACGATCTGATCGGCCGTGCCGTGGAAGGCGATGATCGCGGCGGGTTCCTCGTCCGGGCAGTTGGGCAGGAACACTTCGAATCCCACGCCCCCGAACGCGGCGAAACGGCGCGGTTGCACACACGCCTGCAGGAAGGCCATGGCGGATCCCATCGACATACCCGACGCGTAGGTCCTGCTCGAATCGTCGCAGGTGAGGCGATCGAGGATGTTCGTGGTGAATGTGGTGTCGGAACCGCGGAAGTCCCATTTCCCCCCGAGCGCTTGTGGCGCCACGATGATGAAACCCTCACGATCGGCCACCGCTTTCAGGCCGGTCCCCGTCACCTGGCTGGCAGCCGTCTGCAGCCGGCCGTGGAAGCCGACGACGGCAGGGGCGGGGAACTGGGCACTCTCGGGCACGTACACCAGGTACCGCCGGCCGTCGATGGAACCCGTGCTCGTCCCCGCCGCGCAACTCGGCGTATGTGTGGCGGTGATCGGCGAGGATCCACTCAGGACGGCGACCAGCAGCATCCCGATCACCAACAGCCCCGCCCTGCCCACACAGCCAGTGTGCAACGCTCCCACATCGCGGTTCCACCGGCTCCGGAAGACCCGGGCTTCGGGCGCCGCCGGAACCAGTGCGACCGTCCGGATCAAACCCTCGGCAACGGGACGGGCACCGACACCGGGCAGGACCCCCACCCCCCGCCGCGTCGGGTCGTGGACCCGCGCTTCAGCACACCTCGGGCACCCGATAAGTTCGTAATGATCGGCGGCGTCAGGAGGGTGAGTCGTGCGTATCGGGGTTCCCACGGAATCAAAAGCGGGTGAGCGCAGAGTCGCGGCCACGCCCAAGACGGTCGAGCAGATGCTGAAACTCGGCTACGAGGTCAGCATCCAGGCCGGGGCCGGGGCACAGGCGTCCTTCGACGACGCCGCGTACCAGGCGGCGGGGGCCGACGTCGTCGGGGACGAGGTCTGGGACTGCGACATCATCTTGAAGATCAACGCCCCGGATCCTGACGAAGTGGCCAGGCTCCACGAGGGACAGACGCTGTTGAGCCTGTTGGCTCCGGCGCTCAATCCGGACCTGGTTCAACAACTGACCGACCGCGGGGTCACGGCGCTGGCCATGGACGCGGTCCCCCGCATCTCCCGGGCACAGTCCCTGGACGTGCTCTCCTCGATGGCCAACATCGCCGGGTACCGCGCGGTGATCGAGGCCGCGAACGAGTTCGGGTCGCTGTTCACGGGCCAGGTGACGGCTGCCGGGAAGGTGCCACCGGCCAAGGTACTGATCGTGGGTGCCGGTGTCGCCGGACTCGCCGCGATCGGCACGGCCAGCAGTCTCGGCGCGATCGTGCGCTCCTTCGACGCCCGTTCGGAGGTCGCCGAGCAGGTCGAATCGATGGGCGCGGAGTTCCTTCGGATCGACGTGGAGGACACCGGTCCCAGCGCCACCGGGTACGCCAAGGAGATGGGCGAGGACTTCAACCGCAAGGCCGCCGAACTGTACGCCGAGCAGGCCAAGGACGTGGACATCGTCGTCACCACGGCGCTGATCCCCGGGAAGCCCGCACCCCGGCTGTTCACCGAGGAGATGGTCGCCTCGATGAAGCCGGGCAGCGTGATCGTGGACATGGCTGCCGCCAACGGCGGGAACGTCGCCGGGTCACGGCCCGACGAGCGAGTGGTCACCGACAACGGCGTGATCATCCTCGGCTACACCGACCTCCCCGGGCGACTGCCCACACAGGCCTCCCAGTTGTTCGGCACCAACCTGGTGAACACCCTGAAGCTCATGACACCGGACAAGGACGGGCAGCTCGTGCTCGACCTCGACGATGTCGTGGTCCGGGGGATGACGGTCTGCACGGGCTCGCAGGTGCTGTGGCCACCGCCGGCCGTGCAGGTGTCCGCGGCGCCGGTGGCGGCTCCCGCACCGGTGGAACCGCCCCCGCCGAAGAAGAAGATGTCGGAGAGCACCCGCCTGGGACTCATCGGCGCCGGCGCGGCACTGTTCCTGCTGATGTCCGCCTTCTCCCCGGAACCGTTCCTCGGACACTTCATGGTGTTCGCCCTGTCCGTGGTGATCGGCTTCTACGTGATCGGAAACGTGCACCACGCGTTGCACACGCCACTGATGTCGGTCACGAACGCGATCAGCGGCATCATCCTCGTCGGCGCGCTGCTACAGGTGGGTCACGGGGATCTCTGGGTCTCGGTCCTGGCCTTCATCGCGATCCTGGTCGCCAGCATCAATGTGTTCGGAGGGTTCACCGTGACCGCCCGAATGCTCGAGATGTTCAAGCGTGAGGACGCGGTCCGATGACGCTGACCCTGGTTCAAGGCGCCTACATCGTCGCGGCGCTGCTGTTCATCCTCGCGCTGGCCGGGCTGTCCAAGCACGAGAGCGCCCGGATGGGTAATCGCTACGGAATCGTCGGCATGGCCATCGCGCTGGTCATCACGATCATCGCGGCGACCGCGGGGGTGGACGCCACGGGCGACGCCAACGACACCTCGGGCAGCGGCCTCGCGGGGCTCGGGCTCATCGCGGCGGCCATGGCCATCGGCGCTGTGATCGGCATCTGGCGCGCGCGCCGGGTCGAGATGACCGGGATGCCCGAACTCATCGCTCTGCTGCACAGTTTCGTCGGTCTGGCCGCGGTCCTGGTCGGCTGGAACTCCTCCTACGAGGAGAACGTTCCGTACCCGGCCATCCACGACGGAGAGGTCTTCGTCGGCGTGTTCATCGGTGCGGTGACCCTCACCGGCTCGATCGTCGCCTTCCTGAAACTGTCGGCCCGGATCAGTTCCGCGCCTCTGATGCTGCCCAAGCACAACGCGATCAACCTGGGCATCATCCTGATCTTCTTCGGCATGACCGCGGCGTACATCGTGGTGCCCGCGCGACGACATGGTGGTCCGGCAGGCGCTGCTGGGCATCATGACGCCTGTTGGCGTTGTTCCTGGGCTGGCATCTGGTCGCATCGATCGGCGGAGGCGACATGCCAGTCGTCGTCTCGATGCTCAACAGCTACTCGGGATGGGCAGCAGCGGCGGCCGGATTCCTTCTGGACAACGACCTGCTGATCATCACCGGCGCCCTCGTCGGGTCCTCGGGTGCGTACCTGTCCTACATCATGTGCCGCGCGATGAACCGGTCCTTCATCTCCGTGATCGCGGGCGGTTTCGGCGTCGAGGCCGGCACGGTGGCAGGCGACGTCGACTACGGCGAGCACCGCGAGATCACCGCGGAAGGTGCTGCGGAACTACTGTCCGATGCGCATTCGGTGGTCATCACCCCGGGCTACGGGATGGCCGTGGCGCAGGCGCAGTACCCGGTGGCCGAACTCACCAGCCAGTTGCGCAAGAAGGGTGTGGACGTGCGGTTCGGCATCCACCCCGTGGCCGGCCGCCTTCCGGGCCACATGAACGTCCTGCTGGCCGAGGCGAAAGTGCCCTACGACATCGTGCTCGAGATGGACGAGATCAACGACGACTTCCCGGACACCGACGTGGTGCTGGTGATCGGGGCGAACGACACCGTGAACCCGGCCGCGATCGACGAGCCGGGAAGCCCCATCGCGGGCATGCCGGTGCTGACGGTCTGGGAAGCCAAGAACGTGATCGTGTTCAAGCGCTCCATGGCAACCGGTTACGCCGGCGTGCAGAACCCACTGTTCTTCAAGGAGAACACCCAGATGTTGTTCGGCGACGCCAAGGACCGGGTCGAGGACATCATCAAGGCGCTGTAGGCGCTCCGCCTTCACATCTGCGCGGCTGCGGCGCTTCACAGCGCCGTTCTGCGGCGTTGGTGAAGGGGATTCGCACGAAATGTCGGGATTCACGCTGCATTTCCCATCATTGGGGCGCGCCCGGGACCGGTGGCCGCGGCCCAATGATGGGAGCAGGGTCAACCCACCAGCCCCAACAGCGGCGCTATGAGGACCTTGACGATCATCGCGACCGGATAGACCAGGGCGTAACCCAGGTTCACGCGGGCGTCGGCCTTCGTCCGGTCGTTGGCGAAGGCGAGCACGGCGGGCTGGGTCTGCGCCCCACCGATGCTGCCGGCCAGTACCGGCCCGCTCAGCCCACCCACCCGCGGACCGAGGAACCTGAGCATCAGAGCGGCGGTCAGTGTGATCAGCACGCCGACCACGAACAGGCGCGGCCCGACGTCGGTCTTGAGCGCCTCGACCAGTGCGGCTCCCGACGTCGAACCAGCGTAGGCGAGGAAGGCGAGCATCCCGAACTGTCCGAGTGCGTTGGAGGTGGGATAAGGGATCGACCAGAGGATCGGCCCGGTCCGGTGCAGTCGACCCAGCACCAGGCCCGCGACCAAGGCTCCGCCGGCGATCCCCAGCGACAGCACACCGCCTCCCGGCAGCGGGATCTCGATGAGGCCGATCGCGAGGCCGATCACGATGCCCACCGCCAGACCAACCGGATTCAGGCCGCTGGCTTCGTGCTCGCTGTCGCCGAAGAAGGCGCTCACCTCCCCCATCCTGGCCTTCGGAGCAGTCACCCGGATCCTGTCACCGACATGGATGATCAGGTCGTCGGTGGCCAGCAGATCCACATCGCCGCGCCGCACGCGCGTGGCAGTGGCCCCGAAACGGCCCAACAGGTCCAAGTCCGACAGGGGTCGGCCCGCCACCTCGCGGTTCGACACCGCCATCCGGCGGAAGTCCAACTCCTTGCGGTCCAGTTCCAAGTGCAGGGTCGAGACGTGCCCCATCCGCTCGGCGACCTGGGCGACGATCCCCTCCGGACCGATCACCGAGACGATGTCCCCGGGCACGGGGGTGAAGTCGTCGGTGGCGATGGCGACCTGACGGTTGTGCCGCACGCGGGAGAACCGGATGCGATCGCCGTATTCGGTGATGAGGTCGCGCAGGTTCGGCAGTCCGCCGGCCTCCACTCGGATGCTGGACATCGTGAGCTCGGGTTCGGGCTCCGGCACGGCCGAGACCTTCGGCTCCGTTCGGCCCCGCAGGGCCGAGGCCGCTGCCACCAGCATGGCGAGAACGCCCACGACATACGTGACCGAGTAGCCCACGGTGGGTTCGGCCGAATCGAGTTGTTCGGTGGCGGCGGCCAAGGCCGGGGTGTTCGTCAGGGCGCCCGTGTAGGCACCCGCGATCAGTTCCGGGGTCAGACCCGCCACCCGGCCCGTCGCGACCGCGACCCCCGCCGCGACCAGCAGAGTCACCACCACCAGAATGACCGCGCGGCCGCCGGTGCGCAGCGAGGAGAAGAACGACGGACCGCTCGCGACGCCGATGCAGTAGGCGAACAGCACCAGACCGATCTGTCCGACGATGGCCGGGAGTGCGAGCTGTTCGTCGAATGCGGAGATCCCCAGGGCGGCGAAGAGGACCGCGGCCGGACCGACGAGTACCCCGCGAATGCGCAGCGCCCCGAGCGCTGAACCGACGGCGAGATACAGGAAGAACAGCAGGACCTGGTGCTCAACCAGAAGATCCACGATCACTCAGCGAGGTTACTGGCGACCAGACCGGTCCGCATACCCACCACGGGTGTCGATCCCTACCCTGCGGCGAACCTGCTCTAACCCTCGTCTTAACCGCAGCACCGAAGGTGGAGGAGACAACGCAATAGGAGGCAATCATGAAGGCACCGCGCAAGACCACCGGAATCCTTGTGACCGCAGCACTGGCGACCGGCGTGGCCGTCGCACCTGCAGTGGCCGCTCAGGGACCACAGGCAGGCAGGGGGCCGGACGCGACGTGCCAGAACGACGGCACCGCGGCCAAGCAGACGCGCAAGGCCAAGGCGAACAAGAAGCGCGCGCGTGCGGCGAAGAAGGCCCGCTTCGCGAACAAGAAGTCGGGCACGCTGACCGCCGCCCAGGAGAAGGAGCTGGCTTGGATGGCCGAGGAGGAGAAGCTCGCCCACGACGTGTACGTGACCCTGGCGACCCAGTACCCCGACGTGATCCAGTTCCAGCGCATCCCGAACTCCGAGTCGAAACACCTTGCGGCGATCCAGAAGATGCTGTCGCGCTACGGCCTCGATGACCCGACCGACGGGATGGGCGTCGGCGAGTTCGAGAGCCAGTCGGCGCAGGACCTCTACGACCAGTTCGTGTCACAGGCGACGAGTCGCGAGGCCGCCCTTGATGTCGGCATCGCGATCGAGAAGCAGGACATCGCCGACCTCAAGGCCGCCAAGGTCGGTCTGAAGGCACCCGACGTCCGGTTCGTCTACAACCGGTTGCTCGAGGGCAGCGAACGCCACTTGGTGGCCTTCGGCGGCTGACCCTTGGCGCGGGTGAACGTTTCCCGGCTGAACACACGCCGAGCGTTCACCCGCGCTGGTCCGGCTCCGCGGGAGGCTAGCCTGACCGGGTGCGCTCGCTGACCACCGACGAGGCCCGCCGCGTGTCGGTCCGGGCCCAACGCCTGGACCATCGACGCGCGACCCCGCCTCTGTCTCTGCTGCGCCATCTCACGGCCGTGCAGATCGACAGCGTGAACGTGGTGGCCCGCGCTCACTACTTCCCCTTCTACTCACGACTGTCCACACCCCGCGAGGCGGTGGACAGAATCTTCCAGAGTCGGCGCACCACCGAGTACTGGGCACACGAGGCGAGCCTGCTCACCCGCGAGGACCGGGACCTGTTCGCGTGGCGGATGCGCGGGTGGCGTGATCACGCGTGGGGCAACGCACTGCGGGCCGCCGACGAGTACCCCGGTCTGCTGGAGATGGTGCTCGCCGAGGTGGCGGCGAAGCCGGGGACCTCCCGCGACATCGAGGCGAGGCTGGAGACCGACCATCCGCGCGACCGCTCGCAGTGGGGCTGGAACTGGTCAGTGGTCAAGCGGATGTGTGAGGCCTTGTTCTGGGCCGGCCGACTGTCCACCACCGGGCGGAACACACAGTTCGAGCGCATCTACATCAGCGGTTCGGTTCCCGAGATCGACGATGCGGCCGCCGCCCGCGAACTGGTCCGGCGGACCGTCCGGGCCTGCGGGGTGGCAGGTAGGCGGACGGTCCGCGACTACCTGCGGCTGTCACCGACCATCGCCGACCTCGGCATCCGGGAAGCGCTGGCCGGCGGCGACATCGTCGAGGTGCTGGTCGGTGGTAAACCGTGGCTCGCGCCGGCGGATCTGACGGTTCCGCGCAGCGTCGGCGGGACCACGCTGCTCGCGCCCTTCGATCCGTTGTTGTGGGACAGGGACCGGGTCGAGCAACTGTTCGGTTTCCGCTACCGCATCGAGATCTACACCCCCGAGCCGAAACGGCAGTACGGGTACTACGTCCTGCCGTTCCTGCTCGACGGCCGACTGGTCGCACGGGTCGACCTGAAGTCCGACCGCCGAGCGGGAACCCTCCTGGTGCGCGGCGCCTTCGCGGAGGCGGATTCCCCAGGACACGTGGCACGGGAACTCCGCGCGGAACTCCAGCGGCTCGCGACCTGGCTGAACCTGTCCCGGGTGTCGGTGGAGCCGCGGGGGGATCTGGCCGCCGCGTTGACCTGATACCGCCAGGATTCGCAGCCCGACTCACCGCTCATTGAGCGCGGAGACCTCTACGCCGGCTTCAGCGAGTCTGGCCAGGACGGCCGTCACTTCCGTGCCGGTGAGGGTCAGGACTGTGACTGCGGCAGCCCGCGTGTCGGCCATGCCCAGCATGTCAACGGCGAGCACCCCCAGCCCCCCTCTGACCTCGACCTCAACATCGATCACGGCGACTCGGCATTCGATTCGCGGTCAGCGGTCCGCAAAGCGATGACTTCGACCCCAAGATCCTGCAGTCGCCGGAGCACGCTGTGCAGCGCACTCTGATCGCGGACACGTCCGGTCAAGACGGTCAAGAAGTCGATGTGGACGTTGTCCCCGATGTCATCTAGGACCTCGGGCGGGATCGTGCCCCTGACCCGGATCTCGAAGCTTCTGGATCGCACAGTGGACCTCCCAGCCCCACTTTGAAACTTCTGTGGCCGCTAGGACCCACCCGCAACGGGTGGCTATCGGCCTGCCGACCGGCCGAGAACCGCGAATACCATGGTGGAGAAGTGACCATTGCAGACAGCGGCAACCGAACGAGCCCGGATCCCCCACGACACTGGGTGATGAGTCCGGCGCTGCGGTCTGTCCGGCCGACACCTTCACCTCGCACTGTCTCCCGGCGGCGGCTTCACGACCAACTCGATTCGGCAACGCAGTTGCCGCTGACAATCGTGTCCGCTGGACCGGGTTGGGGGAAGACCACGGCGGTGACCGACTGGATCCAATCTGGTCACCCGAGCCTGCCAGTCGTGTGGCTGACGTTGTCCAGCGCCGACGACAGCCTGACGACATTCCTGGATGCGGTCACCACTGCTATTCGCGAAAGCGACGCTCTGCCCGCCGGGGACCGGCTGCATAGAACCTCAACGGCTGCCGGGGTCAACTCAGAGGTCCTGGCCGCTCTGAGGTCGGCAATCGCGGAGATCACCGAGCCCCTCTTGCTGGTCCTGGACGACTTCCACGTCATCGAGGACTCGGAGGTTCTGCGCCTCGTTCAGCAGATCGCCACGGCCGACGGACAGGTGCGCCTCGCGCTACTGACGCGTTTCGAGCCGCTGATCGCGTTGCACCGGATGCGGCTCGAGGGCCGAGTGGCCCAGATCTCCGCAGATGATCTCGCATTCCGATCACACGAAATCCAGGCGATGTGCCGTGCTGACTCTCGGGCTCTTTCAGAGACCGAACTGGAAGCCGTGATGACCAGAACGGAGGGCTGGCCGGCAGGCGTCCGACTGGCACTGATGTATCTGTCACGATCCCAGAGCATCACCGACTTCGCTGGCACGGAACGGTCAGTCGCCGAGTTCCTCGCTGCTGAGGTCCTTGCGCGAAACACGCCCGAGATTCGACGGTTCCTGCTCCGGACAAGCGTCGCGCATCTGATCAACAGCGAACTCGCCGACGCCATCGTGGGCGAAGTCGGGGCTCAGTCCACCCTTGAGATGCTCGAACGTACCAATCAGTTCGTCACCGCCCTTGGCACGGACAGGGTCTGGTTCCGCTACCACCCGTTACTACGCGACCTGCTCAAGCACATGTTCAGGCGTGATGATCCCGCGGCGTTCAGACAGGCCCAGCAGCGGACTGCGCGCTGGCTCGCCGAGCACGGTGAGCCCGTCGATGCTCTGGGACATGCAGCCGAGGCCGCCGACTGGCTGCTCTTCGGTGACATCTTTACGCGCTGCGCCGCCCCGGCCATGGTCGGAGTCGGGCGTCCCGCGATCCTGCGGCAGTTGCAGGCGGTGCCCTACGCGGAGCTTCCTCCATCCACGGAATCTGCAGTTGTGCGTCGCCGGCCTCTCACTGGTAACAGGACAACTGGACGCCATGGACGAGCATGTCCTGGCAGCAGTGTCACTGGCGGACTCGGGGGACGGCTCGTCGTCTGCGACCAGAGCCCTCACAGCCATCATGCAGGGCGCCTCGGCGCGCCATCGTGGACACATGGACGAAGCCGCGCGGGCCTGCCTGACGGGCCGCGCCATCGTCGATGCTGCCGATCCGTTCCCGGCCGCCGACAGTTACCGCGCGATCGCGGCCAACACACTCGGAGTGGCCCTGCTCTGGAACGGGACCTTGGACGAGGCGGCTGGCAGTCTTCAGGAGACTCAGATGCTTGCGCCGTGGGCCGACATCGACATCACCCGAATGACCGCACGCTCCCACCTCGCGGTATGTCAACTCCTGCGCGGGAACCTGGATGAGGCGCGGGACCTCGCCGAATTCGGTCACCGATGACGCCACCGCCAAGGGCTGGCGGTCCATGTTCTGGTTGCGGCCGGCATTCTGCACCCTCGCGCTGACGCAACTGCTGCGGGGCGACGTGGACAGTGCGGATTCCGCAGTCGTCTATGGGCTCGCGGCGCACACAGGAGGCGGGGAGCCCTCACCCGCCCTGCTCATCCGCATCGCGCAGGGCTTCGCCGCAGTGTCGAGGGGCAGGCCGAAGGCCGCCGAACGTGCCGCGGACGAGGTGCTGCGAAAGATCAGCGGCTGCGCCCCGCCCCAGGTTCTGGCAGACGAGGCTATCCGCCTACTCACCGACGTCGAGCTGCTCACGGGCCGGCGGTTCACACTGCCACCCTCTCTTGCAGCCGGCCGAGGTGTCCGCGAAACCGCTACGGTCCGCGCATGCCGGGCGCGGCGACTGCTCGCCGGCGGGCGCAGGGACGACGCAGTGCTGCTCGCCCGGTCCGTGGACGCTGAGGCGGACCCGTCCACACTCGCCGATCTGCTGGCTCTCATCGAGGCCCGGATCACGCTTGCGCTGGCGATGAACCGGGAAGGCCATCGCCACGAGTCGCTGCGGGTCCTCGAGTCGCGCGGTCGATGCGGGCCGCGCGACACGAATCGTGAGGCCGTTCCAAATCGCTGGACCCACGATCCTCCCGCTGCTTCGCATGCTGGACGAGGGCCGTTCCGGGGACGAGTTCGTCAGCGAGGTGCTCGCACACTGCGACGGTGACCTACCGAGTGGATCCGAACCGGACCCGCTGGCCGAGCCGCTGACGGAGCGGGAACTGGCGGTGCTGGCGGAGTTGCCCACGATGAAGAGCAATGCGGAGATCGCAGACGAGTTCTTCGTTTCGGTGAACACCGTGAAGTCTCATTTGAAGAGCATCTTCCGCAAACTCGAAGTGCACACCCGCCGCGAGGCAGTGCGCCGTGGCCGCGATCTGGGGCTGCTGCGCTGAGGCGGGATCCGACGACCGGGCCGGTAGCTACAAGTCCGCCACCACCCGACCAGCGACAAGCCCTCAGACGGCCGCCGGCCGCTGATCGCGCGTTCGCTCATCCGACCCGTTCGGCAGATTCCGGGTGGAGGTCAATGACAGCAGCACGAGGACCCCAGTAGCCAGCAGCCCGACCTTGAGGGATTGCAGTTGGGCGTCCTGATAACTGGCCGTCACCGCCTCCGTCTCCTGCTGATCCAGACCGGCTTGTGAGGCCGCCGCCTCGATCTGATCCACGGAGACGAAATCGATGCCCGTGCCCGCTGCCACGCCGATCTGCTGGGCCACGTCGGCACTGATCCGCTCGTCGCTCTTGATGTTCTCCACGAACACGGTCGACAGTCCGGACAGCACGATCGCGCCGATGAGCGCCACCCCAAGCGAAGACCCCAACTGCTGGCCCGTGAACTGCAACCCCCCTGCTTCAGCCCGCCCCGAAGCATCGACAGACGACTGGACCACATTGCCCAGTTGGGACACGATCAAGCCCATGCCGACGCCCAGGACCGCCATCGACCACGCGAACGACGACTCGTCCAGCGTGGGCTCGATGGTCGCCAGGAGCATCATCACTGCGAGGGCACTGGCGACCAGACCGGTGCGAACGATCCCCCGCACCGAGAACCGCTTGGACAACCGCGATCCCAGGGCCGCCGCCACGAACATCGTGATGGATACCGGCAACATCTTCACACCGGTCTGCAATGCGTCGAGTCCGAGGACCAGTTGCAGGTACAGAGGGACGACGAAGAAGACACCCATGAGGATCAGGTTCTGGGTGAACAGGCCGACGAGTCCCGAACGCAGCGGCGGAACCTGCAGGAGGTTCATGTGCACCAGCGGATCGGACCCCTTCGCCTCCCGGTGGCGCTGCCACGACACGAAGGCCCAGATGAGCATCGCGCCGAGCATGATCACGAAGATGGTCAGTGAGAAGCCGAAGGGGGTGATCGGGGAGTCCTTGGGCTGGATCCATCCCCACGTGCTCGACTGCAACGTCCCCAGCACGATCGCACCGAGACCCACGGCGGAGAGCACCGTTCCCACGTAATCGAGTCTCGGTGCCGCACCCGTGCGCTTGGCGTCGGCCACGAAGCGGGTCATCACCAAAATGATCCCGACCAGAATGACCTCGAACACGAACACGATCCGCCAGGTGAAGGTGGTCGTCGCCCAACCACCCAGGATGGGGCCCACCGCGATTCCCGCTCCAGCAACACCGCCGATCACCGCATAGGCGGCCTTACGCGCGTCGCCCTCGAAGTTGCCGGCGATCAGGGCGGCCAGAGCAGGCAGCACCAGAGCCGCGCCCAGGCCTTCCATCACCGACCAGCCGAGAGCCAGCAAGCCGACCGTGGGCGCCACCGCGGTCAGTGCCGATCCCGCTGCATAGATGCACAAGCCCACCACAAACGCCCGCCGCCGGCCGATGATGTCGCCGATCTTGGCGCCGGTCAGCATGAACATCGCCATCACGAGGCAATACAGCGTGATGACACCCTGGATCGTGGAGACGGTCGTGTCGAAGTCGTCGACAAGCGCACTGATCGACACGTTCATGACCGACTGGTCAAGCACCATGACGAACTGCGCCATGGCCAGCGCTACTAGTGGCCCCCAACGTTTCATAACAGCCTCCTCGACAACTACTTCGCTGAGATCTCGGCGGCGGTCAGAGCCCGCTCCGGGTTCACCGCATGCTGGACGTCGACAACTGCCGGGGCAGGCATCCGCCGGCGCCGCACGGCCTTACTCGTCTCGATGACGATGGGAAGCAGCAGAGCCAACCCGATCGAGGCCAGCCACTGCCAACCACTCAGCGCCGTGGTCCGCAGCGCCGACTGCAGGAACGGTAGTTGGGTCGCCAGGATGAACAGACCCACGGGCACCAGTCCGATCATCGCCGCCTTGAGGATCGGCGGGGTCAGCCCGCTGGACGGGTCCCTGCGGTTGGTGATCGCGTTGAAGACAGTTCCCAGCCCCATCACCACGAAGGTCATGGTCATGGACACGCTGGCTGCGTCCGTGCTGGGGGAGTCCGGACCCCAGACCAACGGGATGAACGCGGCGATGAACAGGGTGAATCCGTATCCGAGCCACATCGTGACGGCACCGCGGTTGACGATCTGGACCTTCGGGTCGCGCGGCGGTCTGCTCATGACATCCGGGTCCCCGGGATCCATGGCCAGGATCACGACGCCGCCCGCGGTGGCGAACAGAAGCAGGAACAGGATCATCAGCGGCGTCAAGGCGACGCCGTCATTGATGTTGAACAATGTCGCGGCGAGGAACAACATGATCAGCGACAACAACTGCGTCATCTGGTACCGGACGTAGGCCACCACCTTGTCGTACACCCGCCGCCCGAGTTCGACGGCGTGCACGAGCGTCCCGAAATTGTCGTCGGTGAGGATCATCCTGGCCGCCTGTTTGGAGACCTCACTGCCGCTGCCCATGGCCACGCCGATATCGGCCTGCTTGAGCGCCGCCGCGTCGTTGACCGCGTCACCGGTCATGGCGACAACGTCACCGGCATGCTGCATGACCTTGGCCAGGCGCAACTTGTCCTCGGGGGAGACACGGCCGAAGACGTGCAACTGCGGCAACCGGGCCTCAAGCTCCTCGTCGCTGAGTTTGCCCATCTCCGCGCCGCTGATGGCGCCGGGTCCCAATCCCAGGCTGCGACCGATCGCCGCCGCAGTCACCGCGTGGTCACCGGTGATCATCCGCACGTCGATGCCCGCGCGCAACGCCGTCGTGACGGCGGCCTTGGCCTCAGCCCGCAGCGGGTCGATGATCCCCACCAGGCCGACGAAGGACAACCCGTTGGTCAAGGCCATCGGATCGGCCTGCATCTGTTCGAGTTCGGCTTCATCCACGATGCGGGCGGCGAAGGCCAGCACCCGAAGGCCCTCTCCCCCCATGTCGGCGTTGGCCTGCTCGATGCCCTCGCGGGTCTGCTCGAGCGGCACGAGTTCATCGGTGACGATGGGGCCGCTGGTGGAACAGCGGGCGAGCACGACATCCGGACCGCCCTTGACCAACTGCACGACGCGCTCCACACCGTTGATGGGAACCCGGTGGAACGTGGCCATGAACTTGTACTCGGAGTCGAACGGGACCTCCGCGAGTCGCGGGTACGCCTTGCGCGTGTGACCGGCATCGACGCCCAGCTTGGCGGCCAGAACCACCAGGGCCAATTCCGTGGGATCTCCCACGACTGCGCCATCGTCGGCGACCGTGGCATCGCTGCACAGCACCAGGCCGTACGCGAGGTTGGTGAAGTCGGGAACATGGGTTCCGGCCACGGCCTCGATCTCCCCGGACTTCTCGTAGCCCTGACCGGTCACGCCGTACCAGGAACCCTGCGTGTAGAGCTGCGACACCATCATCTGGTTCATCGTCAGCGTTCCGGTCTTGTCCGTGTTGATCACGCTGGTGGCCCCGAGGGTCTCCACATCGGTGAGGTTCTTCACGACCGCCTTCGCGTCCGCGAGTTGGTGCGCGCCCATGGACAGCAGCCCTGATACGAATGCCGGCATGCCCGTGGGGATCGCCGAGATCGCCATGGCCGTTCCCAGCAGGAGCAGATCGCTGAGGTCGATGCCGCGCATCCAGCCCACGGCCACGATGAAGACCACCGCGACCCAGGCGATGATCCCCAGGATCTTGGTCAGTCCGTCCAGTTCGCGTTGCAGAGGCGACCGCGTGCGTTCCACCGACGTCAACATCGTGGCGATCCGGCCCATCTGGGTGTTCATCCCAGTGGCCGTGACGACCATGGCTGCCGTCCCGCGGGTCACCGACGTGTTCTGGAACAACATGTTCGTGCGATCACCGATGGAGATGTCATCGCCTGCCAGCACGCCGGCATCTTTGGCGACCGGGGCGCTCTCCCCCGTCAACGCCGCTTCTTGTACTTCCACACTCGCTGACCGCAGGATCCGGCCGTCGGCGGGGACGAGGTCACCGGCTTCCAGCGTGACGATGTCCCCGGGAACGACGTCGGGGGCGTCGATCATCTGTAGGGAGCCGTCGCGCACCACCTTCGCCTGCGGTACCTGCAGGTTGGACAGCGCATCCACGCTGGCCCGGGCCTTGAGTTCCTGGCGGGACCCGAGGACGACGTTGAGCACGATGAGCAGCGCCACGATGAGTCCGGTCGACACCTGCCCGATGACCAGGCTGACCACGACAACCCCGACCAGCATGAGGTTCATAGGTTCCCGCAGTTGGTTCAGCGCGACGAGCCATGCCGACGGTGGCTTCTCCGCCGTGATCGTGTTCTTCCCGTGCTTGGCAAGCCTGGCTTGCGCCTCCTCGGACGTCAGGCCGTTGTCGGCGTCGCTGCCCTCGTCGGCGACGACGTCGTCGGCTGGCATCGAGAACCACGCCTTCGCGTCTTCGGGACTCCCTGCGGTCGTGGCCGCTTCCATGAGATCACCCTCCAGTAGAAGTCTTCAGGAACGACCCTTTCACGAACATCACCCTTGGCGGGTGGTGAACCTCAGAGTCCGGTCCGTGCCTCGATCCGGCCGTCCTTGACGGCCTGCTGCAGCGCGGCGTAGTCCTTCGAGTTCTGCTCGGAATAGGCGACTGCGAAGTCGGCGATCGCCTCATCGAAGGCACTCCCGCCGCCCAGGTATGAAGCCAGGGCGATCCGGTCGCCTGACCTCGCGTGGGCCTTTGCCAGCGTCCAAGCGCACAATGCGTCCGTACATGTGCAGGCGCTGCGGGTCCATGTTGTCCACGTCGGCCGAACCCTTCCAGTCGCGCAGTTGCCGCACGTAGTAGTCGCGCGCAACACCGTCGACGGGGCTGTTCACACGGTGCCAGCCCAAGAAGATGTCGCTGCTGGCCTGCATGAGCCTTTGGCCCGCGACGACGCGTTGGCCGGCGTTGGTGTACTCACTGCGCCCCACGTACGGCTCCAGCACGGATTCCTGGGCCTCTTTCGCCTGCAGGAACAGCGGGTCTCCGCTGTCGCGACCGGCCAACAGCATCATCCAGGCGCGGGTTCCCACACTGCCGACGCCGACCACCTTCAGCGCCATGTCGAGATATTCGAACTGGGAGAGCAGATGGCGACGATCGGTCTGAAGGGTTCGGCGGTAGCCCCGAAGAACCGAGCGCATCTCGTTCTGCACGACATCGCCGGAACCCCCCACTTCTCTGCCAGGTCGTCGAGCGGCATGATCAGCGGCGGCGCACTGATGATCCGGCGGCGCCCATCAACGACTTCGGTGAACTTCTGCATCGCTTGCATGGAGTCCCTGGTCCGCGCCTTGTCCAGGTTCTTCTGAGCCTTTCGGGCCACTTTCGACGGGGCGGTCCTGCTCACCCGGACGAACTCCTCGGTGAGATCCATATGGGCGTACCAGACGTCCAGGTTGCGCATCTTCGCGAACCCGCGCATCGTCTCGCGGTAGGCCTTTGTTGCGGCCAGCAGAATTGCCTCGCCGTTCGCTCAGCAGTGTGTCCGTTGGCCACCCCGGCGATCTCCAGGCTGGTGACCAGCCGCTTGACATCCCATTCCCAGGGGCCGGGCGCGGTCTCATCGAAGTCGTTGATGTCGAAGACCAGCGACCGCTCCGGCGAACCGAAGGCCCCGAAGTTCGCCAGGTGGGCGTCTCCGCAGGCCTGCACACGCAGGCCGGAGTCGGGGGTCGCCGCCAGATCGGAGGCCATGATGGCCGCCGCACCACGGTAGAAGGTGAATGGCGAGACGAGCATCCGGCCGTACCTGATGGGCACGAGTTCAGGTACCCGACTGGTGGCCTGTGCCTCCAGGAGTCGCCACCGGATCGGGCCGGGTACTGGGCGGATCGAACATCGCCTGACTCGAACGGGGCACCTGGGACCGCGCCTCCTTGCCGACCGCACCGCGCTCTGCGGGGGAAAGGTGCAGCGCCTTCGCACTGCGCTTGAACCGGCGGGAGGCGGGTGTGTTCATGAGGTTTCCTTAGGGGGTGTGGTGGTTGGGTTGGTGAGCGCGGCTTGCCACTGCTGGCCCGTTGCGGTGCGGCATGCCTGCACAGCAGAGGTCAAGGTGGGATAGAAGCGGTCGGCGGGGATCGCCGGCTCGAGACCGTAGGCGTCCAGTTTAGCCCGCACGGGGTCCTTCAACTCCGCGAAGACGAAGTGCCGGTCACAGCGATCCAGTTCCGCCACGAGGTCGTCGAGCATGTCACAGGCGGTGGTGTCGACATCGGTGACGGGCTCGGCCGCGAGGATGATCCAGCCACCGTCAGGCAACCGGTCGGCCAATGACCTCACCACGTCCCGGAAGGTTCCTGCGTTGGCGAAGATCAGGGGTGCGTCGAAGCGCAGGATGACCGACCCAGAAAGGAACTCCGCCTCCGGATGCCTGGTCACGTCGTGCAATCCGGGCAGTCCGGGGACCCGTCCGAGATGTGCCTGGTAGGGCCTCCATACACGACGGAAGACGTTGGCCACGGAGAGCATCACCGCAAGCAGGATGCCCGGCAGGACACCTAACAAGGTGACTCCGAGGAAGGCCGTAATGGACAGCACGAAGTCCGTACGGCGCTGCATCCACAGACGACGCGTGGCACCGATGTCCGCCAGTGAGATCGCCGCGGTGATCACCACCGCGGCGAGAGTTGGTTGGGGCAGGGTCGCGAACAGCCCCGGGATGGCCAACAGCATCACAGCGATCACCCCGGCGCCCACCAGCCCTGTCAACTGCGTCCTGCCGCCGGCCTGATCGGCCACAGCGGTTCGCGATCCACTGGTGCTGACAGGGAAACCCTGGAAGAACCCGGCGGCGATGTTCGCCGCGCCGATACCGATCATCTCCTTGTCGCCGTCCACTTCCTCGCCTCTTCGCTCGGCGAAGGACGTCGCCGTCGAGATCGTGTCGGTCAAGGCCACCAGGGCAATTCCCAGCGCCCCGGCCACGAGGGGCAGGAGATCGGACCATTGCACGGTCGGCACCGTGAACCCGGGCAACCCCTGTGGAAGGACCCCGACGAGTTTGACCCCCCGCTCCTCGAGGTCGGCCAGAGTGGACACCGCCATCGCGAACACCACGGCGACCAGAACCGCGGGGAACTTGGGAATCCAACGCGCCACGACGAGGATCACCACTATCGAAGCCACGCCGATTGCCGCGGCCGCCGCGACCACCTCACCGTCGGCTATACCCGTGACGAAGCCCGCGAGTTCGCCCAGGAAGCCGTCGGCATCCACCGAGAACCCCAGCAGTTTGGGTAGTTGTCCGACGATGATGGTCAGCGCGAGCCCGTTCATGTAGCCGAGAATGGTCGGCTTGGAGAGCAGGTCAGCGACGAATCCGAGGCGGCCAGCCCCAGCGGCCACCATGATCGCACCGGTGAAGATCGCGAGCAGTGAGGCTAGAGCCACCGCCTTCGCCGGGTCCCCGTCCGCGCCGATCAGCGGCAGAATGGTCGCGGCGATCATGGGTCCCAGCGACGAGTCCGGGCCGAGGACCAACACCTTGGAGGGACCGAAGATCGCGTACCCGATCAGGCACAGGATCGAGGTGTACAGGCCCGTGACTGCAGGCAGGCCGGCCAACTCGGCATAGGCCATCCCCTGCGGGACCAGGAGGGCTGATAGGACCAGGCCGGTCATCACGTCCTTGGGCAACCACCTGCGTTCGTACGACCGGGCCGCGGCCACCCCCGGCAGCCACTGGGTCACACTCATCGAGTGGCGACCGTCTGTTCGGGCGCTCGCCCGCGCGCGACATTCATCAGCGACCCAACACTCACGTCACGTGCCCGACGCTTCTCAGCGACCAGAACATCCTCCTCCGGCACCAGCAGTCGCAAGCCGCCCGGATGGGTCTGGAAACGCAGCGGCGTGGGAAGGTCCAGCGCCTCCCCATCGACGCCCGCGAGGGCGTGGCCCGACTTCGACCTGACCTCGAAATGTGTGGCTTCGAACGCGAAGAGGTTGGGATCGCGTCTGCCCAGGCCGATCATTCCGCGCGCCACCAACTTCGCCGCTTCGGTACCGGATGCCGCGTTCACCGCGAAGACGCCGAGTTGGCCGCTGTCCATGGAACGACGCTGAGAGACATCCAGCGACGGCCCGAGCACGTACGGGTTGTTGGACACCATGATGAGAAATGCGCCCTCGACCTGCGAACCATCCGGGGCCGTGAACTGCAGGTCGAAGGGTTCGGCCTGGCGTCCGAGTAGTTCCGGGAGTTTCTCCTTGGTGGTTTCGGTCTTCGCGTCGCGGTACTCGTCCTCCTGGACGATGGTGGCGTAGACACCCAGCGAGACGTTGTTCACGAACAACCGATCGCCGACGGTCGCATAGTCGACGTGACGTTCGACCCCATCGCGCAGGGCGATCATGCCCTTGCGGGGGTCTTCTCGATCGAGGCCGAGGTCGAGGGCGAAGTGGTTGCGGGTGCCGGCACTGATGCACACGAAAGGCACCTCGCGCTCGATGGCGATGGACGCGACAAGGGCCTGGGATCCGTCACCCCCGGCCATCCCGATGCAGTCGGCACCACGGTCGATGGCGTCGCGTGCCAGCTGAGCGAGGTCCAAACCCTTCTCGAGGAGCACGACCTCGACGCCCATCTCCTCGGCCATCGCGATCAAACCGAACTTCTCGACCTTGCCCCCACCCGATTTGGGGTTGCAGATCAATACCGGGTGCTTCGGCTTCACGTGCCCCGAGCGCATCCGGTCGATCTCGTGCAGGTCACGAACAAGTGCGGCACGGGCGAGCCCGACCGCGACCGACACGAGCACCACCACCGCGAGCAGCCGCCACAGCCCCCCGTCGTTGTCGGAGTATGCCTGTAGCACCGACCACACAATGACCAGGACGCCGAGAACCGCGCCGAGGACGCCGACCATTCGCCGTGGGTTCTGCTCGGTCGCCAGCCACCAACCGCCCGCCCCGATCAACGCCAGACCGATGAGCCCGCCGATCAGCAGACCCGGCTCCCGCAGCAGGAAGATGACGACAAGGAGCACGGCGGTCGTGAAGGCCAGCATGGCGCCGATGGCTGCCACTCGTCGCCGGGACGACGGCAGCACTGGGCCTGGGACTTTGGTGGGCATGGCGATCTCCTCGTCAACACGGACGACGCCAGTGTGCGCCACCTGGGTCCGGCGATCCTCACCCGCTGCGGGTCATTTCGTCGTGCAACTTCAGCCGTCGATGCGCTTGAAGCTCGTGGTCGCTGTGCCGTCGTCGTTGTCGATGGTGACCCTCATCAGATCTTCGTCGACCATGCTGAAGGTCCACCCTTGATCGGCCGTGTACTCGGTGTCGCTGACCTTGGTGGCCGACTTCTCGATGTCCACATCCCCGCCCACGAGCTTCACCGGGTACTTCCCGTCGGCGGGTGCGTCGATGGTCAGGGCGATCTGCTGGCCGCCGGTCGACTCCCACCGCCCGACGAACGGATCCTCGCGAGCCACCGGACCAGAACTGCAGGCTGCCAGAAGGAAAGCGATCACGGACGCCATCAGAATCAACGCGAACTTCCTCATTAACTCCACCCCCACTGCTCGAGTTGCGCTATCAGCCTACTCTCGTGCCTGACTCTGGACTTGCGAGAGTTCCTGCCCGTAGGTTTGGCGGATGAACGTGCGCCCGATCGTCATCGCCCCTGCCGCCCTAGGTTTGTTGCTCGCGACCCCCGCAGCCGTGCACGCCGACTCGGAACTGGCATCCAGCAGTTGCTCCACATTCCAGAAGAAGGCCAAGAAAGCCAAGAAGTCGGGCAAGACCAAGAAGGCCAAGAGACTGAAGAAGAGTTACAGGACCTGCAAGAAGACCGTCAAGCGGGAAAAGGCTGTGACCAGTCAGATCTCCGGGTACACGTTCACCGGCACCCGTGGCGATGGCCGGCGGATGAATCTCACGTTCTGCCCTGATGGCAAGTGGATCAGCTACGACACCGACATCCGCTTCGCCAACCGAGGAGACGCGTGGTACGTGCGAAACCTCGCCTACAGCACCGCTACGAAGTGGGTGACCCAGGTCGCGGAGAACAAGGATCGCAACAAGGGCGGCTTCGGCATCGGCCTGGCCCGTGACGGTGATTCCTTCCAGGTCGGCATCGACTCTTTCGACACCGTCACCGACCTGGGTCCGGCCACCCGGACCTCCGGCGCGCAGATGTGCGCGACGCTCTGAGACCGACTGCAGGTCCGTTCAGCCGCAGATGCGCCCTGAACGAGGTGGTCCCGGAATCTCCGCTTGTGCCACGGACTGGGTATTCGCCATCGGTGGGGTCCTCAACCTTCAGGGAGATCCTCGAGCCCCCTGTGGATCCCATTGACCGACAAATGGGTTGCTCTGGGACGTCGAACCGGAACCACACGCGGTGAGAAGCAGGGCAGCAGCAGCCGCAATCAGAAGTGCTGCGAGCCTTCTATTGATTCGCCCACGAGTTGAGTTGTACCTTCAGGCTAGTCTCGCGCCAGACTCTGGATCCGTGGACCGCCCACCCCGTAGGGTTGCCTGGTGAAGCTTCGACTCATCGTCATCGCCCCTGCCGCCCTCGGCCTTCTGATGGCGACGGCTCCCGCCACCGTCCACGCCGACTCGCAACTAGCATCCAGCAGTTGTTCGAAGTTCCAGAAGAAGGCGAAAAAGGCCAAGAAGGCTGGCAAGGCCAAAAAGGCCAAGCGGCTAAAGAAGTCGTACAAGGTCTGCAAGAAGACCATCAAGCGGGAAGCCACGGTGACCAGCCAGATCTCCGGTTACACCTTCACCGGCACCCGCGGTGACGGCGAGGCGAAGACGGTCACGTTCTGCCCTGACGGCGCATGGTCCAGTCGGACGGGGTCCGGAGTCGTCGCCGTGTCGTCCGGCACCACCTGGTTCGTGCGGAACCTCAACTACAGCAGCAGTTCGAAGTGGGTCACTCAGGTAGGCGAGAACAAGGACCGCGACAAGGGGGGATGGGGTGTCGGCCTTGCCCGCGACGGTGATGCCTTCCAGATCGGAATCGACTCGTTCGACACCGTGACCTCGTTGGGACCAGTAGTCCGCACTTCGGGCGCCGAGGTCTGCTCCACGCTGTAATCGGTGTCTCATCCTGCTCAGTCTGCTGATTCGCGTTGCCCGCGCCGTAGAGCCCCGCAGGTATGCCGACGTCGTGAGGCGCAGGGACATGCTGAAGGTCCGTCCGGTGCTCGATCACCCATAGTGAATCCGGCATTCTGTCGGGTATGAGAATCGCTGTCCTGGGTGCCACTGGCGTCAGCGGCCGTTTCGTCGTGACGGAGGCGGCACAGCGAGGCCACGATGTGGTGGCAATTGCCCGCAACGCACCCGCGAACCCGCCAATCGGCGTCCGCGTAGCTTTGGCTGATCTTCAAACAGGTCAGGGGCTAGCCGATGCACTGGCTGACGTGGACGCCATCATCGACTGCTCGAACATCACCACGAACAGCGGGTCGAAAGCCACCCGCTTCTTCACCCAGGCACATCAGCACGTCCTGCAAGCACGCGGACTGACAACGCCAGCGCACTTGGTACTTCTTTCGATCGTCGGCGCGCAGTCCGTCCCCATGCCCTACTACCGGGCGAAGGCCACCCAGGAACAACTCTGGTCGGGAGAGCCGAACGTCAGCCTGGTGCGATCCACTCAGTTCCACCAATTCGCCGGCCAGATGCTGCAACGAATGGGAGTAGGCCCCGCCGCGGTGATCCCCCGAAGATGCGGGTGCAGCCTATCGCCGCCGAATCCGCGGCAAGCGTCCTGGTATCGGTGGCTGAGGCCGGCCCCTCCGCCGCCCAGGAGATTGCCGGGCCCCGGGAGGAGAACCTCGTCAACATGGCCCGCAAGATCATCACCAGCGGCCACTCAAACCGGCGATTCGTGACGCCGGTGCCCATCCCCGGTGCCGCCGGTCGTGCAATCCGAGCTGGCGCGCTCCTTAGCTCTGGAGCGGCCATCCACGGGCCGAGTTTTCATGACTGGCTCGACCGCGACTGACCGTTCAGGCATTGCATCGCCCGGACACCCACCTTTCGCCGCGGCGCAGGCTCCGACTGCCACAGTGCCTACTGGTGAAAAAACGACCACCCACTGGTTGGATCGTCACCAAAAGGCCAGCCGGACAATCCGGCGCCGCGCCGGGTCCGGCCGACCTCAGGACCGACTAAAGATCCAGCCCGGTCAGCACCATGACCCGGTCGTGGGTCAGGTCGGTCATCGCCGCACGCAGTCCCTCGCGGCCCAGCCCGGACGACTTCACTCCGCCGTACGGCATCTGGTCGGCCCGGAAGGACGGTACGTCACCGATGACGACTCCGCCGACCAGCAGTTCCCGATGCGCCCGGAAGGCCACCTGCAGATCCCGGGTGAACAGGCCGGCCTGCAGGCCGAAGCGGGAGTCGTTGACCGCGGCCAGCGCCCCTTCGACACCGGCCACCGGCGCGATCGTCATGACCGGGCCGAACACCTCCTCGCAGGAGACCTTCGCCGCAGCGGGTACGTTGGCCAGCAGGGTCGGCGCGACCGATCGTGCCCTCGCGGGTTCCGCCGGCCAGAACCTGCGCCCCGGAGGCCACCGCATCGTCGATCCAGGACTGGATCCGTTCTGCGGCCGCCTCGTTGATCACCGGGCCCGACGACGACGTCCGGTCTCGAGCGGCGAGCCGGTCTTGAGCGCGTTCATCTTCTCGACCAGCCTCGGCACGAAGCGCTCGTACAGCGACTCGTCGACGAGCACGCGCTGCACGGAGATGCACGACTGTCCCGCCTGGTAGTTGCCGAAGGTCGCGATCCGGGTGGCGGCCCAGTCCAGATCGGCGTCACTGGACCAGTCCGGCATCACGACCGCGGCGGCGTTGCCGCCGAGTTCCAGGACGACGTGTTTGGTCGGCTGGGCGGCCTGGATGTGGTAGCCGACGGTCTCCGAACCGGTGAAGGAAACCACCGGCAGCCGCGGATCGGCGACCAGTGCCGCGGTCTGCTCGTTGGCCAG
Organism: uncultured Actinomycetota bacterium; assembly: GCA_963769435.1. Lineage (GTDB taxonomy): Bacteria > Actinomycetota > Actinomycetes > S36-B12 > UBA10799 > JADKAV01. The sequence continues at coordinate 1,435,055 of CAVYLN010000002.1, forward strand.
CGGCAGCACCGACCACATGCCGGCGGGCAGGTCTGTCTCGGCCAGGATCTCGCCGAGCATCAGCGCGGTCAGCGGCGTCGCCGGGGCCGGTTTGATGATGATCGGGGCCCCGACCGCGAGGGCCGGCGCCACCTTGTGCGCGACGAGGTTCAGCGGGAAGTTGAAAGGCGCGATGCCGAGCACTGGGCCGTTGGGGAATCGGCGAACGATGGCCATACGTCCCGCCGCCGACGCGTCGGTGTCCAGGCGCTGCAACTCGCCGGACCAGCGACGCGCCTCTTCAGCGGCCCACCGGAACGTGGACGACACCGCGGCTGACCTCGGTGCGCGACCACATGAGCGGCTTGCCGTTCTCCGCGGTGATCAGGTCGCGCGATCTCGTCGGCACGGGCGGCGATCTGGTTCGACACGTGCATCAGAGCGTCGGCGCGCTGCGCGGCGGTGGTGGCCAGATCGCCTGCGGCTGGACGTCGACGGCCGCAGCCACTGCCTCATCGACGTCGGCGGGCGTCGGCTGCGCGTGCCGCGCGACCAGATGACCGTCGAACGGACTGTGCACCTCGTGCACGGCCGTACTGGTGCGCGGTTTGCCCGCGACCCAGAACGGTTTGACCTCGGTCATTTCGGGCGCTCCATCGTGCGGGCGTTCACGCCCACCTCGGCAGCCAACGCGTCAGCCAGGACATCCAAGCCCTCGGCAAGCAATTCGTCGCTGATCACCAGGGGCGGCAGCAGGCGGATCACGTTGCCGTACGTACCTGCGGTGAGGATGACGACACCTTCGGCGGTGCAGCGTGCGGCCAGCGCCTTCGGCAGGTCCGGTCGGGGTGCCAGCGTCCCCGGGTCGGCGAACTCGATGGCGATCATCGCTCCGCGCCCGCGCACTTCGGCGATGACGTCGAAGCGTTCGGCGAGGGCGTTGAGCCGGTCCATCATCAGCGCACCGAGTTGCTGGGCGCGTTCGGGGAGGTTCTGCTCCTCCATCGTGGCGATGGCGCCGAGCGCCGCAGCGCAGGCGACCGGGTTGCCACCATAGGTTCCGCCGAGCCCGCCGACGTGGACACTGTCCATGATCTCGGCGCGACCGGTGACCGCCGCCAGTGGCATCCCGCCGGCGATCCCCTTCGCGGTGGTGATGAGGTCGGGCTCGACCCCTTCGTGCTCACATGCGAACCAAGCGCCGGTGCGGCAGAACCCGGTCTGGATCTCGTCGGCGATGAACACCACGCCGTTGTCGGTGCACCACTGGGACATGGCCGACAGGAAGCCGGGGGCCGGCACGATGAAACCGCCCTCACCCTGGATCGGCTCGATGATCACGGCGGCGAGGTTGCCGGCTCCCACCTCGGTCTCGATCCGGGCGATGGCACGCGCCGCGGCGGCGGCTCCGTCGAGGCCGTCGCGCAAGGGGTACGAGGTCGGCACCCTGTGGATCTCGGAGGCGAACGGCCCGAACGAGTGCTTGTAGGGCATGTTCTTGGCGGTCAGCGCCATCGTGAGGTTGGTGCGGCCGTGGTAGGCGTGCTCGACTGCGACCACGGCGTTCCGGCCGGTGTAGGCGCGGGCGACCTTGATCGCGTTCTCGACGGCTTCGGCACCCGAGTTGAACAGGGCCGAGTGTTTGTCGAAGTCTCCGGGCGTGAGCCGGTTGAGGTGTTCGCACACCTCGATGTACGGCTCGTAGCCGGCGACCATGAAGCAGGTGTGGGTCAGCTTGCGCGCCTGCGCGTCCATCTCCTCAACCACCTTGGTCGCACTGTTGCCCACGTTCACGACCGCGATGCCCGCACCGAGGTCGATGAACGAGTTGCCGTCGACGTCGACGATCACCCCGCCACCGGCGCGGTCGGCGTAGATCGGGACGGCTGCACCCAGCGCTGCCGAGACGGCTGCCTTGCGTCGCTGCGCGAGTGCCAACGACTTGGGGCCGGGGATCTGCGTGACGACCTCACGCTTCTGCGGCAGGTCTGGTCCAAAGGTGTCGCTCACGGGGTCCGCTCCTCCATCTTCCACTCCTGGCCGTAGCCGTCCTTGAGCAGATCAAGGAACGGTTCGCTGGGCAGCGCCTCCGGGCCAAGTACACCGGCGCCCGACCAGGCACCGGTCGCAAGCAGCTCGAGGGCGACGACCGGGTTCATCGCGGTCTGCCACACGACGGCCTGGGCGCCGTACTCCTGCATCGTCCACTGGTTGTCCGCCACGTGGTAGAGGTATACGGCGCGGGGGTTGCCGTCCTTGCCCTTGCCGGTGACATACAGCCCGGCGCAGGTCTTGCCCGTCATCTTGTCCCCGAGGGTCAACGGATCGGGCAGGCACGCTGCGACCACGTCGCGCGGGCTGACCTCATGGTGGCCGACCCGCACCTTCTCGGTGCGGTCGAGCCCGAGCTTGCGCAGCGTCGTGAGGACCTCGATGAACTCGTCGCCGAGACCGAACTTGAACGTCACGCGCTTGGCGTCGACCCAGCGCGGCATGAGCAGGACCTCTTCGTGCTCGACGTTGACGCACTCGACCGGCCCGATCCCCTCCGGGAAGTCGAACACCTCTGCACCGCTGAACGGTTCCGTGGTGTACCAGCCCTTGTCCTTCTCCCAGATCACCGGCGGGTTGAGGCACTCCTCGATGACCGTCCAGATCGAGAACGACGGCGCGAAGTCGTAGCCGTGCACCACGATGTCGGACGCGTCACGCACACCGAGTTCATCGATCTCGCTGAACAGGTGGTCGGAGGCGTACCGCGCGAAGACGTCGGCCAGACCCGGTTCGACGCCGATCCCGACCAGCGCCAGCCGGCCCTTCTCCTTCCATGCGTCCGCGAAGGCGAACTGATCGTCGCCGAGTTTCACTCCGGTCAGCTCGTACGGCTTGTCGGGGTGCTTGCTCGACAGGCTCATCGCCGTGTCCAGGTAGTCCGCCCCGGCGAGGAAGGCGCCCTCGAAGATGCTCATCACGAAACGGGGGTCGATGACGTTGAGCACGTGGGTGATCTCGTGCTGGCGACAGGCCTGCGCGACCGCCTGTGCATCCGAGGCGTCGAGCGCGATCGCCGTGAAACGATCGTCGCCGATCCGGTCTGCGAGCGCCTGAGCGCGCGAACCGTCGTAGTCCGCGATCACAATGTGCTCGTAGAAGCCGCGACGGGCAGCGATGAGGGCCGCAGACGAACCGACTCCGCCGGCGCCGATGATGAGGATGCGCATGGAACTCCCTGATTCGTGTGGTGACCGAGCAGGCACTCCCGCCAGGGTACGGTTTCCGTACCACTTCACGCAATACACAGTCGAAACCGTAGGCTTCCCCCGTGCCTGAGGAATTCGAACCGCAGATCGACGACTACCAGGGCAAGGGCCTGGAGTCGGATGCCGTCGGACTGATGAGCAGCGTGGTCATCGGCCTGGCCTCCACCGCTCCGGCCTTCTCGCTGGCCGCGACCATCGGGTGGCTGGCATTGGCCGTGGGCAATCAGACCCTGGCGGTGATGTGGGTCGCATTCATCCCCATGGCCATGGTGGCCGTGGCCTACCGCGAGTTGAACCGCGTGATCCCCGACTGCGGGACCACGTTCACCTGGGCGACGAAGGCCTTCGGCCCGCACGTCGGATGGATAGGCGGTTGGGGGCTGGCGGTCTCGGGGATCATCTTCGTGGCCAACGCGGCCGACATCGTGGGGATCTACACGGTCGAACTCTTCGCCCAGATCACGGGCGCCGACGCCGACCCCCTGCGCGACAACAAACTCCTGGTGATGGCGATCGCGCTGGTGTTCATCGCGGTCATGACCTGGATCAACTACCGAGGCATCGAGGGCAGCGCCCGACTGCAGTACTTCTTGGTGAGCATCCAGTTCATCGTGCTGATCGTGGTGGCGGGCCTGGCGCTGTACGCGGTGTTCGCCGGCAACGGCATGGAGGGCGCCCAGGACCCTGCCAAGACCTGGTTCAACCCCTTCGCGATCCATGACTTCGAGGCGTTCGTGCAGGGCATCCTGCTGGCGATCTTCATCTACTGGGGCTGGGACACGGTGCTCGCGATCAACGAGGAGACCAAGGACAGCGAGAGGACCCCGGGCCGGGCCGCCTTGATCAGCACGGTCCTGCTGTTGGGGATCTACCTGCTGTTCTCGCTGGCGATGATCGCCTACGCGGGGACCGGGCGTTCCGGGCTTGCGAGCCCGAAGAACGCCGATGACATCTTTGCGGTGGTGGCCGAACCACTCCTGGGCAGCTGGGGGGCGCCGGTCCTGCTCGGCGTGGTGCTGATCAGTGCTGCCGCCTCACTGCAGACCACGATCATGCCGACGGCCCGCGGGACACTGGCCATGGCGGTCTACAAGGCCCTGCCCGACCGGTTCGGCACCGTCAACCGCTTCCAGGCGCCCTCGTTCTCCACGTTGATGATGGGTGTGGTCGGCGGCTCGTTCTACGTCGGGTTCAAACTGATCAGCGACAACATCCTGCAGGACACGATCCTGTCCATCGGGCTCGCGATCGCCTTCTACTACGGGATCACCGCGTTCGCGGCGGCCTGGTACTTCCGCAAGGACGCGTTCCTCAGCGTCCGCGACTTCTTCATCCTCTTCTTCTTCCCGCTCGTCGGCGGCGCCGTGCTCACCGCCGTGTTCTTCAAGAGCGCCTACGACATGCTGGACCCCGACTACGGCTACACGACGCTGTTCGGCATCGGGGGGGTCTTCGTGATGGGCGTCGGATCGCTGCTCGATCGGGGTGCTGTTCATGCTGTGGTGGCAGCTCAAGGCGCCGCCCTTCTTCCGGGGGGAGACCCTGCACAAGGACACCCCGGTGCTCGTCCCCGAGGAGTGAGGCGGGTTTCGGCTGCCGACCACCAGGCCACCCCCGCACCGGCCAGGCCTGCCCGGCCTGGCCTGACCCGCCGGCCCGGCCCGCCCACCCTGGCCCGCCACGGCCCGCGAGCCGCCCACGAGGTTGGAGAACGTGCACGAGGTTGGAGAACACACGCGTGGCTTCTCCAACCTCGTGAACAACCTCCAACGTCGCGGACCGGGGGCCTCCAACGTCCAACGTCGCGGTCCAGCCGCCCAACGTCGCACCGCCCGCCCTCACCGGGAACGCCGAAGGGCCGCCCGCACGTAGCGAGCGACCCTTCGCGCAGCCGTCAGGGCTCGATCGAACTCATCACGTGCTTGATGCGCGTGTAGTCCTCGAACCCGTACATGGAGAGGTCCTTGCCGTACCCGGACTGCTTGTAGCCTCCGTGCGGCATCTCCGCGACCAGCGGAATGTGGGTGTTGATCCACACCGTCCCGAAGTCCAGCGCCTTGGCCATGCGCAGCGCCCGGCCGTGGTTCTCGGTCCACACGGAACTGGCCAGGCCGTACACGACCCCGTTCGCCTTGGCGATCGCCTCGGCCTCGTCGCCGAAACGCTGCACGGTCATGACCGGGCCGAAGATCTCGTTCTGGATCATCTCGTCGTCCTGCTGCAAGTCGACGACCACGGTGGGCTCCAGGAAGAAGCCGCGGTCACCCTCGCGGGAGCCGCCGTGCCGCGATGTTGGCGTGACTCGGCTTGCGCTCCAGGAAGCCCTGCACCTTCTCGAACTGCGCCTCGTTGTTCAACGGCGGCACCAGCGCGTCCTCGTCGGTCGCCCCGTTGGCGTATGTCGTGCTGGTCCCGCGCGCCTGCTCGGCCAGCGCCGCCACGAAGTCGTCGTGGATACCGCCCTGGGCGAGAACTCGGGTCGCGGCGGTGCAGTCCTGGCCGGCGTTGAAGTAGCCGGCGACCGCCAGCCACTCCGCGGCCTTCTCCGGGTCGGCATCGTCGAACACGATGACCGGCGCCTTGCCCCCGAGTTCGAGGTGGACACGCTTGACCATCTTCGAGGCCTCTTCGGCCACCTGCATACCGGCCCGCACCGACCCGGTGATGGCCGCCATGTCCACGCCCGGGTGCGCGACCAGCATGCGGCCGGTGTCACGGTCCCCGGCGATCACGTTGAAGACACCGGGGGGCAGGATTTCGGCCTCCGCGATCATCTGCGCCAACCGGGCGGTCGAGACCGGCGTGGTGTCGGAGGGCTTGAGCACGACGGCGTTGCCGGCGGCGATGGCCGGTGCAAATTTCCAGACGCCCATCATCAGTGGGTAGTTCCACGGCGTCACCTGCGCGACGACGCCGACCGGCTCACGGCGGATCATCGACGTGAAGCCCTCCATGTACTCCCCTGCCGCGCGACCCTCGAGCACCCGGGCGGCACCGGCGAAGAAGCGGATCTGGTCGACCATCGGCGGAATCTCCTCGGCCATGGTCACCGGGATCGGCTTGCCGGTGTTCTCCGACTCCAGCGCGACCAGTTCGTCAGCGTTCTGCTCCACGAGGTCGGCGATCGCCAGCATTGCCTTCTGGCGCACCGACGGGGTGACGTCGCGCCACTTGAGGTAGGCCTCCCGGGCGGCGCCGACCGCCGCATCCACCTCGGCCTGTCCGGAGATCGGGGCCTGTCCGAAGACCTCACCGGTACTCGGGTTCACGAGGTCCAGGACCGGCCCGGAACCGGCCGTGACCGCACCGTTGACGACATTGCTGACTTCGCGCATTGTTTCTCCCATCGACAGACAGATAGCCTAACCGCGCAACCCCGCGACTGTCTCTGCTTCGGCGGACGGCGACCTACGGATTCAGCGGTTTCGCCTAGCCGAATGTACGAAAATCATTGCCAGCGCCGGGGTTGTGGGTCAGAATCGCATAGTGAGCGAACTGGATGAAACGAACCGGCAGATCATCCGCCTGCTTCAGCGCGACGGCCGCAGAGCGTACGCCGACATCGCCAAAGAGGTGGGACTGTCCGAAGCGGCCGTCCGGCAACGGGTGCGCCGCCTGTTGGACGCAGAGGTCATCCAGATCGTCGCGGTGACCGACCAGATTCAGATGGGCTTCCCCCGGGCCGCGATGATCGCGATCAACGTGGACGGCGATGTGCAGGCGGCGGCACGCCTCATCAGCGAGATCGACGAGGTCGATTACCTCGTCTCCACTGCCGGTGGCATCGACCTGCTCGCCGAGGTCTTCGCGTCGCACGACGACCACCTCTTCGAACTCCTGAACCGGGTCCGCGCCATCCCCGGCGTGCGCCACGCGCAGACGTACATGTACTTCAAGATCCACAAGCAGACCTACCAGTGGGGTGTCTCATGACCAGCACACCGCAGATCGTCACCGAGGGCGGGGCAGATCCGCTGGCCGAGGTTGCCCGGCGCCATCTCTGGATGCACTTCACCCGGCACTCCTCCTACGAGCACGGCGAGCACGTGCCGATCATCGTGCGCGGTGAGGGTGCGTACATCTGGGACGACCAAGGGCGTCGTTACCTCGACGGCCTGGCCGGGTTGTTCACCGTGATGATGGGCCACGGCCGGGAAGAGTTGGCGCAGGCAGCCGCCGAACAGTCGCGGACCTTGGGCCACTTCCCGATCTGGTCGTATGCGAACCCGCCGGCGATCGAACTGGCCGAACGGCTGGCGCACCTGGCACCCGGCGACCTCAACCGCGTCTTCTTCACCTCCGGCGGTGGCGAAGCCGTCGAGTCTGCCTGGAAGCTCGCCAAGCAGTACTTCCGGATCACTGGGAAGCCGAACAAGTACAAGGTGATCAGCCGTGCGGTCGCCTACCACGGGACCCCGCAGGGAGCTTTGAGCATCACGGGTATCCCTGCGGCCAAGCACCCGTTCGAACCGTTGGTTCCGGGCGCGATCAAGGTGCCGAACACGAACTTCTACCGTGCCACCGAGCACGCCGACGACGAGGTGGCATTCGGCCGTTGGGCGGCCGACCAGATCGCCATCGCCATCGAACTCGAAGGCCCCGACTCGGTCGCCGCGGTCTTCCTCGAACCCGTGCAGAACTCCGGCGGCTGTTTCCCGCCGCCCCCCGGGTACCTGGAGCGGGTCCGGCAGATCTGCGACGAGTACGACGTGCTGTCTTGTCGCCGACGAGACGATCACGGCCTTCGGGCGCATCGGTGATCACTTCGCGATGAAGCGCTTCGGCGTCGATCCCGACATCATCACCTGCGCCAAGGGGCTCACCTCCGGGTACGCCCCGCTCGGCGCGATGATCGTCCACGACCGGCTGTTCGAGCCCTTCCTGAAGGGCAACAACACGTTCCTGCACGGCTACACCTGGGGTGGTCACCCGGTGGCCACGGCGGTGGCTCTGGCCAACCTCGATCTGTTCGACTCCGAGGGGATCATGGAACACGTCCGCTCGAACGAAGCAGGATTCCGGGCGGTGCTCGAAGGCCTGAAGGACCTGCCCATCGTCGGGGACGTGCGCGGGGCGGGGTACTTCTACGGCATCGAGATGGTCAAGGACAAGGTCACCAAGGAGACCTTCAACGAGGACGAGTCGGAGCGCCTCCTGCGCGGCTTCCTCTCCAAGGGCTTGTTCGACGCCGGACTGTACTGCCGCGCCGACGACCGCGGCGACCCGGTCATCCAGCTCGCACCGCCGCTGATCTGCGACCAGGCGCACTTCGACGAGATCGGGTCGATCCTGCGCGAGGTCCTCACACAGGCCTGGTCGATCCTCTAGGCGCGAGCCCGGCCGGTTCTCAGGGCTCCGCTACGGGCGATGCCCCGGGAACTTCTGCCGGGCGGCGTCGACCACCGCGTCGAACTGCTCGCGGGAGAGTTCTCCGCCCTCCCGGCGCACGGACTGGTGGGCGCACGGCCAGCGGGCGGGAGATGTTCGCCCAGGAGGGCCGGTGCTCGCTCGTCCCAGGCGCCCGATCCGATGAGCACCCAGTCGTCGTCGTCGGTGCGATCCTTGCTCGACAGCAGGAAGCACACCAGCTCGCCAGGTTTGTCGATCGCGCGACCGACCACGGCCAGGGGCCTGTCCTTGCCCCGGCTCAGATCCTCCTCGAAGGGGACCCAGGCCCAGACGACCTCACCGGGATCCGGCTCGGCGTCGTGTTCGGGCGCGTACTCCGGGATCGCGGCGCCCCGATAGTCGAAGGCACCGCCACGTATCGGTCGGGGATCCTCGTCCTGTTGCATGCTCTCCTACTTCGGGTCGATCACTTCAAGGGACACCTGGACGTTCACCGGCGATCCGGGGGATCCGGTGCGCTGTCCGGCGAACTGCCCCCTGCCTGCAAGCGTGTCATAGTCCCCGGTCCCACCGATGATCTCGGTCTCTCCGGTGAACTCCGATCCCTCACCCGTGGCGCCGGTCGTGGTCACCCCGGTGATTCGCAGGCCGAGCGTGCCGTCCGGGGATTCGAGCGAGACGAACCCTTCGAACGTGCCGTTGCCCCGGACGTAGTCGGTGGCGACTGTCATCTCCGCATCGAAGGTCTGTCCCATGAACTCGAGCTCCGAGCCGTACTGGGCCAGGCCGTAGGTCTTCTCGCCCTGCTCACCCACCGTGCGGATCTGCTGATCCTCCAGCTCGAAGACAGCCTCGAAAGCCTGCGTCCGTTTGGTCACGGGCGTGTCGGGTGAGCTCGGGAGGGGATCGGGGGACGGTGCTCCAGTGCATGCCGCCAGCAGCAGCACCAGTACCGCGATCAGGATCCGCACTCCCCGAGCGTGCCATGCCCCGAGCGCCCGTGACCACAAAGACCGCCTCATGTCGGCGGTTCCTGCCCGGCTGAGCGACGCGGCAGCCTAGGCCTCGAAGAGCGTCTGACCCACGTAGCCGCCCGGTTGCGCCCCCGGGAAACAGGCGAAGAGCGCACTGCCCACGGCCACTGTGAACGTGTTGAGCGCATCCCCCACGTCGAGGCGAGCCTGGATCGGGATGAAGCCCGTGCGCGGATCGGCCTGCCATGCCATGAACAGCAGTCCGGCCCCGTCGTCACCGTCGTCGTAGGAGAAGGACCGGCGCTGGATCCGGGCCCCGCGCGTGTTCTCCGGGTGCGACAAGCGCACGTGCGCGGTCGATGGGATCACCAACTCGCGCTGGCTGGTCTGGGCCGAGAGATCCACCGGGTCGCTCTCCTCCTGGCCGTTCAGCGGGGCGCCGGTGTCCTTGAACCGGCCGATCACCGCCTCCTGCTGCTCGACGGACTGCGCGTTCCAGGCATCCAAGGCCATCTGGATACGCCGCACCGCCACGTACGACCCACCCCGCAACCACTCGGGTTGAGTGTCGGCCGACCACAGGACCTCGTCGTGCAACGGGTCGTCCGCGGGCAGGTTCGCCGTGCCGTCGATCTGCCCCATCAGGTTGCGACGCGACGGCGAGGAGAAGCCCCGCTGCCACCACCTCACACGGGCGACACCGCCGGCGGCCGCGACCATGTGCCTCGCGGCGGTGGCCGCGACCACCGGATCGTCGGCACCGACCTGCAGGACCAGGTCACCGCCGGTCCAACGCTTCTGCAACTGGTCCTTGCTGAACGCCGGCAAGGGCGCCAGGCCGTCCGGCTGCAACCGCTGCATCCCCAGCGCGGGGAGGAATCCCGGGCCGATGCCCCACGTGGCGGTGAGCCGGGCAGGGTGTGGCGAACAGGTCGGCGTCGGCGGTTCCGGCAAGGTTCGAGGCCGCCAGTTCGGTCCAGGTGCGGAAGAGTTGCTGGACCGTGGCGGGCGTCCGGCTGGTCAGATCGAGGGCGACGAGTTCGACGCGGGCCTGCGCAGGCGTGGCGATTCCCGCCTGATGCTGCCCGTAGAAGGGCACCGTCGGGTCGTCGGCGGACTGCTGGGTCCAGACGACCGCCCCGCCGACCGCCGCAGCAGTGCCGGCCAGGACACCCCCGGCCAGCACCGTCCGCCGTGAAACCGTCATGATGCCGACGGACTCGCTTCCATCATGTCGGCGTCCATCGAGTCGTCCTGGGTCATGCCCTCGCGGGCCATCACCGGGGCGGTCACCGCGACCGACTCACCGTTGGACAGATCCAGGGTCACAGTGACCTCGTCCCCGACGGACCACTGCTCGGAGACGTTCATCAGCATGACGTGGTAGGACCCGGGCTGCAGTGTCACGGAGCCACCCGCGGGCACCGGCAGACCACCAGCCACTTCCTGCATCACTTCGGTGTTACCGTCCTTGACGAACTCGTGGACCTGCACCATGCCCACCCCGGGCGCCGAACCGCCGGTGATGTTCACGGTCTCGGACCCGGAGTTGCTCACTTCGCCGAACATCGCCGACGTGTCGGAGGCCGGCTGCGCGATCCAGGGTTCTGACACCGTGATCGCGGCATCTGCCGAGGGCGACGCCTGAGTGTCGGTGCCCGAGTCGCCGGAACACCCGGCCAGCGCGACCGAGGCGGCGGCCGCGACCGCCAGAAACATCTTCTTCATCATCTGCCTTCTCCCATTCCCGCTACTCCTCGACCAGCCGCTGCAGGTCGTGCGCCACGTCCGGTGGCTGGAAGCCGGACGTGAAGATCAGATCGGACCGGTCGTCCTTGCCGAAGAGGATCACCTGGGCCCCGTGTTCGACGGTCACGGTGCCGTCCGGGTTCTTCACCGGCGGGTCCAGGAAGATGCCTACGGACTTCGCGGCCCGCTGGATGTCCGGGTAGTCGCCGGTGAGACCGGTCGCCCGGTAGGTGAACGAGTCGAGCCATCTGCCCAGCACCTTGGGGGTGTCCCGCTCGGGGTCGGAGGTGATCATCACCACGTCGATCTGGTCGGCCACGTCCTTCGGCAGCCCACCCATGGCGACGCTCAGATCGGCCATCGTCGTGGGACAGACGTCGGGGCAATGTGTGTACCCGACGTAGAGGGCGGTGACCCTGCCCTCGGTGTCCTCCGCGACGCTGAAGGCCTTGCCGTCGGTGTCCGTGAGCCTCACGTCGGGTTTCGGCAACGGCTCGTCGAGGCTGGTTCCGAGGAAGCCTGTGGTGTTGCTCGGAGTCACCACCACCGCGGCCGGCTCACCGGAGTCCGTGCCACCGCATCCGGCCAGCACCATGGCTGAGGCGACCATCGCGATCCACTTCATCTGCCGGCCCTCTCGGTGTCCGCGTCCTGTTGGGCCAAACGGCGCAGGTTCTCGTTGTACGCAATCAGTTCCGCATCACCGTCGCGCGTCCACCTTGCGATCGCGGCGTTTGGCCTCTTTGCTGTCGGATCGCGCCCACTGCACTGCCACGGCGATGATCAGCAGGAAGGTCGGAATCTCCGCGATACCCCAGGCGACACCGCCGGCCGTCTGCGAATCGACCACCAGGTCCGACAACCATGGCGGCTGCACCTGCGAGTACCACTGCGAGCCGAAGGCCGTGTCGCTCATCATGATGGGCACCGCGAAGAACGAGTGGAGAAGCATCGCCACGACGGCCAGGATCAGCCGGCCCCACGGGGGCAGGGAGCGTGGCAGCGGGTCGGTCTGGATGACGACCCACGCGAAGAGGTAGCCGGAGGCCAGGAAGTGCACCTGCATGGCCAGGTGACCGACGTGGCTGGACATGAGCCAGGAGAACAGGGGCGTGTAGTAGAGGCCGTACAGACCCACCGTGAAGACGAAGAGCACCCACAGCGGATGCGTGATGAACCTGGCGAACCCGGTGTGCATTCCCCAGACGATCCATTCCCGCGGTCCCCGCCGGTTCCCCGTCGCCGACGGCAGGGCGCGCAGCGCCAGGGTGAGCGGCGCGGACATGGCGAGCAGGATCGGCGCCACCATCGACATGACCATGTGCGAGACCATGTGCCAGGTCATGGTGACCATCGCGTAGGTGGCGATACCCGCGTTCGTCGACCACACGACCATGACCCAGCCGGCGATCCACGCGGTCGTGCGCAGGAAGGGCCAGCTGTCGCCCCGGCGCCGCAGACCGGACGACACCGGCCACGTACAGCCCGACCCCCAGGACGGCGAGTCCGAGGAACAGCGGCTCGACCTGCCAGCCGAACACCACATTGAGCGTGGTCGGGGGCGGCGGGAACGCGCGACCGAGCAGCGTCTCGGCGCTGGTTGGATACTCCACGGACACCCGCGGATAGGCGGTCTGGGTCAGCGCGACACCGAGCCCCGCGGCCGCGGCCATGAGGACCGCTTCGATCCCCGCGAAGCGCACGAGGGTGGTCCGCTGCTCGGCGCCGGCGCCGACCACCCGGGTCTGCAGAGTCCGAGCGGTGAGCAGCAGACCCGCCAGGATGGTGATCTTGGCGACGATCAGGATCCCGAAGGGCGTGGTCCACAGTTCGGAGACGCTGTTCATCCTGCTGAAGGCCGCTCCCACACCGGACAGCGCCAGCAGGACGACCGACCACGTGGCGACGGTCCGGAAGACCGGCAGCGCCCGCATGGTCCCCGGGTCGTTGCGGATCGCGTGGAACAGGATCACCAGCAGCCCACCCACCCACACCGACATCGACACCGCGTGGACGACATCGGAGGTCATGGCCACGCCGTGGGACCCCAACGAGGAGGCGTGGCCGGTGAGGGCGGGCAGCGCGATGCCGATCAGGGCAGCCGCACCCCAGGCGGCCGCGGCGGTCAGGCTCGAGGTGAACATCGCCCCGAGGGCGATGGCTGCCGCGATCAGGCTCACGATGAAGAACGCCCGCACGGAATCCACCGACCAGAAGTACGTGCTGATGATGTCCGGGGTCAGGGTCTTGGACATCGGTAGGCCCAGCGCCCAGGCCAGCGCCCACAGCGAGGTGGCCAGACTGCTCACGGCCCAGACCAGTGACACCCATCCCGCCCGGACCACGTCCGCCCGGCCCACCTGCGAGAGGACACCCTTGCGGCCTTGCGGCCCGAGCACCGCCGCGTACATCAGCAGCCCGATGACCAGCACCCCGGCAGCGGTCGCGACCATCCTGGCGATCGGAAGACCCCACGCGACCACCGCGCCGGCCGGTTCGATCTCCTCGGCGGTGACCTCGGTCGCACCGCCACCGATCACCAGGCCGACGAGCAGCCCGCCCAGCAGCGGCGACCAGGACCGGACCCACCCATCGGGCGGTCCGCTGGCCGGGACGTGCGCCGTGCGGGCCCTGTGGTTGTCGAGGTGCTAGTCGGCACGGGCCCTCCAGACGAACACACCCGCACCGATCAGGCAGCGCCGCGAAGAGCACCCAGACCAGGGGGTTCAGCCCGCTTCCACCGTCGGTGGTCTGACTGGCCGGGGACACGGACTCGGCCGGCGCCGGGCTGGGGATCACCCGTGTCGGGGTGGGTGTCGCTGATGGCGCCGTGCCGCGAACGCTGAACGCGAACCTCCCCTCCAGAGGGTGCCCGTCACGTGCCACCGCGCGGTACGCGACCGTGAACCGGCCGGCGGAGGCGTCGGCGGGCCACGCGGCCGACACGACGGGCCCGTTGACCTCGGTGTCACCGAGCGCCACGGGAGCCCCGGTTTCGTCCTTGGCCACAAGCCGGGCACCTGCGGTGAGCATGTCCTCGCCGAACCGCAGGCTCACCGACGACGGAGCCTGGGTGAGTTCTTCACCGTCCTTCGGGGACGTGGACGTGACATTGGTGTGGGCGAAGGCCGGTGCGGGGCTCACTACCGCGATCAGAGCGAGAATCAGCAGGACCGGCCAGCGCCGCGCAAAGGCGGGCATGTGGCAACTCCGAGTGGATTGGGGCGGGGAGAGACGATCTGGGTCTATGCGGTGACCGGCGGGCCGCGGCCACGCCAGACGCTGTGGATCCAGTTCTCCACGAGCACCGGGGCCTGCGCCACGACCGGCCTGCGCCACACAGGGGGCCTGGGAACCCCCGCGAGCGCACAACGCACGGCGATCAGCCACTGCAGGTACCGGCCGCGGGCCGCGGCGTAGACCCGGGATTCGCCCCACCGGAGGAATCCTGCGAGCACCACGGCGGCTGCTGCATGTCCGGCGACCATCGCCCCGCTCACCGGATGCGGGTGGCCGGCGCTGATCGCCACGTGCGCCAGCAGCTGCAGCGCAACCACGACTGTCGTGATCGTCAGCAGGCCCCGTTCCCGCTTGAGCCACCCGTACGATCCCAGGCTCACCGCACACAACAGAAGTGCCGCGAAGACCGGCTCGACGTGCCCTCCCCCGACGACGTGCCCCGCGACGGCGAGGCCGACCGCGGACGAACCCAGCAGCCACGCGCGCGTCCAGCGCAGCGGAGCGGCCTGGGGTTTCACACGGGACAGCCTAACTGAGCAGCGAGGATGCGAAATCGGGAACGTGGGTCTGGGTGTCCTTGGGCGGACGCATGTACCCGCGCGACGCCGGACGGTCCGGGAGTTTCAACGGAGAAACCGTGACGTCCTCGTACGGCATCGACGACAACAGGTGGTTGACCACGTTGAGCCGGGCGGCCTTCTTGTTGTCGCTCTCGACCACGAACCAGGGCGCCTCCGGGATGTCCGTGTGGACCATCATCTCGTCCTTGGCCCTTGAGTACTCCTCCCAGCGAGTGATCGACTCCAGGTCCATCGGGCTGAGTTTCCAGCGCCGCATCGGGTCCTTGAGCCGGGATTCGAACCGCCGCTGCTGTTCCTCGTCACTGACGCTGAACCAGTACTTGCGCAGGACGATCCCGTCCTCGACCAGCAGTCGCTCGAAGATCGGCGCCTGATGCAGGAAGCGCCGGTACTCCTCGAGGGTGCAGAAGCCCATGACCCGTTCCACCCCGGCCCGGTTGTACCAGGACCGGTCGAACATGGCGATCTCTCCCGCGGCCGGCAGGTGCGGCACGTAGCGCTGGAAGTACCACTGCGTCTTCTCACGCTCGGTGGGTGCCGGCAGGGCAACGATCCGCGCGGTGCGGGGGTTCAGATAGGCGGTCATCCGCTTTATCGAGCCACCCTTGCCCGCGGCATCGCGACCTTCGAAGATGACGACGAGCCGGGTGCCGGTCAGCTTGATCCACTCCTGCAGCTTCACCATCTCGGCCTGAAGGCGGAACAACTCCGCCTCGTACACCTTGTTCCGCAGCTTGGGCGCCTTCTCATGCTTGGCCATGGGCACAGCGTAGGGCTCGACCGTTGCGGTACGCGGGAGGACCGGCCAAGTAGACGAGGCCGGTCACGCAGCTGAGCGCCGCATGAGCGCGATGGTGACCTGTTCGACGATGTAGCCGGGCCTGTCCACCACATCGCTCCAGGTGAACCGCAGGACCTCCCAGCCGAGATTGACCAACGCGTTCTGCTTCTCGTTGTCCCTTTGCATCACCAGCGGGGAGCTGTGGTACTCGAAGCCATCCACCTCCACCACCAGCCGCGCCGCGTCGAACACGAAGTCCAGCTCGCACTCCCCGTACCCGGGCAGCGTGCCGACGACGTTGAGCCGGTACCCGCGGATCCCGGCCCGCCGCAGCAAGGCATCCATACGGCGCTCGGATTCCTCCTTTGACCCTTGGGCGAACCTTCTCGCGAGTCGCCGCAACTGAGCGTTTCCGTGCGTCCCGTGCAACCGATCGATCTCACGCCGGAGGTCGGCCAGGGTCACGTCCCGGCGCTGCAGTGCCCGGGCTCCCAGGTCCTTGGCGTGCTGCCAGTCCAGCCTCCGCAGGCAGTCCAGAATCGCTTGCCGTGGTCGCGCGATCGCCAAGCCCTCCCGCATGATCACCGACGGACTCGGGTGCCGCAGTTGTACCGCGTCGATGGGACGGACCCGCTGCATGATCAGCCAGGGTCGGTCGTCGACATCCGCGAGGATGGGGATCTGAAGGAAGTCGGCCGCGCCCGGGCCGGTGATGATCGCGTCGGGGTACCGCAACACGGAGATCCTGGAAAGGATCTCCCGGGTCGGTGCGACACCCGCCATGATCAGGACTCCCCCGCCCACGGGCTTCCACACGCCCCTGCGGATCCAGCGCCACACGGTGGTCTCCGAGACTCCGCATTCGTAGGCCTGACCCCTTGTCACGAGGCCCGACTGTCTGCTCGCGAGGTCGAAGATCTCATGCATCGGTCCAGCATCCACCTCGGCGCCAGATGAGCGAACGGTCCGAAACAGATCTGTGGAAACCTCAGCCGATTCCCGTTCACATGTGGAAGCAAACCTGCACAGGACCCCCGGGACCGGACGTCTGACACCACGCGCCGACCCCGAACAAACCTCGGCCGATTCCCGTTCACATGTGAAAGCAAACCCGCACAGGCCACCCCGACCACCCCGGACGACGTCTGACACCACGCGCCGACCCCGAACAAACCTCGGCCGATTCCCGTTCACATGTGAAACAAACCTGCACAGGCCCCCGGGACCGGACGTCTGAGAGCACGGATCGCCGGGGGCTGCGACAATGGAACGAACGTGTCCAACTTCACGTTTCCCGAAACCGTCCTGGGGCATCTGAGAGTCATGAAGCAGCGGATCGAGTGGATCGACCTGGTCAAGGCCTCCTCGGTCCTGCTCGTGGTGTTCATGCACGCCTCGAACACTCTGGTGGACATCGCCGGCGCCTCCGCACTCACCTCTTTCCTCCAGCACTTCAACCACCTCGTCGAGCCGCTGCGCATGCCCATCTTCTTCCTGGTGTCCGGGATGCTCGCCGCCTCCGCGATCCACCGGCCATGGCGGGAGACCACCAAGCGGACCACCGGCATGGTCTACCTCTACGTGACCTGGATGGTGGTCTACTTCGGGTTCATCGCGCTGCTGGGTGCGCAGATCAACGAGCCGATCAGCGCGATCCTGTTCGCGCGCAGCGGCTTCTGGTACCTGTACGCGATGGCACTGTTCTTCGTCATCGCGCGGTTGTTGCGCAATCAGCCCGCGTGGGTGGTCGTGGCGGTCGCGCTTGTGCCGAACCTCCTGCGGCCGGTCACGCAGGAGTTCTTCGAAGGCCTCGTGCCCGGCGGCATGTACACATCGATGGCCATGAACCTGGGGTTCTTCCTGCTCGGCGCGTACTTCAAGGAGATCCTGGGCACGCTCGCGCAGAAGACCACTGTGGTCCACACCGTGGCCCTCGGCATCGTCGCCGTGGTCAGCGGGACCCTGTGGCTGAACACGCCTGGTACCGCGGGCCAGTCCTACCTGCCCATGAGCGTGATCTGGGTGGCGTTCGGTCTGAGTCTGGCCGCACAGATCACCCGCAACGGCGCTCCCGCGTGGTCGCGGTACGTCGGCGCCCGGACCCTTCCGATCTACGTGTGGCAGTGGCCGCTGCTGTTCGTGGTCACCGAGTTCCTGCCCGCCTCGACCCTGTCGTCGCCGCTGACCCAGGCACTCTTCCCGTTCGTGTTCACCGGTCTTGTCGCTGTCAGCGCGATGTGGCTGTTCCAGATGCCGGCCCTGAAGCACCTGTTCCACGCGCCCCGGTGGGCGCTGCGCCCCCAGGACCTGCCCGTGCTGGTGCAGGCTCGCGAGCGTGTGAGCGCCTCTGAACCCGTTACAGTCACTGTGGGCCGCTGAAACCCGATCCAACCCGCGGAGCGGCACAAGTTACTCGCCAGTAGTATGAACTGGGAGGTCTGTATGGATCAGATGACTATCCGCCTCATCGTTGGACTGCTGCTCGTCGTGGCAGTCGTGGTACTGGCGGGAAAACGCGCCCTGACCCTTTTCAAGCTGATCACCTCGGGGCAGAAGACGGTGGACCGGCCGGAGAGCCGACCCGCGGCGCTGGAGTCGCAGGCGACCGAGGTGCTGGGCCAGCGGAAACTGCTGCAGTGGTCCGTCCCCGGCGTGGCACACGTCTTCGCGATGTGGGGCTTCATCGTTCTGGTGCTGACCATCATCGAAACCGTCGGGGCGGTCTTCCTGGCCAAGGACTTCGCGATCCCGTTCATCGGGCGCTGGGCTGTGATCGGGTTCATCGAGGACGTGTTCATCGTCCTGGTGCTGGTCGGTCTGGCGATCTTCGCGGTGATCCGCCTGCGCACCCAGCCCAGCAAGCAAGGCCGGTACGTCGCGCTTCTTCGGATCCCACACCGGGGCCGCGTGGCTGGTTCTGTTCATGATCTTCAACGTCATCTGGACTCTCTGGGTCGCCCGAGCGGCACAGTTCAACGTCTCTGAGTACACCCTGGAGGAAGGCGACTACTTGCAGGCGTTCCCCTTCCATGCCTCGGGCGGCGCCTTCGCGACCGAGTGGCTGGCCGGCCTGCTGTACCCGCTGGGCCTGACCGCCAACGAATGGATCGAGACGGTCTTCCTGCTGGTGAACCTCGCGATCATCTTCGGGTTCCTGATCCTGGTGCTGTACAGCAAGCACCTGCACATCTTCCTTGCCCCGATCAACGTCGGCGCGAAGCGGCAACCCGACGCGCTCGGCCCGCTGCTGCCGATGTACTCCGGCACCGAGAAGATCGACTTCGAGGACCCGGCCGACGACGCCACGTTCGGCCGCGGCCGGATCGAGGACTTCACGTGGAAGGGCATGCTCGACATGGCCACGTGTACCGAGTGCGGACGCTGCCAGAGCCAGTGCCCGGCGTGGAACACCGGCAAACCCCTGAGCCCGAAGCTCATGATCATGGACCTGCGCGATCACCTGTTCGCCTCGGCGCCCTACGTGCTGGCCACCGCCGGTGCGGGCAAGCCCGACGAGATGGGCGAGCGCAACGAAGAGGTCCTGGCCAAGGTGGGCGAGAAGGTCGCCGGTGAGATCCAGCGGCCGCTGGTGGGGCCGCGCGAAGAGGACGAGCACCGCGAGACCGACGGGTACGACGCGAAGGGCCACCGCAGCCACGAGGGCCCGGTCATCGACACCGACGCCCTGTGGTCCTGCACCACGTGCGGGGCCTGCGTGGAGCAATGTCCCGTGGACATCGAACACATCGACCACTTCGTCGACATGCGCCGCAACCAGGTGATGATCGAGTCGGAGTTCCCGGCCGAACTCGGCGGACTGTTCAAGAACGTCGAGCAGAAGGGCAACCCCTGGGGCATGAACGCGTCGCTGCGCAACGCCTGGATCGAGGAGGTCGACTTCGAGGTCCCGGTGTTCGGTGCCGATGGTGAGGACGAGATCCCGGCGGACGTCGAGTACTTGTTCTGGGTGGGCTGTGCCGGTGCCTACGAGGATCGGGCCAAGGCCACCACGAAGGCGGTCGCGGAACTGCTGAACACCGCCGGCGTGAAGTACATGGTTCTTGGCGAGGGCGAGACCTGCACCGGCGACCCGGTGCGGCGGGCGGGCAACGAGTTCCTGTTCCAGATGCAGGCGATGCAGAACGTCGAGATGCTCAACGAGATCAAGGCGCGCAAGATCGTCGTGACCTGCCCGCACTGCCTGAACACGATCGGCCGGGAGTACCCGCAGGTCGGCGGCGAGTACGAGGTCGTCCACCACACCCAGCTGCTCGCGCAGTTGGTGGACGACGGCCGTCTGGCACCGATCAAGCACGTCGACGAGAAGGTCACGTACCACGACCCCTGCTACCTGGGTCGGCACAACAAGATCTACGTGCCACCGCGCGAGCTCGTGGCGGGTGTGCCCGGGGTGACACTGGTCGAGATGGAGCGCAGCGCCGAGAAGAGTTTCTGCTGTGGTGCGGGCGGTGCCCGGATGTGGATGGAGGAGACACTGGGCAGCCGGGTCAACCTCAACCGCACGGACGAGGCACTCGGAACCGGCGCCACGACCGTGGCCGTCGGGTGTCCGTTCTGCAACGTCATGATCACCGACGGTGTCACGGCGCGGCAGTCCGAGGGGGCGGCCGCTGAGAACGTCCAGGTGAAGGACGTCGCCGTCATGCTGCTGGATGCGGTGAAGAACTGATCGGCGACGGGGGCCGTCAACCGGCAGGTAGAATCGGATCATGACGATGCACGTGGAGTCCGCCGACCGTTCCTGGACGGCTACCAAGGTGGTGGCTGTGATCGTGGCCATCGCTACCGGCGGCTACATGCTGCCCTGGGCCATCGCCGCTGTCCGGGACGTCCCGCACTGGTCGGTCTTCTGGGTGAACCTGCTGCTCGGATGGACCATCGTCGGCTGGATCGTGGCCCTGGTGATGTCGCTGCGGGCGCAGCGCCAGATCATCACGGGCTGACCGCGCCGGGAGGCCGTGACTCAGGTGACCGCGGACTCCAGGAACGCCTCGATGGGGGCGGGCTCGGAGTAGCGGAATCCCTGCACGTAGCGCACGCCGAGCAACTCGACGACCTGCGCCTCGGCCTGCGTCTCGACACCTTCCGCGACCACGTCGCAGTTCAGCGAGGCCGCCACGCTGGTGGCTGCGGTGAGGAACGCCACCCCTCCCTCGTTCTCACTGCCGGCCCGGCGCACCAGACTGCGGTCCACCTTGAGCAGCCACGGTCGCAGGTACTCGAGCCTGGTGAAGTTGGAGAATCCGGCGCCGAAATCGTCGATCGCGATCCTGACCCCGTATTCCCGAAGGCGATCAAGGTTGGCCTCTGCCTCGGAGTTCTCCTGCAGTTCCAGTGACTCGGTGACCTCGATGACCAACTGCTCCGGACGCTCCAGGAACGTACCGGACACAAGATCGTCGACGAGGGCACGGTCGGCCAGTTCCTTCACGGACAGGTTGAGGCAGACGAAGAAGTCGTCGTCATGCCGGGCGAGCCAACGCGGCAGTTCGTGCGCCAGTTGCGAGATCACGATCTTGCCCAACGGGATGATCTGGCCGGACGCCTCCGCGAAGGGCACGAACTCCCCGGCAGGCACGGCGACTCCGTTACGCAACCAGCGGGCGAGCACCTCCACCCCTGCCATCCGCAGGCCGTCAGCCTCGTAGATCGGCTGGTAGTAGAGGCAGAACTCACTGCGCCGCAGCGAACTCGCGAGGTCGTGGCGCAGTCTGGCCTTGCCCACCGCCTCCGTGCCGATCCGCGCGTTGAACCGCTCGTAGCGGTCGCCTCCTCGATTCTTCGCCGCATACATGGCCAGATCGGCGCAGAGCAGAAGGTCCTCGGTCCGGGAGGCATCGGCCGGAGCCGTCGCGATCCCGACCGCGCCGGTGACATGCAGAAGCGTGTCGCCGATTCGCATCGGCTCACGGATCGACGCCAGCAATCTGTCTGCGACGGCGGTGACGCGCTGCGGACCCACGTCGTCACACAGCAGCACACCGAACTCGTCGCCGCCGAGACGGCCGACATGGTCTCCTACACGCACCTGTGCGGACAGCCGATCGACCACGGTTCGCAGAACGAGGTCCCCGACCTGATGGCCGTGCTGGTCGTTGACCCCCTTGAAACCGTCCAGGTCCACCCACAACAGGGCCACCTGTCCGCCGTGCACCGAGATCCGGCCCAACTCCCGATGGATGGCCTCCAGGAGACTGATCCGTGACTCCGAACCCGTCAGGGAATCGACAGCGGCCATCCTGGTGTTGTGGCGATCCAGTTTCAGAGAGGCTCGACCATCAGCCACACCAGCAGGAGCGTGGCGCAGACCCACCACAGCATCCTTGCGCTGTACCAGGCGAAGCTGTAGCGGTCATTGGACCCCAGTCGGATGACGGCCACTCCCGCCATCAGCACGTTGCAGGCTGCCAGCCAGCGTCCGATCACTGAGCCGTTGGTCGCGCACCACACCGTGACGACCGCGCAGACGAAGGTGACCAGCAACAGAATGCTGCTGAGCACGAGGGCGTACGGCGTGCGTATCCCGCCGGAGGTGATGACTGCGGGGAGCAGGTCGGAGACGGCGATGGCGATCGTCAGCAAAGCGGCTGCGACAGAGACTGTCGCACCTACGATCAAGCGTCCCATGCTCAGACTGGGCCTGCGATGGAGCCGTTGGTCGGTGTAGATCATCACTGCGGAGACGGCCACTCCGATCGGCAGCACCAAATGCCACGCATACACGACATTCGCCGCGCTCTGCAGGTTCCCCAAGATCTGTTCGTCCGGGAAGACCGCTCCCGCGAAGAACAGCGGGAGTGCGGCGGTGAGCACGGTCACGTACAGGAAGGTCCCGGCGACCATCAGGTAGCCCCTGCGGTGCGAGACCCGGGCATGGCCGAACATCAACAGCGAAGTGATCCCGGCCACGAACGAACCGACCAGTGAATAGGCCAGGACGAACGCCGGCACCTGGTCGAGGCGCCGGGAACCGTTGGCAACAGCGACGAGTACGACCAACGCGAACACCAGCACGGCGACCGCTGACAGGACGTGGGCACGACGGGACAATCGCCGCGGGGCGTCCAGGTGATACAGCACCTGAGCCATGAGCGGCCACCTCCCGCACCCAGGGTAGGGACCCGAGGGTCAGGGATTCCAGACGGCGAGAAAGTCCGGCCCGGCTCAGGACCTCCGACCCGCCCGCTCAGGTGATCACGAGCGAGGTGATCGCCGCTGGGCTCAGTGCGGCGGTGGACGGCCCTGGCCGACCAGTGCTTGTTAACAAACTGTGTGGAAGCCAGCACCGACCTGTGGTCAGGCCTGCGACATCACAGGCAGTGACTCAGACGACAGCCCCGGGCAGCAGGACCTCGATCACCTTCGACACGTTGGCCTCGACGTCCTCGGTCCCGCGCAGATGTAGTTCCGCACTCTCCGGATCCTCGTACTGCTGGCCGACGCCGGTGAGGTTGGGCAGAGAGCCGGCCTTGGACTTCGCGTAGAGCCCTTTGGTGTCTCGCTCCATCGCGACCTCGATCGGGGTGTCCACCCACGCCTCGACGAACTCGCCGTCGTCGAAGAGGGACCGCGCGGCCTGCCGGTCGGCGCGGAACGGCGACACCAGGGCGACGATCACGACCACTCCGGCGTCGTACATCAGGCGCGCCACTTCGGCGACTCGGCGAACGTTCTCAGCGCGGTCCTCGGGTGTGAATCCGAGGTCCTTGTTCAGGCCACTTCGCAGGTTGTCCCCGTCCAGCACGAAAGACCGGATGCCCAGCGAGTGCAGGCGCCGCTCGACGGCATCCGCGATCGTGGACTTGCCGGAGCCGGAGAAACCGGTGAGCCACAGGACCTTCGCGGGGTGCCCGTTGAGCACCTGCCGGGCCTCCCGATCGACCTCGAAGTGGTGGGGAACCACGTTCGTGGCCCGGCGCAGCGCGAAGCGTGTCAGGCCCGCGGCCAGCGTCTCCCCGCTCATGCGGTCGACCAGGATGAACCCACCGGTCTCGCGCGATTCCGTATAGGGCTCCAGGGTGACCGGACGGGAGGTCGCGATCTCCACTCGGCCCACATCGTTGATCTCCAGCAGACGGGCGGCCATCGTGTTCCCGTTGGTCACGTCCAGGCGGTGCCGGACGTTGGTCACCGTCGCGGGCACCTCCAGCGGACCGCAACGCAGCGTGTAGGAGCGTCCGTGAGCGAGTTGCTGGTCGCTCATCCACACCACGTCGGCCGCGAACCGGTCGGCCAACTGCGGCGGTTCGCCGGTCACCAGCAGGTCGGAACGGGCGATGTCGATGTCCTTGTCGAGTTCGATCGTCACCGACTCGCCGGGGATCGCCTGCTCGGGTTCGCAAGGCTGCGTCCCGTCCAGACCGTGAAGCCTGGTGATCGTCGCCTGCTGCCCGGACTGCGCCACGGTGATGCGTTGGCCGGCCCGAACAGCACCTTGGGCCACCAGTCCGCCGTACCCGCGGAAGTCCTTGCCACGGATGATCGTCTGCACGGGTAGCCGGACCTCGCCGGAGGGGTCCTCGAGGATTTCCGCAGCATCAAGTGCGTCGAGCAGGGTGGGGCCGTGGAACCAGGGTGTGTTCGGCGAATGTGCGAGCACGTTGTCGCCGACCAGGGCTGACACCGGGACCGGGATCACCGACTTGATCTCCATGCGGCGCGCAGTGTCCGAGACCTCGGCCACCAACTCGTTGTAGATGCCCTGGTCGTAGGCGACTCCGTCAAGCTTGTTCACGGCGAGCACTACGTGGCGCACACCCATCAGCCCGCAGACGGTCAGATGCCGGTGGGTCTGGCGCTTGGTCCCCCGCATCGCGTCGATCAGCAGGATGCCCACGTCCGCGGTGGAGGCGGCGACCGCCATGTTCCTGGTGTACTGCTCGTGCCCAGGTGCGTCGGCCAGGATGGCGCGGCGGCGGCTGGGCAGCATCAGGTGCCGGTAGGCGACGTCGATGGTGATGCCCTGTTCGCGCTCGGCCTCCAGCCCGTCGGTCACCAGGCTGTAGTCGATCTCACCAAGCGGGATCGTGGAACCGGGACGACGCGTGAACCGGGCCGACTCCAGTTGGTCCTCCGGGATGGACCCGGTCTCGGCGAGCAGGCGTCCCAGCAGTGTGCTCTTGCCGTCGTCGACGGACCCGCACACCACGACTCGGATCAAAGCCTTCATCAGAAGTAGCCCTCCGCCTTCTTGCGTTCCATGGATTGGGCGCCTTCGCCGTCGATGAGCCGGCCGGCCCGCTCGGACTGCCGGTTCACCTCGATATCGCGGATGATGTCGTAGACGTCTGCCGCCTCACCTTCGACCGCACCCGACAACGGGTAGTCACCAAGCGACCGGAAACGGATGCGCCGCATCTCCGGCTCTTCACCCGGCTCGAACTCCATCCGGTCGTCGTCGACCATGATCAAGGCCCCCTGGCGCTTCACCACGGGGCGTTCCTGGGTGAAGTAGAGCGGCACGACCTCGAGGTTCTCGCGCGCGACGTAGCGCCACACATCCAACTCCGACCAGTTGGACAGGGGGAACACCCGCATAGTCTGACCGTCTTGCAGAGCATTGTTCACGGTGTGCCAGAACTCGGGGCGCTGGTTGCGCGGCTCCCAGCGGTGTCCTGCCTCCCGCAGGCTGAAGATGCGCTCCTTGGCGCGCGAGCGCTCCTCGTCGCGCCGGGCGCCGCCGACCGCGATGTCGAACTGGCCATCATCCAGACCGGCTCGCAGGGCGACGGTCTTCATGATGCGTGTGAACTCCTGAGCGCCGTGGCTGAAGGGGGTCACACCCGCGTCGCGGGCCTCCTGGTTCGTCGCCAGGCGCAGGTCGAGTCCGAGTTCCTTGGCCGTGCGGTCACGCAACTCGTACATCTCGCGGAACTTCCACCCGGTGTCGATGTGCATGACCGGGAAGGGGATGGGGCCGGGGTGGAAGGCCTTCCGCGCCAGATGCAGCAGGACGGTCGAGTCCTTGCCGATGCTGTAGAGCAGGACGGGACGCTCGAAAGCGGCCGCCGTCTCCCGGAAGACCCAGATGGCTTCGGCCTCGAGGGCGTCAAGCACCCGTGAGGTCTCATGGTCAATCGACATGGTCGCTAATCTAATCCTTCGTCGTCGTGGGCAGTCCGTGTTCGCAAGGGTCGCCGGGGGCGCTGATGCTGCACTGATGCCTGCGGTGGAGCGGAGCCGCTCCCACAAGCATAACTTTACTGAAGTTCATTTCTGGTGATCCGCGCGGGGCGATCAACTGACGTCGGTGCGGTGGAAGTTCAGGTAGGAGCGACTGGGCGTCGGACCCCGCTGCCCCTGGTAGCGGGATCCGTAGACCTGCGAACCGTAGGGGTGCTCCGCCGGACTCTCCAACCGGAACAGGCACAACTGGCCGATCTTCATACCCGGCCACAGTTTGATCGGCAAGGTCGCGACGTTCGACAGTTCCAGCGTGACGTGACCGGAGAAGCCCGGGTCGATGAAGCCTGCCGTGGAGTGCGTGAGCAGACCCAGTCGGCCGAGGGACGACTTGCCCTCCAACCGGCCGGCGATGTCGTCGGGCAGCGTGATGACCTCGTAGGTGGAGGCGAGGACGAACTCCCCCGGATGCAGGATGAACGACTCGTCCGGCGCGGACTCGACCATGCGCGTCAGTTCCGGCTGTTCGATCGAGGGGTCGATGTACGGGTACCGATGGTTCTCGAACACCCTGAAGTACCGGTCGAGACGCACATCGATGCTGGATGGCTGCACCATCCCGGGTTCGTACGGATCGACGCTGACCCGCCCCTGGTCTATCTCCTTGCGGATCCCACCGTCACTGAGAAGCATCGCCGCAGCCCAACGACGAGTTCAGCTCCTGGTAGCTGCTCTCGAGTTCGTTGATCGCTGTGGCCCGGTCCTCCGGCACGTCGGCGAGGCTCGAGTCCCCGTCGAGGCCGGACAGCCCCTCCTTGATCTGCGCCTGGGCCTGGCTGAACTGCTCCTGAGCAGCAAGTACCTGCTGGTCGACGTCCTGGCCCAGCTTCTCGATCTCGGACTGGACGGTGTCGTAGGCCGCGGCGATCTGGTTGACCGACTCCTGCGCCTGGCTGACGGTCACGTCACCGGTCCCGGTGACGCCGGTCGCGAGTCCCTCGATCGTGGCGTCGAGGCCCTCGAGTGACAGACACACGGCCGCGTTGGCGTTCTCGGTCTTCTGCTCGGCCTCATCGGTCGACGAGCATCCCACCGTCAACATCCCGGACATCACGACGACTGTTGCGAACACAGCGGATCGACGCACGATTTCCTCCTCGAGAATCCCGTGCCCACTCTAGGGCGTTCCTGGACGCCCACGCCGGAGGTCGGACAACTTTTCGGCTTTCCCCGTCATCCGGACCATCTCAGGAGTCGTGCAGACCCGCGCGGACGATCAGGGAGGCCTCAGGACCGACCGCGGCATCCAGCAGTCCCAGGTACACCTCCCGGAACGGATCGCCGTGACCGGTGTCGGCGTGCACGTGCCATGTGACGTGGTGCGCGTACTCGTGCAACACCACCACCTCGCGCATGGCCCACCCCTTGTCACCTATGCCGTCGGGCAGGGCGATCGTCCCGTTCTCCCAATGCGCCTTCGCGTGTCCCTTGCGAACACGCACCAACGGTTCCGGCACGTCCGGATAACCCCAGGGTCTTCGCCGGATCTCGTGCAGATACCGGCGTACTCCGTGCACGTCGCCGAAACGACGCTCGACCGGCAACGTCAGCGAACTGCCCAGGAACTGCACGGTCCCCCCGTTGGCGAGCATGAACAACAACGTGTTCTCCGCGTCGTAGAGCCGTCGAGTCGTGTTCACGATGCCACGGCCGGACGGGTGCCCCCGATCTCCCGCGCTGGGGTGAGAGCCGCCTGCTGCGCGTCCGACACGTGCCCGCCGCACCGCCGCTTGCGAGGAGAAGCTGCTGCGATTGCCCCGCCACGACCCGCGGGCACGGGATGCTTCGTCGTAGTAGTCCCGCACCTCGATCTCCTTGCCCCGCAGCACCAGCGCCGCGGCGGTCCCTTCGCTGGTGCGGTCGTACTCGGTCTCCGCGTCCTTGCGGGCGGCCAGCAGGCGCTCCCCGATCACGCGCACGTAGGCGGAGTAGTAGCTCTTGCGCGCCTTCTGCGCCGTCATGGGTGCCCCGAGGTTCTCCAGGTCCCGCTCGTCGACCCAGGTCCTGGCGCGCACGAAGGCGTCTGCCGACCGGACCATCTGGTGGGCCACGGAATGCAGGAGCATCGTCGCCGCCTCGATGTCACTGGGAAGCCCGAACCAGATGATGAACGTGTTGTTCGAAGCGATGTTGGTGCGCAGGCTGTTCGCCTCGCCGATCGCCACCGACAGCAGGCACAAGTGACTGTTGACGTGCTGGCGCGGCTGGCCGATCGTCAACTGCTCGTGCGTGGGCTCCTCCCGCCGCTGAGAACGCTGGGTGTGCGCGCGGGCCTCGGCCAGTGAGATGGCGTGCAGCGTAGCCAACTGTTGGGCCTTGGCGAAGAACGCCTCGGCCTCAGCATCCGTGGCCGCGTTCTCCGCCTGGTTGAGCAGTTTGCTGAGCGTCTCGAGCATCCGCACCCGCCTCCCTCGATCTGTGTCCCACCATCGTGCCCCAAGGTCACGACACCGCCGGATGTTGTCCACAGACAGGGTCCGGAGACCACGCGCCCGGTGGACATGGCGAACCGGCACGACAGTTCCCCTGCGACCCTCCAGCAGTCAGAATGGGGGAGTGGATCCCTACGAGAGCACCCGGTCCACGCTGCGCCGCAGCCTCGTCGGGGGTGGACGCGTGACCTGGGTCCGCGAACCGGGATCCCCGCTCGCGGTCACGTGCTGGCCGTTCTCACAGGTCATGCACGCCTATGCCCTCTCCGACCCGGTGTCGGGACCGGCGAGATTCCCGGGGCTCTCCAGGGGGTTGGGCGGATACCGGGATCCCCGTGGCGGATACCGCGAATCCATCGGCCGGGGCAAGCGCTACTACGACGACAACGCATGGCTCGGCCTGGCATTCCTGCAAAGACACACGTTCAGCGGCGGACGCCACTCCCGCCTGCGGGCCGTCAGCATCGATGAATTCGTGCAGGGCGGCGTGGACGCGCAGACCGGTGGCATCTTGTGGGTGGACGGTGGTGACACCTACCACGCCTGCTCGACCGGTTCCGGGGCTCTGCTGCACGCCGCACTCGGTGGGGACATTCGGGCGAGTCTGGACTTCCTGTCCGGGATGCGGAACTCCGATGGGCTCGTCCGCGACCACGTGAAGGCCGACGGCACCGTGGAGCCCAGCGTCTACTCCTACAACCAGGGACTGCTCATCGCCGCCGCGCTGCAGGCCGGCGACCGACGGCTCGCGGACGAGGCGTCCGAGGCCGGCAGCGCCTACTTCACCGCCGAGCGACTCTGGGGTCAGGCCGTGAGTTTCAATGCCATCTACGCCAAGGCCCAGTTGCGGATGGGCGCGTCGGGTGCGATCGCCGAGTACGCCGACCGGCTGATGGAGGACGGCCGCGACGACGTCGGCTGGTTCACACGGGCCGGTCGGTACGACGACGGCGTGGTTCTGGACACCGCCGGGGCGCTGCAGATCTTCACCATGCTCCGGTTCGGCCACCTGATCGACCGCGCCCTCTGATCGGACACCGGCGTCCCGCCAGCGCGCGGTAGAGCCCGCTGCCCGCCGGCGGGTCCGATCGGAGGACACCCGGTGAGACCAGAATCACGCACCGATTTCACCAATTCCGGCGCTTTCAGGGCACCATGGATGAGTGAGCAAAGGTGGGGTACCCCCCGAGTTCGAGTCGTGGATGCGTCCGGAGGACGGACAGCAGCCCACGCAGCGACTCAACGCGCCCGGCCGACACAGGCCGGTGGGCAGCCCAACCGGACCTTCCCAACGCCCCGTGGGATCCCCGGTACAGACGATTCCCCCCCGGACGATCGCGCCCATCCGCCCACGCCGACGGCGGTGGACCGCGAAACGCATCATCCTCACCGTGCTCGCCGTGATGGCCGTCTACCTGACCGCGGTCGCCACGGTCTTCGCGACCTCGGTGACCAAAGTGGACGCGTTGCCGGCCAGCGACATCTCGTCGTCGGGAACCAACTACCTGCTGGTGGGCAGCGACAGTCGCGCGGGCTTGTCCAAGGCCGAGCAGAAGCGCCTGCGCACAGGTTCCACCGAGGGTCAGCGCACCGACACCATCATGATCATGCACGTGCCGGCTATCGGCGCCCCGACGCTCGTGTCGATCCCGCGGGACTCCTGGGTTGGGATTCCCGGCTACGGCCAGGGGAAGATCAACTCCGCATTCGCGGTCGGTGGCCCGGAACTGCTCGTCACCACCGTCGAACAGGCCACCGGCCTGCACATCGACAACTACGTCGAGATCGGCTTCGCCGGCGTGGCCGAGACCACCGACGCCCTCGGTGGTGTGCGCCTGTGCCCCGACCGTCGCTACAACGACGCCAACAGCGGACTGAAGGTCAAGAAGGGCTGTCAGACCATGGACGGCAAGGACGCGCTGGCCTACGTGCGCATGCGCTATGCCGACCCGCGCGGCGACCTCGGCCGGGTCGAACGTCAGCAGGAGTTCATCTCCTCGGTGGCCAAGCGCGCGATGAGCCCGCTGACCTGGCTGTTGCCCTGGCGAGCGTTCGGAGCGGCATCGGCCGCCGGTGGCAGTCTCACCGTCGACAACGGCACCGGCATCATCGATGACGCCCGGCTCGGGATCGCGATGGGCATGATCTCGATGGGTGTCGGTGAAGCCACCACCGTTCCCACGCGTCGAAGGCAGCTACTTCGTCGGCGGGCAGGACGCGGTCAAGTGGGATACGCCCAAGGCCCTGGAGCTCTTCAACTCCATCGACTGACGCGGTACCGCTGCGGGTAGCGCTGCATGTCCGCGTCAGGCCACCATGGACGCATGCAGATGCGGACCCTGGGTGACACGACGAGTTTCCCGATCGGCCTGGGCTGCATGCCCATGTCGAACCGCCGGATGATCGACGAGCGGGATCGTGCGATCCGGACCATCCATGTGGCCCTGGACGCCGGAGTCACCCTTTTGGACACGGCCAACGTCTACGCTCCCGACGCACAGCGGTTCGGCCACAACGAGCAACTCGTCGCGGAGGCACTGCGCCACTACAACGGTCCACGGCCGCTGGTTGCCACCAAGGGCGGTCTCACCCGCGACGCCGGGGAGATCTGGGGTCGATCCGCACGCCCGGGTGCCCTGATGAACGCTGCGATCGCCTCCGCGAAGAGGCTCGAGGTGGACATCATCGACCTCTACTACCTGCACCGGGCGGATCCGGCGGTCCGGTTCGACGAGCAGATCACCGGACTGGTCGCGATCAAGGAGGCGGGGCTGGCCCGGCAGATCGGGGTGTCCAACGTCGACGCCGAGATGTTGCAGCGGGCCATCGACATCGCCGGTGGGCCCGCGGACGAGGGGATCGTGGCGGTGCAGAACGAGCGATCACCGGTCCACCGCAGCGACGGCGACGTGCTCGACATGTGCACCCGGTACGGGATCGCGTACCTGCCCTGGTCACCTCTATCGGGAGCCGAACTCTTCGCCGACGACGCAGCGCAACTGGGTGTGAGTCCGCAGCGCCTGGCCCTCGCGTGGCTGCTCGGACAATCCCCCGTGGTCATCCCGATCCCGGGGAGTACCCGGCCCGAGACCATCCTCGACTCGATCGCAGCGGCCGGACTGGTGCTGTCCGGCGAGCAGCTCCGCGGACTG
This sequence comes from uncultured Actinomycetota bacterium, assembly GCA_963769435.1. Classification (GTDB taxonomy): domain Bacteria; phylum Actinomycetota; class Actinomycetes; order S36-B12; family UBA10799; genus JADKAV01. The sequence continues at coordinate 1,466,755 of CAVYLN010000002.1, forward strand.
TCAGCCCTGCCGTACACCGAGCAGTCGTCGTATCCGGACAACGAGCCGAAACCGCCGATGTGAGACATCTGCTGACGATGGGCGTCGGGCTGTTGCTGGTCGCCTGCGCGCCGAGTCCCGGGGCGCCTGAGCAGTCCGGTCCATCCGGTGCAGAGCAGGTCCGGTTGGACGTCACTGTGACCGCCCACGGGATCGCCTGGGCGCAGATCGGCGATGGCGACCCCCTACTGCTGCTCAACGGCACCGGTTCGCCGATGGCCGAGTGGGATCCCGCCCTGCTCGCCAATCTTGCCCGGGACCGTCGTGTGATCGTCTTCGACTACCCCGGCCTGGGCCAGTCGACCGCGGCCCGGGCCACCGACTTCGAGGAGTTGGCGACCTCGACCGTCGGCCTGCTCAACGATCTGGACGTGTCGCGCACCGACCTCCTCGGCTGGTCGATGGGTGGCTTCGTCGCCCAGGAGATGCTGCGACACGACCCGGACCGGATCGGTCGGGCGGTCCTCGTGGGAACCAATCCCGGTGGATCCGCCACCGTGTTGGGACCACCCTGGGTCCAGGCAGCGGACAGCGATTCCGACGGCAGCGACCGCACCTACCTGCGAACCAACTATCCGGGGACCCGGTGTGCCCAGCGCCGGGGAGACGATTTCCTCGCCAGGCTCGAACGGGCGGTGGACTCGGGGCGCTACCCGGTTCCTCACACACCCGCGGCCACCTACCGGGCCATGGTCCGGGCCGAGGATCCGTGGCTGCGCTCGAACGCCAACCTTCGACAACTCGGCTCCGTCAGTGCCGGCGTCCTGGTGCTGGTGGGGGAGCGGGACGTGATCACACCCATCGAGAACAGCCGCATCCTGGCCGCGCGGATCCCAGGTGCTCGCATGACCACCGTCAGCGGCGGGGGACATTCGGTGCTTTTCCAGGATCCGGAACTGACGAGTTCGGCCGTTGTCGATTTCCTCGACGGTGGACAACCCCCCGACACACTGGTGGGAACCTGCGGGTGAAACCGCTCTCACCGGCTTCTTACCCTCCTCCGGTCTACTTCTCATGAGACCGGGTGACAGTCGAGATACGACACCCGACGACTTAAGGACGTTCCCATGAAGAAGATCGGCACCGTCACCGCTGCGAGCATCGCCGCGTTCGCCGTGGGCGCCACCGTGGCCGGCGGCATCGCCATCGCGAGCGCCGACACCGACGACACCGACTCCACGACCTCCATGCAGCAGCGCGGATGGGGCCAAGGGTCCGGCGACATGATGGGTCAGCGCGGGCCCGGCGGCATGATGGGTCAGCGCGGGCCGGGTGAACTGGTGACCGGCGAGGACGCGCAGAAGGCCATCGACGCGGCGCTGGCTGCCGTTCCCGGCACCGCCGACCATGTCCACAAGGTCGCCGACGGGACCTACCGCGTCATGGTCCAAAAGGAGGACGGCACACGAGTGGTGGTCACGCTCGACGCAGACTTCGTGGTCACGGGCCAGCAGGAGATGACCGGTCGTGGACCGCGGACACCTGCGACTGAGGAGCAGACCCAGAAGGCCACTGACGCGGCGCTGGCGCGGGTACCCGGAGCCACCGTGCTCCACGTCTTCGTTCGCGACGACGGCGGTTTCGCAGTGCTCGTCCGCAAGGACAACGGGCGCAAACGAGTGGTTCTGCTCGACGAGAACTACGGGGTCGAATCCGTCGAGAACCCTGGAAAGGACCGCAGGCACGGTCCCCGCGGCCACCATGGGCGCATGGGTACCGACGTGGTCGGGCCGAAGTTCAAGAAGGCGGAGGCCGCCGCTCTGCAGGAGGTTCCCGATGGCACCGTGCTCGGCGTCCACAAGGTCGGCAAGCGCTACATGGCCGCGGTTCGCACAGCCGAGGACTCCATGGTGCTGGTGAAGATGAACCGTGACTTCAAGGTCACGGGGACCCAGGAGATGGACTTCCGCAGGGGCCACGGCCCGGATATGTCCGCCGGGTCCTCGACGGCCGCGTGATCCGATGCTGGGCAGGGCGCCCCGCGTCCAACCCCACACTGATGTCCAACCCCCACACTGATTAGGGCAGACTTCCTCACATGAAGGTGCTGGTGGCCGACGACGACCGGGCGATCCGGCAGTCCTTGGCCACCGCACTGGAACTCAACGGCTACCAGGTGACCGCCTGCGCCGACGGGGTCGAGGCACTGGCCGCGTTCCGCGCCGAGAGGCCCGACGTGCTGGTTCTTGATGTCATGATGCCCGGCGTCGACGGGCTCGGGGTCTGCCGAGTCCTTCGCGCGGAAGGCGAACGTATCCCGATCCTCATGCTCACCGCGCGGGTCGAGACCGCCGACCGCGTGGCCGGCCTGGACGCGGGCGCAGACGACTATGTACCCAAGCCCTACGACATGGACGAGGTGTTGGCGCGACTGCGCGCGCTCCTGCGCCGGGCCGAACCTTCGGCGGCCAACGACGACCTCGTCGTCGAGGATGTGATCCTGTCACCGACGGCCCGCCGCGTGTGGCGATCCGGCCGGGAGATCGATCTGTCGAAGACGGAGTTCGACCTGCTCGAACTCCTCATGCTCAACGCGGGGATCGTGCTGGAACACCACGTGATCTACGAGCGGATCTGGGGCTATGACTTCGGGCCCGACTCGAAGAACCTTGCCGTCTACGTCGGCTACCTGCGCCGCAAACTCGGGCCGCCGGAACTCATCCGCACCGTGCGTGGTGTGGGGTATACGCTGCGCGCCTCATGAGCCTGCGTTCCAAACTCGCCATAGCCTTCGCCGTGCTGGCAGTGGTTGTGGCGGGCTTGATGGGACTTCTCGGGTACACGGCCACCGCCAATCAGTTGCAGAAGGAGACCGATCGGGTCCTGCTTGCTGGAGGTGACCGCTCCATGATGGAGGGCCGCGGCGCACGCGGGCAGGACGCAGCGGTCGTGCTCGGTGCGGACGGACAGATCCTGCAGAGCCGGGGTGAGGTCACCCTGCCGGTGACCGACGAGGACCGCGCTGCGGCCGCATCGGCGCAGCCCAGCGTTCTGTCCCGGACCACATCGGTGGACGGCACGCCGTACCGCATAATCACGGTGGCCCCGGGACAGGGCCGCGGCGCCGTCCTGCTGGGACGCAACTGGTCGGAGAACGCCGCAGTCCTGCGGCAACTGGCCACCGTCCTGGCAGTGCTGGCCGTCGCGCTCGCCGCCCTTGCCGCGGCCGCGGGATGGCTGGTCGCCAGGCAGATCACTCGGCGCCTCGTGCAGTTGACCGAAACCGCCGAGCAGGTGAGCTCGACGGGAGAACTCAGCGTGGAAGTCCCGGGCGCCGGCGCCGACGAGGTGGGGAGGCTCGCGGGCTCGTTCAACACGATGCTCGCTCGCCTGGCGCGTTCCCAGGCAGACCAGCAGCGCCTCGTTCAGGACGCCGGGCATGAACTGCGCACGCCTCTGACCTCCCTGCGAACCAACATCAGCCTGCTCGAGCGCTTCGAGGAGCTCCCCGACGACGTGCGGACCCGAGTGCTCGCGGACCTCCGTGGTGAATCGCGGGAATTGACGGGATTGGTGAACGAGGTTCTGGCACTGGCCGGCGGTGAAGCCGACCAGGGTCCCGTGGAGCCCGTCCGCCTGGCCGACGTCGCAGAGACCGTCGCTACCCGCGCCCGACGCCGAAGCGACCGGGAGGTCACGGTCTCCACCGACGACTCCGAGGTCACTGCTCCCCGAGTGGCGCTGGAGCGGGCCGTGTGGAACCTCGTGGACAACGCCTCCAAGTTCGATCAATCGGGCGGCCCGATCGACATCCGCGTCGCCAACCGTACGGTCGAGGTGATGGACAGGGGGCCGGGCGTGAGCCCCGAGGAGCAGGGTCACATCTTCAACAGGTTCTACCGGCCGGTGTCCTCACGAAGCCTGCCGGGATCCGGGCTAGGGCTGGCCATCGTCAAGGACGTCGTCGACGCCGCCGGTGGCCGGGTGTACGTGCACCCGCGGGACGGCGGCGGGTCGGTGTTCGGGATGGCCTTCGACTGACCCCCAGCCTGCAAGCACTCGGTGACGGGGCAGGCGTCGGGGCGCGCGGTCAGCGATCCAACAACGGCCGGCGCGGATCCCAGGTCGTGCCGTCGCGATCGTCCTTGCGGCGACGTGCGATCGCGGTGAGCGCTTCGAGGACTACCCGATTGCCCAGAAGCGCGGTGATGTCGGCGTGGTCGTAGGGCGGCGACACCTCGACGACATCCATCCCGAGCACGGGCAGTTCGTAGCAGATGCGGCGCACCGCGTCGAGGAGTTGACGCGCGCTCAAGCCACCGGGCTCAGGGGTTCCCGTCCCCGGGGCGTGACCCGGATCGCACACGTCGATGTCCACGCTCAGGAAGATTCCGTCGCACTCGTCGAGCGCGATCCCGAACGCCTCGGTCAGGCAGTCGTCCAAGCCCCGCGTGACGATCTCGGTCATCTCGTAGGAGCGCATGCGCTGCTGCGCCATCCATTCCAGGATGTCGGGCGGCGGCCAGTACCCGCGCAGGCCGATCTGGAGGAACCGATCGCCGCGGGCCGCCCCGGACTCGATCAGCCGGCGCATCGGCTGACCGTGCCCGATCAGCGATCCGAACTCGATGTCGCCGGTGTCCGCGTGGGCGTCGAAATGGATGACCGAGACCCGCCCCCACCGATCCCCGCCGCGGGCGACGCCGGTGACGTCGGGCCAGGTCACCGTGTGATCCCCGCCCAGGATCAGGGGGACGGCGCCGGTCGCAGCGACCTTCTCCACCGCCGACTCCAGATCCCGGCAGGAACGAGCGGCGTCACCGGAGTACATCTCGACGTCTCCGACATCCACCACCTTGAGGTCCTGCAAACCGTCCACCCGCATGGCCAGTGAGGGCCGCGAGCCGTCGTGGGCCAGGTAGCAGGTCTCCCGCAGCGCCTTGGGGCCGAACCTAGCTCCCGAGCGGTACGACGTACCGCCGTCGAACGGGGCGCCGAGGATCACCACGTCGGCGTCGGCGTACGTCTGTGGGTCGTCGAGGTCCGCCGCCTCCACGCCCAGGAATGTGATGTCTGGACCGAACTGCGCGCCGTACCGTGCCATGCCGCCAGCGTAGTTGCGCACGGGACCCGGAGGTCACATGTCGAGCGGATCCAGCGTGAGCAGGGCATCGAAGGCTGCGTCCGGCGACACGATCACCCGCAGACCGGCCAACTCGGCGGTCGCGGCATGGACCGCACCACGGCCCCGGATGGCGGTCGAGTCAACGATCTGCAACGCCTTGTCCAGCACACGACGATCGAAATCGTGCAGGACACACGCCTGTCCGGCCGCCCGAGCCTGCGCGACCGCACTGTCACGGTCGGTCATCCGCATCCTGTGGAACAACAGTTCCTGAACCATGTCGACACTGGCGTTCAACTACAGGCGCCCCTCCCGCGCCGCCGACAGCACTCACGACAACCGTCGGGGTGCCGGTTCTCGCCGCCCAAGGCGTACGCGAAGACCGCTGTATCGACGAGGACCGCCCTCACGCGTACCTCGGGACAGCCGATTCGACATGGCCTTTCGCGACCGACCAGTCCTCACCCGGCCCTTCTGTGGTCGGCATCTCGAGCAGACTTGCCAGTGCTCGCTTCCTCGCGTCACTGCCATCGTCAAGGTAGAGGGAGATGGCCTCACGGATCACCGAGGCAACGGAGCGGGACTGCGTCGATGCGACCTGCTCAAGACGCGCATAATCCTCCCGCTGGATGAGGATCTGCACTCTGCGTTCCATGGCGGACATACACACACTGTCGCATGTGTATGACCTGCTCGGTGGACGCTGACGGTGGCACCGTGCCGGTCCTAGGCTGGCGCCATGAGCGCCGAACGCGAGATCTCAGCGACAGTGGACCTGTGTCTGCCCGATGGCCGCCTCGATCCGGACGCGGTGGGCTGGTCCCGGCACCCGGTACACCGCACCAACCTGCGAGGGTGGGGCCGCACCAAGCGCTGGGAGTACTGGTGTGTGCAGTCCCCGGACTGGGCCCTCAGTGTGACGATCAGCCACATCGACTACCTCGCCCTGCACCAGGTGTACTTCGTGGACTTCGGCACCGGCGAGCAGATCGACACCTCGTCCATCGTGCCGCTGGCGCGCGGCCCACAGTTGGCCGACCACAGCGGGGCCGTGGCCCGGGCCCGGACCAAACAACTTGCCATCGACCTGATCCCCAACACCCAGGGTCTGCGCCTGGTGGCCCGCACCGAACGTGTCGACGCCGATATCCAGGTGACCCGACCGGCCGGTCACGAGTCGATGGCGGTGGTCATCCCCTGGAACGACAAGCAGTTCCAGTACACGGTCAAGGACAACACTCTCCCGGCCACGGGCCGCGTGACCGTCGATGGGCGCCTGCTCGACCTTCCCGAGGGCCAGACCTGGGCCGTCCTGGATCACGGCCGCGGTAAATGGCCGTACAGCACCACCTGGAACTGGGGCTCAGGGTCGGGCCGCACCGGTGGGCACGTGATCGGCCTGCAGTTCGGCGGCAAGTGGACAGAAGGTACTCCGATGACGGAGAACGCGCTGTGCATCGACGGCCGCGTCACGAAGATCAGCCAGGAACTGCAGTGGTCCTACGACGCCTGGCTGGAACCGTGGACGGTGCGTGGCGACGACGTGGACCTGGTGTTCACGCCCCACTTCGAACGCAAGGCCCGCACCAACGTCGGCGTGATCTTCACCGAGGTGCACCAGTGCTTCGGCACCTGGGACGGGACCGTCCGGGCGGGCGGTGAGGAGTACCCGATCGAGGGCCTGCGAGGTTTCGCCGAGGAGGCCCGGATGCGCTGGTGAGGTGGCGTCAGGCGCGTCGCGCACGGTGCCTTCAGCCGCTGGAGACGCCCCTGCCGGACCCCCGGACCGGCCGGACGTGTCGCAGTGCCGCCGTGCGCAGCATGCCGCGGCCGACGCTGTGCCCGAGTCGACCGACCGACCTGCGGAAGCCACAGGATCACCACGATCAATACGAACGCGTTGTTCAGGCTGGCGTAGTCGCGGTGTAGGTGACCACGTCCACCTGGAAGATGGCACCCATCACGAACACCACACCCAGGGTCGCGCGGTTGTCCCACCGTCGCGACCCGCACCGCGACCCAGGCTGCCAGGACGATGAACGCGAGGCACCCCGCGAGTCCGAGCCATCCCCCCGACGGCCAGTGCATCGAGCAGTTGCTGGTGGGCGTGGCCGGCATATGTCGGGACGACGTCTCGGGGACCGACCCCGAACGGCGTCCATACCTGGGGGTTCGACAGGTAGTCCTGCCAGAGGGCGAACCTCCACACGGTCGTGCCATCGGTGATGGGGGTGTTCGCCAACCATGCCGAAAGCGCGAGCGGCAGCAGGATCACCGCGAGAAGCCCCGCCAGAGTCCAGCCGAACGCCCTGCGCAGGCGCTCCACAGGGATCAACGTCGCCAGCAACCCGACGACCATGGCGACCATTCCGGTGCGACTGAAACTCCAGAGCGTGGCAGCGACCAGACCCGCGGCCATGACCCAGGTCCCATCGTCCCCGCGAAGGACGTCCGCACCGCGAAGACCAGCAGAACCGCACGTCAGCCCCACGTACACCCGCCCGGAGTGACCCCGTTGAGACTGGCGACCTCACCAACGGTCGAGCCCGACCATCGACAGCCAGCGACCGTACCGCGGGCTGTCGCCGATGAGAACGGTCGGCCAACCGACCAGGAGATCGCTCAGTCCCACCAGCACGCTTCCCCAACCGAAGAACCACCCCAGGGACAACATCAGCCGGCGTAGTCGACCGAAGCTGAGCAGGCCACCTGCCACCGCGACGCCGATGCTGCTCATGGTCACGGACCAGAACCGGAAGTCCTGCATCACGCCATGAATGGACATCGACAGCGCCGCAGAGCCGATCCAAACGCCCACTGCCGCGACCATCTGCCACTGGCCTCGGGACAGCCGACCACGCCAAGCAGCTAGAGCGAGGACGAAGACACCCGTCCATCCGAGCACGACGCAGTCCGCCGGCACCCGGGAGTTGGCCCTCCCGCAACACCCATGCCGTGATTCGTGGCGCCGGCGACCCCCACGCCACAAGGACAAGGTTGAGCGTGACCAGCAGTGCCAACAGGACGTAGCCCACTGCGACGTACTCCACCCATGCCGGACGGGGATCGCTCTCGGCTGCAAGGGCGTACGGCTGCGACGGAGGATGCCACGACCGCTCAGCCCCTTCGCAGACCGGGGTTGCGGGCTGCAGCCATCAGGAACCGAGGATTACCCCAGAGGTATCGCCTGGCCAAGCGTCGCGGTTCGTGGACCAGGCGGAAGGCCCACTCAGTACCGCTGCGCTGCATCCAGAGCGGTGCCTGGGACTTTGTCCCGGCCACGAAATCGAAGGCCGCGCCCACGGCGAGAGCCACCAGGGAGGTGATCGCAGCCAGTCGTGCGACTTCCAGTCCTGTTTGGGTGTCCCCAGCCCCACCCACACGACCTGCGCTCCGGAGTCCCGGATGCGCTGGTCCTGGTCCATCTGCTCCCGCGCGTCCAAGTGCCGGAACGGCGGTGATTCCGCCCCGACGATCCGTGCCAGCGGAAAGCGTCGTGCAATGGCACGCTGCAACCCGGCAAGGGTTCCGGGTGACCGCCCGGCAGCAGGTAGTGGCCCCGAGCCCGGTGTCCCGCCCGAGCACGGCTTGCATCACATCCGGACCGTACACACGGGGCCATTGCTCCGCCGAGTAGCCGTAGGCCCGTCGTCCGACCCAAGAGACGGGCATGCCGTCCGTGAAATTCAGGGCCTCCGCGGTCGCGAACAGCCCGGAGTACGACACATCGTTGTCCGCCAGAGCGATGGTGTACGCGTTGGCGAAGTGGACTGCAGTGGGTTCGGCGTTGGTCGCCCGGCGGACCACTTCGTCCACGGCAGCGTCGAACGGCAGCACCGCGAAGGGCACCGACCCCACTTCATGAGTCCTCACGCCTGCTCCGGCCATAGCACGCTCCACCGTACCCGTCACGTCTAGGACTGCGGGTGTTCCGGACCTGTCAGGGCCTCAGGACCGACGGCAACCACTAGCCTGACCCCATGGATCCGACCATCGCCGTGCTGGGCCTCGGCTATGTCGGGCTTCCGCTGGCGATCGAGTTGGCACGGCACTTCGACGTGATCGGATTCGATATCGACTCCGAACGGGTCGAACAGTTGGGCAGGGGCGTCGACAACACCCGAGAGGTGGACCCCACGGAACTGCCGCGCGTCACATACAGCGACGACCCGTCCACACTGCGGGACGTGCGGGTGTTCATCGTCGCGGTGCCTACCCCGGTCGATATCCACAAACGTCCCGACCTGCAGCCACTTCTGAGTGCCAGCCGCATCGTCGGAGATGTGCTCAAACCCGGCGATCTGGTGGTGTATGAGTCCACGGTCTACCCGGGGTGCACGGAGGAGGACTGCATCCCCGTCCTGGAGCAGGCATCCGGACTCCGGCTCAACGCCGACTTCGAGGTCGGCTACTCCCCCGAGCGGATCAATCCCGGCGATCGCACACGGCGCCTGACCGACGTCGTCAAGGTCGTCAGCGGGTCCTCTGCCGAGGCTGCGGATCGAGTGGCCGACCTCTACGGGCGCATTCTCGGCGCACGGATACACCGGGCACCGTCGATCCGCGTTGCAGAGGCGGCCAAGGTCATCGAGAACACCCAGCGCGACGTGAACATCGCCCTGGTGAATGAGCTCGCCGTCCTGTTCAAGCGACTCGGCCTCGACACGGCCGCCGTGCTGGAGGCAGCCGGCACCAAGTGGAACTTCCTGCCGTTCCAGCCAGGGCTGGTCGGGGGACATTGCATCGGCGTCGACCCCTACTACCTCACGCACAAGGCGCTGGAGGTCGGGCACTACCCCGAGGTGATTCTGGCGGGACGGCGCATCAACGACTCGATGGGCACCTACGTGGCCGACCAGCTCGTGCTGCTCATGACGCGCAAAGGACTTTCCGTCGGAGGCTCGAGGGTGCTGGTGCTGGGACTGACGTTCAAGGAGAACTGCCCCGACACGAAGAACACCCGCGTCGTGGATGTGGTCGACAGGCTGCGCGAATACGGCGCTGTCGTAGCTGTTGCCGATCCCTGGGTCGAGGCGGAGCAGGCCAAGGACCTCGGGGTCGAACTGGTGGATCTTGCCAGTGCGCTCGAGGGGGACTATCAAGCATCGATCGTGGCCGTGGCGCATGACCAGTTCGCCGGGATCGGCCCCGCTCTGCGCGAGTTGGTGGGTTCGGACGGCGTGCTGTACGACGTCAAGGGGCTACTGGGCCCTATCGCCGACGGGACGCTTTGAACCAGTCGTAGGTCGCGGTGATCCCCTCCCGCAGGCTGATGGCCGGCGACCAGCCCAGGCCGTTCAAGCGCGTGACGTCGAGGAGCTTGCGGGGGGTTCCGTCCGGTTTCGTGGCGTCCCACTCGATCGTTCCCTGGAAACCAACCACGTCCGCCACGAGGTCGGCGAGTTCCCGGATGCTGATGTCCTCACCGGTTCCGACATTGACGTGCTCGTCACCGTCGTAGTGCTCGATCAGGTGCAGGACCGCCGAGGCCGCGTCGTCGCTGTGAAGGAACTCCCTGCGCGGCCGGCCGGTACCCCACAGCGTGACCCGGTCATCGGCTTCGTGGAACTTCCGGATCATCGCCGGCAGCACATGACTCGAGTTGAGGTCGAAGTTGTCGCCCGGACCGTACAGGTTCGTGGGCATCGCCGAGATCCACCGCCGACCGTACTGCTTCCGATAGGACTTGACGGCCTCGATCCCCGCGATCTTGGCGATGGCGTACGCCTGGTTCGTCGCCTCCAGAGGGCCCGTCAGCAGCGCGGATTCCGGGATCGGCTGCTGGGCGAGTCTGGGGTAGATGCAGCTGGAGCCCAGGAACAGCACACGCTCCACGTCAGCGGCGTGGGCCGCTTCGAACAGGTTCGTCTGGATCCGCAGATTGTCGTTGAGGAAGTCGACGGGACTGCTCGCGTTTGCCATGATCCCGCCGACCCGGGCGGCGGCCATGACCATGATCCGGGGCCGGGCTGACAGGACGGCGTCGAACGTGGCGTCGCGGTCGCGCAGGTCCAGTTCTGCCGATGACCAGCCCACCGTCTCGACCTCACGCGTTCGCAGCGCCCGCCAGATCGCCGATCCGACCAGTCCACGATGGCCCGCCACGTAGACGAGGGAGTCACTGAGCACGTTCTGACGATAACGGCTAGAGGGGGAGCAGCAGGAACAGTAGAACGAGGGCGCCGAGGTAGGCGAAACGTCCACGTTCGGCGGAGTCGGCGAATACCGGAGACACCGCAACGGCGAAGGCCGGCAACGCTGTGAGCGCGAAGACGCGTGCCCCGTCGACCGTCACGAGTGTGACGCACGTGGGGATCACCACTAGCGCGACGACCGCGACCCACCGATCCGTTCCCCGCAGGCCCATCAACGCAGCGGCGACGAGCAGCCACCCGACTCCGTACCAGGACCACACACCGGCGAATCCTTCCGACCAGCGCAGCTCCAGAGACTTGGCGAGCCAACCGGGGATAAGTGTCGCCCGGTTCCCCATCTGCCCGAACGCCAAGAACCACACATTCACGAGAGCCACGGCCCCACCACTCACAACGAGAGCCAGCCAAGCCCTCGACCGCATTCTTGAGTGCCTGGTGGCGAAGGTCAGAACGAGCAGACCGAGCGAGGCCACTGCCGCCTGCTCCGGATTGCCGACGGCCATCAGCAGTGCACCCGCCGCTGCAATCGTGTGGCTGGACGCGAACGCGAGCACGAACGCACCCGCGAACGTCAGAGGATCGTACTTGCCGACGGTCGTTGTCATCCCGACAGCACCGGCCATGACTGCCACGATCAGAATCCCGTAGTTCGTCGGCTGAACGACAGCGCCTCGAGAGGCCACCACAAAGGAAGCGAGCAGGGCAAGCCCGATCAATGCGAGGTGCAACACGACCCACGAGTGGGCGCTCTCAACACCAACCAGCCTGGCAACAAGGAGGTTGCCCACCGACGCGCTGAAATAGCCTGACGGCGACGGGAGCGCCTGGGCTGCGGGAAGGTACGCGTCGCGGATATTGGCGGTCTCGAACTCGACTCCCTCCTTCACGACGGTGACCGCGGTCAATCCAATGGCCACCGCCCACGTGGGGGACTCGACGAACGTTGTACCGATAGCCCCGGTGGTCTCGCTCACGACCCTGCCAACCGCCGCACCCAGGCCCACCTCGGCTCGCCCCCTTTGCATGTCACAGTGGCTAGGGGCCGACCCTAGCGGCTCGGGCGCCGACTCGCGGTAGCGTGAGGCCGTAGCAGGGACGCGACTGGTTCCTTGCGGTCATATCCGATCGAGAGGTCTGTATGGGCAGCCACACAGGCGGCGTCGATGGTGGTCGTCACCGTGGGTTGCGGGCCGTCAATCGCTGGGCTCAGGCGTTGGGATGGAACGTCCGACGGTCGGGTGCGGCCGCCAAGCGCATCGGCACCTTCTGGGACGACGCCAGGCAGTTTCAGTTGCGTGGCGGGACGATCGACGAGTACTGGCCCCGACTCTCCGAGGACCCAGAGGCAGGGGTCGCCACCGGGCACTACTTCTGGCAGGACCTACTTGTCGCTCGTCGGGTGGTCGAGATCAACCCCGATCGGCACCTGGACGTGGGGTCCCGGATCGATGGATTCGTCGCGCATCTCCTGGCATTCCGATCGGTTGAGGTCGTGGACATCAGGGAACTGCCCCCAACCATCCCGGGACTGACCTTCATCAAGTCCGATGCGCGAACCCTTCAGGGCATCGACGACCTGTCCGTGATCTCCCTGTCCAGTCTTCACGCCTTGGAGCATTTCGGACTCGGACGGTACGGGGATCAACTCGATCCAGAGGGCCACCATCGCGGGCTACGGGCGGTGCAGAGGGTGCTGGCACCCGACGGACGACTCTGGGTCTCATTCCCGATCGGGAATGGAAAGGTCCAGTTCAACGCCCAACGTGTACTGGACCCCTTGGAGCCCATGGCCGTGCTTGATGAACTCGACCTCCTGGAATTCACGGCCATACCGCTTGAAGGCGCACCGGTGTTCTCGGCCGATCCGGCAGACTTCCGCAATGACGACATGTGGTGCGGGCTCTACGAATTCCGCCGGCCAGCATGACGGCTCCGAAGTCGTCCGTGGCGGAGACCGCAACTGGCCGGCAGACGCAAGGGCGCCACGCCGGTATGCCATCGGGGCTCGTCATCGGAGCACTGGTCGGGGCGACGAAGTAGCCTGGCCGCAATGAAGACGGCTTTCATCACCGGCATCACCGGGCAGGACGGCTCCTACCTGGCGGAGTTGCTGCTGGACAAGGGGTACACGGTCCACGGTCTGATCCGCCGTGCGTCCACCTTCAACACCCACCGGATCGACCACCTCTACCAGGACCCCCACGACCCCGCTGCCCGCCTGTTCCTGCACTACGGTGACCTGACCGATTCTTCGCGCCTGACAACACTGCTGGAGAGGGTCGCCCCGGACGAGGTGTACCACCTGGCTGCCCAGTCCCACGTGCGGGTGTCCTTCGACGAGCCGGAGTACACCGGCGACGTGACGGGGCTGGGGACCACCCGGATTCTCGAGGCCATCCGCGCTTCCCGGGTGCCGGCGAAGTTCTACCAGGCGTCAAGTTCCGAGATGTTCGGGAGCACGCCGCCACCCCAATCGGAGATGAGTCCCCTGCAACCGCGCAGCCCCTACGCGGCGGCGAAGGTGTACTCGTATTGGACCGCGCGCAACTATCGCGAGGCCTACGGCATGTTCGCGGTGAACGGGATCCTGTTCAACCACGAGTCCCCACGTCGCGGCGAGACGTTCGTGAGTCGGAAGATCTCGATGGCCGCTGCGCGCATCGCAGCTGGAGAGCAGCAGCACCTCTACCTGGGAAACCTGGACGCCCGTCGGGACTGGGGATTCGCCAAGGAGTACGTGGAGGCGATGTGGCTGATGCTGCAGGCCGACGAGCCCGATGACTTCGTTGTCGCGACGGGGACGGCCTACTCGGTGCGCGACTTCCTCGGCTTCGCGTTCGAGCACTTGGGCCTCGACTGGGAGAAGCACGTGCGTTTCGACGAGCGGTATCTGCGGCCGACCGAGGTGGACGAGTTGGTCGGCGACCCCAGCAAGGTGCAGGAGACGTTGGGGTGGAAGGCGCAGACGATGGTGCCGGAGTTGGCGAGGCTGATGGTGGATGCGGACAGTGCGGCCGTCCATCGGAGTTGATACTTATCCCCGTGTGCTTCATGTCGGCTTCACCGAATTGGGAGCGCCGAACAGCGCCGCGATCACCCTGGCGCGTGCCTTCGGGTCCTGGCCCGAAGACAGGATTCTGCAGTTGTGTTTCAGACCCGAAACACAGCGACAGACGGTCCTCGACACGAGAGGAACCTTGACGCGCACGGTTGAGACCCGGGCAGCGCTGTTCACATCGCTTCGCACCCCGGGCGGTTCGAATACCGGGACGCGCGCACAGCATCACCCAGTACGAGGAAGTCTGCGCGCGATGCGCGACCTGGGGCCCGTTCGTGTGCCGAGGGCTGTGATCGATCAGGTGACGCAGTTCTCGCCTGAAGTGATCCACAGCCCCGTCTGGGGCCTTCGAGTGTCCCGGCTATGTCTGGCAATCTCGCGCACGTTCGACATCCCGATCGTGCCGCACTTCATGGACGACTGGCCCACGACGGCCCATGCAGGCGTGATGATGGCCCGGACTGTCCGTCGTCAGATGCACAAGACACTGCGAGACCTGCTCGATCACTCACCCCGACTGCTCGTGGTCGGCCAACTCATGGCCGAGGAGTACACGGCTCGGTACGACCGGGAATGTGATGTCGTGGGCAACTGCGTGTCGGAGTCGGACATCATGCGCATGCGCGAGCAGAAACCTGCCGCGGATAGGACGCTGTTGTACGTCGGGGGGCTGAGCAACCGGCGCTCACAGGTGATCCAACGAGTCGCGGAGCACTTGCCCGAGGGCTGGCAACTGCGTCTGTTCGTCAATCCGAAAGAGGCTGCATCGGGCGCGGACCTGGCGCGCCGCAGTGGACGGATCGAGCATGCCGGTTCCCTGAACCCCGAGGACGTTCCGGAGAAGCTGGGATCGGCCGCCGCACTGCTCTTCGTGGAGACAGACGATCCAGACACACTTGCCTATACACGCCTATCGGTTTCGGGAAAGGTGCCCGAGTACTTGCTCTCCGGCAGACCCGTGGTGGCGGTGGGTCCCCCCACGCAGGCGAGCATCCGGGCGCTTCAGCAGTCCCCTCTGACGACAGTGGTGAGCGACCTGGCGCAGCTCCCCGCAGTGGTGACCGGGATCGCGGGTTCATCACGCTCAGCACAGGAAGCAGAAGAACTCAGCCACGTGTACACATGTCCCGCCACCCAAGCCCGCCTTCTCGCGTCACTCCAGCGGGCTGTGAACCCGGGTGCACCGTGACCTGAGGGCTCGGCCGGATCCCGGCGGAACGGCGACCCAAGCCAGCAGCACTAGTCTAGGTCGCGTGTCGAAATCCTCAGTTGTCGTTGACCTCGGACGCGACACTGAGCGCCCTCGACGTCTCGCGGCGATCGACATCGTCCTGCTCCTCACCCTGCTCTCGGCCCTGGTCCCCTGGACCCTCTCCACCAGCATCCAGCCGTCGTGGACGAGGGATCTGGTCTCCTTCGTCGTGCTGGTGGGTTGCGCCGTGGGCGGTGGGTTGCTCCACACGAGCCGAAAAGGGCGACTGGGTCTTGTTCTGGCATTCGCAGGTATGTGCACGCTCGGCATGTCGGTTTGGGTACGCAGCGGCGGATCAAGTTTCGGACTCAACTTCTGGGCGGGATGGGGCCCCTGGCTGCTGTCGGCGGCGTTCTTGCTCTTCGGGTTCACATTTGGCAGGCGGCGGTGGCACGAATGGCGCTGGATCCTGACGGTCGCAGGTGTGCTCGCGGCCGTGATCCAAGACGTCGGGATCCTCGGAAAGGCGCTCGGCATCATCGGCAGCGAGACGTCACGCTATGGCGATTTCTACGGGATGCGCACGCTTCACGCCAGCCTGGCCCTGCTCATCGTGCTCGCATTCATCCTCACCCTCACTGAGGAGGGAGCGGACCGGAGGAACGCTGCGTTGGCCACATTCCTCGGCGTCTCCGTGGTCCTCTCACAGCACCGCAGCGTCTGGGTGGCATTCACCATCGTGACCCTCCTAATGCTCGTGCGGTTTGCTCGCCACGGTGCCAGCAAGGACACCTGGATCGCGCTGGGCGCACCATTCGTCTACCTCCTGATCGCCAACCTCGCCCCTCTTGCTGGGCTGCACCTACTGCCAAGGGCGAGCGAGTCCGCCCCCGAACGAGGGCTGGCCGACGCAGCCACCTCATCGAACAGCCTCGAGTGGCGCCTTGAGATGTGGCGGACGCGACTGGTGGCGGCTCGGGACCCGGACCACTGGTTGTTCGGGGGAGTTCTGCGGGTCAATCCCGTCAAATGGCCCGGCGACGGTGTTATGAACCCTTACAACTCAGCCCACAACATGTTCGTGGATGTGAGCGTGATGCTCGGTCTTGTGGGACTCGCCGTGGTTATTGCGCTCTTCGTCGCTTCGACCTTGTTGCGATCCGATCGATTCGACCCCGTCGCGATCTTCCTCTGGGGGTTGCTCGGATACGGCATGTTCTACTACTGGCCCGCTTGGTCATGGGTGGTGATCGGAGTCGCCCTGACCGCCTCCCGCCAAGCCCCGACGGAACGGGCGACGCCGGGATGAGACGGCTCGTCGTCGTGCAGCCCTACGTGCCGCGTTATCGCACTGCCTTCTACGTTCGCGCCGCCGAGCAACTGGCAGCAAGGGAAATTGCCCTCGAAGTCGTCGTGGGGAGGGCGGACAGCAGCCGCGGTGACGGAGATTCCGGCTTCCCCGCGCTCCTTGCCCACGACCTGTTGGAGTCGAGGACCGGGGGTCGATTGAGGTACCGTCCACTGCACCAGGTCGGTGGCACCGGGGCTGACCTTCTGGTGTTGGAGCAGGCGATCAAGAACCTGGACAACTACTTGCCGCTCCTACGCCAAGGGCCCGGCGCACCCGCCGTGGGGCTGTGGGGACACGGACGGTCGTATTCCTCGACTCAGGGTCATGCTGCGGCGCGCGTCAAGCAGTGGATGACTCGGCGGAGTGACTGGTTCTTCGCCTACACACCCTCGGGGGCATTGGACGTAACGCGGCATGGCTTCCCGCCTGACAGAGTGACGGTCCTCTACAACACCATCGACACCGAGTCACTGATTCGTGACCTCCGCGCGACGAAAGATGCCGAGGTGTCCAGCTTCCAGGCGGAGCATGATGTCGATCCGCGATACTGCGCGCTGTTCCTGGGTGGGGTCGATGGCCTCAAGGACATGGACTTCCTCGTCGAGGCAGTCCGTGAAGCCCACCGGCTCGAACCCCGTTTCCGCCTTCTGATCGCAGGCTCGGGGGCTGATGTCGGCAGGGTGAGGGTGCTGCAGCGAGCGGGTTTGCCGGTTCGTGTGCTCGGTCGGGTGGACGGGCGCGCCAAGGCGCTGGCACTGAAGTCGGCTCGGGTGCTTACCGTGCCGAGTCAACTCGGGCTGATCGTGGTGGATTCGTTCGTGAGCGGAGTGCCCATAGTCACCCGTGAGGCGAGCCTGCACGGACCCGAGGCCGAGTACCTCGCGCCCGGTGAAGACTCGTTGTGGCTCAGCAGAACGGCCACTGCCAGGGAGTACGGTGCCGCGGTCGTTGCCCTGCTTCGGGACGAGCAACGCTTGGGAGCCATGGCACAGTCCTGTCGAGACCGGGCGACCGACTACCCATTGAGCCGGATGGTGGAGTCCTTCGTTGGAGGCGTGGACGAGTGGACTCGCGCGGTGCCCCGGGGGCAACAGGGAACACGAACCCGTGTCTGACCACCTGGTCCCGCGAGTCGCGCGGCAGGCTTCAGGTCTGCTCCTGGTTCAGGTAGTGCTCCTGGTGACGCAACTGGGCTACACCGCCGTTACGAGCCGACTCTTCGGGCCTGCGGAATTCGGCGCGTACGCCGCGGCCAGCGCGACGGTTGCCCTGGGCACACTGCTCGCTGTCAATGGCTTCGCAAAATCCACCGCCAGACGTCCGGACGATTCACCATCCGCCGACCGCCAGATTCTGGGTCTCGCTGTCATCGCCGCCACGTTTCTGGCAGTGCTCATCGCCGTCTCCGCGCCTCTACTTGCAGCGATTTGGGGCAACTCTGGGGCCATCCTGCTGATCAGGGTGATGAGCATCAGCATCGTCGCCGGCGCGTACGCAGGCGTGCTCTCCGGGGTCGTGCGCCGCATGGACGGGATGCGAACACTGACGGTCGCCTCGCTCACAGCGGGTTTGCTCGGGATCGCAGTCGGGACATCGGCGGCAGTTCTGCTCAGGCAGCCATGGACGCTCACGGTGCTGCCGGTAGCAACCCCGATCTTCCTGGGGATTCTGCTCGCCCTTCGACTCTCGGCCAGACGGTGTCCCGCGATCCCGCGCGCCGCAGTCCTGCCGGATCTCAGATTCGTCATCAACTCCTCGGGCACCTCCCTCACGAGCTACGCCACTTTCACGATCCCCTTGTGGGTCCTCAATCGCGTGACAGGACCCAATGTGCTCGGTGCCTGGAACCGCGCCGTCGCACTGACACAGGTCCCCGTGGAATCGGCCGTCCGAGCTTGGTCCACCGCGGCGTTTCCGCACTTCCGCAGAACGGATGGTTCTCCGGACCCAAGGGCCGCGTGGACCGAGTTGCTCGCCGGAGGTCTCTGGTTGGTCCTTCCAGTTGCACTCGGCCTGTCGCCGGCGGTCCACGCGTTCGTGATCCTCCTGTTGGGGGATCAATGGGCTCTGGCGGCACAAATGGCGGTCTGGTTGTGGCTGGCGGCCTCCGTCACAGCGATCACGACTCTACTGACGACCGCCACCGAGGCGGCCGGGGTCTTCAAGGTTCTGTGGTGGGGCCAGGCCTCGAGCCTGAGCGCGATGATCGTCGCCACGGTGGGCCTGGTGGTCACGGCTGAATGGCGCTGGCTCGCGGCCGGCACCCTGACCGCCGCGTGTCTGTCCTTGTTGGCCACCGTCCGCGCGGCACAGCGGCAGGGACTTGTGGGGGAAGCCGCCGCACGCTGGCTCGGGCTGGCACTACTCACTGGTGTGGTGGTCGGCGCGGTTCCCTTCCTGCTGGCCACGAACGGGAACCCTCACTGGGTTGTCATCGTCGTCAGTGGGATGTGCGTGGGCGCGTTCCTCATCGTGACTTTCGCCCTCAGGCAGCGTCTGCCGGTTCTGAGACACCTCGGGCGACGCACCTAGAGCGATCGCGCTCCGGTGCCTCAGCTCACGAGAACCGCGTCGATGGGGGACCACAGGGAGGGTGGCAACACTTGCGGGCCGTGCACGACCTTCGGCGCTCCGAGAAAGGCCGCCCACCATGAAAAGGTGCTCCCCGTGGCAACGAGCACCTCGGCCCGCGCCAACGCCTCGAAGTCGGACAGTACAGATCCGCCGCTGAGGACACGAAACGGAACCGGCAACTCAAGGGTGTCCTCGCACCACTTCGGGTCGTCGCTGATCACCTCGACCAGGTGGGAACTCCGCGCTTCCACGGCACACGCGACTGCCCGCTGGAACCAGGTGGCATCCGCGTTCTGCTCGAGTGCCACGTAGTCTCCACGTCGAACGTGCACACGGACCACGGGATCCCGCTGGACGTTCGCCAGGGCGAACATGTGGCGCAACTCGTCGCGGGTGGTCAAGGCGTACTCAGTGCGCTGCCAGTATCCGAGATACCACGATCCCTCGTGACCGACCGGGGGGACAGCGCCCTCTGCGTCGAGATCCACCGTGATACCCGCTGGACCCCGAACAGTTCGCAAAAGTCGCGCCACCGGATCCAGTCGGCCGTGGGGCACGGGCATGAGCGAGGATCCGCGCACGCGTGAGTTCCACATGGCATCTCGCATCGCCTGAGGTCCGCACAATCCCGATCGCCCGACGAACGACAGGTCGAACGAACTCGGCAAGCCCGTGCGATGGTTCAGCCACCGCGCCAAGCTGTATTGGAAGAGTTGGTTGCCGAGGCGACCCATGAGCACCACGACGTTCCTAGACATCGTGGTCCTGTGGGATTCTCGCCCAGGGATCCGGCGGCGGTGGTTCAACGTGATCCCAGACCTGAGAGATCATGAATCTGACAGCCTCCCGGTGGCTGACCCGGCCCTTTGCCCATGCGTGCGCGGCTCTGCCAAGATCCAGCGCTTCTCCTTGGGCCAGCACAGCACCGACGGACCGGCGGACTTCCCGCGGACTGTCGACCAGCAGAACACCGGAATCAGGCCCGGGGAGCCAGTCCATCTGCGGGTGTCGTGTGGTGACCTGGACCCGCCCACTGACCATCGCGATGGCCAGTCGGTCGCTGGTATAGGAGTGCGTTCCCGGGAAGTGGTCCCAGTTCGCCACGATCTGCGCCCGTTGCACGAACGACGCCTGCGAACCGAACTGGACGGCCCCCTGAGACCAATTCGGGGGCCACCCGGGCCCACCGAGCAGAAACCGGGGACCGTGATCCCTACGCAACCCGGCTACGAGGCGGAACCTCTGCCACGAACCTGGAAGGCCCGAAACCAGCGGAACACGCATCAGGTTGGAGCCCAGGAACACGACGTCACTGGAGGGCCGCCCGTGATCCAGCCCACGTTCCGCATCTGCGAACAGAACATGGTCGTACGTGTGCATGATTCCCACGACGCGATCAGCCCCCGCATCACGCAAGAGTTCGGTCTGGGGATGACCGCCGACACTGAAGACAACATCAGCCAGGGACAGCCATGCCCTCATCTCCAATGGCGGGCGCTTGCCCCGTCCCCAGGGGTCACCCTCCCAGTACAGGACCCTCCGACCCGACAGCGCCTTGCTCACACCGTGCATGTCCGTGACCCGCGACTTCATGGACAGGACAAGGACGTCTTCACACCTCGAGGTCGAGATCGCGTCGATGACCCGCCGATTCACCTCATCCGAAGTCTCACCCGGGCGCGCAGCGGCGTACACCACCTCCACGACGTCCAGTTCTCCCGAGGCCACAAGACAACGCAAGCCGTCGAGATGTCCCGGTGAGCCGGATTCATCCGGGTGGTTAGACACCAACAGAACGGAGGGCCGCACGCAGCCTTCACCGCTCCATCGAAACACGCGAGTTGCCGTGGCTGGCAACACGGACGCTGTACATGCCAGCACCCTAGCGCCGCAAGTGAATCAAACCGGCCTGGACAGCAACTGCTCATACTGCACCAGGAGGTACTGGGCCCGGGCAGCGTATGTGTTCTCCGCCGCAAACCTGCGAGCAGCATCGCTCTGTGCCCGCCAAGACCGTTCATCCCACTCGAGGGCTCGCGCCAGGGCTGAGCCCAGGCGCTCCGGGAGCGAGCGGCCGGGGGCAGGATCGACCAGAACGAAGCCCTCTCGGTGAAAGAAACGTCGGAGCCCGAACTGGTCGAGGGCGACGGTGGGTACTCCCCTCGCGGCGGCTTCTAGCGTCTGGGCCGAGGACGAGTCGCGTACCCCGGTGAAGAGGTGCACCTTGGCAGAGGCCAGTTCTTGCTGAACAGCGTCCCACGGCAGGCGGCCCAGGATCTCGACAGCCGAGGTGTCGACCAGGTCCGAAGTCCAGCCACGCAGATCATCTGACAGAGGACCACCACCTATGAATCGGATACGTGCCTCGGGAACCTGCTGGAGGCAGTGGCGAAAGGCTTCCACGGCCAGTCGGACACCCTTGATGGGCAGGAGACGCCCGACCCAGATGACGGTCGGTCGCACCGGCACCGCGCTTGAAGGGGGTATATGCCTGACGCCGTCTGCCAGCAGAGGAGCCGTCCTCCCTGCGCTGAGTCGGCCCACGGCCCGTTCGGTTTCCCAGTTGGTGGTCAGCACCAGATCGGCCCCCCGCACCCCCGGAGACCAGAGTCGGCGGAGCCCGGCCCCTCCAGCCAGTGCCGCGTTCCGCAGGTGCTGCCAGTTCATGGACCCATCAACCCACTCGGAAAGATCACGGGCTAAGGCTTGGCCGCCCCCGACCGGGCCGAGGACCAGCGGGCGCACCGCGCCGGCAAGACCGACCGGATGATTCACCGACCCCCATGACACGTGGTGACCGACATCCCAGTCGGTGTGAGCGCGTGCCCACGTGTGGACCCGCCGTTGAAAGGCCCGGTACTTCGCATAGACCCCGATCTGCCCGCGCTGCAGAACTGCGGGGCGAACCGCGTCGGAAAGAAATGTCGCGCCCAATCGCAGGCCGACCCCTTGCGCCGCGGCCAATTCAGGCGCAACTCGCGCCTGGTCGGATTCCCTCGTGAGCAGATGAACATGTGCCCCAGCGCGTGCCAACTCCAGCGCCGTGAACCACGTGTTGGCGGCCTCGCTGCCCCCCGTCGGATCACACGTATAGCCGCTCAGCAGCACGCGCACTCAGTACGCCCCACGTCCGCCCAGAACCGCACTGACCGTGCTCGCCATGATCACGAAGTCCATCGACAGCGACCAGTTCTCCACGTAGTAGAGGTCGAGGCGCACCGATTCCTCCCACGACAGGTCCGAGCGCCCTCGCACCTGCCACAGGCCGGTCATCCCGGGCCGCGCCCGCAGCCGCCTGACGGCCAGGTCGTCATACCGCTCGACGTCGTCCGTCGGGTGAGGACGGGGACCGACTAGGCTCATGTCCCCCCGCCACACGTTGATCAGTTGTGGCAACTCATCGAGGGAGAACCGGCGCAGGAACCGGCCGATCCGGGTGACCCGCGGGTCGTCGGCCATCTTGAAGGTGGCGCCGTCGTCGCCGTGCGCAGCACGTAGCTCGTCGCGCCGGGCGTCCGCATCTTCGTACATGGTCCGGAACTTCCAGCACTCGAACCTCCGGCCGTCCATCCCGACCCGCTCCTGCTTGAACAGCGCCGGGCCCGGGGACCCGCGCCGGATGAGCAGACCCATCAGCAGCATGGGTAGGCCCAGCAGGATCAACAGGATCGACGAACCGACCACGTCGGTGATGGCCTTCAGCACGACTGCGGTCCCGCTGAACTTGGGCATGTCGACACGTACGAAGGACAAGGCCTCCACCGGCTCGACAGACAATCGCGGACCGGCAACCTCGATCAGCGAGGCACTGACCATCAGGGACAGGTCGGTGTCCTCCATCGCCCAGCCGAGTCGCCGGGTCTGCTGTGGGTCCATGTCGCCGCCGGGGGCGAAGAGCAGAGTGTCCGCCTTGCTCGCCAGCGCGATATCGACCGCGGACTCCGGGTCCCACGTGTCATCGAGGGCAAGACAGCCCACGGTCACGAACCTTCCCTGCGACCTGGCCAGGTCGTCCTGCAGTTTCGTCAGGCGCGACGGGGGTGCGATCAGGAACACCCTGTGCAACGGCTGACCCTCGGCCATCCGGCGATGGAGCCATCGCCGCATCAGGTTGCGCTCGAGAAGCAGCATCACGCAGCCCGGAGAGCAGGACGCCGAACAGGAACCAACGGCCGTACGTGGTGTTCGTGAGGTAGGCCAGGCTCATGACGATCAGCCCGGTCCACATCGTCGCCAGGATGACCCTGCGGTACTCCCCGAGGCCGTTCGCGATGATCGTTGCCTTGGTCGACTGCGTCTGCCAGAGCGCGACCGGCCAGACGACCAGCAACGCGACCGAGAAGAACTGGCGAGGGCGGTCGTCGCTGAAGAACTCCCCCCCGTACCCCCAGCCCAGCAGCAGTCCGAGCACGATGGCCGTCAGGATGACTGCGACGTCGAGCGCCCGAACCCGCAACTGGTAGTCACGAAGGAACTCGTTACGCGTAGAGATCCTCGGCTGCCGGGTTCCGAGCCGCTGGCTCACGGGGTACCTTCCAGGTCACGTGCGTACTGCTCCTGGAACCAGTTGACCGTCTCCTGCATGCCCTTGTCCAGCGGGATCTGCGCGGACCATCCGAGCAGGCGGCCGGCCAGCGTCACGTCGGGCATCCGCTGCATCGGATCATCGGTCGGCAAGGTTTCGTGGGTGACTGCTGCGGGAACACCGACGACTGCGGCCACCTTGTCCGCCAACTCCCGCATCGTCACTTCCTCCGGATTGCCGAGATTGACCGGACCGGCCACCTCCGGCGGCGTGTTCATCATCGCCAGCAGTCCGTCGACGAGATCGTCGACGTAGCAGAACGACCGGGTCTGGTCCCCCGAGCCGTAGATCGTCAGCGGCTCGCCGGCGAGCGCCTGCATGATGAAATTGCTGACGACGCGGCCGTCGTCCGGGGCCATCCGGGGACCGTAGGTGTTGAAGATGCGCACGATCTTGGTGTCCATGGCGTGCTGGCGGCGGTAGTCCATGAACAGGGTCTCGGCGCAGCGCTTGCCTTCGTCGTAGCACGATCGCGGGCCGATGGGATTGACGTTTCCCCAGTAGTCCTCCGTCTGCGGGTGGACGGTGGGGTCGCCGTACACCTCGGAGGTCGATGCGAGCAGGATGCGGGCCTTCGTCCGCTTGGCCAGACCCAGCATGTTGATCGAACCATGGACGCTGGTCTTGGTCGTCTGTACAGGATCGCGCTGGTAGTGGATGGGTGATGCCGGACAGGCCAAGTGGTAGATCTCATCGACCTCCACGTAGAGGGGGAAGGTGACGTCATGGCGCATCAACTCGAAGCGCGGGTTCGCGATGAGGTGCTCGACGTTGGCCCGTGACGACGAGTAGAAGTTGTCGACGCAGAGCACCTCGTGGCCCTGCTCGAGCAAGCGTTCGCACAGGTGTGAACCGATGAAGCCGGCACCACCGGTGACGAGGATACGACGAGGCTGGGTCGACCACGGACATACCTCACCTCCCGCCCGGTTACCTACGCGCGAGACTACACGGGCCACAAAGTCAGTGCGGTCTTTGAGCAGACCTGGACCCGCGCCCCAGGCGTACACTGGAAGTACCGACCGGCGGTCGGGGGTGGCGTCGATGAGGCACATTTGGGTGGTGCTGGTCCTGCTGCTGGCAGGACTCGGGGTTCCCTACACCGCAACGGCCTCCCGCCCACCCGACACGGCACGCGCCTACGGGTGGGGATCGTCGTACTTCGGCCAGCTCGGGGTGGGAATGACCGGGATCGCGATGTCCCCGGTGGTCGTGGACGCCACCGCCCGGTTCGACCAGATCGCCACCGGTGAGCGACATACGTGCGCCCTCGATTCCGACGGCGCATGCGTGGTGCTGGGGGCTCGGCGCCTCGGGCCAACTCGGAGACGGCCGGGCGACGAGTTCACCGCTCACCCGTGCCCGTGGACTTCCCGGACGACACGGTTCTCACCCACATCGCAGTCGGCGCTTGGGGAAGTTGCGCGCTCGACAGCGAGGGCCACGCCTACTGCTGGGGCATCAAGTACTCCCTGGGTGACGGCTCCACAACCAACGCCACACGCCCGGTTAAGGTCGACACTGGCGGCGTCCTGGCGGGCAAGACCTTGACGGACATCACGATGGGAAACTTCACCGCCTGTGCATTGGACACGGAGGGCCTGGCCTACTGCTGGGGCGTCAACTACGCCGGACAACTGGGAACCGGCGACACCACCGATGCCCCGACGCCCCGAGCGGTGGACGGCAGCGGCGTGTTGAGCGGGGCGGTCCTGACCGACATCGACAGCGGCGGGGCGCATACATGCGCCGTGGATCAGAAGCAGCATGCCTTCTGCTGGGGCGACAACTACCACGGACAACTCGGCGACGGCACGACCACGAACGCATGGAGCGCGGTCCAGGTCGACCAGTCCGTCGCCGGAGAGTTCACCAGTGTCACGGCCGGCGGTTCCCACACCTGTGCGCTCACCGTTGGCCATGATGCCTACTGCTGGGGGTTCGGCGGATACGGGCAGTTGGGGATCAACTCCACCATCAGTACCAGCACACCGGGTGCGGTGGTCGGGTTGCCGGCAGGCGGAGTGGGTGAGATCAGCGCGGGGAGCGTTCACACCTGCGGACTCGCCGTGGACGGCAGCACGATGTGCTGGGGCGACGGCACAGAGGGCCGAGTGGGCAACGGCAGCATCGCCAACACACTGGTGCCCGACATCGTGCCCGTCCCCGATCCGCCAGTCCACTTGGCCGCCGGCTACAACCACTCGTGCATGGTCGACGCCAGGGGAAATGCCTACTGCTGGGGTGCAGGCGAGTCAGGGCAACTCGGCGATGGCACTGAGTTCGATGCATGGTCACCGGTGGCGATGCCCGGCTCTGCCACTGAGGTCGCGGCAGGCAGCGGCCATTCGTGCGCGATCCAGCAGGATGGCTCGGTGGTGTGTGCCGGCAACGGTGATCAGGGCCAACTCGGGATGGGGTCCGTGGGCTACCGCGCCGAACCGGTGACCGTGCCCCTGGGCCCAGCGACGGCCATCGCCGCGGGAGAGGCCCACACGTGCGCTTTGGTGGACGGACGCGCGTACTGCTGGGGCAACGGCAACTACGGCCAGCTCGGCGACCCCACCAAGCGCAGTGCTCTCGTCCCGATCCCGGTCTCCGTGACCGGAGTGCTGGCAGGCAAGACACTGGTCTCCATCACCGCCGGCGACTACCACACCTGCGCGATCGACTCCGGGGGCGAGGCGTATTGCTGGGGCCGCAACCAAGAAGGGCAACTGGGGACCGGTGGCGGGGGGTCCGCCTACGAGCCCGTGGCGGTGAGCGACCCGGGCAAGCCGCTGGCGGGGATCTCCGCGGGGGCGGAGCACACCTGCGCGGTCGCGACCGATGGAACCGGGTTCTGCTGGGGCAGCAATGGGGACGGACAACTCGGCACGGGTGACTCCGTCGACTCACCGGTCCCTGCCTCGGTCATCGGTGGCCATCACTTCGCCGCCGTTTCCGCTGGCCGTCGCGCCACCTGCGGGATCTCCAACAGACACCGCTCTCTGCTGGGGGAACAACAGCTGGGCCCAACTCGGTACAGGAGACATGGACCCGCGGCTTGCGCCCACCGCGGTCACAGGCCTCTCTGGACTCACCGTGCGGATGGTCAGCGCCGGCGCTTCACACGCTTGCGCGGCCACCGACCAGCACTTCTACTGCTGGGGGATGAATAGCCATGGTGAGATCGGCGGCGTGACGGGACAGTACGCGACCAGCGCCGTGCTCGTGTCCGGTACGACTGCGACCCCGGCTGCCTTGTCCTGTGGGCAGGCGTTCACCCTTGCCGCCACGACTGAGCCCCCTCCGGCCAGCGCCCCAGATCCCCCCACCGGACTGGCCGGCAGCGCCGCTGACGGTCAGGTGCAACTGACCTGGACGCCGCCAGCCTGGGACGGTGGCTCGCCGATCACTGTGTACGACGCCACCGGCTCACCCGCGGGATCCTGCGAAAGCACCGGCCCCTCCTGCACCATCGACGGTCTGGCCAACGGCGTCCCACACACCTTCACGGTCACCGCGACCAACGCATTGGGTACCTCGGCCGCTTCCGACCCGGTCGTGCTCACCCCGGTCGCCTCGAAGCCGGCGATCGCGCCCGTCGGCAAGGTCAAGGCCCGCGTGAAGGTGTACAAGCGGAAGGCCGTCGTCCGCTGGACGCGGGCGGCCAATGCGACCGGGTATCAGGTGCGGATCCGTCGCCCCGGCAAGAAGTTCACAGGCTGGAAGGCAGTCAACAAGCGCAAATACATCGTGCGCCGTCTGAAAATGGGCAAGCGCTACACAGTACGGGTCAGGGGGATCAGCGCCGATGACAAAGGGCCGGTGCGGCAACTGCGCTTCCGGGCGAAGACGCGCTGACCGTCACGCCCCCAGCAGGTTCTTCGCGGTCTTGGACACCGGCACGTCGTCGCGGCCCGGGGACGTGCGCAGGACCTGGTCACCGACCGTCGACGTGATGCCGAACCAGTAGTGCTCGTTGCGGTAGTGGTGCCAACGGTGGTTGTCGTAGAGGTGCCGGTACATCCGGGTCTTCGGCTTGTAGTCGGTGTGGATCAGGAAGTGTGACCACTCGTAGATCACCGCCATGGCGAACGCCGCGACGTAGAAGGAGGTCCGCATCGGCCAGGTCGGGATCAACAGCCCGCCGATCAGTACCGACGCGATCAGGTATCCCACCCATCGGAACGGGATGAAGATCAGGGGGAGGTCCCGCGGGTCCTGATGGTGGAGCCGGTGATCCCGCGCCACGACGGTGTCGAAGGTGCGGCCGGCGATCTGCTTGGGGCGCGCGTGCAGGATGAAGACGTGGATGGTCCACTCCAGGAACGGTTGGGCCACGACCACCGCCACGAACGGCAGCACGTTCCACCACGTGAAGTCCCCGACGGCCAGTCGGACCACGAGAGCCAGCGCCAGACAGGCCAGCAGGATCCGCGGCGACCGGTGCCTGAGGAACTCCCGACGCGCTTCGGCAAGTGTGCGGGGCATGGCATTCATGCTTTCACGATGTCGGGCGGCGTACCCCACATTTCACCCATGCGGCACGTCATCGACCGGAGGCCACCTCGACCAGGCCCGCGAGCATCGCGTCGAGCGTGCGATCGAATGTGATCCCCGGATCCTCGGCGAACCCGATGCCCAGCAACTCAAGGCCGACAGCGCCGTGCAGGACGCCCCAGAACTGCTGGGCAACCTCCACGTCGGTGCCATCCCCGAGCGGCTGGAACCCCCTGGCCGCGGTCACGAGACGCACCAACTGCTCGAAGGAAGCCAGGGCCTCCATCATCGCCGACTCGCCCGGTGCCACCTCGTGCATCAACTCGAACATCAGCCGGTAGTGCTCGGGGTGGCCCACCGCGAATTCCCGGTACCGGCGACCCGAGTCCCGAAGCCTGGCCAGGGCGTCGGGGCCGTCGGCCTGGGCGATGGTGGCCCGCAGCCCCTGGAATCCCCGCACGAACAGCGCCTCCAGGAGACCGTGTTTGCCATCGAAGCGGTTGTACACGCCCATCGGCGCCACGCCCGCGCACGTGGCGACCTTCCTCACTGTGATCGCGGACGGGCCCTCTTGGGTGAGGATCTGCTCCGCGGCCTCCAGCAGATCCTCCTCGATATCGGCACTTGGCGTTCTTCCCATGTTTGTAGTATAACGTTCTACATCAATAGAACATTGTTCTACACGAAGGAGAAACGTCATGAGCACTGAAGCCGCTACCAGCCCACCCCGCACGAGTCGGCGGTGGTGGGTGCTCGCCGTGCTGTGTCTGAGCCTGTTCATGGTGGTCGTGGACAACACGATCGTGAATGTGGCGCTGCCGACGCTGAGCACCGAACTCGAGGCCGGCACATCGTCGCTGCAGTGGATCGTCGATGCCTACACGCTGGTCTTCTCGGCGCTGCTGCTCGCGTTCGGGTACTTCGGCGACCGCAACGGCCGGCGACTGGCCCTGCAGATCGGCTTGGTGGTCTTCGCGCTGACCTCGGTCCTCGCGGCGCTGTCCCAGACCGCGGAGCAGTTGATCGGCGCCCGGGCCTTCATGGGAGTGGGCGCGGCGCTGATCTTCCCGGCGACGCTGGCCATCATCATCAACGTGTTCACCGACGTGCGTGAGCGAGCACTGGCGATCGGGATCTGGTCGGGGGTCACCGGCCTGGCCGTGGCCGCGGGGCCCGTGACCGGCGGACTGCTGCTCGAACACTTCTGGTGGGGGTCGATCTTCCTGGTGAACGTCCCGATCGCGGCCCTGGCACTGCTGGCCGGCCGGATCCTCGTGCCGGACTCCTCGGACCCCCGGCCCGGCCGTCTGGACCGGGTGGGACTGCTCATGTCGGTGACCGCAGTCGGCCTCGGCGTCTGGGCGATCATCGAGGGCCCGCACCGGGGCTGGACCAGCGCCACCGTCGTTGCCGCCGGCCTGTCGGCCGCGGTGATCCTTGCCTCGTTCATCGTGTACGAGACGCGGATCGCCCACCCACTGCTGGACGTGCGCCTGTTCCGCAACCCTCGCTTCAGCGCGGCGAGCGTCGCGATCGCCTCCGCCTTCTTCGGTCTGTTCGGCTTCATCTTCCTGATCACCCAGTACCTGCAGTTGGTACAGGGCTACAGCCCCCTGGAGGCGGGCGTTCGGACGGTGCCGTTCGCGGTGGTGACCGGGGTGTTCTCACCGTTGTCCATCGCCCTCATGCACCGCTTCGGCAGCAAGCTGGTCGTCGCGGGCGGCCTGGCCCTGATGAGCGCCGGATTCGTCCTGGCCTCGACACTCTCGGCGGACAGCGCATACCTCGGAGCTGTCTTGGCCAGCATGGTGGTGATGGCTGCGGGCCTCGGGCTGACCACCAGCCCCGCGACCGAAGCGATCATGGGCGCCCTCCCACAGGACAAGGCAGGCGTTGGATCGGCGGTCAACGACACGACCCGGGAACTGGGTGGCACGCTCGGCGTGGCCATCGTCGGCTCAGTGTTCGCGAGCCTCTACGGGCCCCAACTCGTCGACGGACTCGCTGGCTTCCCGGCGGAGGTGGTCGCGATCGCCGAGGAGTCGATGGGAGCGGCCGTGGTCCTGGCCGAACAGACACCCAACGGCGCCCAGCTTCTCGCCACCGCGCAGGACGCCTTCATGACCGGGTTCGGCGCGGGCTCCCTGGTGGCAGCCGCAGCCACCGCCGTCGGAGCGGCCCTGGCCCTGCTGTGGCTACCCGCCCGCGCCCGGCAGCAGGCCTCGACCGAGCAGGAAGCCCACGCCGTGCCGACCGCGTGACCCGGCCGGGCGAGTGGGCACGAGGTTGGCCGGAGCCGGCCGGGCGAGTGGGCACGAGGTTGGCCGGAGCCGGCCCGGCGGGTGAGCACGAGGTTGGAGAACGTGCACGAGGTTGGAGAAGCCACGCGTGTGTTCTCCAACGCGGTGCACGTTCTCCAACCTCGACGCCGTCGCGCCGGCACAGCACGTTCTCCAACCTCGAGGCCGTCGCGCCGGCACAGGGTTTGTCCAACGCGGTGGCCGCACTGTGGGCGGGAACGACCCAATCACTGCCACGAACCGCAAAGCCTGTCAGAATCACGACCGTGGCCCGCCCTATCGCCCTTCTCGTCGAAGACAACCGCGAGTACGCGCTCATCGGCACCCGTCTGCTCGAGAAGGAGGGGTTCGAGGTGGTCGCTGCGGCCGATGGCGAGACCGGGATCGGGCTGGCCCGGGCGCGGCGCCCGGAGGTTGTGCTGCTGGACGTCAGCCTGCCCGGGGTCGATGGTTTCGAGGTGTGCCGCCGCATCCGGGAGTTCAGCGACGCCTACGTGATCATGGTCACCGGTCGCACCGACGAGGTCGACCGTATCGTCGGACTGACGGTGGGCGCTGACGACTACGTGACCAAACCCTTCTCGGCGCGCGAACTCGCCGCACGGATCGGCGCCATGCGCCGTCGCCCCCGGGTCGCCGGACCCAGCGACCAGATGGAGTTCGAAGGCCTGTCAATCGACCAGAGTGCCCGCGAGGTGCGCTTGGACGGCCAACTGCTCGACCTCACCAAGATCGAGTTCGACCTGCTCACCAAACTGGCCTCCGAACCCCGCCGGGTCTTCGCCCGCGACCAACTCCTGCACTCGGTCTGGGGCGCCGACTGGTACGGCGACGACCACGTGGTCGACGTCCACATGGGCAATCTGCGCAAGAAGCTCGGGGAGTCCGGGAGCAACCCGCGGTTCATCCACACCGTGCGCGGGGTCGGCTTCCGCTTCGAGGCGGGCTGATGAAACATCGACGCGTCCCTGCGTGTGGTGGTGCGCTCCACCACACGTACGGCACGCCCGGCGAAGGGAGAACTTCTGTGAAGGGCATCATCTTCAACCTCGTCGAGGACGTCGTGTCGCAGGAGAACGGCCCGGACGCCTGGGACGAACTGCTCGACGCCGCCGACGTCCACGGCGCCTACACCGCCGTCGGTTCCTACGACGACGCCCAACTGGTGGCCATAGTCAACGCCGCCGCTGAGTCCGGGGGATCGTCCCCCGACGACGTGATGCGCCACGTCGGCCGGCAGTCCCTCCACATCCTGGCCGAGCGTTTCCCGGAGTTCTTCGAACTGCACAGCAGCGTTCGCACCCTCCTGCCCAGTCTCAACAGCGTGATCCACCCGGAGGTCCGCAAGTTGTACCCCGGGGCGAATCCGCCGCATTTCGGCTTTGCCGAGCAGCCCGACGGAGCCATCCTGATGGACTATTACTCCGAGCGTCCCATGTGCGCCCTGGCCGAAGGACTGACACTGGGCTCGGGCGACCACTTCGGCGAGAACCTGTCCATCACACAGACCCAATGCACAAAACTGGGCGCGGATCACTGCACGCTGCGGATCACACTGGAATGACCGACCACGAGCTCCTGGAGGCCCGCGCGCAGATTGCACGGCTGCAACGGCGGGTGGAGCGCGAGCGCACGGCTCGGCGGGAGTCCGAGGAGGTCGCGGAACGTTCCCTTCGCAGGCTGTACGCCCGGCAGCGCGCCCTGGACCTGCTCACGCGGTCGGCCGCGGTCTCCAACGCAGCCACGGACGACCGTGCTGCCTTCTACCAAGTGATGGGCATGATCGCCGAGGAGTACGAGTGGCACGTCGGGCATCTGCTGGTCCCCGCCCGTGACGACCCCGAGGCGCTCGTGTCCAGCGGATTCTGGGTGGGCCGTCAGGAGGATCCCTTCTACGAGGAGGTCCGCAGGGTCACCGTGGGAGCGCGGTTCCGACCGGGGGTCGGAGTGCCGGGGCGGGTGGCCTTGCACGGCCCACGGTGGGAGATCGAGCCGACCGACCTGGTCCCAGCCCGCAAACCACTGCTGTCGAAGGGCACCATCTTCGCGTTCGGGGTGATGGTCGAGGACCGGCTCGGGGGCGTCCTGGAGTTCATGAGTCCGGTGCCCAAACCCCAGGACCCCGACCTGCTGGAACTGGCCGTGCCGATGGGAGAGCAACTCGGCCGCGTCATCGAGCGTTCGAAAGCGCGCGAGTCGGAGTCACAACACCGCCAGGAACTCGAGCGCACTGTCACCGAACGCACGGAGGACCTCCTGCGGGCGCGCGACCGCGCAGAAGCGTTGTCCCGGGCTCGCAGTGCCCTGTTCAATGCCGTTACCCACGAACTGTCCACTCCGGTGCACGCCGCGCAGGCGGCCATGGTTTCCTCCCCGCCGGATCTGCAGACGGCAGCATCCCAGCTGACTCTGCTCGAACAGCGCATCGATGCACTGGTCTCCGTCGCTGCCGAAAGCGCCCGCGGGACCGTGGGGAAACCGGCCATCCACGTTCTCGCCGACCTCGTGTCAGAGGTGTGTGTCACACAGCAGGCCCTGATCGCCCCGCACGGTGGGGCTGTGACTCTCTCGGAGGATCCCTCCTCGGCCGAGGAGGTTCTCATCGACAGTGAGCGGCTCCGCGATGCTCTCGACACGCTGATGGCGGGGCTGCGCCTGGCCCGTTCGGATGCCCACGTGTCCGTCGGAGTGCGACTCTCGGGCAACCAGTGCCGGATCGACGTCTCGGCCCCCGCGCAACCGGACAGTCGTACCGTCGACGTGGTCCGTGGTCTGTGCCAGGAGGCCGGCGGGGATCTCGAGATTCGGGACGGCGGACATACGGTCGTCTTCCCCGTGTCCCGTCCACGGTTGCGCCGCACTGGCCGCAACCGACGCATTCTGCTCGTGGACGACACCAAAGTGACGCAGCAGCTCGCCTCACTGATGCTCAACGATGCCGGCCTCGAAGTCGATCTCGCCGACGACGGGCTACAAGCCATCGAGCGGCTCGAGGATCGCGAGTACGGCGCCGTGCTGATGGACATCCGCATGCCGCGTCTGGACGGGCTGTCGGCCACGCGACGGATACGCGCAGGTGGGGCAGGCCGAGAACGCTCGGAGGTGCCGATCATCGCGATGACGGCCGAGAGCGCTCCTGGCGCGGCCGAGATCGGAATGCTTGCGGGGGTGGACGCCTACCTGACGAAACCTTTCACGAAGGACGTGCTGCTGACCCTCGTGCAGCGTTATCTCCCGGGGGCCTAGCCCGGGACAACACCTTCGACAAGGAAGTCGCGCATCAGGGTCTCCACCTGCTCGGCCTCCGCCGTCACCTCCGAGAGCAACACCTCGGACGGATCGGTCTCCATGCGGGCGCACAGTGTGCTCAGCCGCGTGGCACCGAGCATGCCGGACGAACCCTTCAGGGAGTGCGAGACGGCACGGACCTCCTCCGGCGATTGTGCGCCGAATCCCCGGTGCAGTGCTACGAGACGTGTCGGGAGTTCGTCGAGGAAGATGGTTACGGCTTCCGCGACCAGACCCGCATCGCCAAGGTCTTCGACGAGGGTCGCCAGTGCCTCGCGATCGAGGCTGACATCGGAGTCGGGCTGCCGCTGAGCGGGGACCTCGGCCTCACCGCCACTGTTCGGCACTCGCTCGAGTACTTTGCTGATGCCCACGTGCAGGTCCGCCATCGTGGTCGGCTTGAGCACATATCCGCTGAAACCTGCCGCGGCGAGGACCGAGCGATCCGTCCAGCCGGGGTCGGCCGAAATGGCGAGGACGGCCAGGGACTCCGCGTCGGCGAGGCGCTCCCGGATGATCCGCACCGCTTCGAGGCCATCCATGACCGGCATGTTCAGGTCTAGCAGGACCACGTCGTAGCGATCCTTGGCCACCTCCTCCACGGCCGCCGCACCGTCGCTGACGGTGGTCACGCTGGCGCCGAGACGTCGCAGCATCTCGGCGATGAGGTTGCGGTTGGTGGTGTCGTCCTCGGCGAGAAGCACGCGCAGCCCCGGCGGCAGCGAAACGTTCTCGCGGACCATGGACACCGGGATCTCACCTCCGAGCACCTCCATCAGCCGATCCTGCGTCCAGGGCAGAGGCAGGTACTCACCAGCCGTCGGGGACGCTGCGACCGTCACCGTCGGACCCATGACCAGCAGGCGATGCCCGTCATGTACCGGCCGGGTGGCATCGGGTGAACCAGTATCGGAGACCACCCGGACGTGCAGTGTGCCCGGCTCACCCGTGCACTCCGGGACGACCTGCTTGCCGCTGCGTTCCAGTGCCAGTGAGACCGCTTCGACGGCGACGGGATTGCCGGAGACCACGACCTTCCCCGAGACCGGCGTCGCCACCTTCTCGTGGGCTGACGCGAGGTCACCAGTGGGCAGCAGGATCCGGAAGACGGTGCCCTCCCCCAGAGTGCTACTGAGTTCCAGTTCTCCTCCGAGCGCCGCGGTCAGACGTTTCGCGATCGCCAGCCCCAGGCCCGATCCGCCGTGGCGCCGGTGTGTGTTCTCGTTGCCCTGCACGAACATCTCGAAGGCCGCTGCCTGCTCGGCCTCGGACATCCCCGGGCCGGTGTCCGTGACCCGTACTTCCACACCCTGGTCGGGGCCCTGCGACCAGGGCCGCGCCACAACGGTCACCGCGCCGGAGTCGGTGAACTTGACCGCGTTGGAGACCAGGTTCAGCAGGATCTGCTTGAACCTGCTGGTGTCGGTGTTGACCCACGACTGCAGATCCGGACTCGCGGAGCCGATCAGCGGGATGTGCTTGCGCTGGGCGATAGGTCCCACCATCTGGAGGACCTCACTGATCATCTGGCACACATCGGCGTCGGTCCTGTGGACCTCGAGCCTGCCCGCTTCGACCCTTGCCAGGTCGAGCAGGTTGTTGAGCATCGTGGTCAGCCCCTCGGCCGAATGCTGGACACCAGCGACGAGTTCGCGGGTACGAGCGTCCAGTGGCCTCTGCAGCAGTAGGTCGACCATCCCGACGATGCCGGTGACCGGCGTTCGGACATCGTGGCTGATCGTCGCCAGGAGTCGCTGACGGCTCTCCGCGAGTTCCTCGGCTTCTTGGAGCAGTCCCATCTGCAGGTTCAGTGCTTCGGCCGCAGTGTCCAGATTCCCACGCCGCCCGTGCCTGACCACCTGCCCGACCAAGGTGGCCATGACCATCGCGATCAGCCAGTGCGACCAGTTGGCATCCGGGATGCTGACCATCGCGAAGGCCCACACACCCCATGCCACGGCCGTGAGCAGGACGTTCCACCCGGTGGCGAGCACGGCCACCCCGGCTCCGATCATCACCAGCATCATGTTCGACGTCTGCCAGTCCTGATCTGACAGCAGCAGGTGCAGCCCCGAGTTACCGATCATGACGACGAAGACGAACGAGAGCACAGCCGTCCCGTTGCTGACATCGGTCCGGCGGCGGTAGGCCCACGCGACCAGCAGCAGAGCCACGGCACTGACGGCGGCGACCACCGACATGATCAAGCCGTTCCGGCCACCGACCATGATCGGGTGGAGCATCGCGAGCGCGACGTACAGCAGCCCGACCAGCCCAGCGACCGGATACACGAGGCGGGACGCGGCGGCGTCGTACCGGACCCGCGCATCCCTGGATAGTTCCGGTGAGAAGCGCGGCACGGGCATACCCCTCTCATCGTCAGGTTCCTCGGCCCCCTTAACGGTAGTCGCGCGGACTCCTGGCCGCCCGCGTTCCAGCCACAATCACCGCGAACGGCTCGTGCGGTTCACCCCCCGCAGACCGCGGGCGGATCCCAGGCTCCGGGAGTCCATTCCCAGCGCTCCTCTGGACCAATCTCCTCCGCTGCCTCATCCGACTATCGGATACCCTCCACAGCGGTTAGTCTGACGCGATGAAGGTACCGCTCAGCGCCGCCCTACTCCTCAGCACCATGACGATGGGAGCCGCGATTCCGGCCCAGGCGGACGGAATCTGGCGCACTCCCGTGGACATCTCACCGGCCGCCACCAGCGGCTCCTCACCGCAGATCAGCAGTTCAGCGGACGGCAGGCGGCTCACGAGTGTGTGGGTGAGCAACGACGGACTGCAGTCCCGGGCGAACGGAGCCTTCAGCACCGATCACGGCGCCACCTGGGCGCCGGCCGTGGCCATCAATGCGCCCTCGGGCGACTCCTCAGGTACCAGACTCGCCGGCTCCCAAGACGGAAGGCGTGCCGTCGCAACGTTCGTGGACTTCCAGGCACCCGCCAGTGAGATCGTTCGGACGGCCACCCTCACCGATGGTGTGTGGGCAGGCCCTGTCGACGTGTCGACGTTGGCGTCCTCTGCCGGTTCACCCTCACCCGCCATCGCGATGTCGGCCACCGGCGACAAGGTGGTGGCCGTGTTCGCTCAATTCCAGGGCGCCGCCCACCAGGTCCAGGCGCGCACGTCCACCGACTCCGGTGCCACCTACGCCCCCGCCGTCCCCATCGCCGCCGATGTGACGGACCCACGCAGTATTGAGGTGGTGGCCTCGGCCGACGGCCAGCGCCTCGCGGCTGTTTGGCGAGAGGACATCAGCGGCATCGATGCCGTCCGGGCCTCCTTCTCGACCAACGGCGGCGGAACGTGGTCGTCACCCGAGAGGCTCTCCACCCTCACCCGCGATTCCAGCAACCCCGCTCTGATGACCAGCGCCGACGGCTCCAGGACGGTGGCGGTGTGGCAGGAGCAGGTCAGCAGTTCGGAGCGCCTCATCCAGACGCGCACCCTCACCGGCGGCTTCTGGTCATCCTCAGTGCTCCTGTCCCCGGCGGGTCAGAGCAGTACCAACCCCCAGATCAGCGGAGCTGCCGATGGCTCACGGGCCACGGTCGTCTGGGCGAACTCCACGGTCAACGGCGTGCAGAGCGCCCATGGTGTCGGGGACGCATGGAACGGACCCGGCGAGGTGTCCGGGCCAGGTCCCGCGGTCTTCGTCCCTGACGTCGCCAGCAGCGTCGATGGCCTGCGGGTATCAGCGGTATGGAACAAGACCAGCACTCAGATCCTGAGCTCGGACAGCGAGGACGGGGGTGTCACTTGGAGCACCCCGGTCAGCACCTCAGCATCCGCTGCCGGCACGGCCAGCCCGCGGATCGCGGCAGCGGCCAGCGGCTTCCGATTCGCCTCGGTCTGGGTCCGTCCCGATGGAGCGGACAACCGGATTCAGGCAGGGACCTACTTCGAGGCGCAGTCACAGGCCATCACCTTCTCGCAGCCCACCGGACTCACGGTGGGCTCCTCGACCCCCCTGACGGCCAACGCCACCTCCGGGTTGCCTGTGACGCTGGTCAGCAGCACACCGGCCATCTGCTCAGTCGCAGGGGCCCAACTGACCGCCCTCGCGGCGGGCACATGTTCGATCGTCGCGAGCCAACCCGGCGACATCGACTTCCTGCCCGCCGCTGAAGTGGCCCGCACGCTGTCGGTCGTCCGTGGACAACAGCGCCTGCGGTGCGCGAAGACCCCTCCGGCGAAGCTGAAGAAGCGAGGCAAGACGGTGGTTCTGCCGAAGAACTGCCGTACCGACGCGGGTCAACGGGTCACGGTGAAGATCGACGGAAAGCGCAAGGCGCTGCGGAACATCACGGTCATCAAGAAAAAGGGGAAGACGTCGGTGCGCACCTTCGGCACCCGGGTCCGGTTGAAACTGACCTACCGCGCTCCAGCGACCACTGCGGTCGATGGATTCCGGCAGGTCCGCCGCGTTCGCAACTGACGGCTCAGCCGGACCCGGCCACCAGGAAAGCGCTGCCTGCGTCGGAGTCCGGATCAAGGCTGAACGTGCGTGCCGACGGGAAGTCGCGATGCTCGAAGGGTGCGCGGGCGGATGCGTGGACAATGCCACGGTTCGAGCGCCTCATCCGGTCGATACGACATTGCCGTCGCCCCGCCGGGGGTTGGTGCCGCGTCAGTGGTCGTGAGGCATACTGGTGCCACCCGCGGGTGTAGTTCAATGGCAGAACATCAGCTTCCCAAGCTGACAGTGCGAGTTCGATTCTCGTCACCCGCTCCAGTGAAGAGCCTCCCAAGGCGCGACGGCTCTCGTCACCCGCTCCAATGAAAAGCCCCCCAAGGGCGCGACGGCTCTCGTCACCCGCTACTTGCGGAACGACGTTGGAGGTTGTTCACCGCGTTGGCGAATACACGCGTGTGTTCTCCAACCTCGTGAACAACCTCTAACCTCGCGGACCTTCGGGGGGCTCACTCCAAGGTCCGTCCGCCGGTTCAGGCGGTCTGGAACACGTAGGCGAAAGCCGTACGGGTGTAGGCGATCCCGCGCCCGGTGGAACGGATGCGGTCGGCGTCAGCCGTCTCGGGCCGCTTCGGGATCAGATACTCGTCCAGTCGCCCGGTACTCAGGCGATATCGGTCGTTCCGATGGTGCACGACGGCCACCAGCTGCAAACCCGGATCGAGCGCGGCGAGGCTCGCGTCGCCATGACTGGTGTTGGCCAGCAGCCACCCGCCGGGGCGCAGATAGCGACGGGCATACTCCCACATCGGGCCGGTGTACAGCGAGATGATCAGGTCCACGCCGCCGTCGGGCACATCGAGCACCCGGGTGTAGTCCGCAGCGAGGAACCGTACCTCCTGTCCCGCGCCAGGACGGGTCCGGCCGGCCAGTTCGGCGCGCACGAGGTCGGTGTCGGCGAAGAACCGGGCCGCGCGGGCGTCGGTGTCGACGTAGGTCACCGACGGGATGGCCGTCGACGGGGACAAGTCGACGTAACTGCCCGGGTACAGCGCACGCTCGATCGAGTAGGTGGCGGCCAGGGCTGCGAACAGACCCGCGCGATCCCCGATCGACTCCCGGTATTGCGACCACGTCACTTGCCCAGCCACAGATCCATCTCAGCACACCGCCGCGATCGGCCCGAGTCGCAACGATGTGCAGGACGCCTCGTCAGCTGCTGGATTCGGCGGCGTTGCAGTAGTCGAGCAACTCCGGTGGGAGACCGGCACTGGCCGTGCCGCAGACCTCATCGGAGGTTGAGACGTCCCACGACCCGCCGCTCGCCTGGAGGAAGAACACGGTCGGCCCCGGGTTCACCTCGACGGCGGCCCACTGCGTGCCCGAAACGTCCGCGCAGTTGTACTTGACCATCTCGGAGCCCTCCGGGAGGACCGCCAAAATCCCCTGCTCGCTGCACAGCGAGTCAGTTTCGGTGGGCGAGGACGTGGGGCTCATCGCAGTCTCTGTGGGGGTCACGGTCGGCGTCGACACCGGCGAGGCCGCAGTCTCCGTCGGCGTGGCGTCGGAATTCGACGACGAACCCGAGCACCCGGCCAGAGCCGTGATCGAGAAGCCGGCGAGCAGGACGATGGCTTGTGTGGTGCGGCGGCCGCGCATTCGGGACTCCTGACTGTCGGGTGCGATCCATCATCCTGGCTCCCCACCGCATGTGATGAAGGCGCGCGGCCACGTGGGAGTGGTGTCACCGAGTTGTGATCAGGTCGCATCGACGGCTCCCGGCAACGACCCGGCAGTCAGGAGACCGCTGCCCGCACGAGCGCCACAACTCTCTTCTCCACTTCTGGGCTCCACCGGACCAGCGCGAATGAGGCCGGCCACATGTCGCCGTCGTCGAGGTTGGCCGCGTCCTGGAAGCCCAGCGTGGAGTAGCGGTAGTTGAACTTGCCGGCGTCCTGGAAGAAAACCACGACCTTGCCGTCAGCGTCGGCATAGGCAGGCATCCCGTACCAGGTTCTCGGGGTGAGGTCAGGCGCCGTCGTGGTGATGGCGATGTGCACACGTTCTGCGAGCTCGCGGTCCTCGGGCGCCATCTCCGCGATCCGGTCCAGAACCGCCTGCAGGCCGTCTGCCTTCTTGGCGCCCTTCCTGCCCTCGGCGCGCAACTCCGTCTGCACGCTGCTTCATGGCCGCGCGTTCCGCCTCGCTGAAACCATCGCTGGTTCCGGTGCTGTCAGAAGGCATCGTGGGTGTTCCTCTCCGGGCGTCGGTGGGAGCCAGCACAATACTGCCCTTTCGCACCCGGACATACCCGGTCGGAGGCAGTCGGGAGTGGCCCGTTGTCCGACGGGTCCGTTCAGGACAGATCACGATGTGCCTGCCAATCCCGCCTTGATCCGCTTCTACCCACCTGACCGGCGTAGGGTCACGCGGGTACCTCCACGCCCATCCACGACCGGGAGCATCCCATGGTCCGAGTACGACTGTTCACGTTGACCACCCCCGCACTGGTTGCCGGAATCGGTCTGTCGTTGGCAGCCCCCCAGGCCGCGCACGCCGACACGATCACGGTGCAGACGGTCAAGGTCACCGAGAAGGGGGCGGCCCCGGTGGGTATCGTCCCGTTCACCGACGCCATCTACCCGGATTGCGGGCAGAGTGCTCCTGCGGGATGCCTCGAAGTGGGGGAGGTCGACTACGCCTACCGGATCGGACGGCTCGAGACGACGGTCGCGCAGTACGTGAAGTTCCTCAACACCGTCGATCCTCGGGGGAAGAACAAGCACCGTCTCTACAGCAAGACGGAGAGTTCCTCGGCGTGGCCGAAGTACGGGCAGATCAACCGGAAGACGCGGGCCAAGCGCGGGCGGCACTACAGCGTCGCGTACCCGCAGTGGGCACGCAAACCCTACGGTTTCTCGGACTTCCTGCGCGCGGCCCGTTTCGTCAACTCGCTGAACAACGGAAAGGTGCTGCGCAAGCGGACCACCAGCAAGGCCGGCTTCGACGTCACGACCTACCGGGTGCGCCTCTCCCCAAGGACCGAGCGCGGCATGTACACCATGGCCCGCAAGCGCACACAGCGCACGGACAGGACCGGATTCGTGGTGCCGTCGCAGGATGAATGGATCAAGGCCGCGTACTACGACTCGAGCGGCGGCGGGACGTACTCGTACTGGAAGTACCCCACCAACCCGGGAGTCTTCGGCGATGGAACCGCAACCCAGCCCAACTCCACCATTCTGAACCGCAACGGGAACGTCACCAACGGCGACGACCAGCCCCTGGCCACCGACCTGGCGGGGACAGAACCGGTCCCGACGTGGTGCCCCGCGCAGTACTCCCCCGCGGACGAGTGCGACACGAAGAACCCGTTCGGGATTCCCGCCGAGCAGTACCAGCAGTTGTACAAGGCCAGCCTGAGCACGATCGGTCAGGCTGCGACCCTGTCCCCGTGGGGCACGTTGGATCAGGGCGGCAACGCCGTCGAGTGGACCGACACGATCACTGCGACCCCGGTCGGGACGACGAAGGGCCGGGTGTGGCGCCGACTCCATGGTGGAGTGCCCAACTCGACGGCCTACCAACTGTGGCTGTCGGCTGTGGGACTACAACCCGAGAACAACCAGTTCTTCGAACAGACCTACCCGTGGCTGGGCTTCCGGGTCGGTGTGATCGGCAAGCTCTAGCGCGGACACCGGAAGGCCCCCCAGTCGTGATGCGGTGTCCGGAACCGCCTCACGACGGGAGGCCTCCCCCTTCCGGGGATCGACTGCTACCTCACCAAACGGACCTTGTACACGTGGCTGCGTGCCGCGAGTTGGGTTCCGTTCTGGGCGACGGTCGCGAACACCGATCCGGGCTTGTGCGTGTGCATCCGGGTCCGGAACTTGCCACGGGCGTTCGTCCGCACCCTCTTCATCACACGCGGACCCTTCTCAGGCCCCACCGGGTTGAACCACAAGGTGACCCGTGTCCGGCTGCGCACCTTCTTGCCGTGCTGCTTGCCGTAGACCTCACCGAAGGCCCGCACACGGATGCGGTTCGTCGCCTTCACGCGAATCTTCAGACGCAACTTCCGGTTCATGCGCTTTGCGGCCTTGTCCCCGTCCCTGTCGCCAGGGATTCCGATGACCTCGTCCTTGACGAGGGTCGGAACCTTGGCCGTGGGAGTCGCGACAACGGTCGACGTGTCTCCGATACCTGACGGTGTCACCGCGGCAACCGAGAACTCGTACGGCTCTCCACCGGTCAGACCGAGGTAACTGGTCTCCAGCGCCTGGTCGGCCGGTACCCGGACCTCCGGCAACTCACTGCCGTCGGCCAGCAACTTCCCGCTCACCGCGTACTCGGTGATCGGCCCGTTCCCCGCGGACGCGGGTGCCTTCCAGGTCAGCGCCACCGCCTCTTCCCCGCGGACGGCGTT
This sequence comes from uncultured Actinomycetota bacterium, assembly GCA_963769435.1. Taxonomy (GTDB): domain Bacteria; phylum Actinomycetota; class Actinomycetes; order S36-B12; family UBA10799; genus JADKAV01. The sequence continues at coordinate 1,509,693 of CAVYLN010000002.1, forward strand.
CAGATCCAGCGGCTTCGTCGGCAGGCTCTCGTCATAACTGACACCGATGTCGATGTACGTGAGGTTCTCCTCGGGCATCAACACCGCCACGTTGCCGGCGGGCTTGCCACCCGCATCGGATCCGCCTTGCTCAGCCACGACGGCACTCTCCTCCTCGACGGGTTGCAGGATCGAGGTCGCATCGGTGAAGTCGGCGCCGGAATCGGGCTTGAGACTGAACGTCAGCCGATAGAGACCGGCGTTCACGGCCTTGGTGGGCCAGTTGAATCCGTACGTCATACCGCCACTGACGGTGACCTCTGCGCCATATCCACCGGGGCCGTCGGTTACCTCACCGACACACTTCACGACACCATCGTCGGTCCATGTCCGGGTGTTGGCGTCCCAGGTCAGTGACGTCGCCTTGTCGATGCGCTCGATCGTCAGGCAGGCCTGCGACGTGTAGACGATGGCCTGATCACTTTGCGCCGCCACAGCGTGCCAGATCGACGCATCGGGAACGGCCATCACGCCCCACTGCTCGTCTTGACCCTGACCCCCGACCTTCATCATCGTGTAGCCGGTCATCCCTGTGGGGTTGTCGACATCCGCGGGCTCGGGATCGATGAGTCCGGACACGTCCTGGAGCATCTTGGTTTCGATGCGGACGTGCATCCCGGTGCGCCAGTCCTTTGCCTCGAGGTTGTCGCCCCAATCCACGTAGGTGATCGGCAACTTGCCGGCGTCCGTGGTCGGTAGTCCTGGCATGGACGACGCATCGGCGTTCTCCGACTGCCACTCGTTGAGGGTCTTCTGGATGAACAGGTCGACCCCGTCCACCACAACGTGCGACGCCGGATCGGTGTCGAGCATCAGGTCCTCGGTCTGTGGCCCGGTTCCCCGCAGCACCGGCCGTACGCCGACGCCCGCGGATTCGGCCCAAAGCACCGGCACGGCCAGGTTGTTACCCGGCGACGTGTCCTCGCCGCCACCCGGCGCCATGGGGCCCGTGGCCTGTATCGCGGGCGCCGAGCCGAGCACGAGTGCGGCGCTTCCCGTGGCCGCCGCCAGCCAACGAACCAATTCAGTACGCCATCGCATGGTTCTCCCCTTCCCCTCGTGGGCGGTCTACCGGCAGTCACTGTGGGTCGACCCGCCTCGGCCATCCGACCGATGAGGCATCGGCCATACCGCCTGCCATTTCCCGCCCCTACGACTCCACGGTCACACCGCGTCGCGGATGTTCGGTGTGGGGCGTGTGGAGATCGTGTGGAGGTTCGCGTGGGGTCGGTGGACGCAGGTCCACCTAACCTGCCTTTCAATGGAAGGGTGAAGACCATCCTGGTCGTGGAGGACGAGCGGGATCTGCGCGATCTGCTACGCCGCTACCTGGAGCGCGCCGGGTACGCCGTGCTGGCGACCGGATCCGGAGCCGAGGCGCTGAAGATCGTGTCGGGTCAGGCCGCCGACCTCGTGCTGCTGGATCTCGGACTGCCCGACCTCGATGGCGCCGAGGTCCTCAAGGCTGCGGCACCCTCGATGCCCGTGATCGTGCTCACCGCCCGCTCCTCCACGGAGGACCGGATCCAGGGACTGCAGCAGGGCGCCGACGACTACGTCACGAAACCCTTCAGCCCCACCGAGTTGGTTCTGCGGGTCAAGGCGGTCCTGTCCAGGGGTCGGACGATCGAGCCGAGACCTTCGTCGCGCAGTTTCGGAAGTGGTCGGCTCGTGATCGACGAGACCGCGCACGGGGCGAGTTTCGACGGTGAGCCGCTTCATCTGACAGTGAGCGAATGGGGGCTACTGGTCTCGCTGGCCAATTCCCCGATGCGGGTGTTCTCACGACTGGAACTGGCCAACCGAATCCACGGCTACGAGTTCCTGGGCTACGAACGCAGCATCGACTCACACGTCAAGAACCTCCGTCACAAACTGGGCGACTCCGGCAACGATGTGATCCAGACGGTGGTTGGGGTGGGCTACCGATTGGGGTACGGAGCCGATGAATAAACACCTCGGGCTCGAGCCGCTGGGACGACGATTGCTCCTGGCGTTCATGGTCGTGGCAGCGGTTTCCGTGGCCGCCTTCGCCTTCGTGGGTGTCATGGGCCTGAACTTGGAGTTCAACCGCGAGAATCTCATCGATCAGCAGGACGTGGCTTCCCACACCGCGGCAGCAACCGCAGTGGTCTACAGCCAGACCGGCGGCTGGAACTCGGCGGACCTCGAACCCGCATTCGCCGTGGCGAAGACGGCCGGCGCGGTCCTGGTGGTGATGGACGCCGACGGACAGGTCGTGGCCAAGAGCCCGCCGCGAGGCGGCTACTCGGTTCCAGGCGCCGCCACGACCAAGATCGCCCATGCGGTCGTGGTCGATGGCACGGATGTCGGCTCGGTCGAACTGTCCTTCCGCACAGCGATCGGCTCTTCCCTGGGACGCGAACGGGTCGCGTGGATCCTCGGCGCGGGGGTGGTGGCTCTGGGTGTCGCGGCCTTGGCCGCCCTGCAGGTGGCGAGGCAGGTGACGCAACCGCTGACCCAACTCAACCAGGTGGGCAGGCGGTTCGCGGCCGGAGACCACAGCGCCCGCGCGCACGTGGACGCGCCCGGTGAGATCGGCGAGCTGGCACGGACCCTGAACGACGCCGCGGACGCCGTTCTGGTCGCCGAACAGGCCCAACGCAACCTCTCCGCGGACGTTGCGCATGAACTGCGCACGCCACTGGCCGCCCTTCAGGCTGGGCTGGAGGAGATTCGCGACGGCCTACTCCCGGCTGATGCGGCCTCGTTGACGCGACTTCACGACCAGGCCACGCGTATGGGCAGGGTGGTCGGGGAACTCGCCGCGCTGTCGGCGGCGGAGGCTTCCCCCCGGGTTTCCGAGTGCCACCCAGGTCGTGGATCTGGCGGCGGTCGCCGAGGCCGAGATGGCAGCCCGAGGACCTTTGATGCGGTCTGCTGGACTCAAGCTCGTGGGTGAGACGCAGGCGGCACTGGTGCGGGCGGATACGGGTCGGCTGCACGAGATCATCGGGAACCTGCTGTCCAACTCCGCCCGGTACTGCCGAGAGGGCGACGTCGTCACCGTGACTGTGTGTGAGCGGGAAGGTCGCGCGATCCTGCGTGTGGAGGACACCGGACCCGGGATCCCGACCGAAGAACTGCCGCACGTGTTCGAGCGGTTCTGGCGGGGAAGTGCGGGTTCCGGGACGGTGGGCACGGGTCTCGGACTCGCGATCGTGCAGGCGCTGGTCGCGGCCCAGGGCGGGACGGTGGGGGTGGAGTCCCGACTCGGCACGGGGACGGCCTTCCAGATCGAGTTCCCGATGGCCGGCGCCGTCGACCGGCCCGACGCGGCGACGTCCGGCGCGACCGCCGACTCCTAGGCACTCCAGGCGCAGTCGCCGGGTCAGGTCGCGTGGGGCCCGCGACGGCGATGGAACCACTCGTAGCCGAAGCTGGCCACCAGTACCACGATCAGCGTGATCCACGTGCTGGCCGGGCCGGTCCTCACCGCCTCGACGAGCAGGAGGACGAACAGCACCGCATTCGCGACGATCGCCGCCAGGAGCAGTCCGCGGCGTGCGCCGGTGTGCGAACGCAGTCGAAGGTGACCGACGCTGACCGCCCCGTAGACCACGAGGAACGCCAGGCTGGTCATCTGCCCGACTGCCGAGAGCGGGAAGAAGACCACCAGCAGGATCACGCAGATCGCCGCCGCGACCAGAGCCACGTTCCCGGCCCTTCCCACGGAACGAGTCAACGGATGGGTGATCTCCCCCTTCTCGGCCACGTCGTACCCGATGTTCGCAGAAGCGAACAGTGTCGCGTTGACCGCAGAAGCGGTCGCCAGCAGTGCGGCGACCGAGACGGCCACGAATCCGAGTCGCCCGGCTGCTGCCTCGCCGGCATCTGCCAGCAGGTGACCGACCGTATCGGTGTGCTGGTTCAGGTCCAGCAACATCACCACGGCGGTCGCGATCACGACGTAGACCACAGCCACCACAGCCAGGGCCGTGTACAGGGCTCGGGGCAGGTTCCGCTTCGCGTTGACCATGTTCCCGCCGGCGGTCGCCGCCACTCCGAAACCCTGATACGTCACGTAGAGTAAGGCGGCTGCGGAGAAGACGCCCAGAGTCCCGCCGGGCGCGGGCTGGCTGATCCGGTCGGGCTCTATGTGAGTCACCGCGAAGGCGACGAACCCCACCAGCACAATCATCTCGATCGCGATGATCGTCGTCTCCGAGCGACCCACCAACTTCGAGCTCATCAGGTTGACCACGGTGAACACCACCACCACGCCCACGCCGACGACCCGGCGCAGATCCTGCCCACTGTTGTCGGCAAGAGCCGCGACGTACTCGGCGAAACCAGCCGCGTACAGCGCGGTCGCAATGATGTAGGCAGCGAACTGGAAGACGTTCAAGCCGCCCGCGATCAGCCCTTCCCCGAAGGCGTCCCGCAGATAGACCGCCGCACCTCCACGGCTGGGGTACGCGGATCCCAGTTTTGCGTAGGAGTAGACGGAGAACGCAGCGACCACTCCCGCGATCACGAAAGCGAGAGGGAGCAGCCCTCCACTGGTCTCGGCCGCCAGGCCCAGCAGCGTGTAGAGGCCCGCGCCCATCATCCCACCGACCGCCAGAGCCGTGACCGACCCGAACGTCAAAGGTGACCCGCCGGCGGTCGAGGTGTCGTCCGCGCCGGACCCGGCGGTAGGGGTTTTCGTCATTGCGGCGAGTCCGCTCGCGTGTCCATGACTCCATCCTGCCCAGTCGATCGCCGTGAAGTCGGACCACGAACTCGCAGTGCGGCACCACTGACACCGGACTGCGGCGGCTCAGCCGTGCTCGCGGAGATCCCTTCGCGCGAACGCGGGGAACGCCAGCGCCAGCAGCAGAACGGTGAGTACCGCAAGCACCGCAGCATCCGCCCATGGCATCCCGGAGGAAAGAGGGTCGCCACCGAGGTAGTAGTGGAACGGCGAGATGCTGCCCCACGTCGCTTCCTCGAGTTCAGCCATCGCGTTGACGACGTGGCCGGCCAGGGCGGCCGCGACCGGCACCCAGATCGCCACGCTGACCAAACCGGTCGCAGCACTCATGAGCAGTGCCAGCGCACCGAACAACCAGCCGATCAGCGTCAGTTGCACACACGCGGCCGCGACATGGCCGAGATTCATCCCCATGCCGCCCAACGCGTTGCCCGCCACGACACCGGCGAAGGTGACGAACCCCACCACGGCGCCGAACAGCAGCATCGTGAACATCTTCTCGGCCAGCACCTGGCCGCGGGAAACCGGTTGCGCCAGAAGCAGGCCCATGGTCCTGTCCGACTCCTCACCGGCCAGCGCCTTGGCGCCCAGCGTGATGGTCACCACCATGACAGCGATCGGTGCCACCAGGCCGAAACTCTCGATCTGGTAGTAGCCCTCCGGCGTCGCCAGGTCACCCCCGCCGAAGAACGCCAGCATCGACTCCGGGAAGGCGTCGCCGAGGCTGAGGATGGTTTCATCCATCGCGGCGTAGACGGGGCCCAGCAGCGCTCCCATCACGAAGAACATCGCCGCCGACACGACGAACAGCAGCCCCTGGTGTTCGGACGCGCTCTTGATCCAGATCCGCGAGACACGCGTCGACCCGGCCATGCGCTCCGCCAGTGCGGCGGTGACCGCGTTGGAGCGCGCCCGGTCGATCAGACTGACTCCTGTGGACCGGCCCCGCAGATCTCGACGATTGACGCCGACCAGCGCGACCACGAACAGCACCGCACTGCCTGCCAACAGGATCGCGACGTGCATCCAGTCGACTCCGTTGAGCAGGGGTTCACTGCCGCCGAGGTAGTACCAGGGGAACACCTTGGCAAGGTCCTCCCAGCCGGAAACCAGGGGAAGCAGTCCCACTGCGAAGAAGGACACCACCATGACTGCTGCAGGCACGCCGATGGCCGGACCGGTTCGCCCGGTCCAGGCACCGATGGCCAGCGCGAGGAAGCCGTACAACAGCGTGCTGGCCGCAAGGTGCAGCGTGAACGCGCCCACGTGCAAGTCGGCGATCTCGACGCTCAGCAGTTCCGGCGAGATCACACCGACGCCCCACAGCGCGAGGAAACCGGCCCCGAGCAGCGCCAGCATCGCCGCGGCCTTGGAGACCAGGACGTCCGTGCGGCTCTTCGGATTCCCCAGCAGTACCCCAATGGTGCCTCGGCGTTCCTCACCAGCGATGAAGGCCGCACCCATCGCGATGGCCAGCCCACCCAGGGCCAGCGCGCCATACGAGTTGTAGATCGCCGAGTAGGCAAGCGACGCCACGTCGGCGTCCTCCGGGATGCCGATGATGGATTGGAAGGACGCGGGCAGGTCGGAGTAGATGCTCAGGTCGAGGTTCCGGTACACCGCCATCGCGAACACCAGCAGCACCGACAGGCTGACCACAGTGATCGTCACCCCGCGCCAGCGATCGAGGACCGTCTTGCTGAAGACCGTGGTGAGCATCAGAGCGTCACACCCTCGGCCGGATCGTCGTGGTAGTACGTCAGGAAGATCTCCTCCAGGTCCGCCTCCTCGGAGCGGAAGTCCAGCACTTGGTAGTGCGTCGTGACCATGCGCAGCAGGTCGTCCATCCTGCCCTCGTAGGACAACTCCACATGCCCGCCCTCGATGAGGACGTCGCGCGCGCCTTCGACCGCGTGGAAATGTGCCGCGTCGGCCGGCGTCCCCAGGTCGAACTCCACGCTGCGCATCCCCTTCGAGCGCATGTCCGCCACCGACTCCTGCGCGATGAGGTGACCGTGCCGGATGACCCCGACCCGGTCGGCGACCCGTTGCACCTCCGACAGGGTGTGGCTGGACAGGAAGACACTGGCGCCCTCCGAGACCGCTTCGCGCATCATGGACTGGAACTCCCGCTGGACCAGCGGATCGAGCCCGTTGCTCGGCTCGTCCATGATGAACAGTTCCGGGCTGTTCATGAACGCCGCGATGATGCCGATCTTCTGCCGGTTGCCCGACGACAGGTCTCCGACCTTCTTGTCCAACTGGGCGTCGAGTCGCTGCGTGAGCTGGTCCACACGCGACCAGTCGACACCACCACGAAGGTTGGCGAAGTAGGTCAGCGTGTCCTTGCCCGTCAGGTTGGGATACAGCGCGAGGTCACTGGGCAGGTACCCGATGTGGCGGCGGATCTCGACCGAGTCGCGATGACAGTCCAGCCCCAGAATCCAGGCCGCACCCGCCGTGGGACGGATCTCGTCCATCACTGTACGGATCATGGTGGTCTTGCCGGCGCCGTTGGGTCCGAGGAAGCCGTAGACCTCGCCGGGCATCACCTCCAGCGTCACATCCACCAGCGCCTCGAGGTGACCATAGTGTTTCGTGAGCCCCTCCGCGCGAAGGGCTGGCTGCTGACTCATGCTTTCTCCATTCCGCTGCGACCGTCGTTCTGGGCCGCCATCTCCTCCAGTGCGGCGGTGCCTTCCCGAGCGAACTCCTCGGTGAACAACCCGCCGCCGTACAGTTCGTAGACCGGCGCAAGGTAGGCCGTGAGCCGCGTGCCGGTGTCCGTGGTGAGATCCACTCCCAACAGCCGGTCGAGATGGCGGTGCATGACCAGGGCTCCGAGGCTCCACAACATCAGCACCACTGCGCGGGACCGCTCATCGGCGGCCGGTCTGATCAGACCGCTCGCGACGCCCTGCTCGATGTAGCCGACCGCGTCGTCGACCAACTCGTCCACCAAGTGGTTGACCAGCGGTGAGTCCTCGCTCAGCACGGCCGCCAGATATCCGACCAGGGGCGCCAACTGTGTTTGTCGAAGTGCCCCGATCAGGTCCAGATCGGTACCCGCCGACATCGCCTTCTGCTTCTCCTGGCGGATCTGCGCGGCGACATACTCGTCGCAGGTGTGGCGCAACCCGGTCATCGAGCCGAAGTGGTTCATGACCGACCCGGCCGAGACACCCGCGGCCTGCGCCACCGCGCGTGCGGTCAGGGCGTCCACCCCTCGGGTCGCCACGATCTCGATCGCCGCGTCCCGCATCCGTGCCCGCACGTTCCGGTCGTCCATGTTTGAACGCACGTTCACAATTCTATACGGATGTTCAGGCTCCGTCGAGGGTCGACCTAGTCCCGGCCGAACAGGTCACGTGTGTAGACCTTGTCCATGACATCCTCGATCTCCTCGGAGATACGGTTCGCCACGATCACCGACGAGCGGCGCTTGAACTCGTCGAGGTCCGAGAGCACCTCGGAGTTGAAGAAGGAGTCCTCATCCAGCACCGGTTCGTAGACGATGACCTCGACGCCCTTGGCCTTGAGCCGTTTCATGATCCCCTGCACGCTGGACGTCCGGTAGTTGTCGGACCCCTCCTTCATCACCAGGCGGTAGATCCCGACGACCTCGGGTTCGAGGTCCATGATCTGCTCGGCCACGAAGTCCTTGCGTGTGCTGTTCGCGTCGACGACCGCGCGGATGAGATCCTGTGGGACGTTCTCGTAGTTGGCCAGCAACTGCTTGGTGTCCTTCGGCAGGCAGTACCCGCCGTACCCGAATGACGGATTGTTGTAGTGCCCACCCACGCGAGGATCCAGGCTCACTCCGGCGATGATGTCGCGGCTGTCCATGCCGTGGCTCGACGCGAAGGTGTCGAGCTCGTTGAAGAACGCGACCCGCAGCGCGAGGTAGGTGTTGGCGAACAGTTTGATGGCCTCCGCCTGCCGCGGTTCGGTGATCAGCACCGGGGCATCCGGATTCAACGAACCGGCCGCCATGAGTTCCGCGAACCGGCGACCGCGCTCGGACTTCTGTCCGACCACGATGCGCGAGGGGTACAGGTTGTCGTGCAACGCGCGGCCCTCCCGCAGGAACTCCGGCGCGAACAGGATCGTGTCGGTGGCGAACTGCTCGCTCATCCGTTCCGTGAAGCCCACCGGAATGGTCGACTTCACGACGATGGTGGCCGACGGTTCGATCGCTCTGACCTGGTGGATGACCGCCTCGACGGAGCTGGTGTCGAAGAAGTTGGCGTCGGGGTCGTAGTCGGTCGGCGTGGCCACGATCACGAAGGTCGCGCCCGCATAAGCCTCGTCCGGGTCGAGTGTCGCCCGGAGGTTCAACTGCGCGTCCCGAAGATACGACTCGAGATCGGGGTCCTCGATGGGCGACCGTCCCGCGTTGATCACATCGACCCTCACCGGATCCACGTCGAGTGCCAGGACCTCATGGTTCTGGGCGAGCAGGACGGCGTTGGAAAGCCCGACATAGCCCATACCGGCCACAGCGATCTTCACGGTGGGAACCCCCTCGAGGCAGACCCCTGAATGATAGTTGGCGGCTGTCGTTGTGTCGGTCGACCCGTGTCGGATACGGTGAGCCCGACCCGAGGAGCAACCATGAGAATCCGTTCCACAGCCCTGGCCGGCACCGTCCTTCTCGCCCTGGCGGTCACCGCCCCTGCGGCGGGCGCGGACAAGGTGCCCGTGAAGCTCAAGGTGAAGGGCTGCGACGGATGCAGCGTCATGGCGACGTGGTCCAAGACGGGCAAGGCGACAGGCAAGTACCGTTCGAAGACCAAGACCGCCAAAGGTGACAACGCGAAGCTCACGTTCCAGATCCCCAAGGGCTACTACATGTACTTCACCGCCACCTCCCCGCAGGCACAGGTGGATGCCGCCAGCGTCGTGGTGACCCAGTTCGTGGGCGCCACGAAGGGCTCCAAGGTCTCGGCCGGCAAGGCCAAGACGCTCAACGGTGGCGCCTACTACTGCCTCACCGCGAAGAAGCGCACGATCAAGGTGAAAGCGGCCTTGGTGAGCTCCGAGGGAGCGACGCTGCTGGGCCTGTGGGCGAACCCGCAACTCAAGGGCATGGGCACGAAGATCGAGGACGGGATCGACGGCGTCTACGGCACGCAGAACACGCTGATCTGCAAGGGCAAGTACTACTAGACCGGCACGCGGTCTGCTGACCAGATGTCTGCCGTGATGGCAACGGGCCTGCTGGGTCTGGCGTTGCTGGTGGGTCCGTCAGCTCCAGCCCCGCAGACACTGCCAGCAGACACCAACGCGGACTACCAACTCGGAGGTTCCTACCCGCCGGCCGCCGGGGTGGGCATCGTGGTCCGGGACCGCCGCGACGACCCGGCGCCAGGCGCGTTTTCGATCTGCTACATCAACGCCTTCCAGACCCAGCCCGGGGCCCGTCGATGGTGGCTCTCGAAACACCCCGGCCTGGTACTGCGCACACAGGGAACACCCGTACTCGACGAGCAGTGGGGTGAGATGCTCCTCGACACCGGAACCATCGCGAAGCGGAAGAGGATCGCGCGAATCGTCGGGCGGTGGATCTCCGGGTGCGCGGACTCCGGGTTCGATGCTGTGGAGCCCGACAACCTGGACAGCTGGCAACGCAGTCGCGGTCTCCTGCGTCGCCGGGACAACGTCGCTCTGGGACGGTTGCTGGTCGACCGGGCGCACGCCGCAGGACTGGCCATCGCGCAGAAGAACACTGCCGGCCTGGCACGGAAGCGACTGTTCGACTTCGCCGTCGTCGAGCAATGCCAGCGCTACCGCGAGTGCGCGCGATTCACCCGGGCGTACGGCGACGACGTGATCGAGATCGAGTACCGACGCCGGGACTTCGTGCGGGCATGCCGCGCCCGCGGGGAGCGCGTGCCGATAGTGCTCCGGGACGTGTCGCTGCGGCCGGCGGGCACGCGTGGCCACCGATTCGCCTCCTGCTGAGGCGCACAAGCTCAGCCCGGCCCGAAGACCACCTCGTGCGCGGCTCCGGCCGCCGTGCGCCGTCGCACCATCCCCCAGGCAAACACACCGAGCCCGAGGCCGGACCAGAACAGCGCCTCGCCGAACCACAACGGGGCGTCGTTGACCAGGATGGCGATGACGCCGACGGGAGCGAGCCACACCACCACGTTCCGGAACGGCTCCCACACCGATGGCGGCTTGACATCCCCCATCTGCACCGCGATGGCCCGGCGGTCGAACCACAGCGTCGCGTGATACGCCAGTAGCAGCGGCAGCAGTTGCAGAGTCCATCCGGTCCAGAAGTCGTTGGGCTCGTCGAGCACGTACTCCCCGTACCAGGCGACGACCGCCGCCACCGCGAGCCCGAGCCCCCAGGCGCCGGTGGAGACCCGGTCGAGTCGTTGTTGCAGGGGCCGGTCGAGGCCGGGGAAACGTGCATCCGTGTACGGGGTCGTGAACGGCCTGCCGACGACCAGACTGACCACGGCGAGGATGGTCAGGGTGGTGTTGGAGACGAGATCCGCGTGATCCTCGAACCAGTTCGTCAGGCCCGGCGAGGCGAGCAGACTCACCACCAGTACCACCGCGAAGATCACCGCGTCCGACGCCTCGAGCGGCTTGGGCTTCTCGCCGCGCAGCCACGCAACGCACAACAGGCCCCCGGCCAGCGCAAATGCGATGCCCGCCGACACGCGGGCGTCGAGCACATAGGGCAGCAGGCCCCAGGCGAGCCACGGGAGCAGCCCGGTGACCGGATCGTCGAGCACGAGCAGGAAACGGTCCTGGTCGCTCTGCGCGCTCACCTGCCCCATCGTGGGCCAACAGGTCCCGGTTCGCTCGCCTGCGGTCACTCGGCACCCACTAACGTGGCCACCGTGAGGATGCTCGCGGCTGCGTTCACGGTGATGGCGGTCACCGCGGGGTCGGTCGCCTGGGGCAACGCTGCCCAGCACGTCCCCGCCGCCGACTCCCGCACCCAACCCGGTGCCCACTGGCCGACGATGCGTCACGACCTGCGCAACACCGGGGCCAGCGACCTGCCGGGACTCGACCCCGGGACCCAGCCCTGGTTCTTCCAGACCGGAAAGGGCATCTTCGCAACACCCGTGATCGCGGCCGACGGCACGATCTACGCGGGGTCGGCCGATAACAACCTCTACGGTCTCGACGAACAGGGCAAGGAGGTCTGGCGGTTCGAGACGGGGGAGATCATCGACACCGCTCCGGCCCTGCTGGACGACCAGTCGCTGATCATCGGGTCCGGCGACGAGAAGATGTACAAGGTCAGTACCGATCCGGCGATACCGTCCCATCAGCGGGTGATCTGGAGTTTCTCGCCGACGCTGCCGCCGGTCGAGGGGCAGTTGGTCTCTTGGTGGGAGGGCAGCCCCAACGTCGGTCCGGACGGGGTGATCTACCAGGGCAACACCGGTGGTGGCGCGTACGCGGTGAACCCCGACGGCTCCCAGAAGTGGGTGTACCAGGCCGAGAACGCTGTATGGACCGTGCCGGCCATGGACGATTCCGGCACCACGTTCTGGGGTTCTGTGGACACCCGGATCTTCGCCCTCAACCCCGACGGTACCCAGAAGTGGCAGCGGACAACGCTGGGCTATGTCACATCGTCACCGGCGCTCGACACCGAGGGCACGCTCTACGCGGGCTCGTTCGACGGGTCGCTGTACGCGCTGGACACCGAGACGGGCGCGGTGCGCTGGCAGTTGCAGACCGGCGACCACATCTACTCCTCGCCCGCCCTGGTGGAACGCGACGGCCGCCTCGAGCAGATCATCGTCGGATCCACCGACGGGTTGCTGTACAGCGTCGATCCGCAAGGGCAGTTGTTGTGGACGTACGACACCGGAGCGCCGATCCGCAGTTCGCCGGTGATCGGGCAGCCTCCGGTGGCCGGAGGGCCCGCGATCGCCTACGTCGGTGCGGCGAACGGCCACCTGGTCGCTGTGAACACCAACGACGGCTCCCGGCGCTGGGCCTTCGACACGACCTCCGACGAGCCGACGCTGGCCACCCGCAACCAACTCAACTCGTCGCCGGCGCTGGGTCCCAAGGGTGTGTATCTGGGCAGCCAGGACGGAGCGATCTGGTACGTGCCCTACGACGTGTGCCTGCGCCCCGAGGCGGACCCGCGATGCGTGACCGGGGATCTGCCTGCCGACGGCATGTACCTGTTCGGCGTCAATGTGGGTGGCGGCATCGTGCCTCAGGGCGAATCCGTCGAGATCAGTCCGGCCGGATACATGACGGGCCGGGTGCTGTTGCGCCGCGGCGGGCAGACCGTTCCGGCGCGCCTGGTGCCGGCGCCGGATCCGAACCGGCTGGTGACGATCGAGCCGAAGGTGGATGCCGAGGTGTCCGTCTCCGGCGATGGTCGGTACGTCGTCGTCCGTCCCACGCAGATGCTGCCGCCCGATACGACCTTCACCGTCACCGTGAACGGGCTGGTGACCACCGGCGGACCCCGACTGGGGAATCTGCCGGTCGGCAACGGACGCCTGGAACCCTACGAGGGCTCGTTCACCGTGCGCACCGGATCCGATGGGACCGCGTGGAATCCCGAGGTCCGCAAGAACCGGGTCTCGGGACTGTCCCTGTCACGACTGGCCGTTCCTCTTCCTCCCATGCTCACCAGCGTGAATCAGATCGGCTTCGACTTCTACGACTGGATCGGGGGAGCGGTCGAGACCGGCGATGAGGACACCGTGGTCTGGTTCGTCGGCGCCAAGCGCGACGACACCGGTCGGATCGTCGCCGACCCAGCCTCACTGTTCGCCTTCCCGGTGTCGGGTACCCAGCGTGGGGGGACCTTCCTGCTGAACGCCTCGCAGGTCAACCTGTGGTTCACGTTCGGCCCGGTGCCCCTGCGCCGCTTCGATCTGCGTGGGACCTTCGGTCCAGAAGGCGAGGTGCGCCCCGACTCGCAGTTCCTGGCCGAAGCCGTCTGCGAAGACATCCCGCAGTACGGCACCCTGATGCCGGTGACCGGTATGTGCGACACGCAAGGCGTCATCACCGCGGGCGGCACGTTCCTGGGCGGCAGCGCCACCTCACCCGCGCTGCGAAGGGTCAAGGGGATGTCGATCGGAGACGTGACCTTCACCCCGGGCACACCGGCCTCGTTCAGCGCGAGCATCGACGTCGAGCAGCCGTACCGCAGCGATGACCACTTCGTCTCGATCCTGCTGCTGGACGAGCAAGGTCGCCCCGTGCCCGTCGACTACTACAGCAGGACCACGCTGCAGACCGGGCCGGACAACCAGATCACCGGCGTCACGTTGGATGTCGACGGGCCCCTCCCGGCGACGGTGGAGGCGATCGTCATGACCGACGCGTTCCCCGCGATGCGACAGGAACTGGAGACCGGATCGTGAGCACCGGGCTCCCCGTCTCCGCGCCGCGCGCCGCGATCCGCGCCCTCATCGATGGGGTCCTGGCCGTCGCGCTCGCGGTCGTGGTGGGAACGGGGATGGCCTACGCCCTCGCGTGGACCGGCCTCACCGAGAGTGCGCTGTGGCCTCTCGGAGGATGGCTGGCCGGAGCCGGATTGCTGGGCGGTTGGCAGCAGGAGGTCACCTCGGACGTCGCGGGTGGCATCGCCTGGGTCACGTACGCATCGGGCGTCCCGCTGCTGGTGACAGGCGCCGTCGCGGTCTACATCGCCCTGCGCGCCCGCCGGGCCCCGGCGTGGACAGCGCTTCCGGCCCTGGTCGGGGCAGCGGCGGGCGCAGCGCTGCTGGCGGCTGCGAGCACGGCCACCGACACGGTCACCAACACCGCCGGGAGTGTCACGACCACCGAATCGCTGACCTGGGTCTGGGACAACGCCCACCCAGGAGTGGTCACCGGGGCCGCTGCCCTGGTCGCGGGTGTCTGGCTGCTCAACACCGTCGGTCTGCGGTGGTGGCGTTCCGGGCGCGGGGTTGCGCTGAGCCTGCTGGTCGGCATGGGTCTGGTCCTCACCGGAGCAGCCGCCGCGGCCGCCGTCTACCTGACCAGCTCCAGCGCCGTGGGCATCGGTCTCGCCCTGCTGTACCCCCTGCTCGGATCGCTGGTGCTCATCGGCGCCTCGGGCACCCCGGTTCAGACCGGCCTCACGCGACTCACGCCGGAACCCCTCGACCTGTCGACTTTCGGCGAGGGGCTTGTTTACGGCGTGGGCGGTGTCGTGGCCGCGCTGGCACTCGCGCTGATCGCGGGTGTGGCCATGCGCCCGTTCAAACACCGCAGTACCTGGACCGGCGCGGTGTCGGTGACGGCTGCACTCGCGGCCTTCCTGGCATGGGCGATGACGAGCTCGATCGTCCTCCCGGGAGCCCTGGGCGGTGAGTCGACCCTTGCGGTGAATCCGCTGCTGGCCGCCGGTGCCGGGGCCGTCCTCGGGGCGGTCACACGTTTTGCGGCGGGGCGCCCGAAGTCCGACGGGAAGGTCCCCGCTCCAGCGCCGCCTCCGGCGAAGACCCCCGACGAGGCCGACATCGAGGAGTTGCTCAAGGAGGTTGGCAGCGGGCCCGCGTGAGGCCGATGTCTAGACTTGGGCCAGATCACGCACGGAGGACACTCACATGATCAAAGGATTCCGCGACTTCATCCTGCGCGGCAACGTCATCGACCTCGCCGTCGCCGTCGTCATCGGCGCGGCATTCACCGCACTGATCGGCGCGTTCAACACCGCCCTGATCACACCGATCGTCAACAGCTTCTTCTCTGTGCTCGGTCTGAGCAAGGACGGCATCGGCGGCACGATCGGACTGCCCGGCGATCAGGTGATCAACATCGGCCTCATCATCGGAGCGGCGATCACGTTCCTGATCACCGCGGCGGTGGTGTACTTCGTATTCGTGGCGCCGATGAACGCTGCCAAGTCGCGGTTCGCCAAGGACAAGGTCGAGGACCCGAAGGCCGAGGAACTGCTCGCCGAGATCCGCGACCTGCTCAAGGACCAGAAGCAGGGCTGAAACCCCCGCCGGCCGGCCCCTCTCGCTTCGGCCACGAGGTTTTGCGAAGAAGTTTGCGCGACACGCCGACGTTTGCCGCCAACTTCTTCACAAAAGGTGCATGCGTCGATAATTCATCACTTGTTGAATAGCAGGCGTATGCTGGTGCCATGCGCGCCATGATCATGAAGGAATTCCGCGAGTTGCGGCGGGACCATCGCACGATGGGGATGCTCATCGGGATGCCGATCCTGCTGCTGATCGTCTTCGGCTACGCGGCCAACTTCTCCGTCGAAACCATCCCGACGGCAACCCTCGGGCCGCAGGCGCAACAGGCGGCCACCTTGGTCACCGAGGTGCCGCAGGCTCCGTTCGACGTCACCCTGATCGACACGGACGGCGACGCCGCAACCGCGCAGGAACTCCTGCAGCGCAACGACGTGGACGTGGCGATCGACACCAGTCAACAGCCCCCTGTCGCATACGTGGACGGCTCGTCACTGTTCACCGCACAGACCGCTGTCGCCACCTTCAACCGCCTCGGCGACCGCGTCACGGTCGACGTCCTGTTCAACCCGGATCTGAAAACGAGCTGGGTGATGGTCCCGGCGATCATCGGCCTGATCCTGACCTTCATCGGAACCATCGTCACCAGCATCGGCATGGTGAAGGAGAAGCAGACCGGCACGATCGAGCAACTCGCCGTCATGCCCATCAAACCCAGCACCGTGATCCTCGGCAAGATCCTCCCGTACTTCCTGCTCGCCACCCTCGACATGGTGCTGGTGACGCTGCTGGGAATGCTGCTGTTCGACGTGCCGTTCAACGGCAACGTCGCAGTCTTCGCGCTCGGCGCCGGCCTGTTCCTGTTCGTCGTCCTCGGCTTGGGGGTGTTCATATCCACGATCTCGCAGAATGTCGGACAGGCGATCCAGACCGCGTTCTTCTTCCTGCTGCCGCAGATCCTGCTGTCCGGCTTCATCTTCCCGCTGGAGGCGATCCCGTGGGGCGTGCGATGGATCAGCTACGGCCTGCCGCTGACGTATTTCACGATGGTGTCCCAAGGAGTCATGTTGCGCGGGGCGCCACTGGATGCGTTGTGGTTCCCCCTGCTGATGCTCGCGATCATGGCGGTCATCGTGTTCAGCGGTGCGGTGCTGCGCTTCCGGCGCAACCTGGCACCGGGGGACGGCAGGCGCGCGCAAGTCCAAGGCCGCAGCATGAGCGTGCGCGACCTGACCGTGCGGTTCGGGGACGTGGTCGGCACTCGACGACGTGTCGTTGGAGACGCCCAGTGGCCACATCACCGCCGTCGTGGGCGGGGACGGAGCGGGCAAGACCACGCTGCTCAAGGCGATGGCCGGCCTGGTGCCGATCACGTCCGGCACGGTGGACACTCCACCAAGGCAGAGGATGGGCTTCATGCCGCCCGGCGCCGGCAGTTGGGCCGACCTCAGCGTCGATGAGAACGTCGCCTTCATCGGCGGTTCGTACGGCCTGTCCGGCGACGCCCTCGCGCGACGTGCCGACGAACTGCTCGGACGCGCGGGTCTCGATGAGGCCCGGGATCGGCTCGCCGGCAAACTCTCCGGAGGGATGCGGAACAAACTCGGCTTCTGCCTGGCGATGCTGCACGAGCCCGACCTGCTGGTGCTCGACGAGCCCAGCACCGGGGTGGACCCCGTGAGCCGGGTGGAGCTGTGGCGATTGATTAGCGAGGCGGCCGTGCAAGGAACGGCGGTCGTACTGGCCACGACCTACATGGACGAGGCCGAGCGGTCCGGGTCGGTGCTGGTGCTGGATCAGGGCAGGCCGCTGCTGTACGGCGGGCCGCAAGAGATCGTCGCCGCCTACCCGGGTGCGGTCGTGGCAGACCGCGAAACCCCAGCGCCCGCAGTTCGCATGGCGGCACGCCACTTCGTTCCGGGAGTGGTGGCCTGACGCGGCACCCGCCGGCAGCGCGACGACGGACATGACGTTGGAGGACGTCGCGATCATCGAATCGTTGCGTCAGGAGTCGGCATGAGCGCACTTCTGGAAGCCCGCTCGCTGAGCCGTTCGTTCGGGCGTTTCACGGCCGTCGACGACGTGAGTTTCGACGTGCGACCTGGCGAGGTCGTCGGACTGCTCGGTGCCAATGGCGCAGGCAAGACCACCGTGATCCGCATGCTTCTGGGTCTGCTGCGCCCGAGCCGCGGAGACGCCCTGCTGAACGGCAACCGCCCCAACCGCTCGGGCCGGGAACGCCTCGGCTACGTCCCGCAGAGCCTGGGGCTCTACGCCGAACTCACCGTGCGGGAGAACCTCGAGTTCGCCGCCGAGGCCTTCGGTTGTGCGCCCGGCGGCATTGACCGGTCACCTGCTGGAGGCGCAGGATCGACTGGTCAGCGATCTCCCGCTCGGACTGCGGCGGCAACTGGCCTTCGTGTGCGCACTGCAGCACGGCACCGGACGTGCTGGTGCTCGACGAGCCGACATCGGGGGTGGAACCGTTGCGGCGTGCGCGCCTGTGGGACCAGATCCGGGAGCAGTCCCAGCGTGGCGTCGGGGTGCTCGTGACGACCCACTACATGCAGGAGGCCGAACAGTGCGACCGCCTGCTGCTGATGTCCGAGGGCCGACTGGTCGCGCAAGGCACCGTGGCCGACATCGTCGACGGGACCACCGCCGTCTCGGTCGCCTCCGACGACTGGTCCACGGTGTTCGAGGTCCTCAGCCGCAACGGGTTCGCCATCAACCTCGACGGCCGGGAGGTCCGCGTGATCGATCGCCGACGACACGCACCTGCGTGCGGTCCTGGCCGGTCACGCGATCGACGCCACCCTTCGCCCTGTGCCCGCGACCATCGAGGAACGTATGACCATGCTGGGCCGCACGTGAGGCCGCGGGGGAGGCGCCCGGGTGACGACGACACCCGGCAACGAATCCTGGCGGCGGCCCGCAAGCTGTTCGCGGAGAGCGGCTACGAGCGGGCGGGTATGCGAGCCATCGCCGCCGAAGCCGAGGTCGACCCCGCGTTGATCAACCACTACTTCGGGTCCAAGCAGGGTCTGCTGACCGAGGCTCTGCGGCTGCCCGTCGATCCTGCCGTCGTCCTGGCGGCGGTGCAGCAGGCCCCGCGCGACCGGATGGGTGAAGAACTGGTCCGCACGCTGGTGGCGACCTGGGAGCAGCCACCGGTCCGTCAGCACTTCCTGGGCATGCTGCGCACAGCGGCCTCACACGACGTCGCGCGCGAGGTAATGCAGCAGACGCTGCACGACTCGGTGCAGGTGGCGGTGGCAGGACTTGTGGACGACGATGCCCCGCGCAGGTCCGCCCTGGTGATCACGCAGATGGCCGGTCTCGCCTTCACCCGCTACTTCCTGCAGCTGCCCGAGGTCACCGCCCTCAGCACCGAGGAGTTGGTGGCCGCCATCGGCCCCACCATTCAGCGATACCTCACGGGGCCGGTCGACTGAACGCCACGGCCCCCGCCGGCCCCCGTCGCCCTCGTCAGCCGCCACCCCGTCAGCGAGCCACCCCGTCAGCCGCCGCCACCCGTCAGCGAGGTTGGAGAACGTCCACGAGGTTGGAGAAGACACGCGTGCGTTCTCCAACCTCGTGGACGTTCTCCAACCTCGTGGGTGGTGGGTGGCGGGAACCTGGTGGGTGGCGGGAACCTGGTGGGTAGGGGCAGCGGTGAGGGTCACCCCCGACGTACCCACACGGCGGTGTCAGGCTGCAGCGCGCCACCGAGAGGGGCCGGATCGGAGCAGGCGACCACCTCACCCTCCGGCAGCGGAATCGGTCGGTCCTGCAGATTCACCAGGACCTCGAGCCGACGCTTCCCCGAACTCTCGGCCGAAGTGCAACCGGTCCGGCCGGTCGTCGAGCCAGACCAGCAGACCGGCGTGCAACTCCGGGTGCTGCCGGCGCTGCCCGACCCATGCCCGAGTCAGTGACAGCGTCGACGACGGGCTACGGTTCTGCTCCTGCACCGTGTACTCGGCGAACCGGGCCGGCTGCGGGAGCCACGGCCGCGCCGTCGAGAAGCCGAAGGGTGGTCCCGCCCCCTCCCATGGCAGCGGCACCCGGCACCCGTCGCGCCCCCGGTCCACCCGACCAGAGCCCTGCCAGATCGGATCGGTGAGCACCTCGTCCGGGAGGTCGTCGACGTTCGGCAGGCCGAGTTCCTGGCCCTGATACAAACAGGCCGCGCCAGGCAAGGCGAGCATCAGCAGCGTCAACGCCCGAGAACGGGCGACCGACCCGAGGCGGGTGGCGCTGCGCGGGGTGTCGTGGTTGTCGATCACCCACACATGCGTCCCGGCGGCCGACAAGACCCCCTCGATTGCCGTGCGCAGAGCGGCGGCGTCCCACCCCGCCTTGAGCAGCG
This sequence comes from uncultured Actinomycetota bacterium, assembly GCA_963769435.1. Classification (GTDB taxonomy): domain Bacteria; phylum Actinomycetota; class Actinomycetes; order S36-B12; family UBA10799; genus JADKAV01. The sequence continues at coordinate 1,529,764 of CAVYLN010000002.1, forward strand.
GGAAGGCGAACGTGAGCGGGAACTCACGGGCACCGCCGTAGAGCCCGGCATCCGACCAGATCTCCCCGATCGCGGTCGGTTCATGCTGGTAGCCGTCCAGAACTTCGCGGAACGCGCGCCACACCTGGTGGGTCCGGTTCCCGGGATCGTGTTCCAGCAGACTGTTGCCGTCGCGCACGCCGGTGCGATCGACGTCCTTGGTCAGATGATCCGCGACGTCGACCCGGAACCCGTCCACCCCTTTGTCCAGCCAGTAGCGCCAGATCTGCTCGAACCCCTCAAGCACCGCAGGTTCGGCCCAATTCAGGTCGGGCTGCTCCGCGGTGAAGAGGTGGAAGTACCACTGCCCCGGCGAGCCGTCCGGCTCGATGACCCGGGTCCAGACCGACGCACCGCTGAACGAGCCCACGACATCGGTGGGCGGGAGGTCACCGTCCGGGCCGCGGCCGTCCCGGAAGAGGTAACGCGCCCGCTGCGGCGAGCCGCGCCCGGCGGCCACGGCGCCCATGAACCACTCATGCTGGTCGGAGGTGTGGTTGGGGACCAGGTCGAGCAGCAGGCGCAGACCGCGTGAGTGGACGGCCTCCAGCAACTCGTCGAAGTCGGCCATCGTGCCGAAGATCGGGTCGATGGTGAAGTAGTCGCTGACGTCGTACCCGTGATCGACCTGCGGACTGCTGAACACCGGCGACAGCCAGATCGCATCGGCCCCGAGCCTCACGATGTGGTCGAGCCGGGTGATCAGCCCGCGCAGGTCTCCGATGCCCTCGGGGTTCTCGGCGCAGGCGAAGGAGCGGGGGTACACCTGGTAGAACACGGCGGTCTCCCACCACGGCTGGACGTCGAAAGGCCCACTGCCGCCGGAAGCGGACAGTGGGCCTTTCGCTTGAGCCACAGGACTACTGGATGCGCTTCTCCACGTTGGCTTGCGCCTCTTCCATGGTCGTCTGCGGATCCGCGCCGTCCAGGATGTTCTTCTCAGCCAGGCCCATCTCCTCGTACATCGGGCCCATCTCCGGGTACGGCAGGTTCGGGAACCCGTCGGTCCCGAACTCGGCGACCGCCTTGATGATCGGGTCATCCTCAGCGGCCGTCAGCGAGTCCTTCCACGCCGGCGGGCGCGGGTCGGCAGCGAACAGGCTGTCCATGAACTCGGTGTTCAGCGTCGCGTCCAGGAACGCCTGCGCGGTCGTCGCGTTCTGCGAGCTCTGGCTCAGGTAGAAGCCCTGCGCCCCGACGATCGGGATCGAGGGGGTCTCCAAGCCGTCCCAGGTCGGCAGTCCCTCAGCGCTGAACGGCACGTCCGCCTCGGCTTCCTCGACGATCGCCTTGTTCCACGGACCGGTGATCCAGTAGGCGAGTTTGCCCTGCGACCACGCGTTGGTCAGGTCGTCACCGACGAAGGTCGACTTCACGATGCCCTGCTTGCCCCAGTCGGAGAAGGCCTCCGCCCATGCGATTCCACCCGGGCTGGCGAGTCCGAGGTCCTGGACGTCGTAGTTGCCCTCGGCGTCAGGGCCACCGAAGAAGTAGCCACCGGCAGCGGAGAAGAACGGGAACGCGTGGTAGGCGTCACCGGCGTCACCGACCTGCAGGCCCACGGGGAACTGCGTCTTCTTGTCCTTCTTCAACTGCAGTCCGGTCTCGCCCATCTCGTTCAGCGAGGTGGGTGCATCCGGTGCGAGTTTGGTGTTGCGGAACAGCAGGATGTTCTCGGTCGCGATCGGCACACCGTACGTCTGCCCGGAGATCGTGAACGCGTTGACGGACGCGGTGACGAAGCTCTCCTTGCTGGAGCCGAGGTTGATCGGTGCCACAAGACCGCTGTCCACGAACTCACCGGCCCAGTCGTTGGCGCCGAGCAGGATGTCGGGGCCCTTGCCCTGCGGTGCCTGCTGGACGAACTGGTCCTTCATCCCGTCGAAGTTGACCTGCTCGACGGTGACGGTGACCCCGTTCTCCTCACCCCAGGTCTGGGCGAGTTCCCCGATCGGTCCGGCGCGCTTCTCGTCGGCCCAGATGGTCAGGGCGGAGCCGGACTCCGCTTCCGAGCCGGAACCTCCGTCGTCCCCGCCCCCACATGCGGCCAGCCCGAGACTCAGTGTGAGAGTCGCGGCCAGCGCCATTCCTCGCTTGATGCTGTGCATCTGCACTCCGTTCTGCGTTGTGTGCGTAGTTCAGGCCCCCGCCACGTCAGTCGAGCGCTACGGCTGCCGGAATGCTGCCAACCTAGCGGAGGCGCTCACGGGACGCACCCGAACGCGCCACGGGGCGGGATTCTGAGATATGTCCGTGACGTTCGAGACGCAGTCGCACGGCCGCCCCGGCGGTCTGCGTGTCGCGCCAGCACCCTCAGCCGCGGATGGCCTCACCGGTCGACGGGTCGAACCAGTGCACCCGATCCATGTCGACCACGATGTCGACGTGGTCACCGCGCCGTACACCGGAGCGCGGCGAGAAGGAGGCCACCCACCGGACTTCGCCGGCCGGACCCATGTCGAGGGCCTCCTCCCCGGAGTCCCCGGCGACGAGCTTCGTGTCCTCGGTCACGACGTGGTCGCCACGCAGGCTGAAGTGCACGACGATCTCGGACCCGAGCGCCTCGACGAGGGTGACGGTGCCGGCCAGTCGCTGATCCTGCGGTGTGTCCGGCTTCAGGGATGCGTCCTCCATGTCCTCGCTGCGGACCCCCACTGCGACGGGCTTGCCGACGTACGACCGCAGGGCCGGACGTGGCACTCATGACCGACTCGGGAATGGTCGATTTCCGTCTCCCCGACGCGCACCGACAGGCTCTCGCCGCTGCTGTGACACGACCCCCTGCACGAGGTTCATCGGCGGTGATCCGACGAACTGGGCCACGAAGATGTTGTTCGGGTGGTCGTAGACCTCCTGCGGCGGGCCCGCCTGCTGCAGGAGCCCGGCCTTCATCACGGCCATGCGGTCGCCCATGGTCATCGCCTCGACCTGGTCGTGCGTCACATAGACCGTGGTGGTCCCGAGGTCATGGACCACAGACGAGATCTCCGCGCGCATCTGGACGCGCAGTTTGGCGTCGAGGTTGGACAGCGGCTCATCCATCAGGAACACGGCCGGGTCGCGCACGATGGCCCGCCCCATCGCCACACGCTGACGTTGACCACCTGACAACATGGCCGGCTTGCGGTCGAGGTACGGCCCGAGTTCGAGCATGTCAGCCGCCCGCTGGATGCGTCGTGCGATCTCTTCCTTGGGCATCTTGCGGATCTTGAGGCCGTAGGCGATGTTGTCCGCGACCGAGAGGTGCGGGTACAAGGCGTAGGACTGGAAGACCATCGCGATATCGCGTTCCTGCGGCGACAGGTCGTTGACCACACGATCACCGATGGTCATCTTGCCGCTGGACACGTCCTCGAGACCCGCGATCATCCGTAGGGCGGTGGACTTGCCACATCCCGATGGGCCCACGAGAACGAGGAACTCCCCGTCGGCGATCTCCAGGTTGAGGTCGTGCACGGCGTGGAACCCGTTCGGGTAGACCTTCTCAACGTGTTCGAATCCGACGTTTGCCACTGCGACCTCCGATTGGCTCGGTTACTTCCTTGTGACCCGGGGACCTGCGGCCCCCGTCTGCTTGTCCGTCACGCTAGCGCGAAAATCCCGCCTTTGGCGCCGCGTCACTTGCTGCGAACCCATGTGCTCTCAGCCCTTCACCGCGCCCGATGTGAGCCCGGTGACGAGGTACTTCTGGGTGAACGCGAACACCGTGATCATGGGCACCGCGGCCAGCAGCGCTCCCGCGGCGAACTTGCCCCACTCCTGCAGGTTGCCGGAGACATACGTCTGCATGCCGACCGCCAAGCGTGGTGTCGGTGGTGTTCGGCAACAGGGTCTGGGCGATCGCCAGTTCGTTGAAGACGAACGTGAACGTCACGAAGAACACGACCACCATGACCGGCGCCGAGAGACGCAGCACGAGGCCGAAGAAGATCCGGACGTGACTCGCGCCGTCGATCTTGGCCGACTCGTCGATCTCCACCGGAACCGTGTCGAAGAAACCCTTGATCAGGTAGGTGTTGACGCCCAACGACCCGCCGAGATAGATCAGGATCAGCCCGGTCACCGTGCCGCTGCCCATACCGCGGGAAGACCTCGGCGATCTTGGTCATGAGGATGAAGATCGCGGTGATGGCCAGGATCTGCGGGAACATCTGCAGCAGCACCAGCGACAGCAGGCCAGGGCGGCGCCCCTTGAACCGCATCCGGCTGAACGCGAAGGCCGCTGAGGCCGACATCAGCGTGGACAGCGTCGCGGCGACCAGGGCCACGGTCAGCGAGTTGCGGAACCAGATCCCGTAGGGAAGACGCGGATCGTTGAAGATCGCGCTGAAGTTCTCGAGGCTGAACGTCTGCGGGATGAACAGGCACGTCACCGCGGACAGGCCGGTCTTGGTGGGCGGACAGGCCGAGGACAGCGAACCGACCGGGTTCAGGGCCACACCGATGATGTAGGTGATCGGGAAGATCGCGAAGAGCACGGCCGCGATCGCGATGGCGTGGCGCCAGCCCATCGTGGTGATCCACCGCCCGAAACTCATCCGGGGCGCGGCCGCAGTTTGGCGCGAGGTTTCCGTCGAGGTACTCATTGCTTGATCTCCTCCAGACGCCTGGTCAATCGGAAGCTGTACGCGGAGACCGCGGCCACGATGATGAAGATGATCATTGAGATCGCCGAGGCGAACCCGAGCAGTTGCTCGTTGGTCCCGAACGCCAATCGATAGGTGTAGGTGATCAACAGGTCCGTCTGCCCGCCCTGGATGGGGGAGCCGGCGAACGGTCCGCCGTTGGTGAGCAACTGGATGAGCGTGAAGTTGTTGAAGTTGAACGAGAACGAGGCGATCAGCAACGGCGAGACGCTGACCATCAGCAACGGCAGGACGATCGTGCGGAAGGCCCGGAAGGCACTGGCGCCGTCGACGAATGCCGCCTCCTTCAAGTCCTGCGGGATCGCCGTCAGGGCGCCGGTGACTACCAGCAGCATGTACGCGTAGCCGATCCAGAGGTTCACGACGAGCACCGACAGTTTCGCGAGGCTGCCGTCACCGAGCCAGTCGATGTTCACGCCCAGGATCTGGTTGATGATCCCGAAGTCGCGGTTGAGCATTCCACGCCAGACCAGAGCGGTCATGAAGATCGGCAGCGAGTACGGCAGGACCAGGGCGAGTCGATAGAACCGCTGGCCCCGCATGCGCTTGTCCTGCATGACAAGGGCCATGCCCAGTCCGAAGCCGAACTGCATGAGCACGGTCCCGATCGCGAAGGCGAACGACCAGATCAGGATCGGCAGGAAGTTGGCTCGGACACCGGGATCGGTCAGGACCGTGGTGTAGTTGTCCAATCCGACGCTCACGGGCCAGCCGGGGGTAAGGAACTGACCCTCGTTCTGCCTGTTCGACACATCCGGGTCGAACGTGTCGCTCGTGTACAGCCCAACACTCTGGTTGGCCGTGAACACGGTCCCGGTCGCGGTGTCGGTGAACGTGTCGGTTTCCGGGTCGTAGGCGAAGTCGGATTGCCGCAGCTCGGCGCGGGTGGGACTCGACTGACGCAGGTTGTACCCCTGCTCGGTGTCCCAGGGGACCGCCAGGGCTCGCCACTGTGCATCCAGCTCCGGGTCACCGGTCAGTTGTCCGAGGTTCAGGGTCTTGTAGTCGGGCACGGCGGTCGCGGCCTCGCCGGTGAACTCCGCGTCCGGAGCGGGGGTCACCCCCTCGTTCGTACCGATGAGCGCGGCGCCGGTCTCGGGGTCGGTGATCAGCATCGAGATCTCACCGCCCTTCTCGATCGGGCGCACGTCGAAACTGGGCGATCCCTCGACCGGCTTCTCGTTCTGCACCTGGATCGACTTGCGCGCCTCCTCCTGCGAGATCAGGTGGCCGGTGCCGAGGTTGGTGAACGAGGCGTAGAACGTGTACCCGGCTGGATACAACTGGAAGGCCACGAGGAACACGAGCCCCGGAAGCATGTACTTCAGCGGGAGCCCGCCTCGCCGGAAGTAGGTGATGTTGACCAGCACCAGCACCACGACGAGGAAGCCGACGGCGAGCCACCAGTTCGCCCCGTAGGCCTTGAGTACCGCCCAGATGCCGAGTACATCGATGAGTCCGAGGATTACCAGCTTCACTATCCAGGCGTTCAGACTGCCGATCGGCATCGCTGCTAGCGGCGAATTACCCGACGACTTCGTCCCCACGTCCGGCGGCTTCGTAGTAGACACACGACATTCCTACCAAGAACGGGGCGTGCTTCGTCTGTCGAAACGCACTGTTGGTCGCTCACTCAGCCGTAGGCAACCCGAGCACCAATTGCAGCGCCAGCCGCTCCTGCGGATCCTGCAGGGCGTCGCCGAAGAGCTCGCGCAGCCGCTGGTACCGATAGGACACGGTCTGCGGATGGACGTGCAGGTGCTCGGCGACGCGGTGTCTGTCGCCCTGGAACGCCAGCCACGCACCGAGTGTCTGCTCCAAGGCCTCGCGCTTGGCGGGTTTCACTTCCGCCAAGGGGGCCATCACCCTCGCGGCCAGTTCGGACAGCAGTTCGTAGTCCGCGGCCACCACCAACTCGGCGAGATGGTCGGCGGCGGCGACCACGCGGGTTTCGGGGATCCGGCCCATCGCGACGAGCCGCTGTACCCGTCGCGCGTGCGCCAGCGATGTCGGCGCCTCCGCCGCCGGTCGAACCGTCCCCACGAAGACCTGCGTGCCCTCCCACGCACGTTCCAGGGCGCGGCGGCGCCCCGGGCCGGAGGGGTCCGGGAGGATGGCCAACGCCTCACCGCCTTCGACGACCGCGAGCACGTCGGCCGGTGGGGACGGTTCCCTGCCGGGCGCCAGCGGAACGACAGCGACGGCCATCCGTTCCGGGATGGTCCACCCGGCCGCGTCCGCAGCGTCCTGCAGCCCCACCGGATCGGTGATGGCCCTGCCCTCGAGCAGCTCCAGCGCGAGGCGGGAACGCAGCACGTCGCGGGCCCCCGCCTGGGACGCGTGACCCTGGGCGCTGGCCCCGGACAGCTCATCGATGTACACGAAGATGGCCTCGGCCAGCGACACCAACTCGGACGTCTCGACGCCGGCGGCCACCGCGGCGCTGGACATCTGCTCCCACGCGACCCGGGCTCCGATGCGGTAGGCCGAGAGCACGGACTCCAGCGACCGGCCCTGGGCGCTCTCCCCTGCGCCGAGTCGCCGGTAGAAACGTGCCGACCGCGCGTCGAGGGCGGCATCGTCGGTGCCGAACAGATCCAGCAACCTGCTCAGCGCCAGTTCGGTCCCCCGCCGCACGACCGGACCCATCTCCGCGTCCAGCGCCGGGGCGTACGCGGGCACGTCCTTGCCGATCGCCAGCACGGTTGCGCTCACCGCCTGCGGCAGCGCTGGACGCAGATTCGCAGCGAGCTCCTTCGTCAGTCGTCCCCAAGGTTGCATTTTGTCACTCTAGGACAAATTCGGGGCGAGGACTCTAGCGATGTTGCACTAATGGGGACCGGCGATTGTGGGGAAGATAGAAACATGCCACAGACAACCGCCGCATTCTTCGACCTCGACGGAACCCTCATCCCGGGCTCCGCCAACATTCCGCTGGCCAAGGCCGCGTTCCGGCAGGGATTCATCGGCAAGACCGACCTGCTGAAGGACCTGCGCAACGGGGTGAGCTTCCTGCTGAAGGGCGCCACCGATGAGCGTTCGGAACAGGTCCGGGACCGCATCCTGCGGGCCGTCGCCGGCCATCGTGCCGAAGACGTGGAGGCCCTCGGCGACCACTTCATCGACGAACTCGTGGAGTCGATCAAACCCGCCATGCGCGAGGTCCTCGATCACCACGGCGCTGCCGGGGAGGACCGGATCGTGATCTCGGCCTCGCCGACGGAGATCGTTTCCCGCCTGGCGCATGCCGCCGGCCTGGAGACCGGGGTCGGGACCACCGCCGCCCGCGACGAGGCCGGGGTCTACACCGGCGACCTGATCGGCCCGTTCTGCTACAAGGACGGCAAGGTCGCGGTGATGCAGGCTCTCGCCGAGGAGCGGGGCTACGACCTCGCCCAGTGCTTCGCATACAGCGACTCGGCCAGCGACCTTCCCATGCTCGAAGCGGTGGGCCACCCGGTGGCCGTGAACCCCGAGCCCGAGTTGCGCCAGATCGCCGCCGAGCGTGGCTGGCCGATCGTCGAGACCTCGTCGGTACCGCGGGTCAAACTCACGTCCGCGCATGGACTGGTCCGGCTCGGCAGGAACGCCTTCGGCGCTGCCGGCCGGCGGGTCCTGGCCTGACCTCGACGTCGCCGGTCAGGCCGCGCCCGAGGTGTTGTAGTCCGGCAGATCGGGGACGTCGCGGCGGGCTACGGGCAGAGACCCTTCCGACATCCCCTCCAGCAGGTTCGCGGTGGCCGCTCGGCTGAAGTCCGACGAGGCCGAGGTGATGCCCTTCTTGTCGCTGGGGCCGGTCAGCGAGCGCGTCCAGTTCATGGTCCCGGTGGCAAAGACGTTCGCCCCTGACCCGACGCTGTAGTAGGTCATCGTCGACCAGGTCGCCTCACCGCGGCAGGTCACCGGCGACAACGTGGGCACCTCGATGTCCTTCGGTGTCTGGTGACCCGGGTAGTAGCGGTCGGTCTCCACGCCGATCAAACCCGGGTAGGACGCCCCGGGCCGGGTCTTGATGCCCTCGAACAGCACGAAGTCCGGATCCCGGATCACCATCGGACCACTGACCGGGAAGGCGTCGTACAGCGCACCCACGACCGCCGACTCCGGTTTGCCCTGATCACGCCAGCGGATGTTCTTCGGCTGGATCCCCGCATCCTTGGCGCAGTAGACCTCGTCGCCTTCCAGACCCACTCGCCAGTACCCGGCGTTCGCGCCCAGGAAGGCGAGATCCGACCCGGCATCCCGGGCGTTGATCAGAGCCTCTCGGTACGACTGCGGCCAGTACTCGTCGTGGCCGGTGGACACGACCCCGGCGGCGCCGGACAACAGACCCGGATCGCGCGCGATGTCGGCGTTGCTGAACCAGACGTGATCGATCCCCACCTCGTCGGCGAACCTGGCCACGGGGATGTCGAAACCCATCGCGATCGGAGCCCCCCACAGCGCGTGGTCGTACGGCCGGTCGTAGGAGACCGCGTACGAACGGCCGGCGAAGTCACCGGCGGAGTTCTTGTAGAGGCTCGCCCCACCCCAGATGTTGTAGGCCTGCCACGTCATGCTCGCGGCGAGGATGGCGACCTTCCCCTCAGCCGATGCGGGCCGGACGACGAACGGGATGTTCGTCCCACCGTCGGCACTGCGCACGACGACGGTGTACAGCCCCGATCTCCAGTCGCGGGTGTCGACCTCGGCGACGACCGGCCAACCCGCGGTGACCGCACGCGTGCTGGGATCGACCTGCTTGTCGTCGAACAGACGCTTCCCACCCTCGATCTCGGCCACCTTGGTCCCACCCTTGCCGGCGAAGTAGCCGATGCGGTAGACACTGGCCCGCCAGGGCGCCGCCGCGGAGACGTGCAGTTGAAGGGGCTCACCGGCTGTCACCGAGTCGTTCGCGTACGCCGCGAGCAGGGCGGCCGGGGCGACTGCGCCCGCGCGCCACCGTTTCGTGGGAGTTTCCGCCTTCGCAGATGCCGAGGGGCTGGCCTCTTCGACGGGCGCCGTCGCCCCTGGGTCGGTAGCGGGTTCGGCCCCCGGAGAACAGGCAGCCACAGCCATACCCGCGCCGCCGATCAACAGGTGTCGCCGGCTGATCTCCACCGGACAATCGTCGCACGGCGGTTGGTGCAGGCGGTGATCCTCCCGTGCGGAACCGCGCCGGGCCGCCGGGCCGCGAGCTCCGCCCACTGCTGTGGCGGATCTGCATGATGATCATGGGAATTGCGTGGTGCTCCCTCGTGGCGGAATCCCGATGGCCATGATCATCATGCGGATTCGGACACTGCGGCTCGATCGACGTAGCGGGGCCCGACCCGTCGTCCGAAGCACCTCCCGTGCGATCCGCGCAGAATCGACCCCACATGTGAAAGCAATCCTGCACACGCCGCCCGAGAGACCTCCGGCACCGGGCGACAGTCGCGGAATCCCGGCACAATCGCCCTATGGAACATCGCACGGTGATCGAGTCGACGACGGTTCAGGCGGTCCAGCAGTTGCTCAGCGAGCATGCCTTCCTGGAGGCGTTCGCCAACGAGGTGGGCGTTTCGGCCGGGGAGATCGACGTCGTCAAGGAGGCCGACTCAGTGCAGGCGAGCATGCCGTGGGCCTTCCGAACCGATCGGGCCGGGATCCCCTCGCTGGCGCAGAAGTTCCTTCCCACCGAGGTGCAGTTGAACTGGTGGCAGCAGTGGAGCAACGCCCAACCCGACGGTGACATCCGGGTGGAACTGCACGGACGTCCGGCCGCGACCTGCACCGGTCGCGCCACACTGACCCAGTCCGGAGACGACGTCGAGTACGTGGTGGTCACCGAGACCAAGACCTCCGGGGTGCCCTGGCCACTGGGCGGCAAGATCGAATCGATGATCAACAAGGACCTCGTCGGCTGGATCCTGTCGGTGCAGGCTCGCGTCGCCAACCGCGAGGGATGAGCCAGAAGCACCGGAGGGACGAGTCGTGACCGAAGACACGGACTGACAGGATGGACTCGTGAGCGACCACTACCTCGACATCGAAGCCGTGATGGATCTTCAGGAGATCATCACCAGCCTGCAGGACCTCGAGGACGACACGTTCGAACGGCATGGGCTGACCGCCAGCGGCACGTGGGACGAGGTGGACGACCCGGTTCTCATCGGCCCCGAGGGGACGCCGGTCGAGACGTGGCGGGAGGGCTACCCGTACACCGACCGCATGACCCGTCACAACTATGAGTTCACCAAGCGCCTGCTGCAGATCGAACTGCTCAAGATGCAGAGCTGGGTGAAGGAGACGGGCCAACGCATCGTCATGGTCTTCGAGGGCCGCGACGCCGCCGGGAAGGGCGGGACCATCAAGCGCTTCATGGAGCACATGAACCCCCGGGGCGCGCGAGTGATCGCGCTGGAAAAACCGTCCGAGCGGGAGGCAGGGCAGTGGTATTTCCAGCGGTACATCCGCCACCTGCCCACCAAGGGCGAGATCGTCATGTTCGACCGGTCCTGGTACAACCGCGCCGGCGTCGAACGGGTCATGGGCTTCTGCTCGGACGACCAGTACCGGGAGTTCATGCAGCAGGCCCCCGAGTTCGAACGCATGCTCGTGCGCGACGGCATCATCCTGATCAAGTTCTGGTTCTCGGTTTCGCGCAAGGAGCAGATCACGCGCTTCACGATCCGCCGGATCGACCCCGTGCGGCAGTGGAAACTCAGCCCGATGGACCTTGCGAGCCTCGACCGCTGGCATGACTACACGTCGGCGAAAGAGGCGATGTTCTGGTACACCGACACCGACTTCGCACCGTGGACCGTGGTGCGCAGCAACGACAAGAAGCGCGGGCGGCTCGAGGCCATGCGATGGGTGCTGGACCGGGTGGATTACCCGGAGAAGAACCTCGACGTCGTAGGGGCCCCGGACGCAGCGATCGTCGGTCCGCCCTCGGAGATTTACGAGAGCGAGGAGAACACCGGGACGGTGTTCCCGCCGCTGTAGCCGCAGGGGGAGCGGCAGCCGGCCCCGCGTGAGTGCGAAACTCGGCCAGTGAGCTTCGACCCCGACGCCCTGCGGGCCCTCGGCGGTCGCCAACGGGAAGTGCAGCGGCCGGCAACGGCGGCCTACCTGATCCGTGTGGGCCTGGCAGCCGGTCTCGCCGGTGCGGCCTGCAACCTCGGTGTGTGGATCACCGGAAGGAACGTGCAGTGGGATCTGGCGCCCCCGGCAGGCACGTCCGTGAGGCCGTTGGCGATCGTCGCAGTATGCCTTCTGGTCGGCCTGGCGGCGGCACTGGCCACCTACGTGGCGGCACGCGTGACGAAACACCCAGCCGTCTGGGTGGCGCTTGCAGGTTCCATCCTCACGGCGGCGTCACTCGTCGATCTGCCGCCGGCACTGGTCGTGATGCATCTGGTCACCGGAGTCTCGGTCGTCGGGTGGCTGACGCTCGCCGTTCGGCGCGGAAGCCACGTGGTCTCCAACCGGACCCCCGCCGGCTGACACGGGCCGAAGTACCGCCGGTCAGGAGTCGGTCATCGCGGACGCGGGCTCGCCGTTGACCAACTTGGCGTCGGCGACCACGCGCACGATCACACCGACGACAGCACCCAGGATGGCCGGCGTGGTGACTGCCAGCCCGGCCCCGGCACACAGCAGCAGGGCCAGCAGCACTCCCGTGAAGGGCAGCCGCAGCACCCCGCCTACGGCGGCCGCGATCCCTGCCGCGACCAGTGCCGAGACGCTGCTGCTGGGCACGAGCAAGGCCGCGCCAGTCGCGACGACGACTCCGAGGTACACGGCAGGGAAGACCATGTCCGCCACGGAATCCGCCGCCCAGGGAGACGGTGTATCCGACGGTCTTCGCGATCGCGATGATCAGCAGAGCACTCACCGAGGTGAGGCTCAGGGCGGATCCGATCGCGCTCTGTCCCGAGAAGAGGACAAGGTCCACGGGTTCCCCGGTGATCGCACGTGCCACGACCGCGGCAGTCGCCACGAGTCACCGCTGCCACCAGCAGGCCGACCATGGGACTGCGTACGCGGTCCTGGAAGCGGGCGCCGGCCTCGACCGACAGCACCGCCAGCGCGACGCGACCAACGCCACGACCAGCGCCATCGACCAGATCGATCGGCGACGACGGTGTCGTAGGCGGGCAGGCCCGGGACCTGGAGTTTGGCCTGACCCACGCCACCCCAGTCGCCGACACCCACCTGGATCATGTAGCCGAACCCCATCGCGATCAGCACCGGAAGCAGGCCCGCCATGACACGCTTGCCGCCCGGTCCGCCCTTGAGGACGGCAGCCTCGAGGACCAGCACGGCCGAGACCATGGGATTACCCAGGATCATGGTGATCGCCGCAACTGCGCCGGCCATCATCAGCACCTGCCGGACCTGCGCACCGGCGCGAAAGGCGAGGGCACCGGCCACAGCCGAGCCGGTGGCCATCAAGGGGGCCTCCGGTCCGACCACCGCACCCGTGGCCAGCGACGCGATGCGAAGCCAGCAACACCGAGCCGATCACCTTCGGGCCGATGTCCACACCCAAGCCGTCCAGCGGACGGTGACCGCCGTGACCGGGGAGTCTCAGAGCCCCCCAGACGATCAGCGCACCCACGAGCAGGACCAGGAACACCCACCACCCGGGCGTGCCACCCAGCGCGTCCGGGACGTCCGTCCCAGAGCAGGTTGGTCAGTGCGTGCTCCACCGCGAGGTACGCGACCACCGCCGCGCCGGCGGCCAGACCCACCACCGCCGCCGCTCCCAGCAGCCGCAGCACGGCTCCGTGGCCCGGACCGGCGCCTGCTTCTGTGTCGCTCATATCGCCTCCCAGCGCAGCCTAGCCATCCTAGGTGCCGGGCTTGCCCTGGAGCGCTGTTCGCAGCGGGTACGCCTGAGCGCAGTGTCGCGCTGCTGTTCTACTTCTCCTTCACGGTCACGGATCCGAAGAAGGACACGCCCGTCACACGGATGGCCGGACCCTGGCCGGTGGGCGGCGACACGTCACCCTTCCTGCTGAACTCGCCGAAAACCCCGACGCCCGCGACCTCGACCTGCATCCCCGCAGCGATGAGGATCTCGACGCTGCCGAACACCGCCACAGCACGGATCTCGTTGTCCTGCGCCGCGATCTGCGCGTGCCGCAGATCCATCTCGACGCTGCCGAACACCGCCACAGCATTGATGTCGTCGGGCATCGACCAAGCGCCCTTGCGCTCGACGGAACTGAACACGGCCACCATCGGGGGACCGGGCGCGGTGGCGGGGACCGGTGAAGCCGCCGGCCTGGGGACGGGCAGGTTCTCAGACGGCAGGTCGGCGACGAGGCGCTGCAGATCCGCATAGGTCTTCGCGCGCAGCACGGCGTCCAGTCGCTCGTCGTACTCGGCCCGATCCAACCGACCTTCGGCGTAGGCGTCCTGAAGGACGGTCGCGTAGTGGTCCCGGTCAGCATCCGATGCTCGCATCTCGTCCACGTCTACCGAGCCTACGTGCTCAGCCTGGCGACCCACAGGTCCTCCACCGGCCACAGCTGTGCCCAGTGTGCGTCCGCGATCTCGTAGAACTCGGGATCCTCTGAACCGTCCGGTGCGGTGAGTTCGTGCAACTGCTCCACCGAGAACCCGTTGTCACGCAGAACAGAAATCCACTGCGCGTGACTCGGGTGGAACTCGACCCCGTCGAACTCCATCCGGCCGAGCTCCTCGTAGGAGCGCTGCAGGGCCGGCGATGCCGGACCACTGTCGGGTACGCACAGGGTCGACAGAACGCTGTTGACGAGGAAGACCAGCAGTCCGTCCGGCTTGAGGATGCGCGCCGCCTCCGGCACCCACAGCCGGGGGTCGCACCACACGCTCGCGCCGTGCTCGCTGACCACCAGGTCGACGCTGCCGTCGCGCACCGGGACGGCCTGGGCATCCGCCTGCACGAGCGGGAAGACCGGACCCGACGACTGCTGACATCGGCGGGCCGTCGCGAGCTGGTCCTCATTGAGATCGATCGCGAGCGGCAAGGCGCCGGCGCGGGCCAGGGCGGCGGAGAGGAACGAGGTGCCGGAACCGAGTTCGACCACCACCTTGCCCGTCAGGTCAGGGAGTACCCCCAGGTCTTCCTCGAAAACCCCGAACAGTCCCCAGCGGATCGATTCCCGCGCCCACATCCGCGACGCGGCGCCGTCCGTATGCCGGTGATTGACCAGCGTCCAAAGCGCCCGGTTCCGGGCCAGTTCCTCACGCATGGGCCCTCACTGTTCGCCGTTCCTCCGGTGACTGCAGGGGTGCGTGGACGAGTCAGTGCTCGACGTGCTGCACCGCGCCCTTCGTCTGTCCGATGCCCGCCAGCAGATCCCCGAACCAGGCCTCGTCGATGTTGAACGGCTTACCGCCCCGGATGCGCGGGAACTCGATGACCCGCAGTTCGTCGTCGGCCTCCTCATCCTGACCGGTGACTCCGGACTCACCGCGCATCGCGGCGTCGACGGCGAGGTCCGTGCACTGCTTGATGAGCGCCAGATCCTCGGCGTTCGATGCCGCCGAGCGCGCGAAGTACCCGCTCTTCCAGACCATGGTCTTCTCCGCCTTGAGCATCTCGGCGAACTGGTTGCCGAACCACTTGCCCGGGTTGATCGTGTCCAGCTTCACGTGACCGAACGCATCGCGGCCGACCTCCTCGCCGCGTGCTTCCATCTCGGCCACGATCTCAGCCACGCCGGCGCCCTCGGACAAGAAGATGTTGACGCAGCCGATCTCGTCCATCACGCCGATCAGCCGCTCTGCCTCGGCGGCGATGTCGAAGCCCATCTCCGGAACGAACACCGCGTGCACGTCCCAGCCGCGGCGGTCCAGGCCGATGCCCGGGTTCCACTCCTGCTGGTCCAGCCATTGCCGGTACTTCACAGCGGTGGCGGCGGTGAGCCAGCCACAGTTGCGACCCATCACCTCGTGGATGATCAGCATGCGGGGGTTGGAGGTGTGCTCGGCGATGATGTTCTGCGCGAAGATCGATCCCTGCTCGGCCGCCGTCCAGGCCCCCAGCGACTGCTTGATCGGGATGACGTCGTTGTCGATGGTCTTCGGAAGCCCGACCACGGTCAGTTCGTAGCCGTTCTCGTGCAGGTATGCGGCGAGGTCCGCAGCCGTCGTGTTGGTGTCGTCACCGCCGATCGTGTGCAGTACGTCGACGCCGTCTCGGGTGAGTTGCTCGGCGGCAACCTGCAGGGGATCCTGGCCGGGTTGGACAAGCCCGCGCTTGACGCAGTCATCGACGTTGGTGAGTTTCACGCGACTGTTGCCGATCGGACTGCCGCCGAACTTGTGCAGCACGCCAGCGTTGTCGCGCACTTCCTGTGTCACCTGGACGGAATTGCCGAGCAGAAGGCCGTGGTAGCCGTTGATGTAGCCGATGATCTCGATGGTCGGATCGATCGCGGTGTACTTCTCGATCAGGCCGCCGACGGCTGAGGACAGACAGGGTGCGAGACCACCTGCGGTGAGCAGGGCAACTTTGCGTACGGGCATGGCCGAAAGGCTAGTAGCGCCGGCGACGTCGCGCTAGGGCGGCACCGTTCAGAAGGTGTCGATGTTCGGGTCTGCCTCATCCAGCAGGTGCAGGTGTGCTGGGGCGCGATCCACCACGATCCGCGATGTCATCGAAAGGTCCGGTCCCACGTGGATCAGTTCCCCGGGCTCCAGCATCCGCCAATCCTCCTGGTCGTCGATCCGCTCGCTGGCCACGATCACGACCTCAATCGGCTGCGTCGGCCCGAATCGTGTGCCGGGCCAACGACGACTGTGCCTGGATCGCCCCGTCCGATGGATCGATGCGGCGCCGGGCCACATGCAGAGCGCGCTGGTCCGGGTAGCGCAGAGCCCAGAGGTCGCCGGGGGTCGCCACCAGGCAGTTAAGGGAGTACATGGGCACGGTCTCGGCCAGCCATGTCGCCGCCGCGGTCACGCCCGCGCCCACATCGCCGTCGTGGTCGGCGGTGAACTTCGCGATCAGCGCCGCGAAACGCTCCGAGTCGGTCTGGCCATGGACCCGCGACATGTAGCTCCCAAGTTCCGCCTCCACGGCGGGCAGGTCCCCGAAACCACCGTTGTGCGCAACTATCAGGCCGTCGATCTCGAACGGATGCGTGTTGGCGAGGGTGTCGTGTCCTGCCGTGGCGGCGCGGATGTGGGTGATCAGGGTTCGAGCGGCGACGGACTTCGCCTCCGCGGTGAAGGCGGCGTCGGAGAACGCGCTGCGGGGTTGCTTGTCGAGGTGGGCGACACCGTCCGCGCCGAACCAGCCGATGCCCGTGCCGTCTGGGTTGCGGTGGCTCTCCCGCAGCACGCTGTCCGGCGCGTCCACGAGCCAGTAGTCGACGTGGACCTCGTCAGTCCCGGCATTGATCCCGAACAAGCGGCACATGCCACCAGTCTGGCGCGTCCCACAGGGCTGTCGCTTCCCTCGCCGCGGAGCGAAGGGACCGGGTCAGCCCTACCGCCGGACGGGAGCGCTCCCGGCTGCCCTTGGGACCGGCCCCGGTTGCACGCCGGGACTGGGGTCGGACTCCAGTGTCCGGTTCTGCATGATGATCAAGTCCATTTCCCCCTCGCCCCGCACGGACAGTCCCCACGCCGCATGATCATCATGCAGAACCGGACATGACCGGCCCGGCACCAAGGTTCACCGGGGCCCGCACGACCCCGATGGTGAAGGTCCGGCGTCCCTGGGGGCGCCGTGAGGTGAAGGTTCCGGCACATTTCGGTGGAGGGAGCGTTGCAGTCGCCCTCGCATCATTCCGCGACGTTACGCAGCGAAATAGGCTGGGAGAGTCCGAGGGAGGCGAGTTGCATGTCCCCACAGCCATGGGCGGTCGCCGTCGGATGCTTCGTGACAGGTGGCCTGGCCGCAACCCGGGTCGCAGAGTTGACCGGGCCCTGAGCGTGGGGTGCTGCGGCCCGGAGGGGGCGCCGCAGCGCCACCGAATCACCCCGACGGGGTTGCATAAGTTACCCGTGAGTAGCATTATTAGTTACTGACGGGTAACACGACCCGCCCCGCCATTGGCGGTGCTTAACACGGGAGCTATCACCGGTGAGCCACTACAAGAGCAATCTGCGCGACATCGAGTTCAACCTGTTCGAGGTCTTCGGGGGCACTGAGCGAATGGGCCACGCCCCGTTCGAGGACATCGACGTAGACACCGCCAAGGACTTCCTCAAGAACACCGAGGCCCTGGCCACCGGCATCCTGTCCGATACCTTCGCGTCGGCCGACCGCAACCCGCCGGTCTACGACCCCGCCTCCTACTCCGTGACCATGCCCGAGGACTTCAAGAAGGGCTACCAGGCCCTGATGGACTCCGAGGGCTGGCGCCTGGAGATCCCCGAGGGCCTCGGCGGCATCAACTGCCCGCCCAGCGTGCGCTGGGCCGTGGCCGAACTCGTGCTCGGCTCGAACCCGGCCGCCTTCATGTACATGTCCGGCCCCGGGTTCGCCGGCATCCTGTACAACATCGGCAACGAGGACCAGAAGAAGATGTCCGAGCGGATGGTCGAGGGCCAGTGGGGCGCCACCATGGTGCTCACCGAGCCGGACGCGGGTTCCGACGTCGGGGCCGGGCGGGCCAAGGCGTTCGACAACGGCGACGGCACCTGGCGCATCGAGGGTGTGAAGCGGTTCATCACCTCGGCTGAGCACGACATGAGCGACAACATCATCCACCTGGTCCTGGCGCGCCCCGAGGGCGTCGAAGGAGTGGGCGGGCCGGGCACCAAGGGTCTGAGCCTGTTCGTCGTGCCCAAGTACATGTTCGACATCGAGACCGGGGAACTGGGCGAGCGCAACGGCGCATACGTGACCAACGTCGAGAAGAAGATGGGCCTCAAGGTCTCCACGACGTGTGAGGTCACGTTCGGCGAGAAGGAGCCGGCCATCGGCTACCTCGTGGGCGACGTGCACGAGGGCATCGCGCAGATGTTCAAGGTCATCGAGTACGCCCGCATGATGGTGGGTACGAAGGCCATCGCCACGCTGAGCACCGGCTACCTGAACGCGCTCGACTACGCGAAGAACCGCCTGCAGGGCGCCGACCTGACCCAGATGCTCGACAAGGCCGCCCCGCGGGTGTCGATCATCCACCACCCGGACGTACGCCGTTCGCTGATGCTTCAGAAGAGTTACGCGGAGGGCATGCGCGCGTTGGTCATGTACACCGCGATGTGGCAGGACAAGGTCGCTCAGGCCCGGCTCACCGGCGGTGAGGACGACATGGCCGAGCGCATCAACGACCTGCTGCTGCCGATCGTCAAGGGCGTCGGCTCGGAACGGTCCTACGAGATGCTGGCGCAGTCGCTGCAGACGCTCGGCGGCTCCGGGTACCTGCAGGACTACCCGATCGAGCAGTACATCCGCGACGCCAAGATCGACACCCTCTACGAGGGGACCACGGCGATCCAGGGTCTCGACTTCTTCTTCCGGAAGATGGTCCGCGACCAGTTCCAGGCGATCACGAAGGTGGCCGCGGAGATCACGGAGACCGTGAAGAACACCAGCGACGGCGACCAGCTCGCCGCGGAGCGGGAACTCCTGGGCAAGGCGCTCGAGGACGTTCAGGGCCTCATCGGCGCACTCGGTGGCTGGGCGATGAACTCCCAGAAGGACGCCCCGGAGATCTACAAGGTCGGCCTCAACACCACCCGCCTGCTGATGGCCGTGGGCGACCTGGTGATCGGCTGGCTGCTGCTGCGGCAGGCCGAGGTTGCCACCGCCGCGCTCGAAGCAGGCGCTTCGCCGAAGGACGTCGAGTTCTACAAGGGCAAGGTCGCGGCAGCCAAGTGGTTCGCGCAGAACCGACTGCCGCTGCTCGCCGGTGAGAAGCTCGCCGCCGAGACGACCAACCTGGAGATCATGGAGTTGTCCGAGGACGCCTTCTAGACCTCAGCGAGCCAGCACCCCGGTTGCCGAACAGGTGGCCGGGGTGCTGCCGTGTCAGGGGCGTTGCGGCCGCGACGGGTGTGAGGTGGGCGGGCCGCTGACTGCGGCTACCTCACGGAACCTGCAACCACTTGAAGGAGAACGACTTCTGGTTGCCGAGCTTCACCCTGATCCGGTACTTCGACCCGTTCGCGGCCTTCGCCTTGCAGAAGAAGACCTTGCCCTTCTTCCACTGCTTCTTCGGGCACTTGATCTTGGCGCGCTGGTTGAACTGGTCGCGCAATTGGCTCTGGATCGCCTCCTGCATGGCCTTGCGCGGGATGGGAGCGGCGTTCGCCGGGGCGGCCATCAGGGGGGCTCCCACCAGCCCCGCGCTCAGGGAGATCGCTACAACGGACTTGCGCATGGTTGACTCCTCGCTCGCGTGTCTGCCTCTCCGACCCTACCCGCGAGACCTCGCGCTCCGGAACCCCCGCGAACCCGGCGCCCACGACACACGCTCACGGATGCTTGCTCCCCGGAGGTCCCTGAGCCACGTTGGGCACATGACGAGCACTCCGCAACAGGGGGACGCAGATCCCGCCGAGCCCCCCGGCCGGACGGGTCCACCCGCGCCAACGTCGTCGGAGTGGCTGCAACGTCGCGCCGCGGCAGCCGTGCAGAGCGCGGCCGACTTCGACGATTCGAGCCTTGAGTACAGGCGGCTGTTCAGCGAGCTCTGGGGTACGTTCCTGCTGGTGCTGGTCGCCGCCGGAGCCGGTGTGGTGGGCGCCCAGGCCTTCGGCGGGGACCTGACGCTGGCGATGAAGGCGCTGGCGCCGGGGATGATGGTGATGGGCGTCATCTACTTCATGGGCACCATCAGCGGCGCTCACCTCAACCCCGCGGTGACCCTCGCGTTCGCGCTGCGCGGCAACTTCCCGTGGGGGAGAGTGCCGGGCTACCTGATCGCCCAGTTCCTCGGCGCCACGCTGGCGGCACTGGTCCTGCAGTGGCTCTTCGGCGATGTGATGGCCGGCGGCACGCTACCCGCCGACGGGGTCAGCGCGACCACCGCGACCCTGACCGAACTCCTGCTCACCCTGGGTCTGGTCAGCGTCATCCTGGGTACCGCGACGGGCGCCCGCAACATCGGCATCGCCGGTGGCATCGCGGTGGGCACCTATATCGGCCTGGTGTCAGTCTGGGGCGCTCCGGTGTCCGGGGCCTCGATGAATCCCATGCGCTCGCTGGGCCCGGCCCTGGTCGGCTGGGATCTCAGCAACTACTGGGTCTACGTGGTCGGTCCCTTGGCCGGAGCGCTGGTCGCCGTCGGATTCGAGACCATTCTGCGGGGCGCCCCCACCAAGGGCGGGGCCCTGGCGGCGCAAGGTGTGCTGCGCCACGACGATCCCTCGGGAGTATGAGCATGGCCATGACGCCGCGCGCCGGCACGCGGGCCGCGAACAGGTACGGGTGGGTGATCATCCTCATCCTCGTCTCCTATGTGACCTCGGTGAGCGCCGACGGATCTCTGGGCATCACCATCGTGATGCTCTTCGAACTCGTGACACTGTGGCTGGTCTTCTCGGCCTCGGAGTCCTTCCGGGCCCAGCGGATCGTGGGGATCGCCTGCGTGCTGGTCGGGATCGCCGCGGTCGCGACGGCAGTGTTCGGCCACGTCTTCGAGGTCGACGCCACTGCCGAGAAGATCATCGCCGTCACAAGCGTGGGTGCCTACCTCATCGCGCCGCTGGTGATCCTGCGCCACCTGATCCGCCGCCAGGTCGTCGATCAGCGCACGGTGCTCGGGGCGATCGCGATCTACCTGCTGCTCGGCATGACGTTCGCCTTCACCTTCCGGGTGATCGCCCTGCTCCAGAGCGGACCGTTCTTCGGCGAGGGGGGATCGGGGACGAATGCGGAGTTCCTGTTCTTCAGCTTCATCACGCTGACCACCACCGGGTACGGGAACCTGGTGCCCGCCACGAACCCCGGACAGTCGATCGCCGTGCTGGAGGCGATCCTCGGGCAACTGTTCCTGGTGACGGCGCTGGCCAAGATCGTCAGCGCCTGGCGCCTGCCCGGTTCCGCGGCCAGTCCCCCGCCGGCCTCCGAATGAGCATCGGTCACCGGGCACCGACGTCTCAGGTCGGGCAGGCTTGACCCCATGCGTACGCTCGGTCTGGATTGCGGAGGCTCCGGCATCAAGGGGTCGGTGCTCGACGAGCAGGGTCGCCTGGTCGCCGACCGGATCCGGATCAAGACCCCGTACCCCCTTCCCCCGGACCGGTTCGTGTCCGTTCTCACAGGCCTCGCGGCCGGGATGCCGGAGTTCGACCGGGTCACGGTGGGCATGCCCGGCATGATCCGACACGGGGTCGTGATCGTGACCCCCCACTACCCCAATCTGAACGGGCCCTACAGCCGCAAGGATCCCGACCTCGACGCGCAGTGGCGGCAGTGGGACGCCACCGCCGCTCTCGAGGAAGCCTTCGGCAAACCGGTGCGGGTGCTCAACGACGCCGAGGTCCAAGGCGCCGCGGTGATCGACGGCCAGGGCCTGGAGGTCATGTTCACACTCGGCACCGGTCTGGGATGCGCCGTCTACGACGACGGGGTGCTGGCGCCGCACCTGGAACTGTCGCACGCGCCCGTCCGCAAGGGCCGGACCTACGACACGTGGATGGGCAAGGCCGTTCTGAAGCAGAAGGGTCCGGAGAAATGGTCGCGCCGGATCCTGGCGGTCGTCGACGGACTGCGACCGGTGTTCCGCTGGGACCACCTCTACGTCGGCGGCGGCAACGCAAAGAAGCTCACACAGCCGCTCGGGGAGGACGTGACAGTGGTACCGAATCTCGCCGGCATCGTGGGCGCGGTGCGTGCCTGGGACCTGGATGTGGCACGGTGATCTCCTGACCGACCACGCTGCCGCAGAACGACGCACTGGCTGCAGCGCTGGCTGGCCTGCAGACGTCCGGCCCACTCTCCGGGTTGACCCGCCAACCGCCCGCCTACGCGACCTGTGCAGATTCGCTTTCACATGTGAACGCGATCCTGCACAAGTCACCGCGCCGAGCCCGGCCACGGCGACCACTCGGACCGACACCTCCCGCAGACGGTCAAACCGCGCCTAATCTGGACCCATGACACTCGAGTACCCCGTGGCCGGGACGTGGACGGCCGGTCAGGCATCCCGTGAGATTCGCTCCCCGTTCGACGATTCGGTGATCGCAAGGGTCCCCGCGTTCAGCGCCGACGACGTGGACGCCGCGGTCGAGGTCGCGCACCGGGCGATGACCGAGGAACCGCTGGCCACCCACGAGCGCGCCGCCATCCTGGACGGGGCTGCCCGGCTGCTGACCGAGCGGCTCGAGCAGATCGCGACGGACCTGGCCAAAGAGGCGGCCAAACCCATCAAGCAGGCCAGGGTGGAGGTGCAACGCGCGGTCTCCACGCTGCAGTTCTGTGCCGCCGAGGCCCGCACGTTCGCCGGCGAACTGCTGCCCATGGACGCGGCGGCGGCCGGCGTCGACCACCTCGGGTTCGTGATGCGTGTCCCGGTCGGCGTCGTCGGGGCCATCACCCCGTTCAACTTCCCCCTCAACCTCGTCGCCCACAAGGTCGGACCGGCGATCGCAGCGGGCTGCGCGGTCGTGAACAAGCCGGCGAGCCAGACGCCCTTGTCGGCGCTGGCCCTGGCCAAGGCCCTGTTCGACGCCGGATTGCCCATGGAGTATCTGAGCGTGGTTCCTGGGCCGGGGGCGGTCATCGGCGACGCCCTGGTCCGCAACGACGAGGTGGCCGTCATCTCCTTCACGGGGTCACCGGAGGTCGGCTGGGCGATCCGCGCGGAGGCGCCACGCAAACGAGTAGGCCTGGAGTTGGGGAACAACTCACCGTTGATCATCCGCGCCGACGGTGACTGGCGCGCGGCTGCTGGTGCGGTCAGGCTCGCTGGCTTCTCGCACGCCGGCCAGTCGTGTATCTCCACGCAGCGGATCCTGGTCGAGGACTCGATCAAAGACGACTTCGTGGCCGCACTGGTCGCCCAGGTTGAAACGCTGGTGATCGGCGACCCCCTCGACGAGGCCACCGACGTCTCGGCCCTCATCGACCGATCGAACACACAACGCGTCCGGACCTGGATAGACGAGGCGGTCGCCGGTGGTGCACGACTGGCGACCGGCGGCGATTCCACCCCCGAGGGACACGTACGGCCGACCGTCCTCGTCGATGCGGATCCAGGCGATGACGTGTGCGCCAACGAAGTGTTCGGACCAGTGGTCGTCGTGCGGGGTTTCTCCGACTTCGGCGACGCCCTCGATGAGGCCAACGACACCCGCTACGGTCTACAGGCCGCCATCTTCACCTCCGACATCAACGCGGCGATGCGCGCGGCGCGAACCCTGGACTTCGGTGGGGTGCTGATCAACGAGGTTCCCACCTGGCGCGCCGACCACATGCCCTATGGCGGACTGCGCGACTCGGGGAACACCCGCGAAGGACCGGCGTGGGCGATCCGGGAACTGACCGAGGAACGCCTGGTCATCATCCGACTGCCGCAGGACTGACGGGAGGGCCGCTGACACCATGCTCGCCGACATGCTCCTGGCCGTCACCCTGGCCGCCAAACCGGACCCGGTCGATCTCACACCCGTCGTCACCGGTCTGAACCAGCCGACCAGCGTGATCGCGGCCCCCAACGGCAACCTCTTCGTGACCCAGAAAGGGGGGCGGATCGTCAAGGTGACACCCGCCGGGAAGAAGCGCTCCTGGTTCCGGATCAAGGTGTCCACCAGCGGCGAGCGAGGCCTTCTGTCGATGGCACGGATCGACGCGAAGCGCTTCTACGCCGCCTACACCGACACGAAGGGCGCCCTTCAGGTCTCCCGATTCACCAAGGGTGGGGGCGAGCGCAAGATCATCCGGATCCGGCATCCGCGCTACGAGAACCACAACGGTGGACAGTTGGTTCTGCACAAGGGCCTGCTCTACATCTCGACCGGTGACGGTGGTGGCAGCGGCGACCCGTTCCGGGTGGCCGGCGACCCGACCGACCTGCGCGGCAAGATCCTGCGCATAGATCCCACCTGCGCCAAGCGGTACTGCATCCCGAAGTCGAATCCGAAATCCGCTCGCCGCGAGGTGATCGCCTCCGGATTGCGCAACCCATGGAGATTCAGCATCGACCCGGCGACCTCCAAGTTGTGGATCGGCGATGTGGGCCAGAACGCCTTCGAAGAGGTGGACAGGATGCGGATCGGCGGGCCGCGCGTCGACTTCGGCTGGTCCTGCTGGGAGGCCCGCACCCGCTACAACGCCGACGAGTGCGCCGGGCGCAAAGTCCGCAAACCGGTCCTGAGTTACGGCCACGACATCGGGGAGAGTGTCACGGGCGGTTTCGTCTACCGCGGGTCCGACCTCCCGGGCCTACGGGGCTGGTACGTCTTCGGCGACTTCGTCACCGGCACACTGTGGGCCTACAAGAACGGCACCCGGGTCACCATCGGGCGCGCTGACGGCGTCACGTCGTTCGGCCAGACCGCTTCCGGGGAACTGCTGCTGACCACCATCGGCGGACGGCTGCTCCGGCTCGGCTGACACACCGAGGTTCGGGAGCGAACCTGACAGCATGGGGTCATGCGTTACGCACTCACCGGGGCTACCGGTTTCGTCGGCAGCCACCTCGTCCGTCTGCTTCACCGGCAGGGCCACGACGTCGTAGCCCTCGTCCGCAAGCCGGAGCATGCGCATGAGTTGTCGGAGATGGGCGTCGAACTGGTACGCGGGGATGTGACCTCCCGATCCTCACTCGTGGCGGCGTTCGACGGTGCAGACGCGTTGTTCCACGTGGCCGGCTGGTACAAACTCGGCAGCGACACCCCCGAGCAGGGGTGGGCGGTCAATGTCCAGGGCACCCGGAACACGCTGGACGCCGCACGGGAGGCGGGAGTGGGACGGGTGGTCTACACCTCCACGCTGGCCATCAACTCGGACACCCGCGGCGTCGCGGTCGACGAGCACTACCGCTTCGTGGGCACCCACGTCAGCGTCTACGACCACACGAAGGCGGAGGCGCACAAGATCGCGCAGCGATACGCTGCGGACGGCCTCGACGTCGTCACCGTGATGCCCGGGGGCATCTACGGCCCCGGCGACACCAGCCAGATCGGTGAGTTGATCCGGCAGGGGGCACGGGGCCGTCGCGTACTGGCGCCCGCCGGGCTGCGGATGTGCATGGCCCATGTCGACGACATCGCCACCGGACACCTGCTGGCCATGGACCGCGGGCGTTCAGGTGAGTCGTACATGCTGGCCGGGCCGCAGACGACTCTGGTGGAGGTGCTGCGCATCGTCGCAGAAATCGCCGGTGGCCCGGCCCCACTGGTGCTTCCCGACCCCGTGGTCGGCGCCAGTTCGCGGATCATGGGGGTGATGGAGAAGGCGGTCAGGCTGCCTTCCACGTACCGGTCGGAATCCTTGCGTGCCTCGCGGGTGTCCTATCTGGGCAAGCCGGACAAGGCGCAAGAAGAACTCGGGTGGTTCGCCCGCGACCTTGCGACCGGGCTCGCGGAGACCGTGGAGTACGAGTCGCAGGGCTGACGCCCACCTACTCTCCAACTTCCCGCACTCTGCGGAAGTGTGGTTCCTCCTTGTGCGCGAACTTGGAGGAGAAGCCAGCTGATTTGCCCGAAATAGGGGGTTACGTCCCTCCATCTTCGCGCAGCCTTGGCGCACGCGTGCGCGAACTTGGAGGCTGGACCGAGAACCGTTGGATCATCGGATCGGCCAAGGATCGCCGACGTGCACCTCAAACCGTTTCAAAATCGCTGCATCCAAATACCCGCTCTTCCTGCGATGTCCTAGGTGTAACCCACCAACAACAGGAGGAACCATGGGAATCAAGCGATCCATCACAGCGGGCACGGCAGTCGCCGCGACCGCCGCCCTCGGCCTCGGCGTGGTCGCCGCGGCCCCCGCATCCGCCAAGGCCGGCGACGACCCGCTGGCGGGTGTGCTCGTGGACGGCAACAAGTTCGACAAGAACGGCAAGGACTACGACATCGTCACCGAGGCGGTGCTGGCGGTCCTCGCTGAGAAGCCGGAAAGCCCGGTCGGTCTGCTGACCGACGGCACCGTGCGCCTGACGGCCTTCGTGCCGCAGGACCGCGCGTTCTTCCCGCTGGTCAAGGCGCTGACCGGCTCCAAGCCCAAGTCTGAGAAGGCCGCCTTCAAGGCAGTCGCCAGCCTCGGGATCGACACCGTCGAGACCGTGCTGCTGTACCACGTGGTGCCGGGCAGCACGATCACCGCCAAGAAGGCCCTGAAGGCCAACGGAGCCAAGCTCGAGACCGCCCAGGGCGGCACCATCAAGGTCAAGGTGCGCGGCACAGCTCGATCACACTGAAGGACAAGGACCCCGACCTGAAGAACCCGAAGGTCGTCCAGGTCGACATCAACAAGGGCAACAAGCAGATCGCCCACGGCATCAACCGTGTGCTGCTGCCCGTCAACCTCTGACCTGAGGCCGGTGGAGTGCTGATGTCCGTTCTCGCTCCACCGGCCCGCCGGGCCTCCGCCATATGCGAAACTCGTTTCATGGCTGAGCTGGATGTCGCCGAAGTCGGACGACAACTCGCTGCAGGAGACGAGGCCGCTTTGGCGGAGGCTTACCGGCGGTGGTCGAGGCTGGTGTACACGGTGGCGCTCAGGTCCCTGCCCACACCGGCCGACGCTGAGGACGTCACCCAGGCGGTGTTCATCTCGGCGTGGCGAGGCCGGCACAACTTCAACCCCGACGCCGGCAACGTCCCCGCCTGGCTGCTCACGATCACTCGCCGGCGTGTGGCGGACCATCACCGCAAGCGCCGCGATGAGGTACCCCTGGACCACGCACCAGAACGATCCGAACCGCAACACGACATCAGCGACCAGGTCGCCGTCGCCGACGAGATCGACGAACTGGGGGAACCGGCCGGGCAGATCATCCGTCTGGCGTTCTTCGACGATCTGACCCACCAGCAGATCGCCCAACAACTGAACATGCCGCTGGGAACGGTCAAGAGCCATATCCGACGGTCCCTGGCCGAAACTGCGCACCCGATTGGAGGTGACCCATGCTGCAGCACTGTGAACCAGAAGATCTCGCCCTGGTCGCTCTCGGCGAGCACGTCCCGGCGTGTGAGGAGCACATCGAGATGTGCCGCATGTGCCGTGAACAGGCCGACGAACTGCGCGAAGTGGTCACCACCGCCGCGCATCGGCGGCGGACCGGACTCGCTGGTCGAACCCCCGACAGAGGTCTGGGACCGCATCTCGTCACAGCTGGAGTCCGAGCCCGTTCCCTTGCAGGGACGGCGTGCCCCGGCGCCGCTGCCCGCATTCATCACGCCCTGAGCCAGCAACTCTGGCCGACACCCCGCCGGCACGCAGAGGATTTCCCCGCTGGGCAGGACTGGTCGCGGCGACCGCGGCCGGCGCCTTGCTCGGCGGTGCGGTGGTCACCACGATCACCGGCACAGACACTCCCACCTCGGTGGTGGCGTCCGCAGAACTGACACCCATGCCCGACGGACCCGACCGGGGCGGCGACGCGGAAGCCACGTTGAACCGCACGGACGACGGCTACACGGTCACGGTGAAGGCAACCGACCTGCAGGGACCGGAAGGTTTCTACGAGGTCTGGCTGCTGGACGAGGAGAACTCCGGCCTGATCGCCCTGGGCAGCATCGCCCCCGGCGAGAAGCAGGCTACGTTCCCCGTGCCCGACGGTGTCGACCTGCAGAGTTTCAACGCCGTCGACATCTCTGACGAGCCGCTGGACGGGGACCCCACCCACTCCACAGTGACGGTTCTGCGCGGGACGCTGGTGACCTGACGCGCACGCACGTCCCGGACTCGGCACAATGGGCACTGTGGCCCGCATCCGAATGACTGCCCAGCAACGGCGCGAGCAGTTGCTCAGCGTAGGCAAGTCACTGTTCGCGAAGCGCGGCTACGAGGCGGTCACCGTCGAGGAGATCGCCGCCGCGGCCGAGGTCTCGAAGCCGGTCGTCTACGAACACTTCGGCGGCAAGGAGGGCCTGTACGCGGTTGTCGTGGACCGGGAGATGCAGGCCCTGCTCAAACGGATCACCGACTCACTGACCGGTGAGCACCCTCGACAACTCCTCGAGCAGGCGGGCATGGCCCTGTTCGACTACATCGAGGGCGACACCGACGGCTTCCGAATCCTCGTGCGCGACTCCCCGGTGCCGAGCGGCAACTTCGCGAGCCTGATCGTGGAGGTGGCCGGACACGTCGAACATCTGCTCGGCCAGCAGTTCAGGGCCCGTGGATACAGTCCGAAACTGGCGCCGATGTACTCCCAGATGCTCGTCGGGATGGTCGCACTGACCGGCCAGTGGTGGCTGGACGTCCGCAAGCCCGACAAGGACGAGGTCGTGGCCCACCTGGTCAATCTCGCGTACAACGGATTCAGTCACCTGGAACACAGACCTGCGCTGCGGGGGTAGGTGCCCGCTCAGGGGGCGACGTTCAATCCAGCCACGACTGCCCTTCCCAGGTCGCCATCCGGATCCACGGTGGCGGAATCGGGGTCTCCCCGCCGACCTGAGGCCAGACGCAAGTAGTTCATGGGCGCGACCGTCACGGTCACCGTCGCCACCCCGGGCTCCACCGCGCGGCCCCGGCCGTCGTCACCCACGCCGACCCAGGCATCGATCCAGTCCGGCACGACGAAGTGCAGGACATCTCCGGTGCTCGCCCCCGCCTTCTTGACCCACACGTAGCCCAGACCATCGGCCATCAGACCGGCGGTCACCTCGGCCGCCTGACCGAGGGCCGGGTCCGGCATACCCAGGGAATCACGGACATCGAGTTCGTGCAGGAAGATGTCGAACGTTCGCATCCGCAGCACGCGCCCGAGGCTGCGCTCGATTCCCGCGACACCGGGGACCCGTGTGTCCGAGTCCTGCGGCCCCTGATGCAATTGCTCGGAGCGGGTCACGGTGACGGCCGCCAGCTCCTCGCGCACCTGCTGCGGCGCCCATCCTCTGCGGTAGTCGACCCCGATCTCGGTGTATCGGGAGAACAGGTCGTCAGCGTGCGGCAGCGCGTCCCAATCGGGCTCGTGGTCCGGCATGGGCACGCCGCTGAGTTCCACCTCGAGGGCCGCGACGTGGGCGACGATGTCGCCGATGGTCCAGCCCGGCAGCAGTGAATCCTGCGCGAAGGCCTCGTCCGGTACCTGCGCCACCGTGCGGGCGAACGAGTCGATGGCATCCTGCCAGGCGGCGACCAGAGGGTTCATGACTGTCAACTCTAGAGGCGTCGACCCCGGTCGCCCTGCCAGCATGTGATGGTGAGCACGACATCCAAGCCGCCACCCCACAGCAGGTTCTTCGACCCGGCGCCGGAGTCGCGCTCGCTCGACAAGTTCGGGTGGCTGCTCATCCTGACGTACGGGACGATTGCCGCGCAGTCGCTGGTCAACATCGAAGAGTCCTTCGCCGGCATCGGGCAGGAACTGGCCAACCTCGTGGCGGTGTCGGTCAGTTCGGCCATGATGGTGCTGGCTATGGAGGCCTCGGGAGTCGCACGCCGCTGGCGCCAGCTCCTCTGGATTCTGATCGCCCTGGCGCTGGCGGTGCACATCCCGCCGATCCTGGAGTACCTGACCACGGGGGCCTCCACATCCGTGCGTGTGACGACGATCCCCGTGGGCCCTGTCCTGCTTTCCTTGATCACCTTCTACGTCGTCATCCACCGCCTTGCCGGACACCGCAGGATCACCGCGTCGACCCTGCTAGGGGCCATCACCGCCTACCTGATGATCCCTCTGGCCTTCTACTACGTCTTCCTCGCCGTGGACGGGCTGTCGAAGACCCCCTTCTTCGGTCGGCCTGCGGTTGGCCAGGAGTTCATGTTCTTCAGCCTCACGACCGTCACCACGCTCGGGTACGGAAACCCGCTGCCGGTCAGCGACCTCGGGCAGTTGCTGGCCACCACTGAAGCGCTGATCGGACAGTTGTACCTCGTGGTCGTGGTCGCGCTCATCGTCGGCCTGATGGCGTCGCGCTGGCAGTCCGAAAGCACTCGCGCACAGGATCAGTAGCCTGGGGGACATGACCCGCGTCGCCGCAGTCCAGTTGCACCTCAACGACGAACAGGACGCCGCCACCCGCAGGCATCGCGTTCGGCAACTGGTCGGCGACATCGAAGCGGATCTCATCCTGCTGCCCGAACTGTGGGAGGTGGGACCGTTCGCGGTCGCCGAGAACATCGACCATGCGGTCCCGTTGGAGACCTGGTGTCAGCACATGTCGGACCTCGCACCGGGGCGCACGCTGCACGCGGGGTCGTTCCTCGAGCGCGACGGCGACGACCTGTACAACACGTCGGTGGTCTTCGGTCCCGACGGAGAAGTGCTCGCGACCTACCGCAAGATCCACCTGTTCGGCTTCGACACCGGTGAGGCCGTGACACTGTCCGCAGGCACACAGGTCGTCACCGTCGAGACACCGTTGGGGCTGACCGGACTGGCCACCTGCTACGACCTGCGGTTCCCGGAGATGTTCCGGGCGTTGACTGATGCGGGCGCCACCGCAGTGCTGGTCCCGACCGGATGGCCGACCGCGCGCATCTCGCGTTGGAGTCTGCTCGCGGCAGCCCGGGCCACCGAGAACCAGATGTGGCTCGTCGGGGCCAACTCGTCGGGGGTCAGCAACCGCACGCCGATGGGTGGGCGCACACTGATCGTCGACCCATGGGGTGAGGTCGTTGAGGAGATGACCGATGCGGGTGTGCTGTCGGCGGATCTGGATCCGGATCTGCCGGCGAGGGTCCGGGCCGAGTTCCCGGTTCTGCGCGACCGCAGGCTCTAGACCACGAGGACCGCGCCGGCGGCCCACAGGGCGGCGGCCAGCAAGCAGGAACCGAACTCGATCAGCACCGACCAGCCGGTCGACTTCATCGCCTGTTTGGTCGTGGGCCAGGCCTGCGTGAAGGTTCGTAGCCGCACCGCCTCGGCGACGAACACGCCGCCGATGAAGCCGACCACCAGGCCCACGATCGGGATCACGAAGAACCCCACGACGGCTGCGACCGCGCCGGCCAGCAGCACCCAGGTCGGAACCCCGCTGGCCTTCAACTGCTTGCCCGGGACCAGGTACTTCAGGACCTGCCCCGCAGCGATGATCGCCAAGGCACCAAGGGCGATCGCCCAGGCTGTGGTCCCTGTGGTCAGGAAAGCCCAGACCGCGATCGCCCCGGCAACCAGCAGGGCCCCCGGCAGAATCGGTACCACGGTACCCAGTAGCCCGATCAGGATCACGAGGGCGACAAGCGCGTCGGTCACGGCTCAAGTGTCGCAGGGTGCCCTGCCCGCCCCCTTCGGCCGGTCGGTCTTCGCCACCCAGCCTCCAACTTCCCGCACCGACCCCGCCCGGCCGCGCGAACTTGGAGGCGTAGAAGCGGACATTGCAGCACATAACCCCGCGCGATACCTCCAACTCCGCGTACAAACCCGAAGCGTGGTTCTGCCTAGCGCGGGAAGTTGGAGGCCGGGTCATCCACAGATCCCGCCGGGCACCACCACAGCGGTCGTGGCCGGTGAAGAGTGTCCGGGTGATCTCGTCAATCTCTGACCGCGGCTACTTGCCGATCAGCCGACAGGAAGCACTGGCCTCGGGGGTCACCGAGTGGCAATGGCGCGAACTGATCAGGCACAAGCAGCTTCATCCGCTGGCTTACGGGGTCTACGCCGTCGCCGTCCCCGACGACGACCGTCTGAGGATGTGCCAGCGAACGTGCGCCGCAACGCTGCGCAAGACCGACCACTTCGCGCTCGCGGCCTCGGCCCTGGCGATCCACGACCTCCCCAATCCCCACTTCCGCCGGTGGAGCCGGATTCCGGTCACACTGGGCGGCCCGAGGAGCCAACCTCACCGCGGGATCCGCCGGTCGACCGACGTGCCCATCCCCTCGGTGTGGGGACCTGTGACCGACCTTGCCGACACTGCGCGGCAGATCGCCGCGGATCTCCCGCTGCCTCAGGCGCTCATGGTCACCGATGCCGTGGCCCGGCGATTGGCCGGCACGACGGACCGATTCGCCTTGGCCTCGGAGCGTGTGCGGGTGGAGGTCCGGCGGCAACTCACGGAGATGGTGTCCCTGCCGGCCCTGTCCATGGCCGACCCCGCCGCCGAGTCACCCGCGGAGTCCTTCTACCGCGGTCACATGCTGCTCGCGGGGCTGCCCGAGCCGCGGTGCGGCGTTCCGGTGCTGGGGTACTCGGGGAAGTGGTTCTTCGCGGACCTGATGCTCGACTCCCTGATCATCGAGATCGACGGCTTCCGGAAGTACAAGGAGGGCGGTCCGAGAGTGCTGATCGACGAGAAGCAGCGCGAGGACGATCTGCGGGCAGCAGGGCACGACTTCCATCGCCCGTTCGTGGAGGACATCTACGCCGATCCGCAGGCCGCCATGCGGGAACTCCTCGACAAGATCGGGGGACACCGCCGATCGGCCTGAGGCTCTCAGCGGTTGTTCAACTGATCGAAAGCCCCGAGCACGTCATTGACGCCCTGCATGGACTTGTCCCGATCCAGTTCCTCCGAACCCTCACCAACGGTGCGCAGGCCCTCGATGCCCCGTGCGAGCATCGCCTTGGCCTCCGGATCCTCGATCTGGTCGATGCGGGGTTCGAGTTCGGCAGCCACCTCCTGGAGGTGTTGGCCCATCGCCTTCATCTTCCCGAACTGCAACTTCTTGGCCATGTCCTGCAGTTGGGCCATCTCGGCGGCTGCGTTGCCCAGGTCGCTCTGCAGTTGGAAGATGCGTTGCTCATCGGTGGCACCCTCCTCGAACGCGGGGGCGCTGTAGTTCGCGTAGGACGTCGTCGCCGAGAACATGTAGCTGTACATGGCGAACCCTCCGACCAGCGCGATCACGGCGGAGAGGACGAGGACGAGGACGCGGCGGCTCACTCCTGGATCATCCCCCGTGGCCGCGTCCGGCAAACATTCACAGCCAGATGCCCGCGAACAACATCGCCGCGATGACCGCGCCCCAGCCGAGCGCGATGAGAACATCCCACTTCCCGGCGGCCAGGGCGGCCGCGCCACGCTGGATCGCCCCGGAGCCGTGCGCGGCCGCCAACCGGTTCGTCCCGACGGTGGTCGTCAGCACCGCCGCAGCACACACCGTGCAGAACGGGCACAGCGAGCCGATCGAGTAGGCGACCTCGTACATGTACCAGGTCAGGAACAGCGCGAAGAAGACCGAGAGGCCCAGCATCGCGTTGTGGAACCCGGCCACCATACGTCCACCGGTGCCCACCACCGCACCGGCCGTGGCCAGGACGGCGAACATGATCACGCCCAGCAACGCGTTCGGCGGGCCGAGGACGCTGGACTGCCAGGCGAGCAGGACCGGGGAACACCCGACCGTGGAACTGATGTCGCAGAAGGATCCCGCCGTCGGGTCCTTGAGCAGCGCGATCTTGTCGACGACGGTGATGGAGCCGGACACGATCCCCACACCGCCCGCGGTCGCCACCAACCAGCCCCACGGCCTTGCGGAGGCCGGTGCCGACAGGTGCGAGATCGTCGGGCCGTGCTGTCTGTGTCGCGCTCATACCACCAGTATCGGATGATCACGGCCGTTTCGATAGTCCGAAGTCCCTCAAGAACAGCGCCTGCGCGAGAACCGCTCGCTCCAACTCCGCCAGGTCCACACTCTCGTTGGGCGCATGGATGCGTGCCATCGGATCCTGGGCGCCGAACAGCAGGATCTCCGCTGCGGGCACGGCGGCGCGCAGGGAGTCGATGAGCGGGATCGACCCGCCCTCTCCGATCTCCTGCGTCGGCTTGCCATACGCCTGCCGTAGAGCAGCGCGGGCAGCCGTATAGGCCGGACCTGCTGTGTCCACCCGAATCCCTTGGCCGGCGGCCTCGGGTGTCACCGATACCGACACACCCCACGGCGCACGGCTCTGTAGATGCCGAACCAAGGCGTCGCTCGCGGCGAGGGCATCCTGGCCCGGCGGGACTCTCAGCGACACCCGGGCCGTGGCCTCCGGGATCACTGCATTGATCGCCCCCTCGGTCGGCGGGGCATCGAGGCCGATCACGTTGACGACCGGCTTGCTGAACAACCGCGAGGCCACCGTGCCCTGTCCCACCAAGGGCTGTCCTGGTTCCACTCCGGCCAGTTCCCGGAATTCCTGCTCGTCGACCTGCGCACCGTCCCATTCGAATCCTGGGATGCCCTCGATGGCAGTCTCCCCATAGCTGTCCCGCAGCGTCGCAAGCAGACCGATGAGTGCCATGAGCGCGTCGGGTGCGGGGCCGCCGAACACGCCCGAGTGAACCGCGCCCCTCAACGTGCGGCAATGAACGGTGGCCGCGGCCATTCCCCGCAGGGCGGTCGTGAAGGTCGGCTCGCCGATCCGGGCGTTGCCCACGTCGGCCACCACGATCGCGTCGGCCGCGAACACCTCCGGGTGGGTGCGCGGGTACTCCTCGAAGGGACCGCCCCACTCCTCCTCGCCCTCCACGATGACCCGCACGGTGCATGGGGGGCGGCCCTCGAAGGCCCGCATGACCGCAGCATGGATCACCACCCCGGACTTGTCGTCCGCGGCACCCCGCCCGTACAGCCGACCGTCACGTTCGGTGGGTTCGAACGGAGGGGAGTCCCACAACGACTCATCACCTGCCGGCTGCACGTCGTAGTGGGCATAGAGCAGAACGGTCGGCGAACCCTCCGGGCCGGGAGTCTCGGCGAGCACGGCCGGCTTCCCGCCCTCGATCTCGATCCTGGTGACGGTTGCGTACCCGGCGGACTTCAGGATGCCGACCACCGCCTCGCAGGCGCGCTCGATCTGCGCGTCGGGGAAGCCCGGGAACGCACACCCCGGGATGCGGACCAGTTCCTCGAGTTCTGCGCGGGTGCGGGACATGTCGGCGGCGATCCGCGCCTGCAGGTCGGTCATGGCGTCAGTCTGCCGGGCGCCACCGCGCCGGTCCACCGGGTACAGCAGACCGCGTCGGAATCAGTCCTGCTCCACCCACGGCGCCGGTTGCTTGCTGAGAAAGGCCGTCATGCCGGCCCTGGCCTCATCGCTGTTGAACAGCCTCGCCGACATCTCGGCGGTCCAGCCGAAGGCTTCCGCGCGCGGCGTTCCCGGTACCCGGCGCAACAATGTCTTCGTCGCGGTCAGCGCTTGCGGTCCCCCCTTGCGCAGCGAGTCGACATAGCCGGACACGGCGGTGTCGAGCTGGTCGGCGGGTACGGCCTTGTTGATCAGTCCGGCCTCGACAACCCTGCCAGCGGGCACACGTTCGCCGAGCAGCAGCAGTTCGATCCCGTCGCGCCGGTGCATCCTTTCCAGGCACACGACACTGATGACCGCCGGCGCAACACCCACCCGGACCTCGGAGAACGCGAAATGCACGTCCTCGGCCGCGACCGCGAAGTCGCAGGCGGCCACCAAGCCGTTGCCGCCACCAGCGACGTGGCCCTGGACCCGCGCGATGGTGGGTTTGGGGCAATCGAGGATGCCCTCCAGAACCGCCACGAGGGCGCCGGGCCCGTCAGCGGTGAACGACTTCTCGTCGGCCGACGACGCACCCCTGAGGTCCGCCCCTGCGCAGAATGCCCGGCCTTCGGCGGCGAGCACGACCACCCGCACCGCAGGATCCTCGCCGGCGCGGGCGAACCCGTCCGAGAGAGCCGCCATGGTGTCGACGTCCAGGACGTTGCGGGCATCCGGCTTGTCGAGGGTAAGCGTCGCCACCCCGTCGGCGACCTCGTACCTCACTTCTTGCCCATCCCTTCCAGCAGGGCGATGACCCGCAGCATGACCTCGTCCGCGCCGCCGCCGATCGACGTCAGACGGGTGTCACGGAAGTACCGGGCGGGCCACATCTCCTCGGCGTATCCCATACCGCCGTGGAACTGCACACAGGCATCGGCGACCTCACGTTGTACCCGCCCGGCCTTGAGTTTGGCCACCGTCGCCATCCGGGTGACATCGCCACCGTCGAGGTAGGTCTGGGCACACGTCCTGCAGAAGGCCTCCAGCACGTCCACGTCGGCGTACAGTTCCGCCAGCCGGTACTGCAGGTACTGGTTGGCCAGAAGGGGTTTGCCGAACGCATTGCGCTGCTGCAGATAGTCCTTGGTCTTGTCCAGTGCCTTGCGCATACTCGCGACGGCCATGTAGGCGCCGATCAGGCGCTCGTCCTGGAACTGGGCCATCTGCTGCTGGAAACCTCGGCCGACCTCGCCGATCGTGTTGCTCACCGGCACCCTGACCTCGTCGAACACCAACTCAGCGGTGTCGCTGGACCAGTTGCCCATTTTCTCGATCTTGCGCCCGACGCTGAAACCTGGCGTGGCTGTGGGCACCAGGATCTGTGACATGCCCGCGTACCCGCCCTCATCGGACGTTCGTGCCAGCAGACAGATCCAGTCCGCCTGGGTGCCGTTGGTGATCCACATCTTGCGCCCGGTGATCACCCAGTCATCGCCGTCCCGGACGGCCTTGGTCCGGATACCTGCCACGTCGGAGCCCGCATCCGGTTCGCTCACGCCGATGGCAGCGACCATCTCGCCGCGCATCGCCGGCTCCAGATACGCCTTCTTGAGTTCGTCGGTGCCGAATCTGGCCAGTGCCGGGGTGGCCATGCCGACCTGCACGGCGATCGCCATGGGGACGCCCGCGCAGTCGATGCGGCCGAGCTCCTCTCCGAGCACGAGGGTGTAACTGTGGTCGGCCCCCTGCCCGCC
The DNA here is from genome assembly GCA_963769435.1 of uncultured Actinomycetota bacterium. Lineage (GTDB taxonomy): Bacteria > Actinomycetota > Actinomycetes > S36-B12 > UBA10799 > JADKAV01. Next base: position 1,567,120 of record CAVYLN010000002.1, read on the forward strand.
GAAATCGGTGTCGTACTCCAGGCCCAGCGCACCGATCCCCGCGAGTTTGGTGAACACCTCGCGCGCTGGGAAGATGCCGGCATCCTCCCACTCGTCGACATGGGGATTGATGTCGTTCTCCACGACCTGCCGAACCGCCTTGCGGAACTGCTCGTGCTCGTCGGTCAGATTCATGCCACCTCTTCTCGTAGGCCCAGGGCGTTCACCCAGAGGCTGGTCAGCGTTGCGTTGATGTCGTCGGTCAGCGGTCCGGGCCAGTAGCGGGAGAAACCCTCGACCATCGCGCACAGCGCGGTGGCGGCGACGTCGGGAGGCAGTTCGGCGGTCACCCGTCCTTGTTCCTGCAGTCGCCGCAGGGCCGTGGTCACGCGTGCGTGATAGTGGCTGCGGAACTCGTCGAGGCGGTTGCCGAGTCCGGGGTTCGTCACCGAGGCCTGCTCGATCACCCTGAGCAGACGCGAGTTGTCCCGGTAGGCCCGCAGGTAGCGGCGGTTGGCCTCCTCGATGCGGCCCATCGGGTCTTTGGTGGCCGTGCGCAGATCGTCTTGCAGATCGACGAGCAGTTCGTCGATGACCTGCCCGAGGATCTCCTCCTTGGACTCGAAGTACGTGTACACGGTGCCGTGGGACACCCCGGCCGCATCCGCGATGTCGTTCATACGGCAGTCGTCGTACCCCCGCTGCTCGAACGCCGCCCGCGCCGCCTCCAGCAGCGCTGAGCGGGTCCGCCGTCCGCGTTCGGTCCGCGGTGTCACAACAACTGCTCCGGCACGTCGACCCAGACGGAGCGCAACTGCTCCGCAAGACCCTTCGCCTGCGGGTCGCTGCGCGTGGTCTCCGACACCCCCCTGCCGAGCAGGCCCTTGATGACGACGTTGATGGCGCGCAGGGGCGGGAAGTAGTGGATCTCGACCGGCAAGGTGGCCGCTTCGGGCAGCAGTTCGGCGATCCGCTCCCGGGTGAGGAAGTCACACAGCCACTCGTAGCGGTCGTCCGCGAGCGCGACGGCTTCGGTGTCGACGTCAAGATCCGTGTCGGCCTCCCACACAGTCTCGGTGTCGTGGCGGGCGTCGACCGCCGGCGCGGTCAGCGCATCGGCCTCCATCCACGCCAGCGCCACCGCCGCGTCCTCCGCCGGGTGCCGCACCCAGAAGCCGACGTTGGCGTTGCCGCCCTTGTCACCGCTGCGCGCTCCGACGAAGGTCCCGAGACGGCGGTGCGCGAACGGGCCGGCGATGATCGACTCCTGCGGCGGGGACGGCAGATCAGCCTTGGCGATGGGATCGGCCTCCACTGGTCTGCCCCCGGCCACCTCGGCGATGGTCTCGCCGTCCATCTGCACCACGACCGGGACGTCATCTATGGCCACCGTCGAGGGCCAGTAGACCCCGTACGGGGTGCCCTCGGTCGGTGGGGCGGTCGGGAACATCCCCGGGTAGGAGGCCAGCGCCGCCTCCACGGCCGGACGGGTGAATGCCTTTCCGACCTTCTTCGGGTCGTCGTCCTTGGCGGTCAGGACCAGTCGCCCTTGCGCGGCGATGACATCACGCGGGTCATCACTGGCGGGAGGGCTGTACGACACGCTGAGTTCCCGCACACCGAGGCGGCTGCGCGCCCCGAGTTCCTCTGGCGCGAGCACCTTCGCCTCGGCCAGGCCCACACCACAGATGGTGCGGATCGCGATGTCGGCCTTCTCCGCGGTCTCCGCCCCGGTCAGGACCAAGGTCATCGTGTTGCGGAACCCGCCCAGGTAGTTGATCGCGACCTTCAGGGTGTCCGGGGCGCTCTCCGCGCGGACCCCGCTGAGCCTGACACGGTCCCTGCCGACCTGGTCGATCTCGATGGTGTCGAACCGGGCGGTGACGTCGGGGTTCAGGTAGTGCTCATCGCCCACCTCGTAGAGCAACTGGGCGGTGACGGTTCCCGGCGAGACCAGCCCGCCGGTGTCGGGGTGCTTGGTGATCACGCTGGTCCCGTCGGCGGCCACCTCGGCGATCGGGAACCCCACGTGCTCCAGCCCCGGGACCTCGCGGAAGAAGGCGTAGTTCCCCCCCGTGGCCTGGGCGCCGCATTCGATCACGTGGCCCGCGACCAGGGAGCCGGCCAGTGCGTCGAGGTCCTCGGCGCTGTCCAGGTTCCACCCGTGCCACCAGGCGGCCGGACCGATCACGAGCGCCGCGTCCGTCACACGTCCGGTCACGACCACATCGGCACCCGCCTGCAACGCGGCCACGATCCCACGGGCACCGAGGTACGCATTGGCGCTCAAGGGATGGCCGGCAAACGGTTCGCCGGTGTCGAGGTTGGTCCACTCGCCCCCCACCTGCGTGAAGCGTGGCAGCAGGTCGTCTCCGCTGACCGAGGCCACCCGGACGTCCAGACCCTTCTCAGCCGCCATGTCGCGGATGGCCTGGGCGCTGGCGATCGGGTCCAGGCCTCCGGCATTGCTGACGACCTTGATCCCCTTCTCCAGGCAGGTGGGAAGGACCTGCTCCATCTGCTGGTGGAACGTGCGGGCATAGCCGGTCCCGTGCTTCATCTTCTGCCGGGCCAGCAGCAACATCGTGAGTTCAGCCAGCCAGTCGCCGGTCAGCACGTCGATCGGGCCGCCGTCCACCATCTCCTGGGCGGCCGCGAGCCGATCCCCGAAGAACCCGGAACAGTTCGCAATACGTACCGGACGTCTCATGCCAGTTCCTCCACGGTTACGACCACCTGGTGCGCGTCGACCGACTGGCCGGTCCTCACATGCACAGCCGACACGATTCCGTTGGTGTCCGCGGTGATCGTGTGCTCCATCTTCATCGCCTCCAGGACCACGAGGACCTGACCGGCGGTGACCTCGTCGCCCTCCGCCACCCGGACGTCGGTCACGGTGCCCGGCACCGGTGTCGTAGGGCCGGCGGCATCGGCGCTGTGGGCGTTGACGTCGAAGCGCGGAAGGACCTCGAAGGCCAACGTCCTGCCGTCGACCTGGACCGTGCCGAAGTCCTCACCGGTGACTGTGGCGGGGGTCATGACACCGTCGATCTCCACGCTGATCGGGTCGCGCGTCAGCCGGACCGTGCCCGACGGGCGTCGCCTGTCCGAGCAGCGGATCGCCGTCGACGGTCTCCACCTGCAGCGCGTCGTGATCGCGCTGCCACCGCAAGGTGACCGGACGACCGGCGACCCGCATCTGCAGCCATTCGGGGACCCCGGCGACGTTGCGCCAGCCAGCCGGAGCTGCTGGAGGGTCCACATCGCGCGCGGCGAGGATCGCGAGCGCGGGTCGCAACAGGTCGACGGCCGGGTCCAGCACGTCCGGATGATGATCGAGGTAGTCGGTGGTCGTGGCGCCGGCCAGGAAGTCCGGGTCGGTCAGGATCGCGGCCAAGCGAGTCCTTGTTGGTCACCACCCCTTCCACACCGGCACGCTGCAGGTAGCCGGAGAGCTCGTGCGCCGCACTCTCCCGCGTCGGAGCGTGGACGATGACTTTGGCCAGCATCGGATCGTAGTTCGCGGTCACCTCGTCACCGGCCACGAACCCGGTGTCCACCCGGATGTCCGGCTCAGCCGCGACGTCGAAGACGCGCAGAGTCCCGGTGTTCGGCAGGTAGCCGTTGGCCGGGTCCTCGGCATACAGGCGCACCTCGATCGCGTGGCCGTCGGTGGTGATCTGGTCCTGGCCGAGGGGCAGGGGTTCTCCCTGGGCCACCCGGATCTGCCACTCCACGAGGTCCAGGCCGGTGATCGCCTCCGTCACGGGATGCTCGACCTGCAGGCGGGTGTTCATCTCCAGGAAGAAGAACTCCTCCCCTGCCACCATGAACTCGACCGTTCCCGCGCCGACGTAGCCGATCTGCGCGGCGAGGCTGACCGCGGCGGCCGTCATCTGGTCACGCAGTCCCGCCGTGACGCCGGGGGACGGTGATTCCTCCACGACCTTCTGGTGGCGCCGCTGGATCGAGCACTCCCGCTCGAACAGGTGCACCACATTGCCGTGCGTGTCACCGAAAACCTGGACCTCCACGTGACGGGCGCTCTCCAGATAGCGCTCGATGAAGACCGTGTCGTCGCCGAAGGCGCTGGCGGCCTCGCGCTTGGCGGCGGCAACAGCCTCGTCGAGGTCGGCAGGATCGTCGACCCGCCGCATCCCCTTGCCCCCACCGCCGGCCGACGCCTTGACCAGCACCGGGAACTTGTCCGTGCCGCTGGTCAGCATCGGAACCCCGGCCTCCTCGGCCAGCGCCTTCGCCTCGACTTTCAGCGCCATGGCGCGGATGGAATCCGGAGTGGGTCCGATCCAGGTCAGGCCCGCGTCGGTCACAGCCTGCGCGAAGTCGGGATTCTCCGAAAGGAAGCCGTAGCCCGGGTGGATCGCGTCCGCCCCCACGCGGCGCGCGGCTTCCAGGATGTCGGCGGTGTTCAAGTACGACTCGATCGCGACCGCCACGTCGGCCGTGCGGGTGTGCAGGGCCCCGCGGTCGGCTGGCGTGAACACTGCCACGCTGCGGTGGCCCATGCGTTCGGCTGTCCGGAACACCCGGCAGGCGATCTCTCCACGGTTGGCGACCAGGATCTTCACGAACTTGACGCTAGTGTCAAGTTCGCTCACGGTCAAGGCGCGCACGGGATTCGGCGCCCCCTTCCTGCCCCGTCGCTGCCCCGCCGACCCCTCCCTGCCGCCGACGTTGGAGGTTGTGCACCAGAGTGCCGCCGACGTTGAGTCTGTGGACGCGACCACGCCGAGGTTGGAGGTTGTGCACCAGAGTGGAGAACACACGCGTGGTTTCTCCAACGCCGTGCACAAACTCCAACGTCGTGCGCATTCCAAGGCGCCGACGGGATTCGCGCACGCCGCCGACCCCTGCGGTCGGACAGCACCAAGGCCGTCCACCACGTACTCTGGCGTGGTGAGCGTGACAGCGGCCGAGGTCCTCAAGCCGCGCCTGCGCGGTGTGCTGCACACGTGGGCGACGCCGGTGGCGGTGGCCCTTGGCGTGATCCTGCTGATCTTGGCAAATGACCTGCGGGCTCGGGTGGGTACCGGGGTCTGGGCGCTCACCGCCACGGGCTTGTTCGCGGTGAGCGCCACCTACCACCGCGGTGCCTGGCGGCCATCGGTCAAAGCCTGGCTACAGCGGGTCGACCACTCCATGATCTTCGTCTTCATCGCGGGCAGTTACACCCCGATCGCACTTCTGCTGCTCGAGGGGTCGAAGTCCTGGCTCGTCCTGACCGTGGTGTGGGCCGGTGCGCTCGGCGGCGTGGTCACCCGCCTGACGTGGCACTCCGCCCCCCGGTGGATGTTCGTGCCCCTCTACATAGGGCTCGGCTGGGTGGCGATCACCGTACTACCGGACTTGGCCCGTTCGGCACCGACCTACGCCAATGTGCTGCTGTTCGCCGGCGGCGTCATCTACACGCTCGGTGCCCTGGTGTTCGCCACGCGCAAGCCGGATCCGGTACCCGACGTCTTCGGCTACCACGAGGTGTTCCACGCCCTGACGATCGTCGCCGCGTCGTGCCACGCGATCGCGATCGCCTCGATCGTGCTGTAGCCAGGACCCCAGGATTGGGCCACCACTGGCGAACACCACGTCGCCGCGGCTAGCGTCGCACCGTGGAGCACATACTCGAGACACCGGACTTCCTTCGCACGCTGGCGACCCTGTCCGAGGAGACCGGGCGTCCCGTGATCGAAATGGCAGCGGAAGCTCGCGCCGATCTCAAGGAGATGGCGGTCAAACCCGGCGGAATGACGGTGTCCGCCTGGGACAGGTTCGCGAAGTGGCTGTCGAGGGCGTACAAGGTCGACTACATCCCCGACGAGGTCGAGGCGCTGCGCGAACTCAACCGGACCTCCGGTCTTATCTTCCTGCCCAACCACCGGTCCTACCTGGACCCGATGACGTTGCGCTGGGCGCTGGAGCAGCACGGCTTCCCGCCCAACCACACCCTGGGGGGAGCCAACCTGGCGCTCTGGCCGATGTCCGAGATCGGCAGGCGCAACGGCATCGTGTTCATCCGGCGGGCGTTCCGCGACGACCACCTCTACCGTGCGGTGCTCAAGACCTACCTGGCCCACCTGATGCGGGGCAAACAGAACCTCGAGTGGTACATCGAGGGTGGTCGCACCCGCACCGGCAAACTGCGACCCCCGCGCTACGGGATCCTCAGCTACGTCGTGGACGCCTTCGCCGGCGACCCGGAGAACGACGTGAAGATCGTGCCGACGTCGATCATCTACGACCAGCAGCACGAGGTGAGTGCCATCTCGGCGGAGGAGATGGGCGGCACGAAGTCGCCGGAGAGCCTGAAGTGGCTCTACAAGTTCGCGCGTTCACAGTCCCGGCGCCTCGGCCGCGCCACGTTGCGTTTTGGTGAACCGCTGTCGCTGCGAGACGCCCTGGACCTGACCGAGGACGATGAGGGCCGGCCACGCCCGCGGCTGGCTGTACCGAAGGTGGCCTTCGAGGTGTGCAACCGGATCAACGCGGTGACGCCCGTGACCCCGAGCGCGATGCTCACCTTCGCGTTGCTGGACAACGGCGACCGGGCGATCACCGTGGATGAGGGCCGGAGCATCCTGCAGCCGCTGTTGGACTACATCCGGATCCGAAACCTGCCGCTGACCGAACAGGTGAACCTCGACGACTACGGCCCGCTGCGCGACACCCTGCGCAACCTCGTGCAGGAGGGAGTCGTCGTGCAGTACGACGGTCCCACCGAGCGGGTGTTCTACGTGGCGCTGGACCACCAGCACGAAGCCGCGTACTACCGCAACACCGTGATCCACTTCTTCATCAACCGCGCCATCACCGAACTGGCCGTGATGCAGGCCGCGGAGGACCGGGCCGACGACATCAAACTCGCCACGTGGGAAAACGCGCGCCGGCTCAAGGACCTGCTCAAGTTCGAATTCTTCTTCCCGACGACACGCGAGTTCGCCGAGCAGATCGCCGAGGAGTCGTCGCTGCTGTACCCGGGCTGGGAGGACGACACCTTCACGACCGAGGGTGTCCTGGAGGCGGCCAGTCAGCTGAAACTGGTGCTGGCTCATCGGGTGATCGGACCGTTCCTGGAGGCGTACAGCGTCCTCGCCGATGAACTTGTCGCCGCGGGTGACCAGGCCGTCGACCAGAAGGAACTGGTCGCCACGTGTCTGAGCCTGGCACGGCAGCGCTGGCTGCAGAAGACTCTGCACACTCCCGAGTCGATCTCGAAGGACTACTTCGTGAACGCCTTCCAACTGGCGAAGAACCAGGGCCTGCTCGACGCCGGCGAGCCCGACCTGGCAGCGCGCCGCCAAGCGTTCGCCGACGAGTTGCGGCTCGCGGTCCGCCGAGTCGATGACCTGCGCCGGATCGCTCAGAAGAGCGGGCAACCGGTCCTCATCGAGCGCGCGATAGTGACCCCTGGAGGTTCCAATGGCTGATATCGAGTGGCTGATCGAGCAGATCGAGAACTCCCCCGCCGGCCCCGAGGTCGCCGCGTTCTTCGACTTCGACGGAACCCTGATCGCCGGGTACTCCGCCGCAGCCTTCTTCAAGTACCGCCTGCGCCGGGGGGAGATCTCCGTGGGCGAAGTGGTGAAGACGGTCGCTGAGGGCATCAATGTGGAACGTCGCGGACACGACGTGTCCGAGATGATGCGGGTCGGGGTCCAGGGTCAGGCCGGCCGGGAGGCCGAGGAGATGGACGCCTGGGCCCGCAACGTGTTCAGCAAGAAGATCGCCGGGATGATCTACGCCGAGGCGCGCCTGCTGATCGACGCCCACCTGCGCAAGGGCCATACGGTGGTCATCGCCTCCTCGGCCACCCGTGGGCAGATCCAAGCCACCGCCGACGACCTCGGTATCGATCACATCATCTGCACCGAGATGGAGGTCGACGACGACGGCATCATCACCGGGGAACTGGCCACCGACATCCGGTGGGGGCAGGGCAAGGCCGATGCGGTGATCGAGTTCGCCGACGAGTACGGGATCGACCTCGCAGAGTCCTTCGGCTACTCCAACGGCGAGGAGGACCTCCCGTTCCTGGAACTGGTCGGGCATCCGGTCGCCCTCAACCCGGACGACGAGTTGCACAACATCGCCCGGGAACGCCTCTGGCCCAGCCATCAGTTGAAGAGCCCCCCATCGACGTCGATCATCGACCTGGGGCGCAGCGCCGCCGCGATGGGTGTCTTCGCGGGCAGCGTCGCGGCAGCGGCGGGGCTGGCCATCGTGAACCGCAGCCGTTCCCTGGGGGCCAACATCGCCGCCAGCGCGGGGTCCGACCTGGCGCTGGCCGCCGCCGGCGTCCGGCTCCACGTGGTCGGGGAGGAGAACATCTGGGCCGTACGGCCGGCGGTGTTCCTGTTCAACCACCAGAGCCAACTCGACGTCTTCGTGCTCGCGGCACTGCTGCGCAAGGATTTCACCGGTGTCGCCAAGAAGTCGCTGAAGAACGATCCGTTCTTCGGTCCCATCGGATATCTCGGCGACGTCGCCTACATCGACCGCAGCAACAGCACCGAAGCGCGTAAGGGCCTCGAACCCGCTGTGGAGTCCCTGCGGCGCGGCAAGTCGATCGCGATCGCGCCGGAAGGTACGCGATCCCCGACACCGCGCTTGTTGCCCTTCAAGAAGGGCCCGTTCCACATGGCGATGCAGGCCGGGGTCCCGGTGGTGCCGATCGTGATGCGCAACTGCGGCGAGATCATGGCGGCACACTCGATGGTCATCCATCCGGGCACGGTGGACGTCGCGGTGCTGCCGCCTGTCCCCACCGAAGACTGGACGCGTGAGGACCTCGACAAGCACATCGCCGGGGTCCGCCAGATGTACCTGGACACGATGGCCGACTGGCCGCAGGAGTAGCAGCCGCGGGAGCCGTTTTGTGAAGAAGTTCGCCGGACGCCCCGGCGTGTCGGTGCAACTTCTTCTCAAAACCCCGCGCCCAGTGCCCCGCCAGGCCGGCTCCGACAGGCGAGGGGGCAACCCCACGTGTGCCCCGAGCAATCCGAAACAGCTCGTGGCTACATCCGCCAGATGCCGAACGCGGACGTGCCCTGGACCGGGGCGGAGTGGGCGGCTGAGAGCGCCAGTCCCAGTACCGTGCGTGTGTCGCGGGGGTCGATGATCCCGTCGTCCCAGAGCCGGCCAGTGGCGAACAGCGCCGTCGACTGGTCCTCGACCTGCTTCTCGAAGGCGTCGCGGATCGGGGCGAAGGCCTCCTCGTCGAAGGCGTCGCCCGCCTTCTGCTTGGCGACGATGGTCAGAACCCCGGCCAACTGCTTGGGGCCCATGACCGCTATCCGGTGGTTCGGCCACGTGAAGACGAAGCGTGGGTCGTACGCCCTCCCGCTCATCCCGTAGTTGCCCGCGCCGTAGGAGGCGCCGACCATCAGCGTGATGTGGGGGACGGTCGAGTTGGACACCGCGTTGATCAGCTTCGCCCCGTCCTTGATGATGCCGCCCTGCTCGTACCGGGTGCCGACCATGAACCCGGTGATGTTCTGCACGAAGATGATGGGAACGTCCATCCTGTTGCACATCTGGATGAACTGCGCGCCCTTGTGGGACTCCTCGCTGAACAGGATCCCGTTGTTCCCCAGGATCCCCACCGGATAGCCGCTGATGTGGCCCCACCCGGTCACCAGGGTGGTCCCGTAGAGCGGCTTGAACTCCTCGAACTCGCTGTCGTCGAGGACCCGGGCCAGCACGTCGTGCACGTCGAACGGCACCCGCACATCCGCACTCGCGATCCCCAACAACTCGGCGGGGTCCAGGCGGGGTGCGATGGGGGCGCGATCCGGTCCCGGGCCCTGCTTGCGCCAGCGCAGGTGCGAGACGATCTCCCGTCCGATCCGTAGCGCGTCAGGTTCGTCCTGGGCCAGGTAGTCGCCGAGCCCGGAGATCCGGGCGTGCATCTCCGCACCACCGAGTTCCTCCTCGTCGGCGTCCTCGTCGATGGCCATCTTGACCAAGGGCGGCCCACCGAGATAGACCTTGGCTGCCTCTTTCTGCAGGACCACGTAGTCGCTCATCCCGGGAACGTAGGCGCCACCGGCGGTCGACGATCCGAAGACCATCGTGACCGTCGGGATTCCCTGCGCGGACAGTTGCGTGAGGTTCTTGAAGCTCGCGCCGCCGGGGACGAAGATCTCGGCCTGCTGCGGCAGGTCGGCGCCCGCGGATTCCGTGAGGCTCACCAGCGGTAGCCGGTTCTGCCGCGCGATGTCCATGGCGCGCAGGCCCTTGCGCACGGCGGTGGGACCTTGGGCGCCACCCTTGACCGTCGGATCGTTGGCCACGATCACACACTCGGTACCGCTGATCGTGCCGATGCCGGTGACGATCCCTGCGCCAAGCGGGTCCTGGGTGCCCCAGCCGGCCAGAGGGCTGAGTTCCAGGAACGCGCTGCTGGCGTCGAGCAGGTAGGCGATCCGCTCGCGGGGCAGCAGTTTGCCCCGCTTGCGGAGCCGGGCGATGGTGCGCGCGTTCTTCTCCGGGTCCGATGAGCCACCACCGGCAGCGACAGTGGCCTGCAACTGCCGAATCTCCGCGAGCGCCTCGCGCATCGCCGCGCGATTGCTCATGAACTGCTCTGAACCGGTGTCGATCATCGAACGCAGAACCGCCATGAACTTGACGCTAGTGTCAAGTTCGGCCGCAGGTCAAGCGCCGCTCACCTGCGCCCACCGTCGAGGTTGTGAATCTCACGTCACTGGCGACCCGGATAGTTGCACGGTCGGCGCGCAGGAGGTCGCGCAGTCTGCCCTGACCGGTCCGGCACCGCACGCAACGCCGGGGCCCGGCCCGTGCTGATAGGTTGCGCTGCGTGAGCGATCGCGACGACGACGCCGGGCTTGGCGGGCGCCTTTCGCTGCCCGAGCTGCGGCTGAGTCCCGTCGCCTCTGTGCTGGTTCGTGTCGGGATCGCCTTCTTCGCGGTCGCCGCCACGACCATGCTGGTGTACGTCCAGCGCGACCAGTACCAGGACAACACCGGCACCCCGGTCGACTTCGTCGATGCGCTCTACTTCGCCACCGTCTCCTTGTCGACCACCGGCTACGGAGACATCACACCCGCCACCGACCAGGCGCGGCTGGTCAACATCTTCCTGATCACCCCCCTACGTGTGCTCTTCCTGATCGTCCTGGTCGGCAGCGCCCTCGAGGTGCTCACCGCGCGCACCCGCAACGAGTTCCGTGAACGCCGCTGGAGGAAGAAGTTGAAGGATCACACCGTCATCATCGGCTACGGCGTGAAAGGCCGTTCCGCCGTGCGAATGCTCCTCGACAACGACATCGAACCCGAGCGGATCGTCGTCATCGCCAACGACGCTGCCGCCGTGGAGGACGCCACCCGCCCGTCGCGCAAGGACCCATCCGATCCGTTGTCCGAGGAGTACCCGGGTGTCGCTGGAATCCTCGGTGATGCCCGCCGGGAAGAGGTCCTGACGCATGCGGACGTGCCCACCGCGGGCAGGGTCATCGTCGCCGTCGACCGCGACGATGTGGCGGTGCTGGTGACGCTTGCGGTGCGCAAACTCGCCCCCAAGACGAAACTGGTGGCCGCCGCCCGCGAACAGGCGAGCGCCAACGTACTCAAACAATCCGGCGCCGACCAGGTGATCACCACCGCCGAGGCTGCGGGGCGGCTGCTCGGCATGCAGTTGGTGCACCCGATCGCCGGTGAGTTGATGGAGGATCTGCTCGACCCCTCGGAGGGCCTGGAGGTCCGCGAGCGGGAGGTCGGCCGCGCGGAACTCGGTCTGTCGCCGGATCAACTCGCCGACACCGGCGAGATGTTGCTCGCTGTGCAGCGCGGCGACCGGATCTACCGCTTCGACACCGATGCGCTGCGCGTGCTGCAGAAGGGCGACAGGATTGTGACCATCAGACAGGGTCAACGCCAACCCCGGAAATCGGAGTTCTCGGAATGACTGAGCAACCCAACGAGCAGCCGCAGGTCGTGGTCGTCGCGCAGGACGAGGACGGGGCCAAGGTCGCCGAACTCGTGGAGCAGCCGGCCAAGGTCATGCGCATCGGCAGCATGATCAAGCAACTGCTCGACGAGGTGAAGAGTGCGCCGCTGGACGAGGCGGCGCGTCAGCGGCTCAAGCAGATCCACGCAACCTCGATCAAGGAGTTGGAGGACGGCCTGGCCCCGGAGTTGATCGAGGAACTGGAGCGGCTCAGCCTCCCGTTCACCGAGGACAGCGTGCCCAGCGAAGCCGAACTGAGGATCGCCCAGGCGCAGTTGGTCGGATGGCTCGAGGGATTGTTCCACGGCATACAGACCGCACTCTTCGCCCAGCAGATGGCGGCCCGCGCGCAGTTGGAGCAGATGCGCAGGCAGGCGATCGAGGGCGCGGAGGCGCACCAGCAGATGCCCGGCCCCCACGGCGGCCCGTACCTGTAGGCGCAGGGCGTCCCGCGAGGCACTCCCGGCGGTCCGCCGGACCTACACTGGCCCAATGCTTGGCGACAAAACCGTCCTGATCACCGGCGCGACCGGCTTCATCGGAGGCCGGCTCGCCACTGTGCTGGCCACCGACCATGGCGCCGCGGTCACCGCCACCGGGCGCACGTTCCGCGACCAGTCGCTGACCGCCCTGGGTGTTCGTACCGAAGTGTGTGACCTGCAGGACACCGGACGCCTGCAGCAGATCCTGCCCGGTCACGAGATCGTGTTCCACCTGGCCGCCTGGTTGCCGCGTCGCAACGAGGATGCCGCGAACGCACACACCATCAATGTGGAGGCGACCGAGTCGCTGGTGCGCACGGCGGCCGCCGCCGGGTGCAAACGGGTGGTTGTCGTCAGCAGCGTCGCCGCGTACGGGCTTCCCGACCACGACGTGATCACCGAGGACAGTCCGCTGGACACCGAGCAGCGGGATCCGTACGGCCGGACAAAAGCCCTGGCGGAACTGGTTGCCCGGCGGGTGGCCGACGAGGTGGGGATCGAACTCGCGGTCGTACGGCCCGGGATGGTCTACGGCCCGGGCTCGGCCGGCTGGACCGTCGGGATGTTCAACCTGGTCAAGAAGGGGGTGCCCGTCCTGTTCGGTACCGGGGGCCACGCCTACCCGGTGTACGTGGACGACGTGGTGGACATGCTGGCCCGCTGCGGTGGCCGGCCGGAGGCAGCGGGCGAGGCCTTCACATGCGTCGACCACAGCATCGGCTGGCCGGAGTTCTTCGCCTACTACGCGCGCATGGCCGACCGTCCGGCCCGCAAAGTGCCGGTTACCGTTGCCCGGCTGATCGCGGTTTCCGCCGAGTTCCTGCCGCTCGACATCCCCTTGACCAGGGACCAGTTGCGGCAGTACCTGCGTGACCTCGAGTTCCCCACCGACAAGGCCAACAGACTGCTGGACTGGCAGGTCAGCGTGCCACTGGACGAGGGGATGCGTCGCAGCGAGCAGTGGTTGCGGGAGACCGGGCGTATCTGAGCGCCACCGACGGGCCCCGGCGACGGCGGGCGTACGCCATGGGCGCGCGGCCACCTCGCTCGATACCCTCGACAAGTGATCGACCTGCAGATTCTGCGCACCGACCCGGAGCGCGTACGGGACTCCCAGCGACGACGCGGGGAGGACCCGACCCTCGTCGACGACGCGGTGGCGGCCGATGAGGCACACCGTGGCGCCCTGACGGCGTTCGAGCGCCTCCGCGCGCAGCAGAAGGATCTCGGACGGCAGGTTGCAGCTGCCGACGCTGCAACCCGCCCGGGCCTGCTGGCCAGGACCAAGGAACTGTCCGCGCAGGTCAAGGCCGCGGAGGCCGAGGTGCGTGATACCGAGGCCGCCCTCCACACCGCGGTGGGCGCACTGTCCAACCTCGTCGACCCGGCCGCGCCCGTCGGCGGGGAGGAGGACTTCTCCGTGCTCGAGGAGCGCGGGACCCGGCGGGACTTCGAGATCGAGGGTTTCGCCCCGCGGGATCATCTGGAGATCGGCGAGATGCTGGGCGCGATCGACGTCGCGCGCGGTGCCAAGGTGTCCGGCTCGCGCTTCTACTACCTGACCGGGCAGGGCGCCCTGCTGGAGTTGGCCCTGGTCAACCTGGCGATGACGCAGGCTCAGCGCAACGGCTTCACACCGATGATCCCGCCCGCCCTGGTCCGCCCGGCCGCCATGGCGGGGACCGGTTTCCTCGGCCAAGCCGCAGAGAACGTCTACCATCTCGCCGACGACGACATGTACCTGGTCGGGACCGCCGAAGTGCCACTGGCGGCCTATCACGGCGATGAGATCCTCGAGGACCTCCCTCTGCGCTACGCGGGGTTCTCTCCGTGTTTCCGCCGTGAGGCCGGCTCGCACGGCAAGGACACCCGCGGCATCTTCCGCGTGCACTGGTTCGACAAGGTCGAGATGTTCTCCTACTGCGCCATCGAGGACGCTGAGGCCGAACACAAGCGGCTCCTGGACCACGAGATCGAGTTCCTCGAGTCCCTCGAGATCCCGTTCCGGGTGATCGACGTGGCGACCGGCGACCTGGGCTCGAGTGCGGCGCGCAAGTACGACTGCGAGGCGTGGATCCCCAGCCAGAAGCGGTACCGGGAACTCACGTCCACCTCGAACTGCACCACCTTCCAGTCACGGCGCCTGCGCATCCGCAGCAAGAGCGACAGGGGGACCACCCCGGTTGCGACGCTGAACGGCACTCTGACCGCGATCACCCGCACCATCGTGGCCCTTCTGGAGAACCATCAGCGTCCCGATGGGTCGGTGGCTGTGCCCGCCGCCCTTCAGCCATACCTGGGGCGCTCTGAACTGACGCCCGTCTAGCCATGCCCTACCTGGTGGCCACCGATCTCGACGGCACGCTGCTGCGCCCAGACTTCACCGTGTCCGAGCGCACCCGCATCGCACTGCGCCGCGCCACGGACGCCGGGGTCGAGGTCATCTACGCCACGGGGCGGCCGCCCCGCTGGCTTCCTGCGGTGTACGAGACGACCGGACATCGTCCGATCACGATCTGCGCCAACGGTGCCCTCACGCTCGACGGTGACAAGGCGGTCCATGTCGACGGGATCGCATCGGACACCGTGGACGAGGTACAGGCCGTGCTGCGCGATCTCAACGCCGACTTCGTGTTCCACACCGAGCAGTGGGCGTGGTCACACCCTCAAGATCCTCGCCGCCCTGCCGGCCGTCGACCAGCGGGAGGTCGACGCCGTGTTGCACGAAGTCCACGGCCTCGTGGGTCACCTGGTCGAGCCGACGCACTCTGCCACCGGGACGGCTGCTCATCGAAATGGGCCCCGGCGGCATCACCAAGGCGAAAGCCGTCGACCGGCAGAGGGCCCGCAGATGGCCCGACCACACCTACCTGGCCATCGGGGACATGCCCAACGATCTGGCCCTCCTGCAGTCGGCGGACATCGCCCTGACCGTGGAATCCGGACACCAGTGGCTGCGCGGGATCAGCGACCACGTCCTGCCCGGGCCGGCAGAGGACGGCCTCGCTCAACTGCTGGAGATCCTTGCTGCGGGAGGGTCTGTGAGCCAATTCACAGGCGAGTGAGGTCGTTCACAGTTGGATTACTTTCCCGGGATTCCGGGGTAACTTCGTAACGCGATCCGGACGAACCGTCGGAACATCCGATGGGCTGGTCGCGCCGCCGAAGTATCACCTGATGCACCGGGGACCCGAGCATTCGGGGCGAATCCGCACCACGCGGTAGGGCACTTCTCTGCCCGAGCCCGTCAGCTAACCCGGTAGGCGCCATGAGAAGGAGACAGATACATGCGCTCGACCGCGCACACATCCCGCCTGCGTACCGCTGCCGCACTCAGTGCCGGCGCTGTTCTGATCGGCGGTCTTCCGCTGGTCACCGCAACCACCGCTAGCGCGGCTCCCGTGACCCCCACCCTGTCGGCGGCCGCGAAGGCCTCCCAGGCCAAGAAGTCGAAGGCCCAGAAGAAGCGGGCGAAGCGGCTTCGTCAGAAGAAGCGCGCCAACCGTGCCCGCTCATCCCTGGTGCGTGTAGGCCTCAACCAGCTCGGCGAGCAGTACGTCGCCGGAGCCGCCGGTCCGAACCGGTTCGACTGCTCCGGCTTCACCCAGTACGTCTACAAGCAGGCGACCGGCAAGTACCTGCCGCACTACTCCGGCGCACAGATGAACCGCGCCCGCCGCGTCGGCCTCAAGTGGCTCAAGCCCGGCGACCTGATGTTCTACGGCCCCGGTGGCTCGCAGCACGTGGCGATGTACATCGGCAAGGGCAAGATGATCCACGCCACCAACCCGCGCACCGACGTGCGTATCGACAGCATCAACAACAGCTACTGGCGCGGTCGCTTCGCCGGTGCCGGCCGCATCATCGAGGGCTGACGGTCTTTCCGCAAAGGTGGGTCGCTGCACACGCGGCGGCCCACCTTCCGCGTTCTGTATCCGGGACCGTTCGGCCGGGCACCGCGGGTGGTCACTGTCCGCGGATGCCGCGCAACCAGTCGCTGGACTCGGCGAAGTCCGAGTTCGTGGTTCCCGGCCTGATGACCGCGTACTTCCCGTCGTGGCGGGCGTACGAGCCGAGGAACCTCACCTCCGTGCACAAGCGGTGCAGCCCGGCCAGCGCCTCGCCGACCCTGGCGTCGGCCACGTGGCCCTCGCAGTCGATCGTGAAGAAGTAGTCCCCCATCGCCTTTCGAGTGGGCCGTGACTGGATCAGCGTCAGGTTCACCCCTCGTACCGAGAACTCGGTCAGGATCTCCAACAGCGCGCCCGGGTGGTCCTCGCGCATGAACAGGACCAACGTCGTCTTGTCGGCACCGGTCGGCTCGGGCGGCGCCCCGTGCGGGCGCACCAGGACGAAGCGGGTCGTCGCGTCGGGGTTGTCCGCGATCTCCTCGGCGACCGCCTGCTAGCCCCAGCCGTTCCCCCGCCCAGGGAGCCGCGATAGCCGCATCGAAGAGTTGCTCGCCGGCGACCGCGGCCGCCGCGGACGCAGTGGACATGGCCGGCACCACTTCCGCATCCGGAAGATTCCGGTGCAGCCAGTTGCGGCACTGTGCCTGGGCGTGCGGGTGCGTCGTGACCCGCTTGATACTCCCGAGATCAGTCCCGGGCCGGGCCCAGAGGTGGAACTGCACGGGCAGTGTGATCTCTGCAGAGATCATCAGCGGATCACCGCTGGCCAGTTCGTCCAGGGTCGCCGGGACCGATCCCTCGACCGAGTTCTCGATGGGCACCAGGGCCGCTGCTGCCTGCCCGTCGCGCACCGCCTGCAGGGCAGAGGTGACGGAGCCGAACGCCTGGATCGTGGGCTCGGACTCGTCCGCGGCGAGCAGTAGCAGCAGGGCGGCCTGCGAGAAGGTCCCTTCCGGGCCGAGATATCCGATCGGTGTCACACCACGAGCCTATTGCGCCAGTCCCGGCAGCCTCCTGCGCCGTCTGGCAGGTCGTCACGCATGAACTGGTTGGACTGCTACCGAGGACAACCAGTTCGTGCGGAACAAACGGGTGCAAAACCCCCGGAACGGACGGGATCCGCGCCAGAAGTGGTTGGGAACCGGCCAGCACGCCGAGCAGCCAACCAGTTCGTGCGCGAGCAAGCGCTGTACCGCACCCGACCACGGCCACGGCCGCACTTGTATCGTCTCGGGCATGCAGGATCCACTCGTCGACCTGGGGTTCGCCCAGGTCGACACCCACCGACTGCACCGCACCGGTGACCCGGAGGTCGTGTTCGCGCAGGGCAAGTCGGCGGACCAGACGCTGCACATCCTGTCCACACTGCGCGAGGCCCATCCTGACCGGGCGGTCCTGGCGACCCGGGTCCCGACAACCACTGCGGCGGCGCTGGAACGGGAGTTCGTGGACGTGGTGCTGGACCCGGTGGGTCGCACCGCGGTGCTCGGTGATCTCCCACAGGCCCGGGGACAGGTCCTCGTGATATGCGCGGGAACCTCTGACCTGCCGGTGGCCGCCGAGGCCGCCACCACCGCCCGCGTGTTCGGATCGCACGCCGAGACCGTCAGCGACGTCGGCGTGGCGGGGCTGCACCGGTTGCTCGCGGTACGCGACCGCCTCGAACGTGCCGACGCGTTGGTGGTCGTCGCCGGGATGGAGGGCGCATTGCCCAGTGTGGTGGGCGGGCTCACGGGGGTGCCGATCGTCGCCGTCCCGACGTCTGTCGGCTACGGGGCGTCCTTCGGCGGCCTCGCCGCGCTTCTCGCGATGCTCAACTCGTGCGCACCCGGGGTGACCGTGGTCAACATCGACAACGGTTTCGGGGCTGCGGTGCATGCGGCGCGAATCGCCCGCAACGCAGAAACCCGTCCGGCTCGATGATGTGGTGGATCGATGCGACGGCCGGCGCGAGCGGCGACATGCTGCTGGGCGCCCTGCTGGATCTGGATCCGGGCGGCCTGGAGCCGGCACAGCGGGCCGTCGACACGGTGCTGTCCCGGCTAGGCGCATCCCAGGTGCATCTGGCCGCGACTCCGGCCACCCGATGTGGGCAACGGGCGACCCGGGCCCTGGTCACCTGCGAGGACGAGGCCCCGGGGCGCACCTGGTCAGACATCGAGCCGGCCCTCGACGGATTCCCGGCAGCTCATGGGGTGTTCGCCGCGCTGGCCGAGGCGGAGGCGCATGTACACGGAATACCGGTCGATCAGGTCCACTTCCACGAGGTGGGCGCACTGGACACGATCGCGGACATCGTCGCCACCACCACGCTCTGGTCCACTGTTCAACCCGGACCCGTGATCGTGTCACCGGTGTGCGTCGGTTCCGGAACGGTGACCACCGCGCACGGTCAACTGTCGGTGCCGGTGCCCGCGGTGACCCACCTGCTGCGTGGAGCACCGACCTTCGCCGGACCCACCCCGCACGAGGCGTGCACCCCCACAGGTGCCGCACTGCTGAGGTTCCTCGCGACCGGGTGGGGGTATCAGCCGCTGATGACCGTGGCCGGCATCGGGGTCGGTGCCGGTGGCCGGGATGTTCCGGACCGGCCCAACACCCTGCGGATCCTGCAGGGGGAACAACCACGCGCAGCGGCCGACGAACTCGTCATGGTCGAGACCACGCTGGACGACCTCGATCCTCGGCTGTACCCGGAGGTCATGGCGTCCGCCAGGACTCACGGGGCGCTGGAGACGTGGCTGACACCGGTGATCATGAAGCACGGGCGTCCCGCCGTGACGGTGTCCGCGCTGTGCCCACCCGCAGATGCTGCTGCTGTGGCGGAGGGTCTGTTCCGGGACACCACCACCCTCGGCGTGCGCTACACCACCGTGAGCCGTGACGCGCTTCACCGCGACTTCGTCGACGTGTCTGTCCACGGGCACACGGTGCGCGTCAAACGCGGATGGTTGCGCGGTCAGATCATCACGGTGCAACCCGAGTACCAGGAGGCCGTTTTGGTGGCTGCGGCCACGGGACTGCCGGTACGCCACGTCATCGATCAGGCGCGCAACCTGGCCGGCGGATCGGCCGATCAGTAGCGGATCCGGTGGGGTCGTACAAAAAAGAGGTTCGGACGCCACCGACGGGGGAGACAGCGACGTCCGAACACTCTGAAACCTAGCACGGAGCGGCCCTCCACTCAAACGCACTCGGGGGGTGTGTGTTGTTGATCACAGATCCCTGGCTGTGGAAAACTGCCGTTTCCGGGATCTATCCCGACGGAAACCGCAGGAATCCGCATTCACCTATGTGGGTTTCGCACCAGCGTCGTTGGAGCCGTCGAGGTGCGCCCGCGCGGATGCTGGACGATTCGTGATGATCGCATCCACCCCGAGGCTCCGGCAGTAATCGACGTCCTCAGCCTTGTCCACGGTCCAGACGAAGACCCGGCCACCGGCTCCATGCACCCGCTCGACGAAGCGGGGGTGCGCCCGGATGATCTCCATCGACGGTCCCGCCACATCGGCGGAGAACGGCAGCCAGCCCTTTCGACAACGCAGTGGCACCCGCTCCATCAGGAACACGCTCGGCACCCCCGGAGCCATCTCCCGCCACCGGCGCAGGGCCAACTCGGCGAAGGACATCAGATAGACCCGGCTCTCGGGGTCGAAGCGCGAACGCAGCAAGCCGAAACGGCGAACGGTCTCGACGACCCGCTGCTCGACCAGGCCCGCGTATCGGGTCGGGTGCTTGGTCTCGATGGCCAGACCGACCGGGCGATCGGCGCCCAGCGCGAGTTCGATCAACTCCTCGAGCCGCAAGACGGTCGCAGTCCCCGCCCCCGCCCCGAAATCGCGCAGGCGCAGCTGATCAAGGGTCTGCGCCGAGACCACGCCGCGGCCGTCCGAGGTGCGATCGATGCGCCTGTCATGGACACACACCAGATGCCCATCGGCGGTCAGGCGCACATCGCACTCGAGGAGGTCGGCGCCCTCCCGGATCGCACGCTCGTAGGCCGCCAGAGTGTGTTCAGGATGGTCCTGCGAGGACCCACGGTGGGCGATCACCAAGGGCACCGGGGCCGGTGACCTGGGCAGCCGGAGATCCGGCCAGACGGCCATCAGTCGTCCGCCGAGAAGACGACTCCCGGGTTCAGCAAACCACCGGGGTCCCACGCCCGCTTGAGCGCACGCATGGCCGAGACCGCGGCTTCGCCCCGGTCCTTGACCACGGCCCGGGTCTTGACCCGCCCCACCCCGTGCTCGGCGGAGACGGCGCCGCCCATGGAGATGACGGTGTCGAGCACATCGTCCTCACCCTCGTCGAACAGCTCCACGTGCAGCGATCCGTCGGCGACGTGGCCGAAGATCGAACACGGATGGGAGGCGTATACAGCCGCCGTGAAGTCGTCGAGCCGTTCCAGGGGCACTGCGATATCGACCTTCTGTTTCACCCCCGCCTGGTGCGCGACCTCCGACTGCGACTCCCGGAAGGCCCACAGCCGTGCACGGTCCGGACCCTCGGTGGCCACCAGCGCCTCGTCGGGCAGTTCCGCGGTTTCCATGTCGGTCTCCAGCAGAAGGGCCCACGGGTGGTCACCCAGTGCGGGCCCACCGGCCGCCGACCACGCCGCGCGGTCCACCACTTCGGCGGCCTGCAGACCCACGCCCTGGGCGGCCGCGTGCTCGAGTGCCTCGGCCAGTGAGTCGACCCCGAGCACGGCGACGACGGACTCCGCGGCGGGGTCGTGCAGGCGCACCCTCACCGCCGTGATGACCGCAAGTGTCCCTTCGCTACCGGTCAGAAGCCCCGCGAGGTCGAAACCGGTGTTGTCCTTGACCAAGCCGCTCATCCGGGACACGACCGTGCCGTCGGCCAGCACCGCCTCGATCCCTTGGACCTGGTCGCGGGTCATGCCGTACCGGCACACGCGGATGCCACCCGCGTTCGTGGCCACCGTGCCGCCGATCGTGGCCGAATCACGGGCCGCCAGGTCGACTCCATAGACCAGACCGTGGGCGGCCGCGAGCCGCTGCACCTCCCCGAGGGTGACTCCGGCGCCGGCGATCAGGCTGTGGCCGATGACCTCGGCCGGGCTGCGCAGGCGGGTGGTGGACATGATGATCACGGGTCGGTCGGCACTCACCGGGATCGACCCGCCGACGAGCCCGGTGTTGCCCGCCTGTACGTGCACCGCCCGCCCGTTCGCACCGGCCCACTTGAGCACCTCAGAGACCTGCGTGGTGTCCGCGGGACGCACAACGGCCTCGCACGTACCCCGGAACCGTCCGGTCCAGTCGGTTTCGTACCCCTCGCGCAGACCGGCATCGGTCAGGACCTGGTCGGCGCCGACGATCGCGGCGAGTCCGTTCACTTGAGCAACCTCGACATCCTTCGATCCGACAACTGCTTACCTCCGGTCTGGCAGGTCGGACAGTACTGGAAGGAACTGTCCGACAAGCGGACCTGGGCGATCGCCGTGCCACAGACATCACAGGGCTCCCCTGTGCGGTCGTGGACACGCAGCCCGGCCCGCTTCTCCGACTTGATCTGCCCAATCCTCGCATCCCGTGCACGGTCGAGTGCCTGGGTCAACACATCCTGTATCGCCGTTCGCAGAGTCTTCATCTGCTCGTCAGACAGCGAACCCGCCGTCGCGTAGGGCGACAGGCGCGCCGCGTGGAGGATCTCGTCGCTGTAGGCGTTCCCGATGCCCGCAACAACGGACTGCTCGCGCAACAACGTCTTCAACTGTCGCTTCCCCTCGCCCCGCAGGATCTTCGCAAGATCGTCGTCGTCCAGCGACAGCGCGTCCGGGCCGAGCCTCCCCAGGCCGGGCACACCCGCGAGATCCCGCACGACGTACACGGCGAGGCGCTTCTGGGTCCCGGCCTCGGTGACGTCGAGCACCCTGCTGGTTCCGTCCTCATCGCGCCAGGTCAGTCTGAGCGCCACGGGTCCCTTGCCCGGGCGCAGTGGCGCCAGGGTCGCGGACGTGCGCCAGTGGATCCACCCGGCGCGCGACAGGTGGATGACCAGGTGCAGTGGGACCCCGTTGGCGTCGACGAGGTCCAGCACGAGGAACTTGCCGCGTCTGCCGGTGCCGACAAGGGTCGCGTCCGCCAAGTCGGCGAGAGGCGGGTCGTACGTCTTCAGAGCAGCCAGACTCCCCAACTCCGCTCGCGCGATCCAGTGCCCGGTGAACTCCTCGGCCAGTACGTCGGCCAGCGTTTGCACCTCGGGCAACTCGGGCATACTCCGATACTGACGTGCGCTGCCGGGCGTTCGCCACCGTGGGGAACCACTTGCGCACCCGGCAACGTCTTATGGTGAGTACCGAGGGAAGGTGGACAGTGACACATAGCCGGATCGCTGCGGCGGTGACTGCTGCTGCATTGCTGCTCGCGCCACTGGGCCCGGCGCTGGCCACCGACGACCTGGACAGCCCCGACCCGGTAACCACCACACCGGCCGATCCGACGACGCCTCCCGAGGTGGTCCCGGAGGTCCCCACCCTGGGCGCCGAGGTGCCCGACGCACCGGCGCCCGCGGCAGACTCGGTCTCCGCGGTGGTGCGCACCGACGACGGCGACCTCGAGGTCGCCACGGCGCCCACAGTTGCGGCCCTGAGCAAGAAGACGGCTGCTGAGACCGTCCTGGCGGTCGACCGGCCGACCCGCCGCTACGCCATGGCCGTGGGTGCCGACGACACCGGCCGCGACCTGCAGTGGGGTTTGAGCAGGATGCAGGCCGAGGACCTGTGGCAGCGGTCGACCGGCGCCGGTATCAAGGTCGCGATCCTGGACACCGGCGTCAAGGGTTCACATCCCGACCTCTCGGGACGGGTCGCGAAGGGGTACAACGCGATCACGTCCAAACCCGGCGCGCGCAAGGACAACAACGGACACGGGACCTTCCTGGCCGGCATCATCGCCGGAAAGGTCAATGGTGGCGGCATCTCCGGCCTGGCGCCGAACGTGCGCATCCTGCCGGTGAAGGTTCTCGACTCCGAGGGCGTCGGCGACTCCGACGACATCGCACGCGGGATCATCTGGGCCGTCGACAACGGCGCGGACGTCATCAACATGTCGTTCGGCGCCGACTCCACGAACCGCGTCGAGGCCGAAGCCATCGATTACGCCCGCGGGGCCGGGGTGACGCTGGTCGCGGCCGGTGGCAACGAGGGCGCGCGCTTGGTGATGTACCCCGCCGGATACCCGGGAGTGCTGGGCGTCGCTGCAACCGACATCAACAACGAGCGTGCGTCGTTCTCGAACCGCGGCCCGCACATCGACGTCGCCGCCCCCGGCCAGGGGATTCTGTCGACGTACAACAAGTCGCCCTACACGTGGACCTCAGGGACCTCGATGTCGACGGCGTATGTCAGCGCAGTTGCAGCCCTGGCCATGAGCTACTCCCCAGGCGCTGGCGGCGACCCACTGCAGCAGCAGATCGCCGCCACTGCACGCGACGTCGGACCCTCTGGGTCGGATGCCGAGACCGGCGCCGGGCTCGTGGATCCGGCAGCCCTGCTGGAACAGTTGGGCGCCGGGCGTGCACCGGGCATGCCCGCGGACATCGCCGCGGTCGGCAGCCCCAACGGCACGATGCAACTGACGTTCACCCCCGCCGCCGGCACCTGGTACACCGTGAGGTTCAAGAAGGGCAAGAAGGCACCGAAGGGGCCGTACGCGGGCTCCAAGCTGGCCGAGGGTACCGGGGCAGGTACGCCGTTGACCGTGCAGGTTTCGGGCAAGAAGCCGACCGCGCGGTACGCCTTCGCAGTGTTCACACAGGGCCCGACCGGGTTGTCGCGGGCGATCGCGACGGTGCGTCCCCTCAAATGGAAGCTGACAAACTCCAAGTCCGTCCCTCGCAACAGCCGACAACGTCTGGAGGTCGGGCTGCGGGTGCCCACGTTCGGATGGATCGGCGGCTGGCCTCTGCAGTTGACGACGCAGAAGGGCGGACGCAAACAGCAGACACGCCGCTTCATCCCAAGTGCGGATGGCCCGGACACCTTCATGGTCCGCGACCTCCGCTGGTCGTTCCACTACCAGTTCACGTTGCTGGCCCCCGGCTTCTGGAACGCCGCGAGCGCTCAGAAGTCGCAGTGGATCAACACCTCGGTGACCGCCCAACGCAAATCCGGCATCACCGGCTCGGTCAGTCCGAACAAGGCGGCCAGCGAGGTCCAGTTGCAGCGCAAGAAGGGCAAAGGCTGGAAGACCATCAAGACCACGACGTCCAAGCGCAACGGGCGGTACTCCTTCCCCGCCAAGTCCGGCACGCTGCGGGTGTTCGCCCCCGCCGACCTTTGGCACGGCCCGGCCAGCACCACGCTGTAGCCGATTCCACCCCACGCCGTTCGTCGGCAACCGACCCACGGTCGGGTGGCGCCGGCACGCCTGCCTCGCAGCAGTGCGGCCTCCAACTTCCCGCGGATCGCTGAAGCCTGCTTCCCGCTACCGCGGAGACTTGGAGGGGGCGCCGGGGGATTTGTCCTGGTTGATACTGATTTCCCTGGCCCCGCTGCCTCCAAGTCCGCGTCGACTGCGGCGGCATCCGCGCGAAGTTGGAGGGCCCCGGTGGGCGACCCCGGGGTGGCGGGCGGAAGGAGAGCGTGGCGTCGGCTCCCCAGAGGCCCGCTACGCTGACCAGCGTGACGTCGCCGCTGCAGGATCTGCTCCCGGGCCGCGAAGGCCTGGTGGTGCGGTTGCTCGCCCAGCCCGGTCGACGGCCCGCACTGCTGGACGCGCTGCACCGGTACGCCGACGAGTTGCTCGACGCGGAGCCACAGACGGAGGCGTTCGTGCTGTGTCTTGACCCCCAGGAGATCAACGCGGTATGGCTGTTCGAGTGGTTCCGCGGCCCCGACGGACAGGAGCGCCACCGCGGCTCCGCGCCGTTCGCCGCGCTGATCGACGACCTGTCCAACGTCCTGGCAGAAGAACCGCAGGTCCTGCCGCTGGAGCCCTTGCGCATGCACATCAACTACCACTCCGAACGCTGATGTACCCTTTGAGCAGCGCGCGGGTGGCGGAATAGGCAGACGCGCACGGTTCAGGTCCGTGTGCCCGCAAGGGCGTGGGGGTTCAACTCCCCCCTCGCGCACCATCGGAGAAGGCCCCCATCGATTCGATGGGGGCCTTCTCTGAACTGGAACCGAGCCCAACGCTGTCTAGCATGCAGGCATGCATGACGAGGATGTCCGGCTCGCGGTCTACACATCGTTCGTGCAGACCGGGCAGCCGCCCACGGGTGCGGAGTTGGCCCGGAACCTGGAGCTCACGCCCGAATCCGTTCATGCGGCGCTGTATCAACTGGCCGCGGCCCGCCACATCGTGCTCGATGCACAAGGCCGCATCGTCATGGCGCACCCCTTCTCGGCCGTCCCCCTGGGCTTCTCGGTGATGGGCCACGACGTGCTGTGGTGGGGAGGTTGCGCCTGGGACTCCTTCGCCATCCCCCACCTGCTGCCTGACCAGACGGAGGTGCTGGTCGCAACACGGTGTCCGGGCTGCGATCGGCCGCACGCCTGGTCGGTCGGTGTCGGACAACCTCCACCGGGGGACCAAGTCGCGCACTTCCTCACGCCGACCGCTCGGATGTGGGACGACGTCGTGCACACCTGCGACAACCAACGGATCTTCTGCGCGCAGAGGTGTGTCACCGAGTGGTTGGATCGCACGGGCCAGCAGCAGGGGTACGTGATGGACCTGCCGACGTTGTGGAGGCTGGCGGCCGGCTGGTACGCAGGGCGCCTCGACCGCGGCTACGTGCGCCGGGAGCCCGTCGAGGCCCTGGCGTACTTGCGCGAGGTGGGCCTGCACGGAGCCTTCTGGGGACTGCCGGACTAGATCGATCGTGCCGGACGTGGCTGACCCAGCCGTGATCGGTGCGCCCGATACATCCCAGCCGGCGACATCACCCGGGCGGCGGCGGCCGACCTGACGTGTGGATGGCCGGTGCTGCGGTTACCGTTGAACAGGGATCCAGTCGGGTAGCAGGACCGTCTTCGCGCCTGCACCGGGAACCGCCGCCCGGCGGTCGGCGTCGGAGGATCAGGGAAACGGAGTGTCGTGGGCGATTCGGGTGAGGTGGGCGTCTGGCGCCGGCCGCGGACCTGGATTCTCGCGGTGGTGGCGCTGCTGGCGCTGTGGCTGCTGATCAGTCTCGCCCTGCTCGGCTGGCACGCGAAACAGGCGAACGCGGCGCTCGCGGCGATGACCGACCAGATCGCCGCCGGAGACCCGGCGGCCGCGGCGGAGTCCATCGAGAAAGCCCGCTCCAACACGACGGCCGCACAATCCGGCATCACCTCACTGCCCATCTCCGCACTCGGCGTCGTGCCGTACTTCCGGACGAACCTGACCGGTGCCGACACGTTCCTGGACGCTGCGTTGGAGGTGCTCGATGCGGCCACCGTCACCAATGACGTCTACGCGAGATTGTCGGGCAACGACGGCGGCGGGGAGGCAGCCTTCCAGGACGGCACCATCAATGTCGCGGCACTGCAGGGGATCGAGCCTCAGATCGCGACGATCTCCGACAACCTCTCCCAGGCCGATGAGTTCCTGGCGCAGATGCCGACCGATATCTCGCCGGTCCTGCGCGGTTACGTCGACGAGGCGCAGTCGCAGGTCGACGGCATCCAGACCGGGCTGCAGATCTACCAGGACATCCTGCCGGATCTGCCGACCCTGCTGGGCGAGAAGCGGCCCGCCACCTACCTTGTCGTCTTCCACAACCCCGGCGAGTTGTACGCCGGTGGTGGTGCCGCCCTGAGCGCGGCGCTGCTGCAGTTCGACAAGGGGAAGATGGAGGTCGTGGACAAGGGAGCCGTGAGCAGCCACTTCTTCCCCGGAAACCCCCGCGTGCCGTGGAATCCGGTCGCGAGGGGTCCGTACTACGCCGAGGAGAACGCGAAGGACGGGTTCGCCTGGTCCAACCTGCATCAGGACTACCGGATCACCGGCGAGGACATGATGCGGTCGTGGGTCGCGAACGGTGGGCAGCCAGTGGACGGTGTGATCTCACTGGACCCCATCGCCCTGCAGGCGGCCGTCGCAGCGACCGGGCCGATCGAGTCCGACCTGTATGGGGAGATCAACGCCGAGAACATGATCAGCAAACTGTTCTTCGAGGGCTACAACGAGGACCCCGCTGCGCAGGAACAGCGCCACCAGATCAACCAGCAGTTGCTCGACGAGATGATCAAGCGGATGCAGGACGGGAACGCCGCGCTGAGCATCGGGCGCGCGATCTTCTCCACCGCACCGAACCACGGGATCCGCATTCACCTGTCCGACGACCGGTTGGCCAAGGTCCTGCACGAAGCCAGGGCCGACGGCGCGCAGGCCGAACCCGAGCCGGACCGCATCGCGTTCTACACCCAGAACCAGAACGCGTCGAAGGTGGACATCTTCCAGGCCCGGGAGGTGATCCACGACGTTCGGCTCGAGGAGAACGGCTCCGC
Source organism: uncultured Actinomycetota bacterium (assembly GCA_963769435.1). GTDB lineage: Bacteria > Actinomycetota > Actinomycetes > S36-B12 > UBA10799 > JADKAV01. Next base: position 1,594,939 of record CAVYLN010000002.1, read on the forward strand.
CTCCGTGGTCCAAACGGCAAGAATCACCAACGGTGCCCCTGCCGAGGGCGGCAGTCCGATCGAGGACCGGATCGGCTACACCACCCGTTGGGCGTTCCACTGGAACGTGGTGCTGCTGCCTGAGACCGCCGAGGACGTGAAGCTGGCCGCCAACCCGGGCGAGATCAAGACCGATGACCGCGTGTTCACCGATGTGGACGGCCGCAAAGCGATCCGGGTCGGCCGGTGGATCCCACCGGGTGGGAGCAGCTACATCACGGTGTCCTACCGTTTACCGGACGGGACGTTTGGCTCGGGCGGGAACCTGGAATACCGTGTCGGCGTCGAACATCAGTTGGCGATCAACAGCGTCGACCTGACGGTGAACGTGTCGGGGCCGTCGAAACCGCAGTCGTTGGAAGGGGAGTGGACCGTGAACGGTGAGCGCGCCTCCACCGGTTTCCTCGTCACGGAGCCGACGACCCTGGCTCTTGGATTCGGTGACCGATGATCCGACGCACACTGGTCGCCCTCGCGGTGACCGTGGCCATGGCTGCCTCCGTGGCACCCGCCACGGCCGCGGTGAAGCCGGTCGACCCGCCGCCGAAGGCCAAGTGGCAGAAGGTCGACTCGACACTGTTCGGCATGCACGTGGCGTCAGTCAGCGCGGGAAAGAAGTTCCCCGGCCGCCTCGGCGGCGTGCGCCTGTGGGACAACGGGGTGCGCTGGGACCAGATCGAGACCTCCCGGGGCGAGTTCGACTGGGAACGTCTGGACACAGCGGTGCGCACCGCTGAGGAGTCGGGCGCTCGCGAGATCTCCTACATCCTCGGATCCACCCCGGAATGGGCCGCCAAGTACGTCCGGCCCGACAAGTACTACTACGGCGGCGGTACCGCATCGGAGCCCAAGAAGTTGACCTACTGGCGGGAATGGGTCCGCGCGGTCGCCACCCGCTACAAGGGCCGGATCACCAGCTACCAGATCTGGAACGAGGCGAATCTCGCGTCCTTCTACGCCCCGGAGCGGCCGAAGCACTGGAAGCGGATGGCGCTACTGACCGACATCGCAGCCGACGAGATCCGCGCGATCGACCGCAAGGCCAAGATCGTCAGCGCTTCGAGCACCGTGATCCAGGGCAAGAAGTTCACCACCGAGAGCTTCTTCTTCCGCTACCTGCGCTCGATCCGGAACCGCAAGGTGAAGCTCGACGCGATCGCCGTACATCTCTACCCCTGGACGACCAAGGGCCCCGGGGGAGGCACCCCGACCGAGCGCCTCGAAGGCCTGACGCTGGCTCGTGAGGTGACCTACGCGCCTCGGCTTCTCGAAGGTGCCCATGTGGGATACCGAGGTCAACTACGGCAACCGCCGCGACAACGGCCACGCCACCGAGGTCTTCAAGCCGAAGGTGGGTGCCGCGTACCTCGCCCGGACCTACGTGGACAGCCTGCGATACGACGTCACCAAGGTCTTCTGGTACTCCTGGGAGTCCCACGTGATGGGCATCAGCACGACCGACGAGATCACCGGGGAGCCGGTGGCACCCGGCCTGGCGTACTTCACGATCCAGGACTGGCTGGAGGGCGCGAAGTGGGGGACCTGCTCCGACCAACGGGTGACCGTGTGCTCGTTGAAGCGCAAGGGTGAGCGCCAGTACCTGCTCTACGCGCGACTCGGCACCACCCGCCGTGTGAAGTTGCCCAAGAAGTCCTTCGACGTGCGCGAGGTGTGCAGTCTCGACGGCACCTGCGAACGCATCAAGAAACGAACCGTCCGCGTGAAGCAGGCTCCCGTCCTGCTCGTTCCCTAGGGAGGAACCCGAATGATTCGCATGGCCGCGATCGTGGCTGCCGGTCTGGTCGCCGTGCCCACCGCGGCGACCGCCAAGACCGTCGAACCCGAGGCCTTCGGGATGCACGTGGCCTCGTTGGGGGCCGGGGCCAAACCGAGCCTGACCGTGAGCGCGGTGCGCCTGTGGGACGCCGGGGTGCGGTGGGACCAGATCGAGCCAAGCAAGGGCCAGTACAACTGGGCGCCGCTGGATCGGGCCGTGGCCACGGCCAAGGCCTCCGGCGCCAAGGAGATCCTCTACGTGCTCGGTTCCACGCCGTCCTGGGCCGCCAAGACCTTCTCCAGCGTGGACCTGTACGGGCCAGGCACGGCGTCGTTCCCGAAGAAGAACAAGTACTACCTGAAGTACGCGAAGGCCGTGGCGAAGCGCTACAAGGGGCAGATCACGGCCTATCAGATCTGGAACGAGGCGAACACCCGCAGTTTCTACAACGGCGGCAAGTACGACGGCTGGATCAAACTGGCGACGTTGACCAAGACAGGCCTCCAAGACCATCCGCGCGGTGGACAAGCGGGCGGACATCGTGGCGGCCTCCAGCACCGTGATCCCGACTGCGAAGTTCCAGACCGAGAGCTTCTTCTACCGCTACCTGCGCGAACTCAAGAAGCAGCGGGCGAAGTTCGACGCCGTGAGCGTTCACCTCTACCCCGTCAACCCCAAGCAGGGTCCGGATGCGCGCGTGGCCAGCATCGCCGCGGTTCGGCAGGTCATGCGCCGGGTCGGCCTGAACAAGCCACTGTGGGACACGGAGGTCAACTTCGGCGACCGGCGGAACGCGGCCGCACAGGTCGTGCCGAAGCCGAAGAAGGCCGCGACCTACGTCGCTCGCACGTACCTGGACTCGGCACAGTACGGCATTGCGCGCACGTTCTGGTACGGCTGGGACATCAACGTGCTGGGCATCTCCACCACCAACCCGGACGGCTCGGCCACCCGCGCCGGCACGCGCCTTCCTCAACGTGCGCGACTGGATGTCCGCCGGTTCGTGGAGGGGCTGCAAGACCAAGGGCACGGTCACCACGTGCAAGGTCGGCAAGACCCGGATCGTCTACTCGAGCAAGAAGAAGACCGTCAAACGGCCTTCAGGGGTCACCCAGGTATGCAAACTGACCGGCAAGTGCACAGCCGCACCGACCCGGATCAAGGTGTCGTCGGCGCCAGTTCGTTTGGCCTGACGCCGCCTCCTTGGACGAGGTGAGCGCGCCTGCGCACGAGGCCCAGCCCGCCTGCGCACGAGGTTCAGCCAGCCTGCGCACGAGGCCCAGCCCGCCTGCGCACGAGGTTGGAGGTTGTGCACGAGGTTGGAGAAGCCACGCGTGCGTTCTCCAACGTGGTGCACATTCTCCAACCTCGTGGGCTGCCAACGGGGTTCACCCCGGTGCGGCCCCGAACGGGCCCCGCAACAGTGCGACTGGCTAAGTTACAAGACGCTAGCCTCGGCGTCGGTGGTTGGCTCAGCGGCACGAACGGGACGGGAGTGAACGTGACGGGTCGAAGGATCGCACTGCTCGGCACCCGCGGGATCCCTGCGCGCCACGGTGGGTTCGAAACGGCCGTGCAGCACATCGGGCCGGGCCTGGTGGACCGCGGATGGGACGTCACCGTCTACTGCCGCAACCCTGGGCAGAAGATCCGGGACTTCGAGGACACGCGGTTGGTCAACCTTCCGGCCCTGCGAGTCAAGTCCGCGGAGACCCTCAGCCACACCGCGCTGTCCACGGGCCACGCCCTGTTCGGCCACTACGACGCCGCGATCGTCTTCAACAGCGGCAACGCCCCTTTCGTCGCCCCGCTGCGCTGGCGGGGGCTTCCCGTGGCCGTGCACATCGACGGCCTCGAGGCCCAGCGGGCGAAGTGGGAGGGCTTCGGCGCCCGGTACTACGCCTGGGCCGAGCGCACGTCGGTGAAGCACGCGGATGCGGTGATCGCGGACGCACGTGCTATCGCCGATCACGTGCGCGCGCAGTACGGGCGCGAGAGCGTCTACCTGCCGTACGGCGCCGAATTGATCGACCCCCCGACACCGCGGGTCGCGGAACTGGGTCTGGCCCCGGACGAGTACCACCTGTGCGTGGCCCGGTTCGAACCCGAGAACCACGTGCTGGAGATCGTGCGCGGCTACCGAGCCAGCGACGCCCGTCTACCGCTGGTGGTCGTCGGTGCCGCCAGCTACTCCCACGAATACGCGCTGGCGGTGCAGCAAGCCGCGGCGGGCGACCCCCGGATCCGCCTCGTGGGGGCCGTGTGGGACCAGGATCTGCTGGACCAGGTGTACTGCGGGGCGCGCAGTGTCCTGCATGGACACTCGGTGGGGGGCACGAACCCGTCACTGCTGCGTGCCATGGGCGCCGGCACGGCGATCACCGCCTACGACTGCGTTTTCAACCGGGAGGTGACCGGCGGCCACGCGCGGTGGTTCACCGACGAGGAGGGAGTCGCGGTGGCGCTCGAGCACGACGAGAGCGTGCGCGACGGTCGCGGCGCGGCTGTCCGGGCACGCGCGGAGACCGCCTACCGGTGGGACGACGTGATCGACGGCTACGCAGACCTGTGCCAACGGCTGGTGAGCCGGTGATCGGGGTGAGTGCTGCGGTCGGTGCCCTGCTCATCGCGGGGGCGACCCCCGGTGTGCCGATCCCTTCGGCGGCATTCGGCCAGCACGTGGCCAACATCGCCGCCGCCGCACCCGAAGGGGTGCAACTGACCTCTCGTACGGCTGTGGGACACCGGTACCCGCTGGGATGAGGTCGAAACCGCACCCGACCAGTACACCTGGGACACACTCGACGCCGCCGTCGACAACGCGCGCGCGGCCGGTGCCACGGACATCCTGTACGTCCTGGGCTCCACTCCGCAGTGGGCCGCAGAAGACCCCGAACTCCCCGGACTCTACGGCCCGGGCACGCACGTCCCTGCCCCGCAGCACCGAGGACTACGTGGACTTCGTGCGCGAGGTCGCGAACCGGTACAGAGGCCGGATCAACGCCTACCAGATCTGGAACGAGGCGAACACCCGGAGTTTCTACGAAGGCGACTGGACCAAACTCGCGAAGTTGACCCGCCGGGCTCACGACGCGATCAAGCTGATCGATCCGACCGCGCAGGTGGTGGCGGCCTCCAGCACGGTCATCCCCGGAAGGCTGTTCCAGACGGAGAGTTTCTTCGTCCGCTACGCCCGTGCGCTGCACGAGGCCGGTGATCCGATGGATGCGATGGCCGTTCACCTCTATCCCGTGGACACCAGCAAAGGCCCGGACGCTCGCGTGCGCTCGATCAAGGCCGCGCAGAGGGTCCTGAACAAGGTGGGAATCGACAAGCCGCTGTGGGACACCGAGGTCAACTACGGCGACCGCAGACCGGGCCTGCCCACGGTGGTCCCGGACCCGACCACCGCCGTGGCCTACGTGGCGCGAACGTACCTGGACTCGGCGACCCTGGGGATCTCGCGCACCTACTGGTACGGATGGGACCTCGGGGTCCTGGGAATCGACATGACCGATCCGGCCGGCATCACGGCTGCGGGACGTGCCTTCCTGACAGTCCGCGAGTGGCTCACCGACGCCCGCCCGGCCGGGTGTCAGAACGACGGTGGCCTGCGTCGTTGTCATTTCACGGCCTCCGACGGAACGCCGTTCACGGTGGTGTGGGCGCGCTCGGCGACTGTGGGTGTCGACGCGACCGGCTATGAGGTATGCAGGCTCGACGGCACGTGCACGGACGGGGGGCCGGACCTGCTCGTGGACGGCCAACCGGTGTTGCTGAGGGGGGTCGGGGACTGAGGCCGCTCGGCACTCGACAACCCACACGCACAGCCGGGGATACGACCAGGTCACAGGCAGCGGACAGGAGAATGGGCCGATCGCGGCGGGATAGACTCGGCCCCGCACACACTTGAGGGAGTCCCGGTTGGCGCTGCAGACAGAATCCTCGCCCACTGCGGGGCTGCTCGTGTCCATGCGCCCGAAGCAGTGGATCAAGAACCTGCTGGTGGTTGCGGTGCCGTTGGCCGCGGGTACGTTGTTCGAACCCGCGGTGATCGCGAAGACAGCCCTGGCATTCGTCAGCATGTGCGCGGCGTCCGCGGCTGTCTACCTGACCAACGACCTCCTCGATCGACAGGCCGACCTACGACACCCAGTGAAGCGTCACCGGCCCATCGCAGCCGGGCAGGTATCCGTGCGACTTGCCACCACCGCGGCCATCGCTCTGGCGGCGGTGTCGCTGATCCTGCCCTTGCTGTTCGGCAGTCCCAACCTCGACATCCTCATCCTGACCTACCTTCTCCTGCAGGTTCTGTACGTGTTCTGGGCCAAGCACCAGCCCGTCCTGGATCTGGCCTGCATCGCCGCCGGGTTCGTGCTGCGGGCGGTGGCCGGAGGTGTGGCGGTGGGGATTCCCACCAGCACCTGGTTCCTCACCGTCACGGCGGCCTCGGCGATGTTCGTCGTGTCGGGCAAGCGCTACAGCGAACTGGTCACGCAGGGCGTCTCCGGGACACGGGCCGGGCTCTCGGGGTACTCCGAGGGGTACTTGCGGTTCGTGTGGGGCGTCTCGGTGGGCATCGCAGTGGTCTTCTACGGACTCTGGGCCGCCGAACTGGGCAACGGTGGCAGCGCGATGTGGGCACGTCTGTCCGTCGTCCCGTTCGTGCTGCTGCTGCTCCGGTACGCCCGGGATATCGACTCCGGGGCGGCCGAGGCGCCGGAGGACATCCTGTGGGGCGACCGGGTCCTGCAAGCGCTGGGCGTCACGTGGGGAGTCATGTTCATGCTGCAGGTGTTCGGATGAGCGTTCTGACCGGCTGGGGCCGCACGAGCCCCAGCGGGGCCGACCTGGTCGAGCCCGGCGATCCCGATGAACTCCGGCGCCTCGTCACCTCCACCGACAAGGCGATCCCACGAGGTCTGGGACGCTCCTACGGCGATCCCGCCCAGAGCGGCGGCGGAACCGTGATCAGCGGTCTGGGCCTACAGCACATGGACCCTCCCGGTGAGGTCATGACACTGGGCGCCGGAGTCAGCATCGACACCCTTCTGCAGGCAGCCGTCCCCCAGGGCTGGTTCGTGCCGGTCACCCCCGGCACGCGGTTCGTCACCATGGGCGGGGCGTTCGCAGCAGACATCCATGGGAAGAACCATCATCGCGACGGCGCCTTCTCACAGCACGTGGACGAGATCACCATGGTGTTGGCGGACGGATCGCAGGTCACCGTCGACCGGACGGACCCCCTCTTCGCCGCCACCGCCGGCGGCATGGGCCTGACCGGCGTGATCACGTCGTTGCGGCTGCGGATGCTCCCGATCGAAACCTCGCGGATCGTGGTCGACACCTCCCGGACCCCGGACCTCGACACCCTGTTGGCGTCGATGGTCGCGGCCGACGAACATGCCACCTACTCGGTGGCCTGGGTCGACACCCTGGCGCGCGGCAAGAACCTCGGCCGGGCGGTGCTGACCACCGGTGAGCACGCGAAGGTCCAGGACCTTCCGGCCCGTGCGCGAACGAGCCCGTTGGCCTACGACCCGAGGCAACTGGTCGGCACCCCGCGCTGGATACCGAACTGGGCGCTCAACCACGTCAGCGTCTCGGCGTTCAACGAACTGTGGTTCCGCAAGGCCCCGAAGAGGCGTGACGGGCGACATCCAGAGCATCCCTGCCTTCTTCCATCCGCTGGACGGTGTGCGCGACTGGAACCGCATCTACGGCACTCGAGGGTTCCTGCAGTATCAGTTCGTGGTGTCGGACAGCGAAGTGGTCCGATCTGCGCTGGAGCAGGTGTCGGCGGCCGGCTGTCCGGTGTTCCTGGCCGTCCTCAAGCGGTTCGGCCCCGGCAACGCCTCGCCGTTGTCGTTCCCCAAGAGCGGCTGGACCCTCACGATGGACATCCCGACCGACGTGCCCGGGTTGAGCCATCTGCTGGACCGGCTCGACGAGGAGGTCGTGGATGCCGGAGGGCGTGTCTACCTCGCCAAGGACTCACGGATGCACCCGCGCCACCTGTCCGCGATGTACCCCGCACTCGATGATTTCCGGGAGATCCGGCAACACGTCGATCCTCACGAGCGCTGGCGCAGCGACCAATCAGTCCGACTGGGGCTGTGAGGACCCCGGCGGCTGGTAGAGCGGCAGATCCTGAACCGCCTCCGCGAAGGGAATCCCCTGCTGCCCGTCACTGGGCAAGGGCCACATGATCTCGAGTTCCTCGTCGCGGGGATCGACCACGGGTCTGCTGCGCGCAGGTCCGTGCAAGGCGAGCAGTGCGGCGTCCCACGTCGCGGTCTGGAACCCCCAGCCCACGTCCGGTGGTACCACGATCGTGACCCGGTCCACGGCGTCGAGGTCCTCGGGTATCCATCGCCTGAACGTCGGCGATCCCACCCGGAAATCCACCACCACGAGAGCGACCCGGCCGGCGGCGCAGGTCAGAATGCGGGGGCCCGTGTCACAGAACAGCCCTCCGATGTCCCCGCGATCTACCCGTATACATGGTGCCGACGGTGGGGTGCCAGCCGCTGGGCAGCACGTCATGCAGGGCATCGGCACGGTACCAGTCGAACTGCCGCGCCGCCTTCGTCCTCGGGGTCCCGCGGGCGACCCCGGCGATCGCCAGCCGCTCCACGTTCACGGTGGGCAGGCTAGCGCAGGGAACGTACCGATCGTCAGGGGACGACCGCCGTCCACCCCTCGGGCGCGATGGGCAGGACACACGGGCGCGGAGATGACTCGGCCAGGCAGCGCTCGAACGCCCGGAGTTGGGCCGGCTCCACCGAGGGCACGGGTGCCTTGAGGTACGCACCCGTCACGAACGCCGCCGAACACGCGAGGATCCCGACGATGGCCCAGACCCGAACCGGATCCCGACCCGAGCCGCGAACAAGGACCAGCATTCCTGCGGCGATCGCGAGACCGAAATACCGCCATCCGCCGATGGCGGAGTAGACCCACGACGGCTCTGCACGATCGGCAGGCGAGACCACCCCGAGGACGAACCAGAGGACACCGCAGAAAAGCCACACCCAGGACGGACCGGAGCGGTCGGACCATGCCAGGTAAGCGAGCAGACCGAGCAGGAGCGCAGCGGGCAGCGCCCAGATGCTCAACCACCCGTAGGGCCACACGATCCGCATGAGGTGGTACCCCATGACCATTCCGCCACCCCAGCGTTTGAGTGTGGCCACCGGCAAGGTCTCCAGGCGCTCATCGAGATCAGCCGCGGGGGGCCGATCCTGCGTGGCCCATACGGCCAGATTCACACCCGCCCCCACGATCAGGATGCCGGTGCGCAACCACACGTATCTGGTGCGGTGACGCCAGGCCCCCCAGAGTGCGGCCGGGGTCAACAGAACGGCCAGGAAGCCTGTGAGGACGCTGAGAACCACGAATCCGATCTCCGCCCCCCGGCCCTGCCAGGTGGTCGGTGCCGGCAGGACCAGCACGACCAGCAACGCGATCGCGAACCAGACCTGCAGGTTGGCCAGGTTCCCCTGGACCTCGGTCACTGTCGGTAGCAGGACCAACAGCGCGAACGCCAGGAGTTGCCGGCCAGGACCGCCGAACAGGGATACCGCGCGGCGCTGGAGGACCACGGACAACGAGAGCACCGCCGCCAGCACACGAGATCAGGTAGATCAGCAACGGCCCCCACGTGACCGGAAACTGGACGATCACGACCGTGATCAGGCGCTGGGCGACCCATATCTGGGCGGCGTAAGGCTCGAACAGGTGCCATCCCGTCCCCAGCGCTGCCGCCCAGAAGTCCCGCCCGTCCTCTCCCCACACACTCGGCGTGATCAGCGCGAGGGGCTTACGCACAGTGAAGACGAGCAGCCCGGCGAGTACGAGCAGCACCCTGCGCCGCAGAGGCCAGACGGATTCGTCAACAGACCCCGTATGCACGTTCGACACCCTAGTCAGTGCCGTCGTCGCACCACGGGCGCCTGTGACCATCCTGGGGAAAACCTGGGCATAGCCCCGGATAACGGAACGGTCACGAAGGCAACCCGGAATCGCCTCGACCACACCGTCCGTGGCAATCTGCCATGGGGTGTACCGAACGGGCACACACCGACGAACGACGGGCGGAGGGTTCAGGTGGCGATTCAGCACATCGACCACGCCGAATCCAAAGTGGCGATGCCGGAGGCCCTGGCACGCTTCGCCCATGATGCGGTCGGCACGACGGCCAACCCCCTGCGCCTGATGAGTTACGTGGCGCTCACCATCGACACAGCCCTCATCCTGGCTTCCATGGCGGCCGGCTACATACTCCGCGGAACTGGAGACTTCCCCTTCCGCGCGGCTGCCGCGATCCTGCTCGTGTGGGTGACGGCGCTGGCGATCCGGCGCGTGTACGACAGCGGCCGGATCGGCGTCGGATCCGAGGAATTCAAGAATGTCATCGCGGCCACGGTCGGTACCTTCGCCTTCTTCGCCTCCGTCGGCTTCATCCTCGAGATCACCGACGGCCGCCGCTTCGTTATCGGAACTTTCGCCGCCGGGCTGATCCTGCTACCCATCGGGCGCCGAGCGATGCGCTTCTGGGTGTTCAGCGAACGCCGCTCGGGACACTCTGATGCGGCGGACGCTGCTGATCGGCTCAGGCGCCTTCCTGGTGGAGTTGGAGAGGCGGCTGTCGCAGGATCCCCGGACGGGTTTTCAGGTGGAACTCACCATGCGAGGACCAGAGCGGGGAGTCCATGGGATCGATGCCTGGCTCGACCTCGTGGAACGTGCGATCCAGGACCATGACATCGACGCCGTGGCGGTCAGCCAGACGAGAACCATGAGTTCGGAAGCGGTCAGACGGCTCTCCTGGCGCCTGGAAGGCCCCAACGTGGACCTGCTGGTCGCTCCTGCCCTCGGCGACGTCACGGGCCCCCGGCTCAGCGTGCGACCGGCGTCCGGACTTCCCCTCCTGCATCTGGAGGAACCGCGCCTCACCGGCCCGCAGGCCCTGATCAAGCGGGGCACGGACATCGTCGTGGCCGCACTGGGCCTGCTGCTGGTCTCTCCACTTCTCCTGGCGATCGCGGTGGCCATCCGCCTCACCAGCCACGGTCCCGCCCTGTTCATCCAGGAGCGGGTGGGACAGGCCGGCGCCGTCTACCAGCTGGTCAAGTTCCGCACGATGTACGTCGGATCCGAGGACAGCCGGCTGGAGACACTCGGCAGTCTCGCCGGAGATCCCGATGCCTACAAACACGACCCCCGGGTGACCGGGTTCGGGCGCTTCCTGCGGCGCTGGTCGCTCGACGAGTTGCCGCAGCTCTGGAACGTGCTGCTGGGGTCCATGAGCCTGGTGGGACCTCGCCCCATGCTGGTCGACGAACTACCGCTGCTCGGCACCGCGGATCATCGCCGACACCTGACCAAGCCGGGGATGACCGGCCTGTGGCAGGTCGCCGGGCGCAAAGAGGTGGCGTGGAGCGAGCGCATGCAGATGGATCTTCGCTACGTGGAGAACTGGTCGCCGGCGCTGGACCTGGTGATCCTGGCCAAGACCGTGAAGGCCGTCGCCTCCGGCAAAGGCGCGCACTGAGTCTCAGTCGTCATCGCGTGCCTGCAGTCTCTCCACTTTCTCCGCGAGAAGCACGTGATCCTCGGCCAACCGGGAAAGATTCCGTTCGAGTCGGCTCACCTCGAAACTGAGCTGGACGCTGACCGTCAGGAGCAGCCCCGCCGAAACCAGGAACAAGAAGTTGGCGGGGACGGCGAAGCCGAGGAAGCCTGCCAGAGCGTCAAGGATCGGCGGGTAGGCCGCGACCACCAGCGCGGCGACCGCAACCACGAGCCACAACACCGCGAACTTCTCCCGCAGGATGCCGCGTCGCAGCAACTCCCCGATGAACACGGCGAGTGCGATGGCGCCGATCAGGCCCAGCCACTGGCTGCTCATGGGGCCATCATCCGACAGTGACCGGCCTGCGGGTGAGCGCCACGCTCACCGCCATCAGCGCCCGCCCCAGAAGAAGCACCGAACGAACGATCCCCTGGCTGGGCCGTCCCCCCTGCCTGGGCCGCATCCGGACCGGGACCTGAGTGATGGGCAGACCCGCGCGGGAGGTCAGGACCAGCGATTCGACGGTGTCCCCCAAATACTCGGTGGGATAGTGCTCGGCGAACAGTGCGATGGCCCGTCCATCCGAAGCCCGGAAACCCGATGTGGCGTCATCCAGACGGGTTCCGGTCACGCGCGTCACCACCGCCCCCAGGATTCGCATGGTCCACCGCCTGGACGGCCCCACCCAACTCGCAGTGTCGGACCCGCCGAACCTGGAACCAACCACGACCGACGCATCCGTCAAGCCGGCCAGCAGAGCATCGATATCCGCCGGGTCGTGCTGGCCGTCCCCGTCGACCTGCACCAAGGCCTGGTAGCCGTTGTCCAACGCGTAGCGGAAAGCCACCCGCATGGCACCTCCGACCCCGACGTTGAACGGCATCTGCAAGGTGACCACACCGGCGCCACGGGCGATCTCTGCGGTTTCATCGCCGGACCCGTCGTCGATCACGACGATCGTCGCCGAGGGCACAGCACGCTGGACCTCGTACAAAACGCCAGCAAGCGCCGCCGACTCGTTGAAGGCCGGGACGGCGACGATCGTCTGTTCAGGCTTCGGCGGTCCGTCCATCTGCTCCCGCTTTCGTCATCAGGGCCACCCTACGCAGCCGTCCACCGCCGCTTCTCCTAGTCGGTACTCGACAGATAGTCGAGGAAGGCCTGGTTCGGCCCGCCGCGGTTCAGACTGGCCAGGCGGGCCACCGCCAGCCGGTCAGTCGATTCCAGCACCACCAGTTCCGCCCGGCCCGCCTGCGTGACGTCGGGCATGGCGTCCCACTGCAGCAACCACCCGGCGGGGAACAACGATGCGATCTGCGCCTCCAGCCCGGTGGCGTACACGAACGAGTCGTAGACCAGCAGGAGCTCCGGTGCCCGGGGCAGCGGATCCGGCGACGTGAAGGCGCGCATGGGCCACGGGGTGCCGTTGGGCAGCTCTGCGAAGGTGGGCATGGCAGATGCCGGGGGCCCGACGGCATCGGTCCGCTCCGAGCGCGGGATTCCCAAGAGCCGATAGAGATCACCCTGGTGGTCGAAGTCGGCCCCCGGAACGAAGCGTCCCTCGGCGGAGTCACCCACCTCCTCGGCGAGCAGGTAGGACAGCGCCTGTCCTCCGCGGGGGTTCCAGTGCGTGTCCCCCTTCCAGTAGCCCGTCCCGTCGGCATTGGCCCGCACGGCACTTGGTTCGATGATCCGCACCGGCGAATCCGGTTCGGACGCGATCTCGCGCAGGACGGCCTGCGACCAGGCCTGGCAGGCGGTCAACGCCCCCGTCGCCACCCCCGCGGGTGGGACCGCGACCGATTTGCTCGGTACCACCACGAAAAGGACCCGCTTGCCGCCTTTATCCGCCTCGGCGGCCAGTGCCCGGGCGGAATCGCGGGCCCAGGTGGCGTACTGCGGATCCAGACACGGCTCCGTGAACTCACCGGCGAAGTACAACTCACCGTCGGAGGCGACCACATCTGCGACCGGGGAGCGGCCGGTCACCGAGAGGACCGCCGAGTTGACCCTCTCGACGACACCGGGCTTGGCGCGCAGCCGATCGCTCAGGGCAGCGGTGGCCGCCTCATAGGTGGCGACGTCACCGGCACCGGCGACGCTGAACGCCGGAAACTCGGTCTGGGGGCGGTTCTGCCGGGCGGCGTTGGTACCCGAGGCCGGTCCGATGAACCACATCAGCACCATCAGGGCGGCGAAGGCGAACACCGCGAAGGTGCCGCCCCGGGCCAACTTCTCCTGTCCCATCACGCACACCTCAGAACTGGAAGTAGAGGAATGGACTGAATGATCCCCACATCGCCATGATGACACCCACGACCAGCGCCCCCGTGCCGACCGCCACGGCGACCGGCATCCGTAGTTGTTGGGTGTCGGTGGTCAGCACCATGCGATCGAAGATCCGGCGCTGTCCGCGGTCAGGCAGGAAGAAGATCAGGACACCGACGGCCAGTGCGGTGAGGGTCAAAGGCGTGAGGGTCACCAGGATCTCGGGTGTCGGCCATGTCCACGGCCCCACCAGCATGGCCCGCCACATCTCGACGGTCTGTGTCATCGTTGCGGACCTGAAGGGAACCCACGTGACGATGATGAAAAGGGCCATCAGGAACCGGCGGAGTGCCACAAACCCCCGGACCGAACGCAGGCCGGTGACCCGCTCGATCACCAGAGCCGACGACCATAGCCCTCCCCACACGAGGTAGGGCCACGTCGCGCCGTGCCACAACGACGTCAGCGCGAAGGTCAACAGCAACGCCACGTACTCCCGGATCGGCCCGTGCCGGTTTCCACCCAGGGGGATGTACACGTAGTCGCGGAACCAGCGCGACAAGGTCATGTGCCAACGCCGCCAGAACTCGGTGGCCGAGACGCTGCGGTACGGTCCGGCGAAGTTCTCGGGGAAGTGGAAGTTGAACACCCGCGCCAGTCCGATGGCCATGTCGGAATACCCCGAGAAGTCGAAGTAGATCTGGGCGGTGAAGGCGAAGGCGCCGATCCAGGCCGCCGTGGCGGTCGTCGGGGACCCGCCGTCGAAGACTGCGGCAGCCACCGCGCCGCACTGGTCGGCGATCGCGACCTTCTTGAACAACCCCCAGCCGAAGCGCGACAGTCCGTAGACCACATCCTGTGTGCGAGGCCGCAGTCGCGCCTTGATCTCAGCTCGAATCTCGCCGTAACGGACGATGGGTCCAGCGATCTGGTGCGGGAACAGGAACAGGTACAGCAGGTAGTGGTCGAGTCTCGTCTCGCGCGGCTGGTCGCCTCTACGCACGTCCATCACGTAGGACAGCGCGTGGAAGGTGAAGAACGAGATACCCAGGGGCAGGCTCACCTGCGCGAATACCGAATCCACGGAGAAGACCTGGGAGACGACCGGCACATACTTGACCATCAACAGCGGGGACACCACCAGCACGATGGACACCAGATACAGAACGCGGCCCGACCATCCCTTCCGGCGCGCGAGGAACAGTGCCAGGAACCAACTCGCCAAAGACACGAAGGTGATGTAGACGATGTCGCTACCCGCGCCCCACAGGTAGAAACCGACGGACAGCACCAGCAGAGCGACGTTCTGCCACGCGCGGCGCAGCGGATAGACCACGAGCAGGACGATCGGCAGGAAGACGAACAAGAATGTCGTCGAACTGAAAACCACGTCGCCCCATCCGTCGTGTCGCGGACCCTCCCCGCATGGGCCAGACTAGGCGATCACGCCACCCCCCGGGGCACAGACCTCCGGGCCGGTATCGTGGCTGCGATGAGCAAAGCGCTGCGTTGGGTGGGCTCGACGGCCATCATCGCTCTCGCGCTGCTCGTTCTCACCGCGGCGTTCGTGCCCGTGACCCTGACCGCACGCGGTGGCGTGACCGCATCCGACGTCTGGCAGAGCAGCGGCGAGGCGCAGGACGCGGTCATCACGGTGACTGCCGACTCCGACGAGCCCGCGCATCTCGCGGTGACCCTCGACTGGCCCCAGCGCTTCGCTGCCGAGCTGATCACCTCCGGGCAGCAGCCCGCCGAGGACGCGTCAGTGCGTGTCGAGCAGGACGAACCCCTGGTCCTCGAGGGCGCACTCGGTGATGTCACGATCACCGCCCTGGCGGACAGCGGCACCGCGTCCGCGCAGCGTGACGACGGCCAGGAGGTCGCGCTCGGGCCCGGATCGACAGTGGTGCTGCCGAGCACGCAACAGCGCTACACCCGCACGACGTCGATGCTCTGGCGAACCCTTCCGGCTGGAGTGGACGACCCCGCCGACCGCGGAACTGACGGCGACCATCGGAGGTCGCACGATCGACCTGGCGGGCGAGAACGAACTCCCGCTGGCGGAATCGGCCGGACCTGCCCTGCGGGTGGCCCTCGTGGGCTGGTTGACACTGCTGGCCGCGGCCGGACTCCTGGTCCTGGCGTGGCTTCTGGGCCGTTCATTGGATCCCTCGCCGGACGCCGGCGCGGGACGCGAGGCCGTTCGTGCGGCAAGTGGTGCGGCCCTGCTGTTCGTCGTGTTGAACACCACTTCGTACTGGCTTCCGGTCAAATGGGCCGCACTGATCATCGTCGCGCTCGCCGCGATCGCGATCGTGGCCCGCTGGGTCAGGGCTCGACCTCGCCTGGGCGACAGCGCCAAGGCCGGCGGGAAGCTGCTCCTGCTGGCATCGATCCCCGGGGTGGTGCTCTTCTTCCCGGTGCTCTTCTGGGGCGCTTCGTACGCCGGGGAGTACAAGACAGACCTCTTCGAGTACTCCTCGCTGGCCAGCATCGTGCGCGATCACTCCCTGATCGCGATGCGCGATCTGCCGGAGGCCCAGCAGTCCGGGGTACTCACCAGCGGGGCCGGATTCTCCTGGCGGTCGATCGACAGCATCTCCGCATCGGGATTGTCGCTGCTGGGGCTTTCCACCGTGGCGGCGTTCGGACTGCTCGCCGTTCTGCTCTACCTGATCTACGCGACCTCCCTGCTGGGCCTGCGGGCACATGCCGGCGGTGGCCGGGTCGCGACCGGGATCGTGGTGCTGACGCTGCTCGCCCCGCCATTCACGGGACTGCTGGTCGAGGACTACCTGTCCCAGTACTACTTCGTTGCCTTCGTCCCCGCCCTGATACTCGCGCTGGCCCTGGTGCTGGAGAAGGGGCGCGGCCAGCATTGGTCCGGCGGCTACCTGGGGCTGGCCAGCGCCGCTGTACTTGCGGCCATGGGCGCCGTGTACCCCTACTTCTTGGCCGTGCTCGTGGTCGGGGTGGTCCTTGCCGCACTGATGGGACGTGAGCGCCTACGCACCACACTGCGGGTCGGACCCGCGATCGCCGTCTATACGCTCCTGCTGCTCAATCTGGCTCTGCTGACCGTGCTCAACTTCAAACAGACGGAGGTCTACCAGGACGGCCTGAACGCAATCGCCCGCAACGTGTTGCTGGCCGGTTTCAGCCCCCTGCAACTGCTGATGCTGGGCGCAGGATTCCAGCCATATCAATGGCGGGCGGGCGATCAGCCGGCGACCGCGGCCATGGGATTCCCCGGCCGCGTGGTCTGGGAGGCCGCTGCGGACGCGGCAACGCCGGGTACTCTCACCGTTGTCCTCCTGGTGCTGCTCACCGTGGCGACCGCCCTCGCCATTCGCTGGCGGAGTAGTGCCCGGTCTTTCGCGTTCCTGGCCACCGTCGCCGCCGTGACGGTGTGGCTGGGGTTCTCCGTCTACCTGCTGGCAGGCGACAGCGTCTACGCGGCCTTCAAGGGTTTCTGGACCACCGCTTGCCTGCTACCGCTGATCTTCGCCACCGCACGGTGGCGCGATCGTCTGCTCCCAGGGCGTTCTCGCCCTGGTCGCGATCGCCTCGGTGCTGTGGCTCAGAGTCGACCTCGCGGACCGCGTCAATTGGCTGATCACCCGCGACAGCCGCGAGACCGCGCTGTCGCACGCGTCCCTGCAACCCGAACTGGAGGCGGCGAGAGGATTCATCGACGGGGCGAACACGCTGGCCGTCGTCGTGGGCGCCCAGCCCTTGGTCGGCACCGACCGCGACCGGGTGGCGAGGGCCCATCTGGCCACGATCGCCCGCGACGAGAACGTGGAATGCGTGAACTGCACCGGTGCTACCCTTGACCCGCAATGGGTATGTGCCTCCGAGGGAGGTGCCGTCGACGACACTCCGGAGGTCATTGTCGTGATCGGGGGTTCCGGCGACCCGATGCTCTGCGGCCGCTCCCTTGTCTACGACGGCGAGACCCTTGAGGTGTTCAAGTGAACAAACCCCACAGAATCCTGATCCCCGCGGCGATGTGGGGGCTCGTCATCGCGGGCTTGGCGGTCGCCACGTACCTGGTGGGCGTCTTCTCAGCGGCGTTTCTCGGTCTGATCGGCATCGACCAGGGGTTCAGCCGAATTCTGGTCTGGTCCTCTGGTGCACCGCTTTTGCTGGGACTGGGCCTGATCGCCGTCGATGCCATCATCCTGGCTCCGCGAAGGCGCGGACGCCGGGAAATCTTCGACGAGCCGGTGTCGGGCCTCGAGATGACTGTCGTTCTGACGGCCTACAACGACGAGGCCAGTATCGGGGAGGCCGTCGACGACTTCATGGATCACCCTCTGGCCAAACGGGTGCTGGTGATCGACAACAACAGTGCCGATGCGACCGCCGAGGTGGCGCGGGCACACGGAGCCATCGTGCATACGGAGATGAAACCGGGCTACGGCCAGTGCGTCTACCGGGCGCTGACCGAGGCCGGCGCCTACACCGACACCGATCTCGTGGCGCTGTGTGAAGGTGATATGACGTTCCGCGCGGCCGACCTCGACAAATTGGCGGCATACTCCGCGCACGCCCACATCGTGAACGGCACACGGATCGTCGAGCAGTTGCGGGCCCCCGAGACCCAACTGACGACGTTCATGTTCTACGGGAACTTCGCGGTCGGCAAGCTGCTTGAGTTCAAGCACCTGGGTAGAGGCACGATCTCGGATGTCGGCACGACGTTCAAGGTCTGCCGCAGCGACTTTCTCCGCGAGCACCTCGACATCTTCGACCCGCGCGTGAACCTCGAGTTCAACGCGCACTTCCTCGACACCGTGATGGAGCACCACTACCGACTCGTCGAGGTGCCCATCACCTTCTACCCTCGGGTCGGCGTGTCCAAGGGCGGGAACACCTCGAACTCCCGCGCCGCCAAGGTGGGTGTCCGCATGATGTTGGGCATCCTGTTCGGGTGGCGCTGGCTCAAGGATCGGAGGACATATGACCAAGCATGAGGATGCCGAGGCCTACTTCGCCACGCGGCTGACGTACGACAAGAAGCGGGACGTTCTCTGGCAGACGCTGACACGCGAGTTCTTCTCCCAGTACATAGATCCGGGTGACACGGTCGTCGAACTCGGTGCCGGTTGGTGCGACTTCATCAACAACGTCGATGCGAAGCGCCGGATCGCGGTGGACCTGTGGCCGGGGATCACCGAGCGGGTGGCCCCCGGGGTGGAGGCAATCGTCTCCTCCGCCACGGACCTGTCGGACATCGAGACGAATACGGTAAACGTGGTGTTCGCCTCGAACCTGCTGGAGCACCTGACCCACGAGCAGATCGATGAACTGCTCGAGCACGCTCGCCGGATTCTGGTGCCGGGTGGCCGGCTCATCCTGGTCCAGCCCAACTACCGGTTGTGCGCGAAGAACTACTTCGACGATTTCACGCACGTGTCCGTGTGGTCGGACATCGGGATGGCGACGTTCCTGGAGTCCCGCGGCTGGTCGATGGAACGGGTCAACGGTCGATTCCTGCCGCTGACGGTGAAGTCGCGGCTCCCGGTGAGTTCGAAGCTGATCTCCGCGTACTTGAGGTCCCCAGTCAAACCCCTGGCCGGACAGATGCTGCTTATCGCCAGGACCTGAGTCGTGGCCACGATCGACTTCCTGCTCCCTACACCACTGAAGGGGTCGGGCGGCCACCGAACCATCGTCGACCAACGCCGAGGCACTCGCGGCCCACGGTCATCGGGTGCGACTGCACGTCCAGGAGTCACGGCGCATCCGCAACGTCGTTCGGAGAACCCACGAGTGGTATCCGGTCGACCGATGCGAGGTCGACGCAGGGCTGGCCCACCTCTCTGCAGGAGTCCGAGGCTGTGATCGCAACCACCTGGTTCACCGCGGGCCCGGTGGCCGCAGTGAAGTCCGCGGCACACAAGTTCTATTTCGCTCAGGACTACGAGCCCCTGTTCTTCCCCGCGGGAGATCTCTCAGTGGCGGCGGGGGCCTCCTACGATCTCGGCCTCACGACCGTCGTGATAGGACGGTGGCTGCAGCACAAGTTGGCCACCGATCACGCTGTGACCGCCTGGTCCGTGCCGTTCACGGCTGACCCGGCGCTGTACACACCCTCGAACGGAGGGCGTCTACAGCGTGTGGTGGCGATCTACCAGCCTGACAAGCCACGCCGCTGCGCCGATCTGCTGACGGAGTCGCTACGCAGGCTCATGGACCGTAGCCCGGCGGAGGTTGTGACGGTCGGCAGTCGCAAAGCGCCCGACCTGGGCCCTCGACACACACATCTAGGGCTCATCGCACCCGCTGAACTGGCGCAGTTGTACAAGACGTCATCCGCAGGGCTGTGCCTGAGCGCCTCCAATCCGAGCCGCGTCCCGTTCGAGATGATGGCGTGCGCACTGCCAGTGGTGGAACTGAACATGCCCAACACTGTCTACGACCTGCCCGCCGATGGCTGCCTGCTCGCGCGCCCCGACCCGGATTCCGTCTCACAGGCGTTGACCACACTCCTCGAAGATCACGCACTTCTGGAACGTTTGGGCGCCGGGGGTGCCTCATGGATGCGAGGTCGTCCGCAAACCGATGAAACCAATTCCTTCGCGGAGATAATCGATGGGCACCTCGGCGGACACCCCCCGACGACAACGATCCCCGAACCCATTTACCCGAACCCGCCGATCACCGCCTCCAGATTCACACCCTGGCAGCCATCCGGTTCCGCTTCACTCCTGCGCCGATCGCTCAGGCGGGGCTGACGACGGCCCTTTCACAGATGCCCGCCCTCGGCCAGGTACCGGGGTCTTGAAGACTGCCGGGCGCAGGACCGTCGCCGGAGTCGGCGACACTTTCACCACTGCATGACTGGAGTCTGCCCCAGGCAGTGCTCCAAGAAGGCGGCGAAGTCTTCGGCCTTGATCGACCAATCCCACGCCCGCACACTCCGCAGGTTCTCATTGGAAAGGCCGGGCAGAAGGCCGGGGTTCCGTACGAGTCTCAAGAGGCTGTCACTGAGAGCCTCAATCGACCTCTCGCCCATCACGAACTCCGACTGCCTCGGTCCGAATGCTTCGCGGACGACGCCTACGTCGGTGGATACCACGGGAATGCCGCAGGCCATGGCCTCGAGCACGGGGTTGGGAGTGCCTTCGGTCGTCGAGGTGCAGATGAACACGTCCAGACGATCGTAGAAGGCAGGCATCTGCTCTCTCGGGAGTTGTCCCGTCAAGCGATCGGCAACCACCAGTTCAAAGTGTTCCCCCGCCTGTGTCAACTGCTCGACCGCGGGCAGGAGGATGCTGTGGAATCCCTTCGGATCATCGGGCCCCCCGCCCCACAGCGAGTTCCCGGCCCAGCCGAGAACGATCGGCCGACCACGTGTCTGAGTCAACCTCTCCAGTCGCTGAGGGCGGAACAGTCGCAGATCGACGCCGTTCTCCACCACGGACACGGGCGAGGGGTAGGAGGCCAGCGCCTTGTAGATCCTGTTGAGCCGCTCGGAGGTGACCGAATAGGCGACCACGGCGTTGGAGAACACGGATCGGTATTCTTCGATGCCGCGATCGTCCAGCAGGAGATGGTCATACACCCCCGTCGAGAACCTCACGCCGGACAAGTACCTTCGTGCGTACGCCTCCCACGACCCGAGGCTGAGCGCGACTTCGGCCCGGAAATCGGGCTGCAGCATGGCATGCAGGTGGCCTCGCCAAAAGAAGTGAACGAGATCAGCACCTTTGAACGCCAGGGGAAGACGCCACAACTGGCCGAGATCAGAAACGGGGATGATCTGGAACTCATATCGGTTCGTAAGCGTCTCGGCCAGTGCCGCAGCCTTGAATGCGAATGCCCAGTTGGGCCTGTCGACGACCAGCGCGACCTTGGGTTTGGTTGTCATCGCTGGGTCAGTCACCGGTTCGCGGTTCGACGACCGCGGGCCCCTTGCTGCGGCGGGGCGCCCGGACCGCATCCCAAGTACGTCGTGCCATGCTCCGATTGGCTCGCCGGATCGCTTCCTCGACCTGTGCGCGTGCGAGCGTCAACTCCTCGGTCAACTCTGCCAGGCGCGTCTCCAGTGCCTGGATGTAGGCGTCTCGCTCCTCGACCAGAGTTGCCTGATCGGCGATCGTGACCCGATAGTGGGCCGTGGCCGCGTCCGCCAGCAGATCCACCGCATCTCTGACCATGCCGATCTCTTCTTGGGCGACGCGCAGCGCCAAGCGCTCGCGTCCGAGCTCCTGCAACAATCGCTCGACTTCGCGGTTCGACTCATCCGTCGAGGAGTGACCATTCACCGAACCTCCCAGTACGCGCCCGACCGCCCGGCACTTGTGGGAACAGTCTCAGGACCAGATACTAGCGGCCGCACGCACACGCCGGAACGTAATGCTTGCGGGGGCGTTGCCCTAGTCTGGTGCCACTAAGAAACGCGCGCGAGACGTGTGGGAGGTGGGGAAGTGTCAGTGGCCCGGCAGTGGCAATTGAACGACACAGGGCGGGCGCGCCTCCGACTCATCTGGTCCTTCTCGCAGCGGGATCTCAAAGCCCGCTTCACAGCCACGAGTTTGGGGCTGTTGTGGACCCTGATCGTGCCACTGGCGACCGTCGTGATCTACAGCGTCGTGTTCTCGGTGATCTTCCGTGCACAGGCGCCCCCCATGGGAAACGGGCGCGCGGTCTTCGCCGCGTGGTTCTTCTGCGGCCTCGTGACGTGGAACCTGTTCTCCCAGGTCACGAACGCCGGAATGGCCTCGATCCTTGGAATGGGGGCCATGATGCAGAAGGTCTACATCCCCTCATATGTGCCAGTGGCGTCCACGGGCCTGTCCATCGGTATCGAGAGATTGCTGGAAGCGGGCGTCATGCTCGCGGTGATGGCCGCGCTTCTCAACGTGGGGTGGACCTGGCTGCTGTACCCATTCCTTCTCATACTGACGGCGGTCTTCGCGATGAGTCTCGGCTACTGCCTGGCCGTGGCCAACGTCCACCTTCGCGATACGGCACAGATCTTCGCGATCATCACCCAGATGTGGTTCTTCCTGACTCCCATCATGTATCCGCTGGAGCTGATACCGGAAGACTGGCATGGGATCAACCTTCGTGAACTCTTCCTGCTCAACCCGAT
Source organism: uncultured Actinomycetota bacterium (assembly GCA_963769435.1). Classification (GTDB taxonomy): domain Bacteria; phylum Actinomycetota; class Actinomycetes; order S36-B12; family UBA10799; genus JADKAV01. Next base: position 1,617,706 of record CAVYLN010000002.1, read on the forward strand.
GACCAGTTTTGTGGACATCGGTCGCTCCCTCGTCTACGAGTTGACGCTGCCACCCCTCGCGTCCGTCCTGTACGCGATGTTGTGGACCACCGCTGCCTTGATCGCCGCGGTCGTCGTCTACCGGCGCTGGGGCCGGGATGTCAGTGAAGAGATCTGATGCCCCTGTTCTCGGTGATCATGCCCTGCTACAACTACGGGCACTTCCTCGACGGAGCGGTCACTTCTGTTGCTCGTCAAACAGACCCCGACTGGGAGTTGATCGTCGTCGATGACGGCTCGACCGACGACACCTGGACCATCCTGTCCGGGTTCGACAACCCGCAGATCAGACCCATCCGACTTGAGCGCAACCAGGGCATTGCTCAGGCATTCAACACGGCGCTGGAAACGGCGACCGGCGACTGGATCTGCAATCTCGACGCTGACGACCGCTACCTCCCGGCTTTCCTGGAGCGCCAACGGCAATTCCTCGACAACCATCCTGATGTCGATGTCAGCGCGACGTGGGTCCGTGAGATCGACGCTGCGGGAATCCCCGTGTCCGGCGTGTACGAGCAGTGGTTCAACCGGCACTGGGATCTCAACGATCCCTCCGTCTGGATCTACCAGAACCCCATATGTCACAACTCCACGGTTGTCAGGCGATCTCTGCACGAAGAGCTCGGCGGCGAGCACCCGGCGATGCGCAGTTCCGTGGACTGGGAGAAATGGGTGCGGATGCTGGACAGCGGTGCCCGCTTCGGGTTGATCCCGGAGGTTCTGGTTGAGAGTCGCCTGCACGGAGCGAACATGAGTCAACAAGGCACCCGCCGAGCACTGGACGACTGGGCGGTCATGACCCGCGACACGGCGCGACCGTGGTTGCGCCGGATCGGCCGTGACGATCTGGCGGCGCGCAACCTCGCGCAGTTCCTTGCCGAGGAGAGCCTGGCGGACATGACATCCGAGCAGATCGCAGTCCTGCTGGGGACGGCGACCGGGCTGGACCCGGCAACGCTGCCCCACCTGGCGGCGGGCATACGCGAGGCCGCTTCCATCCAACGCGATCGCGCCGCGGACGTCGCCGAAATGGTCGAGGCGTACGACCGCCACGTGGAGTCCTTGCTCGCCGACTACTCGGCGCAGCAGGCGGACCTCGACGCCGCTCGTATGCAGCTGCGGGAGTGCCAGGCCCATCTACAGCAGGCCCTCGTGCAATTGCAGTCCGTTCGTGAGTCACGTTCATATCGCTTGGGGCAAGCCGCGCGACGTGCGCTGCCGTGATAGGTCCGGTTCCCGGACATTCGGCGCGATACAGTCGGGGCAACGCTTCCGGAGGGTGTCCATGCAACCACAGCGCTCACGGGCGGTGCGGACGACACGGCACCCCGAAAGGGTCCGTTGATGGAGAACGCGGTTGAGGCCGTCGGCCTGTCCAAACGCTTCCGGGTGCACCGGGAGCGCCGGACCCTGCTCAAAGAGCGCATCGTCCGCGGAAAGGCCGACACCGCCGCCCAATACTTCTGGGCTCTCAAAGATGCCACCTTCTCGGTTCCCCGTGGTTCGTCGCTGGGTCTGATCGGGCACAACGGTTCCGGGAAGTCCACGGCCCTGAAGGTGATGACCGGGATCTACCGCCCCACTGAGGGCCACATCACAGTCAATGGGTCGGTGTCCGCCCTCCTCGAGGTCGGAGCTGGGTTCCATCCCGAGCTCACCGGTCGGGAGAACATACGGCTCAATGCGACCATCCTCGGTTTCGCCTCGAAGCAGATCAACGCGCTGATGGACCAGATCATCGAGTTCGCGGACATCGGCGACTTCATCGACAGCCCGGTGAAGCACTACTCCAGCGGTATGTACGTGCGGCTCGGCTTCGCGGTGGCGGTGATGGTGCGCCCAGAGGTCCTCATCGTCGACGAGGTCATCGCCGTGGGCGACGAGGAGTTCCAGCGCAAATGCTTCGACTACCTACACAGTCTGCGCAAGGCAGGCACGAGCATGATCATCGTCTCGCACGGTCTTGGAAGCATCACCGATCTGTGTGACGAGGCGATCTGGCTCGATCACGGACAGATGCGAGACATCGGTCCCTCGAAGGAAGTCACTCAGGCCTATCTCGACGAGGTCAATGCCCGGGAGATCGCTCGCTCGGCCAAGGACACTCCGCCTAGCGAGCAGCTGGATGACGAGGCCGGCCGTCGCGGATCCGGCGAGATCCGGTTCAGAGAGCTAGAGCAGTTCACCGGAGACGGCCAAAGTGTGAGTGTGGTCATCAGCGGCGCACCAACCCGGTTACGCGTCCACTACGAGGCCCGCGAGGCCGTACCGGATGCGATCCTGGAGCTGTCCTTCCTCAACAGCCAACGGGTACCTGTTCTGAACCTCAGCACCCAATCGATGGGACCCGTTTCGGTACAGGCAGGCAAGGGATACGTGGACTTCGTGACCGACGAACTGCTTCTGCTCAGCGGTTCGTACGACGTGACCGTTTCGTGCCACGCCGAGGGCCGGACTCTGGACGCGGTGCCCGAGGCTGCCGAACTGGTGGTTCGTGCCCAGGGAATTGAGCCCGGCGGCACCTATTTGCAGCGTGGGCGGTGGGAACTGCACGACGGGTAGGGTGCGGAATGTGGTCGAGTTCAGCATCCTTGTGCCTTCGTACTCCTACGGACTGTATGTCGCCGAGGCGATCGAGTCGGTGCTGGCGCAGACGTGGAACGACTTAGAGCTGATCGTCGTCGACGACGCGTCGATCGACGACAGCTGGTCGGTGATCGAGCAGTTCGATGACCCTCGGGTAACCGCGATCCGGTCGGACGTCAACCGTGGCCTGGGACCGACGCTCAATGCCGCACTGGCTCTGAGCACTGGCCGCATCGTGGGGGTACTCAGCGCCGACGATCGGTATCCCCGGGATGCGCTGGCCACATATGCAGCAGCGTTCTCGGCGAACCCTGATGCCGCCGTGATCGGCAGCTACGTGCGCACCATCGATGCCGAGGGCAACCAATCACCGCGGATGGACACTGAGCGGTTCTACAACACTGAGCGCGATCTGTCGGACCCGGAGCAGTGGGTGTTCCAGAACCCGCTCCCAGGCGGAGCACTCGTGCGCCGTGAAACCCTGGAGGCGGTGGGCGGCTACGGCGAGACGGTTGACCCCGTCGTGGACTGGGACCTCTGGGCACGCTGCCTGGCTACCGGTGCCAACTTCGTCGTCGTGCCCGAGGTCCTGTACGAGTGGCGCCTTCACGGCAACAACATCACGGGGTCCGACCCGTCCTGGACCTTGCGTTGTTATGCCCGGATGTGCCGGGAGACGCTTCACCCCTACCTGAGGTCGATCGGCCGACAGGATCTGATCGAACGCAACCTGGCCATCTTCCTGACACACGATGTGATGGCCGAGCAGGACGTGACCTACCGGACCGAGATCATGGCGGACCTCGTCACACAGAACGATCAACCTGCATTCATCGGCGCACTGGGCGCCATCGCCGCGGAGGTGAAGCAGTTGCGCGGGGATGCTCAAGCCCTCCAGGGCACGCGTGCCGACCTGCGGTGGTCCCGGGACGCGGTCGCCGCCCTCGAAGCAACCCTGGCTGAGCGAAACATGGAGGTCCAGGCGGCCTGGGACCGGTGGGGAGCAGCGGAGGCCGACCGCCGGGCCGCGCAGGAGGAGCTCGCCAAGATCCGCAGCCATCCCCTGTACCGGGCAGCCCGGAAGGCGCGCAACTCGGCGCGACGGCCAGATCGTCTACCTGATCAGTGAGGTTTCGGGTAGTGGCGCATTACCGCTGTTCGAACAGCGTGCGTGTGCCGACGATCCGGGCGAACAGGCCAGGACGGTCCACCGGCCGTTGCTTGGCGATCGCGGTCAACAGGCGAAGGAACTCCTCACCTGCCGCGTCCCAGTCATGCCAGGAGTTCGCTGTCGCCACAGCGCCCGCACGAAGACGCTCCAGCAGTTCGCGGTCCTTGGTCAGCCGGGCGATCGCCTCGGCGGCCGCCTCGAGGTCGTCGGTGGGTACCACCAGTCCGTTGAACCCATCCCGCACATACTCGTCATGTCCTGTCACGTCGTTGCTCACTACAGTCCCGCCGCAGTGGAACATCTCCAACGGAGGCCCGTACATGCCTTCCACCTGGCTGAACTTCAACAGCACGTCGCAGGACCGGTACACCGGGGCCGTCTGATCCGCCGGAATGCGCGAGATGACCTTCGTCACGCCGTCCATGCGATCCACGGGCGACGGTGTCAGCAGCCACACCTCGGCCGCTCCGCCGTCCAAGGCCGCCTGGACTGCGTGTTCAAGACCTTTCATGGGGGCCGTCGATCCCTCGACCAATACGCGCAGACCGTCGGTCAGGCGCGGCTCGATACTGGGTCCCGCAACGGCGTACCGCGACTTGTCGATCCCATTACGGCACAGGAAGGAGATCATCCCGTGCTGGAAGCCCAGGTACATCTGCAACCACACGGCGATGGTGATGGCTGGTAGCCCCACTGTGTACGTCAGCTCGGCCAGACCGGCCGCGTCACGATCCGGGCCCACGGCGTAGAAGCGCGACTCCGCGCTCTGCACGAAGTACACCGCATGCCGGAAGCGGACCCTCGGCAGTTCGTACACCGTCGGCCACCAGGTCGCGATCGCGATGTCGAAGTCCCGATCGGCTACCTCGTCGAACGTTGCGAACTCCAACTCCCGCAAGGCGGGGTGCCAAGCGTCAGCGACCCCCTCCAGGGCGAACATCGGCACGATGACCACTTCGCAGCCGGCCCTCTGCGCCCGCAACGCGTGCTCGAAGATGACGTAGGTCCCACCGCTGATGTCCGCAGACCCGATCAGGAAGACGATCCGTAGGTTCTCCGCGGTGCTCAGGTCAGGGCTGTACCGGTGATAGAAGTCGTACAGCCAGGGGTTGAAACGCGTCATGACGGCTTCACCATCCCGAAGATCGCCGCGACCGGCGCCCAAGCGCGGTAGCCCTCCGGCCAGCTACTGGCGCTCATGCCCTCCCCAACGAGGGCCGCCAGGTCACCATCGAGCCACTCCGGACCGGGCACGACCTTGCCGAACGACGTGGAATTGAGAGCGCCGAAGGAATCGTCATGGTCGGAGTCGAACCAGATGTCGGCCAGTCCGTGCGAAGGTGCCCGCCACAACGCACGCGTCCACGCCGCAACCTCGGGGCGTAGCGCGTCGGTGGTCAGGCCGAACCCGACCATCCACTCCGCCGCGATGTGGGCAACCTCCAAGGTTCCCCTCTGGAAGGCCTCGATACCGGGGCTGACATGGCCGGCCTCCCTCTCGAGCACCGGCACGACCTCCCCGTCGACGGCCTCGAAACCGATGGTGGACGGCACGTCTGGAGTCCACGGTCGTTCGAGCACGGCGGGGGGGTCCGCGTAGTCGAACTCCTCTCCCATGCCGCCGTCGAAGGCGACACCGATCTTCCTGCAGTTCGGCGGCTGAGCGTTGAGGAAGGGGAAGAGACCGAGGTAGACCCCGATCGAGGAGCGTATGCCCAACGCCCGCACGAGGTTGTCCTGGATCGTGCCCCGCCACCCGATGTCGCACACGATGAAGGGGCTGCTCAATGACGTGCGGGACTCCACGTACCCCCGCAAGGCATCCCGTGCCGTGCTCACATGTTCGGACAGCTTCTTCTCTACACGCGGATCCGCCAGAAAGGCCTCCACGCCGGGCGTCACGCCGGGCGTCGGACAACACCTCCTCAGCGGTCAGCCCCGCAGCGGTGATCTCATCTGCGAAGTCCTGCGGGTCAACGCCGATGCTCACCAGCATCGCTGTGACGGACTGGCGCGCGTACATGGACCACATACGTTGCAGGGAGAACCGATAGGGCGCCTGCAGTGACGCCCCGAATGTGGCCCGCCGACTCAGCGCGAGGTGGATCGGCCGAACCGCCGAAACCCCCGGTGGGCGCAGGATCGGCTCTACGATCTCGTGCACCCGAGCCAAGAAAAGGCCCTCCCGGCTCACGTAGTGAATCCGGTCCGCGCCACTCCTGTAGGCCTCCTCCAAACCCCTGGCGACCAGCGCGACGGCGACCGGTGCAGCCTGTCGGCCCGCAGCGGTGTGGGCGTCCGCGGACGGTTGGTCGGCGGCGTAGTCATCCAGACGTCGGCGTAGTTCCGCCGAGCACGCGGGAAGGTCTTCGGGCCCGAACTCACCGGGCCCGGGGAAGCGGTCGTGGCGCTGAACGTGGATGGCGTGGCCCCCTGCGGAGACCTGTACATCGATGTCCGAGTGGACGTTGTCCCCGATGTGCACGTGGTCGGCAGGACTGACTGCGAAGTCCTTCCGGATGAGGTCCAGAAGCGCGCCGCCCAGTCGTTTGGAGGCCCGCCGCTCCACCGACACGTAGACCGGCACGTCGGCGTACGTCGGTGCCACCCGACTCACCACCGCACCCAGATCATTCGCTCGCATGTAGAAATCACTGGCTATCACCCGACCGGAGTGGTCCAGCGCAGCGATGTCCTCCCGAGCCCTGCTGAACGCGATCTCATCAGCGATCTCGGCCGACACCAGATCTTCGACCAACCGATCGTCGCCGATGCCCAACTCGTTCGCCGTGCGCCGGAGAACGTCACCCAGTTCATACTCCTGCATCGGGTCTGTGGCTGCCAAATCCGCCTCGACACCCACCCGCAGGGCCATGGCCTCGAATACACCGCAGTCGCGGGCCAGCGGGCGCAGCACCATACGTCGTGCTGTGGCCAGTTTCGCGGCGTCGGCGGGACGGTCGCGAACGACGAGAGTGTCCCACACATCGATAGTCAGCAGTTTGGGATCCACCTGTGCCAGCAGTTCGGGAATCCCTGCAGTACGACAACTTCCATCCGGACTGTGCAAGGTCGAGTCCCCCCACTCGAACGACTCCGGCGCGGTCGCGGGACGGGGGCTCGTGGCCGCGAAGTGCGCTGCGTCGATCGCTGCGCCGTTGCGGATTCCGGAGTCGATGTACTCCTGCAGTGGCCGACCCGTCCACTGCTCGTCATAGCGCTCGGCCAACAGCGTGCGCAACTGCCGCCCCCTGAGAGCCCTCATTTCCTGGGCGATCCGTCCCCGTGCGTCGGACGCTCCGCGGACAGGCTGGCCCGGTCGCCTACGACGGCGGATCCGCTTGCGGATGGATACCGGGACACTGCGCCGCAACGCGTTCACCTGTGCCTTCGGGGAGACCTCCAGGGGTAGCAGTCGGGCAACCTCGTCCCGCGCTTCGAGCAGTTGCTCCTCGAGCAACTCGATGCGCTCTTCTTGGCCCGTGACCGTTTCACCGAGCTCGCGAACCTGTCCGCGCAGGTATTCGTGCTCGTCGTCGGTCAAGGTCTGTGCGTAGCCCGCGGACCAGCGCATCAGTGCCTCGGACAGAAGCCAGTCCCAGCCCCGGGGGGCGATAATCGTCAGGCCGTTCGCCAGATGCACATGCGGCATGCCCGTAACATGGGGGCTCAGGGCCACGATCATCAGTCCACGACCCGTGACCAGTTGGGGGGCCGGCACGCTGCGTTCGGCCACCACGAGGTCAGCCGGCCGGCCCGATGCCGACGGTCGAACCTCGGCAAGGCTTCGCAGCATCGTCAACGCGGATCCATCAGAGAGGTCGTGGACTGTTTCCGGGACGGTCACGGCGAACAGATCGCTGAAGAAGCGCCTGTGCGTCAGCCAATCCACGTCCTCACTCGGCGACGGGACGGGCGTCGCGGGTGGTCGCCACATGCCGATCAGCCTACCGACTTGCCCGCAACTGCTCCGACCTCGCGCAGGGTGGACTCGGGAATGCGACCGGTGCTGCGATGCCAGGCCGCCTTCACACCAGCCCTCATCGCCGCTCGCTGCTCCGGGGCACCAACTGCCAAGGCGCTGGCGATGGCGAGCCGCCGCGCCGCGACCAACGCCCAGCGTGGGTGACGCCTTCCGTGCCGGCGCAGGAGCAACAAACCGTTGCGGGTGATGTAGTAGCGCCGGAACGGCGCGTGGCCGCTGGCCCACACTCTGCGTCCGAGGACGGAGACGAAGTGGCCCTCACCCAGGGCATGCTGGAAACTGACCGGCGCGACACATATGTCGTACCCATGGTCGGTCAACCGCAGACAGGCATCGGTATCGACGCCGTCAATAACCAACGACTCATCGAAGCCGCCGATCCTGGCCAAGGCTTCGACGCTGAACAGAGTGCCTGATTGGATCGACTCGGGGACAGCCATCACTCCGTCCCGCCAGGATCCGCGATGTGTCAGACCGGAGAACTCAGCGGCACCCATCGCGGCCGGCCTGAGCCCCTGCGCCTGGGCGCGGTCCCAGGCCGCCTGAAGCTGACCGACGTACTCGGGCGGGAAAACCGAGTCCTGGTCGACGGTCAGAACGTGCGTCGCCCCCATCGCCACGGCTTCCCGGACCCCGACGTTGAGCGCTGCGGCGATCCCCATGTTGCGTTCTTGACGGATGCATCGCACTCCTGGAAGAACCACCGGTGCCGTTGAAGCGTCATCGACGGCCACCAGCCCTTCGACCTGGGCTGCCAGCGCCCGCAGGCTGTCGCCTGTGTGCGTCGGTGGGTCCATGACGGTGGCCACCGCTACGATCCTGCGGTTCAAGAGCCGCTGACCTCGTTCAGCAGCCCGATCAGGTACCTGCCGTATCCGCTCTTCAGCATGGGTTCGGCGAGCCTGAGGAGTTGATCGTTGTCGATCCAGGCGTTCCGCCACGCGTACTCCTCCAGACAAGCGACCTTGGTTCCCTGTCGCTCCTCAAGAACCCTGACGTAGGCGCCGGCGTCGGCCAGAGAATCGAACGAACCCGTGTCCAGCCAGGCCGTGCCTCGCGGGAGAACGGTCACCGACAGCCGCCCCTCACGCAGGTAGTGCTCGTTCACCGAGGTGATCTCCAGTTCTCCGCGGTCACTGGGCTTGATCGACTTGGCCACCTCGACGACATCGGAGCCGTAGAAATACAGACCTGGTACCGCATAGTTGCTGCGCGGTTCTGCAGGCTTCTCCTCCAAGGAGATCGCATTACCCGCAGCATCGAAGTCCACGACGCCGTAGTCCGACGGGTTGGCCACACGATATGCGAATATGTGTCCGCCTTCGACTCCCGTGAGATCCCGCAGACGACTGCCCAGGCCTGGTCCGTGGAAGATGTTGTCGCCGAGCACGAGCGCGACCGCCGAACCGTCGAGGAACTGCTCGCCGAGGATGAAAGCCTGCGCGAGTCCCTCGGGGGCCGGTTGCACCACGTAGGAGAACGACATCCCCAGGTCACTGCCGTCACCGAGCAGCCGCTGGAATCCCGGCTGGTCCTCGGCGGTGGTGATGATCAGGATCTCCCGGAGTCCGGCCGCCATCAGCGTGCTGATCGGGTAGTGGATCATCGGCTTGTCGTACACGGGGAGCAACTGTTTGCTCACACCACGCGTGATGGGCCATAGCCGCGAACCCGTTCCCCCTGCCAGGACGATGCCCTTCATAGGCTGCAGTGTAGGGCGCAGTCGGGCCACCTAAGATGGGTGGGAAGTCTCAGCGTGTCTGAAAGGGGCCGTGCTGTGAAGATCCTGGTGACAGGCGCAGCCGGCTTCATCGGCTCCAATTTCGTCCGCCGGCTGCTGTCGGATGTCTACCCGGGCCATGCGGACACCTCGGTCACGGTGCTCGACAAGCTCACCTACGCCGGCGTGCGGGCGAACCTCGATCCTGTGGCGCAGAACCCTCGCTACAGGTTCATCGAAGGGGACATCTGTGACGGTGCACTGCTGGCCGATCTGGTGCCGGGTCACGATGCGATCGTCCACTTCGCCGCAGAGTCCCACGTCGACCGCTCCATCACAGGCGCCTCGGACTTCGTGCTCACCAATGTGCTGGGCACCCAGAAGCTTCTTCAGGCCGCCCTCGACGCACAGGTGGGCCGCTTCGTCCATGTCTCGACCGACGAGGTGTACGGCTCCATCGACGAGGGCTCCTGGAGCGAGGACTTCCCGCTGGCCCCCAACTCCCCGTACTCGGCGTCGAAAGCCAGTTCCGACCTGCTGGCGCGTGCCTATCACCGCACGTTCGGCCTCGACGTGGTCATCACCCGCTGCTCCAACAACTACGGTCCGTACCAGTTCCCGGAGAAGGTCATCCCGCTGTTCGTGACCAACCTGATGGACGGCCAACGGGTCCCCCTCTACGGAGACGGGCTGAACGTGCGTGACTGGCTGCACGTCGACGACCACTGCCACGGCATCCAATTGGTGCTCGACGGGGGTCGGTCGGGCGAGATCTACAACATCGGCGGCGGGACCGAACTGACCAACAAGGAACTCACCTACAAACTGCTCGAGGCCATGGGCGCCGGCGAGGACATGATCGAGCCGGTGGCAGACCGGAAGGGTCATGACCGCCGGTACTCCGTCGACATCTCGAAGATCTCATCGGAACTCGGATATGCCCCGCAAGTGGAGTTTCCGACCGGACTCGCACAGACCATCGACTGGTACCGCACCCACGAGGCCTGGTGGCGGCCGCTCAAGGCGAACTCGTGACCCGATGGCTGGTCCTCGGCTCGCGAGGTCAACTGGGTACTGACCTGCTCGGCGTGCTCGGCGGTCGAGCTGTCGGTCTGGACGTACCCGAGGTCGACATCACCGACCCGGACAGCGTCCGGCGTGCTTTCGCAACGCACGATCCGGACATCGTGGTGAACTGCGCCGCCTACACCGCCGTGGATGCCGCCGAGACGGACGAGGCCATCGCTGAGGCCATCAACGGTCTCGGGCCACGCAGTCGTCGCGCAGGCCTGCGACCACGCACGGCTCATCCACGTATCCACCGACTACGTGTTCGGCGGCACGGCTGATTCCCCCTACACCGAACAGCAGGCGCCGGATCCACGCTCCGCCTACGGCCGCACCAAGTTGCATGGCGAACAGGCCGTGCTCGATCTGCTGCCCGACCGCGGTTTCGTCATCCGGACCGCGTGGTTGTACGGAGCGCATGGCAACAACTTCGTGAAGACCATGCTGGGGCTGGAGAGAACCCGCGACACCGTCAGCGTGGTGGATGACCAGATCGGCCAGCCCACCTGGAGCCATGATCTCGCCCGGCAGATCGTCATGCTCGGCACCAGCGACGCGCTACCGGGCATCTATCACGGCACGAATTCCGGGCAGACCTCGTGGTACGGGTTCACCCGCCGCATCTTCGAACTGATCGGCGCCGATCCGGCGAGGGTGCTGCCGACCACGACGGACGAGTTCCCCCGTCCAGCACCGCGCCCCGCCTACAGCGTGCTGGGACACCAACGCTGGTGGGAACAGGGTCTGGAACCCATGCGCGCGTGGGAAGAGGCCCTCGCCGATGCGCTGCCCGAGCTGATGGCTCAGACCAAGCCCGCGCGGTAGCCCACGCACTTGGCGTAGTCGGGCAGCACTCCTGCTGCCTGCGACTCGAGGAGACCGGGGGCGGCCGCGTCCTTGGCCGACAGCGAGGCAAGCCCTTCACCCAGGCCCCAGTCGATTCCGAGATCCGGGTCGAGCGGGTGTATCTCGTGCTCGGCGGAGGGGTTGTACACCGTGCTGCACAGGTACATGACGGTCGAGTTGTCCTCCAGAGCGGCGAACCCGTGACCAAGACCTTCAGACAGGTACACAGCCCGTCTGGACTCCGTGTTCAGTTCCACGGCCTCCCACTGGCCATAGGTGGGCGATCCGACGCGGATATCAACGATCACGTCGCGCACCCGTCCAGACACGCAGGTCACGTACTTGGCCTGGCCCGGAGGAACGTCCGCGAAATGGATCCCGCGCACGGTACCCGCCGACGACACCGAGCAGTTCGCCTGCGCCAGAGTCAGGTCATGGCCCGCGGACCCGGCGAAGACAGGCGCCTTGAACCATTCGTAGAACAGCCCCCGGTCGTCTCCGTGCTGTTGGGGGGTCATCACCCAGGCGCCTTCGATCGACAGCGGTTCGATGAGCACTCCGACACTCTAGTCACGGTCGGTCCTAGGGTGGACGCGGGAGGACCAATGAACACAAGCGAGGTGGTCCGCGAGGCCCTGACGTCCCTCTGCACGACCCCCCGGCGGCGCTAGCCCCCATGACTCGCGCCCTCATCGTCCTGGCGACCCACAACCCCAACATGGCTCTGCTGGAACGCCAACTTGCCTCGATCACTGCTCAAACAGTCACCGACTGGGAGTGCCTCGTCTTCGACGACGCGTCCGTCGCTCCGGTCCGGGCCGAGTTGGAGGGCCTACTGGCCGCAGATCCACGATTCCGACTCCTGCGGGCACAACAGCACCTGGGACACTACCGGGCATTCGAACACCTGCTCGCCGCGGCCGATAGGGACGTCCCGGTCTTCCTGTGCGACCAGGACGACCGTTGGTCGCCCGCCAAGATGCAAGTAATGCTCGCCGAACTGGATCGATCCGCAGCTGCCGTGTTCAGCGCCATGCGGGTCGTGGACGAATCCGGGGCTCCGATCCGCGAGCGCTTCCTGCCCCGCGCACCGGACTCCATGAGCCTGCAGCCCGCCGAACTGCTGCTGATGAACTGTGTGTCGGGAGCAGCCCTGGCCATCTCCGGGCCAACCCTGCGAGCCTCGCTGCCCTTCCCGGCGCCCGAGTATCGCGGCTGGCACGACCAATGGCTGGCAGCTGTGGCGGCTCGCACCGGAACGCTCTCCTACCTCGAGGAACCGCTCACCGACTACACACAGCACGCGGCTCAGGTGATGGGTGACGGCCTCCGTTCCGTGAACCCACGCCGACTGCGAGGTTTCGTCGAGCGTGCGCGGACTCCACCCGGCCTGCAAGCCGATCTGCGGTCGCGGACCCGTTGGATCGCCGAGGCCGCCGAACAGTTGCTGCTCCTCAGCGACCGCGCCGATCCGGACTTGGAATCGCTGGCTCGAGGACGATGGTCCAAGGCGATGGTTGAGCAACTGTGGCGCGGCGTCCGCCGCCGCGACGTACCGGTGAGCAGGGCAGCGCTGCTGGCAGCCGGACTCACCCTCGGTTGATCGGATAGCCTGAGCCCGATGACAACCGAGGTCCGCGGCGACACTGCCACCGCCCGCAAGGAGGTCGGGGGATTCCTCGTCGTGGGCATCCTCGCGGTCGCCGTCGACTTCGGCCTGTTCAACGCTCTGCTGGCCGTGGGCTGGTCGGTGTGGGCGGCCAATGCCGTAGCCCTGTTCACGTCCATGACATTCGCGTTCGTCGGAAACTACAAGTGGACGTTCGCACACCGCGAGATCAAGTCCTTGCTACACGCCTACAGCGCGTTCGCCGGCATCAACCTGGCCGCCGTGATCTTCATCGAGATCATCGTCGTCGCGGCAGAGGTCATGTGGCAGCCCGGCGCACTGTGGCTCAACATCGCGAAGGCGGGCGCAACCGCCATCGCCACCGTGGCGCGCTTCTTCGCCTACAAGAAGTGGGTCTTCTTCTAGAAGGGCAGTCTCGAGCGGTACACCGGCACCGGACGAAGGTCTGTATACCCTCGTCCCATGACGTCGTTCGAAGCCCTGGGGGCCGCACAAGACCCACCGACGGTGACCCGCCAGGGAGCATCCCTCGCCACGGGTATCGATGGCGTTCTGACCCGCACCCCCGTGACACACGTTGACCACCGCGGACGGCTGTTCGAGGTCTTCAACGGACACGATCGGGAGTTCTGGACCGACCCCATCGTCCACAGCTACGTGTTCACGATCCGCCCCAACACGCTCAAGGGTTGGGGGGTCCATGAACATAAGTCCGACCGCTACTGCCTCATCCATGGGGAGACCATGACGGTGCTCTACGACGCCCGGCCCGAGTCACCGACCCACGGGCTCGTCCAAGAGGTACCACTGTCCCCGCAGGGCACGCGGATGCTCCTCATCCCTGCCGGTGTCTGGCATCTGAGCGTGAACGTCGCGCCTCACGAGACGTTGCTGATCAACTTCCCCACTCGGCCCTACGACTACGAGTCCCCGGACCGGCTCACGCTGCCCTGGGACACCGACAAGATACCGGTGGACACCCGCCGCTACTTCCCCCGACAGATGCCGGGCGCCGGTGGAGGCTGAGACGGCGGCAGTCGTCGTCACGTTGCGCGACAGCCCGCGACTGCAGCGCACCCTCGCCGGTCTGCGCGAGGATCTGCGGGGCAAGGACGCGATCATCGTCTGCGTTCTCAACGATCCCGGCCGGATCGGGACCGTGGTCAGGGACGGCGTCCACTACGTCGGCGCCGGGATGAACCTGGGCTGGGCCGCAGGCGTCCACGCCGGCCTGTCGGGTATCGACAGCGAGTACGTCTGGTGCATTCAGGACGACCTGGTGGTGAATCCGGGTGCCCACACCGTGCTGCGTGCCGCCCTGCGATCGGACCCGGGCCTCGGCTCGGTGCGTCCGCTGCCGGTGGGTGCCGACGGGCTGGTGCCCACGGCAGGGATGACGTCGACAGTCGACGATGACGGCGAGTTCAGTTCTCCGGTGCCGGCGCGCCCGACACCCCCCGCGGAGGTCGGCGCCGAGGAGGGTTCCTTCCTGCCCAGCAGCGCCCAGTTCGTGCGCCGATCCGCGTGGGACGCAGTCGGAGGGTTCGACCCTTGGTTCTATCCGTGGGGATACATCGACGTCGACTTCGGGCGGTCGCTGCGACAGGCCGGTTGGCGTTTCCGCACGGTCCGGGAGGCTCACATCCTTCATGACGTGGGCGGGTCGACGAACCAGCCCTTCCGGGCGCTGATGTCCGAGCGGCAGGCCAGCCTGTACGCAGCCAAGTGGTCCGCCGGACAGCAGCAGTCGACTGTGGTCGACGCGCTGATCGTCGAGAAGGCCAGGGAGGGCAGGGGCCGACCGCGCGAGGTCGGCCTGGAGACCCTGCAACACACTGCAGGCGTGTGTGCCGCCGATCTGGTGCTGTTCCTTGGGCGTCGCCTGCCGCAGGCGTACGCGGCCCAGCGCGCGCCCCTGGAGAGCCTTCTTGTGGACGCCCGGTTCGAACGCGATGCCGCTCTGGCCGATCTGGAGTTCGTCTCCGACCAGTTCCGGACCGCCGCGGACCAGCGGGACCGGGCGGCGGAGCAACGGGATCGGGGCGACCGCGAACTCGCCGATGTGCTCAACAGTCGCGCGTGGCATCTTGTCGGCCGGTACCGGCGGCTGCGCGATCGCATTTTGGGAACTCCATGAGGCGGGTTGCTGAGTGCGCCCGCTAAACCCGGTAGACGCGGCAGGACCCCTTTGACGAGGCCCAGCACCCCCTGCTTGACCGTCGATCGACGATGGCTGCGGCCGGAAACACGCAGTTCGTCTCGATGGGCCAGGAAACAGTCGTGGGCCTCGCAGAACATGTCGGCGTTGCTGTAGCGGGCCGACCATTCCAGATCGCGCTGGGCGGCGCTGGTGTCGAACCACAACTCGTGGGCGCACATCAGCCAGTGGTACTCCCCGAATGGTGCCAGACCGGTCTTCGACGCCACCTTCATCGCCGGCGCAGCGAGTCTGCTGGAGACCGAGCGCACCCGGGAGCCGGTCGCGGCGCGGTCGCACAGGGCCTGCAGGGTCTCACGCATGGTGTCGAACTGCTGGGCGCCGATGTTGCACCGAGCCGCAGGACCGACGGCAGATCATCCAAGCGGGCGGGCACGTCATCGGTGACCATCCCCGCCAGCCAGTCCGAGCACAGTGCTCGGGTGACCTCGAGATGGACGGTCCGAGGCCTGGTTCAACCCCAATCCGACCTCGCCGACCTCCGGACCACCCCGTCGGGATCGGCCGGATTGGGGTGTCCATCACCCGTGCAACTCGCCCGCCTGTGCAGGATCGCCCCCATATGTGAACGGAATCCTGCTCAAGTCGCCGGAAGGTGACACCGCGCGATCTCCATCTCGCTCGCCGGAGCGGCCCCGCGCCGTTGGGCCCCCCGGATCCGCCCACCGACTACGCTGAATGCGGAGGTGCACCGTGGGATTGTTGGATCGGTTCGAGCAGCGGGTCGACCGTGCGGTCAATGGCGCCTTCGCGAAGGCCTTCAAGTCCGAGCTGCAGCCGGTGGAGATCGCCGCCTCGCTGCAGAACGAGATGGACTCGCGGGCGGCGGTGGTGTCCCGTGCGCGCACCGTTGTGCCCAACGTCTACACGGTGCGGGTCAGCACCGGAGGACTACGAGCGGCTCAGCGTGTACGACGAGACCCTGGTCGGCGAGTTCGCCGTGATGATCCGCGACTACGCCCAGCAGCAGCAGTACTCGTTCCTGGGCAGTGTCACCGTCAGCATGCAGCCTGCGGAGGATCGCCCGCAGGGCACGGTGGAGATCGTCAGCGAGGCCCGCGTGGACCACGATGTCGCTCCCGCATCGGGGCCACCGGCCGGTTCGGCACCCCGGCTCGAGAGCACCAAGGGCACCTACCAACTGAACCGGGCCGTGACCCGAATCGGGCGCGGGATGGACGCGGACATCCGCATCGACGATCCCGGGGTATCCCGCCACCACGCCGAGGTGCGAGTCGGTTCGGACGTGATCCTGCGCGATCTGGGGTCCACGAACGGGACCTACATCAACGGCACCCTGGTCGCCGAGCAGCCGCTTCGTGACGGTGCGGTGATCACGATCGGGTCCACGAACCTGACCTTCCGGAGCGCGCCATGAGCGAACTGGTGCTCACGCTGCTGCGATGGGGAATCCTCATCGCGTTGTGGATGTTCGTGATGTTCGCTCTCGGGGCTCTGCGGCGCGATCTCGAGGCGCCCCCGGAGGGTTCGGCGGCACTGCCGAGGCCGCGCACCGAGCCCGCCCCGAAGCGCCAGCCGCGGGTGTCCCGCAAGCGTGCGAACAACCTGGTCGTCACCAGCGGACCCCTGTCCGGCACGGTGATCCCGCTGGGAAGCGCGCCGATCACGATCGGCAGGGCCCCGGACTCGACCCTGGTCGTGGACGACGAGTACGCCTCGGCCCGCCACGCTCGCTTGTTCCAGCACGATGGACAGTGGGTGGCTGAGGACCTCGGGTCCACCAACGGTACGTGGATCGGCAAGACCCGGCTCACGGCTCCGACCGTGTTGCAGATGGGTCAGTCGCTACGGGTGGGACAGACCGTCATCGAGTTGCGGAAGTAGCCATGCCCCTGGTCTTCCGCTACGCGGCGCGCAGCGACGTCGGACTCGTGCGCCAGGGCAACGAGGACTCCGGCTACGCCAGCGACAACCTGCTGATCGTCGCCGACGGGATGGGCGGCCACGTCGCTGGCGAGCTCGCGAGCGCAACCGTGACTGCGATCCTGGCAGGATTGCCCATCGCGGACAGCGAAGATGTGCTCACCCAACTCGCCGACGCGGTCGATGAGGCGCAGTTGGAGATGCGGCACATCATCGCCGAGCGCCCCGACTTCCAGGGCATGGGGACGACCGTCACGGTGGTCTGCTGGCAGGGGGACCGCGCCTCCATCGCACATGTGGGTGACTCCCGGGCGTACATGCTCCGCAACGGCGAACTGCTACGGCTGACCAAGGACCACACCTACGTTCAGACGCTCGTCGACGCCGGGCAGATCACCGAGGAGCAAGCCCACACACACCGTCGACGCAACCTGCTGATCCGCGCGATCGACGGGGTGAACACCGTGGAACCGGATCTGAGCATCCGTGAGGTGCACGCCGGTGACCGCATACTGCTGTGCAGCGACGGACTGTCCGGGGTGGTGCCCGACGACGAGATTCGCGATCTGCTGTCCGACATCGACCCCCCGGGTGCGGTCACCGCCCTGGTCGAGGCCGCCATCGAGCGTGGCGCTCCGGACAATGTGACCTGCGTGGTCGCGGATGTGGCCCACGTGGACGAGCCGCCCGTCGGGAACCGGCCGGTGGTGGTGGGGGCGGCCGCCGAACCGCGCACGAGGTCTCAGTTGCCCAGTGTCGACTTCCCGCAGGACAGCCAGTTGGAACTCGGCAACGCCGACGTGCGGGAATCCACCACGTCCGGGACGCCGGCTCCGCGTCGCCGGCGACGTTGGATGGCGGCTGTCGTCGCCGCGGTCCTGGTCCTGGGGTTGATGGGCGGGGCCTGGTGGTGGGTGTCGAGTCAGTACTACGTCGGAAGCCGCGACGGGTACGTCACGGTCTACCAGGGAATCCCGCAGAACGTCGGGACGTTCGAGTTGTCATCGGTCGTGGAGACAACCGATATCCCGACAGTGCAACTGCCCGTCTACGCCCAGGAACTGGTCACTGCCACCATCGCCGCGGAGAGCCGCCGGGACGCCGAGCGCATCGTGGCCATCCTCGACGAGCAGGCGGCGACCTGCCGCACGAAGCCGAAGACCGAGGGCTGCCCGGGGGTCACGGACGGAATCGTCCAGTGACGCCGGATCCGCGCCGGAAGGCACTCCACGCAGGCCTCCGCGTGCCCACTGCCGCCACGTCCGATGTGACGACACGGTGGGGCCGCGCATGAAACGCTCCCCGCGACGCATAGAACTGGGGCTGCTGCTGCTCGCCTGGGCGATCGGCAGCGTCTGCTACGCCACCGTGGACCTGGCGACTCTCGGCACGCTGCCGGTCAACTACGTCGGCGTGCTGGTGGGCAGCGCCCTCGTGCTCCTCGCCGGACACTTCGTCATCCGTCGCCTCGCTCCGCACGCAGATCCGGTCATCTACCCCGTGGCAGCGATGATCAACCTGCTGGGCCTGGTCATGATCCACCGTCTCGACGTTGCCGACCAGCTGCGAGCCGAGGCGACGGACCGGAAGATTCCGAGCGCCGACGCGGTGGCCCAGGCGACCTGGGTTCTGGTGGCCCTGGCTCTGTTCACACTGATCCTGTTCTTCGTCACCGATCACCGGAAGCTGCAGCGGTACACCTTCACCAGCTTGGTGGTGGGCGTGATCCTGCTGCTGCTGCCCACTGCTGCCGATCGTGGGGACCAGCATCAACGGCGCTCGCCTGTGGATCCGTCTCGGTCCGCTGTCGTTCCAGCCCTCCGAGTTGGCGAAGATCGCGCTGACGATCTTCTTCGCCGGATACCTGGTGCGCAAACGCGAGGCGCTGGCCACGGTGCGCAGGCGCTTCCTCGGGCTCGGGATTCCGCGCGGCCGCGACTTCGGGCCCCTCGTGGTGGCCTGGCTGGTCGCGCTGGGTGTGCTCGCATTCGAACGGGACCTGGGAACTGCGTTGATGTTCTTCGGGGTCTTCGTCATCCTGCTCTACGTCGCGACCCAGCGCAGGAGTTGGCTGATCATCGGGGCGGCGCTGTTCGGGCTGGCCGCGGTCCTGGGATACATGGCCTTCGGGCACGTGCGTCAGCGCGTACAGATCTGGCTGGACCCCTGGGCGTACGCCAACGACGAGGGCTACCAACTCGTGCAGGCGCTGTTCGGGCTGGCCAGCGGCGGGCTGTTCGGGACCGGACTGGGCGAGGGCTACCCGCAGTTCATCCCGTTCGCCAAGACCGACTTCATCTCCGCCGCGATCGGCGAGGAGTTGGGACTCGCGGGGATGCTCGCGATCCTCGTGATGTTCGCCATCCTGGTGGAGCGCGGCCTGCGGATCGGGCTGGCCTGTCGGGACCCCTTCGGCACGTTGTTGGCAGTGGGGCTGTCGAGTGTCTTCGCGCTGCAGGTGTTCGTGACCATCGGCGGCGTGACCCGTCTGATCCCACTGACCGGGCTGACGACACCGTTCCTGTCCTACGGCGGTTCCGCGCTGGTCTGCAACTGGATGATGATCGCCCTGCTGCTGCGCATCAGTGACCGCACACAGACGGCCGTCCATGATCGCGCAGAGCGCCGACGAGGCACTCACCCAGATGATCCGAGTGGGGATCGACCGATGATCCGCGCGATACGCAGACTGGGTTGGGTCTTCGGGATCCTGGTGATCGCGCTGGCCGTGAATCTGACCTTCCAGCAGTTCCTCCTGGCACCGTCGATCAACGCCGAGCCAGGCAACCAGCGGACGGTCCTCGCCGAGTACGAGCGTGAGCGCGGCCCGATCCTGGTGGGTACGAAACCGGTCGCCCGCTCCGTGGCCACTCCCAAGCAGACGTTCAAGTTCCTGCGGACCTACCCCGACGGGGTGCTGTACGCACCTGCCACCGGCTTCTACTCCTCGCTGTACGGGTCCACCGGCCTCGAACGCCAGGAGAACGACATCCTGTCCGGGGATGACCCGCGACTGTTCGTCGACCGGATCGAACAGTTGATCGCCGGCCGGGTACCGGAGGGCGGCGCAGTCCAGACGACACTGCTCGCCGCAGCCCAGAAGGCTGCCGCATCGGGCATCGGCGACCAGGTGGGATCGGTGACCGCCATCGATCCCAAGACCGGCGCGATCCTGGCTCTGGTCCAGTCACCCAGCTTCGACCCCAACGGACTGGCCACCCACGACGCCGCCGCCGCGCAGGACTACTACGAGCAACTCGATGCGGATCCTGACAAGCCGCTGCTCAACCGTCCGCTCGTGCAGACGATCCCGCCCGGATCGACCTTCAAGTTGGTCACCGCCGCCGCCGCCCTCGATGACGGCTACGAGCCGGACTCCGTGCTGCCGGGACCCGCGTCGTACCCGCTTCCCGGGTCCAGCAAGTCGTTGGCCAACTGGTCGGGGGCTCCGTGCGGACCCAACGACAAGACGACTCTGGCCAACGCGCTGGCCATCTCCTGCAACAGCGCGTTCGCTTTCCTCGGAAACGACCTCGGGGCGGATGCCCTGCGATCCCAGGCTGAGAAGTTCGGCTTCGGATCCTCTTTCGACGTGCCGATGACCGCAGCCACCTCGAAGTTCCCGGAGGATCCGGACGACGCGCAGACCGCCATGAGCGCGATCGGGCAGTTCGACGTGCAGGCGACCAGTCTGCAGATGGCCATGGTCACCGCGTCCATCGCGAACAAAGGGGTCACGATGAATCCCTACCTCGTCAACCAGATCCTGGCTCCTGACCTGACCGTGCTGTCCAACACGCAGCCGAAACCCTTCGAACGCGCCATGACCGACCAGAATGCCGCCAAACTCATGGGCATGATGGTGCAGGTCGTGAACTCCGGAACCGGTTCGAACGCCCGCATCCCCGGCGTGAACGTCGCCGGCAAGACCGGTACCGCCGAGACCGGGGGCGGTCGGCCCAACATCGCCTGGTTCGTAGCCTCCGCACCCGCCGAGGACCCACAGGTCGCAGTTGCGGTCGCCGTGGAGAACGCCGGACAACCCGAGGTCAGTGGCAACGCCGTCGCCGCACCCATAGCACGCTCCGTGATAGAGGCGGTGCTCCAACGATGAGACCGGCAATCGGGAGGTTCGCGTGACCACGCAGCGACGGTTGGGAGACCGGTACGAACTCGGCGAGACGCTGGGCCGTGGTGGCATGGCAGAGGTCTTCGAGGGCAAGGACCTGCGGCTCAACCGCCGGGTCGCGGTGAAAGTACTGCGGCCCGACCTCGCACGCGATCCGTCCTTCCAGAGCCGGTTCCGGCGCGAGGCGCAGTCCGCCGCGTCGCTGAACGACCCGAACATCGTGGCCGTCTACGACACCGGCGAGGACGTGCTCGACGGCGGTGGTGAACACGTGATGGTCCCCTACATCGTGATGGAGTACGTCGACGGACACACGCTGCGAGAGTTGATGAGCAGTGGCCGGCGCCTGCTGCCCGAGCGGTCACTGGAGATCATGTCCGGGGTGCTCGGTGCGCTCGACTACTCCCACGCGCACGGCATCATCCACCGGGACATCAAACCCGGCAACGTCATGCTCAATCGCAACGGCGACGTCAAGGTCATGGACTTCGGGATCGCTCGCGCGGTGGCCGACGCACAGGCGACGATGACGCAGGGCAACGCGGTCATGGGCACCGCACAGTACCTTTCGCCCGAGCAGGCTCGCGGTGAGGTGGTCGATGCCCGCTCCGACCTGTACTCCGCGGGCTGCCTGTTCTACGAACTGTTGACCGGACGGCCGCCTTTCCAGGGCGAGAGCGCGGTGTCCGTGGCCTATCAGCACGTCAGTGAAAACCCGGTACCTCCGTCACAACTGGATCCGGCGGTTCCCACCGCTCTGGACGGGATCGTTCTCAAGTCGTTGGCCAAGGACCCCGGCGACCGCTATCAGAGCGCCAACGAGTTCCGGGCCGACGTGGAACGGGCGATGGCAGGACTGCCGGTCACCGGGACCATCCCCACCATGCGAGCCACTGTGCCGGCCTCGGCCAACACTGCGTCACTGGCGCCGGTCGGTGTCGCGGATCCACCATCGGACGGCACGGCCAAACGTAGCCCGTGGGCCTGGTTGGGGGTGACCCTGCTGGTACTGGCGGTTGCCGCCGGCGCGCTGTTCCTGGGACGAACCCTGTTCGACACCGGCTCCGGGCAGAGGGTGACAGTTCCGGACGTCGTCGGCATGAGTACTGCCGAGGCACAAAGGGCACTCGAGGCGCAGGGGCTCAAGCTCGGAGCCCAAACCCCGCAGACCTCGAACCAGCCCGAGGACACTGTCCTGGCGCAGGATCCCGAGGCGGACACACAGTTGTCGAGCGGCGAGGCGGTGACCGTCACCGTGTCGGCGGGAAAGCAGCAGACGCAGGTTCCTCCGCTGGAGGGCCTGACGAGCCTGGAGGCGGTGCGCACCGCCCTCAAGGACGCGAAACTGGAACTCGGCAACGTCCGCGAGGTGGAGTCGAGTCAGCCTGAAGGCCTGGTTCTCAACCAGAGCCCTGACGCCTTCACCACGGTGGACGTCGGCAGCAAGGTCGACATCGAGGTGTCGACCGGCATCGTGGAGGTCCCGTCCGTGACGGGCTTCACCGAGTCCGCGGCAACCTCGGCACTTTCGAAGGCCGGACTCGATGTCGCAGTGGTGACCGCCCAGTCCGATCAGCCGGCAGGGATCGTCACCGCGCAGAACCCGTCCGGCGGCACACAGGTGAAGAAGGGCACGACAGTCACGATCACGGTCTCCACAGGGACCGGACCCACCCCGACGCCCACCCCGACACCGACCCCGACGCCGACCGAGACTCCGACCGAAGAGGCCTCGCCGTAGTCCACACGCGGTCAGGGGCGAAAACCGCGTCCCGGTGATGTGCTAGCCGACGACCGGGGAAAGGCCTTCGCTGCGCAGTACCGCGCCGTCGTCCCCGCAGATCACCAGCCAGTTCGCAAGCATCCGGTGCCCTCCCTCGGTGAGGACGGACTCCGGATGGAACTGCACGCCCTCGACGGCCAGTTCGCGGTGTCTGAGGCCCATGATGACGCCGGAGTCGGTTTGGGCACTGATCTCCAGAACGTCCGGCACCGTGTCCGGTTCGACTGCCAGGGAGTGGTAGCGCGTCGCGGTCATCGGGTTGGGCAGACCGGTGAACACCCCCCACCCGTCGTGCTCGACCAGCGAGGTCTTGCCGTGCAACAGTTCGGGTGCTCTGCTGACCGTCGCACCGTAGACCTCGGCGATCGCCTGGTGGCCGAGGCAGACCCCGAAGATCGGGATGATCCCGGCGTACCGCCTGATGAGGTCCATGCAAACGCCCGCTTTGTCGGGGGTTCCCGGGCCCGGCGAAAGCAGGACCCCGCTGTAGTGCGCCACGTCGTCGAGGTCTATCTCGTCGTTACGGCGGACGTCGCAGGCGACCTGCAACTGTCCGAGGTACTGCACGAGGTTGTAGACGAAGCTGTCGTAGTTGTCGATGACGAGGATCGTCATTGAAGGTTCCGTCCCGCGAACATCACTGATCCTTCTTCCTCTGCTCGTCATCGGGCAAGACAGTGGCGTCCTCGATCCCCAGGGGGCCCTCGAATCCGGGCAGCGTCGCGGACTCCTGCCGGGTCTGCTCATAGCCGAGTCCGAAGAACTCCACGGCGGCCTGGAAGCCTCGCAGATAGTCGTCCCTGTCCAGCTCGCGTTCGATCGCGCCCTGGTCCCCGACACCGGTGACGACGAACGGCGGGGAGTAGACCCTGCCCTGCAGGATCAGGGTATTGCCCACACACCGCACGGCGCTGGTGTTGATCAGGCGCTGGTCCATCACCTGGATTCCCTGGGCCCCCGCGCGCCACATGGCGTTGATGACCGCCTGCAGGTCCTGCTGATGGATCACGAGGTCGTCGGGGTTCGCGTCCTCGTTCCCCTCCGGACTCGCATCGGTCATGGTCACGGTGACGGCGGGACCTGTGAGCGGCAGCAAGCCGACCGGGGCCGACAGCGCGTCGACGGACTCCCGGGCCTTCGCGATCGCGCTGCCCTCCTGCTCCTGGGTCAGCGTCTTCACCGAATCCTGCAACTCCGCCAGCCGGGTCTGGCGCTGATCGACGATCGCTGCCCGCCGACCCACGACGTCCTTGAGTCCCTCGGTGTCACTGCGCAGATCCGTGCCCGCTGCGGTGTTCGCGCTGGCAGCGAAGAGGAAGCCCGCAATCCCGAACACGGCTGCGGCCACCACCGCCCACCAACGCATCTTCACTCCCACAGCCTACGTGGGGGTAAAGTTGCTTTCGTGCCTGAATCCCGTTCCCGCCGCAAGGATGGTCCCCCAGCCGACAAGCGCAAGCCGGTCAAGATCGGCAGTCCGCGCTGGGTCGCCCCCCTGATGGTGACGCTGTTCGTACTGGGCCTGCTGTGGGTATGCGCGTGGTACATCGCCCCGGACGCCCCAATCCTGAGCGATCTGGGATTCTGGAATCTCGTCGGTGGGTTCGTCCTTATCGGACTGGGATTCATGGTGTCCACCAAGTGGAAGTAATCACACCTCTGTAGTTCTCCCCAGCTGGGGACAAACCTGTGGATAACTCATCGAGCGTCCTTCGCTGGGTTCCCAATGCCTCCCACCGCAGATGCCGGGAGTGGGCGTACCCACTGGAAACACGGCGGCACCACCGACCTGGCAAACCTCACCCTCTTGTGCTCCAGATGCCACCACGACCTCCACCACGGCCGCTACACCATCACCATGAACCAAGGCGTCCCCCACATCACCCCCACCCGCGCACCACCCCGCCAAACCGCATGACGGCGGCTCTTGAGTGAAGGTGCTGAACATCGCGCGTACCCGACAACGCCCGGTCATGATGGTGCCCACAGTGCACAGGGCCGGAGGTGGCACATGGACTCACCCGAGGAACGCGCTCGTGCGGCAATCACGGCGATCGGGCTGCCGTTCGAGACGACGAGGCACGGACGCGTTGCCAGCCTTGAGGAAGCCGCCGCGGCTCGGGGGCTCACGCCCGACCGGGTACTGAAGTCGATCGTCGTCAGACGTGCCGAGGGCGACTTCCTCTTCGTCCTGGTGCCGGGTGGACGCACGATCAGTTGGCCCGATCTGCGCGCGCACCTGTCCGTGAAGCGACTTTCCATGCCCAGCGCCGCGGATGCGTTGTCCATAACCGGTTACGAACGCGGCACGATCACACCGTTCGGATCATTGACTCCGCTGCCCGTGATCGCCGATTCCTCAATCCCTGAGGGACCGGTTTCGATCGGCGGCGGTGCACACGGGGTGGCCTTCACCGTCGACTCCTCCGCCCTCATCAAGGCCCTCGTCGCCGAGGTGGCCGATGTGACGCAGGCGGAGTAGTCGCCTAGAGCAGCTCCACGATGGTCGCGTTGGCCATCCCGCCGCCCTCACACATGGTCTGCAGGCCGTAGCGGATCCCCTTGCGCTGCATCTCGTGGACGAGGGTGGTCATCAGACGGGCCCCGGAGGCCCCGAGCGGGTGCCCGAGTGCGATGGCGCCACCGTTGGGGTTGGTGATCTTGGGGTCGGCGCCGGTTTCTGCGAACCACGCCCCCACGACCGACGCGAAGGCCTCGTTGATCTCGATCGCGCCGATCTCATCCAGACGCAGCCCGGCGCGCTGCAGCACCTTCTGGGTCGCCGGGATCGGACCGGTGAGCATCATGATCGGGTCGACGCCGGTCACAGCACCGGTGTGGAAACGCACGATGGGGGTCAGCCCCAGTTCACTGGCCTTCTCACTGGTCATGACCAACAGAGCCGCGGAACCATCCGAGATCTGTGACGCGTTGCCGGCCGTCACCACACCGCCGTCCTTGAAGGGGGTCGGCAGTCCGGAGAGCTTCTCGACGGTCGATCCGGGACGAATACCCTGGTCCTCCGTGACGCCGTTCACGGGCACGATCTCCTCAGCGAACAGACCCTCCTGGCGGGCACGCGCGGCCCGCTCGTGTGATTCGACCGCCATCTCATCGAGCTGCTGGCGGGACAGGTTCCACTTCTCGGCGATCATCTCGGCGCTCAGACCCTGGTTGACGAGTTTGCCGTCATAGCGGTCGATCATCATCGGTCCGAAGGGGCCGTCTCCGCCCTTGCCGTTGCTGAACATGGGGATGCGGGACATCGACTCGATACCACCTGCGACGACCACGTCGTAGTGTCCGGCGATCACACCCGCCGCAGCAAAGCTCAGCGCCTGCTGGGACGAACCACACTGCCTGTCCACGGTGGTACCCGGAACCTCCTCCGGGAACCCCGCCGCCAGCGCGGCGTTGCGGCCGACGTTGAAACCCTGCTCTCCGACCTGCGAAACACAGCCCCAGATGACGTCCTCGACGATCGCGGGGTCGATACCGGCCCTCTCAACGAGGCCCTGCAGGGCCAGTGCCGACAGATCCACGGCGTGAATGCCGGACAGAGCCCCCTTCTCGGGCTTGCCCACCCCGATCGGCGTACGAACAGCGGAAACGATCACAGCATCGCGCGTAGTCATGCCGATTATGTTACTGGCAGGTAACTTATGTTGTCGAGGGTGTCCGCGAACCTCCCGGCCCACGATGATCAGCCGATGGGGATCATCTGCTGGATCTGGTCGGCGCGCCAGATCCCTGCGGCGGCGAGGACGAGCACGATTCCCGTGAGACCCACCACCTGCACCAGTGTCTGCTGACCCCCCTTGGGCGCCTTGGAGAAGACGAACGCCACAGCCGCACCGGTGACAAGTCCGCCGAGGTGAGCCCTCCAGTCGATCCCAGGCGCGATGAAGCCGATCACCACGTTGATCCCGATCAGCACCAGGACCTGCGTCACGTCGGCGCGCAGGTGTCGTCCAGCCACCACCAGCGCGCCCATCAGCCCGAAGATGGCGCCACTGGCACCCACCGACACCGTGTTGATGGCCGAGAACGTGAAGGAGGCGACCGCCCCGCCGAGTCCGGCGATGAGAAAGAGTGCGAGGAACCGAGTGTGTCCCAGCAGTCGCTCAAGGGGCGGCCCGAGCACATACAGCACGTACATGTTGAACGCCAGGTGTAGCCAACTGCCGTGCAGGAACACCGAGGTCAACAGTCGGAACCACTCGTCGTTGACCGCCACCGCCGCCGGCCACATCCCCCATCGCCCGGCGACCTCGTTGATCCCGGCGAGAAACTCGACGACGAAGATCGCGACGCAGATGCCTATCAGGGTCACAGTGACCGAACTCGATGTGGTCAGCCGACCACCGAAGACGGTTCGCGGTTCCCTGACCTCCGCCTGTCCCGCGGCCACGCATTCGGGGCACTGGAATCCCACGGCCGCCGGCACCATGCACTCGGGACAGATGGGCCGGTCACAGCGAGTGCAGCGGATCCAAGTGGGCTTGTCGGGGTGCCGGTAGCAGACCGGTGCCGGCTCAGGAGTGCTCACTTACTGTCGAGGATCTCAACCGACTCGATCACGACGTCGTCGACCGGCTTGTCCATCCGACCGGTCGGCGTGGTGGCGATGGCATCGACCACGTCCCGGCTGGCCTGATCGGCGACCTCACCGAAGATCGTGTGCTTGAAGTTCAGATGCGGGGTCTTGCCCACGGTGATGAAGAACTGGGAGCCGTTGGTCCCGGGCCCGGCGTTGGCCATCGCCAGCAGGTAGGGACGGTCGAACTGCAGCTCGGGGTGGAACTCGTCGGCGAACCGGTAGCCAGGACCCCCGGTTCCGGTTCCCAGCGGACACCCCCCTTGGATCATGAAGCCGCTGATCACCCGGTGGAACGTGACGCCGTCGTACAGCGGACCAGTGCCGGGCTTGCCCGTCTTCGGGTCGATCCATTCGCGCGACCCGTCGGAGAGGCCCACGAAATTGGCCACTGTCTTGGGTGCCTGGTTGTCGAAGAGGTTCATTCGGATGTCACCACGATTGGTGTGCAGAACGGCTTGTGTCATAGGCCGATCCTGTCACAGGTGTTTGGTTGCTTCACGCGCAGACAGGGGTGCCAGATCGTGGCCGACCACGAAGTCAGCCACCCATGCTGGATCGCTGTACGCATAGTCCCGTAGGGCCCATCCGATGGCTTTCGTGATCCAGAACGTGCGATCGCCAAGGTTCACCTCGATCGCGTCAGCGAGAAGATCGCGGTCGGTCGTGCGACCCCTGCCGCCCACCTGGCAGATGATGGCAGCGCGCCTGATCCAGATGTTCTCGTCACGTGCCCAGGCCCGCACGTCCAGGTCGTCCCGGAGGGGTCCGACCAGTTTCGTCGCGGTCTCGTCCACCAGATCCCACCAAGCGCCGGTTGTGATGAGGTGACGCAGCAAGGGTTCATCCGCAGACGTCAGCATCCGCCGATACTTGGGCACCCTGAGCAGCGCCAGCGCGGCGTAGCGCTCCTCGCGGTACTCAGCGCCGTCCCACAGTCTGGTGGCCGCCTCGACCAGTGCGTCGTGGTCGAGATCCGAGTCTGCGAAGACCGGGCGCAGCGCCTTGGTGCGGCTCCCTTTCTGAATTCCCAAGAACGGCATCTCAGACTTCATGTAGGCCTGCATTGCACCGGCCTTCTCGGGATCCGCGCTGGCCCTCAGCGCCTCACGGACACCGTCGACGAGGTCCATGACCGCAGGCTAGCGGCCGGTCCCCGCCCGGGCCACGCACGAACTGGTTGGCGATGACCTCCAGCACGCGCTTCTCAACCACTTCGTGCGGTATCGGCGACCATTTCGTACTTTTTGTGCGGTTTGCGACGCAACAACTGGTTGGGGACGGGTGGCGCTCAACCAGTTCGTGCGTTGCCGGGGACTTCAGCCCGGCAGTCGCATCCTCGACCAGGCCACCAGCGTCAACAGCAAGCCCAGCGCGAAGATGAGGGGCTGCAGGAAGAAGAAGGGGATGAAGAAGAACTGCACCAGGATCCACGCCATGACGCCGATCCCGAAGGCGAAGGTCAGCGAGTCGGCCCAGCGGTTCCCGGCCACGTGCAGCCCGAGCAGGCCGAAAGAAGGGATTCCGATCAGGGCCATCAACAGCAACCCCGGTATCACCCAGGAGTCGAAGGGGAGGGCATCGAGCCAATCCGCCGGGAGCCCGAAGGCGTCGCGGATCAGTTGGATACCACCGTAGAAAGCCTGGATACCGAGGAATGCCAGGACCACCTCGAGAAGCCAACGTCTCTTGGTACCGGGCACTGCTGCCTCCCACGGCTGGAAAGAGGGCACCACCCACCCACGTGGTGGGTCTGCCTCCGCGTGGAGACGAGGGGACTTGAACCCCTAACCCCCGCCTTGCAAAGGCGGTGCTCTGCCAGTTGAGCTACGTCCCCGAGGGGAGTATCAGCGCAGGTCGAGGTCGCGAGTGGCCTCGTTCCACAACTCCTGCTCCGCCTGGTTCGCGGAGTACTGGCGGTAAACGGCGTAGGCTACGGCGGCAACAGCGCCGAGCAGTATCAGTTTCTTCACGTGCGCCTACCTGGACTTGAACCAGGGACCTCTTCGTTATCAGCGAAGCGCTCTAACCGAGCTGAGCTATAGGCGCGTGGGTTGTCACCAGGGTACCGGATGGGTTCGCCGGTCCGGTGGCGAGGAGACCTCAGTCCTCCGCGAGCTTGATCGACACTCCGCCGGTGACGGCCGCCGCCGCGTTGTACAACATGGCCAGCACAGCAATGAGCAAAGTGGTGACCACGACCTCCACCACGGCGAAGACCAGGCTCACCGTCAGCACGCCTGTCAAACCGAATGTGAAAGGACCCTCGGTGCCGCTCAACTCAGAGAAGGTTGTGTTGAACGAATCGAAGACCCCACTGGCCGACGCGAACAGGAACAGTAGGACAGCCGCGATGACATACATCAGGCCCAGGCCCAGTGCGAAGACGAAACCGGTCTTCATCGCACTCCACGGATCCACGCGCCGCAGTCGCAGGGACGCAACCCGCTCACCTCGTGCGGCTTGGGCCGCCGGTGGCGCAGTCGAAGGTGTCACAACTGCCTCCATGTTCGCAGTCTCGTCGGGTCGATACGACTCCCCATCATCGCCCGTCACCGTCCGGGTCCCCGCCATCGGGGTCGCTCACGGTCGATTCCTCAGCCGCCGGCTCCGTGTCTTCGACGGGTGCCCCGCTCTCCTCGTCGTCCTCGTGCTCGGCATCTCCTGCCGACGCGGCCCGGGCGACAGCGACCAGCGTGACGTCGTCAGGGCAGTCCCATGAGGTTGACCCCCATCGTGTCGCGGCTGGTCTGCCGGATGTCCGACACAGGGGTACGGATGACGACGCCGTTGCTGGCGATCGCGAAGATCGTGTCATCCACCTCGCACACCACGGCGCCGACCAGCGAGCCGCGCTCCTGGACCAGACGCATGGCACGAACACCCAGCCCGCCCCGGCCCTTCGTGGACCACTCGTCCAGCGGGGTGCGTTTGGCGAACCCGCCGTCGGTGACGGTCACCAGATCGTTGCCGGCGCGTACAGTGTCCATGGCCAGCAGTCGGTCGTCGCCGCGGAAGCGCATCCCGATAACACCCGAGGTCGCCCTCCCCATCGCCCGCAGGTCATCGGCACGGAACCGTGTCGACATGCCCTTGGCGGAGACCATGATCAGTTCGCCGGCATCATCGACCAGGCGCGCTGAGACGAGTTCGTCGCCCTCCTTGAGGTTGATCGCGATGAGCCCGCCGGTGCGGTTGGTGTCGTACTCGGTCAACGCAGTCTTCTTGACCAAGCCGTCCTTGGTGGCCAGCACCAGGAACGGGGCCTGTTCGTAGTCCTTCAGAGCGAGCACCCCGGCGATCTTCTCATCGGGGGCGAACGCCAGAAGGTTCGCGACGTGTTTGCCCTTCGCGTCCCGGGCGGTCTCCGGCAGCATGTAGGCCTTGGTGCGATAGACCCGGCCCATGTTCGTGAAGAACAGAATCCAGTGGTGCGTGGTGGTCACGAAGAAGTGACTCACCACATCGTCGCGCTGCAGCGTCGCCCCGCGCACTCCACGGCCGCCGCGGCGCTGCGAGCGGTACATGCCGGAATCGGTGCGTTTGGCGTAGCCGCCCTCGGTGATGCTCACCACCACGTCCCTGACCGGGATCAGGTCCTCCTCACTACCGAGGTCGTCGGCGGGCATGAACCGTGAGCGCCGCTCGTCACCATGCACTCGCACGATCTCCGCGAGTTCCTCGCTGACGATCGAACGCTGCCGGGCCGGGGTCGCCAGGATGTCCTGGTAGTCCGCGATCAAGCGCTCGAGTTCGGCGGCCTCGTCGACGATCTTCTGCCGCTCCAGCGCGGCCAGGCGCCGCAACTGCATGTCGAGGATGGCCGTGGCCTGGATCTCGTCGACGTCGAGCAGTTCCATCAACCCGGTGCGGGCCTCGTCGACCGTCGGTGAGCGACGGATCAACGCGATCACGTCATCGAGGGCATCGAGCGCTTTGAGGTAGCCGCGCAGGATGTGGGCACGCTCCTCGGCCTTGCGCAGTCGGTACGCGGTGCGCCGTTGGATGACCTCGATCTGGTGGTCGATCCAGTGCCGTACGAATGCGTCGAGACTCAGGGTGCGCGGAACCCCATCGACGAGCGCGAGCATGTTCGCGCCGAACGTCTCCTGCAACTGGGTGTGCCGGTAGAGCTGCGACAGCACCACCCGTGGCTGTGCATCCCGCTTGAGCACGACCACCAGACGCTGACCGGTTCGGCTCGACGAGTCGTCGCGCAGATCGGCGATGCCGGTGACCTTGCCGGCGTCGGCGAGTTCGGCGATCTTGGCCGTCAACGTGTCCGGGTTGACCTGGTACGGCAGTTCGGTGATCACCAGGCAGGTACGGCCGCGCTCGTCCTCCTCGATGTCCACGACACCGCGCATCACGATCGAACCGCGCCCCGTCCGGTACGCGCTGTCGATCCCCGACCGCCCGACGATGTAGGCACCGGTGGGGAAGTCCGGACCCTGAATCCGTTCGATCAGCGCCTCGAGCAACTCCTCCCGCGACGCCTCCGGGTGCGCCAGGGCCCACTGGATGCCCTCGGAGACTTCGTTCAGGTTGTGCGGCGGGATGTTGGTGGCCATCCCCACCGCGATCCCGGACGATCCGTTGACCAAGAGGTTCGGGAACCTGCTGGGCAGGATCACGGGTTCCTGTGCGCGGCCGTCGAAGTTCGGCTTGAAGTCGACGGTCTCCTCGTCGATGTCCCGCACCATCTCCATGGCCAACTGCGCAAGCCTGGACTCGGTGTACCGGTAGGCCGCGGCCGGGTCGTTGCCGGGGGAGCCGAAGTTCCCCTGTCCGGAGACCAGCGGGTAGCGCAGGGCCCAGGGCTGCACCATCCGCACCAGCGCGTCGTACACGGCGCTGTCACCGTGCGGGTGGTAGCTGCCGAGTACATCGCCGACCACCGAGGCGCACTTGAAGAAGCCGCGATCCGGTCGGTACCCGCCGTCGAACATCGCGTAGAGGATCCGACGGTGCACGGGTTTGAGGCCATCACGCACGTCCGGCAGCGCCCGCCCGACGATGACGCTCATCGCGTAGTCCAGGTAGGACTTCTGCATCTCGGCCTGGAGTTCGACCGGCTCGATGCGGTCGATGTCTGGTGTCTGTGTCACAGGGATCCCTTAGATGTCGAGGAAACGTACGTCTTTGGCGTTGCGCTGGATGAACTTCCTACGGCTCTCCACGTCCTCGCCCATGAGCATGCTGAACACGTCGTCTGCCAGCGCGGCGTCCTCCAGGGTGACCTGCAGCAGGATCCGGCGATCCGGGTCCATCGTGGTCTCCCACAGTTCGTTGGCGTTCATCTCACCGAGGCCCTTGAACCGCTGGATGAACCCCTCCTTGGGGAACTTCTTGCCGGCTTCCTTGCCCGCCTCGACGAGGGCGTCACGTTCCTGGTCGCTGTAGGCGTACTCGTGGGCCTCCTTGCCGCTCCACTTGAGCAGGTACAGCGGCGGCTGAGCCAGATACACGTGACCCTCGATGATCAGGGGCCGCATGAATCGGAACAACAACGTGAGCAGCAGCGTGCGGATGTGCTGGCCGTCCACATCTGCGTCGGCCATCAGCACGAGCTTGTGATACCTGAGTTTGTTCAGGTCGAACTCCTCCTGGATGCCGGTCCCGAGTGCGGAGATCATCGCCTGCACCTCGGTGTTGGCCAGGACCCGGTCCAGCCTCGCCTTCTCGACGTTGAGGATCTTCCCGCGGATCGGCAGGATCGCCTGCGTGGAGGGGTTGCGGCCGCTGCGGGCCGAACCGCCTGCCGAGTCGCCCTCGACGACGAACAACTCACAGTCCTCGGGGTTGGTCGACGAGCAGTCGATCAGCTTTCCCGGCAGGCCGCCGCCACCGAGCAGGCCCTTACGGTTACGCGCCAGGTCCCGCGCTTTGCGAGCGGCCACCCGCGCCACGGACGCCGACACCGCCTTGCGGGCGATCTCCTTGCCCTCGGCCGGGTTCTTCTCGAACCACTCCCCGAGTTGGTCGTTCACCAAGCGCTGCACGAACGTCTTGGCCTCGGTGTTGCCGAGTTTGGTCTTGGTCTGACCCTCGAACTGCGGCTCCCGTAGTTTCACGCTGACGATCGCGGTCAGACCCTCCCGGATGTCGTCACCGGTCAGGTTGGCGTCCTTGTCCTTGAGGATCCCCCAGTCCCGCGAGAACTTGTTCATCAACGTGGTCAGCGCCGCCCGATAGCCCTCCTCGTGGGTGCCACCCTCCGTGGTGTTGATCGTGTTCGCGAACGTGTACACGGATTCGCTGAAGCCCTGGTTCCACTGCATCGCAACTTCGGCGCTGATCCCCTTGCCGAGATCCTCGCTCTCGAACTCGATCACCGACTGGTGGCTCGGGCCCTTGGTCGCGTTGAGGTGGCGCACGAAGTCCGCGATACCACCCGCGTAGCAGTAGCGACACCGCCCTCGCGTCCGCATCCTCGTCCTCGTCCTCGGCGGGTCGCACCCGCTCGTCGGTGAGATTGATGGTGAGTCCCCGGTTGAGGAACGCCATCTCCTGGAAGCGGCGAGAGAGCGTCTCGAAGTCGTAGTGGATGGTCTCGAAGATGTTGTCATCGGCCCAGAAGACGACCTCGGTACCGGTGTCGGAGACCTCCGGACCTCGCTGCAGAGGGGCCATCGGCACCCCGTGGCGATAGCTCTGCGTCCATTCGTGACCGTCGCGATGGATCAACACGTCGACCTGGCGTCGACAGCGCGTTGACGACCGAAACGCCGACTCCGTGCAGACCACCCGACACCGAGTAGCCGCCGCCCCCGAACTTGCCGCCCGCGTGCAGCACGGTGAGCACGACCTCGACGGCCGGCTTCTTCTCCACGGGGTGCTCATCGACCGGGATACCGCGGCCGTTGTCGACGACCCGTACCCCACCATCGGCCAGAAGGGTGACGTCGATTGTGTCGCAGTGACCGGCCAATGCTTCGTCGACGGCGTTGTCGACGACCTCGTACACCAAGTGGTGGAGACCTCGTTCCCCTGTCGATCCGATGTACATACCGGGCCTTTTGCGTACTGCCTCCAAGCCCTCGAGAACCTGGATATCGCTGGCGTCGTACGACACTCGACAGCCCCTTTCGCCGGGGATGGTCCCGGATTCATCGATCGCGCGAAAACGGCCTCAATCTGAGCCAGACACGCCTACTAAGGTCTATCTTACCCGGCAATGAGGACGACCCCAGGCCTTTGCACAGGGTTTAGGGCATTTCTGAGCGCCCGAGCACCAAGTCAGGCATCCCCCCACTCATCTGGGTCAGTAGCCATCTTCACCCACCAACCCATGAGGTGCGGCCCGTCCTGACACCCCCTGCGGGATCAGCCGTACGTGTCTCGCGGGCCACGCCCCTTCACCCGCAGCTTTCCGCGGGGCCGCGGGCCCACGTCCGGGCCGAGCACGGTGATGTCGGAAACGATGCCGCCGGGAATCTCCCCCTGCAGGCGCTTGCGCAGTTGCCCCGACAGCATGCGCACCTGCGTGGCCCATGCAGTGCTGTCCGCCCGCAGGGTCAAGCGACCAGTGCTGCGGTCGAACGCCTCAGGTCGCACATGTTCGGCGAGCGTGGGTCCGACCAGCGACACCCACTCCCCCCAGATCTTTCCGATGGCGGTCGCCGCCTGCCACCCCCGATCGGTCACCAGCGACACGAGGGCATCCGCGACCGTGGCCGGATCGCGATCATCCGGCCGTGCCGAAGTGTATGTGGGTTCGCGCTTGGCCGACGAGTGGGACGACGGCACGGAACGTGCCGCCTGCCGCGCCCGCGCGAGAACGCGGTTGGCGAGGTCACTGATCGCCTCGTCGGTCACACTCACCCCTCCGCCTCTCCCCCGCCGAGCCTACGTGCAATCGTCACGTCTCACGACTCACTGCCGCGACCGATCCGCTGTCTACAGAGAATCTAACCCCGCGCACCCCATCTGGGACGTCACCCGACACGGCCGCCGTGATCAGAACCTGTCCGGGTGCGTCGCTGGCGAACTCCGCCAGGCGTGCCCGCCGCTGGTGGTCGAGTTCGGCGAACACGTCGTCCAGGATCAGCACCGGGTCCCCGGACGCTCCGTCTCGGAGCACCTCGTAACTCGCGAGGCGCAGGGCCAGAGCCAGTGACCACGACTCGCCGTGCGACGCGTACCCCCGTGCCGGGAGCCCGTTGAGTGTCATCTCCACCTCGTCGCGGTGAGGACCCACCACCGTCACCGCCCGCGCGAATTCCTCGGCCCGGACCTCCTGCAGCGTCTCGCGCAGGGCCGCGGCGAACTCGTCTGCCGTTCGGGCGCCCTGGATCCGCGCAGGAACGTACGCAAGGCCGACATCGTTACGCACGGCCGCGACCCGCGCGTAGGCCCGGGCTGTCGGTTCCATGATGCTCTCCAGGACGTTGACGCGGCCGGCCATGACATCGGCTCCGAACGTGACCAACCGGTTGTCCCATACCTCGAGAGTGCTGCGCAGAGTCTCCCGCTCGTCCCTGCTGGACGACTTGGCGGCGGACCGCAACAACGAGTTGCGTTGCCGAAGGGTCTTCTCGTAGTCCGACAGAACCCCCGCGTAGCGAGGGGAGGACTGCACCAGGAGGTGATCGAGGAAACGCCGCCGCGCCGCCGGGTCACCTTTGACCAGACCCAGGTCCTCGGGCGCGAACATCACGGCACGTATCAGACCCATCGCGTCCCGCACCCGCTTGACCGGTGCCCGGTTCACTTGCAGTCTGTTGGCCCGGCCGGGGTTGATCTGCACGTCGAGCCCCACCGACCGGGCGTCGTGCTGGATCATGCTGCGGATCACGGCGTGGTCGGCGCCGGCCCGGACCAGGGCGGTGTCAGTGGCGACACGGTGGCTGGTGAAGGTTGCCAGGTATGCGACGGCCTCCACGATATTCGTCTTGCCCTGGCCGTTGGGACCGACGAGTACGTTGATCCCCGGGTCGAAATCAACCTGCAACTGCTGGTAATTGCGGAAGTCGGTCAGTTCGAGGCGGGAGACCCTCACCGGTTGAGGCGCACCGGCATCAACAGGTAGCGGAACACCTCGCCGGCACCCTCCGGGTCGATCCCGGTCAGGACCGCCGCCTTCTCCGAGGACTGCAGGCTCAACCGGGCGGTCGGTTCACTGAGACCCGCCAGACCATCGGCGAGGAAGCGTGGGTTGAATGCCACATCAAGGCTCTCCCCCTGCAGCGTGCATCCGATGGTCTCGGTCGCCGTCGCTTCGTCCCCGGTCCCCGCGCGCAGGACCAGCTCGTCGGAGGAGAACACAAGTCTCACGGCCGAGTCCTGGTGCAGTACCAGACTGACGCGTTTGAGTGCTTCCTTGAGCGCGGCGACCTCGATCTCCGGCTGGCTGACGAACTGGGTGGGAAGCAAGGAGCGGAACTTCGGGAATCCGGCGGAGTCCATGAGCCGCAGACCTGTCTGCCGAGTGCTGGCGGTCAGCGAGATCGAGGTGTCGGAGTCCCCGAGATGGACATTCACATCGCCGGCGTCTGCGAAGGCCTTCGTGGCCTCCACAAGTTCGCGGCCCGGAACGGTCACGGCCATCGGAGCCTCGATCGCCAGCGGCCTCCAGGCGAGCTCGCGAACGGCCAGCCGATATCGGTCGGTGGCTGCCAGCGTGAGGTGACCGTCGGGCTCGATCTCCATCCTGATGCCGGCATACGCGTGATTGCGATCGTCCGGAGAGGCTGAGGCGACCGCCACCTGCGCCACTGCCGAGGCGAAAGTCGCAGCGTCGACACTTCCCACTGCGTCCGGCAGTGACGGCAGCGGCGGGTACTCCTCACCGGGCAGTGTCGGCAGCAGGAACGAAGACGCGCCACAGGTCACCTCGACGCGCCCGGAGGTCTGCAGTGCGAAACTCACCGGTTGTGCGGGCAGCGAACGGGCGATCTCGACCAGCAACCGCCCGCTGATGAGGGCCGTGCCGGGTTCTCCGACCACGGCGTCCGCCGTGTTGTGCGACCAGGTGTCCTGGGTCGTGGTCGTGAAGGAAACCCCGTTGTCGTCTGCCTCCACCAGCACCCCGGCCAGGGCGGCGAACGGAACCCGCGACGGCAACGTGCGGGAAACCCACGTCACGGCGTCGGCCAGCACGTCTCTCTCGATGCGAAACTTCACAGTTTCCTCCTTGTCAGGCATGGTGTCACGACGATCTGTCCTGCAGACACATTTCCTGGTATTCGGTGCAGTTTGCCCTGAGGTGGATTCTCCACAGGCGGGAGGTCCGAGTCCTGGGTGTTCATCTTTCTGGAATCTATAAGTCTCGTAGACGTAGTAGGCCCTGTTGACAGTGTGGACAACCGACCGAAAGTCCTGATGGGCAGTGGGTAATTACATCGCACAGGATGCTGTGGAGGTCGCTGCGTGACGTGGGCGCCCTTGTGGACGCCCGTCTGTACGCACACACTCCTTCACAGTCACCGGGCTTGTTATCCACCGGAGACCTCGCTGTGACCCGGTGATTCGCAGACGTGGTGCACAGCCGATCAACAGGTGATCAGGTACCGAACGTGACGACACGCCCGCGTCGGTGGCACAACGTGATTGCAGCGCCTCTTCCAGGCGAGCGTGAGAGCGCCTGCCGAGCGGAACGGGTCGGCCCGGTGACAGGCGGTTTGTCGAGAGGTTCAGATCAACCGAAAGGTGGATAACCCGCCAGTTATCCACAGGGTTTCCACCAGGTGGGGATACAGAGTGTGACGGAGTTAACATTCCACTTACGGAAAGTAACGAATGTGTTACGCGGACTTGATCTTGTTGGTCAGATCGGAGACCTGTTCGTAGAGCCGACGGCTCTCCCCGATGTTCTTACGGATCTTCCGGTCGGCATGCATGACCGTGGTGTGGTCACGATTGCCGAATTGGGCTCCGATGGCCGGCAACGAGAGGTCGGTCAGTTCCCGGCACAGGTACATCGCGACCTGGCGGGCACCCACCAAGGTCTTGGAGCGAGACGGGCCTTCCAGATCGTCGACCGAGATACCGAAGTAGGCGGCCGTCTGGGACTTGATCTGGTCGGCGGTCACGTCGCGCGCGGATTCGTGTGGAATGAGGTCCTTGAGCACG
Source organism: uncultured Actinomycetota bacterium (assembly GCA_963769435.1). Lineage (GTDB taxonomy): Bacteria > Actinomycetota > Actinomycetes > S36-B12 > UBA10799 > JADKAV01. The sequence goes on from CAVYLN010000002.1 coordinate 1,656,435, forward strand.
ATTTCGGCGAGGTCGACGCTGATCGGGGATGAATTGAGGCTCGCGAACGCCGAGATCCGGATCAACGCACCCTCCAGCTCGCGGATGTTCGCTGTGATCTTGGAGGCGATGAACTCCAGCACCTCGTCGGAGATCTCACGACGTTCCTGCATCGTCTTCTTACGCAGGATCGCGATGCGGGTCTCGAGGTCCGGTGGCTGGATGTCGGTGATGAGGCCCCACTCGAACCGTGAGCGCATCCGGTCCTCGAAGTTCTGAAGTTGTTTCGGGGGCAGGTCCGAGGTGATGACGATCTGCTTGTTCGCGTTGTGCAGCGTGTTGAAGGTGTGGAAGAACTCCTCCTGCGTCTGCACCTTGCCGGACAGGAACTGGATGTCGTCGACGAGCAGGACGTCGACGTCGCGATAGCGGCGATGCAGGTCTGCGCGGCCGTGGTCCCGGATCGAGTTGATGAAGTCGTTGGTGAACTCCTCAGAGCTCACGTAGTGGACGCGGGTGCCGGCGAAGATGCGTCGGGTGTGGTGACCGATCGCGTGCAACAGGTGTGTCTTGCCCAGGCCGGAGTCCCCATAGATGAACAGCGGGTTGTACGCGCGGGCCGGCTGCTCGGCCACGGCCATCGCGGCCGCGTGTGCGAACCGGTTGCTGGGACCGTAGACGAAAGTATCGAAGGTGTAGCGGGGGTTCAGAGGGATCTCGTCGTGCTGCGCGGTCCTGCGTACGGGCTCGACCACCGGCTCGCTGTAGGTCGAATCGGCCAGATCGTCAGTCAGGTCGTCGGAGATTCTGGGCGCGCGGGACTGATCGACGATGACCTCGATCGTCACCTCGTGTCCCAACTGATCTGCCAGCACCTGTTGGACGTGCGGCCGCAGTTTGGTCTCGAGCATGTCCTTGGTGAACTCGTTGCCCGTGACGAGGATCAACGCCTCATGTGTCAGGGCGACTGGTTCGGTCAGATCCACCCAGGCCCGCTGGGTCTCCGGGACCGACTGCTTGGCACGCGTCCACAAATCCCCGAGATCGATCATTACGTCCAAGTGGTCCCCCTTGGCTCGAGGTGGGCATGAGTTCTCCACAATGTGGATAACTCATGTGGATAGTTCCTGGACGATTCGCACCCGCTGATCGGCGTTTCCCTGTGGTTCACATCGGTGGGGTGAATCGTTCGCTGGGCCGACGCTAATCGGATCGTCGGCACGGCACAACCCCTTTGTGCACAACTGGCCGTATGAATTTCTCCGACACGGCGTGTCGCACCCAAGCCCTGGCTCGCGCCCGGTGTAGGGGAGGACTGGTTCCGGGTCAGGGCGATCGTGGCGTATGCTTGAGGCGCTGGCCCTTGTCGTGAACCGGCGTCATTGACGGCGGTTGTCGATGGGGGCCAATTCCACGGTTTCACCCACCGCTCGGACCTCCCCACAAGGCCTTCTGGAAGGACAGACATGAAGCGTACGTACCAACCGAACAACCGGCGCCGTCACAAGAAGCACGGCTTCCGCCTGCGCATGCGCACCCGCGCCGGACGGTCCATCCTCTCTTCCCGCCGCAGCAAGGGCCGCACTCGCCTGACGGTCTGACGTGCTTCCCCGCGACAATCGACTGCACCCGCGGTCGCGCGTGCGTGACACCATTCGACACGGGCGACGTGTCCGGTCAGGTGGCGTCGTGCTGCATTTCGTCGCGGGTGACGACTCGCCCCGAGCCACCGTGGTCGCCGGGCGTGCGATCGGTGGTTCGGTGACCAGACATCGCCGGCAGCGGCAGTTGCGGCACGCACTTGCGGCTATGTGGGAACAGTTGCCCGCGGGGTCCCTGGTGGTACGAGCGGTGCCCGACCCATCGACGGAACCCGCCGATGACCTCCGACGGGCGGTGCGCAAACTGTGAGCGTGCTGCGTTGGATAGTCCGGATACCGTCGTTGCTGGTCATTGGACTGATCCGGATTTACCAGAAATTCATTTCGCCTATGTTCGGGCCCAGCTGCAAGTTCCACCCCACGTGCTCTTCGTACGCGGTCACAAGTCTGCAAACGCACGGGCTGTTGAAGGGATCGGTTCTGACTGTGGCACGCTTGGGTCGATGCCATCCCTGGCAACTCGGCGGCATCAACCCACCACCACCTGCGGGCAAGTGGCGTGCAGATGTTGATCTCGACGGAAACCCCCGGGGGGTATCATGTTCATCCTAGAGTGGCTCGAGATAGCCGTCTCCTGGATCCTCGTCACGTTCCATGCGCTGCTCTCCCCCATCTTCGGCGCGGCCAGCGGCGCGGCCTGGGGCCTGTCGATCGTCGGTCTGGTGATCGTGATCCGGACTCTGCTGATCCCGCTGTTCGTGAAGCAGATCAAGGCTCAGCGCAATCTCCAGATCCTGCAACCGCAGATGAAGGAGATCCAGAAGAAGTACGCCGGGGACAAAGAACGCCAGTCGCAGGAGATGATGAAGCTGTACCGGGAGACCGGTACGAACCCCCTCTCATCCTGCCTGCCGATCCTCGTGCAGGCACCGATCTTCTTCGCGCTCTTCCGGGTGCTGCAGGGGATGGCCCAGAACAAGGCCGTCGGGGTCCTGACCCCCGAGCTCGTCGAACAGGGCCGCGAGGCGTCGATCTTGGGGGTTCCGATCTACGGAACCTTCATGAACGCCGACGAGACCCCCAACCCGACCGCCACCCGGGTCGTCACCCTGGTGATGATCATCCTGATGTCGGCCACCACGTTCATCACCCAGCGACAGCTGATCGTCAAGAACACCGCCGCCGACAACCCGATGGTGCGCCAGCAGAAACTGCTGCTTGTACATCTTCCCCGTCATGTTCGCCGTCGGTGGTATCAACTTCCCGCTCGGTGTTCTGATCTACTGGTTGACCACCAACCTGTGGTCCATGGGCCAGCAGTTCTGGGTGATCCGAAACAATCCACAGCCCGGCACTCCGGCCCACGATGCCAAGATGAAACGGGACGCGGACAAGGCTGCGAAGAAAGGTGCGCCTGCCGTGACCAACAGCGGAGCGGTAGTGCCCGAGGTGGTCGAACCCCCCAAACCCAGCCGTAACCAGCCGAAGCGTCAGACCCGCAAGAAGCGCAAAGGCAGTTGAGTTTCACGTGAAACGGAGTCAGCGATGACCGACGAGACGAGTCCCCTGGAGACCGAAGGCGATATCGCCGCGGACTACCTCGAGGGATTCCTGGACATCATCGATGTCGATGGTGACCTCGAGATGGATGTTGAGAACGGCCGGGCAATGGTGGCCATCGTGGGGGAGAACCTCGACGAGTTGGTCGGTGAGGACGGCGAGGTCCTCGATGCCCTGCAGGAGCTGGCCAGGCTGGCCGTGATGCGTGAGACGGGACATCGGTCCCGAATGATGCTCGACGTGGGCAACTACCGCGCGACGTTGCGCAAGGCTCTCACCGCGCAGGGCGAGGCGGCCGTGGCCGAAGTCCAGAAGACCGGCGAGTCGTTCAGTCTGCCCCCCATGACCCCCTTCGAGCGCAAAGTGGTCCACGACGCGGTGGCTGCCGCCGGCCTGGTCAGTGAATCCAGCGGGGAAGAACCGAACCGCTACGTGGTGGTACTGCCCAACTGACGTTTCACGTGGAACAACTGCAGCTGTATCAGGACCTGCTGGCCAACACAGGGGTGGAATGGGGCCTGATCGGCCCTCGTGAGGTGGACCGGCTCTGGGACAGACACCTGGACAACTGCCTCGCGGTGACGCAGGACCGTGAGTGCCTGCCACCCGGAGCCTCGGTGATTGATGTGGGCTCCGGAGCCGGATTGCCGGGACTGGTCTGGGCGATCGCCCGCCAGGACCTGCGGATCGTCTGCGTCGAGCCACTTGAGCGTCGGGTCAGGTTTCTGGACCTCGCGGTCGAGCAATTGGAGTTGTCCAACGTGGAGGTACAGCGGGCGCGGGCACAGGACCTCGACCGAGTGGCGGACCGGGTGACCGCACGCGCGGTGGCCAAGACCGGTGTCCTGCTCCCCTGGCTGGCACCGCTGGTGGCGCCTCAGGGGAAGATGATCCTGCTCAAGGGGGAGAAGGCACAGGACGAGGTAGTCGAGGCCGAGCCCTGGCTGGCTGGGCACGGATGGCAGGCGCGGATCCGGGTTGTGGGTACTCCGGCACGCACGCGAGTCGTTGTCGTCGATCGGTTCGATGAGGGGTGACTATGGACAAGAGAGCTGGCCTGGGATGGCCCCAGAGCCCCGACGAGGCGCGCGACCAGGATGACTCGCCCGCGGGTCTGGGCTGGCCGATGCCCGAGGAGGACAAATGATCGTCACGGTCGCCAACCAGAAGGGCGGTGTCGGAAAGACGACCACCGTCGTCAACATGGCGGCTGCTCTGGCCGAGGCGGGGCAGTCGGTGCTCGTGGTGGATCTGGATCCGCAGGGGAACGCGACAACCGGGCTGGGGGTGTCCAGTCGCTCGGACAACCCAGGGGTGTACGACGTCCTGATCGACGACGTGCCCCTCGCGGAGACCGTGGTGGAAGTGCCGGAGAACCCGTCAGTGCGACTAGCGCCGGCAAGCCTGGACCTCGCAGGGGCGGAGATCGAACTCGTCTCGATGGTCGCGCGTGAGTACCGGCTACAGAAGGCGCTGCGAACCTACCTGGAGGGGGCGGATGTGGATGTGGTGCTCATCGACTGTCCTCCGTCGCTCGGACTACTCACCCTCAACGCCCTCGTCGCCGGCGAGGAGTTGCTGATCCCCATCCAGTGCGAGTACTACGCACTCGAGGGGCTCGGGCAACTCATCCGGACGGTCGAGATGGTGAAGGAACACCTGAATCCCGAACTTGTCATCGGATCGATTCTGCTTACGATGACCGATAATCGGACGAATCTCTCGGAGCAGGTGGCCGACGAGGTGCGGGCCTTCTTCGGAGAGCTTGTGTATGCCACGGAGATCCCACGCTCGGTGCGCCTCTCGGAGGCCCCCGGGCACGGCCGGTCCGGGGTCGCGTACGACCCACGGTCCACGGGTGCCCGGGCGTATCAGGACGCCGCGAAGGAGTTCAGCAACCGCATCATCGACCTCACGGATGCATCTGCGTCGGCAGCCGGACAGGTGAGCTCATGACCCGGCGAGCGCTGGGCCGGGGGCTGGGGGCGCTGATCCCGACCGGAGAGATCGACGTGCGCGACGAACCCGGCGGGTCCGTGCTGCAGGAGGTGCCCGGTGTGATTCTGCGGGACATCCCCCTTGACCAGATCTCGCCCAATCCCAGTCAGCCGCGGCAGCAGTTCGACTCCGAGGCGCTGGCCGAACTCACGCACTCCCTGCAGACGGTCGGCCTCCTGCAGCCGATCGTGGTGCGGCCGACCGCGCAGGGGTACGAACTCATCGCGGGGGAGCGCCGCTGGCGTGCCGCGCGGGAAGCCGGGTGGTCCACGGTGCCCGCGCTTGTGCGGCACACCGAGGACAGCGATCTGCTCCGGGACGCGCTGCTGGAGAACCTCCACCGTGTTCAGCTCAACCCACTGGAGGAGGCCGCTGCGTACCAGCAGCTGCTCGCCGATTTCGGGGTGACCCAGGAGGAACTGGCCGACAGTCTGGGTCGCTCACGACCTCACGTCACGAACACCCTACGTCTGCTCAGGCTGCCTGCCGGGGTCCAACGGCGGGTGGCCGCAGGCGTGATCAGCGCAGGGCACGCACGCGCGCTGCTGTCGCTGGACGACGCGTCGCAGATGGAGGTGCTGGCCACGCGGATCGTCGCGGAGGGCCTGTCAGTACGCACCACGGAGGAACTTGTCGCCACAGACCCGCCCAAGCCGCGCCGGCGGCGCAGGCAGGCGGAGCAGCCCGAGTACGCGCAGACCGTCCAGACCGCGTTGTCGGCGCGCTTCGACACTTCCGTGGACGTGAAGATGTCGGCGCGACGAGGTCGCCTGACGATCCATTTCGCGGACACCGACGACCTGAACAGGATCCTCGACCTGATGGGTCAGTGACGGGCGACGAGCGCCGCCGCAACTCCTCCCAGCGTGAAACCGGCCGCAGCGGCGGCCTGCGGGAACAACGAGGTCTCCGTCATCCCGGGGGCCACGTTCGCCTCCAGGAAGACCACGTCGTCGCCGTCCACGATGAAGTCGCTGCGCGACCAGTCCCGCAGCCCCAGCGCCTTGTGGGCGGTCACCGCGGCACGGGCGCACGCCTGCTCGTGTTCGGCGCCGATCCGGGCGGGTACGAAGAACTCCGTCTCACCGGCGGTGTATCGGGCGGAGTAGTCGTAGATGCCCGAACGGGGCTGGATCTCCACGGCCGGCCACGCCTGCGGACCGTCCCCCAGATCCACCACGGACACGGCCACTTCGATCCCTGGCACGTACTGCTCCAGCATCGCCGAATCGCCGTAGGCGAAGGCGGCCACCATCGCGGGGGGCAACTCCTCGGGCGAGCGTACGAGTGTGGCGCCCAGGGCAGATCCCCCACGGGTCGGCTTGACCATGAGGGGCAGGCCCAGCCGCTCCAGGATCGCGGCCATGACCGCGGGTGCCCCGAGGTCGCGGAAGATCCCGTGCGGCAACGAGTACCCGCGCGGAACCCGCAGTCCGTGTTCGGCCACGATGCCCTTCGCGATCGCTTTGTCGAACGTCTGTCGGCAGGCGACCGCCGAACTACCCACATAGGGAACGTCCAACGCGTCCAGCACGTCGGCGAGTGACCCGTCCTCCCCGGCCGCACCATGGATCAGCGGGATCACCACGTCGGGAGGGTTGCTGCGCAGGCTGGGGATCAGCGAGGCGTCGAGGTCCTGAACCTCCACCTCCTTGCCCTCTGCCCGCAGCGACTCGGCCAACCTCCTGCCCGACCGCAGCGACACGTCACGTTCGGCCGAGAGACCACCTGCGAGTACCAGCACGGACATCGACGCCTCCTAGGCGAGGTCGGGACCCGGTGTTGCCGGACCGGGCGGAAGGTGGACGGGGGTGTTGCCGAATGTGCGGATCAGATCCAGTTCGTCCTCGATGACGCCGGCGAGTCGTCGCACGCCCTCGCGGATGCGATCTGGTGTCGGGTGGCAGTACGACAGGCGCATCGAGTCGCGGCCCGACCCGTCGGTGTAGAAGCCGGTGCCGGGGACGTAGGCGACCAGTTCGGATACCGCCCGGGGGAGCATCGCCGTGGCATCGATGCCCTCCGGCAGCGTCACCCAGGAGTAGAAACCACCGCTGGGAACGGTCCATTCGGTACCCGGGGGGAACAACTGCTCCATGGTCGACAGCAGGGCGTCGCGCCGTTCCCGGTAGATCTCACGGAAGGCCTTGACCTGATCCATCCAGGGTTGGGTGCGCAGATATTCGGACACGCTGAGCTGCGCGAAGTTCGACGGGCACAGGATCGCGGCTTCTGCGGCGAGCACCAGCTTCTCGCGCACGGCGTGCGGTGCCACCGCCCATCCCACCCGCAGACCGGCCGCGATCGTCTTGCTGAAGGAGCCGAGGTAGATGACCGACTCACTGTCGTTCGCCCTGATCGCGCGCGGGACCTCCCCGTCGAACCCCAGCAGGCCGTAGGGATCGTCCTCCAGCACCAGGACTCCGGCCGACTGGGCGATCGCCAGAATCTGCTGACGCCGGGACTGGTCCTGAGTGACGCCGGCCGGATTGTGGTAGCTGGGGATCGTGTAGATGAACTTGACGGTCTGGCCCGCAGCCCGGCACGCGGCCAGAGCTTCGGACAACGCCTCCGGAACCAGCCCGCCGGCGTCCATGGCCACGTGGCGGACATCGACCTGGTAGGACCGGAAGACCCCCAGTGCACCTACGTACGACGGGGCCTCGACCAGTACGACGTCCCCGGGATCGCAGAAGATCCGGGTCACCAGGTCCAGGGCCATCTGCGAGCCCGCGGTGACCACGATGTCATCAGGGTGCGCCTCCACACCGACCGGCGCCATCACCTCGCAGATCTGCTCGCGAAGGGTCTGGTCGCCCTGGCCGTTGCCGTACTGCAGGGCGACCGCACCGCGGGTCACCAGCAGATGCTGCACGGTGCTCGCGAAGGCTTCCATCGGCAGGGCCTCCACGTAGGGCATGCCACCGGCCAGCGAGACGACCTCCGGGCGTGACGCGACAGCGAACAGTGCTCTGATCTCCGACGCGGTCATCCCCATCGCGCGTTCGGCGTAGGTATCGATCCAAGGGTCGAGACGTGATCCTGACATGCACCCACCTCCGGTCTGTCTCTACCATGCCTGTCGTGGACGGTAGCCAACCCTCGCGGGTCCTGTTTCGTATTGTCGCCCTAGTCGCACTGGGGGTGCTCGCGGGTTTCGTGTTGGCCGGGCTGCGCCCACACGGCCCGCGCTGATCAGACCGCGGCGCCGGCGTTCTCGCGGCTGTGCTGCCACTCGGGGGAGAAGAAGTCGTGGATGGCCGACGCGATGCTCTCAGCGATCTCCTGCCGAGTGTGGTGGTCCGACAGGGCTGCGAGATCACCTGGGTTCGACAGGTACCCCGCCTCCAGCCGCACGGCTGTCATCCGCGTGAGCCGCAGCAGGTCCCAGGTCTTCGCGTGCGTCCGGCAATCCGCAAGTCCCGTGCGCTGCACCACATGCTCCTGCAGCAACTCGGCGAATCGGCGGCCGACCATGGACGCTGTGCGTGAACTGCCGTAGTAGTACGTGGCGGCACCCGCTCCGCGACCTGAGGGTTCCCAGTCACAGTGCACGGAGATCACGATGTCCGCGCCCACCCGGTTGGCGAACTGGGCGCGCTGGGCCTCGGTGGACGGCGAGAGGTGGTTCACCCCGAGTGGCCGGGTGAGCAGGACCTGCAGGCCGAGCGCCGAGAGGCGACCCTCGAGGCGCGAGCAGATGTCGTCGATGACCTGCTGTTCGGTCGTCTCGCAGTCCGTGAGTTCCCGCCCCGGATCGTTGCCACCGTGACCGGGGTCGATCACGATGACCTTGTCCGCGGTCCCCGTCTGCAGTTGGGCCAGCGCCTGCTGATCACGCAGTTCCTCCGGCGCCCCACCGCTGACCGTGCGGTTGAGCCGGTCCAGGGCACGCAGGGTCATCGGTCCGCAGACTCCGTCGGACTCCAGGCCCACGTTGCGCTGGAAGTCTCGTAGCGCGTGGTCGGTGGACGGGCCGAAGACCCCGTCGACCCGACCGCTGTCGAAGCCCATGTCCGTGAGCCGGCGTTGCAGCACCAGCGCATCGTCGCCGATCTGCATGTGGCCGGCGGAGTAGGACAGCAGCCGGTCACCGAGTCGCCAGCGAACCTCTTCGAGCCGCCGGAAGGTCTCCGCGCCGACGATGCCGTCCACGTTGAGCCCTTGCTGCTGCTGAAACGCCCGGACGGCGCTGTCCATCGATTCGTCGAATATCTCGGCCGCCGCGTCCGGCAGCATTCCCAGCCGGATGAGCCGGTCGCGCACCTCCGCAACGACCGGCCCGGTGTCACCGAGTCGGGCCACCCTTAACCGAGGTAGTCGCTGAGGTCCGCGAGCAGCGAGGCCTTGGGTTTGGCACCGATGATCTGCTTGACCACCTTGCCCCCGGAGAAGACGTTCATCGTCGGGATGGAGGTCACCCCGTACTGCGCGGCCGTGGCGGGGTTCTCGTCGACGTTCAGCTTGGCGACGACGATCTCGTCGTGGTCGGCGGCGACCTCCTCGAGGATCGGGGCGATCATCCGGCACGGGCCGCACCACTCGGCCCAGAAGTCGACGATCACCGGCTTGTCGCTGAGCAAGACATCATCGGCGAAACTTGCGTCGGTCACGGTCTTGGTGGCGGACATGGATCTCCTTCGTGGGTTCGTATCGGTTCAGCCTAATGCCGTCGGTGGTCAGGCCAGAGCGGCGAGGTAGCGCTCCGCATCCAGCGCCGCCGCACAACCGCTGCCGGCCGCGGTGATCGCCTGGCGGTAGGTGTGGTCCACGAGGTCGCCGGCGGCGAAGACCCCCTCCACGTTCGTCTTGGTCGTGCGTCCCTGGACCAGGACGTAGCCTTCGTCATCGAGGTCGATCTGGCCCTTGACCAACTCCGAGCGGGGGTCGTGGCCGATGGCGACGAACACTCCGGTCACATCCAGGGTGCTCTGGGCGTCGGTCACCCGATTGCGCAGACGTACGCCGTTCACCTTCTGATCGCCCAGAACATCGACGACCTCGGAGTTCCACACGACGTCGATCTTCGGATCGTTGAGGGCCCGCTCGGCCATGATCCGGCTGGCTCGGAACTCGTCGCGGCGGTGGATGATGGTGACCTTGTCCGCGAAGCGGGTCAGGAACGTCGCCTCCTCCATCGCGGAGTCCCCACCCCCGACCACGGCGATGTGCTGACCTCGGAAGAAGAACCCGTCGCAGGTCGCGCACCAGGACACTCCGTGACCGGACAGTCGCTTCTCGTTGGGGACGCCGAGCTCACGGTAGCCGGATCCCATGGCAAGGATCACCGCCTTGCTGCGCCACACGACGCCGGCGTCGTCGGTGATCGTCTTGACCGGTCCGTCGAGTTGGATCTCCACGGCGTCCTGGGTCATGATGCGGGTCCCGAACCGCTCGGCCTGCTCGCGCATCGCGGTCATCAACTCGGGGCCTTGGATCCCTTCGGCGAACCCCGGGTAGTTCTCGACCTCGGTGGTGTTCATCAGCGCACCACCGGCGGTCACGGCACCCTCGATCAGCACCGGCTGCAACTGTGCCCGCGCGGCGTAGACGGCCGCGGTGTATCCCGCGGGCCCGGATCCGACGATGACGACTTGCTCTTCGCTCACGATTGCTCCTGTCGTAGCTCCACCTTGACCAACCCGCATAGGGGGAGGTGGTATTCCCACTAAAGGGTAGCTGTGGAGTTGTCCACGTCGAGGACCATGTGCCCGATCACCTCGTTGCTGGTGGCCCCGCACCCGGGCGTCACGACCCAGACCTCCTCGTACTCGGAATTGATCGGGTAGGTGGTGATCACGACGGCGGCCGGCAGATCGTCGTAGGAACCGGTGTCGATCGTGAGCACGGCACCGTAGGCAGACAATGCATCGGCACACGCCTCGATCCCGGCCGGGGAGTCGGCGAAGGTGTTGGTCGGCGAGGTGGTCCCTTGGGCCTCCATGAACCGTTCGCGGACCTCGTCGGCGAAGTTGGCGGGTTCGTAGATCGCGCCCGCCTTGACGACCGGCAGTTGTCCCTGCGCGACCGGCGCTGACGGACTCTCCACACTGACCGCCATCAGCATCGCGAAGGCCGCCACCGCCGCCGCGATCAGCAGCACGTTGAGGCGGGAGCGGTGTCTGCCGGTGAGCGGTACGACGGTGTCGCCCGCGCCCGTCACACTTTCGGATGATTCTGCGGCCAAACGCGCCCGCACGCCCTGCGCCACGTGGTCCGGGATCGCCGGCGACGGCAGAGAGGACAGCCGTGAGCGCACCTCTTCCTCGCTGCTCATGTGCCCGGACCTCCTTGCTTCTCACGTAGGACGCCTTCGTCGGCGTTCGGGTTCCGGACCGTGGCCAACCGTTCCGCGAGTTTGGCGCGGCCGCGGGAGCAGCGGCTCTTCACCGTGCCGGGAGGGCATTGGAGAATCGCCGCCGCATCGTCGACCGAGTAACCCTCGACATCGACGAGTACGATCGCCGCGCGCTGGTCGTCGGGGAGTTGCGGCGAGCCCACGCTCCAGCTCGATCTGCAGCTCGCGGTTGGCCATGTCGTCACCCGCGTGGGCCACCTCGTGCAGGTTCTCGATCCAGGTGGTCGTGGGTTTGTTCCTGCGCCGGCGGTGCTGATCCAGGCAGGCGTTGACGACGATCCGGTGCAGCCAGGTCGTGACCGCGGCCTCACCGCGGTAGGACGCCGCCCGGCGGAAGGCTGAGACCATCGCGTCCTGGAGGGCGTCGGAGGCGTCATCCGGACTGCCCGCGGTCCGCAGGGCCACCGCCCACAGCCGGTCCTGATGGCGGGAGAACAACTCGCCGAAGGCGTCGGTGTCGCCGTCGACGTGGGCCGCGAGCAGTTCGGCGTCGGATCGCTCGAACTCCGAACGTGCGCTGCGCGTCACGGGTCAGCCGCTGCGGACGACGATGGAGCGCACGCCACCACGATAACCACCGTCGATCCAGGGCAGACGCGTGAACCACACAACGACGTACCTACCGGTCACGGGCCGAGGTGAGCGCAGCAGGATCCGGCGGCCGGCACCGGTGACTTCGGCGAACGTGCGGAACTTCTCGGGATTCGCGAAACGTTTGTTCCCGACCAGGACCTCGAGGTTGGTGTTCGCGCCGACGAGTTTCAGATCCACGGTGGTGATGGGCCGGGGGGCGCCCAGATCCACCGTGATCCCCACTCCGGGTTTGCCTCCCAGGAAGGGGTCGAAGTAGGTGTCCGTCGTCCACGCCGTCAGCGGGTCACGGTCGATGGCCAGCCGCGTGGTCTTCCGGGACTCACCGTCGACCCCGTACGGGTCGTAGTCGCGGACCTGCACGATCGGGAGCCGGGGCTGGTCGGCAGGCAGCGAAGGGACCAGGGAGGCGACACCCAGTGCGCGGGTCTGTGCTGTCACCGGAGTGCCCGGCCGGCTGGCAGCGTCCGCCAGGCTCATGATGACGGCGACGGCGGTCAGTCCCCCGGCCAGCCCGCCGAGCAGTACCCGGCGCCGACGGGTCGCCCGCTCCTGCAGTCGGGGCGCTTCCGACAACTGCGAGACCGCTTCCCGCAGGTCGGCCGCCACAGACGATGCTGCCGTGTACTCACCTCGCCAGCACCTCTCGATGACGTCGCACAAGCCCTCCGGTACGTCCGCGATGATCTCGCTGGGCCGTGCCGGGCGACCATCCGTGAGGGGCGCCGGCCGCAGCCCGACATCGGCGTCGAAGGGCCAGCGCGTGGTCAGACAGCAGTACAGCAGCGACCCGAGACCGTGGATGTCCGCGGCGGCGGGTTCCAGGTCGGGTTCCGTGCCGTAGAGGCATGCATCCACGCCGTGGCCACGTACCCGCACGCTCCCGTCTGCGAGCAGCATCAGTGTCGCGGGGCGGAGGCGACCGTGGGTGACCCCTTGTGCGTGGGCCGAGGCCACGGCCCGTGCCGCCTGGGCCACCGTGCTGGCCGCGGCGTGCGGTGTCATCGGTTCCTGGAGAACCTCGGGCAGGGCGATCCCAGGTATCCACTCCGTGATGATCACCAGTTCGTCATCCGGATCGGGTCCGATCACGTCAAGAACGTTGGCGAATCGACGATCGGTGATGTGGGCGGCCGCGATCGCTGCCAACCGCAGGCGGTTCACGCGTGGGTCCCGGGCGGACAGAATCCGCAGCCCGACGGTGCGCCGCAGCCGGTTGTCGTAGGCACGCCACATGTCCGACGCCTGGACATGAGTGACCAGGTCGATCAGTTCGTAGCGCTCACGCCATTGCCGCGCAGCCTGCTCGGTCACATCTTCAGGGTAGGCCAGCGCATCGGACGACACGTCGACACGCCAGCGGCGCCCCGGTTCGTCGCGGAGTTCTTCACGCGCGGCTACTCCCACGCAGCAGGGGCAGTTTGCCGGCCACCATGTCCCAGGCCTGCGAGATCTCCGCGACTCGCAGGAGCCTGGCCAGCAGCAGGTAGACCACGACCGCGACCGCCGACACGAAGATGGCGGCGACCAGCGCCCAGCCCGGCTGCCCGATGAATCCGAGGGCTACCTCGTCACCGGTGATGCGGCGGACACTGCCGGTGAAGAAGACGTTGGCCGCCAGACCGGCCGCGGCCGCGATGAGGCCGGCCAGCACCAGACGGGCGAGGACCCCGAGGGTGCGCCGTGACTGCAGGTCACCAAGCCGACGGGACAGCACGAACCAGGCGAGTCCGAAGGTCAGCCAGTAGGCCAGCGAGTAGCCGAGGGCGAGTGCGGTGACCTTGAACTCGACCGCCGCGAAGTAGAACAGCGGCAGTGAGAACCCGACCATCAGCACGTTGTACGCGACGGTCAAGTAGAACGGCGTCCGGGTGTCCTCCAACGAGTACCATCCGCGCAGTTGCACGTAGAACAGCGAGAACGGCAGCAGACCGACCGCGAAGGCCACCACGACCAGACCGGCATATGTCGAGGCGACCCCGGACCCCGCCCCGAAGCCGAAGATCACGGTGGCGATCATCGGTCCGGCCACCCCCAGGCTCACCGCCGCGGGGATGATCAGCACCGCCACCAGGCGCATGCCGTCGGCGACGTAGGCCCCCACCTTGGCGAGGTCCTGCTCGGCCGCCGCCCGGCTCATCCGCGGCAACAGCGCCGTCATGATGGAGATGGTGATCACCGAGTGCGGGAGCATGAAGATCAGATAGGCCTTCTGGTAGGTCGTGAGCCCCTGTGCAACGACGTCGGCACGCGACGCAAGCACGTTCGCCAGCGTCGCGAGCCGGGTCACCACCAGGAACCCGACCTGGTTCACCAGGACCAGACCGATGGTCCAGATCGCCAACTTGCCGGTATGTCCCAGCCCGAACCCGCGAAGCCCCTTGACGTACGCGAACCGGAAGCCGGACCGCCACAGGACCGGGATCAGGACCAGTGCCTGCAACGCCACACCGAGGGTGGTCATGATGCCCAGCCATGCCACCTGGCCGTCCGTGATCGTGTTGACGTCCAGGTTGTCGCCGGCCACCAGGAGGAAGGCGATGGCGGCCGCGATCACGACGATGTTGTTCACGATTGGCGCGAACATCGGTGACCCGAAGTGTCCGCGGGCGTTGAGCACCTGGCTGAACATCGTGTACAGGCCGTAGAAGACGATCTGTGGCAGGCACAGGCGGGCGAACGCAAGGGCCAGGTCGAACTCCCGTGCCGAGTACTCGCTGGTCGCGTAGAGATGCACGATCCACGGGGCCGCGAGGACGGCCACGATCGTCAGCGCCAGCGTGATCAGCGTGACGACGCGCAGCAGACGATTGGCGAAACCGTGCCCACCATCCTCGTCGTTCTGCATGTGGCGCACGAGCTGCGGGATGAAGACCGCGTTGAGCGCCCCGCCGGCGACCAGGATGTAGATGATGTTCGGAAGAGAGTTCCCGAGGCTGTAGGTGTCCGCCAGCGTTCCGAAGCCGATAGCGGCCACCAGGGCCATGTCCCGGATCAGACCGGTTGCCCGGGACGTGATCGTGCCGGCTGCCATCAGGGCACTCGAACGCAGGACACCCGCCTGTTCGCCGGTGCTCATGACTGGTGCTCGCCGGAGCCGGCGCGCCGCCGACGGACGAAGTTCATGGCCAGCAGGAAGGCCAGGATCACGAACGCGCCCGTGACCACATATGCCGCCGCCCGTGAGTACGCCGTCGTGCGCACCTGGACCGTGACGGGCTCGCCGTAGCGCCGGCCAGAAGGGGTTGTGAGTTGCAGGTCGATGGGCAGCGTGCCCGATCCCACTACCTGGGCCTCGACCTCAAGACTCACCTTGCGGCCGGCCGGGACCAGGAACGGCGCGATCTCAGATGCCACCAAGCGGGCGGGTTCGTCGGATGTGAGCCGGATTCCGACGTTCACGTCCTGTTCGAGATCGTTGGCGACCGTAACCGGGATACGGCCGCTGTCACCGGGCAGGGTGAAGGTCCCGGTCGTGACCACGCGGACCTCCGCCGTGAGGTCTGAGACCTGTCCGTTGATGGTACGGACCAGTGCGTCCGCC
The DNA here is from genome assembly GCA_963769435.1 of uncultured Actinomycetota bacterium. Taxonomy (GTDB): domain Bacteria; phylum Actinomycetota; class Actinomycetes; order S36-B12; family UBA10799; genus JADKAV01. The sequence goes on from CAVYLN010000002.1 coordinate 1,672,066, forward strand.
GTCGTCGGATCCGTTCGCCAGGTCCAGGAGGTCTGACGCATCACCGCCTGGTCGTACCCGATGCCGTCCGGCTCGGTGAGGATCGCCTGGAACCTGCGGGCCCGGCGCTGCTGGAGTTGGATCTCTGCCAGGTAGTCGCGGGACAACTCGCCGATCCGCTGCTCCGGGGAGTAGGCGACTCTGGTGCGGGGGACTTCGACGGCCCTGCGCTGCGCGGTCTCCAGTGTCACCAGGCGGGCGTAGGGGACCTGTGCCAGCGCTCGCAGGATCTGCCGCAGGAAACCCGAGCGGGGAGCCCACAGTGGGTCCGGTGCCGCGACCAGGCTGCGGCGTAGATCCGGGAGTTCGGCGCTTGCCATCGCGATCTCCGACAAGAACCTCTGCCGGGCCAACAATGCTTCCCCCCGGGTCTCCTGAGGGGAAGCCAGAGCGGCTGTGAGCCCGGAATCCGCCAGGGTCACGGGCATGCCTGCCCACTTCGCGAAGGCGTCCGGGGTGTAGGTGAGCCCCGGTGTGGGCGGCAGCGTGGAGTCGGCCAGTAGTAGGTTCGTCGCCCCCGCGTCGCGGTAGGTCCGCCTGGTCGAGGGTGTCGTGGTGCCGTCTGCGGGCCAGGCCAGCACGTCCTGCACGGGTGTACGGGTCGAGGCCGCCACATCACTGGCCGCCCGCGCGGTCGCCTGCGCCACGGTCTTGTCCATCCCGGCCCGCAGCAGTGCCGTCGCATCGGGGAATCCGTAGGGGGCTGCGATGGGCGGTTGCGCTGCCGCATTGCGCCGGACGTCGGCCAGCCATTCGGCCGCGGGTGCTGATCCGGCACCCACCGCCGACTGCGAGGCCGCGGGCCCGGTGGCGACCTCGTAGCCATCGGACATGTCCTCCGCGGTCTGCAGAATACTGGGGTCGAAGACCCAGGTGACCGGGGCGGAACCGGCGGCATTGACGATGCGTTCCAGTCGCCCCCCGGTGGCCATCTCCGCTGCCGTCTGCTCGCTGAGTTGGAGACTGTCGAGGGCGCGGTCGGGCCGGGCGGTCACCGGCCAGAGCCACACGAGTCGCGATGGCGAGACCGTGCCCTCGGGGAACCAGGGCAGGAAAGTGCGGGTGAGCCCCAGTCGCTGCGTCAGCCCGTCGGTGCCGGTCCCGATGACCTCGAGTCCTGCCACGTAGACCCCCGGGAAACTGAGCGGGAGTTCGTCGAAGGGGAGCTCGAGGGACCAGTCGGCGCTGTTGCGCGCCAGCAGCAGCGGGATCGGTTCGCTCACGGCCAGCGTCGGAGGACCGTCCCTGTCCACCGCCCCGGCACTGACCGCGGCGATCTCTGAGCGGGTAGCCATGGGTGTGCCTGACAACAGCAGGCGGACCTGGATGGCTGCGACGTCATCGTTGGACGTGTTGCGTAGGCGCCCCGACATGCGCAGCGTCTTGCCCGGCTGCGGGTTCAGCGGAGTCATGGTGGTGACACGCAACTCGATGGAGTCGGCCGGAAGTTGGCGCGGGCTGGCATGTGCAGCCCCGCCGAGGCATACCATCACCAGCGCCACCAGCAGGGATATCGCTTTGCCCACTAGACCTCGCCGAGCATGCCGCGGGCCTTGGTGACGAGACGGCGCTCGTCGCGGTACGCCAGCCGCGCGGGGACCTCCTCGAAGTCCACCCACGCGACCTCCACCACTTCCGGGTCCTCATCGGACAACATCCCGGACGTGTAGCGCATGAGGAAATGGTGCACGGTCTTGTGGATACGGCGATCCTCCACTGCGAACCAGAAATCGATGATCCCGAGCGGTGCGACGATACCCGCCACGAGTCCGGTCTCCTCCTGGACCTCGCGCAGCGCGGCCTCCTCGACCGTCTCGCCCTCCTCGACGTGCCCCTTCGGCAGTGACCACACGAGTCTGTGACGGCGGTCGTAGCGTGCGATCAGCGCGACCTGCGCGGCGTCCCCGTCCCGGCGGACGACCAGCCCGCCGGCGCTGGTCTCGTCGACCGTCGAGCGTGAACGCTTCACATAGCGCAGGTTGAAGCGCGACGGGGACGGGTGGGGCATGAGTTCGAGAATAGGCGCAATCGGTCGGTTGGGGGCGGCAGGCGGACAGGAGCGGGTGTTGACGCCCGGTCCACATTGACGGATCGTGGTGCCCGGGCCGGTGACGGTCGTGCACTTGCCGGTGGCCGCGTGCGCGAGACTAGCCTGGTGCGAGTGACTCGTCCGGACGCTCAGATGCAGATCCTGCATGGTGCCCGCGACGTCGCGCTGCACCGACTTCGTGCTGAGCGGCCGATCCTGGATGAACTGGGCGGCAGGTTCGTGGGCGCCGGTTTCACCCTCGATCTCGTGGGGGGTTCGGTGCGGGACGCGATTCTGGCCAGACCCGTGGAGGACCTGGACTTCGCCACCGACGCCCGGCCGGAGCAGGTGGCGCCGCTGCTGTCTGGATGGGCGGATGCGGTGTGGGACGTGGGGGCGCGTTTCGGCACCATCGGGGCCGAGGTCGCAGGGTTGCGCCTGGAATTCACCACCTATCGCAGTGACCGCTACGACCGTGACTCCCGCAAGCCGGAGGTTCAGTACGGTGCTGATCTGATGTCGGACCTCGGTCGACGCGACTTCACCGTGAACGCTATGGCGGTGCGACTTCCCGACTGGCAGTTCGTGGACCCGTTCGACGGCCTGCTGGACCTCGCCGTGAAACGCCTCCGCACGCCGGGAGCCCCGGCGGACTCCTTCTCCGACGACCCTCTGCGCATGCTCAGGGCAGCCCGCTTCTGCTCGCAGTTGGGCATGACAGTGGACGCCGAGGCCGTCGACGCCATGGCGAACATGGCCGAGCGGATCGACGTGGTGAGTGCGGAGCGGATCCGTGACGAACTGGTCAAACTCATCATGTCCGACGCTCCTCGCCCCGGTCTGCAACTTCTCGTCGACACCGGTTTGTGCCAGCGTTTTCTGCCTGAGGTGCCGGCCCTGGCGCTCGAGATCGATGAGCACCATCGTCACAAGGACGTCTATGAGCACACCCTCACCGTGCTCGAGCAGGCCATTGAGCTCGAATCGGCCCACGCGCCGGCCAGCGGCCCGGACTTCGTGCTGCGATTCGCCGCCCTCATGCACGATGTCGGGAAACCGAAGACGCGGCGTCTCGAACCCGGCGGTGGCGTCTCGTTCCATCACCACGAGGTGGTCGGCGCCAAGTTGACGCGCAAGCGGATGAGGGCGCTCAGATTCGACACGAAGACCATCGACGAGGTCGCCCGATTGGTCGAGTTGCACCTGCGATTCCACGGCTACGGGACAGGGGAGTGGACCGACGCCGCCGTCCGCCGCTACGCCCGGGACGCCGGTGATCAGTTGAACCGCCTGCACAAACTCACCCGTGCCGATTCCACGACCCGGAACCGGCGCAAGGCGGCGGCGCTGCAACGCACCTACGACGATCTGGAACGACGTATCGGGGTTCTGGCGGAGGCGGAGGAACTCGCCGCAATCCGCCCCGACCTCGACGGGAACCAGATCATGCAGGTCCTGGGCATCGGTCCCGGGCGGGATGTGGGCCGGGCGTACAACCACCTGCTCGAACTGCGCATGGAGCGCGGGCCCATGACGGACCAGGAGGCCACTGCCGCCCTGCTCACATGGTGGGAGGAGCAGCGGTGATCCGGGTTCGCAGGTAGAGCAGGCCGCTGGCGATCATGCCGATCCCGATCGCCGCCGCTGTGAGACCCGCGTTGACCGCCGTCGGGTCCAGCCACGCCACGAACACCACACCGGAGACCAGGGCCACGTTCACGGCGACGTCGTAGAGCGCGAACACGCGGCCGCGGTTGCCCTCGTCGATCCACTCCTGGACCAATGTGTCCCCGCAGACCTTCGCGACCTGCCCGGCGAAACCGATGAAAAGACCGGCCAGTATCAAGGAGGGTACGGTGGCGGTCGCGACTCCGAACCAGCCCACCGCGCCGGCGACGATGTACGAGGCGGACGTCCATCGGATCGGTCCGATCGTGCGGGACACGTAGGGGGTCGTGACGGCACCGACCAGCGCGCCGACCGCCGCCGCCGCGAGCATGAGGGCCAGTTCGTTGAGTGCGCGGTCGGTCTGGTCGGGCGGATTGATGTGCAGGCGCAGCAGGAGGACCGCGATGATCGTGCCGGCGCCGATCGCGATGCGCTGGGCGCTGACCATCACGATGGCGTTGCGGGCGGGGGCGCGATGCCACAACTGGGTGGCACCGTCGACCAGACCCCGCACGACCTGACGAGCGGTCTGGGCGTGTTCACCGGGCAGCGGTCCGAACTGGTGTCGGTGCACCCGCGTGGCCAGCAGCCCCGCGATTACGAACACCCCGGCGGTGATGCAGAGCACCACGACCGATCCGGCGTCGTCACCTCCGAGCGCCTGTCTGAGCCCGACCCCGAGGAACGCCGCGACCGCAGCCGCCATGGTTCCAGCGGTCGGGGCGATGGCGTTGGCCGTGTAGAGGCTGGTCTCCGGAACGGTCAGCGGCACTGCGGCCGACAAGCCCGCCAGCACGAAACGATTGATGCCGATGGCGATCAGCACGCTGACGCCGAGCCCGAAACCCGAGTCGCCCTGCGCCGTGAAGTAGATGACCGGACCCATGCTGGCCGCGCGGATCAGGTTCCCCCATAGCAGCACCCGCTGCCGCTGCCACCGGTCCAACAGCACTCCGGTGAAGGGGCCGATCAGCGAATAGGGCAGCGCCAGGATGGCGAACGCGGCCGCGATCGCGCTGGCGCTGGCCTGACGCTCGGGTGAGAACAGCACGAAGGTCGCGAGGGCGGACTGGAGCATGCCGTCGCCGGCCTGTCCGGTCAGCCGTACTGCGAGCAGCTTGCGGTACAGCCGTGACCCCAGGGCGGCCTTCAAGGGGTGGGTCACCGGGCAAGGTTAGCGGTCACGACGCCCTTCGCCGCGCGCGGTGGATCTCGGCGCGCTTGGCCCGAAGGCGGGCCATTTCGGAGGCGGGACTCGTGAAGAGGTCCTCGACGAAGGGGCGGAGGAACTCCAGGCCGGTCGCCCGCAGATCGTCTTCACGCACCTTCTCGTCGATGACGATCTGGACGTCGGTGTACTTCAGCCTGCCGTCAACCTCGATCGCCAAATCTTCGAGCAGTAGGTCGATGAAGTACTGGTCGCCGCCCGCCCCCCTCATCGGCACCCCGCAGTCAGGTTCCGGGAGGCCTTCGAGCAGCATGTGACCGCGGTAGAAGGACTCGGCGGGCGATTCGGCAGCGGGGTTGGCCAGCTGCAGCGCCGGGTGGTCATGGGCCTGCGTCAGACGGCGGCGGACCTCGGTGCGGCAGCGCTCGGATGCCAGGACGAAGCGGTCGGTGGTCCCCGCCAGCCGGCGGGCAACAGCGTCGGTCACCATGAGGGCCTGCGGCAGCGGCAGTTCGGTGGCGATCGTGATCGCGGTGTCGATCAGATCCGTGACCGGACCCCAGGGGGAGGGGATGGGGGCGGCACGAGAGCGCCGGACACCCCGGCGACCCCGTGTCTGAGGTCCCGCTATCTCGACCGGTCGCCTATCCCAACTCATGAAGAACGGGTTGGGGAGGTTCAGCAGGGCGACAGCCGATCCGCCGACGGCGAAGTGATCCGTGCGGGTCAGCAGTTCCGCCGCCACCCGCTGGAGGTGCCGTTCGCGATCGCTGACGCCGCGGGCCACGACGTAAACACCTTTGCGCATGCGGTGCACTTGGCCCGATTCCGTGAGTTGGCGCCATTGCCAGTTGCTGAGTCCCGCCTCCAGAGCCTGCGCGCGGGTGAAGGGCCGGATGCCGAAGGTCGTCGTGAGGTCCATTCGCTCCAGCCTGAGACAGCGGGGCTCGGGCGACCACGCCGGACAGGAATCTGTGGACGAGCGCAGAATCTGGTTGGGGAACCCCGGTCGGCCGCGGCTCCCAACCAGATCCTGCGGTTCAGCGGGGGGTTTTGATGTCTTCTGAGTGTTTTGTCCCGCAACATCTGGTTGACCCGGGCAGAGCTTCAACCAGATCCTGCGCCGACATGGGCTCGGCCGGCAACGAAAACGGCCCGTCCCCAGGAAGGGGGACGGGCCGTTCGTACGGCTGGGTTCAGCGCTCGACGGTGCCGTCGATGAAGTCCTCGACCGCCTGACGGGCCTCGTCGTCGGTGTACTGGACCGGCGGCGACTTCATGAAGTAGCTCGACGCGGACAGGATCGGACCGCCGATTCCACGGTCCTTGGCGATCTTCGCAGCACGGATGGCGTCGATGATGATGCCGGCACTGTTGGGGGAGTCCCACACCTCGAGCTTGTACTCCAGGCTCAGAGGAACGTCACCGAAGTTACGGCCCTCGAGGCGCACGAAGGCCCACTTGCGGTCGTCGAGCCAGGCGACGTAGTCGGACGGGCCGATGTGCACGTTGCGCGCGGGCATGTCGCCCACCAGCTGCGAGGTCACCGACTGGGTCTTCGAGATCTTCTTGGACTCCAGGCGCTCACGCTCGAGCATGTTCATGAAGTCCATGTTCCCGCCGACGTTGAGTTGGTAGGTACGGTCCACGGTCACGCCGCGGTCCTCGAACAGCTTGGCCAGCACGCGGTGCGTGATGGTGGCGCCGACCTGCGACTTGATGTCGTCGCCCACGATCGGGACACCGGCGTCCTCGAACTTCTTGGCCCACTCGGGGGTGCCAGCGATGAACACGGGCAGCGCGTTGACGAAGGCGACGCCGGCGTCGATGGCGCACTGCGCGTAGAACTTCGCGGCCTGCTCAGAACCCACGGGCAGGTAGCAGACCAGGACGTCGGCCTGCGACTCGCGCAGGGCAGCGACGATGTCGACCGGGTCTTCATCGCTCTCGGTCACCATCTCGCGGTAGTACTTGCCGAGACCGTCGTAGGTGTGGCCGCGCTGGACGTGCACCCCGGTCGGGGGCACGTCGCAGATCTTGATCGTGTTGTTCTCGCTGGCCGAGATGGCGTGCGCGAGGTCCTGGCCGACCTTCTTGGCATCGACGTCGAACGCGGCGACCCATTCGATGTCGTTGACGTGGTACGGCCCGAACGTGACATGCATCAGCCCCGGAACTTTGCTGTCCGGGTCGGCGTTCTGGTAGTACTCGACGCCCTGCACAAGCGAGGCGGCGCAGTTCCCGACACCGACGATGGCGACACGAATAGACATTCGTTCTCCTTAGTTACTCGCCGGCTCGGTGCCGGTCGACTTTGTGGACGGCGGGGTGCCGTCGATTTCCTGATTGATGAGGGTGGAAAGCCAATCGACTTCCCGCTCGACGCTGTCCAGACCGTGCTGCTGCAGGGTGAGGGTCCATTCGTCGAGACGTTCGCGGCGCTTGGCCAGGTTGCTGCGCAGTGTCGCCATGCGCTCTTCGAGGCGGTTGCGGCGGCCAAGCAGGATCCGCAGCCGGATGTCGCGGTCGGTGCGACCGAAGAAGGCGAGGTGGACGCCGAACAGTTCGTCCTCGTAGGCGTCCGGGCCTGCGTCGGCCAACCACTGCTGGAAACGGTCCTTGCCCTCGGCGGTGAGTTTGTAGACGATGCGTGCCCGGCGACCGGTGAGGGCCGGTGCACCCGCGTCGGCCGGTCCGTCCTCGGCGATCAGGCCGGCGGCGAGCAGATCCTTGAGGCACGGGTACAAAGACCCGTAGGAGATTGCACGGAACGTTCCGAGCACGCCGTTGAGGCGCTTGCGGAGTTCGTAGCCGTGCAGTGGTCCCTCGTGCAGGAGTCCCAGGACGGCGAACTGAAGGACGTGCGTCCGTTTGGTGCTTGCCACTGGTGACCTCCTTTCCATTGCTCGAGAAGATGTATCGACTCGATATATTGGCTTGTTTAACAGTAAGTGCACGAAACGCGAAGCGCAAGCAACTTGCGGTGTGTCGCCGATCACCCGGGCGCGGGCCGTGAGTTGCATTACAGCGCAGCGCGGTCATGGCGATTCCGGCCTACCCTGGAAGACATGGCCGAGACGCGGGCGCAGGGCTCTGTGCGAGGAAGCAAGGTGCTGGGTGCACCGAGCAAACCTCCGCGCGCCCGCCCGGAGCTGGCCGAGCCGGAGCAAGTCGACGACCCGTTGGCCCCCCGACGCCTGATCGACTACTCGCTTGAGCGACGTCGGGCCCTGGGTCGCCTGGTGCTGGTCGCGACCGGCGCCAGCGACAACCTGGACCCCCACCCGGATCTGCTGCGGGCCGCGAAGTATCACGGGACGCCGCACGATCAGAAGTGCCCCTGGTGCCAGGGTTTGAACATGGTGCTCCTGCGGTACACCTGGGGGGACGAACTCGGCGACTACACCGGTCGCCAGCACTCGATCGAGGAGATCCGGTCGATGGCCGTCGAGCACGGCCAGTTCCGGGTCGATGAGGTCGAGGTGTGCCCGGACTGCCACTGGCACTTCCGCCTGCGCAGTTACGTGCTCGGCGATGGCACACCCCGCCGTGCACTGCGGGCCCGCCGGAGCGACCCGCTACCCGACTAGGTGCGCATGGTCGGTGCCACCAGGGGTGGCACCGCGGCGCGCCGCTCGACGTCGGACACTAGACAGTGGCAAGGAACGAGGATACGAACATGGCAACCAAGGCTCCCGCCAAGAAGGCGCGGCGGCGCTGGATCGACTATCCGCGCGCCGGTCGTTCAGGCCTGCGGCGCTGGCTGCCGTCGTGGAAGCTGATCCTCGGTTCGATCCTGACGGTGATCGTGATCGCCGGCATCGGTCTGGGTATCGCCGTAGCGACCACCGAGATCCCGAAGCCCAACGACTTGGCGGTGGCACAGACCACCCGCATCTACTACGACGACGGCAAGACCGAGATCGGCCGGATCGGTGAGGCGAACCGCACCAGCGTGCCACTGGACCGGATCTCGCCGGAGATGCAGGCGGCCATGCTCGCTGCGGAGGACCGCGGCTACTACAACCACGGTGGCTTCGATCCGCGCGGGCTCGCGCGGGCGGCCTGGAACAACTTCACCGGTGGTACGACGCAAGGGGCATCCACCATCACGCAGCAGTACGCGAAGAACGCGTATCTGACTCAGGAGCAGTCCTTCAGCCGGAAGTTCAAGGAACTGGTTCTGTCGGTCAAGCTCGAGACGCAGTCGAGTAAAGACGAGATCCTCGCCGACTATCTGAACACCATCTACTACGGTCGCGGCGCCTATGGCATCCAGGCCGCATCCCGGGCGTACTTCGGCAAAAGCGCGTCGAAACTCGACGCGGCGGAGTCCGCGTACCTCGCCGCGGTCATACGCGCACCTTCCTTCTACGCGAGCAAGAAGGGCCAGGACGAACTGCAGGCGCGCTGGGACTACGTGGTGGCAGGCATGGTCTCGACCGGCGCGCTCACCCAGGCCGAGGCCGACGCACTCGTGTTCCCGACCCCGCTGGAGTGGACCGGCGCGTACAACTACTTCAAGGGACCGAACGGCTACCTGTTGGAGTCCGCCCGCCTCGCCCTGCTCCAACTCGGGTACACCGACGACGACATCAACCTCAACGGCTACCGGGTGACCACAACGATCAACAAGCAGGCCCAGGACGGTGCGATCGAGGCGGTCGAGCAGTACGGCCCCACGTACAACACTGAAGGCTTGCGGATCGGCATGGCCAGTGTGCGGCCGGGGACCGGCGAGATCGTCGCGATGTACGGCGGTAAGAACTACCTGCGGAATCAGTTGAACGATGCGACCCAGGCGACCGCCCTTGCAGGATCGACGTTCAAGCCGTTCGCGCTGACCGCTGCCCTTGAGGACGGTATCGGTCTGTACTCCACGTGGGACGGCAGCTCACCGCGCACGATCCAGGGCTACACCCTGCAGAACTACGGGAACGTCAGCTACGGGACCGTCACGCTGCTCAAGGCGACCGAGAACTCGATCAACACCCCCTACGTCGAACTCGGCTTGGCCGTCGGGACGGACAACGTGCGCAAGGCGGCCATCCGGGCCGGCGTTCCCAAGGACACCACCGGATTGAAGGCCGACCCGACCACGGTGCTCGGTACCGCCTCCCCCACCGCACTGGACATGGCCAACGCATACGCCACCTTCGCCGCGCGAGGTGAGCGGGCTGACACCGCATTGATCAAGCAGGTCAAGACTCCGGACAAGGAGACTGACTTCGAGCTCGATGTGAAGACCAAGCAGGAGTTCGACGAGAACGTCATGGACAACGTGAACTTCGCGCTGCAGCAGGTCGTGAACGTCGGTACCGGTACGACCGCGCTCGGACTGGGGCGGCCGTCAGCTGGCAAGACCGGGACGACGGACAACAACATGTCGGCCTGGTACGTCGGGTACACCCCGCAGTTGTCGACCGCGGTCATGATGGCCAAGTCGGACAAGAACGGCAACATGGTGACCCTGGAGGGCACTGGTGGCCTGTCCAGCGTCACGGGTGGGTCGTTCCCAGCCCAGATGTGGACCGCGTACATGCGCTCGGCCCTCGAGGGCGAGCCGGTCGAGACGTTCCAGATGCCCGGTGAGTGGGTGGCCGGCGGCGGGTCGACATTGTCGCCGTCCCCATCAGCGACCGTGAGCGAGAGTCCGTCGGAGGAGCCCACCGACGTGATCTCCCCCTCGGGAGAGGTGACCGAATCCCCCACGGTCGAACCGGTCTCCCCGACCCAGGAGTCGCCCAGCGGGCCGCCACAGGGTCTACCACCCTCGCAGGTTCCCGCACCGGCCGCGGAGCCTAGTCAGCGCTCGGTGGCTCCCCCGACGAGCGGACCACCGGCCAGTCCGTAGCGGCAGGCACGGGGACACCGGCAGGCACGGCGTCGAGCGGACCCGCCAGCGGATCGAGTACGCCGGCGCCGTCGTTGCGGACCGGATCGTGTTGCGGGCGCCATGCGTCGCGCACGACCATCCCGGAGAACCACAGGGTCGCCGCGACGTGGATGACGATCGCGACCGCGTACGCCTCTTTGGACAGTCCACGCGCGCCGTCGCCGTCGAGCCCGGCCAAGTAGAGCCACACGGCGACGAAGTAGACGGCCTCGGCGGTCTGCCAGATCAGCAGATCACGCCATCTTGGCCGGGCCAGTACCGCTAGTGGGATGAGCCAGATCACGTACTGCGGCGAGTAGACCTTGTTCGTCAGTAGGAACGCCGCCACCACGAGGAACAGCACCTGTCCGACACGCGGGATCTGCGGCGCCCGCCAGATCAGGAACGCGATTCCCACGGATGCCAGGAGCAGCAGCCCGGTGGCCAGCGTGTTGAGTCGGTCTGGTGGCACCTGCCGTCCGGCAGTCGAAAGCGCCAACCAGATCGACCCGAAGTCCTCGCCCCGTTCCTGACTGAAGGTGTAGAAGCGCGACCACCCCGAGTCGGCCAGTGCGAAAGGCACGTTGATGACCAGCCAAGCGGCCGCGGCGCCGGCCACGTAACGACCGAACGCCGCCCAGGCGCGGGCCCGCCAGCACAGCAGGAACATCGGACCCAGCAGGAGCAGGGGGTAGAACTTGGCAGCGATCCCGAGCCCGAGGAAGACCCCGGACCAGCCGGGTCTGTCCCGTGCCCAGAACGTGATGGACAGCGCGACCAGGGCCACCGGAAGCAGGTCCCAATTGATGGTCCCCGCCAGGATGATGCCCGGCGCGAGCGCGACCATCGCGGCATCCCAGGGCCGACTGCGCTGCGCCGCCGCGGTGGCCAGAACCGCGACCAGCCAGCAGATCAGCAGCAGCAGGACGTTGACGTCGAAGAACCAGTCCGTGTTGCCCGCGGGCGTCAGTCTGGCCGCGACATAGACGAACACCCCAGTCAGTGCGGGGTATTCCAGGATCTGGTCGGCCGGGAGGTCGGTGATGTAGGGGATGGCTCCGTCGGCGAGTCCGCGCAACGTGTACAGCGGGGGGATGTCCGAGTAGCACAGGTGCGTGTATTTGCCCGCGTCCCAGCCGTTCGTGAGGCAGTAGTACTTGCTGGCGTATCCGAGCGCGGCGGCCGTGGCGGTCATCAGGATCAGAACCCGGTAGACGTTCCACCAGGTCGCGCCGAGCAGCACTCTGGTGCCGGCCACTCCGCCAGCCACTTCGCTGCCGCTGGCCACGACCCGGTCGTCGCGGCTGGGCAGGATGGAGATCATGTCTCGGTGAGCACGGCGTCGAACAGGGCAGTGGTGTGGCGAACCCGGCAGGCGAGGGTCTCGCCCACGGCTGGTGTGCGCAGACCGTTGGCCAGGCCCTCACGCAACGCGGACTCGGGCAGCCAGAGCATGGAGACCTGCATGTGTGGGGGTTCGGCGAACCACAGCAGTTTGTCGCCCCACTGGAACGGCGAGCGGCTACGTCCGGTGGCCTCGAGCGCTCCGGTGCCGGCGGCGATGGCACGTTGCCGAAGTGACGTCGCTGGGGTCGGGGCAGCCATAGCCACGCCGTGTGAGGTCCCTCCGCCGACCACGAGCAGCAGTCCGTCGCTGGCGGCCTTGCGTTGCCGGTACCCGACCGCGAACCGTCGGCCCACTTGATGCACCGCCAGGATGGTGCCGCGCGCCGACAATGCGTCGCCGTTGCCGAGCCACAGCCGGGTGCCGACCCGCGCGTTGACGCTGGCGTCCGGCTCCAGCCCGCGCAGGGACACGAGTTCCTCGTCGCTGAGATGGGAGACCCACAGTGTGGTCGCGTGGTCGGTGACGGGAATCTGGGCGGCGAGCAACTGTTCGAGGGCGGCCCGCCAGGTCTTTGCCCATCCCTGCACCTCGATCACCCGGGTGCTGGTGCCACGGGGGAGCCTGGTCGCCGAAACATGGTGTACCTCCGGCATCGCCAACGGCAGGTGGAGCGCCAGGCCTTCTAGGACGAGGTGGCCCTGCGCGATGGCGGACTGAAAACTCTCATTGCCGATGATCGACAGCAACTCGTTCTCCAGCATGCCGAATCGGCGCATGCTCGTGATGCCCTCGATCACTATCCGACTGCCCGCGCCGAGTTCGTCCGGCATGGTCTTGGCGGTCTGCGCGTCGGAGACGGTCCTGATGACGCGCGAGGCGTACTCACTGGCCTCGACATCACGCCAGTGAGTGGCCGCCACCGTGTCCCGCGGGTCCCAGGGCGACATGACAAGGATGTCGCCGTCGAAGGCCCCCGCGACCTTTGCGACTTCGAACACGGTGCCAACCGCGATCCGGTCGACGCCGAGTCGGGTGGCTTCCGCCGCGAGACGTTCCAGGCCGAGACCGTACCCGTTGCCTTTGGCGACCGGTACCAGGTCTCCGAGTCGCGAGCGCCCGGATTCGCCGCGTATCGCGCTGCGCAGCGCGTCGCGCACGGAGGCGGTGTGCTGCCGCCATGCGGGTCCATCGACTTGCAGCGTGAACGTCACTGTCGAAGTCTTGCATCCCGAGTGCGGCGTGCCACGGGGGGCATAGGGGGGTGTCGGCGACGGACGACGCAGCCGTACGGATTGTGGGGCTGGGTCCCGAGCGGGTGCGTCAGCGGCGCTTGCGGTACGCCTCGTACGCCTTGTTCCACATGGGTCGCAGTACGTGGTCCCACTCACCCACGTACTCCTGGGCGTACCCTCCGGTGCCGACCTTGAACTGGACCAGGCCCAGCAGGTGGTCGCCCGCGGTGAGGTTGTCGCTGATACCGCGCAGGTCGTAGACGCTGCAGCCCGCAGCCATGCTGTCGGTGATCATCCGCCACTGCACCGCGTTGGAGGGGCGGACGTTGCGGCTGGCGGTCGTGGACGCGCCGTAGGAGTACCAGGCGTGATCGCCGACGGTCACCAGGGTCGTGGCGGCGACCACCTCGCCCTCGTGGCGTGCGAGGTAGAGGCGCAGCCGCTGCGGGTCCTCGGCGTTCATGGCGTCCCACATCCGCTGGAAGTAGGACAGGCCACGCGGGGTGAACCCGTCACGTTCCCCGGTCTCCACGTACACCGGGTGGAACAGAGCCAGGTCGTCGCGGGTGCCCTCACTGACTTCGACGCCGCTCTTCTCCGCCTTGCGGACGTTGCGGCGCCACAACTGGTTGAAGCCTGCGAAGACCTCGTCCTGCGTGCGTCCGGCCAGAGGCAATTGGTACACGTAGCGCGGCTGCACGTCGCCGAAACCCGCACCGCCACTGGCGTCCTGATGCCAGCCCGCCGCGGGCAGCGCCGCCTGCAGCGCGAGCCCCGTCTCCAGCTTCTCGTCAGCGGGCACGTCCGCGAGCCGGGTCACCGCATCGTCCGCGATCGCCTTCTTCACGGTCTCGGCCTCCCACCGCCTGCTGGCCACCGCGGGACCCATCTTGAGCGCGAACGCCCCCTCGGCACGGACGTGTTCGAGCAGGGGATCCATCCATGCCCGAAGGTCTGTGGCGGCGCGGCCCCAAGGCAGCACGGGACCCTCGGGGATGTAGGCGAGGAAGCGCTTGACCCTCGGAACCTGGCGGTAGAGCACCAGTGCCGCGCCGATCAACTCCTGCCCCTCGAACCAGCCGATGGACTGGCTTTGCCATTCGGCCTTGACGCCTGCCCACGCAGGGGTCTGCAGGAATGACACGGACGGCTGCTCGCGCACGAATGCGAGGTGGGTCTCGGCGGGGATGGATCGCACGGCGATGGTCACGGAAGTCGAGTGTAGGGCAGCGGCCAGGAGGCGAGGGCTGGATCACGCCCGGGCGGGAGGTAGGCATGGTCGGGAGCGACGTCCACACGGATCGTCATTCCTCGGTTCGCCTGTCACTCCCGCCCCGGCGGAGCGGTCGTTCGGAAATCAGCGCTTGGCCAGGCGGGTCAGCGACCAGCCGAGGAGCACGTTCACCACACCGAGCCCGATGGCCATCGCGGCCACCCCGAACGCGATCACCGAGCTGAACAGCGATGCACGCAGGAACGAGGCGGTCATCGCCACCTCGCGGACTGGGTCCTCGCGGTCGAGCTCGGCGTACGTCTTGCCGCCGGTCGCCTCGAGTGCGTGCTTCTGGATCACCTCGGCCTCGGCATAGGCGGTCAGCGGTCCAGCGACCTGCTTGCCGGCGTACCGGGCGGCATCCTCGGAGACGGTGATGTTCTCTGCCTTCAGGTGGCTGCTCACCGACGCCCAGGTGATCCCGCCGCCGAGGACCAGGACGATCCCGGCGATCAAGATCAGAATCCCGATCACCTTGACGCCCGTGTCGGAAGAACGAACGGTTGGTTCTGCAGTCATCGTGCTCGCTTCAGTCATCGTGCTTACTTCCTCCCAGGTATGCGACATTCGCGACATACCAGCTTCTATCCTCTAGACTGCTTGAACGCTCACATACTCTCCGGGGGTGTATCCACAACCGCGTCTCCGCTGTCGCGGACCATCGGTTACCCTGGGAAGGCGTGGTCGTCAGACCCGCAGACGCCAATGACCTCCTGCCACGGAAAGACCGTGGCCGCATGAGTCCAGAGGAGGTGGTCGCAGTTGCGTCCCTATGAAGTGATGATCATCCTCGATCCAGATCTCGAGGAGCGAACCGTTCAGCCGAGTCTGGAGACTTTCCTGAACGTCGTTCGCCAGGACAAGGGCACCGTCGACAAGGTCGACATCTGGGGCCGACGTCGTCTGGCCTACGACATCCAGAAGAAGTCCGAAGGCATCTACGTGGTGTTGGACCTGACCTGCACCCCGGAGACCGTCGCTGAGATGGATCGCCAGTTGAACCTGAACGAGGCGGTTCTGCGCACCAAGGTGCTGCGTCGCGCAGCCTGAGGTGTGTCGTACCCCTGCGTCACCCTGAACCAAGCCTGACGGAAAGGTCTCAAAAATGGTCGGTGAACCTCAAATCAACATGGTGGGCAATCTCGTTGCCGACCCTGAACTGCGCTTCACGCCCTCCGGAGTGGCTGCGGCCAGCGTCCGGATCGCGGTCACCCCTCGCAGTCGCGACAACGCGACCGGGGAGTGGAAGGACGGGGAGACCGTCTGGTTGTCCGGCACGGTGTGGCGCCAGTACGCCGAGAATGTCGCCGAGTCCCTGACCAAGGGCACCCGGGTGATCGTGATCGGACGACTCAAGCAGCGTTCGTACGAGACCCGCGAGGGTGAGAAGCGCACCGTCTACGAGGTCGACATCGACGACATCGGTCCGGCCCTGCGCTACGCCACCGCGAAGATCCAGCGGACCAGCCGGTCGGGGACCAGTGACTCCGGCCAGTCTGCACCCGCCGCTTCCGGTGGCGGGGACCCCTGGGGTGCACCCGCAGGTGGCGGCGACTCCTGGGGCGGCGCGGTCGACGAGCCACCGTTCTAGCCAAGGGCACCAACCAGCCAAACTGAATACCCAAATCCACCCATTCCGGCCTAACGGCCGGGCCCGACACATCGGAGCACCACAATGGCGAAGCAGCCACCTCGGCCCGTAAAGCCGATCAAGAAGAAGGCCAACCAACTCAAAGCCGCCGGCGTTGACACGGTTGACTACAAGGACGTTGCGCTTCTGCGCAAATTCATCTCCGACCGCGGCAAGATCCGTGCCAGGCGAGTCACCGGTGTGACCGTTCAGCAACAGCGCGAGATTGCCAAGGCGATCAAGAACGCCCGCGAGATGGCCCTGCTGCCGTACTCGTCGACGGCCCGCTGAGGAGCATCATGAAGATCATCCTGACCCAAGACGTCGACAACCTCGGCGCGCCCGGTGACGTCGTCGATGTCAAGGACGGCTACGGCCGCAACTACCTGGTCCCGCGCGGTTTCGCGATCGCCTGGACCAAGGGCGGCGAGAAGCAGATCGAGCAGATCAAGCGCGCCCGCGGTGCCCGGGAGATCCGTAGCCGCGAGCACGCGGACGAGGTCCGTGCGCAGCTCGAGGGACTGACGGTGAACTTCGCGGCCAAGGCCGGCGAGGCCGGCAGGCTGTTCGGCTCGGTCACCGCCGCGGACGTTGCGACGTCCATCAAGCAGGCCGGCGGTCCGCTGGTGGAGAAGCGCTCCATCGAGATGGAGGGTCACATCAAGCACCTGGGGGACTACCCCGTGCGGGTGGCACTGCATCCCGATGTGATCGCCACCGTGACCCTGCACGTGGTGTCTGTCTGAAACTTCGGCGCCTTGTGTGCCTGGGAACACAATGACTCTGCGCATCACGACTGTGTGCCTCGGGAACATCTGCCGGTCACCGATCGCGGCCGCCGTGCTCGCAGCGGAGTTGCAGGATCTGGATGTCGAGGTCGACTCGATGGGTACGGGCGGCTGGCATGTGGGTGAGGACGCGGATCCCCGCGCCCACGCCGCGTTGACCCGCGCGGGCTATACGTTGGAGCACTCCGCGCGGCAGGCCACGCCGGAGTCACTCGCGGACTCGGATGTGGTCCTGGCGATGGACCGATCCAATCGGCGCGCCCTGCAGGACATGGGGGTGGACTCGGTGCTCATCCGGGTGTTCGACCCATCGACCCTTGACGACGAGGTTCCGGACCCCTACTACGGGGCGCCCACGGACTTCGACGACGTGGTGCTGATGATTCGGGCCACGGTGTCCGGGCTTCGCGAGCACCTCAGCACCCTGGAGTAGCCCCGCCATCAGTTTCGTCCACACGATCGCATCGTGCATAATCCCTGGTCACAGGCGGATTCCGGTGGGGAAAGCGGTCACGCTGCCCCAGGTTATCCACAGGTTGTGAATGTTGGCTCGTGTGTACCCTCCACAGGCGATGCACCGGGCGTCCACACCCAGTTGCCGAGCCACGGCCAAACAACGCCACTTTGTCGTACCCGGTCGGTACAACAGACGTATGAGCCTTGACATGGAGCCCGTCTCGCCGGCCTCCTTCGAGCGCACGCCCCCGCAGGACATCGCGGCGGAGCAGTGCGTGCTCGGCGCCATGATGCTCAGCAAGGATGCCATCGCCGACGTGGTGGAACGCCTGCGAGAAGAGGACTTCTACACACCAGCCCACCAGACCGTCTACCGGGTGGTCCTCGATCTGTATGCCCGCGGGGAACCTGCCGACGCCATCACCGTCTCGGCCGGGTTGATGGCTTCGGGAGATCTACAACGCATCGGCGGGGCCCCTACCTGCACACTCTGGTCGCGTCCCCGCCGCTGACCGCCAACGCCTCCTACTACGCCCAGATCGTGCGCGACGCGTCCATGCGGCGACGGCTCGTGGAGGTCGGATCCCGGATCGTGCAGACGGGATTCGCCGGCGAGGGTGAGGTCGAGGACCTCATCAACCGGGCGCAGGCCGAGGTCTACGAGATCACCCAGCGGACGACCGCCGAGGACTACGCGCCGCTCTCCGATCTGCTCGACGGCGTCTACACCGAACTCGAGTCGATTCAGAACCACACCGGCGACATCATCGGGATTCCCACCGGCTTCATCGACCTGGACAAGCTCACCAACGGTCTGCATCCGGGCCAGATGATCGTGGTCGCCGCCCGGCCGGCGATGGGCAAGTCAACGCTCGGCCTCGACTTCGCCCGGTCGTGCAGCATCAAGCACGGCCTCACCAGTGCCATCTTCAGCCTGGAGATGAGCCGCAACGAGATCGTGATGAGGCTGCTCTCGGCGCAGGGAGAACTGCCGTTGCACCACATGCGTTCGGGCAGCCTCAACGAACAACAGTGGACCCGGATGGTCAACACCATGTCATCGGTCTCGCAGGCGCCACTGTTCATCGACGACTCACCGAACATGTCGATGATGGAGATCCGTGCGAAATGCCGCCGGCTCAAGCAACAGCACGACTTGCGATTGATCGTCGTGGACTACCTGCAACTCATGAGTTCGGGCAAGCGGGTCGAGTCGCGGCAGCAGGAGGTCGCCGAGTTCTCACGGGCGCTGAAGTTGCTCGCCAAGGAACTCGAAGTCCCCGTGGTGGCGATCAGCCAGTTGAACCGGGGACCTGAACAGCGCACCGACCGCAAACCCATGATGAGCGACCTGCGGGAGTCCGGGTCCATCGAGCAGGACGCCGACGTCGTGATCCTGCTCCATCGCGAGGACGCATACGAGAAGGATTCGCCGCGCATGGGCGAGGCCGACATCATCGTGGCCAAGCACCGCAACGGCCCGACCGCCACGGTGGTCACGGCGTTCCAGGGCCACTACAGCCGCTTCGTGGACATGCACCGGGGGTAGGTCGTGGAGATGACCCGAGGCCCGCGTTCACTGGCATTCACCTGCGTGCCATCTACCCAAGTGGGATCGACCGGAGGAGGATGTCGATGAGTTCAAATGTCGCCGAGGTGGCGCAGATGGTGTCGACGACCTTGGTCGGTCGTACGGCGAGTGTGGCCGCTCGCTTCACATATCGGCGTGACGATCCCTACGCGGTGTGGGTGGTCTTCTCCGTGGGAGATGCCCAGGTGTGTTGGACGTTCGCGCGCGAGTTGTTGCGTGACGGCCTGTACGCCCCGGCTGGGCAGGGGGATGTTCTGGTGGCCCCGGCCGGTGCTGGACGGGTGACGTTGACGCTGAGGTCTGCGACAGGCATCGCGATGTTGGCGTGCGACCGCGGGGATCTTGTCGAGTTCGTTGGTCAGGTGTACGAGATGGTGCCCGAGGGCCGCGAGATCACCCATTCGGCGATCGACAGATTCCTGGCCGACATCGCCTAGGTCGGTGCCGGGGTCAGACCGCCTTGCGCGTGGCCGCCTGGCTTTCGGTATCCGTAAGGCCATGCATCGCCTCTGCTCCGCGGATGGTCGCGACCACGAGTGCCTCCACCGGATCAGCAGGTCGCCGGGGGGCTGTCGCGGCGCCGAGGGTGTCGGCGCAGGTGGATGCGATACGGGCCTGGCGTGCGACGAGTTCACTGTCGTCGAGCCGGTCCAGGGAAGCTGACACCGCCCTTGCCAGCGCTTCGATCGCATGTACGCGATCGGCGGTCACCCATAGCCGCCCGTCGGTCAACGCTTCCCCAACGGCCACGACATCGCTGAGCATCCGTCGCAGTGCCTCAGGCAGCGCGACGATCGCAGACGCGCTTGTGGCCGCCTCGGGAATGCCGCACAACGAAGAGAGGGCCTCGGCCTCCACGGAATGCAGTTCCTCGAGTTCGGCTCGCCGTTGCTCGGGTGCTTCCTCCGCGATCGCCGTGAGCACGCCAGCCGCCTCTGCGACCAGAAGTGCGAAGTCGGCCACCGAGTCCTCACCGATCTCGATCTTGTGGACAGTCATGATGATCCTCCTGCCTTCACGGTAGGAAGGTGAGGTCACCAGCGCGAGAAGCGTGCGTCAACGAAGGGCGAACTCTGACTGATAGGAAGGTGAACGCACCGGGAAGCCAGGGTGTGGAAATCTGTCACGCCGCGCAGTTGAAGGTGTCTGGAGGTTTCGTCCGGTACGTGCGGCCGGCGGGGCTGGTCCATTCCAGTTCGTTGCTCCCGAGGTTGGTCACGGTCCAGCCGGTCTGGTGTTTGATGCGGTGGTGGCGTCGGCACAGGCAGTGCAGATTGTCCGCGGTTGTGTCCCCGTCGGGGTGAGCGATGGTGTGGTCGAGGTCGCAGCGTGCGGCAGGCACCGAGCAACCCGGGAAGCGGCAGTGCTGGTCGCGCGCCCGCACGGTACGGGCCAGCGCGGTGGGGATGCGGTACTGCCTGGGGCTGGTGTTGATGACGCGGCCGGTGGGGGTGGCCATCCAGGCGAACCACGTCGCATTCGTGCGGCAAGCCAGCATCATGGCGTTGGACCAGGGCAGCGGGCAGTCATTGACCGTTGCGCCGATCCCCGAGGCCGGCAGCACCACGCTCACGGTGGTTGCCACGGTGGTCTTGTCATCGAGCAGATCCGTCAGAGCGTCGGCGCGACGCTGATCCAGGGTGCGATCCTCATCGGGCACGGTGTTGGTGCGGGCCAGGGTGTCCAGCGCCGTGAAGAACGCCTCTGCCACGTCGGTCGGCAGATACCCATACAGCTCGGACATCCCGTCGCGGTCGGGGACCACCTCGATCCTGCGCTGGTCGAAGGCCGTCTTCCGGGCGACCTCATCGCCGTCGGGTAAGCGTGACAAGAGCCATTTCCGCAGATGGTAGGTGGTGTGCTCAGAGCCGTAGTGGATCGCATCGGCCTCCAGGCGGTCCTGCAGGTCGGATGTGGGCAGTAGGGTCGCAATCAGCTTGGCCCGGGTCAGGTCCAAACGACCCTGTGCCAAGGCGGCGATCACGTGTGGACGGGTGCAGATCAACTCGGCGTCGTCGTACAACCGACTCGCCGACCGGGTGGAGACGTGAAGGCTGGTCGCGATCTCGGCGATCACCGCGTCGCAGGCCGCGGAGTGGCGGTCGGTGGGAAGCGCGCGACTCAGTCCGTGGATCGCGATCAAGCGGTCGGCCTGAGCCGTCCGTAGCCCGGACTCGGCACGATCGATCTCAAGGACGAGGGCGTCGAGGGTGTCCAGCGAGGTTTCGATTTCCATACCACAAGTGTAGATCGAGGGTAGAACAAATGTTCGAATCGTCCACAGGTGCCTGGTGGTGTGAACAACGGTCGCGGTCGGCCATCCTCCCAGCCGAGCGTGTGCTCAGTGGTGGCCTTTGGTCACCATCGTGATCATCTTCATGTTCAGCACGGCGAAGCGCCAGCCCTGCACGAGGATGTTCTTGCGCGACTTGAGTTCCTTGTCGTCGGGGATCGGTGCCTCGTCGAAAGTCGTCACGTTGTCCATGTTCTCCATGGTCTATGTCCCCTCCTATTCCGGGATGAGGTACCAGAGCGGACGGGCTTTGGCCTTGTAGATGAACAGGTAGTGCAGCATGACTTTCATCCAGTGTGCGGACAGGCCGATCTCACCGTAGGTCTCCTTAGTGTCGCGGCCGGCCTCACCGTACTTCTGCTTGTCCGGGATGATCGGATAGACCGTCATCGCGGCGGCCTGGCCCTGGCGCCATCCGGTGCCCGCCGAGGCGATGCAGGCGGCACCCATCTCGGCCATGGACGCGGTGTGGACCTTTCCCGAGTCGCCGTGTTTGATGCGTTCGGCGATGGTCTGCGCGACAGCCCGGCCGATGACCCCCGACGGCATCCCCGTGCGCGGGGGTGCCGGAGCGATCATCGTGCCGTTGGGGGTCTTGCGCGGCTTGGACATCTGGTGCGGCGGGGCGAAGGCGATGCCTGCCGCCCAGACGTTGTCGTAGGCCACCGACTGATAGGTCCTTGGCCAGTCGGCGGCCTGCCACTGCTCGTAGGGCTTGGGTGTGTAGTCCGCGTCGACTTTCATGAATCCGCTGGGGGCGAAGACCTGGTCGGTGACCTCGTTGCCCTCGCGGTCGAACGCCTTGAGATCCGCGCCGCGGAAAGGTGGCAGCAACATGGCGAAGTCGAACCGCTGCTCGCCCTTGGTCCCGTCGAGCTGCTCGTAGTGCACGACGCCCGGATCGACCCTCTCCACGTGCGCGGCCATGATCGCCTTCACACCGCGCTGTTGGAACAGCGACTCGGTGAACATCTGGCTCGGCACGACCCCCTGCTTCGTGCCGAAATTCATACCGTCCATGCCGAAGTCGCCGAGTTTGGCCTCGTTGGTGATGTAGATGACCTCCGCCTTGTCCCGCACCCCGGCTTCGACAAGTTCGTGCTCCACGTTGAACGTGTACTCGAATGCGGCGCCCTGGCAGGTGCAGGTGCCGTGACCCATTCCGATCAACAGTGTCTGCCGTTGGCCCTGCTTGAGTCTGTCGATCGTCTCCGCGAGCGCTTTCGCGGTCTCGACGGCGTGCCCGGCGGTGCAGACCGACCAGGAGTTGCCATCCGGCCCCAAACCGGGCGTCGCCTCGAACGTGAGCTTCGGCCCCGTCGCATTGATGAGGAAGTCGTACTCCAGATTCGCCGTCTGCCCCTGCCGGGAAGGGTCGGTGTACCGCACCGTCACATATGGCCGATCCATCTCGGCGCTGCCCTCACCGTGCAACTCGATCGCGAGCGCCTGGTGGAACTCGATGCCCTTGCGCCGGTAGATCGGGGCCAGGGGGAACGTGACTTTCTTGGTCGACATCTTGCCGACACCCACCCAGATGTTCGAGGGGATCCAGTTCCACTGCGAGTTGGGCGAGACCACCACCACGTCATGCTCCTTGCCCAGCGATCGTCGCAGGTGCAGGGCTGCGGTGTGGCCGGCGATGCCGGCTCCCAGGATGACTGCTCGTGCCATGGCGTACCCTCCGGGTGCTCTGGTCGGCCCGCCCAAAGCATACCCCTGCACGGTATTGACGGGGACGGGCTTGCCGAGCATCCGAGAGCGGGTCCGAGCCACACCGTTGCGGCGTGGCTTCGGCGGGCTCGTGCGTCCAGTGCGAACCGGCGGTTAAGGAGACATTTCGGATTCATTTCCAGGAAACCCACCGTTTGGCTGGATATCGCCCTACCGCAGCGCTACCGTCAAGCGTTGAACTAAACAGTCCGGTACCCCGCCGGGCCCAAGATGGAGGAAACTGCCATATGAAACTCCGCATGACACTCGCAGTGTCAGTTGCGGCCTTCAGCCTCGCGCTGACCGGCTGTAGCTCATCAGACGACGGCGGTTCCGCCGCTTCCGAGTCGCCGACCGCCCCGGCGGGCAAGATCGGCGTGATCCTGCCCGACTCCGCATCGTCGGCGCGCTGGGAGACGGCCGACCGGCCGTTCCTGGAGGAGGCCTTCCAGACAGCGGGTGTCGAGTACGACATCCAGAACGCCAACGGAGACAAGGCGAAGTTCCAGACCATTGCCGACCAGATGCTGAACTCCGGGGTCACCACGCTGATGATCGTGAACCTCGACAGCGACACCGGTGCGGCCGTCATCAACAAGGCCAACGCGCAGGGTGTGAAGGTCATCGACTACGACCGGCTGACCCTCAACGGTGACGCTGCCTACTACGTGTCCTTCGACAACGTGGCTGTCGGCACCAAGATCGGTGAGGGCCTCGTGACCTGCATGCAGGACAACGGCGACACCAGCGGCCCGGTGGCTCTGCTCAACGGATCTCCGACCGACAACAACGCCACGCTGTTCAAGGAGGGCTACGAGACAGCCATCACAGCAGCCGGCTACGAGGTCGCAGCCGACCAGGCAGTGCCGGAGTGGGACAACACGAAGGCCGGCACGATCTTCGAGCAGATGTTCACGAAGGCCAACGGTGACTTCATCGGTGTCGCGGCCGCCAACGACGGTCTCGGCGGTGCGGCCATCTCCGTGCTCGACCGCAACGGTCAGGCAGGCAAGATCCCGGTGACCGGCCAGGACGCCACCGACGAGGGCCTGCAGCGCGTTCTGCTGGGCACCCAGTGCATGACGGTCTACAAGGCCGTGAAGCAGGAAGCCGCTGCTGCTGCCGAACTGGCCGTGGCGCTGTCCAGGGGCGAGGAGCCCGAGACCGGCCAGACCACTCTGGACCCGGAGTCGGGCCGTGAGGTCCCCTCGGTTCTGCTCGAGCCGATCGCGATCTTCAAGGACAACGTCAAGGACGTGGTTGCCGACGGTTTCACCACCGCTGACAAGTTGTGCACCACCGAGAAGTTGAAGCAGGCCTGCACCGAGGCTGGCGTCAGCTAAATGTCAATCAGCACCGAGTCCGGCGTCCGCCCCTCCCCGGGGCGGGCGTCGGACCCCTTGCTCTCGTTGCGCGGAGTGCACAAGAGTTTCGGTGCGGTCCACGTCCTCGAGGGAGTGGACTTCGACGTGTATCCGGGGCAGGTGACCGCCCTGGTGGGCGATAACGGCGCCGGTAAGAGCACCCTCATCAAGGGCGTGGCAGGCATCTACCCGTTCGACGAGGGGGACTTCCTGTTCGAGGGGAAGTCGGTGCACATCAGCGATCCCAAGCACGCCAACGCGCTGGGCATCGAGGTCGTGTACCAGGACCTGGCGCTGTGCGACAACCTCGATGTGGTCGCCAACATGTTCCTCGGTCGCGAGGAGAAGAAGGGCGTGGGCCTGGACGAGGCGACTATGGAGCGCAAGGCGGCTGAGACGCTTGCGGGTCTGTCCGTGCGCACCTTGAGTTCTGTTCGTCGAACGGTGGCGTCGCTGTCCGGTGGGCAGCGGCAGACCGTCGCGATCGCACGCGCCGTGCTGTGGAACTCGAAGATGGTGATCCTGGACGAGCCGACAGCCGCACTCGGTGTGGCGCAGACCGAGCAAGTACTCAGCCTGGTGGAGAGATTGGCGGAGAACGGACTCGGCGTCGTGCTGATCTCGCACAACATCAACGACGTGATGCGTGTCGCCGACCACATCGCGTGCCTGTACCTCGGCCGGATGGCGGCGCAGGTTCCTGCCGCAGACGTGACGAACTCACAGGTCGTCGAACTGATCACGACTGGCCGGACCGGCGACATCGGCATCCAACCAGAAACGTCCACGAACTCCGACCCCAGTACTGGAGCCTGACTGATGTCGAGCACCCTCACCGCCGAAGCCGATCCGGAGTCGCAGGAGAGTCCCGGCATCGGCCAATCCGTGCGCAACTACTGGGACCGTGTGCGGGGCGGCGACCTCGGGTCTTTGCCGGCCTTCGCCGGTTTGATCGCGCTGATCGTGGTCTTCACGGCACTGCAGGGGGACACGTTCCTGTCCGCCTTCAACTTCGCCAACCTCATCAACCAGTCGGCCATGATCATCGTCCTGGCCATGGGGCTGGTGTTCGTACTGCTTCTCGGTGAGATCGACCTGTCGGCCGGGTTCGCGGCCGGAACCGCAGCCGCCGTTCTGGGCGTCACTCTCACCCAGAAGGGCTGGCCCCTGCTGCTTGCGCTGGGCGCCACGCTGCTGACCGGCGTGATCATCGGTCTCGTGATCGGCCTGCTGGTCGCTCGGCTCGGCATCCCCAGCTTCGTGGTCACGTTGGCCGCCTTCCTGGGCCTGCAGGGATTGATGCTGCTGGTCATCGGCGAGGGTGGCACGATCGGGATCAACAACCCCGAGATCCTCAAGATCATGAACGCGAACATGTCCCCGGTCGCCGGTTGGGTCCTATTCCTGATCGTGGTCGGTGGCTGGGCGCTGGTCTCCCAGATGAAGATGCGCGGCCGCAGGCTGTCGGGCCTGCCCGTGGAGAACACCTCGGTGTGGTTGGCGAAACTGATCGCACTGGCGGTGGTCTTCGGCCTGTTCGTCTACATCCTCAATGAGGAGCGCAGCCGCAACCCGGCGATCACGTCCATCAAGGGCGTCCCGTACGTGGTGCCGTTGATCCTGATCCTCGTGGTCGGACTCACGTACTTGCTGGGACGCACTGGATTCGGCCGCCACGTCTACGCGGTGGGCGGCAATGCGGAGGCCTCGCGCCGCGCGGGTATCAATGTCGCGAACATCAAGATCGCCTGCTTCATCGCGTGTTCGACGCTCGCGGCCGTGGCCGGCATCCTGTTCGCATCGCGCGACAACTCGGTATCGCCGTCCACGGGTGGGTCGACCACGCTGCTCTATGCGGTCGGCGCTGCGGTGATCGGTGGCACCTCTCTGTTCGGTGGGCGTGGCCGCATCATCGACGCGGTGATCGGTGGCCTGGTGGTCGGAGTGATTGCCAACGGTCTGCCATTGGTGACACAGCAGTCGGGTATCGCGTTCATCGTGACCGGCCTGGTCCTTCTGGTTGCTGCCAGCGTCGACGCCCTGTCCCGGCGCAGAGCAATGGCAACGGGTAGGGCTTAGCGCGTCAGTGACGGAACTCCGGGTCGGTGTAATCGGGTACGGCTTGGCCGGACGGCTGTTCCACGCACCGTTCATCACCACCACCTCGGGTATGGCCCTGACCCACGTCGTGACCCGCGACGCGGGCCGGGCCGCCGAGGTGGTCGCTGATCACCCGGGGACGCGGGTCGTGGCTTCACTGGATGCGCTGCTGGAGACCGACGTGGACCTCGTGGTGGTCGCGAGCCCGAGTCGTTTCCATGCCGAACACACGCGCCAGGTGCTCAACGCCGGGCGTCACGTGGTGGTCGACAAACCGGTGGCCGGTGACGCGGACGAGTTCGAGGCCTTGCTGGAACTGGCGAACACCCGGGACCGGCAGTTGTCCGTGTTCCACAACCGCCGGTGGGACAGCGACTTCCGCACGCTCAGACAGATCCTCGATACCGGGCAGCTGGGCCAGGTGCATCGCTTCGAGACCCGGATGGAGCGCTGGCGGCCGAGTGGCAAAGGTGGCTGGCGGGAGTCGAACGACCCCGCCGACCTCGGCGGGCTGCGGTACGACCTGGGCCCGCATCTGGTCGACCAGGCCCTGCTGCTGTTCGGTCCTGTGGACTCGGTACAGGCGCGTGCGGTGTCGCTGCGGTCGGTGGGCAGTTTCGATGACGACGTCGTGGCGACGCTGCAGCACACCTCCGGCACGGCCACGATGATCAGCGCATCCTTGTTGACCGCGATCCCCGGACCCCGGTTCCGCGCCTGTGGCCTTGCCGGCGCCGCGCTCCTGGAGCACACCGACACCCAGGAGGATCGCCTGCGGGCCGGGGTCCGACCGGAGGGGGCCGGGTGGGGAGCCGAACCCGGGCTGTTCGCCGAAGTGGTGCTCGGAGCGGATCAGGAACGTCATGAGTTCCCCTACCTCGACGGACAGTGGCCCCACTTCTACGCGGGTGTGCGCGACGCGTTGCGCGATCGCACGCAGATGCCCGTGACCCCTGAGTCCGCCCTGGCCACGATGCGCGTTGTGGACGCGATCGGTGAGGCCGCCCGTACCGGACAGACAGTCACCCCCCGATGAAAGGCAGCACGCGATGAACGACTACTCGACCATCGACCTCAAACCCACCCCCGAGGATCACTTCACGTTCGGGCTGTGGACCATCGGCTGGCAGGCCCGCGATCCCTTCGGTGATGCCACCCGTGAGCCCATGGACCCGGTGCTCGCCGCGGAGAAGCTGGGGGAGTTGGGTGCCTACGGGGTCACGTTCCACGACGACGATCTGCTCTCGCCGGCTCTGACCGGTGACGAGCGGGAGGCGGCCATCAGTCGCTTCGAGAAGGCACTGGCCGCTGCCGGCCTGAAGGTGCCGATGATGACGACCAACCTGTTCACCCACCCGATCTTCAAGGATGGCGCCTTCACTTCCAACTCTCGCGAGGTACGGCGGTACGCGCTGGCGAAGGTGCGACGCAACATCGACCTGGCGGCGCGGTTCGGGGCCACCACGTATGTCCTCTGGGGCGGTCGCGAAGGATCCGAGACGGACGCGGCAAAGGACGTGCAGGCCGCACTCGACCGCTACGCGGAGGGCCTCGACGCGGTCTGCGACTACATCCTGAGCCAGGGGTACGACATCCGGCTTGCGATCGAACCGAAGCCGAACGAGCCGCGCGGCGACATCCTGCTGCCCACGATCGGGCACGCACTGGCCCTCATCGACCGGCTGGAACACTCCGAGATGGTCGGGCTCAACCCGGAGGTCGGGCACGAGCAGATGGCCGGACTGAACATGGTGCACGGCGTGGCGCAGGCGCTGTGGTGCGGCAAGTTGTTCCACATCGACCTCAACGGCCAGCGTGGTCCAAAGTTCGACCAGGATCTCGTCTTCGGACACGGTGACCTGCTGAACGCCTTCTACCTCGTCGACCTGCTGGAGACCAGCGGCTACCCCGGCATGAGGCACTTCGACTACAAGCCCGCCCGCACCGAGGACGGCGAGGGTGTGTGGCGCAGCGCGGCGGCGAACATGTCGACGTATCTGATGCTCAAGCAGCGTGCGGCGCAGTTCCGTGCCGACCCCGAGGTACAGGCCGCGATGGAAGCCGCCGGGGTCTTCGCGCTGAAGGAGCCGACCCTGGCACCCGGCGAGACGCTGGCCGACCTGCCGGAGATCACCGACGTGGACCCGGCCTCTCTCGACCGCGGATACCCCTTCGTGAACATCAACGAACTCGCGATCGAGCACCTGATGGGCTTCCGGGGGTGAGCGCCCCCCGCCTGGTGGCGGGCATCGACTCGTCGACGCAGTCGGTCAAGGTCAGCATCCGCGACGCCGCGACCGGCGAGGAGGTCCGCCGAGGGCGCGCCGCGCACCCGCCGGGGACTGCCGTTGATCCCGCGCACTGGTGGGACGCACTGCTGACCGCTATCGGTGATGCGGGTGGCCTTGACGACGTGGCCGCGATGTCCGTGGGCGCGCAGCAGCACGGGATGGTCGCACTGGACAGTGCTGCGGACCCGGTGTTCCCCGCGCTGCTGTGGAACGACAACCGGTCTGCCGCCGACGCCGACGCGTTGGTCGCCGAGCGTGGCGCGGCATGGTGGAGTGAACACACCGGATCCGTGCCGGTGGCCTCATTCACCGTGACGAAGCTGCGGTGGCTGGCGCGCACCCATCCCGATCTCGCGGCAGCGGTCACCGACGTGATGCTTCCGCACGACTGGCTGACCTGGAAGTTGCGCGGCAGCCCAGCCGGTGGCGCCACGACCGATCGCGGCGATGCCAGCGGAACGGGCTACTTCTCGCCCTCGCGCAACGAGTACCTCACGGATGTGGTGTCAGGCGTCCTCGGCCGGGACGTACGACTGCCCGAGGTGCTCCTTCCCGGCGATTCCGCAGGAGTCACCGCTGCTGGTCCGGGGCTGCCAGGCGGCCTCGCTGCTCGGTGCGGGGACGGGCGACAACATGGCCGCGGCGCTCGGGGTGGGGGCGGCTGCCGGTGACGTGGTCGTGTCGATCGGCACGTCGGGCACG
Source organism: uncultured Actinomycetota bacterium (assembly GCA_963769435.1). Taxonomy (GTDB): domain Bacteria; phylum Actinomycetota; class Actinomycetes; order S36-B12; family UBA10799; genus JADKAV01. Next base: position 1,701,626 of record CAVYLN010000002.1, read on the forward strand.
GTGTTCGCGTCGTGCGACGTGGCCACCGCCGACGACACCGGGATCATCGCGGGATTCGCTGATGCCCGTGGCGGTTTCCTGCCCCTGGTGTGCACGCTGAACGCCTCTCGAGTGCTGGACGCCGCGTGCTCGGTGCTCGGCGTCGACTACGCGGGGCTGGACCAGCTCGCACTTTCCGTGCCGGATGCGGCAGGGCTGGTGATGCTGCCGTACCTGGACGGGGAGCGCACCCCCAACCTCCCCGACGCGTCGGGCTCGCTGCACGGCATGACCCGTGAGAACTCCACGCCCGCCCACTACGCGCGGGCAGCGATGGAAGGGATGCTCTGCGGACTGGCCGCCGGACTGCAGTCGCTGCAGGCCCACCACGTCGTCTGCGAGCGAGTGATCCTCATCGGTGGTGGCGCCCAGTCGCCAGCGGTGGCACAGATCGCCTCGTCGGTCTTCGGCGTGCCGGTCGCGGTTCCGCAGCCCGGCGAGTACGTGGCCGCAGGGGCGGCGCGGCAGGCCGCGTGGGCGCTCACCGGCGACCTGCCCGCCTGGGACGCGACGACCGCACCCGGGAGCCGGACTCACGCGGGTGGCACGCGCGGAATCACGCCCGGAGGTCTTGCGCGACTACCTGCGGGTGCAGGCGGCCGCCTACCCCGGGCAGCGGTGAGCCTGCCCTGCGGGCCACGGCTCAGAAACCGACGCCCGCCCTGCCCGCGGTGCTGATGCCGGCGGCGGCCAGCCAGGCGTTGACCTGCGCGGTGTTGTCGGTGGTGATCGCCCAGGCGCCGTCGCGGATGCACTGGTCGATCGCGCGGGGATCGTTGGCCGTCCAGACCATCCAGAGCAACCCCGCGTCGAGCGCCGTGGACGGCAGGTCGGGTGGGTAGCTGAACAGCGTGTCGAGCCCGTCGAGTCCCCGCTGCTTCGCCTGCGCCACCAGCCACGCGGCGTCGGCGTGCTCGTCGAACCCGTGGCGCTGGCTGTCCGGACCCCGGCGGTGGCCCTGTGCCCACCCGCCGATCTGCCAGCGCGGCACCGTGTCGACGATCCAGAAGACCCGGCTGCCGGACTGCCGTTTGAGTTCCCCGGCGGTGTCCAGGTTCTTGGAGATGTAGACGACCTGTTCGTCTGGCAGGTGCGGTCGCCGCCAGCACGTCCCGGACCACCTGCGGGCCCTCCACCACCTCCACGACCAGGCTCCGGCCCGGGGGTACCAGTGCCACCGCCTCGGACAGTTGCGGCATGACGAGGTCGTGCCACTGGTCGCCCTTCCACGCTCCGGCGCTGAGTTCGTGCAGGTCCGCGTAGTCGCTGCGGGTCACGTCCAGACCCCGGCGATCGGTTGTCCGGTCGGTCGTCTTGTCGTGCGCCAGGATCACCACCCCGTCCGCGGTGCGCCACACATCGACCTCGACCGCGTCGGCACCCTGTGCGAAGCCGTAGTCGATCGCCGCGAGCGTGTTCTCCGGAGGCCCCGCAGGATCGTTGTGCTCATGGCCCGAACCCCGGTGCGCGACCAGTCGGACTATGCCCTCGTGAGGCGACAGCGCGTCGGCGGACGATCGGTGGGCGGCGGCCAGTGCCGCACGCCCTTGGTCTCGTGGTGCCTCCACGAGGGCACGGTATCGGACCTGTCGGCCTACAACGCGGCGGCGACCTCGGTACCCTGCTTGATCGCTCGTTTGGCGTCGAGTTCGGCGGCCACGTCGGCGCCCCCGATCACGTGCACGGACACGTCGGCGGCCTCGAGCCCGGCGGCCAGTTCCCGCAGCGGATCCTGACCCGTGCACACCACGACGGTCTCGACGTCGAGCACCTGGGGGTCCCCTCCGACCAGCAGGTGGAGGCCGTCGTCATCGATGTGCTGGTAGGTCACGCCGGGCACCATCTGCACGCCGCGCTTCTTCAACTCCGTGCGGTGGATCCAGCCCGTGGTCTTGCCCGAGTCCGGCCCCCGACCTTGGTGTCCTTGCGTTGCAGCAGTGTGACCGCCCGCGCGGCCGGTTCCGGTTTCGGCTCGATGACGCCACCGCGGTTCGTATGTGTCGCGTCGATGCCCCACTGCGCGAAGAACAGATCCGGCTCCAGCGTCGCGCTCGGCCCGGACTGGGTCAGGTACTCAGCGACATCGAAACCGATCCCACCGGCGCCCATGATCGCCACGGTCTGGCCCACATGGACGTGATCGCGCAGGACGTCGAGGTAGCTGACGACCTTGGGGTGGTCGATCCCGGGGACCTCTGGAATGCGCGGTGTGACCCCGGTGGCCAGCACCACCTCGTCGAAGCCCGCCAGGTCGTCGACACCGGCCCGGACCCCGAGCCGCACGTCGACCCCGGAGTCGACCAGCGCATTGCGGAAGTACCGCAGGGTCTCGGTGAACTCCTCCTTGCCGGGGATCTGGGCGGCGAGGTTGAACTGGCCGCCGATCTTGTCGTCGGACTCGAACAGGGTGACCTCGTGGCCGCGCTGGGCTGCCGTGACGGCACACGCCAGTCCCGCGGGTCCGGCTCCGACCACGGCAATGCGGCGGGATCGCGCCGCCGGTTCGATCACCAGCTCGGTCTCGTGGCACGCCCGTGGGTTCACCAGACAACTGGTGAGCTTCAGTTGGAAGGTGTGGTCCAGGCAGGCCTGGTTGCACGCGATGCAGGTGTTGATGCGGTCCGCCTGCCCGGCGGCGGCCTTGTTCACGAATTCCGGATCGGCCAGGAAGGGCCGGGCCATCGACACCATGTCGGCCTGACCCGAGGCGAGAACCTGCTCGGCGACCTCCGGGGTGTTGATCCGGTTGCTGGTGACCAACGGAATCCCGACCTTGCCCTTGAGCTGTTCGGTGACCCAGGTGAAGGCCGCCCGGGGCACGCTCGTGGCGATCGTGGGGATGCGGGCCTCGTGCCAGCCGATCCCGCTGTTGAGGATCGTCACCCCCGCCGCCTCGAGGGCCTGCGCGAGTTCGATCACCTCGTCGAGGGTCGACCCGCCCTCCACCAGGTCGAGCATGGACAGCCGGAAGATGATGATGAAGTCGTCGCCGACCCGCTCGCGGACGCGGCGCACGATCTCGACCGGGAAGCGCATCCGGTTGGCGTACGAGCCGCCCCACTCGTCTGTGCGATGGTTGGTGCGCGTTGCGATGAACTCGTTGATGAGGTAGCCCTCGGAGCCCATGATCTCGACCCCGTCGTAGCCGGCCTGCCTGGCCAGGGCCGCGCATCGGGCGAAGTCGTCGATGGTGTTCTCGATGTCCGCCACGGACATCTCGTGCGGGGTGAAGGCACTGATCGGCGCCTGGATCGGGCTGGGCGCCACCAGTTCCGGGTGGTAGGCGTAGCGGCCGAAGTGCAGGATCTGCAGTGCGATCCGTCCGCCCTCGTCGTGTACTGCCTGCGTGACGACCTTGTGCTGTTCGGCCTCCTCCGGCGTGGTCAGCGCCGCACCCATCTGCCAGGGTCGCCCCTGCTCGTTGGGAGCGATCCCGCCGGTCACGATGAGCCCCACGCCACCGCGTGCCCGCTCGGCGTAGAAGGCGGCCATCCGCTCGAAGCCGTTCTCCGCCTCCTCGAGTCCGACGTGCATGGACCCCATCAGCACCCGGTTCGGGAGGGTGGTGAAGCCGAGATCCAAGGGTTCGAGTAGATGCGGGTAGGCCATGAGATCTCCTCGTCGATGGCGGCAGCCTTCATGCTATTCAGGCCTGCTGACGGCCGGCCGACCCCCTCGTGCCCGCGCCGGAACGTTCTGGACACCCCACCATGGAGTCATGCCAGAAGGGGATGCGGTGCGACGAACGGCACTTGACCTCGACGAGGCGTTGCGGGGCCGGACGCTGACCACGTCCGACATTCGTGTCCCGCGGTTCGCGACGGTGGATCTGGTCGGTCAACGGGTGCTCGGCACCGTGGCCATTGGCAAACACCTGCTCACCCGCACCGACGCCGGGATCACCATCCACTCCCATCGCAGGATGGAGGGCAAGTGGGTCATCGGGGCGGCGGACCTTCGCACGGGACCCGCGCACCAGATCCGGATCGTCCTGCGGACCGCGGAGTCGGCGGCCATCGGCGTGCGCCTTGCGATGCTCGAGGTTGCCCCGACCACTCAGGAGAACCGCTGGGTCGGTCACCTCGGCCCTGACATCCTCGGAGACGACTTCGATCCCGGCCTCGCGTTGCCCGATGGCCGGCCACTGGTCGAGACACTCCTTGACCAGTCGGTCATCGCGGGTCTCGGCACCATGTGGGCCGCTGAGACCGCCTTCCACGCGGGCCTCAGTCCGTACACACCGACCCAGGGCCACGACCTGGCGGCGGCGCTGGCGCGCACCCGGCGGCAGATGGCCGCCAGCGTGACCGGCCGTCGCCCGACCATGGCGGTGTTCGAACGTCCCGGGCAGCCCTGCAGGGCCTGCGGGGCCACCATCCGGGCAGGACGGGTCGGACGGCCACCTTACGACCGGGTCACGTATTGGTGTCCATCATGTCAACGCTGACCGGCTTCTAGAGGGGTCTCGTCGCGGACTTGAGCAGAATCGCCTTCACATGTGAACGGTTTCCTGCGGAAGTGTCGTCGAAGACGCCGGAAACGGCAGCCTCGGGTGACGATTCTCACCCCGATCGCTTCGCTGGGCCCTGTCGTATCCCGGCGTACACTGGACCCGTCCCCTCACCCAAGGAGTTGCCATGCTGAACGGCTCGCCAGCCGCGCAACTCACCGCCGTGGATCCGCGGAAACTGGGCAAATGGGATGTGGAGGCGCGTATCGGCTCGGGTGGCATGGGAGTCGTCTACCGAGCCGTGTCCGGCGATGAGATCGCCGCGGTCAAGGTCGTCCGTCCCGGGCTGCTGGATGACCCGCAGGTCGCCGCCCGCTTCGAGCGCGAGGCCGAGGTGCTGCGTTCGGTGCAGGACAGCCACATCAGTCGTTTCCTGGATGCCGACATCTCCGGTACGCCCGCATGGCTGGCCACGGAGTACATCCCTGGTCCGAATCTTCGCGATGCGGTGGCGATCTGGGGCCCGTTGACGCCCACCCGCTGGTGGGAACTCGCTCGCGGCCTCGCCCAGGCCCTCGCCGTGCTGGAAATCCACGGGATCGCGCACCGGGACATCAAGCCGGCGAACGTCATCATCTCCGATCGTGGGCCCGTCCTGATCGACTTCGGAATCGCCCACCCGGAGGACGCGACCTCCTTGACCGCCACGGGCATCGTCACCGGAAGCCCCGCCTGGCTGTCCCCGGAGCAGGCGAACCTGGATCCCCTGACCGCGGCCAGCGACGTGTTCTCGCTGGGCTCTTTGCTGGCCTTCGCGGCGACCGGTCGACCACCCTTCGGACAGGGTGCGACGGTTGCCGTCCTGGTCAACATCCAGCGCAATGAGCCGGACCTCGTCGGCATCGACCCGACACGTGCGGCGCTCATCACGCGCATGCTGGCCAAGGAGCCGCGCGTGCGACCTTCGGCACGTGAGGTACTGGACATCGCGCGCCGGGTCGGTGACAACGTGGATGCCGACAGCACCGTGGGGATACCGCGTCCGGACAGTCACTCGACGCAGCCGATCCTCGCCCCGGCGGCCGTGCCCCCGCCCAGGGCCCCCGCGCCGGCACCGCCACGGTCGAACTCGTGGCGCGTCCCGCTGGTGGTGCTCATCGCGGGACTGCTCGCGGTCCTCATCGGTTTTCTGGGAATCCGTGCACTGGACACGTCCGGTTCGACGCCTCAGAGTCCGACGGCGAGCGAGCAGGCCCCGGCCGACCAAGGCGATGCGCCGGCGTTCCCGGGGTCGAACCAATTGCGCTCGGGTGACTGGCTGCTGAGCCAGTACTCGATCTCCCAGGACAACGGCAAACTCGTCATTGACGGCACCGCGGTCAACTCCGGCGCGAAGTCCGCAAGTACCGATCTCACCGTCTACTACTACATCGATGGTGAGGCGGTCGCTGTCGCGACGGGCAACACCGGAGACGTGGCCGCGGGGGCCAGCACCGCCGTGACGCTGACCAGCGAGGACGACTGGCAGCCGGGCAATCCGGTTCTTGTGGTCGAGGCCTCCTAGCGGGCAGCCGCTGCCTCCTAGCCTTCGGGGCCACCGCCCTGCAGGACCGCTTCGCGCCTGCGACGTCGCCAGCGGATGACGAGCCAGATGAACACGCCCAGCGCTATCAGGATCAGGAAGGGCGCCAGGATCGCGGCGAACGCCAAGACCGTCGAAACGATGTCCTCCCCGGTACTGACCACGGGGGCCGCGGCACCTGCGGACCCGGCGTTGAGCACCGGTCGCATCGCGGCTTTCGTCCCGTGGATCGTGCCCGCGGTGAGCAGCCCTGCGATCAGCGACACGGCTGGCGGGATGTCGGTTCCGACGCTCGTGCTCGCTGCGAACAACACGGCCCCCGCCGCGGGTCGCACCACCGTCTGGACGAGGTCGTTCATGGAGTCGACCGCGGGGATCTTGTCGGCGAGGATCTCGATGAGCAGGAGTACGACCAGCACACCGAGCACCCAAGGGTTGGCGAGGTTGTCGAACGGAGTTCCGAAGTCGACCCAGCCGAAGTACTGAAGGAAACCCACGATGACCAGCGGGATGTAGGCATTGAGCCCCGCCGCGGCAGCCAACCCCAGGCCGGTCAGGATTGCGGTCGTGAGATCCACGCCTGCAGGCTACTTGGCGCGCGCGAGGATTGGCGCCCGCTGGGCTCGAGAGCCGGTCCATGCTGCTGCGGCCCGCAGGCGCTTGCGGGGGCCGCCTGCGGCGTACCATCGAACGATGTATCCGGTATTCCTGCGGCTGACCGGCCGCAAGGTCCTCGTGGTGGGCGCCGGGGAGGTCGCCGCACGACGGGTGGAGGCCCTGCGTGAGGCCGGCGCGGACGTCGTGGTCGTGGCCCCCGACGCGTGCGAGGCGATCGCGGGTCGCCACGACATCGAATTGCTGCGGCAGGAGTTCCAGCCCGAACTTCTGGTTGGGGTCCGTCTGGTGCAGGCCTGTGCCACGCGGGTCGTCAACGCTCAGGTGGTCGCTGAGGCTGAGCAACGGGGGATCTGGTGCGTGGATGCCTCCGACGCGCAGTCGTCGCCGGCGTGGACCGCCGTGGTGGTCAGAGGACCTGACGACGTGCAGGTCGCTGTGTCCGGCGGCGGGGACCCGGTCCGGGCGAAGTCCTTGGCACAGCTACTGACGGCCGCCTTGGACGGCGCCGATCTGCGCCGGCGTCGAGCGCACGCAGGGCACGTGGCGCTGGTCGGTGCCGGGCCCGGTGATCCGGAACTGCTCACGGTGCGAGCCCGCAACCTCCTGCAGGCCGCCGATGTCGTGGTCACCGATCGCCTTGCGCCACGGGCGGCACTCGAGATGAGCCACGCGCGGATCGTCCACGTCGGCAAGAGCCCGGGTGAGCATGCGGTCGGCCAGGAGGACATCAACCGAATCCTCGTCGCCGAGGCGCAAGCCGGGCACCGCGTGGTGCGTCTGAAGGGTGGCGACCCGTTCGTACTCGGTCGCGGAGGCGAGGAACTGGCCGCGTGTCTGCAGGCCGGCATCGAGGTCGAAGTGGTCCCCGGGATCACCAGCGCGGTTGCGGTCCCTGCGGCCGCTGGCATCCCTGTGACACACCGCGGCATGGCCACGGGATTCGTCGTGGCGACCGCCCATGGTGAGGATCCGGGACTTGTCGCGCACCTCGCGGCGATCCCGCCGGAGATCACCATCGTGCTGCTCATGGGCGTGCGATCACTGCAGATGGTGGTCGACGTCCTCGCTGACAGCAGGTCGCCGCAGACCCCGGCTGCCATCGTGGAGCGCGGTTGGACCCCACGGCAGCGGACCGTGAGTGCGACGCTGGGCACGGTGGTGGCGGCAGCGGAGGCCGAGCATGTGGAGGCGCCGTCCATCGTGGTCATCGGGGAGGTCGCCGCTTTGCACGATCAGTTCGGCGATGTCGCCCGGATCTCGGCGGACGCGGGGTTGGTGGCCGACGCCCCCTGAGGCGGATCAGGAGCCCAGCCGCCGCCTTCAACCAGCCTTCAGCCGCGTCGCCCTCCGCGACGTTGGAGAACGTGCACGAGGTTGGAGGTACCACGCGTGTGTTCTCCAACATGGTGAACGTTCTCCAACCTCGCGGGAAGGTGGCCCGCGGGAAGGTGGGCCTCGCGGGGAAGTGGCCTCGCGGGAAGTGGGCCTCGCGGGAAGTGGGCCTGGCGGGGATCACGTCAAACCCGTCGTACCGCGACACAGGTGACGTCGTCTCGCCGCCAGTCGACAGACCTCGACCGCGCCGCTGCCAGCAGATGTGCCACGATCCCGGCGCTGGTCTCCTCGGCTCCCAGGGCCTCGTCGATCAGTTCGGACAGACCGTCATCGCCGAGTTCGTGCTGTTGTTCATCGTGGGACTCGGTGAGACCGTCGGTCCACATCAGGAGCAGATCGCCCACCTCGAGGTGTGCGTTCTCGTTGAGCCAGCTCCCCCCGAGCACGCTGAGCAGCGGACCGGTCGTCGCCAGTTCGGTGCGGGAATGCTCAGTGATCATCCACGCCGGCGGGTGCCCGGCGTTGGCCCACCTGAGGAAACCCGTCTGCGGTTCGATCACCACGATCAGGCACGTCGCGAACCGGGATGCTGTGCGGAAACCCTCAGACCCGGCCCTCAGCGCCATGGCAGGGTCGGCGGTCTGGGCCAGAGACAACTCGATGACGTGCTTGAGCCGCAGTGCCTCCATGCCCGCCTCCGGGCCGTGTCCCGAGACGTCCGTGACTATCAGCGCCACCTCCCCGTCCAGCAACACCTGCACGCTCCACCAGTCCCCGGCCATCACCCCCTCCGCCGGTTGTTGCACGCCGGCGAGGTCGAGTCCCGGCACAGCCGTGTCATGGGTGTCGGCGAGTTCGGCGCGGATCGCCGCAACGACCGGAGTCTGTTGTTCCAGCCCCTCATGGGCCTGTCGGGCCCGGTCGATCTCCGTGACGAGCTCGCGGCGCATGCGCTCGGCGTCCTGGCCCACGTCGTGAAGTTCCGGCGGGCCGGAGGGCTGGATGGGGGTCTCGTGCTGCCCCTCCTGGGCGACCTGCAACATCTGGGCGCGCAACTCGCGCAGCGGGGTCAGAACACCGCGCAGCAGCAGTAGCGACAGGGCGGCCAGCAGCCCCAACGTCACCAGCGCCGAGACGTTCAGCAATGTCGCCAAGCGCAGGAACTCGTCCTCCTGCTGAGCCACCGCGGCATCCACCCGGTCCCGGATCTGCTTGTCCAGCGAGTTCGTGAAGGTCCGCACATCGCTGTAGAGGTTCCGGCTGGTCCCGGAACGCACCAGGTCCCGAGCCTCGGCGCGGTCGCCGCTGCGGGTGGCGCGGATGATCGGCCGCGTGCCCTGCCGGCGCCAGGTCGCCGTGGCACTGCGGGTGTCGTCGAGCAGTTGCGACAGACCCTCGTCGGGCTCGAGCAACGCGTCCAGTTGAAGGAAGGCGGCGCTTGCGCGCGCGGAACCCTCCAGGTAGGTGCTCAGGTCGGTGGTGTCCCCGGTGAGTGCGTAGGCGGTCACTCCGCTGTCCATCTCGGACAGGGCGGTGTTCAGGGCGGCGACGGTGTCGGAGGCCGGCTGCAGTCTGTTGGCCACCTGGTTGGTCGTCTGGGCGACGTTCTGGTATCCCCCCCGGACCGCGACCCCGGCCAAGAGTGCGAGCGCCACAGCCACGACCAGCAGGGTCCAGATGCGGGCACGCAGACTCACGAATGGCACGCTACTCGTATCGACGCGAGGAGACCGTGAATGTGAACGGCGTACGACTGCGGCACATGTTGACCGAACTCCCCCTCTACCGTGCGGGCCAGCGGCCTGTCGATCGCGAGGACCTTGTCACGTACAAGTTGTCCTCGAACGAGAACCCCGCAGGAGCCCCCGAGGCGGTACTGGCCGCGCTGCCGGGCAGTGCGGTCCATGCATACCCGGATCCGGGAAGCAGTGCCCTCATCGATGCGTTGGCCACGTACACCGGACTCGGCACCGAAAGGGTCAGCGTCGGATGCGGATCGGTGTCCCTGTGCCAGAACGCGGTGCAGATCGCGGCCGACCCCGATGACGAGGTGGTCTACGCCTGGCGCTCCTTCGAGGCCTACCCCATCGTCACCGCGATCAGCGCCGCCCGGTCGGTGCAGGTGCCCCTCACCTCCGGAGCCCGGCACGACGTCCAGGCGATGGTCGATGCGGTCACCGAACGCACCCGCGTGCTGTTCCTGTGCACACCCAACAACCCCACCGGACCCGCCATCAGCCACGAGGAGGTGCAGTGGGTCGTGAATCAGGTGCCGGACGATCTGCTCGTGGTGATCGACGAGGCCTACCACGAATACGTGACGGACCCGGCCGCCGTGCAGGCCCTCGAGATCGCCCGGAAGCATCCGAACGTGCTCGTGCTGCGGACCTTCTCGAAGGCGTTCGGGCTCGCGGGGCTTCGGGTCGGGTACGCGATGGGCTCTCCAGAGGTGATCGCGGCCATGCGCAAGGTGGCAACACCGTTCGGGGTGTCCAGCGTCGCGCAGGCGGCCGCCGTCGCGGCGCTGCAGCCCGAGGGGGTCGCACACATGCGTGACAGCGTGGGCGCCGCGGTGGCCGAACGCGACCGGATGGCTGTGGAGTTGCGTGAGGGGGGCCGGGAAGTTCCGGACAGTCAGGCGAACTTCGTGTGGGTTGCCACGGCCGACGCTCAAGACCTGGCCGCCCGACTCGACCGCAGCGGCCTCACCGTTCGTGCCTTCCCGGGCGAGGGAATCCGCGTGTCGATCGGTCCGCGGGAGGCCAACGACCGGGTGCTGGACGTTTTGTCCGAACCGTGATCTACGGGATTGTAACCAATCGTGTCGGTTTTGCTGCGGAATACGTACCTTCGACCCGATTTGACGGACCATTAGGTAAGGCTTAGATTGCTGGAATTTACACGGTGCTTACGCCAGACTCACAGGTATGAACGCGCTGAATCTGTCGCAGTGGCAGTTCGCCATCACCACCGTGTACCACTTCCTCTTCGTCCCCATCACCATCGGAACCTCGTTCCTGGTCGCTGGGATGCAGACGGCGTGGTACCGGACGGGCAACGAAAAGTGGCTGCGAGCAACGAAATTCTTCGGAAAGCTCTTCCTGATCAACTTCGCCATGGGGGTGGTGACCGGCATCGTGCAGGAGTTCCAGTTCGGGATGAACTGGAGTGACTACAGCCGGTTCGTGGGCGACATCTTCGGGGCGCCGCTGGCCATCGAGGGACTGCTGGCATTCTTCCTCGAATCCACGTTCCTCGGGCTGTGGATCTTCGGGTGGGACCGCCTGCCCAAGAAGTTGCACCTGGCCACCATCTGGTTGGCCGCCACGGGCACGCTGCTCAGTGCCTACTTCATCCTCGCCGCCAACTCCTTCATGCAGAACCCGGTGGGCTACGAGCTCAACCCGGAGACGCAGCGCGCGGAGATGGTCGACATCGGGCAGGTGCTCGGTCAGCCTCTTGCCATGATCACGTTCACGCACGTGATCTCCACCGCCTTCCTGGTCTCAGGGCTGTTCGTGGCCGGGATCTCCGCGTGGCTGCTGTACAAGCAGCGTTCGCTGGACGTGGTCCGTTCCACGCTGAAGCTCGGCTCCATCACCGCTCTGGTCGCCTTCGTGGCAGTGGGGATCACCGGTGACGCGCAGGCCACCAAGATGGTCGAGATCCAGCCCATGAAGATGGCGGCGGCCGAGGCTCTGTACGAGACGGCCGCACCGGCTCCGTTCAGCATCTTCACCATCGGCACCCTCGATGGGTCCGAGCCGATCTTCAGCATCGACATCCCGCACGGGCTGTCGCTGCTGGCCACGCACAGTTGGGACGGCGAGGTCCAGGGGATCAACAACCTGCAGGCGCAGTACGAGCAGGAGTTCGGCCCCGGCAACTACAAGCCGAACATCCCCGCCGCGTACTGGAACTTCCGCCTGATGATCGGTTTCGGTGCCCTCGGCGCCCTGATCGCGGCCTGGATGCTGTGGGTCACCCGCAAGGGCCGGATCCCGACCAGCAAGTGGTTCCCGCGGCTCGCGCTGTTCTCGATCATCCTGCCTCTGCTGGGTGCATCCACCGGCTGGATCTTCACCGAGATGGGTCGCCAGCCCTGGGTGGTCTTCGGGCTGATGCAGACACAGTTCGGCGTCAGTCCGACGGTGACCGTGGCCCAGGTGCTCATCTCGATGACCGTGTTCACCCTGCTGTACGGGGCGCTGGCCGTGGTCGAGGTCGGGCTGCTCATGCGGGCGGTGAAGATCGGCGTGCCTGACTCGGTCGAGCACTCGTATCCGGACAAGCTGGGCGAAGACCGCCCGCTGACAGTGACGTACTGAGGAGATGACCATGGAACTCCAACAAGTCTGGATCATCCTCATCGCGGTCCTGTGGATCGGCTACTTCGTCCTCGAGGGTTTCGACTTCGGGGTCGGGATCCTGCTGCCGGTGATCGGCAAGAACGAGCAGGAGCGCCGTGCCATGCTCACCACGTTGGGTCCGGTCTGGGACGGCAACGAGGTCTGGCTGCTGGTGGCCGGTGGTGCGACCTTCGCGGCCTTCCCGGAGTGGTACGCGACGCTGTTCAGCGGCTTCTACCTTCCGCTGCTGCTGATCCTGGTGGCGCTGATCCTGCGCGGTGTGGCATTCGAGTACCGCAGCAAGCGCTCTGACCCGACGTGGCGCAAGCGGTGGGACGCGGCGATCGTGGTCGGATCGTTCTTGCCGGCACTGCTGTGGGGCGTGGCGTTCGCCAACATCGTCCGTGGAGTCCCGATGCGGGCCGGCTCGGCCGGGAACAGCTTGTACGACGGCGGGTTCTTCAACCTGCTCAACCCGTACGCGCTGGTCGGAGGACTCACAACCCTGACCCTGTTCATGACCCACGGCGCGATCTTCCTGGCGTTGAAGACCGATGGTGAGATCCGCGTGCGGGCCAACAAACTGGCTGGACAGATCGGACTGGTCGCCACGGTGATCGCGGTCATCTTCCTGGTCTGGACGCAACTCGCCTACAGCGACAAGGCCTGGACCTGGGCGCTGGTCGCGGTGGCCGCGGTCTGCTGGCTGGCGGGCCTGGCGATGAACCGTGCCGGTCGAGAGGGCTGGTCGTTCCTGTTCAGCGCGATCACGCTGGCGGGCGCGGTGGCGTTCCTGTTCTCCGTGCTCTACCCGAACGTGATGCCGGCATCCAACGACCCGGCGCTGTCGCTGACGATCTGGAACGCCAGCAGCACCCCGTACACACTGCGGATCATGACGATCGTCGCGGTCATCTTCACGCCGATCGTTCTGGCCTACCAGTCGTGGACGTACTGGGTGTTCCGCAAGCGTGTCTCCCCCTCGCAGATCACCGACGCCGACCACGGCTCGCTGGATCTTCCTGGGGAGGGCAACAAGCCAGGGGAGAAGATCGGGGTCTGAGGACCCGGGGAACGGCAGGCGGGAGGGTGGCCTGCCGTTCCTTCGCGTCCGGCGCCGGCTCCCCCGGGAGTCGCTAGCCTGGCCGCATGAGCACTTCGGAGGTCGACGCCTACCTGTCAGCCGTACCGGAGCCGCAACGCTCGACCCTGCGGGCGTTGCGGGAGTGCCTGCGCAGGGAACTGCCCACTGCCGACGAGGCCATCACGTACGGCATCCCCACGTTCCTCGTGGACGGGGTTGGTGTCGCCGGGTTCTCGGCGTCGAAGAAGCACTGCTCCTACCACCCGATGAGCGGGACCGTACTAGCGGCGATGCACTCGGAGATCGACGGCTACAACTGGTCCAAGGGAACCCTGCGCTTCGGCCCCGGCGATCCGCTGCCAGACGACCTCGTGGCCGCGCTGGTCCGGGCCCGGTTGGATGAGTTGACCCCCCAGCAGGGGTGATCAGTCGTCGAGGTGGTGTTCCCGGGTCTCCTTCTGGATCTCCCCTTGCTCGGCGGCGGCGTCGCGGGTGCGCTCATGGTGGACTTCGCGCTCGAGGGCCTCGTCCACGGCGGCTTGCTCTTCGTCACGTTCAGTGGGCATGCCTCGAGCGTGCCACGCAACCACCACCGAAAGCCCGGTGGAACGCATAATCGCCCACTCATCGGGTACGGACGGCCATGGCCGTGGACATCACTCTGGTGCTGCGATCCGAACACCGGCGGTTGCAGAAGCTGGCCGACCGTTGCGGCCGCAACAGTCGTGGCTTCCACGATCCGGTCTGCGACCTGCGCCGGGCACTGCGCGCCCACACCCGCGCCGCATCGGAACTGTATTCCAGTGCTGGCCCCGGCATACAGGACGGCGCGGCTGCGGCGACCCTGGCCGATGTTCGCCAGAGTGCCGAGAACGACGCGGGATCTCGCACTAGTCGACGGTGCCCGGGACCCCCGGATCCGCCGGGTCATCGCCTGGCGGATCTCACCGGGCGGTCGTCCCCCTTCGCCCGGTTCGCTGGGAGGCAGTGGCGGCTGCCTCCCAGCTCTATGTCCGGCGACTGGTCGCTGCTCGCCCTCCAAGTTCCCGCAACGACACGGCCCGGGCGCGCGGAGTTGGAGTTACAAATACCGTACAAAAGGGTCGAAAGGTCCTGCCGAACCTCCAACCTCGAGCGTAAAGCGGCAGTCAACTTCCGTAGTGTGCGCGAAGTTGGAGGGCTCAGTCCAGACACCTCTCGAGCACCAGGCCCACGCCCAGCCCCGCCGCACCGCTGACCCCGGCGACACCGAAGCGGCCCTCGCGGCGCTCCAACTCGTCGACACAGCCGCCGACCATGATCGCGCCGGTGGCGCCGAAGGCGTGGCCCATGGCGATCGTGCCGCCATTGGGGTTCATACGATCGGGCCCGGCGCCGAGGTCCCGGCGGAAGCGCAGACACAGCGCCGCGAAAGCTTCGGCGAATTCGAAGACGTCGATGTCCGCCGGAGCCAGGCCCGCCCTGGTCATCGCCTGCTCCATCGCGGTCTGCCCTGCGGTGAGCATGATGACCGGGTCACAGGTAGCGGTGGCGCTGGCCACGATCCGGGCCCGGGGCCGCAGCCCCATCCGGTCCGCGGCTTCGCGTGTCCCCAGCAGCAGCACCGCAGCTGCATCGGCCATCTGCGGTGACGTGCCGACGGTGTGCAGGTGGTCGATGGCTCGAACCGCTGCCGCACGATCGCCGTCGTCGTCTGGGCGATCCCCGAAGACGGGCGGGAGTCCGGCGAGGGACTCCAGAGTCAATCCCGGACGGATGAGTTCGTCACGCTCGAGTCCGTCGGTCGCGACGACGCTGTAGTCGAAGACACCCGATTCCCACGCAGCATGCGCCTTCCGGTGGGTCTCCAGCGCGTAGTCGTCCAGCTGTTCGCGGGTGAACCCCTCCAGGGTGGCGTTGAGGTCCGCGGCGGTCCCCATGTGCACCGAACCCACCGCCTGCACCACGGACGGGTCGTTCCACAGCGCGCCGCCGTCGCTGAAGATCGGGACGCGCGACACGCTCTCCACTCCGCCGGCGATGGCCAGGCTGTAGTCACCCGAGGCGATGCGGGCCGCGGTGGTGGCCACAGCGTCGATCCCGGAGGCGCAGAACCGGTTGATCGTGACCCCGGGTGCCTGCCAGCCGAGGAGCAGGTTCGCGGTGCGAGCGAGGTTGGCGCCTTGCTCCCCCACCTGGGACGCGATGCCCAGAACCACGTCGCCGAGGTCGTCCGGATCGAGTCCGGTGCGCTCCACGAGTTCGTGGTGCAGTCCGGTCACCAGATCCAACGCGGTCAGTTCGTGCAGACCACCTCGGGGGCTGGCCTTGCCGCGGGGCGTCCGCAGCCAGTCGAGGACGAAGACATCGCTCACCCACTCAGATTAGGCCTTCCGGTTCGTCACCGACAGGCTCGTGAGTCGCCTTAGTCTGGATGCGTGATCGGGATTCTCGGCGGGTACCAGACCGACTTCGCGCGTAACTGGACCAAGGAGGGCGGCGACTTCGCGGCGATGTTCGCCGAAGTGGTGTCGGGCACGCTGCAGGCGGCACAAGTCGATCCCTCCGACGTCGGGGTGATCCACGTCGGCAACGCGTTCGGGCAGTTGTTCACCGGTCAGGGTCATCTGGGAGCCATGCCGGCAACCGTCGAACCGGCACTGGCGGGCATTCCGGCGGCCCGTCATGAGGCGGCCTGCGCGTCCGGGGGGATCGCCCTGCTCGCCGCGATGGCCGATCTGGAGTCGGGCCGCTACGACGTGGCACTGGTGCTCGGCGCAGAGCTCGAACGCACCGTGCCCGGTGATGTCGCCGCGGACCATATGGGGGCAGCCGCGTGGGTCGGCCACGACGCGCTCGGGGCGAAGTACGTGTGGCCGTGGTCCTTCAGCACGTTGGCCGATGAGTACGACAGGCGCTACGGGCTCGACGACGCCCACCTGCGGGCGATCGGGGAACTCAACCTGACCAATGCCCGCCGGAACCCTCGTGCCCAGACCCGGGGCTGGTCGTTCACCGAGGCGTCCTTCGGTGCCGACGATGTGGCCAACCCGCCGGTCGAAGGGCGTCTGCGCCGCAACGACTGCAGTCAGGTGACCGACGGCGCAGCAGGGCTGGTTCTGGTGTCGGACCGGGCGGGTAGGCCGGTGGGTTCACAGATCCTGGGCTGGGGCCACCGCACGGTCGGACTGCCCCTCGGCCCCAAGCTCAAGGGGTCGGACGACCTGGTCCTGCCGCACGTCGCAGCCACGATCCGCGACGCCTTCGACAGGGCGGGGGTCGCAGGGGTCGAGGGTGTGGACGCGATCGAGACCCACGACTGCTTCACCCCCAGCGAGTACATGGCCATCGACCATTTCGGGATCACCGCGCCGGGTCGCAGCTGGGAAGCCGTCGAGACCGGCGACCTCGAGATCGGCGGACGGATTCCCATGAACCCCAGCGGGGGACTGATCGGCGTGGGGCACCCGGTGGGAGCCACCGGGGTGCGGATGGTCCTCGACGCCCACCGGCAGGTGACCGGGACGGCGGGCGACTACCAGGTCGGGGGTGCCCGGCGGGTGGCGACGCTGAACATCGGCGGCAGCACGGCGACGACGGTGAGTTTCGTGGTCGGGGGCGCCTGAGTAGGTGCGGACTCGCAACCGATGCTCACTATCCCGGCCGGCCGGCGTTTGAGCTGCTGGCGGCTGCGCGGGAGATCCTGGAGACCGAGGCAACCTCGCAGGGCGGGTTGATCGACGACCTACAACTGCCCCAACGTGGGCACGGACCTGCTGGGCCGCGCATACCCTGAACACATGGACATCGAGATCGTCGGACGCATGCTCAGCACCTTGCCCGAGGATGACGACCACCCCTACCGCACCGGACCCTGGCGACCACAGAACACCGAGTGGCGCGCGGACGACCTCGAGGTCGAAGGCGAACTTCCGGCCGACCTCGACGGGGTGTACTTGCGAAACACCGAGAACCCGGTTCATCCGGCCATCGGCCGTTACCACCCCTTCGACGGCGACGGCATGATCCACCTCATCGGCTTCCGGGGCGGCCGTGCCTTCTACCGCAACAAGTTCGTGCGCACGGACGCCCTTCTGGCTGAGCAGCAGGAGGGGGGGCCGTTGTGGGCGGGGCTTGCGGAGCGCCCGGAGAAGGCGAAGCGACCGGGTTGGGGTGCCCGGCACATGCTCAAGGATGCCTCCAGCACCGACGTCGTAGTGCACAACGGATTCGCCATGAGCACCCACTTCGAGTGCGGTGACGCGTACCGGCTGGACCCGCTCACCCTCGATCCCCGCGGGAAGGCGCCGTGGACCCCACAGCGCGGTACCTCGGCGCATCCGAAGGTCGACGAGCACACCGGCGAGATGATGTTCTTCAACTACAGCGTCGAGGAGCCCCTTCTCAACTACGGCGTGGTCGATGCCTCTGACACGCTGGTCCACTACGTGCCGATCGAACTGCCGGGCGCCAGGATTCCGCACGACATGGCGTTCACGCAGAACTACGCGATCCTCAACGACTGCCCGCTGTTCTGGGAGCCGGCGCTCATGGCCAAGGGGGTGTACGCGCCGATGTTCCACCCGGAACTACCCACCCGCCTCGGGGTCATCCCACGCCGGGGGACCGACGCCGAGATCCGGTGGTTCGATGCCGCACCCACCTACGTGCTGCATTGGGTCAACGCCTACGAGGACGGCGACGAGATCATCCTCGACGGCTTCTTCCAGGACGATCCGCAGCCGGCCGTGTCGCCGGAGGCCTCGTACTACGAGCGGCTTTCCCGGTTCATCTCCCTGGACGGCATGCAGACGCACCTGCACCGCTGGCGGCTCAACCTCGCGACCGGCCTGGTCAAGGAGGAGCGGCTCAGTGAGTCGATCACCGAGTTCGGGATGATCAACGGCTTGCACGGGGGGCGGCCGCACCGGTACACCTACGCAGCGACCGCGGTGCCTGGCAAGTTCCTGTTCAACGGCCTGGTCAAGCACGACGTGGTGACCGGCGGGGAGGAACACTTCGCGCTGCCGGAAGGGGTCTTCTGCAGCGAGACGGCCATGGCCCCGCGCGTCGGAAGCACCGGGGAGGACGACGGATACCTGATCACGTTCACCATCGACATGGTCGAGGACCGCTCGCAGGCGCTCATCTTCGACGCGGCGAGGGTCGCGGACGGTCCGATCGCCCGCGTCACCCTGCCCGAGCGGATCAGCAGCGGAACCCACTCCACGTGGGCGCCGGGATCCGCGCTGCCAGGATGGGACGCCGCGTAACTCCGTCGCAGGGCGCTTGTTGGGCGGGCGGTCAGGTTCGGCCGCGCCGCGGACGGGAACGGCTTAGAACCCCGAACGGCTTCCTGCCGGTGGTCGCCGGGAGCACAATGGGCCTATGTGCGACACCTTCGTGAGCCTGCCCGACACCACTCGTGACGGGTCGGTCATCCTCGGCAAGAACAGCGACCGCGAGCCCAACGAGGCGCATGAGCTACGCCTGGTCCCCGCAGCCGACTCCCCCGACGACCGAGTGCGTGCCACCTACATCGAGATCGCGCAGGTCCCGCACACCCATGCCGTGCTGTTGGCGAAGCCGTACTGGATCTGGGGTGCGGAGATGGGCGTCAACGAACACGGCGTCGCGATCGGCAACGAGGCCGTGTTCACGAAGGCCAAGCGGGAGACCGAGCCCGGCCTGCTGGGAATGGATCTGCTTCGCCTCGCCCTGGAGCGGGCGAGCACGGCCGAAGAGGCGGTGGAGGTCATCACGACGCTGCTGGTCGAGCACGGACAGCACGGTCAGGCCGGTCACACGCACAAACTGCTCTACGACAACTCGTTCATCGTCGCCGATCGGACGCAGGCCTGGATCCTGGAGACGGTGGGCCGCGACTGGGCCGCTCAGCGGGTGCGGGCCACCGCGTCGATCTCCAACGGGCTGACTCTGGGAACGGCCGAGAGGAGCTCGCCGGGTCTCGCGCAGATCAAGGTCACCGACCGGTCGGACTTCGTCTACACCCGCTTCTCCGACTCCGCCGCCCGGCAGTGCCGGACATCCGACGCTCTGGTCGCCGACCGCGGAAACCTCGACGTGACCGCGGCCATGCGCCTACTGCGCGACCACGGAGAGGACGCCGGCCCCGACTGGACGCCGGCCAGAGGTGTCACCGGTCAGACGGTCTGCGCCCACGCCGGCTTCGGTCCGATCCGGGTGGCGCAGTCGACGGGTTCAATGGTCTCCCACGTGACCGCCGATGACATCACGGTGTGGCTGACCGGAACCTCCGCGCCGTGCACCTCGGTGTTCAAACCCGTGTGGTTCGAGGGCGGCCTACCGGAGCAGCCGAGACCTGGCAAGCGCTTCGATCAGCAAAGCATGTGGTGGCGCCACGAACTGCTCCACCGGGCCAGTCTGCGCAACTACCCGGGGCGGATGGCGTCCTACGGCAAGTTGCGCGATGACCTCGAGGCCGAGTTCCTGGCCGGTGCCGAGACTCGCGATCGCGCCGCGTTCACCCGGCAGTGTTTCGAAGCGGCCGATGCGGCGGAACGCGAATGGCTCGATGCCGCCCGGGACGTGCCCGCGGCAGCCACCCCGAGGCTGTATCGAAGGGCTTGGCAGAAGTGGGACAGGCTTGCGGGGATGGCATGACCTCACCGGAGAAGCAGCACACCCTGGATCTCGCGGAGCGGTACGTGTGTGGCGACCGCGTGCGCTTCCTGACCGGCGCGGGCATCGATTTCGTGATGGGTCGGCGCGAGGGGTACCACATCTGGGACGTGGACGGCCGGGAACTCATCGACATCCATCTCAACGGCGGGGTGTTCAACCTCGGGCACCGGAATCCCCGGGTGATCGCCGCGATCCGCGATGCGCTCGAGACCCTTGACATCGGCAACCACCATTTCCCGAGCACCGAGCGAGCGGCTCTGGCCGAGGAGTTGGTCGCAGTCACGCCCGGGTCCCACTACGCCGTCTTCGCCAGCGGCGGCGGGGAGGCGATCGACCTCGCCTTGAAGTCCGCCCGCCGCACCACCGGGCGTCGGCGGGTCGTCTCGGTGGTCGACGCGTATCACGGACACACCGGCTTGGCACTGGCCGCCGGCGACGAGCAGGCCGCCACCTCCTTCCTCGCTACGCAGGCCGATTTCGTCCGGGTTCCGTTCAACGACGTGGACGCGCTCGCAGCAGCGCTTTCGGAACCGACGGCTGCGGTCATCCTGGAGACGGTTCCGGCCACCGCCGGTTTCCCCCGTCCCGACGCCGAGTACCTGCCCGCGGTGAGGCGACTGTGCGACGACGCCGACGCGCTGTACATCGCCGACGAGGTGCAGACCGGGCTCGGCCGCAGCGGTCGGATGTGGGCGGTCGAACACTTCGGAGTGGTCCCGGACATCCTCGTCACCGGCAAGGGCCTGTCCGGGGGGATCTATCCGATCGCCGCCACGCTGCTCAGCGAGCGGGCAGGTGCGTGGATCGAGAACGACGGTTGGTCCCACGTGTCCACATTCGGCGGCGCGGAACTCGGCTGCCGGGTCGCCTCGACCGTGCTGGACATGACCGCGGTCGCGATGCCCGACCTTCCCATACAGAGGTGGACCGAAGGTTTCGCCCACCTGCAGGCGAAGTACCCGCAGTGGGTTGTCGAGATCCGGCAAACGGGTCTGATCATGGGGGTGAGGTTCGCGCACGAAGTCGGCGGCATGCTGATGACGAAACTGCTGTTCGACCAGGGGGTGTGGGCGATGTTCGCCGGATTCGAGCGCAGCGTGCTGCAGGTGAAACCGGGTCTGCTGATGGGACCGGACGACATCGAGGCGGTTCTCGCCGCGTTCGACCGGGCATGCGCGGTAGCGGTGGCGATGTGAAGGACGTTCTGCAGCGGCTCGAGGAGGATCTCGATCCGGCCCACCCGGACGGTGTCACCGTCCTCGCGTACGGCGAGATCTCGGCGGCGCTGCTGGTGCCCGGCGTCGAGGGGCGAGTGTGCAAGAGGATGTCGGGATTCGCCGATCACTCGATGGCCCAGGCCTACGCCACGCTGGTCTGCGACTACATCGACACCGTGCGCGGGACAGGTATCCGGGTGGTGGACACCGACATCGTCCCGGTGGTCCGCGGCGGCAGAGCCCCGGTGGTCTACCTGGTGCAGCCGCTTCTCGACCGACTGGGCAACCAGGAGTTGAAGGCGGCCGGGGACCCGGAGCTGGCGGCGCTCATCCACACGGTGATGGACCGGGTGTGGGCCCTGCACCTGCGTGCCGAACAGCCCGAGACGGCCATCGATGCGCAACTGTCGAACTGGTCGTTCACGGATCCGGACGATCCGGTCCTCATCGACGTGGGCACCCCGTTCGTGCGTTCCGCCGCGGGGTACCTGTTCGATCAGGAGATCCTGCTGTCGGCGATCCCCCCCGGTGTTCGGGCCTACTACCGCCGCAAGGGCAGCGTCACCGAGTACATGGACGACTACTTCGACCCGCGACTGGTGGCCGTGGACCTGCTGGGCAACTTCATCAAGGAGGGCGCTTCGGCCCGGTTGCCGGAGGGGATCGTGGCCGCGAACGAGTGGCTCCAGGCGCACGACCTGGCACCGATCAACCGGCCGGAGGTCGACGCCTACTACAAGCAGGATGCGGCGACGCTGGAACTGTTCCTGCGGGTGCGCCGCCTCGACCGGGCGGCCAAGCGGCTGCTGCGCCGTGAGTACGACTTCATCCTTCCCGGGAAAGGTCTCGCGCTAGGGCTCGGGCCCAGATGAAGCGTGCAAACATCCGGGCGTTCAGTGACCGGATATCAACATGCTTGACGCGGGAGGCCCGAGGTTGGCCGTCGACCGTCTCCACGACCCGACGACGGCACACCTACGCTTGAGCCGTGCGTGGATTCGACCGGCGTCTGCTCAAGTACGCGCGTTCCACCCGCACGTTCCTGATCGCCAGCGTGTTCGTGCAGGCGATCCAGGCGCTGCTGATCGTCGCGCAGGCGTTCCTGCTGGCCGGTGTCATCGTCCGGGTGTTCACCGAAGGCGCCGACCTGCCGTCGGTCATGCCCACCGTGGTGCAACTCGGCGTGGTCATCGCCGCGCGGGCGCTGACCGCGTTCGTGGCTGAGTGGCTGGCCCACCGCACCGCGGCCACCGCGATGAGCGAACTGCGGATGGCGGCCTGGAAGCACATGATGAGCCTCGGTCCGGCCTGGCTGGCCGGGCGTCGCACGGGGGAACTCGCGCAGTTGCTGGTGCGCGGCATCGGGGGCCTCGAGCCGTACTACGCGCGGTACCTCCCGCAACTGGTCCTGGCGGTGGTGGTGCCCCTGATCGTGGGAACCGCGATCCTCACCGAGGACGTGCTGGCCGCGGTGATCGTGGCGCTCACGGTACCGCTGATCCCGGTCTTCATGATCCTGGTCGGCTGGGTCAGCCAGGCCCGCGTGGATCGTCAGTGGCGCTGGCTTTCCGTGCTGGGCAACCACTTCCTCGACGTCGTCGAGGGTCTGCCGACACTCAAGGCGTTCAATCGCGCGCAGCACCAGGTCGGGCAGATCCGGGAGGTGGGCGAGGAACACCGGCGCTCCACGATGGGAGTCCTGCGGATCACGTTCCTGTCGGCACTGGTCCTCGAACTGCTGTCGACGTTGTCCGTTGCGCTGATCGCGGTGTCCATCGGGGTCAGGCTCGTGGAGGGCAACATGACCCTGATGGCGGGTCTGACCGTGCTGATCCTCGCGCCGGAGGTGTACCTGCCGCTGCGGATGGTCGGTCAGCACTTCCATGCCGCGGCCGAGGGGGCTGAGGCCGCGGACCGGGTCTTCAGCATCATGAGCGAAGAACCGCCGGCGACCGGGACCGAGGATCTGGTGACACCAGAGGCCGACCTGCGCCTCGACGACGTCAGCCTCGGGTACTCCGACGAACCGGTGGTGAGTGGACTGACCGCGGAGATCCCCGCCGGACGGATCACGGTGATCAACGGTCCCTCCGGAGTGGGCAAGACGACCGTGCTCAACGCCCTTCTGGGCTTCCTGAGACCGAGTCGCGGCCGGATCCTGATCGGTGGCCAGGATCTCGCCGACGTGGACGTCCGGCAGTGGTGGGCGCACATCGCCTGGGTTCCGCAGAGCCCGCAACTGTTGCCGACGACCCTCCGGGAGAACCTCACGATGGGTCAGGACATCGACGTCCGTCCGGTGCTGGAACAGACCCGTCTGGCCGCATGGGTGGACGCTCTGCCCGAGGGCCTCGACACCGTCATCGGCGAAGGGGGACGCCCGGTGTCGGTCGGGCAGGCCCGCCGCATCGCCCTTTCCCGCGCGCTTGCTGCGGCGTGCCCGGGTGCTGATGCTGGACGAACCCACCGCCGGGGTCGATCCGGAGTCCGAGCGGGCGATCATCGACGTTCTGGCAGGCGTCGAGGCGACGGTCGTCGTCGTCGGTCACCGCAGTGCCATCAACCAGCTCGCCGACCATACGATCCAGATCGGGGTGGTCGTATGATCCTGCGCGACCCCGCCGTCAAGCGCCTGCGGGAGATCTACCGCCCGGCGACCGGCCGGCTGTGGTGGGCCGCCGTGCTGGGTGCGCTGGCGCTGGGTTCGTCGGTAGGACTGATGGCCACCAGCGCGTGGCTGATCTCGCGGGCCTGGGAGCAGCCGCCGATCCTGTTCCTGCAGGTCGCGGTGGTCAGTGTGCGGGCCTTCGGCATCGGCCGCGGGGTGTTCCGTTACGCCGAACGCCTCGTGAGCCACCAGGCGGCCTTCCGTTCGCTGGTGGACCTACGGGTGGCGCTGTACGAACGGCTCATCCCGCTGGCACCCGCCGGTCTGCCGGCGTTCAAACGCGGCGACCTGCTGCGGCGGATGGTCGACGACGTCGAGACCATGTCGGACCTCAGCCTGCGGGTCATGCTGCCGGTGTTCTCGGCGATCCTGGTGGGTACCGGGTCCGTGATCCTGACCGCCTGGCTGCTGCCGGTCAGCGGTGTGATCCTGGCCGTCTGTCTTCTGCTCGGTGGGATCGCCGTGCCGGCCTTGATCATCTGGTCGTCGGGCCGGGGACAGGCGGCACAAGCCCCTCTGCAGGCCGAACTGTCGTCCGAGGTGCTGACCGCCCTGCACGCCGGCCCTGAGTTGATGGTCCTGGGCGCCGACGACCAGTACGGGCGGCGGATCGAAGATGTGGACGCCCGACTGACGCGGGCGATGCGGCGGACCGCGGCCGGATCCGCACTGTCCGCGGCCCTGAGCATCCTGGTGCAGGGAGCCGCCGTGATCGGCATGATCCTGGTGGCGGTTCCCGCGGTCAGGTCGGGTGATCTGTGGGGAGTCAACCTGGCGGTCGTGGTACTGCTGCCGCTGGCGGCGTACGAGTCCGTGGCGGTCCTGGCGCCGGCGGCGCTGGCCGCGATCCGGGTGCGTACAGCTGCCGGGCGACTGGTGGAGATCCTGGATGCGCAGGCACCGGTGGAGCAGCCGGAGGAGGCAGCCACCCCGCGCGGATCGCAAGTGGCGGCCCATGGGTTGTCGGCCTCCTACCCCACTGGCCCGGTCGCCGTGGCCGGCGTGGATCTCGAGGTGCCCGAGGGCCGGCGCGTCGGCCTGGTCGGGCAGTCGGGCTCCGGGAAGTCGACGGTGCTCAACGTGCTCGCCGGCTTCCTCGGCTACTCAGGCGACGTGCGACTCGGCGGTGCCCGGCTCTCGGACATCCCCGGTGAGGCGATCCGGGACCGGGTGCTGTGGACCCCACAGACCCCGCACGTGTTCGACGCCGATGTGGCGGCGAACCTGCGCATGGCCAAGCCCGATGCCACCGACGAGGAGCTGCTGGAGGCGCTGGCAGCCGTAGGGATGTCGATGGACCTCCACCGGGCCGTGGGTCAACACGGGGCGACGTTGTCCGGCGGCGAGCGGCAACGACTCGGTCTGGCCCGGGCGGTGCTGGCCGATCATCCCGTGCTCCTGCTTGACGAACCCACCGAGCACCTGGACCCGCCGACGGCCGCCGCAGTGCTGCGGACCATCGAGCAGGTCAGCCGCGGCAGATCGCTGGTGGTGGTCACCCATCAGCCGATCGAGTGGCTCGACGAGCACGTCGAGGTTGCCACACCGGGGACCCGATGAAGCCGCTGGCAGAGATCATCGACCCGGGTTGGGCCAGGGCCCTGGCTCCGGTGGAACCACAGATCCGATCCATGGGAACCTTCCTGCGCGAATCCGGCCCGTACCTACCCCCGGGCGCCGACGTGCTGCGGGCTTTCACCTACCCCTTCGACGCCGCGCAGGTGCTGATCGTCGGGCAGGACCCCTATCCGACCCCCGGACACGCGATCGGGCTGTGTTTCGCCGTGGCCCCCGACGTCCGCCCGCTTCCGCCGAGCCTGCAGAACATCTTCAAGGAACTGGTCGACGATCTGGCCGTGGCACCTCCGTCCAGCGGCGACCTGCGGCCGTGGGCGCAGCGGGGCGTGGTCCTCATGAACCGGGTGCTCACCGTCGCCCCCGGGCGGCCGGCGTCCCACAGGGGCAAGGGATGGGAACCGATCACCGAGCACGCGATCCGCGCGCTGGCCCAGAGGGACCAGCCGTTGGTCGCGATCCTCTGGGGCAGGGACGCGCAGACGCTGCGCCCCAGTCTCGAGGAGTTCGGCGTCCCCTGCCTGACCAGCGTCCATCCGAGTCCGTTGTCGGCCCATCGCGGGTTCTTCGGGTCGCGGCCGTTCAGCCGCGCGAACGCGGCGCTGGTCGAGCAGGGAGCGCCGCCGGTCGACTGGTCCCTGCCCTAGGCCTGGTGCGGACTACTCCGCGTCGAAGACCTCCACCACATCGGCGACCACTGTCGCGGTCCCGTCCGCGTCGATCTCGGTGATGGTCTCCTCGACGAACCCGCTGCCGTCGACGGCCTCGACGGCCACGACATCGTCGATCACGGCTTCCCCGGTGTCGGTGTCCACCGCGGCCACGGTGTCCTCCATCACCACGTCACCCTCGTCGGTGACCTCCACATCGATCTCTTCGACGACCTCGATGTTGTCGTTCTCGCTCATGTGTGATCCCTTCGGCAGTGGTGAGGTTTCCGACCGTAGCGCCGGATATCCACGTAGTCGCACGATGGAGAGATCGGCGCCAGGCCCAATCCGCAGCGGGTTCGACTCCGAATCTCCCGCAGATGCCCACGCTGGGACTGAGAGGATCGACCATATGAACAAGATCGCATTGGCCACACCCGCACTGGCAGCTCTGCTGCTGGCTGGCTGCAGCTCCACTTCCGATGACGCGGCCACAGCGACCGCTTCCGCCTCCGCGATGGAGGAGTCGCCGGACGCCATGGAGAAGTCCGCGGACGCGATGGAGGAATCCCCGGACGCCATGGAGAAGTCCGCGGACGCGATGGAGGAGACGCCCGAGGCGATGGCCAAGGGCGGGCAATACGTGCCGGAGAGCAAGTTCCGCGCCGACCAGGCCGCCTTCGAATCGGGCAACACCGTCCTGTTCTTCTACGCCGCGTGGTGCCCCGACTGCCAGGCGACCGACGCGTCGATCCAGGAGACCGGCGTCCCCGAGGACATCAACATCGTCAAGGTCGACTACGACAATGCCAACGACCTGCGCAAGAAGTACGGGGTCACACAACAGCACACCTACGTTCTGATCGGACCCGGTGGCGAGGAATTGAAGAAGTGGACGGGCAGTTTCAGCGCTGAAGAGATCGCCAGCAAGGCGACCTGATGCTGGCCCTTCTGGGCGCGTTCGTAGCTGGAGTACTCACCACGCTGGCACCGTGTGTCCTGCCGATGCTGCCCGTGATCGTGGGCGGGTCGCTGGCTGGTGAGGGTTCGGACCGCAAGCGCGCCTACGTGATCACGGCATCACTCGGCGTATCCGTCGCGGTCTTCACGCTGGCGCTCAAGGCGACCACGGCGCTCATCGACATCCCGCCGGACGTCTGGTCGTACCTGAGTGGCACGCTGCTGATCCTGCTGGGCCTGGTCAGCCTGTTCCCGGGCATCTGGGAGTGGCTGTCCGCGAGGCTCTCGCTGCAGGCACGCACCACCACCGGACTCGCCGACGCCCGTCAGCGCAAAGGATTCACCGGGCAGGTTCTGACCGGTGCGGCACTCGGCCCGGTGTTCTCCAGTTGTAGTCCGCTGTACGCCTACGTGGTGGTCACGGTCCTGCCGGCCGACCTGGGCTACGGATTGCTGCTGCTCGCGGCGTACGTGGTGGGTCTGTGCGGCACCCTGCTCGTCATCGCGCTGCTGGGGCAGAAGTTCGTGCGGAGGATGGGGTGGGCCGCTGATTCGCACGGTTGGTTCCGCCGGGTCATCGGCATCCTGTTCATCCTCGTGGGCCTGTTCGTGCTGACCGGCGCGGACAAGGAACTGCAGGCCTGGATCATCCAGAACTCGCCGATCCGTCCGTGGGAACTCGACTCGGGGTTCATCCCGGAGTAGGTGCTCCGGCGCCGATTGTGCAGGATCCCTTTCACATGTGAGGGGGAATCTGCAGAGGATTCGCTAGGAACCACCTGCTACGGGTGAAGGCCGAGGACCAGGCCGTCACCTACACTTCGGACAAGCCCCATTGGGCATCCCACAACAGTAGGAGTAACACATATGGACGGATCTGTTTTTCAGGCCATCTTGCTCGCGTTCGTCTTCATGGCGTACCTGATCCTGGTCTTCGTCATCGTCGGTGACCTCATGCGCGACCACGAGCTCAGTGGCTGGTGGAAGGCCGTGTGGATCATCGCGTTGGTGGCGATCCCGTGGCTGACGGGTCTGATCTACCTGATCGTTCGCGGCAAGGGCATGGCCGAGCGGTCCGCCGCCCAGGCAGCCGAGATCCAGAAGGCCCAGGCCGAGTACATCAAGCAGGTCTCGGGTACCACCGACCCGGCGGCGCAGATCGCGCAGGCGAAGAAGCTGCACGACGAGGGCGCCATCTCCGACGAGGAGTTCGCGCAGCTCAAGGCCAAGGCCCTGGCCTGATCCAGGTCACCAAGAGCGCCCCTCACACCGCGTGGGGGGCGCTCTTCTGCGTGCGGAAGCCGATTGCGGCGATCATCCCACCCACGGCACATAGACCCGCGGCCATGAGAAGGCTGCTGCGGAACCCCTGCTCCAGACCGGTGCCGGATGCCGCGATCCCGGCTGCCGCGGGAAGTACGGCGATCGCGATGAGTCCAGCGACCCTGGCCACCGCGTTGTTGACTCCGGAGGCGGCACCCGACTGCGCGGCCCGCACATCTCGCAGCGCCGCCGTGGTCACCGGGGCGACGACGAGCACCAGACCCGCGGCGAAGACCAACATGCCTGGCAGTACCGAACCCCAGTAGGTGGACCCCGGTGCCAAGGTACTCAGCCACACCAGGCCGAGGGCCATGACCAGCGGCCCGAGCGTCAGGAACCAGCGCGGCCCCCAGCGGCTTACGAGGCCACCCACCCGTGAGGAGAACACGGCCAGCAGGATCGTGATGGGCAGCCCCGCCGCCCCCGCGGCCAGCGCGGAGTAGCCCATCGCCAACTGCACGAAGACGGTCACCAGGAAGATCCCGGCACTCAGTGCTCCGTAGACGACGAACGTCACCAGGTTCGCGACTGTGAAGGAGCGCACCGCGAACAGCGTCGTTGGCACCATCGGCGGCGGTACCCCGGTCCGGGTGCGACGCACCTGCACCACCGTGAAGGCCGCCAGAAGCACGATGCCCACCCCGATCGGCAGCCACGCCTGGAGTCCGAGTTGGTCGATCTCGATCAGCGGTCCGATGATCAGGCCCAGTCCGATGGTGGCCAACGCGGCGCCCGCGATGTCCAACTGCGTGACCAGCGGCGCGGGTGTGCGGTTGCCGGGGAGGTCGGGGACACCTGCGCGACTGAGCCAGACGGCTGCCACTGCCAGCGGCAGGTTGATGAGGAAGGCCAGTCGCCAGCCGAACGGGAACGCGTCGACCAGCGCTCCTCCAACGAACGGACCGAGGGCTGTGAACACGCCGGACAGTCCGGACCAGGCACCGATCGCACGTCCGCGGTCGTCGCCGGCGAACACGGCGTTGAGCAGCGCCAGGGAAGTCGGCACCAGCAGTGCGGCGGCCGCGCCTTGCAGCATCCGTGCCACAACAAGTGCCGGAAGTGTTGGAGCCAGCCCACACAGCGCGCTGGCAACGGCGAACAGGACGGTCCCGGCGATGAACACCTTGCGCTTCCCGACGAGGTCGCCGAGTGCCCCGCCCACCAGGACCAAGGAGCCCAGCGTGAGCAGGTAGCCGTCGAGCACCCACTGCATACCAGCGAACCCACCGCCCAGGTCCTCCTCGATGCGCGGTGCGGCGACGGTCACGATCGTGCTGTCCAAGAACGCCATGCCCGAACGCGACGACACTGGCGGCCAGTGCCTTGCGCCCGGTGGCGGTCGACAGCGCGATGGACATGGCATGAACTGTAGAGCGGGGACGCACCATCACGCGCCCGCGCGGGAGGTCGTCGGGCGCGGCGGTGTACAGACGACTGTCCCGACATTCTGCGCAATCCGGGCACTATTCGCGCAGCGCTCCTTCAGAACTACGCGTCGTGCCTGGCTGCTGTGTCCGGTGCGCGGAGATGTGAAGGCGGCACCTCGACCGCGAGCAGTCGATGTCACCATGGAGTCATGGCCAACAGACCCGGAGTCAGCGGGGCGATCTTCGACGAGGTCGAACGGTGGTCCGGCCTGGGGCTCGGCCTCGCGGGACTGGCATCGGGCTACACGCGGGCGCGCCTGGTCGACGAGACACCGGCGTCCGAGCAACCGGCCGACGTGGTGACGCTCGCGGATCTCATGGCGGTGCTGCCGGGGGCGGCGGTGTCGATCGCGGAGTCTGCTGCAAGCGAGGCTGTTCGACCTGGTCGCCCAGATCGAGGAGCAGGTGAACCGGGCGTCGGCGGCCGCCTCCACCGTCGAGTTCACCGCACGACCGATCCGGGCGCTGCACGCGTGGCTGAGCCGACTGGACGAACAGTTCCAGCAGCGTCAGGCGCAGCGCGCGGAGCGGGCCGCCGAGTTCCTCGCCGCGGTGGGTCCCGAGACCACCGCCGAACTGCTCTCTCGGGTCGATATGAACGTCGTTCTCAGCGACGTCGACATGGACGCGCTGGTCGATCGGGTCACGATGGAACGCGTGCTCGAGAAGGTGGATGTGAACACGTTCATGGCCGATGTCGTCACCACCCTCGACGCGGCTGGGCTGCTGCGGGAGGGCACCGGTGCGCTCGCCTCCCAGACGGTCGACCAGATCCGGACGCTGCCCGGCACCGCGACCAGGATCGCCGGACGCGTGGTCCGCCGGCCGGGTACCTGATGCGCGCTCTGGTCCAGCGGGCCGACGGAGCATCGGTCAGCATTCACGGTCAGGCGGTCGGCGGCTTCGAGGGTCCCGGACTCGTCGCGCTCGTCGGGGTTACGCACAGTGACACCCCGGAGTTGGCCGCCCGATTGGCGAACAAGGTGTGGGGGGCCCGACTGTTCGACCGGGATCGCCTGCCCGAGATGTGTGTGCCGCCCGCCGGCCCCGCGGAGTTGTCGGCGTCGGACCTCGGTCTGCCACTGCTGGTGATCAGCCAGTTCACGTTGTACGCCAGCACGGCCAAAGGCCGCCGCCCCACCTGGGATGCGGCCGCCCCTCGACCCGTCGCGGAGCCGCTCGTCGACAGGTTCGTCGACACGCTCCGTGGCGCGGGAGCGCGCGTGGAGACCGGCCGTTTCGGTGCTGACATGCGCGTGGCTCTCACGAACGACGGCCCGATCACAGTGCTCTTCGAGGTGTAGCCGCCGCACGTCCTCTGGTCAGGCCCCGCAACGAGCGGACACCTTTCGCTAGGGTTTCGGTGCTCGAGAGGGGTCCGGTGTGACTGTCACTGTGGAGCACGACCAGGCCGATGTGGAGATCGAACGCCCATGGTGGGCCCTGACCGCGGTTCTCATCGGCGTGGCGCTGATCGTCCTGGAGGGCAGCCTGGTCAACGTCCTGATCCCGACGATCGTGGACGAGTTGAAGATCGACCGCAGCCAGGTCCTGTGGGTCACCTCGATCTACTCGATGATCTTCGCGGCTTTCCTCATCACGTTCGGCACGTTGTCCGACCGCATCGGCCGGCGCCGGCTGTTCCTGATCGGGATCGCGGTGTTCCTGGGCGGCAGCCTGATGGCCGGCGCGGCGAGCAGCGGCACCTGGCTGATACTGGCCCGAGCCGTGGAGGCCTTCGGTGGGGCGATGATGCTGCCGACGTCGATCGCGTTGATCAACGTCCACTTCCGCGGTGACCGGCGCGCGGCGGCCTTCGGCTTGTGGGGTGCGGTCTTCGGCGGGATGGCCGCGTTCGGCCCGTTGCTCGGGGGGTGGATGGCCCAGGACTTCTCCTGGCGCTGGGCGTTCTACATCAACATCCCGGTGGGGCTGATCAGCGTCGCGCTGGTCCTGCGTTTCGTGCCGCGGTCGCGGGTGAACCCCGGCGCAGAAGGTCTGGAACCGGTCGGCGTGCTGTTGTCCTCGCTCGGTCTTGCGCTGGTGGTCTACGGCCTGATCGAGGGGCAGTCCTACGGCTGGTGGACGGCGCTGAACGACATCGCGATCGGGCCGCTGACCGTAGCGGCGGGAGACCTGTCCCCGGTGCCCATCGCCATCGCCACCGGCCTGGTCGTAGTCGCCGGCTTCGTCGCGTGGGAAGCCCACCGGGGCCGCACGGGCAGGTCGGTGATGATGGACATGTCCCTGTTCAGGATCCGCCGGTACAGCTACGGCAACGTGGTGGCGACCACCGTCTCGTTGGGCGAGTTCGGCGCCCTGTTCATGCTGCCGCTGTGGTTGCAGGCGGTGAAGGGCTACGACCCGATCGCCACCGGCGCGCTGGTCGCGGTGCTCGGTGTGGGAACCGTGCTGGCAGGTGGTTCGGCCCGCGAGGCGGCTCGGGCGTTGGGCCCCACACGGCTGATCCGGGTGGGGATGGTGCTCGAGATCCTCGGGTTGATCGGCCTGGCCTTCACGTTGAGCACCACATGGTCGGCGTGGTGGCTGGCGATCCCCATGATGGTTTACGGGATCGGCGTGGGTTTCGACACCGCGCAACTGACCAACGTGGTCATGCAGGACGTGCCTCCCGCGAAGTCCGGCAACGCGTCGTCGATGACTTCGACGTTCCGGCAGGTGGGTTCGACGCTGGGCAGTGCGATGCTCGGGGCCCTGCTTTTCAGCGCACTCGCCACGAGTCTGAACACGTCCCTGAAGTCGGACGCGAGCCTGTCCGCCGCACAGCGGGAGTCGATCGTGGACGAGGTGGTGAACACCTCGGGGCAGTACATCCTTGCGCTGGAGAAGAACCCGTCGGTCGGCCCGGCCGCCGACGAGGCGAAGCAGGCTTACACCGATGCCGCCCGGGTCATGACCTTGGCGGCGAGCGGGTTCATCCTGGTGGGCCTGCTCTTCTCCTTGGGGCTGCCCGCCGACGAACGGCGGCGACCCGCCAAAACCCAGGATGTGTTGGCGTAGCCCGAACGGTCCGCAGCCCGTACGTTTGACTCAGTGTTGAGTCCTGCGGGAGAGTCATGGGTCTGTTCGATTGGTTCGGGTGGCCGCTGCGCCATCCCCCGACACCGGAGGAACACGTGCCCGACACCCCGGAACCCGCTGCACCGCGTGATGTCCCGACCAGGGATGAGCTGCTGACTCCGCGGGCTCGATACCAGGGAGAGTTCACCCCGGAGAACCTGGCGTTCGACTCGAACCTCCAGGAGTTCGCGCAGCGCGTCGCCTACGTCTGCGGTCTCGAGACCGCGGGCAAGATCAAGGGTGACGAGGCGCATCGCCGCATCCGTGCGCTGTACGAGGAACTCGCCCGGACCCATGAAGGCCTGGGGATCGGCGATGACTGATCACATACCCCACCCCGGTTAGACAGCCCCCCGAGGCTGTGTCAAACTTCTGTCTCAACGTGGAAGGAGGTTCACGACGATGAGTTCGCAGCGAATGCTTATGTGTTGCCGAATGATGTCCATCGTCGGGGCCTGAGCAACGTTCCACACGTTCCCCGGCGAAGAGTCCGGGGCTTTTCTTTTCGGTGCGTCAAGCACCCGGGCTGACCTACCGGCACCGACCCCACAGCAGAGAAAAGGAAACCCCATGAGCGACGCCTGGTCCTTCGAAACCAAGCAGATCCACGCAGGACAGACCCCCGACGAGACGACCAACGCACGGGCCCTGCCGATCTACCAGACCACCAGCTACACCTTCAACGACACCGCGCACGCCGCAGACCTGTTCGCCCTCAAGGAACTCGGCAACATCTACACCCGCATCATGAACCCCACCCAGGCGACGGTCGAGGAGCGCCTCGCCGCTCTCGAGGGCGGCGTCGGAGCCCTGCTGGTCTCCAGCGGGCAGGCCGCCGAGACGCTGGCGATCCTGAACGTCGCAGAGGCCGGTGACCACGTCGTGTCCAGCCCGCGACTGTACGGCGGGACGTACAACCTGTTCCACTACACCTTGCCCAAGTTGGGGATCGAGGTGTCGTTCGTGGAGGATCCCGACGACATCGACTCATGGCGAGCCGCCATCAGGCCCAACACCAAGGCGTTCTTCGGAGAGACCATCTCCAACCCGAAGAACGACATCCTGGACATCGAGGCGGTGGCCGCAGTCGCGCACGAGTTCGGCGCGCCGCTGATCGTGGACAACACGGTGGCCACCCCCTACCTGATCCAACCGTTGAAGTGGGGCGCCGACATCGTCATCCACTCGGCCACCAAGTACATCGGTGGACACGGCACGGCCGTTGCCGGTGTGATCGTCGATGGGGGCACGTTCGACTACGCCCAGTACCCCGAGCGGTTCCCCAACTACAACGAGCCGGACCCGAGCTACCACGGCCTCGTGTACGCCCGTGACCTCGGTGTCGGCTCGCAGTTCGGCGCCAACCTCTCCTTCATCCTCAAGGCCCGTGTGCAGTTGCTGCGCGACCTCGGCTCAGCCGTGGCCCCGTTCAACGCATGGCTGCTCTCGCAGGGGCTGGAGACGCTGAGCCTGCGGATCGAGCGGCACGTGCAGAACGCACAGGCGGTGGCGCAGTGGTTGACGACCCGCGACGAGGTGGAGTCGGTCAACTACGCGGGACTGGAGTCCAGTCCGTGGCACGCACTCGCGGGCAAGTACGCACCGAAGGGCACCGGAGCGGTGCTGTCCTTCGAGATCGCGGGCGGTGTGGAGGCAGGCACGCCGGTTCGTGGAGGGACTGGAGTTGCACAGCCATGTGGCCAACATCGGTGATGTCCGATCGCTGGTCATCCACCCCGCCTCCACGACACATTCCCAACTGACCCCGGAGGAGCAACTCGTTGCCGGGGTAACCCCGGGCCTGGTGCGCCTGGCCGTCGGCCTGGAGAACATCAACGACATCCTGGCCGACCTCGACGCCGGTTTCCGGGCCGCGAAAGAGGCCTGACGATGAGCACCTCCGGCGGATGGTGTGAGGGGGATCCGGTCGCAGGGCGGCGCTTCGTCGACCTGGGACCGATGGATCTCGAACTCGGCGGCCATCTGCCGGAGGTGCGCGTCGCGTACGAAACCTGGGGTACCTACGACGGGAACAATGCCGTGCTGGTGCAGCACGCGTTGACCGGTGATGCCCACGCCGCGGGTCCGCCCGGGCCCGGACAGGTGACCGCGGGATGGTGGGATGCGCTCATCGGCCCGGGCAAGGCGATCGACACCGATCGCTGGTTCGTCCTGTCCTCCAACGTGCTGGGGGGTTGCCAGGGGACGACCGGACCCTCCTCGACCGCACCCGACGGGCGTGCGTTCGGATCCCGCTGGCCGCGCATCACCATCCGTGACCAGGTGGCGGTGGAGGTCGGGCTCGCGAACGCACTCGGGATCGAGCGGTTCACCGCGGTCATGGGCGGCTCGATGGGCGGCATGCGGACTCTGGAATGGATCGTCGAGCACCCTGAGCGGGTCGGGTCGGCGCTGGTGATGGCGACCAGCGCGTGCGCCACCGCGGATCAGATCGCCACCCAGAACATCCAGATCGACGCGATCCGGGCGGATCCGGACTGGAACGGCGGGGACTACCACCGTGGGCCGGCACCGCTTGACCGGCATGGGGATCGCCCGCCGCATCGCACACCTCACGTATCGCACCGAGCGCGAACTGGCCGGACGTTTCGGCCGGGACCATCAACTCGGCGAGAATGCGCTGGCCGACGGACGTTTCGCCGTGCAGTCGTACCTGGACCATCAGGCGGACAAACTGGGCCGCCGCTTCGATCCCGGCACCTACGTGTGCTTGTCGGACGCCATGAGCCTGCATGACGTCTACCGCGGACGCGGCCCCGACGTTCTGCGCAGGGTGGAGGTTCCGACGCGGGTGGTCGGGATCCCGTCCGACCGGCTGTACCCGATCTACCTGCAGCAGCAGATCGCCGATGAGCTCGGCGTGGAACTCGACGTGGTGGAGTCGCCGTTCGGCCATGACGGGTTCCTGCTGGAGACCGACGAGATCGGCCGGGTCGTCAGCGACCTCCTCGCGGCAGCCACCTCACCCTGCTGAGGCTGCCAACTGCAAGTGGTAGGCCGTGGTGGTCGACACCTTCACCAGTCCGGCACGTTCGAGGATCGGACGGGAGTATTCGGATGAATCGCTGTGGACCAACGTCTTGCCCAGTGCTAGGGCAGAGCGTGCGCGGGCCGAGGTCAATGCGCGGTAGATCCCTTGCCCCCGCCATTCGGGCCGCACCGCGCCACCCCAGAAGCCGGCGAACCGTGTGCCGGGAACCGGTTCCAGACGACCGGCTCCGATGACCTGCCGATCGGCCTCGGCGACCCACAATTCGATGCCGTCCTCCGGCGTCCAACCTCTGCTGGATCACCGCGACCGAGTCCATGGCGGTGGAGTCGCCGAACACCTCGTCGAGCATCGCGGACATGGTCAGAACGTCGGCGTGCTCGCGAATCCGGCGCAGTGTCACTGTGGCTGGAAGGCCGACGTGGACGGCCAGCAGACGCGCTGGTCCGATCATGATCGCCTCGGGTTCGCCGGCAGTGAACCCATGGTCGGTCAGCGCTTCCGGAAGTCCCGGAGTGTGGTCATGGCCGCGGGTCTTCCACTCGATCGAGCTGATCTCCGGGTCTGTCCGGCAATGGTCGACGACCTCCGCCACCAACTCACCGACATCCCCGCCTGTCAGGTCGCGGTACGTGACGAAACCCTGTCCTGCCGGGTACGTCGCCACCCGCAGCGGCCCCAGCTGCGTCACCTGCAGGGCACCCGGTGTCTCAGCATCGGTGCGCAGTTCATCGTCGTACGCCGCGAGCAGGACGGCGGGTTCGCTCATGTGGGCAAGAGTGCAGGTGCCGCGCCCGCGACCGCAAGCGGCTTTGCCCGATCCTGTACCTAGGCGCCTGCCGCCTCCCGCTGACTCCAGAGCGGTCCGTCGACCAGACCGGAGGCTGCAGTGATCGTGGACTCCACCCCGAACTGCCGGCGCGCCTGAGCCACGGTCGTCCGGAACTCCTGGCGGGCCCGCCGCATCTGGTCCTGCGCCTGTTCACGCGATGTCTGGGTGGCCGCTTTGTACTCCTCCCAGGCGGTGCGGCGCTGGGCAGCAGTGCCGACCTGCAGCATGTCCGTCCCCAGGGTCTCCTGGGCGGCGCGGCTGGCCTCCCGATACCGGCCCAGTATGGCGCGCCGCTTCTCGCGGTAGATGTCGGCGGCGATATCGGCGGCCGCGCGGAATCCCTGCTGCGGGCCTTGCGACGTGATCGCCGTATCGGCGGCGGCGACGCCCGGCTGGCCCGTGAGCAGCACTGCCGATGCCGCCACCACCGATGCGGCGGTGCTGCGCAGGGTGCCCATGTCTGAATCCTTGCCGGGATCCAGTGGACGTCAATGGCGTTGGCGAAGGTTTCACACGTCGTGAACGTGACCTTCACGTGCGCCGCCTCTGCAGCGACCCTGGGGCGATCAGCCCGGCGCGATCACCATGAAGCGGCCGCCGTTCGGGTCGAGGATCCCAGCGACGGTACTGGTCGCGCTCGGCCGCGGTTGCACGAAGACCTTCCCACCGAGTGCCAGGGCGTCCTCGACGGTGCCGACCACGTCGTTGACCGCGAAGTAGACCTGCCAGACCGCGGGGATCTCCTCGGGCACGTTCGCCGGCATGTCCTCCGCGCCGGCATTCCACTTGTCGTCACCGGGCTTGTCCGGCAGGGCCGCCACCTTGTACCCCGGAATGGCCCCGTCGTGCCACTGCCACCCGAAGACGGCCTCGTAGAAGGGCAGCGCCGATGCCAGGTCGCGCGTCTG
The DNA here is from genome assembly GCA_963769435.1 of uncultured Actinomycetota bacterium. Taxonomy (GTDB): domain Bacteria; phylum Actinomycetota; class Actinomycetes; order S36-B12; family UBA10799; genus JADKAV01. Next base: position 1,739,379 of record CAVYLN010000002.1, read on the forward strand.
CAGTTCGTTCCAGCTCAACGAGCCCGGCACGTTGAACACGTCGGCGCCCTGATGGCTGTACGGCTGCCACACCCCGAACATGCCGCCGGTGGGGTCCATCACGTTCGCCAGGCGACCCTGGTCGGTCACGTCCATCGGGGAGAGCATGACCTGGCCGCCGGCGTCGCGCACCTTCTGGCACACCGCGTCCGCGTCGTCGACCATGACGTAGGAGACCCACTGCGGCAGCAGGCCCTCGGCGGCCATCTCCGGCGGCATCTTGCTCAGGCCCGCCACGAGCTGACCGTCGAGGAAGAACTGCAGGTAGTGCGCTCCCATGCTGTCCGTACGGTCGTAGGTCTCCCACCCGAACAGGCCCTCGTAGAAGTGCCGGGCACGGTCGGTGTCGGAGGTGAACGTGTCGATCCAGCCGAACATCCCCGGAGTGAGCAACATGAGACGACGGTATCGGCAGGTGGCTCAGCCGCCGAACGAACCCACCATGAACATGCCGCCCGTTGGGTCGATGAGACCACCGAACCGCCCGGGTCCCATCTGCATCGCGGGCAGGAAGACCTGGCCACCGAACTGCTCGGCGGCCGCCATGGCGGTGTCGCAGTCGTCGACCGCGAAGTACACCGCCCAGTAACTGGGAGCCTCCGCCGGGACACCCTCCGGCATGGCCATGGCCCCTGCGTTCGACTTGTCCTCCTCGGTCTTGGTGTTGAGGTTGGCAACCTTGTAGCCCGAATCGGGTCCGTCCACCCACTCCCAGCCGAAGACCTTCTCGTAGAAGGGCAGCGCCGCGTCGATGTCCCGGCTCTGCAACTCGTTCCAGGTCAGCGAACCCGGGGCGTTGAACAGGTCGGCACCTTGGTGGGCAGCCGGGTTGCCACAGTCCCACGGGCGCACCCGAGGGATCCATGCACATGGCCATCCGGCCCTGGTCCATCACGTCCATGGCCGGCATCGATGTGGTACCACCGGCCTGCGTGACCTTGGCCAGGGTGGCGTCCGCATCCTCGACGATGATGTACGAGCTCCAGAAGGCGCCGATCTGGTCCGGGACGCCGGGCATCATCGGGCTGAGGCCGGCCACCAACTGGCCGTCCTTGAAGAACTGGGTGTACGGGGGTCCCATCGGGGTCGGCATGTCGACATGGGTCCAACCGAACAACCCCTCGTAGAACTCGATCGCCCGTTGTGGGTCACGGGTCATCACGTCGACCCAACCGAACAGGCCTTCCGGGTATCGCATGGTGGTTCCTCTCCCGCGGTGGATGGCCCGTCAAACCTAACCCCGGGGTGTGTCACGGCGGAACCCCTCGATGGGCGGCCGATCGCCTCCAACCTCCCGCGGATGGGTGAACGGCACTGCTGCCGTCTGCGGAGAGTTGGAGGGAATGCCGCCTGAAATGCCGGGTTGGTCACCTTGATCCCCTCCATCTTCGCGCGAGAGGCCGACGGGTTGCGTGAAGTTGGAGGCGCAAACGATGTGCGGGAGGCGGCTGGTGAATTGTCCCGAAAAGGCCTCAGGGGTGCCGCACCGTTTAGGGTTGTGCCACATTCCGGTCTCTGGAGGTTCATGCGATGACGGTCATGTCGATCGATCAAGGCACCACGTCCACCCGCGCGATCATCTTCGACCAGGCCGGGATCCCACTGGCGATGGACCAGCAGGAGCATTCGCAGATCTTCCCCAAGGCGGGCTGGGTGGAGCACGACCCCTTGGAGATCTGGCGCAACACCCGTGAGGTGATGGGCGCTGCGCTGGCGAAGTCGAACCTGTCGCTGTCGGACATCCGCGCCGTGGGCATCACCCAGCAGCGCGAGACGACCGTCGTGTGGAACAAGACCACCGGCGTGCCGGTCTACAACGCGATCGTTTGGCAGGACACCCGGACTCAGGCGATCTGCGACGATCTGGCCGACACGGTCGGCGAACAGCGGTTCCGGGAGGTCACCGGCCTGCCGCTCGCCACGTACTTCTGCGGGCCGAAGGTCCGGTGGATCCTGGACAACGTGCCTGGTGCACGGGCCCAGGCCGAGGTGGGTGAACTGCTGATGGGGACGATCGACACCTGGCTGCTGTGGAACATGACGAACGGACAGGTCCACGCGACCGACCCGACGAATGCCTCCCGGACGCTGCTCATGGACCTGGACACCCTGCAGTGGGACAGCGACCTCGCAGCGGCGGTCGGGGTGCCGATGAGCATGCTGCCGCAGATCCGCAGTTCGTCGGAGGTGTTCGGCGAGGTGCTCAGCCCGGCGTCAATGCGCGGTGTTCCGATCGCAGGGATCCTCGGCGATCAGCAGGCTGCCACGTTCGGCCAGGCCTGCCTGAGCCCCGGCGAGGCGAAGAACACCTACGGCACGGGCAACTTCCTACTGCTCAACACCGGCACCGAGAAGGTGCTCAGCACCAACGGGCTGCTGACCACTGTCTGCTACAAGATCGGGGATGCGCCCGCGGTGTACGCCCTGGAGGGCTCGATCGCCATGACCGGCAGCTTGATCCAGTGGCTGCGGGACAACCTGGGCATGATCTCGCAGGCCTCCGAGATCGAACCGTTGGCGACGTCGGTGGACGACAACGGGGACTGCTATTTCGTGCCCGCGTTCAGCGGCCTGTTCGCGCCCTACTGGCGCGGTGACGCACGTGGGGTGATCGTGGGTCTGACCCGGTTCATCAACAAGGGTCACATCGCGCGGGCGGCGCTCGAGGCCGCCGCATTCCAGTCCCGCGAGGTGATCGAGGCGATGCAGGCGGACAGTGGGGTGGCTCTGACCACGCTCAAGGTCGATGGCGGCATGGTCGTCAACGAACTCCTGATGCAGTTCCAGGCGGACATCCTCGGGGTTCCGGTGATCCGGCCGCGCACTATCGAGACAACCGCCCTCGGGGCCGCGTACGCCGCTGGGCTGGCCGTGGGCTACTGGAACGGCGAGGCGGAGATCCGCGCCAACTGGGCCGAGGGCAAGCGCTGGGAACCGACGATGTCCCCCGGGGATCGCGAGTGGCTGTTCGACCGGTGGCAGCAGGCGGTCACGCGGACGTTCGACTGGGTGCCGACGCGAGCCCGCGAGCAGTAGACCTCAGGCCGGGTCCGGGGCGCGGGACATCACGGGATCGCCCAGTTCGAGGTCCGGCATCCATTCGGCAAGCGTCGACCGCACCCGCTGGTCGATATCGATCAGGACCTGCGGCACATCTGCGAACCGGACGTCCTCGATCTGCGGGATGTCGGCCCAGTGGTGGCGGTCCTGCTCGCCGCGAGCCGGCAATTCCTCTTGGACCTCGCCCACGATGATCAGGTGGTCGGCGACATCGAGCATCTCCTGGGTGTACTTCTTCGGGATGTCGGTCAAGTAGACCCCATGTCCGGCAAGGCCGTTGGTCACCTCCTCCAGCACGTGGCCGAGCGGGGACACCCCTGCCGAAACGACATACAGCAGGCCGGGGGCGTAGTAGCGGAAGAGGGCTGCAGCGGCCTGCGACCGGCCAGCGTTCGCCTGGCAGACGATCAGCACCTCCGGCATGGTCTTGAGGACCTCCCCGGCCTGGATCTGCTCGGCGCGGACCTGAGTCAGGGCGGCCCGCCCGACCAGGACCGGGACGAAGGTCTGGATGGTGGCGGTGGCTGACATCTCGTCGTAGAGCTTGTCGACCAGAGTGGTGAGGCGCTCCCGGGAGAACGCACCCCCGGTGTGGTTGACCAGGCCGTCCACGACGCTGCGAAGTTGCATGTCCACCTGGGGATCGCGGGCTTGGCTCACCTGTGCATTCTTGTCAATGCCCGCTGCCGGTAGCAAACCGACCCCCCGTGTTCAACGGCCTTCGCCACGCGATGTATTCGTGGTCGGGGTGCATTCCCACGCTCTGGTAGAGCGCCGTCGCTCCGGTCGGGTTGGTCGCATCGCAGTGCAGCGAGGACCCGGACATGCCCGCGGCCGCATCGCGCGCGAACGAGTCGAGCAGCAGGAAGCGGCCGATCCCCCGCCCGCGGTACTCGCGAAGGACGCCCAGAGTTTCCACGTATCCCAAGCCGGCCGGTTCGAACCGGCGGCTGGCGATGCAGACGCCGATGCACGTGTTCGCGTCGTAGACCAGGCTCCACCGGCCGAAGTCCGTGGTCTCGTTGATATTGGCCTGTCGGAACATGTCCAGGGGCAGCGGGTGGGAATCGTAGTGGTCCTGGAACGACTGCGTGACCACGTCGTGGACCTCGGGCCACCGATCGTCGTGCATCTGTCGTACCTGCAGACCGCCAGGTGGCCGAGGTGTTGGCACCGGGCCGGTGAAGTCGATCCGCATGCGCAAGTAGACGCGGTGGCGTTCGTAGTCGCGTTCGGCGAGGACCGCCTCGGTCTGCTCATCCCCGGCGAAACTCTCCACCTTCACCTGCGCTCCGGAAGGGGCGCTCAGAGTTGCGCCGTAGCGTTCACCCGCCTCGATCAGGCGGGCCGCCAGAAGCTCCCGGTCTGAGGCGGACTCGCCGATGAACAGGTCGAGGTACAACCCCCGCTCGTGCTGGAGGCCGTTGAAGGCGAGCAGGGCTGCCACGAGTCGATCGCCCTCCCAGAGGCCGGCCGTACCCCGCGGACCCCCGAGCTCCGGCGCGCTGAGCGTGCCCAGGATCTCCTGGGTGTTGGTCTCGGACCGCCCGAAGTAGTGCTGCTCCTTGGCATGCACCAGTTCGGTCAGCTCGCCCACATGCTCGCGGCGCAACTGCGCGAGACGCACACCGGAGGGCAGCCCGGTGACGGCCATCGCGAGGTTGGACATGGGTATAGGCAAGCACATGTCGCCCGTTCGCCGCCGCCGGGATGCGGCCTTGTCATTCGAACTGCCGAACCTGAGGCCAGGCAGATGTGCGGGGTGGCGTCTTCGGGGAGTCCCGGACCCAGCGGGAACGCCCCGGATCGGCGAGGATGGGGAGGTGATTCGCGTGCTGCTGCTGGTCGTCGCCGTACTTCTGGCCGGATGTTCATCCGATGCCTCGTCGACGGTTCCCTCGACAGCGCCGCCCTGCGACCCCGGGCCGCAGGGCACGCGCGAAGTGAGTGTGGGGAACAGATCCTTCCTGCTGCATGTGCCCACCGACTTCGTCAACCCCTCGCCGGTCGTGTTCACCTTCCATGGCCGTGGGTCGAACGCCCAGCAACAGTTGCTGCTGACGGGTTTCGAACAGGTCTCGGAGGAAGGGAGGTTCCTCGTCGTGGCCCCGCAGGCACGTGACGGTCGCTGGGACTTCACCGGCGGCGACACGGAGTATCTGCAGGCGGTTGCGGACGCCGTGCCCTGCGGTGATCCCGACCGGGCCTACGCCAGTGGGATGTCGATGGGCTCGGCACTGACCTTCGCGCTGGCCTGCACCCCCGAGCGCAAGTTCGCCGCCTTCGGAGGGGTTGCCCTGACAGTGTTCGAGCCCCAGTGTGAGACGACCCCACCGGCCCCGATCATCTACTTCCACGGCACCAAGGATCAGGTGGTGCCGTTCCGGGGAGGGCAGCCGCAGGGTGAGGATGTGACTCTCCCAGCCGTGCCGGTGGCGATGCGGGAGTGGGCGGATCACAACGGCTGCACCCAGGAACAGGCCTCGAAAGTGGGCAAGGACGTGACCCTGCGGGAATGGACCGATTGCGCCTCCGACGCCGACGTGGAGTACTACCGCGTGCGCGGTGGCGGTCACACCTGGCCGGGAGCATCACCGTTCATCGCGGACGCGATCGAGCAGTCGCTGGGGAAGACGACCCAATCGGTCGACGCCTCCCGGCTCATGTGGGACTTCTTCCAGGGGTACACGCTGCAGGACTCGTGAGCCCGAGGCTGTCGGCCATCGGTCATGGGGTCGTGCGCGAGCGTGTCGCTGTGGATCAGCCCTGGGGTTCGTCGTTCTTCGCGTTGAACGCGCCGGAGAAGTTGCCCAGTGCCTGGGTCAACTCGGCCGGTACCACCCATACCTTGTTCGAGTCGCCGGCGGCGATCTGCGGCAGCGCCTGGAGGTACTGGTAGGCGAGCAGTTTCGGGTCCGGGTCGGCGGTGTGGATGGCGTCGAAGACCTTCTGGATCGCCTCGGCCTCACCGGTGGCCCGCAGCACGGCGGACTGCTTCTCGCCCTCCGCCTTGAGGATCGCGGCCTGCTGCTCACCCTGCGCGGTGAGGATCTGGGACTGCTTGATGCCCTCCGCGGTCAGGATCGCGGCGCGGCGGTCACGCTCGGCGCGCATCTGCTTCTCCATGGACTCCTGGACGCTGGGCGGCGGGTCGATCGCCTTGAGCTCCACCCGGTTCACCCGGATCCCCCACTTGCCGGTCGCCTCGTCGAGTACGCCGCGCAGTTGGCTGTTGATCTGGTCGCGCGATGTGAGGGTCGCCTCGAGGTCCATGCTGCCGACCACGTTGCGCAGGGTCGTGACGGTGAGTTGCTCGACACCCCAGATGTAGTTCTGGATCTCGTAGGTGGCCGACTTGGGATCGGTGACCTGGAAGTAGATCACGGAGTCGATGCTGACGACCAGGTTGTCCTCGGTGATCACCGGCTGCGGCTGGAACGTGACGACCTGTTCGCGCAGATCCAGCTTGGAGGTGACCCGGTCCACGAAGGGGACCAGGATGTGCAGACCGGCGCTGAGCGTTCGGCTGTACCGCCCGAGCCGCTCCACGACCTGCGACTGCGCCTGCGGGACGATCCTCACCGTCTTCGCGATGACGATCACCATGAACAACAGGACGAGTAGTACGACGATGCCACTGGTGATTGCTGCATTCATGGTTGCTCCTCAGTAGGGACGGATGATTGCTGTTGCGCCGTGGATGGCGACGACGGTTCCGGTGGACCCCTCGGCGATCGGGTCCCATGCCTCTTCCAATTGCGCCGACCAGATCTCGCCGGCCAGTTTCACCCGGCCGCTCTCGGCGGTCACCTCTTCGATGACCTTCACACGCTGCCCGACCAGGGCATCCACCCCGGTCAGAGCCGTCGGGCCCTGTTTCAGGTGGCGCAGCGCGATGGGCCGGAGCGCGAAGATGCCCAGTACGGCCACCGCGCCGGCGGCGCCCGCCTGCACGATGAACGGTGCTCCAAGCGCCGCCGTCCCCGCACCGGCAAGCGCTCCGGCCGCAAGCATGATGAGAACGAAATCGAGGCTCATGACCTCGAGGATCCCGAACACTACTGCTGCGATGAGCCAGAAAATCGCTGCTGACACGAGTGCCTCCTTGTCCTCCCAGCCTACGTGTGTTCGATGCGGGTGGAAAACTCTGCTTCGGCCCGCGCGGCGCGAGGCCGCCCGGGCGCCGGGCTACCCTGTGCCGATGGAGGACTTCGTACCCCGTCGCGGGTGGGCCAATCCTCACCTGCAGACGGTGCGCAGCCGCGTGCGTCCGCAACGGGTCGACCTTCCGCCGGCGCGTGAGGTCCTGGTGGAACTTCCCGACGGTAGCGGGGACCGCCTCGTCGTGCAGCAGCACGCCGGCGACCCCGACCGACCACAGGTTCTGGTGATCCACGGGCTCGGTGGTACCGCTGAGTCGGACTACGTCCGGCACACGACTGCTGGTCTGCTGGCCGCCGGCTTCGCCGTGGTGAGGGTGGACCTGCGAGGTGCAGGTGGATCCGGTGAGGTGTCGTCGTACAACTACCACGCTGGTCGCACCGAGGACGTGCGCGCGGTGATCGACGCACTGGGCCGTCCCAGCGCGGTGGTCGGCTTCTCGTTGGGCGCCAACGTCGCGATCAAACTGCTCGGCGAGCACAGCCCGGGCGTCGTCGCAGGGGTCGCGGTGTCCGCCCCGCTGGATCTCGCAGTGGGCGCCGAACACCTGCATCACATGGCGGGTGGGCTCTACGAGAGGTTCCTGCTGCGCAAGTTGCGAGCCGAATCACTGCGCCCGGCCGCCCGCTACACCCCTGAGGAACGCGCGGCGATCCTGGCGGCGAGGACGATCGTCGATTTCGACAATGCCATCACTGCTCCGCGCAACGGCTGGCGTGACGCCGCGGAGTATTACCGCGTCAACTCCGGCATCCGTTTCCTGGCCGATGTGCGGGACCCACTGTTGGTGGTGCACGCCGAGGACGACCCGATGATCCCGCTGGGCCCGTACCGATCGGTCGACTGGGCGGCGTTGCCCACAACACGCCTGCTCCTCACCGAGCACGGTGGTCACGTCGGTTTCCACGGCCGGTCCGAGACCCCGTGGTACGTCGCCGTGGCGGTGGAGTTCCTCACGGCGCTGGAACTCAGGTCGTCTGGGTCTCCAGATCCAGACGCAGGTGGGAGATCATCGAACGCAGCGCCGCCTGGGCGTTGAGCACGTCCTCGCCCCACGACGACAGATAGGCGTACTGCCACCACCACAGTGCCTCGATCGACCTGCCCGCGGCGTAGTGCCCGAGTCCGTGCAAGCAGGTCGGTCACGATGCTCGACAAGTCGTCGGACAACGACGACTCCACGACCTCCGGCATCGGGAAGTACGGGTCATCGACGGTGTGGTAGTTGTCGGCGTGCGCGAACACCTCGGCGAGGCTCAGACGCAGATCGTCCACCTCGGGCTCGCGGCCGTTGTCCGGCTCGTATCGGCCCTCCGGGACGACGTCGGTGAGTGCGCCCAGCCGAGCACCGTGCGCGGCCAGTTGCGACGTCTGGATCAGCAGCAGGGAGATCGCGGTGTCACCCAGTCCACCGGCGGCGACCTGCTCCACGGACCGGACGAAGTCGCGGACGATCAGAGCCATCTCGTCGCTGAGTTCGTGGGCGGTCGCGTCCTCCGGGGTGGGGGCGCGGTGACGGAGACCTCGTCACCGGGTAGTTCACTCATCAATCCTCCTGCGTCCGACGAATGCTCGTCCGAGTGTCACCTCGTCGGCCAATTCGAGGTCCCCGCCCATCGGAAGGCCACTTGCCAACCGTGTCACGGACACCCCGATCGTGGCCAACTGGCGTCCGAGATAGGCAGCTGTGGCCTCACCCTCCGTGTTCGGATCGGTGGCCAGGATGACCTCCTGCACCGCCCCGTCGGCCAGTCGTGCGAAGAGTTCCCGGATATGCAACTGATCCGGACCTATCCCGCGCATCGGATCCAGCACCCCCCCGAGGACGTGGTACCGCCCGGTGTACTCGCGAGTCCGCTCGATGGCGATCACGTCCTTGGGCTCCTCGACGACGCACAACACGTGGGGGTCACGGGAGTCGTCGCGGCAGATCCTGCACTGCTCACCTTGTGCGGTGTTGAAGCACACCTCGCAGACGGTGAGCTGGTCCTTGACGGCCAGCAGCGCGGTCGCGAGTTGCTCCACGTCGTCGCGATCCGCCTCCAACAGGTAGTAGGCGATGCGCTGGGCACCCTTGGGCCCGACTGCGGGCAATCGCACAAGATTGTCGATCAGATCCTGAAGGACCACTTCGTACGAAGTCTGATACACGGCGCCTACTCGGTGTCGAACTCTGCGATCTTGCGGCCGCCGAGTTCGCGCTGCAACAACTCGAGGCCGGACTCGGCGGTGGCCTCGACCGACTCGTCGTCTTCAGACGGAGCGTCGTCGGCTTCTGCGATCACAGGTACCGGCTCGGGGGTGGTGGGCTGCGCGACCGCATCCCCGCCGAGCGTCATCTCGACGGTGAGGTCCAGTTTCATCTCGTCCAGGATCGCCTGCCGTACGCGCTCCGCGTGCCCACCCTGGGTGAAGGCCGCGACCGCTCCGCCGTTGGACTGTGTGAGGGCGAGGATCGAGTTCGACACGGAGACCGGCTGGCAGTCGCGTACCAGCAGCCAGGCCACTCGACTGTTCTCACGGACTCGATCGAGCACCCGGGGCCACAGCGCGATCACCTTGTCGAGGGGCACGTCGGTGTTCGCAGCGGCCGGTTTCGCCGGCGTGGCGGGTGTCGGCTTGGCCGGCGGTGCCGCCACCGATGGAGCCGGTGGGGGACCCGGCGCTCTGGCCACTGGTCTGGAGTCGCGCGCCGCTGGTGCCGGTGGCGGCCCCGGTGGTCGAGGCGCTGCGTCCTGTCTATCCGCAGTGGGCGTCGCACGGGCGGGCTCCGCGGCAGGCGACCGACGAGGGGTCTTGGTCGCCGGGGGCGGGGTCTCGGCCGCCGGGCTCGGCGTGGGCGTCTGGGCGGTCGGGGGTGCCTGTGCAACCGGGGCGCCGGCCGCCGCTCGGCCCGCCACCGTGTCCAGCCTGCGCTCCAGCCGGTCGAGCCGGGCCAGAAGGTCCAGCGCGTCGCCGTCGCCAGTCGGCAGACAGACCTCCGACATGAGCAACTCCAGGTGCAGTCGTGGTGCGGTGGCACCACGCAACTCCGAGAGCGCGTCCGACAGGGCGTCGGCGATCCGGTTGAGTTCGGCCCGGCCGAAGCCCTGTGCCATCTCGGCGAGTTCGGGAAGCCGGTCCTCGGGCAGATCCACCAACTGCGCGGCCTTGTCCACCCCGAGCACCTGCAGCACGAGCAGGTCGCGGAAGCGTTCGAGCAGGTCTGTCACGAAACGGCGAGGGTCGTGTCCGGAGTCGACCACGTCGCCGATGCGGACGAACAGGCGAGATACGTCGCCGGCGGCGATGGCCGCAGTGACGTCGTCGAGGAGCGCGGAGTCGGTCACCCCCAACTGCTGGACGGCGGCGTCGTAGGTCAGGCCCTCCGGCCCTGTACCGGAAACCAACTGGCCGAGGATGGACATCGCATCACGCACGGATCCCTCGCCGGCGCGCGCCACCAGGGCCAGTGCAGCCGGCTCGGCGGGCACGCCTTCGGAATCGCACACGGATGCCAGATGTGTGGCAAGAGTCCGCACCGGCACGAGGCGGAACGCGTAGTGGTGGGTACGCGAACGGATGGTCCCGATGATCTTGTCGGGTTCGGTCGTTGCGAAGACGAATCGTACGTGCTCGGGAGGTTCCTCGATCAGCTTCAGCAACGCGTTGGCGGCGCCCGGGCCGAGCTGGTGGGCCTCGTCGATGATGTAGATCTTGTAGCGGCTGTTGGCAGGCACGAACATCGCCCGCTCGCGCAGTTCGCGTGCGTCATCCACCAGGCCGTGGGTGGCGGCATCCATCTCGATGACGTCGAGGCTTCCCGGACCGTTCGGCGCCAGAGCCACGCAGGAATCGCACTCCTCGCACGGTTGCGACGTCGGACCCTTCTCACAGTTCAGCGATCGAGCGAGGATCCGCGCACTGGAGGTCTTGCCGCATCCGCGGGGCCCGGAGAAGAGGTACGCGTGATGTACCCGGTCGGAGTCGATCGCGCGCTTCAGCGGCTCGGTGACGTGCTCCTGCCCGATGACGTCGTCGAACCGTCCGGGTCGGTACTTGCGGTAGAGGGCGAGGGCCACTGCCCCAGACTAAGCGCACGGTCCGACGTCCGCGTGGGGGTCCGGTGATTGTTGTGTGGATATCCCGACTGTGCCGCACACTGGGGGAATGCCGACCGCGCCGAAGCCCCCCAGCACCGATTGGACCGAGGACGTCGCACCCGACGAGGACGCACGCCACGCCGCATTCGCCGAGACGATCGTGGGTATTCAGTCCCGGATCAACCGTAAGGCGGGGAAGGGCCGTGCCTTCCACCGCAAGCAGGTGGCCGCGCTACGCGGCACCCTGACCGTCCCGGGAGACCTGCCTTCCTACGCGGCACAGGGATTGTTCGGGCGGCCCGGCGAGTACCCGGTCGTGGTCCGGATGTCGAACGGTGGGATGGTCCCGCAACCGGATGCGGTGCCCGACATCCGTGGCCTCGCGCTCTCGGTGCGGGGACTCGACGGTCCGGGTGCGCTCGGGGGTATGACCGACCGACAGGACTTCCTGCTGATCAACCGGCCGGCTTTCGGCTTCCAGGACTCCCGCGATTTCGCCGAGTTGGTGCCGCCCGCGATCCGTGGACAGAGCGCCTTGGTGGGTCACCTGATCTCCAAACACGGAGTCGTCAGGGGTGGGGTCGAGACGGCGCGCCAGGTCGCCGAGCTGGCACGACCGTTCAGCGGCTTCGCCACGTCCGACTTCCACAGTTGCGCCCCGGTCGCGTGGGGGCCCTTCGCCGCCCATGTCCATGTGCAGCCGGTCGGGGCCGGCCGCAACCTGTTGGCGTGGCGGGACTGGGGTGGCGACATCCGGGAGCGGATCGCGCAAGGGCCTCTGCGGTGGAACCTGCAGGCCCAGTTCTACACCGACCCGGACGCGACCCCCGTCGAGGACGGCCGCCGGGTCTGGAAGTCGCCGAAGGTCACCGTCGGTCTGCTGGAGGCCGAGGAACTCGCGGACCCCGGGGAGATCGAGGGTGATCACTTCGATCCGTGGATGGCCCTCGAGGAACACCGTCCGCTTGGGGAGATCATGCGTGCGCGGAAGGCCGCGTACTTGGCCAGTTTTCAGGAACCGGACCTAGGTCCTGGCAGAAAGGGACCCCCCGCGCACCCGACAGAGCACGCTTACCCTTGCTGCCTTCCGGCCCTGGGGGAGTTGGGCATGATGCCGCCGCACGGGGGGTCCCTCCCAGAATACGCACACGCGGCTACCCGTACCATCGTCGGTGGAGGATTCGCCTAGTGGCCTATGGCGCTCGCTTGGAAAGCGGGTTGGGTTAACGCCCTCAGGGGTTCGAATCCCCTATCCTCCGCGCATGGTGAAGGGGGCTCAACCGCTTTCGGTTGGGCCCCCTTCGACCCCCCTGGGTTCACCCCCCGCCGTCGGGGTTTTGTGCCCCCCGCCCCCCGCCTCGGGGTTTTGTGCCCCGCCCCCCGCCTCGGGGTTTTGTGCCCCGCTCCCCGCCTCGGGGTTTTGTGAAGAAGTTCGCGGCGCAACCCGGCGTGTCGCGCGAACTTCTTCACAAAACCGGCAAACCGGCGCTCCGGCAGGACCGGGGCGGCGGGGCGGCGCGCGAAGCGGGTCGACCGCCTCCAGCCGTAGGTGCGGGGCAACCTGGCATCGCTCGTCGCTCTGCGGAACACTGGGAAGGGGGGTACATGCGAATCCCGGGTCTCGTTTCGGCGCGCTGCTGGTTCTGTCGACCGTCACCGCTGCACCCGCTGCCGCTGACGACGTCACGAAGGTGCTGCTCACGGGCGATTCGGTCATGCAGGGCTCGGCGGGGGATTGGACGTGGCGGTACCGCTTGTGGCAGCACTTTTCGACCATCGGGAGTCCGGTGGATTTCGTGGGGCCGCGCACCGATCTATACGATTTCGAGCGCTTCGTCCCCGGTTCGTACGACTATGTGGATCCGGGTTTCGACACCGATCACGCAGCCACGTGGGGATCGTCGTTCACCGCACCTGGATATGCCGTCGCCGATCTCGTGCGGGACTATCACCCGGATGTGATCGTCGCGTCCTTTGGTGTCAACGATCTGGTCGGGTACTACGCCACGCCGCAGGAGGTGCTGTCTCTGGCGGCCGACTACGTCGAGCAGGCCCGGACCGCTGATCCCGGGGTGGATGTTGTGCTGACCACGCTTCCACAGGTATGGATCGCAGGCGCCGCAGACTACAACGCTGGCCTCGAGGGGCTCGCTTCGAGGTTGTCCACCGCGGATTCCCGGGTCGAGGTTGGCGCTCCCGCGGAACCGTTGATGGAGAACGTGGACACCTGGGACCCAGCACATCTGAGTGCGACCGGCGAGGTGAAGGTGGCGGCAGGTGTGGCCGACGCGTTGGCTTCCCTGGGCGTTGGCTCGCCGTATCCTCGCCCCCTGCCGCAGGTCCCCAACGGTCCCCGTGCCCCAGCAGCGCTGACTGTCCGAACGCAGGGCAGCACCGCGGCAGAACTCACATGGGTCGATCCACCGGGTGCGACTGGTGAGTACGTCTGGATGCGCGACGTGTCAATGGACGAATCCTGGAGGCGGGTCGTGGGACCCGAGGCCCGCAAGTGCGTGGCTCGTCGGCGGACTGCTGCAAGGCCACGATTACGAGTTCCGTCTTCAGGCGGTGAAGGGCGCGTCGGTTGCCGAGGACCTCTTCTCCAACACCGCCAGTATCAGGCGCCCGCCCCCGGGAATCGTTGCTGTGCGGGTCAAGAGTCGCCGACGGAGTCTGCGGATCAGGTGGTGGACGACGTGGCAGGCCCCGCGTGACGTCACCTACCGCGTGCGCTGGTGGCGGAAGGGCCACCCGCGCACAGCCACCACTCGAAGGACGCGAGGTTCGACGCTCAGGATCCGCGGACTGCGCACGGGAGTCCACTATCGGATCGTCGTCCGTGCGTGGAAGGCCGGCGTGCCCGGTCCGCGCAAGCGCACACTCGGTATCCCTCTGGCGCGCCGATGAGGGCCGGTCCCGAACCCCCGCGCCCCGCGGTTTTGTGAAGAAGTTCGCGGCGCCACCCGGCGTGTCGCGCGAACTTCTTCACAAAACCTGAGCGGCGAACCCCGAACCAGCGAACCGAACCTGCGAACCGGCGGCCTACTTCTCGACGCTCACGGCCTGCTGGAACGTCGGCCGGTTCTGGAACGGGTACACGTTCGGCTTGGTCACCCCGGCGGTCACCCGCGCGCGGTTGGCGTTCCAGCACGACGGCTGCGGATCGGTCTCGCAGGCCCCGAACGCGTACAGCTGCTCCGGGGTAACCGTGAGCGCCTGCTTCAACGAATCCTGCAGGGCTGTGGCGCAGGCGGTCTTGTCGCCGTTGCCGCAGAACGCCACCGGGAAGCCACCCGGCACCGGCGCGCCGGTCTGCACCCGCTGCAGATCCTGCAGGCTGTAACCCCACCAACCGTCGGAGAAGCCGGGTGCGCTCGGCCGGCTGGTGACGGCACCGAACGAGATCATGTTCTGGATCTCTTCGAAGGCCGCATCGCCCAACCCTGGCTGGAACTGGGCGGTCAGCAACTTCGGCCACCAGGCGTCCAGGATCTGGATCGCCTCGTTGTGCTCGTACACGCCGTCCTTGTCGAGGTCGCGCCGATGCCCGCCGTCGGCCATCCAGGCCTTGAGCTTGTCCACGGCGGCGACCAGGTCCGGATCCGCCGGGGTGCCCATGACCTCGAAGACCGTCGCGAGCACCTTGGCTGCGCGGATGTCCTGAGTGGCCGATTCCTCCATGGCTTGGACGACCTGGGCCAGCGTGGCCTTCTTGCCGCCACTGACAGCCGCCTGCAGCTTCTCCTCGATGAGGTTGGACCGGTAGAACGGCCCGTAGCCCCACTGCTCATCGGCGGCGGCCCAGTCCTTGGCCGGCTTGTTGTTCCACGAGACCATCACCGGTTGGTTCTTGGTCTTCGGGTGCCGCTTGAACGCCAGCAGATCCATCGTGTAGTTCTTCGCGTCGAAGCCCTGCCAGTCGTACTTGCCGGTTCCGAGAACGGGGAAGTCGGGCGACGTTCCCTTGGCCCGCTTGGGGTAGGCCCCGGACAGGTAGTAGGCGGTGCTCTTGGCGTTCTGGTACGCCCAGTTGAACGTGAACTGGATCTTCGAGGCCGACTTGTGGAACTTCTTCGGCGAGCTCATCTCGTCGGGCTGGTTGAACCGCCGGAAGCCCGATGATGGAGTCCGCCTCGTGCAGGTAGGTCGTACGAGCGGTGACGTAGGCGACCTTCTTGCCGTTCGCGGTGCCGTAGTGCGTCACGAGGCCGTGCACCGTCCGATAGACCTTCAGCTTGGCCTTGCCGGCTGCCGTCTTGTCGATGGCGTTCGGCTTCCATGACAGGTCGCGGACGAGCTTCTCCATCTTGCGGCACTTGCCCTTGTACTTGTACTTGTACTTGCTGCCGCCGCAGAGCACCTCGGCGAACGTGTCGACGTTGTCCGAGCCGGCGGAGGTCGCGCTCCACGCGTAATCGCGTCCGCGGCCCAACTGCACGTACATGCTCACGCCGGGGAACGCTGCACCGCGGGCGTCGATGCCGGGACCGTGCAGTTCCAGTTCCATGAGTACCTGGGGCAGGTAGTAGCCGACCTGCGGACCGAGCACACCCAGGGGGCGACCGTTGGCCGAGTTCTTGGCCGACAGCAACTCCCAGTTCGAGTGGTGTCCGTCGAGCTGCTCCTGCTGGATCGCGTCGCCCACCGACGGCGTGTCGCCGGCGGCCGCCAGGGACGAGGTCGATGATCCGCCCGAGACCACGTTCCAGGGCGTCACCGACGTGCCCGGGTCGGGCAGTGCGAGGCCCTTCGTGGCGAACGAGTCGCCGGTCTGGTACGGGAAGCTCTCCGGGATGGTGGTGGGTGCACTGGGGTTGTTCTTCGACCGGAAACCGGTCCAGATCGCCCGCCCCTGCTCCACGCCGAACCGGGCCTCCAAGGCACGCAGGATCTCGGCCGAAACCACCTCGGCCCCGCCGCCACGGCCGAAGATTCCGCCGAACAGCGTCGCGACGGCCATCACATCGACGGGCTTCCACGTCTTGAGCTTCTGGCCCACTGCCGCGTACTCGCCGGGCAGCAGTGCGTCGTTCTTGCGGGCGGCCTTGATGTAGGCGTTGATCCCGTCGACGTAGGCGTTGACGTCCTTGCGCAGCTTCTTCCACTCCTTGAGGCTGCCCTGGGCCGGCGCCTTCAGCATGCGCTTGAGGTCCGCCTCGGTGTACGCGTTGTTCTGCCATTGGTTGGCGTCGGCGTTGAGGTTCGCGCCGCCCAGGAAGTTGGTGAGGTCCGCCCGGCCGGTGTGGCGCAGCACGTCCATCAGGAAGAGGCGGTCGTTCGCCGAGGCGTAGCCCGCGCCGAACATCGTGTCGCTGCGCGTCTTGCCGTAGATCCTCGGCACCCCGTACTGCTTGTCGCGCAGGATGGTCACTCCCTTGCGGGGCTTGACCGTCTTCGCGCGGTTCTTCTTCTTCACACCGAAGGTCGCGTCCTTGAAGTAGTCGTTCACCTGCGGGTCGGTCAGCGTCGGCGAGGCGTACAGCAGGCCGTCGTACAGCGGTTGCTGGTCGGCCCAGTGTTTGGGCAGGGAGCCATTGGCCCGGAAGTTCAGGATCTGACCGAGGGTGTCGAGGCCGTTCTGCCCAGGAGGCAGCACGTTGCGGAAACCGCCGGCGTCGTTCTTGCCGTAGGTCCCTGGACCGTCGGCATATGCGGGCGCTGCGACGAGCATTGCGGAGGCCGCTGCGACGGGGACGGCGATGCGTGACAGAACACGATGCATGAGTTACCTCGTTCGGTGTGGCGTTCGCAGACACTCTAGGCGCGGGAACGTGCCCGGTGACGGGCTTTCGCCGAATCGATGCGCCGCGTATTTGCCGGGGCTGCTCACTGATTCAGGAAGTGGACTACGCGGCCAACCCTCCGCCCCCCGCCCCCCGCCCCGCCGACGAGGTTGGAGGTTGTGCACCGGGTTGGAGAACCCACGCGTGTGTTCTCCAACCTCGTGGACGTTCTCCAACCTCGTGGGGCGCGCGCGTGGGGGGCGGTAGGCGCGCAGCGCGGGTCACCAGGATCCGCCGCCACCCCCACCGGATCCGCCCGCCGCCTCCGCCGCCCCCACCGGACGACGAGGACGACCGCTGCGTGGCCTGGTACGCGGCCACGGCCGACGCCTCGACCGCGACCACTCCGGTGGACAGCGCCCACATGCGTGAGGTGGCGGTGGGTGAGCTGTACAGGTGCGAGGTCCCGGCCATGGCTGTTGCCTCGGGGCTTCCAGGTGGCGGCGTGCACGACGCAGCCCACTCGTCGGCGCAATCGAAGGCCACCGCCCAGGGGAGGAACTCGTCGAAATGGCGCACCCGGGCGGCGTAGTCGAACCGTTCCACCGACGCCGGGGTCGAC
Organism: uncultured Actinomycetota bacterium; assembly: GCA_963769435.1. Classification (GTDB taxonomy): domain Bacteria; phylum Actinomycetota; class Actinomycetes; order S36-B12; family UBA10799; genus JADKAV01. The sequence goes on from CAVYLN010000002.1 coordinate 1,757,066, forward strand.
AGCACTTGCCTGAAACCGGCCGTGGCATCGCGTAGGTCGGCGCCGCGATCGGTCCGCCGGGTGGTGTCCCTGCGGTTGATGATCAGGCCGACGGTAGCGGCCACGAGCAGCGCGCTGGCGACGATCACGCCGTTACCGAGCCAGATCAAGGCCGTGAAGCCTCCGATGATTGCGACGTATATGAAGAACAACGCCCACCCGGAGCCGCCGACCCGGGTCGCGTACCCCTGCTCGATCACGCGGTCGTCGATCGCGTTCGTGATCTCGCCGTCCAGGGAAGACAGGAGTTTGCCGTCGGTGACGCTGCCCTTGCTGATGATCCTGGTCGCGCCCGCATGGACCAGCCCGAGGCTGGTGAGCGCGGATTCGAAGCCGACGAGGTCGGGCACCGGCGCTTGGGTGCGGGTGAGCATGATCCAGTCCGGGCCGTCCTTGTCGTGGGCGGACTGCTGCTCGGCCTGGAAGTCCACAACCCCGTGCGCGACGAGGTTGAGAAGGACCGCGGGGACACCCCGACTCGCCGGTGTCTCGTCGAGCAGCCAGGCCGCGACCAGGGGGTCCGGTCCGGGCGGCTCGAATCGCAGGGCGGGCGACGATCGGCGTTCGCGCGACTTGAGGAACGTGCGCACGGTGAGCAGCAGCGACAGCGCCACGAACGCGAGCGTGCCGATGGCGACCAGGTACTGCCAGAAGGTCCGCTGAACCGCCGGGGCGGGTTCGGCGAAGAAGGCCTTCATCGTGATCGCCGTGTAGGGGGCGAGCTGGGTTGCGGACAGACTGTATGCGCCGTCCCGCAGGGCTATCTCGCACGTGACCGATGCCTCGCACACCGGTGGCTGCAGCGGCGTGGGCATGTTCACGTTCACGTCGACGGCCCGCATGGGCATCGCCCAGCCAGAACCCACCACGTCCCAGTACCACTGGGAGCCTGCCCCCTCGGGGCCGTCCGACGGTTTGGTGAGGGCGTTGCTGGTGGTCGAGATGATGCGGTACCTCTGGATCCCCGGTTCGAAGGTGCGGTTCGCCGATCCGATCCGGATCGTCATCGTGCCCCCGCCCTCCTGGGAGACGATGTAGGGCTCGGGGATCCAGTCCCCGTTCTGCTTGCGCTGGACGGAGACGACCTCGACCGGGTGCTCGACCGTGGTGTACTGGGCGTCCTCGGTGTCGAAGATGCGGTAGATGCCATGCCGGTCATAGGTGTTGAACTCGACCGCGAGGGTCTCTGTGATTGCCAAGTCACCGTTGGCCTGTAGATCGAAATCCGCCTGGTACCGGTCAACGACCGACGTCTCCGTCACGTCGCCGCCGGAACCCTCGAAGACCTCCTTGAAGGGGACCGTCAGCGCGCCCAGCCACCCAGCCAGGACCGCTGCGCCGAGCAGCAGCACCAGGAACAAACGCAACTTCGGGATCCGCATCAGCGCTACCCTGCCCTCGTGAGCCTCGTAATCATTGCGATCGTAGTCCTCGTCCTCGGTCTTGGCGTAGTTCTTTACAACCGACTGGTGCGCCTGCGCAACAAAGTCGAGGAGGCCTGGGCGCAGATCGACGTGCAGCTCCAGCGTCGACACGACCTGATCCCCAACCTCGTGAGCACGGTCAAGGGCTATGCGGCACACGAGAAGTCGACCCTGGAGGAGGTCACACAGGCGCGGGCCGCGGCGGTGACGCGCGCAGGACGCCGCTGCGGGGGGTCAGGGCGCTGCGGCGGCCGGCCAGACGGAGAACGTCCTCACCGCTGCTCTGGGCCGACTTTTCGCGCTGGCGGAGAACTACCCCGACCTGAAGGCCGATCAGAACTTCCGCCAACTGCAGGACGAACTGTCACAGACCGAGGACAAAGTGGCGTTCGCGCGGCAGTACTACAACGACAACGTGCGCGAGTGGAACACCAGGATCTCCTCGGTACCGGACACCTTCGTGGCACGCGCGATGGGTGCGAAGAAGGCCGAGTACTTCGAACTCGAGGGCGGCGCAGGGGCCGCTCCGCAGGTCAGTTTCTGATGGACCGGCAGCGGACATGAGCGCGGCCTGGGTCGACAATGTCATCTGGTGGCAGGTCTACCCGCTGGGCTTTGTCGACGCTCCAGTGAAGGCCCCTCCGGACGGGCTGGTCACCCACCGGCTTCCACGGCTGGAGAGCTGGCTGGACTACTTGATCGAACTCGGTGCGTCGGGCTTGGCGCTCGGCCCGGTCTTCGCATCGAGTTCGCACGGCTACGACACTGTCGACTACTACCGGATCGATCCCCGGCTCGGTGACGAGGACGACCTGCGTCGCCTGATCGACGCCGCGCACGACCGGGGGATCAGGGTTCTGCTCGACGGCGTGTTCAACCACGTCGGTCGGGAGTTCGCCACGTTCGACGAGGCGCTCTCGCAGGGCCCGGATTCCGATGCGGCGCAGTGGTTCCACCTGTTCTGGAAGGGTGACGACCGGCCACCGGACTACGAACACTTCGAGGGCCACAAAGACCTGGTCACGCTGAACCATTCCAGTGATGCGGTGGCCGATTTCGTGGCCGATGTCATGTGTCACTGGCTGGCGCTCGGTGCCGACGGATGGCGCCTCGACGCGGCGTACTCGATCCCAGCAGACTTCTGGTCGCGGGTCATTCCCCGGGTCCGACAGGCCTTCCCCGACGCGTACATCGTGGGCGAGATGATCCACGGGGACTACAGCGAGTACGTCGAACGGGCCGGCCTGGACTCCGTGACGCAGTACGAGTTGTGGAAGGCGATCTGGAGTTCTCTGAACGATCACAACCTGCACGAGTTGAACTGGACTCTCGGGCGGCACGACCAGTTCCTCGAGCAGTTCGTCCCGCTCACGTTCCTGGGCAACCACGACGTGACCCGGATCGCGAGCAAACTCACCGACGACCAGCTGTACCCGCACGCTCTGGCCATCCTCATGACCGTCGGCGGCACGCCGTCGGTGTACGCCGGTGACGAGCAGGGCTTCCGCGGGATCAAGGAGGACCGGCCGGGAGGCGACGAGCAGGTGCGCCCGGCGTTCCCCGCCAACCCCGGCGACCTTGCGCCCTTCGGGGAGGCGGTCTTCCACCTGCACCAGGAACTGATCGGGCTGCGCCGTCGGCACCCCTGGTTGCAGCATGCCCGCACGGAGGTTCTGCACGTGGCCGAGGAACAGATGGTCTACCGCAGCGTGGGTGATGGCGGGGCGGTGGTACTCGCCCTGAACCTCTCTGATGAGGGCGTGTCACTGCCTGCGCCTGGCACCAGCGAGGTCCTTGCCGGCCCCGGTGCGATCAACGGCTGGGAGTCGGTCGGGCTGACCCCCCGGGGCTGGGCGGTACTGGGCTGACGTTGACGCAGTCTGCAAAACGACGACGGCGGTGGCCTTCTGACACGCCGTTTCGGGGCTGGGGATCCCGGCGGGTCGCGTTCAGCGTTTTGCATTCTGCGCCGGAGATCCGGGCTCACGCGCCGCCTGAACCCCGCTCAGCGGCCGTTTGCCACAATGAGCGGCGTGCGCATAGTCACGTGGAACGTCAACTCCCTGCCCAGCCGGATGCCGCGCATGCGCGTGTGGCTGCAGGTGATGAAACCCGACGTGCTCTGTCTGCAGGAGACGAAGATCGCGGACGAGGCCTTTCCCTACGACGAGTTCGCGGAACTGGGGTACCAGAGCGCGCACCGTGGGGACGGCCGGTGGAACGGTGTGGCCATCCTGTCGCGGGTGGGACTCGAGGAGGTGGTCACGGACCTGCCGGACGTCTGTGGGTTCCCCGACGAGCAGGCGGCCCCGGAGCCGCGCTTCCTGTCCGCGGTCTGCGGGGGCGTGCAGGTCGTGTGCGTCTACGTCCCCAACGGCCGCACCCTGGACAACCCGCACTATGTCTACAAGCTCCGGTGGCTGTCGGCCCTGCACCGGTTCGCCGAGGTTCCGGCCGGTGGGCAGCGACCCTTCGCGATCCTGGGCGACTTCAACGTGGCGCCGCACGATGAGGACGTCTGGGACATGGCGGACTTCGCGGGCAGCACGCACGTCTCCGAGCCGGAGCGGGTGGCGATCCAGGAACTCCAGAACCTCGGGCTCGTCGACCTGATGCCGACGGATCAGCAAGGGTGAACCTTTCACGTTCTGGGACTACCGGGGCGGCAACTTCCACAAGGGCCTCGGCATGCGCATCGATCTCATCCTGGCCAACGCGACTTTCGGCGAGGCCGTCACCGACACCTTCATCGACCGGGACGCACGCAAGACCGGGACCAAGGGCAGCCCGCCTCCTAGCGACCACGCTCCGCTGATCGTGGACGTCGACCTCTAGCCGACCCGGTTTTGCCGATTCGTCGCTAGGGGACGTACCGTCGAGACGTGCGGGTGTTCGCGGCGGTGATGACGGCAACGGCGATCTGCGTCGTGTCCGTCGCTCCCGCGGAAGCCGATGGCCAGGGCTACAGGTTCTTCAAGAACCGCGGCGATGCCCGGACGCCGGGCGCCTACTGGGACCCGTGCGAGGTGATCCGGTACGGCATCGACTTCAGCTATGCCGAGAAGGTCGGCATGCGCAAAGCCTGGGAGCGTGACCGGTGGCAATCGGCGGTGGAGGAGGTCTCCCGCTCGATGGGTGTGGACTTCCGGTACGTCGGTGCGATCAGATCCCGATCTGCGGGAACCCGTCCCCGCTCCCAGCCGGGCGTCGATCTCGTGATCACCTTCGGCAAGGCCACCAAGGGCGGCCGGTACGGCTACGGTCGACTGCTCCGCGGTCCCGTCGCGGGAGTGGCCGGTGTGCAGTGGCGGGCAACCACGGTCGAACCGCCGTCAGGTGTTCAGCGCCTACGTGGTGATCGACGCCAAGGAGGTCGTGCGCCGCACCAGCCAGTGGACCGAGCCGTTCGACGCCCGCCCGGCTGCGGTGCGTTCACCCGACGTCGTCAGGTCCCTGTACATGCACGAGTTCGGACACGCTGTCGGTCTGGATCATGTCCGCGACAAGAAGCAGTTGATGTTCCCCAGACTGCAACCCGATCGCCCCGACCAGCTCGGATCCGGCGACCGCAAGGGCTTGCGCAAACTCGGCAGGCAGCGCTGCTTCTGAGCAGGGCTATCTATCGTCGGCCCAGTTCGGTCTTGACCCCCAGCACGGTCTCCTCGTCGCACAGGTCCAGCGCGTGGGCGAGGTCGGCGGCACGCAGGGCGTCCGGCACCAGGTACATGGGGATCCCCTCACCCCGCAGAGCCACGCAGCGGTCGGACAGTTCGACGTTGCGCTCATCGCGTTCCGAACCCACTTGCCTGATGAGGATGCCCATGACCCGGCCGGGGAACTCCCTGGCCATCTCCTCGTATGTCAGAGGATCGCGCTGGCCGCTGTCCCCGATCAGGACGAACTGGGTGTCCGGGTAGGCCTCGAACAGCCGCCGGATCGCCACTCGCTTGTGCTCGGCGCCGCTGCGTCGCAGATACCGCTCCGTGGGACCCCAATCGGTGAGGAACATCGGCCCTTGTGGGAAGGCGCGCAGTTGGATGAACTGCTGGAGCATCTCGTAGAAGGACCAACTGCCGGTCGACACGTAGAAGAACGCCGGGGCCGGTTTACGCGCTCCCGTCCTGCCTGGCACGCCGCGGGCCAGCCCCCGGTACAACGAAGCCATGCCGCGCACCGCACTGCGGGTGTTGGCGTCGCGCAGGAGGGTCTGCTTGACCGCTGTCAGCCCCTCGGTCAGGCCGCTGACCAGGATCGTGTCGTCGATGTCGGAGATCACCGAGAACGGGGCCTTGGCCGCGGGCTTGATCACCCGGCCGGTCCCCGACGCGGATTCCCCATCCTCGATCGGCGTCGTCACCGCGTACGCGTCGTGCCATCCCGCCGCGAGTTTCGGCACCGGCAGCGAGAAGTTGGCGAAACCACGCGCGTCCGTGACCTCCTTCGCGCGGTGGCCCGCGATCCGCAGTTCCACCTCCACACCGACGATGGACAGCGCAGCGTGGCGGCGCAGATTGGCCTGCATGGTGTCCCAGTACGGGATGCGGCTGTCTCCGGGCAGCTCCGGGGCCTCGACCACCCGCACGCGCACTTTCGCGACGTCGTCCGCGACGTATCCGCGGTACACCGTCACGTACATCCCGCGGAAGGCGCCGGACTCCATCTTGTTCTCGCGGCGCCGGCGCGTCAGCCTTCCCTCGAGACCGGCGACAGCGGCGGCGGTCTCGGGGCTGCGCAGTTTCGCGTTCAGGTCGGACGCGATGCGCCGGGGGAGGTGGGCCACGCCGCTCAGCATGTCAAGGGGATCCGGCATGTCACAACTCGCGTTCGTACACGAACATCAACGGACCACCTTCGCCCTCGGTGCGCCGGAACCCGGCCTTCTCGTAGAGGTGCCGCGCGGCGACATCGTCCTCCGTTGTTCCCAGATGGATGTAGTCGGCGCCACGCGCACCGGCGTGCTGCAGCGCCGACGTCAGCAGCGCGGCGCCGATCCCTCGCCCACGGCTACCTGGCCGCACGTAGAGCTCGGCCAGGTAGCACTCTAGATTGTCGGTCCAGATCGAGGGCTGGAAGCGCAGCACGCACACGCCCACGTCGCCGACCAGTAGGACGTCGGTTTCCGTGCGCATCAAGTCCGCGAGGCGTGCCGCGAGCACGTCGGCCGAGGGGGTCGGCTCGTCGTACTCGACGTTGAAGTCGTGCAGCAGTTGGCCGATGACAGCTGCGTCGTCGCCGGTGGCAAGGCGGACGTCCATGGTGTTCTCCAGGGTAGGCCCGATCGGGTTGGGTCGGGCGAGTTTCGGTTCCATCACCGCCGGACCCCCTCACAGCCGGGCACTGTCGTCCTTTGCGGGTCCTGCAACGAAGGTCTGGTGGCGCATGCGGCGGCGTCCTAGGGTGGGGTGCAGACCAACAAGGAGAATGATGAATCTCGCCGAGAACCTGGTCGCGACCGCAGCCGCAGCACCCCGACCACGTCGCCATCAAGTTGGACGACTTCGAACTGAGCTACGCCGCGCTGGATGGTGCGAGCGCACTCGCGGCCGGATGGCTGCGGGACCTGGGTGTCGGGCCGGGTGACCGCGTGGGGATCATGCTGCCGAACATTCCGCAGTTCCCGATCATCTACTACGGGGCCCTGCGTGCCGGAGCGGTCGTGGTCCCCATGAACCCGCTGTTCAAGGAGCGGGAGGTCGAGTTCTACCTCAGCGACTCGGGAGCCAAGGTGATCTTCGCCTGGGACGGCATCGCCGACCAGGCGCAGCCCGGCGCCGAGGCCGCTGGTGCCGCGTTCGAAGTGGTCGATGGCGACTTCTCGCAACGCCTGGGATCGCACCACCCGGCACCGGAAGTGGTGGACCGGGCGCCCGACGACACCGCCGTGATCCTGTACACCTCGGGCACGACCGGCAAGCCCAAGGGTGCGGAACTGACCCACAGCAACCTGTTGAGCAACGTCGAGGCCTCGGTGGCGCTCTTCGACGGCTCCAGCGAGGACGTGATCTTCGGCGGGCTGCCGCTGTTCCACTCGTTCGGCCAGATGTGCGGGCTGAACTCGTCCGTCACGTGCGGTGCGACCCTGACCCTCATCCCGCGATTCGACCCGACCAAGGCGCTCGAGGTGCTGCAGCGCGACAAGGTCACGATCATGCAGGGTGTGCCGACGATGTACGTCGCACTACTGCAGCATCCCCAGCACGGCGACTACGACACGTCCACACTTGCGCCTGAGCGTCTCCGGCGGCGCCTCACTGCCCGTGGAGGTCCTGCGCGGATTCGAGAAGGACTTCGACGCGATCCTGCTGGAGGGCTACGGCCTGAGTGAGACCAGCCCCGTCGCCTCGTTCAACCACGCCGGACCGGGAACGCAAGGCCGGTTCCATCGGGACCCCGATCGTGAACGTGGAGATGCGACTCGTGGACTCCAACTGGAACGACGTGCCGGACGGCGAGATCGGCGAGATCGCGATCAAGGGACCGAACGTGATGAAGGGCTACTGGCAGCGCCCCGACGCCACCGATGAGGTGATCAAGGACGACTGGTTCCGCACCGGCGACCTCGCCACACGTGACGACGACGGCTACTACTTCATCGTCGACCGCGCCAAGGACATGATCATCCGCGGCGGCTACAACGTGTACCCGCGCGAGGTCGAAGAGATCCTTTACGAGCACCCGGCGGTCGCGGAGGCCGCTGTGGTGGGCGTACCGGACGCGACCTTGGGTGAGGAGATCGGCGCCGCGATCACATTGAAGCCGGGTGCGACTGCCACCGCCGACGAGATCGGGGAGTTCGTCAGGGAGCGGATCGCGGCCTACAAGTACCCGCGGATCGTCTGGTTCCTGGACGAGGGCCTGCCCAAGGGGCCGACCGGGAAGATCCTCAAGCGGGAGATCACGCCGCCCGCGTAGATCACCGTCGGGGGAACACCATCGCGGCCGTGCCGAACCGGTTCGGCACGCCGTTGCGCAACCAGGCACTGACAACTCCGCGTCCTAGTGGGCGAAAGGAGTCATCTATGACACACGAATCTTCGCCGAGCGAAATCAGTCCCCGGTCGCCGGCCGCCCGGTTGCTCCTGCTGTGCCTGACCGTCCTGCTGCTCACGCTCACCGGCCTCGATCGGGCTGTTGCGGCCGGGAGGGTCCCCGGGTCGCAGGATCAGCAGACGGTCGAGGTCGCGATGGCCGAACTGCGTGCAGAAGGCATGCTGTTCGAGAGCGCCTCTCGCACACCAGATGTGGTGCCGAGGCAGGCCTCCACATTCGGCCGGTCCCTGTTCCATGGGGTGGCCTTCGCCGGTGGTCAGGTGGTGCTCTCCGAGGTGCTGGCGGCGATGGGCTACGACCCGGAGGCCGAGCGACTGCAGGCGCTCAAGGACATCAACGACTCGATCACCGCACTCAATGCTGATGTCCAGCGTCTCTCCCAGCAGGTCGAGCAGCTGCTGGAAGGTCAGGACCGCAGCAACTTCTACAACTCCTACACGCAGGCGGGTATCGCCGCGGCGAACCTGGACACGGCGATGCGGTCGGTGACCATGTGGATCGAGAAGGATCTGGAACCGTCGGAGTCGACTCTGGCCAACATGCAGATCGTGATCACCACGTCGATCGGGCAACTGGATTTCCTGGTCGCCAATCCGACCACGGGGACCGTTCCCCTGATGATGAAGGCCGCGGACCCCGCTCCCGTGTCGGACCTGATCGCCTATTGGGACAAGATCGACACCGTTCGTGACGACTATCGGGCCGTTCTCGCGCAGGGACTGGCTACGTTGGACACGATGAAGACCTGGGACAGTAGCGGGACGATCGCCGCCGACTTGGAGACCTTCACCGAGCGGGCGACCGAGGCCGTCTCCGGCATGTACGGGTACGGAGTCGCGGTCGACGCCAAGAGGGTCCACCTCAAGGGCAGCGGAACCGTGCTCACTGCGTTGGGGACAAAGGCCGTCGTCGGTGAGTCCAATGCGGCGTCGGTGGCGGATCGCGGTGAGATCGAGCCGATGCTCCAGGAACTCGCGAGTGCCTACCGACCGGCCGATCACGATGGTCAGTCGCTGGAGAAGTACCTGCAGGCGCGGGGAGTGCCGACGAGTTACAACTACTCCGACACCTACCTCGGCGGCGTGGTCCGGAACAACCGCTGGGCATCGGTCAACCAGGTGGGCCGCATCTCCGGGAACAAGTATGAGTCGGTGGAGCGCCAGTTCGGGCAGACCTACCCACTGCTGAGTCCTGATGGCCAGAACTTGACCCACAACCAGGCGCTCGCTTTCAAGATGAAGGATGGCCCTGCTGCGACGCGACTGTCCGTGTCGCTCAACGTGGGCGGACGTGCGGCCGATCTCACGCCGGCCTCGCTGGAGCAGGCCGCCTTCGGCCTCGAGTGACGCGCACATGACGCAGCCACCGCCCCTCCGGCGCCCGAAGCTGGCCCACGTCGCCATGGCGGCGGGGGTCAGCATCGGCACCGCCTCCGACGCCCTGAACGGCAAAGGGCGGATGAGCGATGGTGTGCGCACGCGGGTCATCGAGACCGCTGAGGCGATCGGCTACCGGCCGAACGCGAACGCGCGGATCCTGGCCCTCGGACGCTCCGAGATCGTCGCCCTGGTCACCCACGGTCCGGCGGGCTCGGCAGCGCCGCGCGTCTACTGGCCGCAGTTGCAGGCGGCCTTCACCGAGCGCCTGCTCGACCACGGCATGGTTGCGGCCACCATGACTCTGGATGACCTGACCAAGCTGGACGGCCTTCCTTTCGACCTCATCGTCTACGCGGGCCTGGATTCCCCCGCCGCCCTGCCCGAGGAGATCCGTGCTGACTACCGGGTGTTCGACATCGACATGGCCGGTGACTCCGAGGTGGGCCTTCGCCTGCGCACCCGATTCGCCGCTGTCTGCCGAGCCGCCCTCGACCTGCTGGTCGAGCAGGGCGCCCGCCGACCGGGACTGGTCTTCACCGGGGATTCGGGGAAGACCGCACGCGGGGTGTACGAGCAGTGGTGCACCCTGCGCGGAATCGAGCCGAGCGAGGTCGATGCCGCTCGGCCCGACCGTGGCGAACGCCTCGCCGCGGCCCTGGGCCACGGGCTCGATGCCGTGTTCAGTTTCCTCGTCGACGGCGATTGGCTGCTCCCGGCGCTCGCCGGCGGCGCCAAGGGCCGGACTCTTGACGTGGTGTCGCTGGGTCCGGTGCCGACCGGCGACCACCCGGGAGTCCATGTCCGCCTGATCCGGCCGGACGGACACGACCTCGGTGCTCAGATCGCTGATTCGGCGTTCGCGATCCTCCGCGGTAGGCCGCCGCAGCCACTGGACGTGCGTTTCCTTCTCGACGCCGAGCCGTTCGAGACGGGCTGAGGTTTGGACCGCAGGACGGGGCTCTCAGGAGCCGCTAGCCTGTGGTGATCCGGTCGGCGAAGGGGATTTCATGGTCAGCGACGAGTACCGAGCGCGCTACAGGTCGGCGGCGCAGATCCGCGCGGGAGGGGCCCTCGGCAACATCTTCGACGGGCCGCGGATCTCGGTCCACGGGCTCGACACCCTCCTGCTCGCCTGGCCGGGAACCGGCTTCCAGACCGAGGCTGTCCACCTGACCATCGTCGAGCCAGGGCAGTCGTGCGAGCAGTACTCCTACGACCTGTCGGAGGAGGCCTTCCTCTGCCGCCACGGTGAGGTCGAGGTGTTCCTGCGCGGGGACTGGGTCACCCTGCGCCCCGGGGACATGGCCTACTTCCCCGCCGGCGTGCCCCACGCGATCCGTAACTCGTCGCAGCGCCGGGCCTACCTGGTCAACCAGATCTGCCCGCCGCAGTTCGATCTCTACTCCGACGCGGGGCTGTACAACCCCGCCTGGGGGGTCATGAACGACACCGCGGTTCGCAAGGCGAAGATCAACGCGGAGCCGCTGGCGGTCGAAGACCTCGACGAGATGTTGCACCGCGACGATCAGGCCTCCGTCAGGGCGCAGAACCTGACACCTGCCGAGGTGACCGGCGGCGGGGCCCTGTTCAACGTCCTGGAGGGCGCGGCCTTCACCGGGATCGGACTGCCGATGCGGCTGATCATGTGGCCGGGTGCGGGCACGCGACTGGTGGGCTTCAACTACGCCTATTGCGGTACCGGGGTGGAAGACACGATCCACACACACCCGGTCTCCGACGAGTTCCTCGTGATGTGGAGCGGGGCGGGACAACTGTTCATCGGGGACATCGGGTGGGTCGATGCCGGCCCCGGCGATGTCGCCCTGGCGCCGTGCGGAGTGATGCACGGTCACCGCAGTACCGATGACCGGGGTCCCTCGATGATGGGCGGATTCGCCTCACCCCCACAACTCGACCTGGTCATACCCACCGACTACTACGACGCCGGCCGGTTCTCGCATCCCGACCAGACGGAACTCACGGACGCTCAGATGCACGAGGCCGACAAGTAGTGACCCCGGGGACCGGCCGTGGTTTCGATTCCGGTCCGACCCGGGTCCGCCCGCTGACGTCCCCACCCACGCCCGGCGTGCGGCAGGGTCGGGCAACGCGTGTGAGGGTGTCCGTATGGCTGTCGACGACCCGTTCGCGGTGCTCGGGATCGCGCCCAACGCGACGCCGGACGAGATCAAGGCCTCGTACCGGGCCAAGGTGCGCACGATGCACCCGGACGTGGGTGGGGATGCCGAGGCATTCCGCGTGGTGAAGGCAGCAGCCGAACGAGCACTCTCGTACGCCTCGGGCGAAGCGCCGAACCCATACCTCCCTACGGAGGACCACACGCTCTACGTGTCCTCGTACGACCGCCACGCGCACAGCCCGCCGTTACCGCCCAACGTGTGGAGCAACCGCCTACTCGGTGGGACGCTGTTCTGGGTCCTGCCGATCGTGGGTGTCATCTTCATGGTCGCCGCAGCCACCGGACGGTACTTCGTGCCGGTGTACGCGGGCAGCATGCTGGTGTTCGGGACTGTGGTGTGGCTGGTGCTACGGCGTCGGCGCCGGGCATGGCGAAATGGCCAGTGAGAACCGGTGCGGCTGCCTGGTCCGGGATTCAGCGGAGGGCCAGGGATTCGAACCCTGGGTGACGTTGCCGCCACAACGGTTTTCAAGACCGTCTCCTTAGGCCACTCGGACAGCCCTCCTGTGTTTCGACTCTAGGGTGCCAGGTCGGGGGGTACCGCAGCCGCGGTGGCTCCGGTTCGGGTCTGGCCGCCCGGCTGATTGCGAAGGGGTTCGTCCCGTGTCGGCGCACTCGGCCAGGTCCCCGATGGCGTGAGTCTGCCGAGGACCCCGGACCCCGGGCCGGACCTGGTGGCACCGTTACACTGATCGACGGAGGCGTCGCCTAGTCCGGTCTATGGCGCCCGCCTGCTAAGCGGGTTTGGGACTCAAATCCCATCGCGGGTTCAAATCCCGCCGCCTCCGCCATGTACGAAGCCCCGAGGAAGCCTCGGGGCTTCGTGCGTTGTTCTGTATTCGGGAGATGGAAGGCTTCGGCGGTCGGACGCCCCCTGCCGCCGGTGCCTCCAGCCGCCATCGCCGTGGTGTCTTTGACAGGATTGCGGGACGAGTGACGGGAGTCTGCGATGAAGTGGGTCAAGAGAATCCTTCTGACCTTGGTCGGTCTGGTCGTGGTCCTGCTTCGCTCGTGGTGATCGGTGCGCTGCTCTGGCTGAACATTCCGTCCAACGCCTCGGGGATGGCAGCGAAGAGTGTCTGTTCGGCGGCGTTCGTCGCCGGTCGCCCCGCCGACGCCGCCACTCTGATGGAGCAGGATGTCACTCCGGCCAGCCCCGCCCTGAAGTTGATCTCGACGCAGATCAACGAATCCGAGTACACCGTGACCAGCAAGTTCCTCGGGTTGTTCAAGCGACAGGCATCGCTGGTGAGCAAGCGTGGTTGTGTTCTCGACGAGCCAGCGGACCCGACCGCTGTGCCGTACACACCGGCGGCCCCGGATCCTGCTGAATGGCCAGCAGGGGACGCCGTCTCCGGTGACCCGTCCGCCGGCGTCGACATGGACGCTCTCGAGCAGGTCGTCGAGGAGGCCTTCGTAGGTTCCGGAGACCCGCTGGCAGCCAACGCTCGGGGCGTGGCCGTCGTGCAGGACGGCAAGTTGTTGCTCGTTCGTGACGGCAAGGACATCCAGCCGAACAATGCGCTGCACGGATGGTCGATGACCAAGACCGTCGCGGCCATGCTGGCCTACAAGAAGTTCGAAGAGGCCGGTCTGGACGTCGCGACCCCGGTGGTCGAGGCGTTCCCAACGGACAAGGAACCGGAGTGGGTCGGCGCAGTGGCGTGAGGACGAGCGGGCGCAGATCACGGTCGCCGACCTGCTCTTCATGCGTGCGGGCTGAAGATGGACGAGAGCTACGACGCATGGGGGCAAGTCGTGCAGATGCTGTACGGCGAGCCGAACATGGCGTCTTGGGCAGCCGATCACCCGGCGGAGTCCGAAGCGGGCACCGAATGGGAGTACCTCAGTGCCGTGTCCAACATCCTGGCGCAGATCGTGCAGGCCTACTTCCCCGACGACGAGCAGTACTGGGACTACTCCAAGACCGCGTTGTTCGACCCGATCGGCGTCAAGACCGCCACGTTGGAGACGGACACGACCGGAACCTGGGTCGGCTCCTCGTACCTCTGGGCAAGCGTGCGCGACTGGGCCCGGCTCGGTGAGTTGATGCTCAACGACGGTCAGTGGCAGGGGCAGGAGGTTCTCCCGCCCGGTTGGCTCGAACTTGCGCGGACCCAGGCCATGCCAGAAGGGGAGGGAGCCGGCTATGGGGCGCAGAGCTGGCTGCCGGCGAACCCGATCGGCGGGGAGTGCAAGGACACAGCAGGCATCCCGGAGGACACGGTCTCGATGGAGGGTCACTGGGGTCAGATCGTGGCCATGGTTCCTTCGCGCGACGCGGTCATCGTGAGGCTGGGCTGGACCTTCAACGGAAGCGACGCCTTCGACAGTTGCCAGTTCGTCAGCGATGTTCTGGAGACGCTACCCGAGTAGGCGTTGACGGCCTCTGCATCGCACGAACTGGTTGGCGGGAGCCCTCTGTCCCTGGATCTCAACCAGTTCCTGCGCGAATTGCGCCCGATATAGCCGTTTTGCGGGGTTTGTGAGCGGGAGAACTGGTTGGCCGAGGGCAGGCGCCAACCAGTTCGTGCGCTGGGCCGACCTTGCCACCGACATGACGGTGTCGCAATACGGTTGGGGCATGACCGAGATCACCCCTCAGATGGCCACCGACTTCGTCCACCAGGTGGTGCCCGCCATCGGCCGTCTCGGCGTGGTGGTGGAGGACATCGGGCCGGGCCGGGTCACGCTGCGGGTGCCGATCGAACCGAACGCCAACCACATGGGCACGATGTACGCCGGGGCGTTGTTCGCGCTGGCAGAACTGCCCGGCGGTTTGATCCCGCTGGCGGTCCTGGACCCGACCAGGTACACGCCGATCGTCACCGCCATCGAACTGCGCTTCACCGCAGCGGCGCGCACTGACGTGTCCCTGACCGCGAGTATGGAGCCCGACGCGCTGCGCGCCCTCGGTGCGCAGGTGGATGCCGAAGGGCGCGCAGACTTCACCCTTGAACTGCACGGCGAGGACGAGAACGGCCGGACGGTGATCGAGAGCACGGCGCACTACCAACTGCGGCCCAACCGTGGATGATGTCCTCGGGTGGCTCTGCGAAGGCGACCCGGCCATCACGTGGCAGGCGCAGCGCGACCTCGTCGGTGGCGACTGGCGCAGTACCCGGGCGCGAGTGGCCGAGTCGGGATGGGGCGCGGAACTGCTGAGCCACCGCCGCGCGGACGGTACCTGGCCCGACGGGTGGTACGACCCGAAGTGGACCTCGACGTTCTACTCGCTGCAGGTGCTTCAGCAACTCGGGGTGCCGGCGCCCGAATCCGCGGCGGCGCTGCTGCGCGCGGGTCGGCGCGACGACGGGACGTTCCGGTTGTGGACCTCTGGCCGGGACGATGTCTGCGTGACGGCGATGATGTTCGCGATGGCCACGGAGGCAGGACTGCCGATGCCGGGCGCCCTCGACGGCCTGCTCGCCCGACAGATGCGCGACGGCGGATGGAACTGTCGGCGCGACGCGAGCCATGCCTCGTTCCACACCACACTGAGCGTTCTCGAGGCCTTGGTTCCGTTCGAGTCCGATGGCGGTGTCCAGCAGGCGGCACAGCAGGGGCGGGAGTTCCTGCTCGCGCACCGACTGTTCCGCTCGCACCGCACCGGGGAGGTGGTGCGGGCGTCGTTCACCCGGTTCTCGTTCCCCTGCTACTGGTACTACGACGTGCTCCGCGCGCTGGACTACTGGCGCGGCTTCGCCTGGGACGACCGCCTGACCGACGCCATGGAACTGCTGGTGTCGAAGCGGCGTCACGGCACATGGACCCTGCAGAACAAACACCGTGGGCTCACCTGGTTCGACATGGAGACTCCGGGCAGACCGAGTCGCTGGAACACGCTGCGAGCGCTGCGGGTGTTGGACTGGGCTCAGCCGCGGAACCGGTAGCCCGATTGCCTGTCCCGGATCCTCTTGACGTACGCCTCGGTCTCGCGGAACGGCGGGATTCCGTCGTATCGGACGACCTGGCTCCAGCCCGCGTTGTAGCCGGCGAGTGCCAGGTCTATCGGGTCGCCATCGATCCCTGAGATCTTCGCCTCGTAGATGAGGAAGCACATCAGCCGAGCCTGTGCGGCGATGGCCTCCTGCGGGTCGAAGGCTGAGGCCACCCCATCACCGTCGAGATCCCTGCCCCACACCGCCCAGGTGTCGGGGATGAACTGGGCGATCCCTTCGGCCCCCGCTGGTGACACGGCCTTCGGATCGAATCCGGACTCCTGGTCGAGTTGGGCGGCGAGAAGTTTCGGTGTCAGTTCGGGGCATTCCTTCGCGGCCTGCCGGATTTCTTTGCGGTACTCCTTCGGCACTGTGCGCTGGAATTCAGAACCACACCCCGCGAGCACCAACGCCGCGGCGATCAGCCCCACCACGCGTCGCACTTACCAATCGTAGGCCGGTTGTCCGACTGGTACCCGGGGCAGGTTCCGGTCAAGGGGGCGGCGTGCGGCACTTTGCAAAATGATCATTGGTTCCCAGGAGTCCGCCCCCATGGGCACCGTGCCGCGAGGGGTGGCATTTTGCATTCTGACGCACTCGGCAGTGGCGACCGCCGGGACTTGGCCTAGGCCGGCAACCATGCCCCGTGCAGTCCGAGCGGCACCCGGGAGCCGACGTCGATCTGCGCCACGGGCCCGGCCGACACATCTGAGGCGGACAGGATCAGAAGACAGCTCGCGTAGGAGGTGCGATCGATCGCGAACGTGACGAGGTAGTCGTCGTTGTCGCCCGGCACGAAGCACGGTTCCCCCACCGCCAGATCGCCGGAGTCGAAGACGGTGGTGGCCCCGGTGTCCGGGTCCAGCGTCATCACGGCGTCGAACTGCCCCACCGGGATGTCCCGCTTCCCCGTGCGTGTGCCAAGCGCGACCAGGCGGTGACGCTGCCCGATCAGGCGGTCGTCGATCCTGGGGAACTCCATGTTCCGGTCGGCGACGGTCTCCTGCGCCACGCTGGAGGTCCCCGGGCGCAGCCGGAACCTCTCGTAGGTGCCGCGGTTGTCGCCCGACTCGTCGCCGGCCAGGCCGATCCCGAGGTGATCCCACCGCACGCCCTCGAACACCACGTCGTCACCGTCGTCGAACCCGTTTCCGTAGTGCCACGTCCAGAACGGGTCGGTCTGGTACCACGCGGTCGGAACGGCGCGGGCCCTGTCGATGACCGCGATCCGGGTGCCCAACTCCGGCTGCCAGCTCAGCGGCGAACCCTCTCCGCGCAGTAGCCGTTCGAGCTCGAACACCGCCGGACTCAGGACCAGCACAATCTTGGTCGCGGTGATCACGAAGTCGTGGACCATGTGCGATCGGTCGACACCCGGCACGGGGTGTGGCCCGGAGCTGACCGTCCCGTCCGCGCCGACTATCGCCCACTGCAGGAAGGGCGCCCACAGTGCGTACTGGAAGACGATCATCTCGCCGGTTCGCGGATCGACCTTCGGGTGTGCGCAGAAGCCCATCGGGAACGCTCCGCCGAAGGTCTCAGGCTCCAGTGTTCGCAGGTCCGGGGCGATCCGGTAGCTGCGTGACTGTTCGGCCAGGGCGATCAGCTGTCCGTTGTGACGCACGACGTTGATGCTCGGCAGGTCCTTGGGCATGTTCGCCAGGTCCGGCCCCGTCACCTCGGCAGCAGGGAAGTAGCCACTCATCATGCTGGCCCAGACCGGGTGTCCGACACGTTCCTCGAGTTCGAACATCGGGGTCCGCAGGTAGCGGTTGCGGTAACTTGCGCGTCCGTCCTCCAGGTGAACGGCGTGGACCATCGCGTCACCCTCGAAGGGGTAGATGAAGTCACCCAGGGGGGTGAAGCGGGGGTTGGCGCCGTTGCGCAGGTACGAGCCGTGCAGGTCTGCGGGGATCTCGCCCGCGACCACCGTCAGATCCGCCCGGTCCGCCTCGGTCTGGATCGGCTCGAAACACCCCGAGAGGAACGGGTAGTCGGCGGGGTCGATGGGCGGGGGCGCGGTGACGGTCACCCGCGAACGGTACCCCGCTGGACATGCCGGAGGGCGGCGGGCTGATCGCCCACCGCCCTCCGGTACTGCAGCTAGAGCGTCGGCAGGAGCACGTTGCTGATGCCGTGGACCACCGTGTTCGGGGTCTGGATCACGTCGATCTTGCTGCGGACGACGGTGTCATTGAAGATCTTGCCGTCCTTGTCACCGAGGATGATCACCGGGAACCGCGCGCTGCGGGACAGGACCGTCACGCGAAGCTTCTGACCGTTGGCCATCGTGAGGCGCTGGGTGAACGGCCCGGAGAGCACGTCACCTGCCGGTCACCTTGGCGTTCGGCAGCACGTGGTAGAGGAGCACCTCGGTGATGGTGTCGGTGCCCAGCCCGGCGATCGCATTGAAGACGCGGGTCTCGTCCACGTTCGCCCCGAAGCGGTAGTTCTTGCCGAGCAGGCCGAGGTCGTTGGCGAGTACCTCGAACGCGCGGTCGTTGGGCGCGAACAGCGTGAAGGAGTCGAGGCCGGCGAGAGTGTCCGTGGCGCCGGTGACGATGGCGGCCTTCGTCACGATGTCGAAGTCGTAGGGGTTGCCGTCGCTGGTCTCGGACGGGTCGGTGTAGGTCGTGGTCAGTTGGCCCAGGAAGTTGTTGGTCTCTTCCTCAGACAAAGCACTGGCCGGGGCCGCGAGCCCCAGCGCAAGGCCGGCGGCGGCGAACGTGGCAGCGGCACCGGTGCCGATACGTCGAATGAATCCCATGGTCGAAAACCCTTCAGAAATGGAGACGGCCCCGCGCCGCGCTCTACATGCAGGTAATCGCTGGGAGCACCGCAAATGGATGCAACGAATTTGAAACTCTTTCAGGCGGAGCGGTGGATGACCGGTCTTCGCGGCTGACGGCGCTGACGGCGCTGCCTCTGGGACAGGCGCACCGCCCACCGGCTGGCCGTGGGTGTGACGGTCTCCTCGATGCGGGAGACGCGTTTGCGGACCGCGCGTTCGGTCCCGACCTCGACCAGGCGCGTGTGTCCGTGCTCGACGAGTTGCCCGTAGTAGCGGCCTGCCGCTCCGGGGACGCGCATGGCGATGTCCAGGGCTCCCAACGCCGCGAACAGGGGATCGGGTAGATCCGCGGAGGCGACGCGCCGCCTGATTGAGCCCAACACCCCTCCATGGTCGGCCATTTCGGGCCACAAACCGCCCAACGACACCAGATGGCGCCCCCGCGGTGTCCGGATCTGCTGGGTCATTTCCGCGACACGCCGCCGAACCGCCGGAATCTACGGCGTGTCGGGGCGGACCGCGTTGATCATCATGCAGAAGCGGACACTCACTCCACGTAACCCGCCGCCTCCGTGCGTGCTGCGTTCTTCGGCAGGAAGAACGCAGCTATCAGGCCCAGGCTGATCAGCGCTGCGGCCACGAAACCGACCTGCTTGGCCGCGTCGGCGAAGCCTTCGGACGCACCCTGGAAGAGCACGTCGCCGTTGGGCTGCGAAGGCAGCCCCACGACCGCGGTGCCGGCGCTCTGCTGGACCGCGGTGGTCACCTGCTGCGCCGCCGGCTCCGGGACCCCGAGGTCGGTGAGGTCCCCCTTGATGCTGCCGAGCCCGGTGATCAGCACCGCACCCAGCAGGGCCGTCCCGATCGCTGCGCCGACCTGGCGTGAGGTGGATTGCACCGCGGATGCCTGCCCGGACTCGGCGACCGGCACCTCAGAGAGGATCACACCGGCCAGTTGTGCGGTCGCGAACCCGACTCCCGCGCCGTAGACGAACAGGCCCGGCACCATGGCCCACCCGGTCACGTCCACCGAGATGATCAGAGCCAGCCAGAGCACGCCGATCACCTCCAGCGCCATACCCAGCCGGAGTACCGGCACCGGCCCGAAGCGCCTGGCCATCGGGGCACCTGCGCCGCTGGCCATGAACGACCCTGCGGCCAGGGCCAGCAGGATCACGCCGGTCTCGAGCGCGTCGTACCCGATCACCGACTGCAGGAACAGCGGGAGGATGAACAGCAGCCCGAACTCCCCGAGGCTGACCAGCGCCGCCACCGCGTTGCCCACCCCGAACGTCTTGATCCGGAAGAGGGCGAGGTCCAGCAACACGATGCGCCCGGCGGCCTTGCGGCGGCGCTCCAGCAAGACGAATCCGACCAGCATGAGCACTGCGAGGACCAGCGCGACGAAGGCCGGGGAGAGGTTGGTGAGCGGCCAGTTGATCCCCGCGGCGTCGAACTCCTTCTTGGGCCGGAACCACCCGTAGTTCTGGCCCTCGATCAGGCCGAAGACCAGTGCGGCCAAACCCAGCGTGCCGAGGATGGCACCCGGAACGTCGATACCGCGGCGGGTGCTCGGGTCCTTCGTCTCGGGGACCATCAACAGCACCCCGATGAACACGATGATCGCGATCGGGATGTTGATGAGGAACGCCCAGTGCCATGAGGCGTACGTGGTCAGCCAACCGCCGACCAGCGGGCCGAGCGCGGCCATCCCCCCGATCGTGGCGCCCCAGACGGCGAACGCGATCGCCCGGTCCTTGCCCCGGTACACCGCGTTGAGGACCGACAGGGAGGAGGGCAGGATCATGGCAGCCGCGACGCCCTGCAGCGCCCGGGCGGCGATCAACTGCCCGGACACGTCCGACGAGGCGACCAGGATGCTTGCGACGGCGAACAGTGCGACGCCGCCGAGGAACATCAGGCGGCGGCCCACGATGTCGGACAGCCGACCCGACAGCAGCAGCAGGGAAGCGAACAGCAGCGCGTAGATCGCGTTGACCCACTCGGCGTCGGTCGTGCTGAGTCCGAGGTCCTTGACCATCGTCGGGATCGCGACGTTGACCACTGTCGCGTCGAGGATGATCATGGCGACGCCGAACGCCAGGAACAGACAGCGCCACCCAGCGCTTGCGTCCGGTCAGCGCTGCTGGTTGGGCCGTCTCAGCGGTCATGGGGTTCTCCTTCGGCGTTGGCGTCGTAGAGCTCGAGCAGGGCGCCCTCGTGGGGGACGGCTTCGCGTGTGTAGATGCCGGATTCGACGATCTCGATCGTGCTTCGGTACATCCGGCGCAATCCGTCGGGGCTGAGTATGTCGGCGCCGGTGGCTTGCTGCACCGCGCCGCTGAGCAGGAACGGTCCGAGGCGCAGCATGACCAGGACGGCGGCGCGCATGTCCGGGTCCGTGGTGGGTCGCGTGTAGCCCTTCTCGGTGCTGGCCGCCAGCGATGCCTTCGTGATCTCGACGATGTCGGCCACCAACGCGTTCGCCCGCGGTGAGTCCTCGCTGGCCTGCTTCATCAGGTACCGCAGCATCGGGGGAGCCTGGTCGGTGACCCCATCGAAGTGGGCCATCGCCTCGGTGGGCTGACGATCCTCGGCACGCTCGAGCATGTCGCGAAAGAAGTCGAAGACGAACTCGTCGCAGGCCTTGCGCAGGCCCTCCTTGGACCCGAAGTGGTGGAGCACCAACGCCGGGGAGACGCCCGCGTCGGCGGCGATCGAGCGCACCGACGTGCCCGCGTAGCCGTCCGTGCCGAACCGTTCCAGGGCGGCCGCGCGTATGCGCGCTGTGGCCGTCAGATCGGAGTCTGAATGCACGTTCAGCATCCTAAACGATCGTTCAGCCGAATGTCGTGGCAGGGCGGCACGACGAAGCCCCGGCACCGCAATGGGTACCGGGGCCTCGTGTCGCTTCAGGAGTTGAGGATCTTGGCCTTCTCCGCGGCGAACTCCTCGTCGGTGAGGATGCCGGCGTCCTTGAGCTCGCCGAGTTGCTTGAGCTTCTCGATCTTGTCGTCCTGCGAGGGCTGCGCGGCCGCGGCCTGTTGTGCGGCGGCCTGTTGCTGTGCCGCGGCGGCTTGTTGTGCGGCGGCCTGTTGCTGCGCCGCCTGCTGGTCCGCGGCGGCCTGTTCCTTCGCGTTCATCTTGCCGGAGACACCTTTGCTCACGGCAGTGGCGGTGCCGGCCACGACAGCGGTGCGCGCCATCGTCCCGACGAGTCCGGGGCGTCCTACACGTCGACGTCTCATGTCCTACTCCTCTTCCAGGGCTTCGATTGCTGCCACAACAGTGTCACGCGGGATGCGCAGGTACGAGATGAGTTCCCCACCGGAGCCACGGATCGCCGCCGACAGTCGCGACGCCCAGGTGTTCTCCCAGACCACGACCATGGCCGATGAATTGGGATCCAGCCCCTCGGCCATCGCCATCAACTCCTCGTCGTTGAGGAGGTCCAGCCGGGACTCCGTCATGCTTGCGAAAGCGTCAGCGACATCGGCGTCCTCCACCTCGACGAAAGCCGCGTTACCGTCCGCGTCACGGGTGAGAAATGCCAGGTCGATGATGCGCACTGTGCCGGACTGCTGCAGCTCCGCGATTGCGGGGGCGACTTCGCCGTTGAAGTTGTTGCCTTCGAAGAGCACGACGGCAACGTCGACCGGACCGACAGTGTCCGGATCGGGGATGTCTGGCATGGAGGTTCCTCTCTTTGGGTGCCCTTCGGGTATACCGCAACAGTGTGGTCCTGGCTAGGCCAAAGCCCATGCGGACCCGCGGCGGGGTTGGCCCGGCAGAGTACGAAACCGACCCGATACACTCATGGGGAAGCGCCCGTAGCTCAACGGATAGAGCATCTGACTACGGATCAGAAGGTTAGGGGTTCGAATCCCTTCGGGCGCGCCAATAGGCGGCTGGCGTGGCGCAAGGTGACGCGACCGTTGCTGACTTTGTCGTGGCGGATGCGCCAGTGTCCGCCAGTGCCGGTGGGGGTGGCTTTGGCGCGGGCGGTGTAGGCGTAGTCGGGGGTGTGGTTGCCCAGGGCGCGGTGGGGTCGCTGGTGGTTGTAGACCTCGGTGAACGTGTCGAGTTGGGTTTGCAGGTCGGGCACGGTGGCCGCTGGCGGTTGGGCGCGTAGCCATTTCTTGAGTGTCTGCTGGAACCGTTCGACCTTGCCTTGGGTCTGGGGGTGGCTGGGTCGGCCGTTCTTCTGGGTGATGCCCAGGGTGACCAGTTCCCGTTCGAAAACGTTCGGCCCGCGCACGAAACGGGTGGTGAATACCAGTCCGTTGTCGGTCAGGGTGGTCGCGGGGATGCCGTAGGTGTCGATCGCGGCAGGAAGGTGACGCCGCACGTCGACGACGGTGCCGTCGGTGTGCGCGGCGAGGCTGAGCCAGGCGCGCGGCCGCGATCGCGGTCAGCCCGGTCAACTCGGGCGGACGTCGTGGCCTGCCCATCGCCGTTCATACCCCACGCGACCACGGTGCCGTCGCTCTTCAGAGCCAAACTGAAGTATCCGCCGGCAGCGACCGCGGTCACCGCGGTCAGCCCGGGCGGGATCGCGGCCTGACCATAGGTGTTGTCACCCCACGCGACCACGGTGCCGTCGCTCTTCAGGGCCAAACGGTGGCGGCCGCCGGCAGCGATCGCGGTGCACCCCGGTCAACCCAGGCTGGAACTGCGGCCGGCCGATGACGTTGCGGCACGCGACCACGGTGCCGTCGCTCTTGAGAGCCAAACTGAAGGATCCGCCGGCGGCGATCGCGGCCACCGCGGTCAACCCGGGCGGGACCGTGGCCTGACCGGCGGCGTCGAAGCCCCAGCGACACGGTGAGTTGCTCTTAGGGCAAATCCCGCAGGGCGAGTGATCCGGGCCATCGTACCTGCCGCGACTCGGTGGCGTTCGGGCTGGTCCTGGGTCGCGTGGACCTCTTTTCCACCGCCGGCCAGCCGCCGCTGCGCCAGCGGGCCACGAGTTTGCCCACCCACACCTTCGAGATCCCGTACTGCCGGGCCACCGCCCCATGCGACTGCCCAGCCAGCACAGCTTCCACGATGACCCGGTTCATCGACATCTCTGAAGGGTTAACGATGACCCGAGACAGGGGTCAACCAAGTCGTGAAACACCACACCTTCGGGCGCGCCAATGTGAAGTCGCGGGACATCGTTAACCGGTGTCTCGCGACTTTGTTTACGTTTGGGGTCGTTTCTTGCGGCGGGGACGGTGTCGGTAGAAGGTGTGCAGCGTGTTCGCGCCGTCGAATGGGAACGGGCACGGCCCGGTGCGCGGAGCGACTGGGTCTAGGTGGGCGTCGAGCGCAACTTCGCCACCGGAAGCGTCACTGTCGTGATCAAGCCGCCGCCAGGACGACCGCCGACGTCCAGTCGTCCTCTGTGTGCTTCGGCGATCAACCGTGCGATGGCAAGTCCCAGACCGGTGCCGGAAGCGTCGCCCTGCCCTGCGCGAGCCCGGTAGAACGGCTCCCCGAGGCGTGCCACTGTGGCCTCGTCGAGCACCGCGCCGGTGTTGACGATTCTCGTGACGACGTCGCCGTTGCGGGCATGAGACTCGATCTCGATCCACCCGCCGGGCTTGTTGTGGATGGCGGCATTGTCGATGAGGTTGCGCAGCATCCGTTCGATGAGCACCGGGTCACAGGAGACGAACGCTCCGCGATCGATCGCGGAGCGCACCGTGAGGTCTCGGTCGGCGATGACGCTGTCCGCTCCGGCCAGGCCACGGCTGATGAGCTCGGCGATGTCGGTCGTCGCCGTCTGCTCCACGATGCCGCTGCGAGTGAGCAGCAGAAGGCCGTCGATGACCCGCTCACTGCGGCCGATGGCGTAGCGCACGCCGTCGGCCATGGCGTCGAGCTCCTCCCGCGTCGGGTCGGGCGTGTCCAAGGCGACATCCAGCTCTGTGCGGATGAGCGCGAGCGGGGTGCGCATCTCGTGCGAGGCGGCTGCAGCGAAGTGCTGTTGTGCGTCGAAGGCGTGCTCGAGACGACTCATCATCGCGTCGAACGCCTCCGCCAACGCGTGTAACTCGTCGTTCGGTCCGTTGTGCCCGATCCGGGCATCGAGCCGCTCGGAGGACACGTGACGGACCTGTTCGGTCATGGCCACGATCGGGCGGATGGTGCGACCGGCCAGCCACCACCCGGCCAAGGTCGCCACGACCGCCAAGGCCGGCAGAAGAAGCCACAGAGCTCGGGTGATGTCCGCCCTCTTGTCAGCCGCGAGCTCAAGGAGGATCGGGCCGATCTGTCCGGCGCTCACGCTGTTGCCGGCAGGATCGGACACGGTGAGCTCGTCGACGTCACGCGCCTCGAGGCCGAGGTCGGTGACGATCAAGTCGAGGGCGACCTGCGGGTAGTCGGCCAGGCTGCTGCGGAAGTAGGAGGCCAGGATGACCAGGAGGATGCCGCCGAGGATGAAGAAGCCAAGGCCCCATGCCAGCGCCATCCGGGCTCGGAGGCTGAGACGGTCGACCATCAGATGCGGTATCCCTTCCCGACAACGGTGTGGATGATGGGAGGGTCGCCCAGCTCCTTTCGCAGTGTGCCAATGGTCACGCGGACAACCGTTGTGAAGGGGTTGGCGTACTCGTCCCAGACCCGCTCCAGCAGTTCCTCGGACGAGACCACCCGCCCATCGGCCTGGAGCAGCACCTCCAGGATGCCGAACTCCTTGTTCGTCAGGTGGAGAAGGCGATCCCCGCGGCGCACTTCACGTCGGGACGAGTCGAGCACGACGCCGTCCCTGGACAGGATGGGCGCAACGGTCGGCTGCGAGCGTCGCGCCAGGGCTTCGACTCGGGCCACCAGCTCCTCGAAGGCGAACGGCTTGCCCAGGTAGTCGTCGGCGCCGAGCCGGAGCCCCTCGATCCTGGCGTCGACCTGCCCGGACGCGGTGAGCATGATCACCCCGGCACGGCGGCCCTCGAGTCGCAGTTGGCGGCAGACCTCGTCGCCGTGCCGGCCGGGCAGATCCCGGTCCAGCACCACGACGTCATAGTCGTTGACGGTGGCCTTCTCGAGGCCGTCCTCGCCGTCGAACGCGACGTCGACGGCGATGCCGTAGCGCCGCATCCCCCGGGCAATGGCGTCGGCCAGCCGTTCCTCGTCCTCAACGACGAGCACACGCATCTCAGCCGTGCTCCCGAGGCATGGCCGCACCGGCGCCTGCTGCCACGCGGGAACGGACCAGGGCATTGCGGACCGTTGTCATGGCCGTCCTTCCAGATCGAAGTTCTTGAAGCGTAAGGCAGCGCGTGTGAAGTCCTTGTTAGTCGCGACTTCACCGTCGTTTCACATCGTCGTTCCTAGCGTGGAACACGACGTCGGAGCTGAGTTGCCACGCCTGCAAGGACGAGGCCTCTACCACCGATGCATATGAACAGGAGGGTCGACGTGAGGAAGAGATGGAAGGTCGTTCTGGGCGTGCTGGGCGGCGTCCTGGCTGTCGGCCTGGTGATCGTGCTGGCGGCGCCGGCGGGCTTGCGCGCCTTGGGCCTTCACCCGGACTACAACGGTCAGCGCTATATGTTGCCTGAGGGCAAGGCGCTCGTCATCGCGACCAATCACGACCAGCTTGGCGAGGACGGGCGTAAGACGGGGGTGTTCGGATCCGAACTCACCGCTCCGTACTACGAGTTCCTCGACGCCAGGATGCAGGTGGACGTGGCCAGCATCGAAGGTGGCGAGATCCCCTTCGATCCCTGGTCCCTTCAGCGGTTGTTCAAGACCGAGTACGACGACCGTTACCTGTCCGACCCGGTCCTGCAGTCGAAGACCGAGAACTCGCTTCCCATCGACGAGGTCGACTTCACTGAGTACGACATCGTCTACCTGGCGGGCGGTTGGGGAGCTGCTTATGACCTCGGGTACTCAGACGAGCTCGGCCGCAAGATGTCGGACGCCTACGCTGAGGGCGCCATCGTTGGCGGTGTCTGCCATGGCCCGCTGGGTCTGTTGCTCGCCACCGATGAGAACGGTGAGCCGCTCGTCGAGGGACGCCGGATCACGGCCGTCACCGACAAGCAGGTGGAAGAGCTGAACATCGACATCACGCCGATGCACCCGGAGCGAGAGCTTCGTGCGGCTGGCGCGAACTTCGAGAGCGAGACCGCGTTTCGCGATCTGTTCGCCAACCATGTCGTCGTCGATGGTCAGATCGTCTCCGGGCAGAACCAGAACGCTGGTGCCGAGGTCGCGAACCTCATGATCGAGGGTGCGGGAGGTACGCGACGATGAAGCGGCTGCTCGGGCACCGCGCGGTCGTGACTGGAACACGGATCATGGCCGGAGTTGTCGGCGTCATACTGCTCGGCATCGGACTCGCGGCCCTGATCATGCCCGAAGTGGTGTCGGCCGGCCTTCTGTCCTTGACCACGGCCACGGGGGCAGGCATCAACTCGCTGCGGGGCGATATCGGCGGGCTGTTCCTGGGGATGGGCGTTTTCACCCTGTTCGGCGTGTTCTCGCGACATCGCTGGCTGCTGCTGGTTCCGATCGCGTTCCTGGGCTTGGTGGTGCTGGGCCGGCTCTTCAGCGTCGCGGCGGAGGACTTCGCTGCGGCGACGAACGCGGCCCTGGCCATCGAGCTCCTGTTCATCCTCGTGCTGTCGTCGGCCCTCGGCTCTCATGTTCTGTCACCGGACTCCGCGCCGCGTCCAGACGCTCTGGCCTCGGTCGCGAGCCGCGGGTTCGTGGTCACCGCAGGAGTCCTGGTCGCGCTGTTGGCTGTCGGGTTCGTGCTCCGGCCCGAGATCGGAGCCGCTCTGTGGAAGCGGGCGACCGGACCAGCCCTGTCGAGCGCTCCGATCGAGGACCTTCCGGATGGACTCCATGTCGGCTTTGCCGGCACCGGCGCTCCAATGCCGGACGCGAGGCGGGCGGGCTCGAGTGTCTTCGTGGTTGCCGGGGAGCACCTGTTCATCGTCGACTCAGGGCCTGGAAGCACGGTCAACCTCGAAGCCATGAAGGTGCCCCTTGAGAAGACGGACGCGGTGCTGTTGACGCACGACCACTCCGACCACATCGGCGGGCTCGGCGAGCTGATGCTCAAGAGTTGGACCAACGGCGCGAGGACCGAGCCCCTGCCTGTGGTGGGTCCAGAGGGCGTGGAGACCGTGGTGGAGGGATTCAACATGGCCTTCGGTCCCGATGCACAGCACAGGTACGACCATCACGGCGACGCGGTGGCGCCGTTGTCCGGCTTCGGTGGCTCGCCGCAGACCATCACAGGCTTCGGCGAGGACGACAGCACCGTGGTCTTCCAGGACGACGGAGTGACGGTCACCGCCTTCCGTGTCGATCACCGTCCGATCGACCCTGCCGTGGGATACCGCTTCGACTACGAGGGCCGCTCCGTGGTGATCAGTGGCGACACCCTGCCGGACGAGACGTTGATGCGTGAGGCCGAGGGCGTGGACCTGCTGGTGCACGAGGCGCAGAGCCCGGAGATGCTGTCCGTGATGAACCAGGCGTCCACCGCCAGTGGTGAGGACATCGCTGCGACCGTTGCGGACGACATCCTCACCTACCACACGTTCCCGGAGGAAGCATCGCGCATCGCGCGCGATGCCGACGTGGGGCACCTGGTCATGACCCACGTCCTGCCACCGCTGAAGGTGTCACTTCTGGAGGAGACGTTCCTCGGGGACTCCCGCGACATCTTCCCCGGGCCGATCACCGTTGCCAGCGACGGCATGCTCTTCAGCATGCCCGCTGGCTCGACAGACATCCAGGAGCAGTGGCTCCTGAAATGAACCGGCGCACGAAGCCCCGCTTCTGGGGGAGCCAGAGATGACGAGCAACAGGCACTGGCGAATGGGGGCTACAAACCAGGAGAGGCCGAGTGAGAGGTCCAGGGCATCTTCGAGTACATCACCAGGTCGCCAGGTGACGTCGTGATATCCGAGCTGAAGGACTACTAGGAGACGGCGGCAGATCAGATACCTATGGATCTGCGCAAAGGCCGATCCGGCACTGTCCCCAAGCCAGTGGGGCACGATTGACGTCTCGTCGGTCACCAGCAATTCGGTCCACGCGACGGGGCGCCATGAAGCACAACCCGGAGCATGCTGCAGCGAGCAGGAACCGTCGTTCGATTCGGACGCTGGACTATGGTCGCGTCATGCTCCTGCGATTGAGTACTACCCGCCCGGAGGCGATTCTGCTGGAGCAGCGCGCTCGCGCCGAGCAGATCGTCGGCGTCATCGTTCGGTATGGCGTGGCGGAGATGAGCAGCGACGCCGAGGACCATGCCTGGCTGGCTGAACTGGCCGGCCATGCCCGACCCGACCCCGAACTCGTCGCCCTGAGCCGTGGCGAACGGCTGTGCGCGGCGGCGCAGGAGCTGGGGACGACGTTCATCAAGATCGGGCAGATCCTGAGTACGCGCGCGGACCTCGTCGGAGCCGATGTCGCCGACGCTCTCAAGGCCCTGCAGGCCGAGGATCCGGCTGATCCACCGGCACAGATCGCACAGACTGTCGCTGACGCGCTCGGGGTGGGCGCTGATGACGCCTTCCGCTCCTTCGGTTCGTTCAAGCAGACACCCATCGCGTCGGCGTCGATAGGTCAGGTCTGTCGAGCCACGACCACCGAAGGTCGCGAGGTTGTGGTCAAGGTACGCCATGCTGGCATCGTCGACACGGTGGCTTCCGACGTGCAGATCCTGCAGGCGCTGGCCCAGATCGCCGAGCGTGACAGCGCCCGCGCGCGTGAGTACGGAGTCTCGCGCATTGTCGGCGAACTGGTGGAGAGCCTCGAGCAGGAATTGGACTTTCACCACGAGTTGCTCAACCTGCAGGTGATCTCCGCGAACTTCGCCGGATCGTCGCAGTTCGTGTTCCCTGAGCCGATCCCCGAGTTGTCCGGCGACGCGGTGCTCACTGAGACCGCACTCGATGGCCCGCGACTGTCGGAGGTGATGACTGATCTCGGTGCCCGCCGGGACCCGTTGATCCGGCAACTCACGAGCCTGTATTTCAAGATGATCTTCGAGGACGGGTTGTTCCACGCCGACCCGCACCCGGGCAACCTCCTGGTGATGCCGGACGGTCGTCTCGGCGTTCTGGACTTCGGCAAGTGCGGGCGGATCCAGGAGGGTGTGCGGGAGGCGTTCGTCGACTTCCTCGCCGCCGTCTTCGGTGACGACCTCGAGGAGGCGACCCGCTGCATGCTGCTCGTGGCGCCGGGGCCTCGGACCCTCGATACCGATCTGCTGGCCCGCGAACTCACCGTCTGGAAGGAACTGTTCTTCACGTCCACCGACGGCCAGCACGCGGACCTGGGCGCCGCGGTGAGGGCCCTGCTGGACATCGTCGACCGATACCGGTTGGAGATGCCCAGCGAGGTCGCGCTGATGCTGGTCGTGGTCGTCGAGTTGCAGGGAATCCTCGAGGAGACGGGCACCCCGCTGCAGTTGTCCCAACTACTGATGCCTTACGCGGCGCAGTTGCGGCGCGAGCGCCTGTCGCCCAAACGGCTGTGGCGCAGCGCAACCCGCCGTGCGCACCGGTGGGAGCACCTGCTCGACGTGTTGCCCGACGATCTGGCCCGCCTGCTCGAGGCGAGTAGCCGCAGCGAGCTGAAGGTGCCGTTGGTGGTTGAAGGCTTGGACCGCCCTGTCAACCGCTTGGCCTATGCACTGGTCACCGCGGCAACGATCCAAGGGTCCTCCCAACTGCTGGCACGGGGCACGGCCCCGACCTACCGGGAAACCTCCGTCCCCGGTCTGGTCGGTACCGGCGTCGCGGCCTACCTCGCCGTCCAGGTCCTGCGCAGCATCCGTCGCGCGGGTGGCGTCTGACGTCCGTCGATCCATAACCGAGCCTGCGATGCGCTGGGTCCTTTGCGGCGGTTGCTAGACCAGGAAGACCGAGGCCCGCGGGTCCATGGACGTCCGAATCGCGACTACGGATCCGGAGGCCAGGGGTTCGCAGTCTTCGGTGCGTCAACGAACCCTGGGCTTGCCAGAGGTGCCGGTCTTCAGGGACCAGGTCCGAGGATGATCTTCTCGGGCAAGACCCTCCAGGAATCGGAACCGAAATTGGTAACTGCCTTCGGAGCAGCCATGCCCCACGACGTCCTCGTGGCTGTAACCCGTCAGCCGCTGAGCGCCGGTGTTCCAGTAAGTGATCCGGGGACGGTCAACGAAGTAGACCCCTCGAGGAGGTTCTCCACGAGGTCCCGCAAGAAGGCTTGGTTCATCCGCTCGCCCTTCGCCCATGGAGACCCTACGCCCGTCACGCGGCAGACATCAGAAGTTGGCAGCGGCTCGAACGCTGGCTGGCGTGGCCGATGGGAACCCGGGGCACCCGATCCGGCTCTGGTGTGGGACTGAACGGCCGGGTAGGCCTGTGCAACGTGCCGGGCAATGGTGGTCGGGCCCGCCTTACACTGGCGGGGCGAGGGAGGATCCATGGGATCGCAACCGTCCACGGGCGGGCCGCAAGCCACTGACGTTGAGACCTTTGCGGTCGAGTCGCTGTTGGATGCCACTTCGTCCGTGGCCTTCGCACGTTTCACCCAGGATGGGGTTCTCCTCCACGCCAACCCACGGTTCCTGCGGATCTGCGGGCGAAGCGAAGGCCCTATCCGAGTCACCGAACTGGTGACCGAGGGCCAACGCGACGATCTCGCGAGACAACTCGCCGCCGGTGATGTGCCCACGGGCGGGCGCCACCTGCATTTCGCGGCGGGGACGCGGCCCCCGATCTCGC
This sequence comes from uncultured Actinomycetota bacterium, assembly GCA_963769435.1. Lineage (GTDB taxonomy): Bacteria > Actinomycetota > Actinomycetes > S36-B12 > UBA10799 > JADKAV01. The sequence goes on from CAVYLN010000002.1 coordinate 1,788,618, forward strand.
TGCTCGTGTCCTGGGCCCGAGACGGCGAGGACCTCGTGATGGTCGGCGAGCCCCCCGTCGAGGACGGGGAGCCACTGCAGTCCGCGCTCGTCAAGCTGAATCATCGGGTCTCGGATCTGGCCCGTGAGAACGCCAAGAAGAGTGCACAGCTCTCCAAAGCGCTCGAGGATGTGCGGCAGACGCAAACCATGCTGGTCCACCGCGAGAAGATGGCGGCTCTCGGTCAGGTGACCGCTGGCGTGGCCCATGAACTCAACAACCCACTCGCCTACGTCAAGAACAACGTCTATCTGCTCGGTCGGGATCTCGATGCCCTCCTCGGGCTCATCAACCTCTTCGGAGAGAACCTCGACGCCATCGAGAAGGCCCAGCCGACCCTGTTCGAAACGATCATGAACAGGGTCGAGGCCATCGACCTGCCGGGGTTGGGCTCGCGGATGCCAGAGCTGGTGGAATCCATCGAGCAAGGCGTCGACCGCGCCACAGGATTGGTCGACCGGCTGCGGACTTTCTCGCGTCTTGACGAGGCCAAGGTCAAGCCGATCGACCTGAACGAGTCGCTGCGATCTGTGGTGGACTTCGTCGGCTTCTTGCTCAGGGCGAAGGACACGGGACTCACGGTCGACTACGGAGAGTTGCCGACCGTCACGTGCGCGCCAGGCGACGTCAACCAGGCCGTCCTGAACATCTTGACCAACGCGATACAGGCCGCACCTCCCGGAGGTCAGGTGGGACTTCGGACCCACGTTCAGGACGACGAGGTTCTGATCCACATCTCAGACGACGGTCCGGGTGTACCAGCAGACCTCGCCGAGCGTATCTTCGAACCCTTCTTCACCACCCGCCCCGTCGGTGAGGGCACCGGTCTGGGGCTACCCATCGCGCACACGATCGTCGCCGAACACGGCGGCAGCATCACCCTCGAACGGTCGTCCGCGCAGGGAGCCTTGTTCACCATCCACCTGCCTGTCGATCAGGTGGCCACACCATGAACCTGCACGACGCCTTCGGCGACAAACTCCAGGCACGCGCAAGACGGTCGCGCCCTCGAGGAGGGCGTGGTGATCGAACGTGAGTCGGCCGAACCGCCGTGCGTATTGGTGATTGACGACGAACCGGAGATCACACGTTCCATCGCCGCGATGCTCGAACCCGACTACCGCATCATCACCGCCGGCTCCGCGGAAGAGGGCCTGGCTCAACTCAAGGCGCATTCGGTAGCCGTGATCCTCACCGATCAACGTATGCCCAACGGCACGGGCAGCGAACTCTTGGCGCGTTCGCTCGACATTTCCCCCGAGACGACTCGCATCCTGCTCACCGGATACTCCGATATCAGTGCTGTCATCGACGCTGTCAACGAAGGTGAGGTCTACCGCTACATCACCAAGCCGTGGCAGCCGGAGGAGTTGCACCGCGTCATCAGCCAGGGGGTCGAGCGCCACCAGCTCGTCATCGAGAACCGCCGACTGCTCGACGAGCTCAGCCAGACGAACCTCGAGCTGGAGCGCCGGGTCGCCGAGCGTACACAGCAACTCCAGGAGCAGAACCGGGCGTTGGAACAGGCACGCGAGAGCATCGAACAACTGTCACGGACGGATTCCCTCACAGGCCTGGTCAACCGCCGGCGGCTGGACGAGGTGCTCGAGAGCGAATTCGCGCGCTCCAGCCGGTACGGCACACCATTCACCGTCGTCATGGCGGACATCGACCACTTCAAGGACATCAACGACTCCGTCGGACACGCGGTGGGTGACCAGGTCCTGAAGGCGGTGGCCAGGGCGTTCGAGGACGCAGCACGCATGACTGATGTCGTCGGCCGTTACGGAGGGGAGGAGTTCCTGTGCCTGCTGCCCAACTCGGGACTCGAGCAGGCCCGTGGATTGGCCGAACGGATGCGCGCAGCCGCGACGAGCATCTCGCTGCCGTTCCGCGCGGAGCCCCTGACAGCCAGCTTCGGGCTCGCGCAATGGGCGCCGGGAGATACTGTCGACAGCCTGATCGACCGCGCAGACCAGGGGCTCTATCAGGCTAAGGCCACCGGTCGGAATCGGGTGGCGGAGTACCACCCGAGAGAGAAGTCGCAGAGGAGCGCCATGACTGAGAGCACCCTTGATGAGGTCATCAGGGAGAACCGCGCCGTGATCCTCGTCGCCGCCCAGACGCGGATGCGTGACGACAACACCATGGCCGAGATGGCTGCGCAACGAGATCTGACCGCGAGCGAACTGGTCAGCCAGGTGCTCGGATTCTGGCTGGAGGCCATCTGCACCGACGTCACACTGGGCTCCACAGCAGCCATGGAGCAGGGTTTGTCCTGGCTGGTCAGGCTCCGGGAGGGGCACAACCTGCCATTCGATGATGCCATGGTCGCGAACATGTTCGACGTGATCGCCACCGGGATCGAGGCGTACTTGGAGTCTTCGGCGTTGAACCGCGAATTCGGCGCCTATCGGGAGGCCGTGACCGCACTCATCGCCGAGGCCTTCCCAAACCCGGTGGAGGCCTGAGTATGGATCTCGACGAGTACATCGCCCACCTACTCGCGGGCGAGGACGAGATCTGCCTCGCCGAAGCGCGAGCCCAGGCCGTCGACCTCGATGGGCTGCATCGTGTGTACGTCGAGATCATCGGGCCGTCGCAGTACCGGGTCGGCGAAATGTGGGAGGCCGGCAAGATTTCGGTGGCCGGCGAGCACCTGGCGACAGCCGTCAACAGTTACGTCGCCGGCGCGTGCTACGCATCGCTGGCCAGTGGTACCGCGGGTGGGCCCCGGGCACTCGTGGCGTGCACACCGGACGAACTGCACGAGCTCGGCCCCAGGATGTTCGCCGACCTGCTCGAGTGCGACGGTTGGGACGTCGACTTCTACGGAACCTCCATGCCCGTGCGCGACCTCATCGGCGCGATCCGCGAGCGTACGCCGCGCTTCGTCGGGCTCTCGGCGGCTCTCGTGATGCACCTGGGCAGCGTGAAGCGCTCGATCGATGCCATCCGTGACGCTCTCGGTGATCAGACGCCACCCATCGTTGTGGGTGGTAACGCCTTCCGCGGGGAAGGCGAGTTGTGGCGCCAGGTCGGGGCTGACCTCTACGCGGCCGATGCGTCGGCGGCGGTGGTGATGCTCCGCGATCTGAAGGGCTGAGTCGACGTTCGAGTCCACGTCGTAACAGGCGGATCCACCGGCACCGGCGACACCCCCAGCGGACTGCGGTTGGCCTGCCCGGCGGCCACCAGGTCGGCCCTTAAATCGTTTCAAAAACGTTTCCAAGTTGCGCTCTCCACCGGTCACCCGCATCGTGGAAGGGGCCGACACCGCGTCGGACTCCAGGCAAGGAGCCTCATCATGAGCGAGTTTCTCACGGCGGGTCAATACACAACCGTCTACAACGTGCTCTCGTTTGGTCTCGCGTCCATGCTGTTCACGTCGATATTCATGGTCCTAGCGTTGAACCGCGTGCTGCCGCGATACAGGCTGGCACTGATCACGTCGGCGATGGTCACGGGCATCGCGGCATATCACTACTACCGGATCTTCAACTCATTCTCTGACGCCTTCGGCCCAGGGGGCGATCCGTTGGTCTACAACGTCGGCTACCGATACGTCGACTGGTTCCTCACCGTCCCACTGCTGCTCGTCGAGACGGTTGCGGTGCTCGCTCTTCCCGCTGCGGCACGCAAGGCGCTTCTCATCAGGCTCGTGCCGGCCTCGTTCTTGATGATCGCCCTGGGATACCCGGGCGATGCACAACTCGACTGGTTGTTCCCAGCACCGGTCTGGGGTGCATTGAGCACCATCCCCTTCCTCTACATCCTGTACGTGCTCTTCGTCGAGTTGGGCAAGTCGCTGGAGCGCCAAAGCCCTGTCGTACGCAGGAAGGTGGCGAACCTGCGACTTCTTCTGATCGCGACATGGGGTGTGTATCCGATCGCCTTCTTGTTCAACATGAATGCCGACGGATTCGAAGCCGTGCCCTTCGTCGCACGCGAAGTGGGCTACACGTTCGCTGATGTGGCTGCCAAGTGTCTGTTCGGGTTGCTGATCTACGGCATAGCTCGGGTGAAGTCCTTCGAAGATGACCCGGCGTTCGCGGAGCAAGAAGGTGGCCACGATGGCCCAGCTCCCGACAGCGCTGTGAGCGACGACGCTGATCGGGTAGTGGCACGACCTTGAGGGCAGTCGGCCAACGCCTTGTGAAGGGCCGCGGCCGACTACCACCACCCGCTCCGAACGGCAGGTTCGTTGATGTTTGGTGGGCCCCATCGGATGGTCCGAATCCCTGAGCACCTGATTCGCCAGCTGTTCATGGATCCCGAGTGGACGATCGAGTAGTAGGTCGATCGTCCACTGGTGGCCGTGGGGCGAGGCGTCCTGGACCGCACCGTTCATGATGCGCTGTCCGCCGCTCTGGCCGCGACGCCCGCGTGACCAAGATCTGGGGCCGGCTGCGACGGGTGGGGGTAGATTGCCGGGAACGACGGGTTGGTCGATGTGGACGACGGAGGCGGGAATGACGATTCGCTGGACGAGGTTCTCGACCTGATGGGCCGTTTCCATGATGTGGTCATGCTCCAGAAGGGCGACGCTCGGGCGCAGGGGGAGTTCTTCTTGTACCCGGATCCGCTCATCTACGTACCGCACGGCGAAGACCTCAGTCTGGATGTCAACCACCAGATCCATCAGAGGCTCACCGACGAGCAGCACGTGCCGCTCGAGGGATGGGAACTCACCTCGTTGTGCGACGACCCGGAAAGGGCCAGGCTCGTCGGCGCCGTGTACTGGCAGGACGCGTGGTGAGTGCCGCGGAAGACGCTCTCATCAGGGTCGTGGTCGGTGAGGACTGGATCGTCCAGCGCACGTCCGATGGTGCGCTGAAGATCGTCCTGTACATCAATCCGTACCATCGCTTCCTTCCCGATTCAGCGCCGTTGGACCTCACCTGAGGCGTCTGACCGGCTTGGTGGCTTGCGGTTCTGCGGTGGTGCTTTCGGCGAGATTCCCACGTGAGGCAGCACCAGGACATGGGTGAGTCGGCCGGCGGTGGTAGCCGACTGCGGGATCGTTGGATCGTAGGCGGCGGATGAACCGCTGCAAGCCTTGGTCACTGGACGGCACTGGTTCCCGTGGGCGAACGCGCGAACACCTCGATCGCGGTGGTGGCGCTGCTATGGTCTACCGCAACCAGGCTGGTGCAACTTCGAATACTGGAAAGGTTTGGGCCCATGTCCGACAACTCGCCACCCCCGCCGCCGCCCTCCTCCTGGCGGCCAGCCGCCCCCTCCCCCTCCGGGTTCGTACGGAGGTCAGCCCATGGGCATGCAGGGGAAGCCGAACAACAACCTCGTGTGGGCCATCCTCACCACACTGTTCTGCTGCCTGCCCTTTGGCATCGCAGCCATCGTCTCGGCGAGCAAGGTCGACTCGCTGTACGCCAGCGGCCAGTACGCCGAGGCGCAGAAGGCAGCGGACAGTGCCAAGAAATGGAGCATCTGGGCCGCAGTGTCAGGCGTGGTGGTGATCGTTGGGTACCTCGTGTTCGTGGTGATCCTGGGCGTCGCCGCAGGCTCCAGCGGCTACTGAGGCAACCCGAGACGATGTCTGCGCGAAGCGCCCCCGCGCAATCGACGGTCACGCAGGTTGGGAACCCGCGCGGGTTTCCAACGAGCACCGTGCGGCAGATGACGCCGAGACTGCTGCCGCTGGGTTTGGTCGTGGCGCTGGCCACGGCGGTGGCGGTCAGGGACCCGCACGCATCCGGGTCCTGGGCGTTGTGCCCAACGAATGCACTCCTCGGCATCTACTGCCCGGGGTGTGGATCCCTGCGGGGATTGCACGACCTGACCCAGGGCAGGATCATCGAGTCCGTCGGGCACAATGCGCTGCTGATCCCCGGCATTCTCTTCCTGCTCTTCGCTGCCTTCAGGCGACCGGGGTCTCGATGGGCCACGGTCTGGCTGGTCGCCTTCGTCATGTTCTTTGTTGTCAGGAACATCCCCGGGAGCGTCTTCGCCCCCTAGCGCCGCCGCGGGCTACCCATGGCCGACGGATTGAAGGCTCGGTCCCGCCGACGCGGGCACGAGTGAGTTGGCGCTGACGCTTGCTCGGCGGTTGACACGGCCAACGCGCCGGTGATGAGGGGCGATCTCCAAAGCGTTGTGGCTGTCGCCGCACTTGGCGAATGTGCTGACGTGCGCGCATCCGGTGCGGAGGGTGCGGGGAGCCGGGACGCCTGACGGAATAGCTTTCGTCTCGCGCGGCGGGTTTCACGCCAGACGCATCTGAGCCAGTGAGGCTCTCGCACCGCCCCCGCTGATATCAGGGATGATCCTCAGTTCGAGCATGGTGACCCCGGCGAGTTCGACGTGTTGGTCCTCGGTCTGTCGCGTCGCACCCTGGGGGCTGAAGTTCCATTGCTGGCGCATGACGTCGTGGACGGTCCGCCCGCCGTCGGCGGACCATCGCAACACGAACTCCTGCGTGCGCTCAACACTTGGCTCGACGAACTCCAGCCGGATGCGGCGCAGGGGCAGCGGTTGAGCGAAAAGCAGTCGGATCGTCTGCTCGCCAGGATCCGAGGCCCGCCAGCCCGAGGTGCCACCGGGGAGCAGCGCCGACTCGATGGGATACGTCGGGTCTTCGGAAGTGACCTCGACCTCGGCCAGGTCCTCGAGATCCAACCAGTCCTCACCCGACGGCGGGGTGGTTTCAGCAGCTGTAGGGATGATTCTCTTGCGCATGGGTGCGGCTCCTCGACTCGCATCAGGGTAACCCGTACCGCGCGCGTCTGGGTGCGGAGCGCATCCCGGGGGCGTGGCCCGCTCGCCCGTCTGTGCGACGCGCAACTCCTGCACGAGTTCGGCGAAGTTGCGGTCCGCACGCTCCGACCGACTCTCGTCCCGCTCCCGCTCGGACGTCGGCCTTGGAGAGTCATTCACTCTCCTGTTTGCCCGTCGCGCGGCTCGTCATACGCGGACAATCGACACGGGGCAGCCGCTCAGCCCACCGCCGTTGCCGAGCCCGCGAGGGCAACGTTCGGCTAACCGGTCTTCGCCGGTCGACAAGGTCTACGCTGCAGCGGTGGCTGACGACCCGGTGGTGACCGACCCGCAGTTGTATTCGGTGGTATTCGAGAACGACCGGGTCCGCGTCCTGCGGTACCACGATCAGCCCGGTGACCGCACGCATCCGCACAGCCACCCCGACAGCGTGATGATCACCATGTCCTCCTTCGATCGACGACTGCGCCACGGTGACCAGGAGATCGACGTCTCGCTTCCAGCCGGCGAAGTGAGGTGGCTCGACGCACAGGAACACTCCGGGGAGAACATCGGCACGTCGGACACGGCCACGTTCTTCGTGGAACTCAAGGAGCCCGCATCCGGAGGGCCGACACCCGGACGACTCGGTCCGATCGGCTGATTCACCCGGCGCCCCAGTCCTCGAGGAGAACGGCACATTCTCGATGCTGCGCGACGGGGCGCGGATCATCCGGACGCGGTCCGGCGACAGGCTTGCCCGCGGCTCTTCGCCTATGCGGCGGGTGCTGCGGTCAGCGGGGAACTGACCTCGGGCGGATGATCAGGCGGGTTGCCGAATTGCCGACCGTGTACGCCCAGCTCTGGGACGGCGAACCCGCACTGGGCACGTGCTGTGCCGAGCCCTTCAGGCAAGCCCCCCGCAACTGGTCATCGGAAGGTGACGACGTCGATGTCGTTGAAGCCTTGCTCGCGGCGCTTTCCCTTGCCGGCGGAGTCGAACTGCACGGGGGTGCCGACAAGGTCGGACTCGACGAAAGCTGCCAGATCGGGGACGACCCCGTCGAATCGGAACCGGTCGATCGTGAACGGCAGGCCATTCGCGTCGAGCAGGGAAGGACGGTCCATCAGCTGGAAATGAAGATGAGGCCCGGTGGTGTTCCCGGAGTTCCCCAGCTTGCCCAATACTTGCCCCGCCTTCACCCTTTGGCCTGGGCTCACTCGCACACTTCCGGGTTTGAGGTGCGCGTACCCTGCGTACACGCCGGCGTCCAGTTTGATGATGACGTGGTTGCCGTCGAGGGCCTCGTCGGTGACGGGGACGGGGGCGTTGGGGACCTGGTTGGGATAGTCGTCCACCGCGACCACGACCTTGCCGTCGCCCACCGCCAACAGCGGCGTGCCGTAGTTGAAGTAGCTGGAGTTCTTCGAGGCGCTGCCCCGGTGTGTGCGACCGGCCCCGTTGAGGCGCGCGGAGAAGTCGACCGCGAATCGCTGCCCCAAGCGAAGCCGGCCATTGACCGGAGCCAGCGCCCGCCGGTGCGCCCCGATCACGCCGACCCACCGCCCCCCCGGCAATGGTGGTGCGATGACCCTCGCTGCCCGACGCTCGACGGCGACACCTTTGGTTGTGTAGGTGATCCTGGGGCCAACGGGCAGGCCGTCGGGAACCGTTATGGTCAGGCGATGCCTCATCGTCCGCGGCACCGAACGCCGCTTGTTCAAGGTGAGGTCTATCCAGACGGGAACGGTGGAGTTCGGACTCATCGTTGTTGTGGGTGCCTGGCCTTGCGCGCCCATGGAGGCCGCGAGCTCGTCGCCGGATAGCCGGGCCACAGAGCGACCCCCTTTGCCCAGGATGTCGATCGCCTTGACCTGGGCCTCTATGGGCACGGCGTTGGTCAGCAACAATTCGTACTGCAGATGGAAGCGACCGTCCATGCCCTTGAACCAACTCGGCGTCGAGAGCACATCCAGAATGACCGGAGTTATCTTCTGACTGCGGGCAGGGGCCGTAGCCTCGGATGTGCCGCTGGCCGGTGCCGCGATGAGGCTGACACTTACGGTCAGCGCCGCGATGGCCACAGGAACGTTGCGCAGGGGAGGCATGGGCGACGGTAGCACGCGGACCTGTCTTCGACGATCGCTCGGGAGAGCGGTCACCTTCACCAACGGGCCGCACGTGGTGACCGCCACGCTGTCCTTCAACGACCACAGATCCATGAGTGTTTCATGCGGCCGGGTCGTCACCTCGTCCATCGCGGCGACGCCGTCTACCACCGTCCCGACGGTCCAGTCGTCTACGGGGAGTTCACCGTTGCGTCGATCGACTACGACGTCTCGGGGCCGATACCGGACTGACGATGATCCGTGCTCTCGTGATCAGGGTGACGGAAGCGGTGCGTGCCTTCGGATGCATTCCGGACTCCACGACTCGGACCGGCGACCACTCGACACCCGGGTGTGCCCGGGTGTCGAGTGGATCCACGCATCATCCAGCGGCAACGAGTAGGGGCTTCGCCGCCGGATCGTCGATGTCGACCGGGCGCTTACGTAGCAGAACGATGCCGAGCCCAGCGAACCAGACGATGACCAGCAGCCCGAACACGACTGCGATGCCGGCCAGGCCAGGGACCGTCGAGACGATCCCCGCGGCACCCACGACCAGGCCGAGCCAGGTCAGCCAGCGTGGAAACACGTGTCCGCGCAGCGCCGCCAGGCTCATGAGCAGGATCCAAGTACCACCAAGCACCTCGCCACCGGCTCCACCGAGGCCGCCGGCCACCGGTTCGATGGCCTGCCACGCTGCGACCGCTGCGGCTGGATCGCTGTCGCGCAGTTCGACGACAGAGCCCATGCCGACGACGAACACCATGCCACTGGCCACGAGCATTCCAGCCCAGATCAAGCCGATGGCGGCTGCTACCCGGGCCGTCGCCGGGGCGGCGCTGGCCAGACGAGGAAGCAGGCCCAGCGCGAGGGCGGCGACCACAAGGCCGAACCCCACGTAGGCGATCAGGTACATGACGTGGATGCCGAGTTGGTGTTGCACGAGCAGGTCCACCTTGGCGACCGGGTCGGTCACCGAGGGGTAGTCCGTGCCGACGAGGAAATAGACCATTGCGGCCACCAGGGCCGCGGCCAGGTAGAGCGCAGCAAGGCCCAGCGACCGGGGCGTGGTTGTCGTTGTCTTCATGACGCACCTCCAATTGACTTACAAGGTAAGTATGACACTTACCTTGTAAGTCAGTCAAGGGCTGCCCGCCTCAGTTCCACAGAATCGAGGACCATCTCGAGGCCCTCTTCGAAGTCTGCGCTGCGGTCGTACCCGGGAGCCATCACCAGCTCGGCGATCGCAATCAGGTGCGGATACTCACCGTCGGGAAGCCCGGCGACGAACGACTCAGTCGCAACAGCCTCCTGTCCGGCCGGGGCGGGCGCGGACGCCTCCTGCAGGGTGTACCCGTAGATGTAGCTGTCCACGGTGAGGAACGCCAGGTAGGCCAACTCGATCGGGAAGCCTTCATCGACCAGCGCCCCGACCACCCCGTTGAGGTACCGCAGCCGATCCGGCCCCGGGTTGGACCGGGACTCCAGCAGCGCCCCCGCCCACGGGTGGCGACGCAGAACTTCGTGGGCCGAGGTGGCGCTGCGCCGAAGAGCCTGGCGCCAGTCCTCACCCGGCGTCGGCACGGCGAAATCCGCGGACACCAGGTCGGCCATGCCATCGAGGAGGTCGTCCTTGTTCGCCACGTGGTTGTAGAGCGACATGGCCTCGACGCCGAGGCGCTGTCCCAGCCCGCGCATCGTCAAGGCATTCACGCCGGCCTCGTCGGCCAGCGCGACCGCCTCTTGCAGGACCCGGGTGCGCGTCAGTGGGACACGCTTGCCTTCTGCCATCTCTCTCACCCCTGAAGACCTTACCTCGTAAGTTTTGTCGTGGCCGACCCTGAACCAGGCGCCACACGCGCGATTCCCCGGCCGCCGTTGGCCGGGGAATCACGTACTGCTGTGAAGTCAGACCGCCTTCATCGTCATCCGCACGGTGACCTCGAAACGAAGGTCCGGGGTGCGGGCCACGGAGAACGTCTTGGTCTGCACCTTGCCCTTGTTCAGGTCGAAGCCGGCTTCGGCGTACGAGAACTGGTAGCAGTTGGCCCCGCTGTCACCGGAATTCAGCCAGCGGGCGGTGTGCTTCTCGTTCGGCTGGCGGTACGCACCCTCGCAGAACTTCCGCTCCGACTTGCCCGACCCAGTCCGACTCCCGGCCCTCGACCTGGACCGTGACGCTGGACTTCTTGGTGGTGAAGGTGTGATGGGGGGCCTTGCTCGAGCCTTTCAGGTCCACTGACTTGCCGGAGCCGATCGAGGTCTCGCCGTAATGACTGCCCCACGTGCTGCTCTTCGTCGGCGCGTTGGTGCCACGCACCTGGAACAGCAGTTCTCCCTTGCCCCGCAGCCCGTTGTCCGCGTCGTCGATGACCTTGATCTTCTCCACGGTCACCTCGATCTGCTGGCTCTTCGTGCTGGTCTCAGTCACACGCTGGGTGGCCTGCTGCCCGTTCGCGACGGCCAGCACGTAGTACTTCGTGCCCGGCGTGAGGTTGTTGAACGTGTGGGTGAACCGGATCTTGTCGCCCTGCTGTGTCCCCTTGATCAGAACGGCTTTGCTGCCCTTGAGCTTGCTGCCAACGATCTCCGGTGACGTCGAGACCGAGAGGGTGGCCGAGCCGGCGCTGGCGGTGAAGTCCACGTCGAGGGCGTTGGTGCGGCGGGTGATCGTGTGAACGCTGTGGTGTTCGGTGCGCAGGATGCCCACCTCCTGCACCGGCTTGAATCCGGAGCCGACGGGCAGGTTGATCAGGTAGTAGTAGGTCGTCCCCTGCGTGAGGCCCTCGACCCGCTGCGAGAAGGCGTACTTCTGGCCGGGCAGGGCCAGGCTGTTGATGTCGGGGGTGCCGACGCCCTTGCCGGTCAGAGCGACGGGTTGGGTTGCGCCCATCGAGTAGACGCCCTTCGCGTTCTGCTTCGGAGGCGTGGTGGAGACCTGCAGGATCGCGTTCTTGAGCGTGGCGTCGAACATCAGCTCGAACCAGTCGAGCCCCCAGTCCCGGCCGTGGCCGGTGATGGTGTGGTTGGAGGTCTTCAGGGGGGCGTCGGCGAACTGGGTGGGACCGTTGTTCGGCGTGGGGGCGGGGGTGTCGGCGATGGCCACGCCGGGGGTGGCGACGAGGACCGCTGCGGCGAGGACGCTGGGGATGATGTTCATGAGGTGCTCCTTGGAGTAGGTGGCTTACACAGGTAGGAGCGTTCAGCCCGCGGAGGAACAACAACTTTTTCCGACGAGTTTCTCGGCAGCTCCGACTAGTCCGGTCAGAGGCCACGTGAGACTCAATGGGTCATCGGCAGGTTTCGCGCGGAAGTGGTACTCGCGGTCCTCGAGCAGAACGGCCGGTTCTCCATCGTGCGCACCGGGGAGCAGATCCAACCCGTCGGTGCTCACGGGCGTGCCCCACGCCAATGGGTTGCGCGATCGACTCGACGGCGTCGCGTAGGCCCGCATCGGTTCGCGGCGTCGTTCCCCTTCACAGGTGCGTGGTGTCCGGCCTAGGGTGAATCGATGAAGGTTGCCACAACGACGGTCTCTGACGAGCGCGTGCATGGTCATCGGTGCAGGAGCGATGCCGGCGCACGCCACAACCACGACCAAACTTCCGCCCGGTTCGATCAAGCACCAGAACTCCCAGTACTGGAGTTGGTTCGCGCCGCGGAATTGGACGTCGGTGGACAACGCCAACGGGATCACCATCACGTCCGGCAACCTGCGCATGTTCATCGACTACGGAGCCAGCCCGGTGAACTGTGCGGTGGGTGACTCCGTCGAGGCGTCCGTGCGGGGTCACTTCTCGCGACAGATCCGATTCGTCCGCCGGGAGTTGCGGAAGTCGTGGCGCGGCCTGAGGATCCGACGATCGCAGATCCGGCAGTTGTCGGAGAGCGCGTACGGGCCGTTGTACTTCCGGCAGAACGTGAGACTGTCCGGCAGGACGAACGGTCGGGCGTACCGCGGTGAGGCGTCCATGGACTACTCGTTGGCCAACGGTCCGACGTACTGCTTCTCGCGCAATCAGGCGCGGTACGCGCCGGCGGCCGGCTTCCAACGGTCCATCCGCCAGCTGCGCTCGGTGCAGGCCTCGATCTCCTACTTCGCCCCCGGGGTCCCCTGGGAGTGAAGATCCTCGGTCACGGCTGCGCGACGGCTCCGAGGAACTGCGTCCAGCGCTCGGTGTCGACGAATCCGTAATGACCAGCGCCCTGCCACACGTGGGCTGTGGCGTCCGGGAGTTGCTCAGCGACCTGCTCGGGCATGGACGGCTCGATGATGTCGTCGGTGTCGCCGTAGAACACATCGAAGTGCTGGTGCACGTCCTGGATGTCGAAACCCCAGTCCCACAGGGCCAGGGTCATCTCGTACACACCCTCCTCGTCCTGTGCCATGCCGGCCGTGAAGTTGTCCACGAACATGGCCCGCTGCTCGGGGTCGCGCAGGAAGGTGTCGGCGTCGGACGGGTCCCCCTTGGCGGTCTCCTCGAGGAAGGACTCGATGTCCTTGTGGGCCTTCTTGGTGTCCGCCCGGTAGGCCCACCGCAGGACGTGGTGGAAGTGGTGCAGCTTCACGACCAGACGCAGGTCCTTCATCGCGAGCATCTTGGCGTAGCCGTCCTTGTCGAACGGGCCGACCGGCGATGCCAGCACTCCGTGGGTCACCCGGTCCGGCATCCGGACTGCGATGCTCAGCGTGTGCGGCCCGCCACCGGAGTGACCGGCGACCGCGAAGGTGTCCAGGCCGAGGTGGTCGGCGAGTTGCTCCATGTCCGCGCCCCAGTCCAACATCGTCCGCTTGGGCTTGGGGCTGGATCCACCCACGCCGGGTTGGTCGGCAGCGATCATCCGCACTCCGAGGGACGCGGTGAGCGATTCGTCCGGGTTGCGGATGAGCCTGGAGTCGGAGAGTCCGTGACTGAAGATCACCGGCAATCCCTCGGGGTCCCCGTAGACGTCGTAGGCCAGTGTCCTGTCGTCGGCGAGCGTCAGAGTCTTCATGTGGTCCTCATCCGGGTCGAAGTACCTGCACGGTACCCGTGATCCAACCAGGCGGGAATGCCTGCAGGCACCTCTCCCAGGCGTCCCCGGGCACGGAACTCCCACCTTCGGATGACCTGGGACCGGCTGCTTGCCGCTAGTCTGACGGCTCAGGCCCATGAGGGCTGCGCTCGCGAAGGAGCCGTCCGTGCACAGTGTGGCTCGTCTCGCCGTTGTGGTCCTCGGTCTGGCGCTGGTCGGGGGAACCCTGCCCGCGCATGCCCAGCCGGTTCCCGGCCAGGCCGATGCCCGGGCGACCGCCGCCGCGAAGCCCAAGATCAAGGTGCACAAGTCCGCAAAGGTCATCGTCGTGCCCAAGGCCGGTGCCAAGATCCGCACGCACAAGATGCGGATCAAGGTCCGGGCGAAAGACGGCATCGTGCGGGCGCGGCTGAACAAGGCGCCACTCACGCGGTTCGACTTCGTCTGGCGCAAGGGGCCGTACTACACGCTGGCGGCCTCCTCGTCGCACGGCTTGAAGCACAGGCGCAACGTCCTCACCGTCGTGGTTCGCAACGGCAAGGCTGGGTTGAAGAAGCAGCGGATCACCTTCCGGGTCACCCACAGGAAGCCACTCACAGGCGCTGGTCGGGATGTGACGGTCAAGGCGGGATCGAGAGTGGCCCTACCGGGAAGGGTCCGGCTGCATCCCGGCACCAAGACGGCTAAGAAGGTGACGGCGTCCGCCCCCGCGATGAGTTGGCGGGTGGTTCGCGCGCCCGGGCCGGACCCCACACTCAACGGCGACTCGGGTATGAGGACACAACTGGACGCCCTGCGCCCCGGCAGATACGTGGTGAAAGCGGTCGGCAGCAATGGCGGCGTGAAGACCAACGACACGGTTGCGATCGACGCTGTGCAGGCTCCCATGCTGGCTCTGGACACCATGGCCACAGCACCTGGCGGAGGGCCGGGTATCGCGATCGGTGACACCGTCCACCCCGCGTACGGGCCGCTGGACAAGGCGCAGTGGCAGGTGGTCATCCTCGACCGTCACACCGGGGCTGTGCAGCCCGGCTTCAACTTCACCTACGGCGCCTGCCCCGACGACGCCTCGGCCATGTGCCGGTGGAACAAGGCGGGCCGGGCCAACCGCGCTCCGCAGGACGATCTGGCCAACCTCGACGGCACCAAGATGGCTGTAGTGGCTCACCCCGCGTCCTTCGGGGGTGGTTTCGGACAGGCCGCGACCTACTTCGCCTCGATCGGGGCGCCGAAGGGTTTCAGCCCCAGTGGCCCGACCTCGTTGCTCGGGCTTCCTGCGTGGGAACCAGGTGAGGCGTGGCGTGCGGTCAACAGCACCCGCGGCCTCAAGGGAGCGCTGCAGTGGGACACCAACAAGAACTTCAGCTTCTCCTCCGGCGACCGCACGGCGTTCGACACCCGTTCTGGTGGCGGCTGCGGGCCGGACACGTGCACCGTCACCATGACCGTCGCAGGGGAACCCAAGACGTATTCGGTCCCCAAGGGCAACGGCGGCTTCGCCGTCCAGGCCTACGACCGCACGACCATGACCTTCATCGACGGCCGGTCCTTCGACCTCAACGGTGCACCGCCGAACGTAAGCGATGAGGTGTCCGCGATGGTCGCCTATCTACGACAGCTGCCGAAAGGCGCGGTCGTGATGATCTCCTCGCTCGGTGGACCGAGTGCGTTGACGATGGGGACTCCTGGGCTCAAGTCCAAGTACTCGCGCAGTTGCTGGCTCTCCCTGTTCTGCCACGACAGCCTGGACATCTATAGCAAGCGGGTGGTCGCCGACCTGACCGACACCATCGCGGATCTGGGCGGCACCCGGCACGCCTTCCTGCAGTCCACCCGGTCCCCCGGCGACCAGTACTCCCTGGTGGGGTGGAGCGGTCTGGGTGAGACGGGCGGCTCGGAGGTCCACAGCACGACCGGCCGCCTGACGGGGGCTTTCGTCCGCGGCAACGACAACAGGTTCGGGACCGCCAACGTCACGAAGGACGCCGCCGCGCAAGAACTGCTCACCACGCTGGTCGGCCGCACTCCGAGGCCGGATGCGTGGCCTGGAACCGGAGATCCGCAGTACCAGGCCGCACTCGATGACATCGGCCGCCGGGTCGGGATCGGTGCCGATCCGCGGTCGGCCTTCTGGACGCGCAACGAGGCGCTGGACAACGGGAACCCGCGGTACTGGATCGACCGCTCGAACGATGTGAAGAAGCTCAGCCCAGGGCAGGACATCGATGCGGCGACGTGGAGCCAGGCGCAGGCCGAACTGGCTCAGGAACTCGTCTGGGTGGGCACGGTGCGTCAGTACTTCGTGTGGCTCAAGCACCCGTATCAGGCCGGCAACCAACTGTCCGCGTGGATCAAGGCGACGAACATCGCCACCACGCTGCGAACCTCCGATGACTACGCGAAGGCCCAGAAGGTGGAGATCGACTGGTTGGGCATCTTCTCCACGCTGATCGGCGCTGTTGCTCCGTGGGCCGGTCTGGCCAGTGACGCCGTCGCGAAAGCCGTCTACATCATCGCCGGGCTCACCGCCGCCGCCCTGGAGTACGGCGCCATGGGCCTTTCGAACGCCCAGAACGGTGAGCGGATCACGCAGAAGGATGCCCAGGAGGTGAAGGCGCTCGACGCGCAGACCGAGGTGGTCGACCGGATGCAGACCACGTCGGGGTCCTTCGACCGGATGGCCGACATCATCGTCAGTGACTACCCGAAGCTCGCCGAGTTCGGTGCACTGACGGCCTGCAACGTCGAGAACCGGCCGTGCGACCCCGGCTTCGAGACGATGTCCAATGACACCTTCGACCGCATGTCCGTGTCCGCCCAGCGCACCGCCGAGCAGTCGGTGTTCAAGGAGCTCCTGCCGATCGCCTGGCCGGTCACCACGATCCCCACCGGCGGCAACCTCAGCGGCGACGGCTACCCGGAGGGCAACTGGGACGCGAAGCGCTACGAGTGCTATTCGGCCAGCCTGTTCAACGCCCTGCCCGACCGCGCCAACCTCTTCACGATGAACGAGCCGAAGTACCGTCTGTCCGACTTCGGCGACTTCAACCCCTTCACTCCTCCTCAGTTCCAGACCTACGTGATCGGGGAGATCAACTCCCGCAACAATGTGGTCACTCCCAGCGACACCGCGGCGGGTGACAAGAAGATCCTCGGCCGCATGTTCAAACCGATGAGTGCTTCCTTCGACGTTTCCGACGGCGGTCTGGGCATCGATCCGGCGGAGTACATGGCCGAGGTCGAGCGGGAGAAGCTCACGAAGGACTACGACCTGACCTGTGGGGGCTGGGACTACTCGAACAACAACAAGCCGGCCCCGGTCGACTAGGCGCGGCCAGCAGGCGGTGGCGCGTACGATGCTGGTGATGGACGACCCGAACTGTGCGACGGACGCCTGCGCCACGAACATGGGCCTCATCCATCTAGGGGCCGGTGATCTCGTGGGTGCCTACCGTTACTTCCTGCCGATGGCCGAGGCCGGCGACACCTCAGCCATCGACACCATGATCGAGATCTGCCGGCGTGCGGGGGACACCGTCCGTGCCGAGCAGTGGACCGCGCGACGCGACGCGTAGTCGGGCCCGGCAGGCAAGTGGTTCGATTGACCCATTCCTGGGCCACGCCCCGCGAGAGCAGGGAACCCGAGTCCTTTCTCACTTAGAGTCACGGCTACGGGGCCACGAACTGGGAGGTTTGGAAATATGCGCAAGAAGATCATTGCTGCGGCCGTCGCCGTGAGCGTGCCCGCGATCGGGCTCGGTGTTGTGGGTGCTGCACAGGCGGCGGACCCGTCGACGGTGCTCATCGAGGAGATGTCGGGGTTGTACAAGGGCCCGCGCAGTTCCGCCGGCAAGTTCCCCAAGATCACGATCGAGGCGTCCGAGGTGTCGCGCGCGTTCGTCAGCATGACGTACGTGAAGACGGTCCGGAAGGTCGCCAAGGCCACCGACGGGGAGGCCGAGGAGAAGGGGACGGTCGTGAAGACCCAGGGCTACCGCTGCAAGGCGAAGTCCGTCAAGGTCGTGAACCCGGGAACCGCCGGCATGTACGAGAAGGTCAACTGGAAGTGCACGTTCCAGGCTGCCGACACCCCCACCGAGATCACCCTGACCTACCGTCAGGCGCAGCTGTAGGTCAGTAGGGCCGGCACCAAAGGTCCGGGCGGCAGCGCCCTGATCACCTCCAGGAACTCGCGAGGGTGTCGAGGGGGTGCAGGACGCTGCCGACCTGGGTGACGGTGAACAGGTCGCTCGAGCCCGACGCGCCCAAGCCAGATGTGATCGAAGCCGGCGCCTCGTCGAACGCTCGGGCCTTCGGACCTCGGTTTGGTGACGGCTCGGCGCAGCGCTGACGCGTTATGCAAAACGCCGGCGCCGGACACGCCGACGAACGGGGTCACAGCCCGGCGGGTCGCGTCTGGAGCGGCCAATGGTTTTGCATACTGCACCGCGATCTCGGATTGCCGCCCCGGCTCGAGCCAGCCTCGCTCTGACGAGGATGTCGCCGACGCCTCGTCGAACGCTCGGGCCTTCGGACCTCGGTTTGGTGACGGCTCGATGCAGCGCTGGCGCGTTATGCAAAACGCTGGCGCCGGACACGCCGACGAACGGGGTCACAGCCCGGCGGGTCGCGTCTGGAGCGGCCAATGGTTTTGCATACTGCACCGCGACCTCGGATTGCCGCCCCGGCTCGAGCCAGCCTCGCTCTGACGAGGATGTCGCCGACGCCTCGTCGCACCTCAGGCTTTCGGACCTCGGTTTGGTGACGGCCCGACGCAGCGCTGACGCGTTATGCAAAACGCTGGCGCCGGACACGCCGACGAACGGGGTCACAGCCCGGCGGGTCGCGTCTGGAGCGGCCAATGGTTTTGCATACTGCACCGCGACCTCGGATTGCCGCCCCCGATTCGCGGCCCACCGGACGACAGGGGACGATTGAACGGTGACTACCGACATGTCGTGCGACGTGCTCGTGGTCGGTGCGGGGCCAGCGGGTTCGGGCGCTGCGGCGTGGGCTGCGCGCAGTGGTCTGGACGTTCTGCTCACCGACGCCGCGTCGTTCCCGCGCGACAAGCCCTGCGGCGACGGGCTCACTCCCAGGGCGATCGCCGAGATGACACACCTCGGTCTCGGCGACTGGCTGGAGGGCCGGGCCGTCAACCGCGGGTTGCGGGCATCGGGCTTCGGGCAGACGTTGTACCTGCCATGGCCCGGTGGATCACTTCCGGATCGTGGCGGGGCCGCACCTCGGCTGGAACTCGACGCACGGATCCGCGAGGTCGCGGTGACCGACGGCGCGAGGACGCTGGAGGGCGCGAGGGCGGTCGACGTGCGACGCTCGGGCGACCGTGTCGAGGCGGTGGTCTTCAAGGGCCGCGACGGGTTGTTCGAGGTCGAATGCCGACGCCTGATCGTCGCCGACGGGGCGAAGTCGCAACTCGGCCGCAGGCTCGGGCGGGAATGGCACAAGTCCACCGCCTATGGGGTCGCCGCCCGCGCATACATCAAGTCCGGCCGCGCCGACGACGAATGGATCTCGTCGCACTTGGAGTTGCGGGGGACCGAGGGGCAGTTGCTGTCCGGGTACGGCTGGATCTTCCCGCTCGGCGACGGTGAGGTGAACATCGGCGTCGGGACTCTGGCCACCTCCAAGCACCCGGCGGATGTGAACCTGCGACAACTCATCGCCCACTACACCGAGGGTCAGCGCTCCGACTGGCATCTGCAGGGCGAACTGCGGGACGCCTGGTCCGCTCTGTTGCCGATGGGGGGCGCAGTATCTGGAGTCGCCGGTCCCAACTGGGTGTTGGTGGGTGATGCCGCGGGCTGCGTGAACCCGCTCAACGGTGAGGGGATCGACTACGGCCTGGAGACCGGTCGGCTCGCGGCGGAGTTGATGGCTCAGCGCAGGCCCGTCGACCTGGAGTTCCTCTGGCCCCTGACCTTGCGGCACCACTACGGACCGGCGTTCTCGATCGCACGGCGGCTGGCGGGGTTGTTGACCGTCCCCGGATTCCTGCCGAAAGCCGGTCCGGTGGGGATGCGGTCGGAGTTCTTGATGCAGATCGCGCTGCGGGTCATGGGGAATCTGGTGACCCCCGAAGACACTGACGCCCTCGCTCGCGTGTGGCGGGCCGCCGGGCGGATGTCGGTGCAGATGGACGACCGGCCGCCGTTCAGCTGAGGTCGGCGTCAGGTGACCGCGAGCGCGATCGCGGCGAACTGGCACAGGAACGCGGCGATGGTGAGCGCGTGGAAGAGTTCGTGGAATCCGAACCAGCCGTGGTGGAAGTTGGGTCCCTTCCGGGCATAGACCACACCACCGGCGGTGTAGAGGATCCCGCCGAGTGCCATGAGGGTGACCACGACCGCCCCGAACGCCGACCAGATGGCCGGAAGGAACAGGATCGCCACCCAGCCGAGTCCGATGTATGAGCCCACTGCCAGCCAGCGGGGAGCGGAACGCCACGTGACCCGGGCGGTCAATCCGACGGCGGCTATTCCCCACACGAGGCCGAGGATGATCCATTGCTGCGATCCACCCATCGCCACGGCGAACGGGGTGTAGCTGCCGGCGATGAACAGGTAGATGTTCGCGTGGTCGAGCCTGTTGAGCAGGGCGTTCGTCCTCGGCCCTCCCGCCCCGAGGTGGTAGGCGGCGCTCACCGAGAACAGCATCACGGTGGTGAAGACGTAGACCGCCACGGCCGCACGGTTCGCCGCACTCGTGGTGACCACCAGCAGGGCCAGTCCGAGGACGAACGACAGTGGCCCGGCACCGAAGTGCAACCACCCTCGAAGCCGGGGTTTGGCCTGAACCGGCCGTTCAAGAGTTGTGGTCATGAAACCTACGGTACCGTAAGTTACGGCACCGTGGATAGTCGTTCACGACAGGTTCCGGGCGTAGGTGATCAACCCGAAACCGTTGATCTCCCAGTCCCGGTCCGGCGTACGCACGTAACCCAGGCCCTCGTAGAGCCGGATCGCCGCGGTCATTGCTGGCTCGGTCGACAGCACCATTCGGGTCAGGCCGCGGGATCGCGCGAGGTCCTCACACGCCGTTACCAACGCCCGGGCGATCCCGCGCTGGCGTGCGGATGGCACGACGGCCAGCATCCGGATCTCCAGTTCGCCGCGTCGGGCGATGTTGGCAAGGCCGGACGGGGACTGTGTGGCGGTCACCGTGCCGGCCCACCGGTCGCCCTCCTCGGCGATGAGCACCGTCGCCTCCGCGATCCGCGTCCGCGCATCCAGCAACTCCGCGACGTAATCCGGTGATCGCTGAGGATCGGCCCAGCCACCGGCTATGTAGACCTCTTCGATGATCCGCGCGACAACATCCGCGTCGGCATCGATCGCCTCACGGATGTGCATCCCTCCATCATTCCCGGTGGCTGTAAGGATGGGTCGGTGCGGATCGGACTGGCTCTGGGTGGCGGAGGCCTGACAGGAACGGCTTTCCACGCCGGCGTGCTCACCGCGCTGGCGGAACACTTCGACGCCCGCGAAGCCGACGTGATCGTGGGCACCTCCGCGGGGTCGACAGCGGCCGCACTGATGCGTAGCGGTTTCCCGCCGCGGGACTATGTGGCGAGGGTGGCTGGCCGACCCATGTCTGCTGAGGGTCACGCGATCCTCGGATCGATGCCGCCCCTGTCCGACCCGATGCCTCCGGCGCCGCGGCGACGGGCGCCCGCGTCAGCCGAACTCGCCCGCGCTGCGGCTCGACGGCCGTGGCGATACCGGCCCGGGGTCGTGGCGTCGGCACTCCTGCCCGAGGGGACCAGACCGGTAGACCCCGGTGCCGGGCGGTTGCGTGCGCTGTTCGACCGGTGGCCCGACAAGCCGACCTGGATCGTCGCGGTGGACCTGCAGACCGGCGCACGGGTGGCCTTCGGCCGGGATGCCGCCGCGGACGTGGGTGACGCGGTCGCCGCCTCCTGCGCCGTCCCCGGCTACTTCGCACCGGTCGTGATCGGTGCTCGCCGCTATGTCGATGGTGGCGCCTACTCGATGGTCAGCCTCGACCTGCTCGCAGACCAGCGGCTCGACCTCGTGATCGTCTCGGCGCCCCTGTCCACCAGTGACTGGTGGGCGCGCGACCCGGGCAACCTGCCCCGGGTGGCGATGCGGCAACAACTGACCCGTGAAGCGCGGTCCGTGCGGCGCAACGGGACCCGGATCGTGACAGTCGCCCCGGATGCCGCACTGCGCGAGATCATGGGCACCAACTCGATGGTCGTGGCCAAGCGAGCGCCCGTCGCCCTGGCCGCGCAGGCCCACGCGACCGAGGTGTTCCGCCGGGAACTCTAGCCATCGCGGACCACCCCCGAGCGCGTGACCGCTGCCTGGTCCCTGTGAGAGGGTCGGGCATGAGCGTCCGACAACTACGATTCGTCGTCACGGTCGATGATCACGATGATGTGGTGCAGTTCTTCCGCGAGGTGCTGGGGATGCCGGTCGAGGCGGCGTTCGAGGGTCCGGGCCAGGCCAGGGTCACGATCCTCGAAGCCGGTCGGGCGACCCTCGAGGTCGTGAACCGCGCTCAGGCCGAGTACATCGACGAGGTGGAGGTGGGTCGGCGCGTGGCGGGCAGCGTCCGGCTGGCGCTGGAGGTCGACGACGTGGTGACCGACACCGAGCGTGCGGTTGCGCGCGGCGCCACGCAGACCGCCGCGCCGACGGACACTCCGTGGGAGTCGCGCAACGCGAGGCTGGAGGCCCCTGGCGGAATCCACCTGACGCTGTTCGAAGAACTCGGTGACGACTAGCGTCCCGGGTCACTCCAGCAGCGCGAACGCACTCTCCTCCTCCATGGCGTTGTGCAGACGCAGAACGCCGTACAGCCCGTACAGGGTCCTGCGCAGATCCGTCACGATCTCCGCGTCGTCGTCCGAGCGATCGAGCAGGCGGTGCAACGCGGCGACGTGGTGCTCGATCTCGGCGTGGCTGCGGCTCAGCGCCCCCACGGCGTCCGGACTGCCGGTGATGCGGGCCAGTGCCGGCACGAGTTCCTGCTCCTCCTGCCGCTCATGTGGGAGTAGCACCGAATCCAGTTCGGTGAGCAGGGACCGGGCGGGGGTGAGGTCGGACTCGTCGTCGAGCGCGTCGGCGGTATCGCGCACGCGCTCCACGAGGCCGAGGGTTTCGCGGTGATCATCGGCCAGGCGGGAGAGGACCTCGGCGTCCTCCGAGCGGATCTGCGGTCCGACCCGGGGCCGGAGCAGGCCCACACGCAGGGCCCAGACGATTGCGATCAGGTCGATGCCCTCCTGCAGAATCGCACCAGCGGCCGGTGGCAGCACGCCGACCGCGGCCGCACCCATCGCGATGAAGCACAGGCCCATGCCGATCCACGCGGCCTGTGTCGCCGTGCGCCGCGCGTGGCGTGCGATACGAACCGCCTCGCCGAGTCGATCGATCCGGTCGACGATGAGGACCACGTCGGCTGCTTCCGACGACGCGGTGGCGCCGCGCGCGGCAAGTGCGACCCCCACCGACGCCGCAGCAAGGGCGGGCGCATCGTTGATCCCGTCCCCCACCATGATCGAGCGCCCGCGGGCGGTCTCCTCGGTCACGATTGAAACCTTGTCCTCCGGGGTCTGATCCGCCCACACGGCGTCGACGCCGACGATGCGGCCGATGGACTCCGCGAGGTCCGGCCGGTCTCCGCTCACCAGCACGATGCGCCGCATGCCGTCGGCACGCAAGGTCCGGACCATGCCGGGGGCGTCCGGGCGGATTCTGTCCGCGAACAGCAGGGCGGCCACCGGTCGATCATCGATGGCTACGAAGGCTATGAGCGAGCCGTCCAGGTCGGCGCGTCGTCGGGCCCGGCGCGCCCAAGCAGGCTCCGGCTCGCCGAGGATCCACGACGGCCGCCCGATCCTCACCAGTCGGCCGTCGACGACCCCTCTCACCCCCTGGCCCGTGACCTCTTCGGGGTGTGTGGGCATCGACAGCTCAAGTTCGTGTTGCCGGGCGGCGTTCACGACGGCGGTGGCCAGCACGTGCGGTGAGAGCTGGTCCAGGCTCGCGGCCAGGCGCAGGACGTGCGACTCATCCTCGCCGGGCGCCAGCGCGACATGGATCACCTCCGGCCTCCCCGCCGTGAGAGTCCCGGTCTTGTCGAACAGCAGGATCCGCCCGTCGGCCAACTGCTCGAGCGAAGCGCCCCCCTTGACCACCACGCCTCGTTTGGCGCACTGGGAAACACCGCCGATGATGGCGATCGGAACGGCCAGCAGGAGAGGACACGGGGTGGCGACCACAAGCACCGCCACGGCGGCCACGGGTGTCCCGTTGAACCACCAGGCGAATGCCGCCACCGCCAGGGACAGTGGGACGAACCAGAACGCGAGCCGGTCGGCCATCCTGACGAACGGTGCCGCCGATGCCTGTGCGGCCGACACCAGTCGGACGACGCCGGCGTAGGTGCTCTCGGTGGCTCGCGCTGTGGCGATCATCCGCGTGGGGCGGCCCGCGTTCACCACCCCGCTGCGGATCAGGGATCCGATCTCACGATGAACCGGCAGTGCCTCACCGGTGAGGGCCGACTCGTCGAAAGTGCCAGGTTCGGAAAGCCGGCCGTCGGTGGGGACCGTGTCGCCGCGACCGATCATCAGGGCATCGCCGGGCTCGACCACTGCGACGTCGACCTCTGTCACCTCCTCGCCGTCGATCCGGCGTGCGATGCGAGGTGCTCGCTGGGCCAGCAGATCCAGTTCCCGCTCAGCGCGGCTCTGCGCTCGTTCCTCCAGGTACTGCCCGGATCCGACCATCACCGTGACGATGGCCGCCGCGAAGAATTCCTCGGTCGCCAGCGCGCCGAGAATTGCCAACAGCGCAAGGATGTCGACACCGCCGCGGCCGTGCCGGAGACCCCGCCACACGTTGGCGACAGCCGCGGCTGCCCCGAGTGCACCGGCGGTCGCCCACGCCAGGTCGCGGATGCCCGGAGCGACCAGGCCGGCGCCCAGGAGCGCGGCGGAGACCCCTAGAAGGACAGCTCCCCACCTGCGCACGGTGCATCACCCCATCCGGCCCACCCTCCAGGATAGACCTCTTCAGACCGCCGCCGTGCCGGTCGGAACCCGTCGGGGAAGGTACCGACCGCCCACACGGGTACGGATGTCCGGCATTGGCGTGGACCATCTGGGCGGCCCCGCGCGCTTGAGCAGGGTGGGCAGCAGTTGCGCAGTGGCGCGGGCATCGCCCGCCGCGGTGTGTGCACCTTCGATCCGCACCCCCGCCCAGTCGCACAAGGTCGCCAGTTTGTGGTTTCGGGTCGGTACGCACTGCTGTGCGACCGGCAAGGTGTCCAGCGCCGGCAGTCGTGGCGTGCGGACGCCAGCGCGACCGAACTCGGCAGTCAGGAAGGCGTCCTCGAATGTTGCGTTGTGCGCCACGACGACCACGCCGTCCAGCCACGCGAGCAGGCTGTCGGCGATCTCTGGGAACGTCGGAGCGTCGTGGACCATGGCGTCGGTGATGCGGTGGACGGCGGACGCCGTGACCGCACGCCCCGGGTTGACGAGTGTCTCGTAGACGCCGAGCTCCCGCCCCGTCGCGTCGGTGCGCACGATCGCCACCTCCACGATCCGGTCTCGGCCGGCCGCGTCGAAACCGGTGGTCTCCAGATCGATGACCGCGAAACCCCTGTGTGTGTGGTGATGCCGGCCCCCGGCCGTCGGATAACTGAACATGTGCTGCTCCCCTCAAGTGTTCCGAACGTAGGCGGAGGGTGTGACAGGAGCGCTCGAAGCGGAGGTCCTAGGACCAATGTCCACTTGTGAAGCGGCACTGCGGGGACCGGCAGTGTGGCAATCCAGGAGGCAAACATGTTGATGAAGACGATGATCGTAGGCTCGACCGGAATGTTGCTGGCGCTGGGGGCTCACCCCGGGTGTGGCCAGTGGGAGTGACAGGCCGGAGACCGGTTCCGAGGGTGCCTGCTCGGCGGGTGCGCGCTGGGAGCTCAAGGTGAAAGAGCGCGACGGTGGGGTTGAGGTCGAGTTCGAGGTCGACTCGAACGTCGTGGGCCAGCAGTGGGATTACGTGCTGTCCGGCCCCGGCGGTGAACTCTCCTCCGGGACCCGCACGACAACCGCTCCCAGCGGTTCGTTCAGTGTCGAGGTGAAGACCGCGGGTTCGGTGTCGACCGCCTTCCGGGGGATCGCCACACATGCCGGGCAGACCTGTGACAGTACCGTCGGGGTCGGTTCCGGGGATGACTCCGGCGACGACTCGGCTGACGACTCCAGTGATGACAAGCGCGTCATCATCCCCGGGACCTGTTCGGCCGGCTCGGAGATCAAGCTGAAGGTGAAGCGCAGCGCCCGGTTCCGGATCGCCGAACTCGAGGTCGACTCGGACCGCAGGGGGCAGAAGTGGCGCTACAAGATCGAGCGCGGCTCCAAGACCGTGGACAAGGGTGTCGCCCGTACCAAGGGACGCAGCGGATCCTTCACCGTGAAGGCCAGGACCAAGGGCAAGGGCCGGATCTCCGCGGTCGCCAAGCGGGTCTCCGGAGCCGAAGACTGCTCGCTCGACCGCTAGGAGCGGCACAATCGAGTCGTGCTGAGAATCGGTGAGGGCGGCCTGGTCCGCCGCGAGGTTCTCGTGTTCGCGATCCCGGGTGTGGTGCTGCTCGGACTGCTGGCAGGTTTCAGTTTCTGGGTGGCACGCAATGTGGCACAGGCTGAATCGGTACGCGACGCGGTTGTCTCCGCGGAGCAGGCCGCCCGACTGGCCATCGAACCTCATCTGAAGCCGGGCCTCGGCCGGGGCGATCCGCAGGCTATCGCGGCCCTGGACGAGGTGGTTCGCAGCAGGCTGCTGGAAGATCCCACAGTCACGGTCCGGGTCTGGAGCTCCGACGGGACCATCGTGTACTCGGACAAGGAGCAACTGATCGGTCGGCAGTTCGATCTGGGTGACGAGGAGCGGGAGGTGCTGGCAAACGGCGGTGTGGAGGCCGAAGTCAGCGACCTGACCAAGCCGGAGAATCGCTTCGAGCGCTCGTTCGGTGAGTTGATCGAGGTGTACCTGCCGGTGACCGGTCCGGACGGACAGACGTACCTGCTGGAGATCTACCAACGGCAGGCCTTTCTCGCAGCGTCGACCCAGCGCCTGGTGATGGCTCTTGCGCCGACCATCCTCGGAGCGCTCGCGGTGCTGGCGTTGATCCTGCTGCTTCTGGCCTGGCGGATGGCGAGGAGACTGGACGCCGATCGGGTCAAGCGTGAGGACCTCCTGCTCCACGCCGTGAACTCCTCGGAGGCGGAACGACGCCGGATAGCCGCAGACCTGCACGATGGGGTGGTCCAGGATCTGGCCGGGGTCTCCTTCGGACTGTCCGCCATGGCCCAGGGCGCCCCCGACCAGGGGTCGCGTGCACGACTTGAGACGGCAGCCGATCGCACCCGCAAGGCCGTCGGCGCACTGCGCACCCTGCTGGTGGAGATCTACCCGGCCAATCTGCGGGAGGCGGGGCTGGCCTCGGCGCTGGAAGACCTCGGCAACGCGCTGAACGCGAAGTCGAGTGTCGAGGTGGAGCCGGGCCTTAACCTCGACGACCGCTGCCAGCAGACGTTCTACCGCATCGCCCGGGAAGCGACCCAGAACATCTCCAAACACGCGCGCGCCGACAGTGTCTGGATCACGTTGGGCCGCCAGGACTCCCGGGTGTCTCTCGAGGTCAGGGACGATGGGCTCGGCTTCGATGTCCGGTCCGCTGAACCGGGACATGTCGGGCTGACGCTGATGGAGGATCTGGCGTTCCAGGCCAGCGGACAATTGTCGATCGAGTCCAGTCCGGGCGAGGGAACCACGGTCCGTTTCGCCATGGAGTGCCGATGATCCGGGTGCTGATCGCCGACGACCACGCCATCGTCCGGGAAGGGCTGGCCCTGCTGGTGGACAGTGAGGCGGACCTCGAGGTCTTGGCCGCGGTGGACTCGGGCGAGGCGGCAGTCGACTTGGCCGGCTCGGGGTCCCCGCACGTCGTGCTGATGGACCTGGCTATGCCGGGGATCGGGGGGATCGAAGCCACTGCCCGCATCACAGCCTCCACGGACTGCGCAGTGGTCGTCCTCACCACCTTCGGGGAGTCCGACCGGGTGCTGGCCGCCCTCGACGCCGGTGCCGTCGGCTACCTCCTCAAGGACAGCACGAGCGTTGACCTGATCGCGGGTATCCGTTCGGCAGCAGCCGGCGAGTCGCCACTGGACCCGCGTGTCGCCAGGGCATTGGTCGAAGCGCGCCAGACACAACCGCACCCGACGACCCCCCGGCTGACGGACAAGCAGAAGGAGGTCCTCGACCTCGTGGCGCGGGGGCTTTCGAACCGCCTCATCGCCCGACAGATGGGGATCAGCGAGAAGACTGTGAAGACCCATCTCACAGCGGTGTACGCGGCGCTGGGGGTCAGCGATCGGCTGCAGGCAGCGTTGTGGGCGACAACCGGCCGCCTGGATCCCTGAACTCACCAGGCCGATCGCACCCCCGGCGACGACCCTGCCGGTGTGGTGGGGGAACACTGGAACCGTGATCGATTCGCTGGGCAATGTTCAGAGCGTTCTTCTGGTGGGCGGCACGTCCGAGATCGGGCAGGCGATCCTCACACGTCTGGCGCAGGGAGGACGTCTGCAGCGAATCGTCCTGCTCGGGCGCAACGAGCAGGCGTTGGAGGCCTCCGCGCAGGGCTGGCGGGACTCCGGGCTGGACGCGTCCGTCGTGGTGGCCGACCTCGCCGGAGAGATCGATGTGCCCGTGCTGACCAGCCGGTGTTTCGAGTCCGGCGACATCGATGTCGTGGTGATGGCCGCCGGGATCACGCCCGACGGCGAAGCCGAGACCGACCCGGAACTCGTCCGCAGGGTGGCGATGGTGAACTTCGTGAGTCAGATGCAGTTGGGCACCGAGTTCGTCCAGCGACTCAGACTGCAGGGGCATGGTGCCCTGGTCGTCCTTTCGTCGGTCGCCGTGGAGCGGCCCCGCGCCGACAACTACGTCTACGGCGCGACCAAAGGCGGCTTGGATGCCTGGGCCAACGGCCTGGCCGATGCGCTGGTCGGCGAGCCGATCCGGGTCCTCGTCGTGCGACCCGGAATGGTGCGTACGCGCATGAGCGTCGGTCACAAGGAGCCGCCATTCACCAGCGACCCCGAGGACGTCGCGGACGCGGTGGCCAAGAACCTGCGTACCGGTCCGGTCACTGTGTGGGTCCCGCCACAACTGCGCATCCTGATGAGTGGACTGCGCCACGCCCCCCGACCGGTGTTCCGCAAGGCCTCGAAGATGCGCTGAGACACGCGACGCGACGCGATCCGGCGGTTCCGTCGATCGGCATGGGTCCGCGCTCGTGACCGCGAAGTCGCCGCCACGGTTCTGGCACAGTGAGCCGTGATGAGCGCCTTCCCGCCTCCGACCGCATCCCTTGTCTCGGGGATCAAGATCGCCGTGGTCCTGCTGGTGCCCCTGGTCGCGGTGGCGATCATCACCGGTGGCGACGGGGTGCTGGCGGCAACCATGGCTCTGCTGTCCGTGACGACGGCCATCTTCTGCGATCTGCGCCAGCAAGCCGTGCTGCTGCCGGGGGTGGTGCTGACGGGTTTCCTGGCCACGGCTGCCTATGGGAACCCGGTGGCCGTCGTGGGCGTGGTTGTTCTCGCCTGCGTGGTGGCCGGCCTGATGAGCCGGGTGTCCGCGGGCGTCTACGGTGTGGTGCCGATCGCCGCGTCGGTGCTCGCCCTCGACCAACCGCGGCAGTCACCGACCGGGGTCGCGATCGTGATGGCGGTGATGTGTGTCTACGTGGCCATCGTCGTGGCTGTGCTCAAGGTGCACTTCGACGCGGTGCCCGTGACCTGGGACGTGGCGATCCGGCACGCGCTGGTGATGGCAGTCGCGTGCGGCGGCGCGACGGCCGTGGCTGTGCACTACCAGTGGCCGAAGTCGTACTGGCTGGTGATGACACTGGCGGTCGTGCTGCGTCCGTACGCGACCGAATCGTTGGTGAAGTCCGAGCGCCGCGTCGTGGGGACCATCGCCGGTGCGATCGTGGCCGCAGCGCTGTCCCCGTTGCCGCGGTCTTTGCAGGCCGTCTTCGCAGCGGCCTGCCTGGCGTTGTTGATGACGTACATGATCGAGAAGAACTACGTGCTGCAGGTGACCTTCACGACACCACTGGTGATCTTCCTGGTCAGTACCGGCACGGTGGACGACACCCTGACTCTGGACGGTCTGCGAGTGCTCTACACCGTGGGCGCGGCGGTAGTCGGCGGGTTGCTGTCCCTGGCGCTGGCTCGCCAGCAGATCGATGAGACCGCCCAGCCCGCGTGATCGCAGCTCACGGCTGCCACCATGACACCGTGCTCATCCTGCTGCCGCCCTCGGAGTCCAAGCGTGCACCTGCGCGCGGGAAACCCCTGGACCTGGACACACTGAGCCACCCGGCGCTGACAGCGGCCCGGACGAAGGTGCTCAAGGCAGTGCAGACACTCGCCCGCGAGGATCCGGCGACAGCCGTCGAGGTGTTGGGCCTCGGTCCCACACAGTTCGACCTCGTTGTGGCCAACGCGGACCTGGCCGGAGCGCCTTCCGCGCCCGCGAGTTCGGTGTACACCGGGGTGTTGTACGCAGCCCTCGACTACCCCACGCTCGCCGGTCAGGACCGGCGCCGGGCGAACCGGCGGATCGGCATCGTGTCCGCGTTGTTCGGTCTGGTGTCACCCACCGACCGGATAGTGGCCTATCGGCTGTCCGGCGGGGTGCGGTTGCCGGGCGTCGGCGCGCTGCCCGGCTTCTGGCGGCCCGCACTCTCGGCCGAGGTCGCCCGGGAGCCCGGGCTGGTCGTGGACATGCTGTCGTCACCGTACGCATCGATGGTTGCCCTGCCCGACGGGGCGGTGACCGTCAAGGTCTGGCAGGAGGGACCCTCGGGCCACCGCACCGCCGTCAGCCATTTCAACAAGGCGACCAAGGGTGAGGTCGCGAGGACCTTGGCGCTGCAGCCTCGGGAACCCCGCAGACCCTCGGACCTCGTGGACGCGCTGCGAGGCTCGGGATGGCGCGCCGAACTCGACGGCGCGCGCCTTGACGTGTGGCGGCGTGACTGAACCGCGGCCTGTGCAGATTCGCCTTCACATGTGAAAGGGAATCTGCGCGGGGGTCGACAGCAGGTCCGCGACCGACGGTCTCAGTCCGCGGGCTCGACCGCCGGCACGTAGTCGTGTCCGCCCAGGCGCCGGATCAGCGCGGCCAGCGACTGTCGCAGGTGCTCGGCCTCCGGCAGTCCTTCAAGGGCCTGCTCCGCCCGGTCCCGACGCGTGGCATGACGAAAGGCGGAGGTTCCCTCGTCGGTCGCGGTGACCAGGAACCGGCGCCGGTCGGTGGGATCCTTCTCCCGGGTCACCATTCCCATGCGCTCGAGCCGGTCGACGGTCTGACTGATGGTCTGCTCCTCCACCCGGGCCGCGTCGGCCAGTTCCCGCTGCGACAGTGGTTGCCGCTGGACCAGGGCGAGGACGCCGAAACTCGCATGTGTCAGATTGAACGGACGCAGTTCGGTGGCGATGTCGTGCTCCACGAGACGGCTGGCAGTGATCAGCAGACGGCTCAACGACCACTGCTCGACAGGGGCGTCGCCAGCAGGTTTCACATCGACCACGTTAAGGTATACCTCAGGTTGCTGACTATCAGGACGTGAAGTAAATTGATATTCGTGACTTCAACTACTACGACGGTATGCCGTTGTGGACCGTCGCGCATCCGGGGCCTGCGATGAATCTGGCCCTCACGGAGATGCGCAGGTCGAAACTCAGGTTCGGACTGCTGGCTGGCGCGGTGTCGCTGCTGGTCTTCCTCGTGCTGCTTCTGACCACACTGTCCAATGCGCTGGTGAACTCCATCACGGGCGCTCTCGACGGTGTCGACGCATCGGTTCTGGTGTACTCGGACTCCGCCCGCGACAATCTGCAGGCCTCACGGCTGCAGCCGGACGTCGTCGGCCAGGTGGCGGCCGTCGACGGGGTGACCGGTGCCGGTCCGGTCTCGGTTCTGACCACGTCGGCCGCGCTCAAGGACGGCACCGAGGATCTGCAGGTGTTCGGTTTCCAGCCAGGGCAGCCCGGAGCGCCCACCGGCCTCTCGGAGGGCAGGCTGCCGCAGGACGCCACCGAGGTGGCGATGGACGGCGGCGGTTACGCCATCGGCGACACGTTGGAACTCACGTCGGCGGGTCAGGAGGCCACGGTGGTGGGCCTGTTGCGGGGGGCCCAGTTCGCGGCGTCGCCGACGGCCTACGTCGACATGGGGCTGTACGAACGAGATCGTGCGTGCCACCAACCCGAACGTGCCTTTCGTGCCCGTCAATGCGGTGGCTGTGGTCGGGGATGCGGACCCGGAGACGCTCGTCAGCAGCATCGATTCCGCCGTGCCGGGCACCAAGGCCTACACCAAGGATGACGCCGTAAGCCTGATCCCGGGCGTCGCGTCCATCTCGCAGACGTTCGGCATCCTGGTCGGTCTGACTTTCATCATCGGGGTCGTCGTCATCGGCTTCTTCTTCCTGATCCTCACCGTGCAGAAGATGAAATCCTTCACGCTGCTGCGGGCCATCGGTGCCGGCACTGGCAAACTCTCCGCCGTGGTCGCCGCCCAGATCACGGTGGTGGTGCTGCTGGCATCCGCGATCGCCGTCGTCCTGACGCTGCTGGCCGTGCGGGGGCTCAACTCCGGCATCCCGGTCTCACTGTCGCCCGTGCTCGTGATCGGGACAGTGCTCGCCGTACTGGTGTTCTCCCTGATCGCCGGGCTGCTCAGCATCCGGCGCATCTCCAAGATCGACCCCTTCACCGCGGCAGGTGCACGATGATGCTGGCATTCAACGAGATCCGACGCGGTCGCGGCAGGTTCGCCTCGATCATCGCGGCGTTGTCACTGATCGTGTTCCTGGTCCTGACCCTGGGGGCACTTGCCGATGGCCTGTTCTTCGGGGCGACCGGAGCGGTGCGGTCGACCAATGCGACCGCCTACGCGTTCAGCCCGGACGCCAAGGGTTCGCTGATCCGCTCGAGCATGACGCCCGATCAGGTGCAGGAGGTGCAGCAGGCGCCGGGCGTGGCTGAGGCCACGGGAGTCGGCGTCCTGCTGACAGCCGGAAGCACGCAGGATGCGGAGTACGACCTGGCGATCTTCGGCGTCGACCCGCAGGGTGCGGGCGTGCCCACGACTCTGGTCGACGGCCGCCTGCCGGACCCGGGGGAGAACGGGGTGGCTGCCGTGGATCAGTCGCTCATCGACGAAGGCGTCGCGATGGGCGATGTGATCAGTGTGGGAAGCAGGTCTGTGGAGGTCGTCGGGGTCGTCCGCGACTCCGCCTACCAACTGCAGCCGACCGTGTGGACCTCGATCGAGACGTGGCGCGGCATGCGCAACGAGGTCCGACCTGAGTTCACCGGCGTCGAGGACGATGTCAATGCTGTTGCCCTGATCACCGATGAGGGTGTGACGGCAGCGCAGGTTCAGGGCGAGATCGGCGATCTGACGGTACTCAGTGCCGAGGAGACCGGGCTCGCGATCCCCGGCGTCGAACAGCAGAGCTCGACGCTCAACGCCATCATCTATACCGCGCTGGCCGTGGCGGCCCTGGTCGTCGCGCTGTTCTTCGCCCTGGTGGTGCTTGAGAAGCGCGAGCTCTTCGCGGCCCTCAAGGCTCTCGGCACCCCGACCCGCAAGTTGGGCGTCGGGGTCGTCATCCAAGCCCTGATCGCCTCGGCCATCGGTGTGGTGATCGGTGCGCTCGCCGCACGCGGTCTCGGTGCCATCGTTCCCGACGAGGTACCGACGCTGTTCCGCAACGAAACCCTTCTGACCATCGCGATCTTCACCCTCGTGGCCGGCGTCGTGGGAGCCGCATTCTCCCTGCGCCGGATCGCCCGAATCGACCCCGCCACCGCCATCGGAGGAACCCTGTGAACATCGACGACTTCGTTCCCGCACATCCCGGCGACCCCGGGGTCGACCCTGCGCAGGACGCCGGCGCCCATGCCGAGGCGATCCTGCGGGTGGATGCGGTGAGCAAGATCTACCGCTCCGGCGACAGCGAGGTACACGCCGTCAGCGAGGCAACTATGGCCGTCGACCAGGGCGAGTTCGTCGCTCTGCTCGGCCCCTCGGGATCGGGCAAGACCACCCTGATCTCGATGATCGGGGGACTGCTGTCGCCGACTTCGGGGACCATCACCCTGGCCGGTACCGATGTCGGGGACCTGTCGGCGCGAGCGCTCACGACTTTCCGCGCCGAGCGGGTCGGGTTCGTGTTCCAGGCCGCGAACCTTGTCCCCTTCCTGACTGCTCGCGAGAACCTGCTGTACGTGGCCACCCTTCAGAAGCGCATCAGCCGCAAGGAGGCGCACGCACGGGCGGACCAACTGCTCGAGGAACTCGGACTCGCCGCCCGCGCGAAGAACGTCCCGGAGCAACTGTCCGGCGGGGAGCGGCAGCGGGTCGCGATCGGCCGGGCGCTGATGAACGACCCCGATCTGATCCTGGTCGACGAGCCGACCGCCGCCCTCGACACGAAGCTCGGCCGACAGGTGGTGGAACTGCTCGCACGCGAGATCAAGCAGCGCGGGAAGACCGGCATCATGGTCACCCACGACCTGCGGATGGTTCAGTACACCGACCGGGTCTTCGAGATCCTGGACGGTCATCTGACGCACGTCGAGCAACCCAGCGCCTTGTCGCACTGACCTGCGTCCGAGGACTTCGGTCACATCAGGTCAGTAGGTGACCGGATCCGACCAAGGTGCCGCGAACTCAGTGCACACGAACGCGCTCGCCGTCGCGCGCCACGACCGCCAGCCAGCCCAGTTCGGACCCGATCCGGCGGGCCAACTCGGCAGCCGCTGCCTGTTCGCCGTGGACCACGTAGACGACCTTGGGCGGTTCGGGTGCGCTGCCCAGCCAGGCGAGTAGCTCGTCACCGTCGGCGTGCACGCTGAATCCCTCGACATCGGCGATCTCGGCACGCACGGGGATGTACTCGCCGTGGATCTTCACCTGTGCGGCACCGTCCACCAGATCCCGCCCGCGGGTGCCGACGGCCTGGTAGCCCACGACGACCACGGTGTTCGCAGAGTCCGGCAACATGTGCTTGAGGTGGTGCAGCACGCGACCGCCGCTGGCCATCCCGGAGGCGGAGATGATGATGCACGAACGGTCGGGGGTGTTGAGCGCCTCGGACTCCTGCGCGGTGTGGGCAGCGCGCAGGTTGGGGTCCTCGAGGATGTCGAACGGCACGTCCGGTCGCAGGCCTGAATGACCGTCGTGGATAGCCGACCGGTAGACCTCCAGGGCCCGCAGCGCCATCGGGCTGTCGACGTAGACCGGCAGTTCCGGGATGCGCCCCGCGCGGCGCAGGTCACCCAACGCGATCAGGAGCAACTCGGTGCGGTCGACGGCGAAGGCCGGGATCACCACCGAGCCACCGCGCTGCGCCGTACGGTTGATCGCTTGCGCGAGCTCCTCCATCGGGTCCGACGGATGCCGCCGGTCGCCGTACGTGGACTCGACGACGATCGCGTTCGCGGCTGGCGGCGGCGCTGGAGGCCTCAGAAGCGGATGGTGCGGCCGTCCGAGGTCTCCGCTGAACGCGATTGAGACGCCCGAGGCTGAGACCACCGGTGAGGTGGAGCCCAGGATGTGGCCGGCCGGGCGAAGGTGTACCGAGATCTCAGTTGTCGCGGAGACATCCGCGTCGAGGTCCACGATCCGGAACAGTGGGAGCGTTCGCTCCACGTCGTCGGAGTCGTACAGCGGCTTGGGCGTGCGGTGTTTGGAGAACCCGCGGCTGGCAGCGTACCGGGCGTCCTCCTCCTGCAGTTTCGCGCTGTCCCGCAGCACGATCTCGGCCAAGGCGGCAGTGTCCTCGGTCAGCAGGATCGGGCCGTTGAAACCCTGTCGCACCAGGGCCGGGAGGTACCCGCAGTGGTCGAGGTGCGCGTGGCTGACCACGACCGCGTCGAGGCCGGGTGCGGGGAACCCGAGTGGATCCCAGTTGCGCCGGCGCAACGCCTTCAGGCCCTGGAACAGTCCCGCATCGACGAGGAGCTGGCTGTCGTCGCCGCGCACGAGAAACTTGCTGCCCGTGACCGTACCGGCGGCTCCGAGGAATGTCAGCGAGAGGTCCATGGGTCCATTGTCCCGCTCGGCCGCGGTCCTCGGGTGCCTAGCGGGGTTCTGGCCGATCCCGCAAGCCACGGATGCGGGCGGCCAGAGACTCGGGGACCACGGAATCCGGATCCTCGAGGCCGGACATGGCATCGCGCACACTGACCAGGGATGCGTACAGCGGCGGGCAGGTCGGGCACCCCGCGAGGTGGCGCTCCACCGCGGACGCCGTGGTCGGGGGCAGTTCCGCGTCGAGGTAGGCGCTGACGTGACGGCGGGCATCCCAGCACCGCAGCGGCACGGTTGCGGTTGCGACCCTGCGCTCGTGCCCGCGTGCCATCGCCGAGACCAGCATCATCCGCCCGCGGCGCAGGCGCTGTTTGGTGGCGGGAAGACTGATGTCCATCACCTCGGCGATCTCTCTGGCGGTCCAGCCCTGCGCGTCGTGGAGCACTACGACTCCCCGGTACGCCACCGGGATCCGGACGAGGGCGTCGCGGACCTCCTCCGCGGTCTCAGAACGGGTCACGACCACTGCGGCGTCGACGGTGTAGTCGTCGTCGCGCCACCTGCGCTCCACCTCGCTGGCCAGGTCTTCACTGGGTTCTTCACGAAGGCGTCGGTAGTGATCGATCGTCGTGTTGTGTGCGATGCGGAACAGCCACGACCGCAACTGGGCCTCGGACCGCAGAGTTTCCGCCTTCTCCAAAGCCCTGACCATGCTTTCCTGCACGAGGTCCTCGGCAGTGGCGTCGTCGCGACTGATGGACCGCACGTAGCGGTACAAGGCATCGGTCTGCTCGGGAAGTCTGCCGGCCAGTTCTTGGGCGTCCACCGGACCTCACGCTACCGGCCCGTACGCGACTGTGGACGGAAGGACCGCCAGAGGGCCGTTCCCGTCCACAGTCGCGGAAGTCGTGGCTACTGCCTCTGTGGCACCTTGCACGTCGACATTCCGAACACCCGGTACAGCGGGCAGAACCCGACCGCTGCCGTCACCAGCATCACGGCACCTACGACTGCCAGCACGATCCCGCCGATGCTGCCCAGCCCGACGGCGAACGCGGCGACGAATGCGACGACGCCCAGGACGACCCGGATGATGCGGTCGATGGATGATTCGTTCGTGGTCATGTTTCCTCCTTGGTCTCATCTGTTAGGACGCAGAAGGCCGGCAGAAGGATACAAACCAGGTCCGGCAGGTGTGCGGTCAAACCCCCGACGGCATGCCGAGGGCCGTGAACTCGAGAGCGTCGATTAGCATCAGATGCCAAAGAGATGCCCACAAATCTGATCTCAGGGGCACTAATACCTTCTGGATTATCCCGGGACACTAGATGACAAGGAGGTACATGCACATGAATGCCGAAGAACGAAGGGCGCTGGCCCTCAGCACCGGTGGGGTTGTTTCTGAGATCGCGTCGACCGTCGAGGACTCCAGCCGGGTGGCTCGTGGCAGGGTGCGCAGGGCGCTCGGTCCGGTCGGCCGCATCCCCATGAACATCATCGACACCCACCAGGACGGTGTGTACGCGCTGGTCCGAGGCATCACGCGGGTCTCGTCCGGCGTGGCCGGTGAGGCGGTTCATCGCACGACCGCTCCGGACGCCCCCCCGGCCACGGAGAACCCGAAGTGGGCGCCCCACGTGGCCGCCGCCGGGGCCGCCTTCGGTGACCGGCTCGATCCCGCCCTCACCACGCCCATGGGTCTGCGTCGGGACGGCGCATCGATCCGGCCGGAGGATCTGGCACCGAGTCCCACCCTGATCGTCTTCGTTCACGGGCTCGGCGCCACGGAGCTCCAGTGGAGCCCGGACTACCTGCAGGTCGGTCCGCACGCACTGGTCCGTTACAACTCGGGCAGGTCCATCGCGACCAACGGCGCTGAGCTGTGCGCCCTGCTCGAGGAGATCGTGGATGCCGCACACGTCGAGCGGCTCATCATCGTGGGCCACTCGATGGGAGGCCTGGTGGCCCGCAGCGCGATCGCCGCCGGGGCCGACACCCGATGGCTGGCGGTGCTGACCGACCTGGTGACCCTCGGCAGCCCCCATTCCGGGGCACCGCTGGAGCGGGTTGCGGCACGAGCGCTGGCCTTCGGCCAGGGGTTCCGGTCGGCCGAGCCGATCGTCCGTCTCGGACAGCGGCGCAGCCAGGGCATCAAGGACCTGCGGTTCGGCGCGATGAGCCACGGGGACTGGATCGGCGAGGTGGACGCGGAGTTCGTCGACGCCACCGCGTTGATCGCTCTCCCCGCCCACGTGCACCACCACGCGGTCGTGGCCTTTCTGGCACCGGTGATCGGCGACGGCATCGTGCCTCGGCACAGCGCCGAACACCCGGGCGCGGACGTGAGCGTGATCCCCGGTGATCACCTCTCGCTTCTGAAGGATCCGATCGTGCGGGACCTGCTTGCCCAAGTGGTCGCTGCCGACTGAGCAGCCGCGATGTAATGGTCCTATGGCCGTCGACGTGGCAGTGATCGGATCCGGTTTCGGTGGAAGTGTGGCGGCTCTGCGTGCCTCGGAGGCTGGGAAGTCCGTGGTGGTCCTTGAACAGGGCCGACGGCTCTCGCCCTCGGATCTGGAGGCGGGTGCGCGCAGTGCCCGTGCCCTGCTGTGGGAGCCGGCCGTGGGCCTGAGTGGATACTTCCGGCAGACCCTGCTGCGCCATGTGACCATCGTCGGCGGGGTGGGAGTGGGCGGTGGTTCCATCGTGTACGCGGCCGTCCTGCTCAAACCCAAGGACTTCCGGGCGCCGGGGTGGCAGAGCACGGGAGTGGACTGGAGCGAGGAACTCGAACCCCACTTCGAGCAGGCCGCCAGGATGCTCGGGCGCGAGCGCAACCCGCAGCGTGGTCTGCAGGACGAATGGCTGCAGGCGGCCGCTGAGCAGATGGGCGTCGGCGAGACCTTCGGTGCCACCTACCAGGGCATCCGTTTCGCGGACTGCATCGCATGTGGGCAGTGCATCACCGGATGCCCGCACGGTGCCAAGCGGTCGACCGACCTGACGTATCTGGCACGGGCGGAGGAACTCGGTGCCCGCATCGAACCGCTGGCCAAGGCGCACATCCTGGTGCCGCTCGAGCGGGGATGGCGGGTCGTCATCCGCAATCCGCTGACCGGAGAGGTGTCGAGCCTGGAGGCCCGCGAGGTGGTGCTGGCGGCCGGCGTGCTGGGGACCGTCGAACTGCTCTCCGCCTGCCGCGACCGCTGGAAGACGTTGCCGGACCTGTCCCCGATGCTGGGCAGGCGGGTGCGTACGAACTCCGAGGCCTTCTCCGCCATCCTTCACCCGCCGGGCACGGACGTCTCCGAGGGCGCGACGATTTCAAGCGACTTCTACCCGGACTCGACCACTCACGTGACCAACAACCGCTTCCCGAAGTCGTACGGCTTCATGCGCTGGTACCTCAGTCCGCTCGTGCAGGGCGACCGCCGGCGGGAGACCTTGCGCGCGATGTTGCGGCATCCGGGGGAGGCGACGGCGAACATGCGCGCGCGGGACTGGCACAAGCGGGTCACGATCCTCACCGTGATGCAGCACGCCGACAACGAGATGGCCCTGGAGTACCGGCGCGGCGCACTCGGCTGGGGCCTGCGATCGAGCATCCCGCAGGGTGTCGACCCCGTGCCCGTGTCACTGCCGCAGGCCGACGCCGCAGGCCGTGCGGTCGCGGAGGTGAGCGGCGGCCGTGCCTACTCGACCATGTTGGAGAGCCTGCTTGGCATGGGGGCGACGGCGCACATCCTGGGCGGCGCGGTGATGGGCCCGGATCCGTCCGCAGGTGTCGTCGACTCCGAGCACCGCGTGTTCGGCTACGAGGGGCTGCGGGTCATGGACGGATCGGTGGTGCCGGAGAACGTGGGGGTCAACCCGTCCTGGACGATCACCGCGATGGCCGAACGGGCCGCTGCCCGCTGGCTGGACCGACCTGCTTAAGTGTAGATGGATGCCGGAAATACGATGCGTTGATCTAGTAGGAGAGGAGAAGAAGGAGACGACATGGGATTCGCATCATGGGCCAAGCACGCGCACCAGCTGGCCGGCCGGCACGCGGACACGGTGACATCCGGCATCGACAAGGCCGCGACGGCCGCGAAGCAGAAGTCCCCGGACAAGGTGGGCTACATCGACAAGGTCGCCGAGGTCGCCAAGAAGACGGTCGTGCCGAAGTAGCCGTGTCGCTGCCTCACGGCCATGCGGTGTCATGCCGTCAGGCGGTACCGGAGGAACACCACGCCGTTGGTGAAGCGGTGCTCGTCAGTCAGCGTCAGCCCGCAACGGACGCCCGTGGGCAGCGCCGGCTTCCCACCACCAACGATCACCGGCGAGATGAACAGTTGCACCTGATCCACGAGTCCGGCGCGGAAGGCCGCAGCGGCCAGTTCCGGGCCGCCGATGCTGAGATCGCTGCGTGAGGATGTCTTGAGCCGCCCGACGGCCTCCGGGTCGAAATCGCGGACGAGGCTTGTCCGTGGGGTGGAAACCCCCTTGAGGGTGGTCGAGTGGACCACCTTGTCCGCGTCGCGCCAGATGTCGGCGAAGTCGGTCATCGCCTGCGGCGGATCCGCGTCGGGCAGCGGTTCGTCCCAGAACTGCATCACCTCGTACATGCGCCGACCGAGCAGGTAGGTTCCGATCGACCGTTCCAGCTCGTTGACGAACCCGTGCACCTCTTCGTCGGGCATCGCCCAGTCGAAACCCCCGAATTCGTCCTCGATGTAGCCGTCCAGCGACGTCAGTGCCGAGTAGATCAGAGCCGCCATGGCCGTCCCGCTTCCAGATGCCGGGCTAGTCGTGGTGCCGGGGCAGGACCAGCGTCGGGACCCGCGAGGCGCGCAGGATCTTGTAGGTCATGTCACCGAGGAAGATCCGCTTCAGCAGCCCGCCACCGGCGGATGCGACCACGAGCAGATCGGTGGGCTCCCACTCCTCACGGTCCATGGCCTCGAGCACGGAGTCCCCGACGAGCACATCGGTGCTGAGGTCAACGCCGTCGGTGTCCAGACGTTCCAGCGCCCCGGCCTGGTAGCCGCGCAGCATCTCCAGGGAGCCGGTGAGGACACCGCCCTCGGC
The DNA here is from genome assembly GCA_963769435.1 of uncultured Actinomycetota bacterium. Classification (GTDB taxonomy): domain Bacteria; phylum Actinomycetota; class Actinomycetes; order S36-B12; family UBA10799; genus JADKAV01. The sequence goes on from CAVYLN010000002.1 coordinate 1,829,759, forward strand.
GTCGGCGCCCAGGTCGGAGCCGAACACCCGGTGACGCACCAGGATGGTCACCACTTTCAGCGGCATCGCGCCACCCCGTGCAAGCGCGAGGCCGCGTGCCAGTGCCATCTGGCCCTCCTCGCCTTGCGCGAAGGCGACCATCACCCTCCGGACCCTGTCGACCGGGTGACGGGCGTAGCCGGACGGCACCAGGATCAGCGGGGTCGTGCAGTGGTGGAGCAACTGGTTCGTGGTGCTGCCCATGGCGAAGCGGCCCAGTGACCCGCCGGGACCGCTGCCCACCACGACCGCGTCGGCCCCGAGCTCCGCTGCGATCTCCGAGAGCCCCTGTCCGAGCGAGCGATGATGATGGACCACGCTCTGCGCCCTGATCCCGTAGTCCTGCATCAGCGTGGCCGCCATGCCCTCGACCAGATTCGTCGCCTCATCGCCCCTGCGCTGCTGCCAGCGTGGGTCGAGGTGATCGTTGATGTACTCGTCGGCGGTGGCGCTCACGGTGATCACCGAGACGTGTGCGTCGAAAGCGCGGGCGACCGTCGCGCCGAACGCCAGGGCGTCCACTGATGTGGCGTCGTCGGCCACTCCGATTACCAACTTCATGTCTGTCTCCCGCCAGAAGTGCGTCCGACCCGCTCCGGCCAGTACGGTAGCGCCGATGACCGGCCCAATGTCGGCCCACGACGGGAGTGCCCATGTCCAGCAGCCAGCCGATGGTCAAGCAACTGATGCGGGTGAAGAACCCGGACCACATCGTGGAGGAGGCCGATCACGGCGGCCTCAAGCGCAGCATGGGACTGTTCGCGCTGCTGATGTTCAGCGTCGGCAGCATCATCGGCACGGGTATCTTCGTCATCCTGGGTGAGGCCATCCCCAAGGCCGGCCCGGCGGTGATCATCTCGTTCGTCCTGGCCGCGGTCGTCTGTGCTTTCTCGGCCCTGTCGTACGCAGAGCTCGCCGGGACGATCCCGGTCTCGGGGTCGTCGTACTCCTACGCCTACGCCACCCTCGGGGAGGTCATCGCCTGGGTGTGCGGCTGGTGTCTGATGCTCGAGTACGGGGTGTCCGTGTCCGCGGTCGCCGTCGGATGGGGGCAGTACCTCAACGAGTTCCTCAGCGCCTTCGGCATCCAGTTGCCACCGGAGATCGCCAATCCTCCCGAGCAGGGCGGGATCTTCAACCTGCCGGCCGTGTTCGTCGTGGTGGCATGCATGTTCCTGCTGCTCCGTGGGGTCAGTGAGTCCGCCAAGATGAACAACATCATGGTGATGATCAAGTTGGGCATCCTCGTGTTCTTCTGCGTCGTCGCTTTCACAGCGTTCGACAGCGGCAACTTCGAGCCCTTCCTGCCGCTCGGCGTCGCCGGCATCGGCGCGGCTGCCGGCCAGGTCTTCTTCTCCTACATCGGCTTCGATGCCGCGTCCACGGCCGGGGAGGAGGCGAAGAACCCCAAGCGGGACCTGCCCATGGCGATCATCGGATCCCTGGTCGTGGTCACGATCTTCTATCTGTTGGTCACCATCGCCACCATCGGCGCGAACGGCGGCCAGCCCTCGGATTACGAGGGGCAGAGCGGGGAGGCCGTCCTGGCCAGGGTCGCCAACGATGTGACCGGCAGCACCTGGGCGGGCACGATCATCGCGCTCGGCGCCGTGGTCTCCATCTTCTCGGTGGTACTGGTCACGATGTACGGGCAGACCCGCATCCTGTTCGCGATGGGCCGCGACGGCCTGCTGCCCAAGACGTTCACGAAGGTCAACCCGCGCACCCAGACGCCGATCAACAACACGATCATCGTGACCGTCGTCATCTCGATCCTGGCCGCCATGGTGCCGCTGGGCCAACTGGCGGAGGCCACCTCCATCGGGACGCTGTTCGCCTTCATGATCGTCAACGCCGGGGTCATCAGCCTGCGACGCAGCCGACCGAACATGGACCGATCGTTCAGGACGCCGTTCTATCCCGATCACCCCGATCCTCGGGGTCATCGGCTGCCTCTACCTGATCCTGTCGCTGGATCGCGTCACGTGGATCGTGTTCGCCGCCTGGTTGACGCTGGGCATGATCATCTACTTCGCGTACGGGTATCGGAAGTCGCGCTTGGCCACCGGTGAGCCGCAGAGTTGGGAACAGGATCCCGAGCCCCCGTTGGTGAGTTGAGCCATGAAGATCCTGGTCGGAATCACCCCCGATGCCTCTGCTTCCGACGCCATGGCGCTGGCGGCCGTGCTGCAACGCAGGTTCGGCGCGCAGGTGGTGCTCGCCAACATCTTCGCTGCGCCCGACGACCCCGCCGGCAGGAGGAAGGTCGATGCCGAATGGGTCGACTACATGCGACGCGAGGCGGTCGATGTCCTGACCGAGGCGGCCTCGGACGCGGCGTCGCGCTACGGACTGGAGGAGTACACGATCGCAGTGCACGGACACCGGTCCAGCGGTGTGGGGCTGATCGAACTCGCGGAGGCGGTGTCGGCCACCACGATCGTGATCGGGAGCGCGCCGGGGTCGCCGAACGGTCGCTTCATGATCGGGTCGACCGCCGACCAACTCCTGCACGGCAGCCACGTGCCGGTCGCCCTGGCCACGACCGGGTACCGGCGTGTGCGGCCCGAGACCCTGGGACGGTTGGTGGTCGCGTTCCAGGACACCCACGAGAGTCACACGGCGCTGCGCTGGGCGGCCGCGCCGCGCCGACGACCTGCCGATCACGGCCCTGACCGTGCTGGTGCGTCACCGCATCATGGGAAGTCCGCTGGCCTTCGACACCGAGGGTCTGGTCACCCGTCAGTTGCGCGAGGACGCGCAGGCGGCGCTCGACCTCGCCCTGACCGCTCTCGGCCCGACGGCTGATGCGCAGATCACCGTCGGAGACGATCCGCAGGCGGCACTCCAGCGCTTCGACTGGAACGGTGACGAGTTGTTCGTCCTGGCCTCTTCGCGCGGCGGCGTGCTGCGCAGAGTGTTTCTCGGCGACATGACCTACAAGCTGGTCCGGGCCACGCCGGTCCCTGCGATCGTGCTGCCGCGCCACACCTGAGTCCTTGGACCCGCTCAATCGGATGGGCCACGTTGCCGAAATACAAGGGTGTGGGACGTATCAGGAGCCTTGCTTCCGATCGTGGGAAGAACATGTTGCGGCGTGCCGCCGCAGGTGCGGCGGCGGCCTCACTGCTGGCCGTGACGCCCCCAGCGATCGCCGACGACACCCCGCCGCTCAGGCGTGGCGAGTCCATTTCGGACCGCGGGTACGCGGCCATGGTCGTCGACGGGGACACCCTGCGCTTCTCGCACTCCCGCAACCGCACCACCGACAATTACCAGGTGGTCAGGCTGCTCGGGGTGCAGGCGCCGGAGAAGTTCCCGGGCGCCTCCGGGTGTGAGGGCCCAGCGGCCCACGAGTTCCTGCGCGAAGCGATCGAGGGTCGCCCCGTAGTTCTCGCCTCGGCCACCGATTCCCGCTCCTCGATCCGGAACCGTCGTACACGCACCGTCTACGTCCGGATGCCGGACGGATCCTGGATCGACGCCTCCGCACTGATGCTCGCTGCCGGGTTCGGGCAATGGATGCCCAAGAAGATCGAACCCGTGCACAACCTGCAGTACCGCAAGATCTTCGACACAGCCCGGGCAAAGGGTCTCAACATGTGGGACCCGCAGTACTGCGGAGTCGGGCCGCCGGCGAATCTGCGCCTGGTGATCCAGCCCGACCCGGTTGGCGTGGACAGCCGGGAGCTCAACGACGAGTATGTTGCGGTCGTCAACGATGGCGCCGAACGTGTCGATCTCTCGGGCTGGGTCCTGCGCGACAGCAGTCTCGACTGGCTACGCCTTCCGCCTGGAACCGGTGTGGACCCCGGGTCGGTGCTGACCGTCCGGTCCGGATCCGGACCCAACACGTCGAGCACGGTGTACTGGGGCCGCCGGTCACCCGTTTGGGCGAATTTCACGACCGCGGCCGGTGTCCGTACGCGCTTCGGTTTCATCGGTGACGGTGCGTACCTGTTGGACCCGGAGGGCAATGTCCGTGCGTCCAAGGTCTACCCGTGCCTTGGGGGTTGCTCGGATCCCGCCTCCGGCGCACTGGTCATCTCGAAGGTCGCCTACGACCCACCCGGGGATGAGCGGAAGAAGCCCAACAGTGAACGCATGCGGATCACCAACCGTGGCACGACGGAGATGTCCCTGTTCGGCTACGAGATCCGGGCGGGCGGCTTCGGCTACGAGTTCGGACCTTACGACCGCCTTGCTCCAGGGGGCAGTCTCACCCTGCGGCTCGGCACCGGTCGATCCACTGCGGCGGTGAGGCACCTGGGTCTCGCGCGCGCATCCCTGGCGAACAGCGGCGACCGGGTCCTGCTGCGGTCCTTCGACGGCGTGCGACTGGACTGCCGGGCCTGGGGCCGCAAGCGCTGCCCCGCCGGGTATCCGACGTCGCGCTAGTCCGGCGGCCGGGCCTGTTCACGTGGTGCGGGTTCGTGGCCGGGCCGTGACGGACCACCGGGACAGCCTGCCGGAGGTCGTAGGCTGACGACGTGAAGGTCCTCGTGACGGGCTCCCAGGGGTTCATCGGCTCGGCACTCGTGGACGCGCTGCAGGCCAGGGGCGACGAGGTCGTCGGGCTCGATACGGCGGGTTCTCACATCACCGCGGACATCTCCCGATCCCGGCCGGTGGCAGGACCGTTTCGCGGGAGTCGACGTGGTGATCCACACCGCGGCGATGGTCGGGATGCCGTCGCAGACCGAGCAGTTCTGGAAGGTCAACACGCTGGGCACCCGGCACGTCCTCGACGCCGCCATCCGCGCCGGAGTCCCGCGGTTCGTCCTGTTGTCCAGCGTCACCGTGTTCGGCAACGACTTCCCCGATCAGGTCACCGAGGACTATCCGACCCGGCCGACGGGGGTGCCCTACGCGGACACGAAGATCGCGGCCGAGCACCTCTGCCTCGACTCACATCTGCGCTCAGAAACCGATGTGACCATCGTGCGGCCCGGCGACGTGTATGGACCGGGCAGCCGGCCGTGGACCTTGTTGCCGATCGCTATGATCAAGAGTCGCCGGGTGGCCGTGCCAACCACGGGGGTGCACAGTCCGGTCTACGTCGCGGACGTGGTGAGCGGGATCCTGGCGGCCGCCGCCTCGCCGCGGGCAGCGGGCCAGATCATCACGCTGTCCGGGGGCCAGGGTGTCCCGACCGGGGAGTACTTCGACCACTACGCACGCATGCTCGGACGTAGGGCGGTACCACGTCTGCCGCGCTCGGCGATGATGGCCGGGGCGGCGGTGCAGGCCCGGGTGGCCAACGGTTTCGGACGCACCATCGAGCTGAGCCCGGCCGCCGTGAGGTATCTGGCCGACCGGCGTGGAACCTATAGCATCGCGAAGGCGGGCGATCTGCTCGACTGGCGACCTCGGGTCGATCTGGAAGCAGGCCTCACATCGACCCGGACCTGGCTGGCATCGCAGGGTCTTATCCCCGACTGAGCGTCCGTCCAGTACGTTCGACCACGTGGAGGACTCCGTGCGCGCCGACACCCCGGTGCCGGACAGTGACGAGGCGGCCGAAGAGGCACCCGCTGACAACGCCTCGGCGAACGAGGGCGCGGCGAACGACGCCCAGGAGGCCTTGCCTCGGTGGCGGCCTTTCCGGCCCATGTTGTTCGCGCTGCTGGGCTACCTGATCATTCGTGGCGCGGTGATGTTCAACGGGTACCTGTACGCCGACGACTTCGCCATCAGGTACTGGGCCGACACGTCCGGGTTGACCCCCGAGTACGTCTTCCGGTCGTACTTCGGCCATGTGCAGCCGTTCGGCCTCGTCGCCCAGTGGCTGTTGCAGGCGGCCTTCCCGGGATCCTTCACCGCACTGATGGTGTGGACGCTGCTGGTGCAACTGGCCACGTTCGCGCTGCTCTGGAGGATCGTTCTGCGGCTCACCGGGTCCGATCTGGCCGCGTTCCTGGCCTTTCTGGTCCCGGCGGCTTCGATGTTCGGGTTCGAGACCGGGGTGTGGTGGATCGAGATCACCGAGACGGTTCCCTACGGCTTCTTCATGATGCTGTCGATCTGGGCATTGATCCGCGCTCTCGGGTCGGAGCCCGGCCGTTGGTGGCTGTGGTCCGGCCTGGCCTTCTGCGCCGCGGTGATCTCGATCAGCAAGGGAACCGTCGGGCTGCTGGTGCTGTTCATGATCGTCGCGGCTCTTCCGATCGGGACATCCAGACCGCGGGGTGTCCTTGCCGCGCTGCGACTGAACCCGCGCTATTGGGTGATCTTGACAGTGGCGGCGCTGGCGTACGCCGCCTTCCTACGGGTGTACGCGCCGATCTCGCGGGCCCCGGACTGGGATCTTGGCCGGGCGCTGGCCTATGCCCGGGACATGTACTTCGTGAACATCGCGTCCGCGAGTGCCGGAGGTCCGTGGCAGTGGTTCAGCGCTCCCGGAGAGACCTGGAACGGGGTATTGGTCATCCCGCAGGCATCGGTGCTGCTGGGCATCGTGTCGGTCTCGATCCTGATCACCGCCATCGTCGTGGTCCGACTGTTCCGGCCGAATCTGTTCAAGTACCTGGTGTGGTTGATGGCCTACGCCGCGGCCATCACCGTGATCGCGGCCTACGGGCGCGGCGGTGCGTTGGTCGCGAGCAGTGGGTATCGGTACACGTTCGACTTCTGGATCCCGCTGGCGTTCTTCATGGGTCTGCTCTTCTACCCCGTGATCGGGGAGTCCGATCCGTTCAGCAACCGTGCCCGGACGCTCGGCCGCCACTTGGCGCGGCGTGGCATCACCCGCCGGTCCCTGGCCGCCGCCGCCGCGGTGATGTTCCTGGTTTCGAGCATGATCTCGTCGGTGGAGCCCTCGCTGCGCTGGGTCGACAGCCAGACGAAGGCGTATGTGCAGACGGCCCAGCAGTCGATGGCCGACATCGCGCCGAATGCCGAGTTCCTGCCGCAGAAGACCATGACCGACCTTGTGCACCCGTTCCTCATGTATCCGTTCGCGAGCACCGAGGTCGTGTTCTCGCCCGACCCCGCGTTCCGGCCGTTCGTCGAGTACTCCACCGATGGGTTGTTCGGCTTCACGTCCGATGGGACCGCCGAGCAGCAGTTCGTGGCAGGCACGCCATCGGAACCGAACGGAGTGTGTGGCTACGCGGTGGGAGCGAGTCCCACGACCATCCCGATGACCAACGAGGTCCCGTCCTGGTCGTTCGTGGCCCAAGTCTCGTACCTCAGTGATGCGGACACGACGGTGGAGATGGTTGTCGGGCCGACAACACACCAAGTGCCGATCCGGACCGGTCTGCACAACGTGTTCTTCCAGGTGGTGGGCCCGGTCTCCGAGGTGACGGTTCGTGGCACGGATCCCGCGGTCAACACCTGCATCGACCTGGTGAGCATCGGGCCGCGACTGGGGCCGGGGACCCCGGAGCCGCTGTACCCACCGCTGTTCTCCCAGCCCGGCTGATCGGTCCGGTCGGTCCTGGGAGGGGCTACGGCCGACTCCGCCCGCGGCCGGTGTGCCACGATCACGACATGCCTGGACTGCGCGAGACCGATCGGGAACTCTACGAGGCCATCGGCGCTGCGGGTTCTCCGCAGGTCGACTCAGCGTTGCGGACGCTGAGTCACGCCGCCAACTACTCGCGGCTGTGGATCGCGAGCGCAGCCGTGCTCGCCACGGTCGGCGGTCCGACGGGCAGGAGGGCGGCGGCCACCGGTCTGATCTCGGTGGGTCTCACCTCGGCAGTCGTCAACCAGGGGTTCAAGCGGGTCTTCCGGCGCGACAGACCACTGCGTGCCCCTGAAGATCTGAACCGGCATGTCCGAATGCCGACGTCCACCTCGTTCCCGTCGGGTCACTCGGCGTCTGCCTTCGCCTTCGCACAGGGCGTCTCGGCCACGATGCCCTGGACCGGTATCGCCCTGCGGATCGTCGCCACGGCGGTGGCCTACTCCCGGGTGCACACCGGCGTCCACTACCCCGCGGACGTGGCCGTCGGGGCACTGCTCGGAATGGGGGTCGGACAGTTGACCGCGGACACGATCCAGCGTCAGTGGCCATGAGCCACGTGTCTTTCGCCCTGCGACGCCGGGCCGCCGCGGTCGGCGCACTGCTGCTTCTGTTCGGCGGCCTGGTCTCGGTCGCCCGCGGCTTCGTCGAGAGTCCGCTGGCGATACTGATCGCCCTGGCCGCCCTGTTCGTCGCCATCGGTTTCGGATGGGTCGCCCTGACCAGACGTGGCAGGGACCGTACCCGGGCGACCTGGGTGTCAGTGATCCTGCTCATGGTCGCGTTCATCGCGGCGCTCGGAGCGCACAGCGAGGGGTGGACGATGGTGCTGGGTGGCATAGCGATCGTGGGCTCCCTGGGACTTGGGCGCTTCGCGCTCGGTGTCGATCGGAGGACCATCGAGAAGGCACCGCCACCGGGTGTCCCGGTGTCCCCCGCGCGCAAGCCGGTGCTGCTGGTCAACCCCTTGTCAGGCGGTGGCAAGGCCAAGGATCTGAATCTCGTGGAGCGGGCCGGGGAGGCGGGGATCGAGACCCACACGTTCGGACCCGGCGCCGATCTCGGTGACCTTGGCGCGGGCCGCACTGGCCAGTGGTGCCGATGTGATCGGGGTGGCCGGCGGCGACGGGTCGCAGGCGCTGGTCGCAGAACTGGTCAGCAGGGCGGGCGTGCAGATGGTCTGCGTGCCGTCGGGCACCCGGAACCATTTCGCCATGGACCTCGGCCTGGACCGCAGTGACCCGTTGGCGGCACTCGAGGCCTTCGGCGAGGCCCGCGTGCAGAACATCGACATCGCCCGGGTCAACGGACGCACATTCCTCAACAACGTCTCCATGGGCCTCTACGGAGAGGTCGTGCAGAGCGCCAGCTACCGCGACAGCAAGGCGGAGACCGCCATCGAGGAGTTGCCGACCCTGGTCGAACAACCTCCCGACCTCAGGTTCACCGGGCCCGACGGTGAGCCCCACTCCACCGTCAATGTCGTCCACGTGTCGAACAACCCCTATCTGTTGGAGATGCGGGGGGCTGGTGGCAGGCCCTCCCTGGACACCGGGGAACTCGGGATCGTCACCGTGGAGATGAGCAGTCCGGCAGGTGTGGCCGACATGTTCGCCAGGGCCGCACTGGGGCGGCTCAGCAGCGCGGCCGGCTTCAACGCCTGGACGTGCCCGCGGTTCGAGGTCACTTCGGACGCACCCATCGCCGCTGGAGTCGACGGGGAGGCCATCCGGCTGGAATCGCCTGCTGTGTTCGAGATCAGCCCGGGTGCACTGCAGGTGAGGATCCCGCTGACCGCTGTCGGACGGTCACCGGCTGCTTTCGTGCCCCAGTTCCGGCAGGCGTTCGCAGAATTGCTGCGCCGGGCGTTCCTGCCCACACAACGCTGGCGGCCGCTCCTGCGTGGCTGAAGTGTGAATCGACACACGTATCATTCCAACGTGTCCGACCACAATCCCAAGCCGACGGCCCGCCACCTGCTGCGAGCGGGGATCCCGGCTGTCGCGCTCAGCGTCGCCGCCGTCGCGGTGGTCCTCGCGGTGTACATGGTCGTGCCGATCCCAGAGGGTGAGGATTCGGTGTGGCGGGTCGGGATCGCGATCGTCGGAGTGGCCGCAATGTACGTCGTCGCCGGTATCTGGGCCACGCTACGGATCACCACCTCCATGCACCCCGTGCGCACCGGGCTGCTCGCGCTGTCGGTCATGGTTACGGCGATGGTGGTCACGTTCGCTCTGGTGTACCTCAGCATGAGTTCCAGGAACCCGGACAGTTTCAACGTGGCATTGGACCGCGTCAGCGCCCTGTACTTCACGATGACGGTGCTGTCGACAACGGGCTTCGGGGACATCACCGCCTCGACACAGGCGGCCATGATCGCGGTGATGGTTCAGATGGTCGTGGGCCTGACGCTGCTGACGGCACTGGCCAGGGTTCTCGTCGCGGCTGCCCGGTCGGCCACCAAGCGGCGGCTATCCGATGCCATGCCTCCGTCGGAGTGACTCGAGGCCCAGCCTTCCGCGCCGCCCGGTCAGGCGGGCGCAGCCACGGCGGCGGGCGGGTCAAGGCGGGGGATCGCCCGCCCGATGCCGGCGGCCACCAGTCCCACCGGCGCCAACTGCCAACCACCGACGAGGAAGCCGATGATCAGGCCGAGCAACGCCGTGATCTTCCAGTTCGCATGTGCGAGGTAGGTCACGGCCGCCACGATCCCCGCGGTGACCGCGGCATCCGGAGCGGATGACAGCGTCGCTGCCGCGACCGCGCCGGCACCTGCACCTGCGAACATCGCGGGGAAGTACGGGCCGCCCCGGAACCCCGCGGCCATGCTCAGCCCGTACGCCGCCATCTTGGCCGCGACGGTGCCCGCGATCAACGCGGTCGTTTCCAGGGCCAGGAGCGGCTTGATCATCTGCTCCCCGCTGGTGAGGACCAGTTGTGCGCTCTGACCAGAAACCTGCTGGTAGACCGCCGCGATGATGCCCACCGCCAGCCCCCCGCCGATGAGCCAGAGCCCGGAGACCCGATCACGCGGCCCGGTGAGCCCGATCAGACGTGCGAGGGTGATGAGTGCGCAGGCCGCCACCGCCGCGAGCGCCGCAGCGACGAGGTCACCGGCTGCGTAGGTGTATCCGGGGCCGGCCGATCCGGCGAACGCGGGACCGACGAACAACGCCACCAAAGCGCCCCCGCCCCCGGCCAGCGCCGCAGTTCTTCGTCGCGACACCGAGTCGGGGTGCCAGCGCGGTACCGATAACGCTGCCCGTGAACAGCAGCGCCACCTCCGGTCCGAGGACCAGTCCTCCGAGCAGACTCACGATCACGGCGCCGACCAGACTCGGGTAGTCCTTCGGCGCGACGGGGCCTAGGGCCAATCCGGCGAGCGGGTTGTGACCGTCCTGCCAGCGTGACCGGATTCCCCACACCAGCACACCGGCCACGACCGGCAGGGCCACGATGAACGGAACCGGGGGGTTCCCGGACCAGAGCCCTTCGGTCCCCCACAGGTAGTCGATCGACATCTTGATCGCCGATGAACAGCACGTAGCCGAAGAACAGGCTGATCAGCGCGATCAGGCCGAGCGCCGCCGCCGTGCGGGCGCGCGACGGCGTGGTCATTGGCCCAGGCTAGTCGTGCACGAACCGACGTCCCACTCGCAGCGCCGGAGCCGGCTACGCGGGACGGTCCCGATCGCCGATTTCGCCGCGCCGGATCATGTCCGAGATCTCCTCCACCTTGGCCCAGATGACAGCCCGGACCTCCGGTGCGCTCATCTCGCCCAGGTGCGTGATCCGGCCCTCGATGTGGCCGTCCACCGGCAGTTCCGGATAGGCGGCCAGGTGCCGCCTGTACTCGGCCTCCGTGGCGATGAGGTGGTTGGTCACACCGGGGATGTCGATGTGCGCGGAGGTGTAGGGAGTGATGAACAGTTCGTGCGTGCTGTAGATGTTCGTGACCCGGTCGGCGATGGTCGGCAGGTCCGCATGCAACTGGGTGAGGAAGGGTGAGCCCTCGGCCATGTCGGAAAGGGCGGGGGTGATGTCGCGGGGTGCCCATCTCAGCAGTCCGGAGACCCGCTTGGCGCTGTGGGACCCGTTCCAGGGCGCACCGACACTGACCACGTGCTTGACCTGATGCGGGTGGTCCAGCGCGTACCGCAAGGACGCCAGTGCCCCTTGGGAGTGGCCCACGAGGACGATGGGGGAGTCGGGGTCGCGGCGCTGCCGCTGCGAGGCCGCGCGCGATGTCCTCGGACAGGTGCTTCTGCGATTTGTGCAGCGGAAGCGTGACCCCGAAGTTCGCCAGCGTGATGAGGAAGGCGTTGGGGTGCCGCTCGAGGACACGCCGCATCATCAAGGTGGCGGCCACGCCCCGGATGGCGGTCCCTGCCACTATCGGTACTGCTACGGGCACGGTGGTCCTCCTGCGGTCATCCCTTGCTACTCACCGTATCGAAATCTTGCGAACTACACGGGGAACCGCTCAGCGATCTCCTCGGCGATGTTCGCGCGATGACGTCCCTCCACATCGATGGTCCACTGCGCCGCGGCCTCGTAGAAGGGCATCCGCGCCCGCATCAGATCCGCAGCTGAGCGTGTCGTGTCCAGTGTCGGACGGTTCGGGTCTCCCTGCACCTTGGCGGCGAGCCGGTCCACGTCTCCGCGCAGGAACACCACGTAGCCGTTGGTGCGCAGCAGGTCGACCTTGCGGTCGCTGTACACCTCGTTGACCCTCGTCGTCGAGATCCACAACCACCCCGCCACCGGCGTCGATGATCACGCCGTCCAGTGAGGCCACCTTCCGCACCACCTCGAACTCCTGGTCGCGGAACGCGGGCCAGCCGTGACGTTGCACGTACTGTGCCACCGGGCTCCCGGTCTCGTACTCCACCAGAACGTCCGTTGACATGACCGGTCGCTTCGTCCGGAAGGAGAGTCGGCGGGCGATGTTGGTCTTTCCGACCCCCCGCATCCCGATCAACACGATGTTCACTGGCCCAATGTGCCATGGGTGAGGTATGTCCGCGGGGATGCCTGGCACAGTCGGGGCATGACACAAAGACATCGGGTGGTGATCATCGGTTCCGGTTTCGGTGGTCTGTTCGCTGCGAAGAAGCTGAAACGCGCCGAAGCGGATGTGACGCTGATCTCGCGGGTCTCCCACCACACGTTCCAGCCGCTGCTTTACCAGGTCGCCACCGGGATCCTCTCCCAGGGTGAGATCGCCCCGGCGACGCGCGAGGTCCTGCAGGCGGCACAAGAACTGCGAGGTGCTGCTCGGCGACGTGACGGAGATCGACCTCGCAGCGCGCACGGTGACCTCCTCTCTGGGCCGGCTGCAGACGGTCACGGAGTACGACTCGCTGATCGTCGCTGCCGGGGCCAGCACCGGGTACTTCGGCAACGACGGGTTCGAGCCCTTCGCCCCCGGACTCAAGAGCATCGACGACGCCCTCGAGGTTCGTGCCCGGATCTTCGGAGCCTTCGAGATGGCCGAGTTGCTCGACGATGCGGACGAGGCCGCATCCTGGTTGACGTTCGTGGTGGTCGGGGCCGGGCCCACGGGTGTGGAACTGGCGGGGCAGATCATCGAGTTGTCCCGCCGCACGCTCAAGCGTGACTTCCGCCGTATCGACCCGACGACGGCGCGCGTCATCCTGCTTGAGGGCGGCGACGGCGTCCTGGCGAGTTTCGGCCCGAAGCAGTCACGCAAGGCCAAGGAACATTTGGAGAGGATGGGCATCGACGTCCGGCTGCACGCCATGGTCGATGACGTCGATCAGACCGGCGTCGAGGTGACGCACGCCGACGGGTCCCGCGAGCGCATCCCCTCTCGGTGCGTGCTCTGGGCGGCCGGGGTGGCGGCCTCGCCGCTCGGTCAGCAGTTGGCCGAACAGAGCGGCGCCGAGCTCGACCGCGCGGGCCGGGTGAAGGTGCTCCCCGACCTGACTCTGCCCGGGCACGACGAGGTCTTCGTGATCGGCGACATGATCGCTCTGAACGACCTTCCGGGCGTGGCACAGGTGGCGATGCAGGGCGCGAAGTTCAGCGCCAGAAAGATCCGGGCACGCCTTGACGGAGAGTCCGACGACGCTCCGTTCGAGTACTTCGACAAGGGCAGCATGGCCACCATCTCCCGATTCCGGGCGGTCGCCAACGTGGGCCCGCTCGAACTGCGCGGCTTCCTCGCGTGGATCGCGTGGCTGTTCATCCACATCCTGTACCTCGTGGGGTTCCAGGAGAAGGCGTCGACACTCGGGCACTGGGCGGTGGCCTTCATCGGTCGCAGCCGGGCCGAGCGGACATTCACCCTCGAACAGGCCCGCGGGTCGTTGACCGACGAGCGCGAGCCCAGGCTCCCGGAGGCGAGCTAGGGTCCTCCGCGGCCCGACGAGCCCCCGGCCCCGACGAGCCCCCCGGACCCGGGGCCCCGGCGCCCCCGGGGGTTTTGTGAAGAAGTTTGCGCGACACGCCGGGGTTTTCCGTCAACTTCTTCACAAAACCGGGCGCCGGGCGCAACGGCCGGGCGCCGCGGCACGCCGGGACGCCGGCGCACCGGGCGCCGCGGGCCGGTGGCGTGGCGAGATCGGCTCAGCGCAGGTCGGCGATACCGCGGCGGGCGAGTTCGTCGGCGCGTTCGTTCTCGGGGTGGCCGCTGTGGCCCTTCACCCACTCCCAGGTGACGTCGTGCTGGGAGGCGGCCTCGTCGAGCCGCTTCCAGAGATCCACGTTCTTCACCGGCTGGCGGGCGGAGGTCATCCAGTTGCGGCGCTTCCAGTTCTTGACCCAGGTCATGATCCCGTTGCGCACGTACGTGGAGTCGGTGGTCACGACGACCGTGGATCGGCGGGTGAGTGACTCCAGCGCCGAGATGGCGGCCATGAGTTCCATCCGGTTGTTGGTCGTGTCCGACTCGCCACCGAAGAGTTCCTTCTCGTGGTCACCCCAGCGCATGACGACCCCCCAGCCGCCCGGGCCGGGGTTCCCCGAGCAGGCGCCGTCGGTGAAAGCGTGAACGATCTCGGGCACCTCAGCCGAGTACTTTCAGGATGACGTCGATCCCATGGTCGAGGTCCTCCTGGGAGATGCTCAGGGGCGGAGCCAGCCGCAAGGTGGTGGCGTGGGTGTCCTTGACGATGACCCCGAGGTCCAGCGCCGCCTCGCAGCGCGGGCGCACCGGTGCGTACTGCTCATGGACCTGGACGCCGGCCCACAGACCGCGGCCGCGGACCTCCGCCACCGAAGCGGGCGCCTCCGCGCGCAGGCGGTCGAGCATGTGTGTACCGAGCTCCGCGCTGCGCCGCTGGTACTCGCCGGTTGCCAGCACCCGGATGACCTCGCGCCCGATGGCGAGCGCGAACGGGTTCCCGCCGAAGGTCGAGCCGTGCTCACCGGGCCTCAGCACGCCGAGGACGTCGTCTCGGGACACCACCGCGGAGATCGGGACGATGCCGCCGCCGAGTGCCTTTCCCAGCAGCACCACGTCCGGGCGCACCCCTTCGGCATCGACGGCCAGCGTGTGGCCCGTGCGGCCGAGCCCGGACTGGATCTCGTCGGCGATGAACAGCACGCCCGCGCGCTGACAGGCTGCGGCGACTCCGGGCAGGTAACCCTCCGGCGGCACGATCACACCGGCCTCACCCTGGATGGGTTCGACGAGGAACGCGACCACCCGCGGGTCCTCCAGGGCCTCGGTCAGAGCGTCGAGGTCGCCGAAGTCGATCGCCCGGAAACCAGGCGTGTACGGTCCGAAATCGTCGCGTGCGACGGGGTCGTCGCTGAAGGAGATGATGGTGGTGGTGCGACCGTGGAAGTTCTGGTGGGCCACCAGGATGATCGCCTCGTCGTGGGGGATCCCCTTGTTCCGGTATCCCCACGCACGGGCGGTCTTCAACGCCGTCTCGACCGCTTCGGCGCCCGAGTTCATCGGTAGCGCCCGGTCCATGCCCAGCAACCCCGTGAGTTCGGCGCAGAACGGACCGAGCTGGTCGGAGTGGATCGCGCGGGAAGTCAGTGTGAGGAGGTCCAACTGCGCGTGAGCGGCGGCGACCAGCCGGGGGTGGCCGTGCCCGAAGTTGAGCGCCGAGTAGGCACTGAGGAAGTCCAGGTACTGCCGACCCTCCACATCCGTGACCCAGGACCCGTGCGCCTCGCGGACGACGACAGGCAAAGGGTGGTAGTTGTGAGCCCCGGACCTGTCCTCCAAGGCGATGTACGACTGACTGTCCATGACCCCACGCTACCTTCTGGAAGGCGTCCTCCGGGTCGCTGCTGCAGCGGCGCTTCAGCCACACCCTCACCGTCCACGCGATGCGAGGCGGTCGCAAGTCCACTTAGATACCAAGGGGGGGTATAGTGACAACTCATTCCCCGTTCACGCGAAGGAGCCAGCCCTATGTGCAGTCCTGCCGTTTGTCCCACGTGCAAGCGCGCGACCTACAGCGGTTGCGGCGCCCATGTCGAGCAGATCCTCGGTCACCTGCCGGCCGAACAGCGCTGCGAATGCCCGCCGAGGCCCCGCCGCGGCTGGTTCGGATTCTGAGCCTCACGTCCGCTGCATGACGCGGCGGTACTGCTCGGCGTAGCGGCGCGCCATGACTTCCACCGTGAACCGCTGCGCAACGGCCGCCTCGGCAGCGCGACCCATCGACTCGCGGCGTGGTTCGTCGGCAAGCAGCCAGTCCACCGCTTCCACCAGCCCGGGCACATCCGCGGCATCGACGAGTAGACCGGTGCTGCGGTCGTCGATCACGTCGGCGGCCGCACCCACCCGCGTCGCTACCACTGGTACGCCGCTGGCCATGGCCTCCAGGATCGTCATCGGCATGCCCTCCCGGTAGGAAGGTTGCACCAGGATGTCGAGGCTGGCGTACACGCCCGGCATGTCGTCGCGGAAACCTGTGAACGTCAGGTTCGGGCCGGCCCTGGATTCGAGCGCTGGGCGCAGTGGGCCGTCCCCGACGAGCACGAAGTGGGCGTCCGGGATCTGAGAGGCCAGCGCGAGGTAGTCCTCCGGTGCCTTCTCCGGGGCGAGCCGCGCCACCATCCCCACCAGCGGGTGGGGGAGGTCGAGTGTCGGAGCCACCGCCTCGAACGCGGCCGGGTCGATCCCGTTGCCGATCGTCAGTGCGTGCTCGATCCCGTATTCCGACCGCAGACTGTCGCGGGCCTCGTCTGAGACCGCGTACACCGCGTCGAAGCGGCGTAGCAGAGGTCCGTCGAGCCGGTTGTTGCGACCGGTGTCGAAACGGTGGTTCGTGGCAACGATGTGCGTCCGGGACCCCAGCGTGGCCAGGTAGCCGTACAGGTTCGCCTTGTATCCGTGGGCGTGGACGATGTCGATGCCCAGTTCCGCGACGTCCGCGCGTAGCCGTCGCACTGCCCCCGGGTCGAATCGTCCGCCGCATCGCAGCAGGCGCACGGGCACGCCCGCGGCCGCCGCGTACTCGGCGACGTCGACGTTGCGACTGTGCTGGTTGTCGAACACCTCCAGGGTGGCCGTGACGCCGAACTGCGGCAGCGCCGCGCAAAGTCCCGTCACCATCTTCTCCGCGCCGTAGACGCCGCTGCTGGAGATCAGATGCAGAACCCTCACGCCGTCAGCCTATGGGTACTGTGCGGAGGGTGAGTGGGGCACGGAACCTGGCACGGGCTGCGGCGCAGAAGATGTATGCGCGGTGGGCGAAACTCCCGCTGCGCGAGGTCGTCCTTCTGGAGTCCTTCGAGGGTTCGGCGCCTTCGGGCGACCCCGCCGCCATCGCCGAACACCTGCGTGCTCACACCGATCTACCGCTTGTGTGGGCGGTACGTGAGCCGATGCCGCAGGCCCACGAGAAGGTGCGATCGGTCCGCTACCGATCGGCGGCCTACTTCAAGGCGCTGGCCACCAGCAAGTACCTGGTCAACAACGTGACGTTCCCGCCGCTGTTCGACAAACGGGACGACCAGGTGTATCTGAACACCTGGCACGGCACGCCCCTGAAGAAGATGGGCCGCGACGTCGACGCGGCCTACGCGCACATCGCGAACACGGTGGCGAACCTCGAGGCAGCGGACGTGCTCCTGTCCAGCGGGCGCTACATGACCCAGACCATGTACGTGGGTGCCTACGGCGTCAGTGGCGAGTCGGTGGTGGAACTCGGGTCCCCCAGGGTGGACGTCCAGTTCAGCGCACGCGACGAGTCGGAGCTGGTCCTCTACGCGCCCACGTGGCAGGAGCAGAGTCCCACCCAGGCCATCGACGACCTGGATGCGGTGGCCGACCGGATAGAGGGGATGGCCGAGGCTGTGGGACCGGGAAGGCGTGCGATGGTGCGGGTGCACGGCAAGGTGCGCGATCGGGCCGCTCGCCATCCCCGGCTGACAGGATTCCTCGCCCCACCGGAGCTCACGACCAACGCCTTGCTCGCCAGGACGACGACGCTGATCACCGACTTCTCCAGCGTTGCGTTCGACTTCCTCGCAACCGGCTCCGAGGTGCTGTACTTCACCCCCGTCGACTATCCGCGCGGTGTCTATCTGAGCGACGCGGAACTCCCGGGCCCGCGTACCGACTCGTTGGAGACGCTGCAGGCCTGGTTGAGCGACGGTGCCCCCGGCGCGGGCGTGAGCCTCGAAACCGCTCGCGGGCGCTTCTGCCCCCACGAGGACGGCAACGCGACCGCCCGAGTGGCCGACACTCTGCTTGCCCGCTGATCGGTCACGTGCCGGGATCCGCCACGGGCTAGTTTGGTCACCATGGGACCGCTGAGCATCGCGATGACGCGCGGTCGGTCGGTCCTGGACTCGCGCTCGGCTCTGCGGTCCTGGCGCCGGCGCGGTGACACCGCCCCGGAAGAGGCCGGGGTCCTCGTCTACTTCGGTTCCGGATCGGCCTACCTGTACCAGATCCGGGACTGGCTGGTGCCGCTGTCCAGCCTGGCCGAGAGTGTCCCGGTGGCGATCGTGGTGCGTGATCCACGCGTGGCACTCGACCTGGTGCCGCTGACGTCCCTGCCCATCCTGCTGGCGCGCTGGCTCGCCGACGTCGACGCCCTGATGAAGACCTACCAGCCGGACGTGGTGCTCTACGTGAACCAGAACGTGTCGAACTTCGACGTCCTGGCATACGCACGGCCACACCACGTCTTCCTGAGCCACGGCGAGAGCGACAAGGTCTACATGGTGTCCAACCAGGCGAAGGCCTACGACCTCACCTTCGTCGCGGGACAGGCCGCGGTGGACCGCTACCGGGCGGCACTGCACGACTTCGACACCGAGACCAAACTCCGCATCATCGGGCGGCCACAACTGCACGTGGGCCAGACACCTCCGGCCGACCTGCCGCCCACATCGAGGCCGCGAACCGTCCTGTACGCGCCGACGACCGAGGGCAGTGCGGCACCCATGGAGTACGGCTCGCTGGCCAGCCACGGCGTCGCGATGATCAAGGCCCTTGTCGCGGACGGCGATCATCGGGTCATCTTCCGGCCGCATCCACAGGCCGGGCGCCGTCTTGCCAGTCACGCTCAGGCCCTGCGGGAGATCACCGAACTGCTGACGGCCGCCGGCGCAGATCACTACATCGACCGCAGTCCGCGGTTCGGATGGCAGCAGACGGTGGCCGATGCCCTGATCAGCGACATCTCCGCGGTTGCGGTGGACTGGCTGCCGACCGGAAAACCGTTGGTCGTGACCAGACCCGCGCAACCGCTGGCGCCGATCCTTGATGGTGGGATGCTCGCAACGCTGCCCCTGCTGCCGGCCGCCGAAGCGCCCGGGATCGTGAAGGCGCTGGAGGAGGCCGCTGCGCCCCAGCGGTTGGCGGATCTGCATCGCTGGTCGGATTACTACTTCGCGCCCGGTGATGTGAACACGTTCGTCGAGGCCGTCCTGCAACTGCGCGCGGTTGACGAGTCCCGTCGCCCACCGGAATAGTCACAACGGTGGAGACTCCTCTCGAACGCTGGCACGAGGTCGTGCGCTCGCGTAACCCCGCCCTGCTCAACCAGATCCTCGCCGACGACGCGACGTTCCACTCCCCGATCCTCTTCCGCCCTCAGCAGGGCAAGGACCTGGTGGCGCTGTACCTCACCGGGGCGATGCACGTGATCGCCAACCCCAGCTTCCGGTACGTGCGAGAGGTCTCGCAGGACAACACCTCGGTGCTGGAGTTCGAGACCCAGATCGACGAGGTGCATGTGAACGGGGTGGACATCATCACGTGGGACGACAACGGGCGGATCAGCGATTTCAAGGTGATGATCCGGCCGCTTAAGGCCGTGAACGTCGTGCAGCAAAGGATGGCCGAACTTCTCGAGCAGATGACGTGAAGGCGCTGGTCCGGCGACCGAGTCCGCGCTTGAGCGAGGGGCTGCTCACGCACATCGATCGGCACCCGGTGGACGTGGGTCTGGCCCAGGACCAGTGGCACGACTACGTGGGGGCGCTGGCGCGGATCGGCTGGGAGCCCGTGGAGGTGGAACCGGCCCCCGACCACCCGGACGGTGTGTTCATCGAGGATGCCGTCGTGTCTTGGGGTGACAGCGCGCTTGTCACCCGCCCGGGTGCACCGTCGCGGCGTGGCGAAACGGCCGCGGCGGAACGCGCTGTAGCCGATCTCGGGCTCCGGGTCGTCCGCCTCGAGGGCCCCGACACCCTCGACGGCGGGGACGTCCTGAAGATCGACGGCCGCTTCTTCATCGGGGTGGGCGGTCGCACCACTATCGGGGCGTGTGACCAGGTGTCCGCGTTGCTGGATGTGGAGGTCATCCCGGTCCCGGTCACCAAGGCCCTGCACCTGAAGAGCGCCGTGACGGCGCTGCCCGACGGCACGGTGATCGGCCATCCGTCGCGGGTGGACGACATGTCGGCGTTCGAGCGTTTCCTCCCCGTTCCCGAGGAGTCCGGGTCCCACGTCGTGGTGGTCGACGACCGGACCGTGCTCATGGCCGCATCGGCACCGGTGACCGCCGCAATACTCCGCGACCGCGGACTGCGGACCGTGGAGGTGGACATCAGCGAGTTCGAGAAGTTGGAGGGCTGCGTGACCTGCCTGTCGGTGCGGTTGCGTTAGCCGGAAGGCCCGCTCGGGATCAGCGGCGCATGACCCAGCTCAGGGCCCGGATCGTGGTGCGGAAGCCGGGTGTCTGCAAACTGACCGCCAAGAAGGGCAAGAAGACACTTCGCGCCAAACTGCGCGTCAAGTGACCGCGGCCCTCCAGCAGCGGCTCACACGCGGATCGTGCCGACCAGTGCGGGTGCGACCGGCGGCACGTTGGTGAGCGTCGTCGACTGGAGGTCTTCGAGTGCCAGGCCCGCCTCCGCGAACACCGCGAGGGTGTCCTGGTCGCACCGGCACCCTCCGGCGAGCCAGGGCCACACCGGACTGACCAGCCGCTGCGCCCTGCGCATCCAACTGCCGTCGTCGGCCACGACATGTTCGAGCACCGCGATCGTTCCGCCTGGGCGCAGTACCCGCAGAGCCTCACGGATCACGGCGGCGGGATCGTCGACACTGCACAGCACGTAGGCGAACAGCACCGAGTCGACGGTGTCGTCGGCCAGTGGCAGGTCCTCACCCACGGCGTCGACCACCTCGACCGGCATGTCGGCTCGTGCGATCGCGGCTTCTGCGGCTTTGCGCATCGAGGCACTGGGTTCCACACCGACGACCGCAGTCACGGTGTCCGGCAGGTGGTGCAGATCCTCAGCGGGTCCGAGCCCGACGATCAGAAGTCGCCCGTGCAGATGGCTGGACACCTCTGTGCGGGTCCTGCCCACCACGCCGGAATCCTCCGCGCGGGCGATGAGCCGATAGATCTGCGTGAACAGCGGATGGTCGTGCGTCGCCATACCCCCAGGGTAGGCGCCGGCTCACACCTGGTAGCCGCCGGTGCGACCCGGGATCGGTCGGCCTGCCTGCCCTCCAACTTCCCGCACCCGGCCGCTCGATCTGCGGGGACCTGGAGGCACATAGCGCGCAAAAGGGGCGGAAATCGGCCGGATTCCTCCATCTTCGCGCATATGCAGGAAGTCGCCTTCGCTCATCTGCGCGAAGTTGGAGGGCGTGGTGGTGGGCCCTGGACTGCGGGCCGCTACCAGCGCTCCGCCTCGACCCGCGCGCAGTGGACGCGTACGGTCGTGTTTGTGCGGTTCCTCAACGACAACGTGCCTGCCTACGACCTGACCTACGACGACGTGTTCCTGGTGCCCGACCGGTCGGCGCTGTCGTCGCGCCACGACGTGGATCTGACGGCTCCCGACGGCACCGGGCTGACCATCCCGGTTGTCGCTGCGAACATGACGGCGGTGTCCGGGCGCCGCATGGCCGAGACGATCGCCCGTCGTGGTGGGGTAGCGGTCATCCCGCAGGACATTCCCACAGACGTGGTGGCCGAAGTCGTGCGCTGGGTGAAGGACCGGCACACGGTGTTCGAGACGCCCACCACGCT
Organism: uncultured Actinomycetota bacterium; assembly: GCA_963769435.1. Lineage (GTDB taxonomy): Bacteria > Actinomycetota > Actinomycetes > S36-B12 > UBA10799 > JADKAV01. The sequence goes on from CAVYLN010000002.1 coordinate 1,851,701, forward strand.
GACGCCCAACGAGACCACCGGCATGGCTCTGGCTGTGATCCCCAAGCGCAGCCACGGCGCGGCGATCGTGACGGAGAACGGCGTGCCGATCGGCGTGGTGACCGAGGGCGACTGCCAGCAGTCCGACCGTTTCGCACAGGTCCATCAGGTGATGAGTACGGACCTGTTCGTACTGCCGGACACGGTCACACCGCGCGAGGCCTTCGACCGTCTGCACGCAGAACATCGTCGGTTCGCACCGGTCGTCGGTCGTGATGGTCGACTGGTCGGCATCATGACCCGCCGCGGCGCACTGCGCTCGACCCTGTACCGCCCGGCCGTGGACCCCCGGGGCGGGCTGCTCATCGCCGCCGCGGTCGGGATCAACGGTGACGTGGCGATGCGGGCCAAGGCACTGGTGGCTGCGGGCATCGACATCCTCGTGGTCGACACCGCCCACGGACACCAGGAGAAGATGCTGGAGACGCTGACCGCGATCGGGCCGCAGCCGGTGCCGGTGGTGGCAGGCAACGTCGTCACGGCCGCAGGGACCGATGACCTCATCGATGCCGGTGCGGACATCGTCAAGGTGGGAGTGGGCCCTGGTGCGATGTGCACCACGCGGATGCGTACCGGGGTCGGCCGCCCACAGTTCTCCGCTGTGCTCGAGTGTGCTGCGGCAGCGCGGGCACGCGGCAAGAACGTTTGGGCCGATGGCGGGGTCCGGCATCCACGCGATGTCGCGTTGGCTCTGGCCGCCGGCGCCAGTGCAGTCATGATCGGGTCATGGTTCGCGGGCACCCACGAATCCCCGGGTGACGTCCACATCAGCCCCGACGGCCGCCCCTACAAGGAGTCCTTCGGCATGGCCTCGGCGCGTGCTGTGAACGTGCGAACGTCCGCCGACAGCCCGTTCGATCGGGAGCGCAAGTCGTTGTTCGAGGAGGGGATCTCGAGCTCTCGGATGTTCCTCGACCCGGACAGTCCTGGGGTGGAGAGCCTGATCGACGAGATCGTCAGCGGTCTACGGAGTTCCTTCTCCTACGCCGGTGCGGCCGACGTCGACGCATTCGCCGAGGCAGCACGGGTAGGGGTGCAGTCCGCTGCGGGGTATGCGGAGGGGCGCCCACTGCACACGTCCTGGTAGCCGCGGGTCATCGTTCACCGGCCCGTAGCAGCCGGGTCAGGCCAGACGGCGGTAGAGCATCATGGCCGCGGCACCGAGCAGCACCGCTTCATCGCCACAGGACGACACCCGGACCACCGGCACCTGCTCGTCGGGCATCCTGCTGCCCATGTGCACCGCCGTGTCCTGGGCGAGCTCGGCGGCGATCTGCGGGGGGAACCCGGCCAGCACTATCTCTCCGAGCTCCACCGCCGCCGCGATGGGCGCCATGACCGATCCCAGAGCCTTTGCGGCACGCCGTCGGCTCACGGCCGAATGATCCGTGGTCAGAGGCATGACCTGGGCCTGCAGGCATGAGCGTCCGCACCACGGGCACACGGGGCCGGAAGGTCCCGGCACGACGTGGGCGATGTCGCCGACAGGGCGCCGTACGCCGGTCCGCAGCCGACCGCCGATCACGAGGCCGGCGCTCACGCGGCTGTCCATCGAGATGCTGGCCTGCGCGGCCAGGTCGGGAGGGCTGTTGCGCAGGTCGGCGATGGCGATGGCGTCGGTGGAGTTGAGGGCGAAGACCGGCGTCCGAAGCTTCTTGCGGAGTTCGAGCAACAATGCGGGGTCGACCTCGGGCGTATTGTTGTCGACCCACTCGCCCGCTGGGTTCACCCACCCTGGAACGCCCAGCGCCACCCCGAGTGTCGCCGCCGGCGCCACGTTCTGACTGAAACTCACAAGTGCGGTCGCCACCGCCTGTCGGGTCGCGGCATTGGCCGTGCGGGTGGTGAGGATCTCGCCGCTGACGGAGACGGTCGCCATCCGGATCCGACCGGGCATGCGCAGATCCGCTGCCACGGTGACGCCGGTGTCCTTGGCGATCTCCAGAAGAGTGCCGGGAGCACCACCGCTGGAGACCCGGTCGCCCTCCATCAGCACACCCGTGGTCATCAGCTCGTTGACGATGACCGAGACCGTGGGTCGGCTCAGCCCCGTGCGACGGGCGAGCTCGGCGCGGGACGCGGGACCACGTGTGATGATGCTGCGCATCACCCGGTTGCGGTTGCTGCGCCGCGCGTCCTGGGGGTCCGAGGGAGTGTCTTCGGGCAGGAACGGTGAGAACTCGTGCCTACTCACGTGTTCACCCCTGCTCTCCGGCGTCGTACGGTTGGACGGTGCGTTTTGAATTCGCCTTCGAGAAGAAGTATCTACCAGCGTTGGCCGCAATAGGGGTGACTCCGGTGACGGCGCGTGTGGATGTCGACGATTCCGGCGTGGAGGCGCGCTTCGGTCCATGGCTGTGCCGGACCGGTTGGGACAACATCACCTGCGTCAAGCAGACCGGTCCCTACTCCGCTGTGAAGGCCATCGGAGCCCGTGGTTCCTTCGCGGATCGGGGTGCGACGTTCGGCACCACGACCAAGGGCGGGGTGTGCATCGAGTTCCGGGAACCGGTGAAGATCCTGGATCCGTCGGGCCTGATACTTCACCCCGGACTCACGGTCACGGTTGCAGACCGGGACGGTTTCGAGGCCGCCGTGCGCGAGGGTGCGGCCCTGTAGAGCCGCCTTGGCTAGCCCCTGACGGCTGATGCCAGTGCCTCGGCGCGGTGGGTGCTCTCCCAGGTGAAGTCGGGCAGTTCCCGGCCGAAGTGGCCGTAGGCGGCAGTCTGCGCGTAGATCGGGCGCAGCAGATCGAGCTCGGCGACGATGGCAGCGGGACGCAGGTCGAACACGCTGGTGATGGCCTCCTGGATCTGAGCGTCGGGGACGGTCCCGGTGCCGAAGGTCTGCACGAACAGCCCCACCGGGTGTGACACACCGATCGCGTAGGCGACCTGGACCTCGCAACGGCGAGCCAGGCCGGCGGCGACCACGTTCTTGGCCACCCACCGCATGGCGTATGCCGCGGAGCGGTCGACCTTGGACGGGTCCTTGCCGGAGAAGGCGCCCCCGCCGTGCCGGGCCATCCCACCGTAGGTGTCGACGATGATCTTGCGACCGGTGAGCCCGGCATCTCCCTGCGGACCGCCGATCTCGAAGACGCCGGTCGGGTTCACCAAGAGCCGGAAGCCATCGGTCTCAAGGTCGAGTCCGGCGAGAACGGGCTCCACGACGTGTTCGCGGATGTCGGGCGTGAGCAGGTTCTCGAGGTCGATGCGGGGTGCGTGCTGGGTGGAAAGGACCACGGTGTCCAGCCTGACTGCGCTGTCCCCGTCGTACTCGATCGTGACCTGCGTCTTGCCGTCGGGGCGCAGGTAGGGCAGCACACCGCTCTTGCGCACCGCGGACAGTCGCTGGGACAACTTGTGCGCCAGCGAGATGGGCAGCGGCATCAGCTCAGGTGTGTCGTCGCAGGCGTAACCGAACATGAGGCCCTGGTCGCCCGCGCCCTGGGCATCCAGTGGATCCCCGCTGCCGCCCACGCGCTCTTCGAGGGCGTCGTCGACGCCGGCGGCGATGTCCGGCGATTGCTTGCCGATGGCGATCGTCACGCCGCAGGAAGCGCCGTCGAAACCCTTGTCGGAGGAGTCGTAGCCGATCCCCAGGACCGTCTCACGCACCAGAGCGGGGATGTCGACCCACGTCGAGGTGGTGACCTCGCCGCCGACCAGGCACAGGCCGGTGGTCAGGAGCGTCTCCACCGCCACCCGACTGCCTGGATCATCCTTGATCATCGCGTCGAGGATGGTGTCCGAGATCTGGTCGGCCATCTTGTCCGGATGGCCCTCGGTGACGGATTCGGACGTGAAAAGGCTCTTGGACATTGTCTCTCCCCTAGTGACGGTCTGTGCAGATCAGTAACGGTAGTAGTCGGGCTTGTAGGGCCCGTCCACCGATACCCCCAGATAGTCGGCCTGTTCGTCGGACAGCGTCGTCAGGCCGACACCCAGCGCGGACAGGTGCAGCCTTGCCACTTCCTCGTCGAGGTGCTTGGGCAGCATGTAGACGCCCACCGGGTACTGCTCGGGCTTGGTGAACAGTTCGATCTGGGCGAGCACCTGGTTGGTGAAGGAGTTGCTCATCACGAACGAGGGGTGGCCGGTGGCGTTGCCGAGGTTCATCAGGCGTCCCTCGGACAGCACTATCAGGGACGTGCCATCCGTGAAGGTCCATTCGTGGACCTGCGGCTTGATCTCCTTGACCTGAACGCCATCGAGTCGGGCCAGGCCTAGCCATGTCGATCTCGTTGTCGAAGTGGCCGATGTTGCCCAGGATCGCCTGGTGCTTCATCTGCTGCATCTGGTCGGCTGTGACCACGTTGACGCAGCCGGTGGCGGTGATCACCAGGTCGGCGATGTCGAGAACGTCGTCGAGTTGGGCCACCTGGTAGCCGTCCATGGCGGCCTGCAGGGCGCAGATCGGGTCGATCTCGGTGACGATCACGCGCGCACCCTGGCCTCGCAGGGACTCAGCGCATCCCTTGCCCACGTCGCCGTATCCGCACACGACGGCGACCTTGCCGCCGATCAGGACGTCTGTGGCACGGTTGATCCCGTCCACCAGTGAGTGCCGGCAGCCGTACTTGTTGTCGAATTTGCTCTTGGTGACCGAGTCGTTGACGTTGATGGCAGGGAAGAGCAGGCTGCTTTCGTTCATCATCTCGTAGAGACGGTGGACGCCGGTCGTGGTCTCCTCGGTGACGCCCTTGATGCCGTTGGCCAGCTGCGTCCAGCGCTGCGGGTCCTCCTGCAGGGAAACGGCGAGCAGCTTCAGCACCTCGTCGAACTCTCCGCCGTCGCCGGACGGCTCCGGGACCTCGCCGGCCTTCTCGAACTCGACGCCCTTGTGGATGAGCAGGGTGGCGTCACCGCCGTCGTCGAGGATCATGTTCGGACCATCGTCCCCGGGCCACAGCAGGGCTTGCTTGGTGCACCACCAGTACTCCGCGAGGGTCTCGCCCTTCCACGCGAACACGGGGACGCCCTGCGGTTCCTCAGGCGTGCCGTCGGGTCCGACGGCGATCGCGGCCGCCGCCTCGTCCTGGGTGGAGAAGATGTTGCACGAGGCCCAGCGCACGTCGGCGCCGAGGGCGGTCAGCGTTTCGATCAGAACGGCGGTCTGCACGGTCATGTGCAGGGATCCGGTGATTCTCGCGCCCGTCAGCGGCTTGGACTCGCCGTACTGTGCGCGCATCGCCATGAGTCCGGGCATCTCGTGCTCGGCCAGGCGAATCTGGTCACGGCCCGCCGGGGCCAAGGAAAGATCGGCAACCTTGAAATCCATTGCACAAGTCTCGCAGACCCGGCACGGGGCCACAATCGGCGGTCCTGGTCGCCTCGCCGCACGAACTGGTTGGCGTCTCCGGAGCGCCAACCAGATCCTGCGGGACATATCCGAACAAACGACGCACAACGGGCTCGGATGCCGCACGAACTGGTTGGACAGCGGCACTCGGCTTCTGCAGTCCAACCACTTCCTGCGGCACGGTCGCCAGCAGAAGCGGGCACCACCGTCGCTACCATGGGGGAGACGAAAAGGAGTTCGCCCGTGGCGCTGGTGGTGCAGAAGTACGGAGGTTCCTCTGTTGCCGACGCCGCCAGCATCAAGCGGGTGGCCAAACGCATCGTCGAGACTCAGCGGGCGGGCAACCGGGTCACGGTCGTGGTGTCCGCCATGGGTGACAGCACCGACGAGTTGATGGATCTCGCGCAACAGGTGTCACCGGATCCACCGGGCCGCGAACTGGACATGCTCCTGACCGCCGGTGAGCGGATCTCGATGGCGCTGCTGGCGATGGCCATCTCCGACCTCGGCGCCGAGGCCCGGTCGTACACCGGTCGCCAGGCGGGGCTGATCACCGACCGCTACCACGGGCAGGCGCGCATCATCGACGTGACACCGGGTCGCATCCAGGCCGCACTTGACGAGGGCGCGATCCCGATCGTGGCCGGGTTCCAGGGCGTGGCTCAGGACACGAAGGACATCACCACCCTCGGTCGGGGTGGTTCGGACACGACCGCTGTCGCGCTTGCGGCCGCACTGGACGCCGACATGCTGTGAGATCTACACCGACGTCGACGGGGTCTTCTCGGCCGACCCCCGGCTCGTGCCGCAGGCACGCCAGGTCCCGTACATCACCTACGAGGAGATGCTGGAACTAGCCGCCCACGGCGCGAAGGTCCTGCACCTGCGGTGCGTGGAATACGCTCGCCGCTTCGACGTCCCGCTGCGGGTGCGGTCGTCGTTCACCGACCGGCCGGGCACGTTGGTCGTGCACCAGATCGAGGAGAGTATCGCGATGGAACAACCGATCATTTCCGGTGTCAGCCAGGACTTGGCGGAGGCGAAGATCACGGTCACGGCCGTCCCCGACCGCCCGGGTCAGGCCGCGCTGATCTTCGAGACTCTCGCGGATCTCGGCGTGAACCTCGACATGATCGTGCAGAACGTCTCGGAGGAGGGCCACACCGACATCACGTTCACCCTCCCCACCTCCGACCTGGAGCGCGCCAGTGCCGCGCTGCTCGCCCGTCGAGACGAACTGGCCTTCGGCGAACTGGTGCAGGACGAGGCCATCGCGAAGGTCTCGCTCGTCGGCGCCGGGATGCGGTCCCACCCGGGGGTGTCGGCGACGTTCTTCCGCACCCTGGCCCAGGCCGACGTGAACGTCGAGATGATCTCGACCTCCGAGATCCGGATCTCGATCGTCACCCGTGCGGAGAAGGCCGGGGACGCGGTCAAGGCGCTGCACAATGCGTTCGGCCTCGACGCCGACGGCGAGGCCGTCGTCTACGCGGGGACCGGGCGCTAGGCGCAGTCCGGTCTCACCCTCCCGCGAACGGGGGGAGTACGTCGACGATCGCGTCACCTGGAACGGACTCGTCGAGGTTCGAGGCGCGATCCGTCCGACAACAGCGTCGACACTGAGAGCACCTCGTCGAAGCCCGGGCCGAGGTCCAGCTCTGCCAGTCTCCGCCCGATCGGTCCGGCGGAGACCTCGGCCGATGACCGACCGGCGGCCTCCCTGGCGGCTGCGAAGAAGCGGATGGTGGCCACCGCACTAGCCCCCGATCGCCGACATCGGACGTGGCGGCTGCAGGAACGCGGGATCGTCGATCCCGTGGCCCGGAAGCTTGTCCGCCACACCCTCGGCCATGAGTCGCATGAGCTCTTCGTCGTCGGCGCCGGCACGCACGCGGTGTGCGCAGGTCCGTCTCCCCGTGGGCGAACAGGCAGTTGCGCCACTGGCCGTCCGCGGTCAGGCGCAGGCGGTTGCAGGTCCCGCAGAAGGGGCGCGTGACGGACGCCACGAGGCCCACCTGCGCGAGTCCCCCGTTCACGTCCCAGCGTCGGGCCGGCGCCGGCCCCGGATCGTCGATCGGGGTCAGCTGGAAGCCGGCCGCCACCAGCGAACCCATGATCTCCTGCGGCGGTCACCATCTCGTCGCGGCGCCAGCCGTGCTGGGGGTCCAGGGGCATCTGCTCGATGAAGCGCAGGTGGACTCCTTCGGAGATGGCCCAGCGCAGCAGGTCTGGTGCTTCGTGGTCGTTGATCCCGCGCAGGAGCACTGTGTTGATCTTGACCGGCTGCAGGCCGGCGATCTGCGCAGCGCGTATCCCTGCGAGCGTCTCGACGAGGCGATCCCGGTGGGTCAGATCGCGGAAGGTCTGCCGGTCCAGGGTGTCGAGACTGATGTTGACGCGTGTGAGTCCGGCATCGTGCAGCGGGGCGGCCAGCCCCGGAAGTCGGAGGCCGTTGGTGGTCATGCTCACGTCCACACCCAGTGCGGCGATCCCGGCGACGACGGTCACGACGTCCGGACGCAGCAGCGGCTCGCCGCCGGTCAGGCGCACGGTCTCCACGCCCGCGTCCACCGCGACAGCGACGATCCGCAGCAACTCGTCGGTGGTCAGCATCTGCGCACCCGGCAACCAGGGCAGTCCTTCGGCCGGCATGCAGTAGGTGCACCGCAGCGAGCAGCGATCGGTCAGCGACACCCGCAGGTCGCTGTGGACCCGGCCGAATCCGTCGATCAGGCGCAATTCACCCACTCCTGACTCCCATCGGAGAAACGTTGCAGCTTCCAGACGGGAAGCCGGCGCTTGACCTCGTCCACCAGCCATGCGCACGTCTCGAACGCCTCGCCGCGGTGGCTGGCGGACACGGCCACCACGAACGCGAGGTCGCCGATCGCGAGATCGCCTGTGCGATGCATACCGGCGACGCCCAGGACACCCGGGCGTCCCGGGCTTCGTCGAGGATCTGTGCCATGGTCGCGTCGGCGTCGGGGTGTGCCTCGTAGGTGAGCGCGGTCACCGGTCGGTCGTGGTCGTGGTTTCGGACACGACCTTCGAAGGTGACCACGGCGCCCGCGTCCGGTCGCTGCACCGCGGCTACGGCCTCCGCCGCGGTGATCGGCGTGTTCCGGACCAGGCCGCGATGATCGGCGCCCTGCACAACGTGGTGGGCGTGCCCGAGCAGCGGTCCGAGCACTGCCAGCGCATCCTGCACCGCTGCGTGACTGCCCGGGACCGCCACAACCAGGGTCGAACCCATGGACCCGGCGACGGCCCGCGAGAGGTCGGCAAGGGGTGTCTGCTCGCGGCCCCGGGCGCGGAAGGCCTCCCCGAATCCCGGCAGTTCGCGATCGATCACGCGCAGGACCGCGTCCGGGGTCACGTCCCGTGGTCCGAGGCCCGTGCCGCCGGTGCACACGACCACGTCGGCCCCGGGGCCGCGGATGGCCCGGGTGATGGCGTCGACGTCATCCGGGACGAGTATCGGCGCATCAACCTCGCACCCCAGATCGCGAAGCCCGGTGGCCAGGACCGGGCCGGTGGTGTCCTCGCTGCGGCCCGGCGGCTGCGGAGTCCGAACACACGATCACGCGGGCTCTCATCGGTGCCAGTCCCCGCTCTTCCCCCCGGTCTTGGACACGACCCGGACCGCCTCGATCGTGGCGCACGGGTCGATGGCCTTCGTCATGTCGATGACGGTCAGACATGCCACCGTGACCGCTGTCAGCGCTTCCATCTCGACACCGGTACGGTCTGCGGTGCGTACCCTGGCGCGGACGTGCACCACGTCTTCGACGGGGTCGGTCTCAACGTCCACCGTGACGGCGTGCACGGCGATGGGGTGGCACATGGGGATCAGATCCGGGGTACGTTTGGCGGCCATGATGCCTGCGATCCGCGCGGTCGCCAGCACATCACCCTTCGCAACGCTGCCATCCCGGATCGCACGCGTGGCTTGCGTGCACACCTCGGCCATGGCCTCTGCCGTGCGGGTGCTCACCGGTTTGTCCGCCACGTCGACCATACGGGCCTGTCCCCGCTCGTCGACGTGGTTGAATCCGTCAGTCATCTGAACCTCCTGGCACGCACCCTGGGGGACGTGCACTTCGTCGCATCGGATGCGTGCTGGTCCTAGTCTGCGGGTGTGGTCGCGATGGACGGCAATGGTGCTCACCGGTGGCGGCAGTGTGAGGCTGGGTCGCGACAAGGCCACGGCGGTGGTCGCGGGCCGCCGGATGATCGACCGCGTGCTGGATCAGATCCCGTCCGATGTCCCCGTCGTGGTGGTCGGCCCCGACCCGCAGGTGTCCCGCCCGGTCGTGGTCGTCCGGGAGGATCCGCCCGGGGGTGGGCCGGCGGCGGCGATAGGGGCGGGGATCGCCCATGTCCAGACACCCCTGGTCGCAGTGATCGCCGCCGACATGCCGTGGGGCCCGCCGGTGGCGATCTCCCTGCTGCCCTCTGTCGGCGCCGACGAAGCAATCGTGCCGGTCGCCGATGGCCATCGGCAGCCCCTGTGCGCGGTCTATCGCAGCGAGGCTTTGCGCGGGGTCCGCATACGTGCGGGGATGTCGATGCGGGAGTTGCTCGCGGGCCTGCGGGTGCGCACCGTGTCCGTGGAGTCGGCGCGGCTGCATCGACATCGACACCCCGGCGGACCTGGAACGGGTGGAGCGCCACGTGGCCATAATGGAGTCCGACGGTGAGGGGTTTGGGATGCAGGAATGGGTGGACGCGGTCAAGGATGTGCTCGGCCTCGAGGCTGACGTCGACGTGCGATCTGATCCTGGACGTGGCCAAGGACGCCGCGCACGGGGTGCAGCGCCCGGCAGCGCCGGTGACGACGTATCTGTTGGGCCTGGCGGTGGCGCGAGGCGCGGATCCGGCGCAGACGGCCGCGGCGATCTCCCGCTTGGCCGACGGTTGGCAGCCCGCCTCGCCGGATGCGTGAGCCCGACTGGCCGACGGCCCGCCGTGTGGCGGCCGCCGGTCGACCGCTGACCGCGCAGGCGGTTCCGCTGCTGGACGGCGGACGGCCGGGTGCTGGCCGAGCCGGTCGTCGCGCTCACCGATCTGCCAGCGTTCGACACCTCGTCGATGGACGGGTGGGCGGTGTGCGGCGAAGGCCCGTGGACCGTGGTCGGGGAAGTGCTCGCGGGGCATGCTCCGGAGTTGGATCTGGCACCGGGCCAGTGCTGCGTCATCGCCACCGGGGCGGCGGTGCCCGCCGGGGCCACCGCGATCGTCAGGCGGGAGAACGGGCTCTTCGACGGGTCGCGGGTTGCGGCCGACCACGTAGCAGGTGCCGACATCCGCCCGGCGGGTGAGGAATGCCGTGCCGGTGACGTGCTTGCCGCGGAGGGCACCGAGGTCGGCCCGGCGCTGATCGGGCTGTTCGCCGCCGCGGGGGTGGACGAGGTCCGGGTGCGAGCCACGACCGAAGGTTGCGGTGGTGCTCTTCGGAGACGAACTGGTCGATACCGGTGTGGCGGGCATCGGCCGCGTGCGCGATTCGTTGGGTCCACAGTTGCCCGGCTGGCTGGTCAGGATGGGGGCCGAGGTGGTGTCGGTGACCCGGGCCGCGGACACACTCGACGCAGCATGTGGAGCGGATCCGGGAGGCCGCTGCCGGCGCTGATGTGGTGATCACGACCGGGGGGACCGCTGCGGGTCCCGTCGACCATCTCCACCGCGCGATCGCCAGTCTCGGCGGCTCCTTCCTCATCGACAGCGTGGCCGTGCGTCCGGGGCACCCGATGGCCATGGCGCGAGTCGCGGACACGTGGCTCGTGGCTCTGCCGGGCAATCCGCAGAGTGCCATCGTCGCTCTCCTCTCGCTGGGTGCCCCGCTCATCGATTCACTGCTGGGAAGGTCGCGCCACGCCATGTCCTCGGTGGCTCTGACACGAAGACACGAAAGCTCCGGCCCGCGAGCACCGGCTGGTCGCCTGACCGGCTCGATGGACGCGCGCGCCACCCCGGTGCACCACCTCGGTTCCGCCATGTTGCGGGGGCTGGCCGGCGCGGATGGTTTCGCGGTGCTGCCGCCCGGTGGATCCAGCGCCGGGGACAGGGTCGACTGGTTGCCGCTGCCCTGACCGGACGGCCGTCCGGCGGGACGGGACCGGAGCACCGGTGGGTCCGATCCCGCCAGACCGGACCCACCGACCCCCTCGATCAGGAAGGCTTCTCCGCACCGGGGCGCGCGTAGTAGTACCACGTCACTGCCGCCCCGATGACGCAGGTGAACGTCCCGAGCCAGTAGAGCGATCTGGGTGTTGCCGGTGGCGAACATGACGCCGAACACGAACGGGCCGAAGGCGGCGATCGCGGCAGTCCAGCCGATAACCCCACCGGCCTGCCGCGGTTCGAAGATCATCGGCATCTGCTTGAACGTGCTGGCGTTACCGACGCCGGTGAAGAAGAAGATCGCGATCATCCCCCAGAAGAACGCCGGGAACTGGTCCGCGGCTGGTCGGTGCGAGCTGAAACGACGTGAACAGGGCGGAGGCGCCGATCCCCACGACCGCGACCAGCGTGACCTTCGCCCCGCCCACCCGGTCGGCGATCGGGCCGGCGAGGACTCGCGCAGCGGACCCGATCAGCGCGCCGTAGAACGCGTACTGTGCCGGGTTGACCGCGTCGGCGCCGAACGGGGTGCCGTAGAAGTTCTTGATCAGCAGCGCGAACTGTGCGGCCAGGCCGGAGAACGTGCCGAACGTGATGATGTAGAGCAGCGTCATCAGCCAGGTGTGCTTGTTGTTGAAGATGTCCAGCTGCTCCTTGACGCCGCGCGCCTGGACGGGGACCGACTTGAGCATCGTGTAGGCGAGGATCACGCCGACGATGACGAACGGGCACCCAGATGTAGCCGGCGTTCTGGTACCAGACCTGCTTCTCGATGCCCTTCTCCGGGTTGGAGAAGGTCTGCGAGGCGCCCAGCACACCGAGCATGGAGAAGCCGACGATCCACGGCGTCACGAACTGGACCAGGCTGACGCCGAAGTTGCCGATGCCGGCCTGGATGCCCGAGAGCCGTTCCCTGCTTGGCCTTGGGGAACCAGAACGACGTGCTGGGCATGAATCCGGAGAACACACCCCCTCCGACACCGGCCATCGCGGCGAGCACGCAGCAGGACGACGAACGACGTGTTCGGGTTCTGGACCGCCAACGCCCATCCGATCAGCGGGATCAGCATCAGCACGCTGCTGAGCCACACGAGTCTGCGGGTGCCCAGGATCGGTGGCAGGAACATCCACACCAGCCGCAACGAGCCACCGGCCAGACCCGGCATAGCCGACCAACCAGTAGAGCTGCCCCTTCGACAGGTCGAAGCCGATCGAGTTCAGGACCGGAGCCAAGCGCCGACACGAGGAACCACGTGGCGAAGGCCAGGGTGAGGTTGAAGGTGGTGATCCACAGTGTCTTCCAGGCCCGTCCGGAGTCCCAGGTGTCTCGGGATCCTCCGGGTTCCAGCTGTCAAGCCAGTCACCGCCCGCGCGTTTCGGCTCGCTGGCCACTCCACTCATGCGTTCACTCCTGTCGTGGTCTCACTCGGACGCTCCGAGCCGTGTTCATGTTCGAACTTGTTGGCCAGGTCGGGGCTGGCTGGTGCAGCATCCGCACCACCGTCAGGTGCATCCATACGGCGGCGATCAGAGTCACCAGGAAGAGCACGCCGAACGTGGCCTGCGGCGCGCCGGTCCAGCCGGTGGCGTAGGCGAACATCGGGGGCAGGAAGAACCCGCCAGTGCTCCGATCGAGCCGACGAGTCCCCCCACGGCACCGACGTCGTGCGGGAAGTACTCGGGGATGTGCTTGTAGACCGCGGCCTTCCCGATTCCCATGGCGCAGCCGGTGATGAACACCAGCACGGTGAACAGAAGAGGTCCGACCTGCCAGGGCAGGATCTCGTTGGTGCCACCGTCGGCCTTGTTGATCACGATGTAGCCGTAGGGCATCATCAGGATCCCGGTGGTGACCAGCATCGTGCCGAAGGTCGCGTACATGACCCTCCGGGCTCCGACCTTGTCGGAGACCCAGCCGCCGACCGGGCGCAGCAACGACGCCGGGAAGATGAACAGGGCGGTCAGCAGTGCGGCATGCGTGAGGTCGATGTCGTACACGTCCACGTAGTACTTGGGCAGCCAGGCGGCGAGCGCGACGTACGCGCCGAAAACGACGACGTAGTAGAGGCTGAACCGCCAGACCCGCATCTGCTTGAGCGGCTGCGAGCATGTCCTTCAATGGGCGTCCCTGCCCCGGGACCAGGTCGTGTTGCGGGGTCATGAACCAGGTCACCGCGGCCATGATCAGGAGCAGGACCATGTAGAGGAACGGCACGAAGCGCCAGCCGCCGGGGATCAGCCCGCCGAGGTATCCCGCCGCCGGCACGGCCGCGATCAGCGCCGGTCCGATGAACTTGGTGACGGATGCCCCACGTTGCCGGCGCCGAAGACGCCGAGCGCGAAACCTTGGTGCCCCCTCGGCCACCAGACACTGACCCAGGCGATACCGACGCTGAACGCGTTGCCCGCCAGCCCGACGAGGAACGCGTAGACGAGCAACTGTGTGTAGGACGTGGCTGTTGATACCAGGAACGCCGGGACCGCGGTCGCCGCGAGCATGAGGGTCATGATCAGTCGACCACCGCGGCGGTCGGTGATGATGCCCGCGGGAAGCCGCCAGATGGCGCCGTTCAACACGGCGACCGCGATGATCCAGGAGAGTTGGACGTCGGTGAGCCCGAACTCCTCGCGGATCGGGATTCCGAGCACCCCGAACATCAGCCACACCGCGAACATCAGCGTGAAGCCGATGGTGGATATCGCCAGGACCCGGACGGCACCGGGCCGGACGTCCGTCGACTCGGCGGGAGGTTCAGACTCCAGGACGGTCATCGCGCGATCCCTTCTTTTTCACTACCTAAACGTTAGCACCGGGTAAAACAATAGCAACGGTGGAATATGGTATGAATGTGGGTATGAACGTTGCCGCCGAAAGCATCGGGCGCACCCTGGCGCGGCTCGGTCAGTTGACCTCGCATGCCCCGCACACAGAACTCGAGACCAGTCGGGAGAACATCGCCGGAATCGTCGCCGAATCCGCCGACCCCCTCAGCGTCGAGGACATCGCGGGGGTGACCGGACTGCACGCCAACACCATCAGGACGCATCTGGACGTGCTGCGGGCGCGGGTCGCGTCGAGCGCTCGCGTGAGGACTCCCAAGGCCGTGGCCGCCCGAAGTGGCTATACAGCGCCCCTGATGCTGACGATCCGTACAGCCGCTTCGCAGCGGAATTGACCAGCGCGCTGTCCGCGGCGAAGGACGAGACCCTCGCCGGAGAGGCGGCACAACGTTGGCTGCACGCGGACACCGTCACCCAGGAGCCGGCAAGCACCCCTGACGAAGCGGTAGACGTCGCGGCGCGGGCGCTGACCCGGCTCGGCTTCGAGGTCGACGTGTCGCCGGTCGGCGATGCCGTGTACCTGGGGCAGTGCCCGTACGCGGCCCTGATCTCCGACAACCCAGTCATCTGTGACATCCACGCCAAGGCGCTCGAGCAGATCCTGGCCGGCACTGGCCAGGACGTGTCGCTGCAGTCGATGGATGTGTTCCCGAAGCCGGGTGTGTGCGTGGCGCATCTTCGTCGCGCCGACATCACGCCACATCGAAGCCTGCCAGGTTCGGCGGGTATCGGACCGGCGCCTGACGGCAAGGGTGCCAAGCCGGGGAAGACGCGCAAGACAGGTAAGAAGCAGTCGAGGAGGAGCCGCATGACCACCCGCACAGACGCCACCGACGATTTCCTCGTCAAGGCCGGCCGCTTCTTCACACCGGGGACGGTGTCCGAGGACCTGCGAACGGTCACCAAGGAGGGCGGCCGAGAGGGTGACGTCTTCTACCGCGACCGCTGGAGCCACGACAAGGTGGTGCGGTCCACCCATGGTGTGAACTGCACCGGGTCGTGCTCCTGGAAGGTCTACGTCAAGGATGGCGTGATCACCTGGGAGACCCAGCAGACCGACTACCCGACGGTCGGCCCGGACTCCCCGGAGTACGAACCCCGCGGCTGCCCGCGCGGCGCGGCCTTCTCCTGGTACACCTACTCCCCGACCCGTATCCGGTACCCGTATGTGCGCGGCGTACTGCTCGAGGCCTACCGGGCGGCCAAGGCCCAGCACCCGGACCCGGTGGACGCCTGGGCGGCGTGGTCGGCGAGCCCGCGATCCGCAGGGCGTACCAGCAGGCTCGCGGCAAGGGCGGTCTGGTGCGCGCATCGTGGGCCGAGGTCAACGAGATCATTGCCGCTGCCCACGTGCACACGGTCAAGGCGCACGGCCCGGACCGCATCTTCGGCTTCTCGCCGATCCCGGCGATGTCGATGGCCTCGCATGCGGCCGGCAGCCGCTTCATCAGCCTCATGGGTGGGGCGATGCTGAGTTTCTACGACTGGTACTGCGACCTGCCGGTGGCCTCACCGCAGGTCTTCGGTGACCAGACCGACGTGCCGGAGTCGGCGGACTGGTGGAACGCCAGCTACCTGATCATGTGGGGCGCGAACGTGCCCACCACGCGGACGCCGGACGCACACTTCATGACCGAGGCCGGTACCGCGGCCAGAAGGTCGTCACAGTGTCCCCGGACTACGCGGACAACACGAAGTTCGCCGATGAATGGATGAACCCGCACCCGGGAACCGACGGCGCTCTGGGCATGGCGATGGGCCACGTGATCCTCAAGGAGTTCTACGTCGATCGCCAGGTCCCGCGTTTCGTGGACTACGTCAAGCAGTACTCCGACCTGCCGTTCCTGGTCACGGTGCGCGAGAAGGACGGGGCGTACGTCCCGGACAAGTTCCTGACTGCCGCCGACCTCGGCGACGACAGTGAGGGTGCGGATTTCAAGACCGTGCTGGTGGACTCTGCGACCGGCCGACCGGTCGTGCCCAACGGATCGATCGGCTTCCGCTACGGCGAATCCGGCAAGGGCAAGTGGAACCTCGACCTGGAGGGCGTCGACCCCGCACTGTCGCTGCACGACGCCGGCGGCTCGCACAACGTCGAGATCCTGATGCCGCGCTTCGACATCGGCCAGGAGATCTCCGAGGGCGGCGGCACCCACAGCCGTGGCATCCCGGTGGTCCCGGTCGAGACGAACGGGGGACCGCGCCTGGTGACCACCGTGTTCGACCTGATGCTGGCCCAGTACGGCGTCGGCCGCGAAGGCCTGCCGGGTGAATGGCCCACCGGGTACGACGACCCTGCGCCCTACACCCCGGCGTGGCAGGAGCAGATCACCGGTGTGCCGGCCGCCCAGGCGATCAGGATCGGCCGGGAGTTCGCGCAGAACGCCGAGGACTCCGGCGGCAGGTCCATGATCATCCTCGGGGCCGGCACCAACCACTGGTTCCATTCCGACATCACCTACCGCACGTTCCTGGCGATGATCACGCTGACCGGGTGCCAGGGCGTCAACGGCGGTGGCTGGGCGCACTACGTCGGCCAGGAGAAGGTCCGGCCGATCACCGGCTGGGCGAATCTGGCTTTCGCGCTCGACTGGCAGCGCCCGGCACGTCAGATGATCGGCACCGCCTTCTGGTACGTCAACACCGACCAGTGGCGCTACGACAACCTAGGCGCAGGGTTGCTGGCCACACCGCTGGGCGAGGGCCGCTTCGAGAACACTTCGATGATCGACACGATCGCGCAGTCGGCGAGGTCTGGCTGGATGCCGTCGTTCCCGAGTTTCAACCGGAACCCGATCGACATCGTGCGCGAGGCGCGGGCCGCCGGCATCGAGCCGCCCGAGTACGTCAAGCAGCAGTTGCTGTCCGGCGACCTGAAGTTCGCGATCGAGGACCCGGACGCCCCCGAGAACTGGCCGCGCGTTCTCACGTTGTGGCGGGCGAACCTGCTCGGATCGTCCAGCAAAGGCAACGAATACTTCCTCAAACACCTGCTCGGCACCAGCAACGCCGTGCGTGCCGAGGAGACGCAGGATCGCTCCGACCAGGTCACCTGGCGCGGGGAGGCCCCCGTTGGCAAACTCGATCTGTTGGTCAGCATCGACTTCCGGATGACCTCGTCCGGGCTCTTCGGGGACATCCTGCTGCCCGCTGCCACCTGGTACGAGAAGCACGACCTCTCCAGTACGGACATGCACCCCTACGTGCACGCCTTCACCCCGGCGATCGACCCGCCCTGGGAGACCAAGAGCGACTACGACATCTTCGGCGATCTGGGCCGGAAGGTCTCGGACCTCGCTCCGGGGCACTTGGACACTGTCGAGGATCTGATGGCGATCCCGCTGATGCACGACACGCCCGACGAGTTGTCCGTGCCAGGAGGTGTGGTCAAGGACTGGCGCACCGGGGAGGTCGATCTGATCCCCGGAGTCACCGCGCCCAAGTTCATCGTCACCGAACGCGACTACACGGCACTGGGCGCGAAGATGTCCGCGCTGGGGCCACTGCTCGACACCGTCGGCACGCTGACCAAGGGCGTCGCCGTCAAGACCGGTCCGGAGGTGGAACTCCTCAAGCGCCTCAACGGGGTCATCCCGGATGGACCCGCCGCCGGACGCCCGGCACTGGTGACCGCCGCGCAGGCGTGTGAGGCGATCCTGACGCTGTCGGGTACCACCAATGGCCGGGTCGCGGTCGAGGGCTTCCGGAACGTGGAGGAGCGCACCGGCCGCCAACTCGCCGATCTGGCGATGGACAACGAGGGCAAGCGGATCACGTTCGCTGACACCCAGGCCCGTCCGGTACCGGTGATCACCAGCCCGGAGTGGTCAGGCAGCGAGCACGGGGGACGGCGCTATACCGCCTTCACCATCAACGTCGAACGGCTCAAGCCGTGGCACACACTCACTGGTCGCCAGCACCTGTTCCTCGACCACGACTGGATGGCCGAACTCGGTGAGCAGCTGCCCACCTTCCGCCCCCCGCTGAACATGCACCGGCTGTACGGCGATCAGGGCACCGGGGACGGCCGGGAGGTGACGGTCCGCTACCTCACTCCCCATTCCAAGTGGTCCATCCACTCGGAGTACCAGGACAACCTGTTCATGCTGTCGCTGTCGCGTGGTGGTCCGGAGATCTGGATGAGTCCGCAGGACGCCGACGCCATCGGGGTGAAGGACAACGAGTGGATCGAGGCGTACAACCGCAACGGTGTGGTGGTGGCGCGCGCGATCGTGTCACACCGGATGCCTGCGGGCACCGTGTTCATGTACCACGCGAAGGACCGGACCGTCGATGTACCGAAGACTGAGACCTCGGGCCTACGCGGCGGGATCCACAACTCCTTGACCCGGTTGCTGATCAAGCCGACACACGTTGTCGGCGGATATGCCCAGTTGTCGTTCTTCCTCAACTACCTGGGTCCGACAGGCAACCAGCGCGACGAGGTCACGGTGATCCGCCGCCGTTCCCAGGAGGTGGAGTACTGATGTCCACGTCGTGGCGCCGTCCGGCCCCCGCCCCCCCGCCGCCCGACACCTTTTGTGAAGAAGTTGCCGCGCCACACCGGCGTGTCGCCGCAACTTCTTCACAAACCTCCGCATCCACTCACCCGAAGGAGTCCCGATGAAGGTCATGGCCCAGATGGGCATGGTGATGAACCTCGACAAGTGCATCGGGTGTCACACGTGTTCGGTCACCTGCAAACAGGCGTGGACCAACCGGGCCGGCGTCGAGTACGTCTGGTTCAACAACGTCGAGACGCGTCCCGGCCAGGGTTATCCGCGCACGTACCAGGACCAGGAGAAGTGGAAGGGTGGCTGGGTCCGCACCAAACGCGGGAAGCTGAAACTGCGCTCCGGCAGTCGCTGGCATCGTCTGGCCACCATCTTCACGAACCCGAAACTGCCCGAACTCAAGGACTACTACGAGCCGTGGACCTACGAGTACGACAACCTCATCTCGGCGCCGCTGGGTGAACACACCCCCGTCGCGCGACCCAAGTCACTCATCACGGGCAAGCCCATGAAGATCGAGTGGTCGGCGAACTGGGACGACGACCTGAGCGGCGGGCCGGAACTGGCCGTGCACGACCCGGTGATCAAGAAGATCAAGGACCAGGTCGGTGACCGGGTCAAGATGGAGTTCGAGCAGGCCTTCATGTTCTACCTTCCGCGCATCTGCGAGCACTGCCTGAATCCGGCGTGCGTGGCCAGTTGCCCATCCGGTGCGATGTACAAGCGCAGCGAGGACGGCATCGTGCTGGTCGACCAGGACGCCTGCCGCGGGTGGCGCATGTGTGTCACCGGCTGCCCGTACAAGAAGGTCTACTTCAACCACCGCACCGGCAAGGCGGAGAAGTGCACGATGTGTTACCCGCGGATCGAAGTGGGGCTGCCGACCGTCTGCTCCGAGACGTGCGTTGGGCGGTTGCGCTACATCGGGCTGTTCCTCTACGACGCCGACCGGGTCACCGAGGCCGCCGCGACGGAGAACGAGCAGGACCTCTACGAGGCACAACTCGATCTGATCCTTGATCCAGATGACCCGCAGGTAGCGGCCCAGGCCCAGCGTGATGGCATCCCGGCGGACTGGTTGGACGCCGCCCGACGCTCGCCGGTGTACGCCCTGGCCAAGAAGTACAAGGTCGCGCTGCCACTGCATCCGGAGTACCGCACCATGCCCATGGTCTGGTACATCCCGCCGCTGTCACCGGTGGTCGACGCGCTGCGCGAGACGGGCAACGACGCCGAGGATGCGGGCAATCTGTTCGGTGCGCTCAACGCGTTGCGCATCCCGATCGAGTACCTGGCCGAGTTGTTCACCGCCGGTGACGTGGTCCCGGTGAAGAGCAGTTTGGGGATCCTGGCGGCGATGCGTGCGTTCATGCGCGACAGCAACCTGGAACGCCCGACGAATGCGAGCATCCCGGCGGCGGTGGGTTTGACCGAGGAGGAGATGTTCGCGCTCTACCGCTTGCTGGCCATCGCCAAGTACGAGGACCGGTACGTGATCCCCGAGGCGCACACCGAGACCGCGCAGAACCTCGAGGAGTTGGCCTGTTCCCTTGACTATGACGGTGGTACGGGCATGTACGAACAGGGACCGTTCGGGGAGGCGTCGGGCCGTCCCACACCGGTGGCCGTCGAGACGTTCCACGCGCTGGCCCAGCGACAGGGCACGGACACGATTGTGTCGGCCGACGACGAGCGGGCCAAAGTGAACCTGCTGAACTGGGACGGCCGTGGGGTACCACTGGGTATGCCGACAATGCCGTCGAAGGGGGCCACTACGGAAACTCCCGGCGACCGGGCTGCGGCCAGTACTCCTCTGCGGCCGGACGACGCCACCGACGGTGGTGACCGCGCATGAACAGGCACGACATGGCGGTGACACGGTTGGCCTCCTCCTGGCTGCTCTGGTACCCCGACGAGCGGCTGTTCGAGCGGCTTCCCGACATCCGGCCGGCGGTCGCGGAATTGCCCGCGGCGGCCGGCGATCCGCTTGTGGCTTTCCTCGGCTGGGTCGACGAGCAGGACCCGATGGAC
Source organism: uncultured Actinomycetota bacterium (assembly GCA_963769435.1). GTDB lineage: Bacteria > Actinomycetota > Actinomycetes > S36-B12 > UBA10799 > JADKAV01. The sequence goes on from CAVYLN010000002.1 coordinate 1,872,553, forward strand.
CTCGCCCGCGAGTACGTTACGACCTTCGACATGCGTCGCAAAGCCTGCCCGTACCTGACGTACTGGACGCACGGCGACACCCGCAATCGGGGCCTCGCCATCCTGCACTTCAAGCAGGCCTACCTCGCTGCGGGATTCGATGCCGGTGACGCCGAGTTGGCAGACCACCTCGCGGTCGTACTCGAATTCGCCGCGATCGGCGACCCTCTGACCGGTGACGCGCTGTTGGCCGAACATGTGGCCGCTGTCGGTCTGCTGCACTCGGCCCTGGAATCCATGGGCTCGCCGTATTCCCTGGTGCTGGAGGCGATCGTGGCCACCCTGCCGCAGGTGGATGCCCAGATCCGTGAGCGGATGGCGGCGATCGCGACACATGGGCCCCCGGCCGAAGAGGTTGGCCTGGAACCGTTCGGAATCAGCGTGGGAGGAGTGCGCCGATGAGCGCCATTGAGATCGTTTCGGTCGCGGCAATGCAGGAGGCAGCCGGTCAGGGCACACTGAGCACGGCCGAGATCCTCCTCTGGGACGTCCTTCCCTACGTCACGATCGCCGTGTTCGTGGTGGGGTTGGTCTGGCGGTACCGATACGACAAGTTCGGCTGGACGACCAGGTCGAGCCAACTGTACGAGAAGAAGCTGATCCGAATCGCCAGCCCGCTGTTCCACTTCGGGATTCTGGCCGTGCTGATGGGTCATGTGGTGGGGCTGCTGATCCCGCAGACATGGACCGATGCCCTCGGCGTCTCTGAGTCGATGTACCACTTCTTCGCCGTGTTGCTCGGAGCGTTCGCCGGGGCGGCGACGCTCACCGGCATCGTGTTGCTGATCTATCGCAGGCGCACCGTCGGTCCGGTCTTCAGCGCGACGACCAAGAACGACAAGGTCATGTACCTCTTCCTCACCGCCGCGATCATCCTGGGCGTCATCGCCACGATGTCCGGCGCAGGGGTGCTCGGCGAGGGCCACAACTACCGGGAGATGTGTCGGTGTGGTTCCGCTCGATCTTCTACCTGCAGCCGCAGGCTGAACTCAAGGCAGCAGCTCCGTTGGCCTTCAAAGTCCACGCCCTGGCCGGGATGGCCCTGTTCATGGTGTGGCCGTTCACGCGGCTGGTGCATGCTTTCAGTGCTCCGGTCGGCTACGTCTTCCGGCCGTACGTGGTCTACCGCGACCGTGGGCCGCACGACGCGGGCAACCGGCGCACGGCCCGGATGGGAGAAGGTCGGGGGCCCGTGACAGCAGACATCGGAGCGCAGCCGCGCGGCGTACGCAAGTGGCGACTGGCGATCCCCGGGCAGCACGGCGCGTGGGCCTTCCTGGTCGTACCGCTCGCCCTGGGGTTCGTGGTGGTGGGGTGGTCCGTGCCGGCGGCGGTCTTCGCGGTGGCGTGGATCCTGGCCTACCCGGCCAGCTACTACCTCGGCCGGGCTGTCGTGGTGCGGTGGCGGCGGGGGAGTTGGACACGTTTGGCACGCCGGGAGATGCGCGATGCGGTGCCCTGGATGGTCCTGGCCGCGGTGCCGTCGCTGGTGCTACTCACGATCCGCCCTTGGCTGCTCTGGGTCGGCGCCGTGCTGGTCGGCCTGTGGGCGGTGAGCCTCTGGCTGACCCGGACCGGCCACGAGCGGGGCGCGAGCAATGATCTGCTGCTTGTCGCGCAGGCGAGTCTGGCCGTGCCCCTGTTCTGGGCCATCGCCACCGACACCCCCGACCTCGGCATGGGCGATCCGGCGGCCGCAGACGCGTGGACTGCCGCCTTCATCTGCCTGGTCTTCTTCACCGGCTCGGTGCTGCACGTCAAGTCACTCATCCGGGAGGCGGACGACCGGCGTTGGGCCACCGGATCCCGGCTCTTCCACGCCGCGGCGTTGTGGATGGGGCTGATCTCGCCGTGGCTGCTGCTGCCCTTCGGCGCCGCCGCGGTCCGCGCGTTCGCCGTGCCACCGGGTAGCAAACCGGCTGTGATCGGCGCGGTGGAGATCGTCGTGTCCGTTCTGGTGGTCGTTGGTGCCGCGATGGCACTCGGATAGGAGAGATGATGCTTGAGATCGCAGCAGAGCAAATGCGTATCGCCCGCGCCAGCGAGTCGGGCCGCAGCGCGGTCACGGTGTTCCGCGGGGACATGCTGTCCCAGACGGTGCTGGCGCTCACCGAGGGTTCCGCACTCGCCGAGCACGAGAACCCCGGCGAGGCGACTCTGCAGGTGGTCACCGGTCGGATCGAACTCACGGCCGACGACCAGACGCTCGTGGTCGGGGCTGGCGAACTTGTGCCGATTCCGGCCTGCCAGGCATTCGGTCGCCGCACTCGTCGACAGTGCCATCCTGCTGACCGTCGCACGTCGGTAGCCCTGCGGCGACCCGCGCGTGAATCTGCCGGGTCCCGCAGGCTCCGCGCACTACACTCGCGGGGTGGAAGGGGGTACCGGGTGAACTTCGAGAAGGTCGTCTTCGGCTTCTTCGTCGTACTCGCGGCGACCCTGAACTTCGGCTTCTTCCTCGGTCCGCTGGACGACCCGGCGGTGCACAACGCCACGGAACTGTTCGCCGCGGTGGTCGTCAACCTGATCGCACTGGTGATGAAGTTCGGTGACCGGACACAGATCGGCGCCGTGCATCTGGCGACGAGCCTCGTGGCCAGTCTGCAGTTGGTGGCCGCAGCAGGTCTCTGGTCGTACTACAACAACATCGCCGAGGGGCCGCTGAGTGCTGAGCAGATCTCCAGTGTGGTGTCGCTGTCAGGAGGCGCGCTGCTCGCCAACATCATCTCGGTGACCCTGCTGGTGGTGGAGACCGTCTCGTTCCGGAGGCAGTGACCAGTGGCCGATGCGCAGGCCCCCGTGCGGCGGATCGCACCTGTCGGCCCATCGACCACGGCGATCTTCCTGGTGCTGCGGCGCATGCGCGCCCCGCTGATCGTGCTGATCAGCCTGTTCTCCGTGAGCATCGCCGGTCTCACGCTGATGCCCGGCGTGGACGCCGACGGCCAGCCGTGGCGCATGGACCCGTTCGAGGCCTTCTACTTCATGAGCTACACGGCGACCACTATCGGCTTCGGCGAGATCCCCTACCCGTACACCACGGCGCAGAGGGCGTGGGTCATCGTCACGATCTACCTCAGCGTGGTCGCGTGGGCCTATGCGATCGGGTCGGTCCTGGCGCTGCTGCAGGACCGCGGATTCAAGGAGGCCATGGGGCTCCAGCGCTTCGAGCGCCGTGTCCGGCGCCTTCGCGAGCCGTTCCTGATCATCGCCGGTTTCGGTCAGGCCGGTCAGGTCGTCGCCAGGAGCCTCGACCGCACCGACCACCGGATGGTGGTCCTGGACGTCGAACCGCAGCGGATCGAGGCGCTGGACCTCGCCGCCTTCAAGTCCGACGTGCCTGGTCTGGCGGCCGATGCCAGCAACCCGTTCGAACTGCGCCGTGCGGGGCTCAACCACAAGGACTGTGCGGGGATCATCGCGCTGACCAACGACGATGAGGCGAACCTGGCGATCGCCATGGCGGCCAGCCTGCTGCGGCCCGACCTGCCGGTCGTGTGCCGCACGTTGGAGGACGGCCTCATCGAACGGATACGGGCGTTCGGCGAACCGATGGTCGTCGATCCGTTCAACCTTTTCGGTGATGAGTTGATGCTGGGCGTCAGGGCCCCGCAGACCGCGCGGTTGATCGGATGGCTCACTTCCGACAGCGGTACCGAGTTGCCGGCGGGCATGACGGTGCCACAACAGGGTCGGTGGGTCATTTGCGGCTTCGGACGGTTCGGTGGACATCTTGCAGCGGATCTGCGCAGACAGGGGATCCCCGTCACCGTCGTGGACCCGGACGCAGGCCAGGGCGACGGGCGTGGAGGTGATCGTCGGTGACGCCACCGACCCTGAGGTGCTCGGCCGAGCACGACTGCACGACGCGGTGGCGACTCGCGGCGGCCACCGACAACGACACGTCGAACCTGTCGGTGCTGGCCGCCGCGCGCAGGGCGAACCCCGGACTGTTCCTCGTGGCGCGTCAGAACGATCCGTCGAACGCGCCGCTGTTCGAGGCGCTGCACGTGGAGTCCGTTCTCGTCCCGACCCGCCTGGTCGCGCACGAGGTTCTTGCCCGGATCAGTGATCCCACCCTGTGGCGCTTCGTGCAGGAGGCGCAGCGACGTAGCGACGACTGGTCGGCCGAACTGCTCGACCGGCTCACCTCGGCTGTGCTGGCACGCTTCGCCCGGAGCATCTGGACGCTGCCCATCGACGCCCACGGTGCACCGTCGGTCACGGCCTTTCTCGCGCATGCGGACGTCACGGTGGGACGGCTGCTGCGCGATCCGCAGGACCGGGATCGAACCCTGGATGTGGTTCCGCTGATGATCGAACGCGGCCACGACGTGATCCTCACCCCGGGTGACGACGAACCCGTCCACCCGGGTGATGTGCTTCTGCTGACCGGCATGCCCTACGACCGCCGGGCGCTGGACACCACGGTCAGCGTGCCCGCCGCCACCGAGTACGTGCTGACCGGGCAGCGGGTCGGCCAGTCGTGGCTGTGGCGCACCCTCGTCGACCGCTGATTGGATGGCCGTGTGAGAGTCAGCGGCCTGTTCGTCTACCCGGTGAAGTCCGGTGCCGCGGTGGCTGTGGACGACTGGCCGCTGGTGGGTCGGGATGGCCCACGACCGGGAGTACATGGTCGTGGACGACGACGGCACGTTCCTGACCCAGCGCGAGGTCCCGGCACTGGCACTGGTCCAGCCCGTGCTCGGCGAACCGTTCGCGTCTCCACGGCGCTCGGCGATGCGCACGGTCGACCGACGCCGACATGCGGTCGGTCCGCGTGTGGGAGCACACCGGACCCGCGATCGACTGCGGGGATGGGGTCTCGGCACTGCTCAGTGACTTCCTGGAGCGCCCGTGCCGGCTGGTCCGGCTTGCCCCCGACCACCATCGACCCACCGAACTGGGGGGCGGTCAGGTGGGCTTCGCCGACGGCTATCCGTTGCTGCTCGACCTCCGAGTCGTCGCTGGCCGACCTCAACGCCCGGTTGCCCACGGCCCTTCCGATGGACCGCTTCCGCCCGAACGTGGTCATCGAGGGGGCCGAGGCCTTCGCCGAGGACACCTGGGCCACGATCCAACTCGGGAGCGTGCGTGTGGATGTGGTGAAACCGTGCGCGACGCTGTGCGATCACGCGCGTCGATCAGGCGACCGGGCTGCGTGGGGACGGTGAGCCGTTGCGCACGCTCGGGACGTTCCGCAAGGCCAAGGGCGGGGTGATGTTCGGGCAGAACGCCGTCCACCGGGACCTCGGCACGCTGGCGGTCGGCGACGAGGTCAGGGTCGTAGAACGGCGATCGTGAAGGGCTGCTGCGACTGCCACGGGGTGGTGTGGATCCGTCGATCCTCACGCACCAGCGTCAGGTCCAGTGTTCTGGCCAGGTCTTCGGGCGCGTAGCGCTGCACCGGAAGTCCGCTGCACGTCTGCGGGCCATCCGGGGCAAACGTGCAGATCACCGCGAACCCATCCGGGCGCAGGCCCGCGTGGAGGTGCTCGCGGTACGCCTGTTGATCCGACGGATCGGTGAGGAAGTGGAAGACGGCGCGATCGTGCCAGACCCGTACTGGCTCGGACGGGTGGAAGTCCACCGCGTCGCATTGCACGAGAGTGACGGCATCGCCGAGCCGTCCGGCCAGCGCGTCCAGTGCGCTCTCGGAGACGTCCACGGCCGTCAGATCGCGAAAGCCCCGCGCGTGCAGACTGTCCAGGAGCATGGACGAGCCGGAGCCGATGTCGACGATCGGATCGTCCGGGTCGGGATCGAGGTCGGTGATCAGGTCGACCCACAGATCCTGCTCGCCCTGCCACCAGCTGACGTCCTGGCCCTTGGTCGCGTGGACCTGCTCCCAGTGAGTGGTGGTGTCCAGTCGGGGTCCTCCTGCGGGGCAGGGCCTTGGTCGACGTTCCAGCTAGCGCCATTGTTCTGGCCCTGCTCGAGGTAGGTGACATCGAAGCCGGCGTCGTAGCGCTTGTCGATCTGGGCCAGCAGGGGCAGCGGCTCGTGCGGTGCGATCAGCTGCATGGCGGTTCCGAGCTTCAGCGAGTCCAGGGCGCCGAAGATGGCGGCGTGCCGGACCGCGTGCGGAATCGTCCGGGCGTCGAGTACAGGATCGCCCGTGTTCGTCTCGCCGCAACGGCAACTGCTTCTGGCGGATGTGACAGGGAGGCTGAGTGGTCATGATGCTGAATTTACTACACTTTGTTACGTGATTAATGGCCCAGCCCCCGCCCGGCGTGCGGCGGTCGCCGGACTTCGACGCACGTACCCGAGTGCTGAGTTCCTGGACACCGTCGACGGTGCGACGGTCTCGGAGACGGCCCACGCTCTCGGCTGCACGAGAACACTGCGAGGGCACATCTGAAGGCGCTGGTCGCCGACGGTCTGGCCGACGGTGAGAAGCAGCCGTCTCGCGGCAGGGGTCGGCCCGCCACGCGCTATCGGGCGGGGGTGTGGTCAAAGGCGGACCCGGCGGTCCGCGACTACGCCCACTTGGCGACCGCCCTCGCGACCTTCGTTGCGACCACGAGTCCTGATCCTGCGGGCGACGCGAGGATGGCCGGTGCCACGTGGGGGGCCGCCATGGTTGAGGGCCGACGACCGGAGAGTCGCCGGCAGGCCCGTCGCGAAGTGATCGCGGTCCTGGACGATCTCGGGTTCGATCCGAAAGCCGATGCGGGTGCCACGTCGGCCGCGCTTCGCCGGTGCCCTCTCCTGGACGTGGCCCGGACGCACACCGAGGTCGTCTGCCAGGTGCACCTCGGTCTCTGTGCAGGGGGCTATGCACGAAATGGGCCACGACACCCCCGATGCCCAGCTCTTGCCATTCGCCGAACCTGGGGCCTGCAGGTTGGTTCTGTCGCGAGGGCAGTAGTGAACGCACCACCGCTACCGTGGCAGCGTGGCGCAACCCCGTGGAGGGGCTCGCGTTCCGCCTGCTGAGGAGACGGATCGGTGAGGAACCGAATGACGCCCCGGCACTGCTCGGCCTCCCCTGCACGGCGGTCGGTGACCAGCCTCCCGTGTCCGGATTTGCATGATGATCAAGGTCAATGCGGTCACGCTCCGCACGTCGGTGGCCATTCGCGCATGATCATCATGCAAATCCGGACACGCAACGGTGCCCACACCCGGGAGTTCGCAACTACGAGCACTCCCTGGGCTGCCGCTACCGTGGCAGCATGGCGCAACCCCGTGTGAACGCCGCCGGCGGCCTGCCGGCGATCGCGTACGTGCTGAAGAAGGCGTGGGGGACCGGCGAGTTCACCGAAACCCTGCGGCGGCTCAAGTCCAAGAACACGTGCAAGACCTGTGCGCTCGGCATGGGCGGGCAGAAGGGGGGCATGGTCAACGAGGCGGGCCATTTCCCCGAGGTCTGCAAGAAGTCGGTGCAGGCGCAGACCGCCGACATGCAACCCGGCGATCCCGGAGTCCTTCTTCGCGGCCAACGATCTCAACGCGCTGCGCCGGCTCAGCAGTGCGCAGGCTGAGAACCTCGGACGACTGGCCTTCCCGGTGGTGCTACGTCCGGGTCGGGACCGCTTCGAACGCGTCGGCTGGGCAGAGGCCCTGGACCTGGTCGGGACAGCGCTTGCGGGAAGCCGAGCCTGATCGCACGTTCTGGTACGCCAGCGGGCGTTCGGGCAACGAGTCGGCGTTCCTCATGCAGTTGGTGGCGAGGGCGTACGGGACGGCGAACATCCACAACTGCTCCTTCTACTGCCACAACGCATCGTCAGTGGCGCTGTCCGACATCTACGGCAGTGGCACCGCCTCCACGACGCTGGAAGATCTGTCGACCACGGACCTCGTGATCGTGGCCGGCGCGAACCCTGCCAGCAACCACCCACGGCTGGTCACCCAGCTCATCCGACTACGGCGGCGCGGCGGCAAGGTGATCGTCGTCAACCCCATCTCGGAACTCGGGTTGCGGAGGTTCCGGCTCCCGTCGGACGCCCGCAGCCTCGCGGCCGGGTCGAAGGTCAGCGATCTCTACCTGCAACCGCGCATTGGCGGAGACATCGCCCTGTTCACCGCACTGCTCAAGCTCGTGGACTCGGATGCGGACTATCTCGAACGGCACACCGCCGGACTGGAACCTGTGCGCGAGCATCTCGCAGCTCTCGATCTCGACGAGTTGGCCGACCGCAGTGGCGTCGCGGTGGACGACATCCGCACGGCCGCGGCGCTCGTCTCCGGCGCCGGCCGGGGGATCGCCATGTGGTCGATGGGGCTGACCCATCACGCGCACGGCACCGACAACATCCGGGCTCTGGGCAACCTGGTGCTCGCCCGCGGGTGGCTGGGCAGGCCCGGGGGCGGACTGATGCCCATCCGCGGACACTCGAACGTGCAAGGGGTGGGTTCGATGGGCGTCGCACCGGGTCTCAAGGATGCATTCGCCCGCGAGTTGGAGAGGCGCTTCGCGATCGACGTGCCGGACACGCCAGGGCAGGACACGTACGCGTCCATGCAGGCTGCCCACGCCGGGCGGATCGACGTCGCGGTGCTGGTCGGCGGGAATCTCTGGGGCAGTAATCCGGATTCGACGTGGGCGTCCGAGGCGTTGCGGAACGTCGGCCTGACGGTGGGGCTGACCACCAAACTCAATCCCGGGCACTTCCACGGCAACGGCCGGACGTCGGTGCTGCTGCCCGTGCTCGCACGTGACGAGGAGTCCCAGGCCACGACGCAGGAGTCGATGTTCAACTACGTGCGGCTCTCCTCCGGTGGGCGACCGTGCATCGCTGGCGAGATGCGTTCGGAGACCGACGTGCTGGCCTCACTTGCAGACGCGGCGATGGGCCGGGACCGGTTCGACTGGACGACGTTGCGTTCGCACACCTCGTTGCGGGAGTCGATCGCGGCCGTGGTGCCGGGGTATCAGGCGCTGGCGCGGGTCGAGACCGACGGCGAGTTCCAGGTGTCCGGCCGCACGTTCCACGAGCCGCATTTCGACACACAGGACGGCAAGGCTCACTTCCACGTGGTCGAGGTGCCACCGGTCACGAGGGCTTCCAGCTGATGACCATCCGGTCGGAGGGCCAGTTCAACACCGTGGTCTACGACGAGGAGGACCTGTACCGGGGGAATAGCGGTCGAGACGTGGTGATGCTGTGCGCGGCGGACGCCGACATGCTGGGAATCCGCGAAGGCGACCAGGTGGAGGTCACGAGTTCCACGGGCTCGATGCGGGTCACCGCGGCGATCATCGACATTGCGCGGGGGGCGCTGGCGATGTACTACCCGGAGGCCAACGTCCTGGTCGATGCCCGCCTGGACGCGGAGTCCCGCACGCCGGCCTTCAAGTCGGTGCCGGTCGAATTGCGCCGGGTGTGACGGTCGCGGCTCAGCGCGCCGCCAGCAACTCGGCGATCTGGATCGCGTTCAGGGCCGCACCCTTGCGCAGGTTGTCGTTGCTGACGAAGAACGCGAGACCGTTCGCACCGTCCTGCCGGAACCTGCCGACGAACGACGGATCCTGGCCCGCGGCCTGCAGCGGGTTCGGCACCTCGGTCACGATCGACGCCAGGTGCGTCCTGCAGCAACTGCCGGGCGCGGGCCACCGTTATCGGCCGTGCGAACTCGGCAATGATCGACAGGCTGTGACCGGTGAACACCGGAACCCGCACGCACGTTCCGGAGACTCGAAGGTCCGGGATGTCGAGGATCTTGCGGCTCTCGTTGCGCAGTTTCTGCTCCTCGTCGGTCTCCCCGGACCCGTCGTCGACGAAGTTGCCGGCCTGCGCCAGCACGTTGAACGCGATGGTGCCGGGGAACTTGCGCGGCGTCGGGCATCCCGACCGCCTCACCGCTGTAGGTCAGTCTCGGCAGGGCGTCGTCCTTGGCGCCGGCCAGCACCTGTTCGTGCAGTTCGTTGACGCCGGCCAGGCCCGGCACCGGACACGGCCTGGTAGGTGCTGACCACGAGCCGGACGAGGCCGGCGTCCTCGTGCAGCGGCTTCAGCACCGGCATCGCGGCCATGGTGGTGCAGTTCGGGTTGGCGACGATGCCCTTGGGGATCGAGTCGAGCGCGCCCGGGTTCACCTCGGCCACGACCAGCGGCACCTCTGGATCCATCCGCCAGGCCGACGAGTTGTCGACCACGATCGCCCCCGCAGCGGCGACCTTCGGCGCGAGTTCCTTGCTGGTCGACCCGCCCGCGGAGAACAGGGCGATGTCGATCCCGGAGAAGTCGGCGGTGGCGGCGTCCTCCACGGTGATCTGCTCCTTCGCCCCAGGGCAGGGTCGTACCAGCACTGCGGGCTGAGGCGAAGTACCGCACGCTGTCCAGCGGGAAGTTGCGTTCGGCGAGCAGTGTGCGCATCACGCCGCCGACCTGACCTGTTGCTCCGAAGACTCCGACGATCATGGATCAAGGGTATCGGGGCGAACAGGCGGTGCTTGTGCGGTGCCGCTGGTCACCGGCGGCGGTCGACCCGCCGAGCGGTTCGTCGAGAAGTGCGCCGTACGGTTCTTCTGCTACCCATCATGGTTGTCTACTCCTTCGGTTTCAGGTCCGCGCCAATTCGTGCCCAGCGACCTCGTCGGCTGCCAGAAGGCCGATCTCCACCAGGTCCAAGGGGCTTATGAAGCCGTCGTCCACGCGATGTCCACCCGCCCGTGCGATCGCGTCACGCAGGGGGACGGCCCAGTGGTGTTCGATCAAGATGAGGGCAGCTGCGCTGTCATCGGGAATACCGGCGAGGACATCCCAGTCGGCGTTCTCCTCGATGACATCGATCCCCGATGCGCCGACCTCGGCGCCGAGTGCCGCGCCGGCCTCCATGCCTTCCTCGCCGTCGAAACCAAGACCGATCAATGCGCCGATGGTTGCGCCGTATTCGACCTCATCCTCGGCGGTCAGCGTGTCCAGGTGGGTCACGGACAAGTCGCCGTCCGCGTCCTTGTAGACGACCATCGCGTCGATCACCTTGATGGTGTCGGCCTCCCGCAGGCGTGCCAACTCAGCGGCGATCTCACCTTCGAAGTCCGGCTGGTTGAATCCGATGACCAACAACTGCACTGGACCGATGCTCATGACCACTCCTTCATGTCGTGTGCGGTCAGTGTCAAGCGTTCGCGGGGGTCGGCGAATCCCCCTGGGCGGGGGAAACCTCCTCGTCGGTACCGGAGGCGAAGATCTGGATGACGAACAGAACGGCCAGCAGCACGACGGTGGTCCACAGGATCAGACCGGGTGTCTTGTACCGCTGCAGCATGATGAACACCAGCGCGGCCAGGGAGGCTGCGAGGCGCAGGCCGGTCGCCTGTGCAGCCACCCACTGACGCGCTCCGGTCATGGCCAGGCCCAGGGATTCCAACCAGCCCTGAATGGCGGCGGCGGCCTTGACCGGCACCGACCGCACGCCCGTGGCGACGCGGCCGGCTCCCATGACGAGTCCGCCGAACATGATCACAACACCGCCCGCAGCACCGGCCCACAGGGACTGGCGAAGGAAGGTTGTGAACGTGTCGAAGAAGGCCGTGGCCGCGGCGTTGTTGACGGTGACCGGCAGCGAGTTGAGGTATTCGATCCTGGCGAACCCGAGCATCGCGGCACCGGCGGCCATCGCTGCGGTGAGGCCGAAGCCGAACCAGGCCAGTGCGGTGCTCCGGTTGTGACTCACGAACACCCCGATGATGGCCATCGACATCGCGATCAGCGGCAACCAGAAACCGAGGGTGTTCAAGACCGAGTACGCCCTCTGGATCGCCGTGGCATTGGGCGCGTTGAACAAGACGATGGTCTGGTCGACGGTCGGGATCTTCTCAGCGACGGTGAAGCCACTGCTGATCAGTTGCTGTTTGACCTGGTCGATCAGGTTGCCGAGGTTGAGCACCACCTGGTTGTTCTCGAGCCCGACCGCGTTGTTGCTGTAGTCGCCTTCCAGCGCGTTCTGCAGGCTCTGGTGCACCAACGTGTTGGCCTCGGACCCAGGCGGCCGCGAACTGGTCGGACTGCACCACCTTCGCGACCGCATCCTCGGTGTACGACTCGATCCCGGAGTTGATCGGTCCGGTCAGCGCCTGCAGCGCTGCCCTCTGCTGAGCGGTCAGGTCCCGGTTCTGGGAGATGGTGGCCACGGCCTCACTGGTCAGCGCGGGCACGTCGACGTACTTGAAGACCTCGTCGGTGATGCGCGCGTGACCGCTTGCTGGATCGCCGGATCGGATGCCAACGGGGCCACCGTCTCCACGTACCGGTTGGTGTCGGTGACCTCGCCGCGCGCCCACACGGACACCACCGACAGGGGTGCCAGCAGGCACGCGACCACGATCAGCACAGTGGACCAGAAGGTGCGCACCCAACGCCGCTTCGGTTTCGGCGCGCTCGGCGCCTGCTCCCACTTGCTTCTGCAGTCGCGCAACTTCGTCTTGCAGCCTCCGGATCTCGTCCCTGGCCGCGGCATCCTCGCTCATGTGTGTCCTCCCGTGCCGATCGTGCCCGTTGCACATTGCGGCAGGCATCACCTGCCCCGGGTGAATCCTGCCACCGGCTCAGACGGGTCAAGGCTGAGCGTGTGGTCCCTGCGGCACGAGGTTGGAGGTTGTGCACCAGGTTGGAGGTGCCACGCGTGCGTTCTCCAACCTCGTGAACGTTCTCCAACGTCGCGGCTTTCACGCCGGCACGACTCGGACCACACCCAACTCCTGCTCACGACCGTTGATGAGAACGCCGACCCGGTGCGGACCCGGGTAGTGCCTGCGGGTGCTGTGCTGGGCGAAACTGATGGACCGGCGGATCACGGCGGAGCCGTCCACCTGGACCTCGCCACCCTTGAAGACCTTGCGACCGGTCCCGCCGCCGGCCTTCACGAAATCCACCACGACATCGACCAGGACCCGGTCGTGACCGCTCAACTCGATGGCCAGGCGCAGGCTGTCGCCGATAGCCAGATGCGGCGGCAGTACAGCAGTGGCCAGAACCTCCGACCGACCGTATCCAAGGATCGCCAGCGCCTCGGGGTCACCGGCCTTGATCAGGGTGCGCAGCCCGCGCCGGACCAGTCGCTCCCGGCCGGGCTACCAGTCTGCGGCCACTTCGAGTGCTCGATGGGGGTGGTCCTTGGAGATGTCGTTGAGGTTGTTGCCGACTGAGCGCAACACGTATTCCGATTCATCGTCCTTGAGGAGGTCCAGCAACGCGATGACCGGCTCCGGATCGGCCCGGAACTGCGGCAGGTGCGCTGCCCACGGCAGTCGTGGGCGCGTGCCCTCGCTGACCAGTCGGCGTACGTGTTCGTCAGGATCGTTCGCCCACCCGCGCAGGCGTTCCATCGTCTCGGGGTACTCGCTGATGAACGCCCTGATGCAGAACTCGGCGGTGAACACCTTGGTGAGGCGGTGCATGGCGGACATCGACTCCTCGAACGCCGGCAGGCCGTAGGTGGCGATGAAGAACGAATGTGGGTTGTAGAAGAACCCGTCCATGCCGACGGGCCGTTCGGCACCGATGGCGGCCGCGACCTGACGCACCGCGGTCGCAGGGTCGGGGTCCAGGTACCGCGCCATCACATCGGCGACCCGACGGCCACGATCCATGAGCTCCAATCCGTCGAAGCCTTCGAGGCACTCGTCGACGAATCCGGTGGGGTCGACCGGAAGACTGGCCGCGATCCGCTCCACCGTGCGGGCTCCGAAATGGTTCTTCAGCGGCTCGGCCATGCCGCACAGCCTATGCTCGCCAGCATGTGCATCTTCTGCGCCATCGTCAACGGCGACCTACCCTCCCATCAGATCGCGCAGACCGATCGGGCGCTCGCCTTCATGGACATCAACCCGGCGACCCGCGGACATGCTCTTGTCATCCCCAAGCAGCACGTGGCAGATCTTGCCGAGATAGAACCCGATGAATTGGCCCACTGCACCCTGCTCGCACAGGACGTCGCCCGCCGGGCGCTCGGGCGGTTGGGCGCCGACGGCGTGAACCTGGTGAACGCCTGTGGGACCGCGGCCTGGCAGACGGTCTTCCACTTCCACATCCACGTCGTCCCGCGCTATGCCGGGAAGGACGGGCTGCAGATGCCGTGGATTCCGACGCCCGGTGATCCGGCGCAGATCGCCGAGGCGGCCCGCGTGTTGCGGTGATCGATCAGTTCCAGCCTTCGGCGAGATCCTGCGCCTGCCGCCTCGATGCCACTCCGAGTTTGCGGTAGATGGACACGGTGTGGCTCTTGACGGTCTCCCGGGAAAGGAACAGTTGCCCGGCGATCTCGCTGAGGGTCATCCGGCTCGTGAGGAGCTCCCACACCCGCAATTCCGCGGGGCTCAGTTGCTGCAGCGGGCTCATCGCCGCGTATTCCCGACGCGCCCGAGCGGCCCATTGCCTGCACAGCACGCCATCTGCGTTCGCCGATTCGTCACACCAGGTGATGTACTCCCGATATCCGGCCAGGTCGCCGATGCGTGTGCACGCGAATGCCAGCACCGCGCCGGCCAAAGGTCGGTACCAGGGCAAGAGTTCCTCCAGGCCCGGTTGCACCTGGTTCTGCGCCTCGATCGCGGCGTGAGTGTCCGAAGCCCGGCCCCGCAGCGCCGATAGCGCCACACGCCCGATCGCAAGTACACCGCTGGTGGACTGCATGCGATCGAGGTCGTGGAGGGCGTAGACCGCCAACGACGCCGCGATCGAGTCACACCCGGCCGTGTCCTGACCCTGCACTATTTGCAGCATGCCCAGCAGAGCCAAGGACTCGACCTCTGAGGAAGTTGCTCCAGCCGACTTGGCAACCGCTGCTGCCCGTTTCATCGCCTCCTCAGCCCGGGGGTCTCCGATCAGCGCCAGGTTCAGCCCATGGATCATTGCGGCGAGTGCCCGCGTCGGATCGTCTCCGGACATCGCACCCAGCGCTGCTCCGGCGAGTTCGGCCGATTCGTGCGGTCCCTGCAGGCCGTGGCCCGTCACCGCGAGCAGTAGTGCAAGATGCGGGCCAGTGGCCGAAGACGTCAGATCGTCGCGCCAATCGGTCGGCATGGCGTCCAGCGTCGCATCTGTGTAGCGCAGGACATTGCCGAAGTCGCTGGCGGCCAAGTTCGCCCAGGCTGCGGTCATGCTGAGTGGGGCTACCTTGGCGACGGCCCTCTCATCGACCCGCTCCAGCCAGTCCTGGACAGTCGCCGTTCTGCCCTGCAAGAGGCACAGTCTGGACGCCGGCCACAGAACCTCACCCATGGTGTCCCAATCACCGGAAGCCAAGGCGAACTGCACTGCGGTGTCCAGGTGGCCACGATCCAGGTACCATCTCGCGGCTCGGGAGCGGACGGCCTGCAAGCGCTCGGGATCTTCTCTGCCCAGCAGGGCGACCGCGCATGCAATCAGCAGCGGGTGGTAGCGGTACCAGTCGTCCTCGATGTTCTGCATCAGTACGGTCGTGATCTCGGTGCCGAGGAAGTGCGCCGTCCGTCGGGCACCAGTCGCGTATAGGGCAAGGTCGACATTGACGGTGCCCAGTGCAGCGGTCTCGCACACGAAGGCCCGAAGCTCCCCAGTCATAGGATTCAGGACCTCGGTCTCGATGAACTCCTTGATCACTTCAGGGGTCACAGTGGTGCCCGGTCCGGCCGTCTGCGAGAGCAGGTACACCGCGACCGGCCAGCCCTCGGTCGCTGACTGCACCTTCTCGACGTCCTCGTCGCGTCACGGGCGCCTGGGTGAACTGCTCCAGTGCGGCTCGAGTCTGGGCGGTCGTGAACGTGAGGTCCGACGCATGTGACCTCGGCGACTCGGCCCTGGCCCTGCCAGAGCGGAAGTGGGATGCCCGGCAGGCGCCTGCCGACGAATGCCGTCTGGGATCCCACGGGCAGCGACTCGACCAGGGACCTGAGCACGTGCGGGGATTGCTCGCCCTCGATGAGTTGCATCTCGTCCAAGACAACCGTGACAGGACCCGCGAGCCCACTGACCACCTGTCTGAACTGGGGGAGCACGGTACGCGAGAAGGCAGGCTCGAGCAGGGTCGTCGCGCTCGGGGGCGCCTGGAAGTCGTCGAGGGCGTGTTCCAATCCCGCCCGGATCGTCGCCATCAGGACGAGGGCATCGCTGTCAGCCTGGTCGAGGGTGATCCAGACAACGGGCCGATCCGATCGGGACGCCCACTGGATCGCCAGAGTGGTTTTCCCGAAGCCGGCAGGCGCACGGATCGCAAGGATCTCTGCGCGTGCGATGCGTTCGTCGTCCAGCAGGTCTCGGCGAGGCAGTTCGGTGTGCCAGATCCTCGGGGGGCGTAGTTTCGGGGTTGGCGTGCCGAAGGCTGCCAAAGAGTCGATCCGGTCCACGGCCACCACCTCCCGTCCCTTCGCTGACGCCCGGGGGCAACGACCCGGCACCGATCGGATTGTGGATCAATGTATTCCCAATCATCACCGGGGGCGAAGAGCACCATGCCACCGGCCATCTGGTCGAGCAGAATCAGTTCTTCCCCGATGTGGCCTCCTGGCAGGCCGACCGCGCTGCGGACCCCGGGTCCATGGTGGCCGCAGCGTGCGCTCAGAGGTCAGAGTCGGCGACCTTCGTGACCACGTGTGGGTTGGCCTCGGTCTTGGCCGCCTCGTCCGCCTCGGTGTAATCGCCGTCGTAGGGCGAGAAGTATGCCAGGGGGTATCGCCGCGAGAAGTTCTTCATGAAGGACGTGATCAGAGCCGCGATCGGCAACGACATGAATGCCAGCATCGGTCCGCCGATCGCACCACCGGCCATCGCGGCGCCGAACGCGATGCCGCCATTGATCTCCATCGTCCTTGCGCTGATCTTCGGACTCAGGAAGTAGTTCTCGAGTTGCTGGTAGATCAGTGTCCAGATCAGCAGGATCGCAGCCGACGTCAGGCCTTGGATCCCCCACGTGATGATGATCGGGACGGCTGCCCCGATGTAGGTGCCGATCGCAGGGATGAACTCTGCGACGAATCCCTTCGAAGATCGACAAGGGCAGGGCGATCTTCCAGTCCACGTCCACCAGAAGCATCACGAAGAAGAAGAGTCCGCCGTTGATGATCATCAGGAGAAGGCGCGAGTAGAGGTAGCCGCCGGTCTGTTCGATGGCGGTGTCCCAGGCCCAGCCCAGTCGCTGTTGGCGCTCCGGGGCGAACCTGCGCAGGATGGCCCGGCGGATCTGCGGGGCGTCGGCTGCGAAGTAGAACGCGAACATGGCGATGGTGAAGAACTGGAAGATGAGTCCGATCGTGTTCCCGGCGAAGCCCATGATGTCGCTGGCGTTGTTCTGGACCCAGTCCTTCACGTTCTGCTCAGCCTGTGGCGAACGCGGGGTCGGTCTTGGACGTCGGGAAGTCGGTGTTGAACTGATCGTTGATCTGCGGGATCGCGGACTTGAAGGTGTTCGACATCTCACCGGCGACGTTGACGAGTCCCGGGATCATGATGAAAGTCAGAACGATCAGAAAGGTCGCCGAGAGCAGGAAGACCAGACCGGTTGCGGCCCCGCGTTTCATGCCCCGCTTCATGTGGAGGTGATTCACAGCGGGCTCCATCGCGATCCCGAAGAACGCTGCGATGAACAGCATGCTGAGGAGGCTGCGGGCCTTCGTGGCCATGATCAGCAGGACGGCGACGATCAGAACCACCAGCACGACCCGCCAGATGATCTTGCGGACCATCGGCATCACCCAGTCCGGCGCCTCCGCGACCGGAGTCGGTGCCGGGGTGTCCGGTCGGTCGGGCAACGCGTCACCGAAAGCTGCTGCGGGCACTGCTGGAGCCTTGCCGTCGTCTGGCCTCGACTCGTTCATGAACCCTCCCGGTCCCGGCGTTCCCGATGGCGTGAATCCACGACCAACCTAACTGTCCCGTCGGCGGCGTCTCAGCGGATCCCCCGACCCGGTGATGCGACCGCCTAGGTGAGTTCGCTTGGACGTGCGGGAGTTCCGTGGCACTTCTTCCACTTCCGTCCACTGCCGCAGGTGCACGGTTCGTTGCGGGAGCGAGTGGCGTCGGCGGCGGTGTACCAATCCCGCAGCCCGGTCGCGTCCCGGTCCTCGCGCAGCAGGTCAGCCATGACGCGCATGGGTTCGCGAACGTGGGAGAAGAAGGTCTTGTAGCTCGGGCAGAGGTAGTGCAGCCCCGGTTCCCCGGTGGGCGCGGTGGCGAACCGGTCCTTGGGGCATCCGCCGTTGCAGGCGAATCGCACGTCGCACTGCCGGCAGTAGTCGGGCAATGTCGATAGTTTCGCCTCGCCGAAGGCCCGCTGCTGCGGGGAGTCGACCAGTTCGAGCAGGGTCTGGCCCTGTGCGATGTTCCCGAGCAGATAATCGGGCTCGACGAAGTGGTCGCAGGAGTACAGGTCGCCGTTGTGCTCGAGCGCCACGGCGTCGCCGCACGTGCGGGCGTGCACGCACAGTCCGACCTGGTCCATCCCGAGCCAGTGGGCCAGTGTGGTGTCGAACATCTGCACGAAGACGTCGCCCACGTCGTGCCTGGCCCAGTCCTCGAAGACGTCGATCAGGAATCTTCCGTACTGCTCGGGGCCCACACTGCGGTGTGTCACGTCGCTGCCGCTCTGCGTGTAGAGCGGTCGCTTCGCCGGTGGTCCAGCCCTCGGTGGTGGCTGCCAGGAGCTCCGGCGTCACCCGCTCCACGATGGGGATGAACTGGATGAATCGTGCGCCCAACTCGTCGCGCAGGAAGGCAGTAGACCTCCCGGCCGCGATCTCCGTTCGCTGCGTTGACGGTGGTGAGGGCGTTCCATTCGACATCGTGGCGCCGCAGGGTCTCCAGGCCCGCCATCACCCGGTCGAACGTGGGTTTGCCGCCCTTGTCCACCCGGTAGGCGTCATGCATGTCGCGTGGGCCGTCGATGGACACCCCCACCAGGAAGTCGTTGGCTTTGAGGAACTCGGCCCACTCGTCGTCGATCAGCGTGGCGTTGGTCTGGATGGTGTTGAGAATCTGTTGGCCGGGTTGCCGGAATCGTTCCTCGAGGTCCAGCGTGCGCCGGAAGAAGTCGAGGCCCATCATGGTCGGTTCCCCGCCCTGGAATGCGACCACAACCTCCGGTTCGCCGGCTTGTGCTGCCAGCAGTTGCTGGATGTACGCAGCATGGACCGACTCGTCCATGCGGAAGTCGCTGCCCAGGTACAACTGGTCCTTGGAGAGGAAGAAGCAGTACTCGCAGTCGAGGTTGCAGATGGCCCCCGTGGGCTTGCTCATGACGTGGAACGCACGCGAGGTCGGCTGCGGTGCTGTCGTCATCACGAATCACCCGACCATTCGATGGGACCTATGGGTAGACGCCGAACGGTGCCGCCGGTTGGAGGATCCCAGGATCGGTGTCACAGGCGTTCCTCCGACACCGGTAGGAATCCTTCCTGGACTGCGTTCTGGAAAGCGGCGTAGTCGACGAGGTTCTGCCGGGCGTACCTCACTGAGAACTCGGCGATCGAGTCGTCAAGTGTCCTCGAAGCACCCATGTAGGCAGACATTGCCACAGGGTCCCCGGAGCGAGCGTGCCCACGCGCGAGGGTCCTGGCGCACAGTTCGGCGTAGAACCGCAGTTGCTTCGGGGTGGCTCGTTCCACGTCGACCGACCCTTTCCAGTCCCGCAACTGCCGTACGTAGAACTGCCTGTCCTCCATCCCTGTCGTCCAGCCGAGGAAGATATCCGTCTGTGCCTGGACCAGCCGCTGGCCCTGAACCACCCGTTGTCCCTGGTTCGGGTACATGCTGGGGCGCAGATGGTCCTCAAGAACCGAGGGCACCGCTTCCTTGATCTGCAGGAACAGCGGGTCCTGGTCGTCGCGGCCCTCCAGCAGGACGATCCAGCACCGGGTCCCAACACTTCCCACGCCAACCACCTTGATGGCGATGTCGACGACCCGGAAGCGCGACAGCAGCAACTGGATGTGATCGTCAGTGGTCTCTGTGTACCTGGAGAAGGCTGCTTCGGTGACGCTGCGCAGCGTGTCCTGGTCGTACTCGGTCGGCACTTCGGCCAGCGGCACCAGCAAGGGCGGCTGGCTGCGGATCTTCAGGGATCCGGACTCGCGGGTGGTGAGTTTCTGCAGGGCCTGCAGGCTGGTGCGACTTCGGGCCTTGACCTCGAAGCGAGACAGCCTCTTCTGCAGTTCGACGGTGGACAGCCCGGAGAACTTCTTCACGTCGTCCACGTCGAGGTGGTCGTACCAGAGCTCCATCACCGGCATCGCTGCGTATCCGGCCATCGCATCGCGATAGGCATGGACTGCGTGGGCCGCTACCGCCCGATTCTTCGATTCAGGGAATCCGAGGTGTTGACCGGCGACCACCAGACTTGCGCTGAGGCGCTTCAAGTCCCATTCCCACGGTCCTGGCAGGGTCTCGTCGAAGTCGTTCGCGTCGAAGACCAACTGGCGACTCGGTGAGGCGTAGGCCCCGAAATTGGACAGATGGGCATCGCCCCCGGCCTGTACCCATAGTCCGCTGTCCGGGCTGCCGCTGAGGTCCTCGGCCATGATGGCCGCTGCACCCCGGAAGAACGTGAATGGCGATACCCCCATGCGGGAGTGACGGATGGGAACCAGCCAGGGAACCCGCTGTTCGTTCTGGGCGCTCAGGATCTCCACCGGATCACGCCGATGGGGGTCGGGCGTCCAGTCGGCATGTCCGGTGCGTGGAATCCGCGACCGTGCTTCGCGGCCCCGAAGTGCGCGATCCGCGACGGTCATCCGGGAGGTCGGGTCGGTCATTGGTGCTCCCTCCAAAGGGCGACCGGTGATCGTCCGCCCGGGACGAGTATGGATGTCTTGTGCTGTGTGGACATCGCCCATTGCGGGGGAGAGCGTGCTCTGGCCATGATCCGCTGGCGTTCACCCTCGATGGGTGATGGCAAGGCACGGGAGGGCTTTCTAGCGTCGGGGTAGTCGCATACGTGTGCGATCTGACGAGGAGGCAATACGAATGAGCCAGAACGCGACGCAGCAGCGCTCGGGTTGGACCGGTTGGGTGGTCTTCGCGGGGGTCATGATGATCATCGCGGGCATCCTCTGGACGCTCGTGGGTTTCGTGGCTGTGTTCAACAACGACTGGGTCGTCTTCGGCAGGGAAGCGGCCCTGTTCGTCGACATCTCCGGGTGGGGATGGCTGCACGTCATCTTGGGTCTGTTGATGCTGTTGGCCGGCTTCCTCGTAATCCAGGGCAACCTCTTCGGCCGCACCATTGCGGTCATCCTGGCGGTCATCAGCATCGTGGTGAACTTCCTCTGGCTGCCCGTGTACCCGATCTGGAGCCTCGTGATCATCGCGATCGACGTCTTCGTCATCTACGCCGTGCTCGTGCACGGCCGCGAATTGAAGGACGCCTGAACAGCGCGGTGGGTGGCCGGGATCCCCGATGGGACCCCGACGCTCCCGTGCGGTGACCGCGGACTCCTGCCTAGGATGCAACTGATTGAAGGGATGACGGATGACTGAGACAGACGAGATCCAACTGGGGCCCATCGACTACCTCGTCGTGGAGTACCCGGGCGGCGACCCGACGGGCGAGGCGTTGCCCTACCTGCTCGACCTCGTGGACCGGGGAACGATCAGGATCCTGGACGTGGCGCTGATCGCCAAGAGTGCGGACGGCTCGGCGACCGCGATCGCCGCCGACGACCTCGGGCAATACGGGGCCGAGGATCTCTCTGTCTTCGTGGGAGCAGGCACCGGGATGCTCAGCGACGAGGACATCGCCGAGACCGCTGCGATCCTCACGCCAGGTTCCGTCGGCGCCATCCTGGTGTACGAGAACTCGTGGGCTGCCCCCTTCGCGACCGCTTTGCGCAAGGCTGGGGCACAACTGGTGGCCAACGGCAGAATCGCCGTGAACGATCTGATTTCTGCTCTTGACGCGACTGAGAAGGAGAACCTCTGATGCCCGGATTGCTCCGAGGAGTGGCCCGCACTGCTGTGGTGGCCGGTACCGCGACCGCCGTTTCCAACAGGGTTTCGCGCCGTCAGGCCGGTCGCTGGGAGGAGCAGGCTCAGCAGGAGCAGGCTCAGCAGTACGCCCAGCAACCGCAGTATGCGCCGCAGCCACAGTACGCACCGCCGCCTGCGCCAGCCCCGGCGGCCGACAGCATGGACGACAAGATCGCGCAGTTGAAGCAGTTGGGTGAACTGCACGAGCAGGGCATTCTGACCGACGAGGAGTTCGCGGCCCAGAAGGCCAAGCTGCTCGGCTGACCGAGGCACCACACTGCCGGTTCCCGCCTGGCGAGGTTGGAGAACGTGCACGTTGTTGGAGAAGCCACGCGTGCGTTCTCCAACCTGGTGCACAACCTCTCACCAAGCCCGAACCAGACTGACCGGCCAGGTCCATCCGCGCGGTGACCGGTTCCGGGTCGCCGCCCGCCACAACCGTCGTGCCGGGCCGGCCTTGGGCCTCAGCCGGAGGCGCCGTGACCGACCTCGTGGCGCGAGGCTGCTTCATGCAACGCCGTCAGATCGTCGTGGGCGGCCGGCTGCAGATCGAAGACGACCTGCCTGACCGTACCGGTGAACTGGTACGGCGCCTTGTCCTCGTAGTCGCGGTCCACCACAAGGCCGTTGTCCCGGGAGATGTCCATACCGGCATACGACGAGAACATGATCGGAACCGTGTGGTCCAGACGTCCCGTGCCGACCTGCTCGTCGTTCACGAACAACGTCACGTCCCCGCCCGAACCCGGTTTCGGTTCGTCCGACTCGAAGAGCATCTTCACCGTGACGTCCCCGGCGGGCAAAGGTCTGTCCGAGGTCTGCCGGTAGTTCTCCACCCCGAGGAAGGAATACGTGTGGTTCAGCCTGCCGTCCGAGTCCACCCAGAGACCGAACCCTCCGATGAAGTCGGCGTTGGCCATGATCACACCTTCGACGCCCGCGTCGGGCACCACGAGATCTGCCTCGATGGCGTAACTGCGACCCTGGATCCGCGGCACCATTCCGCGCTGCACGTTCTGCACGTCGCCGGCGAACGCATACCTCGTCTGTGTGGGAAGTGGCGGCAGGATGCCGAAGAACATCGACAGGCCACCGAGCAGGGGCAAAGCGTGGTTGCGCTCGGCCTCCTCCCAGAACAGGTCCTGCAACTCCTTGAGTTTGTCCGGGTTGTCCGCGGCGAGGTCATGGGCCTGCGAGAAGTCGTCCGGCAGGTAGTACAACTCCCACGTGTCGTCGTCGGGGTTGTAGGCACCTGGGGCGAAACGCGCCAATGTCGCGGGTGAGAAGTCCCAAGGGGCCTTGTCCAGGCGTGCGCACGCCCACCAGCCGTCCTTGTAGATGGCCCGGCTGCCGAACATTTCGAAGTACTGCACTGTGTGCTGCTCGGCTGCATCAGGATCGTCAAGCGTGTAGGCAAAGCTGGTACCGTCCATCGCCTCCTGCGCGATGCCGTCCACCTGGTTCGGCTCCGGAGATGCCGATCAGGTCGAGCACGGTCGGTGCGATGTCGATGCAGTGCGTGAACTGGGGACGGACACTGCCTCCGGCCGGGATGCGGCGTGGCCATGCCACGACCATCGGATCGCGGTCGCCACCGAGGTGACTGGCCATCTGCTTGCCCCACTGGAACGGGGTGTTCATTGCGTGAGCCCACGCAGCGGCGAAGTGCGGTGCGGTGTGTTCCCCGCCGAGGGCCTCTATGCCGCCGTACTTGTCGATGAGCTTCAGCTGCTGCTCGGGGTCCAGAACGACGCCGTTGAGGAAGGTCATCTCGTTGAAGGAACCAGTGACCGTGCCTTCCATGCTGGAGCCGTTGTCACCCCAGATGTAGATGACGAGCGTGTTGTCGAGATCGCCCATCTCCTCGATCGAGTCGAGAAGCCGCCCGACGTTCCAGTCGGCGTTCTCGGAGTATCCGCAGAACACTTCCATCTGCCGGATGTACAGCTTCCGCTCGGCGTCGTTCAGCGAGTCCCACGCGGGGAACAGATCCGGCCGATCGGTCAGTTCCGTTTCCGGCGGGACGACACCGAGTTCCTTCTGCTTGGCCAGAGTGCGTATGCGCAGCTCGTCCCAGCCATCGTCGAACATCCCCTTGTACTTGTCGGCCCAATCAGGGGCGACGTGGTGCGGGGCGTGCGAGCAGCCGGTCGAGTAGTACATCATCCACGGTTTGTCGGCGTCCTGCGCGCGCACCGCGTGCAACCACTCGACGGCCTTGTCGGTGATGTCGTCGGGGAAGTAGTAGAGCTCGCCATCCTTGCCCTCGGGGACGCCGATCACCGAGTCGTCCAGGGTGATGATCGGGTCGTACTGGCCCGCTGCCCCGGAGAGGAATCCCCACCAGTGGTCGAACCCCCAGGACTTGGGCCAGTGGTCGAACGGTCCCGCCGCACCCTGCACGTTGTCGGGGGTCAGATGCCACTTGCCGAACCCGCCGGTGACGTAGCCGTTCTCCTTGAGGATGCGCGGAAGTGCGGTGCACGAGCGGGGGCGGGCCGCCGTGTAGCCGGGGAAGGGTCCCGGGTACTCGGCGATCGAGCCGAAGCCCACTCGATGGTGATTGCGACCGGTCAGCAGGGCGGCCCGGGTCGGCGAGCACACTGCCGTGACGTGGAAACGGTTGTAGGTCAGCCCCATCTGCTGCACGCGGGTGAGGTTCGGGGTCTGGATCGGGCCGCCGAAAGTGCTCGGTGCCCCGAACCCGGCGTCATCGATCAGGACGATCAGTACGTTGGGGGCGTCCTCCGGGGCCTTGGGTCCCGGGATCATCGACCAGTCCGCAACCGAGTTGTCCATGGTGCGCCCGATGGTGCCGCCGAAGGTCTTGTCCGGGATCGGCAGCACGGTACGGTCCGGGTGGAACTTGCCCATCGCCTCGCTCAACGCCGACTCGAGTTCCTTCATCCCCCGCTTGTCCGAGGTGACCGTCGACTTCAGCGGTGCGCCCGGCATGAGACGCTCGGCGGCCAGTTGCTGGTCCGCCGGATAGACCCCGATGATCACGGCGGTGCCATCGGCCAGGGCCTCGCCGATCTTCTCCTGGAGGCCGCTCTGGACTTTGTGTGACGCGAACTTGCCGGCGATGCCACCGACCGCCGCCCCGGCGACCGTACTGGCGATGAAGGCCGGGGGCAGGACCAGTCCGGCCAGAGCGCCGACGCCCGCACCCCACGACGCGCCGCGCCGCCCGAGCCGGTCGCCGGTGTCCTGGACCATCAACTCACCTTTGGAGTCCTTGCCCAGCAGCAGCAGGGCCTCGGACTTCAAGGTCTTCCCGGCCACCGCGTCGGTCAACCTCACGAAGTCGCCCTTGGCGGAGTCCAACTCCTGATACCCGGCGACGATCAGAACAAGTTCCTCAGACATGAAGGACCTCCTTCATGTCAGTCCATCGCCAAGTCGGGCGGGGGGCATCCCCCTGGCTGGGGGAACACCCGTGTCCGGGCCCTATGGCAGGAACTAGCTGCGCCGTGCATGGGTACTGCCGTCGGCGTCGCTGCCGGGCGGGTATCCGAGAGAGGCCAGCCCCGCCAGCACGAGCAGTTCGAGGACGAACAGCGCGCCACCCCAAACCGGCAGTCCCGCAGTGGCCAAGCCGGCTGCAGCGGCGCCGAAGAGCGCAAGCTCGATGGCCACCCGCAACCCCAGCGGCAGGTCGAACCGGCGGCGCGGGGAGAGCACGAGGCCCCAGATCGTGGCGGTCAGCAGCACCGCGCCGGCGGCGATCAGCAAGCCGCCGAGAGCATTGCCGACGGTTCGGAAGCCGAGCCAGCCGACGGTGCTCAGCAGAGCCACTTCGAGCCCGAAGCGCAGAGCGAGCAGGACTGGCGCCATGTCCGAATCGTGTCAGGTGCCGGTGAGTGGTGTCACCCGGCGAGCTCAGTCGCTGTCGGCGGGGACCACAGCGAGCGCGGAGATCGGCGACAGCGGAGCCCGCTGGTGGAGTTTCGGCCAGTCCACGTCTGCGGCGAGATCGCGCTCCAGTCCGGCTTGCCCGCCACGGACCCCGAAGAGGCGCTTGGTCCACACCAGATAGGCCAGGATCGCGAGGTTCACCAGCAGCGCCGCCACTCGCAGGAAGGACACCTTGTCCAATAGCTCGTTGATCTCCAGGGGCAGGAACACCGAGGTGGCTATCACGGTCAGGTACTCGGCCCACCGTTTGCCCCGCCACAGGAAGACCGATTCGACCGCTTCGAGAGTCGCGTACGCCAGGGACATCGCTGCCAGGATCCAGACGTGACCCCCGTTGAGATTGATCAGGCGGTCCAGCCACCGTGACAGGAACTGTTCGCCGCTGCGGGTCTGGTCGAGCAGGGGCAGAAGCGACTGGGCGTCCTGCTGCAGACTGGGCAGGCCGATCTGCAGCAGCACCAGTCCGATCGCCACGAGTGCGAAGAAGACGACGTGCAGCCCACGTTCGATGGCGATGGCGCGGATCACCACGAGTTCGTCGAGGGCTCGGCCCCGCAGTGGCTGTGGGAGGTACTTGGGCAAGCTCCGGCGCTCCCGTCGGCGGGCGCACGGTGTGGATCCAGGCATCGCAGCGCAGGCACCTGGACAAGCGGGTGTCGTCGGGAAGGTCGAACCCCAGATCCCCGTCGTCGGTGTCCAGAGTGGCAACAGCGGCCGGGCACACATGTCCGTGGATCGAACACCACCACGTCTCGGTACTCCAGCGCTTCGGCACCATTCGCATTGGGCCAGGCTATGTCTGGCAGGCTGAGGGCGTGATGGTGGTGACCGAGCATCGTGCCGACGACTCATTCCTCGACCTCGGCCGCGACCTGTTGCAGGCTCTGTCCGGGGCCGAGGGTTACGTGCGCGGTCAGATCGGCCGCAGCCCGGATGACCCCGGTGTGTGGCTGATGGTGACCACTTGGCGCGACGTGGGGTCGATGCGGCGCGGTTTCGGTTCTTTCGAGGCCAAGGTGGCGGCCGCGCCGGTCATGGCCAGCGCGGTCGATCGCGTCTCAGCGTTCGAGGTCATGGTGGATTCCACGCCCGACGGACTCGACGTCCGGAACAGCGACCGCTGGCAGGGTTGAGCCCGGGTCCGGGCGCGAGTTGTATGCCCCGGCTCAGCGAGGTTGGAGAACGTTCACGAGGTTGGAGAACACACGCGTGGCTTCTCCAACCTCGTGAACGTTCTCCAACGCCGCGGGTCTGTGGCCTTCCCACGCACGACAAGGGGCCACCCGCTGGTGCGGATGACCCCTTGTGCGTGCGTCGGGGTGGCGGGAGCCGGCACTCGGAACGCTGGCGGGCCTGGCCTCCCAAATCCTTGGCCTTCCCGAGGCACAAGCAGACAGGGACCCCGCTGGCGCGGAGTCCCTGTCTGCTTGTGCGTCGGGGTGGCGGGATTTGAACCCACGACCTCTTCGTCCCGAACGAAGCGCGCTACCAAGCTGCGCCACACCCCGCACTCCTATGAAGGATACCGGCCGCTAGACGTGCCTCGGCAGCAGGTGCAGCATCGTCGCTTCCGGCGGGCAGGCGAACCGAATCGGGGCATAGGGATTGGTCCCCAGCCCCGCACTCACGTGCAGGGCCGCGCCCTCGTGCGTCGACAGCCCTTTGGCGCGTCGAGTGTCGATGTCGCAGTTGGTGACCAGCGCCCCGTAGCCAGGGACACACACCTGCCCGCCATGCGTGTGACCGGCGATGATCATGTCCGCGCCATCTGCGGCCATCGGGTCGAGGACCCGCAGGTAGGGGGCGTGAGTCACCGCGAGTCGAAGTGCCGCATCCTGGTCGAACTCACCGGCCACTTCGTGGTAGCGGTCCAGTTGGATATGCGGGTCGTTCACTCCCCGCATGTCGATCCGGCTGCCCAGCACGGTCGTCTCGCTGCGGGCGTTGTTGAGCCCGGTCCAGCCCGCGTTGAGTAGTTCGGACTCCAACTCGTCGGTGGGCAGTCGCTGGGTGGACATCACCGGGGTGCGGTCCTTGATGAAGTACTTGAAGGGATTGACGGTCTTCGGGGTCCAGTAGTCGTTGGAACCGAAGACGAAGACCCCGGGAACGCCCTTGAGCGGTTCAAGGGTCTTGGCGAGGTAGGGAACAGCGTCCATGTGGCCCAGCAGGTCCCCGGTGAGGATCACGAAGTCCGGGTCCAGGTCGGCCAGTGAGCGGATCCAGGCCATCTTGTCCTCTTGCCGAGGGGTCAGATGCAGGTCGGTGAGTTGCAGCACTCGGATCGGCCTGGACCCCGGTCGCAGGACTTCGACGGGGACGTCGCGCAGCCTGAACTGATGGGCCTCCCAGAGGGAGTAGGCGAGTGTGGCCGCGCCAAGTCCGGCGGCAGCCAGCCCTGTTCTCATTGCGGCGTGCACCTGACCATGGTCGCACGGCGGCTAACCTCGAGGCTATGACCGAGGTCACGTGACAGGATTGAACACATGGCTCTCAAGAACACCCTGCAGTCGGACCTGCAAGCAGCGATCAAGTCCCGCGACGAACTCGTCGCCGCAACCCTGCGCATGGCTCTGGCCGCGGTGACGAACGCGGAGGTCGCCGGAAAGCAGGCCAAGGAGCTCACCGACGACGAGGTCGTGACCGTCTTGGGCAAGGAAGCGAAGAAGCGTCAGGGAGTCGGCGACGGCCTACCGTGACGCCAACCGTCCCGAACTTGCCGACCGCGAAGAGGCCGAACTCGGCGTCCTCGAGAGGTACCTGCCTCAGCCGCTGACTGAGGCCGAGGTCGCCGTGATCATCGACGAGGCGATCGCTGCGGCGGCCGCGGACGGCAAGACCGGCATGGGGGCCATGGGCCCGGTGATGCAGAGGGTCACGGCCGCCACCCGGGGGCGGGCGGACGGCAAGACGGTCTCCGGGATCGTGCGGGCACGCCTTCAGTCGTAGGCCAGCGCGGGCGGGCCCTGCACGGGGTCTACGCGCGAACCGCGTTCTTTCGCAGGGTCTCGGCGATGATGTCCGACCATGCGGTCGGCTCGAGGCCGAAGGTCTCCTGCGCGCGACTGGAGTCCATGATGAACGGCCGGTCGAACTCGTACAGCATCTCCACAAGTTCCCCGGCGTCGGCGTTGAACAGTCCGACGATGCGCAGCGGGCCACTGCCGACAGTGCGGATCTTCGGCACCGGGACGCCGAGGCCCGCGGCAAGGTCACCGACCACCTCGGCCTGGGTCCGTGGTGCCGGGCTCGGGGTGTGCCAGGCCCGGCCCCATGCGCGTTCGTCGACACCCACGATGCTGAGCAGCCGCGCGGCGTCGCCGGTGTACGTCCAGGTATGGGGTTGATCCGCGCGTCCCATGAGCGTTACGGGCTTTCCGGCGCGCAACTTCGGAATCATCCGATCGCCGAAGTTGCTCTGATCGCCGGCCTCGCCGATGTAGTCACTGGCCCGCACCTCCGACATCCGGATGCGGCCCTGCTCATGCGCAGCGAGCGCCTGGTGCCACATGTCGGCCCTCACGGTGCCCTTGCGGGTGTGGCCGACCATGGGCAGATCCTCGGTCATGGGTCCATCGACCGGCCCATAGCCATAGACGTTGTTCAAGGTCACCAGTACCGCATCGTTGGCCTCCGCCGCGGCGATCAGGTTGTCGGCCATGGGTGGCCACAGGGTCTGCCACTTGCTGTACGGGGGGTTGATGCAGTTGTAGATGACGTCGCTACCGGAGGCCGCGGCCAGCAGCTGTGACCGGTCCGAGGCGTCCGCCTGACGACCCTCGGCGTCCGGGATCGCGGTCCCCCGGCGGCTGACGAGCCGCACGTCGTGTCCCTGGTCGACGAGCATGGCGGCGAGACGGGACCCAACCTGGCCGGCGCCGACGATCGTGTGTGTAGCCATGAATCCTCCAATATGCGAGCAGTGCTCTCACTTTAGGTCACGCGACACCGAGAAAGCAAGAGCACTGCTCGCATATAGTGGAGGGGTGACCGTCACAGGAATTCGCGCCCGCAATCGTGCTGGCCATGATGGAGGCGATCACCGAGTCCGCTACCGGGCAACTCATCGAAGTCGGCCCCGCACAACTGTCAGTACGCGCAGTCGCGACGGGATTTGGACATGGCATCGAGCGCCATCTACCGCTACGTGCGCTCCCGCGACGAGTTGCTCACGATCCTGATCGTGCGGGCGTACAACGACATGGCCGAACACGTCGAGTTGAAGGCTTCGCGGTTGCCGGACGCCGTGAAACGGTGGCGGGCGATCGGGCTGGCCAGCCGTGATTGGGCGTTGGACAACCCGCAGCGCTTCGCGCTCATCTATGGGTCCCCGGTGCCCGGATACGCGGCGCCCCAGGACACCATCGGTCCGGCCACGCGGATACCGGCCCTTCTGGTGGGGATCCTCCAGCAGGCCGGGGTGCAGACCCGGACCCCGGCGTTCACGGCCCGCGTCGCCCGCAGCCTGCGACCGGCACTGGACGAAGTGGCGACGTGGGCCGACCTGCAATCACAGGACTTCAACGACGCGGCCTTCGCGGTCGGCCTCATGGCGTGGACCCACATCATCGGGTCGATCTCGTTCGAACTCTTCGGGCATCGCCACAACGTGGTCGGGGACTCCGCGGCCGACCGTCGTGCCTACTTCACGTTCGAACTCGACGTGCTGTCAGAGATGATCGGCCTGGGCTGAGGGCCCCTCCGATACCTACGGCGTCGAAGTGGGAAGCGGAGTCGTGCCGGGGACCGGCGCTGTGGTCGGCGGTATGTAGGACCCTCCACCGCGAGCGCTGCGCAGGCCGTACAGCGTCTGCAGTTCGAACGTCTCGGGTGGGGTGTCGGCAAGGGCGCCGAGCATGGCGTCCTTCCAGATCGGCCCCGGAAGGCTCGATCCGAACACCTGGCCGTAGTAGGAACCGTTGATGAACACGTTCTTCATCGGGTACTTGAAGCCACCGCGCGGGTCGCCGACCCAGACGGCCGTGGACAGGCTCGGGGTGTAGCCGGCGAACCAGACGGCTGCCGAGGTGTCGGTCGTTCCGGTCTTGCCGGTGACGTCGCGGCCCAGGCTCATGGCGGCTCCGGTACGCCCTCCGATACCGCCGTCCACCACGGCTGTGAGCACGGCAGTCGTGGAGTCAGCGACCTCGCGGGAGACTGCCTGCCGGCACTGCGGATCGATCTTGGACACGACCTTCTTGCCGCTGTCGCGCTCGTCGGTGATCCGGGTGATGGCGTGCGGCTTGCAGTAGACGCCGTGGTTGGCCATGGTCGCGTAACTGGTCGCCAGGGCCAGGGGGGAGACCTCGACGGAGCCCAGTGTGAAGGACTGCACCGTGGGTAGCTCGCCGCCGTTCGCCAGGGTCATCCCGGTCCGCTTCGCGATGTCCACCGTGCGGCACAGGCCGGCGGCCTGCTCGAGGCCGACGAAGTACGTGTTCACCGAGAAAGCCGTGCCCTGCAGCATGTTGAACTGACCCGACGAGGTCGAGTTGCTCACGGTGTAGGGACCGAAGTAGTTGTCCGTGCAGCCCCACGGTCCGGCGGGGAAGGTCTTGTCGTCGGAGGAGTCGAACACCCGGAAGGGGGAAACCCCGGCCTCGATGCCGGCGGCGATCGTGAAGATCTTGAACGTCGATCCGGCCTGCATGCCGGTCGTGCCGCCGTCCTTCTGGTCGACCGCGTAGTTGTAGGTCGTCTTGCCCTTGCCCTTCGTGCCCCATTCGCGGTTCTGGGCCAGCGCCACGACCTCGCCGGTCTGCGGCTTCACCATGGCGATCGCGGCGGCCTTCTTGCTGGGGTCCTTCGCGGGGATCCGGTTCAGGGCGGCCCTGGTCGCGGCTTCCTGCGCCTTGGGCTGCATCGCTGTCCGGATGACCAGCCCGCCACGCTTGAGGAAGTCCTCGCGGTCCTGGGTGGTCTTGCCGTAGTTCGGGTCGTTCAGGATCTGCTTCACGGCGTAGTCGCAGTAGAACGGGTACTTGCTCTCCGCGCAGCCGTTGCTGATCTTCTTGGGTTCCAAGTAGGAGCCGATCGGCTTGGACACGGCCTTCTGGTACTGCTCCGGGGTGATGTAGTCCAGTGACTCCATCTTGAACAGCACGGCGTTGCGGCGGGTCTCGGACGCCTCCGGGTTGATCAGCGGGTCGAACCCGACGGGCGACTGCACGATGCCGGCCAGCGTGGCGGCCTCAGCAGGGGTGAGCTTCTTGGCACTGTGGCCGAAGTAGCGGCGCGATGCCGCCTCCACTCCGTACGCGCCGGCGCCGAAGTAGGCGATGTTGAGGTATCGGTTGAGGATCTCGTCCTTGGAGAGTTTCCGCTCGACCTGGACGGCGTAGCGGATCTCCTGCAGTTTGCGGGCCGTGGTCTGCTCAACCGCGGCCTGGACGTCCTCGTCCGTCCGCGCGGCGGTCACCAGCACGTTGCGCACGTACTGCATCGTCAGTGTCGACGCGCCCTGCTGGATCGAGCCACTGGCGGTGTTCTCCAACTGGGCCCGGATCAGGCCCTGGATGTCCACCCCGCGGTGTTCGTAGAACCGCTGGTCCTCCACCGCGATGATCGCCTTCTGCATGTTCGGGCTGATCTTGTCGAGCGGGACCTCGAGCCGGTTCTCCTCGAACAGCGTGGCGATCCGGTTGCCGTCGGCGTCCTCCATCACCGTGCGCTCGGGCAGCGGCGGGGTGGCCAACTCGTCGGGCAGAGCACCGATCTGTTCGGCGGCGACGTCGGAGGCCTTGCCGATGCCCGCTACGACGGGCATAGCCATCGCGGCCAGGATGGCACCACCGACCACCCCCACGAGACCTATGCGGGCAAGGCCCGAAAGTGGTTTGCGCGCGGGGGAGGAGGATTGAGGATCTTTCGACACAGCCATCAGACGTAAGGGTACGTCGTGATGGTTCCCGGTGCATGAAGCAGTCCGGCGAAATGCCGGGATCGGCTGGCCGGACAGTGTGCGATGTCACCCTGCGAGGATGAAGCGGACGGGTGAGGGCCGGACCCCCGACTAGCCGAAGGCCAACGCAATGCGTCATGCTGGTTATCAGCACATGTGACGTAGGTAACTCCGACACCACGAGGCTACAACTCAAGATGGTACAAAAGGACCAGGCTAAGTAGTACGAATGGTCCTCATCGGTAATGGAAGGCTTGCTTAGAGTTACCGAAAGCTTTCGGGGGTTTTTCCAGAAGCGGACAAGGGGAAGAAGAGTGCTCAACGTAATCGCCTGGAGTTCCCAGGCCGCCTGTCGGGAGACAGACCCGGATGAGATGTTCGTCCAGGGGGCGGCGCAGAACCGGGTCAAGCAGATCTGCTGCGGATGTCCGGTCAAGATGGAGTGTCTGGCGGACGCGTTGGACAATCGCATCGAGTTCGGTGTCTGGGGAGGGATGACCGAGCGCGAGCGGCGGGCGTTGCTGCGCCGGCGGCCGCATGTGAAGTCATGGACGGAGTTGCTGCACAGCGCAGCCACCCGCCAGATCCCCGCCCAGGTGGATGTCCGGCAGACGTCCTACGCGACGGTCTGAACCTCACCACACGCCAGGTCTTACAGCAAACGCGACGAAAGGGCCGCTCCCACGTGGAGCGGCCCTTTCGCGTTGCGTCAGGCGTTCTTCGTGGCCGAGACGTCCAGCTCGATCTTGATGGTGTCGCTGACCAGCCAGCCGCCGCCGTCGAGCGGCACGTTCCAGGTCAGCCCGAAGTCCTTGCGGCTGATCTCGGTCTTGCCCTCGAAGCCCACGCGGGAGTTGCCCCACGGGTCGGTGACGATGGTCTCGACGTCCACGGCGATCTCCACGGGCCGGGTGATGTCCTTGATCGTCAGGTCACCGGACAGCACGTACTCGTCGTCCTTGACCTGCTTCACGAAGGTGCTCGTGAACGACATCGCGGGGAACTGCTCGACGTCGAAGAAGTCGGCGGACTTCAGGTGTGCGTCGCGGTCGGCCGTGCCGCTGTCGACGCTGGCCATCTGCACGGTCAACGTCGCGCTGGACGCAGCGGGGTTCGCGCCGTCGAGGACCATCGAGCCCTCGAACTGGTTGAAGGCGCCGCGGACCTTCGTGACCATCGCGTGGCGGGCGACGAAGCCGAGTCGGGTGTGGGTCGGGTCGATCGTCCAGGTGCCGGTGTAGGCGGTGAGGTCGCTCATGGTGTCTTCTCCAAAGTAGTTGAACGTCTTACTACATATGATTGAGCCATCAACTACATATGTCAAGGGCTTCCTGCCAACGAGTTGGGTCGGCGAGTGCGGTTCCGGCGTGTGCGCCG
This sequence comes from uncultured Actinomycetota bacterium, assembly GCA_963769435.1. Classification (GTDB taxonomy): domain Bacteria; phylum Actinomycetota; class Actinomycetes; order S36-B12; family UBA10799; genus JADKAV01. The sequence goes on from CAVYLN010000002.1 coordinate 1,906,678, forward strand.
GTCAGGAACCGGCGAGGAGGTCGCCGACCAGCCGTAGGCCGTCCAGGTCGTGCACATCGTCGGCCAGCGCGATCACCGAGGCGACCGGCACCCTCGGATGGGCGCCGGTGAACGAGCCGGCGAGGTGGGATTGGCGCTGCGCTGTCTCCATGCGGTCGGCGTGCATGCGCAGGAGTTCGGCGACGAGCACGTGCTCGCCGTTGAGGCGTTCGGCGCCGGCACGTGCGGTGGCTGCGGACAGGTCGGGCAGCCTGACCTCCTGGACCCGGTTGAGCACCAGACCGGCCAGGGGCATCTGTTCGGCCTCCAGGCGCTGCACGAAGTAGGACGCCTCGCGCAGCGCGTCGGACTCGGGAGCGGCTACGACCAGGAAGCGTGTGTCCGGCGCCTGCAGTTGCGCGTATGTCTGCTCAGCGCGTTCCCGGAACCCTCCGAACAGGGCGTCGAAGCTCGTCACGAAGGTCTGCAGGTCCCGGAGCACCTGGGCGCCGATCACCTTGTTCAACGCGCTCGTGAACAGTCCGATGGAGGCGCTGAAGACCCGTGCCGACATCCGGCCGCCGGCACGTGCGGGCGCCGTGAGGACCCGGATGAGGCGACCGTCGAGGAACGATCCGAGCCGTTTGGGGGCGTCGAGGAAGTCCAGTGCCGAGCGAGATGGCGGAGTGTCGACCACGATCAGGTCCCACTGGGGTCCCTGGTCGGACTCCGCGCGCAGTTGGCCGAGCTTCTCCATGGCCATGTACTCCTGCGTTCCGGCGAAGGAACTCGACAGTGCTTGGTAGAAGGGATTGTCGAGGATCGCCTGGGCGCGCTCGGCGTCTGAGTGTGCCTCGACGATCTCGTCGAAGGTGCGTTTCATGTCGAGCATCATGGCGCTCAGCGAGCCGTCGCCCTCGATCCCCGGAACCGGCCGCGGGGTGTTGTCCAACTCCGTCAGGCCCATCGACTGCGCCAGCCTGCGCGCGGGATCGATCGTCAGCACGCAGACAGTTCGTCCCCTGTTCGCCGCGCGCAGTCCGATGGCGGCGGCAGTGGTGGTCTTGCCGACCCCGCCGGATCCACAGCACACGATGACCCCGACACTGCGGTCGTCGAGCAGCGCATCGATGTCCAACCGGGGCGCGCTCATACCGCCAGCCCCTGTTCGGCCAGAGACTCGGACAGCGCATACAGTCCCGCGAGGTCGATGCCACCCGGCAACAGCGGCAACTCCAGGATCGGCTGTCCGGAAGCCTCCAGACGAGCCCGCTCGCTGTTCTGCAGGGCCACCCGCGCCGCGTGATCGGCCGCCTCGTCCTCCAGGGCGCTGATGGTCGCAGCGGTCGCATTGATCCCGGCCGCCGTGAGCCCGACGGCCAACTCCTGCTCGGGGAGTGTGCGGGCACTTGCCGAGGCGAGCTCGTCGGGGTTCAACTCGGAATGCCGCGATTGGTTGATGATGATCGTCCCGAGCGGCAGACCCGCTGATCGCAGTTCCGAGACCCCGTCGAGGGTCTCCTGCACAGGCATCTCCTCGAGCAGGGTGACCAGGTGTACCGCGGTGCGGGCCGAGCGGATCACCCCCATGACCGAGTCGGCCTGCGATCGGATGGGTCCGACCTTGGCCAGCCCGGCGATCTCGGTGTTCACGTTCAGGAACTTGGTGATCCGCCCTGTCGGCGGTGCGTCGAGCACCACCGCGTCATAGTCCGGCCGACCAACCTTCTCGCCGCGCTTCACCGCCTCCGAGGCCTTTCCCGTCAGCAGCACGTCCCGCAGCCCGGGAGCGATGGTCGTCGCGAAGTCGATCGCGCCCAGGCGGCGCAGCGCGTAACCACCACGCTTGATGCCGTAGAACATCTCGAGGTACTCCAGCATCGCGGCCTCGGCGTCGACCGGCAGGGCGTAGACCACGCCGCCCCCGTCGGCGACCGCCACCTTGCTCTCCTGATACGGCAGCGGGGCGGTGTCGAAGATCTGGGCGATCCCCTGTCTGCCCTCGACCTCGAGCAGCAGCACCTTGCGGCCACCCCGGGCGAGGTTCAGCGCCAGCGCCGCCGCGACCGTTGTCTTCCCGGTGCCGCCCTTCCCGGACACCACATGCAGTCTGACCCGTGACCAGTTGGGCGCCCGTGTGCTCACCAGCCCAGATTAGGGGGCGCCGGGGCGCCGCATCCACACGGCGGCCCCGGCGGCCGCAGCGCTCGATCCCGCAGCCCCTCCGGTCACAGCGACCTCGTGTCCGGACTACTCCGGGTCGTCGCCCGGTTGCTCGCGGTGCAGCGTCCGACGCACGCATGCGCGACCCGGCGAACGTGTCCTAGTGTCGGGTCATGACAACCTGGGAATACCTCACCGCACCGCTGCTGATCCACAACACGAAAGCCATCCTCGACAACTTCGGATCCGACGGGTGGGAGTTGGTCCAGATCGTCCCCGGTCCCACGCCGGAGAACCTGGTGGCGTACTTCAAGCGGGCCAAGGCGTGACCGTCGAGCAGCGACTGGCCGACTTGGGGATCGAACTCCCGGAGGTGCCCGCGCCGGTGGCCGCCTATGTGCCCGCGGTCCGAACGGGCAACATGATCTACACCTCGGGGCAGTTGCCCTTCGCCGGTGGAGCGCTGCTGCACACGGGCCTGGTCGGCACCGACGTCGAGCGTGCGACGACGCGGTCGCCTGCGCCCGCCAGTGCGCACTCAACGCGCTGGCCGCGGTCGCTGCTCAGGACGGTGGCCTGGAGAACGTCCGCATCGTGAAGGTGGTCGGCTTCGTCGCCAGCGCCGATGGTTTCACCGCCCAGCCGCAGGTGATCAACGGGGCATCGGAACTGATCGGCGACCTCCTCGGTGACAGGGGTGTGCACGCGCGATCCGCGGTGGGTGTCGCGCAATTGCCCTTGAACGCCCCGGTCGAGGTCGAGGTCATCGCCGAGGCCCTCTGATGAAGATGCCCGCGGAGCTCCTCGAGCGGGCCCGGGCGATGGTCTACGGCGGCCCCTGGACGCCGCCGGAGCCCCGACCGGCCGCCACCGATCGTCCTGCTGCGCGACACCGCGGCCGGGATCGAGGTGGCGCTGCTGCAGAAGGCGGCACACCTGGGATTCGCACGTGGCATGTACGTGTTCCCGGGCGGGGCGGTCGACGACGCGGACGCGGCGATCGGCGATCCGTGGCTGGTGGCGGCGATCCGGGAGACCTTCGAGGAGTGCGGAGTGCTGCTCACCGTGCCGCCACCACAGCGGTGACGTGCAGTCGTTGCGCGAGCGCGACTTCACGCAGGTGCTCGAGGGACTGCGGCGTGCGACCTGCCGTCGAGGCACTGCGTCCGTTCAGCCACTGGGTGACCCCCGAGGTGGAGTCCCGACGCTTCGACACGAAGTTCTTCGCCGCGCAGTTGCCGGTGGGGCAGGACCTGGCCGACCTGACCGCCGAGCACCAGGCGATCGGCTGGTTCCGGCCCGCGCAGACGCAAGGTCTGCCCATGCTTCCGCCCACGAGAGCGGTGCTGTCCGAACTGGGCCGGTTCGCCACTGTCGCCGACGCTCTGGCGGTGCGGCGCCATCCGGTGCCGATCATGCCCCGCCCGGTCGCAGCCGCGGACGGCCAGGGAATCGACTGGGTCCTGGTCGACGGCTACACCGGTGCGCCGCTGTCATGACCGGTTTCGTGGCGATGCCCGGCACCTTGGGCCCATGGTCGGGCGGGTCGTTCGACGGGGGCCTGTGCGTGCTGGCCGGCAACCCCGGGCCGATGACCTTGGACGGCACCAACACCTGGTTACTCACCGCCGACGACGATTCCGTCGTCCTCGTGGATCCGGGACCGGACGATGCACCACATCTGGCCGCCGTGCGCCATGCACTCGGAGGCCGTCGGGTCCGGGAGATCCTGTTGACCCATGGACATGCGGACCACAGCGCGGGTGCGGTGCGCTTCGCCACCGAGTTCCGGACAGGGGTGCGGGCTCTGGATCCCGCGCACCGCCTGGGTGATGAGGGTCTGACCCACGGCCAGGTGCTGGAGTTCGCTGACCTGGAGATCCACGTCGTCGGCACCCCTGGACACACTTCGGACTCCGTGAGTCTGCACGTGCCGCGCCATGGGGCGCTGCTCACCGGCGACACCATCCTCGGGCGCGGCACGACGGTGGTGGCGTTCCCGGACGGCCGGCTGGCCGACTACCTGGACTCGCTGCACAGACTGTCCGGACTCGTTGAGCGGGCCGGAGCCACACAGGTGTGGCCGGGGCACGGTCCCGTGCTCACCGACGCTGCCGAAGTGCTGGCCGCCTATCTGGATCACCGTGGGCAGCGCCTCGACGAGGTTCGCGGAGCACTCGAGCGCGTGGACCCGGACCTGGCCATCGAAGAGGCGGCCGGGGTGATCGTGGCGGATGTCTACGCGGACGTGCCCCGTGTGCTCTGGCCGGCGGCGAGACTCAGCGTCCGAGCGCAGCTCGAGTACCTGGGGCGGCGGTGAGATCGCGGCGGCGGCGTCAACCGGCTCGCGCGTCCACGGCCGTCTGCGCCGGACCCACCTCGTCGATCCGCGACCAGTACCAGAGCACGGACGCCACACCCACCAGCAGCGTCAACCAGGTGAACGTGTTGCCGAACACCAGGTCATCGTTCTGCGGGTCGGCCAGGATCTGAGCCGTCTCGGCCGGACGCACAACGCCGTAGAGCAGTGCCCCGGCCAGCAGTCCGGCCAGGCCCTGCAGCAGCAGAACCGGACGGTCGGGCAGTGCCGCCACGAGCAGGAGCGGCAGCACGAGGATCCAATGCGCCGTCCAACTGATCGGTGAGACCAGCAGCATCGCGGCCAGTACCAGGGCGTCTGTCAGGTGCGGGTACGTGCCGAACAGGTGGTGGGCCATCACCAGAGTCGCGATGACCACGGCCGCGGCCAGGACCAGCCAGACCGTGCGGGCGCCCGCGGTGTCGCCGAGCATACGTTGCGCCATCCCGTTCAGCGATTGATTGCTGATGTACGTGACCCCCACCCGATCGGCGTCGAGGAAGGTCCCGGTCCAGTAGATCCAGGATGCCCGCGGGAAGAACAGGGCTGCCAGGGCGGTCGCCGCCAGGAACGTTCCCACCGTCACCAACGCGGGCCTTACCCGCCTTGTGATCAGGAAGTACGGGACCACGAGCAGGGGGGTCAGTTTCACCGCGGCGGCGATCCCTGTCAGCACCCCCTGCGGCAGCCTGCCCGTACGCCGGCTCAGATCGAGGACGAGGAACACCGCCAGCAGGACGTTGACCTGGCCGAACTTCAGGCCGGATTCGCTGGGTTCCATGGCCAGGGTGAATGCGATGGTCACCGCGTAGACGGTCGGGGTGTGGAAGCGGTCGGCCGCGAAGTTGCGCACACACACGGCCGCGTAGGCGACCAGCGCCGCGACGTGATCACCGTCCACACGACCTGGGCACTCACCTGGGACAGCCACGTGATGGGGCTCAGGAAGAGGATCGCGAAGGGTGGGTACAGGTACGGCAGATCGACGAAGGTGAATCGCGCCGCGTACAGGTCACCGCCGGACCACGCCACCTCGGCCGCGTCGCGGTACACGTCCAGGTCCAGCAGGTAGTCCTCAGAGGCGATCGTCAGGTAGTTCCAGCACAACGCCACACTGACCCCGATGGCCACCCAGGCGATGGGGCTCAGTTGCGAGATGACACGGCGAAGCAACGCACCGCCCCAGCATCAACGCGCGCGGCGCTGCAGGCGGTCCATGTCGATCAGGACGACGGAGCGCGACTCGAGGCGGATCCAGCCGCGGCTGGCGAAGTCGGCCAGAGCCTTGTTGACCGTCTCCCGGGATGCGCCCACCAACTGGGCCAGTTCCTCCTGGGTCATGTCGTGCGTGACGTGCAGCCCGTCGGGCAACTGCCGGCCGAACTTGTCGCCGAGGTCCAGGAGGATCTTGGCGATCCGTCCCGGGACGTCCGAGAACACCAGGTCCGCCATCGCCTCGTTCGTCCGGCGAAGCCGCCGCGCAAGTGCCTGCAGCAGCGCCTCGGCCACTTCGGGACGACCGGTGAGCCAGGGGCGCAGCGCCGAGTGGCCGACGGCGATCAGGGTGGCATCGGTCAGTGCGGTGGCGGTTGCCGTACGGGGCCCGGGGTCGAACAGTGACAACTCACCGAGCAACTCGCTGGGCCCGAGGATCGCCAGGAGGCTCTCCCGTCCGTCTGCGGCGGTGTGGCCCAACTTCACCTTGCCCTCGGTGATGACGAACATCCGGTCACCCGGCTCACCCTCGAGGAAGAGGTCCTGCCCCTTGGCCAGTCGCACCTCCACGGTCGATGCCTGCAGGGCCGCCGCCGCTTCATCGTCAAGAGCTGCGAACAGGGGCGCCTCGCGCAACACGTCATCCACGATTGACAGTCTGGCCCAGCGACCCCCCGTCATGCCCGGCATTAACCTAAGCGTTACGCCTTTGCCGCGGCAGCGCAGTGAGCGCCAGGGCCGGATTTGTCCGGTATCGCACAATCAACTCAGCGGTCACCGCGTCGATCTGCTTGTGCAGCGCCCGCCGATTCGTCGACAGTGAGGTCTCCATACTGCGCAACAGATCCACGTAGGCCTTCCGCTGCTCGTCGTCATCGAGGTCGATCACCCTGCTCCACAGTGACTGTGCTTCCGGCATCGACGTGTCGATGTCGGCCGGGTGGACGCCGAGTGCCTGCCACCGGCGTGGAGCGGTCGATGCATCCTGCAGCACGGTCCGCACATCCTCGGTGTCCACACGGCTACCGGTGTTGAGCATGTCGAGGCGTGCCTGGAACAACCGCCGCCAGTAGGAGACCCGGCTCTCCTCGTCGGTGAGGTGGTGGCGCAGGATCCGCAAATCGTCCAGGGACAGGTCGCCGAGGAGCGTCGTCGTTGTCTCCTGGAAGGTGGTCATGTTGGGTCTATCGGTACGTTCCGGCCATCGCGTTACCACTCGATCGTGTGGTTGACCTTGTCGGGTGTACCCCATACGGGTGGTCGGCTGGCCGAACGCGGCGCTGTTCGGCGGCGTAATCTGAACCGGTGGAATCACGCCTGGCACTCGTGCGGCGGGCACGTGCGATCGATCGCATCCTGCAGCAGGTGTACCCGGACGCGCACTGCGAGTTGGATTTCCGGGACCCCTACGAGTTGCTCGTGGCCACGATCCTCAGCGCGCAGTGCACGGACGAGCGGGTCAACCAGGTCACGCCGGCGCTGTTCGCGCGGTATCCGGATGCGGTCGCGCTGGCTGCTGCGGATCGTGCCGATCTGGAGGCGATCATCCGCCCCACCGGCTTCTTCCGGAACAAGGCCGCGTCGTTGCAGGCGATGGCGTCGAGAGTGGTCCAGAAGTACAAGGGACAGATCCCGCAGCCCATGTCGGCCTTGACGACCCTGCCCGGTGTCGGCCGGAAGACGGCGCACGTGGTGCGGGGCAACGCTTTCGGCCAGCCGGGGTTCACCGTCGACACGCACGTGTCCCGGCTGTCGCAGCGACTCGGCTGGACCACGCAGACCGACCCGGTCCGCATCGAGCGCGATCTCGACGCCCTCTTTGCGCGCAAGGACCGCACGATGGTCTCGCATCGGCTGATCTTCCACGGCCGCCGCTGCTGTTTCGCGCGCAAGCCGGCCTGTGCCGCCTGCCCGATCGCGAGGCTTTGCCCGTCGCGCGACATCGGGGAGCAGGATCCGCTGCGTGCGGAGAAGATGATCAAACGGCCATGAGTGGCACAGAACCCGACATCCCTGCCTGGCTTCGGCCACTGGTGGAGGCCACGCGGGATCTCGACGCCGAGGCGCTGATGCGGTTCGCACCCCCGGACGAATCGGGTCGTCGTTCGGCGGTGCTGATCCTGTTCGGCGAAGGTGCGCAGGGCCCGGACGTCCTGCTGATCCAGCGCGCGGAGGACATGCGCTCGCATGCGGGCCAGCCGGCGTTCCCGGGCGGCGCCGAGGACCCTGGCGACGACCGGGCCCGTGGGGGCCGCTCTGCGGGAGGCGCAGGAGGAGACCGGCCTCGACCCGCAAGGAGTCGACGTCATCCACTGTCTGCCGGAGGTGTGGCTGCCCCCGAGCGGGTACGTCGTGACCCCGGTGCTGGGCTGGTGGCGGGAACCCTCACCGGTGTCCGCGATGGATCCGGCCGAGGTCTCCTCGGTGCACCGCGTGCCCCTCACCGACCTGACGGAACCCGCCAACCGCGTGAGCGTCCGCCACCCCAGTGGATACATAGGGCCTGGGTTCACGGTGCACGACATGCTCGTGTGGGGTTTCACCGCGCATCTGCTCGATCGCATCCTGGCACTGGCCGGCTGGGAGCGTGTTTGGGACTCCGGACGTATCGTTGATATCGGATGGACACGATGACCCCCCCGACAGATCGGATCCGCTCATGGGAGTGATGGACCTGATCGTCATCGGCGTGCTCGTTCTGGTGGCGCTCATCGGTTGGCACCAGGGACTTGTCCGAAGCGCTCTCTCGGTGGTGGGCACGGTCGGTGGGGGGCTGCTCGCCGCGGCGAGTCTGCCGTGGATCCTGAGCAACCTCGGGGCGTTGGGCGCCGCCGCCGCCGCGATCAGCGTGGGTGTGGTGCTGGCCGGGGTCGGGCTCGGCAACGCCATCGTCGTCACTCTGGGAAGGCCGCTGTGGGCGGCGCTGCAGGTGGGTCCGGCGCGTCTGGTGGATGCCGCTGCGGGGGCGGTCGTCAGCCTGTTCGCGGGGCTGATCGCGATGTGGCTGGTCGCAGCCACCGTGGCCTCTCTGCCGTCACCCACCCTGGCGTCGGCCGTGCGCTCCTCGGCCCTGCTGCAACAGGTCGAGAAATGGGCCCCGACCCAGGCCACGGACCTCGCCTATTCGGTACGACAACTGTTGGACCAGGTTCACCTGCCGGAGGTCTTCTTCGGTCTGGAGGGCCTGCCGGGCAACAAGGTCCCGAAACCTCCGAAGAACGTCTCGGACTCCGCGGTGGTCGCCAGCCAGTCGGTCCTGCGGGTATCCGGTCCCACCCCCGCCTGCGGACAGGGATCCACCGGGTTCCGGCTTCGTCTACGCCACTGACCGGATCGCCACGAACGCACACGTCGTCGCGGGCATGAGCCAGGTGCGGGTGGTGGCTTCGGACGGCCGCTCGTGGGGTGCCGACGTGGTGTACTTCAACGCCGACCTGGACGTTGCCGTCCTCTTCGTCCCCGGGTTGGGCGTCAACCCCCTGGATTCCTCGCGGCAGGTCGGGGACGCCGACGCGGCTGTCATCGCCGGCTACCCCGGGGGCGGCCCCCTGGACCTGCGCAGTGCGCGGATCGTGACCCGGACCTCGGAAAGCCCCGTCTTCTCCGACAACATCTATGGCTCGCCGACCAAACCCCGCGAGATCTTCGTCGTGCGGGGCCGGGTGATCCCTGGGAACTCCGGCGGTCCTCTGCTCACCCGTGACGGTCGCTACGCGGGCATCATCTTCGCGAGTTCACAACAGTACAAACGGACGGGTTTCGCCCTCACGAACAAGACGGTGGCCCAAGCCCTGCGGTCCGCCGCCGACCGGACGATCCCGGTGGAGACCGGTAGCTGCTCGCGGTAGCTCCGGCGGTGGTGGCGTGCGGGTGCAACGAACCGGCCACCTCCCGAGGGCGAGACGACCTAACCGTTCCGATCCAGCCAATCCAGCAGCATCGGGAGGATCGTCTCGGAGCGCTCCTCATGCGGGAAATGCCCACAGTCGTCGATCGCGGCCAGTTCGTAGGGGCCGGACACGTGCTGTTCGCTGCCGGTGGTCGTGGCCGGGAGGACGGTCGGGTCCTGCGCGCCGTGGATGTGCAGGACGGGCTGGCGGATGGGTTCGGCAGCCATCAAGGCGTTGTAGCGACGGCCGTCGGCGCGGACGTAGCTGCGCCAGGCCCACCGGTGGTACTCCATCGCGCAGTGCGCCGTGTTCGCCTCCAGGAAGGCCGCACGGAACCGCGTGGAGACCTCGGGGGTGAGCCAGTCCCGGCGCACGGACCAGGCGTCGAGGACCTCGGCGACCCTGATCGCGTTGTCGGCGGCGAAGTCCCGCTCGGGCAACCACGGCCACTGGTAGCGCAGTGCGTAGCGCCAGGCCTTCACCTGGGGTTGCATTCGCGCGGCCTCCCGCAGGCGCACCGGATGTGGTGCCGAGATCGCGGTCAGAGCCCTGACCAGTCGCGAGCGCCGGGCCGCGGTCCAGCCGATGTGGGCGCCCCAGCCGTGACCGACGATGACGGCGTTGCGCTCCCCGAGGCATGCGATCACCCCGAGGACGTCGTTGGACAGAGTCGTCGGATCGTACCCACGCGGCGCGTGATCGGATCCGGCGTAGCCGCGCAGGTCCATCGCCGCCGCCCGGTAGCCCTGTGCCGCCAGAGCGGGAAGGTACTCCCGCCAGGTCCACCAGAACTGGGGGAAGCCGTGCAGGAAGAGGACCAGTGGGCCCTCGCCGGCCTCCACGAGATGGAACTGCGCACCGTTGGCCGGGACGAGGCGGTGGGTCCACGGCCCCGGCGCGTGGATCGCCTCGTACGGCGTCACCGCAAGAGGCACCTCGACTAACCGCTGAACGTCGACTTGGTCGCCTCGAGCGCGGCGATCGAGTGCTCCGGGCCGTTCACGGACTTGGCGCGGCGGATGCCGACGAACGTGATGATGGCTCCCACGAGCAGCAGGAACAGCGTCACGATGCCGAAGCCGGCCCACACCGGAAGCCCGAATTGGACGAGCACGTAGGCGATCGTCACCAGCAGGAAGATCGCACCGATGCCCAGGATGGACGCGCCGGCGACGATCATCCCGATCGACGACCCCGCGGTCTTGACGCTCTCCTTGACCTCGGTCTTGGTCAACTCGATCTGCTGCTTGACCAGTTCGGTGGTGTCCGCTGCCGCCGAACGCACCAGTTCGATGATGCCGGGGTCGGTCTGCTTGGTGGTAATCGCCATGGGATCAGGTTAGTCCGCGCTGGCCGTCGTATACGTCGGGAACGCCATCTTGGTCCTCGTCACGTTCGTCCTCGTCGTACATCAGCCGGTAGGAACGGGCCCGTATTCGCAGAGCCACGATGGCCAGGAACGCGGCCAGCACACTCGCCACGAGGATCGAGAGTTTGGCGAACTCCTGGGTGTCCGAGCCGTAGTCGAAGGCCAGTTCTGCGATCAGCAGCGACACGGTGAACCCGATTCCAGCCAGAAGCCCGACCGCGGCTGATGTCCAGCCAGGACAGTCCCTTGGCCAGGGAAGCCCGCGTGAATTTGGCGGTGAGCCCGGCTCCGAGCAGCACGCCGATCGGCTTGCCGACGACCAGACCCAGGATCACGCCGATCGCCACAGGGTTCTCCAAGGCCGTGGCGATGCTCTGGCCGCGGAAATCGACGCCCGCGGCGAAGAACGCGAACACCGGGACGCAGAAACCGGCTGACAACGGGTGGATGAGGTGCTGCATGCGTTCAGCAGGTGCCTCGGCCTCGCCGGGATCCTCCTTGATCCGGGTGAGCATCGCGAGCGCCACCCCGGCGACCGTGGCGTGCACTCCCGCCTCGTGCATGAAACCCCAAGTGGCCAGGGCCAGGGGTATGTAGATCAGCGGGCTACGGATCCGGGCGCGTTGGGCGAACCAGTAGGCGACCATGCACACGATCGACGCGATGAACGCCCAGGCCACGAACTTCTCCGAGTAGAACACCGCGATCACCGTGATGGCCCCGAGGTCGTCCACGACCGCCAGCGTGAGCAGGAAGGCTCGCAGGGCCACCGGAAGCCGGCGCCCGGCCACTGCCAGCACCGCCAGGGCGAAGGCGATGTCCGTGGCCATCGGGATGCCCCACCCGCGCGGCACACCGTCGGCCGCCGAGAGGTTGATCGCGGCGTAGATGCCTGCCGGCACGATCATGCCGCCAAGGGCCGCGGCCACCGGGACCGCTGCCTGGGACACCTTGCTCAACGATCCCTTGACCAACTCGTGTTTGAGCTCCAGGCCAGCGACGAAGAAGAACACGGCGAGCAGGCCGTCGGCCGCCCACGTGCCCAGCGAGAGGTTCAGGTTCAGTGCCGCAGGGCCGATCTTGACCTCGGTCAACTCCACGTATGTGTCGCCCCAGGGCGAGTTCGCCCAGATCAGCGCGAACGTGGCCGCCAGGATGAGCAGCGCACCGCCGACCGTCTCGTCCTTGAGCTGCCGGAGGACCCAGACCCGCTCGGTCAGGGGCAGCCGCTCGAACATGCCCGAGCGCGTCTGTTCGTTAGTCGCCACCTTTACCAAGACCCTCACTGATCAGGTTCATCACGGCCGGATCGGCCAACGTCGTCACGTCGCCGAGGCTGCGGTTCTCGGCGACGTCGCGCAGGAGTCGTCGCATGATCTTGCCGGAGCGGGTCTTGGGCAGTTCCGAGACCAGCATGATCTGGCGCGGTTTGGCGATCGGGCCGATCTCCTGGGCGACGTGAGCGCGCAGTTCGGCGACCGCGTCGTCGCCGGCGGCCATGTCCGTTCGCAGGATCACGAACGCGACGATGCCCTGCCCGGTCATCTCGTCGGCGGCGCCCACCACGGCCGCCTCGGCGACCAGCGGATGTGACACGAGTGCGGATTCCACCTCGGTGGTGGAGATGCGGTGGCCCGACACGTTCATCACGTCGTCCACCCGGCCGAGCAGCCAGATCGCACCGTCCTCGTCGTACTTGGCCCCGTCGCCGGCGAAGTAGTACTCGGGCCAGCGCAACCAGTACGTGTCCTTGTAGCGCTGGTCGTCGCCCCAGATCCCGCGCAGCATGCTGGGCCACGGTTCGCTCAGCACGAGGTACCCACCTCCCCCGGGGCCGACCGGCTGTCCGAGGTCGTCGACGACGTCGGCGCTGATCCCTGGCAGTGGCCGCATCGCCGAGCCCGGCTTGCATGCGGTCACACCGGGCAACGGGCTGATCATCATCGCCCCGGTCTCGGTCTGCCACCAGGTGTCCACGATCGGAGCGGTCCCACCGCCGATGTGATCGCGGTACCAGACCCAGGCCTCCGGGTTGATCGGCTCGCCGACGCTGCCCAGCAGCCGCAACGAGGACAGGTCGTATTGGGCAGGGATGTCGTTGCCCCACTTCATGAAGGTCCGGATCGCTGTCGGCGCGGTGTAGAGCAGGGTGACACCGTACTTCTGGACGATCTCCCACCATCGGCCCTTGTTCGGGGTGTCCGGGGTGCCCTCGTACATGACCTGGGTGGCGCCGTTGGCAAGCGGCCCGTAGACGATGTAACTGTGGCCGGTGACCCAGCCCACGTCGGCGGTGCACCAGTAGACGTCACCGTCCTTGAGGTCGAACACGTTGTAGTGCGTGTACGCGGTCTGGGTCAGGTAACCACCGGTGGTGTGCAGGATGCCCTTCGGCTTACCGGTGGTGCCCGAGGTGTACAGGATGAACAGCGGGTGCTCGGAGTCGAACGCCTTCGCGTCGTGGTCCGGGCTGGCCGCATCGACGGTCTCGTGCCACCAGTGGTCCTTGTCGGTCCATTCGACGTCCTGGCCGGTTCGGCGCACGACGAGCACGTTCTCCACCGACGGACAGTGGGCCACGGCTTCATCCACCGCGGGCTTCAACGCGGATGCGGACCCGCGCCGGTAGCCGCCGTCGGCGGTGATCACCAATTTGGCCGAGGCGTCGTCGATCCGGCTGCGCAGGGCCTCGGCACTGAAGCCGCCGAAGACCACTGAGTGCACCGCGCCGATGCGGGCGCAGGCGAGCATCGCGATCGCGGCCTCCGGGATCATCGGCAGGTAGATCGCCACCCGGTCACCAGCGCTGATCCCCAGATCGGTCAGCACGTTGGCCGCGCGGTTCACCTGATCCTGCAGTTCGCGGTAAGTCACGGTGCGGGTGTCTCCGGGCTCACCCTCGAAGTGGATCGCCACCTTGTCCCCGAAACCCGCCGTGACGTGCCGGTCCACGCAGTTGACGGCCACGTTCAGCCGCCCTCCGACGAACCACTTGGCGAACGGGGCGTTCGACCAGTCCAGCGTCTGCTGCCAGGGGGTATCCCACTGCAGCCGTCCGGCCTGAGCGTCCCAGAACCCAAGCCGGTCGGTCGCGGCCTGTTCGTAGAGTTCGGCGGTCGCGTTCGCCTGTGCGGCGAACTGAGGATCGGGCGCGAACAAACGGTTCTCGTGGAGCAGATTCTCGAGCGCCTCGTCGGACATTCGGCCTCCTTGGGTTTCTCCTATCCGATCAGGTGTCGCCGGGCTGGTGCAACCGGGTCCGCTGTCGTGTCGGTGAAGGGCGGGGTTCGGTGGCTGTCTGCGGGTTCAGGCGGCCAGGTCCACCGCCCACCGCCGCAGGAACTGGTTGAACCTGCCTGACCGCCGACCAGATCGTGCGGCGAAGACCGGCACACAACGGACATTGCAGGCGGGTTTGGCGCAGAAACTGGTTGTGAATCGCCTGATGGCCCTTCTCCCCAACCAGTTCCTGCGGCGTCGCCCTGCTGACCGGCGCTCGGTCGCCCAATGGCCACGACAACTCGGCGGGTAGCGTCGGAGCGTGGACGTATTCGCACGAGTGGCCGGACTGCCCGGGGTGGCCGAAGCCGCAGACTCCGCGCGCGAGCAGTTCGACGCCATGCTCTGGGACCGCCAGTTGCGTGCCTCGGCGCAGGAGGTCTCACGGCGTTCCGCGCTGGCAGGTGCGGCGAGTTCGGCGGGAATCGACGGCATCGAGATCGAGTGGCGTGTCTGGGAGGCGGGGCAGGCTGCCGACGACACGGCGATGGGTCGGGCGGCCGGCGGCATCGTCGCGATGTACGCGCAGCTGCCCGCGGTGCGGACCACGTGGCCCGCAGCGCCCGCCCAGGCCTTGGCCAGACTGCATACCCTCGTGGCCGTGCCGGTGACCCCCGACGATGTCGGCAGGCCGCGTGCGGACCAGCCGCAGGACCCACTGCGACTGGGCCTTGCACCCGCGGCGTCGGAGGTGCCCGACCGGTTGACCTCCCTGGCGGTGCGACTGACCCGTCCCACCGATGCGCCGGCGTTGGTGGTCGCGGCGGTAGTGCACGCCGAGCTCATGACGCTGCAACCGTTCACGTACGGCAGCGGTCTGGTGGCGCGTGCGGTCGACCGCCTGGTTCTGGGAACCCGTGGGGTCGACCCGGACAACTGGTCGGTGCCGGAGGCGGGACTGCATGCCCAGGGCCGGCCCGCCTATGCCCGTGCCCTGCGCGAATACGCGATCGGTGGTGCGGACGGACTGTCGCAGTGGGTGCAGTTCTACTGCCGGGCTGCCGCCGCCGGCACCGAGAACGTCGCCGCGCTGGTGGGCTGAGGTCCTGATGCCCTTGTCGCGATCCAGCCTGCGACGGTCGGCGGCGATCGGGATGCTGCCGGTCCGGGCGCTCGGCCGCTCCGCCGAGATCCGGTGGCAGGTGCTGCGCGGAGGGGACCGAACCGAACTCGGCAACGCGGCACGGGCAGCGACCGCGGCCGACACCCGCCGGGTGCTCGGCGAGCTCAAGGGGGGTGCGCTGAAGGCCGGGCAACTGCTCTCGACGGTCGAGACGCTCTTCCCGCAGGATCCCGAAGGCAGTTGGCGATCTGCCCTCACCGCGATGCAGCAGGACAACCCCGGCCTCCCGCTGCACGAGGTCGAACCGGTGCTGCGCGCGGAACTCGGCTCCGACTGGCGTGCACGTTTCCGTCGTTTCGACGAGCAGTCGGTGGCCGCCGCGTCGATCGGACAGGTCCACCGCGCCACGCTCGACGACGGCAGTGAGGTCGCCGTCAAGATCCAGTATCCGGGCATGGCCGAGGTCATGGCCTCGGACGTAAGGGCCTTGTCCGTGGCCTTGCGTGCCACGTCGCTGGTGGCCCGCGGGATGGCCATGCCCCCGCTGGTGGCCGAACTGCGGACCAGGCTCGGGGAGGAACTCGACTACCGTCTCGAGGGCCGGTGGCAGAACCGTTTCGCCGACGCCTATGAGGGTGATGCCGAGGTCGTGGTGCCGCGGGTGCTGACCGCGACCAGGCGGGTGATGGTCTCGCAGTGGTTGGCAGGCACCGATTTCGCGCATCTGGCCCGAGCGGGTTCGGCACCCCAGCGCGACCTTGCCGGGCAGTTGTATCAACGGTTCTTCCTCGTCAGCCCGACGAGGGTCGGACTGCTGCACACGGATCCGCACCCCGGCAACTTCCGGCTGGTGGAGGGCCGTCTCGGCGTGCTCGACTTCGGCTCCGTCCTGCAGACTCCGGGCGGTCTGCCCGAGACGTTCGGCCGGCTGATCGCGGGCATGCTGGCCGGGGACGACGAGGCCGTGGAGCGCCGACTGCGGGCCGACGGTTTCATCCGGCCGGGCAAGCACTTGGAGGTCGACAAACTCACCGACTACCTCTCGCCCTTCACCGAACCGGCTCGCCACGAAACGTTCACCTACTCGCGGGAATGGCTGCGCGGCGAGTTCGGCCGGATCAACGATCCGCGCAACCCCGACTTCGCCGTTGCGCTGCAGATGAACATGCCCGCCGAACAACTGTTCACCCACCGGGTATGGCTCGGGCTGGTCGGGCGTGCTCAGCGGGTTGAACGCCACCGTGGCCGTGCGATCGGAGTTGATCAAGTATCTGCCGGGGTTCGCCGGGGGGTTGTCCACAGACACGCCGCCGAACCGGTGAAGGTTTCGGCGTGTCCTAAAGAACACTTCACGCGATGGCGATGATCGGTATAGAAAGGAACGTAGATGGCCGAAACGCCATCCACAACCGGGTCCGAGTACCCACGCGGCGCTGCACCCCACGTCGGGGATCGGCCGGCTTGACCGGCCACCGAGCACGCTTGATCACTCGGACCCGGTTTCTTTGTCCGGAACCCCGCCTACTTCTGAAGGCCCAGAACCTTGGACTCCGGGAACGTCGCGCTCTAGATTTGGACGGGTGAGTCAGGGCCTTGACTACGTCGCTGCTGCCGATGCGGCGGCCTCCGCGCTGGCCGACTCGCAGGGCACAGTCCGGTTGCGCAAGCGGACGTCGAACCTGTTCCGGAGCCGGGCCGCTGTCGGCGCCGAACTGGATCTGTCCTCGTTCGCCACGGTCTTCGAGGTCGACGTCGTGGGCCGGACCGCCAGTGTCGGGGGCCTGACGACCTACGAGGACCTCGTCGCTGCGACGCTGCCCCACGGACTGGTTCCGCTGTGTGTGCCCCAGTTGCGCACGATCACGCTCGGCGGTGCGGTCACCGGGCTGGGGATCGAGGCGGCGAGTTTCCGCAACGGGTGCCCGCACGAGTCCGTGCTCGGCATGGACGTGCTCACCGGCGACGGCCAGGTCGTTCGCGCCGAGCCACAAGGTGAGCACTCGGATCTGTTCTTCGGGTTCCCCAACTCCTACGGCAGCCTCGGCTACGCCCTTCGACTGGACATCGAACTGGAGCCGGTCAAACCGTTCGTGGGACTGCGACACGTGCGGTTCAGCGACCCGGTGGATCTGGCGGCGGCATTCGAGCGGGTCACGCGTGAGCGGGCGTTCGACGGCGTGACCGTCGACTACATGGATGCCACGCTGTTCGCACCAGACGAGATGTACTTGACCCTGGGCGCGTATCGCGACCATGGCGAACCATCCGACTACACCGGCCAGCAGATCTACTACCGGTCGATACGCGGAACGCCGTGTCGACGCTCTGAGCGTGCACGACTTCCTGTGGCGTTGGGACACCGACTGGTTCTGGTGCTCGTCGGCGTTCGGAGTGCAGAATCCCGCAGTCCGGCGGGTGTGGCCCGACAGGCTCAAGCGCAGCGACGTCTACTGGAGGATCATCGCGGCCGATCGCCGCTGGCAGCTGTCCCGGCGCATCGACCGGGTCCGGGCGTCGCGCACCGAAGGAGATCGTGGTCCAGGACGTCGAGGTCCCGGCGGCCCGCCTGCCCGAGTTCCTCGACTTCTTCCACCGCGAGGTGGGGATCACGCCGGTGTGGCTGTGTCCGCTGCGCCAGCGCGATCCCGACGCGGCGGTGGTCGCTCTACGAGTTCGATCCGGACACGACGTATGTGAACGTCGGCTTCTGGTCGCGGGTGGCGCTCGACGCGGGGGAGGATCCGGAGGCCGGCCGGGTCAACCGCCGGATCGAGGCGAAGGTGGCCGAACTCGACGGCAGGAAGTCGCTGTACTCGACGTCGTTCTACACACGTGAGCAGTTCTACGAGATCTACGGCGGCCACTCGTATACCGCGCTGAAGGCGAGGTACGACCCGTCCGGCCGGTTCTCGGATTTGTACGACAAGACATGCAGGGAGGCGTGATGAGGATCGCGGAGGCGTTCGACCGGCTCGCAGGACCGGAGACGGATGTCGAGTTCATCGCATACGACGGCAGCAAGGGTGGCCGGATCGGGTCGGATGTCCGGCTGGAGGTGAAGTCACCGCGGGCCATCGCGGCGCTGCTCGGCGCGCCGGGACAACTCGGGGTGGCACGGGCCTACGTCGCCGGCGACCTCGATGTGTCAGGTGACCTGTACACGGCCTTCGACCGGCTGGCCACTGCTGCCGTCAGGGAGATCAGCTGGGCGGAGAAGGCGCGCATGGCACGCCATTTCGCTCCTTTCTTCCTGCAGAAACCACCACCTCCACCGGAGGAGGCGCGGATCAACGGGGGCAAGCACAGCCGCCGCCGCGACGCCCAGGTCATCTCACACCACTACGACGTGTCGAACCGGTTCTACGAGTGGGTACTTGGCCCGACCATGGCCTACACCTGTGCGGTGTTCCCCAGGCCGGACGCCACCCTCGAGCAGGCGCAGGAGGAGAAGTTCGACCTCGTCTGCCGGAAGCTGGGGCTGGAGGCGGGGATGCGGGTGCTGGACGTGGGATGCGGCTGGGGTGGTTTCGCACTGCACGCAGCGGCCAACTACGGCGTTGAGGTCATCGCGGTGACGCTGTCCGAACAACAGGCGCGGTGGGGACAGCGTGCCGCTGCGGAGGCGGGGCTCGACAGCCTCGTCGACATCCGCCACAGTGACTACCGGGCCGTACCCGAGTCGGGCTTCGACCGGATCGCCTCGATCGGTCTGACCGAGCACATAGGCAAGGCCAACTACCCCGACTACTTCGGGTTCCTGCGTTCACGCATGGTTGACGGCGGCCGGCTGCTCAACCACTGCATCACCCGCACCGACCCGACCGAACGCACCTACACGCGCAACGGTTTCATCAACCGCTACGTCTTCCCTGACGGCGAACTGGTCCATGTGGGCACCCTGGTCGATGCGATCGAACGTCAGCGCCTCGAGGTCCAGCACGAGGAGAATCTGCGGATCCACTACGCCATGACCCTGAGCCTGTGGCTGGAGAATCTCGAGCGGCACTGGGACGAGGCGGTACAGGAGGTGGGTCTGCGCAAGGCGCGGGTGTGGCGGCTGTATCTGGCCGCGTCCCAATGGGGTTTCACCCGCAACCGCATCCAGTTGCACCAGGTGCTGGCCACGCGCACGTCGGCGATCCGGCGACGAGCGGGATGCCCCTGCGGCTGCGCCTGGGCTAGCCGCAGCGCGCGGGCTCAGCGGCCCCGGCGGTAGCGCGTGTACCAGGCCAGACCGAGGGCCACCGCTCCGGCCGCGGAGGCTGCGGCCGCCTTCTGCTCGCGGCTGATCGTGACCTGCATGGCCTGCGGCTTCGCGAATTCCAGCACCGGCCAGACCCGTTCCCGGGCGACCCGGCGCAGTTGCTCGTCGGGGTTGACGGCGAAGGGGTGGCCGACGACCTCGAGCATCGGGAGGTCCGTGTAGGAGTCGCTGTAGGCGTAGGACTCCGCGAGGTCGTAGCCCTCGTCCTGGGCCAGCGCCCGCATGGCATCGGCCTTGCCAGGACCGTAGGCGTAGAAGAGGACCTCGCCGGTGTACTTGCCCTCCTCGATCACCATCTGGGTGCCGATGGCCTTGTCGACGCCGAGCCGGGCGCCGATGGGTTCCACGATCTCGGTGCCGGAGGAGGAGATGATGATGACGTCGCGTCCGGCGGCGTGGTGCTCATCGATGAGCTTGACGGCCTCGTGGTAGACGATCGGGTCGACGATCTCGTCGAGCGTCTGGGCGACGACGGACTTGACCTGATCCACGTCCCAGCCGGCGCTGAGTTGTGAGAGGTACACCCGCATCCGTTCCATCTGGTCGTGATCGGCACCCGAGGTGAGGTACACCAGTTGTGCGTACGCGCTCTTGAGAACGTCGCTGCGACCGATCAGACCGCCGTCGTAGAGCGGCTTGGCGAAGGCGAGCGAACTGGATTTGGCCAGGATCGTCTTGTCCAGATCGAAGAAGGCGGCTGCGCGTGAGGGCACGAAGTCATCGTGGCACAGCCTGCCCGACACTGGGCCGTTCGACCGTCCAGCGGTTCCGCCGATCGGCCCCGATTGTCAATAGTTAGTCAAGCCTTGCCTCAAACGCTTGCATCGCCCCAGCGATCGAGCGATAGTAAAGGAGCCCGAAAGGGCGAGGGGCCGATCTTTCCCCCCCAAATTTCGGCCCGAAGGCTCCCGCATCCCCCCCTGCGGGAGCCTTCCCTCGTTTTCGGACCCTCTCGGAATCCACAGATTCGACGTGCGCTCTATCGCTGCGCGGACGTCGGTGTCCAGGCTGGAGGCGTGTCGGACGTCCTGGTGATCAGCGGTGATCCCGACGCGGCCGATCACCTCGTGGCGCTCGCCTCCGCCAGCGAGGTTCCTGTGGATCTGTGCGGGGACGCGGCATCCGTGACGGCGCGGTGGACCCGTGCCCGCGCGGTCGTGATCGGCGTCGACATCCTGCCGACTCTGCACACGGCGAACCTGCCCCGTCGGTCGCACGTCGTCGTATTCGGCCATGCCGCGCCCGACGCCTGGCGTTGTGCTCTGGAACTCGGCGCCGACGCGGTCATCGAACCTCCCGGTCCGCAGGGGTGGTTGACCGAACTCGCCGACCGGGCCGGCGGCACGGGCGCGACCGGCGTGGTGGTCGGTGTGACGGGGTGTCGAGGGG
This sequence comes from uncultured Actinomycetota bacterium, assembly GCA_963769435.1. Taxonomy (GTDB): domain Bacteria; phylum Actinomycetota; class Actinomycetes; order S36-B12; family UBA10799; genus JADKAV01. The sequence goes on from CAVYLN010000002.1 coordinate 1,927,648, forward strand.
GTGCCGGTGCCTCCGTGTTCGCATCGGCGCTCGCGGTGGCAGCAGCCCGACGACACCTGAATCCCTACTTGTTCGATCTCGATCCCTGGGGGTGCGGCCTTGCCGTTGTCCTGGGCATCGATCGGTTCGATGGGCTCACCTGGGACCAGGTTCGAGCCGGGGCTGGACGTATCCCGGCACGTTCCCTGCAGGACACGATCGGCACCGTGGACGGAATCCGCCTTCTGGGATGGGCCGATGATGCCGTTGCCGAACTTCCGCCCGGGGTGTCCGGGTCGGTCGTGGACGCCGCCAGACTGTCCACTGAGCTGACCGTGATTGACCTGGGCCGGTCGGGTTCGGACTTCCAGCGCGAGGCATTGGGCCGCTGCGACCGGGTCCTCATGATCGTCCCGGCGGACGTCAGGGCCGTGCAGGCTGCGCGACGGGCGGTCCAGCGCCAGGAGATGTCGATGTGTGAGGTCGTCGTGCGTGGGCCGAATCCCGGCGGTCTCACGACTCAGGACATCGCTGAGGCGGTGGGTCTTCCGGTACTCGCAGCGATGGCCGCCGACCGCCGGTTGGACGAGAGGCTCGAGCGGGGTGAGCCGCCCGGCTACCGGGCCCGCACCCCCCTCGCGAGGGCCGGCCAGGGGATTCTGCAGGAGGTGTTGGTGTGAGCCGGCCTGGCGATGCCCTCGTGGAGCGCGTGCGACGCCGGATGGCCAGCGAGGGCTGGACGGCGAACGCCGTCTCCGTGACCGATGCGCTGCGCGCCGAGGGGCTCGTGCTGCCGGAGGCGGCGATCGTGGACCTGGTCCGATCCCTGCGAACCGAGATCGCCGGCCTCGGAGCCCTCGACCCCCTGGTCAACCGCCCCGGTGTGACCGACGTCCTCGTGAACTCGCCCGACGAGGTGTGGGTCGACGCCGGGCAGGGCCTCGAGCGCGCAGACGTGCGGTTCCCCGATGAATCGGCGGTGCGGCGACTCGCCCAACGGCTTGCGGGTAGCGCGGGTCGCAGGCTCGACGACAGCGTGCCTTTCGTCGATGCGAGGCTGCCGGGCGGCATCCGCCTGCACGCGGTGCTTCCCCCGGTCAGTCCGTCGGGTACGTGTGTGTCGCTGCGGATCCCCCGCCAACAGGTCTTCACCCTCGCGGGTCTTGTCGAGGTGGGGATGATCCCCCAGGCCGCCGTGGAGGTGCTCGCCGGCCTGGTGGCCGGACGCGCTGCGTTCCTGGTCAGTGGCGGCACCGGCACCGGGAAGACGACGCTGCTGAACTCGTTGTTGTCGGTGGCTGATCCGCGCGATCGGATCGTGGTGGTCGAGGATTCCGCGGAACTCGACCCGGAGCACCCACATGTCGTCCGCCTGGAGTCGCGCCCTGCCAACACGGAGGGCTCGGGTGCGGTCACGATGCGGGATCTGGTGCGGCAGGCTCTGCGGATGCGCCCCGACCGGGTGGTGGTGGGAGAGGTGCGCGGCGGTGAGGTGGTCGACCTGCTCGCCGCGCTGAACACCGGGCACGAGGGAGGGTGCGGCACGGTGCACGCCAATGGGCCTTCGGATGTCCCGGCGCGCCTGGAGTCCCTGGCGCTGCCCGCCGGGCTCAACCGCGATGGTCTGCATGCCCAGGTGGCGGCCGGACTGCACGCGGTCGTGCACGTCGCACGCGTCGCGGGGGGCCTTCGCCGGGTGACCGGGATCGGGGTTCTGGAACGTGGCGGCGACGGACTGGTGCGCAACGTCCCAGCACTGACTTTCGCAGAGCATGGACTCGTTTCCGGTCCAGCGCGTGACCGGCTGGTCGCATGAGCAGCGCGGTACTGATCGCACTCGGACTGTTCGTGTTGATGCCGGGGAGTGCCCGTGGCCGGCTGCGGAGTCGCCGCTTGCCTCAGTGGAAGCTGCCGCGTCCATCGCAGCGGCGGCCCGGCCCAGCGGTGGTGGAGGTCATGGCCGCGCTGCGCGACGAACTGCAGGCCGGGGCCACGCTCGGACTGGCCTTCGAGCGGGCGGTCCGCGGCAGCAGCGACCCGGCTGTCTGCGCGCAGGCGCTGGCCGTGAGCCGGATGGGAGGCGACGTCCCAACCGCTCTGCGGGAGCAATCCCGGGATCATCCGCTGTTGTTGTCGCTGGCTGCGCTGTGGCAGGTGTCGGAGGGCTCCGGCGCCGCACTCGCGGGCGCCCTGGACAGGCTGATCGACGCGGCCGAGCAGTCGGCGGGGTTGCAGCGGGAGGTAGCCGCCCAATTGGCCGGTCCGCGCGGCACGGTGAAGGTGCTCGCGGTCCTGCCACTGGTTGGCGTCGGTATGGGGATGCTGATGGGAGCCGATCCGGTCGGCTTCCTTCTGGGCACCCCTTGGGGCCTGGGGTGTCTGCTCGCCGCCCTCGCCCTCGAGGCAGCGGGCATCCTCTGGATGCGGCGGTTGGTGTCGGGCATCGAGGCTCAGTTGTGAGCGTTGTGCCGCTGGTGGCCATGGCCGTTGGCCTGTGGCTGGCGATGCCCGGTCGAAGCGCGATGAGGGTTGGCGGGCGGCGTCGGCAAGGCGGTCACGTGTCGGCCCAGGATGCCGCGGCCGCCATGGCCGGCCTTGGCGCCGCGTTGCTGGTCGGGGGAGTGCTCGCTGTGCCCCTCGGGCTCGGGGTGGCGTTCGGTGCCCGGGTGCTTCTTCGGCGGATCGCGGCCGATGACTCTGTCCGCCGGCAGGCTCTGGCGCGGCAGGCGCCGGACGCGGTGGATTGCCTGGCGTCGTGTCTTTCGGCCGGAGCACCTCTGTGGTCGGCGATCGGCGTGGTTGCAGACGCGTTCGGCGACCCGGTGGCGGATGTATTGAGGCGTTGCGCGGGTCGCCATGCCATGGGCGCCTCACACGCGGACACGTTCGCGGGACTGCTCTCGGAGCCGTCACTGGCGCCGGCGGGCAGGGTTCTGCTGCGGTCCGTGGAGTCCGGCAGCGCCCTCACCCGATCTCTGGTCGCGTGCGCCCAACAGATGCGCGTGGAGCGTGCCGGGGAACTGGAGCGCCGGGCCAGGGCCGTCGGAGTGAAAGCCGTCGCACCGCTCGGTCTGTGTTTCCTTCCGGCGTTCGTTCTCCTCGCGGTGGTTCCGATCGTGGGTTCGATGGTTCGGGGCCTCTTCTGAAGGCCTCCGCCCGCCGGCACGGGCCGAAGCCGGCAGTCACCCTGTGGACGCTGGCCGCGGTATCCACAGATCACTTCCGGACAACGATGGCCGCCCCGGATCCGGCGCACTGTGGGTTGCACCACCCCGATCGGGGAGGTGCAACCCATCAAGGAGGTAGTCAATGGAGGCTGTGATCCAGCGTCTTGAGTCTGAGGACGGCATGTCCACCGCGGAGTACGCGGTCGGTACCGTGGCGGCGGCCGGCTTCGGAGGAATCCTGGTCAAGTTGCTCAGTTCGCCGGACGTTCAAGAGGTCCTGTGGGAGGTCATCCAGAAGGCCTTCTCGTTCATCCTGTGAGAGACGGGCCTGTGCGCGGCGGTGGTGCAGCGGGACTGCACCACCGCACACGCACCTCGACCGGAGCGCTCACGTGGGCTTCTGCGAGGGACTGCCGGGGGATGGTGACCGCCGAGTTCGCCATCGGTCTGCTGGCGGTGGTGCCGATGGTGCTCAGTCTCGTGGCGCTGATCGGGGTGGGGGCCACCCAGGTTCAGGTCGTCGAGGCCGCCAGGACGGGTGCCCGACTGCTCGCACGTGGGGAGACCGATGCCGTGGCCAGGCAGCAGGTGGCAGTGATCGTGCCGGACGCGGACCTGCGCATCGAACGATCCACGGACCTTGTGGTGTTCGAGGTCACGCAGTGGGTCGGCGGTCAGGGGTTGCTGCCGGGCTTCACCGTGCGTGCCGAAGCGACATCGCCCGCGGAGCCCCGATGACCGCCCGTGTGAGACCTTCTGCGGACTCGGGGGCCGCCACGGTGCTGCTGGTCGCACTCCTGGCGGTCATGATCATGGCCGCGGGCCTCGCGCTCCAGGTCGTCCGGATCGGGGTGGCGCGTGCCCGGACCGCCGCCGCGGCGGATCTCGCGGCGCTCGCGGCTGCGGGAGCCGGCCAGTGCGAGCCCGCGGCAGCCGTGGGCTCCGCCAACGGCGCTTCGCGGGTGTCGTGTGAACCCCGCGGATCGGACTTCCTCGTGCGCGCCGAGACCGACATCGTGCTACTCGCGCGATCGACGTATCACCGTCACGGGGTTGGCCCGTGCGGGTCCGCCCGACTAGGCTTTCGCACGCGGTGGGTGCGATGGTCTGGCAGATTGTCGGTGGATGTTGGGTAGAGATGTCGGATAGAAGTGTCAGAGTTGCTAAGACGCAGGAGGCCGGAGAATGCACTTGCAGGTGAGCACGGAGCCAGTCGGGAACGCGACGGTGGTGCGGGCTGTGGGTGAACTCGACCTCCACACGGCGCCCGCTCTGCAGGCCGAGTTGGACGCCGCGATCCAGACCCGGCCCGGACTGCTCGTCGTGGACCTCAGCGGCGTCGAGTTCATGGACTCCACCGGCCTGTCCGTGATCGTCTCCACCGTGGCCGCACTGCGTGCCACCGAAGGGGAACTTCGAGTGGTCAGTGCCAGCGACCGGATCACGAAGGTCTTCACACTCACCGGGGTGGATCAGCAGGTGGGCCTGTTCGCGACGGTGGACGAAGCGGTCGGCTGATGCCGGAGAGCACGCTGACCATTCCGCCCCGCACGGACCATGTGCGTATCGCTCGCATGGTGGCGTGCGCGGCGGCGCGCCGGCTGGGTCTGCACGACGAGGAGGTGGAGGAGGTCCGACTGGCGGTCGGGGAGGCCGTTGGTCGGGCGGTCCAGCGGCACACGCGAACCGCATCCGGAGAGCCCGTGACGATGCGCATGATCGAGGAGCCCCCAGGGCTTCGGGTGGAGGTCTCCGATGCGGCGCGGGACGCCGGCGACGACGAATCCGGCCTCGCGATGGCGGTGATCACCGGTCTGGTCCCGGACGCACACGTCGATCCGCTCCCGGGTGGGGGCCAGGTTCTGAGCATGTCCTGGGCACTCTGACACCGCGGGTCCCCGTCGGGGCAGAGCACGGGTGCCCCGGCACGCGTTGAGAACGGTGACCGGGCCATCGGCGGACACGTCCGGCACCTGTAAACGGGAAGTAAGTTACCCACAGGTAGACTCGCGCTCATCGGTCGGTCCTGGGAGGGTCCGGCACCAACTCGGCACCGGAGCAGGGGGGTTCCTGACCGGCGTCCGCATTGAATCCGAGGAGTAAAAACACATGTCAGCAGGCACTCTCGCAGTCAGCGAAGTGACCTTGACCGGCGGCAGTTTCACCACAGTCATCGTCGTAGCGCTTGTCGCGCTCGTGGCGTTGGTCGTGGCTGGGCTGCTCGTCCGCGAGGTCCTCGCTGCCGACGAAGGCACCGACAACATGAAGAGCATCGCTGCCGCCATCCAGGAGGGCGCTTCGGCCTACCTGAGCAGGCAGTTCAAGACGCTGAGCATCTTCGCAGTGGTCGTCTTCTTCGTGCTCTTCTTGCTTCCCGCAAACACCACCAGTGAGCGGATCGGCCGCTCCATCTTCTTCCTGGTCGGTGCCGTCTTCTCCGCGGTGACCGGCTATGTCGGGATGTGGCTGGCCGTGCGTGCGAACGTGCGTGTCGCCGCGGCGGCCCGCGAGGGCAAGAGCGGCGAGCCCAAGGCGATGCGGATCGCCTTCCGTACCGGAGGCGTGGCGGGTATGTTCACCGTCGGTCTGGGTCTGCTCGGAGCCGCGATCGTGGTGCTCGTCTACAAGGGCGAGGCGCCCAAGGTCCTGGAAGGCTTCGGCTTCGGCGCGGCCCTTCTGGCCATGTTCATGCGTGTCGGCGGCGGTATCTTCACCAAGGCCGCGGACGTTGGAGCAGACCTCGTCGGCAAGGTGGAGCAGGGTATCCCCGAGGACGACCCCCGCAACGCCGCGACGATCGCCGACAACGTCGGTGACAACGTCGGTGACTGCGCCGGCATGGCCGCGGACCTGTTCGAGTCCTACGCGGTGACCCTGGTCGCAGCACTGATCCTCGGCCAGGCGGCGCTCGGCAGCCTCGGCCTGGTCATCCCGTTGGTGGTCCCGGCGATCGGCGTGCTGACCGCCATCATCGGGATCTTCGCCGTGGCCCCGCGCCAAGGTGACCGTTCCGGCATGAGCGCGATCAACCGAGGGTTCTTCATCTCCGCGATCGCCTCCGCGATCCTGGTCACCATCGCGGCCTTCCTGTGGCTGCCCGACCGGTTCCTGAAGCTCACCGACTTCGAGTTGGTGCGTGGACGGCTCGCGCTGGATGTCACCACCCTTGAGGTGATCAACCCCCGCTTCGTCGTGATCGGCGCTGTGCTGATCGGCATCGTCCTGGCCGCGGCCATCCAGCAACTGACCGGATACTTCACCGAGACCAACCGCAAGCCGGTCGACGACGTGTCGCGCACCTCGCTGACGGGTCCCGCCACGGTCATCCTGTCCGGTATTTCGCTGGGTCTGGAGTCGGCGGTCTACTCGGCACTGCTCATCGGTGCGGCCGTGTACGGCGCCTTCCTGCTGGGTTCCGGATCGATCACGCTGAGCCTGTTCGCCGTGGCGATGGCCGGCACCGGTCTGCTCACCACCGTTGGTGTGATCGTGGCGATGGACACCTTCGGCCCCGTCTCCGACAACGCACAGGGCATCGCGGAGATGTCCGGTGACGTGGAGGGCGAAGGCGCTGCGGTGCTCACCAGCCTGGACGCAGTGGGCAACAGCACCAAGGCGATCACCAAGGGCATTGCGATCGCGACTGCGGTGCTGGCGGCGACCGCTTTGTTCGGTGCTTTCCGAGACGCGGTCACCACAGCAGCGGGGGGCGCCCTGAGCGAACTCTCCGCGCTGGAGGCTCCGCAGTACCTCGGCGTGCTCGACGTGTCCAACCCCCGCAACCTGGTGGGTCTGCTGATCGGTGCGGCCGTGGTCTTCCTGTTCTCCGGACTCGCGATCAACGCGGTGGCCCGTGCCGCCGGGGCGATCATCTTCGAGGTGCGCCGCCAGTTCCGGGAGCACCCCGGGATCATGGAGGGCACCGAGAAGCCGGAGTACGGCAAGGTGGTCGACATCTGCACGCGCGACTCGCTGCGTGAGTTGAGCACTCCTGGTCTGTTGGCGATCCTGACCCCGGTGGCGGTCGGTTTCGGTCTGGGCGTCGGAGCGCTTGGCTCCTTCCTGGCCGGCACCATCGCGACGGGTACCCTCATGGCGGTCTTCCTGGCCAACTCCGGTGGAGCCTGGGACAACGCCAAGAAGTTCGTCGAGGACGGCAACTTCGGGGGCAAGGGCTCGCCGGCACATGAGGCGACAGTCATCGGTGACACCGTGGGTGACCCGTTCAAGGACACCGCCGGCCCGGCGATCAACCCGTTGCTCAAGGTGATGAACCTGGTTGCGCTGCTGATCGCTCCGGCGGTCGTCTCGGTCAAGCTCGATGGCAACTCCGCCATCGGCTGGGCGATCTCGCTGGGTGCGCTGGCGATCGTGGTTGGCGCCGTGATCATCAGCAAGCGGCGTCCGATCGCGGTGCAGGCCGAGGCGGAGTCCGCTTCCGCGTCCTGACCTGACGCACATGCCTCGCGGCCCCCGTACCGGTTCGTCCGGGCGGGGGCCGCGGTGTTTCCGGTGCCGACGTGCGGCTGCACACCCGGGTAGGGGGCCGTTCATCGAGCACGTGCAGTGTCCATCGGCCCGATTGCGACGCAGCCCGCGGGTGCGCGAAAGTGGCTGAGTGAGCGTAGCCATCGTGACCTGTGTGCAGAAGCCCGAGGACGACCCCGACGAGGAGTTGCTGCTCGATGCGCTGGACGCGGCCGGGATCCCGGCGACGCTTGCGGCCTGGGACGACGACGCGGTGGACTGGTCGGAGTTCCGGCATTGCGGTGTTGCGGTCGGCGTGGAACTACATCGACCGCCTGGACGACTTCCTGGGCTGGGCCGTCCGGGCCGGCACCGCAACGACCCTGTTCAACCCGGTGGAGGTCGTCCACTGGAACACGCACAAGGGCTATCTGCGGCAACTGGCCCGACAAGGGGTGCCGGTGGTCCCCACCGCGTGGCTGGGCGTGGGTGAGGAACTCGACCTGGCCGATCTGATGGCGGACCGGGGCTGGAACGATGTGGTGGCCAAGCCGGTGGTGGGGGCGGGCTCTTTCCTCACCGATCGAATCACGGATCCGCAGGCGCCGGACGCGCTCGCCTTCTGGCAGCGACTTTGCGACGACCGCGAGGTGATGGTGCAGCCGTACATGCAGTCCGTGGAGGATTACGGTGAGCGGTCGCTGATCTGGATCGACGGCGAGTTCACACACGCCATCCGCAAGAGCCCACGTCTCGGTGACGCCGCCGGAGCAGGTCTCCGACGCTCTGCCGTCGGCCGACGCTGAACGTGAACTCGCGCTGACGGTCGTCGCTGACATCCCCCACGAGTTGCTGTACGCCCGCATCGACCTCATCCGCGACGACCACGACCGACCGCTGGTGGCCGAACTCGAACTGGTCGAGCCATCGCTGTTCCTGCAACAGAGCCCAGAGGCGCTCGACCGTCTGGTGGCGGGGATCGGCTCCCGGTTGTGAGCCGTACGCTGCTGCTCACCGGTGCCACCGGGATGGTGGGCCGGGAGGTCCTGCGGCGGGAGGTCCGCGACGCGGGGTTCGACGAGATCCTGTGCCTCGTGCGAGGTTCCGCCGAGATGGACGCAGCACAGCGGCTCACGGTGCTGCTCGAAGGGCTCGGCATCGATGACGATCGGGTTCGTGCGGTCGCCGGAGACGTGACCCTGCCCGGCCTCGGGCTCGATCCTGGGGAACTCGACGGTGTGACCCACGTCGTCCACTGCGCCGCGACGGTCTCCTTCGACCTGCCCCTCGAGCAGGCGCGCCGCATCAACGTCGAAGGGACAGCGAACCTGCTGGCCGCCTGTCGTGGGATGCCGCGACTGCAGCGCATCGATGCGGTGTCCACCTGCTACGTGGCAGGCAAGCGCACCGGCCTGATCCTGGAGACCGATCTGGAGCACGACGCGGGTTTCCACAACACGTACGAGCAGACCAAGTACGAGGCCGAACTGCTCCTGCGCGCGGCGATGCCGGACCTGCCGATCGCAGTCCATCGGCCGTCGATCGTGGTGGGGGATTCAAGGACCGGGCGGACCGGGGCGTGGAAGGTGCTGTACTGGCCGCTCAAGGTGATCGCGCGGGGATGGCTGCCGGTGATCCCCTACGACCCGGACTGCCGACTCGATGTGGTCCCGGTGGATTTCGTCGCCGACGCCATCGTGTCGCTCGGCGCGGACCCCACCACGATCGGTCGGACGTTCCACCTGGCGGCCGGGCCCGGACGCGACACCACGATCGGAGAGATGTTCCCGCGGATCTTCGCGCTGCTCTCGCGGCGTGCCCCGATCCGGGTTCCGCCGGTGATCTTCCGGCAGGTCGTGCGCCCCGCGCTGATGCTCGTCCCCAACCGACGGCTCAAGCAGACACTGCAGGCTGGTCTGGTCTATCGACCGTATCTGGAGCTGCGTCTGCAGTTCGACACGGAGCAAGCCGACCGCTTTCTGGGGCCGGCCGGAGTCCGCTGTCCGGCCGTCATGGCCTACATCGACACGATCGTCACGGCGGCACTGGAGTCCGACTTCGGCCGTGAGGCCGCGGCCTGAACCGTCGCCTGCAGGCGGCTTCGGCGTTGAGAGCTGCGGCCGTTCTGCACGACGTTGGAGGTTGTGCACGAGGTTGGAGAACACACGCGTGTGTTCTCCAACGCGGTGAACAACCTCCAACCTCGCTGGCGGCAGACCTGGGCCCCTAGCCGCAGACCCAACCTCGCTGGCGGCTGACCTGGGCCCTAGCCGCAGACCCAACCTCGCTGGCGGCTGACCTGGGCCCCGGCCCACCTCGCGCGGTCCTGTTACCCGCCCCCGGGTTCGCCCCGGCGATCCGCACGAACACCGGGCATCGCCCAAGTGATCGGACAATACTGGGGCGCATGTCTCAGCGACTCACAGGCAGCCAGCGTTTCGGGTACGCCTTCGGGTCGTTCGGAACGGGCGGCTTCGCGACTGTTCCGGGCCTGGTGCTGCTCTTCTACCTGACCGACGTCCTCGGCGTCGCAGCAGCGATCGCGAGCTTGGTGGTGTTCCTGCCGAAAGCGTGGGACGTGATCATCGCGCCGGTGATGGGCAGCCTTTCCGACAAGACGATGCTGCGACATGGCTCGCGCGCCAAGTGGCTACTTGTCGGCGGCATCATCATCGGCCCGATGTTCGCGCTGACGTTCGGCGCGCCGGCGTTCCTCGAGGGCAACGCCGCCGCGCTGTGGGTCGGGGTGTTCTTCCTGTTCGCGGTCACAGGGTTCGCGACGTTCCAGGTCACGTACCTGGCGATGCCGGCGGAGTTCACCGACGACTACAAGGAGCGCACCCGGATCATGAGCATCCGGATCGTGTTCCTCACGCTGTCGATCCTGTTGTTCGGCGCTGGTGCCCCGATCCTGGTCAATGCGTTCGGGTCCGGACGCTCGGGCTACGCCGGGATGGGAGTGGTCGTCGGGCTCCTGCTGGTGGTCTCCACGGTGATCTGCTGGGCCATGATCCGCAGGACACGGTCCTACACCCAGGCCGAGAGTGAGCCGACGGTGGCCGAACGTTTCGCGGCGGTGCGACAGAACCGCTGGTTCCTCCTGCTGATGCTGACCTTCGTCGCGCAGGCCCTCGGTGTCGGAGCGATGCTCGCGGCGGTTCCCTATCTGGCGACCTACATCCTCGGCGGGGGCGAGTTGCAGCAGACTCTGCTGTTCGTCTGTCTGGTCGCGCCCGCGGTGGTCGTGATGCCGTTGTGGTCGATGGCTCTCCAAGAGTTTCGGCAAGCACCGGGGGTTCCTGCTGGCCAGCGCCATCTTCGTCACCGCGGCCGTGGGCCTGTTCTTCTCACGCAGCCTGCCGGACGTCGCGATCTACCTGCTGGTGGCCATGGTCGGCGTCGCCTACGCGGGCATGCAGATGTTCCCGCTGGCCATGCTCCCCGACACCGTCGCAGCCGATGCCGCGGTCCACGGACAGCAGCGCGCGGGCGTGTTCACCGGGGTCTGGGCGGCTGCCGAGACCGTATCGCTGGCCCTCGGACCCGCGGTGGTGGGCCTGATCCTGGCGGCGACCGGCTTCATCTCCAGTGCCGGGGACGAGACCGTGACCCAGCCCGGGAGTGCGTTGACGGGGATCGTGCTGTCGTTCTCCCTGTTCCCCGCCGCGATGCTCCTTCTGAGCCTGCCCACCCTCCTGCGCTACGACCTGACAGAAACCCGACTCGACGAATTGCGAGGTTCGCATGACACTTCCCCCGCTACCTGACCAGGGGCTGCCGGCCGACGAGATCATGGCGGCGCTCGGCGAACTACGCGCCATGGACCTCGACTACACGAAAGCCACGAGTTACCACTTCGAGTCGGGCAACGAGCAGTTGCACGACGTGGCCACCGCCGCTGCGGCCACGGCCTGGGGCCGCAACGGTCTGGACCCCACCGCGTTCCCGTCGATCTCGGCGATCGAGAACGACCTGGTCGGTGCGGCGCTGAATCTGCACGGCGGCGGCCCGGAGGCTGTCGGCACGGTGACCAGCGGTGGTACCGAGTCCTGCATGCTGGCGGTGCTGGGCGCACGCGAGCGCTACCGCAAACGCGGTGGGCAGGGCCGACCGCAGATGCTGCTGCCGGTGACGGCCCACTCGGCGTTCCGCAAGGGTGCGTGGCTGTTCGACGTCGAGATCGTGGACATCCCGATCGACGCGGACTTCAAGGCCGACGCGGACGCCATGATCGCGGCGATGTCGGAACGGACCGCGCTGGTCGTGGTCTCCGCGCCGAGTTATGCCCACGGCGTCATCGACCCTGCTCGGGAGGTGGCCGCGGCCGCTGCCGAACGGGACATCCTGTGCCACCTGGATCTGTGCATCGGTGGCTGGGCGCTGCCCTTCATCCTCGAGGACGAGGGCCGCGAGCCGGTGGACATGAGCATCCCTGGCGTGACGTCGGCGTCCATGGACCTGCACAAGTACGGTTACGCGCCCAAGGGTGTCTCGATCCTGCTGTCGGCGAACCCGGACCTGCGGGCGTACCACTACTTCGCGGATGCGGCCTGGCCCGGCTATCCGCTGATCAACAACACGCTGCTGTCGAGCCGCTCGGTGGCGCCGGCTGCTGCCGCGTGGGCGGTCCTGCACCTGTTGGGTAGAGAGGGCCTGCGGGAGTTGGCACTGAAGTCGCGTGCCGGGGCGCTGCGGATCGCGGACGGCGTTTCGGAGATCCCCGGGCTGCGGGTCGTGGTCCCTCCCGAGGTGGCGCTGGTCGCCGTGGGCGACACCGGCGCTCCGGAGGGACCGGACGTACGCATCGTGTCGGATGAGGCGCACCGCCTGGGTTGGTCGCTGCAGGTGCAACCGGCCCGCCAGGGAGGCCCGACCAACATCCACCTGACCGTGGCGGCCGGGATCGCAGACCGTGCCGACGAGTTGCTCGCCGTGCTCGCCGAGGCGACCGCCGCCGCGACCGGCAAAGGGCGCGCCGACCCCGACCCGCAACTGGCCGCAGCCGCTGCGAGCATCGACGTCGACGCCCTCGACCCCGCGACGATCGACGGGCTGATGACGATCGCCGGCTTCAAGGGTCAGGGGGGTCCGGTCGAACTGCCCGAGGAGATGGCCGGGGTCAACGCGCTGCTGGAGGCGTCCCCGGCGCCGTTGGTCGAGGTCCTTCTGAAAGCGGTCTTCAGCGAGGTGTTCACGCCGAACCGGTAGCCGGCGGGACCCGATTGCGGGCATGCCTCGCACTCCGCTCGCGGCAGCGGGCAGAACCCACAGAACGGGTCAGGACAGACCTCGTCCGGCGGCCTTGAGAGCGCGTCGGGCCCCGGAATCGGGTGCTCCAGGACTGGCGCAAGTCACCCCCGGCGTCGTACTGTGCCCATTCGTACCCGCATCATGGGGACGAAACCCGGAAGGACACCATGCCCAATACCCCACGTCGCCTCGTGATCGTCGAGTCGCCCGCCAAAGCGAAGACGATCCAGAGCTACCTCGGCGACGGCTTCGAGGTCACGGCCAGTGTCGGGCACATCCGGGATCTGCCGGACAAGGCCGCGGACATCCCCGCGAAGTACAAGTCCGAGCCCTGGTCCCGGCTCGGGGTGGACATCGAGAACAACTTCGCGCCGATCTACGTGGTGAACGCCGACAAGCGGGCCCGCGTCAAGGAACTCAAGGACAAACTCGCCGACGCCGACGAGTTGCTGCTGGCCACTGATGAGGACCGCGAGGGCGAGGCGATCGCCTGGCACCTGCTCGAGGTGCTCAAGCCCAAGGTGCCGGTCAAGCGGATGGTGTTCCACGAGATCACCCGCGAGGCCATCCAGCGGGCCCTGGCCGAGACCCGCGACCTCGACAAGGACCTCGTCGACGCGCAGGAGACCCGTCGGATCCTGGACCGGCTCTACGGCTACGAGGTCTCCCCGGTGCTGTGGAAGAAGGTCATGCCGAGGTTGTCCGCGGGCCGCGTGCAGTCGGTCGCGCTACGGCTGGTGGTGGACCGGGAACGCGAGCGGATGGCATTCGTCAGGGCCGGCTACGCGGATGTCGAGGCGCTGCTGGACCCGGGAAGTTTCACCGCCACCCTGACCCATGTCGAGGGTCAGCGGATCGCGCGTGGGGATTCCTTCGACGACCGTGGCCAGTTGAAGAAGGCCGATGTCCGGCATCTGGATCTGGCAGCCGCGGAGGCGATCGTCGCGGGGCTGTCGGATGCGACCATGACTGTGGACACGGTGGAGGAGAAGCCCGGTACCCGCCGGCCGTCGCCGCCGTTCATGACCTCGACGCTGCAGCAGGAGGCCTCCCGCAAACTCCGCTGGGGCGGTCAGCGGACCATGCGCGTCGCGCAGGGCCTCTACGAGCGCGGCTACATCACCTACATGCGTACGGACTCGACAACGCTGTCCAACACCGCGCTCAATGCGGCCCGCGCCCAGGCCCGATCGCTGTACGGCGACGACCACGTGTCGGCACAGCCGCGGCTGTACGAGCGCAAGGTGAAGAACGCGCAGGAGGCGCACGAGGCGATCCGGCCCGCGGGTGACTCCTTCCGCACACCCGGGCAAGTCGCCCAGGAACTCAACCCCGACGAGATGGCCCTGTACGACCTGGTGTGGAAGCGCACCGTCGCCTCGCAGATGGCCGACGCCAAGATCGCGACGACCACCCTGCGACTGGCCGCCACCACCGCCGACGGCACGGACACTCTGTTCACGGCGAGCGGCACCGTGGTGACGTTCCCGGGCTTCCTGGCCGCCTACGAGGAGAGCCGCGACGACGACGCCGCCAACGAGCAGCGCCGGCTTGCCGCACCTGGCGCAGGGCGACGCGGTGACCATCCGGGCACTGACCGCCGAGGACCACAGCACGAAGCCGCCCGCCCGCTACACCGAGGCGTCGCTGCTCAAGGCTCTGGAGGAGCGCGGCATCGGCCGGCCGTCGACGTGGTCGGCGATCATCGGCACGCTGCTGGACCGCGGGTATGTGTTCAAGCGGGGGTCCGCGCTGGTTCCCGCGTGGCTGGCGTTCGCGGTGGTGCGGCTCCTCGAGGACCACTTCGGCTCGCTGGTCGACTACGGGTTCACCGCCCGGCTCGAGGAGATCCTCGACGTCGTGGCCAAGGGTGACGAGTCCCGATCGGTGGTGCTGGGGACCTTCTACTTCGGCGGGGACGATCCTTCGGGCGGGCGGTTCAGCGGCCTGCACCCGATGATCGAGAGGCTCCCGGAGATCGACCCGCGGGAGAACTCGACCTTCCCCATCGGTGACGAGATCGCGCTGCGGGTCGGGCAAGTACGGCCCGTACCTGGAACAAGGGGACAAACGCGCCAACGTGCCGGCCGACATGCCGCCGGACGAACTGACCGCGGAAGTCGCTGTGGAACTTCTGAACGCGCCCAAGGAGGAGCGAGTGCTGGGTGCGGACCCGGAGACCGGCCACGAGATCGTGACGAAGTCGGGACGTTTCGGCCCGTACGTCATGGAGATCCTGCCGGAACTTCCTGAAGGCGCGAAGAAGCCCCGCAAGACCGTCAAACCACGCACGGCGAGCCTTTTCAAGGACATGGATCCGACCACCGTGACACTTGAGGACGCCCTGCGGCTGCTGTCCCTGCCGCGCGAGGTGGGCAAACACCCGGAGGACGGCGAACCGATCATGGCGCAGAACGGCCGTTACGGTCCTTACCTGACGCATGGGAAGGACTCCCGGTCGCTGCCGGACGAGGCCAGCATCTTCACCTGCACGGTCGAGGAGGCGCTGGCGCTGTTCGCCCAGCCCAAGCGCGGCCGTGGCCGCCAGGAGGCCCAGCCCGGCAAGGAGATCGGCACGGACCCGATCTCCGGCAAGAAGATCGAGCTCAAGGACGGCCGCTTCGGCCCGTACGTCACCGACGGTGAGATCAACGCCTCTCTGCGGGTCGCCGACGATCCGTTGACCATCACCCTCGAGCGGGCCAGCGACCTCATCAGTGAGCGCCGCGCCAAGGGCCCCGCGCCGAAGAAGACGGCCCGCAAGAAGGCGACCTCCCGCAAGTAGGCGCTGGCTCCTGACGCGAGCCTGCGACGCAGGTTGGAGGACGTTCACGAGGTTGGAGGTCCCACGCGTGTGTTCTCCAACCTCGTGCACGTTCTCCAACGTCGGTGGCCGAGTCACCATGTCAGAAGGCGTGGCCGTCGGGTCGGGACGACGCCGGCGAACCGCAGTCGGCGGTCCAGTTGCTGCGGATCGGAGAGTTGTTGCCAGATCACGTGCAGAAGGTTGTAGCCGATCGCTTCCAGGTCACCGTCACGCAGGCGTTCCTGGATCACCTTGGCGAGGCCCCGCTTCTTGTACTTGATCAATCCGTCGAATTCGATCGCGGTGCGTCCGTCGTCCAGCAGCAGGTCGAGCCAGGCCTCCCTACGCCCATCGGTGACGAAGGCCTGGCTGCGAACGTCGTAGCCGAGTTGTCGCACGAGACTGCGCGTCCAGGTCTCGCCCGGAGATTCTGAGAGCGGGTCGGCGTTCGCGCAGACCCAGCGTGCGTGGGCAGCGCCAGGTCGGCCCTTGATGGCTTGCGTCGCGGCCACCAACTCGTCGGTGCTGCACAGACTTCCGGCCAACACCGCATCGGCGACGATCAGACCGTCACGGGAGGACAACAGCCTGGCGCAGTCAACGGCCGTCCACGAAGGCGAGGTCACCCGAAGGTCTCCCAGCAATTGGGTCGGGGCCTCCGGCAGCACGCGAACGTCACGGGCGTAGGTGCCGCGGGGGATGTTGCGGACGTAGACCTGGTCGGGCGGTCTTCCTGGGATGGGCAGTTCCCACGCCGCTGCAGCCGATGGCCCGGCGAGAGCGGCCGATGGTTGCAGGCGCCTGAGGACCGCTCGACATTTGAGCAGGTAGCGGGCCTGCTGTTCCAACCCGCGCTCGGCATACGCGCCCCAGGTGAGAGGACTCATCTGTCGGCGTACGCGCTGGACCTCCGCGGCGGTCGCGCCGCGTTCGCGCAGTTCCCGAATCTGCTCCATCACCCCAACTTCCCGGGAATCGACGGCCGCGGGCCGGTTTGTTCGGACGCTGTGGATAGACCAGCCGTTGCCCACAGGCCGGCGGGTGTGCAGATGATCGCCACCGCCCCCGCGACGAGGTTGGAGAACGTGCACGAGGTTGGAGGTCCCACGCGTGTGTTCTCCAACCTCGTGCACGTTCTCCAACGTCGGTGGCCGAGTCACGCTGCCAGACGTCGGTGGCCGCCGTTCTCCAACGTCGGTGGCCGGCCGCGCCTGACCTGACTGGCCACAGGGCCCGCGCTCATCCCGAGGCGGACGTCGTCGACGGGCGGTGCCCGCAACTGGGCCCGGCGTGAGAGGGTTGGGCCTTGTGAGGGGCTTGTTCATCGCGTTCGAGGGTGTTGACCGCTCGGGGAAGACCACGCAACTGCAATTGCTCGCCGAACGGCTCGGCGAGAAGCACGAGGTCGTGGTGACCCGCGAGCCGGGCGGCACACCCGTGGCCGAGGCGATCCGTGTCCTGCTGCTCGCCGATGACGTGCAGATGTCCGCGCGGTGTGAGGCGCTGCTGTTCGCGGCGGCCCGAGCCGATCATGTGGAGCGCACGATCCGGCCCGCGCTCGAGCGAGGTGCCGTGGTCATCTCCGACCGTTTCGTCGACTCCTCGCTGGCGTACCAGGGTGTGGCGCGTGGCCTTGGTGTGGGCGAAGTGGAACAGATCAACCTCTGGGGCACCGACGACCTCGTCCCCGACCTCACGATCATGCTCGACCTCCCGGTGGGTACGTCGTCGCAGCGCGACGGCGAGGTCGACCGCATGGAGAACGAGGGAGAACTGTTCCAGGCGCGGGTGCGCCGGGGCCTGCTCGACCTGGCATCCCGGGCTGCCCATCGATACGCGGTCATCGACGCCTCCCCGGGGGTTGACGACGTCGCCCGGGCGGTTTGGGAAGCGGTGCCAGAGCCGTGGCGGTGAGTGTGTTCGCCTCGCTGGTCGGCCAGGACCACGCGGTGGAGGTGCTGCAGGACGCGGTCGCCGATGCGGCGCGGGAACCGGCGGGGCCGACGATGACGCACGCATGGCTGTTCATCGGCCCGCCGGGTTCGGGCCGTTCCAACGCCGCCACCGCGTTCGGGGCCGCCTTGGTGTGTCCGAACGGCGGGTGTGGGGTCTGTCAGGACTGTGTGTCCGTGCTGGCCGGCAACCACCCTGACGTCGAGGTCGTGCGCCCTGAGGGCTTGTCGTACAAGACCGAGGAAGCGCGGGCCCTGGTCGCCCGGGCAGACATGGCACCGACCCGGGGACGCTGGCACGTGATCGTGATGGAGGACGCGGACCGCCTGACCGAGTCGGCGAACAACGTGCTTCTCAAGAGCATCGAGGAGCCGGCCAGCCGCACAGTGTGGCTGCTGTGCGCACCGAGCGTGGAGGACCTCCTGCCGACCGTGCGGTCTCGGTGTCAGGTCGTGGGTCTACGCACTCCGGCCACCGACGCTGTCGCGGGCTTCCTGCAGTCGCAGGGGGTGGATGCGGGGACGGCCGCTTTCGCCGCCCGTGCCTCGATGGGACACATCGGACGGGCGCGGGCACTGGCCACGATCGAATCCGTGCGCAACCGCCGGCATGACGTGCTGGTGATGATGAGAGATCTGTCGGACCTGGCAAGTTGCATGGCGGCGGCCGGGAACATCGTGGCCGCCGCGAAGGCCGATGCTGAGGCCCTGCTCGCCGAACGCGACGAGACGGAACGGGCCGACATGCTGCTGGCGCTCGGTGCCGGGGCCGAGGGAAAGGGCCTCAAGCGGGTGACGAAGTCCGCACTCAAGGAGCTCGAGGACCGGCAGGCCGCCAGGCGTTCGCGCACCGTGCGCGACGAACTGGACCGGGTGCTCGTGGACCTGCTGGCCTGGTTCCGAGATGTGTTGGTGCTGCAGCACGAAGCGCCGGTCGAACTCGTCAACGAGGAGATGCGGCCGGACCTCGAGCGCATGGCCGACGAGAGCGAGGCCGCCGACACCCTGCTGAGGATCACCGCCATCCGCGATGCCCGACAGGCGTTGAGCATGAATGTCGCGCCGCAACTGGCGATGGAAGCGATGGTGGTGAAGTTGCGGGCACCGCGGCTGGCCTGAGCCGACCGGTCACGGTGGATCCGCGAAAGTGCCCACCGGTAAGCGGCGACGGACCACAATGGCCGCATGAGTAAACCGTCGATCAGACCGGTCAAGTGGGAGCCCCCGAAGTCGACCGAACCCGAGCCCACGTCCAACCTGCCGCTGCTGAACGTGCTGCCGGTTCCGGGTAGCGGCCCGGAGGACGTGCTGTTCCTCGGCGACTCTCTGCTCACCGGACTCGATGACGGCCGGATCGTGAAGATCAGCATGGACGGCTGGCAGATCGAGGTGGTTGCCGACACCCAGGGTCGTCCGCTGGGGCTCGAGGCGTATCCGGACGGCCGGGTCGTGGTGTGCGACGCCGTCAAGGGACTGCTCATGATCGATCCGGTCACCGGAGGCATCGAGACGCTCGTGCCGGTCGGGCAGGAGAACCTGCGGGTGTGCAACAACGCGGCGGTGGCCAGCGACGGAACGATCTACTTCAGCGACAGCAGTCAGCGTTTCGAGCTCGAGCACTGGACCGCGGACCTGCTCGAGCACTCCGGGACCGGCCGCCTGTTGCGCCGCACGCCCGACGGAGGTGTGGATGTGATGGCGACCGGGTCTGCAGTTCGCCAACGGTGTGGCCCTGACCGAGGAACATGTAGTCGTCGCTCAGACCGGGCTGTACGAACTGGATCGGGTGCGCTTGGACACGGGCCGCGTGGACCCGTGGATCACCAACCTGCCGGCGTTCCCGGACAACATCTCGACCGGCGACGACGGCCTCGTCTGGGTGGCGATGGCCAGTGCGCGCAAGTCCGCACTGGACGGTCTGCCCGCCAAGGTTC
This sequence comes from uncultured Actinomycetota bacterium, assembly GCA_963769435.1. Taxonomy (GTDB): domain Bacteria; phylum Actinomycetota; class Actinomycetes; order S36-B12; family UBA10799; genus JADKAV01. The sequence goes on from CAVYLN010000002.1 coordinate 1,947,203, forward strand.
CGGCGATGCGCAAACTGATCTGGGCCCTGCCGGAGGCCCTTCACCCGAAGCCGGACACCCTGATCTGGACGCGCGCTTATGACGCCGAGGGACGTGTGGCCAAGGAGTTCTTCGGCAGGCACGAGCGCTTCTTCATGGTGACGGGTGTGCGCGAAGTCGGTGGCAAGGTCGCGATGGGCAGCCTCAACACCACCTCGATCGCGTGGTTCGAGCTGCCGGACACCGCCCGTCGCTGAGTGCCACGGCATCGGTGTCCGGTTTTGCATGATGATCATGGCCTTCGGCGCCTGCTCCCTCACGGGCGAAGCCCAGCACGCTTGATCATCATGCGGATCCGGACACCGGGCGCGGCCCACCCTCATTCACCCGCTCATTCACCCGACGACTTCGCCCTGGATCGGTTCGTCACGTACCGTAGAGGCATGGCCAAGCGGAACAAGCAGAACGACCATTGGCTGAAGGTTGTCGAAGCCGGCGTTTCCGCGGGGTTGGAGCGGTATCAGCAGTACCGGACCTCACGGCCCAAGCGGCCCACCGACCGCGAGATCGTGATGCAGCAACGGCAGGCCCTGATCGCCAACCACCAGAATCGGCTGGTGGGCCATGAGCGCCGTCTGCAGCGGATGCGCAGCCGACAGATCGCATGGACGGCCGGTGCCGCAGGTGCCTCGGTCATGGGTGTGGTCGGCGCGGTCACGCCGCAGCCCTCCCTGCTCTGGTTCACCGCGGCCGGCTTCTCCGGGATGTTCGCGTTCCTCACCAAGGAGAAGCGCGAGAATCTCACGCCGCCCGCGATGCCCGAACTGCCGCCGATGCCGATCGAACCGCTGCCCACCGGGACCCCTGGCGCCGAGGAGGTCGCCCGATGGTCCCGGGCCGCGCACCGGTGGGACGATCTGCTGCCGCTGGTCGACCAGATGAGTCCCGAGGCGGGCCAGCAGTTGCGGCGTGCGCTCACCGAGGTGGATCCTGCCCTTCGCGCCCTGGTCGAGCGTCTCGGGACGCTCTACCGGACCTCCCAGCAGATGCCCGGCACGCAGGCGGCGACTGCGGCCCATCACGCAAGTGTTGAAGTGGCCGCCCGTTTGCGAGAGGGTGTGGAAGCCTACGAGGGCCTGGTGGCGGCTGCTGCCGAACTCATCGCGGCACCGGACCTGAACCGCTCGGTGGTCGAGGTCGTCGGCCCGGCAGTACTGGACGTGCAGGCCTACACCGGTGGTCTTCGCCGGGCGGCGGGCACGTTTGCGGACCCGTTGTACTGATCGCTACCCCGGAGGGACCATGGCGCGCAAGAAGAAGGTTGATGTTCCGGTCGTTGTCGACGTGAGTCTGGCCGAGTCCGAACGGAATTACGACACCGTCGTCACGTTCCTGGAGCACGAATTCCGGATCGTGCGGGTCGGCGCGGACGGCGATGTCGACCGCGGCGAGGAGATGGTCAAGGAGTGGACGCCCGCAGCCAAGGTGTTCGCGATAACGGGTGCGCGGGATGCGCGGACCACAGGTATCCTCGCCGGCGATGAGAAGGGGGCGCTGCGTCGACTGGAATCCGCTACCGGCGAGGTCCCGATGACCAACGGCTCGCGGCTGCGCGACGTGCTGCAGGAATGGACCATCCGCAAGGTCGCCGCGGACAAGCCGGGATTGTTCAACAACGCGCGCACGGTGGTGCTCGGCGGCTCCCACCACCGCCGGACGGCCCGCCTGCTCGCGGAGTTCACCGACAACATCAAGTTCGCCGACGCGGTGCTGCAGTGGGGTCTGCCGTCGATGCTCGACTCGTTCAACGCGCTGGACCGGTTCGCGGGTGTCAGCAAGTGGTTCCTCAACCGTGTGCCGGACCCGATCGCCGGACCGGTCTCGGCGCCCGGGCGCCGGTTCAACCAGTCGATGCTGCGCAAGGCCGTGGCCGAGGCCGACGTGCTGGTGGCCACCTATGACGAGTTGATGATGTTCGATCTCGAGGAGCTCGCGGGCAAGACGCTGATCACCTCGGCCATCTCCGAGGAGCGGCTCGACGAACTCCATCGGCGCGGCGTGGACCTCGTTCTCGACGACACCCCGCAGGCGTTCGAGGGGGTGACCGTCAACGCTGCGGTGCTTGAGGCGCTGATGCTGGCGGCCACCGGCGCCGAGGAGTCGCGCCTGACTGACGACGATCTGCTGGACATGATCACCTCCGCGGGTCTTGGACCGCGGTCGCTCTACCCGGGCGGGTACAAGCGGAAGAGTCGATTCGCGTTCGTCATCCACCCGCTGTCGCAGCAGTACCTGCGCAACGTCGAGCCGGTGAACACCATCGCGAAGGTCTCGCCGCAGGTCGTGATGGACGGCATCGAGAAGGCGATCGCCTACGCGCCGCCGTTCACCTACAGCCACATCACCGGCATCACGTCACCGACCGGGGATGAGGCTGAAGGCTGGTTGATCACAGTCGGTGGAACCCCCAAGCAACTCATGGCGCACGACCCGGAGTTCACATACTCGCGCCTGCTGCATGCAGCGGACATCGCCAAGAAACTCGGCGCGCAGATCATGGGGCTGGGTGCCTTCACGAAGGTGGTCGGTGATGCGGGGGTGACGGTGGCCAAGCGGGCTCCGCTGCCCATCACGACCGGCAACAGCTACAGCGCCTCGGGAGCCCTCTGGGCGCTGCACGATGCGATCCGCAAATTGGGGATCGCAGAGGTAGATGAGGACGGCAGGCTGCTGGGCAAGGGCATGGTGGTGGGCGCGACCGGTGCGATCGGCTCGGTGTGTGCGCGGTTGCTCGCGATGGCCACCGACGAGATCTGGCTGGTCTCGCCCGAACCGGCGAAACTGCTCGCGCTCAAGGCCGACATCGAGCGGGAGAGCCCGCGTGCCAAGGTGTTCGTGGCGGCGACCCCGGATGAGGCGCTGCCGGACATGGATGCGATCGTGACCGCCACTTCCGGCGCGGGCAAGCGTGTCCTGGACATCATGCAGGTCAAGCCCGGATGCGTTATCACCGACGTGGCCCGGCCCCTGGATCTTTCGGCCGAGGACGTGGCCAAGCGTCCCGACGTGCTGGTCGTCGAGTCCGGCGAGATCCAACTGCCCGGTGACGTGCATATGGGCAACATCGGCCTTCCTCCGGGCGTGGCATACGCGTGCCTGGCCGAGACCATCGTGCTGGCCCTGGAGGGTCGCTACGAGACCTTCACCATCGGCCGGAACATCGAGTGGGAGAAGGTCAAGGAGATCTACAAACTCGGCCTCAAGCACGGGATGAAGTTGGCGACGATCAGCGGCGTCAACGGCGTCTACACCGATGAGGACCTCGCGCGGGTGCGGGATCTCGCGCTGGCGGCCCGGGCCGAGGCGGAGGTCTAGATTCGGGGCCGGGGCCGCCTGCGGCCGCCTGCGACGTTGGAGGTTGTGCACCGCGTTGGAGAAGCCACGCGTGTGTTCTCCAACCTCGTGCACAACCTCCAACCTCGCGGACGGCGCCCGGTCAGTCAGCCATCTTCGGCTTGATCAGCATGTCTGAGGGTGCCGCGCCGTAGCGGCCGGGCCCGGCCACCCGTAGGCCGTGCAGCCACGTCATGGTCAGCCCGTAGGCGGTCGAGGCGTTCTCCGCGCTCCGGCGGAAGTCATCGGGCCGCCCGCGCATCGGCCAGGGTCCCGGGAGGTACAGCACGACCCTGTCGGTGACCTTCTGCAAGGTCGCGGCGGACCTGTTGCGCGGCCATGATGGCGGCGGTCCGGAGCAGGCGACCGGTGGCGGTGTCCTCCTGCTGCGGTGCCATCACGGTGAAGCCGCAGTCCAGCACCACGATGGTGGCAGCGCCCTGATCCGCGGCGATGGAGATCGGCACGTTGGCCACGATCCCGCCGTCCACCAGCACCCGATCACCGTGGTGGACCGGAGGAAAGACCAGCGGGATCGCCGCACTCGCCAGCAGGGCCGAGACCAGATCACCGCTGCGTAGCGGAACCGGCTCGCCGGTGTTGAAGTCCGTCGTCACGGCGGTGTGGCTGATCGCGAGTTCCTCGAAGGTGCGGGCGGTGACCGCCGATTCGATCACCGCGCGCAGGCCGGTGTTCGGGACCGCGGAGGCCTTGCCCTTCGCCACGTTCAGGGCCGTTCCCAGCATGTTGCCGAAGACCGACGCGCGCGACATCCCGTTCCACAGCTCCACCAGGTGCTCGTGGGCGTTGGGCGGATCCTGTGCGAGCACCGCACCGTTGAGGGAACCGACGGAGGTGCCCACGACGAAGTCGGGGGTGATGTCCGTTTCCGCCAGCGCCCGCAGGTGGCCCACCTGGACGGCGCCGTAGGACGCGCCACCGCCCAGCACGTAGGCGATCGGCCTGGGTAGGGAGTCGACGACATTGATGCGTGCCATCAACCCATTGTCCATGCTCACGGCCATCCGGCGAGCAACTACAGTCGAGGGATGAGACCCAGACTGCTGGCCGTGGCCGGCGCCGCCCTCGTGGTGCTGACCGGTTGCTCGTCGACACCGGACCCCGATCCGACTGAGTCGACGCCGGCCTCTGTGTCTCCCCCTCCGTCTCCGGACGCCGCACTGGCGCAGTACTACGAGCAGCAACTCGACTGGCGCAGCTGTGGGGGCAAGTTCGAGTGCGCGGCCATGACCGTCCCGCTCACCTACGACGAGCCGGACGGCGAGACCATCGAGATCGACGTGCTGCGATCCCCGGCGGCCGATCCCGACAAGCGCCTCGGCTCCTTGGTTCTGAATCCGGGCGGGCCCGGCGGGTCCGGGGTGGAGTACGCGCGGGCGGCGCGGGTCGTGGTGACTGAGCCTCTGCTCGACAGTTACGACATCGTCGGCTTCGACCCTCGTGGAGTGGCCGACAGCACCCCCATCGAGTGCCTGACGGACCGGCAGATGGACCGGTTCCTCAACGTCGACCCGAACCCGGAGACCGACGAGGACGTCGCCGCGACCGTGGCCGTGTCCGAGCGGTTCGGGCAGCGGTGCGCGAACAACTCCCCGGACCTGACGCCGAACATAGGGACCCCGTTCGTGGCTCGCGACATGGACATTCTTCGGGAACTGCTCGGCGACGAGCGGCTCAACTACCTGGGCAAGTCGTACGGAACGTTCATCGGGGCCATCTACGCCGACCTCTTTCCCGGCAGGGTGGGCCGGTTCGTGCTCGACGGTGCGGTGGATCCGACGCTGACCACCGCGGAGCTGAGCCGTGGGCAGGCCATCGGTTTCGAGAAGGCGCTGTCGCGGTTCGCGCAATGGTGCGCCGATCAGAAGGACTGCCCGATCGGCGACGACCCGGTGGCGGGCGTGCAGAAGATCGCCGACCTGCTGGCCGATCTGGAGGAGAACCCGCTGCCCGCCGACACGGGTCGGCCGTTGACCGCGGCGCAGGCCACGACCGGCGTGGTCGGCAGCCTGTACTCCGCCGAGGACGGCTGGCAGTCGCTGTTCTACGCGCTGGAGAGCGCGTTCAAGGGTGATGGTTTCGGGTTGCAGTCCTTGGCGGACTGGCTGACCGAGCGCAAGCCGAACGGCACCTATGCCTCCAACGCCAACGAGGCACTGTACGCCGTGAACTGCATCGACCGGCCGGACCGGTGGGACCCCGAGCAGACCCAACAGCAGGCGCAGGAGTGGAGCAAGGAGGCGCCGGTCTTCGGGGCGGCGCTGGCCTGGGGGAACCTGCCCTGCTACTACTGGCCCGCGCCGGCGGTGGACGAGCCGCGTGCGATCGCGGCACCGGGCACCCCGCCCATCGTGGTCGTCGGGACGGAGTACGACCCGGCGACGCCTTACGAGTGGTCGGTCAATCTGGCCGATCAACTCGACTCCGGGGTGCTGGTCAGCTGGATGGGCGGCGACGGTCACACGGCCTACTACTCCGGGTCCAGGTGCGTGGACGAGGCCGTCGACGATTTCCTGGTGGACGGCACGGTTCCCGACAACGGGCTGGAGTGCAAGTAGCGCTTGACCGGGGGTACGCCTAGCCTGGCGCTATGGTGAACTTCCTCTGGGGCGTTGTGCTCGCGCTCGCGTCCGCATGGTTCTGCTACTTCGTCGCGGCGCGCAACGAGATGAGCAAGATCGGCTGGCCCATACTGGGTTTGCTGTTCCCGGTGATCGGCGCCTTCATCACGATGGCCGTGGCGTTCATGAAGCAGAAGGACACGGTCTGAGGTGACAAGGATCGCCATCGACGACGACCTGCTCGATGGTCAACTCCTGAGGGTCCTGGGGGCAGCGGCGTACGGCGGGGCCGACATCGGGGAGTGCCTGGCGACCGCCGCCCTCATCGATCCGGCCAGCCTCGACAGCTGGTACGACCAGTGGACGGCGCTGGGCGAACGCGTCCTGGATACGGCCGAGGGAGCCGGCCCACAGACCGCCAGATCGGCGTATCTGCGCGGCTCCAACTACCTGCGGGCCGCGGGCTCCATGCTCATGGGGCTGCCGGCGGACCCGAGGCTCGTGGAGTCCAACCGGCGGCAGGCCGAGGCATTCGGCAAGGGTGCCGCGCTGCTCGAGCACCCACCGGAGAAGGTTGAGATCGCCTTCGGGGGCACGACCCTGCCCGGCTACTTCTTCGCCCACGACGCCACACGGCGACCCACGGTCCTGCTGGTCGGTGGATACGACTCCTGCGCGGAGGAGTTGTACTTCTTCAACGGCGCGGCCGCGCTGGACCGTGGATACAACGTGCTTGCCTTCGACGGGCCGGGGCAGGGGGCCGCTCTGCTGCAGCAGGGGCTGGTCATGCGCCCGGACTGGGAGAACGTCGTCACCCCGGTCGTGGACTGGCTGGTGGCCAGACCGGAGGTGGATCCGGCCCGGATCGCGCTCATCGGGTTGAGTCTGGGGGCGCACCTGGCGCCGCGCGCTGCCAGCGGTGAGCACAGGCTGGCCGCCTGTGTCGCGGACTGCGGAACGTTCGACATGTACGCGACGTTCCTCTCGAGGCTGCCGGAGTCGGTGCGGTCGGGGTACGAGGCCGGTGACCCGCACGCGGTCGAAGGTGTGTCGGCCATGCTCGACCAGATGGCGGCACAACCCACCGCTGGCTGGTCGCTTCGCCGGGGCATGCAGGTTCACGGTGCGTCGACCCCGCACGAGTACATCGAGATGACCAGGCCGTACTCGCTGCGGGGGCGTGCGGAGGCCATCACCTGCCCGACGTTCGTGTGCAATGCGCAGAGCGATCCGATCGGCGCAACGGCCCCGGAACTGGTGGCCGCGCTGACCTGCCCCAAGGAGTTCGTGACGTTCACGGATGCCGAGGGTGCCGGCGATCACTGTGAGGCGGGTGCCCGCCTGCTCTACCACGCCCGCAGTTTCGACTGGTTGGATGGCGTGCTCGGCCGGGCGTCCGCACACTGACGGTCAGGTCGCCCTGCCAGGGCGGTGGCTTCCCCTGGGCCGTGGCGGGGACTAGGGTCGGAAGACCCTTTGGGAGGACCCATGAAGAAGATCGTCACTGTTCTTGCAGCTCTCGGCGTGACCGCGGGATCGATCGGCGTTGTCGCGCCGGCGCAGGCCAAGACCGTCAAGGCCTGCGTCAAGAAGTCGGACGGAACCGTGAAGATCCTCAAGAAGAAGAAGAAATGCAAGAAGGGCTGGAAGAAGTTGACGTGGGGGACCAAGGGCCCCGCGGGCACCAACGGGTCGAACGGCAACAACGGCAGCAACGGCAGCAACGGGGTGCCCGGTCCCGCCGGGCCCAACTGGGTGGTCAAGGACAAGGCCGGGAAGACGTTGGGAACCTTCGCCGGATACGGCTTCGGGCTCATCCCCCTGGTCAGCGTGATCGCCGCAGACGGCGGGGTCTTCGGATATGGCGCGGATGGCAGGTTGCGCAACGACAACGCCGAGCTGTACTTCCGCAACAACACCTGCACCGACGCGGCCTGGTTCGGGGCCTCGAGCGCGGCGCTGCGCGAGTACCTCGACTCGGCCGGCGGGCCTGGTCGCGCCGTGTTCCAGGTGACGGGGGCTCCGACCGCCAGTGCCTGGAAGATCGATGCCTCCACGACCATTGCTGTGGCGGTCGGTGGGGCCACCCTGTTCAAGAAGAACGCCACGACCGGCACCTGCGCGGCCAATGTCAACCCGGCCGGCCTCGTCGTGCCGCTGACCCCCGCTCCCGCGCCGGTGGTTGCGGCGACCGGCCCGCTGTCCATCGTCAGGTAGCCGGGTACCTCCCGCGATCCCCGCTACCCGCGCGGTTAGAATCGACGGGTTGGGCGGCACGCCGCCCACGCCGCCTTAGCTCAGTCGGCCAGAGCGACGCACTCGTAATGCGTAGGTCCCGAGTTCGATTCTCGGAGGCGGCTCCATGAAAGGCCTGGTCAGAGTCCCAACATCGTCGATGACCAGCGACCTCGCCTCCGGTGCTCAATCCGCAGTGTCGAGTTCCTTCACAAGTCGTTTGGGCGCTGTCTGGCGGAAGGAATCTTCAACCAATTCGCGGACTTCGGTCCAGTCGACCTGCGCCGCGGAGAAGTCCAATCCGATCCACCCTGAAGGGCCCAGGTATGCAGGCACGAAGAAGCGTGGGTCGCCCACCAGGGCCGCGACTTCTGACGCGTCGGGCTTGATCAGGACCGAGGCGTCATACCTCACACTGTGCTGGTCCCCCTTGGTCACACCGCCGAATATGGCGAAGACCTTTGTGGTGAAGAAGTTAGGTCGACCGTGGGAGATCTTCTCGGCGGCACCGGGCAGCGACAGGCACATCTCTCGCAGTCGATCCAGGTAGGGGTCGTCTTCGTCGAACATCACAGGATGGGGCGTCATGGATTGACCACCTGCACCGGATTCCGGTCTCCCGGGGCCCACCACGATTGCTTGATCAAGTCCTCAATCATGGGGATTGCCACCAGCCTTGGGTCGTGTCGTCCAAGTATCCTTCATCCGTCTCATGAGGCAATCGTGGCAAAGCGCGATTGAACCGGAACAGGAGAAAGCGCGCCGAGTTCGACGACTGGCTGAAGAAGAAGTCGCACAAGCACCACCACGACCAGCGCTGAACGCTCCTCCCGGGACCGACCCGACGCGGTTCCCGCCCTCCGGATACACGTGTGACAGGACCAGGCACACGCGGATCGTCGACAAGGTGGGGTCGGCCGCGTAGGCGATCCTGATCCCGCTGCCCGTGCCATGACGAGCGCCTCGAGAACTGCCGGCGTGACCTCCTCGCCAGGCGCGAGAACGGGGATGCCCGGCGGATAGGGCGCGATGAGTTCCGCGCTGACCCGCCCCACCGCGTCCTTGACACCGATCGCCTCGGCGGCTGCGAAGAAGGCCTCGCGGGGCGGGACGACCACGGTCGGTTCCACGGCGTAGACCGCCGGGCCGACGACCACACGGGGTGTGTCCCGATGCCGCTCGATGGATGAGGCGATCGCGTCGGCGAGGCGCCCGACGGTCTGCTCGGTGTCGGCCAGCGTCACGATGGCGATGACCACGTCGCGGTCCGCTGACTCCACCGGCAGGCCGGCCGCGATCAGGTCGCCTTCGACCGCGTTGCCGTCGGCTCCGGTCCCTGACAGCACGAAGGGTGAGTTTGACCGGATCGACGCCAGGTCCGTCGAGAACTGTCAGTCCCTCGACACGCTTCAGTCGTTGGCGGGCGGTGCGCGTGGCGGCGATGGCGTCCGCAAGCAACTCACGGCCGTCGCGCTCGAGCAGCGCGCGGGAGGCGTCGATGCTGGCCAGAATCGCGCCGGCCGGACTGGTCGTCGCCGTGGCCTCGACGCCGGCATCAAGGCGTGCGGGGTCGATTCGCTCAGTGCGAGCCAGCACCAGGGCGGCCTGGCTCCAGGCGGGCAGCGTCTTGTGCGCACTAGTCACCATCGCGTCGGCGCCGACCTGCAGTGGGTGCGGAGGCAGGTCGGGGTGGAAGCCGAAGTGCGCGGCCCATGCCGCATCGACGATCAGCGGGACATGGTGCGCGTGCGCGACCTCAGGCCAGGCCCCCCACATCCCCGACGGTGCCGACGTAGGACGGATCGCCGATGAACACTGCCCGTGCTTCGGGGTGGCTGGTGAGGGCATGCACGCACGGTCTGCGGGGCCACGCCGAGGGGAAGCCCGGTCGCGGCGTCCATCTCCGGGCGGACCCACACCGGTGTCAGTCCCGCGAGTACGAGTCCGACGAGACAGCGAGCGATGCAGCGTGCGGCTCACGATGACCGTGTCGCCGTCACCGCCGATGGCCAGTGCGAGGGCCTGGTTGGCGTGCGTCGCGCCGCCGGTGGAGAAGCGGCAGACATCGGCTCCCCACAGACTCTGCGGCACGCCGCTCGGCATCCGCTAGCACCCCTGCCGACAGTTTCATCGTGTCCAGGCCCGCATACAGCGGTACGTCCCCGGCGACCACGTCGCCCACCAGGTCGAGACGGTGCTTGTGCCCCGGGATCGTGAACGGGGTGGGCGCTGACTCGTGGAACCGCAGCCACGCGTCGAGCAAGGGTGCCTCGGCTCGCAGCGAGCGCGGGTCAGTGGGCATGGCTGTTCCTCACGGGCGGGTAGTGGCGTTGTGGCGGGGGAGTCTCACGCGTGCGAGGGGTCTGAGTAGCCACCCATGCATTGTCCACCCGCCACACGGGCAGCGCGGCGTCTCGCCGCTGGAGCCGCCGTAGGGCTCACAGATCTCCGTGTCGCTCACAGATTCCCCGCAGAAGGTCCTCATCGGGCGCTGAGCCCGCCGGCTTGCGTCGATATTCGGCGCCTGACGGTCTGAGTGATCGTTCTGCGGGTAGGTGACTGCCATGCCAATGCTGACGAAGAAGGGCAAGCCCAAGAAGAGCGAGTTGCCCAGTACGGTCGCCCGGTCGAGCAAGAAGGCCCGGCGCACCTTCGCCAAGGCGCACGACTCCGCCGTCAAGGAGTACGGCGACGGTGAGCGCGCGATGCGTACGGCTTGGGCGGCGTTGAAGCACACCTACGAGAAGGTCGGTGACCGCTGGAAGCGCAAAGATGAGGCGGGTCCGTCGGATGCTCAGGCGAAGGGGGGCAAAGACACCAAACGCCCGACAGCAGGTGGCGTCGACGCCAACGCGACGAAGGAGCACCTCTACGACGTGGCCAAGGAGTTGGGCGTCAAGGGCCGATCAAAGATGTCCAAGAAGGAACTCGTGAAGGCGATCCAGAAAGAGAACGACCGCCGAACGGCGGAAGCCCGGGGCTGAGGGGGTCCTTTCCGCCCGCGACCTTGTGTCCCGCCCCCGCTGGTCCCGCCCCCTGCTGGTCCCGCGACGTTTTGTGAAGTTGTTGCGGTTTCAGGCCGCTAAAAACCGCAACTTCTTCACAAAAGGCCGCCCGCGCTGCCAGTCGGCGGCCCGCTCCGTCTACCGGCCGCGGGCCGCCATACACCAGTGGACTGGCTGGATGACTCGGGTCACGGCCTGGCGGGCCTCCCCGGGTGGGGCCGCTCTGCAACGCGATTCTCGTCAGCCACTGCCGCTGTCGTGATGTGCGGAAGCTTCCCGCCGACGGCTACCGGATTCTGATCTTGTAGGTCTTCGAGAATGTGCTGTGGCCGGCGATCGCGGGGGCGGTGGCCCGCACCCGGCATTCGCCTTTGCGCTTGCCGACGAGCTTGCTCTTCTTCACCACGCAGGTCTTCTTGGTGAGGGTCTTCCAGCGCAGTTTGCTTCCCTGCGCGGTTGCCTTGGCCAGTTTGCGTTTGGTGCCTCGATTGAGTTTCTTCGGCGGGGCCTTCACCGACTGCGACGTCGCAGCGACTTCGTAGGTCACGGTGCTGCTGGACTGCAGCCCCGCGTTGTCGGTAGCGGTTGCCGTGAGGGTGTGAGATCCCGCCTGTCGGCTGTACCCGGCCACGGCACAGGAGGCGACCCCGGAGGTGGCGTCGGTTGACGTGCAGCCGATCGTCTCGAGCGGCGGCAGCGACGCCTCGCTGAAGGTTCCGCTCGTGATGCCGGTGACCGTTGGCGGCAGTGGCGGGGTGCTGTCGCGCTTCACGGTCACTGAGCCACGAGTGCTTCCGCCGATGGAGGTGGCCCCACATTCACGGGTCGTGCCCGGGGTGTCGGCGGTGACGACCACCCGTTCACAATCGCCGCCGGTGATGACGGACTCCGGGTCGGTCACGGACCAGTCGATCGTTGCGTCGCCGGTCCGCCAGCCGTTCGCGCCGGAAGGGCCCGTGACGCCTGCCACGACGTTCGGCCCGGTGCTGTCCAGTGCTTGAACGGCGGAGTCGGCGTAGACGAAACCCGCCCCGCAGTCTGGGTCCGGCCGGGCCCCCGCCGGTTGGCAGTCGGTCGCACGCGTGGGGTCGGTCATGATGGCTTCGATCTGCGAGGGTGTCAGGCTGGGCCTGGCCCATTTCAGCAAGGCCGCGATGCCGACCGCCGATGGGACCGCGGCACTGGTGCCGAAGAACGTCTCGAAACCGGGGACAGAAGTGGAGATGCCGTCGGCTGCTGCCAGTTGTGGCTTCTGCAGCACCAAGGGTGACGACAGCAGTGCACCGTTCTTGTCGCGCAGTCGGGTCTTGAGGCCCCGCGAGCTGAAGTCCTCGGCTGTGTCCAGACCTGGGTCGGCGGCATTGACCGCGGCCACCGCGATCGAGCCGGGCGCTGAGGCGGCGTCCGGGTTGATGGTGTCGGAGTTGGTCGCGTGCTCGGCGATGGTGAAGGTTCCCGGCCCCCGGGCGATGTACTTCATGAACGGCGAGCCTGAGCCGGCGAATCGCTGGATGCGCAGTCCCACGGCTATCGACCCGGCGGTGTTGTTGGTCCAGGAGACGTTTTCGGAGGGTAGCCCCCCAGCGAGGTTGTCGTCCTGGCCGCCGCTCGTGTCACCGGGCAGCGCCGTGCCGTCAGCCCTGGTCAGCAGTGCATCGATGTCCGTGGTGGCCGTCCCCCACGGTTCGTTCCACTGCAGTGCCACCTGAATGAAGTTCCCGGGCGGAACGGTCACGATCTCCTGGGTCGTGTCCCCACCTGCGAAGTTGTGGAAGCCTCCGCTGTTGTTGTAGGTCCCCTCCCAACTCTGGCGGGCCCGGTTGCCGGCTGAGGCGAAGTAGGTCACCCCCGCAGCCTTGGCGTTGTTCACAGCCTGCGCGACCGGCCCGTCCTGGAAGAACGGTTCGCTCAGGTAGAAGATGTCGTCGCCGATGACCTTGGCGCCTTGGGCGACGAGGTTGTCGATCGACGCGGCCTTCCCGACGGCCCCGGCGGATGTCCCGGAGGAGAACAGGATCTTCTCGACGCCGGGCACCGTGTCGTAGACGATCTCGGCCATCGCCCGGCCCTCGTCCACGACGAATGGATCGGTGTCGTCGAGCAGGTTGACCACTCGGCCCGCGGGCAGGTTTCCGCTTGCTACCGAATCTGCGATGCCGCCGTTCACACGATCGATCGAGTCGGAAATGAGCCCGACCTTCACGCCGCTGCCCCGCACGAGGGGGTTGCCGCCGCCCAGCGCGCGGGCAGCGGGCCCGCGATGCGCGGTGTCGCCTTCCGTGCCTTTGGTCCCCGGCCAGTCATCGGTGCCGCCGCCGACGACCGGTTGGACTCCCTGCACGACGTCGAGTGCGGCCACCGCATCGAGGCGTGCGAGCGGTAGGCGTCCCTCGACCACCGGCAACGGCTGGGTGGCGGTGGCGAGCACCTGCATGCCGTTGGCCCGCAGGTCGGACACGGCGTCGCGAAGCGGTCCGGTCACGAACACGTCGACCATCACTCGTTCGTTGCCGGTGACGTCCAGCAGGGCGTCGCCCGCAGCCGCTTTCACGTCACCACTGCGGGCCGCGGCCTGCAGGTCCCGCAGGGCCGAACCGACTCCGTCTCCTTTACCGTTCGCGCCTGCAGTCGGCACGTTGGCGATCGAGGCGGCAATAAGCGCGAGGACGACAAGTATTGATCTTGGCACCAGCGCATTGTCACACGGCGCCCATTCAGAAGATCCCGGAGATCATGCACCGGGCTCGATCCGCCGGCGACGTCCTCGATCGTGCCCCGTGCGTCGGGTGGCGTTGGTGCAGCGGGCTGGAACCCGACCGCCCGCGCTGGGATCTCCGGGGCCGGGCGACCTCGCCTAGATGGACCGCGCTGTCATGCCGCGGGCCGGGTGCGACGCTCGCCCGGCTCTGCGGCATGCCGATGTCCATCGGCTCCTGATGCTCTGGCTCAGCGGCGTACGCCGATTGCGGATGTCGACGCACCCATACGACGATGCAGCCCGCTCAACTGGCAGTCTGTGCCTATGAGCGAGAGCCCTGATGTCGCCCCGGAGTCGCCGGAGGACGTGCCGCCGGTTGCCGGCGCCCATCTGGACAAGAAGAAGACCATCATCGGCGCGATCGTCACCCTGATCATCCTCGGGCTGGTCTTCTGGGGTTTGTCGAAGAACTTCGGCTCGTTCGCCGACGCCTGGGATCAGATCCAGCAGATGCCGCCGTCGACGATCGCCGCTCTGGCGCTCGTGGCCGTGGTGAACATCCTCGTCTACGTCTTTCCATACATGCCCGCGATACCCGGCCTGAAGTACAAACCCGCGTTCATGGTGCGGCAGACCTCGTGGATGATGGCCGCGCTCGTGCCGGCAGGAGGGGCGTTCGCGCTGGCGCTGCAGTACATGATGCTGGCCACCTACAAGGTGCGCTCGTCCGCCGCCACCTCGGGTATCGCCATCACGAGTGTGTGGAGCTTCTTCATGACGTTCCTGCTGCCGGTCCTGGGGGTCCTGGCCCTTGTGCCCTCCGGCGAGTTGGAGTCGGCATGGGTCTGGGCCGGTGTGATCGGCCTGGCTTGCCTAGTGGGGATGATCATCGTCTTCTGGTTGATCCTGCGCAGCGAGACAAGTGCGCGCAAGGTGTCCGCGCTGGGGCAGAAACTCGCCAACCCGTTCATGCACCGACTGCACAAAGACGTCGATATCACCGAGTCCGTGCTCAGTTTCCGGGACAAGGTCGTTGATGTCGTGAAGGCCCACTGGATTTCACTGACAGTCACCAACCTCGCGGTTTCCTTCATGCAGTTCATGATTCTTTTCGTCGCCATCCGTGGTGTTGCCGGTGACGCGCAGCAGTCGGGGGTCACCTTCACCGAGGCTTTCGCGGCGTTCACGATCTCCCGGCTGGGCACTCTGATCCCGATCACCCCGGGCGGTCTGGGCACGGTTGCGGGGGTGCTCGGCGCGATGCTGGCCACGTTCGGCATGCAGAGCTCCCTGATTCTCGCGGCGGTCCTCGTGTGGCAGATGGTTCAGCTGTTCCCGCAGGCTTTCACCGGCATCGGCACGCTGATCGGGTGGCGGATCCACGACGCACGATTGCGCAAGGCGCCGGCCTGATCGGGTTCGGGCGGCGGCGGGTCAGGGCCCTCCTGACACCCCGGATCCCGAGTCCCGATCCCCGGCGATGGCACAAAGATTCGGTCCGACGACCGCTGGTGCGCCGGTCGTGCTCCGGGTTGGTCGCGTTCTCTTGTCCGGATTTGCATGATGATCATGGATCTGGCCGGAGGCTCGTGGGAAGAGAACCAACGAACAGCATGATCATCATGCAAATCCGGACACCGGGCGGCGGAGCACAGCCGAGCTCAGGGTCTCGGCGACACCGCCTCGACAGTCCCACGGAGCACGGGAGGCCCGGACGCGTCATGCGGTAGCGGGTTTCAGCCGAAGGGCTGGGCGGGCGCCGCGTGGTGCGCCGCGGGCGGACCCCGGGTGGGAACCGCGCGTCACTGGACCAGATGGGACCAAGGTCGTACGACCAAGGTCCTCTTGTGATCGACCATCGCGGCCCACGAACATGGTCCTGTGGGGAAGAAGACGACAGCGACCACCGGCGCAGCGTTGGCGCTGCTTGTAGGGGCCACCCTGGCCACCCCGGCTGCGGCTCGGCCCGGGCCGGAACCGCGCGGCACCAACAGCGGGGGATCGGACCGGGTTGCCATCGCCGGCACCTGCGACGCGGGCAGTAGCTGGACCCTGTCTGGTCGCTCCCGATTCCTGCGGGTGGAGGTCGAAGGCAGGGTCGAGAGCGAGAAACGCCGCAAGCGTTCGCGCTGGGTCGTGCGCCTGCAGCACAACCAGGACACCGTCGCCGTCAGCTCCCGCAAGGCCAGAAAGAAGGTGAAGGTGAAGGCGCGGGTGCGCAACCTGCCGGGCCCGGACACCTTCACTCTGACGGCGTTCAACCGCAGGACCGGAGAGACCTGTCAGGGAAGCCTGACGTTCTGATACCGCACCACGAGGAGGAACCATGAGAGCACGACGAACCGTTGCTGCCGGCACCGGAGTACTGATCGGTCTCGGCGCCATCGCGCCTGCGGCCAACGCCCAGGCGCCGGCGGGGCAGTCCATGTCAGTGGTCGCACGCAATGGAAACAACTGGGCCGTCCAGGACGCCCGCAAGGAGTTCCGCGCCGATCTGCGGGAAGCCCGCAAGGAGTTCCGGGTCGACGTTCGGGAGGCCCGCAAGCAGTTCCGCCAGGACATCCGCACACTGCGGCAGGAGGACCGCGCCGAGTTCCGTGAGGCCAGGAAGGAACTCAGGCAGGCACTGAAGGCCGCGCGCGATGCGTTCCATGCCGCGATCCGCGAGGCCAACGAAACCTTCCGGAGCACGGTCGCTGACAGCCGCGACACCATGCTGGTGGTGCTCCAGGACCCCGCAGCGACTGACGAGCAGCGCATGGCCGCCATCGACACCTACAAGGCCGAGGTGCGGCAGGCCCGCGAGGTGCGCCGAACTGCGGTGAAGGCCGCGATCGCTGAGTACAAGGCTGCGCGCAAGGCTGCGCGTGCGGCGTTCCGCGAAGCGGTCGGGAAGTAGCGACCGCGAGCCCCGTCAGCCGGCAACCCCTTCCGGTCGGCGGGGCTCGCGCGTCTACGACGCCGACGTGGGGACAATGGCCCATGGCTGAGCCAGCGGGACAGAACCCGCGGTCGATCGTTCGCCGAGAGGTTCTCCGGTTCGCCATCCCTGGCACGGTGGGGATGGTCCTACTGGCGCTGGCGAGCCTGGCCGTCTCCGTCGCTGTCGCCCGCGAGCAGTCGGTGAACGATGCCCGCACGACGGCCGAGTTGTTGGCGCGGACTGTGGTCGAGCCGAGGATCGATGACGGGTTGCAGACTGGCAAGCCCGCCCGCATGGCAGAACTTGACGCGGCGTTCTCCGCCTCCATCAGTGGTTCCGATGTCAAGTCGATCCGGCTGTGGAACGAGGACGGGGTCGTCATCTACTCCAACGACCCCCGCCTCATCGGTGAGCGGTTCCCGCTGCCTACGGCGATCACCGGGGAGCCCGTGCAGGGCATGACCGACATGGGTCGGCCGGAGAACCGGTACCTGGACCCGGAGGCGAACTGGATCCAGGTGAGCCTGCCCCTCGTCGGCGGCGATGGATCCAGCTACCTGTTCGAGATCAGTAAACGTCAGGACAGACTTCAGCAGGAAGCGCGAAGCGTGTGGATCGCGTTCGCACCCATTCTGGCGGGCTCGATGCTGCTGCTGGGGGCGCTGCTGGTCGTGCTGGGGATCCGGATGGCACGTCGGATCAGCGCCGAGCTGCGCACGCGCGAGGAGTTGCTCGAGCGCGCGGTCGACGCCTCCGAGATGGAGCGGAGCAGGATCGCGGCGGACCTCCACGACGGCACGGTGCAGCACCTCGCGGGCTTGTCCTTCGCTCTCGCCGGCTTGGCTGCTCGGGCCGAGGCGGAAGGTGACGATGACTCCGCCGCCGTGCTGTCGGACGCCGCTGCGACCTCCCGAACCTCTGTGCGGGAGTTGCGCACCCTGCTGGTGGATATCTACCCTCCGAACCTCGAGGGTTCCGGGCTTGCGCCCGCGATCGCCGACCTTCTCGCCGGCCTGCGCGACATCGAGGTGGAAGCCGACCTCGCGGAACTGCCCGATCTCGATCCGCGGGTCCGCGCGGTGTTGTACCGAGTGGCCCGGGAGACGATCGCCAACGTGTCCAAGCACTCCGGCGCGCGTCATGTGAGCGTCCGTCTGGCGCAGGAGGCGCGAACAGTTGTGCTGACCGTGACAGATGACGGAATCGGTTTCGATCCCACGGTGGAGCGCGATGGACATCTCGGCTTGCGCCTGGTCGGGGACCTGGTGAGGTCGGTGGGGGGCAGGCTCACCATCAGCAGTGAGGCGGGGGCCACCTGTGTGAATGTGGAAGTGGAGGCGTCATGATCGAGGTGATTCTGGTGGACGACCACCGCGTCGTCGTCGAAGGTCTGACGTTGTTGCTCGATGCCTTCCCGGACGTGAAGGTCGTAGGTTCGGCCACGAATGGTGGCGAGGGTGCCGAACTGGCCATCTCCCGGGCACCTGACGTGGTCCTCATGGACCTGTCCATGCCGGGCGTCGATGGGGTGCAGGCAACGCGACTGATCGCGGAACAGGCCCCGGAGATCGCAGTTGTGGTTCTCACGACTTCCAGCGATCGAGACATGGTGTTGCGCAGTCTTGACGCCGGGGCGGTGGGATACCTGATGAAGGACACGGATCCGCGGGCGCTGCACGAAGGTATCCAGGCTGCGGCGGCCGGCGGATCGCCGATCGATCCGCGCGTGGCCAGGGCGTTGGTCGAGACCCGGCGCAAGACTCCCTCGGAAGCGGCGTCGTTGCTGACCTCCAAGCAACGCGAGGTGCTCGCCCTGGTGGCAGCGGGCCAGCCCAATCGGTTGGTGGCCAAGCAGCTCGGTGTCACGGAGAAGACGGTCAAGGCGCACCTCACCCAGATCTACGCCGCGATCGGCGTGACGGACCGGGTCCAGGCGACCCTGTGGGCACGGGACCACCTGTCCGAGGGGTGAGACGCGGGGGGTGTCCGGCCCCGCAGCCCCGCCACAGGGAGGTCAAGGACACGAACGGTGTCGGGCTGACCGGCTGCCACCGGCAGGACGAACGTCCTGGCGGCCATTGGGGTCCGAACAGCGGAGTTGATGGGGATCTCTTGTCCGGATTTGCATGATGATCATGGATCGGCCGCGATGTTCGTGAGGGGGAGGTCCTCGAAGAGGATGATCATCATGCAAATCCGGACATCGGGGGGTGGAGCCAAGGGTCCGGCCTTCGCGCGACGCACGTCTCCGCCGTCAAGGAGCAAGGCGAGGGTGAGGCTGCGGGTGTCACTCGTCGGACGCGGCACCCTTTTGTGAAGTTGTTGCTGTTTCAGGCCGCGAAAACCCGCAACTTCTTCACAAAACGGCGTCGCGGCGGCCGGGTTGCACTGGTAGGTCCGCGGGGGTCTGGTGAGGAGCGGACGCCTGTGGCAGACTCCGCAAATGAAGACGACGCGGGTTGTTGCCCTGGTGGCCATCGCTGTTGTGGGGTTGGGGGCGTGTTCGTCCGGAAGCGGCAGTGACACCTCCGCCTCGGGGTCGGCCAGTCCCAGCGCGGCCGTGGCGCTGCCCGAGGCCACCGGCGCCGAACTGCAGCAGGTCCTCGACGAACAACTGGCCAGTCCTGAGTTCGACGTGCCCGGTCTGATCGCGGGCGTGTGGTCGCCTGACGGCGAATGGATCGGATCCGCCGGCCAGGCCGGTCAGGACGACGCTCGTGCCCCGCAGCCCGATGACCTGACCCGGATCGGGAGCCTCTCCAAGCCGATGACGGTGACCCTGGTCCTGCAACTGGCCGAAGAGGGCAAGGTGTCGATGGATGACACGATCGGTGAGTACGTGAAGGGTATGCCCAACGGCGACACCGCGACGCTGACCGACCTCGCCGCGATGGTCAGCGGCATCCCGACGTACACCGCGAACGAAGAGTTCTTGGAGGCCTTCTCCACCGATCCCACGGCGGTGTTCACACCTGAGCAACTCGTCGACTACGTGCGCGACGACGAGCCGATGTTCAAGGCCGGCGAGGAGCAGTTCTACTCGAACACCAACACGGTACTTCTGGGGATGGTGGTCGAGGAGGTGACCGGCAAGCCCGTCGGAGACGTCATGCAGGAGAAGATCTTCGGTCCGCTGAACATGGCGAACAGCGTGTTCCCCGGTGAGTCCGCGGACATCGGCTCGCCCCACCTGTCGGGTATCACCGAGCAGGCGGACCCCGAGGGTGAGGTCAAGGATGCCACCGACTGGAACCCGTCGTGGGGCTTCACGGCCGGGGCGGTGATCTCGAACCTCGAGGATCTGCACATCTGGGCGCGGGCACTGGGCACGGGTGAGGGCTTGATCGGCCCGGAGATGCAGAAGATGCGCATCGAATCGCTGAACAGTGACATCCCCCCGAACGGCCCGGACGCCTCCTACGGTGTCGGGATCACGCAGCAGAAGGGCTGGCTGGGCCACACCGGCACCCTTCCCGGGTACAACACCGACGCGGTGTACGACCCGACGACGGACACCACCATCGTGGTTCTCGCGAACAGCGACATCTCCGAGAAGCCGGGACGCGGTCCGGCGAACACCACGACCGACAGGATCATCGAAGTTCTGCAGTCGGCCCAGACCGGCTGAGACGCCGCTACAAGGGCCCCGGTACGCGGTACAGGCGATCGGCCTCGTCGAAAAGCGCGCGCCGCGACAGGTAGGACGCGACGATGGCGCTGACGGATGCCGCCGCGAGCAGCATGTACATGACCACGATCTGGTAGCGCACGGCCACGATCGGTTCGACCCCGGCCAGGATCAGCCCGGTCATCGCGCCCGGTAGGGCGATCAGCCCGACCACCTTCGTGGAATCGATGGCCGGTAGCAGCGCCACGATCACGGCCCGCCGCATGTGCGGGGCCATGGCCTGCTCCGCCGTGAGTCCGAGCGCGAGGCGTGCTTCGATGTCGAGGCGCTGTTCCTGCGCGGTCTCGGTCAGGCGGCGCATCGTCAGGATGGCGGCCGTCATGGCACCGCTGACGACCATCCCCCCGACCGGCACCACCACGGACGGGACCGGCTCGATCACCCCGAGCGACGAGCAGGACTCCCACCGTGGTCGCGGTCCCGGTGCCGACGGCGATCCAGGCGATCGACCGGCTCCTCGGCAGCGACTTGGCCCGTCCGGCGGCGACGAAGCCGGCGACGACGACCATGCCGGTGACCCACGCCAGGCCGCCGAGCAGGCCCGCGCGGGTGAACAGGATCGTGAGGACGGTCCCCACGGCGACCAGTTGCACGAACGCCCGCACGGCGGCCACCAGCAACTCGCGGGTCAGGCCCAGGCGGGCGCGCATGGACACGCCGATCGCGATGGCCACGAGCAGCACCGATGCGAGCACGCCGAGCCAGTCCGGGATCTGCGGACTCGTGTGTCATGACAGGTACCGCACGTCGCCGGGGCCGCCGCGTTCGACCAGTCGGCCCTGGTGCAGGACCAGCACACTGGCGGCCAGGTCCACCACGCGATCCACGTCATGGCTGACCAGCACCACGGTCAGGCCGTCGGCGACCAGCGACTGGATGATGCGGTCGACTGCCTGCGCGGATCGATCGTCGAGTGCACTCGTCGGCTCGTCAAGCAGCAGGATCTCCGGATCGAGTGCCAGCGTGCGGGCCAGGGCCACACGCTGCTGCTCGCCGCCGGACAGGGTGGAGGTCGCCGCGTCGAGGCCCACGTCCGGCAGCGCGACCCGTTCGAGGAGCTGGAGCACTTGCTCGTCTTCCAGTTCCGGCCGTGCCACGCGGATCTCCTCGCCGATCGTCTCCGAAAGCATCGTGGGGCGTTGCGCGACCAGACCGACCCGGCGTCGCAGCGCATGGACATCGTAGGAGTCCAAGGGCCGCCCGTCGAGCAGGATGCTGCCCGCCGTCGGTTCCTCGAAACGGTTGAGCAGGCGCAGGAACGTCGACTTTCCTGCGCCGCTGGATCCGACCACGGCGGTGGTCTGGCCCCAGTGGATGTGGTCGCTGACGCCGTCGAGGATGCGGTGACCGGCGCGTTCGAGCACGACGTCCTGGAAGGTGAACGCCTCCGCCGGGTCCATGCGCTCAGTGTCTCAGGAGCAGGTCGTAGGGGGATACCCACGAACCCAATCGCCACGCTCGCCCTTCTGGTGAACCCGCACCCGCCTATCGGCGAAGAACAGGCACATGAGGTGTCACTTGTTACCGATAGGGGCGTGCTGCTCCTGTTCTGACCCACGCCGCGCTCAGTCGGGCCAGACCCCGGTGTGTGTGGCGCCGTACGTCGGGTCGAACCCGACGCGGGTGTTGAGTTCGAGGATGATCGCGGGGACCATCGCCTGGACGATGTACTCGTAGTCGTCGGGGGTGCTGACCAAGCGCTGCAGCGTGAGAATCTTGCTGTCCCGGGAGCGTTCGATCCTCAGCGTCAGAAGATCGGCGCCGCTGGGGTCCTGGACGGTGGCTGTGACCGCTGCTCAGATCATGCTGCTTGGCCAGCATCCGCGCGCGGACTCTGCCGGCAAGTTCCAGGGAGATGTTGACGGTACTCATGGCAGCCGATCCCGTGCCACCCGATCAGTCCGAGCTGCTGGTGGTCGCGCAAGATCAGAGTGCCGTGCAGGCTCTGCTTGACGGTCAGCCACGGGGTCTGCAGATCCCAGACCTGGGCGCTACGCCCACCGAGGGCGAAGGGGCCGCGCACCACCCACCCGACCTGGGTGCCGGCCCCGTCCGTCACCGGCCACTGGTCGCCTCCACCGAGGACGTAGCGCAACTGCCCGGATCGCAGTCCGAGGCCCGATGACTCCGGGGGCTGCGGCCAGGCGGGCGGATCGTCGGTGACCACGCCGGCGTCGGAGACGGACTCACTCCACTGCTGGCCGTCCCAGTAGCGCATCTCATGTCGGCCCGTCGGATCCGGGTGCCAGGAGGCGTCCGCCATGGTTCCAGCCTACGCCGCGTTCGGGGGGCCGTGGAGGGCGTTGTTCGTCGCACGATGCGCGATGATGCTTGACCACCCCGGAGTGCAACCAGTGGTGACCGCCTCAGCCGAAGGCGCCGCTGGGCAGGTCCGACTCGTCGCTGAGGATCGCGGAAACCACCCTGGCGGCCACGTCCTCCGGAGCCAGTCCCTGGGGTAGTCGCGGGGCCGATCCAGCGATGGGTCGGCCGGCGAGCCCGGTTTCCGTGTGTGGAGGCCGGGCATCGATCAGCCGGATCCGCGAACGGCGCAGTTCGCGTGCGGCGGCGCTGTCGTACGCGGTGAGCGCGGCCTTGGACGCCGAGTAGGCGGCCATCCCGGCAGTGGGCTGTTCGGCCACGACCGCGCTGAGATTGACGACGAACGGTGAGTGGCCGGCTGCCGCTGAGGCGGCCAGGTGTGGCAGCGCGACTTGGAGCAGGCGGATGGGCGCGATCGTGTTGATGAGGAAGAGGTCGAGGAGTACATCGTCGGGGACGTCGCCGACCTGCCCGAAAGCCACGACGCCCGAGGCGACGACGAGACCGTCGAGCCGACCGTGGGTTGAGAGGGCGACCGACACGGCGCTGCTGGCGGTGTCGGGGTCGCGCAGGTCGCCGGTGGCCAGGGCCGCGTCAAGACCGAGTGCCTCAAGGCGACCTGAGTCGCGGCCAAGCAGGGTGAGCTTGGCGCCGGCGGCAGCCAACTGCCTGCTGATGGGCGCTCCGAGCCCACCGGTGGCACCGACAACGAGAACGGAGCAGTCAGTCAGAGAGGTCATGTCCGCACTATCCCAGCAGTGCTTGCGCACCGCCGCTTCAGACGCTGGTACGATGGACCGTCGCAGGTGGGTGTGAGGTGCGCCGGCTCACTTCGGCGCGAGGAGTCTGGCCATGCGGGTGATCGCGACGTCGAATCCCTTCCGGGCGGCAGCCGCAACGGGCTTGGCGAGGAACTGGGGCACACCGGGGACGCGGATGTCCTCGACCCAATCGAGGCGCGAGGTCGTTCTCACCCGTTGATGTGACGCTGAGATGGACCAGCCCAGTGAGCAGGGGACCGATCTTCGTGATGAGGGCGGTCATCGCCGGTTGGTCGAGTTCATCGACGCGCATGCGGTCCGGCAGGGCGAGCGGGCCGATTCCCGGTCGTCGCCACGAATTCGGTACCCGGTCCACCGTCACCGCGCAGGACCTCTACCCGGGTAAGGGGCACCCACTGCGCGTGGCCCTTCCAGTCGATGAGTTCGCCGAAGACGACATCGGCGGGCAGGGGCAGGTCACGAGTGACTGTGAAGTGGACTTTCGCCATATCAGGGCTCTTCCGTTTCGATCGTTGAGGTGGGCAGTGAACCGTGTTCCTAGTCCTCGACCACGACCTGGCCGTCCCGCACCGACGCGGCCAGAACCGTCAGAGGGGCCGGCGACTTGCCCATCGCGATGAGTCGGCGCGACCATCTCGGGGCCGTGACGCCGGCGAAGCCGGGAGTCCAGTCGAGGTTCTCCCCGGAGCAGACGTCAAAACGCGAGTTGTGCCACGGGCAGGTGATGACGCCGTCCTCATATCCACCCCGGGGGCCGCGACTGAGGCTGAGACCGGCATGTGGGCATCGGTCGCGCACGATACAGACCTCGTCAGGGCTGCGTGAAGAGCGAATCACCAGGTACGCGTCGCCGTCGATCGTGACCGGGGTTGGCTTGTCGAGGGGAAAATCCGTGAGCGGTCCGAGTCCGGTTGGCATATTTCGAGGCTACTCGCGGTCGATGTGCGCGCATCTTCTCGCCCCGAAGTGCGGCGCGCTCTCGGCCCTCAGGGGTCAGGTGCATCGTTCGGTGTCTGGGGCTGACCCGCCCGCGCCCCATCCCAGAACCCGCTATCAACACACTCGCGACCGGCCGGTAGGTCCCGGCCGGTCGCGAGTTCCGTCATGCAGAGGCATCAACCGGTGCGGCGTGCTCCTTGTGCACTCCCCACTGCTTGAGCGTCGGCCGCCAGTGCGGTGCGTTCGTCCCCACGGCGTCCGGTGGTACCAGTTCGCGAGCCGCGTGCCGCAGCAGCAGGAAGATGATCACGCTCCAGACCAGTCCGAAGAGGAAGGCGACGGCGCCGGACGCGAGGGCCTCGCCCACGTTGGGTATGGCCTGTTGGGTCAGTTGGCTTCCGTGGACCACGCCGGAGAGCGCGCCGTCGTGGATCGAGTGGATCGCCATCGCGACCACCCATGCGCCGACTCCGACGGCGGTGAAGGCTTTGCCCGCCCGCCAGGCGGCAAGCCAGATCACGGCTGCGGCGAAGGCGGTGAGGAACGGGTGCAGAAGTTCGCCGACGGGCCGTTCGAGAGCCATCGTCAGGGGAAGCCACTGCTGTGGGTCCGCGGTGTACTCGGCCGCTTCTACCGCCCCGAACACGATGCCGCTGAACATGACCATCATGAATCCGGCACGCGGGTCCTTGAACATCCGGCCACCGAAAACCAGCAGCAGGAAGGGGACCGCGAGTTTGCAGGTCTCCTCGATCGGACCGGCGAACCATAGATCGAACCCGACCGGCAGTTTCAACCGCGGTTCCAGTCCGCCCTCGAGGAAGGAGGCCACGGAGACCGCTACCAGGCCGGAGCCCAGTCCCCACCACATCAGCACTCGTCGTCCCTCGACCTGGGCGAAGTGCTCGTGGCGGTCGAGCAGGTACACGACGCCGGCCATGAACACCACCATGGCCGCGACCACGAGGCCCCAGCCCGGCCACGCCCGCTTGGTCCCCATCACGACGAACGCGGCGCCGACCACCAGCAGGTTGCCCACCACCATGAACCAGAACCATCGGTGCCCGAGGAAGGCGAAGGGGTGGTGGTGCCACTTGGGTGGCGCCTCGACGTCGGGGTCCGACTTCTTCTGGCCCGTCCATGCGTGGCCGTCCCACTTGGCCGCGGCGCCCTCGGTGCCGAACGGGTACCACCCTCCTGTCGTCCCGCTGTCTTCCGTGACAGGGTGCGCTGCGGTTGTCATGGTCCACCTCCGTGTTGGTCTGCATCGCGGATATCGGCCGAAATCGTGCGGGGCATTAGGGAGGGCCCTGGAGCCACGCAACGGTGCGTGGCAAGGGTGCGCCTGCCCGTCCTGCCGCTGCCGCGTGGGCGGGCGAACGAATAGCCTGTGTGGGTGTCGGCGGACCTTGAGCACCTGATCGGCGTGGATGTCCCCGCCGTGCAGCGGCGGACGGTCACCACGCTTTCGGTGGCGCAGGTGCTCAGTGGCGTGGCGGTGGCCGGTTCGTTGCCGGCCGGTGCCCTCATCGCGGCGTCGCTGGCCGACGAGTGGGCTGCCGGGCTGGCGCAGACGGCAGGTGTGTTGGGCGCGGCGCTGCTTGCCTTGCCGCTGGCGAGGATCGCCCTGACCCGGGGGCGTCGGGTAGCCCTGTCCAGTGGGTATGCGGTGGGGTCGCTGGGGGCGTTCATCGTCGTCATCGGTGGGGTGAGCCGCCTGCTTTGGCTGGTCCTGATCGGATGTTTGTTGTTGGGTGTTTCCACCGCGGCCGGGTACCAGGGCAGGTACGCGGCGACCGACCTCGCCGCTCCCGAACACCGGGGGCGTGCCCTGTCGATCGTGGTGTGGGCTGGCACGGTGGGTGCGGTCGTGGGCCCCAATCTGCTGCAGTACTCCGGCGCCATGGCCCTATCGGTCGGACTGCCGCAACTGACTGGACCCTTCGTGCTCGCCGCGGTCGTGCTGGTGGCGGCATCGTTGGCTCTGTTGCTGCGACTGCGGCCGGACCCATATCTGCTCGCCCGGGCGCTGGCGCACGCGGAATCGGGGCCACGCGACCACCCGAAGTTGCGTGACGGGCTCGAGCACCTGCGCCAGCACCGCCCCGCCCTGCTGGGTATCACCGCCGTCTCGATAGGGCATGTCGCCATGGTGATGGTGATGGTGATGACCCCCGTTCACATGGCGCACGTGGACGTCTCGCTGCGACTCATCGGACTGGTGATCAGCGTCCACGTCCTCGGGATGTTCGCCTTCTCGCCGGTGGTCGGTTGGGCTGTGGACCGGTTCGGCCGCACGCCGATCATCGTGCTCGGCGCCTTGATCCTGCTGATCTCGTGTGGCGTGAGCGGCGTGGCACCGGCCGACGACGTGCTGTTCCTTGGTATCGGGCTGTTCCTGCTGGGTCTCGGTTGGTCGTGCACGCTGATCGCCGGCTCGACCCTGCTCACTGATGCGGTCGATCCCGCGGAGAGGCCGTCGGTGCAGGGGTTGTCGGACTTGTCGATGAACGTCGCCGGGGCGGTCGGTGGTGCGATTGCCGGGGCGATCGTGCTCTGGTCCTCGTACGCGGTGCTGTGTGCGGTTGCGGCGGTCCCGGTCGTCGCACTGCTCTTTCTGGTCGCCATGCCGACGATGCGGCGCCCGGTGGAGGTGTGACGCTGTCGCATCCGGCGGCGGTCGGGCGATTCGGAGGTGCTTGCGGCGCCGGGCTATCCTTGATCATTCTGCGCTGCTGATCGGGCCAACGACCGGCAGCGCAGCGAACCAGAAGGTGGCTCATGAAACGACTGCTGATGATGCTGCTCTTCGCCGGTGGGTTGCTGGTGTTGCAGCAGACCGCGGCGAGTGCGGCCGACTTCACCGTGAACAGCAACTTGGATGCCGCCGACGCGAGCCCGGGCAACGGCGTCTGCGCGACGGCCGCCGGTGTGTGCACGCTTCGCGCGGCGGTGATGGAGGCGGAGGCTCTGTCCGGGACGGACACGATCACGGTACCGGCGATGACAATCACCCTGGGGTCGCAGATCACTCTGACGAAGACCACCACGATCCGTGGCAGCGGCGCACGGTCGACGATCGTTACTGGGACGCCCGGACACATCCTGTTCGCGATCGGCGGCGGTGACGTGGTGATCCGCGACCTCGCTATGCAGGGGGCCACGGCCACCAATGGTGCCGGTCTGGCCATCCAGCAGACCGGCCCGGCGGCGTCCAAACTCATCGGCGTCCGGGTCGCGAACAACAGCATCACCGCCGGGGTCAGTCAGGGATACGGCCCGGTGTACGTCACCGCCGGGGAGATGGAGATCCGGGACTCGTCCATCACCGGCAACTCCACCCGGTCCTCCGGAAACGTCTGGGGCGGCGGCGTCTTTGTGTACGGGTCAGGCACCCGGCTCCTGGTTGAGAACTCCACGATCCACGGGAACACTGTGACGTCCACAGCCTCCAACGCGTATGGCGGCGGCATCGCGTCGACCTTCAATAGCACCACCACGATCAGGTCCTCGACGATCACGAACAACACTGCCGCGAACACCTCGTCGATATCCGGGCTGGGGGGCAATCTCTTACGGGACGCACCCATGACGGTGGAGAACTCGATCGTCTCGGGCGGGGCGGCGGCCTTCAGTACGTATCTGAACTGCTACGGCCCGATCGACTTCACCGGTCGCAACCTGGTCTCGGACACCACCTGTGGTGCGGCGACCGCGAACCGGCTGATCACGGATCCGCAGTTGGGGCCGATCGCCGACAACGGCGGCGGAACCGACACGCGGGCGCCATCGGTATCAAGCCCTGCGCTGGACGCGGCGACCAGTTGTGCGCGGCGGCGGATCAACGTGGACAGGGCCGTCCGATCGGCGCCGCGTGTGACATCGGCGCGGTGGAGCTCGGCGCGGATCTCGGCGTCGTGCAGACCGTCTCCAACCCGACTCCGGCGGCCGGTTCCGACGTCGTGTTCACCGTCGCGGTCACGAACGCGGGCCTGGACGAGGCGTCCGGGGCGTCGCTTTCGGTTGGCCTTCCGGGGGCCGCGCAGATCACCTCGGTGTCATCCTCGACCGGCTCCTGCACTGCCGCAGGTGCGTCGGTGAACTGTGCACTCGGCGCGGTGCAGCGTGGTACGCCGGTGAACGTTCTCATCGTCGCCCGTGCACCCGGCGACGGGGCGATCACCTCGACAGCGACCGTGGCCTCGTCGTTGCCCGACCAGAATCCGGGGAACAACTCGGCCACTGTGAGTGCGACGGTTCCGGCTGCCGCGCCGGTCCCGAGTGCGGACGACCGGCCCTGTGTCAACGTCGTGCGGGGCAATGCCCGGGCCAACAAACTGCGGGGCACTGCGGCCGGTGACAAGATGTTCGGTCTGGGGCGCAAGGACGTCCTGCGGGCCCTTGGCGGGAACGACTGCCTGAACGGGGGCACGGGCAACGACCGAATGATCGCCGGTTCCGGTGACGACCGGCTTGTCGGGAGCAAGGGCCGCGACTCGATGCTCGGCGGACCAGGCAACGACGTCGTCAAGGCGCGTGACCGAGAGCGCGACTTCATCAAGTGCGGTGCCGGCAAGGACACGGTCTTCGCCGACCGGATCGACCGCGTCACGAAGGACTGCGAGAAGGTCCGGCGCAAGTAGTCGCCAGGGCTGCCGGCGTCTCTCGGCTCGCGTCTCAGTCGTCGCGTGTCCGTTTTTGCATGATGATCATCGGTTTTGGCCGGAGTTCGTGGGGAGCGGGCCGTCCCAGGGCATGATCATCATGCAGAAGCGGACACTGGCGGTGCTGGCATGGCCAGATGTGACGAGCCGGCGCCAGAACTCGCGCTGCCGGGGGGACTGGTCTGGGAGACTCACCCCATGGCATTTGACGGCTCGCCGGCGGGAGGGCAAGGCGTGCGCTGGCTGTTCGCCGACCAACTCGGCCCACATTTCGTCGACGATCACGACGGCCCCGTGCTGCTCATCGAGTCGAGGGCCGCGTTGCGCAGGCACCGCGTCCACCGGGCCAAGGCACATCTTCTGCTGTCGGCGCTGAGGCATCGCGCGGCCGAACTCGGCGACCGTGCGGTGTACATCCGGGCCGATACTTACCGGGAGGCGCTGCATCGCGTGGGTGGGCCCGTGCACGTCATCCACCCCACCTCCCGGCAGGCTCTTCAATTCGTGGAGTCGATGGGTATGGAGGTCCTGCCGCCAAGGGGATTCGTGACGACCTCCCAGCAGTTCGAGGACTGGGCCGGCAAGCGGCCGCTGCTGGAGCGGTTCTACCGCGCTGCCAGGCGATCGACCGGCGTGCTGATGGACGGCGACCAACCGGTCGCAGGCAGGTGGAACCTCGACGCCGACAACCGTGAGCCCCCGCCACGCGGCACCCGGACCCTGGGTGTTCCCGGGCCCGCGTGGCCGGTGGAGGACGAGGTGGACGCAGCGGTGCGGGTCGACCTCGAGGACGTGCCGACGATCGGCCGGGACGGTCCGCGCAGGTTCGCCGCCACCCGGGGCGAAGCATTGTCCGCGCTCGACGAGTTCGTCCGGCAGCGCCTACCCGCCTTCGGCACGTACGAGGACGCCATGCTGGCTGAGGACCCCTGGATGGCTCACTCGCTGTTGTCGGTGCCCATGAATCTCGGACTGCTGGATCCACTAGAGGCCATCGCGGCCGCCGAGTCCGCGTTCCGGGACGGCGCAGCACCGCTGAATGCGGTGGAGGGCTTCGTGCGGCAGGTGCTCGGATGGCGGGAGTACATGTGGCACCTCTACTGGCGTCTGCCGGCCGACTACGCGGACAGCAACCACCTCGACGCCCGCAAACCGCTACCGGACTGGTTCGAGCATATGGAGGGCTCCCCGGCACGCTGTCTGGACGTGACCCTGCGTGACGTGCGTGACAGCGGGTGGGCCCACCACATCCAACGACTCATGGTGCTCGGCTCGTGGGCGTTGCAGCGGGGATACGACCCCGCGCGGCTCAACGACTGGTTCCGCCGGGCCTTCGTCGACGGGTACGACTGGGTGATGGTCGGCAACGTCATCGGGATGTCCCAATACGCCGACGGCGGGATCGTGGCCACGAAGCCCTACACCTCCGGTGGCGCCTACATCAAGAAGATGAGCGACTACTGCGGCGGATGCCGGTTCTCCCCCGACCGCAGGACGGGGGAGCAGGCGTGCCCCTTCACGGCCGGCTACTGGGACTTCTTGGCGCGCAATGAGCAGGCGCTGAGTGACAACCACCGGATGGCCAGACCCTTGGCGGGGATGCGCCGGCTGGCGGATCTTCCCGAAGTGAGGGCGGCGGCGGCACGTTTCGACTAGGGCCAGGGTGGTCATCACCTCGGCCCGTGCAGCCCCGACGAGGCGCCACCGGCATCCGCGCTGACAGAATCCCCGGGTGGACCAGGCGAACCCGAACCAGTCGTCGACGCCGCACTTCTCGATCCCCAAGGTCATCGCGGTCGGAGTGCTCGGCGGTGTGCTCGCTGGTCTGTTCGGGGTGGGAGGCGGCATCGTGATGGTGCCGCTGTTCGTGTTCGTGCTGGGCCTTGACCAGCGCACGGCGGTCACGACCTCGTTGTTGGCGATCATCCCGATCAGCGCGCTCGGCACGCTCGGCTACGCAACCGGCGGTGCGGTCGCCTGGATCGACGCGATCGTGATCGGGCTCGGGAGCATCGTGGGGGGTCAGGTCGGCGTGCGGCTGCTGCACCGGATCCCGATCCCTGCGCTGCAGGCTGGGTTCGCGGCACTGCTGTTCTTCTCCGCGTATCGCATGGCGCTGCCGTCGGCGACCGCGTCGACGTCCGGCGATGGGCGACAGTGGTGGCTGATGGTTCTGCTCGGAGTCGCCGCCGGCATGCTGGCGGGACTGCTCGGGGTCGGCGGCGGCATCGTGATCGTGCCGGGACTGGTGCTGCTGGCCGGTGCAGGTCTGGACGTCGCCCGCGGCACCAGCCTGCTCGTCGTGCTCCTCACGGCCGTGACCGCTTCGTTCACGACCGTGCGTGCTGGGCAGACCGCTACGAGAGTCGGTGTCTGGGCAGGCCTGGCAGGAGCTCCCGCTTCACTGGCAGCCGCCAGATTCGCCCAGTCCATCCCCGAACGCCAGGCAGCGATCCTTTTCGCCGGGCTCATGGTCTTCGCGGGGATCCAGCTCATCCGGCGAGCACTGGCCGCGAGATCGGCACCCACCGACGCCGTTGATGGTTGAGTTTCGTCTCCGGTTCGGCCGGCCCGCGCCCTCTCGGCATCCTGTGGCGGACCGCACCGGCCTAGGATCGAGGTGTGGGACTGCGCGAGGCGAACATCGACCAACTCGACGGCGGCACTTTCGACGTTCTGATCGTCGGCGGTGGCATCAACGGTGCTGTGGCGGCCGCCGCGCTGGCTTCTCGTGGCGCGCGGGTGGCCGTCATCGACCGGGGCGACTTCGCGGACTTCACGTCCATGCAGTCGAGCAACCTCGTGTGGGGCGGCTTCAAGTACTTGGAGAACTACGAGTTCAAACTCGTGCGCGATCTGTGCATGTCCCGCAACCATCTGATCAAGGCGTATCCGGCGAACCTCAAAGAGATCCGGTTCATGGCCGCCCTCGACGAGAACTCCCCCTACAAGCCGTTGTTCGCCGGGATGGGCGCCACCGGATACTGGCTGATCGGCAACGGATTCACGAAACCACCCCGTGTGCTGACACCTGAGAAGATCGGCGAGAAGGAGCCGATCGTGCGCACCGACAACATTCTCGGTGGCATCGAGTACTCCGACGCCTACATCGTCGACAACGATTCACGCTTCGTGTTCGGCTTCATCCGATCTGCGCTGAACTCCGGGGCGACGTGCGCCAATTACGTGTCGTTCGAGTCGGCAACCCGTGAGGGCGACCGGTGGCGGGTGCAGTTGCGGGACACCGATACCGGCGCCGAGTTCTCCGCGACGACCAAGGTCATCGTGAACGCAGCGGGTCCGTTCGTGGACCCGATCAACGCAGCGCACGGCGTCACGCACCAAGCACAAGATCGTGTTCTCCAAGGGGATCCACCTGATCGTGCCGCGACTGGCCAAGCAGGAGCGTGTGCTGGCGTTCTTCGACGACACCCAGCGGCTGTTCTACGTGATACCGATGGGCCCGCGCTCGGTGATCGGGACGACCGACGAACGAGTCACCGACGCGGTCACCGACGTGACGGTGGAGGACCGGGACTTCCTGCTCGACCAGATCAACGAGCGCCTCGACCTGATGACGCCGCTGTCCCCGCGCGACATCATCGCCACCCGGTCCGGGGTGCGGCCGCTGGTCGTTCGAGGCCGACGACACGACCTCGGATGAGACGGACTGGACCTCGTTGTCGCGCAAGCACGCGATCGAGGTCGATCCGGCCCGTTCCTGGGTGACGGTGTTCGGCGGCAAACTCACCGACTGCGTGAACATCGGCAACGAGGTCAGCACGATCGTGAAGAAACTCGGTGTGCCGCTGACGAAGGACAAGAAG
Source organism: uncultured Actinomycetota bacterium (assembly GCA_963769435.1). Taxonomy (GTDB): domain Bacteria; phylum Actinomycetota; class Actinomycetes; order S36-B12; family UBA10799; genus JADKAV01. Next base: position 1,980,240 of record CAVYLN010000002.1, read on the forward strand.
TCCTGGTACGGCGAACCTCCCAAGGCCACCCGCGACGAGTTCTTCCGGCAGGCCCGGCTCATGGGCCTGGACCGGATCACCACCCGGGCCAGCTTCGAGACGCTTGTCGACGCGGCTGTGGCGACGCTACGGTCTGCGGGCTTTCGCCATGCTCGAGGCGCTGCGCGACGACCCGAGCATGGCCGACGACATCATCGAGGACGCCGACTACGTCCGCGTGGAGTTGTTCTACGCCGCCAAGACCGAGATGATCACCAAACTCGACGACTTCCTGCGTCGTCGCAGCAAGATCGCGCTGGTGCTCGACTACGACGACATCCGGACCGCTGACGGAATCCGTGAGGCGTGCGAGTTGCTCTTCGGCGACGATGCCCAGCGTCGCTACGACGAGTACTTCACTGAGGAGCGCAAGGCGCAGCTCGAAGGGTACCGGCAACCTAGCCAGGTGTACCCGTAAGGCAGCGGCTTGGCGCTGTCCCGGCCCGCCCCCCGGCCCGCCCCCCGGCCACCAGGCCCCGGCCGCCAGCCCACGCCCCGGCCTCCGCCCCCTCGCCCCCGGCCACGACGTTGGAGGTTGTGCACGAGGTTGGAGAACGCACGCGTGTCTTCTCCAACGTCGTGCACAACCTCCAACCTCGCTGCGTGGGCGAACCGATGCGGCGTGGGGGTTTCACCTGCGGGACGCCGGCGACGGATCGTGCACTCCGCCCTCCCAGGGCCAGGGGCCACCCGCACCGCGGGACGACTGCAGTTGCCGCATGTACCAGGCAACGAAGAAGCTGGTGCTTGCCGCCAGAAAGCACCAGAGCGATGGCAGCCCGCGCTGGGCCATGACCGAGAGGACCGCGACACCGGCCGCGTTCACGAGCCCCCAGATGAACAGGGGTCGTTGGCCTGACAGCAGGAGTGCGCCGCATGTTGCGCCCAGGTACAGCACACCGGAAACCGAGGAGACGCCGTCGATCGTGTAGTCGATGTACAAGTTGCATGCCACCGCGTCACCCTGGCCGTCCACCAGACCGATCAGGAAGTCGATCCCCGAGATGATGCCCGCGCCGGTGAGGGCCAGCAGGGCATCGCGGCGCCAGCCCCGTGGCTCCAGGAGGAACACGCTGACCGGCACGTAGATCGGGAGGAACACGAACGCGATGAACATGAAGAAACTGACAGCGGCGTCCCCCACTGCCGCCGGGACCAGCCCTCGCTCTCCCCACCAGACGAACGCCGAGGTGAACGTATGAACGGCGAACACGGCCGGGAGCAGGGCCATCGGCATGGTTCTACCGGCGCGGTTGTGGCGAAGTGCATCTATCGCGATAACTGTGATCGCCGCACCGGCGACCAGGTCCACCTCCGGGCCGAGGCACATGGCCACCTCCGCGTTGCGTCCGCTTCTGTATAGCAAGCGTGGCGGGATCTTCGCCGGTCATGCATGGCGTGGGCTCCGCAAGCCGCCCCGGGGGATCTCCTTGCTACGGTGCGGTGATGCGAGGAGTTCTGCTGGTTGCGGGGTTGGTCGCCGTGCTGACTGCCGGATGTGCGAGCACCTCGCAACCGCCTCCCGAAACGGGCTCGAAGCCACCGTCCTCGGCATCGCCGGGCCCGGGGAGTCCGACACCCGCCGCGAGCCCGAGTTCCGCGAGCCCGCGCGACTCGTCCCTGGATCTGCCGCTGATCGACGCCGCGGCCGCCGGCGATGAAGCCCGAGTCCGGCGACTCCTCCGGCGTGGCGCAAGTGTCCGGGCGACCGACGAGCGGGGCCGCACGCCGTTGATCGCCGCCGCCTACGGAAACCACCGGGCGGTGGCGCGTCTACTTGTGCGCTCGGGCGCGGATCCCAACGAGAAGGACGCCACCGTCCAGAGTGCCTACCTCATCTCGACCAGTGAGATCGGTGACGATCCTCGACTCCTCACCCTGCTTCTGCGGGAAGGTGCGGACGTGTCGAGCCGCGACTCGTTCAACGGGACTGGCCTCATCCGGGCGGCGGAACGGGGGTTCCCCAGGATTATCCGGCGACTGCTCAGCACGGACATCGAGATCGATCACGTGAACCGCCTGGGGTGGACGGCCCTGCACGAGGCCATCATTCTCGGCGATGGCGGCCGCGCACACACCCGAGTGGTCCGGTTGCTCGTGGACGCGGGGGCCGACGTGAACCTGCCGTCCGCCCGTGACGGAGTGCGACCACTCACGCATGCACAGGAACGTGGGTACAACCGGATCGCGAGAATCCTTCGGAACGCCGGTGCGAGGCCCTGAGCCGCTCGACAACTTTGGGTAGGCCTCCACCGCACAAGGCGTCCGGCCGCGGGCTTGCGGGGCACAGACTCAGACCAGTGCGGCGACTCCTGCCGTGAGCAGTGGCGCGAGTACGAGCGCCGGCAGCATGTCGCCGACCGGGACCGCCCGGATGTTCAGAAGACGCAGCCCCACACCGAGCAGCAGGACGCCGCCGGTCGCGGTCAGGCTCGCGACCAGGGCCCCGGACATGACCGACCCGAGTACGACGGCCAGCGCCGTCAGCGTTCCTTGCCACACCCCGACCGACAGTGCTGAAGCGGCCACACCCCAGCCCAGCGACGCTGCGAATGCCACCGAAGCGAAACCGTCCAGTGCCGACTTGAGCGTCAACTCGTCGATGCCCTGACCGAGACCATCGCTGAGCGCTCCCAGGACGGCGAGCGGACCGATGCAGAAGATCAGGGACGAGTCGACGAAACCCTCGACGAACCGCGCCCGCGATTCGGATGCGCCGCCCGCCGCGAAGCGCCTCTGCAACCAGGCCCCGACCTGTTCGAGTCGGTACTCGATCCGCAGCAGGGAGCCCGCGATGCCCCCGATCAGCAGAGCTCCCAGGACCACCAGCAGGGTCACTCCCTCCCCGACCGCGGTGACGAAGTCCTGATCCTGCAGCGCCATGACGTTCAGGCCACCGATCACCAGGGTGACGAGGCCCAGCGCGTCGGTGACGGTCACCCGGGTTCGTTCCGGCAGGCGATGTCCGAGCAGGACGCCGACCGTCGAACCGAGGAGGATCGCGATGACGTTGATCACCGTTCCCAGCCCATACATGGCGTACCTCCCGCTGGAGCCTACTGCCCGGTGTCCGAGCGCCGACCAGGTGGCGTGGGTCGGGGGACATGCTCCTGCCCGCGAGCAGGATGGGGACCTCGAACGCACCTCCGGGGTCGTCGCGGTCCGCGCGTGGAGGTGGCCCGCGCCGGCCGGGGTGTGAGATCGGGCTAGGCGGCGGCATCGACGTCGTGCACGATTCGGGAACCGTCCGGGGTCACGATGTGGAAGCCGATCAGGGGCATCCGCTGAAACGTGTCCTCGACGCACCGACGCCAACGCCGGTCGGCTGGTGTCACGGTCAGGCCGCCCCTGCGCGCCAGGGCGAACAGCAGCGAGCAGCCTGGTGCCATCCGGGCGAAGGACTCATCCATCTGTGGGAAGACGCGGTACGCGTCGGGCAGGGGCATCTGCTCGAACTCATCGATCTGAATCGGCTGTAGTGGCCGTCGGAGTTCGTCGCAGATCATGATCAACAGGGCGCCGTCCATCCGGGCCTGCATGTTGACGAACAGATCCAGGATGTCCGCGACGTGTGTCGGATCGATCAGTGGGATGTCGGGCCAGTCGGGGGCGAGGTCGCGGAAGCTCATGTTCTCAGCCTCAGGAAACCGGGGCAGCGGCACAAGGTCGACCGTCGGATCTGTGGAAAGCCGCGGCGCCGGCGGGCCCGGCTACCTGGGGCGTTCCCGGTTCAGCTCCCTGCGCGCCTTGGAGATGGACTTCCACCGCTGCCGCTCAGCCCGCGCCGCCGCGCCGCCTTTCTTGACCGCCAGGTGGGCGAGTTCCCGGCGCAGGCGATGCCAACTCGCCAACCGCTCGGCCCCGAGGAGCCCGTCGTCCACGGCCGCTTGCACGGCGCAGCCCGGCTCTGAGTTGTGGCTGCAATCGGAGAAGCGGCAATCCTCAGCAAGGAGTTCCACATCGGGGAAACTGCTCGCCAGGGAGTCCTCGTCCCCCCACAGCTGCAACTCGCGCAGGCCGGGAGTGTCCACGAGGTACGCACCCCACGGCAGTTCCACAAGCCGGCGGGCCGTCGTTGTGTGTCTGCCCTTCCCGTCGAAGTCGCGGACCGCGGTCACAGCCTGCAGGTCGGTGTCCGCAAGAGCGTTCAGGAGGCTGGACTTGCCGACGCCGGACGAGCCCAGGAGGATCGCACAAGTGCCGGGTGCGAGCAAGGTCCGCAGCGCGGTGACACCCGCTCCCGTCTGGGAACTGGTGACGATCATCCGGACGCCGAAAGCGACGGCCTCCACCTCCGCGCTGAGGGTCTCCACGACATCCGGACCCACGAGGTCGGACTTGGTGAGCACGACGATCGGTTGCGCCCCGGAGTCCCAGACGAGAGTCAGAAAACGCTCGAGCCGGCGCACGCTGAAGTCCTCGGAGACTGCCATCGCCACGATCCCGAGGTCGATGTTCGCGGCTATGGCCTGTTCCACCACCGCGTCGTGTTCGGTTTCTCCGGGCCGCTTGCGGGCGAGCAGTCCGGACCTCGGTTGCACGCCCGTGATCCTGGCCACGCGGTCCACGTCGTCCCAGGCGAAGTCGACCCAATCACCGACGACGGGCAGATCGGCCGGTCCGAGGGCGTCGTGCCGGAACCGTCCGGCCAGGACCGCCGGGAGCCGGTCCGGTGCCTGTGCAGATTCCGGGGCGAGTTCCCAGCGGCTCTTGTGCACGGCGACCACCCGGGCTCGGGACGGTGGTTCAGGGGTCACTGTTCGTCACGTTTCAGTCGGAGGCAGACCTCATTATGCGCAGCCGGACTGCCGGGGACCAAGTGGGTTTTCGAGTTGTTCGGGGTGACCTCGCACCCCTTGTCCCTGACTCAGGCCCGGCTCCCGGTCTGGGCGAATGTGAGGAGTTGATCGCGAGACAGACCCTCAAGACCACACCGACCAAGGGTGCGTCCCTCCGCAACGAAGTCACGGTCGAGCAGCGCCCCGGACAGGTGGATCACCGATTCCATGAGCGGGACGTCCACGCCCAGTTGTCTGCCGAGTTGGGAGTAGATGGTCAGGCCGATCGGAACGTCCTCGGTGAGATAGCGGCTGTCGATCTCGGTCGGCCCCTTGATCCCGTTCAGAGCGGCGACGCCGCGGATCACCGACCAGAACGAATCGCCGGACGGTCCGTAGCCCATCTTCGCGTAGGTGTCGAGCAGGCTCAGCACATCCACGCCCAGCGCCGCGCCGATCGCTTGCCGCTCCGCATCGATCGCCTCGATGGCCTGACACACGTGCGGTGTCATGCCCTCTTCGTAGTAGTAGAACTCGCCGTGGCTGTACTCGATGCGACTGGCTGAGAGAAGCACGCCGAGACAGTGCAGGGTCGGATTGGGATTGTTCAACCCGGCCTCGAACACGTTCGTCATCTGCTCGATGCCGGGGTAGAGGTCGTCCATGGCCGGCATCACGCGGTCCGCGTACTGTGCCGGGAACGTGCCGATCGAGACGTACCGGCGTCGGCCGAAGACCCTCACCGTGTTGGGTCCGACGATCCGCGTGGCGTACGGAAGGGCAGCGATCTCCGAGATGGCGACGTCCGCAGTCACCTCGAGGCCGCGGAACCGTTCTGCGGCCGCCAGCGACCCCAGCGATCCCGGCATGAAAACCAGGTTCATCCCATCGTGCAGGTGAGGGGCGATCAGGTCGGCGAACGTCATCTGGTGCATGGTCGGGACCACTACGAGCACGGCCTCGGTGTCGGTGAGCGCTACCGAGAAGTCGTCGGTGACTGCAACGGGCGCCTCACCGGCGATGGCGCCTTCCGCGACGATCGTCCCGGCGGCCTCGATCCCACCCAGGGCATCTGTGAATCCCGGTGCCTCGCACAGCGTCACGTCGTGCCCGCCCAGCGCGAACTCCACGGCGGCGGTTCGGGCGCCTGCCCCACCGCCCAGAACGGTCACACGTCGGGAAGGCATGCGCGCATCATGTCACGGTGTCGGGCACCCCCGCCAAAGACGAGCAGGAACGATCACCCGGAGTCAAGTGGCTGCACGGAAACCATCTCGTAGTCCCGGCCGAAGGCATTCCTGGTCGCTCGGCACGTCGCCGGGGTTCCCAGGGGGACCGTGACCTCGCGCACGCGCACTGCCAGGTTGGGCGAGGCGCTCAGAACGATCTCGAACTCATCGTCAGCGAGTTCTACTTCGGACAGCGGTGACAGTGCCTCGATTCGGTCCGACCCCATGCCTGCCGCCCTGACCAGGGATTGGGCGGCTTGGGCGAGCCGACTCTGGGAGCAGCGCCCGCGCAGGTGTTCCGGTACGACCAGGTCCTGTTCGTGGGCGGTCAGGATCCGGTCCCCCACCTGTGGCGTCACGCGGCCGTAGCACAGTCCGTGCGGGAGCAGAACCATCGTGGCTGCGAACCGGTCACCACCCAGATGTGAGCACTCCCACACGCGTCCCGGCCATCGCTCGTCCAAGGCCGCGGCCACGGGCCGTCCCTGCATCGCGCAGCACACGTCGTGGCGACTGTGTGCGCAGACGATCGCGACCGGCTCGCCCTCGCCAGGATCCACCTGCCACTGCGCATCGACCAGGTCCGCCGCGGACCCGGCAACGCCCCAGCGGATGCCTTCGAGCCCCGGCCGGACGTCGGCCAGTGCCCACCGGATCGGGCCTTCGGTTCGGGGGTGCCGACCCGGCCGCCGGATCAATGAGATGCGCGCGTCGAGCGCGGCCGCCCGGATCGCCAAGCCACGAGCGACATCCGGCGCGAAGACGTCGAGGGCGTTGATGGGCCAGGCACCCTCATGTTCGATGAGCAGCCACCGCTGGGCGGGCGGCGCTGTCGCCACCATGCTGTCGCCGCGTTCCCGCGCCGCCACCGAGCAGCGGAAGGTCTTGGTCGTGTCCATCAGGCGGTGACCAGGACACCTTCGCGCAGCAGGCGACGTACCAAACCCACCGCTGCATCTGTGGCCACCGGCAAGGCCCCGACCACGACCGGACCGCCGGCGAGCAGCAGTTCGAGAGCGGGCAACTCTTCGTCGGAGATCGGGACGTGCCTGCCGCCCGGCAGCACGAGTTCACACGGTTCACCGGCTTGCACGCGACGCCGCGGATTCAGGTTGGCGCGAAGGCGCACGCGATCCGAGGCGCTGAGATCACCTGCCGCGCGGGCCTGCGCCAGGGGTGACACCGGTTCGGGTCGTTGCTGAGTCTGGAGCCGGTCGTGCAGGGTGTCGGCGACGGATTCCACGTCGAGGGTCTGCAGTGCCGCCGTGATCTCCTTGACCACGGATCGGATCTGGGCCACGCCGTCCGGACCGGTGGGATCCCAGCCCACTGGCAGCGAACCGCGCCACCCGTCTGCTTCGAGCACCGAGAGGACACCGCGCACGATGTCACGTTCGACGACTGTGTGGACACCGAACGTCAGGTGCACGCTGGTGCCGCCGAGAGCGGTGGCTGAGTGCAGGAACCCGCGCGGAAGGTACAGGCAGTCGCCGGGATCCAGGACCTCTTCCAGCAGCGGCTCCGTCCGCGCGCGCTCGGCCACTTGGTCGCGGAGGGAGTCCCAGGGTTCGTTCGCCATGGGCTCGCGCAGAACCGGCTCATGGACCGTCCAACGCTTCCGGCCGGAGATCTGCAGGACGAACACGTCGTGCGTGTCGTAGTGGGAGGCGAACCCCTGCGACTGTGGCGGGGTGATGTAGGCATTGACCTGCACCGGATGGCCCAACTGTGACGTCAGGTCCGCTGCGAGTTCGCGGACGGGGGACCACGTGCGGTGCAGACCCTGCAGCACGAGCGTGGTGCCGTCGACGAAATGGCGCAGCACCGCGTCATCGATGATCTGATCGGAGATCTGGGCGCCCACCCCGCCGGACCCGGTGAACCGTCCGGGCGCAATGACGCTGCCGTTCTTGGCCAGGCGCAGGAACGGAGTGCGCAGGCCACGGCGGCTCAGCAGTTCGTCGGCCGCCTCCTCGGAGAAGACGTCCGCGACCTCTCCGGGCAGATCTGTGGACCGGGACAGCCACGCCCGTTGTCCCCAAAGGTCACGCGCGAAGGTCTCGCGGGACGCCGAACACAGTCTGGCCAGCGCTCCGGACTCTTCAGCGGGAGCACCCGAAGGTGCCCCCGCTGAAGGTTGATGCGGAGTCACGCGCTGCCGTCGGCCCCGCCGTCCGCGCCACCGTCGGCCCCACCGTCGGCCGCCGACCGTCGGCACCACCGTCGGCACCGCCGTCGGCGCCACCGTCGGCACCGGAGTCGGCGCCACCGTCGGCACCGCCGTCGGCACCGGAGTCCGCGCCACCGTCCGCACCGCCGTCGGCACCGGAGTCCGCGCCACCGTCGGCACCACCGTCCCCTGCCATCATCTCGTCGTCCAGCATCGTTTCCCTCTCGCTCGTCGTGACCTTCAGGCACCAGGATCGTATTCCGAATTCCGCGGAAGTACCCGGTGAAGCCATGTACCCGCCGCGGGGTTGCTCACTCCTGTCGGCCGCTCTGTGCGCCGGTCCGGAGGCACAATGGGAGACATGAGCGGATCGAGCATCACCGTGTGCCCGGCGTGCGGCACGAAGAACCGAACGCCCGTGGCGACCACGGGTAGGCCCCGCTGCGCCAAATGTGGTGCCGACCTGCCGTGGCTGGTTCCGGCGGACGACTCCACAATCGCCGCAGCCATCGACACAACCCCACTGGTCGTCCTCGACCTGTGGGCACCGTGGTGCGGTCCATGCCGCATGGTGGCCCCGGTGCTCGAGCGCCTGTCCAAGTCGTACGCCGGGCGGATCAAGGTGGTCAAGGTGAACGTGGACGACTCGCCGCGGGCGGCGACCACCTACCAGGCGCAGAGCATCCCGACGTTGGTGTTGTTGGACAAGGGACGGGTCGTCGACCGCATCATCGGGGCACAACCGGAGCCGGTGCTGGCATCCCACATCGACAAGGCGTTGGCCGATCGGGTCAGGCAGTGAGCCATTCCCAGGCGGCATCCTCGTCGGGGAAGTACTTCGCCTCCTGGGCGTAGAACGGCTTGGCGAGATCTGCCACGAGCTTCTCCCAGTGACCGTCCCCGACGATCGCCATGCGGGAGATCTTCTTGTGGAACTCGTGCCCGAAGCGCATGTCGTCAGCCCATGCACTGGGCCGTTCAGAGGTGAAGTCGGAAAGGTCGCACAGCAACTGCACGCTGCCGTGTTCGGCCACCAGCTGCTCCATCTCTGGCACCATCACCGCGTAGTCCTCCTTGCCGATGGCGCCGGAGAGTTTGTAACCGATCGCTGAACCTGAACTTCTGTCGAGTTTGGAGATCATGCTGATAGCCAATCGCGTGCGCGCAGGCGGTTGCAAACGCGGGCGACACGGGGTGGCCGCGTAATCCCGGCCTCACGCGCTCCCCGGCGTTACGTTGGGCTCGCTTGGAGGGAAGTGGTTGGTGTGTGGCGACGCAGCGTGATCGGGCTCGCGGTCGCCATCCTCTGCAGCACCCCCGCGGCCGCCGCCACGCTCACCCCGCGGGACGGCTCCGATAGCCACCCCGGACTGGTCAGATACCGAGGGCCGATCGAGCACATCTTCGTGCATCCGTTGATGCCGTCGCCCCGCTACACGTTGCGCAAGGGCACACAGCCGCGGGAGTTCAACAAGTGGAACATCACCGCGAAGGAGTTCCGTCAGATCGTCCCGCAGTTGTACGACAACGGCTGGGTACTGGTCGACCTCGAATCGCAGTTCCGGAAGGTCCGGACCGACTCCGGGGTGGTGTTCAAACGCAAGCCGCTGTGGTTGCCCGAGGGCAAGAAGCCGCTCGTGCTGTCCATCGACGACCTCAACTACCCGCAGTACATGGTCGACAACCGCCTCAATTCGAAACTGGTGCTCGACGAGTCCGGCGAGGTAGCGTCACTGCGCGTGACGCCCAAGGGTCGCGAGGTGGTGTCGCGTCGGGCAGAAGTGGTGCCGATCATCGACCGGTTCGTCGAGAAGCACCCGGACTTCTCGATCGACGGCGCACGAGGAGTCATCGCGCTGACCGGGACCGAAGGGATCCTGGGGTATCGCACGACCGGCGAGGGCCGCAGGGCCCGACGCGAGCAGCGCCGGGTGGCACCGATCGTGCAGCGCCTTCGGCAGACGGGATGGACCTTCGGGTCCCACAGTTTCGCCCACCCCGACATGTCCACCTCGGGATTCGCAACAGTCCAGAACGACACTCGGAAGTGGGAGCGCTACGTCGAGCCGTTGCTGGGCCGCAACACCCGGGTCTTCGTGTACCCGTACGGGGCTCCTTTGTCGGCAGACTCGGCCGGACTCGCGCTCCTGCGCCAAGCCGGATTCCGCATCTTCTGCACCATCAGCCCGGTCGCGCGCTTGGTCTCGGACGGCCCCTACGTGATCCAGGACCGGGTGCGTGTCGATGGCCTGGCACTTCTCACCCAACCCGACACGCTCAAGCGGTTCTTCGACCCGGAGTCGGTCGTGGCGCCAGTACGGCCAAGCCTCTAGCGGGCGGCTCACACTGCTGGGCAGGGCCTCTGGGCGGGACCTCAGGCGGACCGGGGTCGGACCGTCCGTTCCGGGAGGTGGAAGTCGGGGTCGGGCTTCCACACGTCCGGAAGCCCCAGCCGTCGCAGTTGGGAGACGGGGGTCTTGGCGATGGCGGCGGCGGTGAGCATGCCACCGCCGAGCGTCCCCGAGATCCCGTGCATGTAGCGGGTACTGGCACCGACCAGCCACAGGCCCTTGACCGGCGTTCGTGGTCCGGGTCGCTTGAGCAACATCTGGGACGGCGTCGCCGCGAGGCCGTAGGACGTGCCCCCGGTGGAGCGGACGAACCGCTCGTGGGTGATCGGCGTGGCCGACTCCTGGTACACGACCGAGTCGGTGATCCCGGGGATGGCACGTTCGGCGCTGCGAAGGAGGGCGTCGGACAACTCCTGCTTGCGCCGCAGGTATTCGGGGTTGCGCCGATAGGACTCCCCGGCCACGGGGCCGCCGCCGTGCAGTCCCCAGAACCGGTGGTCGGCCGGTGCGCCGGTCATGATCTGGATGTTGGTCTGCCCGGGCCTCGCCAGACGCGGATTGCCCGGGTCCTTCAGGCTTGCCGACGTGAGATACGCGAAGGGCTTCTCGGGCATCCGCCCCGCCGCCACCTGGGCATACGCCCGGTCCAGGTCGTCGTCGGGATAGACCCACCAGTTCGTGTTCGGCGCACCTTCGGCGGCGAGGTCCCGGTCCAGGATCAGGTACTCGACGTGCAGGGGGATCGCCATGGTCGACGACTGGATGCGCCGGCGCAGCTTCCCGGGCACCGCGTCCTCGGGCAGCAACTCTCCGAAGGTGCGTTTCAGGTCAGCGTCCGACACGACGATCGGTGCGGTGATGATGTCGGGCATGCCACGACGGCGGTCGGCTGCCGGCCGGCGCACCCTCACCCCCGTGACTGCCCCGTTGGCCACCAGGATCTCCTCGACCTGTGTGCGCAGCAGCACCTCGCCGCCGTTGGTCGAGATCACCCGGGCGAGAGCGTCGGCGATCGGCTGACCTCCGCCCCGGGGGTACCAGGCGCCGCCCGCGTAGTGCAGGAAGACGCCGGCGTGCGCCAGGAACGACGCCTTGTGCGGTGGTACTGCGTAGGTTCCGTTGATGCCTGCCAGAACTGCCCGCAGACGCTGCGAGGCGCCGATCCGGTCGAAGACCTGCCCCAGCGTCGCCGACATGACACGCAGGGTGCGATAGCCGGGTGCCGCGATCTCCACAGCTTGCTTGGGGTTGCGCACACGGGCGGCTTGGTTCATCACCGTCCGGACGTCACGCAGGAGTCCCACGTACTGATCCACGGCGTCGCGTTCGGAGGGGAAGGCTCGGTTCAGAGCTTCCTGGTAGTTGGTCAGCCCCGCCGGCACGCCGAACTCTCGGACCGTGCCGGAATCGAACAGCAGAGTGTCGTAGGCCGTCTCATCCATGGGCAGGTACTCGGGGCGGATGCCCAGCGGTTCCAGCACCGACCGCATCGTGCCGCGCGGCCCGCAGCCTCCGATGTAGTGCAGCCCCACGTCGAACTCGTAGCTCTCGCCGTTGTCGGGGTCCCGATGCGTGAAACAACTCATGTTGCCGCCGGGCACCGTGTGACGGTCGACGACGATCACCTTCTTGCCGATCCCGGCCAGGTACGCGCCGGTCGACAGCCCACCCGGACCGGCTCCGATGATGATGACGTCCGCGTCGGTGCTCATGGTTCGAGCAAATCACAACTGGCCGGATGACTCGCCGTGTCCGACGCTTCGTGGGCAACCACCGCGGGCCGTGCCACTCGGTCTAGGGTCCACATATGGAGACCCCGCCACTGTTGTCGCTCGGAGTGCTGAGCGCATCGAGCAAGGAGAACGAACACCGCCGTCCCATCCACCCGCGTCACTTCGACCGGATCGAGCCGGAACTGCGCGCCCGGATCACCCTGGAGACCGGGTACGGCACCCGCTTCGGGGTGCATGACGACGAGCTGCGCGCGCAGGTGGGCCGGATCGCATCCCGTGAGGAACTCATGGCGGACAGCGACGTCATCCTCCTGCCGAAACCGACGCTCGCTGATGTTCGGCAGATGAGGGAGGGGCAGATCCTCTGGGGCTGGCCGCACTGTGTTCAGGACGCCGAGCTCACGCAGCTCGCCATCGACAACAAGTTGACGCTGATCGCCTGGGAAGCCATGAACTACTGGGGCAGGGACGGCCGATTCATCGTCCACGTCTTCCATATGAACAACGAGATCGCGGGCTACGCCTCCGTGATGCAGGCGATGACCTTGGCCGGGTTCACGGGCAGTTTCGGGCGCAAGCGTCGAGCCGTGGTGCTGGGGTTCGGCAACACCGGGCGGGGTGCGGTGCTGGCGCTCGAATCGCTCGGCGCGCAGGAGGTGGTCGTTCTGACGATGCGTGACATCCACACGGTCGCCTCACCCATGGCCAGCACCGTGCTCGGCGGCATGCAGCGCGATCCCGACGACTCCAGCCGCGCTCACGTGCTCAAGTCGACGGGTCCGGTCCCGGCCGCCGATTACCTTGCCGAGTTCGACATCGTGGTGAACTGCGTGATGCAGGACACCGACGACCCGCTGATGTTCGTCAAGGGCGCCGAGATCGACGCCTTCGCGTCGGGAAGTCTGATCGTGGATGTGTCGTGCGACGCCGGCATGGGGTTCGATTTCGCGCAGCCGACCACGTTCGAGGAGCCCATGTTCACCGTGGGTGACACGATTCACTACTACGCCGTCGACCACAGTCCGTCGTGGTTGTGGGAGTCCGCGACCTGGGACATCAGCGAGGCGCTGATCCCGTTCATCGGGCCGGTGCTTTCGGGCGCGGCCACCTGGGAGATGGATCCGACACTGCGCCAGGCGATCGAGATCCGCGACGGGGTCATCCAGAACCCCAAGATCCTGTCGTTCCAGGGCAGGGCCGCGCAGTACCCGCACCCGCGGGGGTGAGGGGGGCCGCCGCGGGCTGGAGCGCTCGCCGGTCCATTCCCGGGCTTGAGGGCGACCTGTTGGGGACTTCGCGCTCGGATGGTGCCCAACCACGTCGCCCCTCGTATCCGGGGAGCCTTGCGGGGGCCGGCCGAATCTGGACTCAGCCGGGCACGGCGGACTGGAAGTAGAAGTCCAGCATCGACGCCAGTGGGGCCGGGCTCCGGCGCAGCCGACTGTGGAGAGCGGCCCCCTCCCAGCAGTCGACCAACAGGGTGGCCATGGCCGTGGTGTCCGCATCGGCCGGGAGCTCTCCCCGATCGCGGGCCTCGTCCAGACAACCCGCGATGCGTTCGGCGATGTAGGAGAAGCACTCTTCGATCCTGGACCGGAACACCTCGCTGGAGCCTGCGAGTTCCTGGCCGAGGCCGCCCAGCAGGCAGCCTAGGTATCCCTCCGTCCGGTAACTCTGCTCGGTCTCCTCAAAGAAATGCCGCACCCTTTGGACCGGGGGGTGATGTTCATCTGCCAGGCATGCGTCCAGACCTTGGTGCACGCCTCGCATGTACTGATCGATGACCTGGAGGGCAAAGTCCTCTTTGTCCGCGAAATGGTGGTAGAAGGACCCCTTGGGCGTGTCAGCAGCGGCCAGCAACGCCTGGATGCCGAGTCCGTGGTAGCCCTGCTCCAGGAGCAGTTGCAGCCCGACATCGAGCAGGCGTTGCTTGGTCGCATGCGGCGGGGGGGCCGAGGAGTCAGCCATTCACCTTCTCGCTCATGTGCTGAATGACGTCGCTGTGTATCGCCTGCGGGCTGAACATCACGATCTCGGCGTCAGCGTCCACCTTCACGTTGTGGCCGGGCGGCCAGTAGAAGAGGTCTTTGCCCGATACCGTTTCGCGCCCCCCGTGGGCATCAGTGGTCGTGATCTGTCCGGTGAGCACATAGCCCCAGTGCGGGCTCTGGCACAGGTCCCCCTCGAGGCCCTCGAACAGCGCGGTCGTGTCGACGCCGGCCGACAACGAGAAGTACTCGCCGCTGATCGCGTCGTATCCGCTCACATCGCCGAAGCCGAGCCGTTGCCGGATCACCGCGCCAGGCATCTCCAGTTGCACCTTCACGTCGTCCTTGGCCACTCTCATCATCTGCGCCTTTCTGCGCTGTGCACTTCTAGACCGACCGGTCTATTAGTGACACTAGCCGCCTGGGCCGACCTGTCAACCCACGAGTCGCGGCGCGAGGTTGGAGTTTGTGCACCGCGTTGGAGAAAACACGCGTGCGTTCTCCAACGCGGTGCACAAACTCCAACGCGGTGCGCTTCTGCTTGCGCGCTGCCCAACCTCTAACGCGGTGCGCCTTCGGTCAACGCGGTGCCCGCGCTGCCCAACCTGCCAACGCACGCAGCCGATACCACCGACTCACGGACGCACGATGTACTTCTTCACCCGCTTGAAGGCCTTGTAGTTCTTGGTCGCCTTGGCACGCTGGATCACGAAGACCCTGACGGGGCGGTTGCCGATGACCTTCACCTTGACGGTCCCGTTCTTCTTCCGCGTGATCTTGCAGAAGCTGACCTCGCCGGCAGCCGAGCTCTTCAGGGTCCGGCACCGCACCTTGGTTCGGATCTTCTGCCCCTGGTCCGTCGTGCGGGCGGGGAAGACCCTGGGTGTGGGCGGCAACTTGCTTGCGGTCTGCTTCGCCCGCTTCACGCCGACCTCATCGGTGGCCTTGTTGTTGGACGGGTCGGTGTCCGGGATCGGCGAGGTGACCTCGGCCGGGTTCACGACCGACGGAGCTGCGCCGTTGACGACGCTGACCCGGATCGAGAACTCGGTCGACTGGCCGACCAGCAGTCCTGCCGCGTACACGCAGGTGACCGTGCGGCCGCTGGCGGTGCAGGTCCATCCGTCGCCCGCCGCGGACAGGAACTCGTTGCCGTTGGGCAGGTTGTCGACCACGGTGATCGGTCCGGGGTTGTCCGACGGCCCGTTGTTCACGACCCGGACGTTCCACGTGCCGGTCCCACCGATGGTCCAGGGGCCGCCCGTGTGGGTCTTGAAGATCGCCAGGTCGGCCTTCGCAACCACGTCCACGGTCGAGGTGGCCGGCGGGGGGTTCCCACCCGGCTGCGGTGAGGTCGTGGTCACGGTCGCCACGTTCTTCAAGGTCGTGCCACCGGGCACCGCCTTGTCGACGTCAGCCTTGATCACGATGTCCGACGGTGAGGCCGACAGCGGGAAGTTGGCCCGCGTGCAGGTCACCGTGGTTCCGGTGCCCACATCACACGTCCAGCCCGGGCCGGTCGCCGACGTGGCCTTCAGCCCCGCCTCCAGCTCGTCGACCACCACGACGTTCTTCGCCTTCGCCGGGCCCAGGTTGGACACGGTGATGGTGAACTCGGTGGCCGTTCCGGCGGTCACCGGGTTGGCGCCCGTGGTCTTCTTCGCGATGCCGAGCTGCACGTCGCTGACCACCGGATCCGTGACGGTGGACGTGTTGTTGTCCGGGTTCGGATCCGTCGTGGTGCCGGTCACCTCAGCGGTGTTGATCGCCTCGTCGCCGGGGCTCTCCAACACCTCGACCGTGACGTTGATCAGCGGCGCCTGCTCGTTGGGTCCGAGGTCCTCTGAGAGCACGCACTTCAACGTGTCCGTCTGTCCGCTGGTCGGCTGGCACTGCCAGGCGCCTGCTTCGATCGAAGTGATCGACAGCCCGGTCGGCAACTGATCGTCCACGGTGATGTCCGCGACCGAAACCGACGGCCCCAGGTTGGTCACCGCCAACGTGTAGGTCACCTCGTTGCCGACCACGTACGGCTGGGTCCGGCTCTTCTCGATCGCCAGGTCCGCCAGGGGCAGCGGAGTCACCGGGTCGCGGTCGGTGTTGTTGTCCGGGTTCGGGTCGTAGGTCTTGCCGGTGACCGTCGCCACGTTCTCCAACTCGTTGGTCACTGCGGGGTCGACCTTGACAGTGATCGTCAGGGTCGGCAGGGAATCGTCCTTGGCCAGCCCGTCGACCGGACCGGGGTTGGTGCAGGTGACGACCTGCAGAACCGCGTCGCAGGTCCAGTCGGTGCCGGAGTAACTCTTGTACTCCGTGCCGACAGGAAGCGTGTCCTTGACGACGAACGGACCCATGCTGGTGTCCGGGCCGTTGTTCGTGACCTTGATCTTCCAGTCGAACTCCGTACCAGGAACCACCTCGTCGGGCCCGACGTTCCATTCGTCCGGGTAGTCCGTCTCGTGAGTCTTCTCCAGCATCAGGTCGGCGGAGGCGATCTGTGTCTTCGCAGTGTCCGGTTCACTGTCCTTCGTGGCCCAGCCCTGCACGGGGGGACCATCGGTCCAGTCGGTGGTTGCGGTGTTGACGTGATCGATCCCCAGCCCGACGCCCGGGTCGGTCGTCACGGCCGAGGTCGGCTTGGCCTGGTACTGCACCGATGCCTTCTCGCCGGACTTCAGGTCGCCGAGATCCGCCCAGGTCAGATCCAGTCCGCTGACCGTCGGGTTGATCTGGGTCGGCGTGCCGCCCGCCACGGTGATGATGGCGCTGTCCGCCACGTACTCCCAGTTCGTAGGCATGGTGTCCTTGACGCCGAAGGCGAAAGCGGTCGCCTCCGAGTCGTTGGAGACCTCCATGGTCCACGTGTACGGCTCGTCGATGTAGGCCAACGGGCCAGAGGTAGCGGTCTTCTCGATGGTCAATGCGGGCAGCACCGGGTTCACCTTCGCGTCCGCGGACGGCCCGTTGTACTCGCGGATGTCCGGGTTGTTCGGATCCGCGGGCAGGCTGAAGTACTCGTCGATGGTGACCGTGTTCGTCTGGGACGTGGTCCCCGGTGGTGCGAGTCGTCCGTCGTACGTGAACGTCTTGTCCGCCCCCTTGGCAAGGGAGCTCAGCGTCCAGGTGATGGTGCTACCGGACAGAACACCGCCGTCGGACGGGTCGCCCACGACGACCACTCCGGCGGGGATCGTGTCGACCACCTTGATGTCGTACGCCGTGCTGGCGTACGTGTCATCCCAGTTCGACACCTTCACCGAGTAGGTGAAGACGTCGCCCGGCGCCGCGGTGATCTCGTCCTGCGTGTCCACCTTCTTCTCGATGGACAACTGCGGTTCGACGATCTTGACGGTGTCGGACACCGGGGTGAGCGACTTCGGCAGGGCTTGGAAGCCCGCGATCGTGGTCGGAGGCGGGCTGACCGGGACGTCGCTCCAGTGCGGCTGCGCCGAGTTGGTCAACGAGCCGCCGCTGGCGTTCCCGATGACGTCGGACACCCGGGCGGTGTAGGTGATCGTGACTTTCCGGTCTTTCGGGTCGTCGGCCACGTCACCGAAGGACCAGCCGATCTTCTGGCCGTCCGGGGTCAGGTCGGTGGCCGGCAACGCCGGGTCGCAGTCGGCGCCGCCCACCACGTATGTGCATGTCACCGACACCGTGTCGACCGACGAGGGCGACACCCCAGCCGGCAGCGTGTCGACGATCGCGGCGCTGTAGTAGTCCACGTTCGCGTTCAACGTAGCGGTGATCACCGAGGTGTAGGTCTCACCGATCGTCACGGTCTCGGGGGTCGACGTCTTGCCGATGAACAACGTGGGAGCCGTGACGGTGGCGGTGTCGTCGGTCTTGTAGGTCCGCTCACCGGTGATGGTGCCGTCCAGGCTCGTCCCGTTCAGTACCGCGGTGTTGAAGTACAGACCGCCAGCGGACAGCGGGCCGTTCGCCTTGGCCTTGTAGACCAGTTCCGGAGATCCGCCGGCCTCCAGGGTTCCGACGTCCCACTGCACGCCGTCGCCGGAGCAGCCCCCGACGCCGTCGCCGAACGTGACGCCGGTGGCCGGCTGACACGACACTGGTGACGACGAACGGGCTCGGCAGGCAGTCGACGAGTACGGAGTCGTGCATGGGTGGCCGATCGGCCGGGTTGCCCAGCGCGACCGTGTAGGTGATCTCCGTCTGCTGGTCGGCCATCTGGGTCGGGCTGGCCGACTTGGTCACCGAGGGGTTCGGCTGGACGATGTCGATCCGCTTGGTGGCGGTCCTCGTGATGTAGGAGCCCGTGGGTGTCCCCTTGGTCCGGAAGGTGGCCGTGTTCGTCTTGTTCACGGTCGTTGCCGGGGCTGGTGGAACCACACATGGATTCGGATCCTCCGCGCAGGGCGCCGCGGTCGGGAGGACCTTGGCGGTGACCTTCACGGAGAAGACCTGGTCCGCGGCGGTGGTGTTCTGGTACTCCGCGGGGAACACCAGCTTGCCGGTGGGGTTGGTTCCCACGTTCGTATCGAACGTGAATCCGGCCGGCTTGTCGACGAGGCCGTCGCGACCCCAGTCGTCGATGGACACCAACTCGATGCCCGAGGGGAGTGTGTCGTACAACTCGGCGTCGTAGGCGGTCGTGCCCGCCGGCACCGTGCCGGTGTAGGTGTAGGTGATCGTCTCGCCAATGGTGGCCTGTCCGGCCAGGTTGTTGTTGGTCTCATTGACCGAGGTGGTGGCGCTCTTGCCCGCCGCGGCGTTGCGCGTGAACACGTTCGACGGGTCCTTGAGTTCCGGAGCGTCCTCCTGCTCGGGCGTCACGGTCTCGTCGATGTTGTTCTTCGGGTAGTAGGTGATGATCTCGTTCTCGTTGCTCAGGACCTCGAAACTGCGCACGTACCCGGTGTTGACGAACTGTTGGTTCACGCCGATCTGGTCGGGCAGCTTCATGTCGTACAGCACCGACAACGTGTCGCCCGGCGGGATCGAGTAGTCGTCCGCGGCATCCGGTGAGGGGAACGTCCCACTTGATGTAGCTCGCGACGTTCTGGCCGTTGACCGGGGGGTCGATGCACGTGACGTAGCTGCCCAGCGGCACGCGGGTTGCTGGTCCCGGGCTTGATGTACTCGTAGTTCGAGATGTTCGCGCAGGGGATGCCGACCGGCAGCACGTCCCACGTCTGGACGCCGCGGACCACGGCGTCGATGGCCGCGGACTGCGACGTGTTCTTGATGTCGACCTGGAAGGTGGCGGTCGACCCCTGCTGGACCGGCTTGTTGTCCTGCCGGCGGGTTCAGGTGGCCGATGGTGCGGTCGGTCTTGCGCACACCCTTCTTGATGCTCAGATCCGGCGGCGGCGCCAGTTCGTAGTCGGCCTGGTCGCGGTACGACTGCGCATCCCCGGAGGTGTTGGCCGTGGCCAGCTTCATCAGGTTGCCGGTGATCTCGGGTTGGGTGCCGGTGGCGGGCTCCAGAACCCGGACTGCGAAGTAGACCTCGAACACCGCGTCGGGGTCGACGTACAGCTCGGGTGCAGTCCCGGTGCCGAGGTTCCACACCAGCGGACCGGTGGTCGGCAGCGATGAAGAGTCGACCGGGGCGGTGTTGGCGGGCGTGGTGGTGACGGTGCCCGTTATGTACTCGGTACCGATCGGCAGGAAGTCACCCACGACGGGCTTACGGGTGGAGATGTTCGGGAAGTCGACCCGGAGTTTGAAGCAGATCACGTCGCCCTTGCGGAACGTCCGGTCCGCGGTCGGGATGCCTGCAGGGTCCGCGTAGTCGCCCAGAACGGAGCAGTCCTGCGGGACTGCACGCGGTTGCATCTGCTTGTCGATCGAGGGCAGGGCGCTTCCCTGCCGAGCACTGGAACTGTCACCAACCGTGGCTGATCCACTCTCGGAGGTACCCGGGATGGGCGTGGTGGTGCCCTCGAGGGTGACCGTGTTGGTGAAACTGTCGCCCCCGACCGTGGGCAGTCCGGTGTCGCGGTATTCGTTGAGCATGCGGGCGGGGAACGTGATCGTGAAGGTGTCGTTGGCGTCCACGGAGACCGGGTTGAAGACGATGTCGTAGACCTTCGTGCCCGCGTTCCACGTCACGGAGGTGTAGGGGGTGCTCGGTGTCTGCCCACCGACCGGGGCGCACGCCGCGTCGCCGTCGGAGTAGTTCGCGGGCCCGAGCGGGCAGTAGCCGTCCGGCAGCGCGTCGGTGACGACGATGTCGGAGCCGTTCACGTATTCACTAGCGTCGATCTTCAGGGTGAAGGTCGCGATGTTGCCGGGGATGAAGTTGTCGGTATCCACCGACTTGCGCATCCGGATGTCCTCGACCTGGACCGATTCGGTCGTGGAGCTGACGTACGGGCCGGCCGGGGTGCCGGTGAAATTGCCCACCGCGGCGGCGTGGTTGGTGAGGGTCCGCTCGGAGGCTCCCTCGCGGGTGGAGGGACCGTTGTTGTTGTCCAGGTTCGATCCCTGTTCCCCGATGCCGGCGTCGGGCGTCCGGCGTGCCGGGCGTCCAGGTCGTTGGTGTTCTCCTGCAGCGGGATCCCCGCGATGTACTTGATCTCGAACTCTTCACCCGGGGCCAGGTCGCCCACCGTCCAGTCGACCCGGGTCCAGACGCCGGGCAGGTTCCCCGATGCCGGTGATGCTGCTCGGGCGACCACGGTCTGCGACGGAGTCGGGGGTCGGGCAGGGGCTCGGCGACGAGGGCGGGCACTCCGAGGCGTGGCGCCGGCGGCGGGCCGGGGTATTCGACGCGGGTGTCGGGCGTCGTGTTGTCCTCATCGCCGCAGCCGAGGAACTCCAGGCCGGCCGGGGATGTAGTCAGGCGACAGTGATTCCCTCGCTGGGAACGCACCTTGTTGTTCCGCACTGTCAACGTGTAGGTGGTTCGGTGGTCGTGCACACCGCGCAGCAGTTCGCCCTCGGGGCTGGGTTCGGCCTTCTCGATCACGAAGGGGGCGCGGGTGGTGGTGGCGCTGTCGGAGGCGGTGTTCACGGTGCCGGCGGGAGCGGTGGTGATGGGGTCGCCGTTCGCGTCGAACTTCGGCACGTACCGGGGATCGGTCTGGGTCGCGACGTTCGCGTCGTTGGTGTCCTCGGGGACGATGGTGGTCGGGACGCTGCCGGCCGGCCACTTGGCCTCGAAGCTGATGGTGAACGCCGCGTTGGACTGCAGGTCGGTCGCGTTGCTCCACACGAGCACCTGGCGGCCATCGCCGCGGGTCGTGATCGTCGGCTCACCCACGGCAGGCGACACCGAGTTGCTCACGTAGACCATGCCGAGCGGCAGCACGTCGGAGAAGCCGACGTTGTAGAGCGGACTCGCGCTGATGTTCTTCGCGGTCAGCTCGTAGGGGATGTTCTCCCCGAGCAGCACGGAGCCCGGCGCCTTCTTGTCCAGCGTGACGCTGGCGTCCGCCGATGCCGGTGAGGCCGCTGCCGCCGCCAGTCCGAGCCCCACAAGTAGGGCTGTCAGAAGAGTGAAGAGTCTTGCCGCCAAAGATCGCAAGGATCGGCCTTTCGTGTCCCCAGCCCGGCGAGTGTCCGCGGGGCTCCGCCCGCCCGACAGTAGTGACTCCCGCGCCGGGTCGCACGGCGAGCACCTTGAGGCAGGGGTCGTCCGCGGCGCCCGCTAGCCTTCCAGAATGCCGTCCCGCCGCCAGCGTTCCACCGTCGCCGGGCGCATCGACGTCACCACCATGCTGCTGCGTGGGCGCCGGGTGGCGGTGCGCATCTACCTCCCGGCCGACTACGAGATCAGTGGGCGTGAGTACCCGGTCTTGTACATGTTCGACGCGCACAATCTGTTCGATCGCACCACGTCGACGTACAACAAGGAGTGGCGCGTGGACGAGACGATGGAGCAACTGTCGGGGGGCCCGTACTCCCCGGCGATCGTCGTCGGTCTCGACGCTCCACAGGACCGATACGAGCGCTATGCCATGTACACCGTCACGGATTGGGAGTACCGCAAACGCCCGGACGGACGACTCCTCAAGCGCATCCGGGGTTACGGGCGAGAGACCGCCGCGTTCCTGATGGAGCAGGTGAGGCCGTGGGTGGAGTCGACATATCGTGCGGCCTCCGACCGGGAGCGGGTCGGTATCGCCGGGTCGTCGATGGGCGGGTACATGTCGCTGTTCGTGGGCGCGGAGTATCAGGCGACGGTGTCGAAGGTCATGGCGTTCTCGCCCGTTCTTCTGGACGAGCCGATGCGTGGCGACGAGTTGCGTGATGTGATCCTCGCGGCGGGAGCGGCCTACCCGCAGCGGTACTACCTGGACATGGGCGACCGTGAGCGTCTGGAGTACGTGCTCGACCCCCGGGTGCTGGTGGAGCACCTCGAAGAGGTTCGGCTCACGCTCGAGGCGGCTGGACACGCGGATGTCCTGGCGAGGGTCGTGGCAGGGGGCCGTCATGACGAGCGCGCCTGGGCCAAGCGTTTCCCCGAGGCCTATCTCTGGGCATTTCACGGAGTCGATCCGTAGGGGTCCGGGTGTGGCCCCCGCTCCGCCGTAGCCTAGGAGGATGAGCGTGCACAAGGCGAAGGCCAACGGCATCGAGGTCGCCTACGAGACGTTCGGCGACCCCGGTGATCCCCCGATCCTGCTGGTCATGGGGCTGGGAACCCAGATGATCGCGTGGCCCGACGAGGTGTGTGAAGGCCTGGCCGGTCGCGGCTTCTTCGTGGTGCGGTTCGACAATCGCGACGTCGGCTTGTCGACCCACATGCAGGACAGGGCGCCGTCCATGGTGGATGTTGTAGTCCGGCGCAAGCGCCCGCCCTACACGATCGACGACCTGGCCTCCGATGCGTTCGGACTGATGGACGCCCTGGAACTGCATTCGGTGCATCTGGTGGGCGCCTCGATGGGTGGCTTCATCGCGCAGTCGATGGCGATACGGCAGCCGCGGCGCATCCGCAGCCTCACGTTGATCATGACCTCCACCGGCTCCCGGAAGGTCGGGAACCCGAAGCCCGCGCTGTTCAGCCGCCTGACCAAGCGAAGGGTGGTCGCCGACCGCGCGACCGCGCAGGAGATGACCGTGGAGACGTTCCGGATCATCGGCTCGAAGGGGTACGCCTTCGACGAGCAGTACCTGATGGACATGGCCGGGAAGTCCTACGACCGCGCCCACGACCCGGGCGGCTACCTGAGGCAACTGGCTGCGATCGCGGCGCAACCGGACCGCTCCAGCGATCTGCGCAAACTACGGATGCCGGCGTTGGTGATCCACGGTCTGCACGATCCGCTGGTCGCCTACAGCGGGGGCCTGGCCGCGGCGCGCCTGTTGCGCAACGCCAAGTTCGTCGGGTTCTCCGGCATGGGCCACGATCTGCCCCGGGAACTATGGCCGGAATTCGTCGAGGAGATCGGGGATCTCGCGCTGAGGGTGGAGCGCCGGACCTCCTGAGCCGCCGGTCCCGTCGGGCCCCGGGGGTACATTCGGAGTGTGAGAAGACTCCTGGTCGGACTGCTGGCACTGGTCGCGATGGCGGGCTGCAGCGACGGGTCGGGGACTCCGACCGAATCCCCGACGATCGGGATCCCCACACCCTCGGCGGCAGGGGAGGTGCCCGAGTCGCTGGCCCCGGGCAGTGACTGGATCCTGGTCGGGCCGAACACCGCCGACGTGCGATTGGCCGGCCGTGGTGTGACCCTGCGCTTCGCCGAGGATTCGACCCTCTCAGGGTCCGCGCCGATCAACACCTACTCCGGGCCGTTCGCCGCTGAGGAAGGGAGCCTGGAGATCGGTCCACTGGCGCGTACCGAGATGGGTGGTGACCCCGACCTGATGGCCGCCGAGGATCAGTACTTCCAAGCACTGAGCGTCGTGGACGGATTCGACGCCGATGGTGAGCAACTGTTCCTGCGCACCGGCGACACGGTCGTGTTGCGGTATGCACTTGAGGACACCGCGGCCGTGTTCGGCGCGACTCTGGTCGGCAAGAAGACCGCGAAGGCGCGCACTGCAGCCACCGATGAGGGTTATGACTTCCGGGTGGTGTCGGTCGACGGGGAAAGCAAGCCGGTCACGATGGACTACCGTCCGGACCGGCTCAACGCGACCGTGGTGGACGGCCGGGTTGTCGAGGTCACGGTCGGCTGATTCTCGGCCTCGGTCCGGCTCTCACTGGGACGAATGCTGGGCGACCCAATCCGTCAGTTCAGCCGGAGGCATCGGGCGGGCGAGGTAGAAACCCTGGCCGGCGCGTCACACCGAGCTCCTCTGAGCAGGTCCGCCTGGGCCTCGCTCTCCACCCCTTCGACGATGGGTTGAGCTTCTAGGGCGATCACCATCTGAATCGATGCCTGAGCAGTTCCCGGCTGCGCGCTTCGTCGTTCGCGCCGCATCAACAAGGACCGATCGATCTTGATCTTCGCCGGCCGGAGCCGACCGAGGAGGTCGAGGTTGGAGTACCCGGTGCCGAAGTCGTCGATGCAGATCTGTGCCCCGAGACGCTGGAAGAGCAGCAGGGTGTCGATCGCCGTGCCCCGCGTCGGGAAGCAGTGTCTGTTCGGTGACTTCGATCATCAGATGCCCCATTCCACCCGGGGGCGTCCAGGCCATGACGCTCTTGGTGAGTTCGCGGTCCTCGAGTTCCTCGACGGCGAGATTCATGCTCACCGGGATCTCGGCCATGGCGGATCACCGCGGAAGGAGCGCAGGTCCTTGTCAAGGACAGAGCGGCCGATCCGGCCGATCTCCCGTAGCAGCCCGGTCTCGCGGGCGTCTTCGATGAAGTCCACCGCACAGACGACTCGTCACCTCGTTCGAGCCGGATGAGCCCTTCGACGGCGAGTCGCAGTCCCCGTGTCCGAGATCGACGATCGGCTGGTAGTACATGCAGAAGGCCCTACCTCGGACCGCGTGGGACAGTTCTTGGCGGCGTGCGCCTTTCGCCCGGGCCAGTTCGTTCATCGCCGCCTGAAAGTACTCGCGGTGATCGCCGCCGTGCTTCTTGGCCGAGTACATGGCGGTGTCCGCATTGTGGAGCAGTTCCTCGGCGGTCGCTCCGTCGTCCGGCGCCACCGCGATTCCGATCGACGCCGTGACGTAGAGGTCGCCGTCTGCGCGGTGTATCGGTTCCCTTACCGCTGCCAGAATCCGCTCGCAGGCCGATTCGAGAGCCGTCCGACCCGTCAACGTCGCTCACCAGGATCCCGAACTCGTCGCCTCCGAGCCGGCCGACGTTGTCCTTGCCGCGAGTGGTCGAGGCGATTCGCTCGGCGACCTGAGACAGTGCAATGTCGCCGCTGCTGTGGCCGTGCGTGTCGTTGATCTCTTTGAAGCCGTCGAGGTCCGACCCAGAGCACCGCGCAGGTCGTCTTGGTCCGGCGAGCACGGGCGGATTCCTGCTCCACCCTTCTCATGAATTCCGACCGCGACAGGACACCGGTCTGGATGTCGTAGCGGATCTGCTTCTCAAGATCCTCAGTCGTCTCCAGATGTGGGGTCAAATCGTTGATCGCCACGAGTCGTCCGTGCCCCGCTTTCGTAGGCGGTGTCGAACTCTGCGGTGTCGGACGGATCGGAACCCAGTGCGGTCGTCTCCACAGAGATCCAGTGGGGGTTCCCTGCCTTGTCGATGAGGCGATGCCTTGAGACAGGAGGCGCGTCGGCTCCCCGGTGATCAACGCTGGCCACGAGCGCCTGCAGGGGCATACCGATGAGCGCGGCGGGGTCGTAGCCGGTGAGTCGGACGAAGGCGTGGTTCGTGCGTAGGATCTTGGCATCGGAATCGAGCAGCACCACACACAACGTCCGCAGCGTGAAGAAGGATTCCAGCAATTCGTGTCGGCGTGACGCGATCGCCTCGATCGCCCTTCGTTCGGTCACATCGCGCACGAAGCCGGTCGTGACACCTTTGACGCCGCCTGACCCGGGCATGGGTCTGGCCGACTCCCAGACCCAGCGAACCGTGCCATCGGGGCGAACGATCCGATACCTGACGTCCCAGGTGTTCGCCTTCCCGGACATGGCAATCGCCACTCGGTCACGGTCCTGGTCGTGGACTGCTGCCAGAAGCAGGCCGGGATTGTCGATGACGAGCGCGCGATCGAGTCCGAACACCACCTCGACACCCTTGCTCAGCAAGAGGAAGCGCCCACTTCGGTCTCGCTGCCACACCACGTCCTCCAGGGCGTCGGTGACTGCGCTCAGGCGTTCCAGAGTGGCGACGACCTCCCGCTGTGCGGTGGCGACCTCGGTCACGTCAGTCACGATCACAACTGCGCCTTCGACCAGCGAATCATCACCGACATAGGGGCGTACCTGTACCAAGTAGTCCTTGCCCTGGCCAGTGGCGTTGGTCATCCAGGTGCGTCCAGGACGGATGGCAGCATGCAGGGCGGCATCGAGATCGGGGACCGGCACGGTCGTCGGTACGGATCCGAGTTCGCGGCCGATGTCGGCATCGATGAGTGCGAAGACCCTCACCGCTGCGGAGCTGAATGATGTGATCCGCAGGTCCTTGTCCACCAGAACGAGGCCGGCGGAGATGCTTGCCTGAACGTTCTCCATGTCGGTCTTGGCCCGTTGCATCTGCGAGGTGCGGACCTGCAACTCCTGGTTCAGCGTCGACAGTTCTTCGTTGCTGGCCTGGAGTTCCTCATTGGCACTCTGGGATTCCTCCGATGAGGCTTGGAGTTCCTCGTTGAGCGCACGCAACTCCTCATTCGACGCGCTGAGGTCCTCCACCGTGGCGTGGAGGGCGGCCTGAGTGGCCTCGAGTTCCTGGCTGAAGGCCTGGATCTCCGCGGAGGGATCGACCGGTTGGGTCTCGGGGCTGGTCTGCTCGTCGGGTTCACTGAACGAGATGACCGTCAAACCCGGAGTGTCCTGCTCGAGCCTCGTCGCTGTGACGAGCACCCGACCAGCGGACGTTGACACCTGCATGCTGACCACATCCAGATTCCCGTGGCGCAGTCGCAGGAGCAGGCTGCGAACGGGGACCCGCATCTCGTTGCGGAGAAGGGCGGTCACCTGAGTGGACGGTGGTCCCTGGGAGACCCAACACCAGGGGCTGACATCGCCGATGACGTCCACCACCTCGTCGTTCTCATCGGCGACGAGTGACGGCGGCAGGAGTTGTGCCAACAAGGCATCGTGGGTTCTGTCCGGCTCTACCGGCGTCCTGGATTGCGGTGCCGGGGTGTAGGTGGCGGCCACCGCCGCCGAATCCGGGACGCCGGAGTCCGTGCGTCTGTAGATTCTGTGTTCGGCGTCCACGGCGGAGAAGTGGTGATTGCCACCGGACACCTGCTCAGACTGTCCCAAGAACAACAGCCCGCCAGGTTTCAGCGCGAAACGGAACATGCCAAGTGCCTGCTGCTGGACCTTGCTCTGAAAGTAGATGAGGGTGTTCCGAACGCACACCAGGTCCAGTCGAGGGAAGGGTGGATCCACGCTGACGTTGTGTCGGGCGAACACGATGGTCTCGCGCAGAATCGGTGAAACCTCCCACTCGGTGCCGCTCCTGCGCCACCAGCGCTCGCGCATCGGTTGTGGGATGCCTTGCACCGCTGCTTCGGAGTAGCGACCCGCTCGACCGATGTTGAGATCGTCCTCGCGCAGATCGGTCGCGAAGATCTTCAAATGGTTGGCGAGGTCGGCCGGAGAGCCGAGGGCTTCAGCGGCCAGCATCGCCACGGTGTAGGCCTCTTCACCCGTGGCGCATCCAGGTACCCAGATGCGCCGCTGCCGCGCAGGATCTCCCTGAGACCAGGTGCGGAGCAGTTCGGCGGCCAGGGCCGCCCAGGACTCGGGATCGCGGAAGAAGCCGGTGACGGCGACCAGCAGAGCCGAACCGAGTTGTCGTGCCTCGTCGTCGCGCTGGCGCAGCAGGTCGATGTAGGCGGCCAGAGATTCACATCCGGTGAGGGTTTGACGGCGCTCGATCTGCCTGTTCAGGGTGCCCATCTTGTAGCCGGTGAAGTCGATTCCGCACGACTCGGCTCAGTTCATTCAGGATGGCAGTCAGCGGATCGGCCCGACTGTCTCCACGGGGCCGGGTACGCCGATGGGCGCGACGTCGGAGCCCCCCGCCGGTGGGTGAGCGCCCGACGGCGGCAGTTGGGTAGGCGGGCGAGGATTTCCGGCAACTCCGCGGCGTCGATGACCGCGTCGACGACTCGGTTGCCGCGGCGGCCCTCGGCATCGCGTCGAACTCCGCGGACTGCGTGCTCTGCGCGAGGACGACGCCGCCGGCGGCATGGATGGCGCGGGACTCCCTCGGAACCGTCCGATCCCGACCCCGAGAGGATCACCGCGACGGCGTCCGAGCCGACGTCTTCAGCAAGGGATGTGAGGAGCATGTCGATGACTGGGTGCGGACCGGGATGATCAGCGGGTCCGACAGATGCACGTGTCGGTCGTGGACGGTGATGTCCATGTGCGGAGGACAGACGAAGATCACTCCGGGCTCCAGTGGCGACCCGTCGACGGCCAGGACGCACCCGCAGGCCGGTGACGCGGCCCAGAAGGTCGACCAGAGGGCTCTCGTGATCGGGCGACATGTGCTGGGCGACGATGTACGCGAAGGGCAGATCGGGTCCCAACGAGTGCAGCGCCTCACTGAGCGCTTCCAGACCTCCGGCCGAACTACCGATGCCGACGACTCTTCGGACCTTCGCCATGGCCTCGCACCTCACCAGCGGTTCGCCCGGTTTGCCGCTTTTTCCGGTGGTTCTGATGTTAGTCGGAGCGCAGGTCTCGGCGCCACGGGCGCAACTCGGTCACCCAGGGTCACAGGAGAACCCGTGCCACGATGGTCCCGAAGGCGCGGGATGATTGCGCACTTGTGGCCAGGGGAGGTCATTGTGAAGACCCACATCGTGAGACTGGACACTGATCAGAGGCTGTTCACGGACCTGACCGGTGACGCGGAGACCTTCGTGGCCGGC
Source organism: uncultured Actinomycetota bacterium (assembly GCA_963769435.1). Taxonomy (GTDB): domain Bacteria; phylum Actinomycetota; class Actinomycetes; order S36-B12; family UBA10799; genus JADKAV01. The sequence goes on from CAVYLN010000002.1 coordinate 2,009,422, forward strand.
CACGGGGACGGGTTGCTCAGCGTGTTCGTGCCCCATGCCACCGCTGGCGTGGCGTTGATCGAGACGGGCGCGGGCAGTGAGCCGGATCTCGCAGATGCCCTGGAGCGGCTCCTGCCCACGCAGGACATCTACCGCCATCGGCATGGAAGCCGAGGTCATGGCCGGGACCACGTGCTGCCCGCCTTCGTGTCCCCCAGCCTGACCGTCCCGGTGTGGGCGGCCGACTGGCTCTTGGAACCTGGCAGAGCATCGTCCTGGTCGACCCCAACCGGGACAACCCGCAGCGGACGGTACGGCTGTCATTCGTCGAGGGCTGAGTGGTTGCGTGGTCGTGATTGACTGCCGGCATGGACATTGTGATCATCGGTGGACACGGCAAGGTGGCGCTGCAACTCATCCCCCTGCTGAGCGGCGGCGGGTCAACGGGTCGATGCGGTGATCCGCAATCCACTGCACAGTGACGAGGTGGTGGCCGCCGGTGCGGAGGCGGTCGTCGCCGACGTGGAGACGATGGACACGCGCTGCGCTCGCTGACCTGTTGCGCGGCCATGACCTGGTCGTCTGGTCGGCAGGTGCCGGAGGGGGCGACCCCCGGCGCACCTACGCCGTCGACCGCGACGCGGCGATCCGCACCATCGATGCAGCGTCCGTCGCCGGGGTCGGACGGTTCGTGATGGTGTCGTACTTCGGCGCTGGTCCTGACCACGGTGTGCCGTCCGACCACTCCTTCTTCGCCTACGCGCAGGCGAAGGCCGCAGCCGATGAACATCTACGGGACAGCGGACTGGTCTGGACGATCCTCGCGCCGAGCAGGCTCACCGACGACCCGGCGACCGGCTGTATCGAGATCAATACTCCAGAGTCGCCTGTGGCCGGGGGTGCGGTGCCGCGGGCCGACGTTGCCGCCGTGATCGCCGCCGTGGCTGGGCGTACAGACCTGTCGGGCCGGACGATCGAGTTCAACACCGGCCCGGAACCGATCGGGCAGGCGTTGGACACGCTGGTGGGTTGATCGAGGCCGCTCTGCGGCGAAGTGTGCAAACATCCGTGCGTCCTGTGACCGGATATTCACAAGTTTGCGGCAGGCGCGGGGCGCTGGACGGGCGCTTGGCGAACCGGCACAGGCGTCGTGACGGTTCCGTGGCGGCGAAGCCGTGCAAACATCCGTGCGTCCTGTGACCGGATATTCACAAGTTTGAGCGGGGCGACCGGCTCAGCCCTCCAGCAGGCGCGCCTTTGCGGCGCTGAACTCCTCGTCGGTGAGCATGCCGTCGGCCTTCATCTGCACGAGTTTGGCGAGGTCGCCGACCGGCCCGTCGTCCTCCTGCGGCGCCGCTGGCCGCTGCTGATCCAGCGGGTGCGGAATTCCGAATTCGCGGAACAGCGGGATCTGCTCGGGTGAGGCGCCATCGGGCATCCCCACGGCGAAAAGCGTCGGGTCCGTCGCGGAGTACCAGGCCGGCCAGACGTCCCCAACCCTCGGCATCTGGGTCTGGTTGATCAGGATCTTCTTCTTGGCCTGGAACGGCGCACCGCCGCGCAGCGGCTCCATCTGGAAACTCACCCAGCACTGGATGTTGATGTTGTTCACCACCATGCCGGTCGGGTCGATGCGCACGATCTTCGCTCTGGCCTTCTGCCCGGTGGTCATGAGTTCTTGCGCCTGAGCGGCCTTCGCCGGTGAGTTGCCGGAGAAGCTCCTGCGAACGAAGAACACGATCGCGAAGGTGACCGCGATCGGCACCAGGACCGACAACAGAATCACGGTGTTGAGGTTCACGTTGGTAATGATGGCGCCCTGCGGGCTGCTCTGCCAAGGGTCTGTTCGGCCGGAGCCTCACCGGTCGGCCGTTTGAACGACCTGCGTTCGTCCGAAACGCACGAGGACCACGCACCGTTCGTGTCCCGCCACCGACCGTTCGTCGCGGCCCGACAGGACCACCCATGGACCCCTTCGCGCCGCTCGCCGCAGGTGGCCCTGAACACGGTTCTTCCATGGTGCGCACCCCCATAACGTGTCACCACCGAGGGCGGAACAGGCCGCTCGACGATCGGAAGGCAGGACCGATGACAGTCAACCAGGACCCGCTGAAGGTCGGGGGCACCCCCGATCCGGAGGCGTATCTCAAGGCGCAGGGGAGCCCGCAGTTCGTCGAGCTCCGCAAGCGCTACCGGGGCTTCTCGTTCCCGATGACCCTGGCATTCCTCGTGTGGTACTTCGCGTTCGTGTTCGCGGCCGTGTTCGCGCCGGCATGGATGGCCACCCCGGTGTGGGGCAACGTCAACCGCGGCATCGTCTTCGGCCTGCTGCAGTTCGTCTCCACGGCGCTGATCACGTGGCTGTACGTGCGGCACGCGAACAACAAGCTCGACCCGCTGGCCACGGAGATCCGTGAAGACCTGGAAGGAACCAGCCGATGAACGCCACCGCAGGCAGCCCCATTGTCAACATGAGCATCTTCGTGGCGTTCGTCGCCATCACGATGTTCATCGTCATCCGGGCCTCGCGCACCAACCGCACCGCGTCCGACTACTACACCGGCGGTCGCTCCTTCACCGGCGGCCAGAACGGCACCGCCATCGCAGGCGACTACCTGTCCGCCGCGAGCTTCCTCGGTATCACCGGTGCCATCGCACTGACCGGGTTCGACGGGTTCCTGTACTCGATCGGATTCCTCGTCGCCTGGCTGGTGGCACTGCTGCTGGTCGCCGAACTGCTGCGCAACACCGGCAAGTTCACGATGGCCGACGTGTTGGCCTTCCGCATGCGGCAACGACCGGTGCGCATGGCCGCCGCCATCTCGACGCTGGCCGTCTCGTTCTTCTACCTGCTCGCCCAGATGGCCGGTGCCGGTGGTCTGGTCAGCCTGCTCATGGGCGTCACCGGAAACCTCGGGCAGTCCCTGACCATCGCGGTGGTCGGCGTGCTGATGATCGTCTACGTGCTCGTCGGCGGCATGAAGGGCACGACCTGGGTGCAGATCATCAAGGCGGTCCTGCTGATCGCCGGTGCCGCGCTGATGACGTTCTGGGTGCTCAGCAAGTACGGCATGAACCTCTCGACCCTGATGGGCGCCGCCGCGGACAACAACCCGCTCGGTGAGAAGCTGCTCGTCCCCGGGCGCGAAGTACGGCGTCGACACCTTGAGCAAGGTCGACTTCATCTCGCTGTCCATGGCGCTGGTGCTCGGCACCGCGGGTCTGCCGCACGTGCTGATGCGCTTCTACACGGTCCCCACCTCCAAGGAGGCGCGCAAGTCGGTGGTGTGGGCGATCAGCCTGATCGGCCTGTTCTACCTGTTCAGCCTGGTGCTCGGCTTCGGTGCCGCGGCGCTGGTCGGTGCCGGACGTCATCAAGGCCGCTCCCGGCGGAGCGAACAGCGCAGCACCACTGCTGGCCTACGAGCTCGGCGGCACGCTGCTGCTCGGCTTCATCTCCGCGGTCGCGTTCGCCACGATCCTGGCGGTCGTCGCCGGCCTGACGATCACGGCGAGCGCCTCGTTCGCCCACGACGTGTACGCCAACGTCATCAAGCGCGGTGAGGTCTCCGCCGACGCCGAGGTCAAGGTGGCGCGGATCGCGGCGGTCGTGATCGGCGTGTTCGCGATCGTGGGCGGCATCCTCGCCAAGGACCAGAACATCGCGTTCCTGGTGGCGCTCGCCTTCGCTGTGGCCGCCTCGGCGAACCTGCCGACGATCCTCTACTCGCTGTTCTGGAAGAGGTTCACCACCCGCGGCGCGCTGTGGAGCATCTACGGCGGTCTGATCTCCTCGATCACACTGATCGTCTTCTCCCCGGTGGTCTCGGGCAAGCCGGTCGTGGAAGCCACGGGCAAGAGCCCCTCGATGCTGCAGGGCGTGGACTTCTCCTGGTTCCCGCTGGACAACCCGGGTCTGATCTCGATCCCGCTGGCCTTCTTCCTCGGCTGGCTGGGCAGTGTGACCGACCCGAACAAGGCGAACGCCATGAAGTTCGCCGAGATGGAGGTGCGGTCCTTGACCGGTGCCGGTGCCGAGAAGGCCACCGTCGCCCACTGACCCCGCCCCCTACCCCAGGACGGGCGTCCGGGTGGTGTGAGTTGGCCCCGCCACCCGGACGCCTCACCAAACCTGATCCCCGACGCGGTGTTGCGCCGTTGCTGAGTCCTGGCCCCCCGAACCGACAACGGCGCAACATCCGCGATCCGACACCACCGACAGTCGCAGCACCACCTGACGAAAGGCTCCTCATGACCGACACCCTGGCGAACCTCGCCACCGAGACCCGCAGCTTCCCACCGCCGCCGGAGTTCGCCGCACAGGCCGGCGCGACCTCGGACCTCTACGACGAGGCCGCAACCGACCGCCTCGGCTTCTGGGCGGCCCAGGCCGAACGGCTGGACTGGGCACAGCCGTGGACCGAGGTGCTCGACTGGTCCGAGGCGCCGTTCGCGAAGTGGTTCGTCGACGCGAAACTCAATGTGGCCCACAACTGCGTGGACCGGCATGTCGACAACGGCTTGGGTGCACGCACCGCGATCATCTTCGAGCCGGAGAACGGTGAGGCCGAGACCATCACCTACGAGCAGCTGCAGCAACGGGTGTCGCAGGCAGCGAACGCCCTGACCGACCTGGGTGTCGTCGCCGGCGACCGGGTCGCGATCTACATGCCGATGATCCCGCAGGCCGTGATCGCGATGCTGGCGTGTGCGCGCATCGGCGCACCGCACTCCGTGGTGTTCGGTGGGTTCTCGGCGGAGGCTCTGCGCAGCCGCATCGACGACGCCCAGGCGAAGCTGGTGATCACCAGCGACGGGCAGTTCCGCAGGGGTTCGTCGATGCCGCTCAAGCCCGCCGTGGACGAGGCCGTCGAACACTGCCCCTCAGTGCAGAACGTGCTCGTGGTGCGCAGGACCGGTGACGCGGTGGACTGGCACGAGGGCAGGGACCTGTGGTGGCACGACGTGGTCGCCACAGCCAGCGACGTGCACGAAGCCGCAGGCCTTCGACGCCGAGCACCCGCTGTTCATCCTCTACACCTCGGGCACCACGGGAAAACCCAAGGGGATCCTGCACACTTCGGGCGGCTACCTCACCCAGGCGTCCTACACCCACTCGGCGGTGTTCGACCTCAAGCCGGAGACGGACGTCTACTGGTGCACCGCCGACATCGGGTGGGTCACCGGACACAGCTACATCGTCTACGGGCCCTTGAGCAACGGCGCCACCCAAGTCATCTACGAGGGAACCCCCGACACCCCGCACAAGGGCCGTTGGTGGGAGATCGTGCAGAAGCACAAGGTGTCCATCCTCTACACCGCCCCGACCGCGATCCGCACGTTCATGAAGTGGGGCAAGGAGATTCCCGAGCAGTACGACCTGTCGTCGCTGCGGGTGCTCGGCTCCGTCGGTGAGCCGATCAACCCCGAGGCGTGGATGTGGTACCGCTCGGTGATCGGCGGTGACCGCTGCCCGATCGTCGACACCTGGTGGCAGACCGAGACCGGCGCCATGATGATCAGCCCACTTCCCGGAGTCACCGCGTGCAAGCCGGGTTCGGCCATGCGGGCGCTGCCGGGGATCAGCGCCGACGTCGTCGACGACATGGGTAACCCCGTGGCCCACGGCGGTGGCGGGTACCTGGTGCTCAGCGAGCCGTGGCCATCGATGCTGCGGGGGATCTGGGGTGATGATCAGCGGTACAAGGACACGTACTGGAGCCGCTGGCCGCAGTACTACTTCGCCGGCGACGGGGCGAAACTCGACGAGGACGGCGCGATCTGGCTGCTGGGCCGGGTCGACGACGTGATGAACGTTTCCGGTCACCGCATCTCGACCACGGAGGTCGAGTCCGCGCTGGTGTCGCACCCGGCGGTCGCCGAGGCCGCGGTCGTCGGTGCCACCGACGAGACGACCGGTCAGGGGATCGTGGCTTTCGTGATCCTGCGCGGAGACGCCGAGGATGCCGAAGGCCTGGTCCAGGAGTTGCGCAAGCACGTGGGCCACGAGATCGGGCCGATCGCCAAGCCCCGCCAGATCATGGTCGTGCCCGAACTGCCGAAGACGCGCTCCGGGAAGATCATGCGGCGTCTTCTGCGGGATGTCGCGGAGAACCGTAGCCTGGGTGACGTCACAACACTGGCCGATCCCACCATCATGAACATGATCCAGAAGGGTCTCGGCGCGGGGAGTTGAACGGCGGAGGCGAGCCGAACTTGTGAATATTCGGTCACTGGATGAACGGATCTTTGCAGGCTTGCCGCAGTCGCCGACGACGGACTCGACCATGGTTCATGGCCCCAGACCCCCGGGGGGCAGCGGTGAGCTTGGCCATGGTCGAGTCCGTCGCCCCTGCCGGCCCCACGATTCGGATAGCGTCGGCGCATGAATGCCTGGGCGTTGGCACTGGCCGCGATCGCCGGTGCCATCGTGCTCGCCATCGCGATCGCCGCGTGGGTGCGTGGCCGGGCCCGGATGGGCACCGAGGGTCAGATGGCCACGTACCGGACGCTGCACATCGCCAGTCAGGCGGCCCCCGCGCTGCGAGCCGGCCTGACGGAGGCTGCCGCCCAACGTTCGGTCAAACACCTGCGCAGCCTGCTCGGTGTGCAGGCGCTTGCCATCACCGATGGGTTCTCGACGCTGGCATGGGACGGTATCGGGGACAAGCAGCGCGATGTTGCGGCCGACACATGCGTCCGCGGCGCTGGACACCGGTTCGGCGGTGGTGCTCACCGCAGCCCAGGCCCGCGAGGTCTCGGAGATGCTCCGGTCGGGGATCGCCGCCCCGCTGACCTCCGACGACGTCGTGATCGGGGCCCTGGTCGCCTACTCGAACACGTCCGCCGGCCCGGCCATGATGCGTGCGGTGGAGGAGGTGGCGACCTTCACGTCCGGCCAGCTCGACCTCGCCGAACTCGACCGCACGCGTGCCCGCAGCGCGGAGGCGGAGGTGAGGGTTCTGCGCGCGCAGATCTCCCCGCACTTCATCTTCAACTCGTTGACGGCCATCGCGTCCTTCGTGCGCACCGATCCGGACCGCGCGCGCGACCTGCTGCTCGACTTCGCGGAGTTCACCCGCTACAGCTTCCGGTCCCACGGCCGGTACACGACCCTGGCCGAGGAACTGCGGTCGGTGGAGCAGTACCTGCTGCTGGAACAGGCGCGGTTCGGCGATCGGCTGCAGGTGAAGCTGCGGGTGGATCCCGAGGTGCTCAGCGTGCGCATCCCGTTCCTGTGCATCCAGCCCCTGGTCGAGAACGCTGTGCGGCATGGCCTGGAGGACAGGGACGCACCCGGCACGATCAGCATCACGGCGGTGGAGCGCGGCCCCGACTGCTGGATCAGCGTCGAGGACGACGGGGTGGGCAACGAGCCGGCGTGATCCGGCGCAGCCTGTCGGGGGAGCCGGGAGACCATGTGGGTCTGGCCAACGTCGACGAGCGGCTGCGGCAGGCGTTCGGCGACGACCGCGGGCTGGTCGTGGAGACCGCCCCGATGGCGGGCACGAAGGTCACGATGCGGATCCCGAAGTTCGCGGAGGCGGTGACCGATGAGTGAGGGACTGATCGTGGTGGCCGTCGACGACGAGGCCCCGGCACTGGCCGAACTCGGAGTACCTGCTGAGCCGGACCCCGGGCGTCGGCAGAGGTCCGCCCGGCCGCGACCGCCACCGAGGCCCTGGAACTGCTGCAGGCCGACGACGTGCGATGCGGTGTTCCTGGACATCCGCATGCCGGGCATGGACGGCCTGGCGCTGGCGCGAGTGATCGGGCGGTTCTCGGCCCCGCCGCCGGTGGTCTTCGTCACGGCCTACGACTCCCACGCCGTCGACGCCTTCGACATCGCGGCCGTGGACTACTTGCTCAAGCCGATCCGGGCCGAGCGGCTCGGCGCAGGCGGTGGTCCGCGTGCAGCGGCAACTGGAGTCCGAGGCCGCCGAGCCCTCGGGCGCCGACGCGGCGCTCGCGACGAGACCATCGCCGTCGAGCTCGGGTGGCACGACGCGCTACGTCAAACGCTCCGACATCGTCTACGTCGAGGCGCAGCGGGACTACGTGCGGCTCCACACCCGCACCGCCGGACACCTGGTGCGGGTCCCGCTGGCGAGCCTGGAGGAGAGGTGGGAGCCGGAGGGGTTCCTGCGGGTGCACCGTCGCTATCCTGGTCAACGCCGCCTACGTGATCGGCCTTCGCACCACCGGTGGGCGCCTGTTCGTCGACCTCGGCGAGGGGCAGTCCGTGCCGGTCAGCCGGCGCCACACGTCGGCGGTGAAGTCCGCCCTCGTGGAGGGCCGGCGGCTGGAGCGCGAGTCGTGAGCAAACCGGAGTCCAAGCCCCGCCGCGAGGTGATCACCGGCCCGCGGCGGGACGTCCGCCGGCGTCCGCCCCGCCCGGTCACCGACGAGATCGACGAGCAGACCAGGGTCGGGGCCAGGTCTACCTGCGGGCGCTGATCCGCACGCAGCTGCTGCTGGGCCTGGCCACCGTTGCCCTGGTCGTGGTGCCGCTGGCCGCGATGCCGCTGCTCTTCGGGCTCGTGGCCCGCAGCGCGCGAGCTGCAGGTCGGCCCGATGCCGTTGTGGTGGCTGCTGCTGGGCATCCTGGTCTATCCGGCGATCCTGGCCGTCGGCTGGTGGTACGTGCGGGCCGCCGACCGCAACGAGGCGCAGTTCACCGATCTCGTGGAGGGGCGATGAACTCCGTGGCGGCGGTCGGGCATCGCGCTCACCGCGCTGGTGACCATCGCGCTCGCCGGCCTACAGTTCCCGCCTCGCGCGCACGACCGGGGACTTCTACGTCGCCTCCCGGTCGGTACCGGCATGGTGGAACGCCTCCGCGATCTCCGGGGAGTACCTGTCGGCCGCGTCGTTCCTGGGCGTCGCCGGGCTGATCATGGCGGGCGGGGCGGACGCGGTCTGGTTCCCGGTCGGGTACGCGGTCGGATACGTGCTGCTCCTGGCGCTGGTGGCAGCGCCCCTGCGCCGATCCGGCGCCTACACCCTGCCGGACTTCTGCGAGGCCCGGCTGCGCTCCGCGGCACGGTGCGCCTGATCGCCAGCGCCCTCGTCGTGCTGATCGGGTGGCTCTACGTCCTGCCGCAGCTGCAGGGCGCCGGGCTGGCGCTGCAGACGCTGCTGGGCACGCCGATCTGGTTGGGCGGGGTGCTGGTGTCGCTCACCGTGCTGGTGGTCATCGTGGGCGGCGGGATGCGCAGCGTGACGCTGGTGCAGGGGTTCCAGTACTGGCTCAAGGTCGTGGCGATCATGCTGCCCGTGCTGTTCCTGCTCGCCGCGTGGCGCGCGGATGCCAGCCCGTAGTGCGCTGACCGACTCCGTGCCCGACCTTCCGGCGGCAGACGACCGGTGAACGTGGACACCGACATCGCGGTCACCGTGGACGCAACCGGTCGTCGTGGCGGTCGACGGGATGGTCGACGGTGTCCCCGCGCGACGGGATCCACGTCCTGGGCCGTGGGCGACCCACGAGGTCGCTGCGGGCACCACGGTGACCTTCCCGCAGGGTGCGGCGGTCCCGCACCTGTCGTCACTGGCGGCCCAGCGACGGCGCAGCACTGGGGTCAGGCGCTGCAGGGCGGGCAGCAGCACGCGCTCTACCGCACGTTCGCGCTGATGTTCGCGCTGTTCCTCGGGACCATGGGCCTGCCGCACGTGCTGGTGCGCTTCTACACCAATCCCGACGGGCGGGCCGCTCGCCGGACGGCTCTGGTCGTGATCGGCCTGGTCGGGCTGTTCTACCTGGCGCCGTCGGTCTACGGGATGCTCGGGCGGCTCTACACCCCGGAACTGCTGATGACCGGGCGCACCGACGCGGTCGTGCTGCTGCTGCCCCAGGCCCTGGTGGGTGGAGCGGCCGGACAGTGGCTGACCGCCCTGGTCGCCGCGGGCGCGGCCGCCGCATTCCTGGCGACCGCCACCGGTCTGACCGTCACGGTGGCCGGGGTGCTGTCCCAGGACGTCGTGGGTCGTCGGGTCAGCGACCCGATCCTGTCCTTCCGGATCGCTGCGGCCGCCGCCGTGCTGGTCCCGCTGGTGCTCGGGCTGGTCGCCGAGTCCCTGCCGCTGGCGCGGGCGGTGTCGCTGGCCTTCGCCGTCGCGGCGGCGACGTTCTCACCGCTGCTGCTGCTCGGGCATCTGGTGGCCGCGGCTCACCGACGTCGGGAGCGGCGGCCGGGCTCATCCTCGGGTGGAGTCGCGGCGTCCGGCGCGATCGTGGTCTCCACGGCGATGCCCGGACATGACCGGATGGCCCGCTGCGCTGCTCTCCCAACCGGCCGCGTGGGCGATGCCCATGGCATTGGCCACAATGGTGATCGTGTCCCGTCGAACGCCCCACCGGATCACACCCGGTGTGGACCGCATCATGATCCGCCTGCACACACCGGAGTCGGTCGGCGTCCAGCGGACGTGGATCGCTCGGGGCAGACGATGACCGGGCTGGTCGTGCCGGCCTCGGAACTGGTCGACGTGGCACGTGCGGTCGACTGGCGACTGCCCGGTCGGCGCCGCAACTGGCCGATGCCGCGGATGCCCGGACCCGTGCGTTGATCGACGGCTTCGTGCACGAGGCGGGCCCACCGCCGGCAACGCTTCGCCTGGGTCGCGCTGGGTTCGCACGCGCGCCGGCGAACTGCATTGCGCCAGCGACCAGGACCATGCCCTGTTCTGGGACGAACGAGGCCGCCGCCGCGACCAGCTACGCCGCGGACCTCGCGGGCGACCGTGATCACCGGCCTGGCGACGCTTCGGGATGCGGCCGTGCGACGGCGGCTACATGGCCGACCGCTGGTCCCACTCGCTGGGCCAGTGGCGGGAGATCCTGCGCGATCGTGTCGAAGCCCCGACCCCGGATGCGGTGGTGGATGCCGACGTCTTCCTGGATCTGCGCCCGCTGGCGGGTGGACTGGACGTTGCTCCGGCTGCGGCGGAGCCTGGCGGCGGGTGCGCAGTCTCCCCGCCTGCTGCACGGACTGGCACTCGCGGCGAACTCCTTCCCCACGCCCCTGCACGCCTTCGGCCGGCTTCCGAAGGGCACGATCGACCTCAAGAAGACCGGGCTGGCCCCCATCGTGCTGCTGGCCCGGCTCTACGGGCTGAGGGCGCGGTCCACGTCGGTGGGCACCGATCAGCGACTCGCCGATGCCGCGGCGCGCCGGCGTGCTCAGTGAGGACCTGACGGGTCGGCTGCGCAATGGCTACACACTGCTCACCGTGCTGCGCCTTCGTAACCAACTGCGGCAGATCGACGCCCGGGAGTACGTCACGGACTCGGTCGTCGTCGAGGACTACGACCCGGACACGCAGGACGGCTCTGCGCGACGCCTTCCGAGCGATCAAGAGCGCGCAGTCGGTCACCTCGGTGACGTTCCGGACCGACCTGTGATCCGGCCGAACCCGGACGGTGGGACCGATGACCAAGTGGAAAGTTCTGGCGCTCATCCTGGTCGCCACGCTCGTGCCTGCGCTGACCGCGGCCGTGGTACTCGCGGATCTGCCGCCGGAATCGCGACTGTCCCTGCTCGACACCCTCGGTGGTGAAGTGTTCGTGCTCGCGATCGGGCTGGTCGCTGCTGGTGGGTCTGATCGGGTGGATCTCCTGGCGCACCTGGCGGGCGGAGCGGTTGCTCGACGAGCGCACAGCCAACGCGGTGGCGATGATCGCCGACGTGAATCCGGACCACCGATTGCCCGGCGTCACGGCCACCGAGCAGGCCATCAACACCCTCGCCGAACGGCATGCCACGGCGGAGGCGCGACTGTCCGAACAGCTCGAGGCCGCGCACGCGGAGTTGCGGCTCGAACGCGACAGCCTGCTCGCCGTGCTGCAGCGGTCTGGACGTTCCGGTGGGGGTGGTCGACGATCGTGGCCGGATCCTGCTGGTCAATCCGGCGGCCCGCAGCGCCCTCACCGGCCGCACCCCGATCGCTGCCGGTCGCAGCATCTTCGGGGTGTTCGACGCCGACGACTTCCTCCCGCTGCTGACTCGGGCCCTCGCCGGGGAGCGGCCGCGGGCGGTGGTCGGCAACATGGCGATCCGCCTGGTGCGGATCACCGGTCCGGGGAGTCCGCCGATGGTGCTGATCGTCGGCAACCCCGCCGCCGAGCAGCCGCAGGGCCCGGTCGTCGGTCTGAGTGTCGATCTGGCGCGGCCCACCCGTCCGGTGCCGTCCCGCGAGCAGTGGCTGCAGACCCCGCTGGCCGACATCGTGTTCACGGTCGTCGACTGCGAGACGACCGGTCTGCACGTCGACGCGGGTGACCGGCTGGTCGCGATCGGGGCGGTGCGGGTGGACGGGGCGTGTGGTCCGCGCGGACGACACTTTCGACGCCTTGATCAATCCCGGCCGCTCGATCCCGGAGCTGTCGACGAGTTTCCACGGGATCACCGACGAGATGGTCAAGGCCGCCGGTAGCCCCGCCGAGGTCGTCTCCGAGTTCGCCGACTACGCCGCCGACTCGGTGCTGGTCGCCCATCACGCGGCCTTCGACCTGGGGTTCCTGCGACCGGCGGCCGCGGCCGCCGAGGTGAGCCTCGAGGCCGCTGAGCTCTGGACACCATGCTGCTGTCCGCAGTGCTTGAGCCGCACCCGGAGGCCCGCCACGGGTTGGACTACGTCTGCGAGCGCTACGGGGTGGAGGTCTTCGGCAGGCATACGGCGCTGGGTGACGCCCTGGCCACCGCCGAGGTGCTGGTCCGGATGATCCCGCAACTGGAGCAGCGCGGGATCGCGACGCTGGGACAGGCCCGGGAGGCCTGTGAGGCGACCGAACTCGCACGCCGGATCCAGGCCGGCGGGTAGGGCCGCGGGCGGATACCCCGTTGAGGGCTTCACCGCTCCCCGGATCGGGAATACGCTGGCGGTGGGAGGCGACGATGCGTGCAACCGCACTCGGTCTTGCAGCGGTCCTGCTGACGGCAGTGCTACCGGTGGGCGCCGGCGCCGCCACCCCCCGGAAGCCGATCCCGGTGGGCAAGGCCGTCATCACCGTTGACGAGGGGTGTCTGGCACGGGTCGTGGCCGGGAAGTACAAGAAGGCGGTCCCACGCAGCGGCCGGATGGTTCTGCCGACGGGGACGTACCGGATCAAGGCGCGCCCCGGTGGCTGCCGTGCGACGAAGAAGAAGATCCGGGTCCGCAAGGGCAAGACCGTGCGGGCGAAGGTCGTGGTCACCGATCCAGTGACACAAGGCTGACCGCCAGGGCTGCGTGCGCGGGCAGGCCCGCGGGCTGTTCACGGCGAGTGGTCCTGCTATACCGTCGCACGCATGTCACACGACGTTCAGGAATCGCTGCGGGCCCCACGGTGATGGGTCGACCACGATCGGTGATGGAGGCCCAGTGATAGAGATCGCGTGGCAGTACGACCCCGAAGCCGCCCCCGTCGAGCGCAGACCAGCCACCGCGCAGGAGGCACTGCTGATGCTGCACATGGGCAACACGGGCTTCGCGGACCTGGGTCGGTCGACCGGCGCGGGCAGATACGTGATCCCCGTGTCCGGCGAGGAACTCGGGCTCGGGGACAGCCCAGGGCGTGCCCCCACGCAGATGCCATCAGCGGTGATCCTCGGGTGTTCTGATGCCCGGGTGCCTCTGGAGCTGGTGTTCTCACAGTCGGCAAATGACGTGTTCGCGGTACGGGTGGCCGGCAACGTCCTCGGCGAGGACTGTGTCGGCAGCATCGACTTCGCCCTCACGAACCTCGCCAGCGTACGTCTGGTGGCCGTTGTTGGACATACCGGCTGCGGGGCTGTCCAAGCCGGGGTCGACGCATATCTGAACCCGCAGAACTACCTCGGACTGGCGGCGAACCTGCCACTGCGGGGGATCGTGGATGCGGTCATGCCGGCGGTGCGGGGGGCCGACACGGCGCTGCGCGGGCACTACGGGGAGCAGGTGGTCGACAAGCCGGGCTTCCGGGAGGCGCTCGTCGACGCCTCGGTCGTGCTGAACGCGGCGACGGCAGGTGCTGCTGTGCAGCGGATCTTCGCGCGGCGCCTGTCCGATGAGCTCGGTGTGGTGTTCGGCGTCTACGACCTGACCAGTCGTCTGGTCGGGCTGCCCGATCTGCAGATGGAATGGCGTCACGGACTTTTCACCGCACCTGCGGAAGGTTCCATCCCCAGCCTGATCGACGACGTGGTCAGGTCGGTGCATGTGCGGTCCCTGCTGAGGGGTTGACTCCGGCTCGCGCATAGCCCTTTCAGCCACCGGGGCGATCACCTTCGACCGGGACGTCCGCCGGGCCACGTAGGCGTCTGCTAGGCCACCTGCAGGGACCGTTTCGACAGCCCGAACGCGTAGCCGTCGACGGAGTCGTCGAGTTCGCCGTCGGCGGCACCGAGCGTGACGAACAGCGGGGTGAAGTGTTCCGCGGTGGGGTGGGCGAACGGCATTCCGGGGGCGCGTGTGCGGAAGGCCGCCAACTCGTCGAGGTCGCGGTCGGCGAGTGCCTGTGCGGCCCACTGGTCGAACTCCTGTGACCAGCCCGGCACCGCGTTGCCGAAGAACATCTCGGGGGTCAGGTAGGGCAGGCCGTGGGTCATGAAACCGGACCCGATCACCAGAATGCCGTCCGACCGCAGCGAGCGCAGGCGACCTGCCCAGCCGCATCAGCTCGGCGGGGTCCTCGGTCGGCAGGCTCAGCTGCAGGACCGGCACCCGGCCACCGGGGTACATGACCTTCAAGGGAACCCAAGCGCCGTGGTCGAGCCCGCGGGACGCGTGCTCGTGCACGCCGACCCCGGACAGCGCCGTAACGACCCCTCGGGCCAAGTCGGTGGCGTCCGGGGTGTCGTAGCGCATCCGGAAGTAGCGCGGGTCGAAGCCCGCGAAGTCGTAGACAAGGTTGCCGGGTCGCGGTGCACTCAGGCTCAAGGGGGCGGCCTCCCAGTGCGCCGAGACGATCAGGATGCCGCGCGGGGTGGGCAGAGTGTCCGCCCAGCCGGACAACTCGTCGATCCAGGTGCGGTCCTCGAACAGCGGAGGCGCTCCGTGGCTGATGTAGAGGGCGGGCAGAGGTGCGTCGCCGTCCTGCCACGTGCGGCGCTGCTGCTCGCGCACGAGTGCGTCGGGCAGGAATTCGTCGAAGGCGATGGTCATGTGTGCTCCTCGTCGGGGTCAACTTGGTTGAGCACAAAACTATTCCGGAGGCGGATTCAGCGATGGCCGATCGTGAACGACGGTGGGCCAGGCGTGCAGCTGGGGCTTGGGAGTTCCACTGCCCCCCGCCGGCGGACGTGCGGAACCTCCCTGAGGGTGGCCGATCTTGGTGGCCAGCGGGTGAACTCGCAGTGAATGGGCGATGATGCGTCTATGCGGTTGCCGGTGGTGGACTGGATCAGGACATATCCGGTCCGTTACCTCGGGGCCGACCTGCTCGCCGGCGTCGTGGTCGCCGCACTGGCCATGCCGCAGTCACTGGGTTACGCCGCGATCGCCGGTGTTCCCGTGCTCGTCGGTCTGTACTCGATCCCCCTGGCACTGATCGCCTACGCGGTGTTCGGTTCGTCTCCGCGTCTGGTGGTGGGCCCGGTGTCCACGGTCTCTGTGCTCTCCGGCTCCCTGGTCGCCGACCTCGCGCGCGGCGACCAGGACCGTGCCGTGGCACTCACCGCCGCGCTCGCGCTGGCCGCGGGTGTCAGCCTGATCGCCGGTGGATTGCTGCGCTTGGGCTGGGCGGCGGAGTTCATGTCGCGGCCCATCGTGACCGGATTCGTGTTCGGTCTGGTGCTTCTGATCATCCTCGGTGAGATTCCGAGCCTGCTCGGCATGGCCCCTGAGCAGGGCGACGTCCTGCAGCGCGCTTGGTCGATCTTCACATCGCTGAACCAGATCACCCCGCTCACCGCGGCGGTCGGCATCTCAGCGCTGGTGGTGCTCTTCCTCGGCGCCCACTTCGCGCCCCGGATCCCCTGGGGACTGCTGGTGCTGGTGACCGCGATCCTTGCCTCCGGGCAGTTGGATCTGGCCGGACGCGGGGTGGCGACGGTGGGAAGTGTCCCCACGGGATTCCCCCCGTTCGGACTGCCCGGCATCGGGATGGGTGACCTGGGCCCGATCATCACCGGCGGGCTTGCACTGGCACTGGTCGGACTGGCCGAGGGTCTTTCGGCTGCCCGCCTGCTCGCGGCCCGGGGGAACTACACCGTCGACACCGACCAGGAGCTGATCGCGACCGGGGCGGCGAACCTGGGTTCCGGACTCTCCGGCGGCATGGGCGTGGCGGGCTCCCTGTCGAAGACCGCAGCCGCCGAGCGGGCGGGGTCCAAGACCCAGATCACCGGCGTGGGCGCAGCCGTGATCGTGATGGTCGCCATCGTGGCGCTGGCCGGGGCCCTGTCCGATCTGCCCAAGGCGGTGCTGTCTGCCATCGTCATCCAGGCCGTGTGGGGGCTCATGGACGTCTCGGCATTGCGGCGTTACCGACTGGTGCGCCGCAACGACTTCACCTCGTCGTTGGCCGCGCTGGTCGGTGTCCTGCTGTTCGGTCCGTTGTACGGGCTGCTGGCCGCCGTCGGCCTCGCGGTGCTGGGTCTGGTCTACCGCTCGAGTCGCATCGACATGGAGATCATGGGCAAGGTGCCCGAGGAGAAGGCGGCGTGGGGCAGCATCCGCCATCATCCTGAGCGCAAGACCTACGACGGGATTCTGGTGATCCGTCTGGACGCGCCGCTCTTCTGGGCCAATGCCAGCCGGATCGCCGACGGCGTGCTGGAACAGGTGCAGAACACCCCGGAGACGAAGGCGGTCCTGCTCGACCTCGAGGCGACCAGCCAGTTGGACACCACGAGTGTGGACGCCCTCGAACGTATCCGGGACAGGCTCACCCACCAGGAGATCGATCTGTATCTGGTCCGGGTCTTCTACCAAGCGAGGCAGGTGCTCAACAGGTCCGGATTCGTCGCCAGTCTGGGTGAGGACCGGATGTGGCACAGCATCTCCGCGGGGGTCCGTGCCGCGCGCAAGGACCAGCGGCTCAACGGCAAGTCCCATCCGCAGATCGACGAGGAGGATGCTGAGGAGCGGATCGCCACCGAGCGGGAGACGCCCGGCGGCTACTCCGACCTCGACGCGGATTCCCGCAGGTGGTGGCAGTAGGGCTAGGCGACCGGGCCCTGGCCCTTCAGGTGAGGTGTGGGGTCCTGGTCGAACTCGTCAAGCTGCTCCTCCGAGGGGATCTCGGCCTCGACGTCGGAGGCGTGGATGGTGTGGCGCATGGCCCACACGATCCACGCCGTGGTCGCGATCACTACCGTTCCCACGGTGACCCACGCGAGCACTGTCGGTAGTTGGGTCAGCCAGAACATTATGAAGGCGATGCCGGCGGCCAACGGGATCGTGAGCACCCAGGCGGTCACCATCTCGCCGACCACCTTCCAGTTCGCGCCCTTGCCCGACGAGACGCCGGCGCCGATGACGGAGCTGGCGGCGGCCTGGGTCGTCGAGATGGGTGCGCCCATGGCGGTCGCGCCGAAGATCGCCGTGCTCGCACCCAGGTTCGCCGCGGCCCCCGAGTTGGCGTGCAAGGTGGTGATCCGCAGGCCCATCGTCTCGATGATCTTCCAGCCGCCCCACAGCGTTCCCAGGGCGATCGCGGTGTATGCGGCAACTTGCACCCATGTGGGCACCGTGATGTTCTTCTCATCCACGCTGGTGGTGTAGCCGGCTCCCAGCAGCAGCGCCCCGATCACGCCGATCGTCTTCTGCGCGTCATTGGCGCCGTGGCCGAATGACAGCCCGGCAGCCGAGACCAACTGCAGACCCTTGAACGTGGGGTGGTTGTCGTGCAACTTGAAGACCTTCTGCAGCAGGTAGATCAAGTACATCGCGACGAATGCGATCGTGATGGCGACCAGCGGGCTGGCGACGATCCCGATGGCGGCCTTCTGGACCGAACTCCAGGAGATGGCCGAGAAGCCCCCCGCGGCCAGTCCGGCCCCGACCAGCCCGCCGATAATTGCGTGGCTCGACGAAGACGGCATGCCGATGTACCAAGTGATGTAGTTCCAACTGATGGCGGCGAACAAGGCCGCGAAGATGACCGCCTCCCCGGCGAACTCGGTCTTGACGGTCTTGGCGACCGTGCTGGCGACCGCCGTACCCACCACGAACAGTGCCAGGAAGTTGAAGAACGCGGAGAACGCCGGCGCCCATTTGGCGGGCAGCGCACGCGTGGCCACCACGGTGCCGACGGAGTTCGCCGCGTCGTGGAACCCGTTGGTGAAGTCGAAGATCAATGCTGCTGCTACGAGCAGCACGATGGTGATCAAGGTCCAGTCCACGGATGCGTTCCCTCCCAGGCGTCCAGGTGAAGCCGTCCAATGGTTACGGTCGGGGAAACAGAAGGTGAACCGACACGTGATTGTTCATGATCTGTTCATGTATACGACGTCCAAACGTCGCCAAGTGGCACTAGCGGGGGGCCGTGGCCAGACTTGCCTCCATGAACAAATCCCAACTGGCCATCCTGACCGACGCCGAGCGCCTGCTGGTCCTGGAGACGACCTCGGATGCGATGGCCGACCTCGACGAGGACGCTGTGGCGGCGCTGCACGACCGCATCCGGCGGGCCCGCAGCAAGTACACGGGGCAGTACCGCCGCGGAGCGTCCCAGCGGGTACCGGCGGTCGGCGGGCGTGGGAAGGCCTTCGGCAAGAACCAGCGCGCACGCGACAAGGCCGAAGTGTTCGAGGATGCGCTCGCGCGTGTCAGTCGCCGGCTGTCGGTTCTGGCCAAGCAGAGTGCGGCGGAACTGAAGGCCGAGCGGTTGGAGGCAGCCCGGGCCGCCAAATCGGGCCAGAAGCCCGGCGTGCCCGCACCCGAGGCGAAGGCGCCGAAGGCCACCGGGCCGAAGAAGCGCGGTGACGGGAGCAACCGGGCGCCGCGCACCGAACGCAACCGTGCGGACACCCGGGCGCAGGGCGCACGCCGTCAGGCCAAGCGGGACTCCAAGCGCTAGGGCGACCTTCAGGAGGGTCGGGCCGATCGCGTCGACCGGCCGGACAGTCGTTTCGCGGACGCCCTCATCAGCGCGCGGACCCTCGCCGGTTTCGAGGCGATGAACCATGCACTGAAGACCCGGGCGGAGGCGTAGCCCGTGCCAGTGGTGGGCCGCTAGCCTGCTCCTGGAGGTCGCCATGAGCCGGAAGAAGAAGTGGTCTGAACTGTCGCCGGTCCAGCAGACCGCCATCCTGACCGCGGTGAGTGTCGAGTTGTCCCTCACCGCGACTGCTGCGGTGGATCTGGCCAGACGGTCTCCCCAGGACGTCCACGGCAAGAAGGCCTGGTGGGCTCTGGCCCTGTTCGTGCAGCCGGTCGGACCGATCGCCTATCTGTGGACCCATCGCCGGTGACTCTCACCCGTCTGGTCCCGGGCGGCGCCCTGCTGATCGCCGTGAGTGCTGCGGTCATCAGATCCGGCAGCGCCGTCACTGCGGGACACTGGGCGTACCTGGTCTGGCTGGTCGTGGCAGGGCTGCTGGGGCTGCTCCTCGTGGTCTGGGCATTCGGCAGGCGCCCCGGACCGGGTGCGGTGCGGGGCCTGTTCCGCTGGCTGGCCGCGGCGTCCGGTGTCGGCCTGGCAGCGCTCACGTTCTGGCTGGCGCCCTATCCCGCCGATCCGATCCCGCCGGCCGCGGCCTCGAGCAGTACCGGGATCCTGCTCGCGCCGGAGCGTCCCGGTACCACCGGCATCGCGTTCCTGCCCGGCGCTCTGGTCGACCCCCGCGCCTACCAGTCGATCCTCACGCCGGTCGTGGAGGCGGGGTACCCGGTGTACATCGCGAAGCCACCGTTCGGCATCGCGTTCACAGTGCCCGACGTGGTGGCTGCCGCGCGCGGGGCGGACCCGCAGGTCCAGCAGTGGGTGGTGGCCGGTCACTCGCTCGGGGGTGCGGTCGCGTCTGATCAGACCGACGGTTCCGCGGGGCTGATCCTGTTGGGAGCATTCCCCATCAACGACATCAGCGACGCGGGCGTGCCGGTGCTCAGTGTGTCCGGGAGCAACGATGGTCTCAGCACGCCGGCGGACATCGAGGCCAGCAAGCCGGATCTTCCCCCGACGACCGAGTACGTGGTGATCGACGGCGGCACTCACGCCTTCTTCGGTGACTACGGGGAGCAACGCGGTGATGGGCAGCCCGGGATCTCGCGTGCCCAGGCACAGGCGCAGATCCAGCAGGCGATGATCCAATTCCTTGAGGGGATCCCGACGCAGTAGAAGTCCCGCCCCGTTGCTGCGCCGTGCCTGCATCGTGGCGAACCGAACAATCCGGCGTCGATCCGGCGTGTGTCCCGAGCGCAGCCGGAGATTCCGCGCACAACCCGCTACCGTGCACTTGACGCCGTCTTGGAAGGGACCCCCATGACCACGCCCCTGAACCCCATCGACAGTGTGCAAGTCCCACAGACGGTCGGGCTGAGTCCGGAAGTGGCCTTCAACGTGGTGGGTCAGGCGGGGCTCGCGCCGATGTATCAGGCGCAGCAGATCCAGGGCCAGCCGCTGCCGGGGGTCGCCACCCAATGGGGCCAGACCCCCGCCACGTTCGCCGGGCAGCAGCAACCCGCCGGCCAACCGGCGGCCCGGATCGTGGCCCAGAACCCGCTGCCGGGGGCGTGGGTCCCGCGAGGCTCTGTGCTGTACATGGAGTGGACGGAGGGCCAGCCGCCGCCGAAGAAGAGCTCCCCGGTGGGATGGATCATCGCCGGCGTGCTCGGTGTGCTCGCCATTCTGGCACTGATCGTCTTCCTGGTCACCGGCAGTGGTGGTTCGGATCCGGACCCCTCCGGGTCGCCCACACCGACCAGTACCCAGACCGTGACCGAGTCGGCCACGAAGACCGCCACGGCGACCGCGACCGAGACCGCCACGGCGACCGCGACCGCGACCGAGACGGCGACCGCGACCGCGACCGAGACCGCTACTCCGGACGTCTCGCCCACCCCCTGACGGGTTGCCATTCGGGTCACCGTCGGATCGCCGGTCCAGCCCGCCCGCCGGTCCGATTAGGCTTCCCCCATGCCCGAACCGTGGCCGGAATGGATCATCGAGTCCTACGAGCGGGCGTTGGGCGAACCGCTGTGCCGCCCCGCCGAGCTCGACGACCTGCCGGCGGTGGTGCTCTGCCACGACACGGCAGCGGACCCGGCGTTCGTCTACGCCAACCGTGCGGCAGAGGCGCTGTGGCAACGCCCGTTGCTCGGGACCCCCTCGCGCTTGACCGCACCCCCGGATGCTCGGGCCGAGAGGTCCTCCGCACTGCGCAGCGGCCCCGTGGTGAGGGGGTACTCCGGTGAACGGATCTCGGCGACCGGCCGGCGGTTCCGGATCCTGGACGCAACCGTCTGGGACGTGACCGATGGACGCGGCATCCTGCGCGGGCAGGCGGCGACCTTCACCGACACCGAACCTGTGGAAGGCTGAGACCATGACGGCACTGAACGGCTCCACAGTCCTCATCACCGGGGCAGCGTCGGGTATCGGACGGCTGATGGCGATCGAGGCGGTGCGCCGCGGTGCCCGGGTGATCGCCTGGGACCGCGACGCCGACGCGCTGGCCGCCCTGTCCGGGATGGACACCGCAGTGGTGGACGTGACCGACCGGGAGGCCGTCTACGCGCAGGCGGCGCGCACCCCCGATGTCGATGTGCTGATCCTCAACGCGGGAGTGGTCAGCGGTCGCCGCATCACCGAGTTGCCCGACGAGGCGATCGAGAAGACCCTGGCCGTCAACACCCTGGCGCTGTTCTGGTGCACCAAAGCCTTCCTGCCCGGCATGATCGAACGCGATCACGGGCACATCGTGACCATCGCCTCGCTGGTCGGTGCGACGCCGATCCCCGGGATGACCGACTACGTCGCGAGCAAGCACGCGGCCTACGGGTTCGCGGAGTCCTTGCGCACTGAACTCGCCGACGACGCGCCCGGCGTGCGCACCACCGTGGTCATGCCGCAACAGATCGACACCGGGATGTTCGCCGGCGCGAAGTCGCCGTGGTACTTCCCCACTCTGAAGCCGGACTATGTCGCCACATCGATCCTCGATGCCGTGCAACGTGACCGCAGACGACTGCTGCTCAACCGGCCGGCGCTTCTGACGGCCTACCTCGTGCGTCCGCTGCCCCCTGCCATCTCCGACCGGATCTCGCGGTGGGCGGGGGCCTTCGACGGGATGGCGACATTCCACGGGCGGTCGGTGATCGAGGAGCGCTCCGACGGCCGTTGACGTCCTCCCGCCGGGGGCCGGCTTCGCGTACAGTGACCTGCCATGGCGGTGGTCCTGTGTTTCGGCGACTCGTTGACGTACGGTTTCGATCCCACGACCGGTGGCAGGTTCGCCCCGGCTGATCGGTGGCCGGAGGTGATGGGGGCCGAACTCGGCGCCGCGCACACGGTCATCACCGAGGCGCTGCCGGGGCGCACGACGGTGTTCGACTCGCCCTACGCCGATGCTCGCAGCGGCCGTGCGATGCTGGCGCCGGTCCTGGAATCGCACGCGCCCGTCGATCTCGTCATCCTCATGCTGGGCACCAACGACCTGCAGACCCCGCTGGATCTGTCCGCCCGGCACTCGGCAGCCGGCCTGTGGACACTCATCGACATCGTCAACCGCAGCGCGTGCGGTCCGGCCGCGACCAGCCCGTCGTGCCTGGTCATCGCACCACCTCCGATCATCGAGCCGAAGGGCTGGATGGGGGTCTTCTACGCCGGACAGGAGGCGCAGTCGCGAGAGTTGGCCGAGCACTACCGCCAGATCTGTGAGCAGACACAGACACCTTTCCTGGCCGCAGGTGACGTGGTCCGGCCGTCCGCGGCCGACGGTATCCATCTCGATCCGGACGGACAGCGTTCCTTGGGGATCGCGGTTGCGCGTGCGGTCGAAGGATTGCCTGGGTGAACGTCGATTTCCTGATCTTCGAGGACATGGACCTGATGGACTTCGCGGGCCCGTGGGAGGTCTTCCTGACTGCGAACAGGCTGTTGGAGCGGCGTGGGGATCGGGCTGTCTTCTCGCTGGCGGCCTTCAGCCCCGACGGGGGGTCCGTGACCAGCTACGGCGGGGTCCGGGTGTCGCCGACCGGAACCGCTCGCGGCGACGGGATCGTCGTAGTGCCCGGAACGATCGACGTGGACGCCGCGCTGGCGAACCGGAGTCTGATGCAGGTGGTCCAGGACAGCGCACGCGGTCGGGAGGTCGTCGCCAGTGTCTGCACCGGCGCGTTCCTGCTGGCAGACGCCGAGCTTCTGGACGGACGAGCGTGGACCACTCACTGGGAGGACGTCGCCGCGCTCGACCTGCCGGGTGGGACGACGGCCCGGGTCGTGGACACCGGAGCCGTCGTGACCGGCGGTGGGCTGTCGTGTGGCATCGATGTGGGACTTCATCTGGTGGCCCGCTTCACCGACTCCGCGCTCGCCCGACTTGTCGCGCGCCAGATCGACTACGCCTGGGATTTCTACGGCGACCCCGCAGGGGGAGTGGACCCGGTGGTCGTGGAGCGGGAGATTCCGGCGGAGCCGTCCTGGGTCTACCGGCGGTGGGTCACTGGTGAGGTGTTCGGCACGCCCGTGACCGTGGACCCGGTGGTGGGCGGCCGCTACGAGATCGCGTTCGTCGAAGACGCGCCCGAGGGGCTGCGCGGCGCCGAGGGCTGCCGGATTCTGGCGCTGGAACCGGACCGGATGGTCGTGTTCACCTGGAACTCGCCGCCGGGATTTCCCATCCGGGGCCAGCACACGTGGGTCGTCGTCAGCCTGGTCCCGAGCGACGCCGGGACGCACGTGCGGCTTGCACACCTCGGCCACGGGGACGGGCCGGACTGGCAGGCGAACCGCGAGTACTTCGCCTCGGCGTGGAGTCGCGTGCTGGACTCGTTGGAGGATCAGGCGCAGGTTTAGGAGATACCCCTGAGGGGCATAACTCTCATGCCCGGTCTTGCGAGGGGGAGGCCGGGCCCTCAGTCTTCCAGGGTGATCTCGATGCCGACACGACGCTGTTCGTTGCGGCCGACCATGGAGCGGGCTCGGCCCATGAGACCGAAGACGGTCGCCATCAGGCCGTACTTCTTGTTGACCATCGCCTCGACCCGCTTGGTGCCCGCGTCGTCGAGCAGGACCGCGGTCGCGTCGACCGCTTCCCCGGTGATGTTGCCGCGCATGTCGCATGGTGCCACCTTCGCCTTGGGCGAGTTGCGCAGGCGCTTGGCCTTGCCCGAGGCGGCATCGGTGATCACGTACAGCTGGTCCGCGTCGCGCATGACCCACACCGGCGTTGCCACCGGCGTTCCGTCGCGTTTGAACGTCGTGAGGCTGAGGTACTTACCGGCCGCCAATTCGTCGATCGTCACTCCTGCATCGTACGGTCGGAGGGTGGACGTGCCATTCGTGCATCATGTGACCCTGACCGTCGCCGAGGTGCAGCGCAGCGCCGAGTTCTACCAGCGACTTTTCGGTCCGGCGGATGTGGCTCACCGGGAAGGTCCGGGCTGGACGAGGCAGCGGCTGCTGTGGCCGAACGGACTCATGCTCGGGGTGACGCAGTTCGACGACGAGGACGACGGGTTCGACCCGGCGCGGGTCGGACTCGACCACGTGGGCTTCGGGGTTGGAAGCGCCGATGCCGTGTACGGCTGGGTGGAGCGGATGGATGACCTCGGGATCGAGCACGGGCCGGTCGAGGACGTGCCCGCACGCGGTGGTCGTCACCGGCCGTGATCCCGACGGCATCCCGATCGAGTTCTATTGGCCGCGGGTCACATGAACCGTCGCGGGATCGCCAGCAGCACTCGGTAGCTGCCCGCGACCGGGACCCGGCCGAGTGTGCGCGAGTCGACGCCCGCCGGGTTGTCGGAGCTTACGGTCATGGTGCCGCCGCCGGCCTCGGCGACCCGCTTGACCAACCAGAATCCGGGTCGGTCGGGGTGTTCGAAACAACGCAACTGCCCTGGTTTCGCAGGACCATACGGGGTCGCGAGAAGTCCCTGTCCTTCGACGAGGGTGGGCTCCATCGAACGGTCCGAAACGATGAATCGGCGTAGCGGAAGCCGGGATCGCCCACTGTTGGACTGCACGCCAGGATTGTAGGCTCGGCAGTGAATCCACTGATGAAGGAGTTGCACATGCTTGCCAGGTTGTTCTCATCGGCCACGGTCGCCCACGCGCACTGCGACCTGTACTGCGGGGTCTACGACCCGGCGCAGGCGAAGATCGAGGCGATGTCGGTGCTCAAGATCGCCAAGAAGTACCAGGAGTCCGACGACGAGGTGTTCCGCAACCGCTGCATCCTCATCAAGGAGCAGCGCGCAGAGGAGACCAAGCACCACCTCATGGTGCTGTGGGCGGACTTCTTCGCTCCCGAGCATTTCGCGCAGTTCCCGAACCTGCACGAGTTGTTCTGGAAGGCCACCCACCAGGCCGGCGAGGCCAAGAAGTCGATGGACCCGGCGGCCGGCGAGCAGTTGATCGCCTACATCGACGAGATCGCCGACATCTTCTGGCAGACCGACAAGGCCAAGCAGATGGGCGTGTACCCGCCCGCATAGCGCGCGGCAACGCCACCTGAAACCTGCGGGCCCCCGCGGCGGCGTTCACCGGAGGCGGCGGCGTTGGAGAACGTCAACGAGGTTGGAGAACACACGCGTGTCTTCTCCAACCTCGTTGACGTTCTCCAACCTCGCGGCCTGGTGCCGGTCCAACCTCGCGGCCTGGCGCCGTCCAACCTCGCGGCCTGGCGCCGGTCCAACCTCGCGGTCTGGTGCCGGCCAGCGGCTCTAGGTTCAGGCTGCCCGTCGGCGCGGCCGGTTGGCCGGACGACGCCCACGGCCCCCGTGGTTGCGGGGACGGCCGCTGGGCTGCGGCTCGACGTGGTTGAACACCGGCTCGTGGTTCTTCGGCGCGGCAGGTCCGACCAGATCGGTGATCGCGGCGTGCCCCGGGTGGACGGTGATCGGGGCCGCGGTGACCTCTGCCATCCGCAGCATTCGCGTGAGGTCGCGGCGCTGCGCCTGGGTCCCGACCGAGACGACCGTGCCCCGTGCTCCGGCCCGCGCGGTGCGGCCGCACCGGTGCAGGTAGGTCTTGTGTTCGGCCGCGGGATCGACGTGGACCACGAGGTCGATGTCATCGACGTGGATGCCACGGGCGGCGATGTCGGTGGCGACCAGGACCCGCACCTTCCCGTCGCTGAACGCGGCCAGGTTGCGCTTACGCGCGGCCTGCGAGAGGTTGCCGTGCAGATCGACGGCCGGGATGCCCGACGCCGTCAACTGGCGCGCCAGTTTCTTGGCGGCGTGCTTCGTGCGGGTGAAGGCCAGAGCCCGGTTGTGCCCGGACATGAGTTCGCGCACCACCTGATGCTTGTCGGACTCGGTGACGGTCAGAAGGTGGTGGCTCATCGACGGCACAGGCGCAGCCGCGGCGTCGACATGGTGCGTCGCCGGGTTGTGCAGGTACTTGCGCACCAGCACGCCGACCGCTCCGTCCAGGGTCGCGGAGAACAACAGGCGTTGGCCATCGCGGGCGGTCTGGTCGAGCAGGCGCTTGGACGCGGGCAGGAAGCCGAGGTCGGCGAGGTGGTCGGCCTCGTCCAGCACGCTGATCTGCACCTGGTCGAGTCGGCAGTGCCCCTGCCGGATCAGGTCCTCGAGGCGCCCCGGGGTCGCCACCACGATGTCGGTGCCCCGGCTCAACGCCCGAACCTGCGGGTTCTGGGGAACGCCCCCGACGACTGTCGCCACACTGAGGCCGCCGGCCTGCGCCAGGGGTCGCATGGTGTCGGTCACCTGGCTGGCGAGTTCGCGGGTGGGCACCAGGATCATGGCCCGCGGTGCGCCGGGCTTGCTGCGCCGGCCGCTGAGCCGGATGGCCACGGGCAGGCAGAAGGCGATCGTCTTGCCGCTGCCGGTGCGGCCACGGCCGAGTACGTCGCGCCCTGCGATCGAGTCGGGCAGGGTGCTGGTCTGGATCGGGAAGGGTTCGGTGATTCCTTGAGCGGAAAGTGCCTGCGCATATTCGCCGGGCACACCGAGGTCGGTGAAACGTACTGACATTGAGAATCCATTCGGTTGCGTGGTCGTGGGTGCAAAGAGGCCCACTCAGATTCCAACCGGAGAAGACAGCCACCCTTCACGGGTGTAGCTCACGACCGTTGGCGGGGCTCTGTGCCCTGCCGGTCTGTTGTCCACAGTACGGCACTGGCACAACGAAGCACACCCCGGTGATGGGTGAGGTCCATCACGCGCGGTGTCGGCCCTGGACTCGGCACACGAACTGGTTGGCGATTCGGGCAGGAAGCCATCTCCCAACCAGTTTCTGCGGAAATGGTGTCGGGAATAGGCGGTTCTGGGCGATTTATCCCGCACGAACTGGTTGCGGGCAGGCGCGTCCCAACCAGTTCGTGCGGTGCCAACGGTCACGCCGCGCGGGCGGCCCGCAGCTCGTCCTCACAGGTCTGCAACCGCTTGGCGATGTACATGTCCTCGCCTGCGCCGACCCCGAGACGGCGGGCCAACTGCATCAATTCCTCGATCCGCTCAGCCTGGTCCTCGGCGTCCCCGGAGCCGTCGCGCGTCAGCACGTCGGCGACGTTGGCGCAGAACTGGTCGACCTGGGCCTGGCTCACGGTGCTGGCCGTCGGAGTGGGTCGGGGTTCGTCCTGCGTGGCACTGCAGGCGCCCAGCAGGACCACTACGGCGGATACGGCCACGGCGCGGTACATGCCTTGGAGAGTAGTCCTAACCCGTCCAGAAAGGCCGAACCGGCGCCGCGTGGTCGCGGCGCCGGTTCTCTTTCCCACCCGGTCTAGATGAACAGCATCTGCGCGCCGTCACTCATCTCGATGAAGTCGGTCGCGTTGATGATGCCGTCGACGTCGTCGCGCAGGTCCGACTCCTCGAGGTTGTTCATGTCCGCGGACATCCGGCATGCCCAGAGGTGGCCACCGGAGGCCACGATCTGGTCGAGGAAGTCCGGCACCTCGGGGATGCCCAGATCGGCGATCTGCTTCTTCATCATCTTCGTCGCCACCTGTGTCATACCCGGCAGCGGCGACAAGGACTGCGGCATCTTCGTGTCGCGGCCCGGCAGGTGCATCGCCGTGTTGCCGACCGGCGAGAACTGCAGTTCGTTCATGCGGGACTTCGTGATCATGTCGAAACCCCAGAAGGTGAAGAACAGGTGGGTCTCGATGCCTTCGCCCAGCGCGGCATTGGCCAGGACCAGGGCCGGGTAGGCCATGTCCAGGTTGCCCTTGGAGCAGATGATCACCAGTTTGCGGTCGGTCTCGTCGTCGTCGCCGAAGTCCGGAATGATTGCGTCAGCCATGTCAGTGTCTCCTCACACGCAGCCGTGCGGCTTGGGCAGTCCGGCCACGTAGGCCATCTTGCGAGCCGGCTTCTTGGGGAACAGCTGGAACTGCTCCTTGGTCGGGAATCCGCCGACGCTCTGCACCCGGCGGGTGGTGGCGGTCTCGTTCTTCTCCTTGAAGTCCTCGCGCAGCCAGCGGATCAGTTCCCAGTGGCGGTCGGTCATGTCGATACCGATGTTCCCGGCGAGTTCCTTGCCGATGTCCTCGGTCCACTCGTCGTACTCGGTGAGAAAACCTTCGTCGTTGATCTGGACCTCTTGGCCTGCGATCGTGGCGGTGGGCATTTGTTACTTCCTTCCTTGGGTGGAGGCCGGCGCGCTCTCCTCGCCGACAGTGTGCAGCATCGCCATGACCTTGGCGAGGCCACGACGGGTTTGCGGGTCGCGCATCGACTTGAGCAGCGCGAACATTGATGGCGGTTCCATGTGGCTGTCCTCGACGTCGGACACGCTGACCGCGGTGCGCTGGACCAGGCCCATGACCTCGGGCTGGGTCATCTCCTTGACCGCGTTCAGAATCGTGACCACGTTGTCACCGAGGGCCTTGACATCGTCCTCGGTGAACTCGGTGACCACCCGGTCGGCGATCATCCCGCCCTGCCGGGCGAACGCGAAGTAGCCCTTGTCGTCGGCGACGGCCAGCACCTCGGTCAGCTTGGCCACGCCGGGCCGCTCAGCGAGTTCACGGTGTGCAGCAACTCGGACAGGCTGTCGAGCTGGGCCAGCAGCGCCTCCAGCTGCGGCAGGCTGCGGGCCAGCGTCCGCAGCGAACCGGGCGGCGTCCTCGACTGGACATCCGGGCTGAGATCCTCGAGCTCGCGTCGCTGGCCATCTCCATGGCCCGCTCGGGTGACCGGCGTCAGGGTCTCGGTCGAGTTCGGCCATGCGCTCGCGGAGTCTCGCGCTGGCGCTGCAGTTCCTCGACGATGAAGTCCATCTGGTCGCTGAGCCGGTCGATGCACGGTCAGCTCGCGATGCTCGGTTCGGCGTGACGGTGCAGTCATCAGACCGGTCCTCTGTCTCCTTGCCGGCCATCGACATCAGCGCGGGCAGCGGCAGTTCCTTGCCCGGCAGCAGGATGTTCCAGTACATCCAGCGGAACATCAGCTTGCCCCAGTGGTTGATCTCGGTCTCCTTCAGCAGCGAGAACGGCCCGATTCCGGGCAGCGGGTACTTGCCCGGGCAGCGGCTCCGTCGTCGTAGTTGAAGTCGATGAGCAGCCCCTTGCCGTGGCCGGATCTCGATGAAGCAGTTGGCGTGGCCGTCGAAGGGCTCGGTCATCGGCAGGCCCTGGATGTGCTCCAGGAAGTTCTTCGCGAACAGGTCCATCGCGAAGTGGGCGACGGACCCGGCCTTCGACGCGGGGATGTCGGAGGCGTCGCCGAGCGGCGAAGATGTTGTCGTGCGCCTTGGACAGCAGCGTGTGCGGGTCGACCGGCACGTAGTTCAGGTCGTCTCCGAGCCCGGACTTCGCGATGTAGTCGGCGCCCATGTTCACCGGGATGGTCACCAGCAGGTCGAAGGGGATCTCGCGCTCGTCGAAGGAGACGATCTTGCTTCTCCTCGGCGTCCACCGACTCGATCATGAAGTCGGGCTCCAGCGCGATGTGGCGCGTCTCGAGCATGTCGCCGAGGTGCTTCGACGCCACCGGCTTGGTGAAAGCGCCCTCGAGCGGGGTCACGTAGGTGATGTCGACCTTGTCGCGCATCCCCTTCTCCTCGAAGAACGCGTCGGCCAGGAAGGTGAATTCCAGCGGTGCGACCGGGCACTTGATGGGCATCTCGCAGATCTGGACGACGAGCTTGCCGCCCTCCCAGGTCTTCAGTTTCTCGCCGAGCGCGGTGGCGCCCTCGAAGGTGTAGAACTCGTGCACGTTGTCGCGCAGGTCGTCCTCCATGCCCGGTGTCTCGTCGGGGCGCGGGGTGGTGCCGGTGGCGATGATCAGGTAGTCGTAGGGCAGTTCCTGACCGCCCTCCAGAAGCACCTTGTTCTCGTCCGGGACGACCTTGTCGATCGTGGCCGTGATCAGGTCCACGCCGTCCGGGATGAAGCGCTTGGTGGGCTTGGTCACCTCGTCGGGCGTGTACGCGCCGAACGGGATGAACAGGTAGCCCGGCTGGTAGTAGTGCGTCTGGTGCTGATCGACGATGGTGATCTTCCACTCGTCACCAAGGTGTTTCGGCGAGCTTGTTCGCGGCCATGGTTCCGGCGGTTCCGGCGCCGAGGATCACAAGCCTCTTCATCGTTTCTCCTCTTTCTGTGCGCCGGCGGATACCGACGCGGTTCGGGACAGGGCTGCTGCAATTCGGGGGAGGGCCTCGAGGACCTCGCGTCGCTCGGCGCCGTCGAGGTCGTACAGGTCGGTGCGGTGCTGCTGGGCCGGGCTGACGCCGCCCGCGAGCACCATGCCGACCAGTTCACGGCCCGATCGCACGAAGGCACGGGCACATTCGAAGCCGAGCTGACCGGGCTGGAACTGCGGCTCCATGTTGTGGTCGTCGGCCAGCTGCTGCCATTCGGCGATGCAGGTCGGTACCACGGTCGGATCGTCGGCGTGCTCGACCATCCACTGACAGGGGTTCGCGATCGGGGTGATCGGGTGGCCGTCCATGTCGGTGACCACCAGCATCACGCCGAGCAGGTCCGCGGACAGTTCCGCGATCGCCGCGGCCACCGACGGATCCAGGGGGGAGGTGTTCAGAGCCGGCATGTCTCCCGAGACGAGTGCGTAGATCTCCTGAGCGGGGAAGCGCCACTGCTTCCCGACGCGGATCGCGGGGAGCCGCCCGTCCTCGGCCATGCGGTAGACGGTGGAACGGTCGATGTGAAGAACATCCTGTACCTGTCGCGCGCTGAGCAGGTTCTGCATTGTGCCCGAAGGCGTCCGCATTGTCTGCACACTATGCAGGATACGCCGTGTATGCACACCATGCACACACGGGGGTGCGTCTCCGGCCGCCACACGTCAGAATGCCGGCATGTACGCGGGTGTGGACGGGTGTCGCAAGGGCTGGGTCGCGCTGCTCCTGCCCGAACAGCGGCTGATCGAGGGGTGCACCACGTTCGACGACGTGCTTTCACAGCTACCACCCGGGACCACGGTGGGGGTCGACATGCCGATCGGTCCACCGGAACGTGGTGAAAGGCGGTGTGACCTCGCCGCGAAGGCGGCCCTGGGCCGGTTCGGGTCGAGCCTGTTCATGACCCCGACCCGTGCCGCGTTGGAATGCCCGACCCAAGCAGAGGCCTCGCGGGTCAACCGAGCTCTGGGCGGCAAGGGGGTCTCCGCGCAGGCGTTCGCGCTGCGCGGCAAGATCGCCGAGGTGGATGCCGCCGACCGCGCCGGGGTGATCGAGGTCCATCCGGAGCTGACCTTCAGGGTCCTCGGGTCGCCGCGCTTCGGCAAGAAGTCGTGGGCGGGGCTGCGCGAGCGGTTGGCGATCCTGCGCGAGCAGGGTCTCGATCCGATGCGTTGGGAGTCGACCGGCTGGGCCGCCGCCGATGACACTCTGGACGCGGCCGCGGCGGCCCTCAGCGCGCAGCGGTACGCGCACGGGCGGGCGCGGCCGTTCCCGCAGGACGGCGACGACCCGCGAATCTGGGCGTGAGTCCGCTCTACAGTGGGCGCATGGATCTCACCGCAGGGACCGTCACGGTCCGCACCGACGTTGCGGGATCCGCGGCCAGGGTCGGCCACCGGCTGACGATCGGGGTCGACGATTGGTCCGCAGCCGTGCGCATGGTCCGGGGGAAACCGGCGGCGGTGGAGTTCCGGGCGGCCCTGGACAGCCTGCAGGTGCTGTCAGGGGCCGGAGGTGTCACCCCGCTGACCGTGGTCGACAAGCAGGTGATCAGACGCAACGCCGCCAAGACCCTCCAGGTCGACAAGTACCCCGAGGTCACGTTCGAGTCCGAGGAAGTGGTGGTCGACGGACAGCGGATCGACGTCGCGGGCGCCCTGACGATCCACGGCGTGACCATGGGCCTCGACGCCACCCTGACCCTCGACGCCGGCCGGGTGACCGCCTCCATCCCCGTGCGACAGACAGATTTCGGCCTCAAGCCGTACTCGTTGCTGATGGGTCAGTTGAAGGTTGCCGACGAGGTCGTCGTGGATCTCGACGTCGAGGTCCCCACCTGAGCCGGGGTTCGTCCGTCGGTCCCGGTCGTCACTCGGGCCGCACCGCGGGGAAGGACCACTGTCCGTCCAGCACCGACTGCTCCGGCCAGTAGAGGCGCATGATCAGGCGAAGGCCACCGGAGGTCGGTGAGCGCAGCCACGCAACGTCCTGTTCCGCGGGTCGCTGCGCGGACACGATGATCCGCTGTGGACCGGAGTCGGCGTCCCCCGAGACGGAGAGGGCTTCGGTCGACCCGGCGAGCAGGTTGCCGCCGTCGTCGTAGGCGGTGATCGACCAGAAACCGCGCACGGGCACGTCGGCCGGCATGTCGATCACGTACCTTCGTTCGCCGGTCAGCGGCTGCTCGTCGACGTCGACGCGGGTGGACGCGTAGACCGCGTCCTCCGGCAGGTTCGCGCCCAGCCCCTCCCGCGCCACGGCGGCGCGCACGGCGTACTGCGTGCCGTAGTCGCCCAGGGACATGGGAGGGACGCGCCATCCGTTGCTGATCCTCCCGCCCTCGCCCCTGTCGACAGCCTCCGTCAGCCCCTGCTGGACCCGGAGCGGCACCCGGGCGAGCCCGGCCTGTTGCGACGCGGCTGGCGGGTGCCTCGAAAGCGCCGGGGGTGACCCCGATGCGCTCCAACGACTTCACTGCTGCTGGGTCGTCGGGGCTCAGTGGCTGGGTGTCGAGGGCCTGCCCGAGGGCGGTGAAGAACTCGTCGGCCGAGAGCCCATCGACCTGCTTGCGGACGTCCACGAGGGTCCGAGGGCCTGTGAACACCGTGGGCTGCGCCCAGTCCCCCGGCGCCGACAGCGGTGCGATGCGGAAGCGGTCCTGCAGGCGTGCCACCCGGACCAGGTCGCCGTCGGTCTGGATGCGCAGGATCGCCCACGCCAGGTTCGTGGGGCTGCGGTACACCTGCGCCCCCGGCGGGGTCTGCCCCCGCCACTGCGGGCCGGCGATGACCAGGGTGTGGGCTCGGTTGCCCAGAGTGCGGGTCCCGGGGTCGGCCACCACGTTGGTCCACGCGTCCAGCACCGGCATCAGCCAGAAGCGATCGCCCATGTCCGGCTGCTCGATGAGCATCGGTCCGTCCGAGAGGTCCATCCACACGCTGGAGTAGACCGTGTCGCTGCTCGGCGAGACGACGTTGACGCTGTTGCGCCCGTCGGGCAGGTATCGCGCGTGGGTGAACGCGTTCATCCTGGCGGGGGGCTGCACCAGAGCCGCCCGGGTGGCCTCCATCGTGACCAGCGGGTAGCCGATCAGGTAGGCGTCGGCGCCGCGCTTGAGCGCGAGTGTCTCGGTGATGAAACCCCTGCCCGGTGGCGTGACGGCGAGGATGGCCAGCAACCCCACGGCGATGGCCAGCCCCACGAGGAACCTCCGCAGGTACTTCACGACCCCGCCCGCAACACCGCGATCCCGTTGGTCGTTCCCACGAACATGTCGCCGTCGGCGCCGAGGTAGGCCGCGGCGTAGTGGTTGTTGAAGGGTGTCCCGGCTCCCGCCCGCCGTGTCCAGGTCACGTCCCCGGTGCGGATGTCGACGGCGGTGAAGTACCAGGAGTCCACCCCGAGGCGGTTGGGCGGCTTCGTGTAGGTGATGATCAGCCCGCCGACGCTGGTCGCTTTGGACACCACGGATGGGATGTGGATCGAGTCGTTGCTCCAGGCGGTGGTGCAGCCTTCGGGCGTGACCCGGATCGCGGCCAGCCCGGGCTCGGTGGTGCGCCCGGCCGACGTCGACGTGATGGCAGGCTTGTAGCCGTAGTTGTTCTCCACGACGAGCGTGTCGTCCAGTGCGATCAGCGAGTTGTCGGTCGCGCTGAGCCCGTCTGCGAACACCGGGACCGTGCACGCCACCGCTCCCGTGTCGCGCTCGACGACCACCACGTTCATACGTGGCTCCGCGTTGTCCGTGATGGCCACCCATCGGCCCAGGATCGTGGGGGTGGTGCCCGACGCGCGGCTCGTCTGCCCCGGCTTCTGGCGGGTGCCCCGGTCGTACTCGGTGCGCCACGCGACCGCCGGCGCCCCGGCGTCCCCGGCCTCGAGTCTGTACAGGGCGGCGCCAGTGACCACGTAGGCGGCCTCGGGGCTGATGGCGAAGGAGTTCTCGATGTCCTCACCGCCGAGGTTCAGTGCCTCCGGAACACCGTCGCGGACGATCCCCACGGTTCCGAGCGCGCCGACGTACCAGTACCGGCCCTTCCAATCGGGGAAGACCGAGGTCACCTGTTCGCCGGGTTGTAGCGTGCCGGACACATCCACCTCGCCGGCGTCGGGGAGGCCGTCGGTGGTCTCGAGGATTCGCAGGAGCCCGCCGCGTGCGACGAACACGATCCGGTCCCGGTCGTCGAGGATGAAGTACCCGCCGCCCGAGAAGTCGGTGACGCTCGGAGTGCGCTGTCCGACCACGCGGCGATCGATGCACGTCGAGGGTCACCGGGTCCACCACGTAGGCGACCACCCGGGTCAGAGTCGAGCACAACGTGACGAGGCGGCCGCGGGAGTCGAAAGTGATCGTCGCGCAGTCGCCGCCGGTGAACAGGGATTCGACGGCCGCTCCCCGCGGGTCCGCCGGTGAGGGCAGGGCGTACGCGTCGGTGGCCCACGCGTCGTGGTGGATGCTGTTGAACGGGTCTGGGGCCAGGGCCGGATTCTGCGGGACTTCCGGGGCGGGCAGGTCGGCGCTGGTGCCGGGACCCCCGCTTCCCGAGGAACTCAGCACCGCGGTGGGGTTGAACGGCAGGCTCTGGGACGTCGCGCCGATGCCCGCAACGACTGCGACCCCGACCGCGAAACCCGGCAGCCACCACCACCGTCGGCGGGCGGTGCCGTCCTTCGAGGTGCGGGCGATCAGAACCACCAGCGTCACAGTGCTCGCAACGACGGTGGCGAGCAGCAGCCACGGTGCGCCTGTGCCCAGCGCCCGCAGGAACGGCACTGCGACCAGGAGCAGGACCAGCGGCTGCATCAACAGGGCGCCGATCCCGCGCGCGTTGTGCGCCACCCCCCACGCGGCCAGCAGCAGCAGGATGACCGTGAACGGGCTCCCCAGATAAAGCAGTCCCTGTGCCACGACGTCGGGGATCGGTGAGTACGCGATCGCCTTGCCGAGGACACCCGCTCCGACGAAGAAGTTGGAGATCACGACCATCGGATGTGCGACCAGCAGCCGCCTGCACCACGAGCAGGGCGGTGGCGGTGAGCCGCAGGCCCCGATGGTTGGATCGCACGGCGGTCAGCGTAGCCGATCACCGGGTGTGACCGACTCGTGCGAGGCGGCGGGTGCGAACCCACCCATCCCGGGCATTCTTCGCTGTCCAGGGCCTACCTTGGCCCCATGAGACTTCGTTGGTTGGTAGCCCTGGTCGTCCCGGCGCTGGTGTTCTCCGGCGCCCCCGTGAATGCAGCGACCCCAAGTATCCGCAGCACGAAGCAGTACCAGGAGTTGAAGGCGTACGTCGCGCAGTTGGAGGCGAAGAAGAGCCAGCAGCAGACGCCGGCGCAGATCGGCAAGTACCGCAGCGAACTGTCCAAGAAGCGGGCGAAGGCCAGCGTCAAGGTGCGCTCCAACTGTACCAGGCGCAATTGAGCAAGGCCAAGGACCGCCGGGCGGAGCGCAAGGCCCGGGTCAAGACGCTCAAGCAGAAGCGCAACCGGCAGGTCACGCAGTTGAAGCGGGCCCTGCAGTCCCGGCTCAACGCCATCGGCGCCGACCGCCGTGCCGCGGTCGCCCGGATCAACTCCGACTACGCGGCGAAGGAGCAGCGGCTGAACAAGGAGTTGACCAAGGCGCGCAAGAAGCTGGCCAAGGCCACGAACCCGGTCATTCGCGAGAACCTGCGTGAACAGATCGCCGCGATCCGGGACCAGTTGTCCACGCTGAACCAGGAGCAGCGCGACGACCTGCGTGTGGTCAACAACAAGTACGACGACCAGGTCGACGCGGCGCGGGAGAACTACTCGGAGAAGATCGACCAGACCACCGAGGACTTCAACTCCCGCATCCAGAACCTGCAGACCCGGTTGCGCGAGTTGTACCAGCAGTCCAAGGAGAACGCGCAGAACCGCCGTGCCGATGAGTTCGACATCGTGAAGGCGAAGTACACCGAAGGTGTCGGCTACATCGACCAGATGCCGGTGAACAACGGTCCCGCCGAGGACAACTGACCGGACGGGCCGCCGCCGGTTGGTTGGGCGGACCGCGCCGCCGCCGGGTTGGACGGACCCGCCGCCGCCGGTTTTGTGAAGTTGTTGCTCTCGCGCGTCGGCGTGTCGCGTCAACTTCTTCACAAAACCAGCTGGGGGGTGCTCTGCCACGCAGCCAGTGGAGGTGCGGGTCACAAAACCAGCTCGGGGGTGCGGCCCACGACGCCAGCGGGGGTGCGGGCCACAAAACCAGCTCGAGGGTGCGGGGCCACGGCGGCACCTGGAGGGCGCGGCCACCGGCCGTCAGCCAGACCGGTCGGCCGCCGCTTCGAACACCGCCAGCAACTGCGGGGTGAACAGCACGAACGTCACGTCCAACCCGCAGTCCCGCACGGTTTCGACCGCGATCGCGGCGGCCTGCGCGACCGGGTAGCCGAAGATCCCGCAACTGATCGCCGGAAACGCGATGGTCCGAACGCCGTGTTCCTCGGCCAGGGCCAGGGAGTTGCGGTAGGCGGAGGCGAGCAACTGCGCCTCACCTCGATCGCCGCCGTGCCAGACCGGGCCCACGGCATGGATGATGAACCGCGCTGGCAGGGCGAAACCTCCGGTGATGCGAGCCTCGCCGGTGGGGCAGGGAGCGACTTCCCGACAGGCCGCGGGCAGTCCCGAGCCCGCCGCGCGGTGGATCGCGCCGTTGACGCCGGCGCCGTCGGAGAGGCTCTCGTTGGCGGCGTTTACGATCGCATCGACGTCCATGGTCGTGATGTCGCCGAGCACGAATTCCAACACGAGATCAAAGGCTAGCGTCGAGGCACTCGCTGTCGATACCTTTCGCCCATGAGTACCACCGGGACCAAGAAGAAGCTCGCGTTCCCGTCGGCCGTGACCACGCTGGTCATCGTCACGGTGCTGGTGTGGATCGCGGCGATCTTCCTGCCGTCGGGCCGGTACCAGCTCGACGGCGACGGCGCGCCCATCCCTGGCACGTTCGAGCAGGTGCCCTCCCCGCTGGAGGGCTGGGCGTACTTCCAGCAACTGATACTGGCGCCGATCAACGGCATCTACGGATTGTTCAATCCGGACACGGACTTCGTGGACACCGAGACCATCGGCTTCGTCTTCGGCCAGGTCGGCGTGATCGTGTTCATCATGGCCATCGGCGCCTTCATCTCGGTGAGTTTCTCCACGCGGGCCCTGGACGTGGCGGTGGCGGGGCTGGCCAACCGGCTCAAGAGCAGGGGTTGGCTGCTGATCGCGTCGGTCATGGTGCTCTTCTCCCTGCTCGGCTCCACGATGGGTTTCTCGGTGGAGACCTTGGGCTTCTACGCACTGTTCATCCCCCTGATGGGAGCGCTGGGCTACGACCGCCTGGTGACCGCGTCGATGATCATCCTCGGCGCGATGATCGGGGTGATGGGCGCGACGGTGAACCCGTTCTCCATCGGAGTCGCAGCCGGCGAAGCGGGAGTCTCGATCGGCGATGGCCTCGGTCTGCGGATCATCATGTGGGTCGTGCTGACCGCCATGGCCGTCGCGTGGGTGGTGAGGTACGCCTCGAAGGTTCGCAAGGACCCCGATGCCTCACTGGTCGGTTGGGACGAGCCCGAGGATGAGAGCACCACGGACAAGATGGCCGACGACGTGGTGGATCCGGAGATCAGCCACACGCTGACCGGCACCCAGAAGTGGGTTTTGGCGATCACTGTCTTCGCCTTCGGGCTGATGATCTTCTCGGTGATCCCGTGGTCGTCGATCTTCGGCGCCACCACCGGCCCGGCCGACTACTACCTGAGCCACGAGACGCAGACCGCGCCCTATTGGTTCGAGCTCAACTGGTGGTTCCCGCAGTTGGCGATGCTGTTCATCATCGCCTCGGTGCTGGTGGGGGTTGTCGCACGGATGCCGGAGAAGGAGATCGTCCGCCTCATCGGAGTGGGTGCCTCGGACATGATCGGCCCGGCGATGGTGGTGCTGCTCGCAGGCGGCGTGTCGGTGATCATGACCAACACGCAGACCCTGGACACGATTCTCAACTCGATGGAGCAGTTGGTGGCGGGGGCTTCGGCCGGGGTCTTCGCCGTCGTGACCGTGATCATCAACATCCCGCTGGCGTTCCTGATCCCGTCGAGTTCCGGGCACGGGGCGCTGGCCATGCCGCTGCTGTCCCCGCTGGCCGACTTCGCCGGCGTCTCCCGTTCGACCACGATCACTGCCTGGATCACCGGTCATGGCTTCACGCTGCTGTGGTCGCCCACCAGCGTCGTGGTCGTCGGCGGCCTGGCCATCGCGAAGGTGGGGTACGACAAGTACCTGCGCTTCGTGTGGCCGCTTGCTGATCGCGCTGTTCGTGGTCTCCAGCCTGATCCTGGCGGTCGCGGCCAGCCTTGAGTGACGCACTCTGCAAAATGGCCGTCGCCGGGAGCGAGCGCTCCCTCGTAGGACGCGGCCGTTTGGCGTGAGCGTTTTGCAAACTGAATCGCTGGCAACCGGTGGCCGGTAGCGGCGAGGCGCAATAGCGTCGGAGCATGGATGTCATCGAGCGCCCCGGGTGCGTGGCCGT
Source organism: uncultured Actinomycetota bacterium (assembly GCA_963769435.1). Classification (GTDB taxonomy): domain Bacteria; phylum Actinomycetota; class Actinomycetes; order S36-B12; family UBA10799; genus JADKAV01. The sequence goes on from CAVYLN010000002.1 coordinate 2,048,631, forward strand.
CATCGGAGCGGGGCCCCACGGACTGTCGGCGCTGAAGGCACTGTTGCAGGTGGGGATCCCGGCCGACGGCTTCGAGCGCGCGGGCGACCTCGGTGGGAACTGGAACTTCGGGGCGCCCACGTCCCGGGTCTACGAGTCCACCCACCTGATCTCGAGCAAACCGTTCACTCAGTTCCCCGACTTCCCGATGCCCGACGACTACCCGGACTACCCCAGTCACCGGCAGGTCAAGGCCTACTTCGACGCGTACGCCGACCACTTCGGCCTGCGTGAACGCATCACCTTCGACACATCCGTGGTGCGGGTGGAGGTGGCCCAGGACGCCCCGGAGACGGCGGCCGGTGATCCACGCTGGGACGTGACGGTTGAGCGGGACGGCAAGGCCCACACCATCCGCTACGACGGCGTGGTCGTCGCCAATGGGCACAACTGGCACCCGAAGGTCCCCGACTATCCCGGGACCTTCGGCGGCGAGATCCTGCACTCGGCGGACTACAAGGGAGCCGATCAGTTGCGCGGGCGCCGGGTTCTCGTCGTGGGGGCGGGCAACACCGGCTGCGACATCGCGGTGGAGGCGGCCCAGAACGCGGCGGCCACGTTCCACTCGACGCGTCGCGGCTACTACTACAACCCCAAGTTCGTCTTCGGCAAACCGTCCGACCAGATCGCCGACCAACTGCTGGCTCTGCGGGTGCCGCTTGCGTTGCGACGGCTGGCGTTCGCGGCGACCTTGCGCACGACCATGGGAAAGTTCGAGGACTTCGGCCTGCAGAAACCCGACCACGCGTTCTTCGAGACCCACCCGATCGTCAACCAGCAACTGGTCTACTACGTCGGACATGGGGACATCACGCCCAAACCGGATGTGCAGCGATTCGACGCCGAGGGGGCCGTTTTCACCGACGGCACCCGCGCCGACGTGGATCTGGTGGTGTTCGCCACCGGGTACCTCGCGGTGTTCCCGTTCCTCGCGGATCAGGACGTGCTCGATGCCGCGCACGGCCGGCCGCACCTGGCGTTGCAGATGGCCTCGCCGAAGTACCGCAACCTCTGGCTGTCCGGCCTGATCCAGCCCGACTCCGGCCAATGGACGATCGCACATTGGCAGGGGATGGCGATCGCGCAGTTCCTGGCCATGGAGCGACGCGACCCGCGACGGGCGAGGGCGTTGCACGCGGCCATCAACGCCCAGCGCGATCGGCGCTTCTCGGGGGGAGCCCATTACAAGGACTCCACCCGGCACTACTACGAGATCGCACATCAGGACTACCTGCAGGTGATCGAGGACTTCCTCGCGGAGGTGGCGGCGTGAAGGTCCTGCGGCGCCGGGAGTGGGCATGGCCGAGCAAGCCGGAGCACCTGGAGGTGCGGGCCCACGAGGTGCCCGGGACCGACCGCCCGCCCTTGTTGTTCCTGCACGGTCTCGGTCACGGGGCATGGTGCTACGCCGAGCACTGGCAGGCTGCGGCCGCAGCGCGCGGCTATTCCTCGTACGCGATGTCCCTGCGCGGTCATGGCGGATCCGGTGGACAGACCCGGTTGGGCAGGACCACGCTGCGTGACTACGTACACGACGTGTTGCAGGTGATGTCGTCGCTGGATGAGCCCCCGGTCGTGGTCGCACACTCGCTCGGGACGCTGGTGGCGCAACGGGTGCTGCAGCGGTATCCGGCGCGCGCGGGGGTGCTGCTGACGCCGATCCCGGCCGGCGGAATCCCAGCCACGATGGTCTCGGGCATGCGGTCCAAGCCGCTCGACTTCACGCGGGCGGTGTTGGGGGGCACCTTGCGACTGCGTCCGGAGGATCTGTTCGCCGACCTGCCAGACGTGCAGGCCCGGGACTACGTGAGCCGGTTGGGTCGGGAGTCTCCCTGGGCGCAGTACGCGATGCTCGTGCCGGAATCACTCGGCCCGATCGACCCCCCGGTGCTCGTGGTGGGGGCCTTGGAGGACACCTTGGTGGCAGCCGCTGATGTGCGGCGGTGCGCCCGCGCCCTGGGGGTGGAGCCGGTGTGGGTGCCGGGCGGCCACGACGTGATGCTCGACGGCGCCTGGGCCGAGGTTCTGGACACGGTGCTGGACTGGGTGGACGCCACCTGTCCACCGGGTCCGCCCCTGCCCGGTGCCCGGCGCGGTGCCGCCCCTGAACATAACGAGTAGATAACGCGCCAAAATCGTTGCATCCAAATGGGACGCCGGCGACGATGTCCTGAGTGAAAGGTAACCCCACCTCAGGAGGAACAATGAACATCAAGATCGTCGCCGCGGGTTTCGCCGTAGCGTCCCTCGCGCTCGTCGGTTGCTCCAGCAACGACGACAGTAGCGCGGAAGCCACCACCGCCCCGGCGACCAGTGCGCCGGCGTCCCCGACCGATGCCATGACCGATGAGGCCGAGGCCGGCACCATCGTCGATGTCGCGGCCGCGAACCCGGACTTCAGCACCCTGGTGGCAGCTGTGACCGAGGCTGGGCTGGCCGAGACCCTCAGTGGTGAGGGCCCGTACACGGTCTTCGCGCCGACCAACGCCGCCTTCGAGGCGCTGCCCGCGGGCCTGGTCGACGCGCTGCTGCTGCCCGAGAACAAAGAGGTGCTGACCCAGATCCTCACCTACCACGTGGTCGCCGGTGAGGTCATGTCGACCGACATCCAGCCCGGTGACGTCGCCACCGTCGAGGGTGAGGACATCACCATCACGACCGACGACGGCGGCGTGCAGGTGAACGGCGCGAAGGTGTCGGCCGCCGACGTCGAGGCCAGCAACGGTGTGATCCACGTGATCGACGAGGTTCTGGTGCCGCCGAACGTCGACGTGGACTCGCTGCTGTAGTTGTCCAAGCCAACAAGCCCCCGGTTCCGCTTACCGGGGGCTTGTTGCTGTGTGTGGGCCTGTCGCCGCACACTTCCGCAGTTTCGATTTCACATGTGAACGGTTTCCTGACCGGGTGGCGGGGAGGCCCGGTGTCGGGGGAGGCACTGGTGGCGGGGGCGGTGCGCACAACGTCGAAGGACCCCCGGTCTCCCGGGGGTCCTTCGGTGGCATGAGGTTCCTACTTACGCGGAGCCTTCGAGTCCGGAACGAGCGCGGACTTTCCCTTGACTGCCTCGTTCAGGTGTGCCTTGTAGACGCTGTTGTTGATGTTCAGCTGGTTACTGGTCTTCTCACCCTTGTGTCCGTACATGCTCTTCACCTCCTCGAAGTTCGGTACGCGTTCCACTATACGGTTATACGCATACTCGTGTCCACGGGGGGTGACCGTGACCCTGGTCACATCAGGTCCCGCCGGTGGGCTACTTCACCCGGACGGCCGCCTGGAGCTCCTGAGCGTCGAATGGTCCGTAGCCCTCGCCGTGCTCCACGTAGTGCAACAGCGCCACGGAGAAGATGGCCCTCATGGCACTGATCAGGACCTGGGCGGCGATGATCACGATCACCCCGATCGAGGCCACCGGAATCCCGGCCGCCGGCGTGCCGGAGACCGCGATGAAGACCCCCACGCCGGTGAACAGTAGGCCGGGCAGCACCGCCAGTAGAGCGATCAGGCCACCGATGCGCACGTTCCCGGCGATCTGCATGCCCCAGGTCTTGCGGATCAGGGCCACGGACTCCTTGATCGCCTCCAGCGGGCCCTTGCCGCGCAGGATGATCATCGGGAGCACGAAGAACGTGATGATCGACCAGGCCACAGCAAGCAGTGATGCGAGCACCAACCGCAGAATCGACACGATGAAGTTGTTGTTGCTGGCATCGCCGCGGACCGCCGAGAGCAGCCAGCCGACCGCGGTCTGGATCGCGGCCCAACCCATGAGGGCACCGAGCCGGGAGAACGCCGCGCTGAGGCCGGCCCCGAAGCCGCTGTCACGACCCTGGAGTTCCTCGTCGGCGCACTTCACGAGGCCGCCCATGAAGATCTGCGTGATCAGCGTCGCGAGGTAGGCGGCGATCACCAGAACCACGACTCCGGCAATTATGAATCCGGTCGAGGGATCCGAACTCGCGGCCTCGTCCTCAACGGCGCTCACGCCCATGATCGCCAGTCCAGCGCCACCCACGATCAGGAAGGCCATGATCGCCAGCAGCGCGCTGACCACCGGGAAGACGAGCATGTAGGGGTTCTCCTTGATCACCGACCATGCCTGTTTGGTGACCGTCCTGCTCTGCGCCCACGAGCCCGCCATCGGGATCTCCTCACTGTCCGAGTCCTGATCACGCTATCGGCCCAGTAGCGTTCTGGTCGTGCTCGGCGTGTATGTGTGGCTGGCGATCGGGGTGACCGCTGCCGTGCGGCTGTGGGTGATCTGGGGGAGCTTCTTCTGGCAGGACGACTACGTGCACATCTGGACGGCCTGGAACGCCCCGCCCGCGGATCTGATCCTGCAGAACTGGAACGGGCACCGCGAGCCGTTGGCATTCGGCGCGCAATGGTTGCTGGCCCGGGCGGCGCCGCAGGTGTGGTGGCCGGCGGCACTGCTACTCAGCGTGATCGCGGTGGGCGGCACGGTGGGCTTCTGGCTCATGCTGCGACGGTGGGGCGGCCTCACACCGGGCACGGCATCGGCGGCGATCCTGTTCGCGGCTTGGCCGGCGACGATGCTTGCTCAGCAGTGGCTGTCGGCCGGTCTGGAGAGCGCGACTCTGCCCCTGATGTTCCTGGCCGGCTGGTTGCTGGCTCGGCCGCGGGCCTGGACGCCGGCGGCGGTGGGCCTGTGTGCCGTGCTGGCGTGGGGCTTCCATGAGCGTGCGGTCTACTTCCTGCCGGTGCTGTTCGCCGTCGCGTGGCTGTACGAATCGAACGGTGGGCCTTGGTACCGGGGCGCCACGGCCGCATGGAAGCGCAACCGGGCCTCCTGGATCACCTTGACCGTGGTCACCGCGATGGCCCTGGCGGTGCGCATCGGGGACGGTCTTCCCGGACGAGAGGGCGGGGCCAGCGTGCCCGGCGCGATGTGGGCCGCCGGTCCTGGATCTGTGCTGAGATCGGTGCTCGGATGGTTGCCCTACGACGCGGGGCAGCGCACGGTCGTCCCCGCCGGACTTGGTCTTTGGGCGCTGCTCGTCTTCGCCGTCTGGATGATTGCGTTGCTGATCGGTCTCACGTTCGATCCACGCCGGACCGTACTTCTGGGTGCGATGGTGCTGACCGTTTTCGTCGTGGAAGTGCTCGCCTTCACGGCCCTGCGCGGAGGGTTCTCCGGCAGTCTGCTGGCGGCGGACCCACGCTTCACCCTCATGACCGGCACCCTGTTGCTGGCCGGACTCGGGTCCTACCGAAAGCTGCCGCGGGCGGTTGTGCCAGGCGCGCTGGTGCTGGCCTGCCTCGGTTGTTGGAGCATGTGGCAGATCGGGCGGCCCGATGATCCGGGACGGGAATGGCTGGCCGCCGCCCGGCAGACGCCTGCCGATGCCGAACTCGCCGCCACCCCCAGTCCGCCGGGGATGCTCGCCCACTTCTTCTTCACCACCGAACCGCCGGTGTACGAACTCGGCACGACCCGCACGTTGCTCGAGGTCGGCCCCCAGCCCTACAACTTCCCGCAGGTCGGCGTCGATCCGCTGCAGGTCGCGCAGGACGCGAGTGTGGAACCCCTGCAGTTCACACCGTTGCTGACCGATTCCCGGCGACAGTGCGGTGTGGTTCGACCACCTGCGCTGGACGCCGGAGTACGGGTGATCCGGATGACGCTGACCGGACCGGCACTGGTCGACGGGGTTCCGGTGCGCTCGGGGGTCGTGTACCTCTTCCCGCCGCCGGGTGAGGTCCCCGCCGTACAGGTGCGGGGTGCGTGTGTGGACGGGGTCGACGTGGGTGTCCCGGGTCGGTGAGAGGCTGGGGGTATGAAGGGCTGGATCGCAACAGGAGCGTTGATAGGTGCGGGGGCCCTGGCGGTGCGCCAAGGGCTGCGGACGATGCCGGAGGCGTTCGAGGATTTCCCGGCCGCCACGCACCTTGAGTACGCACCCATCCCCGACGGGTTGCCGGAACCTGTCGAGCGCTACCTGAACGTGGTCGCCGGTGATGCGTTGCCCCTCACCCGGACCGCTGTGCTGAGCGGACGGATGAGCATGCGGATCAAGGGCCCCGCGCTGCCCGGCCGCTGGCGGTTCAGTCACGTCGTCGGGACCGGCTATCGGCACTACATGGAGATCGGCGCGTTCGGCCGGCGGCTTACCACCGGCCAGGAGTGGTTCGTCGACGGTCACGCCCGCCTCGACCTGCCGATGGGCCTGGTCGAGAACCAGCCGAAGGTGGATCGTGCAGCGAACCTGAGCATGTGGGGGGAGTACCTGTGGCTGCCTTCGGCCCTGGTCGACCCGCGGGCGACATGGGAACCGATCGATGTGGTGAGCGCCCGGCTGGTGGTCCCACAGGCGGATGGCCCGGATGTGCTGGTGGCATGGTTCGACCCGCAGACCGGCCTGCCCGAACGGCTCGAGGCGATGCGCTGGCGCGACGTGGGTGATCCCGAGCCCATCCGCTGGGTGACCCGCATCCACGCATGGACCCGCATCGACGGGATCGGTGTGCCCGCGGTCACCTCCGTGCAGTGGGGTGACCAGTCCCAGCCCTGGCTGCGGCTGAGCCTGGACTCCGTGGTGTGGAACGCCGAGATCGACGACTACCTGCGCGGCAGCGGGGCCTGACCGGCCCAGCCCAACCGGCGCGGCCCACCGGCAGCCGGGCCGACCGGGTGGGCTAGCGGCCGTGCACGACCGAGGTGACGCGCCGGACCATCTCCGTGGTCTTCGGGTGCCGCGCGAAACTGATCAGCGGCACCGGCAGTGCGAAACGTTCACGCACGGTCGACTTGGACCTGGCGAACTCCCGCAGGCCGTCCGGGCCGTGGATCCGGCCGAAGCCCGACTGCCCGACCCCACCCCACGGCAGCGCTGACACGCCCGCGTACATGACCCACGAGTTCATCGACACCATGCCCACCCGCAACTGCTGGGCGACCCGCTCCATGGTCGACTTGCTGCTTGAGAACACCGAGGCGGCCAGACCGAAGTCCGCCGCGTTCGCCCGGTCCACCGCCTCGTCCATGTCGCGCACCGGGTTGACCACCAGCGTCGGACCGAACGTCTCTTCCATGACGGCCAGGGAGTCCTCCGGGACGCCGGTCAGCACGATCGGCTCGACGACTCCCTCACCCACGGATTCCGGCCCGCCCACCACGGCTCGGCCGCCGCGCTCCAACGCATCCCGCACGTGCTCGCGGACGACCTCGATCTGCGACGGCATGGTCATCGGGCCGTACGAGGAGTCCGGGCCGTGACCGGGGGTGAGTTTGCGCGCCTTGTCGGCGACCAGCGCCAGGAACTCGTCGTAGACCTCCTGATGTACGTACACCCGCTCCACGCCGACGCAGGTCTGCCCGGCGTTGCTGAACGCTCCGAAGGTCGCGGCGTCGGCGGCCTTGTCCAGATCAGCGTCCTTGTCCACGAGGACCGCGTCCTTGCCGCCACACTCGAGCAGGACCGGGGTCAGGGAATCGGCGCAGGCGGCCATGACCTTCTTGCCCGTGGGAGTCGAGCCGGTGAAGGAGATCTTGTCCACGCCCGCCTGGCACAGGGCTGCGCCGGTGGCGCCCAAGCCGGTGATCAGTTGTGCGACGGGCTGCTCGGGGATCACCTCGTTGATCGCGTCGACCAGCCACTGCCCGACCGCGGGGGTGAACTCCGAAGGTTTGAAGACCACGGCGTTACCCGCGGCAAGGGCGTAGGCGATCGAGCCGATCGGGGTGAACACGGGATAGTTCCAGGGCCCGATCACGCCTACGACACCGAGCGCCTGGTACTGCACGTGGGCGGCCTGGTTGATGGTCAGCAGCCCGGGTCGCACTCCCCGGCGTTTGAGCACGGACTTGGCGTTCAGCGCGGCCCAGTTCACATGCTCCACCGACAGGATGATCTCCAGCAGTGCGTCGTCGATGGGCTTGCCGTTCTCGGCGTGCACGAGTTCGGCGAGCTCCTTCGAACGCTTCGCGAGCAGCGCCTTGAAACGCAGAAGCCGGGCCTTCCGCTCGTCGAAGCCGAGACTCACCCACCAACTCGCGGCGATCCGCCCCCTGTCCACCGCGTCGCGCACGGCCTCGGCGTCCATGATCGGGAACGTGCCGATCACACGGCCGTCGGCGGGGGAGTGGGATTCGAAGGTCTGCGCTGTGGTGGGCATGGGGAAACGGTACCTGCGGTTGTGCGGGCGCGCCCAGGTTTCGAAGACCCTAACGTGAGGACATGGACCGCATCCTGGTGACCACGGGCAACGGCATGTTCGGCAACGCGCTCATCACCGCGCTCGCCGGCCGCAAGGACATCGAGGTGCGGGCCATGGTCCGCGACCGGGCGAAGTTCGGGATCAAGGCCCCCAATGTCGAGGTGGTGACCGGCGACATGGATGACCCCGCATCCCTGGTCGCCCCCCTGCGCGACGTGACGCAGGTGTTCCTGACCTCGCCGATGGGCGACAGGATCGCCGAACGGGAGATGGCGGTGCTCGACGCCGTCCAGGGCTCCCCGCGGATCATCAGCATCCACGGCGCCGTCGATCACGCGGGCGACGCACTGGAACAGCAGCACGTCGCCGTGCAGGACCGGATCAGGTCCAGTGGGCTGCCCTGGTCGGTGGTCTCGCCGAGTTCGGTGATGGAGACCTCGTTCGACGGCTACGCCCAGCAACTCGGGTTCGGGGTGATCTTCGGCATGTCCGGGCGCGGCAGGATCGGGTTCGTCGCGCTCGACGACGTGACGCGAGTCCTGGTGGAGGTGGTGACAGGCGCAGGACACGAGGGTCGCGAGTACGTGTGCACCGGACCCGCGGCGGTTGACATGCCGGAGACGGTGGCGGCACTGTCGGCGGCGATCGGCCGTGAGATCGACTACGTGGACCTGCCCGAGGACGAGTTCGCGGACATGCTGCTCGAGCACGCGGGATTCGCCGACCGGGACGAACTCGAGGTCCAGGTGCTGTGCCATCTGCGGGCCTGGAAAGAGGGGCGGGCCGCCCTGGTCACCGACACCGTCGAGAAGGTGACGGGCCGCGCGCCGGTGACCGTGCAGGAGTGGTTCACCGCGAACGCCGACCGGTTCCGCGTGAAGCAGTCACTGATGCAGAAGGCGGCGAGCAAGGTGATCAAGGCCCGCTACGGCGGCCGGATCCTCAGGTAGCGAGGCCGGGGTCACCGAGCAGTCTGCGTTCCCCGGCCAGGCGTGCGGGTGAGGCGACCAGGGCCTTGCGCAGGACGCGCAGGCCGGTGTCGGCGAGGACACTGTCCACTGTCGCCAGTCTCGGCGTCGACCCGAGCATGGCCAGGGCCCACGGCGGCAGGCTGTTCCAGGCTGCGCGGGCGAGGATCCGGTACCCGGGCCGCAGGGCCAGTGGCAACGGCGCGTTGAGGATGAAGCCCTGAGTACGGCGCACGTCGGCGTCCACCCGCAACTCCGGCCGGAAGCCCTCGAGCTGCTCGGCGAGTTCGCGCTGGGACCGCGGCGGATCGACCACGCCCATCGCGTCCCCCACGACCGCCATATTGTCCACATACCCGTCTGCATCGATCGCGCCATCGCGGCCGTGGTCGAGGTAGGCCCGCAGCATGGAGTCGGTCAGGCCGACGTGGACCCACTGCAGCAGGCGCGGGTCTTGCGCCGAGTAGTTGCGCCCGTCGGGGGCGACCCCCTGCACCCGTAGGTGCATCGACTGGATCGCGCGGATCGTCTGCTCGGCGAGGTCCACACTTCCGTAGGTCGTCGCCGCGATGAAGGCGCCGGTGCGCTGCAGCCGGCCGAACGGGTCCTCCCGGTAGGACGAGTGTCGGTCCACCCCCGCCAGGGCCAGGGGGTGCAGGGCCTGTAGCAGCAGTGACCGGATACCGCCCAGGAACGTGGCCACGGATCCGTGCACCGTCCAGATCGGATCCCCGGGTTCGAACCATCCCGGCGCCCCCGGCGGCTTCGCGATCGCGGCGGCCACCTCGGACGCGCCGTCGGTGCGGCCGGAGAGGATTTCGCGCACGGAACCGGCCAGCGGCGACAGTGCGACTTCCAGGCCCATCCCTCCACGGTCTCGCAGGGCGTCGGGGCCAGCAGTCGCCGCAATCGCAGGAGGCGGCAGGGTCCGGGTGCAAGCCCGGGGTGACTGACGCAGTTCTGCAAAATGGCTTTCGGCGACACGCCGCCAGGAGCCCCCGGACTGCGGCGAGTCGTGCCGGTTCCGCGCGGTCGGGCAGACAAATGGCTCACGGCGCGGCCGTGCCATTGCGTAACGTCGCGGGGGTGGACATCCTGCGCACCCCCGAAGACCGATTCGCCGACCTGCCGGGCTTCCCCTGGCAGCCTGAGTACGTGGACGTCAACGGCCTGCGCATGGCGTACATCGACGTGGGACCGGCTGACGGCGAGGTCGTCCTGTGTCTGCACGGCGAGCCGACGTGGAGTTACCTGTACCGCAAGATGATCCCGGTCTTCCTCGAGGCGGGTATGCGGGTGATCGCGCCGGACTGGTTCGGCTTCGGCCGCAGCGACAAGCCGGTGCATGATGCCGACTACACGTGGGACTTCCACTACTCCTCGATGCTCGGTCTGGTCGATGCGCTCGGCCTGGAACGGGTCACGTTGGTGGTCCAGGACTGGGGCGGGCTGCTCGGACTCACGCTGCCGGTCACCCACCCGGACCTCGTGCACCGGCTGCTGATCATGAACACCGGGCTGGGTGTCGGAACCCCGCCCGGCAAGGGCTTCCTGGCCTGGCGGGACTACGTCGCCAACAATCCGGAGTTCAACGTGGGCGAGTTGATGGCGCGTTCGGAACCGGGTCTGACCCCGGAGGAGGTCGCCGCCTACCAGGCCCCGTTCCCCGACCCGTCGTACATGGCCGGCGCCCGCCGCTTCCCGGCGCTGGTCCCGACCAGCGAGGACGCCGACGGGGTCGCCGTCTCCAGGCAGGCCGCGATGTGGTGGTCGACGCAGTTCTCGGGGCAGTCGTTCATGGCGGTGGGGATTCACGACCCGGTGCTCGGCCCCAAGGTGATGGAGTTGATGCGACAGATCATCAAGGGGTGCCCCGAGCCGATGATGGTCGAGGCCGGTCACTTCGTGCAGGAACAGGGGGAACCGGTGGCACGCGCGGCGCTGAAGGCCTGGGGACTCGTCTGACTCGTGCGTCCGGGTGGTTCGGCGCTACAGGACCGTCGCGCTCCCAGCCGTGCTCGCGCATGTCGGGCTGCACACCCGGGGGTATCACGTGATCCACGGTCCGCACCACGTCGGTGCGCACGCCGACTCCCGCCAGGATGTGACGGCTGATCGCGATCAGTGCCTCGGTGTGGCTGGGTTCGGGGGACCGCTTGAGGGTGCCGTTGAGGAACACCGCACGCAGGTCGCTGTAGTCCGTGGTGTTCGCGGCGATCTCGGAGTCGATGAAGTCCTGGACGTTGGCAGGCAGCATGGGCGGGAGTCTACGTCCGGAACATCGTCTCCACGGCCCGAGTGGGTCGCCACAGCCGGATCCGCAGGCGGGGAGGAGTCTCGTCGGTGAGCCCTGTGTGGACGGCGCTGGTCAGGTCGATCCGGAACCGTACTCCGTTGGGCGGGTAGTGGGCCGGGGACGGGACTTCGACGGCCACGCCGTTGAGTTTGGCCTCGCCGGCCCAGGACCCGTCGGGGGCCGGGTCGCGCGTGGCGCTGTGGATCGCCACCCGCGGATCCCGCCGCATGTCCAGGGTCTTGCGGGCGTCGTCGCCGCTGCCGATGAACACCTGACCGTCCTCGAACTCGACCTCGGTTCCGCTGATCCGAGGTGCACCGCCGCCGCGCAGTGTGGCCATCGTGCAGTGCTTCCCGGCGGCGAACGCCGCACGCACGTCGGCGGCCAGGCCCGGGTCGTCCGCCTCGAGGTCAGCGAACCCCGGCATCGAGCACCTCGGCCTTCAGTTCGTCGATCGAGTCGAGGAAGAGTTCCAGGATCCGCTCGGGGTCGTCGGTGATCCCCGTGTCGCTGTGGACGGAGAAGTTCAGCTCGTTGTTCAGGCTGAAGATGCCGAACGACAGGTTCATGTCTCCGCTCAACCCGCCCATCCCCCACATGCCGAGGACCTTGCCACCGGCGACGTAGATCTCGTGGCGGGGTCCCGGGACGTTCGTGGTCACGCCGATCGAGTGCTCCTGCGTGATCTTGTGCAACTTGCGGTCGACCTCGGGGGTCGCCAGTGCGCCGACCGAGGTGATGCCGAACGACACGATCGGCATCTGCGAGCCCTTGATGTCGTCGATGCGGCGCTTGATCTCGTGCAGCTGCTCCACCGGGTCCTCGATGCTGACCGGCAGCAGCACCGGGATCAGCCCGAACCGGTTGCCCAGCGTGCGCGGAAGATCGGCGTCGGGTTTGCGCAGACTCACCGGCACCGCCGTGAACAGATCGTCGACGGTCAGCGCGTCGTGCTCGACGAGGTACTTGCGCAGCGCGTTGGTCAGGACGGCCAGCAGCACGTCGTTGATCGTCGCCCCGGTGGCCTTGCCGATGTCCTTGATCTGCTGCAGTCCGACAGGCTCGATCCAGTCCAGTTTCTTCTCGCCGCTGACCTTGCCGTGCAGGATCGTCTTGCCGGGCCGCGGCGCGAAGAGGAACTCGAGGGCGTTCTTGGCCCCTTCCGCCCCGGTCTCGAGTGCGTCCAGTGCTTCGCTGCCGAACTCGATGAACCGCTGGGGGTGCAGTGCGGTGTTGACGGTGTCCTGCAGAACACCCATCGGCTTGGTCACGGCGTCCACCGCCGGAGCCGCTGCCTTGGCGACGAGGTCGCGCTTGCGCCGGCGCTTCTTGTCCACGGCGGTGGGCCGCTCGACCTCGGCGGTGTCGTCGCACAGCGAGAGGACCACCCGGACCAGTGCCCAACCGTCGGCGATGCTGTGCTGGATGCGGCCGTGGATCGCTGTGGTGTTCCCCTGGTAGCCCTGGATCACGTACATCTTCCACAGCGGTCGCTTCCGGTCGAGCATCTGCCCGCGTTGCTGCGAGATGAGTTCGGCCAGCTGTTCCTTGCTGCCGGGTGCGGGCAGGTGTAGGACCTCGACGTGGTTGGCGATGTCGAAGTCCGGGTCGTCCTCCCAGTGCGGCATCATCAGCGGGTTGCGGGACTTGCGGATGCGCTGGCTGAAGGTGGGGTACTTGTCCACCATCCGCTCCTGCACGATCGCGATGTAGTCGTCGGGGTCGATCTCCCGGTCGAGCCACATGAGCGCTGAGACCGTCTGGTTGTTCTTCTCCCACTCGCTGTACAGCCATGCCGCATCGGCCGGGGAGAGTCTGCGTTCCGCCACGGGCGCGAGTCTAGGTCCGGGTCGCGCCCGCGTGCCAGGTGAGCGGAAGCGCGGGCGGTTCCGGGCTGTGTTGAGTGGTGGGTCGCCGCACGAACTGGTTGGGATCGCAGCGGTGGAGCCGGTTCTCAACCAGTTCCTGCGGAATCTGCGCCCGGTATGCCCGGAAGATGGCGGTATGCTCCACCGGATCTGGTTGGGTGGCCGTCGCCGCCAACCAGATCCTGCGTTGGGGGTCGCCTCACCTAGGCTGGTCCCCGTGGAGTTCACCGGTACCGAGGCCTACCTGACCAACCCGGCGCTGGAGGCGGCCGTGCGCTGCTCGCTGGTGCTGGAGAAGCCGTTGCTCGTGCGAGGGGAGCCCGGCACGGGCAAGACATTGCTGGCCGAAGCCGTGGCCGAGGCCCTGGGCATGCCGCTGATCACCTGGCACGTGAAGAGCACGACCCGCGCCCAGGAGGGGCTGTACCACTACGACACGGTGCAGCGGTTGTACGACTCCCGCTTCGGCGACCACGACGTGCGCGACATCCGCGAGTACATCCACATGGGTGCGCTCGGCCGGGCGTTCCAGTCGCCGGAGCGGGTGGTGCTGCTGATCGACGAGATCGACAAGGCCGACATCGAGTTCCCCAACGACCTGCTGCACGAACTCGACCGGATGCGGTTCACCGTGATGGAGACCGGTGACGAGGTCGCTGCCTCGCACCGGCCGGTGGTCATCATCACCAGCAACGCGGAGAAGGAACTCCCGGACGCCTTCCTGCGCCGGTGCATCTTCCACTACATCGACTTCCCCGACCGCGAGTTGATGGCGCGCATCGTCGACGTGCACCACCCGGGCCTCGACCGGGATCTGCTGGATCAGGCGCTGACCGCCTTCTTCGCCGTGCGCGGGATGGACCGGATCCGCAAACCCCCGAGCACCAGCGAGCTCGTGGACTGGATCGCCATGTTGCAGACCGCCGGCGTCGAGTCGGTGGAACTCGACGAGGCAACCCCGTTCCTCGGCACCCTGCTCAAGAAGGAGCAGGACATGGCGAGTGTTCGTCAACCAGGTGTCCGGACGGCGGCAGGTTCTGATGGCGCCGGACTCCGGCGATGCGCGCCACCGGCCCGTTCTTCCTCGGGCTGCTCTACCGTCTGCGCGACCAGGACGTCGCGGTCGGGCCCACCGAGGCGCTGGCCCTGTCCGCGGCGCTGAAGGCCGGTGCCCACGACGACAGCGTGCGGGGTTTCTACTACGCCGCCCGAGCCACGTTGATCCACCACGAGGGTCACCTCGACGCGTTCGACCGCGCGTTCCTCGCCGAGTACGGCGACCTCGACTGGGACACCTCACTCACCGAGCAACTGCGCGACTGGCTCGACGAGCAGTCCGGGCGCCTGGACGATCTGCCGGAGAACGCCGAGATGCCCGACCTCGCCGAACTGCTGGAGATGTTCGAGCAGCGCAAGCGCGAGCAGACCGAGCGCCACGACGGCGGACCGTACTGGATCGGCACCGGCGGCAAGTCCCCGCTCGGCCAGGCCGGGTCCGCGGCGCAGGGGCTGAGCACCGGCAGTTCCGGCGGCGGTCGGGCCGCGATCCGGATCGCCGACATGCGCTCCTACCGGCCGTACCGCTCCGACGTCACGCTGGACATCCGGCAGATGGAGGTGGCCTTGCGGCGGCTGCGGGCGTTCGTGCGCGAAGGTGCCGAGGTCGAGCTCGACATCGAGGCCACGATCGACGAGACCGCGCGCAACGCCGGCGAGATCGAAGTGGTGACCCGGCCTCCGAGCAAGCCCAACACCCACGTGGTCCTGATGATCGACGTGGGCGGCTCGATGTTCCCGTACTCACAACTGATGAGCCAACTGTTCAGCGCGACCAAGAAGGCCACGCACTTCAAGGAACTGCGCACGTACTACTTCCACAACTGCGTGTACGGCAAGGTCTACGGCACGGACCGCTTCACCGAGCCGACGTGGGTGCACGACCTGCTGCGCGAGTGCGGTCCGCACTACAAACTCATCATGGTCGGCGACGCGTTCATGGCCCCCTACGAGTTGGGTCAGGCGGGGCCGTGGAGTGCCACTGACTCCAGCCGGGTGCCGGGCATCGAGTGGCTGCGCATTCTGACCGACCACTTCCGCGATTCGGTCTGGCTGAACCCGGAACCGTTGAGCCGCTGGAGCGGGACGACGATCGAGGAAGTGGGCCGGGTGGTCGAGATGTTCCCGCTCACGACCGAGGGTCTGACCGAGGCGATGGCGCACCTGAACCGGGGGACTCCGGCGCGGCGGTAGTGAGGGTGGGCCGTTGGTTGCCTTTCGTGTAGTACGTGGGTGTTCGTCGCGCGATGAACGACCACGAACTGCCCGAACGCCCACATTCGACGGCCGAAGACTGGTCCGCGGGCGTATTCTGGTAAGTGGGAGGAAGCCCGCGCGAGTTGGTTTCGCCCGCTGTGGGTTCCTCGTGTGTGTGGGGAGGAACCATGCCACGTCGATGTGCTTTCATTCCAGTCTTCGCGTTGGTCGCGGCGCTGTTCCCGGTGGCCCCGGCGCAGGCGTTATCCGACGATGTCGTGATCAGCCAGGTGTACGGAGGGGGCGGCAATACCGGCGCGCCGTACACCAACGACTTCATCGAACTGTTCAACCGGGGCACGACGACGGTGTCGTTGACGGGCATGTCGGTGCAGTACGCGAGCGCAACGGGCACGGGGAACTTCGGGACGAATCCGGTGACGCAGTTGTCGGGGAGCCTTGCGCCGGGTCAGTACTACCTGGTGCAGGAGGCCGGTGGTGTGAACGGTGTGCCACTGCCAACCCCCGACGCGACCGGCACAGCCAACATGAGCAGCACCAGCGGCAAAGTTGCCCTCGTCAACTCCACGACCGGACTGGCGTGCAACGGAGGCTCCACCCCGTGCTCGCCGGATCAACTGGCTCAGATCAAAGACCTCGTCGGCTATGGCAGCGCCGACTTCTACGAGGGCGCTGGCACCGCTCCCACCTTGAGCAACACCGCCGCGGCTCAGCGGCTGGTAGGTGGATGTACCGAGACCGACAGCAACGCTGCTGACTTCACTGCCGGGGCGCCCGGCCCACGCAACACGTCTTCGCCGCTGAGCCCCTGCGCCAGCCCGGACCCGTGCACTGCCGCGTACACCTCGATCCCCACGATCCAGGGCAACGGGCCGACCGCGGCGATCACCGGCACGGTGACCACCCAGGGGGTCGTGGTCGGCGACTTCGAGGGGACGGGGGCTGCGAGTGGTTTCTACCTCCAGGACCTGACCGGTGACGCCGACGCGGCGACCTCCGACGGATTGTTTGTCTACACCGGCAGCGCGGACCTGGTCGATGCCGGTGATGTGGTGCGTGTGACTGGGTATGCGCGGGAGCGGTACGGCCAGACCTCGCTCAACGGGTCGAACAGTGATTCTTCGGCGGTACCCGCAACGAATCTGGTGGACTGCGGATCCGGTTCGGCGGCGCCCATTGATGTCTTCATGCCGTTTGCCGACGCCGGCTTCCCGGAGCGGTACGAGGGCATGCTCGTACGGTTCCCGCAGGACCTGGTGATCTCGGAGCATTTCAACTACGACCGGTACGGCGAGATCGTGCTGGCGTTGCCCCTGCCCGGCGAGGAGCGCCCGTTCACCGGAACCGCGATCGACGAGCCCGGCGTGGCCGCGAACGCCCGGACCCTGGCGAACAGCCTGCGACGTATCACGCTCGACGATGTGAACAGCGCACAGAACCCGGCGTTGCTGCGCCACCCCAACGGTGATCCCTTCTCTCTTGCGAATCGATTCCGCATCGGGGACACGGTGACCAATACGTTTGGGATCCTGGGCTACGACTACGACCTCTACCGCGTGCTCCCGACACGCCCTGCGGACTACACCGCGGCGAACCCGCGGCCTGCTCTCCCAGCCGTCGGCGGCACACTGCGGCTGGCCGGGATGAACACGCTGAACTACTTCCTGACCCCGGACTATCCGAGCGGGGATCCTCTGGACAACACGTGTGGTCCGGCCAAGGACATGCCGTGCCGAGGCTGGGACTCCGACCAGGCTGACGAACTGAGTCGCCAGCGCAACAAGCTGCTGGCTGCGATGTCTGGACTGGATGCCGCCATCATCGGCCTGACCGAGTTGGAGAACACCACGGGTGTCGAGCCACTGGCGGACCTCGTTTCGGGTCTGCCTGGCTATGCCTACATCGATACCGGCACGATCGGCACCGACGCCATCAAGGTGGGTCTGATCTACCGTCCCTCAGAGGTGACCCCGATCGGCGCGCACCAGGTGCTGGATTCCAGTGACGACCCGCGGTTCCTCGACACCAAGAACCGGCCCACCCTCGCGCAGACCTTCCAGGACAACGTGACGCAGGAGCGCTTCACAGTGGCCATCAACCATTTCAAGTCGAAGGGTTCGGCATGCGACGACGTGGGCGATCCCGACACCGGTGATGGGCAGGGCGAGTGCAACCAAACCCGTACCGACGCGGCGAAGGCGCTGGTCGACTGGCTGGCAATCGACCCGACGGCGAGCGGGGATCCCGACTATCTGGTCTTGGGCGACCTGAACTCCTACGCCCAGGAGGATCCGATCGACGCGGTCGAGGCCGGTCCGGACGACACCATGGGCACTGCGGACGACTACACGAACCTCATCGCCGAGTACCAGGGTGCTTTCGCGTATTCGTACGTGTTCGACGGGCAGTCCGGGTACCTCGATCACGCACTGGCCAGCGCGAGCCTGGTGGGTCGGGTCGTCGGCGCCACGCAGTGGCACATCAACGCCGACGAGCCCGACGTGCTGGACTACGACACATCATTCAAGCCAGCGGAACAGGATGTGATCTTCGAGCCCAACGCCTATCGATCGTCCGATCACGACGCCGTCGTCATCGGACTGGGCACGAGCGAGCCCACCCCGGGCCCGACTGAGCCCACCCCGGGCCCGACTGAGCCCCCGCCCCCTGCGGTGACCAAGAAGACGCAGACCGCGCCCAAACCGCCGAAGCGGATCAAGAAGCGCGCAGTGACGGTGTTGACGAAGAAGAACGCGCGGACCAACGCCGGTTTGCGGCTCGCCACGAAGGTGAAAGTGACGTCGAAGCGCGGCAAGGTGGTTACGTCGAAGAAGGGAAAGGTTGTCACCTACCGTCTGCGCAAGGGCTCCAAGGACAAGGTTCTCGTACTGCGCCTCATCAAGGGCTCTAAGGGCAAGGTGTCGGTCCGGACCTTCGGTAGGAAGGGCTGGCGGTTGGTGCTGGTGCAGTCGGCGCCGGCGACGGACACCTTCGACGCCTACCGGTTGCGGACTGTGTACGTGAACGGCAGGCGTCGCTAGGCCGATTCCTTGCGCGGCGCCCACGCCGGGTAGGGCAGCCCGGCGAGTCGGTTGATGACGAAGCCCTGGCCGATGAGCAGCACCACGGCCACCATCAGGATCAGCAGTTGTTCCGGCGTCCGCAGCAGTCCCAGGCTCACGATCAGCGTGGTGGCGCCTGCCGGGGCATGCGGAACGCCGAGCCAGATCATGATCGACAGCGTCAGGCACAGCGACATGGTCGCCGCCCCCACCCGGTCCCAGGTCACGTCCTCCAGATCGGGGGCGCTGGTGGTGAGTCCGAAAACCACCAGCGATGCGTATCCGGCGATCACCCCGATCAGGTGGCCGAAGAAGGCGCTGCGCGGTGCGGCCTGCACGTTGGTCGCGGCGAAGAAGAGAAGGAAGGCCGTGGGTCCCAGCGACGGGAAGATGAACGGCTGCTTGGTCACCATCGCCACGACCGACAGGATCGCGATGGTGATGGCTGAGTTGACCAGGACGTAGGTGCCCAGGATCGCGCGGCTGTCGTGCCGCTGCTGCAGCGATCGCAGGCCGAAGCGGGTCCCGAGGCCGTGGACCGCGGCGGGAAGATCACCCCAGACCGGATGGCCGGATACGGGTGTGCTGCTCATCGATCCCTCCAGATCGTCGGCCAGCCGCGGTGGCCGGGTTCGGTCAGTATGCACTCGCAGCGACGGCTGCCGTCCGGTGGCGGGCGGGGTGCTGCGTCTGGCGCTCACTCGGGTTCTGCGGGGCAAGAGGGTGTGAACATCCGGGCATCAGGTGACGCGATATTCACAACCTTCACGGGAGGACATGCGCGACACGGGGAGGAGGTCCGCGGGGAGGTCCGCGGGGGGTGACCAGCCGCGCCGACGATGCGGGTGAACCGGTAGTGCCTTCTGCCGGGCGCAAGTACGGTGAGCCCATGAAGACAGCATGCGTGATCGGGGCCGGGGCGGCCGGGCTGGCGACCGGCAAGGCCCTCAAGGACCGCAACATCGACTTCGACTGGTTCGAGAAGGGGTCCTACGTCGGGGGGCTGTGGCAGATCGACAACGACAACGGGGGAGCCGCGGCGTACCACTCGCTGCACCTCAACTCCAGCCGCCCGCGCACCGAGTACCCGAGTTTCCCGATGCCGGAGGACTGGGCCGACTACCCGCCCTACTACCAGGTCGCGCAGTACTTCGAGGATTTCGCCGACCACTTCGGCCTGCGCGAGCGGATCACGTTCAACACCGCCGTCGAAAAGGTCGAGCCGATCGAGGGCCCGGGACTGCCCGGCGCGAACGGCTGGCGGGTGACGACCAGCGACGGACAGACCCGCGAGTACGAGAACGTCCTGGTCGCCAACGGCCACCACTCGAGTCCCAAGACCCCGCACTTCGAGGGGGAGTTCACCGGCGAGTCGTTCCATGCCCACGACTACCGCGACCTGTCGGTCTTCGCCGACCAGCGGGTGCTGGTCATCGGCGTGGGGAACTCCGGGATGGACATCGCGTGCGACGCCGCGCGCAATGCGAAGTCGGTGCTGCTGTCCACCCGGCACGGCGTTCACGTGATCCCCAAGTACGCGCTCGGCAAGCCCGTGGACCAGTTGAGCTCCCCGATGATGGCCTATGTCCCGTTCCCGGTGGAGCGGCTGGCGTACGAGGCGATCGTGCGCATCGCGACCGGTCGGCCGCAGGACCGCGGCCTGCCCAAGCCGGACCACAAACTGCTCGGCGCGCACCCGACCGTCTCAGCCGAACTCTACGACCGGGTCGGGCACGGCGACATCACGATGAAGCCGGACATCGCGCGCTTCGACGGTGACAAGGTGGAGTTCGTCGACGGCACGACCGAAGAGGTCGACCTGGTGGTCTACGCGACGGGGTACAACATCTCGCTGCCGTTCCTGGACCCGTCGGTCTACAGCGCCGAGCACAACAAGATGCCGCTGTACCTGCGCATCGTCCCGCCGGAGCGCCCCGGGCTGTTCTTCATGGGATTCATCCAGACCGTCGGGTCGGGCATCCCGCTCACGGAGTACCAGGCCGAGTGGATCGGCGACCTGCTGACCGGGGAGCTGCCGATGCCGTCGGCCGCTGAGATGCAGAAATGGATCGACGCCGACCAGAAGGCCATGGCCAAGCGCTACGTTCGCTCCGAACGGCACACCATGCAGGTCGACTACTGGCGCTACATCAAGACCATGAAGGAAGCCCGTCATCCGGGTGCCGGGTGGAAGTCCAAGATCCCGGTCCTGGGCGCCCGATGAAGGCGGTGCTCGCGGACCTGTCCACGCCGCGCTACCTCTGGACCGCGGCGGCGGGCAAGGTCAAGCACGACGCCGGCTGGGGTCCGGGCGGTCTGATGCGGCTGGCGGATGTGCCGGAGCCGGCGTTGCCCAAGGCCGACGGATGGTTGCGGATCAAGCCCGAACTCGCTGGGATCTGTGGCAGTGACGTGGGGTTGGCGCATGCGAAGAACTCCTTCGTGATGTCCGCGTTCTACGCCGAGCCGAAGGCCATCCCCGGCCACGAGGTCGTGGGGGTCGTGGTCGACGGACCGCGCGAGGGGCAGCGGGTGGTGCTCGACCCGATCCTGTCGTGCGTGCATCGCGGCTTCGCACCGTGCCGCACGTGCCGCGACGGGCGGCCGTACGCATGTGAACGTTTCGACGAGGCCGGCGTCACCGGCTGCCACGCACCGGGTCAGGGTTTCGCCGATGCGGTGGGTGGCGGTTGGGGCGAGTCACTGGTGGCGCACGAGTCGCAGTGCATCCCGATCGGGACGGTGCCGTCGCGGCGGGCGGTGCTGGCCGAGCCCGCGTCGATCGGCCTGCACGCAGCGCTGCAGTGGAAGCGCACCGGCGACCGGGTGGTGGTGATCGGCCCAGGGACCATCGGGCTCCTGGTGACCGCCGCGCTGCGCATGCTGCACCCCGACCTGGACATCGCGATGGTGAGCCCGGGGGAGTTCGGAGCGGCCCGCGCGACCGAGGCCGGCGCCTCGCGGATCCTGCCCACCGGTGCGGCCGCGGTGGAGACCTTGGCTGCCAGCGACGGCGGCCGGGTGGTGCGCCCGCGGATGACGAAACTCCCGATCCTGGAGCAGGGGGTGGACGCGGTGTTCGACTGTGTCGGCTACCCGGACACCATCGACCTCTCCCTGCACATCCTGCGCCCTGGCGGGATGTTGGTGCTGGTCGGCGCTGCGGGCAAGCAGACTGTGGACTGGAGTCTGGTCTGGAGCCGCGAACTCACCGTGCAGGGGACGATCAACTCCGGCCCGGAGCCGTCTTTAGGCGGGCGTCGCACGATGGACCAGGTGGCCGAGTGGCTGGCCGACCCCGCGTACCTGGTCGACGGCCTGGTCACCCATCAGTACGACCTCGACGAGTGGAC
Source organism: uncultured Actinomycetota bacterium (assembly GCA_963769435.1). Lineage (GTDB taxonomy): Bacteria > Actinomycetota > Actinomycetes > S36-B12 > UBA10799 > JADKAV01. Next base: position 2,070,666 of record CAVYLN010000002.1, read on the forward strand.
TCTGGGGATGGACACCGCGTCGGCGGGCCCGAAGGCGCAAGCGGTGAAGGTCACGTTGCGGCCCAACCAGGACGTGCCGCTTGTGTAGCGCGTCCGTGTAGCGCGTCCGCTTGCCGCATCGCCGACTGCTGCGCGGTTGCTGGTTCCGGGGCTGCAGAACCAGCAACGGCGCAACAGTCGGCAATCGGGCGGCGTCGACGACAGGACCTCGGGTCTGCGCATCTGCCAGCATGCCGTCGTGAGCTACTTCCAGCACGACCGCAACCTCGAACAGGTCCTCGCGCACATCACGCTGATACGCGGCGGCAGCAGCCGGGGTTTCTACTTCGAGGGCAAGAACGTCCCGAAGCCCGGAGAAGGCCTCGAGGAGTTCCTGCTGGCCGTGCGCGGGTCGCCGGATCCGATGGGCATGGATGGCCTCGGCGGGGACACGATCCTGCAGTCGAAGACGGCGATCGTCTCCCCCTCCGCCCGGTCGGACGCCGACGTCGACTACACGTTCATCCAGATCTTCCCCGACCAACCTGCGACGGTCACGTACAAGATGAACTGCGGCAACATCTCCGCCGGCGTGCCGGTCTTCGCTCTGATGAAGAACATGATCCCCGACGTCAAAGACGGCAAGGTGACCGTCCGGGCGTTCTCGACGAACACCCAGAAGATGATGTACATGACCCTCGACGTGCGCAACGGCGAGGCACTCGTGGACGGCGACACGTCGGTGGGCGGCGTGCCCGGCACCGGCTCCGAGATCCTGGTCGACTTCCGGGACCAGGGCGGCGGCTTCACCGGCAAGACCTTCCCGACCGGAAACCTGGTGGACACCGTCACACTGTCCGACGGCAGCAGCGTCGACGTGACGATCATGGACATGGTCAACATCTGCGGCTTCTTCGACGCTGAGCAGTTCGGTATCGGCTGCACCGGACTGGAACTTCCCGCACCCGACGGCAGCATCATCGCCCCACCCGGGATGCTCCCGCGGCTCACCGAACTGCGGCTGAAGATCGCCGAACTGATCGGCTGGGACCAGTACACGACCGACACGATCGGGAAGGCCACCTTGCCGTTCGCAGTCTCCGTGACCTCCCCGAAGGACTACCAGGACCTCGACGGGAACACCGTCAAGGCCTCGGACGTCGACCTGGTGGCGCGCTTCTACCTGGAGTCGATCATGCACAGCGCGGCACCCGGCAGCGGATCGACGTGCCTGGCTGCTGTGGCAGCGGTGCCTGGAACGGTGCCCAGCAAGGTCCTGGGCGACGGTGACCTGAAGGCGGGCAAGGGCGGGGACTTCACGCTGGGGCACCCGTCGGGAACGCTGAAGTTGCACGTCGAGCCGGTCATCGGCTCCGATCCGCTCGGCGTCAGCTACTCCGCGCTGACCTGGCTCGCCTACGAAGGCTTGGCCGTCATCCACGTGCCCGTCTACTACGGCCCGGATGAACTCGGTGGGCTGGGCGCGTACGGCCAGTGGAACGTGGGCAACTGGGTGGCGGACACCCAACGACTTCGACACGAGATTGGTCTGTGACATGACCCCGAACGAGCTGTACATCGACGGCCAGTGGCGCGAGGCCTCCGACGGCGCCCGGACCGACGTCCTCGACCCCGCCACGGAAGAAGTGGTGGCCTCGGTGCCGATGGCCACCACCGCGGATGTCGCAGCGGCCCTGGCCGCGGCGCAGGCCGGTTTCGCGCGCTGGCGCGCCACCGGGGCGTGGGAACGCTCGGCGGTGCTGCGGGGGATGGCGACCATCGTGCGTGACGAGGTCGATCGCTACGCCGAGGTGATGACCGCCGAGCAGGGCAAGCCGCTGGCGCAGGCCCGGGCCGAGGTTCTGTCCAGCGCCGATCAGTTCGACTGGTACGCCGACGAGGCGCGGCGCATCTACGGCCGCACCGTGGACGGGCACAGCACCGACATGCGGATCACCGTGCGGCGTGAGCCGATCGGGCCGGTCGCCGCCTTCGCGCCGTGGAACTTCCCGTCGCTGCTGCCCGCGCGCAAGATCGCCCCGGCACTGGCCGTCGGGTGTTCGCTGGTGGTCGTGCCGCCGATCGAGGCGCCGCTGAGTTGCCTGTTGTTCGCCGAGGCCGCCGAGCGGGCCGGCCTGCCCGCGGGAGTCCTCAACATGGTCACCGGGGAACCGCCGGCGCTCAGTGAGCAGTTGCTCAGTTCGCCGGTCATCCGCAAGGTCTCGCTCACCGGATCGGTGCCGGTGGGCATCGCCCTGAACACGCTGGCCGCCAAGACCCTGAAGTCGGTCTCGATGGAGCTGGGCGGCCACTCGCCGGTGCTGGTCTTCCCGGACGCGGACATCGACGCCGCGGCCCGTGCCGCCGCGCTGGGCAAGTTCCGCAACGCCGGGCAGGTGTGCATCTCGGCCAGCCGCTTCCTCGTCCACGAATCGGTGGCGGAACAGTTCACCGAATCGTTCGTCGACCAGACACGGCAACTGCGGCTCGGACCCGGCCGGGACCCGGACAGCGACATGGGTCCGCTCGGTTCGGCCAAGCGGCGGGAGGCGGTCGAAGCCATGGTCGCGGACGCGGTGGGCAAGGGTGCGACACTCGCCCACGGCGGGGTGCGGCCCGAGGAGTTCCAGGCCGGCTTCTTCTTCGAGCCGACGGTGCTGACGAACGTGACCCAGGACATGTCGGTGATGACCGACGAACCGTTCGGGCCGATCGCGCCGATCACGACGTTCAGCGCGTTCGACGAGGCGGTGGCGATGGCCAATTCCACGGCGTACGGCCTGGCCGGTTTCGTCTACACGCGCGACCTCGATACCGCCTACCGTGCCTCCGAGGCGCTGGAGACCGGGATGGTCGGGGTGAACCACCTGACGATCGCCACCGCGGAGGCGCCCTTCGGCGGGGTCAAGTACTCGGGCTTCGGACGGGAGGGCGGGACCGAGGGGGTCGAGGCGTACACCCACGCCAAGTACGTGGTCGGGACGTTCCAGGCCACCTTCTCGCCGGAGTTGCAGATGCACGGGAGGTACTACGGCCAGGACGACGGCATCGAGGTCGTCGGGAGCAAGGGCGTGATCTGGGTGACTCGCGGACACGGCCGGATGCTCGATGTGGCGCCGGTGATCCTCTACAAGAACCAGGTCACGACCCACATGGACGACATGGAGTCCGACTGGGGGGTCTCGTTCATCAACTCCGGGCGGCATTTCGTCCGCGTGCTGGAGGAGGGCGGCGATCCGGTACTCACCGGCGAGCAGGGCCGTGACCTGCTGGCCTTCTCGCTGGCCGCCCAACGCTCCGCCGCCGAGGGTGCACGGGTGGCTGTGGACCCGGGCCCACCGCCGGCTCCGACGGGTTGAGCCCAGCCGCCGCAGCCCGCCCGCCCGCGCCGGACTTCGGACGGATCCGGCCACGCAGTGACCACATGCGTCCAAAGTCCCCCGGCTAGAGCGCCTGGTGTTCCTCGGCATAGGCCTTGAGCACCTTCTTGCGCGCTCGAGCGGACAACCGGTCGATGTAGAGCATGCCCTCGAGGTGGTCGTACTCGTGCTGCAGACAGCGGGCCAGAAGGCCGTCGCCGCTGACCTCGATCGGCTCGCCGGTGTGGTCGAAGCCGGTGACTGTGGCGAAGTCGGGCCGTGCCAGCGGCGCGAACTGGTGGCGCACCGACAGGCAGCCCTCCTCGTCCTCGTCGAGATGGCGCTCGGCCGGCGGCACCAGCGTCGGGTTGACCATCACCCCGCGGTGGTACTTCTGGTCGGCATCGGGGCAGTCGTAGACGAACACCCGCAGCCCCACCCCGATCTGGTTGGCCGCCAGCCCCACCCCGTCGGCGGCGTACATGCTCGCGAACATGTCGGCGAGCAGGCGGTGCAGGTCCTCGCCGAAGACGGTGACCTCCTCGCAGCGCGTGGACAGCACCGGGTCGCCGACCTGCACGATCGGGCGCACGACTCCTTCGATGCCCAGGAATCCGGGCTCGCGCTCGTTCATCAGCCCACCGGGATCCACACCAGGCGCAGATCCGTCACCCGGACCTGCGTGCGTTTCAAGACGACCTCCACAGGCACAATGTTGCCCGCCTTCGATTGCCACTGCGTCTGCAGGGCGGCGATCTCGTCGATGAGGTCGCTCTCCAGGTCGGCCATCTGGGCCCGCAGGTCGTCGGTCTTCGCGGCGGCGGCGTCGGCCCGGGATCTGGCAGCGGTCGCCCGCCGTGCCGCGGCGCTGATGGAGGAAACCGACCGGCGCCCGCCCAGGAAACCGCCCAGCATGCTGGCCGCGGAGTTCACCATGTCGTTGCTCGCGGCGGACCGGGCCCGTTGCTCCTGGCCGGCTGCGGAGTCCAGCCGGGTCTGAAGGGTGCGCAGTCTGCTCTCGTACTTGGTGCGCAGTGCCGCGGCACGGGTGTCCGCCTGTGCCGCCGCAACCTGCTGGCAGCGCGCCGCGAACGCGTCGGCCGTCTCGCCGACCCGTGAGTACAACTTCAGGTCCGGATTGTGAAGAACCTCGAGCGACTCGTGATGCACGAGGTGATCGGTCAGGTCTTTCTGCAGCTGCGCCCAGTAGGTCTTGTTCGCGATCTTCGCGGCCGGCAGGACATACCGCGCGGCGGCGGGTGCCTGCGATCCCAGGTCCCGGTCGTCGTAGTCGACCGCCAGCGGATCGAGCGCAACCGTGTTCTCCGGCGCCGGTGAGATGACCGCCTCGTACTCCTGATCATGGGCGATGTCGGCCTTGGCCAGTTGGTGGCGCAGGACCACGCGCGCAGCGACGGCGCCCTGCAGGCGGGGCCCGACCGGGCCGGCCGGCACCGCGCCCACCTGCGTCGCCCAAGGTGCCGCAGGGTCCAGGTAGGAGACGGGGATCCCCTCGGCGACGGCGGGCATGACCGGGGTCTCGTCGTCAGCGGCGGCAGGTTCGGGGACCTGGTCCGGCACGGCCGCGGCGGTCGGCGGGGGCACCGTCGCAGCGGCACCCAGCGTCGGTGCGGCCTCCGGTGCCGGCGCCTCGGGTTGGGTCGCGATCGGTGGTGGGACCGGGGCGTCGGTCCGGCTCGGTGCGGTGGGCGCCGCGCCTGCCGCCATGACCTGCGCGATCTGGTCGCGGGTCATCGGGCCGCGCAGGTAACTGCGCACCCACCTCGTGCCGAACTGCTCGGTGTCGTTGCGCCCGGCCTTGCGGATCAGGAACTGCCGCTTGCCCAACCCCGAGATCGCCTCCGACACATCGGCACCCGGCGGCATACCGTCCAGCAGCCGGGCCTTGTCGCGCTCGGTGGTGAGCCGCCCGATCATCCACGTGCCGGCGTTGCTGATCGCCTTGTAGTCGATGTCCACCGGGTTCTGGGTGCTGAGCACCACGCCGACGCCGAATGCCCGGGCCTGCTTCATCAGCAGCATGATCGGCTTCTTCGTCGGCGGGGAGGCGGTCGGCGGCAGATACCCCGCGACCTCGTCCATGTACACCAGGGCACGCAGGTCGGTGGTGCCGCTCTGCCGCCGCATCCAGGTGACCAGCTTGCTCAGTACCAGCGACGTGGCGCTGAGCCGGTCGTCGTCGGACAGGTGGGCGGTGGACACGATCGCACAGCGCGGCCTGCCGTCGGCCGCCCACAGCATCGACTCGATGTCGATCGGCTGGCCGGTTATCCAACTCGCGAAGCCGGGGGCCGCGAGGATGCCGTTGAGTTTCATCGCGAAGCCCAGCCGGTCCTTCGCGGGGAAGAACTCGTCGAGGTCGAACACGCCGAGTTTGCGCATGGGGGGCTGCTGCACGCGGGCCAGTAGCGTCGGCAGGTCGATGTCCTGCCCGCCGGCCCACGCGGCGGCGATGATGTTGCTCAGCAGGATGTGCTCGCGGCTGGACAGCGGGTCCGCGTCGATCCCCACGACCGACAGCAGGCTCGTGACGTACCCGTCGATCTCGTCGGCGATGACCTCCTGGTCGTCGGTCCGCGGCGCCTGCAACGAGCCGAGCACGTTCAGCGGGATGCCCGCCGAAGAACCCGGTGTGAAGATCGCGACCTCGAACCCGGCCTTGAACGCCGCGAGCTCGTCGGGCCCGATGCCCCAGGGGGCCAGGCCGTCCTTCCACATCGCCGCCTGCTTGACCGCGAACTCAGATGGACTCGAGCCGTCGGCCTTCGCCTGTGCCGGGTCGATCCACGGTTCGAACTCCGGGCCGCTCAACGACGGGAACACCAGCGCCAGGTTGGTCAGGTCGCCCTTCGGATCGATGAGCAGCGTGGGCACGCCGGCGTCGAGGCACTGCTCGATCAGGCCGATGCCGAGGCCGGTCTTGCCGGATCCGGTCATGCCCACGATGACCCCGTGCGTGACGAGGTCGTCGGTCGCAACAGTGACGTCGGCGCTGTCGGACGTGCGTCCCAGGAGAAGATCGGCCACGGGTGTGAATCTACGGGTTGCGCCCGGTCGATCGACACTGGTGACGATCTGACACCTCGTCGCTCGCGACGCCGCCGTTGGCCCGGCGGTCGGATGCCGGTCGTTCCTCCTACCCCGGGAGTCCTTCGAACGCCCGATTCGTCCCCGTTCCCCTGACACGCGGATACCGATCCCTTTAGGTTCGAAATCGAACGAAGGAGAGGTTGTCATGGGTAAGGGACTCACCGGCGGTCAGGTGATCGCGAAGATGCTCGCCGCGGAGGGCGTCGAGGACATGTTCGGGATCATCGACGGAACGTACTTCGGCCTCTACCGGGCATTGGCCGACAACGGGATCGAGCTGCACTCGCCGCGCCATGAAGCCGCCGCCATGCACATGGCCGGGGCGTACGCCCGGGTCACCGGTCGGCTCGGCGTCGCGATGGCATCCAACGGCCCCGGCGTCGCCAACGTGCTCCCCGGGATCGCGGTCGAGGAGGGTGAGGGCAACCGGATCCTGCTCATCACGTCGTCTCGACGGGTCCCCATCGCCTACCCCGACCGCGGGGGCACGTACCAGTACTTCGACCAGGTCGGGGTCACCGCGCCGATGACGAAGTTCTCCGTGCACGTGCCGTCGGCCGACCGCATCCCCGAGCTCATGCGCCGGGCGTCTGCGGGTGAGTTTCACCGGTCGCCCTGGCGTGGTGCACATCGACATCCCGGAGAACATCATCAACCAGCCCACCGGGCTCGAGGACTCGGCCATCCGGGCGCCGGAGAGCTACCGGCGCACCACCCCCATCCAGGCCGATCCCGTGCTGGTGGCGAAGGCCGCGAAGATGCTCGTCGACGCCGAACAGCCCGTGATCCACGCGGGGTCCGGGGTCTACCACGCGGGCGCGGAGGAGGAACTGGCCCGCCTCGCCGAACTGCTCGCGGCGCCGGTGACCACCTCGTGGGCAGCCCGCGGTGCGCTTCCGGAGGGTCGGCTCGAATCCATCCCGATGACTGCGCTGGCCCTGTGTGATGAGGCCCGCAACGAGGCGGAGGTGGCCCTGATCGTGGGCTCCCGTATGGGGGAGACCGACTGGTGGGGCAAGGCTCCCAACTGGGCGCCGCCGGGTCAGCAGCGCACGATCCAGATCGACAACGACGAGGACCGCCTCGGAGTGAACAAGCCGGTCGAGGTGGCGATCCTGGCCGACGCCAAAGAGGCGCTGCGGGCGCTGGCCGATGCGGTGGCCGAACTCGGTGGTCCGAAGAACAAGCAGGCGCGCACGGACAAGCTGAAGGCCTGGCGCGAGCAGTGGGCCAAGGAGCGCGAGAAGCTCGACAAGCCGCTGGCCTCGCACGGTTCCCCGGTGCACCCGGCACACGTGCCGTCGGTGGCGCAGGCAGTGATGCCCGAGGACACGCTGTGGATCTTCGACGGGGGTAACACCGCGGTGTGGTCGAACTTCTACCACGACGCGAACATCGCACGCTCCACGCTGTCGACGTTCAAGTTCGGCATGCTCGGCGCCGGGATGGGGCAGGCGCTCGGCGCGGCCGTCGCAGCCCCCGACCGCAGGGTGTGTGTGCTCACCGGCGACGGTGCGTTCGGCATGCACTCCAGCGAGGTCGAGAGCGCAGTGCGGCTCAACCTGCCGATCGTGTTCGTGGTCCTGGTCGACGGCCAGTGGGGCATGGTCAAGATGAGCCAGCAGATCGCCGCTCACCCCGTCGCCACGGTGGCCCGCAAGATGCTGACGAACAAGTCGCTGCCCGACGATCAGGTCGTGTACGCGGACTTCGCACCCTGCCGGTACGACCTGATGGCCGAGGCGTTCGGCGCCCATGGCGAGCACGTCACCGACAGTGCGGACCTGCGCGGCGCGCTCGAGAAGGCGCGGGACTGCGGTGGTCCGGCGGTCGTGCAGGTCGACGTCAACAATGTCGAGCACCTGTGGGCGCCGGCCCTGCAGTCGTTCAAGAAGATGCACCAGGAACCCAAGGGCTGACCGGGCATGGACACGGTCCTCGTCACCGGGGGCACCGGGTACCTGGGCTCGCTGGTCGTCGAACGGCTGGTCGCGCACGAGGTTCCGGTGGTCGCGCTCGACGTCCGCGACCCGCGCGAGCCGGTGCCCGGCGTCACCTACATCACCGGGGACCTGCGCGAGGTGGATCTGACAGGTCTGCTGGAGCAGCACGAGGTGGCGGCGGTGGTGCACCTCGCGGCCATCGTCGAACCGCCCCGGGGTATGACCGAGGCCGAACTCGAGGACATCGAGGTGGGCGGTACGCAGCGCGTGGTCGATGCGTGCGTGGAAGCCGGCGTGGGACACCTGACGGTGACCTCATCAGGCGCGGCGTACGGCTACTACGCGCGCAACGACGGCCGCTCACTGACCGAGGACGCGCCGGTACCGGGAAGCCCGGAGTTCGCGTACTCCCGGCACAAGGCCGCCGTCGAGCGACTGCTGGCCCGTGCCCGGCGGCTGCATCCGGAACTGGGTCAACTCGTCCTGCGCCCGGGGACGATCCTGGGCGCGGGGACCGACAACCAGATCACTGCACTGTTCACCGGCAAGGTGGTGCTGACGTTCCGGGAGTCCGACGGGCCGTTCAACTTCGTCTGGGACCAGGACGTCGCGGAGATCATCGTCAGCGGGGTCATGCGTCGCCGCACCGGGATCTACAACGTCGCCGGCGACGGGGTCATGACCATGCGCGACATCGCCGCCGCCGAAGGTAGCCGGGTGGTGGCGGTGCCGGCCGGGTTGGTGCGCACCGCCTTGGGGGTGATGCACCGGTTCGGGGTGGGTCGGTACGGCCCGGAGCAGGTCGACTTCCTGCTGCACCGCCCGGTGCTGGACAACACCAGACTGCACCGCGACTTCCCAGGGCTGCCCAGCAGGACGACCCGAGAGGTCTACGAGATCTTCCGGACCGGTCGTGGCTAGAACCGCGGTCGTGACCGGCGCCGGCGGTGGGATCGGCCGGGTGCTGGTGGAGTCGCTGAGTGCCGAGGGCTACGACGTGATCGGGCTGGACCTGGCCCGTGCGTGCCCCGACGGCGATCCGCGGTACCGGGCGTGTGACATCACCGACGACAGTGCGGTGGCAGACGTGTTCGCGGACATCGACCGGATCGACCTGCTGATCCACAGCGCCGGACTGTCCGCGATCGGAGCCTTCGGCGACCACGACATCGCGGTCCACCGCAAGGTGATGGACGTGACCCACTTCGGCGCCGTGTCCGTCACCCAGGCGGCACTACCGGCCCTGCGCCGGGCCCACGGCCGGGTGGTTCTGATCGGGTCGGTCACCGGGTTCGCGCCGGTGCTGGGCAGGCCACCGTACGTCGCGGCCAAACATGCCGTCACCGCGCTGTTCACCGCCATCCGGCCCGAACTGCAGGAGCAGGGGATCGGCGTCACCATCGTGCATCCGACCTTCGTGGCCGGGGGTATGTCCGAGGCAGGCAGGGCGGCAGGTGCCCAGCGGAAGACCACCGGCGAGGAGATCACGTCCGAGGACGTGGCGGCGGCGCTGCTCGATGGGGTGGCGCACGGTCGCGACCTGGTGCTCGTCGGCCGGACCGCCAGACTCGCATGGACGGTCAGTCGGCTGGCACCCTCGCTCTACATGAAGCTCATGATCCGCCGGATGCAGAACAACGAAAGAGGCCCAGCATGAACCAGTTCATGGACGTGATGGCGGCGACCGGGGATGTGGACTCCATCCGGATCTCCTTCAACGAGAACTCCATGGTGATCCTGCGGGTGGTCATCGCCCTGATCATGTTCGGCATCGCGCTGGGCACCACCATCGACGACTTCCGGCAGGCGATCCGGCGACCCCTGGCGATCTCGATCGCCATCGGCGCCCAGTTCATCCTGCTGCCGTTCATCACGTTCGTGCTGACCCTGATCCTGGGCGTGCAGGGGTCGGTGGCCCTGGGCATGATCCTGGTGGCCTGCTGTCCGCCGGGCAACGTGTCCAACATCGTGACCCACCTGTCCGGTGGTGACGTCGCACTGTCGGTGTCCATGACCGCCGTCGGCAACCTGTTGGCGATCTTCCTCATGCCGCTGAACTTCGCGCTGTGGGGAGGGCTGCACCCGACCGGCTCGGAGATCATGCGGGCGATCGATCTGAACGCGATCGACATGCTCAGCGAGGTGCTGCTCGTCATCGGGGTCCCGTTCGCGGTCGGTATCACCGTCGCGCACTTCTTCCCGAAGTTCGCGGCCAAGGGCTCGAAGATCGTCGGCCCGGTCGCGTTCGCCGCGCTCGGTGGCCTGATCCTGGTCTCGCTGCTGGGCAACTGGGCCCTGTTCGTGGCCTGGATCGGCGTGGTCGCGATCGCGGTGGCCATCCACGACGGGCTGGCGCTGGGCCTCGGGTACGGCATCGCCCGCACCTTCAAGCTCCCGGTCCCGCAGCGCAAGGCGATGACTTTCGAGGTCGGCGTGCGCAATGCCGGACTGGGTCTACTGCTGGTCTTCAGCTTCTTCGACGGCCTGGGCGGTATGGCGCTGGTCGCCGCGTGGTGGGGGATCTGGGACATCATCGCCGCGCTCACGGTCGCCCGGCTGTGGCGCCGGCACACTCTGTCCCACGAGCCGGTGGCGGCAGCCGCCTGACCGCCGGCGGTCCACCCCTCTACAAGACCGCGCGGCGCCAGCCTTCGCGCGCAGATGTGAAGGGGAGTCGCGGCAGTACCGCTGCTACTCCTGCCCGTTCGCCAGTCGCTCGACCTCGGCGGCGTCGACGTCGTGGCCCACCCACCCCGCGACCTTCTTCTCGACCTTCTCTTCGGCCTCCGCGCGCTTGGCCTCGGGCGTGGACTCCGCCGCGTCCCAACCGCGCTGCACCTCGAAACGCAACTCGCGGGCGCGCAGTGACTTCTGCACCCGTGACATCTGCTCATCCGTGGCCTGCAAACCCCAGACCTGGCGGATGGCCTCTGGGGTCTCGCGGCGGTAGTCGTGCCCGCCCTCGTCGAAGACGCCCGGAGTCGGTGTCAGTGCGTTCTGCATGTCGAGGAAGGTGGCGAAGAATGTGACGACCGGCTGCCACCGGCTCCCCCGCGGGGCGCCCGGGGGGCGCTGGGCGTCCGGGCCCAGCCAGTCGGGCTGACGCCATACGACCTCGGGTCCGAACTTGGGGATCGGGTCATCGCCGTTCTGCAACAGCAAGTAGTTGACCTTCGCCCGCTCGTCGGGGGACAGGCCACGCCAGTCACGCACCGCGCGTGACATGAACACTGACCCCGGGCCCACCGGGGGAGTCTGGGACACGCTGCGATCACCCCAGAGTTCCCGGCGCCAGACCGTAGCGTTGGGGGTGCCGATCCACACTGCGGCGTCCAGCGAAACCCCGGCCGGGCCGGTGATGCCCTCCCCCCGGAACATCTCCTGGCTCACCTGCGATCCCAGGCTCTCCCCGAACAGCACGAACTTGGGCCGGTCCTCCGGCGCCCGTGCCAGCAGACGCGCCACGATGCCGTTGACGACCATCTTGGTCTGGCGCGTGCCCATGTGGACGCGGTTGAGCGACAGCGCGGAGGGCAGCACTGAGTACTGGATGCAGGCCGAGGCGCAGTCGCCGCGGGTCAGGTACTCCAGCGTCTCGCACGCCACGTAGTTCACGTAGCCGGAGCCGGTCGCCGAGAACAAGGCGAACACCGACCGGTCCAGCGCGCCCGTGCGGTCGATCTCCGCGAGCAGCAACTCCGCGCGGGCGGCTTCGGTGTCCGCGCTGGCCAACGACGCGTACACCCGGATCGGCTGCTTGGCGGGTTCTCCCATGACCTCGGTGATCTGGCCGGGCAGCAGGGTCTCGCGCAGCCACCGCGACGCTTCCCGCGACTGCTTCTGCCAGGGGATCAGGGATCCCGGTCCACCGGTCACCTCCGGCAGGTCGGGGGCGTCGAGGTTCGCGTTGTCCGGAGCGCCACCGCCCACCGCGAGTTTCCGGTTGACCAGCGTGACCGCACCCCAGCCGAGACCGGCCAGGGCGGCGAACGACGCGAGTCGGCCGGCGGTGCGGTGATCGGCCGGGTCCCCACCGACCACTGCGGCCGCAATCCGTGAGAGCCCCGCGCTGAGTTTCGCCTCCCCGTGGCCCGCGGCGATCAGCACACCGGTGGTGATCACACTGGCGGCGATCGCCTTGGGCTCGGAGATCTCGCGGGTGGTGTCCTCGTGCGCGCGGCCGTCGGTGGCATCCAGCGAACCCGGGGTGGCGTGGCGCACCGTGGCGTACCCCGCGCCGGCCACTGCCAGCGCGGTTCCCGCGCTGGCCACCGACGGGTGGCCAGGCAGGAGGCGGGCGGCTGCGGCGACCAGGCCGGCGGCAGCCGCAGACCCCTTTGCGGTCGCGCCGAGCCGGATCAACGCCCGCCTCGGTGGTTCGTGCTCGACCGGGGGGATGGACCGCACCGTGGCCACGGCGGCGGCCAGTGTCGCGGCGTCGATGATCACGCTGGTCCCCAGGCCGGTGCGCCCGATCCGCCGAGCGACGGCCCGCAGCAGGGAGTGCCCGGAGGTGCCCCATCCGTACCCTGTGGCGGCGGCGACGCCGGACAGGATCGCCTGGTCGCGGGTACCGCGGCTGAGTAGGTTCGGCTGGAACGAACGGCCGGTCATGAAGGCGCCGAGCAGCACGCCTGCCTGCGCGGAGAGGTCGAGGTTGTCTGTCACGTCTGTCACCGGGTCAGTCTCGCAGGGTTGGCCCGCGATCGCCCGGGATCACGGTGATTGCGGATCTGCACGCTCAGCAGCGGCTCGGTCCCGGACTTCAGCCCGGCAGCGTCGTCACCGTGATCGACTCCGGCGCCGACGATTTGCCCGCTTCGTCGAGTGTCGTGATCGTGTACGTGTAGGCGGTGCTCGGGGTCAGGCCGGTGTCGCTGAGGCTCTCTCCGGTGCTGCCGAGTTCGAAGTCCAGGGGGTCGGCGCCTGTGCCGCCGGAACGACGCGCGCTGACCTCGAGGAAGTCCCCGTCGGGCGGGTTGTCCCACGCCAGGGCGATGGTCGTGGCGGTCACCTCGGTGGCGCGCAGGTTCCGCACTGGTGCGGGCGCCGGGGTGTCGCGTGGGGGGACCCGATAGGTGAACCGCGCCCGCATGCCGCGGTTCTTCTTCACGCGGACCTTCCGAACACGGTCGACCGCACGGGAGTCCCCCACCCGCTTGGCCTTGAGCGTGTACCGACCGGGGCGCAGATTCTTGACCCGGGACCGACCGTCGACGCGCAGTGTCCTGGCGAACTTGCCGGGTCCCGTGATCCTGACTCTGGCCACAGTTCCGTTTTCGAGGCCGGAGACGACGACCACCAGTGTCTTACCGGGAACTGTCTTGGCAGCGACTGTGGCCGTCCCCGGCGCGGTCACCATGCCAATCCCCAGAAAGACACCCCCCACTAGCGCCAGCCTTGCGCGCCAGACCGTGGTGGTCATCGTCCCAGCCCCAAACTTACGCGAACACTTACATCATTTCCCTAACAAAGTCCGACACGCCAGGCAGTCTCGGCGACACACCGGGGCGGGGTGACAATGGAGGAGTCCGGTCGAGGGGGGAGTTGCGCATGAGGGTCCTGTACGTCTGTACCGCCAATATCTGTCGGTCGGCGTCCGCCGAGGCACTGCTGCGTGACGCCCGTGTGCCGGGCGTCGAGGTGATGTCGGCGGGGACGCTGGCGGCCTCGGGTTCACCCGGCTGCCCCATGGCCCCGGCGCTCGAAGGTCGCGCGTCCATGCACCGTTCGCAGCGGCTGACCGAGGAACTCATCGACGGCGCCGACCTGATCCTGACCGCGGCCCGGGAGCATCAGGCCGAGGTCGTCGCCGCGCAACCTTCGACGCGCAGCCGCACCTTCACGATCCGGCAGTCGGGCCGGCTTGCGCAGTGGTTGCTGGATATGGGCGTGGTGGAGGCGGCGCGGCGTCGGCAGGAGGATCCGCAGGGTTGGGCGCAGGGGATCGCGCAGGGCGACCCGCGCCTGCAGGTGGCGCCGCTGCCGACCGGTGAGACGGGGCGCACCCAATGGCTGGTCGAGGAACTCGATGCCGCCCGGGGGATGGCCCCGGCCCAGGTTCCGGAGCCTCCGGCTCGCAAGTGGGGTCGTCGGCCCGCTGATGCGGACGTGCACCCCGACGATGTCCCGGACCCGCACATGCTCGGGACCGGTTGGCACGGCCCCGCCTACGAGCAGATCCGGGAGGCGACCAGCAACCTGGTCGCGGTGCTCCGCGCGATCTCCGGGTGACGCCGCGCAGCCCTCTCCCCGGCCCTCCGCCGAGACGTGCGCAGATTTTCATTCACATGTGAAACCGAATCTGCACATGGCCTGAGATGGGCGTCGCAGGTGCCGTTCGAGCGGGGCCTTGCCGAGATGATCACCTGGTACCGGGACAACGAGGCGTGGGTGGCGCCCGCTGAAGCAGGGAGTCTGACCCCCTCACCCGACTTGTGCAATTTCCCTTTCACATGTGAAACCGAATCTGCACAGGTTGTCCGTGAGGCGGTGAAACGGGGTGAGAATGGTGTTCGGGAGGCGATCATGCGAAAGCGGACGGTGGTTGTGGGACTGGGGACGACGGCACTGACCGCGTGGACGGTCGTGCGGGCCAAGCGGCTGCTCGCGGTTCACGCTCCCGACGAGACGGGTCGCTTCCCTTCCGGGATGGAGTACGCGCGATGGGGGGACGGTCCCAGGAAGGTCCTGTGGATCCCCGGAGGGCCGGGTGGTGACATCCCGCGCGGGACGTTCGGGGCGTTCCAGGGCCGGCAGTTCCGCGTGCTGGTCGACGCCGGTTTCAGCGTCTGGTACGTCACCCGCAAGCGCAACATGCCGGTCGGGCATTCGGTGGCGGACATGGCCGACGACTACGCGGCCCTCATCCGGGATCAACTGGGCGGCCGGGTGGACGTGGTGGTGGGGGTCTCCTACGGCGGGCTCATCGCCCAGTACATCGCCGCTGATCACCCACAGACCGCAGACCGGGTGGTCCTCGCGCTGGCGGCTGCGACCATCACGGACTGGGGCCGGGACGTGGACCGCCGGTGGGCGGTGGCCCGGGCCGAGGGCCGGATGGGCGACGCCGCCCTTGCGATGTCGGAGTACCTGTTCCCGGAAGCGGGACAGTCCCGACAACGCCGACTGGTCGCACCACTGATGCGCGGCACGTTCAGCGATGAGCAGGTGCCAAGCGGCGATCTGCTCGTGGAGGCCGATGCAGAGGTGTCCTTCGACGCCCGCGACGTACTGCCCAGGATCACGATCCCGGTGTTGGTGGTCAGTGCCCAGGAGGATCTGTTCTTCCCGCGCGAGGTGGTGCAGGAGACCGTCGACCTGCTGCCCGACTGCACATGGATCGAGTACGAGGGGATGGGTCATATCAGAGCCGCTGGCAGCGGTCGGCTGGCAGAGGACATCGCCGTATTCGCCCAGTGACGGCCATAGCCACCCGGGCAAGAACTGGGTCACCAACCGCGCGGATCGCCCCGCCACTGGTGATCGGTCTGGTGAGTCTCGGCAACGCGCTGGCGGTTCCGGCATTCAGCAACCAGAACCAGTACCTGGCCCATGTGATCGGCCCACGGACCCCGGAACTCAGCAACGACTGGCTGGTGGGCACCACCGACCCCTACCCGCTGTTCACTCGTATCGTCGGGGTTCTCTTCGATCTCGGCGGCGACACCGGCCTCGAGCTCGTGGCCTACCTCGCGACCGCCGCAGCACTCACGGGTGTGTACCTGATCGCACGCACGCTGGTCGGGGGCCGCGGGGTGCCGATCGCTCGCGGTACTCGTGCTGGGCGCGACGCTGATCCCCTGGACGTCGGCACCGATGCCGGTAGGAAGCCTGTCAGCCTTCCACGGGGTCTTCGGACAGTATCTCGTCTACAAGCCCGGCTACCTGCAACCGAGTTCGGCCGGAGTCCTGTTGTTGCTGGCGCTGGGACTGTGGGCTGGGAGCCGGACACGAGCAGGCCGCGGATCTGGGCGGCGGCCGCACTGATGGTCCTGGCCTGTGCGATCCACCCGACGTACGCGATCGTCGCGGGTATCGGACTGACAGCGGCGTTGGTGGCGGACCTCATCACCGGGGGGGAATGCGGCGGCTCCCCGGATACGCCGGACCGCTGTGGTGGTGTCCGCGGTGGTCGACGATCACAGCGAATCCCGCGGTCTTCACCTCACCCGGGCGGCGAGGCGTTGGACCGGCTGGCCTTCGAGCGGATCGCACACCACACCCTGCGTCTCGACGTGGCGATGGTATGACCTGGCCGACCTAGTGTTCGTAGCCCTGGTCGGCGCCGGAGTGGTCCTGGCGCGACCGCTGCGCGGGGGTCGGTGGCTTGGGGTGTGGCTGCTTGCGGCCACCATCCCCGGACTGCTGGCCGCGCTGGTCGTGGAGTACACGCGATGGACGGAACTTGCGCTGCTGTTTCCGTGGCGCATCACGGTGTTGACGGTCCCGATCGCAGCCACGGTGCTCGTCGTGCGGATAGGTGAGGCGCTGCGCCGGCCGCGTCCCTACGCCTGGCGCGTTCCTGCGGTCGCGGCGGCGGCGCTGCTGGCGGGGTACGGGCTGCACTCGACGGCGCAGGCGCAGTCGCCGGATTCCCTGGAACCCACCGCCTTGGTGCTCACGGCACAACCGGAGGGCGTCGGACTCGTGCCCTTGCTGGTGGAGAACGTACGGCTCAATGCCGAGGTTCCTATCTACGTCGACTGGAAGAGCCCGCCGTATGCGGGCGACGATCTGGCGCAATGGTGGCGCAGGTACGACCAGGTCGCGGCCTTCGAGCGCGACCCCGAATCATTCTGCGAGGCGGACTGGACCGCCGGCATCGACTGGGTGCTGCTGCCTTCGGGTGCCCAGGTCTCCTGCCTGCAGGCTTGGCCGGTGCTCGGTGAGTCGGCGGGATACGTCGTGCGACAGCGCCCCGCCCTGGACTGAGTCGGGGAATCCGGGGGGCCGGTCAGGCGACGGAGCGCTCCGCGGCCTCGGCGATGTCGGCGAGGTCCTGCTGCATCAACTTGCGGGTCGTGCTCTCCATGAGCCGTCCGACCACCGCTCCCAGGGTCTTGTTCAGAACTCCACTGGTCTGCGCATCGAAGTGCATCGACAGGATGCAGGCGTCCGTACCGACGGGTTCGACCACCAGCTCCGAGGTGTACTGGGTCCCGCCGTGCTGGGCCTCAGTGGTGTAGGAGTGGCCGGGATCGACCTCAGTGACGGTCATCTCCTCGGTCGCCGACTTGCCGAACATCACGCGGGTCTCACGCCACCTGGTGCCGACGTCGAAGGCGGTCCCGTCGTCGAGGCGCTCGACGGAGCGGATGCCTGAGATGACCTCGGGTGACCGTTCGATCCCCGTGATGAGATTCCACACCACGCCGGCAGGCGCGGCGACCTCGTGGCTGATGTCGATGGGTCCGGGCATGCTGACCTCCTTTCGGACTACTGCCGAGGTTAGCCCGCTGATCGCGCGATCAGAAGGGGTCACGTCAGCCAGGGACCCGCGGAACCGCCGTTCGTACCAGAACGCCGTGGCTGCCCGAGGCGGTTGCCTCGCGCCGGGATACCGTGGGGGCTCATCGCTGGACGACCCGAACGGAGACCTGATGGCGCACGCTGTCGCGACCGAGGCGCCGCAGGACTCGGATGCGCAGCCCGCGGTGCCCCCGTCCCGCCGCGTCTTCACGCTGAAGTTCAGCGGAGTGGGGATGTGGTTCGCGGCGCTGTTCTTCGCGTTCTCGTTGTATCCCTCACTGCTGCCGCGCGCAGGCTACGTGCAGGGCATCGCGTCGGGGATCACGGTGATGGTCGGGTATGCACTCGGAGTGGGAATCCAGACCCTTTGGCGGTTCCTGCAGATTCCGACGCCGAGGCCCTCCCGCGCCAAGATCATCAAACGCATCTTCCTCGTCCTGCTCGTGCTGTCGGTCGCGACGGCCATTTGGCAGTACGTGGGCTGGCAGAACGAGGTGCGCAGCATCTTCGACCAGCCGTCGACCTCGCCGGTCACCTGGTCGTCCATCCTGGTGGTCGGGGTGCTGGTGGCGGCGCTGATCCTGGTCATCGCACGTTCCCTGCGCAGACTCGCCGCTTTCGGCACCCGCCTGCTGGGTAGGCGACTGCCGCCGCGTCTGGCGCAAGCGATCAGCGTCGGGGCACTGGTACTGCTGATCTGGCTGTTGGTCACGGGCATCCTCGTGAACGGGTTCTTCGCAGGGGCGAATGCGATGTTCTCCACGCGCGACACGGCGACCACGGAAGGTGTCGTGCAGCCCACCTCGACCTCACGCTCTGGCGGCCCCAACTCCCTGGTTCCCTGGGCGAGCCTTGGTCGCAAGGGCCGCGATTTCGTGGCCACGGGGCCCACCGTCGAACAGATCGATGCCTTCACCGGTGGGGGTGCTGTCGAGCCGGTCCGTGCGTACGTCGGTCTGGACAGCGAACCCACGCTCCAGGGTCGGGCCGATCTGCTGCTCAGGGAGTTGCAGGTCACCGGCGCATTCGACCGCGAGCTACTCGTGGTGGCCACCACGACGGGCACCGGCTTCCTGGATCCGGCTGCGGTGGATCCCTTGGAGTACATGTACAACGGCAACACCGCGATCGCCGGCGTGCAGTACTCCTTCCTGCCGAGCTGGATCTCGCTGCTGGCCGATCAGGAGGCTGTCAAGAAGACCTCGCGCGTGGTGTTCGACACCGTGCATGACTACTGGTCGACGTTGCCGGAGGACGACCGCCCCGATCTGTACCTCTACGGGCTGTCGTTGGGTTCGTTCGGGGTGGAGAGCGTGCTGACGTCGGTCAACCTTGTCAACGAACCGATCGACGGCGCCTTCATGTCCGGCCCGCCGTTCGTGAACCCCCTGCACGACGAGATCGAGGCCGATCGGGATCCGGGGAGCCCTGCCTGGCTGCCGGCTTTGGACAACGGCCGGACCGTGCAGTTCACGTCCTCCGGTTCGGAGATCGAGGCGGTCGTCGACGAGCCGTGGGGACCCACGCGGCTGGTGTACCTGCAGCACTCGTCGGACCCGGTGGTGTTCTTCAACCAGAAGTTGGCCTTCCAGATGCCGGCGTGGCTGGAGTACGGTCAGCGCGGCCCGGACATCCCCGAGGAGATGACCTGGGTGCCGCTGGTCACGATGTGGCAGGTGGCCCTCGACCTACCGGCGGCCGGCTCCGTACCCGTCGGTCACGGGCACATGTACTCCAAGGAGTCCAACGCGCAGGCCTGGGCCGCGATGACCCGACCGGAGGGTTGGACTCCCGCGGACACCGACCGGCTCGTGGCCCAGATGGACGCCGACGGGACCGGCTGAGGCCCATCTGCGACTAGCGCACCCGCCAGGTCCGGCTCCAGGTAGTGGCAGTGGTGTCGGGTCCGTCGGCCCGGATGCGGACCTGCACGCGGGCCCTGCGCGAATCCTGGGTGCGGACCGTGATGCTGCCATCGTCACGGGTCTTGACCGTGATCGCCTGCTCGGGCACGTTTGGGCCTGACGGTGATCCGGGTCCGGATGGTCGGGTCCTGCGCGGGATCGGTGGTCACCTTCTGCACCAGCGATCACCTTGCCGGTGCGGGGGATGCGTCTGGCCTGCTGCTCGCGCGACTGACCGTCGAGGTACGTCGGGATGCGTGATGGTCGCCTGCGGCGTGGGGATCGGCCGCGGACTGAACGACGGCCGGGGGTTCGTCTGCTCGCGGTCCGGTGCCCGCGGGATCGGCCTGCGGCGGCCACAGCCCCGCCGACGAGCATTCCCATCCCGACGACGACGGCGCTCGCCTGGGCGAGGGTGGGCCGGGTCTTCCGAAAACTCATGGTGCGCCCCTCTCAGGAGGGTCCAGAGGTTACTCCCGTCGGGGGCGTTCGGGTAAGTCCCGGTCGTGCCAGCTGAGAGGGGGGCGGTGGGCTCTGCGCCAGGTCCGAACACCCGTGGCAGGCTCGCCGAGCCGGAATCGTGCATATCGGACGTTCCCGATCCGGCTGCTGCCTGCGGCCACCGATCGGTCGTACCGTGGAAGTACCACAAGGGGGTGGTGGCTATGCGTTACGTGGCAGTTGGGGCGTCGTTGATCCTGGTGTGCGGGGGGATGGTCCCGCTCGCGGCACCAGGTATTGCGGACAGTTCGGCGACGGCCGGTTCTTCGGTGATGCCGTACGACTTCGACGGCGACGGGTACGCCGACATGACCGTCGGGGTCGTCGGGGAGGACCTGCGCGGCGTGAACGGACGCCGGCGCGGCACAGGTGCTGTACGGATCCAGCACCGGTGTCACGTCCCGCGACCAGATCTGGCATCAGGGCACCAAGGGGGTGAAGGGTGCGTTGGAGCGCGGCGACAACTTCGGTTGGTCGCTGGCCTCCAGTGACTTCGACGGCGATGGGTACGCCGATCTGGCCGTCGGTGTTCCCAACGAGGACATCCGTACGACCAGGAACGCGGGTGCCGTACAAGTGCTGTACGGCAGTGCGGCGGGGCTGACTGCGCGTGATCAGATCTGGCATCAGGGCAAGCCCGGAGTTCCGGGCGGCAACCAGAGGGACGACATGTTCGGTGCAACCCTGGCCGCCGGTGACTTCAACGCCGATGGGTACGCCGACCTCGCGGTCGGACTGCCCTACGACAACAACGGCGCGGTCGTACTGCTGCCCGGTTCCAGCACGGGACTGACCTCGGCCGGCGCGGTCCGGTTGCGCCAGGGCAAGGCCGGCATGCCCAGCACGCCGAGCGGCTACGAGAACTTCGGTCGGACACTGGCAGTCGGGGACATCGACGGTGACGCGATCGACGACTTGTTCATCGGTGTGGCCTTCGAGTCCGACAACCTGCCCAGCGACGATGGTGCCGGTTCGGCCGTGCATGTGCTGCGCGGCAGCGCGACCGGGGTGAATCCGACCGGCAGTCAGTACATCCTGCCCGCGGACCTCGGACTGCCCGTCGTATTGGCAGATCGGTGACATGACGCTGTCCGACTTCAACGGTGACGGCCGCGACGACCTCGTGCTGTCCTCGAACGTGACCACCGGCGACGGTCGCGGTGCTCCACGGCCATACCGACGGGCTGCACCCGGCGGCGCTGACCGCTTCCACGACCCCGGGTACGGACGCGGTGTGGGCGATCCCGTGGTGGGACGACGACAACGGGCCGAACGTGGCCGTCCGGAGACCTCACCGGGGACGGCAGTCCCGACCTCGCGGTGGAGATCGACCGAGGGGTTCGGGTGGTCCTCGGGACCGCGACGGGTCTGGGGTTTCGGGAGCCGACTGGGCGGCCGACTTCTTCGAGTGGACCGATCTGGCGGTGCAGCCCTTCAGCGGCGGCAGTCACGCATGGCTGGCTGTGAACACACACAACGACGTGGCCGTCTCGCGCGGTGCCACCGACGGGACCTCCGGCCCGGTCGAGGTGTGGAGCCAGGACAGCCCCGGCATCAAGGGCGGCAAGGAACGCGGCGACATGTTCGGGCAACCCATCGGTCACTGAACGCCGACGCCGGCGCCAACCCATACCCGGGCGAATGCGCCCATAGCGGCCGTCGGTGGCGCGTCGACGGTGGTCCGAAAGGCCGGTGTCCGCGTCGCCATTGGCGGGGTTAGGGTCGGTGAACCTGGGAAGGGACACTTCATGGACCGACGTTCCGCATTCGTTGTCACCTCGACCGCACTGCTGGTGGTGGCCTTCCCGGCCGCCGCCAGCGCCGACCCGGGCGGTCAGGGCAAGGGCAAGCCGGTTGCGGGTGCCCGCACGCTCGGCGACCCGTTGCTGCCCCAGGTCGGCAACGGCGGGTACGACGTGGACCACTACCGGATCTACCTCGACTACGACCCCGACGCGAACACCTTCAACTCCGCGAGGACCACGATCCGCGCCACCGCCGACCGCAAGCTCAAGGAGTTCAGCCTGGACTTCCAGGGTCTGCCCGTGTCGAGCGTGAAGGTCGACGGCCGCGCGGCCGGCTTCGAACAGGTCGACGCGACACCGGTTCTGAGCAGCAACCCGGCGGTGACCCAGCCGATGAAACTGGTCGTCACCCCGCATCCGTCGAGCTGGCCGAAGGCCGGCCGCCACTTCACCGTCGAGGTGAACTACTCCGGGACCCCCGAGCCCATCACGGATGCCGACGAGTCGATCGAGGGCTGGATCCGCGCATGCTTCCCGCTGGCCACACCGCAGACCTGCGACGGGTCCTTCGTGGTCAACGAGCCGATCGGCGCACAGAGCTGGTTCCCGTCGAACAACTACCCGTCCGACAAGGCCACGTTCGACACCCGCATCCGCGTCCCCGCCGGCAAGACCGCCCTGGGCACCGGTGAGAGTGTGAGCACCACGGACAACGGCGACGGCACGTTCACCTGGCGCTGGCGTGAGGACGACCCGACGGCCACGTACCTCACCACCGCCACCGTGGGCGACTTCAACTACGTCGTGGACTCCATGACCGAGACCTCCACCGGCCGCACCCTGCCGGTCTACAACGCGGTGGACAGTACCGCCACCGCCGCCCAGGCCCTCGCGATCCAGACCTCGCTCAACCAGGCCCCCGGGCAGTTGAACTTCCTCAGCGACCTGTACGGCCCGTACCCGTTCGACTCGACCGGCGCCGTGGCCGACCGGGCGGCGGGAGTGGGTTACGCCCTGGAGGTGCAGGGCAAGCCGCACTACGCCGGTGGCTTCAGCAGCGGCAACCCGTCGATCAACATCGGGACCCAGTTGCACGAGATCTCCCACCAGTGGTTCGGCAACAGCGCGACGCTGCAGACCTGGGCCGACATCTGGTTCAACGAGGGCTGGGCGAACTGGAGCCAGTGGTACTGGAGCGCCCAGGTGCAGGGCGGCACGGACCCGGCCGTGCGGTTCGACACCCTCTACGCGAACACTCCGGCGGAGGACTGGGAGATCGCCCCCGCGATCCTCGACGGCGACCCGGCGAACCTGTTCGCGTTCTTCCCCACGTACCAGCGCGGGGCGATGACCCTGCAGGGCTACCGCGAGATCGTCGGGGACCCGAAGTTCTTCGGGCTGTCACGCAAGCTCGTCGCCAAATACGAGCACGGCAACATCAGCACCCAGCAGTTCATCGCGGAGGCGAAGAAGGCCAGCGGGTTCAAGGGCGCCAAACTGGCGCTGCTGGACCAGTACTTCCAGCAGTGGCTGTACGGCGAGACCAAGCCGACCATCCTGCCGGAGGACTTCGCCTAGCGCGCTGACGTCACCGCGGGCGTGGGAGGTCACGGCCCGGGCGCCGAGGCCCTAGAGCCCGAGCGGTCCGCGGGCGAGCCGTTCGAACACTCGGTGGGGAAGCAGCCGTTTGACGAAGGTGCCGAGGCGCTCGTCCGTCTTTCCCACGGTCAGCCGGCGGGCAGGGGTTCCGACGGTCAGCACCTTCTCGACTGCTGCCGCCACCTGCTCCACCGGGATCCCGTTGCGCTCGTCGTGTTCCATGGTCGAGATCGCCTTGTCGCTGGCTGCGGCGTAGGGACTGTCCGGGTGCGGGTCGCTGCGCCGCCGGTTGTCGGTGAAGTCGCTGACGGCATTGCCGGGTTCCACCAGAGTGACGGTGATCCCGAACGGCGCGACCTCGTAGGCCAGCGCCTCACCGAAACCCTCGAGGGCGTACTTGCTCGCTGAGTAGTAGGCCTGGAACGGCAGCCCGATCAGGCCGCCCAGCGAGCCGATCAGCACGACCCGTCCGCCTCCCGATTCCCGCATGTGCGGCAGCACTTCGCGCACCACCCGGACCGTCCCCCAGAAGTTCGTCTCGAGTTGTGCGCGGGCTTGCTCCAGAGGGGTGGTCTCCGCCGGGCCGGACAACCCCCAGCCCGCAGCGGTGACCACCGCGTCGATCCGCCCGTGCCGGGCCACGACCTCCTGGACCCCCGTGGCGACCGACTCGTCGTCGTCGACATCCATGACCAGCGACTGCCAGGCAACGGCCTGCGGCGTGCGCCGGCTCGCGCCCACCACGGTCCAGCCCCGGCGCGCGAGGCGGTCGGCGCTCGCACGGCCGATCCCGGCCGACGCCCCGGTCACCAGGCAGACCCTGTCCTCCACGGCTTTCACCCTAGTTCCGGGCGTCGCCGGCCAGCCGTTCCTGCAGCCCGCGGGGTTTCCGGCGACCCGCGACCGCGGGCAGGCCCGTCGGCCGGTCACCTCGAGGCTGTGTCCGGTTTTGCATGATGATCAACGGCGCCGCATCCGACACGCCGTGGCTAGGCCTCTCCCAGCGGCGTGTCGGGAAAGTCATCCTGCAGAAACGGTCACGGGGGTGTGGGCTCCGCGCAAGGGGGCCGGCGAATCGGCCCGATCTGCCACTCTCGGTGCATGGAGCACACCTTCACCGCCGAACTGTGGCTGTGGGATGCACGACGGGCGGACACCTGGACGTTCGTCACCGTGCCGCCGGAGGTCACCGCCGCCATCGAGGACGACGCGGACTCCCTCGGGCCGCGCGGTGGCTTCGGTTCGGTGAAGGTGCAGGTGCGCGTGGGCGCGACGATGTGGCGCACGTCGGTGTTCCCGGATGCGGAGTCGGGCTGCTTCGTGCTGCCGGTGAAACGTGCGGTACGGGACGCGCATGGAGTAGGGCCCGGCGACGAACTGACGGTGGCCCTGGAGGTCGTGACGGGCTGACCCGGAGCGACCTACTCCGGCCGGGTTCCCACGTTGATGATGTTCCCGTCGGGGTCGCTGAACCACGCCATGCGCAACCCCTCCATCGTTGCCACGCCGTTGTCCCACTCGATCCCCTCCATCTCGAAGGTGTCGAATGCGACCCCGGCCTCATGCAAGGTCTTGATCTCGGCGTCGAACTCCTCGTCCGAAACCTCGAACGACATCGCGGTGGCGCGGTTCGTGCCCGCGAAGCCAGACTGGTAGACGAAGAAGGAGGTGTCCCCGGATTTGTAGAACACCCCATTGGCCATCGGTTCACCCGGCGCGAAGCCGAGCACCCCCTCGTAGAAGGCCCGCGATCGCTCGGGATCGGCGGTGGGCAAAGTGGTGGTAGGGGTGTGATCGGACAACATCGAGACCTCCGACGCTAACCGGGCCGGTCGACCCGGCGCCCGGCCACCGTAGGCACGACTCGGTCTGAATCGACAGGGTCCGTTCGGACATTTCGGCTGGGTCGGTCGTGCCGGTGCGCCGGTCGATCGGCACAGCGGCGCCAGCCGCGGGGAATGGGCCCGTGACCTGATCGCACCGGGCACCGCCGCCGGGGGCGCGGCGACCCATGGTGGGTTGTTGATCAACGGTCTAGACTCCCGGCATCGAGAGGGAGTTCTCATGATCAGGATTTCGCGTATGGCGGCAGTTGCTGCGGCGGGTGTGGTGGCGGTGCAAACGCTGGTGGCCCCGGCCCAGGCGGCGACGGTGCCGGGGGTGATCACGGAGTTCCCGATCCCGACGGCCGGCAGTTTCCCGCCTGGGATCGCGGCGGGTCCGGACGGGAACCTGTGGTTCACCCAGGGAAACATCGTCAACAAGATTGGGCGGATCACGCCCGCGGGGGTGATCACGGAGTTCCCGACGCCGACGCCGAGCAGCCAGCCGAACGGGATCGCGGCGGGTCCGGACGGGAACCTGTGGTTCACCGAGTTGGTCGGCAACAAGATCGGGCGGATCACGCCTTCGGGGGTGTTCACGGAGTTCCCGATCCCGACGGCGGGTAGCCAGCCGTCCGGTATCGCGGTGGGTCCGGACGGGAACCTGTGGTTCACCGAGCGGATCGGCAACAAGATCGGTCGGATCACGCCCTCGGGTGTGTTCACGGAGTTCCCGATCCCAACGGCGAGTAGTTCCTCCCGAGGTATCGCGGCGGGCCCGGACGGGAACCTGTGGTTCACCGAGACTGTCGGGAACAAGGTCGGTCGGATCACGCCGTCGGGGGTCATCACGGAGTTCGTGGTGCCGACGGCAAGCAGTTCCCCGAATGGGATCGCGGCGGGTCCGGACGGGAACCTGTGGTTCACCGAGTTGGTCGGCAACAAGATCGGGCGGATCACCCCGTCCGGGGTGATCACCGAATTCCCAGTGCCGACGGCGAGTAGTTTCCCGGCTGGGATCGCGGCGGGCCCGGACGGGAATCTGTGGTTCACCGAATTCGACGGTCAGCGGATCGGGCGGATCACCCCGTCGGGCGCGATCACGGAGTTCACGGTGCAGTCAAGCAGTTCCCCGAGCGGCATCGCGGCGGGTCCGGACGGGAACCTGTGGTTCACCGGGGCCAACGGCAACTCGATCGGGCGGATCACGTCGGGGATGTCGCCTGCGGATCGGCGGCCGGTGTTGTCGGGGTCGGGACAGGTGGGTCTGCCGTTGGTGTGTGCGGCGGATGTGTGGGGCTTCGGGTTCCCGGCGACGGTGAGTTGGCAGCGGGCCGGGACGACGATCCCAGGGGAGTCCGGGATCGTTTACACGCCGACCGCGGCGGATGTGGGCAGTGCGGTGACGTGTTCGTCGCGGGGTGCGCCGGCGGCGGTGCTGGCCACGATGACGGCGGTGAGCAACCCGATCACGGTGGTGGCGCAGGTCACCGGTCCGCCGGGCCAGAACGGGACCAACGGCACGAACGGTCAGGACGGTGTGGTGGTGTTGTCGGCGGTGTTCGCGCCGGGAACGGTGTCGGCGAAGGTCGGCAAGAAGTTGTCGGTGAAGTACGGGGTGACGAATGCGGCGCCGTTGACGTTCACGCTGAAGGGCAAGAAGTCCGCCACCCGCAACGTGTCGGCGAAGGCCGGGACGAACACGTTGAAGTGGAAGTTGCCGAAGAAGCTCAAGGCCGGCAAGTACACGTTGCGGCTCAGTTTCCAGGGCACGGTCAAGGCCACGACGAAGGTGAAGCTCAAGAAGTAGCAGGGGCGCGAAACCGTGGTGCGTTGTTGATCAACGGTCCCGGGGATGTCGCCATCGGTTCGTCGCGGCGGGATCCGGCAGGCGGGTCTGCCGGCGTGTGGGGTTTCGGGTTGCCGGCGACAGTGAGTGGGCAGCGGGCCGGGTTGGGTGTGGTGATTGTGCCGCTTCTGTGCGGTGGTGTGACTTGGTGCCCGTAGTCGTGGCCAGTGCCGTCGAGGCGATCCCCGGCGCGAGCGCCATCGAGTAGGAAGCATGCGAGGCCGCGATGAGTTCCCGGCTCGTCCGCGATCTGCTGGAATTCGCGCCGGCCTGATCAGGCCTCGACCGTCACGCCCCGCCAGAAGGCCACGTGGTCGGCGATCTGCGACGCAGCCTCCTTCGGTTCTGGGTAGACCCACGCCGCATCCTCGTTGGTTCGGCCGTCGACGGTGATCGAGAGGTAGGACGCGGTCCCCTTCCACGGGCACACCGTGTGGGTGTCGCTGTCGCTGAAGTACTCGCGGTTCAACGAGTCCGGCGGGAAGTAGTGGTTACCCTCCACCACGACCGTCTCGTCTGACTTGGCCAACACCACACCGTTCCACACCGCGCGCATGGATTCTCCTCTCGTCGTTTCCATCGTCGCGGCTGCCGGGTTTCCCGCAACCGCAGCGTTCTCGGGGGTTGAGTGTCGCCCGGTTACGGGTTCGCGTACTTCGAGTTCGACGCGCACCCGTCAACCGCGCTTCCGGCGTCGCGGCGTCGGGCGACCCGTGCCACCGCGCAGCCCCTTCCCTCGAACGAGTGACGTCGCGGTCGGGGATACTCGTGACCGGTCTTCGGCCAGGTGACCGTCCTACCCTGGAAGGGCGTCCACACGGGAGGTCCAACATGGAGGACGACGCCGTGGCCTGCAGCGAGTGCGGGCAGGCCATACAAGACACCGACAAGTTCTGCCCCGAGTGCGGGCACAAGGTCGAAGTGGTCGAACTGGTCGAGGAGCCACCACCGGACCAGACCGAGGTCCTCGAGCCTGCGAAACCACCGCGCCGCAAACGGCGGGGCCTTGTCATCGGCGGGGTCGCCGCGATCGGTCTCATCCTCGCGGGTGCCGCGTGGTGGGGATTCACCCAGAACAGTGCGGCCAAGGACCAGTACAACGCCTCGGGCCCGGTGCTCATGTCCTCGCTGGACGACATGTCGGCGGCTCAGTCCACCGAAGTGGTGCAGGAGGTCGCCGGCGGCGCGCAGAACGAGTTGACCACGATCACCGCGACCATCGACGAAGACCCCGGCGCGAAGGGCGCTGACCGCCTGACCACTCTTCGCGACGCGTTCGCGGCGCTGGCCGCACTGCAGGCCTACGAGGAGACGAACACGCAGGTGTGGACCGACAACCGTGAGGAACTCGTGGACAGCCTGGACACTCTGACCACCTACGGTGGTGACATGCAGCCCGCCGCGGCTGAGGGCCAAGACGCGGTACGCACGCTCGACGACCTCACCCGCCGCGTGGACAAGGCGATGGCCCGCTACCGCAAGCAGGTCAAGAAGGTCAAAGCCGCGGCGAAGTCGCAACGCCAGGACGTGCGGGCGTACCACGCGCAGATGGAGTCGCTGATCGATCGGTACACAGCTCTGCGCAACGACACCGGCGCCTACGTGGATACCATGTACGACCGGGACCTCTACATGTACGAGGTCATCGACTACTTCGCGCAGGCCGGTACCGACCGCCGCGAGATCTCCAACCAGATGGCCGCTCTGAAGCCACCGAGTGACATGCGCGGGGTGCACGCCCGCATCGTGACGGTGATCGGTGACGGCGCGGACGCCATCAACTCCGCGGTCGCCGCGCTGGAGGACGCGGAGTGCTACTACGGCGAGTGCTACTTCGAGTTCGACGCGCAGTGGGAGCAGTTCCAGACCGAGTCCGACCGCATCACCGCGCGCTACGGCCAGGCCTACGACGCGTGGCAGGCCGCGATCGCCAAGGCTCAGAAGAAGGCCAAGGGCGCAGACCTGCCGGAGCGCCCGGACCTGTAGTCGGCGGAACCGGGCCCGGTCGAGTTGGTCCAACGGCGCGGCGGGGTCGCGAGGTGTGGCCGAGCGCCTTTCGGTGAAGAAGTGACACGTGAGGTGTCGAATCTTCACCAGAAGGCGATCGGTTGTCCGTCCGCTGACCTGTCGCCGGATGCAGCGTGCTGATCAAGCCTGCGTCTGTGGCATCGTCGGGTGCATGCCGCAGGGACCATGGTGGGCTGAGCTCACGACCTGGGGTGTGGTGAACGTGGTGAACGTGGCGCAGGCGGTCGGGTTCGCCTCCCGGAAGCGCTACGGCATGGGGGTCAACCACAGGA
This sequence comes from uncultured Actinomycetota bacterium, assembly GCA_963769435.1. Classification (GTDB taxonomy): domain Bacteria; phylum Actinomycetota; class Actinomycetes; order S36-B12; family UBA10799; genus JADKAV01. Next base: position 2,100,250 of record CAVYLN010000002.1, read on the forward strand.
TCGGACTGCTGATCGCCGCCCTGGCAGTCCCCGCGACGGTGGCGCTGTGGGGACTCGCACGCGCCGGCAACCCGTGGTGGATCGGACCAGCGGTCTTCGTCGTGTTCGTGCTGTTCATGCTGGTCGTCGACTACCTGCGTCCTGTGCAGTGGCGTCACCCGGCACGCCCGGCGATCCTCATTCCCTACCTGGTGTTGTTCTTCGGCGCGATCCTGCTCATGGGGCTCCCGATGTACGACCTCAACCGCGCGCTGTGGCTGGTCACGGTCGGGACCACCGTTGCCCTGCTCACCTCGATGACCGTGGCCATTCGGCAAGGCAACGGCTGACCGCCCCGCCCTGGGGAGTCTGGACGGATCCGGCCGCTGGTTGGCTGATTCGACCAAAGTCGTCGGCCGCGGCGTTGGGTCGACCCCGCTACCGCCCAATGATCTCCCCGCCGGAGGCCGCATACCGCTCGACTTTCGGTGAAGAAGCCCCCAGACTCCGGCTGGGTCACACCGGGCCGCGGCCGGAACCGATGACCGTGAAGGCCGCCCAGTCGCGCGGCGGTGCGCCTCCCTTCATGAGCGCCAGCGCCCCGTCACGCAGCGCCCCGGCGGGATCCCCGCTCGACATGCCTTCCAGGACTCCAGCCATGAGCCGTCGCCCCGCGTCATCGTCGACCGCCCACAGGGCAGCGATCACACTCGACGTGCCCGGCCTCTAGGGCGGCGGGTACCAGACCGAGTGGTTCGTCGCCGGGGCCGATCCGGTAGAGCCCGCCGTTGCACACGCTCAAAGTCGTGCACCAGGCGCGACGCAGGTCGAGGGTCCGCAACACCGCGGCGGACACCCTGCCGTTCGATCGAGCGGACAGGCTCAACAACAGCTGCTGGTCCTCGCCCGACTCGCCGTCGGGGAACGAGCCGTGTGTCGCCAGGTGGATCACGCCGGCGCTCGGGCCCACCTCCCGCAGGGCGCCGACGGATGCTCGTGCCCCGACTCGGACGTCGGCGTCCAGACCCGCCCGCGCCCAGACCTCCCCGAGATGCTCGACCTCATCGGCGGCCTGTGGCAGCGCGGGCATCCCGGCGTACCCCAGCAGCGGATCACCGAGGGCCAGCGCCATGCGGCCCTCCCGGCGCCTTCCGGCCAGTTGCACCCATGCCGAGGCGCTGGGGCACACCGTCACCGTTGTGGCGTTCAGCCAGGAGGTGCCATCGGGTCCAAAGAGTGCCATCCACGGTACGGGGTGCAACTGCCTGTGCGGTACCACGATCCAGCGAGGCCGGTCGGCCTGCGGGAACCGCTCGAGGATCGGCTGCACGAGCACCTCGTGCAGCAGTCGGCCCGCCGCGGCGGCTGCGCCCGGGTCCTGACCTTGCACAGCACGACGCGCACTGACCACCATGTCGCCCATCGGGCTGGCGTCCACCGGCGCCCGGCCGTCGATGGCGTAACTGCCGATGAACCCGCTGGCGTAGCGCGCGGGCAGCGGCAGGTCCGGCACCAGGTGGGCCGCTCGCGGGTGATAACGATCGCGGCGAGGCTTCGGGCCGGGTGCAAGGGATGGAAAGGCACGACGTACTCGACCAGGACCTCGTCCGGCCGCAGCGCCGCCTGGACCGCCGCCAGCGGGACCGGCTCCGCACCCCCGACGAATCCGGTGTCCTCGCCGTACATGGACTCGACCGCGGTCAGGGCCTCCTGGCGGGTGGATGCGGTGTCGTCGTCGACGGCCCGTACCGCACTGATCAGGCGCATCTCGCGCCGCACCGGGTCCGGGTCGGGGTCCTGCGGGAAGGCCAGCACCGCAGCCGCCCGGGCCGCTTCGCCGGGGTCACCGCTGTCCCCGCGGAAGCACCCCGACACCGCGTCGAGCAGGACCCGTGCCCGGGCTGATTCGGTGAGGCGGAAGACCTCGGCGACGTCTGGCTCCGCGTCATCGAGCAGGTCCCGCAGCAGCGGGCCCGTGACCTGGTCGGCGTCCGCCGAGACCCACAGCCGGCCCGGTCTGCTGCGCCAGCCGCGGCGCAACTGCTCGCACGCGGCCATCAGGTCCTCGCGCAGAGCGGTCCTGCCGGTGGCGTCCGGCTCCTGGCGTTCGAGCAGGTCCTGCAGTGCGGTGGCGGCGGTCAGCCATGCCTGCATGTCTCCGGTCGCCGCAGCTGAGGACATCGCGGCCCGCAGTCGCAGTTCGGCCCGTGTCGGCTGGCCGGCCCCCCGCCCCTGTCCGGCCCGTGTCGGCTCCCCGAGCCCGCGGCGCTCAGAGGGCACCGTAACGTGACTCCAGCTCCGAGAGCATGGCCGCCACCTGCGCCGCTTTCGCCGGACCCCCGCTGGACTCGAAGACCAGGTCGACCGGCAGCACCTCCGAATCGGCGGCGAGCCTGCGCAGCAGGGCGTCGACCTCGAGCAGCCAATCCTCCGACCACACCTGGTTCATGCCCTCGCCGGCCGCCACCCCGACCAGTGAGGCCAGGCGCTCAAGCCATCCCGACTGCTCCTCGAGTTCGGGCAGTCGTGCTGCCCAGCCAAGCGAATCGGCGCAGTCCCGCAGGGTCTGGACCAGTCGGCCCTGCGGGTTGTCGGGCTCGGTCGAATCCAGCGCGAACCACCCGCAGTCGGCCGCGAGCACCCAGCAGCGGAAGATCAGGGGGTACGCCTGGATCTCAAGGGCCATAGCCCCCACCTGTAGGGCCTCCATGCGGGCTGCATCGTAGGCCCGGGTCTCGTCGGCCAGCAGGAACAGTGCCTGCGCCGCATCGAACCTGTCGGACAGTGCCCGGTCACGCTGCCCGAGGTGCAGATGGATGAACGCGGCGGTGGTGGCCGCCAGGTAGGCGATGTCTGGTCTGCCGGCCTGATTCGCCCCGATGAAGTCGGCGTGCGCCTGCTCGGCGGTGGCCTCCTGCACGAGGTCTGGATCCGCGTCGAGGGCCTGCTGCAGTTCGCCGCCCGCGACGGCCTTGTAAAGCGGCATCAAGTCCATGGATCATCCCTGCTGGTCTGGGCGGCACCATTGCCGCAGGTGGTCGGCGGTGCGTTGCTGGGAGAAGAAGGAGCAGTGCCACAGCGTGTCGCTGCGGCCGAAGGCCAGGCGCTGCTGCGCGGGGATCGGGGATCCCGGCACCCCGGCGGCACCGTCGGTCGGGACCACGATGTCGTTGGCCGCCTGCCCGAAGACCAGGTCGACGGCCGCGTCCTTGACCCGGACCAGGGACAGCAGGCTGCCGGTCGGCTCGAACTCGACGTCGATGGCGTAGCGCGCGATGTCCGGGCGGGCAGCCGTCCCAGGGTCGTCAGGCCGGGGTCGGTCGGGTCCATCGCCCGCAACCCGGGAAGGCCTTCCACCGCTCCCGCGGCGATGATCTTCACCACGTCCAGTACGCCGCCGAGAATGTCCGCCGGCAGCGACAAGGGACCGTCCGGGATCAGGTTGAGCATCGTGGTCATGCGGTCGATGAACGCCTTGATGTGTGCGTCGTCGGCCAGCGGTGTTCCCGCGTTCGGAGCGGCGACGAAGACCGTGCTGCGCACTTGCAGCGGTGAGTCGGGGGCGGCCGCCGCGTCGGCCAACGCTCGTGCGACCAGCCCGCCGCGACTGTGGGACACGATGTCCACATCGAGCCTGCGCCCCGGCGGGATCATGGACATCAACTCGGCGGCGTTCTGCTGCGGGGTCACGGACAGGCTCGGGTGGTCGAACGCGAGGACGCGGCCGTCGTAGGTGTGCCACAGATCGCCGATCACGTCGTCGGCGAGTCCCGAGAAGGTGCCGTGGCTGGTGGCGAACGTGCCGTGGACGAACAGCAGTGCCCGGCCGTCGATCCCGTCCCAGCCGCGGTCGGCCAGGTTCCCGGCCCCAGCGGTCCGGGTCTCTCCCGGCGCGAACGTGCGCAACCGGTAGGGGCGCGACGACTTCTCGTACTTCTCGGCGAGGACCCGGGCCAGCAGGCCGACCCCCGCTTCCAGTGCGGGGAACACCAGCACCGACAGCAGTTTGCGCCCGATCATCGCGGCGAGCCCGCGGTCGTCCGAGGCTCCTTCGATCGGCGCGGTGGCGACCTCGCGGGGCACGCTGAACTCCAGCGTGCCGGGTGTCATCGCCGTGGCTGGTTGTGGGAAGTGCCAGGTCGCGACGCCGGCCTCGTCGACCTGCAACAGCACCTGCGGTGCCTCTGCGCCGAGGTCGGGCACCTGCAGCAGCATCAGGCCCTCGTCGTGCGGGCCGCGCACGTCCGCACCGATCACCGGCACCTCGGTGGCGGCGATCTGGACGCCGTGCACCTGCTCGAGACCCGCCGCCGACAGCGCGTCGGTGAGCGCAGGGGTGGCCGGCGGGCTCTCGTCGGCACGCCCGCCGAGCAGTTCCGGGGCGCGCTCGGCGGTGCCCACGAGCCCGGGGCCACCAGCGTGACGCCGCTGCCGAGGTCGACCGGGATGCCAGTGCCGTCGAGTTGGGCCATCAGGGGCCACCTCCTGGTTGTTGTCTGCTCAGTTGTAGGTCGGGGTGCCCGTAGAAGACGTAGGCCAGCGGAGTGGCGGTGCCCGCCTGCCCGCTGCCGAAGCCCGCCCTGATCCGCCGCACGGCCTCGCCGACGGGCACGCCGTCGCCCAGTGTCGCCTGGTAGAAGTCCAGGGCGATGCCTTTGGCGACCTCGTCGTCGACGTTCCACAGCGGCGCCAGGAATCCCCGGCATCCTGTGCCTAGGAAGGCGCCGGCCAGGCCGCCGTACGTGGACAGCACGTTGCTGGCCGTGCCCACCTGACAGGCGTTGAGGAAGACGAACGGTGCGCTGGACTCGCCCAGGAGGCTGCCCTCGACCGTCAGCAGGTCCAGGCGGCGACCGCCGGACAGGAGGATGCCCGTGTACTGCTGCTGCTGGGTGCTGACCTGGCCGTGGCTGGCGAAGTGGACGACGGTGGGCGCGTACGCCACGCCATCGCGTTCGAGCGCGCCGGTCATCAGCCGGTCCACGTCCCCCTCGCTGACGGTCAGCGGAAGCCCCGCATAGCGCAGGGCGATCGCCTTGCCCTCCTCCACCGCGTGCGGCAGGCTGCGGATCTTGGTGTCGGCCGCGTAGTCGCCGATCACTACCGCCACCGCGTCGGCCTCCACCCGCGAGGCCGGCGGCACGCCCGGCCGGTCCGGCCCCCGGCGTCGCCGCACCGGCGGTACCCAGCGGCCCACCCTCCACAGGCTGCCCAGCGGCCCCTCGGTCACCCCCGCCGGCAGCAGGGCCGGGTCGACCACCTCGTCGTCGACCCAGGCCAGTTCCCAGGGCACGAACGGTTCGCTGGTGGTCAGCAGCAGCGAGGGGATCTGGCCGTCGGGCGTGGCCTTCCACGTCGCCTCGACCATCGCCCAGAAGTCGTCGGGGATCACGCGGTTGACCAGCTTGCCCATGCCGCGGACGGTGAGCGGCAACGACACGGCGTCCTTGGCGGCGGGCAGTTGTGCCATCAGCTGCACCGCGAACGCTTCGGCCGACGGCGCCTCGAGGGTGGTCGCGACGCGTTGTGAGGGCCGGTCGATGTCCTCCCGGGGATGGAACAGCCATTCCAGTTGGGCGGATCCGGGCTCGCTGCGGATGACGACGGTCAGGCTGGGGGCGGTGTCCGCGCCGAGGTTCACCCCGGTGCCTCCGGACGTCGTCCCGGTCAGCGGTGGCGGTGCGGGTTCCTGCACCGCGACCACCTGCACATCGCGCCACGCGAGTCCGCACAGTTCGCCTGCGTACTCGAAAGAGACCTCCAACGTGCGGGTGGCGCGGACGTTGACGTCACCGGCCACCACCGTGAACTCGGCGACCGGCCCTGCCGGTGCATCCCGGTCGACGGTGAGCTCACGCCGGATCCCGTCCGGGAAGCTGAAGCCGAACCCGCCGACCTGCACGACGAACGTCAGCTGGGGTGGGGCCGAGGCCACGATGACCGGCTGCGCCGACGGGTCGGTGCTCGGCGGCTGGGTCGCGAATCGTGCGACGAGCGTGAACCGGTCGCCCTCCCGAACCTCGCCCGGGGAGTCGAGTTCCGGGAACGCGCGGAATCGCGCAGGTGCGGACGGGGTGGCCGGGGCCGCCATTCCGGCCTCGCCGGCCATTTCAGCCGGGGGTTCGGCCATCGGCCATCTCGGGCGGGGGCTCGGCCCCCATCCATGCCGCGGGCCACCTCCACGCCCCGGTCGCTGCCACTGCCGCGTACGACGCCCACCAACTCGCCGCCCCGGACCAGCACGTCACCGGCGCTCGGGACGGCATCGGGATCACCGACGTCGACCGTTCGGCTCTGCGGGAAGACGCTCAAGTCGAGCACGTCGCTCAGCGCCAGATCCGGGTCCGCGCCCTCGGCGACCATCCGGATGCTCCCGGCATCGACGGCATAGTGGCGTACCCCCTCGGGAGTGCTGACGCGGATGACGACCATGGCCCGCTCGGGCATCTCGGCCACCGCGGCCAGGACGGCGCCCACGGGCCAGTCGGCGGCGATCAGCAGAGCGTGTTCGGCTTCCATCCGGCAGCGACTCCCGCGTCTTGGAAGTCCCCCACTGTACCGATGCGCGCTGCCCGGTACCAGAGACCGAATAGCCGGATTCGCCCTTCCCCCGCTCAAGTCTCTCGGTGAAGAAGTGACACGTGAGCGGTCGAATCGTCACCGAAAGGCGCGCCGCCGTGCCCCGACCCGATCTACTCGGCGGCCTGCAGGTGCGACCAGGGGCCTTCGCCGCCCGCGTTGTCCATGGCCGCGGGGTCGATCGGAACGCCCCGGACGCCGAAGTCGGGCACCGGGACCCCGTCCTGGATGCGGTAGACGTCGGCGCCGACCTTGACGAGGGTGTCGTCGGCCGGGTAGTTGCGCACGTGCGACCAGGCGTTGAGCCCGCCGGCCAGGTCGAGCGCCTCCTGCGCGACGGTGGTCACCGACGGCTTGGGCCGCAGTTCTTTCCACCAACCGTCGGAGATGTGGATCGGGGCGCCGCCGGCGAAGACGTAGCGCTCGCCGTCGGGTGTCCGCACGATCGTCCCGTCGGCAGGCTGGCGGTTCAGGTATCCGTCGGCCTCGTCGATGGCCGTTTGTTCGACGGTGACCACCTTGCGGGTCTTCAGCGTCCCCCGCGGGACGAACACCGGGGCGCCGCCCGCGACGACGTAGGTCTCACCGCGGCCCAAAGGTGCGCGCGGCGTGCGCAGGAAGGTGCCGTCGGCGGGTTGGGTGGGCAGTTCGGCGAACTCCGCGTCGGTCAGTTTCCGGGAATCCTCGCGGCCGCCCAGCTTCTTCCACGAGGTCACGGGCACGGGCGCACCGCCGGCGATCCGGTACACCTGTCCGTCGTGGCGGACGAAGTCGCCGTCGCTCAGCGGTGCGGGACGCGTGGGTTTCGGCGCGGCGGGCTCGGGGACGGTCACGGGCGCGGTCTTCGAGGTGGTCCCGATGTAGCGGCGCGGGGTGAACGTCCCGTAGCCGGGCCAGTACGGGTAGGGGATCTCGCTGAGGTGCGCACCGCCCGACGGGCTCTCCTCGTACGCGAAGTACCGCGTCTTGGCGGCGTCGGCCCAGCCGGCGAACAGCACCACATGGCCGCTGGTCCCGGGCAGCGGGTTGTTCAGGACGTCGCCGGGCTCGAGGGCATCCTTGGCGATCGGGTAGGAGACACCCGGCAGGGTCACGGTCGTCAGCGACGTCGGCAACCCCCAGGCCATCGAGACGTAGCCGGAGCAGTCGGTGCGGTAGGTGCCGTACTCGTTGGTGAAGTAGTTGCTCCCGCTGTAGCCGACGCCCGCCTCGGCCCAACTCTGCGCGCGTTCGATGATCTCGGAGCCGGGTTGGGCCTGGGCCGAGAGTGGGCTGAGCAGCGCGGCGACGACCGCGAAAGCAGCGGCGATCCCGGTGGCGATGGAACGTCGTGTCACGGGACCCCCTTTCACGGTCGGGCCGTCCTTCCAGAGTAAGTCACGTGGGAATGGCTCGACTCGGCAGTGAGCGGGGCCATCCCCGGTGGTCACCTACTCTTGGTTTCGTCCTCGGTACCCGATGGCTTGAGGCGCGATCGGGTGGTTGGACGATCTGAGTCGGTCATGCTGGAGATGCTGCCGGGCGGTCTCCGCAAGAAAGCCGGTAGAAACAGCCCTTTCGGTGACAGAACGACCAGTGAGTGGTCGGATCTTCACCAGGAGGCTGGGTCATCGAGCACCCAGCCCCGCAACTCCCGCATGAACGGTGCCGGTTCGTGTTTGAGCGTCCAGGAGGACACGCGCAAGCCCACCGCGGGGTCGGCGATCTGCAGACGGTTGTGCCGGGTGATGTCGGCGAGGTAGTTACGCGGGTCGAGATGCTGGATCCCCTCGATCTCCAAACGCAGCAGGCGGTCAGAGGGGGTGCGGAATTCGACATCGATGGCGCGCAACTGCCCGGTCGTGTCGAAACGGCGGGTCTGCCGGTGGGGGCGTGGCACCTTGTGGCGCCGGCACAACGCGGCGAAGTCCAGTTCGTTGAGGCTGTGCGACCCGTCCAGGAACTCGGCGGCCAGTTCAGCGATCAGGCGGCGGCGTGGCAAGCGCAGCATCAGCGCCAGGGTCCGCACGAGGCGATCGGGCGTGGTGAGTCGCTGCTGAAGCACCGAAATGACGATGAATGCGGCCTCCCGTTCTGTGCGTGCCCAGGCGGCGGCGTGCGCGGTCGCCAGATGCGCCGACGTCCGAGCCGGGAGCGCGGCGGGACCGGTCGGTTCCGACGACAGCCGGTGGATCCGCAACCAGGTGGGTCCGGGTGCCGGTTGCACGCGGTGGGGGACCGCAACGTCGAAGGGCGCGGCGAGGACCTCATCCCAGCCATGCAGAACCAGGGCGTTGCGTCCGGAGAGCCTGGCCGAGGGACCGCAGTGCAGCAGCGCAGCCCAGGCACGCTGTGTCGCGGAAGGTCGTGACGGCGAGGCGACGTAGGTCTTGCTGGTCAATCGCAGCCAGTCTCCGCGGTGGGCAGCCCGTCTCGCCGCCCTGCGTGCCGCCGAGGGCATCTGCCATGTGGCGACGATGTTGTCCTGATGCGCAAGGAGGTCGCGTAGAGGCGCGGGTATCTGCACAAGCCACCAGCGTGGGGGCCGGTCGATGGGGCTGGGGTCCGGCGGTGGATTCTGTGGACAACTCCGCCGCCTTTCGGTGACAGAACGACCAGTGAGTGGTCGGATCTTCACCGAAAGGGCGGGTATCGACGAAATGCCAGCCGGTGCGTTGACAGCCTCACCGCCTCGAGCTCCACCCCGCCTCGCGCAACCGTTCGAAGGCGTCGAGCAGCAGGTCGAGGGTGAACTCGAACTCGAACTGCTCGTCGCAAGCGGCCCCGACCTTCGACAGGTCCCCGCCGACGGCGTCGAGCGCGATCATCGCGATGTACGGATAGGTCTGCTGCACCGCCTGCACCATCGCCTCCCGCGCCGCGAGGTCGGGCGGCGGTTGCAGGGAGTCGGGGTCGTCGAAGGCCTCGGGGCTGAAGCCCCAGATCCGGTGGCCGAGCGCGTGCATCACGTGGTGGGTGAGGTCCGGGCTGAACCCACCCTCGATGAAGGTTCCCGACAGGCGGTTCATGTAGCTCAGCACCTGCGGCGTTCGGGTCGTGCGGGTCTCGATGACCTGGCGCGCCCAGGGGTGGGCCAGCATCACGCGGCGGGCGGACAGGATCTGCGCGCGCACCGCCGTCCTTCCAGCCCAGCGCCGGGTCGGGCGGGTCGTAGGAGTCGATGAGGGTCGCGACCATGCCGTCGAGCAGGTCGCTCTTGTTGGTCACGTGTTTGTACAGCGCCATCGGAACCACGTCGAGGCGCGCGGCCAGATTCCGCATGCTCACCGCATCGATCCCTTCGGCATCGGCGAGCGCCACGGCTTCGGCGAGTGCCCGATCCCGCGTGACGGGTCTCCTGGGCGGCATGTCGGAACCTCCGGTCTTGACAGGTATACGGTGTACACCTACATTGGTATACGCCGTACACCTCAGCCTAACAATCCGGAGCCGAAATGTCCCGAACCCGCCGCCTGGCCTTCATCGCCGGCGCGTTGTATCTACTCACCGTCGTCACCTCCATCCCCGCGCTGATCCTCAAGGACCCGGTGCTGGCCGACCCTGCCACCGCCGCAGCCGGGGCGACTTCGCTGCAATGGGCGGCCGGGCTCGAGTTCGTGCTCGCCCTGGCCTGCATCGGAACCGCGGTGGCACTGTTCCCGGTCGTGCGCCGCGTCGACGAGGCCGCCGCCCTCGGCTTCGTCGGCTCGCGCACCCTGGAGGCCTCGATCATCGTGATGGGGGTCCTCGCGATGCTGAGCGTGACCGTCGCCGGTCCCGCCGCGCAGGCCATGGTGGCCGTACACGACTGGGCGTTCCTCGCCGGGCCGGGCACAATACCGGCGGTCAACGCCCTGCTGCTGGCACCGCTGTTGCTGCGGGCGGGCCTGGTGCCGCGGATCATCCCCGTCCTCGGGCTGATCGGTGCACCTCTGCTTCTCGCCGCGTCCGTCGGAACCCTCTTCGGCATCATCGACCAGGTCTCCCTGGTCGGCTTCCTGGCCGCCGTGCTGATCGCCGCGTGGGAGATCTCGCTGGGCTTCTGGCTTGTGCTCAAGGGGTTCAACGCCGAGGCCGTGGCTCAGCTCTACGCCCCGGTGCGGACGGTCGAGCTCGTCGATGCACACTGAGGCAGTGAAAGCGAGCAATCCCGCCTACGAGCGGCTGCTGCAGGACTACGTCGACTACCACCTCGCATTGGTGGTGGTCGGCGGGTTCTTCACGCTGGCGCTGCTGGCCTTCGGCGTGAGTTCGTGGGTGCGGTTCCGCCGTGCGCCGCGGGGTGTGGAGCGACGCACGCACCTGGTGTTCGGCCTGGCGAGTTCCGTGGTCGGTCTGCTGCTCGCCGTCGTCGTGGCGGCCAACCTCAGCAACGTCCTGAACCCGCGGCAGGGTCTCGCCGGTGCGATCGGAACCCCCCGCGACCTCAAGCCCGCCGCGTCCCCGGAACTCACGGATTCGCTGACCTCGTGGCTGCGTTCGGGCAGTGCGGACGTGCCGGCGGTCATACAGAACCAGGTGGACGCGCGCCTCGCCTGGCAGGAACCCAAGGCCGTGATCAGCGTGCTGCTGCTCATGGCCTTCGTGGCTTTGAGCATCTACCTGTGGCGCGGTGTCATCTCGCGCTCGCGTACGGGGCAACGTGTGGTCGCACCCGTGCTGGCCGGCTCGGCGTCCGTGCTCGCGAGTTTCGTGCTCATCCTGATGGTCATGGGCAACACGCAGGCGTCGTATGCGCCGATCACGATGACGCTGCTGTTCGGTTGAGCAGTCTTCGCTGAGTCACAGGATGACCAGCGATCGTTCCGGGTCGGCGGGCGAATTGCCCAGGATCGCGGCGGGGCCGCACGGGAACGTGTGGCTCACGGGGTCATTGGTCCGGAGGGTCGGGCGGATCACATCGGGTTTCTCGCCTGAGGATCGGCAACCGGTGTTATCGGGATCCGGTCAGGTCGGCCTGCCTCTGGTGGGCGCGGCCGGAGTCTGTTGTCGGTATCCCGGCGACGGTGAGTTGGCAGCGCGACGGGTCGGTCATCCCGGATGACCAACGCGGCACCGTTGACGTTGACGCTGAAGGGCAAGAAGTCGGCAACCAAGAACGTGTCCACCCACACTGCCAACTGCACAGCTCGCCCCAGCCTCGTCCCGGAAATGACATATCATGGACCAGTGACAGATCATGCGGCGATTGACATGAAAGTCGGCCCGGAAGGCCGCGTCGTCATCCCGGCGCCGATCCGGCGTCACCTCGGTGTCGGCCCTGGGGATAACCTCCGGTTCCTGCTGCACGCCGATGGCACAGTGGAGATCGTCAGTCCGCGGGTGCTGGCGCAGGCCCTCTGGGCGAACAACACCGGAGGTGACGCAGTGGACAGCGCCGAATTGGTCAGGGAACTGCGCCGCGAGGACCAGCAGTCGGGGGAGCGTTCTGCGGATTCCCAGGTGGCCGGGCAGTCGCCGCCCGAACCAGAGCGCGTGCTGCGTGAGATGGGCCTGTCTGAGTGACCCGGTTCGCGCTGGACTCCTCGGCGATGGTCGCCTGGATCCTGCAGGAGGCCGGCAGGTGGCAGGCGGTCGACGCTCTGCTCAACGCTCCCGGCGCACGACCGCTCCTGCCCGGGCCCGCATTGACCGAATGCATCGTGGTGGCCCGTCGGGCAGGCAACACCAGCAGCCCTGAGCAGATCGCCACCACACTGTCGGCGATGGGCGTGCGAGTCGAACCCCCGCAGGAAGTGGACTTGATCCGCGCCGCCCAGCTGCTCGAAGCCTCTCAGGCGCACCCCGGCCGGCACCCGATATCCGGCGATCCGCTCACCCTGTCACTCGGGGACGCGCTGATCCTCGCCGTTGTGGAGCGACTGGGTGTGAAGGTGCTGACCGCGGATCGCTACTGGTCGCAGGTTGCGGGGGCCGGCCTGACGTCGGCCGTGGTCGTGCAGTTGTGAGGGGTCACTCGCGCACCCTCAGCCGACCTGATCGGCGAGGAGCTGGCCAGCAGGCGTGAGAAGCAACTCACGCCACGGAACCGTCACGGACACCGCACCGCAGTAGACCGCGGAGACCTCGTACTTGTCGAACCAGAACTGGATGGCGCGCGGCTTGAGGACCCAGTTGTAGAGCGTCGACCTGCGATACATTCCGGCGTCATAATCGTCGCCCCATCGCCTCCCGGACCAGTCGAGCAGACCTGTCCCGCAACTCGCGGCGGGTACCTCCTTGGTGCAGGCATGACTCACCCATTCGTGGAATCAGACCCTCCACCAAACCCGGAGCGGTTCGACCAGGCTGAACGGCATCGAAGATCCGCTTAGGGGGGCGTGCGGGGCGAGACCATGTGATGCTTGGCCCCCTACCGGTGTGCGCTCCCCGTATCGAAAGGCAGTGGCTGATGATGAGGTTCGCGAGAGTTGCGGCAGCGGTTGCGGGGGCCGTGGTGGGGGTGCAGGCCCTGGTGGTCGCTCCTGCCTACACGGCGACGGTCCCAGGTGTGATCACGGAGTTCACAGTGCCGACGGCCGGCAGTCAGCCGGGCGGGATTGCGGCGGGTCCGGACGGCAACGTGTGGTTCACCGAGATCAGTGGGAACAAGATCGGGCGGATCACGCCGGCGGGGGTGTTCACGGAGTTCACAGTGCCGACGGCCGGCAGTCAGCCGTTCGGGATCGCGGCAGGTCCGGACGGGAATCTTTGGTTCACCGAGAGCAGTGGGAACAAGATCGGGCGGATCAGCCCGGCGGGGGTGATCACGGAGTTCACAGTGCCGACGGCGGGCAGTGCCCCATCCGGGATCGCGGCGGGTCCGGACGGGAATCTTTGGTTCACCGAGTACGACGGGAACAAGATCGGGCGGATCACCCCGTCGGGGGTGATCACGGAGTTCCCGATACCGACCGGGGCCAGTCTCCCGTCCGGGATCGCGGCGGGTCCGGACGGGAATCTTTGGTTCACCGAATTCGGCGGGAACAAGATCGGGCGGATCACCCCGGCCGGGGTGATCACGGAGTTCGCACTGCCCCCGTCGAGTGCGCCCTACGGGATCGCGGCGGGTCCGGACGGGAATCTGTGGTTCACCGATATCGGTTTGAACAGTATCGGGCGGATCAGTCCCTCGGGTTCGATCAAGGGGTTCGAGGTGCCGACAGCGGGCAGCTTCCCTTACGGGATCGCGGCGGGTCCGGACGGAAATCTGTGGTTCACCGAGATCAGTGGGAACAGGATCGGGCGGATCAGTCCGTCAGGGGTGATCACGGAGTTCGCGGTGCCGACGGTGGGCGGTGGCCCGAATGGGATCGCGGCCGGTTCGGACGGGAATCTGTGGTTCACCGAGTACGCCGGCAAGATCGGGCGGATCACGTCGGGGATGTCCGCGGCGGATCGGCAACCGGTGTTATCGGGATCCGGTCAGGTCGGTCTGCCGTTGGTGTGTGCGGCGGACGTGTGGGGTGAGGGTCGGCCGGCGACGGTGAGTTGGCAGCGGGCCGGGGTCACGATCGGCGGGGAGTCCGGGATCGTCTACACGCCGACCGCGGCTGATGTCGGCAGTGCCGTGACGTGTTCCTCGCAGGGCTCGCCGGCGGCGGTGCTGGCCACGATGACCGCGGTGAGCAACCCGATCACGGTGGCGGCGCAGGTGACTGGTCCGCCGGGATCGCCCGGCCCGTCGGGAGCGACGGGTCCGACCGGCCCGCCTGGCACGGACGGGGTGGTGGTGCTCGCTGCGGTGTTCGCGCCGGGCACGGTGTCGGCCAAGGCTGGCAAGAAGCTGAAGGTGAAGTACGGCGTGACGAACGCTGCGTCTGTGAAGTTCACGCTCAAGGGCAAGAAGACGGTGACCAAGCAGGTGTCGGCCAAGGCCGGGGTCAACACGTTGAAGTGGAAACTGCCGAAGAGTCTGAAGGCTGGCAAGTACACGCTGCGGCTCAGTTTCCAAGGCACGGTCAAGGCCAAGACGAAGGTCAAGGTGAAGAAGTAGGGCGGGTTGCGGATCGCGACGAGCCGGACTCAGGGACTCGTCGGCAGTCTCGCCAAACACGGCCCAGAAGCCGGCGGTGAGCGTGTCGTCGCTGCTGGCGTGCCGCTCATCTGGGGGATGCCCCGGGTGATCGTCGTCGGCGCCGCTGAGCGGGCCCTAAGCCAGGGCGACTGCTTGGTGGCTCAGCCTGCCCAATGTCCCGACCGCGCCGCTGTCGTCACTTCACCTTGATGCGGTACTTCTTCGAGAAGGACTTGACGCCGCCCACGGCTGGCGCCTTCGCCCGCAGGACGCAGGTCCCCTTCCGCTTGGTTCGCAGGGTCGTCTTCTTGACGACGCAAACCCTCTTCGTGGTGGACTTCCACTTCAACTTCGAGCCCGCGCTGGTGCGCTTGGCCAGTTTCGCGCGCTTGCCCTTCTTGAGTTTCGCGGGCGGCTTCTTGACCTTTTGCTTCTTGACGGACGGCGTCGGGGTTGGCGTTGGCGTTGGCGTTGGCGTTGGCGTCGGCGTCGGCGTGGGGCTAGGGATCGGCACGGCAGTCCCGTACAGCCGCGCGATCTTGATACTGGTGGTCTCGTTGAAGAGCCCGAACTGTCCGCCGACCACGATGTTGCCGTCGGGCTGCAACGCGATGTCTCGCACCTGCCCACTGAACCCGGTGCCGGTGTTACTGCTGAACCCGGCGTCGACGCTGCCGTTGGAGTTCAGCCGGGCAATGCTCTTGCTGGGAATCCCGTTGATCTTGGTGAAGTTGCCGCCGACCAGCACCTTTCCGTCGGCTTGGACAGCCAACGTACGTGGCGAGCCATCGAAACCCGTTCCGAGATTGGAGCTGAACGTTGTGCGGTGTCCACGCTGCCGTTGTCGTTCAGCCGCGCGATGCCCGCGCTGACTGTCCCGCTGATGTTCGTGAGAGTTCCGCCGGCCAATACCTTCCCGTCGGGCTGCACAGCAACTGCGAAGAGGGGGCCGCTCGGGCCGACGCCCATGGCGGTGGAGAAGGCCGCGTCGAGGCTGCCGTTGGCGTTCAGCCGGGCGAGGTAGTAACTGGTCGTCCCGTTGACGTTGAAGAAGTACCCGCCCACCACGATCTTGTCGTCGCTCTGTACTGCGATTGACTCGACATCGTCGTTGAAACCAGTGCCGATGTTGGCGCTGAAGGCTGTATCAACGCTGCCGTTGCTGTTCAGCCGCGCAAGGCGCTTGCTCAGGGTGCCGTTGACGGCGGTGAAGCCCCCGCCCACCACGATCTTGTTGCCGGCCTGCAAGGCGACCGACGAGACGTCGAAGTCGAACCCGGTACCTGTGTTGGCGCTGAACGCAGTGTCGACGGAGTTCCGTTGTTGTTCAACCGCGCGATCCGGGCACTAGGCGTCCCGTTGACGGCGGTGAACCACCCGCCGATCACGATCTTGCCGTCGCTCTGCACAGCGACCGATTTGACGTCATCGCTCGGACCGGCGCCGAGATTCGCGCTGAACGCTGTGTCCACACTTCCGTCGGCGTTGAGCCGGGCGATCCGGTTGCTGGTCACTCCGTTGACGGCAGTGAAGGACCCACCGATCACGATCTTGCCGTCGGTCTGCACGGCCACCGATTCCACGTTGCCGTTGAAGCCAGTGCCGGCCTTGGTGCTGAAGGAGGTGTCGAGCGTGCCGTCGCTGCCTGGGCCGGCATGGACCGCGGGCCCAGCCGCGACAAGGCCAGCCATACACAACGCCGCGGCGAGGAGCAGACTCACCAGGCGCCGCGCCTGGACAGGACCGGCGTGCACTCCGGAGTGATTCACGGATTCTCCTCTGGGACGAAGACCCACAAAATACCCGTCGTGGACCGAAGGCCGTGCACCCGGGCGTGCGTCCCGACTGTCCGCCACGCTCAAGGCGCAGATGACGAGGACGAGAGTCGAGGCCGGCTCCGGCGCCGTGCGACGAGCTACGCCTGGTCGCCAGTGACGAGGACGTGCGCAAGAGGTCCGAGCCCGGCTCCGGCGCCGGATTCGACCAAGCTACGCCTGGTCACCAGTGAGCCGATGGCTGCGGCTGCCGCAGGCTTGCGCGCCGGTGCGGCCGAACCGGCGTCGCCCGGGCCGGGGGAAGTCGTTCATCGACCGGATTCGGGTGGATCTCCACGACGCGGACCCGCCGATCTCGCGGATCTCTGCGAGTGCGGTCCGATCAGACGCGGACCACGTGAGGGACGATTCTGCGTGACCCTCCGGCCCCAGGTCAGGACTCGTTGATCATGGTGAAGCTGAGCTGCCATGCCTGCCTGGTCTCGCCGTTCACGCTGAGCTGCCACGTGTAGCGGCCGGCGGACAGGCCCATCCCTCCGACGTGGAAGGTGACGGGCAGATCGATCGGAACTCCCGGCTCGATCCCGGGCGGCCGGCCCACTTCGGTGCGCGCCTGGACGCCGATCTCGGCGCCCTCGGGGTCCCGGACAGGTTGACCGTCCTGGGTGAGCAGTCGCAGGTCCAGCGTTATTGGGGAGTTCGTGCTCTCCCAGGGGACGAGCATGAGGATCGCGATGGAGGTACCTGGCGGCAGCCCCGGACCGCGGACACGGCTGATGCCGCCGCCGCTGATGAACAACTTCCCGTCGGCGACCTGAGCGTGGTCGCACAACATCACATGGGCGATCACGAGGTTCCCGGTTCCCTGCGAGCGGGGGTTGCCACGGACGCATCCCGCAGCAATCCCCGAGTGCCAGTGGTGGTGCTCATTGCCCGAGTATGTCAGCGGATGCGTACCTGGACGGTCGTCGGATCTCGGCCCGCCTGCCCGGACGCCCTCACCCGAGGCGGCGCAACCGACCCAAACGTGAGTCGGCCTTTCCGAGTAGGTCGGTCAGGAAGCCCGCCACAGCATCGACGTCCAGTTGCCCGGCCTCGGCCATCGCCTCCAGATCAGCCCAGTCCCTGGTCCGGTTGAAGAAGGCCTTGAACACGGCCAGGGACGTGCAGTCCAGGACCGGGATCTGCGTCTGCGCGAAGGGGACGGTGCGAACCCTGCCCTGGGCCACGTCGTGGAACGGGTGGTTGGAGAAGAACAGGTCGATGGGTGTGTCGTCCCACCAGGCGCGCGTCTGGCCGCTGCTGAGGACCTCGGCGCGGTTGGCAGGGGTGAACGCGACTGCATCGGGCAATGCGTCGATCGCGCTGTCGGGGGAGGTGTGCGGCAGGAAGACGTTGATGTCCAGATCGATGGTGGCCCGGGGTTCACCCGTGCAGTAGGCCAGGGCGATGGCGCCACCAAAGGCGTGGGCAATGTCAGCCTCGTCGAAGGTGGCGTCGATCGCGAGCAGTCGTCGCGCCAGGACGCTCATGGGCGCGGCCCCGGCAGTGGCGGAAACCGGAGACGCTCACGGCGCCGCACCGGCAGTAACTCTGCGAGATCGAGCACCTGCTCCAGCGCCCGTGCATTGGCACCCAGATCGATCTGGGGACGAGGTGTGGCGTCCAGTTGGTAGTCACACGCCTCGACAAGGCGCGCCAGCGTGCTGGATGTGGGCACTCGGCGGCCCTGTTCATAGGCATTGATAGCGGTGCGTGGAATACCGGATCGGCGCGCGAGTTCGGCCTGCGAGAAGCCGCACTGCTTCCGAACGCGCGTGATCAGCGAGGACGTCGCCATGGCACAAGTGTAGCGAATCCGCTACAGGAGGCGTGCCGAAGGCGGGCGGACGCGGGGTCTTGGGCTCACAGACTCAGCGCCGCGCGTAGCCCGTCGTCGATGGCCGCCATCGTGGCCGAGCCGAGCACCCCGACGTCCTGCCGGACTTCGTCGTCCCAGAGTTCGTAGATGTCGTCACACACCGCCCTGCCGGTCAGCACTTCTGCCCGTGGGACCTCGACGATGCTGGGAAGCACGGGCTTGGGCGCCGTCGTGAGCCGCACCGCCAGGACGCTTGGCAGGGCACGGTTGCGCGCGTTGTTGGACACCACGACGAAGTAGTGGTCAGCATCGAATCCGCTGGGGAGCGCGCGGTACACCCGCCCCCGCAGCATGCGGCTCACGCCTCGTCGGCCCAGGCCGGGCGGCGTCGCCGGGATAGCCGGCGGCGGGTCGCGTCGTCGGCTGCGCGCTCCGCGGCCAGCTGCGTGTATCCATCGGACTCCGCCAGTTGCCGGACCGCAGCAAGACCCGCTTCGAAGACCGCGTGCAGCAGAACACTCTCCTTCACGTCTCCCGGGGGGAGGTCCTGGCTGGACAGCCGCGCGAGGGCTTGCTGGTAGGCCGGCGACTCCTTGAGCAGTCGCAGATCTGCCTCGTCCGCGCTGGTCAGGGGCAGGCTCGGACGCCGGACGACACTCTGCTTCATGCGACTGGCCATGGGGTCAGTGTGCGGCACATTGTGCTGCGGATCAAGACATGCATGTCGTGACGGTATTCGCAGGGACGGACGCGCGGAAGCCGGCGGAAGCAGTCTGTGGACGACGAGAACCGCGGCCGGCCATCAGGCAGCGCCGAGATGCGGATGCGCCGGCGTTACCGCAACCCGCTCCAGAACTCGTGCTGGAACGCCGTCGACGCGATGAAGTTGACGACCCGCTCGGAGGTGTTGGTGATCTGGTAGTCCGCCGGCCGTTCCCCCGGCCCCCGACCCACCGCGAACTCGATGCCCCGCAGCACCGCCTCGGGCTCGAGGTCGGTCATGGTGATCGCGCCGGTGTCCAACGCCTCGGGCCGCTCGATGGAGGAACGCAGCGTCACCGCCGGGAAGCCCGAGGATCGTGGACTCCTCGGCGATCGTGCCGGAGTCCGACAGCACACACCGTGCGCCCAGCTGCAGCCGGTTGTAGTCGAGGAACCCGAACGGCTCGTGGAAGCGCACCAGCTCGCTGATCGCCGCGTCGTCCAGCGCCTCCAGGCGCTTGCGCGTCCGCGGGTGCGTCGACACCAGCACCGGCAGTTCCCATTCGGCAGCGACCGCATTGAGACACGCCAGCAAGCTCGCGCAGCCGGTCGGGGGAGTCGACGTTCTCCTCGCGATGCGCCGAGACGAGGAAGTACTCACCCGGCTCGACCCCCAGGTCCGCCAGCGCCGTCCGACGCCGCGATGGCGTCCGCGTGCTGGTCGAGCACCTCGGTCATCGGCGACCCGGTGACGATGATCCGCCGCGGGTGCAGGCCCTCAGCCAGCAGGTTGCGCCGGGCGTGCTCGGTGTAGGCGAGGTTGAAGTCGGCGGTGTGGTCCACGAGCCGGCGGTTGGTCTCCTCCGGCACGTTGGCATCGAAGCACCGGTTGCCGGCCTCCATGTGGTAGGTCGGGATGCGCATGCGTTTGGCCATGATCAGCGACAGCGCGCTGTTGGTGTCGCCCAGCACGAGGAACGCGTCGGGCTGCTCCTCGTCGAGCACCGCCTCGGTCTTGCGCAGGATGTCCCCGAGCGTCGCGCCCAGCGAGGAGACGTCCACGTCCAGCACATGGTCGGGAAGCCGCATACCGAGATCCTCGAAGAAGACCGCGTTCAGCTGCCGGTCCCAGTTCTGGCCGGTGTGGACCAGCACGTGCTCGATGCCCTCGGTGGCGTCGAGGCGGCGCATGACGGCGGCCAGGCGGATGATCTCGGGTCGGGTGCCGACCACGGTCATGACCTTCACGTCACACGTCCTCGGGATAGGTGTCCGGGTTCTCCGGATCATAGAGCTCGTCGGCGAAGAACAGCGTGACGAGCGGCTCGGTGCCGGTGTTGGTGATCGAGTGGACCCAGAACGTGGGCATGTCGATGATGGCCGGTTCCGCGCCCGTCACCGGGAACGTCACGACCTCGTCGGTGAACAGCTGCCGCAGCCGGATCTCGCCCTGCCCGGCGAGGACCAGGAACCGCTCGACCTTGTGCCGGTGCCAGTGCTGGCCGCGCGTGAAGCCGGGGTTGGTCGTGGAGTAGAACACCTGCGCCTGCCCGCCTGCCCCTTTCACCGCCTCGACCAGCCGCCCCGCGGGTCCTCGGACGGCACCGGGCCGGATCGGGAAGTGCGCGGGGAACGTCGCCGACCGGTAGGTGTTGAAGAGCTCCTTCGTGAAGGAATCCGACAGGTCGGGCAGCAGCCCGGTGCGGTAGTCCTGCGCGATCTCGCCCAGCCGCCGCGCCACCTCGCTGACCATCATCGGGCCGGCCCGGCACATCCACGGTCCCAGGTCGGGGAGCGACCGCGAGGTCCAGCAGCAGGTCCGCGACGCGGCCCACGTGGATCAGGGGCAGTTCCTTGTCATCGACCACCTGCGGGGTCTGTCCAGCGGCCAGCGCGTGGCAGAAGGTGGCGACCACCGAGTTGTAGTTGGGCCGGCCGTGCTCGCCGAAGATGTTCGGCATCACCACGTCGACCAGTTCGGACCCTCCCCGCAGGATGTCCGCGGCTCTGCGCTTGGCCACCCCGAAGGGGGAGTCGCCGAGGGAGTGGATCGAGTTGCCGTAGACCACCGGGACCGCGCGCCCGGTGCGGGCCATCGACGCCACCAATTGCTCAGCCAGCCACGGGTTGACCCGCTCGATCTCCGCCGGGTCGTGCGCGCGGTTCACACCTGCCAGGTGGATCACGGCGTCGGCCTGGCCAAGTGCCGCATCCATCAGCGCCGGGTCGTCGAACTCGGCCTCCCCGACGTGGATCAGGTCCCCGCCCCACCGTGCCCGCGCGGCGCAGCGGACGTGCCACGCGACGAATCCGTCGGGGCCGGTGACGGCGATGCGGGGCTGGGTCACGCCGACGCCCGTCCCAGCGCCTCGCGCATCTCCGGCAGGTCCTCCAGGAGCGCGGCGACTTCTTCCACCGACAGTTGTTGGGTGTTGTGGGAGGTGTAGTCAGACTCGTGCTCGACCTGATGGCCGCCCTCCTCGACGAACATCCCGTAGTCCAGCGATCGTGCATCCAGCGGCACTCGGTAGTAGTCCCCGCGATCCTCGGCCTGTGCCATCTCCTCGCGCGACAGCAGCGATTCGGACATCTTCTCGCCGTGCCGGGTGCCGATCACCTGGATCTGCGGCTCCACGCCCATCACCATCGCTACCCCCTTCGCGAGGTCCTCGATGGTCGATGCGGGCGCCTTGCGGATGAACAGGTCGCCGGGCTGTGCGTTCTCGAAGGCGTACTGCACCAGCTCCACCGACTCGTCCAGGGACATCAGGAACCGGGTCATCGTCGGGTTCGTGATCGTCATCGGCCGGCCTTCCCGGACCTGCTCGACGAACAGCGGGATCACCGATCCGCGCGAGTACATGACGTTGCCGTAGCGGGTGACGGACACGGTCGTCGACGACTCCGGGTGGTTGCGGGCGAACGCCATCGCGACCCGCTCCATCATCGCCTTGCTCATGCCCATCGCGTTGACCGGATACACAGCCTTGTCGGTGCTCAGACACACGACCGACCGCACGCCGCGCTTCGTGTGCCGCCCGGATCACGTTGTCGCTGCCGTGCACGTTGGTCGCGACGGCCTGCAGCGGGAAGAACTCACACGAGGGCACCTGCTTCAGCGCTGCGGCGTGGAAGACGTAGTCGACGCCGTCCATCGCCTCGCGGACCGAGCCGGGGTCGCGCACGTCACCGACGTAGAAGCGCACCCGGTCGTCGCCGAGCCGGCGGCGCATGTCGTCCTGCTTGGCCTCGTCACGGGACAGGATCCGGATCTCGTCGATCGGGCCCTGCAGCAACCCGCGCGTCACCGTGGAACCGAAGGAACCGGTACCGCCAGTGATCAGAACTGTCCGGCCCTCGTTCTCCGGCGCTGCAATAACCATCCCCGTGGTCTCCTTTGCGTGAAGCGAATCCCGCGACGAGCCTACGGCACGCCGGTGGTTGGGCCCGGGGGGTCGTCACGGCAACGCTCGACGGCCCTCAGCACACCTACTCGAACGTGGCGTTGTGCGCTTCTGGGACGCGGCCTCATGGCGCGGGTCGGCGCTCGCAAGCGCGGCACGGCGGGCTAGTTCTCGCGGTGCGCCGCGCGCCGTCGAGCGATGACGGTCAGGTAGTCGGAGAACTCATGCTGTCGGGTGCGAGAGGGAATCGTGCACGCCGGTGCGCTGATCGTGGTGGCCCTGCTGCTGGGCCTGAAAGGCTCGAGGGTCGTCTACTGGTCGGTTGGTGCGGTGGCGGTGGTGTTGGGCATCCTGGCCCTGGCCGTCACGCAGGCCAGCGACGCGACGAAGTCCCAGCTCAATCTCATCTGGCTGACCGACGGTGTCGGTGACGGCAGACTCTGGGACGCGGTGATGTCGACCCCCCAGTACTTCTTCGGCTCGGCCGCGTCCGCCGTCGGCTGGCTGGATATCTTGCCCGGACCGATCACGGTCATCGCCAGCAATGCCGCCTTCTGGGGCGCGATCCTGCTGGGACTTGGCGTGATGTTCTGGCGCAAGGCGTTTGCCGTCGGATTCGTCTTCGCAGTTCTGGTGTTCGTGCCCGTGAGTGGCAGGTGGCGGCACAGGGTCTCGGCGACAACTTCGCTCAGCCGGGGCTCACTCAGCGGCTGTGATGTTCTGTCTGAGCACAGTGGCCACGGCTGAACTGTCTGATCGACCCGCCGCGACCTCCATGACCATGACGTAGGCATCCATCTCCGGCAGTGAGACCAGATATCCGTTCGACCGCAGGAAGATCACCACACAGACCAACCCGGTCCGCTTGTTCCCGTCGGCGAATGCGTGCGCAGACACGATTGCGTCCAGATACACAGCCGCAAGTGTCGCGATGTCAGCGTCGGCGACGTAGTGGGAGTCCTGTCGAGGACGCTGCAGAGCAGCATCCAGTTTGGCTTCGTCAAGGATCTCGGGCGTTCCGCCGTGCTGGCGGATCTGCAATTGGTGAGCGGCTGTGACCAGGTCCTTCTCAAGCCAGTTCGGCTCGCGCACGGAAGGGCTACTTCGCGAGTTGAGCCAGAGCGTTGCGGTACTGGGCGGCGACTTCCGCGTAGTGGGCCAGTTGCTCCTCGAAGCGTTCGTTGTAGGCGGTGACCTTGAAAGCACCATCGCCGATCGGGACGATCGATACCTCGTCGCCCTCCCCGAGATTCATCTGCTCGAGCAGGCTCTTCGGCAGGATCATCCCTAGGGATCCTCCAACCTTGCGGATCTTCGTCGTCGCCATGGGAACTCTTCCTGGGTGGGTGCTTATAAGACATCTTATCCACGAGTGGTGTCGCCCCGTCAGACCCTTCTCACAGACTCAGGGCGATTCGTACACCCCGTGGTCGCCGATCCGCCGCCACCGGCAGATCCAGTCATCGCCCTCGCGAATGAACTGGAAGGTGGCGCGGCCGTCGGGCGATGCGAAACTCCAGGTCATCTCCATGACCCCCGCCGCGCCGCGCAGTTCGTCGACGCGCAGGGACTTGGGCCACACGTAGGCGGCCCGTTGCGCGTGAGCCGCGGCCCAGGCGTCGCAGGCGGGCGCGAACTTCTCCCGCACGACCTTCTTGAAGGCGGCTTTGTGTTCGCTCTTGAGCTTCTTGAAGTCGGCGAGAAACGAAGCGGTGGCTTCGAACTTCATCAGTCGGGGAGGGCGTCGAGGAAGGACTCGGCGTCGTCGAAGCGGGTTACGCGGTCGTGCGCGACGTCCTCTTCAGCTTCCCGCTCGCGTTCCTGCCACTGCTCGCTCCAGAACCACAGCTGTGAGACGGGGATGGCCATCTGGGGTCGCATTTCGATGACGCCGTCCTCGCGTTCAATGAGTTCGATCTGAGCCCCGGGAGCGTCCAGGTGCATTCGCTTACGCAATTCGCGGGGCAGGGCGACAACGCCGCGTGACTGCACCGACACGTAGCCGTGGAACCGCACATCCTTGTCCATGAGCTCTAGTGTCCGCCAGTGCAGGAGAGCAGTCAAGCAGTATTGCCGCAGAGCCGGATAGCGTCAACGGGCTTGTCGCAGAGACCCCCTGGCCCTCGGCTTTGGCTGCCTGAGGTCCGATGCCAGCCCTACTGGAACGTCGCGTTGTGCGCATGGAGCACGTCGCGCACGACGCGCAGCGCGCCGGGCTCGGTCAGCGGCACCGGCTCGTCCGCAACCTCGAGGGCCTCGACCAACAGGACCAACGCAAGTCCGTCCTCGTCGTGCCGGGGCCGGTAGGCGAAGCCCTCTGCCTGCGGAACCCACCGCCGTAGCGCCTTGGCCCACGCGCGGGTCGTCTCGTACTCCTCGGCTCCGCTCTTGGTCAGGGCCAGCGGCGCACCCACCTGTGTCAGAGCAGGCCCGTGCAGACTCAGGACGCTGACGTCGCGCACCACCGTCAAGCGCGTCAGCGCGCGTCGTGCGATCTGCGTCCATGGCACGAGTCGGGCCTGGCCGGTGAGTGGCAGGTCTCGGCACAGGGTCTCCGCGATCGCAGTGGCCGGGGAGTCGCCCAGATAGATGTAGCCGTAGCTTCCGTCGTCGGAGTCGAAGCGCCCGCCGCTGATCCGGCTTGGCCGCGCAGTGTGGTTCAGTCCCGCCGGGTCCCTGCCGGTTGTGTGGATCCGGAAGACGCTGGTCCCTGCAGGCACGACGTGCAGAACCGGCCGGCCGCGAGGTCTTCGGTGCGGCGGCTGAGGAAGGTCAGTCATCGTCGCCGGAGGCCAACGCGACGAGGTCGTCCTGCCGCTGCCCTCCGACGAGGTCCCGCGGCCTGGCGCCGTCGAGGCGTGGGTGATCGCTGATCCACCAGGAGGCGACGCCCCACGGGTCGTCCGCGGCACCTAGTAGCCGGTTCACGTCCGCCACCACCGGGTACACCCGGGCACGGGCCGCATCGATCTGGAAACTCGGGTACAGGTACTTGTTGCGCACCGGTACGCCGAGCAGTGCACCCGACCGGCGAAGGTCGCTGGCGGCTTCCCGCTTGTTGACCCCACTCGCGCCGAGCGCGACACCGACAGCGGAGGAGTCCAGGAAATCCTGGTCCAGCACCACGGCATGCGCTTCGGCTTTGATCCGCTGGTCGCGCAGCAGGCGATCCGATTCGGTGCGCACTTCCCGGGGCTCACCAGCGAGGCGCTCGACCTCCTCGTCAGTGGTCAAAGCGGCGAGCATGAAGACACGCAACGCTTGGGAGAAGTCGGCTTGGGACGGATGCAGCAGTTGCCGGAACAACTGGGCGACCTGCTCGGAGGAGAGTTCCTCCAAGTCGCGCAGCAGCCCTTCCAGCCGTTGCTCTGCAACGCTCATGCCCGGCTCCCTACGTTTCCTACAGTCTACTTGCAAAGCGGAAACGTAGGGAAGAGCGGTAGATCGAGCGTTGACCGGCGGGACCATGCAGCGTACAGTTTTCTGTACAGGAGGCGCTTCATGAAGACTATGAGCTATACAGAATCCCGAAAGCACTATGCCGAGGTTCTCGACTCCGTGGTCAACGACCGCGAGGAGGTCGTCATCACCCGCGCCGGTCACGAGCCAGTGGTGATCGTGTCCCTGGCCGACTTCGAGTCACTGCGTGAAACCGCCTATCTGCTGCGGTCGCCGGCGAACGCGCGGCGGTTACTGGACGCAATGCAGCGCCTTGAGGCAGGCGTGGGTGATCAGCACGACCTGGTGGACGACCAGGAGTGAAACTCGTCTGGGACGAGCACGCGTGGGAGGACTACCTGTGGTGGCAGTCCCAGGACCGCAAGATACTCAAGCGCATCAACCTGCTGATCCGCGACATCGTGCGCAACGGCAATGAGGGGATCGGCAAGCCTGAACCGCTCAAACATGACTTCGCCGGCTACTGGTCACGCCGCATCGATGACGAGCACCGCCTGGTGTACAAACTCGCCGGCGATGAGGTCCGGATCGCTGCCTGCCGCTACCACTACGGGACGTGAGTCCGGCTCAGGGCTGCTCGTACACCCCGTGGCCGCCGATCCGCCGCCACCGGCAGACCCAGTCATCGCCTTCACGAATGAGTTGGAAAGTTGCCCGGCCGTCGGGTGAGGCGAAACTCCAGGTCATCTCCATGACACCCGAGGTGCCGCGCAACTCATCGACTTGCAGGGATTTCAGGCCACACGTAGGCGACCCGGTTGGTCTGAGCCTCGGCCCAGGCGTCACATGCCGGGGCGGACTTGTCCCGGATGATCCTCTTGAAGGTGGCCTTGTGCTCGCTCTTGAGCTTCTTGAAATCGGCGACGAATGAAGCGGTGGCTCACAGCAAGTGTCGTGCCGGACCGTCCGGATGTGGCGCGTTACAGAGCGTATCGTTGGCAGCCTCCCGGCCGTTCGGTAAAGTCGAGACGGCAAGTGCGAGTGGTTCGCGGGTCCTGCATTGGCCATCGCCAGCGCGGTTTGTTCCGAATAATCGGTACCCAGGCATGGAGCCACGACATATGGTTACGGGCGAGCGCGTCAACCAGACGTGCCAGGCCGAAGTCGTCCTTGGCGCGCGTGTGGACGACAGGGATCGACGAACGAATGACCATAGGGAACCAAAGGGACGGACCGGCATTGAGTTGCAGAGACTGCAGACACGAGCCAACAGAATCATGTCTAATCCTCGTGATCGTGAAAAAGGCGAACTCCTGCCGAGGGTTCGGTTCCAAAGCCGTGGTGAGCCGGTTGAGTTGTACTCTGCCAACTTCAGCACTGAAGCGAGATGGGAACGAGACGATAAGTCCACGCACTTGGGTACCCGTCTGGGGATTTGGACGCCGAGGTTTGAAAGGTACCTGGCTTACTTCGGTACGAGTTCTGGTTATCCGGGGATGGATATCGTGTGACGAGTTGATGACTGCCATCCGCGCCATCATGGGGACGGACCGGGATTGGGCGGTGGCCTGTGGGGGTGGGAAATCTGGGATTGGCACTTTGCGGCATCGCGGGTTCGCACAGCAAGGCTTCCGCATGTGGCGTGGCGTTTGACGTCGCAAAGAGAAGGTCGACGGACTCGGGAAGCATTTCGTTTTCGGAATCGATCGCTTTCTGAGTTGCGGCGGCTGAAAGAATCCCCGGTTAGGCATCATCGTGGCGCCGGCCGAAGCGGTCAAGAGGTTGCCACGAGGCTGGTCAAACGCTGGCGTCGGTGGAATTCTTAATTTTGCCCCGTCGTCTCAATCTGACGTTCTCTCCGCACGTCAGCAAGTCTTCCGTTGACCTGCGATCGAACTGGAACGAACTTTCGTCGCGGTTGTGAACCGAGCGGAAAATGCGTAACCATCGAAATTGGCACGGGCTGATCAGCTTCGGGGATAGTGTATGGCAGCACGACGGATTTTGGTTCCGTTAGTCTAGGTTCAAATCCTAGTCCCGAGTTGGTCTCTCTCCCGCGTGGGTAGGGGGCAGGGCTCCGTCGCACCACACATCTTTGATGCTACCGGTTCGAACCGGATAGCGTAGGAGCAAGAAAGGCCCGGAATTCTTCGGGGTTGGCCGACCTTCGGCCTTCCCTGGCAGCGGCGTGCAGGTCAGTAGGCAAGGCCTAGGGGGTATGATCCCCGGCAGAATCCGGGGGCATTGGTGTGCGAGTGCGCACCGCCGTCAGGCTGAAAGTAATATATCCCCCCGGCTGGAATTCGGGGGAGTACTTCTGAGCGGTGTACATATCTTGTTACGCATATGTCAGGGATCCAGTTCTTGTTCGAACCGAATCACCATTGTCGGGGGAGGGAGTCGAGGGAGGCGTTGCCTTGGCCGAAAGTGTCTTGAAGGCCGATTTCGGCTTCTTCAACAAGTCGCCCGCTGGTCAAAGTCCATTGTGGGCGGGTTTCTTCACGAATCGGGTGCCTGGATAGCCGCACTGCGGCTTATCGGCAGGTCCGCATTGCTTTGACGAAGTGGTAACGATGTAAACGATATGTCTGTGGACGAATCGTAGGCGTTGAGACGCCGAGCGTTGTCCTGTGGTTCGCCCGCGTTGTTCGCGATGCACGGGCGGCGGATTCGGTTCCAAAGTTTCTGGCCGCAAACGTCGCTAAGGACATAGGACGCACGGCTCATCGTGATTGCCGATGATGCGCCGTTTGGCTCGGATTATCCCTGACCCCCCCCTTCCATTTCCCCTTCCAAAAGCCGTCGAGTTTCCCATGTTGTCGCAATTCTCTTGCGCGCTCACCCGCCGCCGTCCTTGTCTCTGCCTCAGTGCGGATGCAAGTGGTCAGGATTGGACGATATGGACACGTTCGGCGACAGTGGAGAAGGACGTGACGCCGCAACCGCTGGGCGATCGCTGGAACTGGGGGTCTTCGGCGACCTCGGCAGCCCCACCGAACCAACGACGGAAGGGGAAGTGGAGCCGAGTCCGATGGAGCACTGGAGATTCAACTGAGAAGATCGTGATCTGCGGTAAGGAAGTGTGGTGAGGCGATTGTGCGGGAAAGTACTTCGAGCCTGGAACCCGAATCTTGGACCGGTCGATTTCTAAAGGCGAATGCCTGGGGAGTTAAAGGAGTACGAGATGGGAATTGCTCGTCGATGAGGCTACGGGACGAGGAGCTCTTTCCGGCGTGGTTGAACAGGCCAGTATCGCCAAGGGGCGATGTGTCGATGGAGTTGCACCCCACAATACCAGGACGCGGCATCGCGTACGAAATACGGGTCCAGCTGAATCCGATCAATGCCGAGCACCTGTTGAAGCGTAGCAAAGCCCAGGTTCGTCTCGCCTCTCGGGTTTGACTTCGTAACGCTGGAGCCAACGTCAACAGGGCGATCAACTGGCTGGATTCGCGCGATCGAAGCCGAGCAATGCGAGGCCTATATGGAACGGGTGAGCAGCCTGATCCGCCGAAACAGGACTTGGACAAGGCGGCGAAGACGCCTGATCAAGACAACCGCTGGAACCCGGAATCCTCCGACTATGCCGCTCGACGCGGAATCGTCTACCTTTCGCGTGCCTGCAGGATGAACGTCGCAGGTATGACGCCGACATGGATCAAGTGGTTCGCTACTTCCAGGTGGCCATCAATTCTTTTGATCGCTACCTGGCCATGGAAGGGGACAAGGGCAAGGAGGATTTCGAGGACGCGGGCCCCGACGATTCGCCCCGATCAGATCTGGCGTCTACCGCCGCCACGCAAATCGGGCTCGCCGCCCAGTTGAAGGGAGATCAAGGCGAGTCCTACTATCGAGACGCAATTGTCAATCGCGACCGAGCGATCGAATTCGAACTGGACGGGCCAGTGCGTTCTATCAACGGGGCATTGCCCAGCGGACACTCGGTGATCTGGGCGCGCGATCGAGTCCTGGGACCAGGCGCCGGAATCGGCTGGCCAGCGACCTGGGCCCAATCGCGACTATGGTGCGGCATTGCTCGCTACTATCTGGGTGACTCGCGAGCTGTGCGACAGGACTTCGAGGATTCGCGCGTGGGCGCTTATGACGGGCGAGCGGAGTTCCTGGATCGGCATCATCTATGCTCGCGAAGGCGATTACAACACCGCGATCCGCAACTACTCGGCCTGCCTGCGACTGAATCCGGAATATAAGCCAGCCTACTTGAACCGCGGAAACGCCGACATGCAAATCGGCGATTTCGCTCGTGCCGAGAGCGATTACAACGAGCTGGTTCTCAGGGACGGCGAGGATGAAGTGGCTCGGCGAAGACGCGATCAAGCACGGCAAGAGCGCCAGGCCATGAGGCTGCCACCCAGCCAATATTATCCTTAACAGGGTGACGCGGTATGCCATCTGAGGGAGCGTTAGCCGAGCGGCGCTCGAATAGATCATCCTGAGGGAGCTGAGGACGTGCGAGCACGGCCAGCGACCAAAGGAACTTCCCGCGACGCGGACGGACCGTCCAACGTGAATTCGTAACGGCCCGGGTACGGCGAAGCCGTCGATCATGGACGTCCAGACTCGATGGCAATCCTTCACTCCGCTGCGCTGCGTTCAGGATAACAGGATGAGTGCGCTGTGTTCAGGATGACAAGGGAGTTCACGCCATTGAGCAACGAAAAGAGGCCGTCTGGGGAAGACGGCCTGTGTGAGCAAATGCTGAAGAATGTTAGGGAAGCTGCCGGCGTGAGGGTAAGCAGAGATCACGCCGGACGGCAGTCTTCATTCAGCTTCAAATTGGGTCGCGTCGTACGACGCTGGTCTATTTCACTGGCACCAATGCCTCGCAAAATCTGAGTCAAACAATTCACTTCGTTTCGCGTCAGCGTTTGGGAAGAAGGGGAACTCTTGCTGCGCGGGTAAGCATTGAACACGGCACGAGGTAGCTGGACTGCGAAACACGTTTGGCGTTCTTACGCCCGGTCTATTTCATTCACACGCCCTCCCTGATGGTTAGTTATTAGTAACGAGCACGATGTACTCATTGAATCGTAAATGGTCTGTTCTTGATTCGTGTCAGGTTGTTTCTTCGATGTCTACGCCAATCTGGCGTCTTAGCCGAGCCGGCTTCGCAGGCGACCAGCCATCAGCAAGCCCAGCATCATGATGGCTCCACTCGTGGCTCGGGCACGGCGGTCAGGAATCCGGTAATGCGCGGACCCTGGACCGACAGTTGGAATCGACTCGAAGACGTCGATCGCGGCGTTCATCGACCCGCCCAGGACTTCTCGGCCTCTCCTCCAGCGATCAGCCACGCATCGAACAGGTCGATGCCGGTAGTCTTCGATGTCCTCCCAACCCAGGCCTAAAGTGATCTCTTCGCCCTCATTGGAATCGGAGGGACTCGTCGCGGAATCTGCCCGCTGTCCATTGATGTCCCAAGCGACGTCGTTGTGACGCGATTGGGATTGCCTCGTCGCGTGAGACATTCAGCGCCAGTGTCCGAGGCGACTATCGAGCCCGAAGCGAAACCGAATGCGGGTTCCTACGTAGCCGAGCGACACGGATCATGGAGCGACGATGGCGACATTTCCAGGTAGTAGCTTGTCCCCGAAACCGACGGTACACGCGACGGCAGAGAGGCGACGGCGGTCTCGTCATCGGAAATCGTTGGAGCAGAACCTCCGCCCAGGCTGGTGGAGATGTACGAGTTGTCCGTGGCCATCGAATGGCGGCGTTGATCGGCAAGAAACCTTGCAGATGGACCGTCGGCGACACGCACGCCCGTGGCGGGGTCAATTTCTGGAGGTGAAACGAACGATCGCCAGCCATCCGCTATGGCGTCGACGAAGTGACCGTTGCGCGAAAGTATTGGAGATGTCGATGAAGAAGGGAGCGAATTGGAGGGAGAATTCAGGATTTCGACCTCACCTCCTGGGGCTTCGGGAGTGCCCGGAAAAGCTCGCCGGCACTTGCAGTTTGGCTCCAGACGTTCGTTGCCGTCAGCGTGAGGAGAGCATCAGATAGGGAAAGGTTGTCTTCATTTGCTTACCCCTTGTTAGACTTTGCTTGCCTCAGCAAGCTGCACGATGCAGCACCCCTTCCCCAAGGAGGCCGCATCCTCTAATTACACGCCTGGCTTTACGAACCCGACGTGACGTTGCCCGCGTCTTCCCCGAACGCTGAGCATCCTATCCATGACTGTTAACTGTGGATCGGGGATCACGCATCCGCGGATCGACGCCCGGTATCCACAACGCACCTGAGGAGGCTTCTCGGTTAATTCGCCCTCAGCACCAGGTCGGTATCCAGTGGCTTGGCGAAGTACATATCCGCTCCGCTACAACGAGCCACCAACTCATCTTCTACGTTGTATTCGTCACCCACCAAGGCGATGGAAGCCGAGCAACCGTGCCAGGCAACAGGCCCTGCAGGTCAACTCCCTCCATGTCCGAAAGGTGCATGTTGACGATCAACATTGCGGGCGAATCGGTACAATCCGCCCGCAATGCGTCGCGACCAGTGGCAAAGAAGGTAATCTTCACCAGATCACGCCGAGATGCCGACAGCAACGAGCTGTAATCACGCGAGCAGGAGTCAACCACGAAGATGTTCGCTCGTCGCTTCGGTTCCCAGATCATCGTCAAACCACTCCTCGTTGCTCACCGGTAGGGGCGGTGAGCAACAGCAACACCAAGCTAGGAAATATATTGTCAGGTGCGGGCACTAACGTTGGGTCTCGCACACGCACTCGATTTTGGTTGCATGCGCCGTCGACGAGCACGCCGCTGGTTTCGCGCGAAACAACACCTGGCCACTCGATGGAAAACGGCATACGACGGTTCGTCGCGTCAGGCGGCTGGCGAGGTGTCATTCGCGTGATGGAGAGGGACGAAGGCGAGCAGTGGGCCAAAACGGCACCGCTTACCGTTTGGCTGGTCGAGCAGCGGTGGCAGTCCGGAATTTGCCGCTTTTTGTCACGAGGAAAGAAATTGTGGTGGTAGACCTGCCGCGTGGGCAGCCACACCACGAAACAGCCGCTGGTCAACGGGGGCCTAAGTAAGGGGCAAAACGCCCCACCGGGCTTGGGGCGATTCGGCCAGGGCCTGGGGCATAGCTCCCCTGTCTTTACCCACAGCTCCCCGCCGTAAGCTGCAAGCCCGTTGTAAGACTTGCATCCACAGGTATTGTTGTCAGCCCTGCTGGAATACACTTTTATAGCGATCTGCGTCGGCCAGACTTCACCTCCATCAAAGTAATGCTGATCGCGCTTGAGTCGCTGGATCCATGCTCTGCTCCAGCGTTTATCATCCTGCTCAAGTTGTTCAGCAACAGCCCAGTGGAAAGCACGCTCCGGTTTTCCAGGCTGTTTTTTCACCAGACTCGGCGAACGTGCTTTCACTTTCAGCGTTTCAAGTGGAGCGGCCTGTGATCCGTGCGCCAGCATTCCGCGTGGCCGGTTTGCGATTCAGATCATCATTGAATTGAGGAGCAGTTTGAAATGCCACGAATCTCGTTCAGCAATTGATCGAGGCAGGGGGCGCATTTCGGCCACCGCGCCAGCCGTTGGAACCCCAAGATGCGGCCGTATATCTACGGCCGGCAAAATCTGATTCATATCATCGACGTCCGCGAGACCATTCGCGGCTTGCTCGCGCGAAGAAATTCGTCAAGGCATACGGCTCGGGCGGCAACGGTGTTGTTCGTCGGCACCAAGCGGCAGGCCGCCGAAGCGTTCGAGCAAGAGGCGGCGCGGTGCGGCATGCCGTATCGTCAGCGATCGCTGGCTGGGCGGCACGCTGACCAACTTCCGCACCATCCGCAGCCGACTGGGACGCCTCGAAGAACTCGAAGCCCTGCGGGCGGGCGACGAACTGCGACGTACTCCAAGAAGATGCAGTCGGCCCTGCAATCGCGAGTACCGCAAGATGTACCGCAATCTCAACGGCATGCGCACCATGAATCGCTTGCCCGATGCCTGGTCGTGATCGATCCCGAAGAAAGAGAACGCAACGCGGTGCGCGAGGCGCAGGCCATTGGGGTTCACGACCGTGGCCCTGATCGACACCGATTGCGATCCGGACACGGTCGATCTGCCGATCCCCGGCAACGACGATAGCATTCGTTCCATCGAGCTGATTCTCTCTGAGTTAGCAGATGCCGTCTTGGAGGGAGCGACCGTCGCCGCGGCAAATGCACGCGCAAATGAAGCCAGCTTTGCCTGGACGGCGACGACGAAGGGGACGATCAAGGCGCCGATCAAGGTGAAGCCAAAGTGCCCGAGGCCGCCGGCGTGACGGGCGGTGCGGACGAGAGCGCCGCAGTACACACGGACGAATAAGCAGAACCGGAGTCCTGACGACGACCAGCCAGCCCACGAGCTAACCTGCCCGACTGACACGCCGTCTGCGTCGGCGGGATGGCGTTTGCCCACTCGGGCGCATGCTGTGCCGACCAGCGTGAGACCGCCGCCGCCGCGCGACGCGTTACAACGTCGATCGCAATGGAGCGATGACTTCTTTTCCTGTGGCGCGACTCAGGGCTGGATCGCGACCAAGACCGAATGCTGCATCCATTCAGAAATGTCGACACAGAGCAGAAATTGAATTCCGGACATGACCGTAGGAGAGGAGAATCACGCAATGTCCGCCATTTCGCCAGCAGCAGTCAAGGCGCTGTCGCGATGCAGAACCGGATTGCCCATGATGGAGTGCAAGGAGGCGCTACAGGAGGTCGCGGGCGACGCCGAGGCCGCTGTCGAGTGGTTGCGCAAAAAGGGGCCAAAGTGGCCGCCGATCGCGCGGTCGCGAGACCGCCTTCGGCCGAGTCGGCGTGTATGCGTCACCCACCGTGGGCGCAATGGTCGAACTCAAGTGTGAAAGCGCCCCAGTTACCAAGAACGAAGAATTCGTCCAATTCGCCGATGACCTGGCGAAACAACTGGCGACCGGGCCGGGAGCCAAAACGGCCGAGGATCTGCTGGCTCAGCCGTCGCTGAGCAAACCCGGGATGACCTTACAGCAGCAACTGGATGACATGTTCAACCGTATCCGTGAAGTCTTCAAGGTCGGACGAATCGTCCGCATCGACGGTTCCACCGGCGGCTATAGCCATAACGGAACGACCGTGGCCGGGGCCTTGATCGAAGCCAGCGGTGACGCCGACAAGCTGAAAGATGTGTGCATGCACATTACGGCTATGCGACCACAAGTGCTCACGTCGCAACAG
>CAVYLN010000003.1:0-15617 GCA_963769435.1 uncultured Actinomycetota bacterium
GGCATCTTCGGATAGTCCGGGGGATAGGGCATCTCGTCGCCGTCATAGAGGTCGAGCGCCGGCTGCAGGTCGAACTCCTGCCCCCACCGATCGGCGTGCACATCGCCCACGCGGGCCACCCGGTCCGGCACGGTCGCGATGGTCCAGTCGCCCGGTTGGGTGTGGGCCACCTCGTCCCATGTCAGGGGTGTGGACACCGGGGCATTGGGCCGGGCCGCACTGAGAAGGCGCTGGCGATCGTTCGGTCACGGGCGTTCTGGTTGTAGTCCAGGAAGATCCGCTCGCCGCGGTTCTCCTTCCACCACTCGACCGTCACGAGTTCGGGGGCCCGCCGGGCCATCTCGCGGCCGATGCCGATGGCAGCGTGTCGCACGTCGATGAAGTCCCACCGCGGTTCAATGGGCACGAACACATGCAGCCCGCGCCCACCGGACGTCTTCGGCCAGCCCTGCATGCCCAGCTCGGCGAGGATCTCGCGAAGCAGACCGGCCGCTTCGACGGCGTCGTCGAAGTCGGTGCCCGGCTGCGGGTCGAGATCGAGGCGCAGTTCATCAGGGTGCTCGACATCCGGCGCGGTCACCGCCCATGGGTGGAACACGATGGTGCCCAGAGTTCGCGCACCACGCGATCACCGCCGCTTCCGTCGGCGTGATCTCGTCCGCGGTACGTCCGGACGGGAACGCGATCTGAGCGCTGTGGATCCAGTCCGGAGCGTGCGATGGGATCCGCTTCTGGTAGAACGCCTCGCCGGGGTTCACGCGGCGTCCGCGCTGGGCCATCTTCACGCCGGGCAGCACGCCGTCGGGCCAGCGCTCCAGGGCGGTGGGGCGGTCCAGCAGGTACGGCAGCATGAACTCGGAGACCGCGGCGTAGTACGAGACCACGTCGAGCTTCGTATAGCCGGGTTCGGGGAAGTAGATCTTGTCCGGATGGGAGACCCGCACCGAGCGCCCGCCCACCTCGAGGTGCGTCTCGTCGGCCATCAGCGCACCTCACCCGCCAGGACGGCCGCCACGTCGAAGCGCACGGGCTGCTCGAGTTGCTCGTAGGTACAACTGGTGGGCTCGCGGTCGGGTCGCCAGCGCACGAACGAGGCGACGTGGCGGAAACGGTTGCCCTGCATATGGTCGTACTTCACCTCGGCCACCAGGATCGGTCGGATCGGATGGAAACCCATGTCCTTCTTGCCCGTCCACCGCGACTGCATGCCAGGCACCCGTTGGCCCTCGCACGCCCATTTCCACGGGTGGTCGTCGTCCGGCCCGACCTCGATCGCCGCGAGTTCCTTGGCCAGGGCGATGCGGTTGTCTCGGCTGAAGGCGCCTGCCGCACCGACGTTGTGCAGGACTCCGTCGTCGTCGTAGAGGCCCAGCAGCAGCGCGCCGAGCATCGCGGAACCGTCGGGTGCCGCGTTCTTGTACGGCCGCCACCCGGCGACCACGACGTCGGCGGTGCGCACATGCTTGACCTTGAGCATGGTCCGCTTGCCCGGGGAGTAGGGCTCGTCGGCGGGTTTGCACACGACGCCGTCGAGCCCGGCGCCTTCGAAGAGACTGAACCATTCGCGTGCCACCGCCGGGTCGTCGGTGATCGGCGTGAGGTGCATGTCTTCGGGCAGGGGGAGCGACTCGAGGATCTGGCGACGCTGCGCGAAAGGCTGCTGGCTCACGTCCTCGCCATGGTGGCGCAGGATGTCGAACGCCACGAACTGCGCCGGCGTCGCCTCGGAGAGTTCCCTGATCTTCCAGCCGCCGGCCTCGGACCGTGGCCGGATCCGGTTGCTCAGCAGGTCGAACTCCAGACCCCTGTCCCCGGTGATCACCAACTCGCCGTCGAGAGTTGTGCCTGGCGCCAGGTGCTCCGCCGCAGCGACGACCTCGGGGAACAGGTAGCTGAAGTCCTCCTGCTTGCGGCTCTGAAGGATCACGGTGTCGGTCTCCCGGAACACGATGCACCGGAAGCCGTCCCACTTGGGTTCGTACAGCAGGCCGGGGCCGTTGGGGACCTGGTCGCCGACGGCCTTGGCAAGCATCGGCGCGATCATTCGATGTCCCAGAGTGTGAACACGCCTTCCGCGGCGAAGTGTGTGTGTTTGGGGGTTGCGTGTGCCCTTGGGTCGCCGGTCAGTAATCGCCCTGACCCGCCTACCTGGCCGGAGATGCTCCAGGCGAACTCGTCCACCAGACCGGCAGCGAGCAGGGACGCGAACAACTGTGGCCCGCCTTCGCACAGAATGCGCGGGTACTCGGCGCGCAGCCTCGGCATGTCCGTGCCGTCCACGACCCTTGCGCCCTCGATCTCCGGGACGTTCCCACTGGCCGAGACGATGATCAGATCTGGAGGGGTACGGCGCGAGCGGAAGGGTTCCCACTCCGGCTTGATCCGGATCGGGCGGTAGGTCTCCTGCCGGGCAGTACCCGCGCCGACCAGGACCGCGTCGCATCCTGCGCGCAACATGTGGAACAGGCGACGGTCCTCGGGCCCGCTGAGTGCGGCGGACAATCCGTCAGGCCCTGTGATGTGCCCGTCGATGCTGGTCACGAAGTTCACCCGCAAGGACCGTTCGGGCCACGCGTAGGCCCGCCAGAGTTCCTCGTCATCCATCCGCCTATCTGAACACCAAAAGGGTGGGCCAAGCACCTCGGCGCGCGTGCACCACCGGTAGATTCCTTGCGTGCCGCAACGTCTGTCCGACCGTCATCCCGAGGTCGTGGCCGGCGAACTCGTCGTTGGTCTGGTGCCACCACCGCACTTCGGCACCGTGAGCCTGGACTCCTACGTGCCCGATCCCGGGTACCCCAGTCAGGCTGCCGCGGTCGCGACCGCCGCAGCGTTCGTCAGGTCCGGCTCGTCACCGCAGCGGCGGCGATGGCTGCGCAAGGCGGCACCGGCCGAGTTCCGGCCGGGCATCTACTTCGATGGCGGATTCGGGGTGGGCAAGACCCACCTGCTGGCATCGGTATGGCATGCGGCACCGGGACCCAAGGCCTTCGGAACGTTCGTTGAGTACACGCACCTGGTCGGTGCACTGGGATTCGCCGGTGCGGTGACGGCGCTTTCGGATCTGACGTTGGTGTGCATAGACGAGTTCGAACTGGACGACCCCGGCGACACCGTGCTGATGAGTTCCCTGCTGATGGCTCTCACCGAGAACGGGGTGCGTCTGGCCGCGACCTCCAACACACTCCCGGATGCGCTGGGGGAGGGACGGTTCGCAGCAGACGACTTCTTGCGCGAGATCCAGGGTTTGTCTGCACACTTCGACGTGATCCGCATCGATGGCGTCGACTATCGACACCGGGGGGTGCCCGTTGCGCCCACCCCATGGACCGAGGACGAGGTGGTGGCGGCCACCTCCGAGCCGGGGGCGACCCTCGATGATTTCGATGAGGTGTGCCGGCATCTCGCCACGATCCACCCGTCCCGCTACGCGAAACTTGTCGACGGGATCCCGTTGGTCGGGTGGACGGGGGTGCATCAACTCGACGCACAGGATGTGGCCTTGCGGCTGGTCGTGCTCATCGACCGCCTCTACGACCGCGATGTTCCGGTGGCCGCGTCGGGGGAGTCCCTCGGTCAGATCTTCTCGCCCGAGATGCTGCGAGGGGGATATCGGAAGAAGTACTTCCGGGCGTTGTCGCGACTGGCGGCGTTGGCGAATCTGGCTGAGCAAGAGCGGTGACAGCCGTGTCCGGTTTTGCATGATGATCATGGACTCGGACGGTGTGCTGTGCGTGGCTGTCTGGCTTCGAGCTTGATCATCATGCATATCCGGACAGCACGTTCGGTGCCACCTCGTCAGGACAGCACCTCCGGCCAGCAGGTCCGTGGGCAGTCTGGCTGAGCAAGAGCGGTGACAGCCGTGTCCGGTTTTGCATGATGATCATGGACTCGGACGGTGTGCTGTGCGTGGCTGTCTGGCTTCGAGCTTGATCATCATGCATATCCGGACAGCACGTCGGTGCCACCTCGCCAGGACAGCACCTCCGGCCAGCAGGTCCTGGCTGCACGTCCGGACAGTGCCCTGCGGGACTAGGCGGTGTCGGCCAACCATTGCGCGCCCACGCGCTGCTCCTTGTTCAGGTACTTGCTGATCCACTCGGCCGCGAACTTCTCGATACGGCCACCGAGGAACGGCACCGAACACTTGATGTCTCCGACGGTCTCCACAGCGGTTCCGCCATCCACGGGTCGCAGTGACACTGTGCCTGAGAAACCGATGGGCTGGCCGTCGAAATCGACGGAGAAGTCCCCTTCGCGGGCACCGCTTTCATCCGCCGGGCCCCAGTTCTGTGTCTCGTCCATCGGGATGGTGTCCCCGAGAAAGCGCTTCACGAAGCCGGGAACCTTGGCCGGCATCACGCGACTGTTGCGTATCCGCGTTCGATCTCCTGTGACCTCGACACTGGCCGAAACGTCCAGGGAGCCACTCTGCGTGCTCTTGTGGACGATGAACTCCTCATCGGCCAGCATCGCGAAGACGGTCTCCGGGTCCGCGTCGTAAAGCTGTACCTCGTCGATTCGTGCAGGCATGGACCCGATACTGCCGTACCTGTGCGGCCCGACGCTCTCGTGGGGTTCCTCGCAACGATCAGGAAGGCTGGGGCGCCGGACCCGCGAGCTGCATCTCGCCGGGGAGGACCGTCTGCACACCTAGCGCAAGAACCCACTGCGCATGGGCGGTCACCGTGCCCGCGTCACCTCAGATCGCCTTCCAGTACCACGAGGGACAGCGGTTGTTCAGGCGCCGACGCCGGCACGTTCCAGAATCGCGTCGATGTCCTGTGCGCCGATGTCCACCACTCCGTACGTCCCCTCCGACTGTCGCAAGCGGGTCGCGATGAAGGCCTCCGACACCGCCGCGGGTGCGTGGGTGACCAGTAGAGAGGCCTGGAGCAGCAACGCCATCTTCTCCGCCAGCCAACGTGCGCGAGCAGGGGTCCCCGACGGGTTCTGAGCAAGCGCGTTGAGTACGTCGCGCAGTGATGCGTCGAAGGCCTCATCACATCCCGCGGCAGGGGCGAGGTTCTGCAGGTACGCGTCCAGACTCTCCGGATTGCGACTGATCGCGCGCAGCAGATCCAGTGCGTTGACGTTGCCCGAACCCTCCCAGATCGAGTTGACCGGCGCCTCTCGGTACAGCCGAGGCATACCCGTCTCCTCGACGTACCCGACGCCACCGAGACATTCCATTGCCTCGAACGTGAGCCCGGGGGTCCTCTTGCAGACGTAGTACTTGGACATCGGCAGGGCAATCCGCCGGAAGGCAGCCTGCTCGCTAGATCCCGCCTCGGCCGCGTCGACCGCGTGCGCAAGGCGGATCCCCAGCCAGGTGGCGGCCTCGACCTCGAGTGCCATGTCCGCGAGGACCTGGCGCATCAGCGGTTGATCGATCAGGGTCGCACCGAACGCCTCCCGGTGGGAGGTGTGCCAGATGGCCTCAGAGACGGCTTTGCGCATCAGTGCGGTGGAGCCCAGAACTGTGTCGAGCCGGGTCGCCGACACCATCTCGACGATCGTGCGCACGCCACGGCCCTCGTCACCGAGGCGCTGCGCCCAGGTGCCCTCGAACTCGATCTCGCTGGAGGCGTTCGAGCGGTTGCCGAGTTTGTCCTTGAGCCGCTGGATCTCGAAGACGTTCCGGGATCCGTCCGGCAGAACCCGCGGGACGACGAAACAGGTCAGTCCTCCGGGGGCCTGCGCCAGTACCAGGAAGATGTCGCTCATGGGCGCCGAGCAGAACCATTTGTGCCCCGTGAGCAGGTAACCGTCGCCACTGGGTGTGGCGGTGGTCGTGTTGGTACGCACGTCCGATCCACCCTGCTTCTCGGTCATGGCCATGCCTGCGATCAGTCCCCGCTTGGATGCGGGGGCCCGAAGGCCGAAGTCGTACTCGCGGCTGGCGAGCCCGTGTTCCCACTCGGCGGAGCGCAGCGGATCCACCCGCAGAGCCGGGATCGCGGCGTACGTCATGGAGATGGGACAACCGTGACCGGCCTCGGCCTGTGACCAGGTCATGAACCCTGCGGCCCGGTGTACGTGCGCGGCCTTGTCGTCCTTGCTCCAGGGCGCCGCGTGCAGTCCGTGGGAAACAGCGACCGTCATGAGCTCGTGCCACGCCGGGTGGAACTCGACCTCGTCGACTCGGTTGCCGTACCGGTCGTGTGTCCGCAGCACCGGCACATGATCGTTCGCCAGACGTCCCCAATCGCGCGCCTGCTCCGAACCCGCCAGCGCTCCGAGCTCGACGAGTCCGGGCTCGTCGGGCTGACCCCCGAATGCGGCCACGGCCTCCCGAAGTGCGGTGTCGTCGGTGAAGGCGTTGTGGATCAGTGGCGGTGGCTGGTTGGTGACCTGGTGCGTACTCACGTTCTTACGGTAATCCCGTACACCGCTCGCAATGCCCGAAAGATGGCGAAATCGGGCAGACTCGGCGGATGTGGACCTGAGCGATGGCGAACTGCTCGAACTTCTCGGGACGTGGTTGCCACAGCGGCGCTGGTTCGCTGCCAAGGGGTTCGCGATCAACGAGCTTCGGGTGCTGTCCCGGTGGCCCATTCCTGGGGTTGCCGGCGCCCATCACGTTGTGGTGGGGGTCGAGTCGTCCGCGGGCACCTGGCAGGTCTACCAGACGCCGATCGCACTGCGGGAAGGTCCGCCGGAGGCCGTGATCGGGGCGACCCGAGCGGGTACCGCGATCGATGCCCTGCATGACGCGCAGGTGGTCGCAGCGATCCTCAGGGTCACGGGCGCGACCCCGAGTCTGGACCCCATAGAGACGCCGTTGCATCCGCAGACGCAGTGGCGCCGGCCACCACCGGTCGATGGGAAACACCGTGTTCTCACCGTTGAACAGAGCAACACCTCAGTGGTGATCGGCGACAAGGCGCTCGTGAAGTTCTTCCGGATTCTCGTTCCTGGGATCAATCCCGACGTCGAGGTGCACGCAGCATTGGCCGGAATGGGGAGTGCCGGAGTCGCTGAGATCCTGGGATGGATCAACGGTGGTTGGCCGGACCCGTCAGGGCAGGCGGTCCATGGCCACCTGGCCATGATCAGTGAGTTCTTCCCCGACGCTGTGGACGGTTGGGCCCTTGCAGGACACCATTCGCGGCAGGCGCTGGAGTTCGCCCCAGAGGCCGAGTCGCTCGGTCTGGCGACGGCCCTGGTGCACGATGAACTCGCGGCCGCATTTCCCACTGTGTCCCTGGGACGCGCTGAAGTGGATGAACTGGCCGACCGCCTTCAACGCCGACTGCGCATTGCCGGAGAAGTCGTCGCGGAGTTGGCTGCGCTACTGCCGCGACTTCACGAACGCATCGAGCGCATCCGAGAGATCCCGCAGGTGACCGTGCAGCGGGTGCACGGGGATCTCCATCTCGGTCAGGTGCTCCGTACCGCCGGTGGGTGGCGAATCCTGGACTTCGAGGGCGAGCCGGGCGCCGATCTGGCATCGCGTCGCGTCCTGGATCATCGCTGCCGTGATGTCGCCGGCATGATGCGATCGTTCGCGTACGCCGCGTGGCACTTCGATGGAGACCGTCTGCGCGCCAGGACCTGGGCACAAGAGAGCTGCGACGCCTTTCGTGCCGGCTACTTGAGTGCGGCCGGCAGCGACCCCGCCGACGGGCCCCTTCTGCAGGCATACCTGATCGACAAGGCCGCCTACGAGGCCGTGTACGAGTACCGCAACCGTCCCGACTGGCTGGAGATCCCGCTGGCAGGACTGCGGGAGCTGGCCCGCTGATTCTGGTGTCACGCGGCGGTTGAGGGTGAAGGGTCCGTCAGGCCCGCTGATTCCAGCCGAACTCCGGGTAGGACATCGCGGGGGCCGAGACGTCGCTGAGTGCTTGTGCGATCTGCGACGGGATCTCAAGTTCCTCGCTGGCCAGAGCGGTGCGCAACTGGGCCAGGGTCCTGGTCCCGACCAGCGCCGCGGTGACGCCGGGTTGATCGCGTACCCAAGCCAGTGCCACCTCTGCAGGGCTGACCCCGAGGCCGTCGGCGGCAGTCGCGGTGGCGTCCGCGATGCGTCGCGCCGCCTCTGTGAGGTACGGCTGCACAAAGCTGGCGAAGACCGGGTTCCCGGCGCGGGAGTCGGCGGGGATTCCCGATCGGTACTTCCCCGAGAGAACACCACGGCCCAGCGACGACCAGGCGAGCAGTCCCATGCCGTGTGCACGCAGAGCGGGGACGACCTCCCGCTCCACACCGCGCTGGAGCAGCGAGTACTCCATCTGTGAGCAGACCGGGACCGCTGCGTTCGGCATGGCTCGCTGCCAGGTTGCTACCTGCGAGGTCTGCCACCCCGCGTAGTTGCTGATGCCGACGTAGCGCGCCTTTCCCGACGACACGGCCGCATCCACGGCGCTCAGGGTCTCTTCGATCGGTGTCAGGGGATCCCATGCGTGCAACTGCCACAGGTCGACGTGATCCACTCCGAGTCGTCGCAGAGAGCCGTTGAGACTGTTCAGCAGGTGACCCCGCGAGGCGTCGAAGCGGCGCTCGCTGGTGGGCCGCGAGACGGCTTTCGTCGCGATCACCACCGCGTCTCGACGGTCGCTGTCGACCAGCAGCCGTCCGAGGATCTTCTCCGACTCGCCATCGGCGTAGACATCGGCGGTGTCGACGAGTGTTCCTCCCGCCCCCAGGAACATGTCCAGCAGTTCCGCCGCTTCGTGCTCATCGGTGTCGCGGCCCCAGGTCATCGTCCCCAGCCCGATCCGGCTGACCCGCAACCCGCTCCTGCCGACAGATCGCATCTCCACGAACAAAAGGTATCCGAGTGTGGCCTGGCACGGCCGGACAAACGCGCAAGGCTCCCGATGCCCACCTCACCGCTCCCGAGAGCGGAGGCCTCGCCTCCACCGATTGTGGTCACGCCGACGGGCGGGACTAGGCTGCCGAGCATGCGACTTGGAGTGAATCTAGGGTACTGGGGCGCCGGTAACGACGCGGACAATCTGGCACTGGCTCGTGAGGCCGACCGCTTGGGCTACTCGGTGGCGTGGGCGGCGGAGGCCTACGGTTCTGATGCGGCCACGGTTCTTGCGTGGGTGGCGGCGCAGACGGAGCAGATCGATGTCGGCAGCGCGATCTTCCAGATCCCTGGACGGACGCCCGCGAACTGTGCGATGACGGCCGCCACCCTCGACGCGCTGTCGGGAGGAAGGTTCCGGCTGGGTCTGGGCGTCTCCGGACCGCAGGTGTCCGAGGGCTGGCACGGTGTCAAGTTCGACAAACCTCTGGCACGCACTCGGGAGTACACCGAGATCGTTCGCAAGGCGCTGCACCGTGAACGCCTGCAGTACGAGGGCGAGTTCTTCACGCTGCCCCTGCCCGATGGTCCGGGTAAGGCACTGACACTGACTGTCCACCCGGTGCGCGATGAGATCCCCATGTACCTGGCCGCCATCGGCCCGAAGAATCTGGAACTCACCGGCGAGATGTTCGACGGATGGCTGGCGATCTTCTACAACCCCGAGTTCGCGGGGGAGTTGCTGGCAAACA
Organism: uncultured Actinomycetota bacterium; assembly: GCA_963769435.1. Lineage (GTDB taxonomy): Bacteria > Actinomycetota > Actinomycetes > S36-B12 > UBA10799 > JADKAV01. The sequence continues at coordinate 9,511 of CAVYLN010000003.1, forward strand.
TCGAGACCGGCCGCCAGAAGGTGGGCAAGACGATGGCGGACTTCGACGTCGTGCCGACAGTGCCTGTGGTCTTCGGCGACGACCTGGAAGCGTGTGCGATGCCGGTGCGGGCCTACTCGGCCCTGTACATCGGCGGGATGGGCAGCCGGGAGAAGAACTTCTACAACCGGTTGGCGTCCCGGATGGGCTACGAGGAGGCCGCGATCGACATCCAGAACAAGTACCTCGCGAAGGACCAGATGGGGGCCATGGCGGCCGTGCCGCTCGACTTCATCGACAAGACCTCTCTGATCGGACCGCCGGAGCGGGTCCGTGAACGCCTGCACGCCTATGCAGACTCGGGAGTGACCACGCTGACGGTTGCCACCTACGCGGGCAGCCTGCAGGAGCGACTGGACACGCTGCGCACGATGGCCGAGGTGGTGGAAGCCGCCGGCCTGGCCTGATGAACGACCCGATCTCGTATTTCGAGGCCCTGATCCTGGGGATCGTGCAGGGGCTGACCGAGTTCCTTCCGATATCCAGCAGCGCCCACGTGCTGATCGTCAGCACGATCGCGGGCTGGGGTGACCCGGGCGCGGCATTCACCGCGGTGACGCAGCTTGGCACCGAGACCGCCGTGCTTGTGTACTTCCGCCGCGACATCTGGCGGATCATCACCACCTGGACCAGATCCCTGTACACCCCGGAACTGCGGGGGTCTATCGACGCCCGGATGGGCTGGTACGTGATCATCGGGACACTGCCGATCGGGTTCTTCGGATATGTGTTCAGCGACCAGATCGAGACGGCGGCCAGGAACCTTTGGCTGGTGGCGACCGTGCTGATCGTCTTCGGACTCGTGCTCGGCGCCGCCGACCGATGGGGGGCCCAGGACAAGTCTCTGGACGATCTGACGACCCGCACCGGCCTGATATTCGGTTTCGGGCAGGCGTTGGCGCTCATCCCCGGCGTGTCCCGTTCCGGGGCCACGATCAGCACCGGACGGATGCTCGGCTTCGACCGTCCGTCGGCCACGCGGTACGCGTTCCTGCTGGCCATTCCGGCGGTCGTCGTCTCGGGGTTGTACGAGGCACTGAAGATCGGTGACGAGACGAACGTGTCGTGGGGGCCCACGATCCTGGCGACGGTCATCGCCTTCTTCGTCGGATATGCGGTGATCTCCTGGTTGATCCGGTACGTGTCGCACGGTTCGTTCCTGCCGTTCGTGATCTACCGCATCGGGCTCGGGGCCCTGGTGATGGCGCTGCTGGCCACCGGCACGATCACCACGTAGGGCGGGGCCGGACGACCGGCACTACCGGGCGGCCATGCGGCCGGTCACAGCCATCCGGAACGTTTGAATCCCCGGTACAGGGAGAAACAGATCCCGCCCATGAGCGCCAGTACCAGCACGTATCCGTATCGCCAGCGCAACTCCGGCATCCAATCGAAGTTCATTCCGTAGATGCCCGCGATCATCGTCGGCACGGCGGCGATGGCGACGTAGGCACTGATCCGGCGCATGTCCGCGTTCTGTTGCAGGTCCTGCTGGGAGGTGGCGGCCATGAGCAGGGTCATGAGCAATTGGTCGTTGGTCTCCGACTGGTCGGCGACGCGCAGCAGATGGTCCCCGAGGTCGCGGAAGAACGGATGCAGGTCCTCGGGGATACCACCGATCTCGTCTCTGACCAGGGCGTGGGACATGCCGACCAGCGGGCTCACCGCCCGGCGCATCTCGAGGTTCTCCCGCTTGATCCGATAGATCATCTCGGCATCGTTGGTGCGTTCGGGCGAGAAGACCGACTCTTCGAGTTCCTCGATGTCCTTGTTGACCTCTTCGGCCACGCTCAGGTACCCGTCGACCGTGGCGTCCATGATCGCGTGGGCCACGGCGGTCGGACCGTGTGCGAGGAACTCCGGGTCGGCCTCAAGACGACGGCGGATTCCGGTGATGTCCCCGAGTGGTCCGTACCGGACGGTGATCACGAAGTGGTCGCCGAGGAAGATGGAGATCTGACCGGTCTCGACGTCCGAAGTCCGCTCGTAGTACGAGAGGATCTTCATGATCACCAGGGCCGCCCGGTCGCCCAACTCGACCTTGGGACGCTGCCGGTGGTTCGCCGCGTCCTCGACCTGCAACTGGTCGAGGTCGAATACGGACTGGACCAGGCTGAGCTCCGCACGAGAGGGCTCGAACAACCCGACCCACACGAACTGGCCGGGCTCCTTGCGGGCTTCCGTGTACAGGTCGGCCAGGCTGCTGCGCAGTCCAGCCGCGTCCCCGGGGATCTCGCCGGCCACCTGCGCACTGTTCGCGGCGTCGACGAGATGGCCCTTCAGGTACAAACCCATGCCGCGGATCACGTTCGCAGTGTGCCCTACTCGCCCTATTGTGAGCCACGTGACTACCGTTCTGCTGATCCGTCATGGGCGATCCGTGGCCAATGTCGATGGTGTACTTGCCGGCCGCAGCGACAGCCCACTCGATGATGTGGGCCGCGATCAAGCGCTCGACCTCGGCCGACGACTGGAGAACGTCCCACTGGATCTGCTCGTGTCCAGCCCTCAGTTGCGGGCACGGCAGACCTCGGACCTCGTGGTGGCCGGGCGTGCGCAGGCCGTCGTGGATGATGCCTTCGCGGAGTGTGACTACGGCGATTGGAGCGGAGCGGCCCTCAGCGAACTGGCCAGCGAACCGGCCTGGGAGATAGTGCAGTGGATGCCGTCGGCCGCGCAGTTCCCGGCCGGGGAGACCATGGCGCAGATGGCACACCGCGCCAACCACGGGATTCACAGGCTCGTGGCCGACAACCCGGACGCGTTCGTGTGGGTGGTGTCCCACGGCGACGTCATCAAAGCGATCCTCGCCCACGCTCTCGGTGTGCACCTGGACCACTTCCAGCGCATCGTCGTGGACACCGCGTCGCTCAGTGTTGTCCACTACACCCCGAAGCGGCCGTTCGTCGAGAGGATCAACGACACGGGCGCGATTCGCCTAGCGCGTAAACCCGACGACAAAGGCTCCGACGCGGTCGTCGGTGGCCGCACTTCGCAGTAGGGTCGAGCCCGTGACCCGCCGGATTCTGACCTTCTCGCATCCGCAGCGATTCGTCGTGGGCACGGTCGGTGAGCCGGGGGACAGGACCTTCTTCCTGCAGGTCAGTGACCCCGATCCGGTCAGCGTGGTGTGCGAGAAGGAGCAGGCGTCCGTGCTCGCGGAGAAGGTCGTGGAACTGCTCGATCAGGTGCGCCGTGCCGGGGTGGAGATCCCGGAGGAGGTCGATGAGGAACTGATCGACACCGACGCCCTCACACAACCCATCGAGCCGGAGTTCCGGGTGGTCTCTATGGGGATCGGCTGGGACCCTGCCGACGAGTCGGTGATCATCGAGGCCCACGCCGAGTCGGACAGCGACGACGTCCCTGACATCGGCGACGATGGATCCGGACCGGACACGCTACGGGTCAAGATGACACCGTTGGACGCTCTGGCCTTCTCCGTGAGGGCCGGGAGGGTGGTCGCCGCCGGCAGGCCGCAGTGCCCGTTCTGTCACCTCCCGATAGATCCCGACGGACACATCTGCCCCCGCGCCAATGGATATCGCCGCCACGTGACATGACTGGGGCCTCGAACTTCCTGGACGGCGGTCTACGCGTCCTCGGCAGGTTGCCGGACTCGTCGAACAACGCACTTCTGTGCAGCATCGCGTCCCCGGGGGGTCCTGCGAGGGTCGTCTACAAGCCACAGTCGGGGGAGCGCCCCCTGTGGGACTTCCCGGCTGGGACGTTGAGCCGCAGAGAGGCAGCCGCGGCCGAACTGGACGATCTCCTCGGATGGGGGCTGGTACCCGACACCGTGTGGCGTGACGACGGCCCGGCGGGTCCGGGGATCGTGCAACGGTGGGTGGACGGCGACATGGACATCGGGATCTTTCCGCCCGGGCAGGTACCTGCAGGTTGGGTGCCGGTGGTCGACGCGGAAACCCCCGACGGCCCGGTCGTGGTCGCCCACCGCGACGACGAGCAGACCCTGCGGATGATCGTCTTCGACGTGATCGCGAACAACGCGGACCGCAAGGGCGGCCACCTGTTGCGGGATGCGACAGGCCTGTTCGGCATCGACCACGGAGTGACGTTCCACGAGGAGCCGAAACTGCGCACGGTGCTCTGGGGCAAAGCCGGCTCGCCGGTCCCGGTTGATCTGCTGGAGGCCGTGGAAACCGTGCTCCCGGAGTTCGACCGGCTGGGACGCTGGCTGACTGACACTGAGGTGACGGCGGCCCGCCATCGCGCGCGCGCCCTTCTCGATGCGGGGGACTTCCCGCTGCCCGGCGGGCAGTGGCCAGCTCTTCCCTGGCCGCTGATCTAAGGGGCGGTCACGCGGACAAACGGCCACCGGTCGCGCCTCGGTGGTGCCCCATTAGGCTGGCGTGGTGCGTTCTTGGCCCGCTGAAGCGATCCCTCCGTTGCCCCCGCTTCACGCCGATCTGACGGCCTTCGACACGGCCACCGCCGCAGTCAAGCCGCTGTCACCGGGGCTGGAGGCGCGCATGTACGTGTGCGGCATAACCCCGTACGACGCGACACATATCGGCCACGCCGCAACCTACGTCCTCTTCGACACGATCCACCGGTTCTGGCTGGCCACCGGACGGACTGTTCAGTACGTGCAGAACGTCACGGACGTTGACGATCCGCTGCTGGAGCGTGCCGCCAGGGACGGCGTCGACTGGCGGCAACTCGCGGAGTTCGAGATCCAGCGGTTCCGCGACGACATGGTGGCCCTGCGGGTGCTCCCGCCCACCCATCTGGTCGGGGCCGTCGAGACGGTCGATCTGGCCGCGCAGAGGGTCGCGGAACTGCGCGACGCCGGCGCGGCGTATCTGGTGGACGAGGATCTCTACTTCTCAGTGAGCTCGGCCGCCCGTTTCGGAAGTGTCAGCCACCTGTCCGACCCAGACATGCTCGAGAAGTCACGCGCACGCGGCGGCGATCCGGAGCGTGCGGGCAAGCGGAACCCGCTGGATCCACTGCTGTGGCAAGCTCCACGGGTCGGCGAGCCGTCGTGGGGCAGCGAGCTCGGACCCGGTCGCCCCGGATGGCACATCGAGTGCGCCGCCATCGCACTCGACCTGCTGGGACCGGGTTTCGACGTGCAGGGAGGTGGCCGGGACCTGGTGTTCCCGCACCACGAGATGAGTGCGGCCGAGGGTGAGGTCCTGGAGGGTTGGCCCTTCGCACGCGCCTACGTGCATGCCCCGATGGTGTCGTACGAGGGCGCCAAGATGAGCAAGTCGCTGGGCAATCTCGTGTTCGTCTCGCGGTTGCGCGAGGCTGGAACGGAACCCATGGCGGTGCGGCTGGCGATCCTGGCCCAGTCCTACCGGGAGGACTGGGCGTGGTCAGCGCAGTTGCTCGACGAGGCCACCGCCCGGCTCCGGCGCTGGCGAACCGCGCTGTCGCGGCCGACCGGGCCCGATGCGGGTAGAGCCGTCGATGAACTGGTCCAGGCACTCGCCGACGACCTCGACACCGTGCGAGCACTCACGATCGTGGACGGTTGGGCCAGGGAACAGGAACTGCGCGGCGGTGACGACCCCGGCGGGCCGGGGTTGATGTCGCGGGCCATCGACGCACTGCTCGGCGTGGTCTGAGCGGCGCTGGCTGCCCGGCTGCTACTTCTTCTCGTCGTGCCCGCCGAACTGCTTGCGCATGGCCGACTGAACCTTGTTCGCGAACGCCGCGTTGCCCTGTGAGTCGAACCGGGAGTAGAGCGCGGAGGTGAGGACCGGTGCCGGTACCCCCTCGTCGATGGCCGCGATGGAAGTCCACCGACCCTCACCGGAGTCGGAGACACGCCCCTCGTACTCTTCGAGGTCGGGACTGTCCACGAGCGCGATCGCAGTCAGGTCGAGCAGCCACGATGCGATCACCGATCCCCGACGCCACACCTCACTGACAGCGCCGACATTGATGTCGTACTGGTAGTACTCCGGGTGTTCCATCGGGGCGGTCTCGGCATCGGCGGTACCGGTGCGCTTGCCCTCGTTGGCGTTCTTCAGGATGTTCAGGCCCTCACCGTACGCGGCCATCATGCCGTACTCGATACCGTTGTGAACCATCTT